>NZ_BMYT01000003.1 GCF_014652415.1 Affinundibacterium macrobrachii
TGATCGCGTCATACTTGTCGTCGAGACGCGATTGTTTGCGTTGGTAGTAAAACGTACTGCGTGCCATACCAACTACCTTGAGAACCTGTGTGATCGGATATTGCTACCTTAGTTCATCGACTATTTGCGCTTTCTCTCTTGCGCTAGTTTCTGCTTTGCCTGAACTAAGGCTTGCAACTTTTTTAGGTATGCATTTTCTAGGCGCAAATGATTGAGCTCTTTGAGTAGTGCTTCTTGAGAGAGCGGTATTGGTTCCTGATCTTTACTTGGCTTAGTGACTGGAGCTGACATAGATCGGGGTCTTCCTTTGCGACGTGGTTGTAGAGCGTCAAGCCCACCTTCGCGATAAAGGCGAATCCATTGCGCAAGAATGCCTGGGTTGCGAATATTGAAGTGTGCTGCGGCTTGACCATAGGATAGAGCATTGTCCCATATGTGGGTTAGCACAGACTATTTGAATTCGGCACTGTAATGCGTGAATTTCTTTCTGATCCCTTCAATACCGTGCGCTCGGTACCAACCAACCCAGCGCCTGATCATATCGCCATCCAAGTTGTATTTCTTGCCCAACGAAGCGTACCCCATCGCCCCACCCAAGTACTCTTGCACTACTTGGTATTTGAACTCATCTGTATTTTTAGTCATTAAAAAACCCCAATAGTTGGTGTCCAACTATTGGGGTTCAGTTCACTCCGGCATTTTTACTATAAAAGGACAAAATCGAAAAAGAGAAGAATCTAAGAATCTGAAAATATGAAAATCAAACAAGTTGATCACGGCTAAACACCGCCGTGTAACTAAAATAAAAAGTGCAGTACATCACCAAAGAAATCATCAACATGACCGGCAGCATAAGAATGCCAAGCGCACCACCACTCAGCGCAACTAGCAAAGCCACGAAACTTAAAATACCGCACCAAGCCAATAAATAAACCATGAATGCGCGACGCGCACGCCAGACTGCAAAAAAGCTATAGAAAATCGCCTTCGCCACGCCCATCCCATGCCACATGATCAAGGGTGCACCAAACCAAAAACCCATCGCTGCCGGTGTATACACAGCGAAAAAGGTCAACATACCCCATCCGATATTCGACTTCACTAAGGCTTTTTGATCTGCTTTAGAAGGATCGGTTAAATAATTCCAAAGTGCGCCATCATCAACGGGTATCGAACAAGCTAAGGATCCGACCAAAGCCATCGTGTACAAGCAGCCCAAAACCAATAAAGGTTTGAGCGCTGGTGAACGAAACACGATCAATAAAGAACCAGTTGCAATTGGCTTAGCCTGATCAATATCTCGACAAGCATGCATGATGCCCATGCCCAACACAGGACCAAAAATAAAAGGTAAGAAACTACCAAGATAAGGTATTAAGCTGAGGCCAAGATTAAAAAAGATCAAACCAAAAAACATAAACAGCAATTCAAATGGATGCTTTTTGAATGTCTGAAAACCTTGCTGTATCCATTGCAAACCCGCTTTGGGCATCGGTGTATTCATTTGTCTTTTCTATCGTTACTTTAACAACACGCTTTATCGGCTTTATATCTACACTAAACTACGCTAAATCAATTCTATGTTTGAATTTCCAGAATCAAGACTCAAGCTTGTGGCAAGGCTGGAACTGGCTGCGAAATGCGCAAACGTAAAATACGTTCAAAATGTGTAGGATCATGTGGTGTCAACATTTCTGCATCGCGCGGCTGATAAAAATCATACACACGCGAAAGCCAAAACCGGAAAGCAGCGGCGCGCAACATCGCTTGCCAGGCTTGCGATTCTTCGGCGGTAAATGGTCGAACTGCATGATAGGCATTTAACATCGCTTGCACGCGTGTCATATCTAACTCGCCACTCACTAAATCAATACACCAATCATTAATCGTCACCGCCACATCAAACAACCAAGTATCACAGCCAGCAAAATAAAAATCGAAGAATCCGGTTAATTGCTCGCCATCAAACATCACATTATTGCGAAACAAATCCGCATGTACTGGCCCAGTTGCCAATGCCTTATATGTTGGAGTCAATGCAAATGCAGATTGGAATGCGATTTCATCTTGCATCAATTGTCGATTCTCAGCGGATAAAAATCCCAACACTTTGGGTACAGTTAACTGCCACCAGTCAAGCGAGCGCAAGTTAGCTTGATGAATCGTAAAATCACGTCCTGCCAAATGCATACGCGCCAGCATCGTACCGACTTCAGCACAGTGCACAGGCTGCGGCTCCATTTGCGAGCTGCCATTAAGTTTGCTCACAATCGCTGCAGGCTTACCATGCAATGCAACGCATAACTCACCATCCGCATTCGCAATTGGTGCTGGCACCAACACACCACGGTCTGCCAAATGACGCATTAATTTCAAGTAAAACGGCAATTGCTCGAAATTCAAATTTTCGAAAATAGTCAGAACATATTCGCCCTGCTCTGTATCAATAAAAAAATTACTGTTTTCAATGCCAGAAGCAATACCACGTATGTTCAACGCCTTACCAAGCGGGAATTGCGTCATCCAAGGCGCAAGATCTTCCAATGTTACCGATGTAAATACAGCCATGTCTATCCACTATCAATGATAGGATCTCTAACAACGCCAATTCTTCGTTAGCAAAGACACGAACACGATACCGCCATCACAAGTCATGCCAGGCATTCATTGTGAAAGATCATTGATCGTTGCCAAGCATCACAAGGACATTTGGAAAAGTAGAGTTACCCTTATTTTTTCTCTGCCGGCATCGAAGCCGACGCTGCGCTCGCTGCATTTGCAGAAGCGGGAGTCGATGCAGCTTTCGCTGCTGGAGGCGCTACTGATTTGGTAGAACCAGTCTTTGAAGTAGAGTAAGGGCCTGGTGATAACACAGGTAAAGATTCGACTTCTTTAGTCTCTTTCTTGCCGCCGAATTCCATTACTTTCCATTGCGCTGCGCGATTAGCATCACCTTCTGGGGTGCCTTTCGGCGCATTATTTGGTTTCACCGTGTAGGTGCTTTTGCCAGTACGGACCTGGACTTCAGTTACTTTACCGTTATCTTTACGCTCAACGGTTTTTAACTTATTACTTTCTTGCTTAATCAATTTAATATCAGAATCTGGACCTTCTTCCAATTTTTCTAATTTTGGTGGTGGAGGTGCCGTCTTTTCTTGCGCTAACACAGTTGCTGGTGCCGAAATAGCAAAACAGGCCATCACAAAAGTCGCAATAAGGCTGGAAAGGCTGGAAACAGAGGTCGATGAACTTTTCATGATTTTCACTTTAGATTCAATAGAAATGCGGACAATTGCCCAGCATTGTAACAAAGCCCGAGCGTCCTTAGCAGGAAAGTCGTGCGATGATGTTTCACCAGCGTTCACCATCGCACACTTTTTATAAAAACACGCCAACAACTAAATCATATTGGTGAAAAGTTTGTATGCAATGTCTCACTGGTGTTCACGCTAAAGTTAGTTTCGTGCATACAGCGTGTTTTCAAATACCTTACAGATACAACATGCGTTGGCGTTCTTCGTCCGATGGTTCAATATCATGCGCTTCATAAAACGCAAAAATCGCGTCGACAATATTTGCTGGCTCATCGATCACTTGTACCAAATTCAAATCCTTATCTTCAATCAAACCCATATCAGCCATTTGCGAACGAATCCAATCTAAAAATCCCTGCCAAAAACCAGTGCCTACCAAAATTACTGGTATGCGCTTACTTTTTCCGGTTTGGATCAAGGTTAGCACTTCCATCAATTCATCCATGGTACCGAAACCACCGGGGAAAATAATATACGCATCGGCATACTTCACGAACGACACTTTACGCGCAAAAAAATGACGAAAATTTAAGGAAATATTTTGCCAAGGATTGGTTTTTTGCTCGTGTGGCAATTCAATATTTAAACCAACCGATGCAGAAGCTCCTTCAAAAGCGCCACGATTGGCAGCTTCCATGATGCCAGGACCACCACCAGAAATCACCGCAAAACCTTCATCGGATAATCGTTTCGCGACATCGACGCATTGTTGATAATACGGATTCTCAGGCTTAATTCGGGCAGAACCAAAGATTGTAACAGCGGGACCGAGTGCCGACAGACGTTCGGTAGATTCGATAAACTCTGCCATAATCGTGAACATATGCCATGACTCACGTGCCTTCAAGGCGGTTGCCTTGTCTTTGTCCGTTATCTGGCGCAATTTTAAAATTCTTTTTCCGCTGTCATTCATACCCAAATCCTTATGCAAAAAACTCTGTTATTAGTCGACGGCTCTAGCTATTTATACCGCGCATTCCACGCCCTACCTGATTTGCGCAATATGCGCGGTGAACCGACTGGCGCGATACATGGCATGGTCAATATGATGCGTAAGCTGCGCCAAGATTATCCCGCAGCTTACATGGCTTGTGTGTTTGATGCCAAGGGCAAGACCTTCCGCGACGATCTCTATCCAGAATATAAAGCACAGCGCGCACCGATGCCAGACGATTTGCGCTTACAAATCGAACCAATTCATCAAGCAGTCGCAGCAATGGGTTGGCCGATCTTGATGGTGGAAGGTGTCGAGGCCGATGATGTGATCGGCACGCTCGCGGTCGAAGCCACGGCACGCGGCATGAACACCATCATCTCCACCGGCGATAAAGATTTGGCGCAATTGGTGAATGCCAACGTCACCTTGATCAACACCATGAGTAATGAAAAACTCGATGAAGCGGGTGTACTCGCCAAATTCGGCGTACCACCGAATCGCATCATCGACTATTTAACCTTGATCGGCGACACCGTTGATAACGTCCCCGGCGTAACCAAGTGCGGCCCGAAAACAGCGGTGAAATGGCTAACCGAATACGATAGCTTAGATGGCGTAATCGCCAATGCAGACAAGATCAAAGGTGTGGTCGGCGACAATCTGCGCGCTGCCTTAGATTGGTTGCCACAAGGCCGCGTCTTAATTACGGTAAAAACCAACTGCGATCTAGCCGGACAT
The DNA here is from genome assembly GCF_014652415.1 of Affinundibacterium macrobrachii. Lineage (GTDB taxonomy): Bacteria > Pseudomonadota > Gammaproteobacteria > Burkholderiales > Burkholderiaceae_D > Undibacterium > Undibacterium macrobrachii. The sequence goes on from NZ_BMYT01000003.1 coordinate 4,990, forward strand.
CATATTTCCATCGATGAATCGCTCAAGGCGAAAGAAGAAAATCGCGAAGAAATGATCGCGTTCTTGCAGCACCAAGGCTTCAAGAGTTTATTACGTGAATTTGGCGTTGATCCGGTAGCCGGTTCTGCGCCAGCCAAAGCAGCACCTGCGCAAGGTGGATTATTTGGCGAAGATGCTGCTAGCGATTCTGCGGCAAGCAAAGCGCCTGTCACGATTCCAGCTGCACCCGCCATCACCCAATACGAAACGATCTTGACCGAAGCTCAGCTTGATGTATGGTTAGACAAAATCAATCAAGCCGCCCTCACCTCAGTCGATACCGAAACCACCTCGCTAGAACCGATGAACGCACAAATGGTCGGGATTTCTTTGTGCTGCGAAGCTGGCATTGCTGCCTATATTCCGCTCGCACACAATTATCCGGGCGCACCAGAGCAATTAAGTCGTGAATTCGTTTTAGGCAAAATGAAGGCATGGTTAGAAGATGCCAGCAAAGCCAAAGTCGGACAAAACCTCAAATATGACACGCACATTTTCGCTAATCACGGCGTGCATTTACGCGGCATTCTGCACGACACTTTGCTGCAATCTTATGTATTTGAATCCCACAAATCGCACGACATGGATAGCCTCGCGCTACGCCACTTAGAACGCAAAACGATTAGCTTTGAAGAAGTCTGCGGCAAAGGTGCATCACAAATTGGTTTTGATCAAGTGGAGATTGAACGCGCCACCGCCTACGCTGCGGAAGACGCCGACATCACTTTGCAATTGCATCAAGCGATGTGGCCACAAGTCGAACCTTACGACAAACTGCGCTTCATTTACGTCAAGATCGAATTACCGACATCAGTCGTTTTACAAAAAATAGAACGCAATGGCGTCTTGATCAATCGTGATTTACTCGCCACCCAATCGCATGAAATCGGCAATCGCTTATTAGAGCTGGAACAAAAAGCCTACGAACTAGCAGAACAACCATTTAACTTAAATTCACCCAAACAACTCGGTGAAATTTTCTTCGGCAAACTCGGCCTCCCCGTCGTCAAAAAAACACCATCAGGCGCACCATCGACCGATGAAGAAGTTTTGCAAAAACTGGCCGAGGATTACCCATTGCCCAAAGTGCTGTTGGAATACCGTGGCCTCGCCAAACTCAAATCGACCTACACCGACAAGCTACCGAAAATGGTCAACAGCGAAACGGGTCGCGTCCACACCAACTACGCGCAAGCGGTAGCGGTCACAGGTCGCTTGGCATCGAATGATCCTAACTTACAAAACATTCCCGTGCGCACCGCCGAAGGCCGCCGCATCCGCGAAGCTTTTGTCGCTGCACCGGGCAATAGCATCGTCTCGGCCGATTATTCCCAAATCGAATTACGCATCATGGCGCACATCTCGGGCGACGCGAGTTTGCTCAAAGCCTTTGCCGATGGCGAAGACGTGCATAGAGCCACCGCATCAGAGATTTTTGGTGTGCCATTAGCTGAAGTCACGAGCGAACAACGACGCTACGCCAAAGTAATTAACTTCGGCCTAATCTACGGCATGAGCGCCTTTGGTTTGGCCGGTAATTTAGGCATAGAACGCAACGCCGCGCAAAGCTACATCGATAAGTATTTCCAACGCTACCCAGGCGTCGCCCAATACATGGCCGATACCCGACTCCAAGCCAAAGCCCACGGCTACGTAGAAACGGTCTTCGGTCGCCGCCTCTGGCTACCAGAAATCAACAGCCCCAACGGCCCACGCCGCCAAGGCGCAGAACGTGCAGCGATTAACGCCCCTATGCAAGGCACGGCGGCGGATTTGATTAAGCTTGCGATGATAGCGGTGCAGACTTGGTTAGAGACTGATGGTTTGCAATCCAAAATGATTATGCAAGTGCATGATGAATTGGTGTTGGAAGTGGTGGCTGATGAATTGGAATTGGTGAAGCGCAAATTGCCGGAGTTAATGGCTGGGGTGGCTGAGTTGAAGGTGCCGCTATTGGCCGAAGTGGGCGTGGGGTTGAATTGGGAAGAGGCACATTAAAATGCGTCAATTCTCGGTATTCTTCATTCTATGTATTCTCCTATTGGAACTCTTTATCTCCAAACCTGCATCCGCACAAATAAGGACGGAAGAAATAAGTGTCTATGTAGGTCTCATTGATGAACTATTAAAGGAAAATTCAGATAATTCAAACCCCATCATATTAACAACAACGAGATCTTTATCACAAAGCTTGTTGACAGTAAAAACAAAGAAGATAAGTAAGCTCCTACCAGCCGCGACAACATCTGTAATTTCTGATTTTCTAGATGTCGGAGAAAAAGTTCAGCACTTCAAAATCCCAAGAACAGTTACGTCGCCCAGTAAAAGACTCTTTACACTTTCAGAAAAAAGTTACCTGCAACTGTTTGATGAGTCAATCAAATTACAAGAAAGATGGAAAAATTTCAAACGCCAGTTTCCAAAATCGCAAAGCTTAATCACCTTTTCACGTGTTGGTATAGATAAAGAGAAAAAACAAGCTTTAGTGCTGCTATCAACCTCGTCGAGTGGGCAATATGGCGCTGGAGATCTTTTCTTACTATCAAAAGAAAGTGGACATTGGAAAATTCTCCAACAGGTGAATATTTGGATCACTTAACATCGAGAGACTTGTAGAGTGGGTATGCTTTCTGTGCCCACGCGGATTGCGCTCTGCGGACCACGGCAATATTTTTTCTTCGATATATTTTCACCTTTCTCAACCGTAACTTACCTTGTGAATATTAGAAGTGGAAAATCAGATGAAAACCAACACTTTATTGTATTTAAAGAATTGCTTACTAGGATCACTCTTTTTAACAACTAGCGTGTTAGCATATCCTTCAGTTAATGCATCTAGCGATAAACTCAAAAAAATTGAACTAGACCTTTATGGAAAAAGGCTTAGCATTGATGTTCCTAAACAAGAAAGTAAGGAATTCCCTCAATTTCCTTTGATTGATTTCGTTGACTCAAATACTGAACCTGCATTGCAGGAAACAACTGGCTATCAAATAGTTAATAAATATTGGGAGTTCAAAAAAATCATGCACCCCGGTTCTGTAGGTGCAATGCAAATGCGAGTAGCAGTTTTTGCACTTGCAAATCCAGAGTTAGAAATTGCTAAGGCAGATGATCTGCGAGAAATAATCACTCAAAATGCAATCCGGTTTTATGATGCATCGAACAAAGAAAAACTTGAAAAAGGCAGGCCACTACTACGAGTCGACTTGCCTCAAAATTTTTCTATAAAACATTTGGGAAATTTAAATTGGCTTGAGTATGGTTTTGAAAATGAGTCAGGCATCGCAATCTATGCAATCCCCTTAGATAAAAAACATTACATCAAAATTTACTTTACTTATGTTAATAATAGTCGTGGCAATCTTGTCGAAATAAAGGGACTTGCTGAAAATGAAATTATGGAAATAATGAGGTCATCAACGATCAAATAAATTTTAGCCCTGTAGGATGGGCACGCTTTTTGTGCTCAAGCGGATCGTGCTTTTCGAATCACGGCAATATTCTTTTCTTCGATATATTTTCACCTCTTTCAACCGTAACACGTAGGCACGATGAAGCTGTGCCCCACCCTACGAAATTAACCCACCCAAAACGGTCAAACAAAAATCCAATGAATTTTCAAATCCGCCCTCTCTTACTGATCACTAGCATCGCCCTTCTCAGCCTTACCCAAACAGCAAACGCCAACAGAATCGCCATCAAAATGCCAAGCGAGCCAAAACTAGCGTCTGCACCAGCAGCTTGCAAATCGCTCGATGATTGGAACGAGCCTACCCATGCGCGTCGGATTTATGGCAATACTTGGTATGTCGGCACATGCGGGATCAGCGTCGTGTTAATCGCGACACCGAACGGTCATGTCTTGATTGATAGCGCACCGCAAAAAGCGTCGGAAGCGGTGCGGCAAAACATTCTATCTTTGGGTGTCAAACTGAGTGACATCAAAACGATTTTGATCACACATGAGCACCATGATCACATGGGTGGTTTGGCTAGCATGCAAGCCGCAACTGGGGCGAAGGTATTGAGTCGCAGCAATATCGTCGATGTTCTGAAATCGGGCAAGAATGATCGTCGTGATCCGCAATTTGATGAATTATCTGGCTTTGATCCGGTTGCGAATGTGCATGCGTTTAAGGATGCGGGTACGATCGTCATCGGTGATAAAAAGATTCAACACTTGCCCATGGCGGGTCATGCGCCTGGTGGCTCGGGTTGGACTTGGCAAGAGTGCGAGAAATCTGTTTGCAAGAATCTCGTGTTTGCCGATAGTTTAGGATCTATTTCTGATGCGACTTATCGCTATTCCGCACCCGATTCTTTGGCAAATGCGCTGCGCGAAAGTAGTCAACGCGTAGCGAAGACGGCCTGCGATATTCTAATCACCGGCCATGGCACAGCGAGTGATCTGATGGCTCGTTTGGATGGTACAAAACCGCTTGCCGACACACAAGCCTGTGTAAATTATGCGCAGACTGGAATGCTGCGATTGGAAGATCGATTAAAAAAAGAGATGATTAAGTAAAGAGACATCGCTAAAAAACAGAAGTAATAAAGTGAATGTGTGATGGGCATAAACAGTACATGCCCATCAACATCACAACAAGTTTCCGAACAAGCTAGCAGATCAAATTAGAGATGCTTTAATTGTAGCGACTACCCGATATCGCTATCGTATGCATCATCAACTACTTGATAAATGCCTGATACAAATTAAACACGCTGACCAAGCTGATTAAACTGCCGACCAAGATCAACAAAGTCTTTGCTTTTAAGTGCTTGGTAACAAATGCAGCAAAAGGCGCAGCCACTAAGCCACCCAAGGCTAAACCTGCGACTAAGATCCATACCGTGTGATCCAAAATAGAAAAGAACGACGCGGCGACCACGATGGTTAAAAAGAACTCGGCAAAATTGACCGTACCAATCGTGGTACGTGGGTCTTGTCCTGAACCTACCAATGAGGTTGTCACGATTGGTCCCCAACCGCCACCGCCTGTGGTATCCATTAATCCGCCAAAGAATGCGAGTGGAACCACCTTTTTCGTATTGATATCAGACTTGGCTTTGATTTGACGAAAGGCTTTACTAATTACGTAAACGCCCATCAATAGAAGATACAAACTGATATAGGGCTTGAGCGCTTTACCATCAATACTACTCAAAATATAAGTACCAACCAGCGCACCGATAATACCCGGCACGAGTAAGCCAAAGAATAATTTCTTATTCACGTTACCCATTTTTAAATGCGCCACGCCCGACACGCCTGTCGTGAATACCTCGGCCAAATGCGTTGCGCCGCTCGCTAACGCCGGTGGCGCACCTGCGGCGAGCAAAAAGCTGCTTGAAGTAATACCGTAAGCCATACCCAATGCACCATCAATCACTTGTGCTAAGAACCCAACGCCAACGGCACTCCAAAACAAAGGATCGTATAAGGTTTGCGTTATCAGCGCCATGCCGGTTTGTTCATTACCACCGAAAAACAAGCGAAACACCAAGTACACAACTAAGCCGAGCAAGATCGCTACCACTGCATAACTCAATATCCGCAAAATCGGATGCTCATGCGCATGCGTCACTTCGTATTCGATAGGAGGCAATGCCAGCGCTTCGTGCTCTGGATTAATGCTTCTATCATCAAGATCGATATGACGGATTTTCATATTGGCTTAGGGGCTGGATTTCATTCAGAAGCGGCGATGATAACGAAATCAACTCAAATTCAAAACAATAGAATAACTATTTGCTTATGCAAAAGTTCTGTGTCGCTGCAATTAAATAAAACCGTAGCGCTTTGTCTACCACTAAAAATATTGCCGAGTTCGACGGATGGGTTTTACACTGGTTGTATCGAATTTTCGGCGAACTTTCAATGATCTCACCAATCAAAGTCTAGCGATCAGCATCCACTTTCGCCAATAACAGAAAATAACAATCACACAAGCCAAACAGAGGAGACTTCCATGCACTTTTCGCAAAAATTAATCTGCACTACCTTGGTTAGTGCTTTATGCGGCGCTAGTTCGATCGGCTTTGCACAAGCACAATCGCTGGAGATTTTGCAAGGCAGCGCGCTCAAACAAGATGATTTTGTGGTGACGATGGTGCGGCAATTGGAATTAGAAAAATACAAGGCGACGATCAAATCATTGACCGAATTTGGCGATCGTCGTCAGGGCACAGAACGCAATCGTCGTGCTTTGGATTGGATAGAAGCCCAACTCAAATCCTACGGTTGTACCAACACCGAGCGCATGCAATTTGACTATACACAAGCAGCACCCGCCACACCGGGAGCGGCTCCTGCACCGCGCCGCAATGTGATTCCTAGTGGTGGCTTGGGCGGTGCACCAGGACAAGGTGGTAGCACGCTGTTTGGCAAACGTGCAAAAACTGGAGTCAATACCGACCCGCTACTGCAGCCAAATGAAAAATTACGTGCCTTAAATGCAGAACAAACTCCGGTCGGCACTTCACAACGCGAGAATGTGTACTGCACAAAAATAGGCAAAACCAATCCCGACGAAATGTATATCGTCGGCGCACATTTTGATGGCATCGGCTTCGGCGAAGCTGCCAATGACAATGGATCTGGAACCGCCTTGGTCATGGAGCTCGCCAGAATATTTAGTGCACCGGGAATTGAAACCGACAAATCGATACGCTTTGTTTTTTGGAATAATGAAGAAAGTGGCTTAAATGGCGCTTATGCCTATGTCGCACAACGTAAAGATTTGCAAGGTATTGAATCACCAAAAGGCTCGGGTAAATATCCCGAACCAAAATGGCTGGGCATGATACAGCACGATATGATGCTGTGGGATCATGGTATGCCAATCGAAAAATTAGATGAACATGGTAAGCCAGTATTGGGCGCAGATGGCAAACCAATCTACGTTTCGCCAAAAGAACAAAGAGCCGAAGCAGACGTCAATATCGAATTTCAATCGACGGCAAAACAGGCAGAAGGCGCAGCGAAGTTGGCATGGTTCTTCCGCGCGGCGAATGATAAATATGCGACTAACTACCCGGCCGCTGTTGGATTTCATATGACCAACACCGATTCGGTGCCGTTTATGGATTTAGTCCCTGCGATCTCGTTGCGCGAAAATGAGCGCGGTATGCATATCGGTGCAGGTTGGAATCCGAACTGGCACCAACCCAGCGATGTGTACTCAACTTATTCAGATAAAGACTTTTTGTTGGGCTTAAATGCCGCGCAGACAACCTTGTCCGCAGTGGCAATCTTGTCTGGTGCCAAGCCGGTCGCAAAATCGAGCAGCGACAAAAAGTAATTGGCTTATTTGAACCAGTAAACGTCGACGATTTAACCAAATTTATCTTTTGACGAAGGGGTGATTCAAACTTTTGGACTTACAATTCTAGTATTTGCAATAAAACACTAATCGTCGCGCTGGTTCAATGGGAATCAGCGCTTAGGATTTGCATGAATGCTATTTTTCGCCCGCACGGTAAGTTTCGAGTTTGGATCGAAGGGCAACTTCTCATCACAGAATTGACTGGGCCTTGGAATCGCGAGCTAATCGAGTACTGGGCCGTGCAAGCCTTGCCGCTCGCTAGTCAATTTTCTGCTGTACATCCATACATAGCGATCACCATCGTGCATGAATCGATCTTGTGTCCTGGCGATGCAATTGATCGCATCGCACGAGCGATCCAATTTAGTCGCAATCAACTGCACTGCATAGAAAACATCATCGTCGCAGCTGATGATGTCGATGGCAAAGATTTACTTAAATCGACGTATCATCGGATTGGCTTGCAGCATTTCTTTAACGATTTTGACAGCGCCAAACATTGGGCGGAACAAACCATCATTCAGCAAGGCAAATCTTCATTCTAAATTCTGTATCAGCCTACTTTCTCGCTCCAGCTTGAGCTAAGCCAACACTAGCCCAACACCAAGCCAATAAGAGCTACTCCAAGCCGCACAGAAGTATTTCCAGTTTTACCCTAAGCTCGGCTATGATGTTTACCATCATTAATGGAGGCAACATGGCATTATTTGATCATCTCTTGGTTATCTTGCTACTGGTAGCGATCAGTGGCTTTTTCTCTATGTCAGAAATCGCGCTCGCCGCAGCGCGTAAAGTCAAACTACAAATTTTAGAAGCCGATGGCGATTTGCGCGCCAGCAAAGTGTTGGCGCTGCAACAAGAACCCGGACATTTTTTTACGGTAGTACAAATCGCGCTAAATGCTATTGCGATTTTGGGTGGTATTTTAGGTGAACAATCCTTAACGCCCTACTTCGCTAAACTATTTCAATCCCTATTTGGTGAAGCGAGCTGGATTGATACTTTGAGTTTTTTGAGTTCATTCATCTTCGTTACTTCAATATTTATTCTACTTGCCGATCTGATGCCGAAAAAGCTGGCGATGGTTGCGCCCGAAAGCGTAGCGATGTTTGTTGTCGCACCTATGATGTTGTGCGTTAAATTATTCAAACCTTTGGTGTGGATATTCAATGGCTTATCGAATTTAATTTTTACAAGCTTTAATTTACCGACCGAACGTGACGATCAAATCACATCTGACGAAATTCATGCAGTCGTCAATGCGGGTGCCGAGGCTGGCATTTTACAAACCCGCGAACACGATATGATAGGCAATGTTTTTGAACTCGAGAGCCGCACTGTTCCCTCTGCGATGTCACAACGCGATAGCATCGTCTATTTGAGCTTGCAAGATAATGAGGAAAGCATACGACAAAAAATCGCCGAACATCCACACACCAAGTTCCTAGTCTGTGATGGGCAAATTGATAAAGTCGTTGGCTATGTCGAATCTAAAGACATCCTCAAACGCATCTTGACCAATCAAGCCTTCTCTAAGGTGCAGGAGTTGTCGCTGCGCACCGCATTAGTGGTACCCGATTCACTCACGCTGTCGGAAATGTTAGAGCAATTTAAAGCCACGCGAGAAGACTTTGCGGTGATCTTAAATGAATACGCACTAGTAGTCGGTATCATTACCTTAAACGATGTCTTAAGCACCTTAATGGATGGCATGGTGCATCCTTATTTAGAAGATCAAATCGTGCGTCGCGATGATCAATCTTGGCTGATCGATGGTGCAACCACGATAGAAGATGTATGCCGCGCCCTCGATATAGACGACTTACCGGAGAGTGGCAATTACGAAACCATCGCGGGCTTCATGATGACTATGCTGAGAAAAATTCCTAAGCGCACCGACTTTGTCATGGTTGGGGATTATAAATTTGAAGTAGTCGATATTGATCAATTTAGGATTGATCAATTATTGGTCGTGAAAAAACCTCCTACCGAAGCAATTCCAAATAAATCCTAAGCGGCTTTTGCCGCTTAGAAATCTAGTTACTCCATCTGCGATCCAGTCTAAAAAAATCCCTGTCCCATGGACGCCCCAAACGGGACAGGGAATTTTCAAACATCAATGTGGCGCTTATTTAATTTTCTTGGCAGGAATCGCGCGACCACCTTGATTCAAAATTAATTGCGTCACTTTGCCATCCGCATCTTTTTCAAATTTCAATTGCGCACCAACTTCTGCCGCGCTAAAAGTATCAGCACCTATGGCGACAATACCGACTGGGCCTTGCCCCGTAGCTTGTGTAATGAAGCGATTTCCTTCGCGTCGCACATTCAAAATAAAATTCGCTTGTATCTGATAGTCACCTTCAAATACCGCAAACTGCTCAGCCGTCATCTCGACCACTTTTGGCGGCTGAGGCAGTGCTTCTTTTAATTTGGGATGCGCTACTGAACCGCCGTTTTGATACACCACCGCTTCATTGACTTCGCCATTCGCTTGACGATTAAATTCAACGCGCAGTAAAGAGTTTTGATCTTTAAAGAAAGCATTCTGTGCGTAAGCTTGCAACTCGGTGCGCGGACCATCAGTGCGAGTCATCACCAATTTATTGCCTTCACGCGTGACGAAGCGACGATTTTTATCGTCAATCTTATACACACCGACATACTGATCTAAGATTTTTTCATCGACACTGATCGCCTTAAATTCTGGAATCGGCTTGCCAATTGCGGCAGACGCCAAACGCGTTGCAATCATTTCTGGTTGTGGCAATCCACGATCAGCATTATGTAACACGGCGACAAACACCTTGTCTTTCGGTAAACGCAGCGCATAAGTCGAAAATCCAGGGATGCCGCCTCCATGCGAGAGCATTGTTTGGCCTTCAAATTGCCCTACGCCCCAACCATAAGCATAATTTGTGACTTGCCCATTCTTCAGTTTGTAAGAAGTAAATGCACGTTGCCAGCTATCTGCTTTTAATAATTTGCCCGCTGTAATTGCCGCATCCCATTTCGCCAAATCATCCACCGTAGAAGCGATAGAGCCAGCAGCATAAGGCTGCGTCATACTGATCTTCATGCTTGGATCAAACACGTCACCAAGCTGAGAGTAGCCTTGCGCACGCGCTTGCCGACTACGCTCATGACCTTCGTGCGCGGTGTTATTCATGTCCAGAGGCATGAAAATATGCTTGGCAACATAATTCGCATAAGTTTCACCACTGACTTTTTCTATGATGGCACCCAATAAGAAGTAACCGGAATTATTGTATTTGTAGGCAGTTCCAGGTTCAAATTCCAGTGCATCACTTTTAAAGCTATCGACCATCTCGCTTACGCTAATGTCGGTCATCGATTTCGCCATAAAACCGGGCTTGCCGGTGTAACTTGGAATGCCGGAGGTATGGGTCAACAAATGCTCGATCGTGACCAGTTTTCCACTGACAGGATAATCAGGGAAAAACTTGCTTACGGGGTCATTCAAAGCTATTTTCCCAGCTTCGATTAACTGCAAAATCGCGACGGCGGTAAATTGTTTGGTAATCGACCCCAAGCGCATCACATGATCCGCTTGCAAGGCTTCCTTGGTACTCAGATTGGCTAAACCATAGGCTTTACGCAGCAAAACTTTGCCGTCTTTGATGACGATTACCGTCGCTCCTGGTTGATCTGCTTTGTAGTAACCCTTTGCGATCTGATCAAGTTGCTGCGTGCTTGGTGTTGCGCTAGCCGCAGACTGGCTTAGTCCATTAAGATTCTGCGCCAGACTGATTGGCGCTTGTAGCAGCAAAAAACTAGCAAATGCAATTGGCGTTAAAGCCAAGATAGTGCTTCTCGACATGATGTTTACCTTTACGTGATTATTCATTCTAAAAATAACTTAAGAAATATATTCTAGTGATTTAACACAAGATCTTCATCTTAAACAGCTTCGATTTTATTTTCTCAAGCATTACGACAAAACGCAAAAATTGGGGCATCAATGGTCTTAGCTGAGCAATCAACAAAAATTGAAAAAGCGATCTCGCAATTGGATTACAATAAAAAAGCAAACTTCTCTTTAATACAATCCGCTTTAATGTACAACTAAGTTACTCCACCACTTTTACCAATATCTGATTCACTTTGAAACCACTCAAGCTATTAATCGTTGAAGATAATCCACACATCGCCAAGCAACTAGGTGATTTTTTGGCTGGCTTGCAGTGGCAGGTAGATTTTGCGAGTGAAGGCAAGCTCGCTGTACAACTCGCCAGCAAAGAACATTTCGATGTTGTGTTACTCGATCTCAATTTGCCAGATATTGATGGTTTTCAAGTGTGCCAACAAATCAAAGCGCAAGCACCTAGCAATGTCCCCATATTAATGCTGACCGCGCGTGATGCATTTGAAGATAAGGCGCGTGGCTTCTCAATGGGTGCCGATGATTACCTAAGCAAGCCATTCGATTTTCGGGAAGTGGCTTTACGTTGTGAAGCATTAAGTCGTCGACAGCAATTACATCTAAAACAAGAAATTCAGATTGGCCGCTTACGATTATTGGTACGCGACATGCGCGCAGATTATGCGGATCGGAGCCTTGCACTAACCCAAGTTGGTTTTAAGATTCTGCTACTACTCGCACAAAAATATCCAGATGCAGTCAGTCGCTCGCACATCTTGCATGAAATCTGGGGCGACGCCCCACCTCAAAGTGATGCTTTGAAATCGCACATCTACAGCTTACGCAAGCAACTCGAAAATGCTGCTGGACACGATCTGGTACGCACTGTACATAATCTTGGTTATCAATTGATTGCGCCAATTTAAAAAGCCAACAGATCAACAAAGCACCGAATGATATTCGCAAAACTCAACACCAGTATCAAACGACAATTGTTTGTCGCCCTCGCTAGCTTCACACTTTTTTTGTGTGTGAGTTATACCGGCGTCGCGGTCTTGATTGCTTATGTCACGGAAGATACTGTACTTGAAAGCATCTTGAATCACGAAGCGAAGCATCTACAAGAACACTACACAAAGACCGCAACTTGGAAACAGCCGCGCATGGGTTTCATGCAAATGGTTCCATCACTAGAGCAATTAGCTGAACCATTAAAATCCGAAGTACAAGAAGCGAATCAACACAATAGAACGCGAGCAGAAGTCTTTACGCATGAACAAACGCACTTTCACGTGATGCGTTTAAGTAAAGATAGCCAAGGTCCCTACCTTGTTGCGGAAGTAAGCCCGTTTTTGGTAGTCGGCAATTTATCAAAAAACTTGGCTGATTTCATGATGTTTGTTGCGATTTTCATGCTGGCTGGTGCTTTGCTATTGGCATATCGTTTGGCAAAACATATCGCGGCACCGCTTGTGCAATTGAATGAAGAAATCAAAGACGGAATCAATAATCAACTTCATGGAAAATTTACCGCATCGCAGCGCGTCGATGAAATTGGATTTTTGGCGCAAACCCTAAGCCAAAGTTTGCAGTCATTACAAGCCGCCTTGCAACGAGAAAGCTTGTTCACACGCGATATCAGTCACGAGCTAAGAACGCCGGTTACCATCATTAAAAATTTATTACAAACTGATAGCAAGGCAAACTGGAGCCAAGATGATCGGCAATTACTTAGCGCATCCATGACCGAGATTGATCAGACTTTGACGATATTACTAGCGCTAGCACGCGCAGAAAATCTGGCACTGGAACAAACTAACTTGCAAGCGCATTTAGAACACGCAATCTTGAATCTAGAAAAAACCGCACAAGCCCATCAACGACAGTTCAGCCTCGAATTTGATGAAGCGATGTTTGAGAAAAATATCTTCGTCATGGCAAACCCAACGCTACTCACATTGTTATTCAATAACCTGCTCAACAATGCCTTATTTCATGGTGGTCAACAGGTTCTGATTCGTATTCGCATTGATGCAGATCAGTTAATGATTGCGAATACAATTCACGCTTCATCGCCCACGCAGACTAGTGGTTTTACTCACGGTAAAAATTTACTGACACGTATCGCACAAGCACTAGAGTGGTCTATCGAGTTCCAACACAGTGCAAACTACTTCGAGGTGCGCGTTGGTTTTAACTCAATCAGCTAAGAAATTAGTTCGATAATTTCACCTAAATTTCACAGGCATTTCCCTACACTTAGTTGACTATGTATGGCGACAATCCGCTGCAAAAACCCGTGAGCGGCTGAATTTTGCGCTATGCATTAACTTACTCAATCTAGGTAAAGGAAATGTATGAAATCACTTCAACTAATGTTACGCGCAATACTAACTATCAGTGTAATCACAGGTTTATCGCTCGCATCGACTGCTGCCATTGCGCAGGAAATAGGATTAACACACAAAGAAGAAAAACGACGTTACATCGTTTATACACCAGCGTCGTATGTCAATAATCCTGATAAAAAATACCCATTAGTTTTAAATTTTCATGGTGGCGGTATGAGCATGCGCGAACAAATGCTCTACACACAAATGAATAAAACCGCTGAGCAGTTTGATTTCATCATGGTATATCCACAAGGATTGGGCAATGTCGGCAAACAGGACTGGAATGTGGGCTTTGGCACGTCGTATCATGAAGGGACTGACGATGTTGGTTTTACCGATAGTTTATTGAATCAATTAGAAAAGAATCTGCGAATTGATACTTCGAGAATCTATGCCACAGGCTTATCGCGCGGTGGTTTCTTCGCGCAACGTTTAGCGGCCGAACTGTCGCATCGATTCGCGGCAGTTGCCTCTGTTGGCGCTAGCTTGCCGATACCTGTCGAGAAAAATAAAACACCGCGCGGTGAGAAAAAACCGGTCGGTGTCATGATAGTAATGGGAACGGCAGATCAAGTAGTCGCCTATACAGGCAAAGCAGAAGGCTATCTGTCTGCAATTGCCAGCTACGAATATTGGATACAACAAAACACCGGCAAAGCACGAGATACATCATTGGATACCAAGCGATACATCAACCGTGATCCGAATGATGGAACCGAAGTCGATATCTTAGAAAACAAGGCCGGAGCTTTTCAAACAAGTTTAGTCAGTGTTCATCAAGGTGGCCATACCTGGGCGGGAGCAGATCCTTTCAATATCGGCCTACCTATTGGTAAGACTTCCAATGACATCAACTTAAACGAAGTGATCTGGCAATTCTTTCAAAAGCACAGACGTTGACTTAGAGTAAGAGAGCTAATTAATTTGTTTGGTTTTCGAAGGGGCTTTATGTTCAATATCCTATTCTAAATTATCTGTTGTTTGAATCCAATTCATTAGCAGATGCGTATATGAATAAGTAATTCAATCGCGTTCTTGTTAAATCATGAGCGCACTTATTCTTTTACCATTGGAGATTCACATGAAACGAACAACTCAGATTTTACCTATAGCCACTGCAGCTTGCCTGCTAATTTCACTGAGTGCTTGTAGCGCTACATTAATTGCACCAAATACACCGCCTGCCATCACTGTGCCGAGTGGAAATCAGTTAGTAATGGTGGCTGTCGGATCTGGAGATTTAAATTATGAATGTCGAGTCAAAGCCAATAGCAATGTTACCTATGAATGGGTATTTACAGGACCGAATGCGTTACTAAGCGACAAAAACGGTATGGTGGTTGGCAGATATTATGGAGGCCCAACATGGGAGTCAAATGACGGAAGTAAGATTTCTGGCAAGCAGATAGCAACTGCTCCTGCATCACCGACCGCCATTCCCTTACAATTGGTCAAAGTCGATACCCTACTTGATGGTACTAACAGTGGTATGCTGACAGGAATTACCTATATCCAGCGCTTAAATACGGTAGGAGGAATTGCTCCCACTGAAAGCTGCTCAATTGATAATTTGGGCGCAAAAGTATTAGTGAAATATCAGGCGGATTATTTATTCTATAAAGCCAACTAACACAAATCGTCGATTTGATTTATATTAAAATGGATATTTAATTTTTGTGAGCTATTTCGCATCGACACTCTAAAAAAATGTATTTAAATTAATATATTGAGGAAAATTTAGATCCAGAATATGAAGCCGAGAAAACCACTATTCTCGGCTTTTTTCTTAGTAGCAGAGCTTTATAAAGTCGATTCTTAGACCATACGAAAATATAATAACTTTGCAATTGCGCCAATAAATTGGAACTTATATCCAGAAAGATGATTACATGATCCAGCTCTACTATTCCCCTGGCACTGCGTGCCTTGCCCCGCATTTTTTGTTAGAAGAATTAGGGTTAGCTTATGAATTAATCCTAGTCGACACAGCAAAACAACAACATCAAGAAGCTGCCTACTTGCAACTAAATCCTAAAGGCAAAATTCCTTTTATGATTGACGGCGACCTTCATCTCAGCGAGAGTGCAGCGATTTGTTTGTACCTGATTGAAAAATATACAGATACTCAACAAGCTACGCATTTTAATCCTGCCCCTGGTACAGCGGAACGAGCACAGCTTTATCAGTGGATGCTGTATTTATCCAATACCTTGCAGGCTGAATTGCTGAGTTATTTCTATCCTGAGCGTTTAAGCGAAGATGCTGCGGGCGCAGCGCAAGTGAAGGCGCATGCGGAACAACGCGTCGCATCTATGCTGAGTTATATCGACACCCAACTGAGCAAGACAGCAGGCAATTATCTGCTAGGTCATGAACTCAGTTGCGCGGATCTATTTTTATTCATGCTATGTCGATGGACGCGTGGCATGACCAAACCAGCGCGCGAATATCCACACTTAAAACCTTACTTACAAAGCATGTTCGAACGCCGCTCCATTCAGGATAGCTTGGCACAAGAAGGTATTAGCGCACCTTACTATTAATTATCTAGTAGAGTGGAAAATTGCTTCTTTCCACTCTTCTTTGCCTACTCAATTCCAAGTTTGCGGCAATCTCCACAGCGATATCAGTGACAAGGTTTGTTCTAAATTTCCAACACTTTCAAGACCCAAAATTCGTTTAGAGAGAAATCTCTAATTGAGATTAATCATCAAGCTCTCATAGCTAAGCTAGTCGTTTTTCATTCTATTGTTGCTGTTTTCGGCGTGCTTTTTTGTTGCATCGCAAATTGACCCTGCATGCGGTGATTTTGATAATCCGCTGCAGACCACTTGCATTCAAATCGACGCGGCGCTGATCGCTTCACCACAATATCAAGCGGTCATCTTGTCACTAGGCGATAAAACAAAGCAGACGTCTAGTGTTCTCGTTTTTTCATTCAGGTTGGTCTCAATGGGAGTCGCATGATGAAGTTCAAACGTTTACTTGTTTCTTTATTTTTACTCAGCAGTACATTACTTGCCAATATCGCCAGCGCGGAAAATTACACACTATGGGTCAATGGTCGTGGCGGCGGTGGTGTAGTTGGTAATTACGCTAGTTTCACTTATTGGGGACCAGCGTCAACTGCCGCTGGTGTCAATAAAAAGGCAGTCAATTGGGATGGTTATAACAGCATCGCATCACAGAACGGAAAAATTCGCGATGCCTTGGATTGCTTTTGCACGGGAAACAATTGGTGCTACATCGCCACACATAGCGCGGGCGACTTAATGATGGGTTATACGCTGGCAAATTATGGCAGCTCATCCCGTATGAAGAAAAACGCAGTCGCCAATTCTAGCGGCCAATGCAGTAATTCAGACGGTACCGCACAAACTGGTTGGAATATCAAATGGGTGCGCGCAGCATCTGGTGCTGGCGGCGGCTCCGAATTGTCTGATGCAGGCTCATGGGCGCTAAGCGAACCTTTGGTTAAAGACTTAAAAACGACGACAGCACGTGCGATGTATAACCACAATAGCACTGCGAATGTGTGGTTCTATATGTATGCAGGAGCTAAAGGCACCGTTTATTCTGGCATCTTACCTGGTCAAGATGATGAAGCGGTCTCCTATCACAGTACAGGTGGTGTGGCAGGTAGTGCAGGACGCTCGTTGTGCAATCCTAGCGATTGGTTGTGCAATGATTTGACCATGGGTACCGCTGCAAACGAAGGCGGTTCAGCTAAATGGGCTTATCACTCAGTTGTGTTCCGCGACGATAACGAAGCCTACAACCACTATGCGAGCGGCAACTGGCTAGGAATTATTTCCGTCGTGCGAACGGCGGTTGTGAATAGTGCGCTGTAGCTAGTTTAACGATATCAACCACAACATCAACAGGATGCGAGCCTACTCAAGCTGGCATCCTGTTTTAAAACTATACGCCGTGATTTAGTCGGCAATTCGTACGCAATTCAAGTTCAACACACCAATTAAGCCCGTCCAGCCCAAGTGAAACCTACGCAATCCAAATCAAGCAACAAGAAAAACGATGCACCTGCTGTCCAAGCTAACTCTCCAGCTTGGTACAACTCAAAGCTAGTACTGAGCTTGATCAGCGTATTCGCTGTACTGCTGACCTACTTAATTTGGAATAATTTCTTTCGCGTTGAGCGATCACAAGCAGCTAACAATCTGCCCACCCAACAAGCGGTGAAAACCGCACAAGTTACGACAACATCCATAAGTACATTACCAATCGCCATCGCTGATCGCGAAGAACTCAGAAAAAAATTAGTCAGCCAACTTGAAGAGGTCGACCATACTTTATGTAGTTATCGTGAAGCCAGTAAGTATCCATTAAGTTCACGGCCCATCGACGAACATCCTGATCAGATTTATCCAAATCAAGCAATCACAGAACAACACCCTATGCGGAAACGCGATGGCAAAACCGATGCGACAATTCAAATTAGTTCTAGCCAATCGCGTGTGTATCTTGCGGCTAATGAGAGCGTTAGTTTTAGCGTACAAGCCAAGGATGCGAATCAACAAAGCCTGCCAATCTTTGTAACGCGTGCTTTTTCAACTGGACTGAACTTCAATTCCGATCGTCCAAGCAGCCAGCTACCATTAGCCTTCGCTGACAATGGTCGTGACGGCGATGCACAAGCGAATGATGGTATTGCTAGTGCTCTATTACATCCTGCCAACACCAGTCTGGCAGGCTTTCACGGCACGATACGCACCGAAATTGAATACACAGTCAACGGTCAAACTGGACGCCTGTTTTTCGATGTCATCTATTCGCCAGAACTACCCGCAACTTGGGCGGGAAAAATCCGCGATGGCATCGAAAATGGACAATTAGTATTTTATTTGCCTATCGAAGTCAGACAAGCTGGTCGCTACATCGTCAATGCTAGATTGGATGATGCAAAAGGCCAAGCGTTCGCACTGCTGAATTTTAATGATCTTCTGCCACAAGGCCGGACAGAAATCCGCCTAAGCGCAGCTGGAAATTTATTGCGTGACAAAGAAGCCAACTTCCCAATGAGTCTGCGCGACATCGACGGCTATCTACTCAAAGAAAACGTCGATCCTGATCGCTCTCTAATTTCAAGAATTGAAGCGGCCGCGCATAAAACAAAAAATTATTCTCTGAAAGGCTTTTCGGATGCGGAACCGGATACCGAAGAAAGACGACGGCATTTGAAGGAATTTAGTAAAGATGTTGAGCTAGCCAAAGCGGCCTTAATTGCATTCGACCCTGAACAAGCACGGCGCGCATTTCCGCAGAGTGCTTGCAGCTTAAAACGTCAGGCGTCAACCATGGGATCTACTGCAAAATAAGTTGCTAGTAAAAATGCGGCATCGACAGAACTAGCTCAGACGTAGCTCAAAATTAGTTCTGCCCAACCGCGATGAAATCAGCGCGCACATGCAATCATCAAAGATGGTCAACCATCTAAGTTGATACGTCGAACTAACTGTGCAAGAACTGCTTCTGCCTGATCATTTTCAACTTGGCAAGTGCCTGCATTTTCATGACCACCACCGCCATATTCCAACATCAAAGCGCCAACATTGGTCTTTGATGTTCGGTTCAAAATCGACTTACCTGTCGCAAAAACCGTATTCTGCTGTTTCAAACCCCACAGCACATGAATCGAGATATTAATCTCTGGATAAATCGCATAAATGACAAAGCGATTACCTGCAAAAATGGTTTCTTCATTACGTAAATCTAAAACCACCAAATTGCCGACGACTTTTGCACAACGACTGATTTGTTCTTTGCACTTTGCCGCATGCTCTTGATAAATTTCTACCCGCTCTTTGACGTCAGGTAGTTCCATAATTTGCTCAATGCGATGGTTTCGACAATAGTCGATTAAGTCCATCATCAAGTTGTAATTTGAAATCCGAAACTCACGGAAACGCCCAAGCCCAGTGCGCGCATCCATCAAGAAATTTAATAGATCCCAATTCGCTGGATTTAAGACTTCTTCGCGATTAAATTGCGCGGCATCCCCTTTATCAACCGCCGCCATCATATCGTCCCACTCCGCTGGAAAAACCTGTCGCCCACCATAATGATCATAAACCACCCGTGCCGCCGACGGTGCGTCAGGATGAATCACATGATTGCTACGTTCGCCGGGATTACGCAATGTTTCGGATAGGTGATGATCAAACGCAAGGTGTACGCCGGGTACGAAAGGTAGGTTGGTTGTGATATCTCTATCACTCACCTCTACTTTGCCATCTTGCATGTCTTTGGGATGCACGAATTTGATGTCATCTATTAGCTGTAAATGCTTGAGTAACACCGCACAAACCAAGCCATCAAAGTCACTGCGCGTGATCAAACGATACTTTGGGGACGTTGCAGACATGAACCACCTCTCGATAAAAAGGGAATTCTAGTCTACTCCAAAGTTTTGGTGATTTCGAGAAATATTAAGAGGAAAATCTAAGCTGTTGTGTTTAGATTCAAAGGATTTGATTTACTTTAAAAAAACGCTTTCCATAAGAAAAACTCCATCGCAATGATGGAGTTTTTTCAGACGGTCACGCTCTCAATTTTAGCTTTAAGTTCAACTTCAAATGCAGCTGCAGTTTCCGTTTTAGTAACGCACTTGCGCACGATAAACCAACTTGCTCGCGCCTTCGGCTGGAACTGTGATTTTCCAAACCGCGGTATTGCTACTTGCCTTGTTGTGTGGATGATTACTGCTTAAGACTTGCCAATCACCTGGCATCGGTTCTTGAACTGTGACGGTGACCGCTTCTTTCTTCGCATTTTTTAAAACCACTTCATAGCCGCTCTCGAACACATAATTGTATTTAGATGTGCCAGCAATCTTCTTGAAATCCGTTTGCTTTTTATCTGCGGTTACGTCAAATGCATCGCCCAACTTCAAACGCACTTTTTCATTCTTCGGTGTGTGATCTACCCTATCTTCACCGATGAACTGTGCATTCCCGTTACTATCTTTCTTATAAACACGAATCACACCTTTTGGCAAAGGCATTCCAAGTTGTGCGCTTTCTTTGTTGTCGAATTCGATGAAGGCACCAATCTTCATCTTTTGTCCTAAGTCACCGTAGGCAGATTGATAGTAATAATCACTGCCTTGTAACAAAAACTCTTTACGCGCAGGAACCCCAGAAGCACCTAACAGTGCAACTTGCTTGGTTTGATTTTCAGCGATGGTAGTCGGACGATTCAACGTATATAGATGATATTCAAACAGCGATTCTTCTTGCATATCGGCCACTTTAGCGACTGGTGCAGCAGCCATTGGCATCGCTCTACTACCTGACACCGTGACTCGTTCTCGAACTTGATTGACATCGCCAGCCACCAATTGCAACTTGGCATTCCGATAGCTCGCACCACTCGTATTCGTCAAGGTCACCCAACCAGAAATATCTAACTTGTCTTCATTGGAATTGAGCTCAACCACGTAATCTGCTTTCCAAGCCAAGCCACCCGTCAAATAACTTAACTCAACATCTTGCGTTGCGTTACTCGTATTATTGAGCGACATCACCAGCGTTGGGCGTTCGCGTAAATTCGCAGGTACACCATCGTAGACGATACGACCAGGCATACCGGTCTCGATCCGATTGCCGATCTTCATCACCACACCCTCATTGGCCGCTAGGACTTGCGCGACTTCCGTTGATTCAAGCCCGGTGGTTGGATGGGTGCGCACAATCGTCACCGTTTGGCCTACATATTTTTCCAATAATTTTCTTGGTGTCAGCAAATCAAAATCAAAGTTTTGCTCGACGACTGAAAGGCTACCTGGTGCAGAAACACTGCGCAATAAAGCTGTTTCGGGACGCATTTTGGCGCTCACATCACGAAAGGCCAAGGCTGTTTGCCCACGCTTCAAATTGATCTTTCGCTGATCTTTTACCAATGCAAGGTTTTCGTTATAAATCGTCACAGCGACTTCACGCTGATCATTTAACGTACTACGTTGCTCGGTATCCTGCGCGTAGACATTCGCAGAGCATGCTAATAACAGTGAAACGCAACTAAGTGGATAACGCATTTTCATTCCTTCCATCAAGTGAACAAACTGAATCAAACCGTGATTCAGCGCCCTAACTAACTAGGATTACATAACGTAAAAATAGAGCTTTGGGATGACGGACATTAACACGCGGCTAAGTATTTGCAAAACAATTAATGCAACTAAGACAGAAAAATCGATGCCTCCCATCGCTGGTAAAACACGACGAATTGGTCGTAGCAAAGGCTCATTCAAAGCGCGAATGATTGGTGCCAGCGGTGCATAAGGATTGACGAAACTTAAAATCGCTTCTAGTACAAGCAAGGCCATTAAGCCATATAGTATCCATTGAACCAAGCGTAACAAAGAAGCCAACATCACTACAGCAATATTCAATTGGCCGCCAAATAGCAACTCCAAGAGAATGGAAACCATTGCAACTAAAAAAGCGGCAATCAAACTTGCCCAATCTAATCCACCAAAGCCTGGGACTAATCTTCGTATCGGCTTGACCAACCAATCTGTTAATTGATAAATCGCCTGTCCCAAAGAACTAGGTGGTCGCAATCGTAAAGCTTGCATCCAAAATCGCAATAACAAAAAACCGGCAAAAATACCTGCAAGGATTTCGATCACAAATCCAAACAATTCATAAAACATGGATGCTTCCTCAAAAAAAAACCCACTGGGTGATTAACACACAGTGGGTATTGTGCCTGAATAAAACCAGGCGTCCAAGTAAGAAGATTACGCTGGACGTGTACCAGTTGGGAAAGGCCAAGCTGCCGTTGGGCTGACAACTGTCTTTGCTTCTGCTGGTGCTGCCGCTGCTGCAGCTGGCTTTGCAGCCGCTGGTTTAGCCGCTTTCTTTGCTGCTGGTTTCGCTGCTGGTTTCGCTGCGGCCTTTTTTGCGGCTGGCTTAGCCGCCGCTTTTTTTGCTGCTGGCTTAGCTGCTGGTTTCGCTGCTGCTTTTTTCGCTGCTGGCTTCGCTGCTACTTTTTTCGCTGCTGGCTTAGCTGCTGGTTTTGCTGCTGCTTTTTTCGCTGCTGGCTTAGCTGCTGGTTTTGCTGCCGCTTTTTTGGCTGCTGGCTTAGCTGCTGGTTTCGCTGCTACTTTTTTTGCTGCTGGCTTAGCTGCTGGTTTTGCCGCTACTTTTTTTGCTGCTGGCTTAGCTGCTGGTTTCGCTGCCGCTTTTTTCGCTGCTGGCTTAGCTGCTGGTTTCGCCGCTACTTTTTTTGCTGCTGGCTTAGCTGCTGGTTTCGCCGCTACTTTTTTTGCTGCTGGCTTAGCTGCTGGTTTCGCTGCCGCTTTTTTCGCTGCTGGCTTAGCTGCTGGTTTCGCCGCTACTTTTTTCGCTGCTGGCTTAGCTGCTGGTTTTGCTGCCGCTTTTTTCGCTGCTGGCTTAGCTGCTGGTTTCGCTGCTACTTTTTTCGCTGCTGGCTTAGCTGCTGGTTTTGCCGCCGCTTTCGCTGCTGGCTTAGCTGCTGCTTTCGCTGCTACTTTTTTCGCTGCTGGTTTTGCAGCAGGTTTTGCTGCTGCTTTTTTTGCCGCCGGTTTTGCTGCAGGCTTAGCTGCTGCTTTCTTGGCTTCGGGTGCTGTTGCCATTTTGTTTCTCCTTCACGTTAGTCGGAAAAAATCAGATTAAAGTTAAAATCCGCTCTCTTTCTAGTAAGCGGATTATTCATCGGCACAAACATGACATCTGGTTGCGCTAATGAATTCGGCACCGACTATCTTATTCACTCCCGCTGCAGAATAAGACGGTCATATGGCTTTGTCGTTTGCCCTTTTTTATTCTTCACTACAGGCAGACCTTAACACTTGATGACAACAGCCAAAACGCTATTTATAAAACACTAGCGCTGGAATTCTTTATTTCAAATTGCTCTTAAATCCGCTTTTCAGCTCACAAATAGTTTGCCAATTGCATTTCGGATTTTCCAAACACAAAAGCGCAACACCCAGTCTCGCTGGGGTCGCGCTATCTAAACTTACCACATCGAATGAGTCTAAAAAGTTCATTCAGTTTTGTGAAGCCTTTCTTGTTCAATTACTTTGGTCGCATTTTACTGTCTTTACGATTTTTTGTCTTGAACACTTTCGACTACAAAAATTGATTCTAATGATTTATTCCCAATTGAGTGCGCCACCTGTTTGATATTCGATGACACGAGTCTCAAAGAAGTTTCGCTCTTTTTTCAAGTCGATCATTTCGCTCATCCACGGGAAAGGATTTTCTTCTTGTGGGAACAAAACATCCAGACCGATTTGTTGTGCGCGACGATTTGCGATGAATCGTAAATAGCCTTTAAACATAGGCGCATTCAAGCCGAGTACTCCTCGCGGCATTGTATCCTCTGCGTAACGATATTCCAACTCAACCGCACGTAAAAACAACGATTTAATTTCGTCGCGAAATGCAGCAGTCCACAAATGTGGATTTTCCATTTTGATCGTGTTGATCAAATCGATTCCGAAATTGCAGTGCATCGATTCATCACGCAAGATGTACTGGTATTGTTCCGCAGCGCCCATCATTTTATTCTGACGACCAAGCGCAAGAATTTGTGTGAAGCCAACGTAGAAGAAAAGACCTTCCATCAAACACGCAAAAACGATCAAAGAGCGCAATAGTGTTTGGTCCGCTTCCGTAGTGCCCGTCTTGAATTCCGGGTTCGTCAATACATCGATGAATGGAATCAAGAACTGATCTTTATCGCGAATCGATTCAACTTCGTTGTATGCATTGAAGATCTCTGCCTCATCTAAACCAAGTGATTCAACGATGTACTGGTATGCATGCGTATGAATCGCTTCTTCAAATGCTTGACGCAATAAATATTGGCGACATTCTGGCGCAGTGATGTGACGATAGGTGCCGAGCACAATATTATTCGCAGCTAAAGAATCCGCGGTGACAAAAAATCCGAGATTACGTTTAACCAAACGACGTTCATCTTCAGTCAAACCATTTGGATTTTTCCACAGCTCGATATCACGCTGCATATTGATCTCTTGTGGCATCCAATGGTTAGCGCAACCCGCCAAATATTTATCCCAAGCCCATTTATATTTAAACGGAACCAGCTGGTTCACATCGGTCTGTCCGTTGATAATCCGCTTGTCCGCGGCGTTAACACGACGGCCAATATCTTCTGCGCTCACGACAACAGGCTTGGTTACCAAGGCTGGATTCAAAGCCACATCTTGCGTTTGCATACGCGTTTGATATTGATCAAATTGATTGGCAACACCTGCTGGTGCTGGTGGTTGCATGGCCGGACGTGGTGCCGGTGCCGCTGGTGCGACTTCATCATCCCATGAAAGCATGTGACATTCCTTATTTGTTAAATTTTGCTAAATTCGGTTCAGTGCAAGTTTGTTCAGCGAAGTTGATCACCGCAGCACATCATGCAGTGATCAACTACCGTGATCAAACAATGCTTACAGCGCTAATTTGCAGCACTTATTTGCAACACTTACTGGCAGGCTTCGCATTCTTCAAAACCTGGATCACCTGGACGCAAGTAACATGCAGCTCCCTCGGCTTCAACCGCGGGCAATGCACTAACTTCTGCACTTGCCGCATAGCTGCCATGACCACCGTCAACTGCTACTGCGTTCAAAGCACCTGTCTTACTAGTGGATTTTTCAGTATGGGTCGCACCGATCGTACGCAAGTAATACGTGGTTTTTAAACCGCGCAACCAAGCCAGCTTATAAGTTTCGTCCAACTTCTTACCTGAAGCACCAGCCATGTAGATATTCAAAGACTGCGCTTGATC
Organism: Affinundibacterium macrobrachii; assembly: GCF_014652415.1. Lineage (GTDB taxonomy): Bacteria > Pseudomonadota > Gammaproteobacteria > Burkholderiales > Burkholderiaceae_D > Undibacterium > Undibacterium macrobrachii. Next base: position 30,432 of record NZ_BMYT01000003.1, read on the forward strand.
GATCCACTTTTGACGGCGTGAAGCCGCTTCTACCAACCATGTTGGGCTAATTTCAAATGCCGTCGCATATAACTCACGCAGATCTTCTGGAATACGATCGATCTTTGCCAAGCTACCGTCAAAGTATTTGAGATCAGAAATCATCACGTCATCCCACAAGCCACGTTCTTTCAAATCACGCACCAAGTGTTCATTGATTTCAGTGAATTCACCAGACAGGTTCGATTTCACGTACAAGTTTTGATAAGTAGGCTCAATACAGGCTGAGACACCGATAATATTAGAGATCGTCGCGGTCGGTGCAATTGCTACACAATTAGAGTTACGCATACCGTATTGCTTAATACGATCACGCACAATCGACCAGTCCATTGTTTCTGAGCTATCGACTTCCAAATAACCGCCGCGTTCTTGTGCCAATAACTTCACAGAATCCTGCGGCAAAATACCGCGATCCCACAAGGAACCTGTATAAGAACTATAACGACCGCGCTCTTGTGCTAATTCTGTCGAAGCCAAATACGCGTAGTAGCACACTGCTTCCATCGATGTATCAGCAAACTGCACCGCATCCATCGATGCGTAAGGAATACGCATCATATGCAAGCAGTCTTGGAAACCCATGATACCCAAACCAACTGGACGATGACGCAAGTTAGAATCACGCGCCTTCTTCACTGCATAGTAATTAATATCAATCACGTTATCCAACATGCGCATTGCCGTCGTGATAGTACGTTTAAGTTTTTCGTGATCCAACTTGCCATCTTTCATATGGGCTGGCATGTTGACGGAACCCAAGTTACAGACCGCGATTTCACTATCATTGGTGTTTAGTGTAATTTCTGTACACAAGTTCGAACTATGCACAACACCAACATGCTGCTGCGGTGAGCGGATATTGCAAGGATCTTTGAACGTGATCCATGGATGACCAGTTTCAAACAACATCGACAACATTTTGCGCCACAGATCTAAAGCCGGTACTTTTTTAGACAACTTGATTTCACCAGAAGCTGCCTTTGCTTCATATGCTGTATACGCTTCTTCGAATGCCTTACCGAACTTATCATGCAGATCAGGTACGTCAGACGGTGAGAACAAAGTCCACTCGCCTTTTTCCATCACACGTTTCATGAACAAATCTGGAATCCAGTTGGAAGTGTTCATGTCATGCGTACGACGACGATCATCACCGGTGTTTTTACGCAATTCCAAAAATTCTTCAACGTCCATATGCCAAGTTTCGAGATAAGCGCAGACTGCACCTTTACGCTTACCACCTTGGTTTACCGCGACGGCGGTATCGTTCACCACTTTTAAGAACGGCACCACACCTTGTGATTTACCATTCGTCCCTTTGATGTGCGCACCTAAAGAGCGCACTGGGGTCCAGTCATTACCTAAGCCACCTGCATATTTCGCCAACAAGGCATTTTCTTTGATCGCTTCGTAGATGCCATCGAGATCATCGGCAACTGTAGTCAAGTAGCAAGACGACAATTGTGAGCGTTGCGTGCCACTATTAAATAGTGTTGGTGTTGAACTCATGAAGTCGAAAGTCGACAACAAGTTATAGAATTCAATCGCACGAGCTTCGCGATCGATCTCGTTTAAGGCCAAGCCCATTGCTACACGCATGTAAAACGCTTGCGGCATTTCAATACGGATATCGCGAACATGCAAGAAATAGCGATCATACAAAGTCTGCAAGCCGATGTAACCAAATTGCAAATCACGATCAGCGACCAAGGCTTTTGCCAAACGTTTCAAATCAAATTGCGCTAATTTGGCATCCAGTAAACCAGCTTCAATCCCTTTTTTGATAAATTTTGGGAAGTATTCTACGTATTCATCTGCGGCATCTTTTTGCGCCACTTCACGTTTGAACACTTCTTTACGAACTGTATGCAACAACAAACGTGCAGTAACTTGGCTGTATGCTGGTTCTTTTTCCATCATCGCACGTGCCGCCAAAATCGCCGATTTATGCAATTCTTCTACAGGGACGCCGTCATACAAATTCTTTAAAGTTTCGATCAGAATCGCTTCTGCATCCACCAAAGACTCTAGACCAACACAAGCAGCAGAAATCAAGGCGCGCACTTGCGCTACTTCTAGCACTTGCGGACGACCATCTACGATGACGTGAATTTGTGGTGCCGCTGCATCGGACTTGCCCGCTGCTTGCGCTTCTAACTGTTGACGACGCTCTTCCATGCGTTTGGCGCGATATAACACATAGGCGCGCGCTACATCATGTTCACCAGAGCGCATCAAGGCCAATTCAACTTGATCTTGGATATCTTCAATATGGAAAGTGCCACCATTGGGCTGACGGCGCATCAATGCATTGACGACATTAGAAGTTAACTGTTCAACCAACTCACGAATTCTTGCCGATGCAGCACCTTGGCCGCCATTCACAGCCAAAAATGCTTTCGTTACCGCAATCGCAATTTTAGACGGCTCAAAACCAACGACGGCGCCGTTACGACGAATGATTCGATAGTCGCTAAAACTCGCAGTTGGAACAGTTGAACGCATTTCCAAACTTGCTTGTGCCGCTGCTGCATCAAATGCTTGGGATGGTGATATTTCTAATGAAGAGTGCATTTCGCCTCCAGGTTTAGGGTCTTATTAAATGTCAAAATTGAGCGTCGAACTTTAGTTATCGATTGACACATCAGAGTGATTCGTCAAACTAAAGTGAATATCTGCTCGGGTACTGCGGAATTTACTCAAACTACCGTACTGCCTGAGGTCAAACAATCATCAACCTCAATTTCAACTTCGGCTCATGCTTATTTGAATTCAGATAAACGACAAATTCGGAATTGGATTACTCCAATCAATCCATCATCATTTGCGTTACTTACTTAGGTTCAAAACAAGCGAAAAAATAATTTTGGGAAACTTTCCAAAAAACACTATATCTAGTGCGATTATTTTCATTTGCACTAATTCTAGTGTCCAGTTCTGCAGAGTGCAACCGCTTTTTTTCACAATTGGCGGATATATTTGAGGTAAAACGATCGCTTCTATTTGACATTAGTCAAGCCACAAAACTATGCGGATTAGAGAGTGAGTAGGCACTAACATCGAGTGCTAATTTCTTGTGCAGCAAAGTGAAAAATAAGAAGGCGAAAGCAAAAAAATCATCGCTACACTGTATTACAGCGACAACAAAAAAGTGTAAGAAACCACTAGCTGTAGTTTTTTTCCGCACTAATAAGCTCTATCTAGTAGCAAAGATCAAACGCATTTTTGCCTCAGATACGCCAATTGTTTAATCAAATTAGTGCTATTAGAGAAGTCGCGTTTGCTTAAAACGCGAATTGATTGGAGATTGACTGCTGAAAGCGTGACCATTCGAAAAAAGGTCCAGGGTCGGTTTTACGCCCGGGAGCAATTTCATTATGTCCAACTATGTAGTGGATAGGAAAATGCTGAAGCAAACTCATGGTCAATAGACTCAAGCTAGCATACTGTGCATCAGTGAAGGGGCAAGTATCGCATCCCTCTAACTCAATCCCAATCGAATAATCATTGCACTTTTCGCGTCCTTGAAAACTCGACAAGCCTGCGTGCCACGCTCGCGCCAAACAAGAAACAAACTGAAATAACTGTCCATCACGGCGGATCACAAAGTGACTAGAAACCTCTAATCCACGCAAATCAGCAAAACTAGGATGCGCATCGCAATCAAGTTGATTCTGAAACAAATCGAGTATGTAATCACTACTAAAATCGGCCTCGGGCAAACTCATATTATGAATCACCAATAAATCGACTTGGGTATCAGCAGGACGTTCAGTAAAGTTCGGTGATATTAAAATCTGCGCTTGCTTGCACCAGCCTTGCGCATCGAAATCCAAATTCGCCACCGAAGCGAGCGTAGAATTAGTCCGCTTCAACATCTTGAATTTTTAATTTTTGAATTGAATAACGTAATTGCCGAAAACTGACACCCAATAATTCGGCCGCCTGTGTGCGGTTATTGCGGGTTCTCGCCAAGGCGGCACGAATCACCTCGCGCTCAATTTGTTCTAAATACTCGGGCAAAACACACGGCAATTCTGGCATGACGAATAAATTGCTGGCTTGATCAGGCGCTGATTCGCTGATTGACTGTGATTCTTGCATGCCAACTACAGCAGAACTAGACTCTCGTTCAATTTGCGGTACCGATCGCAAGCTGGAACGCAATCCGAGATCGATCACATCAATACAGCCATCATTCGCAAACGCGGCTGCGCGCTCTAGGATATTTTCTAATTCTCGTACATTTCCGGGAAAATCATAAGCCTGTAGCGCATTCAATGCTGTCGGGTTCAAACTAATCGGATAGCCAGGTGTGGCTAACTTTAATAAGATGCCTGAGGCTAACTCGCTTACATCGTTCAAGCGTTGACGTAAGGGTGGCAGCACGAGTTCGATCACATTCAAGCGGTAATATAAGTCTTGACGAAATTTCCCAGCGGTTACACAGGCTTCCAAATTCTGATGAGTTGCACTCAGAATACGTACATCAACCGCTTCTTCAACGGTAGCGCCAACTTTACGAACTCGCCGCTCTTGTATTGCACGAAGCAATTTTACTTGCATAGGCAAAGGCAAATCTGCCACTTCATCTAACATTAAAGTACCGCCATTTGCTGCCTGAAAAAAGCCGTCACGATCTTCATTCGCACCGGTGAACGCACCTTTGCGATAACCGAAAAACTCGGCCTCCATCAAAGCCTCTGGAATCGCGCCACAGTTAACTGCGATAAATGGCTTATCTGCACGAGCACTATTACGGTGGATTTCTCGTGCTGCTAATTCTTTGCCGCTGCCAGACTCACCAGTAATAATTACTGGAGCCATACTACGCGCAAGTCGGCTAATTTGCGAACGTACATGTTGAATCTCTTCCGATTGCCCAATTAAAAACGACGGACTGGAAGGCTTAGCGGCGACAATCGCGACTTCCTCAGTTGGCTTCACTTCTTGCATTTGCAATGCAGAACGAACTAACTTACGTAGTTGATCCAATGCCACCGGTTTAGACACATAATCAAATGCGCCCGCCTTTAAAGCAACGACGGCATTATCTGCACTACCAAAAGCAGTAATCACAGCAATTGGCGTCGATTTATATTTGCTACTGACTTCCTCGACCATCTCTAAGCCGCTACCGTCGGGCAAACGCATATCGGTGAGCACAAGGGAATAATGTTGCTTCGCCAAAAATTCGCGTGCCGCTGCTAAGGTTTCTGCCGTATCGACATCTAAACCCATTTTGATCAAGGTAATTTCTAGTAGCTCGCGCAGATGAGCTTCATCATCAATCACCAGGATGCGTGCCGCGGCAGTTAGCTCATTTGGATTCATGATTTTCATTAGAGAAATTGATAACGAAACGACCACCCGGCTCTATGCCATGGGTATAAGTATCGTCGTTCCTATATTCGTAATCGAGAACAGCATGATTATTCAAACATAATTCCCTGGCCATATACAAGCCTAAGCCTGTACCTTTACTCGATGTGGTGTAGAAAGGTTCAAATAAATGCGATCGGACCATAGCAGAAATTCCGGGACCATCATCTTGAATATGTAACTCGCGCCGATTACCCGAAGAGATTTTGATAATTAAACGAATACAACCCGGCTTACCGCTGGCATAACGCACGGCATTCGATAGTAAATTAGTAATGACTTCATGCAAATGCCCCGGATCGAAGACGATATGTAATCGCGCTGTATCGATCAATTGAATCATATCTGCCGAGATACCACGGGTTTCTACAAATTCTTGCACGATACTTTTTAACTCATCCGCTAACAAAACCGGAGCAAGGTTCATTTGTGCTTTGCGCGACAATTTCAAAATATCTTCAATCAGCTGATTTAAGCGAGCAACATTGTCTTCAACGATTTTTAGTAAGCGACGCGCCTGCACTTCATTATGCACATCTTCGCCCAGCAAGGATGCTGCATAAGAAATCGACGATAAGGGATTACGCACCTCATGCGCGATGCTGGCAGTTAATCGGCCCATCGACGCGAGTTTTAATTGCTGCGCTTGATTTTCTAGTTCCGATACATTTTGCATAAAAATGATGGTACAAGGCGTCAATTGCAAACCCAAATGATTGAAATCATCTTCATCGATTCGAATAAAACGTAATTTCAAATGGGTGACGGCTTCAAGCGGTGCTTCTGCTGAAGAAAAATTCGTATTCTGATTACGCGTATCAACAAAGTGACGAATCGTTACAAAGGATGCACCTTCATTTCTCATCCAAGTCGTTGTATGAGGTCTCTGCCCCTCACTCCATTTTTCCAGTGCTTCGGCAATTGGCTCTAAGCTATTGATTTGTTTTAAGCGTACTTTGCGCTCGACCGAGTAAGGAAAGGTAGAAATACCCAACATCCGTTCAGCAGCTGGATTGGATTCGAATAAATAGCCATCCTGATCGATCACCAATACGCCGTCTTCCATATCTGCAATCACGGTGCGATTAATCGCTTGTTGCAGAGCTAATTCAAAACCGCGTTGATTCGCTAGCTCCTCTTGTCCAAGCAAATTTTTCGCTAAGCGATTTAAGACATAGACCACCGCAAAATAAGCCGCACCGTACAAGCCCGCTTGCGAAATGATATTGCTATCCTCGTTCTGTAACACTTGATAGGTGTTAACTAACAGTAGAAAAAGCGAAACAGCCGAAACAAACGACAGGGCTAATAGCATAGGCGCCAATATGCCCAATCCAGCTAATGGGAAGAGATACAAAATGACTAGCCCACTCTTACTACCACCTGCGCCAACATATAACAAAGAAATAACAATTAAATCGATCGCAACCTGCGTCACCAACTGCAACATAAATCCTTGTTGGCATTTCCACTTAAGGATCACAAAACCAAGCGCTACAACTAAATAGGAAGCAGCCACCACACGCAAAGCATTAGGCTCGAACAACCAATAATCGGTGAACACTTTAAAAATAAGCGATATCAATAAGGCGAGCGCAACTAAGACACGTGAAAAATTTAGCGTCTGCAAAGAACGCCAAAGAGTCGCACTAACTACTTGTTGCCTGATATCGTGTTTGATCATGACACTAAGGTCTTATCACGAAGTTTTGCTGGCAATATCCGCGTGTTCAGTACAGCAATAGTGAAGATTGCCACGTTGTACTGATTCGGATGCGGGAAAATAGACTTGGCAATACGCACAGCTAAGCATAGACTCAGCTTGTTTAGCACTAGGATTTTGTACAAATTGATCCTCTCGCCAATCTTCTTGGGAGGAATTCGCACTATCTTGATTACGGTTCGAAGGCGGCGTATTGGCACGAAAACTCTTGCGCAAGGCCAGATACACAAGGACTGCTAAGCACAACCACAAAAATAATTTCACAGCACGCTCCTGTGTAGCACGACTTCCATCACAAAACGACTACCAACGTAGGCCAACAAGAGGCTGAGGAAACCAAATAAGGTAATTCTCAATACCGCTTTACCGCGCCAACCGCGCCATTGACGACCGGCCAACAGCACGGCAAACAAGCCCCACGATAACAGAGACAATACCGTCTTATGATCCCATTTAAACGCAACGCCCAGGAACTGTTCTGAGAAGATTACGCCAGAAAGCACAGTCAAACTCAGCAAAATAAAACCCAAGCTAACCAGCATAAACAAAATATGCTCCATCTTTAATAGCGCAGGTAAACGATCCAAGGCTTTTTCCAACCATGATTGCACTGGTTTGCCGCGCATACGATGCAAATGTAAGTCTTGCACATACATAATCAAGGCATGAAATGCAGCGATAGTTAAAGTGCTATACGCCAGCATAGCGACGCCGACATGCCATGGAAACATCGATGGCTTATTAAGTAGCGGCACCAAATTACCGGGAAAAACCAAAGGTAACAAAGCTGTTACGGCGGCTTGAGGCAAAATCAAAATACGTAAGCCATCGAGCGAGAAATTACGATTTTCGACCAAATACACCAAAATGGAGACCCAAATCGCAGCCGACCACATGACTGCAAAACCGATTCTTAAAGCATGTTCAGCATAAACACTTAGGCCTAGCGCAAGTCCATGCACACACCATGCAATCGCAGCGGTGCTTAGTGAAAGCAGTTTACGATGATTGGGAATAAATGGGCAAATCGCATATAAGAGCGCAGCCGCAATTGATAAATAAATTAGCATGGCTTAAGTTTACACTATGTTGGACTTATTTTTTCCTGATTGAAATTCTTGATCCAGCAAATAAATGATTGATTTGGCGAACCACAACAAACGTTTGAATTTCGCGCTGAGTTTCGCGCAATTGACAAGTTCGACTTTGCGTCAACGCAAAGAGTTCAGAAAAAGTCATCCATACTATCGTCGATATTGGTCACTATGCATACATACGCACCGTTGAACTCAAGCTCGCAATTTATCCGCACTTACCTGATTATCTTCACCGGCGATGTTCAATCTGCGCGAAATATCCACTAGCTAAGCACTAATTAAGTACTAATTGCGCAGCAATATAATCCTCTACGGAAACTTTATAAGCTGCAATTACAACATGCCTAAATATATGTGTAAAAAGCTTGCTCGATTCACTTGACTAAGGATGGTCGCTTCTAGATACTGCCAAGCACTCAAGAACAGGGTCGAACAATAGTTCAGTCATGTGCCAGATGAGTAGTTTAAAAACAAGTAGTCTTTTTTGCAGGAATTAAAATGAAAAAATCACTTTTCGCTTTAGCCGCACTCACTCTCACCAGCGGCTTTGCACAAGCCGATGAAGGTATGTGGATGCCGCAACAGTTACCACAAATAGCTAAGCAACTCAAAGCAGCGGGTTTAAAACTAGATCCAAAATCTTTAACAAAGTTGACCGAATTCCCGATGGGTGCAATTGTCAGCTTGGGCGGTTGCTCTGCATCTTTTGTTTCTCCTCAAGGTTTGGTTGCAACCAACCATCACTGCGTTTATGACAGTGTGGCGCGCAACTCAACACCAGAACGTAACTTGCTGGCTGATGGCTTCCTCGCAAAAACTCTGGCAGAAGAATTACCTGCTGGCCCAGGCTCACGCATTTTCGTTACAACCGAAGTGACTAATGTCAGCGACAAAGTAATTACCGCGGATGTGGCGAAATTAACTGGTAAAGCACGCGTTGATGCGATCGAAAAAAATCAAAAAACCATGATCGCAGCATGTGAAAAAGAAGCTGGATATCGTTGCAGCATTCCGACTTTCTACGGTGGTTTAGAGTTCTATCTGATTAAACAGATGGAAATCAAAGACGTCCGTTTGGTGCATGCACCAGCCGAAGGCGTTGGTAAGTTTGGTGGCGACACCGATAACTGGATGTGGCCACGCCATACAGGCGACTATGGTTTCTATCGTGCTTACGTAAGCAAAGATGGCAAACCAGCTGAATACAGCAAAGACAACGTGCCATACGTACCGAAGCATGTCCTGAAGTTGGCTAAAGATGGTTTAAAAGAAGGTGATTTCGTGATGGTATTGGGCTATCCAGGCCGTACTAACCGTCATCGTTTGCCATCTGAAATTTCTTACACTTTCGATTTCGAATACCCGAATTTCGTCAAAAACTCTGCGGAAACTTTGGCGATCATCGCTGCAGAAACCAAAGACAATAAAGACGCTAGTTTGAAATATGCGGGTATGGTTGCAGGCATCAACAACTACTACAAAAACCGTCAAGGTATGTTGGATAGTTATGCGGGCAGCGATATCTTGGAGCGCAAAACCAAAGAACACGCAGACTTAAAAGCATGGGTCAACTCTAATCCTAAGACTAAAGCAGAATATGCTGCAGACATCGAAAAAATTGAAGAAATCTATGCAAAACGCGATGCGACTGCGAAGAAAGAATCTTATTTAGCATCTTCTTCCCCACGTTTCTTATCAACTGCCCGTACTTTGTACCGCTTGGCGCATGAAAAAACCAAACCAGATGCAGAACGTCGTGCTGGTTTCCAAAATCGTGATTTGCCACGCTTCAAAGCAACAGTTGATGGCGTAGAACGTAGCTATGATGAGAAAGTAGATAAAGCTTTAGTATTAAATAGCTTGGTCAAATACGCAGCAGCGCCAGCCGCTGAACGCAATTCGAACTTTGACAATGCTATGGGTATTAAAGATGGCATGACAAAAGATCAGTTGAAAGCCTTGCTGGATCAAATGTATGCCGGTAGCCAATTTGGTGACAAAGCATTCCGTACTTCATGGTTGAATAAGTCGGTGGACGAATTCAAAGCAAGCAACGATAGCTTTATCAAAGCTGCAGTTGCGATGTTTGACGAAAGCATGAAGCGTGAAGCAGCTGATTTGGAATCTGCAGGCAATTCACAAAAAGCTTATGCTAGCTACATGAAAGCAAAAATCGCTTACATGAATAGCAAAGGCCAAGCGGTTTATCCAGATGCAAATAGCACTTTACGTGTGACTTTCGGTAAAGTTGCAAGCCGTCCATTCGGTGCCGATGGTACAACTTGGACTGCATTCACTACCGTAAAAGGTATCACAGCAAAAGCAACTGGCACTGGTGAATTCAATGCACCAGCGAATCAATTGGCTGCAATCAAAGCGAAAGACTTTGGTAAATACGTTGACCCAGTATTGAAAACTGTTCCAGTCAATTACTTGGCAACTTTGGATATCACTGGCGGCAATTCAGGCTCTGCAGCTTTGAATTCTAAAGGCGAATTCATCGGCTTAGCATTTGACGGCACCTTGGATTCCATCATCGCTGATTGGGATTACAACAAAGCATCTAGCCGTTCTATCCAAGTAGATTTGCGCTACATGTTGTGGCAAATGAAACACGTTGATAAAGCGGATAACTTATTGAAAGAAATGGGCGCAGAGTAAGCTGCTCAGTTGTAAATTCAACTTTAAGTTAGCAAATGAAGCCACGTTGAGGTAATTCAACGTGGCTTTTTTATTTATACAAACAGCATGAAAGCAGGCGATCATACGACAAAACCGATGATATCTCGAAGGAAACACCCTCATTTCGAGTAAAATACCGAGCCTTAAGCTGATATCAAGCCTTATTCAAAACTGATATCGCAATGCCGTATTTATACCAATTTGAAACAGAAAGTTTACTATGCTCGACAATCTGACCCAGCGCCTCGCCAAAGTCGTCAAGACTATGCGTGGCGAAGCGCGTTTAACTGAATCCAATACCGCTGACATGCTGCGTGAAGTGCGTATGGCCTTATTAGAGGCAGACGTTGCATTGCCTGCGGTACGTGAATTGATTGCGCGCGTCAAAGAAAAGGCCATGGGCGAAGATGTAATCGGCTCATTGACACCTGGTCAAGCACTCGTTGGCGTCGTACAAAAAGAACTCGCATCGGTGATTGGTGCGGATTTAGGTGAAAACGCATCAGAATTAAACTTTGCGACCCAACCGCCTGCCATCATTTTAATGGCGGGTCTACAAGGTGCAGGTAAAACCACCACGGTTGGTAAGCTCGCCTTATTCTTACGCGAAAAGAAAAAGAAAAAAGTCTTAACCGTGTCTGCCGACGTCTACCGTCCAGCGGCGATTGGGCAGCTAGAAACAGTTACCGCACAAGCAGGTGCCGATTTCTTCCCCACCACCATCAATGACAAACCGGTTGATATAGCCTTAGCTGCTTTGGATTGGGCAAAGAAACATCATCACGAAGTATTAATCATCGATACCGCTGGTCGTCTTGGTATTGACGAAGCGATGATGCAAGAAATCGCTGCCGTACATGCGGCAGTGAATCCAATCGAAACCTTGTTCGTGGTCGACGCCATGTTGGGGCAAGATGCGGTCAACACCGCTAAAGCCTTTAACGATGCATTACCTTTGACCGGTGTAGTTCTGACCAAACTTGACGGTGACTCACGCGGTGGTGCTGCATTGTCAGTACGCCATGTCACTGGCAAGCCAATTAAGTTCGCTGGTGTTTCAGAAAAACTCGATGGCCTCGAAGCCTTTGACGCAACGCGCATGGCGAACCGTATTCTCGGCATGGGCGACATTCTTGCTTTGGTCGAATCGGCGCAAAAAGGCATGGACGTCGAAGCGGCAAAAGGCTTAGCTGAAAAAATCAAAGTCGGCGGCAAGTTTGATATGAACGATTTCAAAATGCAGTTGGCACAAATGAAGAATATGGGCAGCCTATCCAGCTTGATGGATAAACTCCCAGCGCAGTTCCAACAAGCTGCCAGTGGCGCCAACATGGATAATGCCGAAAAACAAATGCGTCGCATGGAAGGCATCATCAATTCAATGACCCCGCTAGAACGTGCAAAACCCGATTTAATCAAAGCTTCACGCAAACGTCGCATTGCGGCTGGTGCTGGCGTACAAATTCAAGAAGTCAATCGCATGTTAGCGCAGTTTGATCAAATGCAAAGCATGATGAAAAAACTTAAGGGTGGTGGCATGATGAAAATGATGCGGGGTCTAAAAGGCATGATGCGTTGATTTACCTACATAAATCCAATTCTAGGGCGCTGTGCGTTGTTGCCAATGCTCGCAATACCGCAGTATTGCTGCGCTTGGCGCCTAGCGCAGCATCCCTAAAATTGAATTTCTAAAGGCAAATCGCCTTAGTATTTTTTTGAATGAAACTAAAATAGCTTCGCTGCGTTTTACAAAATCGGAGGTCGGGTGCAACCCGCACTACCAACATTTGCAGTAACAAAGCTAGTGAAACAAAAAAAGAACCAGCATTCTTTAATTATGCACATTGTAGGATTGTACTGTTTCAACAAAACTACATCGCCATCGTCGAATTTCTAAAGCCGCCTATTTATTTGTCTTACGCTTCCCAGCAACTTATCGACCATCCTCGCAATACCGAAGTATTACGGTGCTTGGCGCAAAACAAACTGGAACGCAACATCACTTAAATATGTGATGCACTTCAGTTTCTAAAGTCTGGTCAAAAGCCCGACTTCATCTCCACATACAAGTCATCTATTTTGCCGCTCCATCCCTAAGACCTCGTATTAAGAGGTTTTGATTTTACGTTTTTCAAATCCCGATTTCATCGATAACAAAGCCATCATTTGTCTCACTCTGCAGAGGAAAAACGACATTTTTCCCTCTGAAAACCACGTCTCTCATGATTTCTCACACTTTTTTCGCAAAAAGCAAAAAAAAACACTTGCATCACTCTGTAATCGGCACCACTATAAGCACTGCGTGAAATGGCGCATTTTCCAAGACAATTGTGAAGGAGCCTCAATATGGCAACAGCACCAAAAAAAGCAGCAGCAAAACCAGCAGCGAAGCCTGCCGCAAAAGCAGCAGCGAAACCTGCAGCAGCAAAAAAACCAGTAGCAAAAGCGGCAGCGAAACCTGCGGCGAAGGCAGCAGCTAAACCTGCAAAAGCAGCAGCGAAGCCAGCAGCTAAAAAACCAGCAGCAGCGCGTAAGCCAAATGCAGCTTTCATGAAGCCTATGACTTTGTCTCCAGTATTGGCAGCAGTAATTGGCGCAGCACCAATGCCACGTACTGAAGTCACCAAGAAAATCTGGGAATACATCAAAAAGCACAAGCTGCAAGACGAAGCAAACAAACGCAATATCAACGCGGATGACAAATTGAAAGCCGTTTTCGGTGGCAAGAAACAAGTCTCCATGTTTGAAATGACAAAACTCATTTCTGGTCATCTGTCCTAATTAGATTTCTAATTGGATTTGATTTCCATATTGCTTTGGGCAATGCTTGGGTCGTAAATCTTACTACCCAAATCCCAAACAAAAACGCCCGCATCGCGCGGGCGTTTTTGTTTCTAATACGAGCCATCAACATCTCTACAAACAATACAAATAAAGTGGCTTGTTCGAATTTAGGACACCAGTCACATCTTCAATGCTAGCTACCAGATTTGATTAAAGTCGTATCTAATCGCTGGCGCTTTCATAAACTCAATCAGTGATGTTGAGTTGTCGACTTATTCACTCACTGCACTTTATTCGCAGCAAATAAACTGGGTAACCAAGCCGCTGTTTGTGATTTAATCCAATCGATATCTTCATCTGAATTAAGTCGCGCATAAGCAAAGAAATACAGGATCTTGCCTTTGACCATGGTATTGGTTAAACCCATCACCATAGGGATTTGTTTCAGCTCGCCGTTCACATTTGCTTGCACCAAGGTTTTCGCAATCAATGAGACATAGCTGTCATCACCTATTACATCCAGCACTTTCATCTCACCTAATTTTAAGCTGAGCTCTTTGGCCTGCGGTGACTTGCTATCTTTCTTCAAACGATCAACAGCCATGTCGATTTCGGTTTGCATACGTGCTGCGTTTTCGTCGAATAATTTCTTGTATTGATTCTTCAATTGGTCGCGCACCATGCCATATTCACGTTCAGACATGTTGACGCCTTCGGCTGCACGCAAAGTCTGTACCATGAAATAACGATGTAATTGTGGCGCGCTCTGTGCGAGCAAGGCTTTGACATCGTCATCACTCATAAAAAAACTAAGTAAGCGATTGGTTGAGGCTGTCATGTTTTCGCCAAATTGACGGATGGCAGGCATCATGCTTGAAGGGTCTGAATAATTTTTTGGCTCAGGAATCAAGATACGTGTACCCGAGATGTTCACTTCAATAGGCTTAGCAACTTGCTTTACTGCAGACTGATCAAGCGCGTAAGTATTGCCAACAGAAAGTGCGAGCGCTAGTACAGCGATCAAACGTGCTAAGTAAGTTTTCATAAAGTATCCCGAATCAAAATCATCATTATAAATTTATTACAAAAGAACTTGCGACCAATTTCAAATAAATCGAAGTATGATTTCTTATTAGTCGATGATCAGTTGCAGTTCAATTGTTGGTCGCTGATTGATCAACTCACGCAACTCCACCCATTCACAGCAATCAACACTCACTCAACCAAACCAACTGGCAATGTCCCTGAGAAATTTGTGGATATTGATAAATCTCGACAAGCTTTGATCAGCCTCAAAGCTTGTCTCGAAACAGTCAATATCGATGTCGCGTTTCTATTGCCATCTTTCCAAAATTGACTGCAGTCAAGGAAAGCCATTCCCTAGCCACTTACTATCAGTGACGTGGGGAAATAACATCCACAACATCAAATAGTGCTGTGCAGTCATCACGATCAATCAGCGCTTTTTATGATTTACTTTAGGACCTACGCAAAATTGCGCCAGCTTTTGTTTTGTGTATGTCCTAGCATTCACTAGGGGTTAACTCGACATGAGCTCATCGTTCACCAAGTCAACCGCCAGAAATATTTTTTATGGCGGCTCTGTATTTTTCTTCCTGTTATTTCTCGGACTCACATTCGATACGATGAATACGCTTCCTAAGCGTGATAACAGTGCCAACCTAACTGAATCTGCCATTCGTGGTAAGAAAATTTGGGAAACCCGTAACTGTATCGGTTGCCATACTTTACTTGGTGAAGGTGCTTATTTTGCTCCTGAGCTAGGCAATGTCTACAAGCGCCGTGGTCCAGAATTTATTAAAGCATGGATGGCTGCTCAACCGACTGGTGCACCGGGTCGTCGTCAAATGCCACAGTTCAATTTGAATGAAAAAGAAATGAACGATTTGGTCGAGTTTCTGAAATATAGCTCAGAGATCAACACCAACAACTGGCCGCCAAATATCGAAGGCTAAGAGCGCGACACCTTTCAACGATTCGTGGAGAATTTTATGCAATACAAATCACAGGCCGTCGCGAAGCCCTACTTCATCGCGGCAATTGCCCTGTTCGTTGGCCAAATTCTGTTTGGCCTGATCATGGGCTTGCAATATCTGATAGGCGACTTTTTGTTTCCGCTGATTCCTTTTAACGTAGCACGGATGGTGCATACCAACTTGCTGATCGTATGGCTGCTATTTGGCTTTATGGGCGCTGCCTACTACTTGATTCCAGAAGAATCAGAACGTGAACTACATAGCCCGAAATTGGCGATGCTGATGTTCTGGGTATTTTTAGTTGCGGGTGCGTTAACCATCGTTGGCTATCTTGCAGTGCCTTACGCATCATTAGCACATCTCACGGGTAATGATCTACTCGAAACCATGGGACGTGAATTCCTTGAGCAACCTTTACCTACCAAAGTCGGTATTGTGATTGTTGCTTTGGTGTTCCTCTTTAATATTTCGATGACGGTGTTAAAAGGTCGCAAGACAAGTATTAGCTTGGTCATGCTTGCTGGCTTGTGGGGCTTGGCGATTTTCTTCTTATTCTCTTTCTACAATCCTAGCAATCTCGTTAAAGATAAATTCTACTGGTGGTGGGTAGTCCATCTGTGGGTAGAAGGTGTGTGGGAATTGATCCTCGGTGCGATGTTGGCTTTTGTTTTGATTAAAGTCACAGGGGTTGACCGTGAAGTAATCGAAAAATGGTTGTATTCAATTATTGCGATGTCTTTAATCACTGGCATTATCGGTACAGGTCACCATTATTTCTGGATCGGTGCACCTGAATACTGGCAATGGTGGGGTAGCGTATTCTCCGCCTTAGAACCAATTCCATTTTTCATGATGACGGTGTTTGCATTCAATATGGTGAATCGTCGTCGCCGTGATCACCCAAATCGTGCTGCTGTTTTGTGGGCATTGGGTACTGGTGTGATGGCATTCTTGGGCGCTGGTGTATGGGGCTTCTTACATACTTTGTCACCAGTCAATTACTACACACATGGTACACAAATTACCGCAGCACACGGTCACATGGCTTTCTATGGTGCTTATGCGATGGTAGTGATGACGATGATCAGTTACACCATGCCTTTAATGCACGGCCGTCAAGCCAATAGCAATCGCGCACAAGTTGTTGAAATGTGGTCATTCTGGATGATGACAGTTTCTATGGTATTCATCACCTTGTTCTTGACTGCGGCTGGCGTGTTGCAAGTGTGGCTGCAACGTGTTGCGACCTCGCCATTAAGTTTTATGGCAACGCAAGATCAAATCGCCATATTCTATTGGTTACGTCTCGCATCCGGTGTGGTCTTTACCCTTGGATTGGGCTTATATATCTTTAGCTTCTTTGTAGGTGGAGACAAAGCCGAGAGTGCATCTCAGGCTTAATCAGCAGAGCAACGCCCGACAAAACATCGTCGGGCGTTTTTAGTTATATGTATAAATGTAGTCAGTAAGAACTGAAGCAAAATTAGATGGATGAAGTAGCACACGGATAAATTAGATTACGCGTGTCAGTCTGCGTAAAGCAAAGCACACCAACAAATATTTTGACTAAGTTTGATAAGAAAGTTTTTCATGAATGATTTGAGTCATCAAGTGTTTCTCTCTAATGCTGCAGCAGCCTCAAGCACAGTAGAGATTCCTTACTATCAACCAGTCGCCAATGAATGTGCATTATTCGAGCTTGCGTATCAACGCCAATTGCCCTTGTTAATTAAAGGACCGACTGGCTGTGGTAAAACACGCTTTGTCGCTCATATGGCGGCAAAATTAGCACGCCCATTGATCACCGTTGCATGTCACGATGACTTGAGCGCAGCGGATCTAGTTGGTCGTCATTTAATAGGCGATGGTGAAACTCTATGGTCAGACGGCCCACTAACCCGCGCAGTACGCCAAGGCGGTATATGTTATTTAGATGAAATCGTCGAAGCACGTAAAGATACCACCGTCGTCTTGCATCCGCTCACCGATGATAGACGCATACTGCCTATCGAACGAACCGGTGAAGAATTAGCAGCACCGAACGAATTTATGCTGGTGGTGTCGTATAACCCCGGCTATCAAAATCTATTAAAAAATCTCAAACCCTCGACGCGTCAACGCTTTTTGGCGATACAGTTTGATTATCCAAATGCCGAATTAGAACAAAGTATTTTGATCAAAGAAGCGGGCATCGATTTGGCATTAGCGACGCGCTTAGTTGATATCGCGCGACGCTTCCGTCAACTGAAACAACATGATTTAGATGAGGCCGCCTCTACCCGCTTACTAGTCTATGCCGCCAATTTAATTGCGGCTGGCTGCCCACCGGTCGAAGCTTGTGCTGCGGCGCTAGTAGAACCCTTAAGCGACGATCTCGACACCATCGCTGCCTTGATGGAAGTGATTAAACTCCACTTTGGTAGCGGCAAAGTACCCACCAAAACGTCATGAAAATTCTGGAACCGACCAAGCAGGAAATTCAAATTGCTAGCACAGCGGCGACACTGTATTTGCTCAACATTTTGATTTTGCCTTTCCTCGCATTTGTTTTATTGCTGATTCTGTACCAACGTCATCGTGATCACGTCTCGACTTTGGTGCAATGTCACTTAATACAAGCGATGCGAGCAAGTGTTTGCGCAGGAATTATGCTGGTCTTAGTCAGCGCAGGAATTTTACTCTTTGGTGACTGGCATCATGTCGGCACATGGATGTTTTTAATTCTCTACGTGCTGTGCTTGCATTCTGTGTTTATTTTATTTGGGGTATTTGCCCTTACCAAAGCGCTGTCTGGCAAATTGTATTTCTATCCGCTGATAGGAAAATCTGCTGGCCAACACCACGATTAAAGCGAAATTCCCCATGCAGGTGAAAACACATATCGGTTTATGGGGCGTACCCGTACAAAAATGGCGACGCATGACGCAGGTCGGCTTTTTTTTGCTGTTCGTGTTTGCGCCTATCTTCGATATCTTTCGATTGGATTTACATCTCAAGCATTTCATCATCTTTGGGATGGATTGGACTCTTGGCCTAAACGATTTCGTCGCGGGGAAAGATACCGCAGCACAAGCCGCCAAAGCAATATTTCTGCACGCGATCTTGCCCCTCATTTTGGTGGCAGCAGCGGTGATTTTTGTCGCTTGGAAATGGGGACGAATTTATTGCGGTTGGTTATGTCCGCATTTTTCTATCGTCGAGACCATCAATCAAACCTTACGGCGTGCCATCGGTAAACAAAGCTTGTGGGAAAAAGAAACTCAACCCACGCGCAATCCAGATGGTAGCGAAACCAAACCAGACGCGATCTGGTGGTTCGGTGTGATACCACTGGTGATCATTTGCGCGATCACTTGGGCGACAGTTTTACTCACTTATCTACTACCACCGGCAGAAATTTACAGCAATATCTGGCATGGCACCTTAACCCGCAATCAAAGTATCTTTTTAATCGCGGGCAGCATTGCCTTCTTCGTCGAATTTATGTTCGCGCGTCATCTATTTTGCCGCTATGCCTGTGCGCTTGGCTTATTTCAAAGTCTAGCGTGGATGGGCAATGACAAAGCGATGGTGATAGGCTTTAAGCGCGAAAGAGCCAAAGACTGTTCGACTTGTTACTCTGCTTGCGATCACGTTTGCCCTATGCGCCTCAATCCGCGCAACGTCAAACGCATGATGTTTGCCTGCGTACAATGCGGACAATGTACCGACGCCTGCATGCAAACCCAAAGCGACAATCCACAAAGTAATTTGCTGGAATGGGTCAATCAAGCTTATGCCGAATCAGAAGCCGCGTTGAATGGCAGTACCGCACGTGTCATTCAAATTAAGCTGGAAAATAAGCTGGAAAAAAACAATCTCATCACTGGCGAAAATTCCCAGCAGATCGTCGCTAAAACCAGCCAACATTGAACCTTAGAAAAGCACAGTCATGGAAGAATACATAGGCGGTCTATGGGATAAACTGATCACCCGCGTTGCCTACCAAGGCTATCCCGAAGCAAGGGTGGAATTAGCCCAGATGAAAAACATCGCAGCAACGTTTTTCCGCGCACTTGGTGGTGATCCTGGCTTAAATCTGCAATCAGGCTCCGCTAGCACGCACGGCGCTCGTCGTCGTTGGCTAGAACGTATCGCAGGAATTGGTGAAAAAGTAGAGCTAACATGGGCCGATGACAGCACGCTACATCTACCCGCGTATATCGACTATTTTCCAGAACGCGAACTGAATCGTGAACTATATTTATGGTTATTGGCGCTGGTTGCCCATGATGTTCAACCCACGGCACCCTATTTACAACGCAATCAAGCAGCGACCTTGGCATTATTAAACGCCTTCCCTTCTTTGCAAGAACGCTATGCACGCTTGGTACAAGCAAGCCTGTTACGGCGCACAGATCCAAGCCAATTAAAAAAGCATGAAGCGCAAAATGAGTTACTGATACGTCAAGCACTAAAAAATCCTGGCAGTGTTCACACCGAGTTAATCAAAACTTCGCGTAAAGAATTTGCTTTTACCCCTGTCATTCTTTGGCTGCAATCGGCTAACAAGAGCAATGCGGTCAGCAATAAAGCAGCGAACAAGACGACACCTGAACAGGCACAAGGCAGCGCTGCGCAAAACGATACCGAACAACGCAAACGCATGGCAGAACGCACTGACATGCCGGACAACCCTAGCCCCTTCATGCTGTTGTTTCGTGCCGAAAGTCTGTTTTCTTGGGCGGAATACGTGAAAGTCAATCGCCCCTTAGATGAAGACGATAATCCCGATGCGCAACGTGCTGCCAATGATTTTGATGTACTAAGCGTTGCTAATGATGGCAAAAGCACCGCCAGCCGCGTGCGTTTTGATCTTGATCTGCCAGCAGAAGCCGATGATGATTTACTGCTTGCCGATGGCATTCTGTACCCAGAATGGCATTACAAAAAACAGCAACTCATCGACAAACATGCTTGCATACAAATGCTATTAGCACGTGATGCAGAACCTCAAAGTTTGCCAGCACATCTACGTCCTACCGCCAAACGTTTACGTCAGCAATTTCAAAGCCTCGCTCCAGAACGGCAGCGACTGCGCAGCCAAATGCGTGGCGACGATATTGATATCGATGCTTGTGTGCGTTTTAATGCCGAACGCTGCGGCGCAAATAGCGCTACTAATCATCATCGACTAGCAGTAGCTAGCCCAGGCCTGTATCTAGATAATCGCCAACAAAGCCGAGACATGGCTTGTCTTTTACTCGCGGACTTATCGATGTCCACTGATACTTGGGTCAACAATCAGGCGCGTGTGATTGATGTGATACGCGATAGTTTGTATTTGCTGTGCGAAGCCTTAGCAGCGACGCGCGATCGCTTCGCTTTATATGGTTTCTCTTCGGTACGGCGCGACAATGTGCGCTTTCATTTGCTAAAAGGCTTTGATGAGCCGTATGGCGATCAAATACGTGGGCGCTTAGCAGAGATCAAGCCCGGCTTTTATACCCGCATGGGCGCAGCGATAAGGCATGCCTCTGCGATCTTGCAACAACAAAAAAATGCACGACGTTTGCTATTTATTCTGACTGACGGGAAACCAAATGACCTCGACCAATATGAGGGGCGCTATGGCATCGAGGATACATGCGTCGCCATTCACGCAGCACGTCAAATGGGGCTCATTCCGTTTTGTGTCACGATCGATGAGAAGGCGGAAGATTACCTGCCACACCTATTCGGTGCAAAAGGCTACATCGTGGTCAAAGATGCGACGGAATTGCCACAGCTATTACCGCGCTTATATGCACAGTTAACAAACCAGTATTAGGTGCAATTTTTAAACCGCCTTAATTTCCCAACCCAATATGAGCGCGGTCACTAAATTATCGACAATCATCTTTCATTACTGAATCAGCCAATATACATAAATGTAGGAATGTCATTGCTGCCAAAACAAAGATAGTGTGTCATTGGCCTTTTATGCCGCCAGTTTTCACCTTCGCAGGAAGGGCAACGGGCAAAGCAAGGCTGGAATGAATGAGTGAATAGTATGGGTCCTCGAACTCGTTGTTTTTACCTCTCTTTTTGTCTGAAAAATCTCGCAAACTTTGTCCCAAGTTTGATCTATCGCAGACTTTACTTGTTTCAAATTCTTTCTTGACCATCGTCAATGATTTACCAAAAGCAGGGGCGTAGCCTGACATTGTCCGCACTGCACAAATGTACTAGACACTTAGCAAGAAAATTGAATAGACATCACTAGTACTTGGCTACGGCAGCTATTCCATCACGAATTAATGCAGCAGAAAACTCAGAAAATTTTTTACCGAAATACAGTCGTAATTTCATCAAAAAAAGAGGACCTAAAATGAAGTCAACCAATATCAATACGATCAGAACCCCGATGCTGCGCCCTCTCGTCGCTGCACTCGCTTGCTTGCCACTCACCTTTGGCTTTGCTTATGCACAAGAGAAGAAAGATGAAAAGACACATGCAGCAGCGGAATTGAAATACCAAGCTGGCGGCTCCCCTTTAGCGAGCGAAGCCATGCATCAAAATATCAATCCAAAAGCGCCAGCAATGACGCAAGCGGAATTTGAGATTGGTAAACAAATCTACTTCCAACGTTGCGCAGGCTGCCACGGCGTATTGCGCAAAGGCGCAACAGGTAAAGCGCTGACACCGGATATCACTTTAGAAAAAGGGACTGACTACCTCAAAGTATTCATCGCTTATGGCTCACCAGCAGGTATGCCAAACTGGGGGACTTCTGGCGACTTGAGCGAAAAAGAAGTCGATTTGATGGCACGCTATATTCAACAAGAGCCACCTACTCCACCAGAATTTGGCATGAAAGAAATGCTGGCAACCTGGAAGGACATCATTCCACCTTCCAAACGTCCAACTAAGAAGATGAATAAGTACAACATCGCCAATATCTTCTCAACGACTTTGCGTGATTCTGGCGAAGTGGCTTTAATCGATGGCGATACCAAGAAAATCATCAACATCGTTAAAACTGGCTACGCTGTACACATTTCACGTATCTCCGCTTCAGGTCGTTACCTCTACGTGATCGGTCGTGATGCACGTTTGAACTTGATCGACTTGTGGATGGAGAAACCAGATAACGTCGCTGAAATCAAAGTCGGTTTGGAAGCACGTTCTGTAGAAACATCGAAGTTCAAAGGCTATGAAGACAAATTTGCGGTTGCGGGTTCTTACTGGCCACCACAATACGTGTTGATGGAAGGTGATTCCTTGAAACCTTTGAAGATCGTTTCTACACGCGGCATGACAGTCGACAATGAATACCATCCAGAACCGCGCGTTGCCTCTATCGTGGCATCACATTACCATCCAGAATTCGTGATCAATGCCAAAGAAACGGGCAAAATCATGATGGTGAACTACTCAGATTTAAACAATCTGAAAGTCACTACTTTGGATGCAGCGAAGTTCTTGCATGATGGTGGTTTCGATTCAACTGGTCGCTACTTCTTAGTCGCTGCAAATGCATCGAATAAGATCGCGGTAGTTGATACCAAAGAAGACAAGATGGCAGCGATTGTAGAAGTTGGCAAGACACCACATCCAGGTCGCGGCGCAAACTTTGTACATCCTAAGTTTGGTCCAGTGTGGGCAACTAGCCACTTAGGTGATGAGACCATCTCCATGATTGGTACTGATCCAGTCAAACACAAAGCACAAGCATGGAAAGTAGTTGATACGATTAAAGGACAAGGCGGTGGTTCTTTGTTTATCAAGACCCATCCAAAATCCAAAAATCTGTGGGTTGATACACCATTGCATCCTGATGCGAAAATCAGTCAATCTGTCGCGGTGTTTGACATCAATAACTTCGGCAAGGGCTTTGAAGTTTTGCCTATCGGTGAATGGTCTGGTTTAGGTGACGGTGCAAAACGTATCGTACAACCTGAATACAATATCGCTGGTGATGAAGTTTGGTTCTCTGTCTGGAGCGCAAAAGACAAGGAATCTGCAATTGTGATCGTCGATGACAAAACACGTAAGTTGAAAAAAGTGATTCGCGATCCAAAACTGATTACACCAACTGGCAAATTCAACGTCAACAATACACAGCATGACGTGTATTAAGGAGAATCGAATGAAAAGCTCAATTTCAAGCATCTTAGCAGCGTGTGCGGTTGCACTAGTCAGTTTGCCAGCAATGGCAGACACGGGTGCTGACCTCGCAAAGAAAAATAACTGCATGAGTTGTCATGGCGTCGATAAAAAAATTATCGGCCCAGCATTCAAAGACGTTGCGAAGAAATACAAAGGCAATAACGATGCAGTTGCCCTGCTATCCAAAAAAGTGAAAGATGGTGGCAGCGGTGTTTGGGGTCCGATTCCTATGTCCCCAAATAAAACGATCAGCGATGCTGACATCAAGGTAATGGTGGAGTATGTACTTTCTTTAAATTAAGCTTTAATTTAGGATTGTATTAAGGTCGAATAAGCCCGCATGATTTGGAGTGCTATGCGGCAAGGTGCTCCAAATCTGTATGAATTGATCGTCCTCGCCATTAGCTATCTTTAGCTGTCTTTAGCAATTCAAAAGCGTACAGAAAAACAATCTGTACGCTTTTTTGTTAACTATTACTCTTCATTTGTCACGAGTCATTTTGCGCATATTCACTGATAGACTTTAACACTCGATACGCCCTATCATGTATGACAATATCGAACCAAGGTTTCCGTCTTGAAGGCCTTCGCCAACAAACGACGCAGATTATCGAGAATGTGAACGATGACTCCCAACCAACAATCTATGAATCTCAGCTTGATCGACTGTCGTCAAGCCACGCCAGAACAATATCCACAGCTCGGTGGTAAAGGATCGCAACTTGCGCGTTTGCTGCGTTACGGCTTGCCAACACCAGTAAGCTTTGTCATCCCCGCAGCGTATTGCCGCACACTGATTCCTGAGCACATCTGGGCACAAGCGATAACAGCATGCGAACAATACCAAGATCAGCCCGAGCAAGCAGAACTTGCTTTAAGTGCAGTTCGTCAAGCAATTACACAGTTAGCCAGCTTAGATCAAAACGACACCCAACTTCGACGCACATTAGCAGACCTACTAACAGCACAAAACTGGCAACAACAAGCCTTAGCCGTGCGGTCTTCTGCGATTGGTGAAGATGGACAACAACATTCCTTCGCCGGCATTCATCACAGCGAACTCAATGTAGTAGGGCTTGCAGCACTAGAGCGCGCCATTCTAGATGTCATTGCTTCTTTATGGACACCACAAGCCTGCGCCTATCGCGACAAGATTCAATTCTCTCATCACGATGCGAATATGGCAGTGGTGATCATGCCGATGTTAGAGTGTCACGCGGCTGGCGTGATCTTCACTTGCGATCCGCGTGATGGTCGTGAAGACCGATTATTGATTAGCAGTGTATTCGGTCTGGCAGATGAACTAGTTGCAGGCAAAGTCAATGGCGAAGACATCATCGTGCAACATGACTGGTCGCATCAGGATTGGCACATCGTTGGTCGTCGTTGCGCGCATAGTAATACCTTGCAGATGTCTGAGGAACCAAGTTCTCCACAATCTACACAGTCCAGAACAAATTCAATCTCAAATTCGCCTAAAAATACAGTCAATCAAACATCAATCATCTTAACGGACGAGCAAGCCATCACACTCGCCAAATTAGCTTGTGAAACAGCAAAGGCGATGGATTACTCTCAGCCTTATTTTGATATTGAATGGGTGTTCGATGGGCAAGAGTTCCAACTTGTGCAAGCCCGCACTATCAGCGCGCGTGGGTTGTACACCTATCCGTATCTGCAACAACAAGCAACGATGTGGACCAATGGAAATGCCAAAGAAATTTTGCCGTTTGCAATCAGGATCTGCGAACGTGATCCGATGATATGCGCGGTCAACGAAATGTTGACACTCGCACAGCAAATCGTCGGCATTCAAGTTCCGGCAGGAATACAACGCATTACGCAATTTGATGGGCACGTTTACTTAAATGCGTCGGTAATTCAATGGGAAATATTCCAGCACTTCAATCTACAACCAGACGAAGTCAATTTCATTTTTGGTGGGCATCAAGCCAATATACCTATCCCCAAACGACATTGGTCTGAGTATCTCAAGATTGCTGGCAACTTTCTCAAAGCCTTGAGCCGTTTCCCAGCTTATCGTCGGCGTGGTATGCAAGAAGCAAAAACAATACAAGCGAATAGTCTGCTGTGGCGCAAACAAGATTTATCCAACTTGAGCAATGCAGCCCTTCTGCAAGAAATACGCGAGCGATCACGCTATACCTATCTGCAACATCGCGGCCTATGCTTAATGCAAGGTGCCAGTGGCACGCTGATGCAATTACAAAAGTTTTTAGACAAAGCCTGTCCGCAAGATGCCAAAGCACTCATCGCCGCATTAATGAGTGAAGGCGAAATGAGCGTAAGCGCACAGCAAGCCTTTGATTTGTTAAGCCTCGCAAAAATCGCAGCCAAAGATGAAGTCGCACTCGATTTTCTAAAAGGAAATCTGCCAAGTGAGAGCGACATACAAACTTGTAGCGAAACATTTCAACATGCCTACACCGATTTTTTGGATCGATACGGTCATCGCGGCAATTACGAATCTTATATTTCAAGACCGAGTTGGCGTGAACAATCCGACACCCTGCATCTAGCCATACTCAATTTGGCAGAAGTCGATATAGACGCTTTACAAAAACGACAGCAAGAACAAATCGCTTGGGCGTGGAAAACAATCAAAGAACGATGTCACTTCGGACAAATTGGCACCATCAAATTCATGCAGAAGCAAGCCAAAATGGAATGCAATCAACGTGAATTTGCTCGTAGTCATTTTGGCTTAATACTGGAGCGTTCGCGTTCTTTAATGTTAGAAGTTGGTCGACGCTTACAAGGTGCAGGCATTATTCTTGAAGTTAGTGATGTGTTTGATTTAGATTATGCGGAAATTGACTGTGCGCTATCGGATATCGAAGCCAGCAAAGACCGGGCACGAGCATATCAACATCGCATCGCCGATCGACAACAACAAATCGCTCACTGGAATACGATGCCGATACGCGATGTAGTACTTCAAACAGCACAGGGCATCATTGCGAGTCCTTCGACTAACGCATTCGCACATGAATTAGCGCAAGAATTAACGCAGGAGCGTGCTGCTAACGAAGCTACACAAGAATGGCAAGGTATCGCCGTCAGCATGGCAAGTTACCGTGGCAAAGTCTGTTTGATCGAATCCCCCGCACAAATCGCCAAGCTAAAGCAAGGTGATATTGCAATTGCACTCAGTACAGATCCCAGTTGGCTACCAATTTTTTTAAAAGCGGGTGGCATGATCGTTGAAACTGGTGGCTATCTCTCGCATAGCGCCATCGTTGCACGCGAGTTAGGTATTCCAACAATCGTCAATTTACCCGGCATTACATCGCAACTACAAGATGGTGATGAGGTCATGATTGATGGGCCAGCTGGTCGCCTCTATCGCTTAACACCAAGCAAAATAAATCAGTAAAATCATGTCACATCAATTCACATTGCGCCTACTTTTCACAACTTGCTTGGGTATTTTTAATACTCAACTACTAGCGCAATCGAGCCATCTGGAAAGCACATCGCCGCGTCTAGAAACCCAGCAGTATCAGTTGTTCGAAGAAGTAGAAAAACACCAAGTTCGCATCCTTGATCGCGCTACACAAAAAACGCTGCGTGTACTTCGCTTACAAAACAAACAGGAAAAAGCTTCTCGTCTCAGTACCGTCTTGCATCATGAACAGCGGCAAAGTTTTATTCTGGTCTTGCCCGATATCGCAGAGTTATGGGAACTGAGTTATGACCCCAAAGCCGAACCTGTCTATCAAGGCTGGGTACATGATTATCAAATGGGAGAAGGCATCGCTGATACACAGTTGTTTGCGCCACGTAAAACTTTATTGAGCACCACGCTAGATTGCTTCATCCTCGATCCACAACGCCCTTACATAGCGGGTGCTGATCAGCATGGCAAATTTCAAATTATCAATCTCGATATCCGCCGCCGGATTATCGAACACCAGTTTGCGAATCCGGTTTATCCCTGTCATAGCAAGTTAGAAAATACTGGGGCCACATCGGTGCTGCATTTAGAAATGAAATCTTCTGGCTCGAATCTTAGCGAAACGACTAGTTCAATCATCTTGATTGATATGAAAACAGGGAAGAAGTTGGCGCGCTAATTTTTTAACTTTTTTTGGTTTGCTTGATTTGCGTCGTTGCTTAGGCTGGGCGCATCGTTGAACCGCCCTCACCCTAGCCCTCTCCCGCTTGCGGGAGAGGGAACTTTGAGTATCGGTTAGAATAGGCAATCATCGTCATTTTTGATCGCCAAATTTAAGAAATAATCAGCGCCAATCAATCTCTCTATCAATCCCCTCTCCCGCAAGCGGGAGAGGGTTAGGGTGAGGGTCGTCCAGCAACAACGAAATCTTGCAAGAGCAAACAAACTCACCAACAGAAAACATTCAAATTTAACGCAACCACAATCTAAAATCCCACCACCAAAGAAGCATGGTAGTAACGGCCAGGCTGTGTATAAGCATCAACCACGACAGAGTTCGCGGCTAAGCCTTGTACATCACTCCAATTCCAATATTTCTTATTGGTCAGATTATCGACACCCACATTCAAGCGCCAGTTCTTCTGCATGGTCCATTGCAATTGCATATCCATCGTCGTCACACTTGGCACTAAAAATTGACGCACACGTGGCGGCACTGCTGGCTTAGGCAAATAGGGACTACTCAAATCCGCTTCCTCTTTCCCTGCTTGATGACGTGCGCTCAACTGCCAATCGACCATATCATTGGTGTAGCGTAAACCAGCAAACAACTTGCTTGGATTAATCGCGCTCAAAGGCGTATGTGCAACTTGATCGGTACCGCGTGTTTTGCCATAAGAAAATGGCGAACTCCATTTGCCACCCGCAAACTCTGCCCATTGAACTTGCCCACGGATTTCAAAGCCATCAATTTTGGCCTTGTCCACATTAACCGTTTGAAATATCGCTGGATCACCAGCAACACCTTTACCGCCCAGTGGTTTCTTATCGTAAATTAAATCGGTATAACGACCGCTAAATACGGCAAAATCGAGGTTAAATTTTTCAAACAAAGCACGTACACCGAACTCGATATTCTGACTCTTCTCTGGCTTTAGCTCAGGATTCGCTAACAACACCGCGGGCACTGTCGAACTCTCAAAAACACCATTGATTTGCTGTGCATTTGGCGCGCGGAATCCATGTGCAAAACTTGCATAAGCATTCCAATCGCCATTCACTTTGTACAGCACACCTAACTTGGGGACCATTGCCGATCCTGACAAAGATTTTCCCGGGGTTTTAGATGGTGGTGCAAAGCCCTGTTGGGTTTTCACGTTTAAATCAAAATGGTCATAGCGTAGACCTGGTGTGATGATCCAAGAACCCGCAAAAATTTCATCTTGCACAAACAGCGCACGACTCGAATCACGTGTATCAGGGAAGTATTTGCGCGGCGTAAAATCTGCATTGCCGGGATCGACACCATCAAAGAAATTGTTGACATCAATGCGTGAATAATCAAATCCAAGACTGACGCGCTGCGCAAAATTGGCATTCGATTTAATCAACTTGTCTGCTAACAAACTCCATTGCCAAGCTTGTTCCCCATACGACACCTTACGCACCCTATCGGCCAAGGTATTGCGATGCGTCACGCCATCATCTTGCGCTTGACTATCTTGATAGCTGAGATGACTTTGTACATGGTCAACCCACGCATGATTGAGCGTGTAACGATCAATTAAACTCAATCGATCGCGCGTAAAATCTTTGTGAACCGTTTCGCCTTTTACCGCCGCTGCGGTCGTCATCGGCAATTTGGCACGACTGGATAACAATTCAAAATCCGAAGTTTTATCGACATGCTCATAAGTCAAACTATGCTTTTGCGTCGCACTAGCTTGATACACCAGTTTAGCTAACACAGATTGCGATTGGTCTTGCTGCGGATTCGGCGTGGTTCTGTCTATATTAGGAACATCATTCGTGCCCCTATTTTCTAAACCTCTTGCCTTGCTGGTATTGGCGCTAATCAACCAACTCCATTGTGGATCAAAACGCCCAGCCAAACTCGCCCCAATGCTGCGACTATGATCATCACCACTCCAGCTAGCAAACACTTTTCCACCGATGTTCTTCGGTGCGGCTTGCTTCTCTTGTAAAAAATCATGTGGGTCTACGGTCATAAAATTGACTAGTCCAGCCAAGCCATCCGAACCATACAACACCGATGATGGGCCACGTACGATTTCAACTTGTCGAATCAAATTCATCGCAATCGAATCACGGCCAAACGCATTGCTGCCATTGATATAACTACGTGGCAAACGCATGCCATCGACCAACATCAAGACTCGATTACCATCTTGTCCGCGTATGCTAAAGCCCGCATTACCATCACGACCAGTCGCATTGCCGACGCCGGTTACGGTAAAACGCGCTGGTGCACGCTTAACTTCGATATTCGACAAATTCTTCGCTAAATCACGAATATCTAAAATGCCTAAACGCTCTAATTCTTTTTGCTCAATCACATCAATCGACAAGGGCAGATTTTCAATGAATTGCTCATAGCGGGTACCGCTAATCACGACAATCTGTGGTGCTTTATCAACCAGCAATACACTACTAGTTTGCGTCTGTGCATAAGCGGGTGTTATCGCAAGCGAATAGAGACTGGCCAACCCTAGGGCAATTGCTGTCTTACGTAAAGGCTTACAAGCGAAGATTTTTTTATGCGGACAAGCAAAGGTTTTCATACTAGCTCCAGAGAATAAATTCATTTCCGTAGTCTAGATGCCGTAGCATTGCGGTCAATCAGCTGTTTGATTAATTACCTAGTTATAAAGAACTAGTTTTGCATTAAAAGTGCTCATTAAATGCAGAAAATCACATGAGATTTGCGTTAAAACAAACCACGCAAAGGCCTCAAAAACAACAAAGTTATTAACTTGAAAAAATCCGCTACGAGATGTACTTGGCTTCGCCCAAGATGCTTCATTTAGCGTCGAACTAAAACAAGCAAGTTAGTCCTTTTGAAATAGCCTAAGGAAACCTTAAACAATATTTATTTATTGAAAAACGATAAATAAATATTGCATTTCATGTTTTTAATTCATACAATGCACCCAACATCAAACCTAGTGAGGAGTTGAGTATGAACTTAGAACGCAACAAACGGATTGCAGCATTTCGCAAAGTGAGTGGGTATTTGCTTTGGTTTTCTATGCCACTTCTGGTATTAACTTGCCTTGGTGGTCTGCTCGGAATAATTGGCACGCTGTCGGTTCAGACTGGAAACATCGACATCCATCAATCGTTACTTAAAGTAATGGATGATCCTGCTGATTTTGGTAAATTTATCAGGCCAGGATTAACTATCGGCAGCAAAGTCTTCTTCACACTAACACTGCTTGCACTCTTCGTACCGATTTTTTATGTGGTTCTCCATCTCCAAAAACTCATACAGTGCTTTCACGACGGTAACATCTTCAATGCTAGGGCACTCTTCCATGCTAGAGCCGCTTATAAAATCAATCTCTATTTAGGCATTGCTTGGATAGTCGCAAGCTTTTGCATACTCATTTACTGCTTTCAGTTCGCTGATGGTAACTTGGATCGCACTCTCAATTGGTTGTGGAACACCATCGTCTTCTTTATCGAACTTGGCTTTCTAAGCCTGATCCTATGGGCCTTGGAAATCGGCACCGACCTCAACGAAGAAGCTGAACTCACCATTTAAGGAAACTGCATGCCTATCATTGTGAACTTAGATGTGGTGCTCGCGCAGCGCAAGATGCGCCTCAATACCTTAGCGGAATTAGTCGATATTACACCGCAAAATTTATCCGTTTTAAAGTCAGGTCGAGCAAAAGCGATACGCTTTGATACCTTAGAAAAAATTTGTCACGTACTGCAATGTCAGCCGGGAGATATTTTGGCATTCGATGGGGCGCTCGCGACAACATCTGATAATGAAGTTGATTAAGCCCGATGTGTCTTGCTGATTGCGCGGTATAGATTATTTTTTGAGCTTAACAGTAGACAAAGTCAAAGTGAATTTTCACGCTCTTCTGACGACCATTCACGCCATGCTAATTGGATTCGTCATATGGAACTGACTGCGGGTGAAAAACTAATTACGATGAATAAACCGACCGTATTAACGACTTAGCAACATGACAAAAACGATTCTAACTTTCCTCTGGCGTGAACTCCGAGTTAGCGGCCCAATGATCATCATCGCCTCTATTCTTCTTAGTCATTTGTTCAAGGAAAAACTTTGGATGATGACAGTTCATACAGTATGTGTTGGCCTTTGCATGCAGGTACTAATCAAGCTTGGTCGACATGGTGGCTGTTACTTTATTCGCAATTACACCAAGCTCGAGCTACAACAAGACTTCGCTTGGCCAGGCTGGCCCTTCATGCTTGCCTGGATTCCTATTGCTTGCATAGGCGGATATCTAATCGGCGGCAACATCGCTCTCGTGCTCACGGGTGATACTCGAAAATTACAGAATAATGGATACGGTTTAATCATCATCCTGAGCGCTTGCTTGATTGCCGCGCTCGTCAGCACCATCTACCTGTATAGCCGTAACTATATTGCCAGCATGGAAGCATGTAATGCTGCCATTCAACAAAAGGCAACCGAAAGTCACTTACGCTTGCTTCAATCTCAATTAGAACCGCATATGCTTTTCAACACGCTCGCCAACCTACGAGTCCTGATTGAAGTCGATGCTCGTGCGGCACAAGAAATGTTAGACCACCTCAACGACTTTCTGCGTTCCAGTCTAAATGGGTCACGTACAACCAATCACAGCCTCGAAGAAGAATTTCAACGCATACAAGATTATCTTGCCTTAATGAAAATTCGCATGCGTGAACGTCTAAAAATTGAAGTCGAACTTCCTCCGCAACTAAACCGCATTCCAGTACCAGCAATGATTCTTCAACCCTTAGTGGAAAACGCTATTAAACACGGACTCGAACCAACTGAACATGGTGGCACTATCAGCATTCGAGCAAAAAACCTCAATCAACAACTACATCTTTATGTGCAAGACGATGGCTGCGGCACTACCCCTAGCCTCGTCCAGGAACACGGCAGTGATGGTTATGGATTGCAGCATGTCCGTGAACGCCTGCTACATATGTATGGTGACAAAGCGATATTCGATATCGTCAATCCTCCTAGCGGTGGCTACATCGCCCATATTCAGCTCCCTATTGACCAAGCGTCTTCTCTATCATGAACATCACTGCCCTTATTGCCGAAGATGAACCTTTACTCGCAGAATACTTAGAGCGTGAGTTACAAAAGCTTTGGCCGCAACTAAGCATCGTCGCCAACCTAAGAAACGGCGTCGCCGCTCTGGAAGTAGGTCTAAAGGAACAAGTCGATATTTTGTTTCTCGACATTAGCATGCCGCTACTCAATGGCCTAGAAGTCGTGGAAGCGCTTATGGAGGAGTGGCCGCTTGAAAGCAAAGCCTTGCCTCTAATCGTTTTTGTCACAGCCTACGATCAATATGCGGTACAGGCTTTTGAAAAAGCGGCCTTGGATTATCTGATTAAGCCACTGAAGAGTGAACGATTAATGCAAACTTGCCAGCGTCTGCAACAAGCATTGGCACAGAAGACCGCCGTACCGATCACCACCACACTTGAGCAACTCGCTGGTCTATTTAAGGCGACGTCAACGGTCAATCACGGCTACCTTCGAAATCTACAAGCTAGCAGCGGCAACACCGTGTATTTTGTAGCGCTCGACGAGGTACTTTACATTGAAGCTATCGACAAATACCTCAAAGTTGTCACACCCGATCGCGAGCACTATATACGCGCGACGCTAAGAGAACTTAAGGCGCAACTCGATCCTGAACAATTCTGGCAAATCCATCGTTCCACTTTAGTGCAAGTCAACGCGATAGAACGCGCTACTCGCCAAGAATCCGGTACCTTGATTATCCATTTGCGACAACACGCCGATCAACTCAAGGTCAGCAGACTTTATGCGCATCTTTTTTCAGGAAGATAATTGTGCGCATAAATAATCAATTATTCACTAAACAGTTGCTTGGCAGGTACTTCAATTAGGAGAAAACATGTTGAACAATTTTCAAAAAATCGCAGGTGTCGCCGCCTTATGCGAGGCGCTCATTTACATCACTCTATTTGTCTTATACGGGACAGTCTTAGCCATGCCAGCAGGACTCGATTCCGCACAAAAGCTAGGCTTTTTAGAGAGTCATCACAACTTACTCTTTTTCAGCAATCTTCTTGGCTATGTGGTCTTTGGCATACTGCTAGCAGTCTTGGTCCTAGCACTGCATGAACGACTAAAAAATGGGGCGAACACGCTCTCGCAACTCGCAGCAATCTTCGGTGTATTGTGGGTTGGTCTTGTCATCACAAGTGGTATGTTGGCAAACATAGGTTTAAATGCCGTGCTTAAACTCAGTCTCACCGAGCCAGAACAAACACGCGCGCTGTGGCTGAACGTGACGACGATGACAGAAGCTTTGGGTGGTGGGAACGAGATCGTTGGTGGTTTGTGGGTTTTACTGATTAGCTGCGCAGGGCTCAAAGCGAAAGTGCTAGCCGAAAAACTTCATTATTTTGGTATTGCAGTTGGCGTTACCGGCATCGCAACTTACTATCCAGCGGCAGGACTCACCGAGCTATTCGGTATCAGTCAAATTATTTGGTTTGGATTTCTTGGTGTGGCGATGCTAAGACGGCATCAAGACTGATTTACTATGTTCTAAGCAGATTGCTAAGCACCAGCCCGATCGTACTATGCGGCCAAGACCTCGACACAAAATTTGCAGAGATCTGGCGGAGTACCAATGCAGAAATTAAGACTCAGCGTAAGGATTTGCTAATCCCAAACTCGCTAAGATTTCGACTTCTAAGGCTTCCATTTCTTCCGCCTCTTCATCGGTTTCGTGATCGTATCCTTGTGCATGCAAAACACCGTGTACGACTAAATGCTGAGCATGTTCGAGCACTGTTTTCTTTTGCTCTTTGGCTTCTTTTTCCAACACGTCGGTACACAAAATAATATCGGCTTGCGTCACTTCTGCATCACTATCTTCGGTGTAGGCAAACGTTAATACATTGGTCGCGTAATCTTTGCCGCGATAATCACGATTAAGAATTTGCCCTTCTTCTGCGTCAACGATGCGTAGCGTCAGTTCTGCGGGGAAGAACAAAGCCGCTTGTATCGTTTTGCGCAGCAAAGGTCGCGTCAATACCTCCTTCAAACGCTCATCAGCGTATTGCACGGATAGATTTAATTTGTGTTTAGGAGTAGTTGCCATCGTTTTCTACGCTATCTATTTTATCGACGTCGAGGTTTCGTCATTGCCGTAGCTTGTTTCAAGCTGACTATTTCTGCATCTTGCTGATCTTGATGTTGGGTAGCTTCTTCATAGGCGTCAACGATGCGACCAACTAAAGGATGACGCACCACGTCCACACTCGTAAATTGATTAAAAGCGATGCCGCGCACATTGCGCAAAACCTGACAAGCATCCACCAAGCCGCTCTTTTGATGGCGCTGCAAATCAATCTGGGTAACGTCGCCAGTAACGACCGCCTTACTACCAAATCCTATGCGGGTCAAAAACATTTTCATTTGTTCTGGCGTGGTGTTTTGTGCCTCATCCAAGATAATGAAAGAATGATTCAAAGTGCGGCCACGCATATAAGCCAGTGGTGCAATCTCAATCACCTGTTTTTCAAACATTTTTTGGGTGCGATCAAAGCCCAGTAAATCGTACAAAGCATCATACAAAGGACGCAAATAAGGATCGACCTTTTGTGCTAAGTCACCGGGCAAGAAACCGAGACGCTCGCCTGCTTCTACCGCTGGACGCGTCAACACAATACGTTTAACTGCATCACGTTCTAAAGCATCAACTGCGCAAGCCACTGCCAAGTAGGTCTTACCGGTACCCGCTGGGCCAACACCGAAAGTAATATCGTGTTCGAGTATCGCTTTGAGATAAGTATTCTGATGTGGAGTCCGTCCACGCAAATCACTGCGACGGGTTTTAAGTATTGGACTTTCTAAAGCCTCTTCCACTGCTAGTGGTGCGACTTTTTTCACCACATTTTTTGAAGTAGCGCTAGTCTTTGCTGTGGTTTTTGTCGTGGCTTTTGTGCTACGACGTTTTGCAGGCGCAGATTCATCATCTTCTGTACTAGCCGCAAAACCTGATTCAGTCGCTTTCTGCAAGCTACTCGCTGCACGTTGTTCTACCAATGCCAACTGAACTTCATCGATGGTAATGATTTTTTTTGCTTGAGCGTAAAACTTTTCCAGTAACTCCAAACCCTTTTCCGCATTGTGCCCGCTCACAATAAATTTCTCACCACGGCGGAAAATACTCAAATCTAAGGCAGCAGAAATTTGACGCAGATTTTCATCCAAAGGACCGCACAAATGCGCGAGCCGTAAGTTATCTAGCGGCTGTGGAACAAAATACAAAACGGGAACGGGTGTATTCGTTTTCAAAATGTTTAATTTTCTAAAATAAAATCAGTAGCAACACTAATAGTCCCCTCCCCCTTAAAAGGGAGGGGGGGAGGGCTAGGGTGGGGATGGGTTATAGTCACAAAACCAGCGGTGCCTATTGGTCAATTTAAACCCATCCCCATCCCTGCCTTCCCCTTGAAGGGGAAGGAGTATTTCATCGCGCGACAACTCCACAAATCAAACCATCTCGCCCTACTTTTCTAACTGAGCAAAACTGAGCAAAACTAATCGACCAACTCACCACGCAATGAATAATTATAAGATTCGGTTACGCGTGTATTCACCAAGGTACCGATCAATTCTTTGCTACCGGCAAAATTCACCACGCGATTATTTTCGGTACGACCTTGTAATTCATTTGGATCTTTCACCGAAGGGCCTTCTACCAAAATACGTTGTATCGTACCTATCATCGCATTGCTGTACTTCTTGGTATTCGCGTCAATCACCGACTGCAAAAATTGCAAACGCTTAAGCTTTAAAGGCGCTGGCGTGGTGTCTTCCAAACTAGCGGCTGGCGTACCTGGGCGCGCGCTGAAAATAAAGCTGAAACTATTGTCAAATTCGACGTCTTTAATCAACTTCATCAAGGCATCAAAATCTTCATCCGTTTCACCTGGAAAGCCGACGATAAAATCGGAAGAGATATGCATGTTCGGACGCACTGCCTTCAACTTGCGAATCACAGACTTATATTCAAGTGAGGTATAGCCACGCTTCATCGCTGCCAAGATTCGATCCGAGCCATGCTGTGCTGGCAAATAGACGTGATCCACCAATTTCGGGATCTTGGCATAAGCATCGATCAAGCGTTGATTGAATTCTTTCGGGTGGCTAGTCACAAAACGAATGCGTTCGATTTGTGGAAATTCTGCGATGTATTCCAATAACAAAGCGAAATCTGCGATCTCGCCATCATCCATCACACCACGATAGGCATTGACGTTTTGTCCTAACAAGCTGATTTCTTTAATACCCTGCTCCGCTAAGCCAGCGACTTCGACTAACACGTCATTGAATGGACGCGAGACTTCTTCACCGCGAGTATAAGGCACCACGCAATAACTGCAATATTTTGAGCAACCTTCCATAATCGACACAAAGGCGGTAGAGCCTTCAACCTTCGCTGGTGGCAAGTGATCAAATTTTTCAATTTCTGGAAAACTAATATCGACTTGTGAGCGACCTGAATCGCGTCTGTCTTTGATCAATTGTGGCAAACGGTGCAAAGTCTGCGGCCCAAACACCACGTCGACATACGGTGCACGACGCACGATTGCTTCACCTTCTTGTGAAGCGACACAGCCACCAACACCAATCAACAAATCAGGATTCGATTTTTTCAATTCACGCAGACGACCAAGATCCGAAAAAACTTTTTCCGACGCTTTCTCACGCACGCTACAGGTGTTGAGCAAAATCACATCGGCTTCTTCCGGTTTATCGGTTTTGATCATGCCATCAGTTGCCGCCAACACGTCTTGCATCTTGTCCGAGTCATACTCGTTCATTTGGCAACCAAAGGTTTTGATAAATACTTTCTTCTGCATGGAACTAAGGTCTTCCTACTATCGATAAATTACAATTAAGTACAAATGCTGAAAAGCGCACTCAAGATTTGCTGGTCGACCGTTACAACAATTTGCAAACAGTTGAGACGCAAAATGCGCGGCGATCTAATTCTTTTTGGGCAAAGCTTGACGCGCCTCTTCTGCGGTCAATACCCATATTTTTTGAATTTCACCAAATTCGTTTTCTACGTAGTTGATCACAATATTACGTACATCGACACTGGCGAGCGTCAAGGTCAAATTGTCTTCACTATAAATACGCAAAGCTGGTGTGTGTTGGCGTAGTTTGCCATCAATTACCAATTCCGCTAATGCCGTGGTGCTGAGTTTTCCGCGCTTCACATCGATAGGAAACTGACGCTCCATCTGCATTGCATTCGCGTTTATCATCATGCCAAGAAACGCAATGACCGCACTGAGCACAGTTAATCGTAGAGATTTATTATTTAACATGCTGACACCCAATTAGTATCCGATCAATGATATTAAGACTTGCACACAATTGCATCGACTTGTGCCCGTCTTCACATGCTTACATTGCGGGGGAAAAGGCAAAACATCAACAATGCACGACGAGACCTACTCTATACCGTTCATATCTTTTTTCGTAATTCCTAATATTCTTAAAAATCAATTAGTTACGAAGGCAAACTACATCAACAAGGGCGACAGTTTAACACAGAGCGTTGTTTTCTTCGCGCTTTAGACTTAGCTGAGCACTGAACCGTTTTGCTAGATGATGCGTTCTAGAAAAATCTGGGATAATGGCGAAAAATGTTTTTGGATAACCAATGCTAACGCCGACCAGCACCGCACTCCCGCCAGATTTTGATAGTCGCCATTTTCGCCATGCTTTATCGCAATTTGCGACTGGCATCACTGTCATTACAACGCGTCTCAACGAGCAAAAATTTCTAGGTTTAACTGCTAGTTCTTTTAATTCTGTCTCACTTGATCCACCGTTGGTGATTTGGAGTTTAGGCGACCGTGCCCAAAGCATGCCGATTTTTACGCAAAATACTCATTACGTCGTTAACGTGCTGGCAGCGGATCAACGTCATCTGGCGGAACAATTTGCCAGCCGCGTAGAAGATCGCTTTGCGGGTGTGGAATACAGTCTTTCACGTACCGGATTACCCATACTTAAAGGTGCTTCTGCTTGGTTTGAATGCTTTAATCGCAGCCGTTATCCGGAAGGCGACCACGTTATTTTTGTCGGCGAAGTCGAACAATGTGCGTTCAAAAATCAAGCTCCACTTGTCTATCATCACGGTCAATTCTTGACCAGTAAAGCTTTATGAATTCTATCGATATTATCGGCTACGTCGCTGCATTTTTAACGACTAGCGCGTTCATCCCACAAGCATGGCTCACGTGGCGTCGCAAACGGGCTGAAGGTGTTTCGCTCGGCATGTATTGCATTATGGTTGCCGGCACCGTTGGTTGGCTGATCTACGGCATCATGCTTGGCGCTTGGCCTATCATCGTGGCGAATGTAATTTCGCTCTCGCTATCGGCGTTTATCTTAGTAATGAAGTTAATTTATAAGTAATTGGCTTTATCAAGATCTTTGTACACGAATTGGAGCTGTCCAGATCGTCAACCTCAATTCAAATCCGCTAATTAATTGATTAGCAGACGCTCCAACACACCCTGCGAATCAAACGCTGCGCGGCGTAGCCTGTCAGCCACACCTTGCCATTCACGTCCGACTGGCAAACCTTCTACCAAAATGATATCGGCGCCGACGTGATCAAGCTCACGTAAATCTGCGTACAGATCATGTGCATAAGAAATCGGATCAGGATTTAATTGACGCCAGCCTTGTAATTGCGCATTGGCGCTATGCGGCTGATAAGCCATCACGGCGACACGTTTGCCCACAATCAGTAATTGATTAACGGTCGATTCCAAGTCTTCAACAGCGACCATCGCCACCGGCGTACTCGGTGCGTAATGTGCTTCTAATGTACCCGATGCACGTGGGGCAGCTTGATCTGGTGCATTCACCGCCCTGCCTAATACTTGTTCCAATTGCAGCGCGCTGATATGGCCCGGGCGTAACAGCACAGGACCATGCGTTGCTAAGCGGCTCATATCAACGATCGTTGATTCTATGCCGACGTCGCTTTGTCCACCGTCAAGCACAGCAGCGATCATGCCGCTCGCAATTTCAGCAGGAAACTCTTCAATGACGTGCTCAGCCTTGGTTGGACTGACATGCCCAAACTTGTTTGCCGATGGTGCCGCGACGCCGCCCTGGCCATCTTTAAACGCACGCAATAAAGCTTGTGCCACTGGATGTGATGGACAACGAATGCCTATCGAATCTTGACCACCAGATACCGCATCAGGGATATGCTCGGCGCGCTTCAAAATCAAGGTTAAAGGACCAGGCCAAAATGCATCGATCAATGCTTGCGCTGGTGTAGGGATCTCTTGCACCCAATAACTGATATCTGCTTCTGGCGCGACGTGCACAATCACAGGATGATTCGATGGACGTCCTTTGGCTTGATAGATATTCGCGACAGCATCAATGTTTTCTGCGTCGGCACCAAGTCCGTACACCGTCTCCGTCGGAAAGCCAACTAAGGCACCTTGTTCTAAGGCGCGAGCAGCTGCCAGAATTTGCTCAGTAGAATTCAATCTCAACCTCGGTCGTGATCAAACAGCGATACCAAGGATGACGCACGCTTGGCGCATCTCGTCTTGCGCTTGTTCTAAGCTTGTTGCGATAAACGTGATGTGTCCCATCTTACGAGCACGACGTGCCTCTGCCTTGCCGTACAAATGCAAGTGCGCCGAAGGCAATGCTAAAACTTTATCCCAAGCCGGCTGACGTACAACATCACCATCGAACCAAATATCACCAAGAATATTCAACATCACACAAGGCGAATGCTGACGCACATCCCCCAAAGGCAAACGCGCCATCGCGCGTACTTGTTGCGCAAATTGACTAGTGACGCACGCATCAATCGTGTAATGCCCGCTATTGTGTGGGCGTGGTGCCATTTCATTGACGACGACTGAGCCGTCTTGCAGCACAAAGAATTCTATGCAAAGCACGCCAACATAATTGATATCGGCAATCAATTTCAATGCAGCGTTTTGTGTTTTTAACGCAGCGTCGGCAGAGACGTGCGGACTAGGTACGGTGGTCGTGAACAAGATGCCGTCACGATGCACGTTTTCTGCAATCGGATACACAACGGCTTGACCATCTGCGCCACGTGCTACCAATACAGAAATCTCATAAGCGAGTGGCAGCATTTTTTCTAGCACACAGACCACACCTTTGAGATTTGCAAATGCCGTACACAATTCTTCCATCGACTTCACGCGCACTTGACCTTTACCGTCGTAGCCCATGCGTGCCGTTTTCAAAATCCCAGGGAATAAATCGGCGCTAACTTTTTCCAGATCTTCCGCTGTACGCAATACTGCGTGCGGTGCTGGCAAGATGCCAGTTTGTGGTGCACAACGCGTGAAGAATGCTTTCTCTTCGATACGATCTTGAGCAATCGATACGCAGGCGGCGCTTGGCGCAACGAAGCCCGTTTCGGCTAATTTAGCCAAACTACTTGCTGGCACATTTTCAAATTCTGTGGTGAATGAAGCACACGCCTCGGCTAACTTCTGCAAAGCCGTCGCATCATCGTAAGCCGCTTGTATATGCGCATCCGCTGCATGTGCTGCCGGACTGCCCGCTTCTGGCTCTAATACCGTCACTTTAAAACCTAGGGCTTGCGCTTCATGCACAAACATACGCCCTAATTGTCCGCCACCGACCATGCCTAACATGCTGGATTTCGTGTTCGGAAATTGTGGATTGGTGTTGATAGTAGAAGTGGACATCGTTGGGTTTTCCATACTGGTGCGATACAAATTAAATGCGATTTGAAACGTGGTTTGAAACTAAAAAGATACTGTATTTTCTGGCTAAAAACAGATTAGTGACTCCGTTTTTCACTCCTTCCCCTTCAAGGGGAAGGCTGGGATGGGGATGGGTTACGATTGATTGACTTCGCACCTTGCCCTTCAAAACCCATCCCCACCCTAGCCCTCCCCTTGAAGGGGAGGGAATTTCATCACGTCAATGTTGACTAGGCTTAAAAATACTAGAGTCTAACTTTCAAAGAAATATAAACTGAAAGTTCACCGTCTTAAAATGTACCTCTGCATACCCCACACCTCTGTGGGAATAAAAACTCTAGCCTCAAAATTCTAGTTACACTGGCAAATGCATATCCCGCGCAACTTGTGTTTGCTTAACGCGGAAGGCTTCTAACTTCGCTGCCATCGCATCATCAGTCGTCGCCAACATTGCAATCGCAGCCAAGGCCGCATTACCCGCGCCTGCTTCACCAATCGCAAAAGTATTCACAGGAACGCCTTTTGGCATTTGCACGATAGACAGCAAAGAGTCTTCGCCACGCAAATACTTGGA
The DNA here is from genome assembly GCF_014652415.1 of Affinundibacterium macrobrachii. Taxonomy (GTDB): domain Bacteria; phylum Pseudomonadota; class Gammaproteobacteria; order Burkholderiales; family Burkholderiaceae_D; genus Undibacterium; species Undibacterium macrobrachii. The sequence continues at coordinate 72,806 of NZ_BMYT01000003.1, forward strand.
TGGCACAGGCACACCAAATACCGGCACGATGGTTTTCGCGGCGATCATGCCTGGCAAGTGCGCCGCACCACCAGCACCAGCGATGATGCCGCGGATGCCGCGACTACGTGCTGTTTCGGCATAAGTGAACATTTCATCTGGCATGCGATGTGCAGACACGACCTGCGCCTCGAAAGGGATGCCGAATTCTTTCAGCATGGTCACGGCGTGTTGCATCACATCCCAATCAGATGAAGAGCCCATCACGACACCGATGATAGGCGTTGCGTTGTACGTTGCGTCGCTCATATTACGCCTTCAAACTTTCGCCCGTTAAGCGTTCTAAGGCTTCACGGTATTTCGCTGCGGTTTTTTGCACGACTTCGTCTGGCAAAGTCGGCGCTGGTGCTGTCTTATTCCAGCTTGTGATGGTTTCTAAGTAATCACGTACGAATTGCTTATCAAATGATGGTGGAGAAATACCTGTTGCGTAGGAATCTGCTGGCCAGAAGCGTGATGAGTCCGCTGTCAATACTTCATCCATCAAATGCAATACGCCATTGTCATCGAGACCAAATTCAAACTTCGTATCGGCAATGATGATGCCACGTGTTGCTGCGTAGTTTGCTGCCTCTGTATAAAGTTGAATACTGATGTCACGCATCTTGGCAGCGAGTTCTACACCGATGCGTTTTTCCATTTCGGCAAAGCTAATGTTCTCGTCATGCTCACCCTTTTCCGCTTTTGCAGCTGGCGTGAAAATTGGGGCGTCTAACTTAGCTGCTTGTGGCAAACCCGCTGGCAATTGAATGCCGCAAATTGCGCCGGTTTCTTGATAGTCTTTCCAACCAGAGCCGATGATATAACCACGCACAACCGCCTCCACCATGATAGGTTTTAAGCGTTTTGCCACCACCGCACGACCACGCACTTGTTCCACTTCATCGGCTGCCACCACAGTCTCAGGGGCAATACCTGTCAAATGATTAGGAACCACATGCGCTAATTTATCGAACCAGAAATTAGCCATTTGATTCAAGACACGACCTTTGTCAGGAATCGGCTCGTTCATAATCACGTCGAATGCGGACAAACGATCACTGGTAACGATCAACAACTTATCTTCGCCAACAGCGTAGTTATCACGGACTTTGCCACGACCTAACAGTGGTAGCGAATGTAAAGTAGAGTTAATTTGCGTAGTCATAATGTGGTCTCAAAAAAAATACTGAAGGGAGATTCAAGCAATGTGATATTGAATTATCTTCATATCCATTGTTGAAGCTCCCTAATGGGTCTATCGACCCGAGTTCCGTGCTAGTAGAGTCGAAAACGATCGAAACAACAGCACGTAATTATTTTACGAGCTGTGCCAAAGCGCCAGACTTGTATTGTTCTGCAATTTTTTCCAAAGTAATTGGCTTGATTTTCGCCGCTTGACCTTCGCAACCAAATGCGAGGAAACGTGCTTTACAAACTTGCTTTGCTGCTTCGCGCGCAGGCTTCAAGTAATCACGTGGATCAAACTTACTTGGATTTTCAAACATAAAACGACGGATCGCTGCTGTCATCGCTAAACGGATGTCGGTATCGATATTAATTTTACGCACGCCGTTTTGAATACCAATGACGATCTCTTCCACTGGTACGCCATAGGTTTCTTTCATATCACCACCGAATTGACGAATTTCTTCGAGCAATTCTTGGGGCACAGAAGAAGAACCATGCATCACCAAGTGGGTATTCGGAATGCGTGTGTGAATTTCTTTGATACGGTCAATCGCGAGAATATCGCCAGTTGGCTTGCGAGAGAATTTATACGCACCGTGAGAAGTACCAATCGCAATTGCCAACGCGTCACATTGTGTTTGGCTGACGAAATCAGCCGCTTGCGCGACGTCAGTCAACAACTGTTCACGTGTCATTTTGCCGTCTGCACCGTGACCGTCTTCCTTATCACCCATCATGGTTTCCAAAGAACCTAACACGCCTAATTCTGCTTCTACCGTCACACCAATCGCGTGCGAAAACTTCACCACTTCTTTAGAAACAGCCACATTGTATTCATAGCTAGCTACCGATTTGCCATCTTCCATCAAGGAACCGTCCATCATCACGGAGGTGAAACCGGACTTGATCGCTGCCATACAAACTGCTGGCGATTGACCATGATCTTGATGCATTACCACAGGAATATGTGGATAAGCTTCTACCGCAGCAGAGATTAAATGACGCAAGAAAGCTTCACCAGCGTACTTACGCGCACCAGCAGAGGCTTGCATAATCACCGGCGCACCAACTTCATTCGCCGCTTCCATGATCGCAGTAACTTGTTCTAAGTTATTGACATTAAACGCTGGAATACCATAGCCATTTTCAGCTGCATGATCCAGCAATTGACGCATTGATACGAGAGACATAGTTTTTAACTCCAAATAAAAAAATCTTCTTTTGAGGTGCTGATTAAGCTACTGCGCGACCACAGTTTGAATTGGCGATGCTCGCTGTACTCAAGTACAGCTGCGCTTCTCAATCCAAACTGTGACCGCTCGCTACGCTTACTCAGCACTTCTTTAAGCTTGTGGCCTTTGACTTCGGCTGTTTGAATCGTGTTCGTTACTCTTCTAATTCGGCACTGCTAAGAAACTGATTTCTAGGGATGCAGTGCTAGGCGCAAAGCACAGCAATACACAAGTATTGCGAGCATTTGCAACAACGCAATGCGCCCTAAAAATCAGTTTATTTATTCGCCGATTTTCACTATCCGCATCGCGTTCGTACCACCAACCTTACCCATTTGCTCACCCCAAGTCGCAACGATTAAATCGCCCTTCTTCACTGCGCCTTTTTCTAACAATACATTTTCCGCTTCTTTCAACACCAAATCACGATCTGGGTTGTACGGCAATTTGAAGGTCTGTACATTGCGGTACAAAGCTGCTTTACGCATGGTCGCAACGCTTGGCGTCAAGGCAAACAAAGGCACATCAATACTTTGGCGGCTCATCCACAATGCGGTTGAACCGGATTCGGTTAAGGCCGCAATCGCTTGTACGCGTAAATGATGCGCGGTGAACAAAGCACCGTAGGCAATCGATTGATCAATACGTGTGAATTGTAAATTCAAGAAATCAGCGTCGAGCTTGCATTCTTGATGCTTCTCTGCTTCTACGCAAATCGCTGCCATGGTTTCAACAGTGATTACAGGATATTTACCTGACGCTGTTTCCGCCGACAACATCACCGCATCCGTGCCATCCAATACCGCGTTCGCGACGTCGGAAACTTCAGCACGAGTTGGCACCGCATTCACAATCATCGATTCCATCATTTGCGTCGCCGTGATCGTCAACTTATTCGACTCACGCGCCATCTTGATCATACGTTTTTGCAGAGCAGGAACGGCAGCATTACCAACCTCTACCGCCAAATCACCACGTGCCACCATAATGCCGTCGGAGGCATCCAAAATCTCTTGTAACACCGGAATCGCTTCGGCACGTTCAATCTTTGCGATCATCATCGGCTTATGGCCATAAGGTTCGCCTGCGATGTTCGCTAATTGACGCGCCATTTCCATATCTGTCGCATTTTTTGGGAAAGAGATCGCCAAATAATCCGCTTGGAAAGACATCGCCGTTTTGATGTCTTCCATATCTTTTGCCGTCAATGCAGGTGCAGTTAAACCACCACCTTGGCGATTGATGCCTTTGTTATTTGAGAGTTCGCCGCCGATTTTTACTGTAGTGTGAATCTCATTGCCCACCACTTTGTCAACGATCAACACGATCAAACCGTCGTTAAGGAGCAATACGTCGTTTGCTTTAACATCGCGCGGTAAGGCTTTGTAATCGAGTCCTACACGCTCTTGATTACCTAAAGCACAGTCTGCATCGAGAATGAATTTATCGCCGTTCTCAATTTGAATCTTGCTATTTTCAAACTTGCCGATACGAATTTTCGGACCTTGCATGTCCGCCATAATCGCGATCTCAATGCCGCAGACTTCCGCAGCTTTACGAACCAGTGCAGCGCGATCAATATGGTCCTGTGCCTTGCCATGTGAGAAGTTCAGACGAACCACATTCACGCCAGCTTTTAACATGCTAACTAAAGTATCCAGATCACTGGATGCCGGGCCTACTGTCGCTACAATTTTGGTTCCGCGTAACATTGAATCTCCTGATGGATAATTTTTACAAGGTCGTGCTTAAACTTCAAAACTAATTTTTTTGCCGCTGAGGCGCGAAGTACGCAGAGAAATTCAGCAATAAAACTCTGCGATCTCTGCGTCTCTGCGGCGAATACTTTTCGGCAGTTTTCTAAACAGATTACTGCGCTGCTCTTTGCAACAAAATCTCTACTGCTGGCAAAGTTTTGCCTTCTAAGAATTCCAAGAAAGCGCCGCCGCCAGTGGAGATATAGCCAATTTTTTCTGTGATGTTGTACTTGGCAATCGCAGCCAAAGTATCGCCGCCGCCAGCAATCGAGAATCCATTGGATTCCGCAATCGCTTCAGCCAATACTTTGGTGCCGTTACCAAATTGATCGAACTCGAACACGCCGACTGGGCCATTCCACACGATCGTACCTGCTTGACGAATTTGTGCGGCTAATGCACTGGCTGTGTCAGGACCGATATCCAAAATCATGTCGTCATCTTGCAAATCTGCGACTGCTTTTACTGTTGCAACAGCGGTTGGAGAAAATTCTTTCGCGCAGACCACATCCGTTGGAATCGGCACAATCGCGCCACGCGCTGCCATCATGTCCATAATCGCTTTGGCTTCGCCAACCAAATCCGCTTCTGCCAACGACTTACCAATTTTTAAACCGGCTGCCAACATGAAGGTATTCGCGATACCACCGCCGACGATCAATTGATCTACTTTTTCGGCGAGGGATTTCAAGATGGTCAATTTGCTGGAGACTTTAGAGCCAGCCACAATCGCTGACAATGGGCGCGCAGGTTGGCCGAGCGCTTTACCCAGGGCATCCAATTCAGCCGACAACAAAGGGCCAGCGCAAACGATAGGCGCATATTTTGCAATACCGTGGGTCGTTGCTTCTGCGCGATGTGCTGTACCGAATGCATCGTTCACATAGATGTCGCACAGCTTCGCCATTTTTTGCGCGAGCGCGTCATCGTTCTTTTTCTCGCCTTTGTTGACGCGGCAATTTTCTAGCAAAACCACTTGACCTGCGCCCACTTCAACGCCATCCACCCAGTTTTGTTTGAGTTCAACCGTCACGCCCAATAATTCAGATAAACGCCTTGCCACTGGTGCCAAAGAATCTTCTGCTTTGAATTCACCTTCAGTCGGACGACCCAAATGGGATGTCACCATCACGGCAGCACCTGCTTGCAAAGCTTGTTGAATCGCTGGTACCGAAGCACGGATACGCGTGTCTTCGGTAATATTTCCAGCATCGTCTTGCGGAACATTCAAATCTGCACGAATAAAGACACGTTGACCTTGGAGTTTATTAGCAGCGATGAGATCGCTCAGACGATTAAATTGCATAGCAGAACCAGTTAAGATGAGAAGGAATTAAATCGAGATGTGAATCCCCAACCCCACATTGCCTCTTTAGCTCGCGTCAATGACAATAATAATGACACTGACAATTACAATAAGCAGCTATTCGAATTGGCAAATCAGGAAAATTCGGGATTATTTAAATTAATCGCGTATTTTACCAAATCAACAGCCCAAATCACGATTTTTCTCGCCACTCTGGCACTTTATGCAATTTATAAGCGGATCGCTCAGATTAAAAATAAAGTCGGATGAGCGTAAATACACTCATACCAAAAATAATAGTTAAGAGCATATCTTTTTTCCAAAGATAGAATAAAGAGGCAGCGACACCAGCGATGAGCTTGGGATTATGCAAACTAGTAACAATTTGATTATCGTTAATAAAAAAATCAGGCACGACAATCGCTGCCAGTGCGCAACTGGGCGCGTAGCGCAACGCTTCTTGTACCCGTTTGGGTAAATTGATGTGATGCCCAACCACCCAGAACGCACTGCGGTCAATCACCGTTGCAACAGTTAACAAGATAATCACGATCCAGATTTCTAAATCACTCATCGCGCTTCTCCTGTTCGCTGGTCACTGAAGCACTGGCTTCCGGCGCTGCGGCAAGCTCCATATGCTCTTCTATCCACATCGAAACCGCCATACCAATCAACACCGCCAACAATAGACCCAATTTATACGGTAAATCATGCGCGGCAACGGCAACCGCACCAGCCACAACCACACCAATAAAACCAGGACGATTGCGCATTAATGGCAACAAAATACACAAAATCGCCAAAGTGCCAGCAAAACCCAAGCCCCAATGCGTCGGCACTTGGCTGCCCGCCAAAATCCCTAAAATAGAGCCAAGCTGCCAAACAATCCAATTAGGCACCACTAAACCATGCAGATAAAGAACTTGATCGCGCTCTTCTGCTGGTGTTTGCCACATTGTTGGAAACCGTTGCATGAACAAAGCAACCGTTAAATCACCGGTCAAGAATCCCAACAAAGTACGACGCAACCACGGAAGATGTGCAAAGCGCGGCGCAATCAATGCCGACATGATCAAAAAGCGCAAATTAACAATTAAAGCCGTCGCAAAGATGACCCAAATCGGCGCATTGGCAACAATCAAAGGCAAAGCTGCCAATTGCGCAGAACCAGCAAAAACCAACAAGGTCATGCCAAGCGCTTGCGGCAAACTCAAGCCCGCCTTGATCATTGCCACACCAACCACCATGCCCCAAGCCCCCATCCCAAACAAGGATGGTGCGCAAGCCCTAAAACCTTCACGGTAAATAGGTGAATTCCAATCTTTTAACATAATGAGAAACGCAAATGCGGCTGAAGAAAAACGGTGATGGCGAATAGTTGCAGGCAAATGCTGCGAGGTCGCTATTGTAACGCGATGGGTAAATGCTTGCTCAAACTCACAGCAAATCAAGCAACGAGCGGCAATCGCTCAACGCAAACGCGACGAAATCCTTTAAAATCATGGCCTAGAAAAACTCACGCAAATTCACTCACTGAGGAGCAAAACATGTCTAATAAGCCATCAACACCTGCGGTTGAACTGCAAGCAAGCGACTTACCAGCACATTGCCCGAACCCAGCAATGCCGTTATGGTCTTCACACCCACGTGTTTATTTAGATTTATCGCATGGCGATTCCGCAACTTGCTCATACTGCGGCACCGTATATAAATTAGCACCAGGAACAGTATTAAAAGCGCATTAATTCACAACTTGATACAACTGAATGAATTACATGCAAACACAAACGCCTCAATAGAAAGCCCCCATGCCCGCTAAGAAGCAACTCAATGGCAGCGCCGACGAAGTTGAAATCGCCTTCTACGATGCCATCGCACGTGGCGACTTGGATGGCATGATGGCGCTATGGGCAGAAGATGAAGAGATTATTTGCGTACATCCCAATTCACCGCGCTTGATTGGTCACGCAGATATTCGTGCCTCATGGGAAGCCATTTTTGAAAATGGCAACATGCACATTCACACGCGGCAATTACATGCAATACACAATGTACTAACTGCCGTGCATAATTTGATCGAAGAATTCCATCCGCGTGATCAAATCGCCCAAGACGTTCACATTATCGCCACCAATGTTTATGTGAAGACACCACGCGGCTGGCGCATTACCATGCATCACGCTTCAGTTGCCGCCGGTCCCGCTCCTGTCGATCTATCCAAAGCCGACGTTTTACACTAATGCATTATTCTTCTCCTTGGTGGCTAACTGGCGGTCACCTTCAAACGATTTATCCTGCAACCTTAATGCGAAAGCCTGAGGTCGCGCTTCGGCGCGAACGTTGGACTACACCCGATCAAGATTTTATCGATGTCGATTTTCTCGACGGCGAAGCGGGAAAACCTTTTCTGGTTTTATTCCATGGCTTAGAAGGCTCTAGCAATAGTCACTACGCCCGCGCCTTAATGCACAAATTAAAAAGTTTAGGTTGGTCGGGTGCAGTGCCACATTTTCGTGGCTGCTCAGGCGAGCCAAATCAAGCACCGCGTTTTTATCACTCAGGCGATGCGCAAGAAATCAACTGGATCATCCGTCGTCTGCATAGCCAATTTACAGCAGCCCATCCGCAAGCGAAGTTTTATGCCAGCGGCGTCTCGCTTGGCGGCAATGCTTTGTTGCGTTGGCTAGGTGAATCGCAATCGAGTGCCAGTATCGTCGATGCCGCCTGCGCGGTCTCGGCACCACTAAATTTAACCAATAGCGGTGCGACTTTATCGCGTGGTTTTAATCGTATTTATACGAAAAATTTTCTACAAACCTTAAAGCCCAAATGCCTGCACAAGCTCACGCAATTTCCCAAGCTATTTGATCGTGAACGCATGCTTAGTGCCAAGAATTTGTACGAGTTCGACAATGTCGTCACCGCACCTTTACATGGTTATCGCGATGTTGATGACTACTGGCATCGCGCCAGTGCTTGCTGGGTATTGAATGAAATTCAAGTGCCGACCTTAGTATTAAACGCGCAGAATGACCCGTTTATGCCCGCGCAATTTTTACCCAAATCGGCATCGACTTATGTCACACTCGATTACCCACAACATGGCGGTCACGTCGGATTTGCGCAGGGAGCCTTCCCCAGCAAACTAGATTGGCTACCGGAAAAAATCATTTCCCACCTACAAGCACATGGATGACATCGTTCTCGCCGCCATGGCCAAATGGCCGAATGTTCCGCATTGCTACGGCTGGCTAACTCTCGATGCACGCGGTAACTGGCGCATGCGCGACGAACGCGCACAAGCTCTGAATTTGCTAGGCGATGTGATTCGCAACCCAACACTACAGAACTTTATCAATCGCAATTATCTATGCGATGAAAATGGTAATTGGTACTTTCAAAATGGCCCGCAAAAAGTCTATGTCGACTTAGCAGCAACGCCCTATATCGCGCAAATCTTACCAGATCAAACTTGGCGCTTGCATACGGGACAAATCATGCCGCCCGCGACACGTGTCTGGATGTTAGATGATGGGAATATTGTGTGTCAGGCAGATCAATTTCTATGTCAGCTTGACGACCGCGATATTGGACTGCTTCTCGAGACGCTCACTGAGAATCAACAGACTTTAGCTGAAGAGCGATTGCTAGAGTTCATGGAAGCATCAACAGAAAGTAGGTCTCAATTCAAGATTACTGCAAGAGTTGCTCAGCAAAAAATAGCTTTACAGAAAACGGATTTGACTAGCTTGCTAAACGAAGTTGGCTATTGCCAGAAGCCGCGTTAAACCCAACTTCGGTAACAACAGGTCAATGTCACTTGGTGTCTACTCATCATAGTTTAAACAGGCTTGTTGCCCAATATTTCTGAGCGTCAAATCTATTTAATTAATTTTCAACGCCGAAATGACTGGAGAGAAGCGTCCGAGTCAATTGTTGATTTAAACATGAAACCGCCGTATTAACGACTCACATGCTTCAGTTCCAATTTTTTTTGCCCATACTTCAGCGTCTTTGCATTCAGATTCGAGCTTTTCCAATGCTTCTTTCGACCAGTGCTGCCGAACCGTACCAATTGGCGGATCATCAGTTTCAGAATCAATTACAACAAAAGTCATAAAATCAGGATCATCATCTCGAACAGCGGCTTCATGCCTGAGACTAGAAAGCACACGTGCACCTTCAAGGAAATTCAACTGCCCGCCAAGCATTAATCTGGCAGTATCAACGACACCCATTCTCACAGACGCAACGTAACTTTCATTGGTGATGTGTTCAGACATGATGTTTAACGTTGAATTATGCGGCGTGCACATGAAAGTAAAAAAGAAAGACGAACGCATATCTGTATGTCCGTCAAGGATGCTATGTTAAACATCAAATTTAAACCTATCCTTCTCGGGTTTCGCAAGCTGGTTCATATCCAAATCGGTCTCGCAAATTCCTTACTTCTCGAAAAGTACTTTGAAAAACCTGACCATCAATTAAATGCATCTCAGCGATAAACTTTTCTTCGGCGATCTTTTCGGAGGCACAATCAAAACTGTGGCTTGAGAATGGACAAAGGCTAGTTAAAACATCAGATCTCCACGTTCTTGTGGAAAAAAATTTGACTGGCTTATGTTTTTTATTCCCACGATTAAAACGAAGCTCCCACTCCTCCCAATATTCCCCATCACGAAAACTTACTAGTACAATTTTGGACGAGTGCTTACGCTGAGAAGTCATGTTGAAGAAGTTTAACGTAAAATTAATAAGCGCAAAAGGCGTCGCTGTTGAATGGAAAGTTAAAAGTCACGACGAACATTATTTCGGGCACACTACTTTCAATGGTAATCCGTCCTTGTAAGCAAAGTACTCGATACATTTCAATCCAGCTCTTTCAACAGATCTTTCGCCGAACGACGAGGCATAGTCCACCTCGAATAATTCTACCTTTCCGTCGCGGTTTAAGTCCATCTCGGTATACAACAACGGCGACGAATAAACCATCCAGCCAAACAGCGCCCAATAGCAGCCGACAAGACTAAGTGCGGTGAACGCAATCGCCTTTCCTGCCCTACTTATAACTGGGCTACGATCCTCCATGACTTTTAACGCTGATTTGAAAGGCGCGCGCGCATTTCACTAAATTTTAAGAATGATTCGATTCGCGCGTCATTTTCGAAAGTCATGTTAAACCTTATTAGAGCATCGCCCATATTTTTGACATCCCAATTCCAGCAATAAATAACGAGGCGATGATTTCACATAGAAAAAAGAATGGTGACTCTTCCCGACTAATGCTTGGACGATTTATGCAAATTCCTCTCGCAAATCGAGCACAACGAAAGTAAGCCCGCCACCGATTAACGCAGCAGCAAATATTAATTCCAAAGGTTTAACCAACACACTTGAAATCGGAACAAGTGCATTTAAAATTCCAACAATGGCAATGACGCCAATGATGAGGATTGCGCGTCTATCGGGCATTTCAAACATAATGATTAACTAGATATAGGCGACACAGTGTCACCTAATAATTTAAGATGGCGCATAAGATTTTTCATTCATCGCCTCCAAAGGTTTGTAAACATTGGGTTTCCGACATAGCACCGCGCATTTGATCTCTACTAAAATTTCCGTGAAATACGTCATCATGTTCTTGCATTTTACCAAACATCATGACGATTCAAACCACACTTCTTACTTCCCCTTCTTCTCCTCTTCCATTTCCTCTTTACGCTTTTCTTTCCATTCACGCTCACGCGCGTCTATCACCGACAAGTCGTAATATTTCACATCAGGATCAAGGCGGGCGATTTCTAATTGGGCTAGTGCTGCGGGTAGCGCACCTTCTAAGGCGTAGGCTTCGGCTAAGGCAATATGTTGTAGCGCTTGCTTGCCTTCTACGGCATAGGCTTTGGCTAACAAATGCTGTAACTTAGCTTCGCGGCGATACAGGCTGATCTGGTCACGCAGAAAGGCTTCGGCTTCTTTGTAGTTTTTTGCCTCGATCAATACTTCGGCGTATTGATGCGCCAGACCGCGTGCCAATGGCAAGTCACGCAAGGCAGCTTTGGCTTTGGCGACGGCTAAATCTGGACGCTTTTTACCCATTTCAATATCGATCGCCAAACTCGCAAAAGCGCTGGTTTCTTTTAACCATTTTTTTTGATTTGGCAATTGCGCGATTTGCGCGGTTAATGCATCTAAGAGTTTTTCGGCTTTCAGAAAATCATTTTTTTTGTAGGCAACAAATGCCAAGCCGTAGTGTCCACTGAGGCGACTTTCTTCATTTCCATTTTTGATTTGATTTTCAAACGCGACTGCGGCATCGATCAAGCCTTGCGCTTTACTGTCTTGCAAAACGCGTACGCGTGCTTGCGTCAAATAAAAATCCAAACCATCAACGCGTTGGCGATAGCGTTCACCAAATAAGCGGCCTTGGATATCTGCCATCCGTTCACTGGTGAGTGGATGACTACGCAAATAAGACAAACCATTGTCGGTGTAGTTGCGCGACGCATGCTGCATACGTCCAAAAAACGCCAGCATACCCGCCGTATCGTAGCCGCCATCTTTAAGAATTTGAAAACCAATACGATCTGCCTCACGCTCTGCATCACGACTAAAACTCAGTTGCCTTTGCATTGCTAAGCCTTGCCCGCCCATCACCATCGCCATTGCAGCGTCTGGGCTAGAGCGCGCAGCCAAGGCCGCCAAAATAATTGCGGCAATCGGAATTAAGAAATCATTTTTTTGATTGCCCAACATACGAGCGATATGCCGTTGTGACACATGCCCAATTTCATGTCCCATGACGGATGCCAATTCAGATTCGGATTGCGCTGCCAAAATCAAACCAGAATGGAAGCCTAAGAAACCACCGGGGAAGGCGAACGCATTTAAAACGGGATCGCGTACCGCAAAAAACTCAAACTCATAAGATTCTTCGCCACGCGCATCGGGACGTTTATCCAATAAAGAATTGCCGAGTTTGGTTAAGTATTCAATCACCGGACCATCTTCGAGAAAATCAGGATCGCGTCTCACGCTACTCATAATTTGCTCACCAATCTTGCGTTCCATCATCGGCGACAAATCACCACGCGCGGCATCGCCCAAGGTGGGCAAGCTTTGGTTCTTAGACACACTCTGCGTACTAATTGAGGCTGGCGACGGAACGGTAGAGATCGTGCCGGTTTGCGCATAACCCACGTGTGACAAGATAAATGCACAGCCCAAACTCATCGAGAGCGTGAGCTGGATCAACTTAAAACGAAATTGCGGGAATTCTTTTTTCACGATGATATGATCACGAATTAGATTAAAAATGCGTTACAACAAACTTGTGGTGTTCACTTTTGTCTCATCATACCGAACCAAGTTTATCGCTTTTTAATGACAGCGTATCTTAACTTACAATCAAATCGAGTGTTTAATTATGACTAACAAAAATTCTACAAGTTCCTCGATTGAGGTAAATGGTGGCTTGACCCACTTTGATCAAGGTGGACAAGCGCATATGGTGGATGTTGGCGACAAAGATAGTACCCACAGAATCGCTCGCGCGGCCGGCAAAATTCGTATGCAAGCAGCGACTTTTGCCTTGATACAAAATGGTCATGCAAAAAAAGGCGATGTGATTGGCATCGCAAGAATTGCGGCAATTATGGCAGCCAAACGTACCAGCGATTTAATTCCTTTATGCCACCCATTAGCCTTGACCCGCGTCACGGTTGACTTTGAACTCGACGCAGAAAACCATGCTGTGCTGTGCCAAGCGCAAGTTGAGACTTATGGCAAAACTGGTGTTGAAATGGAAGCCTTAACCTCGGTACAAATTGGTTTGCTCACAATTTATGACATGTGCAAAGCAGTTGATCGGGGTATGGTGATGAGTGATATTCGGGTGTTAGAAAAACACGGTGGTAAATCGGGGGATTGGACTGCGGTGATTGATGCAGGCTAATTCATAAAATCTTAGTGAGCTAGTACACCTCATTCTGGCTATTGTTTGAAATAATTTTTGTAGTTCAGTGCGCCTTGTTTGACTCCTTCCCCTTCAAGGGGAAGCTTGGGATGGGGATGGGTTTGAATCAATTTAATAACCTCGCTGCAATTTCAACGAAACCCATCCCCACCCTAGCCCTCCCCTTGAAGGGGGAGGGAATTCGTTCAAATTCGCATTTGGATATTGGTTTGAAATTTCAAACCAAATTTCAAGTCAAATTCCAATCCACTAGCCGCAATGTTGATGTTGCAATCAATAAAACTCATCAGCTCAACAAAACTTTGAAACAACTTCAAAGTTTAGGCAGCATCTGCCCTTCCCTCTCATAACGACTATGCCACGACAAGGCTTCATCAAGGATGTGAGGTGTATGCATGCCGCCTTGTCCCGCTTGCGCGCTTTGTTGTGCTCGTTGAACATAGTCGAGCAAAGCAGGACGGTAATCTGGATGGGCGCAGCGTTGGATAATTAGCTCTGCCCTATGACGTGGTGCTAAGCCGCGTAAATCAGCCAAACCTTGTTCGGTCACAATAATCTGTACATCGTGTTCGGTGTGATCAACATGACTGACCATAGGCACAATACAAGAGATCGCCCCGCCCTTGGCGGTCGATGGTGTCATAAACATCGACACATAGGCGTTGCGGGCAAAATCACCTGAACCGCCAATACCATTCATGATGCGCGTTCCCATCACATGGGTGGAATTCACATTGCCATAAATATCGGCTTCGAGCATGCCGTTCATAGAAATGACGCCAAGACGACGAATCAATTCAGGATGATTTGAAATTTCTTGTGGGCGCAAAATGATTTTGTCCCGATAGAAATCTAAGTTTTGCAAAAACTCTTGATTGGCGGTCGGGCTCAAGGATAAGGCAGTGGCTGACGCCATCGTCATCTTGCCCGATTTAATCATCTCCAACATGCCGTCTTGCAGCACTTCGGTGAAGCCTGTTAAGTTTTCAAAGGGGCCACGATTCAATCCAGCCAACACGGCATTCGCAATATTGCCGACACCTGATTGTAGAGGCAACAAAGCTGGCGGCATCCGTCCCATTTTCACTTCTTCTTCAAAAAACGCTAGGATATGAGACGCAATTTTTTCTGAGGTTTGATCTGGTGCATTAAATTCTGTATTTCGATCTGGTAAATCTGTTTCTACCACCGCGACGACTTTATTCAAATCGACTCGTAAATATGGTTCACCGATTCGGTCACCCGTGTGCTCCATTGGAATTGGCTTGCGGTGCGGTGGGCGCTCGGTACCATAATAAATATCGTGCATACCTTCGAGTGCGGCACTTTGATGTGCGTTCACTTCTAAAATCACTTTATCCGCCTGATCGAGCCAAGTCTTATTATTGCCGACTGACGAAGATGGAATCAAACGTCCATCCGGCAGCACGCCAGCAACCTCAATCACCGCGACATTTAACTTGCCCAAGAACCCAAACCAAACAATTTGCGCCACGTGAGAAAGATGCAAATCGACATAATCCATTTGACCCGCATTAATCCGCGCACGGCAAGTTGGATCAGATTGATAAGGCAAACGCATATTGATGCCACCAACTTTGGCTAGCGCACCATCCAACTCAGGTGCGGTTGAAGCCCCAGTCCAAACACCGATACTAAACTTCTGATCACCTTGATTGGCAAGTTCAATACGTCGCGCCAATGCTTGTGGTAGTAACTTAGGGTAACCCGCTCCCGTAAAACCGCTCATACCGACATGGTCACCATTTTCAATCAATAGCGCTGCACTCTCTGCGCTCATGATTTTTTGTTTTAGTAAAGGATGTTGAATACGGGAATAAAGCGTCATCTTTGTTTTCCTACATGGGGTGAATCAATCGAACGACTTTGGATTTAGCAATCTTATTAAGGTGCATTTCGCGCGGGCATCGTTGCAAATACGGCGGCATAGCGCTCATCTGTTTTCGCTAAGGATTGCCAATAGTCGTAATACTCTGGATAGACAATCGGGTGCAGGCGCTGCAAACTTTGCATGACACGCTTGGCTGCATCAACTTGATTATTCAACACATAGACTTGCGCCAATTTATCTAAAATATGCACATAGCCAAAACGATGGCTACAAGTAATAACAAACTGAATTTCTTCAGGTGACATGCCACTGCGGGGTGTTACAAGCAAGAGTTTGAAATAATCAAAATAATCTGGCATCAAGGTCCAGCGCGGTGCTTGAATTTTTTCTTTAGGGATTAAGGCATAGTCTTTGGTTTGTCGAAAGGCGACAAAGCCATTGACAACACGATGATAATCAACCCAAGCAAAAGCCAAGATCGCAAAACAAATCGCTATGCTCGCTTGCACCCATCCGCGAGAAATCTGCCATGCCGCTTGTGGTTGCTGCAATTGATGTGCTGCTCCCATCATTAATCCGACCGGTAATAAAACATAGGCATACCAGAGCGGAAATTCGACCATACTATGCACACCAACCGCTAACAACATCATGAGAATGAATGTTTTAGACTTGTCTCGGTGCGCCTCACGGAGCGCAAAATGCTTCCAAAACCACACAAATAAAATACCAAAAAATAAAATCGTAAAAGGCAAACCTAACTCAGCCGCAAAGTTTAAGACGATATTATGTGAATGCTCGGCATAAATCGTCGAACTAAAGTCAGCAGCGACAGCAACTTGTTGCGCGCCAAAACCAAACCACCCAGCTCCTAGCCAAGGATGTGCACTAGCAATCGCCCATGCTTGCTGGAGTAGCACCGAGCGTTCCGATCGTCCACCAAGACGCTCGCCCAAAGTACCGACTACAAAACCTAAATACTTCGCTATCGTCGGTAAAGTAATCACCAAACTCGCATAGATCACCAACAAACTCAGCATACCAAGCAAACTTAATTTTGCATTGGTCTTGCGTAGATACACAATCAACACGAATAAACTAGGCAGAATGATCCACCCTATGCGCGACTGCGTTAGCGCCAATCCCCACAACAAAAACACCGCGACACACCAGGCAAGTTTGCCAGGCAAACGCGTACTTTCTAACAACCACCACAATGCAGCAAAGCCAAAACAAATCAACAAAGCCAACTGATTTGGTTGCGCTACATTGGCAAATGCACGAATAGGATTGACCCCATCGTTACTCATATACATCACAATCGGGCGCCAATCGATGCCCATGATTTGCAACTGCTGCATCAAAACAGATAACACAGCGGCGAGCAAATAAACTACCGCAAACATTTGACATAGATCATCCGCATTGCCATTGAGTTTGACCCAACTAGCACCTAATGACTTTGCCAAGGCTGTGCAAAATAAAAGAAATAAGGGGTAATAAATTGTCGTCAGCAAAGTCAATCCGAGCAAACTTTGCAAACCCAAAAAAGAAAACAACAACAATGCACTTCCAGCAATTGCTGGGACGATCAATTTCTCTCGAGAAAAAACAAACAGTGGGATCAACGCCAAGAAAACACCAACCACCACAGCAAACTCATGATAAAAGCTTCGGTAAGGATGTATATGGCCAGAATAGAGTTGCGCGAACAATAGACAAAGTCCGAACAAAATGATGGAAAGCTTCGTAATATTTTTAAGAAACATCTTTTCTAGATATAATTTTGAAAGGCAGTTATTTGACAGCGAGGATTCACTAGATTGAAGAAGTCGACGAAGTCGATCACTTCAATGATTGAGCCCAGCTATTGAAAACTGAATTGAATGCGCCTATTTTAAACGATGATTTTTTGCGGGGCGCTGCAGATTGACTGAGCACACGCATTATTTTTAGCCAGTTTTCATTTTCTAGCAGTAAGAACGCCAATTCACTCAAGCTTATTTCGAGAATATTTATGTTGACACATCGTCTTTCAAGTTTAAGCCGACTCCAGGCCTTTGGTTTTCATTTTCTAGCAAGTGCGACGGTAATCGCCGTAATTTTTGGTTTGGTTAAACTGGTTTGGTATCCAAACCAATTATTTGAAGCGGCAAATGGATTTGAGCTATTAAAAATTTTAGTCTTAGTCGATCTGGTTTTAGGTCCACTAATTATGCTGATCATCTTTAATCCTAAAAAGAAATCACTAAAATTTGACGTCAGCGCAGTTCTGATCTGTCAATTGATGTTCATGGCCTATGGCGTATGGTCATTGTATGCGGTACGTCCCGTTTATATCGCCTATGTAGAAAACCAATTTTTTCTCGTAAAAGCAAATGAAATCGAAGACAGCGATCTAGACAAGGTAGAACACGCACAATTCAAAAAATTGCCCCTATTTGGTCCGGTGTTTGTCGGTACCAAAGCGCCCGAATCAGATAAAAAACGGGAAGAAATTATGTTTGCAAAATTAGGGGGCATGGGCATACAAAATCTCCCTCAGTTTTATGTTCCGATTGAAGATGTTCAAGCGCAAGTTCGCGCGAATGGCAAACTGCCATCCCAGTTAAATACAAATAATGAAGATAAAAAACAATTGGAAAACATGTTCGAAAAAGCAGAGAAGCAAGGGCAAAAAATCCTATTTTCTCCTTTGCAAACAAAAGGGCGACAATTATTTGTTGCCATCGATGGCACAAATGGACAGCCTTTGCGCGTGAACTAGGCGAAGCTACGGCAAAACTAAGTAGGCGTTCCTAATGCCTAAATAAAAAAGCGAGACCAATTTGTTGGTCTCGCTTTTTTGAACTTAATTAACTTAACTGAGCTCAATCTAACTGGAACTCCATTTTGGTTCCAGATAAATCAATTTCATCTCCGTGCGCTAACACGCGAGGACGCGCATCGGTTGTTTCACCATTAATTTTCGGGAAGACTTTTCCCTCAACAAAGTTAATTTTAAAACGATTGCCATCACGTGCGATCGAAACGACCAAAATCCCTGGGCTACCCAAGGTTGTCACGGGTTTCGACAAAATCATTTCTTTGCCAGCATTTGAACCATTGAGCACTTTGATTTTTCCAACTTTCAAAGTCTCGTCAGGCGACACCTGATAGTTATCTACCTCAACAATGAATTTAAGCTGATATTTCCCCAATTCAATCACATCATCGTTCTGTAACTGATGCTTCTTAATTGGTTGACCATTCACCGAAGTACCGTTGGTGCTACCTAAATCGAGAATAAAAGTGCCTTCTGAAGTTGTATCGATAGCAGCGTGGCGCCCACTCACGGCAAGATGGTCTAATACTAAATCATTTCCTGGTCGACGCCCGATATTGATACGAGCGCGGTCAATACTGATCTCTTTTTGCACTTGACCATTAAAAATCACCACAACTTTTGCCATAATCTATCCGCTAGATACAAAATAAAATTAAATAAAAATAATGCGTTACTTGTTTTTTAACTAGCAAAAATATACTCCATAAACCCACGTTCATGCAATTCTTTGACACGTATTAAAACAACGGAAATATTGTCAAATCCACCTTGACGATTAGCCAAATACACTAAAGTCTTGCAACAGGTATCCAAATTCTCAGATTGCTCTCGCAAGACAGTTTGTATATGAATCTGATCGAGCATATCACTCAAACCGTCAGAACACAGTACGAAAATATCGCCAACACGCATAGCATGTTCGTGCACCTCAACTTCGATCTCATCATTAGAACCGACCGCACGTGTAATTAAGTTCTTGATTGGAGAGAGATGTGCATCTGCCTGCGAAATTAAGCCCGCATCAATTTGGGCCTGCAATACAGAATGATCGCGGGTAATTTGTTCTAAATAATTTTCACGAAATAGATATGCACGAGAATCGCCAACATGACCAATCACCAACTTATCATGATGACAAAGCGCCGCGACAATTGTTGTGCCCATGCCGAAGTTATCTGGATTCTTATTTGCCTGCTCGATTACTTTTTGATTGGCGTAGACGATAGCGTCTTGTATCCACTTCTCAGAGATGGAAGATTGCCAAGGCAATCGAGGCATCCATGTCGCATCAAGGCTATTTCGAATCTGCTCACGAACCAAGTCAACACTCATTTGACTGGCGACCTCACCCGCGTTGTAGCCGCCCATGCCGTCAGCCAAAATGGCAAGGCCAAGCTCAGGAGATATAGCAATAGCATCCTCATTATGACTGCGGACAAGTCCGGTGTCTGAATGACTAGCAAATTCCAGAACTGTTTGTGCGGGCATGAAGGAAAATAATTAAGGCAACATTAAAATAAATAAATCTCGTGTACTCAGATTATTAAGCTTAACGAGCTTACCATTAAGCTAAAGCATTATGAACTTAGTTTGCAAATTTTAATGTTTCAATAGCGCAACTACAACATTTTTCGGCGTGTTTTTTATTTCCGCACAAAAAATAAGGGAGCGATTGCTCCCTTATTTTTTAGATCAATTTATGAGAATCAAGCATATTGATTAATTCTCATTATGACGCCAACTGACACCATCAAATTACAGCATTGCTTTCAACAAACGTGCCATTTCGGATGGATTCTTCGTTGCTTTGATACCGCACTCTTCCATGATGTCTAATTTTGCTTGCGCAGTATCAGCACCACCAGAAATCAAAGCACCAGCGTGGCCCATACGTTTGCCTGGAGGCGCAGTCACACCAGCGATGAAACCAACGACTGGTTTCTTCATGTTGTCGCGTACCCAGTAAGATGCATTCGCTTCATCTGGACCACCGATTTCACCGATCATGATCACAGCGTCTGTATCTGGATCATCGTTGAACATCTTCATGACGTCGATATGTTTCAAACCATTGATTGGATCGCCACCGATACCAACTGCAGAAGATTGACCCAAGCCGAGTGCTGTCAATTGACCAACCGCTTCGTATGTCAATGTACCAGAACGGGAAACCACGCCGATACGACCTTTACGGTGGATGTGACCAGGCATAATGCCGATCTTGATTTCGTCTGGTGTGATCAAACCTGGGCAGTTAGGGCCGAGCAATTTTGTTTTGCTACCGGCTTTTGCCATGCGGTCTTTCAACATCATCATGTCACGAACTGGAATACCTTCAGTGATACAGATCGCTAAATCGAGATCCGCTTCAACCGCTTCCCAGATCGCAGCCGCTGCACCTGCTGGTGGAACATAGATCACGGAAACGGTTGCGCCAGTTGCTGCTTTAGCTTCTGAAACATTCGCGTAAATTGGAATGCCTTCGAAATCTTCGCCAGCTTTCTTTGGATTTACACCAGCGACGAAACAGTTTTTTCCGTTTGCGTAGTCGCGGCACATACGTGTATGGAACTGGCCAGTTTTACCAGTGATACCTTGGGTGATGACTTTAGTGTCTTTATTAATCAGGATGGACATAGTGATTCCTTGCGATAATTAAGCGTGAGCAGCAGCAGCGGCAACAACCTTCTGCGCTGCTTCTTCCATCGTGTCTGCAGAAATAATCGGCAAACCAGAGTCAGCCAACATTTTCTTACCGATATCTTCGTTTGTACCTTTCATGCGTACAACCAAAGGCACTTGCAAGGACACTGCTTTAGACGCCGTAATTACGCCTTCTGCAATCACGTCGCAACGCATAATGCCGCCGAAGATGTTGACCAAGATCGCTTTCAAGCCTGGGTTTTTCAACATGATCTTGAATGCTTCAGTCACTTTTTCTGCAGTCGCGCCACCACCTACGTCGAGGAAGTTAGCTGGCTCGCCGCCGAACAGTTTGATGGTATCCATGGTTGCCATCGCCAAACCTGCACCATTGACCAAGCAACCAATATTGCCGTCAAGGGAAATGTAAGCGAGGTCGAATTTAGATGCTTCGATTTCAGCTGGATCTTCTTCGTCCAAATCGCGGTAAGCAACGATTTCTGGTTGACGGAACAAAGAGTTCGCGTCGAAGTTAAATTTCGCATCGAGAGCGATCACTTTGCCAGAACCAGTCAAAATCAATGGATTGATTTCAGCCAAAGAGCAATCGGTTTCCATGAAAGCTTTGTACAAACCTTTCAACTGAACGCGTGCGTCTTCGATAGAGCCTTCTGGCACACCGATTTTACGGGAGATGTCATCGGCTTCAGCATCTTGCAAGCCTGCAGTTGGATCGATCGCGATAGAGTGGATCAATTCTGGATGTTTCTCAGCGACTTCTTCGATGTCCATACCGCCTTCGGAGGATGCCATCAGCACCACGCGTTGGCTGATACGGTCAGTTACCATACTGACGTACAGTTCTTTCTTGATGTCTGCGCCTTCTTCGATCAACAAACGACGAACTTTTTGACCTTCTGGACCAGTTTGGTGTGTGACCAATTGCATGCCCATGATCGCATCAGCGTATTCGCGTACTTGCTCCATGGATTTCGCAACTTTAACGCCACCACCTTTACCACGGCCACCGGCGTGAATTTGTGCTTTGACTACCCATACTGGACCGCCTAAAGTTTCAGCAGCTTTGACTGCTTCTTCAACGGACATGCATGGGATACCGCGCGGTACGGTCACTCCGAATTTACGGAGGATTTCTTTACCCTGATACTCATGGATTTTCATACGACTTCCCTTCAGACACTGAGGTATTAGTTAAAAAGTAAAACAAAATAATTTGGATCAATTACTACCAACAAACAAAACCATGCTGCAACATCTTCATGAATTCGATGAACTAAAAATTTATATTCCTTAGCTCACCTACACAATTCTCAAGCCCATACAAAAAAACGCGACGACCATCCTTGGTGTCACGTTTTATCAATCAGTTGGGAATCAAAACTTTGCTGAATTCATTTGCGCCAGTTTCACAGGTATCAACATAAACTTCATGGTCGTACGCCTGCACACCGCACATTTTTGCGAGAGCGCGAAAGACCGAGTTGGACTTCATCGAGTAAGCCCAAATTGTAGTGAATGTTGTTGAGGACATCATGCCTGCTGGCGGCAATTCAAATATAAAAAGCCACAATTGCGTGCGTTATCGTAGCTTCTACCATAACAGCCGCTCTTGCGGCGTTGCAAAAAACCTGTGGATTTTAGCACAGCTAAAGCATGAATTCTATTTTTTGGTTAGACCACTTTTCAGGAAAACCCGCTTAAAAATATGAAACAACCAGCGTTTTCGCAAAAATTTGCATTTTCTCAAATAACTCAAATGAAGATTTACTTAAGTGCGCAAGACATAAACTGGTATTCACTCATCGAAGCTCTCACGTGACTGTTTCAATGCATAGTTAATTGCGCGACTAGAGAAACCACGTTGCGCCAAAAATTGCATTTGCTTGGCTTTCTCTCGATGGTCGACAGGCGGTGCACTAAATTTTCTCCACAAAACATCAACGGCTCTTTGTGACTCAGTTGCCTCTAGATCATCTTTAATTTCTTCTAAATCTTCCTTGTTTAGTTGATGGCTCTGCAATTCCGCTAATATTTTCTGGTTACCAAATCGCCCTTGACGCTTATGTACCAAAGCTTCTGAGAATCGTTGATCAGAAAGAAATTTTGATTCTTCTAGCCAGTTCAATAATCCATTCAATTCGTCGTCATCTTGCGCATACGCAGAAAGTTTGCGTGCCAGC
Source organism: Affinundibacterium macrobrachii (assembly GCF_014652415.1). GTDB lineage: Bacteria > Pseudomonadota > Gammaproteobacteria > Burkholderiales > Burkholderiaceae_D > Undibacterium > Undibacterium macrobrachii. The sequence continues at coordinate 95,808 of NZ_BMYT01000003.1, forward strand.
TCAATGCGGCTATATTCACGCATAGACAGATAACGTAAGGCGCGGCCTTTTAAACTAAGTTTAGGTTTCAGCATATTTGTTTTTAGACATCTGACTTGTACATCAACTAGGTCACGCGTGTTTTAAGCATCTTTCACGCGTGTAGTTCGAAGAAGGTATTCACATAGCTGTACATAAAAAAAGTCGACCACTTGTTTCCAAGTAAGTCGACTTAAGACTAACGTGATCTTTCCTATTCACCGAGCTTATATCTGCATAAGCTCTAATCTAAATTATTCTTCAACCAGTGCAGGCAACAAAGGAACGCCTAATTGCTCACGCACTTTGTTTTCAATTTCATGGGCTAATGCTGGTCGTTCGATCAGGAAGTTTCTTGCATTATCTTTGCCTTGACCAATTTTCTCGCCGTTATAGCTATACCAAGAGCCAGATTTCTCAACAATCTTGCAATCCGCGCCCAAGTCCAAAATCTCGCCTTCACGTGAAGTACCTGCACCATACAAAATATCAAAATGCGCTTCTTTAAATGGTGGCGCTACTTTATTCTTCACCACTTTCACTTTGGTTTCGTTACCAACCACTTCATCACCCGCTTTGATTGATCCGGTACGACGAATATCCAAACGAACTGAAGCGTAGAACTTCAAAGCATTACCGCCAGTTGTAGTCTCTGGGCTACCAAACATCACACCAATTTTCATACGAATCTGGTTAATAAAGATCACCAAGGTATTGGTACGATTGATGCTACCAGTTAATTTACGCAAAGCTTGCGACATTAATCGTGCTTGCAAACCTGGCAGCGAGTCACCCATATCACCTTCGATCTCGGCCTTTGGTGTTAATGCAGCGACAGAATCGACTACCACTAAATCGACGCTACCAGATCGCACCAATGCGTCTGTAATTTCCAGAGCTTGCTCGCCAGTGTCCGGTTGAGAAATCAACAAATCGTTTAAATTCACACCAAGTTTTTGCGCATAGCCAACATCTAATGCATGCTCCGCATCGATAAATGCGCAAGTGCCGCCCAATTTCTGCATTTCAGCAATAACTTGCAATGTCAGCGTTGTTTTACCAGAAGATTCAGGGCCGTAAATTTCAACCACACGACCGCGTGGCAGACCACCAACACCTAAAGCAATGTCCAAGCCCAAGGAGCCGGTAGAAACAACTTGAATTTCTTCAACTGCAGCACCATCCGCTAATCGCATGATAGAGCCTTTACCAAATTGCTTTTCAATTTGCGCTAAGGCCGCAGCTAAGGCTTTACTTTTGTCGGCGCTATTATCAGTTTTTCTGTCGTCCATGATTTCTTCCTGGTTAGTACAAAGATGTATGTCAAATAATGTCGTGATACTTGCGAACTTGTTTTATCGTAAATAAAGCCGCTAAAAACTGCTTAAACCACTGAATGTCGACACTGTATAAAAAATCAGTAGTTTGTGCAAGCTTCTTTTAAAATATTTTTTTATCGTTGGATTTCGGTCATTTTAATGTGAACTAAGAAAATCCAATCTTCCGCCACACACCCACAAAACCTACAATAGCTAAAATTCAATCTTACAAATACTTCATCAAGCCATTCAACAGCCTATGTCTAAACCTAATAGTTTCGCCAATGAACATCGCTCCTACCTTCAAGCTCAATTGATCGATGCGAATCAACTTGATACTCTCAAAAACTGGTATCCGGTCAGCATCGATGAAAAAAATGGGGAGCTAATTTGGCGGGATATGGGGGATCAACGATTTAGTGCGTCATTTTTTCAAGATTCTTTGCATGAACAAGCGCATGACCAACGTCGTGTCTGCAAGACTAAGCTTGATGCCTTAGATCAATTCGATGATTGTATTCAACCAAGCGCATTTATTTTTCATGTGTCACGTTGCGGATCGACTTTGATGACGCAAATGTTGAGTACTTTATCGCATTGCATCGTTTTGTCCGAACCGCCAGTGATCGATATGTTTTTCAACACGATGAATGAATCGAAAGAAACCAATATCGCGACATTTCAAAAACTAATTCATGCGCTAGGCCAGAGACGTTTTGCCAATGAAAAAAATGTGATCATTAAATTAGATAGTTGGCATTTAGGGCGAATTCGTTTTATCCGTGAAGCCTTTCCTAACACGCCTATGCTATTTCTCTATCGCGAGCCGAGACAAGTTTTAGCATCGCACCAGCGTCAACGCGGTCCGCAAATGACTCCCGATTTTGTTAACTTTGGGGACTTACAAGTTGAGTACAGCACACTATCGCCTGGCGATTTAGACGCATTCTGTCTTGCAGTGCTTGATCAATTCTATTCAGCGGCGATTCAGCATCACACTATGAGTGGACTACAACTGATTAATTACAGTGAATTACCAGCGATCATTTGGGAGAAATTGCTAAGTCAATTGGCGATTGACTGCAATCCTGAGGAGTTAGCGCAGATGAAAGCACGCTCACAATTTCATTCGAAGCACCCTCAAAACTCCTTCGAAGGAGATCCAACATCGCAACAAGCGCATCCGCGCTTATCTATTACGCAAGAGCGCTATCAACAGTTGGAAAACTTGCGACTAAAGACAGTAGAAGCAGTGGCATGAAACCGAACATACCCAATCAATACGACGATAGGCCTAGCAATCAGAAGACCACAAAAATCGATCAAGCCGCAATCAGTCTTCTTGCCATCCCATGTGAAGTCCACAACTGATTATCGCGATCAACAATCAAAGCGTCGACTCCGACTAATTGCTGTATTTTTGTGCGGCCAGCTTGTGCACCACTCACCATAATTGCGGTACCCAAGCCATTAATTTTTTCCAGATTTTCGCTGACCAAAGTCACGCCTCGTGGTCCCTGCGTTGGATAACCTGTTTTAGGATCAAGAATATGATGCAAGCGCTTGCCATCTTGAATCAAAAAGCGCTCATAGTCGCCTGACGAAGCGACGAAGCCTTTATTCAAAGAAATCGTGCCAAGCAGTTTTTCAGGATGACGTGGATCGCGCAAGCCGATGCGCCAATCGCGACCATTGAGCTTCCCCTGTACTAAGACGTCTCCACCACCATTGATCATAGCGTTGCTAACACCAAGTTCTAACAGCTTCTTCATGCCCGCTTGCAGAATCGGTAGTTTCGCAATTCCACCTAAATCAAGTCGCATTCCACGCTTTGTCAAATAAGCGGTGCTACAACGTTCATCAAGCACGAGACCTTGAGAACCGATCAGAGGAAGTTGCTCCGCAATTTGTTGCGGCGTGGCGATGGAAGGATGAGCTGCATCAAAACTCCAATTCTTGAATGCACCCACTGTGCTATCAAAAGCACCTTGACTACTCAATGCAACGGCCTTTGCCATCTTTAACACCTGCATTAGCTCGCCAGAAATATTCACTGGCTGCACTCCAGCGGCAAGGTTGATCGCATTGAGCACACTGTCGCTACGATAGCGACTCATCATGTCAGTGAGCCGAATCATTTCAGCAAACGCTGCGTTTGCAGCGAAGCTGATTAATTGACTATCGGCATTTTGTAAAGTGAGTTCAAGCTTCGTCCCCATCAATATTTTTGATGATTGATGAATATCTGTCTTTGCAAGCACAGGTGGGATCACTAATCCACAAGCGAGCAACGGAAGGCTACACACGATGCGGCGACGACTCAATGACACAGTAGAATTATTCAACATAAAAATAGACAGATTTGATACTCGATGAAACTGCGCTGACGCGAAACGAGCGATGACGCTTGAAAAGTTTAAGAGTTACGCTAAGAGGAAAGCTTAAAGAAAAATCAAGCAAACATGCACATCGCAAATTTCGCGTGCTTTTTTTCGGAAAAATTAGCGCGACTGATCGACCATAAAATTGACTGTCGCTTTAATTTCATCATCGCTTAAATTAGGTGCGCCACCACGTGCAGGCATTTGCCCTTTGGCACCGGTATAACCTTCTAAAGCATGTTTGTACAAAACATCCATGCCCTGTGCAATACGTGGTCCCCAGTCAGCTTTATCACCTGGCTTAGGCGCACCAGCAACATTCGCTGCATGGCACATCGAGCAAGTCTGTCCATACACTTTTTTGCCCACAGTATTTTCTGCAGCAACTGGCGCAGCTGCTGCTGGCGCTGAAGCTGCTGCAACAGCGACCACGCTTGCAGAACCCGCACTTGCTGGCTCCGCTGCTTTATTATTACAAGCACTGATGCTAAGCAAACCAGCTAAACCAATGAGTTTGAAGAGTAAGGTAGTTGATTTCATTTTCTTCCTTTAAGGCACTTTAAGAATCCTGAAGACTCTTTGAGATTGATAGATTAACGCAGACACATACAAAAATAATCGACTTTATTAGTGTCGCATACCAAAGCTTGCGCAAACGCAAATCGTCCGCATAAAGCATTCCAATTTTTTTCTTTCTTGACTCGCGTCAATTTATTTTTTTAATCGATGACGCACTATCGCTGCCAGTTGTTATGTTTATTAACCATGGCCATCGAATCTGAATTGTTGATTCGAATTAAACCAGCCAATAAGGACCACATCATGAGTCAAGACAAAACCAAAGAAGTCGCAACACCTGCTTTAGGACGTCGCAAATTTCTCAATACCGCTGCGATTGCTAGCTTAGGTACGCTGGTTGCATGTAATGAAAAACCAGGTAGTGCAGCCGCCAGCGCCTCCCCTGCTAGCGCAGCCGGACATGCAGCGAGTAGTGCATCGCATTTGAAACCTGGTGAGCTTGATACTTATTATGGTTTGTGGAGCGGTGGTCATACTGGTGACATGCGTGTCTTAGGTTTACCTTCAGGCCGCGAAATTCATCGCATTCCTTGCTTTGTTCCCGATGCCTTAGTCGGCTGGGGTGTGACCAATGAATCTAAGAAAATCATGGGCACCAAAGCGGATGGTAGTTTGAAATATACAGTTGCAGATTCCCACCATACCCATGCTTCCTACAAAGACGGTAACTACGATGGTCGTTACGCTTGGATCAACGATAAGATCAATAGCCGTATCGCACGTATTCGTCTTGATTACTTCGTTTGCGACAAGATCACTCAATTGCCTAACGTACAAGGTTTTCACGGCATCTTCCCTGATAAACGCGATCCAGTTGATGAAAAAATCAATTACACAACACGCGTATTCTGTGGCGGTGAATTTGCAATCCCTATGCCAAATACGGGTAGCGAAGATAGTAGTAAATATCGTTCCATGTTTAGCTGCGTTGACGCAGAAACCATGGAAGTTCGCTGGCAAGTGCTGATCGATGGTAACTGCGATTTGGTCGCTACCTCTTACGACGGAAAATTAGCTGCGACGAATCAATACAACACCGAAATGGGCGCGCATTATGAAGACATGATGTCCGCCGAACGTGACGCCTGTTTGTTCTACAACGTGGCACGTATTGAAGCAGCTGTAAAAGCTGGCAAATTCAAAACCATCGGTGATTCAAAAGTGCCTGTCGTTGACGGTACACGCGAAGCGAACAAAGATCCAAAAACTGCACTCACTGCGTATGTTTCTGTGCCAAAAAATCCGCATGGCGTCAATGCAAGTCCAGACGGCAAATATTTCATTTGCGCCGGCAAACTGTCGCCTACTGGTACCGTAATTGACTTGTCTAAAGTATTGGATTGGTTCGATGGCAAATCAGAAAAGTTAGACGCCGCAATCGTCGCTGAAGTTGAACTTGGCTTAGGCCCATTGCACACCGCATTTGATGGTCGCGGCAATGCTTACACAACGCTCTTCCTCGATAGCCAAGTGGTGAAATGGAATGTAGAAGCCGCGATTAAATTCCATGCTGGTGATAAGAATGCAAAATATGTAGTTGATCGTCTCGACGTGCAATATCAACCTGGTCACTTGAATGCATCACAATCTGAAACCAAAGCTGCTGATGGTAAGTATTTGGCGGTTGGTTGTAAATTCTCGAAAGATCGCTTCTTGCCTGTCGGTCCTTTGCATCCAGAAAATGAACAAATGATCGACATTTCTGGCGACAAAATGATCTTGATGGCAGATCACCCTGTACGCGGCGAACCACATGATTTCATTATTTTCAAACGTGATTTGGTACGTCCAAAGCAAGTCTATGATTTGAATGATTTCCCGAACGCGATCAAAGATCCAAAAGAATCTGGCGTAGTACGTAATGGCAAAAAAGTGACCGTGAAAATGACTTCTCAAGCGCCGGCATTTAGTCTGCGTGAATTCACTGTTAAGAAAGGTGATGAAGTCACTTTGATTTTGACTAACTTAGACAAGATTGAAGACTTAACTCACGGTTTTGCGATTCCTAATCACAACGTCAACTTTATCGTCAATCCACAAGAAACAGCCTCTGTCACCTTTATCGCTGGCAATCCAGGCGTGTACTGGTGTTATTGCACTCACTTCTGCCACGCTCTGCATTTAGAAATGCGCACTCGCATGATCGTGGAAGCCTAACCCGGTAGTTGTAGCTCCGGTGGCGTCTGGAAATTTTCTGGGCGCCACCATTCAAGTTAAACATCGCAAGCTGTTTAACTCAAGTAGGAATAAAAATGTCTTTGATGCGTAAAAACTTGGCGGCCAGTGTAGTTTTCTACCTGGTCGCATTTTTTCTGATACTACTTAGCTTCGCCTCCTTACGCGCAGATGCGCGCACGAGCGCGTATGAAGCCGCATTACCAGCTGAACTTAAAACAGCAAAGAATATGTGCGCCTTAGTCGCTTGCACCGAGGTATTTCCGGGTGCTAAAAGTTTCTCAGATCGACTAGGTAACCCACCCTATGTTGAAGCTTATGGTGAGCCGATTGCAGGCAAAAAGAATCTGCTTGGCTACGTCATGCTATCGACCGATATTACCGACACCCCCGCTTATTCTGGCAAACCCGTTGTGACCTTAATGGGGATGGACTTAAAAGGACGTTTCGTCGGTATCAAAGTTTTGAAGCATTCTGAACCGATTCTGTTACTCGGCATTCCTGAATCTGCCTTACTCAATTTCAACAAACAATATCTGGGCAAATTTGCCACCGATAAAATAGAAGTTGGTCAATCACGCCCTGATGAAGGCGTGCTTGGCGTGGATGCTATTTCTGGTGCCACAGTGACGGTCATTGTACAAAACCAAGTAATGATGACAGCGGCAATGGCCGTAGCAAAACAAACCGGCATTGTTGCACCAACAGTGCGCGCTCCGGCACAATTTGCAATCACTGGCAAACGCATGTCTTGGGCGGACTTAGTAAAACAAGGCAGTGTGCAACGTCTATTGGTGAAACCAGAACAAGTAGGATTAGAAAAAAATGCTGTACCGTTTATTGAACTCTGGTTCGGTGATCTAAATCATCCCGATGTCGGTATCAGTTTGCTAGGTGAAGATAGTTTTAAAAACTTACGCTCACAACTCCAAGCTAATGAGCACGCCATCTTTATTATTCGTACTGACGGCATAGAATCATTCAAAGGCTCAGGCTTTGTGCGCGGCGGTATGTATGACCGAATTCAAGTCAAACAAGATAGCGACTCTTACACTTTTCGTGATCTCGACTATCTCAATCTGTATGGCATCGTGGCGGACGGCGCGCCGAGCTATAACGAATCTGCTATTTTCATTATTCGTTCACAAGCTTTTTCAAGCGCCTATCCGTGGAAACTGAGCTTTCTCGGTAATCGCGTCGATCGCGCCACTGGTACTCGCAGCTTCACTAGTTTCGATGCCAAATACTGGTTAGCGAATGAACTCTTGCAAGGTGGGCGACCAGTAGTTGAAGAAGCGGCAGCTCCACACGTACGCATTTGGAAATCACGCGCTGTCGAGATTACGTTGTTTGGCTTGTTACTGATCATGGTGACGATTGCATACGCCTACCGCGAAAAACTCACTCGCATGTCGAATCACAAAAATAAATGGCCAGTCAATATCTTCAAATATAGTGCATGGCTATTGAGTATTAGCTTTGTTGGATTTGGCGTGATGGCACAGCCTTCGATCACGCAGGTTCTGACCTGGTTCCATTCCTTATTATTCCAATGGACTTGGTCGCTATTTTTAACTGATCCATTTATCTTTGTATTTTGGATTTTTATCATTGTTACCGTATTTTTATTTGGTCGCGGATTATTCTGCGGCTGGATGTGCCCATTTGGCTCGCTGTCAGAAGCCATCTATAAAGTCGGCGAAAAAATCGGGTTGAAACGCTTCCAAACACATCTACCGCAAGCCTTGCATGACAAACTTAAATGGATCAAATATGTCATTTTCTTCTGTCTGTTAACTGTATCGATGTTTTCAATGGGTTTGGCTGAAAAATTAGCTGAGATTGAGCCTTTCAAAACTACCTTCTTAGTTGGAATCAGTAATCGCGCTTGGCCCTATGGCTTGTTCGTGTGCATCATACTTGGCATCTCACTATTTATCGAAAGACCTTATTGCAAATACATTTGTCCATTAGGCGCTGCTTTAGCGATGCCAAGTACATTTAGATGGTTTGGTTTAAAGCGCAAGCAAGATTGCAATAGCTGCAAAGCTTGTGCTGTTGGTTGTGGTTCCTTAGCGATTGACAAGGCAGGTCGCATTGATCACCGCGAATGTTTGCACTGCCTTGACTGTATGGTTCTTTATACCGACGCAAAAGCTTGTCCGCCTTTGTCAAAAGAACGCAAGCGACGTGAACGCGAGGGTTTGGAAATCAAAGCGATTGGCAAAGACGGTTATTTCATCCCGATTTATCCAATACCAGCGACAGCCGCTTCAGAAGCTGTCAAAGCTGGCCTAGATCCACGCATGCCATCCGACCCAGTTCAGTTAGCACACAAAATAAAGGCGACTGGATTACGCTGGATTATTTTAGAAATCATTGATCATTTATGGCCATGGAGTGCAAGCGCTTGGTCATCGCAACGCGGTTTGCAAATTGCGGGTATCGGCTTGGCTATTGCTGCCAGTGTTGCATGGGTATTAACCGCCTTTGGTCAACTTTCATCAGCAGCGATCATCGCGTGGTGGTTTGGCTGGAGTGTGTATGAAGTATTGATTCGCCTGTCAGGCAAACGCTATGTCAAAGATGGACCATGGTGGCGCGACCAATATCGCTACGCTAGCGTGATGGACATGATCAGTTATGTTAGTTTTAAAAACTTACTCATCGGTGCTGCATTATTCTTATCGCTAAAAACTTTGGGGCTCTTAGTTGCATAATCTAAATGCACAATCTAAATCGCATATTTTTAATCGCATAATGAATGAGATAAAACGTCTATTGCTATTATGGACAATCGCGCTACCCATGCTGGCTGGGGCGGCTACGGTATCCGTCAAACCAGGCGAATCCATACAGCAAGCGATTGCAAAAGCGCAAGCCGGTGACACGATAGAAATCGCTCGTGGTCAATATCAAGAAAATTTAATTATCGATAAAAAATTAACGCTTAAAGGCATACATCGCCCCACCATTCGCGGCGGCAATCATGGCGATACGATTCGAATCGTCTCTCCAGACGTAGTGATCGATGGCTTAATCGTGCGTGATTCTGGCGACAGTTTAAAAGACCAAAATGCTGGCATCTATATCTACCCAGGATCACATCGCAGCATCGTAAAAAACTGCGATATTACCTACAATCTTTTTGGCCTTTGGATAGAAAAAGCAAATGACGTGCTGATTGAAAACAATCTAATCACCGGCAAGCGTGAATACAATTCATCACAACGCGGTAATGGCATCCAACTCTACAATACCAAAGGCGCGCGCATCATCGGCAATAACATTAGTTTTGTACGCGATGCCTTGTACGTTGATGTATCCCATCACGCGATTTTTCGCGGCAACAAATTGCACCATAGTCGATACGGCAGCCATTACATGAATTCGTATTACAACCTATGGGAAGACAACGATAGTTACTTCAATCGCGGCGGCCTCGCCTTAATGGAAGTACGCGATCAAATTGTGCGGAATAATCGAACATGGGGAAACTCTGATCACGGCATCATGTTACGTACCATGCAAGATTCTCTGATTGAAAACAATGTCATCGCTGGGAATAGTCGCGGATTTTTTATTTACGATGTGGAATACGTCAATATTAAAAATAATCTAGTGGTAGATAATCGTGTCGGCGTCCATCTTTCTGCAGGCTCTACGCGTAATCAAGTTGAGGGCAACGACTTCATAAGTAACCGTGAGCAAATTCGTTACGTTGGCGCGAAGAATGAAACATGGGGCGCTGAGAGCGGTAATTACTGGAGTAATTACTTAGGCTGGGATAGAAATGCCGACGGCGTTGGCGACCTTGCCTATGAGGCAAACGATATGGTCGATCGTTTAAGTTGGCGCTATCCAAGCACTCAGATATTGCTAGCAAGTCCAGCGGTGCAAGCATTACGTTTGGTTTCACAACAATTTCCCGTGCTGCGTGTCCCTAGCGTGATCGACCCTAAGCCACGTATGCACCCTAGCAACAAACAATGGAGACGATGGAATGGCAAGCACTATCCCGGCCAATAAATTGGCTCACATCAAAAATCATGCGATAGAAGTGCTAGGTGTTAGCAAGCACTATGGCGCTTTACATGCTGTCGATGGGGTTGATTTGGCGGTGGAACACGGTGAGATATTTGGCTTGATCGGCCACAACGGCGCTGGAAAAAGTACCTTGTTCAAAATGATGTTAGGACTAGTAGAACCCAGTGCCGGCAACATCTTAATTAACGGCAATGCGGTTACGGGTGCGGCGTTTCGTCAGACTCGACGCAAACTGGGTTACCTACCTGAAAACGTGGTTCTTTACGATAATTTGAGTGGGATCGAAACCTTAAAGTTTTTTGCCAAACTCAAAGGTGCAGACTTGGCTGAATGTGCGCCTATTTTAGAAAAAGTCGGTTTAACCCATGCCCATCATCGTCCACTACGAGAATATTCAAAAGGGATGCGCCAGCGTCTAGGATTCGCGCAAGCCTTGCTCGGTCAGCCCAATGTACTTTTTTTAGATGAGCCAACCAATGGTCTAGACCCGCAAGCGATTCGTGATTTCTATTCGATACTACGCAGCCTGCGTGATGATGGCGTGACGATCATTATCACCTCTCATATTTTGGCGGAGTTACAAGAGCGAGTTGATCGATTGGCGATTATGTCTGCGGGCAAAATTCAAGCAGTCGGAAGCGTCTCGCAATTGCGTCAACAAATGCATATGCCGCTGACGATCACATTGCAATTAGCTGCTCAAGACCTAGCTGCAGCACAGGCTGCACTGCTCCACCTAACAGAAGTAAGCCACACTGTCACCAACGAAGGCATAGTCCTGCGCTGCAGCCGTCATCACAAGATGGAAGTCCTAACTGCACTTCACTCGCTCGGTAAAAAACTGATCGATATTCAAGTGCAAGAGCCATCTTTAGAAGATGTATTTTTTGGTTTTTCTGATTAATTCGAATGGACTTAGTGTTATGGAACTAAACCAAATTTTGCATCTTGCGACAAAAGAATTTCGTGATCGTATCCGCAATCGTTGGGTGTTAGCGGTGGCCTTAGTGTTCACCGTATTTTCACTCGTGATTACTTATCTTGGCGGTGCGCAGCAGGGGCAGATTGGACTAAAGTCGATTGAGGTAACGATTACGAGTTTGGTTAGCTTAGTGATTTACCTGATTCCCCTAATCGCCTTATTACTCGGCTTCGATGCCGTTGTGGGTGAACGCGAGCGTGGTTCACTTGATTTATTGCTGTCATATCCCATCACCCGAATGGAACTCTTGCTCGGCAAATATCTAGGTTTAGCCGCAGCATTAAGCTTATCTACCGTCGCTGGTTTTTCACTGGTTGCGGTGCTGCTGTATCAACAATTTAATTGGGCGGGTTTATTTCACTATCTCGGTTTTATCTTGAGTTCTATTTTGCTCGGTCTCGCTTTTTTAAGCTTAGCGATATTGATGTCCGTGATTGCACGTGAACGTACCCGCGCATCTGGACTAGCAATTGCGCTCTGGTTCTTTTTTGTCTTGATTTTCGATCTTCTATTACTCGGTGCCTTAGTCGGAACTGGTGGTAACTATGGCGGTGACATTTTCGCGTATCTCTTGTTACTCAATCCGACTGATGTATTTCGCATCTTAAATGTATTTTCAATGGACGATGTGCGAACGCTATATGGCTTAAGCAGCATCGTTCCACCCGCCCTCGCCAAACCTTGGCTGATGGGTTCCGTTATGTTTGCTTGGATACTTGTGCCACTGGTACTGGCACGTTGGAGATTTCGCTCATGAATCAGCATCGTAGAAGTTTCATTGTTCGCTCTTTTTTATTTTCTATGGTGGGTGGCAGCTTAATTGCTTGCAAACCATCTACGAGCAATACATCGATTGCTCCTGTAGAAATCGATTCACGTACCACCTGTGATCTTGATGGAATGCTGTTGGCCGACTATCCCGGCCCTAAAGCACAAGTGTTCTACGTGGGGAATCCAACACCGCGATTCTTTTGCGATACGGTTGAGTTATTGAACACCTTACTTTCACCTGAACAAGTCCAAGCAGTGGCAGCAGCCTTTGTGCAAGACATGGGAAAGGCCGATTGGGATCAGCCACGAGGTAATTGGATTCCCGTCAACACCGCTTACTACGTGCTAGGAAGTAAACGACATGGCTCGATGGGGCCGACTATTGCGAGTTTTTCTTTAGAAGCGGATGCGCAAAAATTTATAGCGCAGTGGAATGGAAAGCTGATGCGCTACGCGGATATCAAACCTGAGATGGTCGATCTCAGTGGCGGCGCGCTGCACGATACAAAAATGTAAACCATGCGAGCCCACGTGTCTTCTAAGAAAATTGCGACCTGGCTGATTAGTGCAAGCCTCATCAGTGGGCTATTTTTATTTTCTATTTCAGCAAATAAAGCAGCGCAAGGCGATACGCAAATCCTCAACACAGACGATATTTGCATTGTTGCACCAGCGACTTCGTTTGACCCCAATTGGGGAATCGCACTTTATGCTCCGCGTAAAGTGCCCGCAGACGCACGTTGCCCTGTGTGCGGCATGTATCCATCTAAGAGTCTTGATTCGGCTGGTCAAGTTATTTTCAAAAATGGCGACACGCATTTTTTTGATTCGCCATTAAGCTTATTCATTTATTTGCAAGCGCCAGAGAAATACAATGCGGCTCGGCGTATCAGCGATATCGCCGTTAGCTTTGTCACCGATTCAAGCTCAGGACGATGGATCAAAATAGAAGACGCCATCTTCGTATCTGGATCAAATGCCAAAGGCCCTATGCGTGCAGGTAACTTTGTGGCATTCGCTGATAAAGAAATCGCAAAAAAATTCATCCAAACGCGAGGTGGAGCCCTATTACGCGCTCAACAAATTGAACCTCAATTGCTTTTAAGCTTAAATAGCTCACGCCGACATCAGCACACGCAGTCAACATCAAGTCATTCGCCTTAAGCTGTGTCATTCGGTGTGCACTGAGAATCTAGCCTTGCTCTTGGTGATGACTTTATCTAGCTACCAACTAATTCAATAAATTAATATATAAATAAGCACCTAGATATGCACTACGGGTCGCGTCACCGTTAGGCAATTCAGTTTGCTTAACACTTAGGTATAGATTTCGTCTTTGGAAGTAAAAAAGCCGCGAAGTTTTTTCAACTTATCAGCTTTATCAGGAGTCCCCCGAAATTCGCCTGCGAGCGAATCGCCTCGAATTCCCCGCACGAGCATGCTCGCTTTTCTTTCGGAAATAAAAAAACCGCTAAGTTTTTTAACTTAGCGGTTTTATCTGGCGTCCCCAGGGGGATTCGAACCCCCGTACCCACCGTGAAAGGGTGGTGTCCTAGGCCTCTAGACGATGGGGACAGAAATCTGTCCTTGATACTGACCTAATACTGCTTTTACTTTTATCGTTTCGCTGCTTGCGTTTGCGATCAAGTAAGACCAAGATTATATACGTTGTTTCTTTATTTTGGCAAGCTATTTTCTAAAAAATCTGAAATTATTTTGCCTAATAAAAATTACTTATCTGATCGTGGTGGAGGTAAGCGGAATCGAACCGCTGACCTCTTGCATGCCATGCAAGCGCTCTACCAACTGAGCTATACCCCCGCACAAAACAGAAGCGCGAGTATAGCAAGTTTTAAGTTTGCTTGTAAAGCGCAAGGCTCGGCAGGACAATGTTGCGAGCGCGCTTTGAACCGCTTTATTGAAGCGTTCTTATTTAAGCTTTCGCCAAACGCATCAACACAACATCACGACCAAATAATTCAATCACCGCGTCAATCGATGGTGTTTGTAATTGCCCTGTCAAAAGCAAACGCAATGGCATCGCCAGTTGTGGCATCTTCAAGCTATGCTTCGCTAACACCTCTTTCATCAATGCTGAAATGGCTGCCTTGGTCCATTCTACCGTTGCGCATGCTTGCGCAAATTCTTGCAGCGCTGGCTTAATCGCATCCGTAATGTGTTGCGAAACTAATGCTGGATCAGGCGTTGGTTGACGATAAAACAGCATTGCGGCTTGCGCCAATTCTACTGTGGTGTTGGTACGCTCTTTTAATAAAGCAATCACCGATGCCAACGCTGGTGCACCGTCAGATTGTGCGTCCAATTTTTCCATATCAGCACGGATCAAGTCTGCTAAACGTTGATTATCAGCAGCTTTAATATAATGATTATTCAACCAAGCCAATTTCTCTGGATTGAACTGCGCAGCGGAACTAGACAAGTGCGTTAAATCAAACCAACTAATCATTTGCTCCATACTGAAGACTTCGTCATCACCATGACTCCACCCTAGACGTGCAAGATAATTCAACAAAGCTTCTGGCAAGAATCCCTTATCCAGATAATCCATCACACTCACAGCATCACGACGCTTAGAGAGTTTTTGCCCATCGGTTCCAAGAATCATAGGGACATGACCATAAAATGGTAGTGGTGCTCCCAATGCATTCAAAATATTAATTTGACGCGGTGTGTTATTTACATGATCGTCGCCACGAATTACATGCGTGATCTGCATATCGCTGTCATCAACTGCGACACAGAAATTATAAGTTGGAGTTCCATCAGGGCGGGCGATCACCAAATCATCCAATTCGCGGTTAGCAATAGTAATCGTGCCTTTAACCACATCGTTCCAACTCACTTCGCCATCCAAAGGATTTTTAAAACGAATAACTGGTTTACGATCAGCAGGAATTGCTGGCAAAGTTTTGCCTGGCTCCGGACGCCA
The DNA here is from genome assembly GCF_014652415.1 of Affinundibacterium macrobrachii. Classification (GTDB taxonomy): domain Bacteria; phylum Pseudomonadota; class Gammaproteobacteria; order Burkholderiales; family Burkholderiaceae_D; genus Undibacterium; species Undibacterium macrobrachii. Next base: position 111,030 of record NZ_BMYT01000003.1, read on the forward strand.
AGTTCCATCGTATCGAGGCTTTTCACCGGCAGCACGTTGACGCTCACGCATTGCTTCAACTTCATCAGTGGAGCAATAACAATAGTATGCCGTTCCTTCAGATAACATTTTTGCCAAGACTTCACGATAACGATCCATACGCTTCATTTGATAGTACGGACCTTCGTCGTGCTGCAAATTCAACCAATTCATACCATCTAAAATCGCTTGCACCGCCTCTGGCGTCGAGCGTTCTAAATCGGTATCTTCAATCCGCAACACAAAAGTGCCGCCGAAATGACGTGCAAATGCCCAGCTAAATAGAGCAGTGCGAGCACCGCCAACATGCAGATAACCGGTAGGGCTTGGCGCAAAGCGCGTACGCACTGGCGCGGAAGGAGTAGGTAAATGAGAAGCTGTCATCGATGCAAAGCGAATTTTAAATTAAATAATTGCACGATTAAATTATGCAATTTAATCACTACTATTCAACCAAAGGGTCGCGTAAAAAAGTAAAAAACGTATTTTACCGTCTTAGCGTATTAGAAGATACTCAAGGAGTCGAGATTGCGACCTCGCAGAGATCTGCGATCAGGCTTGAAATGGTAGTATCCGTGTTTTTTGTTGTCAGTTATTTTCAATTATTCACATTGACCGTGCGCGGAATTACTCCATCATCCCCAGCCCCACTACCAACGAAAAATGGTATCAGTCCAAGCTATATTTGGCTTCCCGAAGGCCAATGGGAAAGTGCCTTGGCTTTTCTTACTCAGCAATTCCCCGCTGTTAGTGCCGATGTTTGGCGTAGTCGGATGGCAAAACTGGAAGTTTGTGATGCAAACGGAAATTACCTCCATCCGCACAGCCCAGTTCAGCGTGGCATGTGTATCTTTTATTATCGTGAAATCGAGAATGAGCCGACCATTCCATTTCAAGAAACGATCTTATTTGAAGATGCGCATTTATTAGTCGTCGATAAGCCACATTTCTTGGCTGTCATCCCTGGTGGACAATATCTGCGAGAAACCTTATTAGTTCGCCTAAAACTACAAACTAACATTGAACACCTAACGCCTCTACATCGATTAGATAGAGAGACTGCCGGAGTCATCTTATTTTCAAAACAGATTGAAAGTCGTGGCGCCTATCAAAGGCTATTTCAAACGCGGCAAATTGCAAAAACATATCACGCACTTGCACCACACTTACCACAACTGACTTTTCCTTACCTGAAACAAAGTCGCATCGAAGAAAGCGATCACTTCTTTAAAATGCATGAGGTAAATGGCTTAGCAAATAGCGAAACCTTAATAAACGTACTGGAACATCGAGGCGACATTGATCTATACGAGCTACAACCTTACACCGGAAAAAAGCATCAACTACGCCTACACATGGCAAGTTTAGGCGTGCCTATACTAAATGACTTATTCTATCCAGAGGCACTTCCAACTGGAAGCGACGACTATACAAAACCATTAAAGCTACTCGCAAAATCGATTGCTTTCATCGACCCTTTAGATAAATCAAAAAGAGAATTTCATAGTAGGCAAAGTCTGTAATCGAGCAGATTGACGGTGGGCGCTTAAACAAAACACCCCTAATCAGAGGCGCGCAAAAACACCTAAAAAGCATGCTTGCCATCGCTTAAATTATTCACTTATTCAAACACAAGTAAATAAGCATTACCGCGGCTTTACTTAAGACACATCGATTTTGACACTGATCAAAATACTAGCAAGGCGGTTGACAAGATTAGCGGCTCGCAGTATTATCTCGCTTCTCGGAGTGTAGCGCAGCCCGGTAGCGCACCTGGTTTGGGACCAGGGGGTCCAAGGTTCGAATCCTTGTACTCCGACCAAATTTAAAGGATCGTTGAGAAATCGACGATCCTTTTTAGTTTCACCAAATTTAGTTATTTAAACTTTTTTAAATGACCCAAAGTTTTCGGAGTGTAGCGCAGCCCGGTAGCGCACCTGGTTTGGGACCAGGGGGTCCAAGGTTCGAATCCTTGTACTCCGACCAAGATGAAGCCTAATTGAGCAATCAATTAGGCTTTTTTGTTTCTATAGCGATTATTAGCTCTTAGCCTTTTTAGTCGCAGCGCTTTAAATCAACTTGCATATTCATTTGCTTTAATAGTGCCACATTGAATAGTTATTGAATTGCAGAGCAAAAATTGCGCAAGACAAACCCACAAAAAAAACTTCAAATTATTCAAACTATTCAAATTAAATTAAAGCCGCGCCAAGATTCGAATCGCTTCGCCAACTTGAGTCACTTGATGTATGCGCAATGATCGCACCTCATCCATGCTTTGCAGTTCTGGCAAAGCAAACATGCTTGCCCCCTGCCCCATCAACTTGGGCGCCATGTACAACAATAACTCATCGACACATCCGGCCTGAATCAAAGCACCACTTAATTTTGCGCCGGCTTCGACATGCAATTCATTCACTTGCTCATTTCCCAATGCAGTAATGAGTGCAGGCAAATCGACCTGCACCTTTTTACTTGCTCGATTATCCGACGCACTCTGCAGCATATTTTCTGGCAGGCAGTACAATTGCGCTCCCACTGCCTTCAACGCAGCCTCACGCGCCTCGTCGCTGACAGCGTGATAAATTGTTGTACTACCAGTTTGAAAAAGCTTAGCCGCAACAGGCGTACGAAGTTGCGAATCGACGATGACCTTACGCGGTTGATGTGACTTTACAGAATCGACCTCTGGCAATCGCACACTCAATTGTGGATCATCAGCCAATACCGTACCAATACCAGCTAATATCGCATCAGCCCGCGCTCGCCATCGATGCCCATCTTCTCGCGCAGCGCCATCTGTGATCCATTGACTTCGCCCATTAGGCAGCGCAGTGAATCCATCCAAGCTAGCTGCCATCTTCAAACGCACCCATGGTCGACCTGTTTCCATGCGCTTAAAGAAACCAATATTCATCTCGCGCGCTTCTGACGCAAACAAGCCATGTTCGACGCTAATCCCAGCATCTCGCAACATTGCAAATCCACGCCCAGCAACTTGCGGATTCGCATCTTCAATTGCTGCCACAACCCTTGCCACGCCCGCTTCAATCAATGCATTTGCGCAAGGTGGCGTACGACCAAAGTGACTACATGGCTCCAAAGTCACATATGCTGTCGCGCCAAGTACCTTATGCCCCTGCGTTGCTGCATCGCGCAAGGCCATCACCTCGGCATGCGCTTGTCCGACCGGCTGCGTCCAACCTTGCCCCAGAATCACCCCATCTTTCACCAACACACAACCTACTTTTGGATTGGGCGACGTCGCCATCGTGGCACGAGAGGCTAACTCAAGCGCCACGCGCATGTAGGCGTGATCTTGTGCTGAAAATTGCATTAGGTGTTCTGTACTGTAATAGTAGGGAATTTACTGCTCATATCTTTCGCTTTATCGGCCACTCTCACGGCGACCTTGCGCGCGATTTCTTTATAAATTGCTGCGATTTTTCCGTCTGGGTCGGCTACTACTGTCGGTTTGCCAGAATCCGCTTGCTCACGAATCGCCATAGTTAAAGGCAAGCCCCCCAAAAATTCTACGCCATACTCACCACACATTTTTTCACCACCACCAGCACCAAAGATTGCCTCGGCATGCCCGCAATTTGAACAGACATGGGTGCTCATATTTTCCACAATACCAAGAATAGGAATGCCGACCTTTTCAAACATCTTCAATCCCTTGCGCGCATCTAACAAAGCAATATCTTGCGGTGTTGTTACAATTACGGCCCCGGTCACTGGTACTTTTTGCGACAAGGTCAATTGAATATCGCCCGTTCCTGGAGGCATATCGACGATCAAATAATCCAGATCACGCCAATTTGTTAATTCTAGTAATTGCTGCAAAGCTTGCGTCACCATAGGGCCACGCCAAACCATCGGGGAATCCGGATCGATCATGAAACCTATGGACGATACTTGCACGCCATAGTTTTCTAGCGGCTCCATCGTTTTACCGTCCGCAGACTCTGGTCGTCCGGCAATCCCCATCATCATCGGTTGTGATGGACCATAAATATCGGCATCTAATAAACCTACCTCAGCACCTTCTGCCGCTAACGCTAACGCCAAATTCACCGCCGTAGTTGATTTACCAACACCGCCTTTACCCGATGCGACCGCAATAATATTTTTTACATTAGGCATCAACTTAATACCACGCTGCACTGTATGCGCGACTATCTTACTAGTCACTTTGACATCAACGCGTTCGACACCAGTCAATCCCAGAAGCGCCTTCTCAATTAAATTTGCAATCAAAGCAAATTGACTCTTAGCGGGATAAGCAAGCTCCACCTCCAAACTCACAATACCTGTTTGAATTTGTATGTTTTTGATTGATTTGCTTGAAATAAAATCTTTATTGGTATTCGGATCAATTACCGAAGATAAGAGCGTTTTAATTTGCTCAACTTGTTGATTTTTTGGATCTTGATTTATTACAGACATACGTTTCTCCGTTCAATTTCCGCAAGTCTAACGTAAATCAGTCACAGACCTTTAGATAACCATGTCACGAAGTCGTGTTTTGAGTACCATAAAATTACATTAAAACTGACAATTTTTTGTCACATAAGATTTGAAACTGACAAAATTCGTCAACTAAAGCTGGAAAAATTATTGAAACCTTATTTAATCGAGCTCAAAACCGCGTTTTACAACTTGGCACAGCATTTGCATAATAAAGGTCGTAGCAAGCGGTAACACCAATTTTTTTTATTTTTAATCGAGGGAGTAACGAATATGAAATCCACACGAGTACAACAAGGTTTTACATTGATCGAATTGATGATCGTTGTTGCAATTATCGGTATCTTGGCAGCAGTTGCGTTGCCAGCGTACCAAAACTACACAAAGAAAGCGAAGTTTTCTGAAGTTGTGTTGGCAACGAATGGCGCGAAAATTGCTGTTGAAATTTGCGCACAAAATACAGTTAGCACGGAAGCTGGCGCAATTACAGCATGTGGCAATGCAAATCCCGAAAATGGCATACCTGCAGCCGTAGCCGCATCTGGATACATAGCTTCCGTTACAACTGCTGCAAATGGTACAATTACTGCAACAGCAGTATCCACCAATGGCCTTGGCGGCGAACAATATATATTGACACCAGCCTTCGCTGCCGGCAAAGTAACTTGGGCTAAATCAGGTAGTTGTACATCTGCTCCAGCACTTTGCTAATTTTTTAGTGCTCATAGAAAAGCCCACTTCGGTGGGCTTTTTCTTTACCTCGATACCTCAAAATATTAAAACTTCGCAAACTCCATGCCATTGAATCAAGCACTCGACGCGCGTTTTGCCTTATTCATCAGTTCTTTGATGCCGATGTCGGTATGGATATTGACTGGTCATACCATTGTTCATCCGTGGCAAGTCTGGGGCTGGAGTTTATTATGCGGTGTTCTAGGGGCGACAGCGCCGGCACGTTTTTTTAAACCTTTAGTGCTCTTGCAAATCTGCGCTTTGCCGCTAACTTTAGGCTGGATAGGTGCGATTGCTGTCACGGGTTTTGGCCCATCGAATGCCGCATTTGAAGCTGCACAGTATGGCCCATTACATGAATTTAAGATCGTACTCAATCTGGCGCTCAATCACTGGTCATTTATCTTAGCCGGTATAATGTGCTGCTGTAGTCTGATCGCAACAAGCTATCTCACATGGAGAAAAGCACCCCCACGCTCAAGTAAATTTGATTTAATTTTCTTAATCACCCTTGCCCCCTTGGCGATGATTAATCTAGATGGTTTGGGCTATTTTCAATTGACACGTATAGCCGGGCCAGAAGCACGTCTTTCTACCCCTTGGCTTTATCAAATAGAACTAGGCAAATCTATCATCATCAAAGCAGCAGACCAAGCCGGACGCATCCCTGGCAATAATCCGGATATTCGTGACGCAACATCCGTCGAGAAAACATTTACCATGCAAGATAGTATTGCCGTGTTTGTGGTTGGCGACTCCACCAGAGCTGATAGTTTTATTCAACCCGACCGTGGAATTTGGTCTAAGCAGTTACAACAAAGAATTAATGCAGGGATGGGAGTGCGTCTGAGCGATGCATGTGCGGGCGGAAGTTCTACCAACGATTCCGTACCAAGGCTATTCACAGCCTCAGCAATTGATGATATTAAAAGTATCAATCAAAGTCCGACAATTTTAGCGATAGCAAAAGCGGCTGGTGCCAAAACCGCCTACATCAGCAATCATGAAATGTGGCTACTCCCTGAGGCTGGACACGACCTCGCGCAGCGCACTACGGCCATCGAAAAACAAGCTTTTGACGATGTTCCGGTTGAAGTACTAGGCGATTTTATTAAGAAAAGTCGTGCGGGACCGAAAGCAGCAATTTTGCATTTGTACGGACAACACTTTTTATACGAAGACCGCTATCCTCAAGAAGAGTTCCCTGCCATACCATCTGGATTATCAGGCGATGAATTGACAGAGTTACATTACGAACGTGCGGTCGAATATGGCAATAAGGTATTACTTGAATTGGCCTCCATTTTAGATCAAAGCAACACCCCCTCATTTGCCATTTTCACCAGCGACCATGGAGAAAATCTCCCATCAGATAAAACTGGCAAGAAATATCACGCATTACCCAGCAGCGGAAAATTCGACACGACAGTACCCGCTTTGATTTTATGGAATAAAGCCTTTAAAGACACAGGGAAACCCGCTTTGCTCAAAACTCTGCAAAATCAAAAAGGACTAATTGCACACGGCGATTTGGCGCAAGCTTGGCTAGTTTTAGCAGGAATGAAAGGATCAATTGCTGCAACAGATAACCCACACACTTGGGGCGCTTTAAACCCTGGAGAAAAAAATAGAGCACTTGCTTGCAACACTTTACATCCATAAATTGACACCGCCATCAAGCATTTATGGAACTTTAATTTCAACCAAATTTCCATTATTTGCCAACACCTTTGCATTTGCGCGCATTTGATAATCAGTTCGCACCAAACTTAAATCTCGGCGTTGTAAAGGATATTGCATATCAAGCAAATCCAACATGGTATGGAAATAATTTTCTGCGCCAATCGCAGCGCTTTGGTGCCTACTCAATTGCTCCCACTGCGATGCATATTGCTGGCGAAACCCTTCACTTCCCCACTTAAAATACGGGATATGTTGTTCATACTGTGAAGAATCACTAGATCCATGTCCAAATCGCTGAACGCCATGATCGTATAAGTCATCCCCATGATCAGCAATGAAACTCATCGTACTAATCACATTCCGCGACTTCAGTTTTTGAATTACCTGATCAAGAAACCAATCAACATACAAGACGCTATTGTCATAACTATCCTGTAACTCTTGGCGTTGCGTGTACAAATTATCTTGCTTACTTGAAAATTGTGCAAAACGAGGGGGGTACCTTAAGTGATAATCCATGTGATTACCTGTCGTATGCAAAACGATGAATTTTTTTTGGTGAGAAAACTCTAAAACTTGATCCAATAAAGGCAGCAATTCCTCATCGTAAGGCAAGCGTTCAAACAAATACTTAGGTTGCCCCATATTGTTGTGGCGGGCTAGAATCAGGTCGGCTCTTACTTTGGCTTGAGCGCCCACTTGCGCGTCCTGACTACTTAACCAAGCCGTCATAAATCCAGCTTTCTTCATGTAGTCGAGAATTGTGGCGTACCTAGCGCTAGCCTGGTACTTCTCGGGCAATACGCCTGTCAATAAAATTGGAACTGCTACTATCGTCAAGTTGCCGCCACCATGCACCCGTTTAAAGCTAAGAAACTCAGAATCGTCTAACTTCGCAAGAAAGGGGGAAGTCGGTCGTGTATAGCCGTTGACTTGCCAACGGTCAAATCGGGAGGACTCGCCAATCACCAATACATGCACCTCATCTTGCTTTGGAATGGCCCTTCTTCTCACAACAATGTGAGTCGTATCAACATCTTGAGAAGTCATCTTCTCTATCGATACTTGCAATATCTTGGCAATTGCCGAAGGATAAACTTGGGTAGCACCCAAGTCAGAGACAGGTGAAGGGAAAGGAGGTGTTGCCCAAGGTAGATGATCCCAATGCAAACCCAACGCTATTGCAGCTAGGTTAAGTGCGAGAACATTCATGCGCCAATTTGACGGAAGCAAATCACCGCGCATTTTGCTAGCACACCAAATCGCCGAACCAATTGCAAACAGGAAAACAAAGAGCCAAATCAGCAAACCGGTGGCGTGTAGATATTCAATTGCTTCCGATAAATTTGACGTCGCAATAATGTCAATCAGCAGCGCTGCAGGTACACCTTGATGCTTTAGATTGATAACAAAAAAAATCCATGCACCAACACTATAGAAAACGGTTATGAAAGCTAAACGTCGCATGTTACGGCTCAAAATCAATATCGAGCCCAAAAAAATCAAACTAAATAAAAGGTAGGTTATCGCCATTGCAGGACCTTTTCTCAATTGCTGAGAAAAAATCAAAAATGCTGGCATAAAGCAAAACAAGAACAAGTAAATATATATAAATCGCACCATTTTTCCCAATCCCAAACTTGTCAAGAGCAAGCGAGTCCCTTACAACATTTTCACTCTATATTTACGCGACGCACATTGAATCAAACATCTAATGATATGCTACAAAAAACAAGTAAACTGCATCCAACATCTTTAGCGGAGCAAGAATGAAAAAGAATCGATTGCACACTTTCTTACCTTATTTCGTGGGTGCACTTTACAGCCTACTATACATCGTTGGAGATTTTTCACGCGGTGATCGTCTTTGGGACATCAGTCTTAACCAAGTTAGTGAAGGCTTGAGCCTATTAATTTTTCTTCCCCTAGCACTTCGACTCTGGCAACAATTTTCTCATGAAAAAATCATCGATAAAACCATGACGGAACTTGAACGGTCAAGTTTTTTCAGGTTTGAACAGTGGAGCTGGTTTATTCTACTCGTGCCAAATCAGTGGATGACGGGTATTCGTCCAAGCTGGGCATTGACTTTAGTTATGGTGAGTACCCTCATCATTTGCCAAGGAGTCTTTTACCTAACAACATTATCAGCTGAAAAACGCAAGACTCTATTTGGGTCAGAACGCTATATAGCTGTTCTATTTTTGGTGTCAGGATTCTCGGCATTGATCTATCAAGTGGTATGGCAACGCGTCTTATTTGCAACCTTCGGTATCAATAGTGAAGCGGTCACCGTGATCGTCTCTGTTTTTATGTTTGGTCTAGGTATTGGGGCTCTCGTTGGTGGAATTTTACAAAAACGCTTTAGCAAACACTTACTGAGGATATTTGTTGGTCTTGAGGTTTTTATCGGGTTATTTGGCCTAGTTAGCTTGTCATTGATCCATTACATCAGCTCACTAGTGAGCCAAAATTCCACGTTGCATTTGATTGGTTGGACCTATCTAATTCTCGCAATTCCAACGCTGCTGATGGGAGCTACTCTACCGATTCTCGTTTCGTTTCTTCAGCAATACTTCCAAAATTTAGGGAAAACGGTGGGCCTACTATATGCATTCAATACGATAGGTTCAGCGATTGCGGCTTACTTTACGGTGGAGGTTTTATTTGTATTTTTAGGTCAAAACTCTACAATTATCATTGCAGCACTGTGCAATCTTTGTACCGCTGTTTTAATTCTAAAGGCCAGTCAATTTTTGCGCGCTGCTCCAGCGGAACAAGCGATCAGTGCTCAATTTCTTCCAACGTCGACAAAAAGTACAACCGCACTTCCATATTGGTTTGTATTTACCAGTCTTATTTTTATTGGGTATATCTCGTTAAGCCAAGAAATTATCTGGTACCGTTTAATCGGTTTCTCCTCAGCAGGCCGACCACAGGTATTCGGCATATTACTGACCGCCTTTCTTATTGGTATAGCAATGGGATCGCTAAAGGCAAAGAAGCTATGTGAGTCCAAGGAAGACCCATACACCTGGTTAATTCGTGCCTTATTGATTGCGACTTTAGTATTTTATTTGGCGACGCCAAGTGTTGCCTTTGTTAGCGCTCTTATTAGTAAAACAACAGGACCAACTATTGCTTATTTACTGACGGCGATAGCTGCGTATTACACAGGCGGAATGCTGCCGATGTTAATTCATATCGGTGTAAACGAGCAGAAGAAAAACTCATCGATGGCAATGTCTTGGCTTTATTTTGCGAACATTATAGGTGCAACTCTCGGTCCATTATTGACAGGCTTTATATTACTTGAGTACTTTACTCTTGAACAGAATGTACTCATCCTATCAGCACTCACACTGCTATTCCTGTTTGCACTGTTACTATTCATTCCCGTAGAAAAGAACTTTAAATTGAAGACCATGGGAGTAATCATTGCAGGTCTTGCAAGCGCAGCAGTTTTACATGATCCACTCTATACAACCCACTTAGAACGCATTCAATTTGGCGCTTGGGAAAACGAGCCTTTCAAGTACAAACTAGAAAACCGTGCTGGAATCATTACAGTCGCAGCGAGCGACAGCGACAGCGATATCATTTATGGTGGAGGCATTTACGATGGTAAGTTCAATACTGACCTGACTAATTCCACAAATGGAATTGACCGCGCCTATATGTTTCCCGTCCTACATCGAAACCCGAAAAAAGTTCTAGAGATTGGTTTAAGTTCAGGCTCTTGGGCTAAGGTTTTAACTGAATATTTTCCACTTGAAAGTTTGACAATCGTGGAAATCAATAAAGGCTATCCGCAAATGATCCGGAACTATCCAGAAATTGCGGAAGTATTGAACCATCCTAAGGTTAGCCTTCATTTTGATGATGGACGTCGATGGCTGAGAAACCATCCCAATGAACAATTTGATTTCATACTTATGAATACAACTTTTCACTGGCGTAGCAATGCAACGAATCTACTTTCCAAGGATTTTTTGGAGCTATGTAAACGTCATCTAAAGCCGGGGGGGGTTGTTTACTACAATACAACGGGATCGAAAGACGTCGTTCTAACAGCTTCACACGTATTTAAATATGTGACTGTTTATGCTAATTTTGTGGCAGCTAGCGATTCGCCATTTGATATGACTACGGAAGAAAAAATTCATAATCTCAAGCTGTTTAAGAATAGTGAAGGACGCACACTCTATGATTCGGATACACAGCAGCAAAAAGCACTTGACTATTTGTCCAAAGTTAAATTATTGGAAGTACAAGAAAGTATTCGATCAAATAAGAATCTTCAATTGATTACTGACGACAATATGGCTGTTGAATTCAAAATAGATTACTAGATGTAATTCTCGCCCAATCCCTCTAAATAAAGTTGGGCGAGTAAATTCTCAACGAGAAATAATTAAGCCAATTAAAGTTCATGTGTTTCCGATCCTGACATTACGTCAATTCTTGCGAACAATTCAAAACCCTAAAAAAATACCGCATTCACTGTTAAAATAACGCCTTTATTCCTCAAATAAAGCAAACACCCATCATGACTCGCAAGCTGTTCGTCACCACTGCCCTTCCCTACGCTAACGCCCCTTTCCACCTCGGCCACATCATGGAGTATATCCAAGCTGATATCTGGGTTCGTCATCAGCGAATGTCGGGGCATGAAGTGAACTTTGTTTGTGCTGACGATGCGCATGGTGCGCCGATTATGATTGCTGCTGAAAAAGCGGGTATCACACCGCAAGAATTTGTGGGGCAAATTGCTGCTGGTCGCAAGCAGTACCTTGATGGCTTTCATATCGCATTCGATAACTGGCACTCGACCGACGGTGCGGAAAATCATACATTGTCGCAAGACATTTATCGCAAGCTAAAAGCTGCAGGTTTTATCACTAGCAAAACCATTGAACAGTTTTATGACCCAGTCAAAAACATGTTCTTACCAGATCGCTATATCAAAGGTGAATGTCCAAAATGCGGTGCTAAAGATCAGTACGGCGATTCATGTGAAGTGTGTTCGGCTGTCTATGCGCCAACTGAATTAAAGAACCCGTATTCCGTGTTGACTGGTGCCACGCCAGTGATGAAATCCTCTGAGCATTTCTTCTTCAAATTATCCGATGAAAAATGTGTGGAATTCTTGCGCGGTTGGGCTTTGCAAGATAATCGCTTGCAATCCGAAGTCGCGAATAAATGTAAAGAATGGTTGGAAGGTGAAGGCGGCTTGGGCGACTGGGACATCAGTCGTGATGCGCCGTATTTTGGCATCGAGATTCCTGATCAACCAGGTAAATACTTCTATGTTTGGCTCGATGCACCTGTTGGCTATTTGGCCTCATTAAAAAACTACTTCAACAAAACTGGCCGCGACTTTGACGCCTTCATGGCAGATCCAAGCACGGAGCAAATTCATTTTATCGGTAAGGATATTACCTATTTCCATACTTTGTTCTGGCCTGCAATGCTGAAATTCTCTGGCTACAAAACACCAGATAATGTGTATGCACATGGCTTTGTCACAGTCTCTGGCGAAAAAATGTCGAAATCCCGTGGCACAGGCATTTCCCCATTGCGCTATCTCGATATCGGTATGAATCCTGAATGGCTGCGTTACTACTTCGCGGCCAAACTCAATGCCAAGGTCGAAGATCTGGATATGAATCCAGATGATTTCGTTGCGCGGGTGAATTCTGATTTGATTGGTAAGTACATCAACATCGCAAGTCGTGCTGCTGGTTTCATTACTAAGCGTTTTAACGGTGTCGTCAACACAGCATGGGCGACTTCTGATGACGCGTTCATCCAAAATTTACGCAATGTATCTGGCGATATCCAAGCATTGTATGAAGCGCGTGAATTTGGCAAAGCCTTACGTGCCGTGATGGAACAAGCCGACATTATTAACGCCTATGTTGACGCGAATAAGCCATGGGAATTGGCAAAGCAGGCGGAGAACGACGCTAAATTGCAAGAAGTATGCAGCCGCTTGTTAGAAGCTTTCCGCATACTGACGATATTCTTAAAACCTGTATTGCCACACTTAGCTAGTCAAGTCGAAGCACAATTGAATATCTCTCCACTGAATTGGGCATGTGTAAACACGCCTTTGCCAGATCAACATACGATCAATCCTTATGTTCATTTGATGCAGCGTGTTGATATTAAGATTTTTGATCAATTGTTTGATGCGCCTGTGCCTGCGGTTGCTGCCAATTCTGTTACAGCAACTTCAACTGAAGCAACAAGCGAATCAAACACAAGTATTGAACCCTTGGCTGATGAGATCAAAATCGATGATTTCGCCAAAGTGGATTTACGTATTGCGAAGATCGTCAACTGTGAACATGTAGAGGGCTCTGATAAACTTTTACGTCTGACTCTAGATGTGGGTGAAGGCAAGACGCGAAATGTATTCTCTGGAATCAAATCTGCTTACCAACCTGAACAGTTAATCGGCAAGTTCACCGTCATGGTGGCCAATTTGGCACCACGTAAGATGAAATTTGGTATGTCAGAAGGCATGGTTTTGGCAGCTTCTGCGGCGGATGAAAAAGCCAATCCAGGCCTGTACATCTTAGAAGCATGGCCTGGTGCGCAACCGGGTATGCGTGTCCGTTAATTCTTCAAACGCACAATGGACATCGTTATACGCGAAGCCAATACCGAAGATGCGCCGCTGTTGGCGCATCTGACCCGAGCCTGCTGGGCGGGTAAAGTTGCTGCTACCTCATCTGGCCATACCGAAAGCAGTGAAAAAGTCGCTGAAGAACTCAGCTTAGGTGGCGGCTTTATTTTGTTAGTGGATGAAGAACCAGCAGGTTCTGTGCGTTGGTTACCCGTCGATGGTGAAACTAATACTTGGGAAATGCGCCGTATGGGCATACTCCCTGCCTTCCGTGGTGAAGCACTTTCTCAACATTTGCTCGAAGCCGTCATTCATCAAGCGCAAACCTCTGGCGTAGAAGAATTGCGTTTAGGTGTACGTACCGACCAACCGCGCCTAGTTGACTTATATACCGCTTACGAATTTGAGTTGGCTCCCGAACTCGAATATGCGCACGCCAATCCCAATGAACCAATGCCGCATGTGATGCGCCGTTTTCTGCGCTAGCAATCGATTAGCCGCATATATCCCAGTTTGATCGGCGCTCGTGTTTGTGCCTGTGTTTTTGTTTGTCTTTGTCTTTTTCAATTGGAATAATTATGAGTATCTCTATCCCAGAACGCCTGAGTGAACTCCGCGCAGCAATGGCCAAATTCGACGTTGATGCATGCTTGATTCCATCCGCCGACCCACATTTATCCGAATATTTACCAGCACGCTGGCAAGGTCGCGAAGTTTTTTCTGGCTTTACAGGGTCAGTTGCGACTCTCATCGTAACGCAAGATTTTGCTGGTTTATGGGTTGATAGCCGCTACTGGTCACAAGCAGAAATTGAGTTAGCGGGCTCTGGTATCCAGATGATGAAAATCCAATCAGCTGCAGCGACTGCGCATATCGATTGGCTTGCACAGCATTTGCAAGCTGGGCAAACACTAGCGGTTGATGGCAATGTGTTGGGACTAGCAAGTGCTCGTGCATTACAAACAGCCTTAGAGGAAAAACAGATCAAGATCAACACGCAACTCGATCTTTTAAATGAAGTCTGGCATGACCGTCCTGCTCTACCAGATGCAGCGATCTATGAGCACTTAGCACCATTTGCGGTCGTCAGCCGTGCTGACAAGCTCGCCGCAGTACGCGCGCAAATACAAGCCAAGGGGGCAAATTGGCATTTTGTCTCAACGGTTGACGACATCGCGTGGATTTTCAATTTACGTGGTGCGGACGTTAACTACAATCCTGTGTTTGTCTCGCACGCTTTAATTGGCTTGGATAGCGCGACCTTGTTCACACCATTACATAAAGTCTCGCAACAAATCGCTGACAACTTAGCGCAAGACGGTGTTGTCTGTCAGCCCTATGAAAACGCAGCAAGTGCCTTGCAAGTTCTGAATGCTAGCTCAACCCTGTTGATTGATCCACGTCGCATTACTTATGGTTTTCAACAGGCGATTCCCAAACACGTCAAGGTCGTCGAAGCGCTAAATCCATCGGTCTACAACAAATCGCGCAAACATCAAAACGAAGCACAATTCGTTCGCGAAGCCATGGAACAAGACGGTGCTGCATTATGTGAATTCTTTGCTTGGTTCGAACAGACACTGGGTAAGCAGCGCATTACAGAAATCACGATTGACGAGCAAATCTGTGCCGCGCGTGCACGTCAGCCACATTTTATTTCACCCAGCTTTGGTACTATCGCAGGCTTTAACGGGAATGGCGCGATGCCGCATTATCGCGCAACGGCGAATTCGCATGCAGTGATCGAAGGTAATGGTTTGTTATTAATTGATTCAGGAGGCCAGTATCTAAACGGCACCACCGACATCACGCGCGTGGTTCCAGTTGGCACGGTATCCGCCGAACAAAAGCGCGACTTCACGCTGGTATTAAAAGGCATGATCGCACTCTCGCGTATGCAATTCCCGTACGGTACTTACTCCACCGTACTCGATACGGTGGCGCGCGCTCCGATGTGGGCAGAGGGAATTAATTATGGTCATGGTACTGGTCACGGTGTCGGTTACTTCCTCAACGTGCATGAAGGCCCACAATCGATTTCTGGTGCCATTCCGAATAGCGATATGGTGATGGAAATCGGCATGATCACGTCGAATGAGCCTGGCATTTATCGCCCAGGAAAATGGGGCGTACGTATCGAAAATCTCTTATTATGTGTTCCCGCACAAACAACAGAATTCGGCGACTATTTGAAGTTTGAAAGCTTGACCTTATGCCCGATTGATACGCGTTGCATCGCCCTCGACTTAATGCAGCAAGAAGAAATCGATTGGCTAAACGCCTATCATCAAGAAGTACTACAGCGCCTGTCCCCTCGGGTACAAGGCCATGCTTTAAATTGGCTAAAACAACGCACTTTAGCGATCAGCAAATAGAAAGTTAGAGATGAGCGATTCCAAAACGTATATCGTCACGCCAGCCAGCAAACAAGATTTTGCTGGCATTAAAGCACTCTACCAAAGCGTGGCAAGACAAGGTGGCGGGATCGCGCGCACCGAAGAAGAAATCACCGACGATTACATACACCATAATTTAGAAAACGCACTAACACGTGGCATCTGTTACCTTGCAAAATCAGCTGATCAGGTCGTTGGTGAGATCCACGCTTATCGACCTGTGCCGACGCTATTCGCTCATGTGTTATCTGATCTGACGATTGCAGTCCATCCCGATTTTCAAGGATGCGGTGTTGGGCGCGCGATCTTTAGCGCTTTACTCGACGAAGTAAAAGCTAAACATCCGCACATCCTACGCGTCGAGCTTTTTGTCCGTGAATCAAATCTCAAAGCGCAAGCGTTTTACCAAAGCCTAGGCTTCCACATCGAAGGGCGCTTTCAACAACGTGTGCGTCGGCTCGATGGCGAACTCGAAGCGGATATTCCTATGGCATGGGTGCGCCAGAACTAATACAACTAATTCCTATTTTTTTTCAGGGGCAATTACAAATAGCTTTTGAAGTGCGAATAAAAGCATCGGTTGATAAAGCGGATGTACTTCATTGAAAGACGTACATTCCCAATATAATAGTTTAGGCTTTTGATCAGCCAACATTTGTAGGAATCGACCAAGGTAACTATTCATTACCAACTTTCCATGATCAAATAAGTAAAGGTTCTTAATTTTTGAATTTTGAGGCCTCCACAATTCAGGAAATTTTGAAGTTAAATATTCATCATTCCAAATCAACTGTGGACTAATCACGATATAGGTCTGAAAATTTTCAGGCGTACGAAGCAAGACCTCTAAAGTGAACAGTCCTGCCCAAGAATCGCCAACCAAGACACGCTCTTCCGTTCTCGGATATCGCAGTGAAATTTCAGTAATGAGTTCTTCATTTAAAAATCGACGAAATAACTCCGCCCTCCCCAAATTTCGGAAATTCGCTTTATCTATTTCACTCTCACTCGTGCCAACAAAATCAAGCAATTTAGTGTCTTCTATTGCCACTAAAATGATGGGACTAATCATTCGTAATTTGATAGCGTTTTTCACCCAATTTGCAACATAGGAAAAATCATCCGCTGTTTGACTATTGAGAAGATAAACAACAGGAAATGACTTCGTTCGATTTAGTTTATATTCATCTGGCAAATAGACATTAATATGTCGTTTCTCTCTCAAGTTTTCAGAATTGATATCTAGGGACTCAACAATGACTAACGGCTTATTTTCCACTTGTGCAAAGGCAGGCAATACATTCATCAGGCCGAATACAAACAGGGTGGCGATAAGCAGGTGATTGACTGACATACTTTTTTCCATAATTAGGTCATCGAGGGCACGATGATAAAGCTCGCTATAACACGCGCACATTTCGTACAAGATTTCATTTTTGCACTGAAATCGGGGTAAACAACTTACGAAATGCATTCATAGCCGCTGGATGATAAATCGTTGCGTGGGTTTCTTTAGCGAAGTGCTCATAAGTCCAACTCAGCCCTTCTGGTTTACTCGTTGTCAGCATCTGCGCAAATCGTTGAATTGCTGTTGCCATCCCCACTTGACCGCTGCTAGCAAAAAATAAGTTCTTCGCCAATCTAGGCTGCGATTGCAACTTCTTCGCAAAGTCTGCAATCAACTTTTCATCATTCCACCACAAACTAGGATCGATCGCGATATAGGTTTGAAACACATCGGGAGTTTGAAATAAGGTCTCGATCGTAAATAATCCAGCTAAAGACTCACCAACCAAGGCGCGCTCTTGCGTGGTGCGATAGCGTTGTTCGATTTCAGGAATGAGCTCCTTAATCAAAAAGCGACGATACAGTTCCGATCCACCCAAATTCGGTATCGCTTTTTTATCTAATTCGCTTTCGCTAGGCCCGGTCAAATCGCGACGTCGCACGGTATTTTCTATGCCAACTAAGATAAATGGGCGCATGCTGCCATTCGCGATAGAGACTTGCATGAGGCCAGCGATGTGCAAGAAATCTTCCGCTAGCCCACCATCGGGCATGTAAATCACAGGATAGGATTTGCTCTGATTTAACTTGTAATCATCTGGTAAAACCACATTGATGCGCCTTGTTTCTTGCATGGTTTTAGACGCGAGTTCTAAAGATTCGCCGATGATTAATGGTTTGACTGTGACTTGTGCTTGGCTAGTCGATGTAAATGCCAAGCTGATAGCTAGCAAAGCAGTGGAGATAAAGTGATGGAGTTGCATTGTGGTCTCTCAAATGATGGCGATGTGAATTCTCGCTGCGCTCCAAACCTGTCTTTGGGAATATGGGCGCAAAGCCTTGTTAATGCAATTTTGACTAATTAATGAATTACTGTCTATCTAGTCGTGCTAGATCGTGATCTGAAATGAATTTTTTTGCGGAGCTTACTTTGAACCGAAGGTCTTATCAATCTTGTGGTGCTGATTCGGTCATTTGGCTGCTACTTTATATTTTCTCTCACACCGCTCGGAGGCAGGACCGCCCTCACCCCAACCCTCTCCCGCTTGCGGGAGAGGGAGTTTTTGGCGGCAGGTTCGACCTGATTAAAAAATTCTGACAAGAAAAAAGGAGAAAGTCCCAAAAGACTTTCTCCTTTTTTTAGCCTAAATCGTCTGCAAAATTGATCGCAAAATCGACAGCGATCTCGCAACAATTTTCCCGAAGAATTACTCTGCTGTCTTACGACGCGTAGTTGCTTTCTTTGCTGCCGCCTCTTTCGATGATGCAGTTGCTGTCTTCGTCGCTGCGACTTTTACACGACCGCCAGATGGAATCTTTGGTGTTGCGGAAGTTGCACGAGGCTTGCGGACTGGCTTCTCACCTGCCAACTCAGCAGCCACTTTGCTCACGCGTGGTTTGCGTTTTGGCTTTTCGTCTTCTACTGTCGTTTGAATCGCCATCATATCTGGCGTTACTTCGACTGGTGCTGCTTTAGAACGTGAGCGTTTTGGTTTTTCTTCATCCAAAGGACCAGCAGTCATTTTCGAAGCGCGTGGTGCACGTTTCGCTGCGCCCATCTTCACTTCTTTGCCGCCCCAAATTTCTTCCAAACGGTAATAAGCACGAATCGCAGGTTGCATGATGTGTACCACCATGTCGCCCAAATCAACCAGCACCCATTCACCAGTCGCTTCACCTTCCATACCAACGATGTCGCCACCGTTTTCTTTAACCTTGTCGCGTACAGAAGCAGCGAGTGCTTTGGTTTGGCGATTAGAAGTACCTGATACTACGCAAACGCGATCGAACAAGCTGGTGATTTCGGTGGTGTCGAAGATTTGTATGTCTTGACCTTTAACGTCTTCTAATGCGTCGAAGACCAATGTTTGCAGTTTTTTGATATCCATAATGTCCTATCTATCTTAATTTCTTATCATCCTGATTGCTGCGTCACTACTAGGTAGATACTGCATTTATTCAGCTTAATCGTTTTGCGCTAATTGTAAATGTGATGCACTTGAAGATAGTCTAACACCTTGCGTGGAATAAGCGAGGTGGTTTCCTTGGTTTGCCCTTGTTGCTGCAATTCGTCGCGAATTCGTGTTGCAGAAATATCCCAAGCCAGATCAGTTTCTAGCCAAGTTTTACCAAAAGAGCATTGCTTTAGATCTTCAATAGCGCCATTTGCTTGCTGCCAGAGCGCGGCAAATTCGCTGGGTAATGTGTCGAGTTGCAAGCTGTAGCCTGGTCTTGCGGCAACGACGATATGTGCTAAATTAAAAATTTGTTGCCAGTTTTTCCACGTTGCGAAATTGTGAAATTGGTCGGCACCAATTAGCAAAATAAGCGCGATCTCCTCATTTAACTGAGCATTACCCCATTGAGATCGCATATTAGTTAAGGTATCCACCGTGTAGCTAGGAATCTGCGTCGCTGCACGTTCTACCTCTTGTTGGTCGATGCTGTAAGGCACGGATAATTGCCCATCAAATGCCAATTCCAACATCTTAATTCTTTGTTCGGCGCTTGCTTTTAAACCCGCTTTTTGCCAAGGTTGGCCAGCCGGAACTAAGCGCACTTCATCGACTTTAAGCAGCATTGTAAAATGCTGCACCAGTGCGACATGTCCATTATGAACGGGATCAAAACTACCGCCAAAGACCAGCACCGAGCGCTGGATCCTTGTTGCTGCGGCAGGTTCGGAAGGAGCGGATTTTACACCCATTCCTTGTGTACCAAGAAATCAGTCGCCAATTTGGCTTCTGCACTACCCGCTTCGGGCCTCCAATCGTAGCGCCATTTCACGATCGGCGGCATCGACATTAAGATCGATTCAGTACGACCGCCTGACTGCAGACCAAATAGCGTGCCGCGATCAAAGACCAAATTAAATTCTACGTAACGGCCACGACGATAGGCTTGAAAATCGCGTTCAGTTTCGCCATAAGCGAGATCTTTGCGACGTTCGAGAATCGGGCGATAGGCTTTCAAAAAGCCATCACCTACGCTCTTGGTCATCGCAAAGCTTTGTTCAAATGATTGCTCATTAAAATCATCAAAGAAAATACCACCTACGCCACGCGCTTCTTTGCGATGTTTGAGATAGAAATACTCATCACACCATTTTTTAAAGCGTGGATGTAAATCCGCACCAAATGGAGTCAAGGCATCTTTGCAAGTTTGATGAAAATGCTTGGCATCTTCTTCAAAGCCATAATACGGGGTCAAATCCATACCGCCGCCAAACCACCATACCGGATCTTGTCCTTCAGCATAGGTGGTAAAGAAGCGCACATTCATGTGAACGGTTGGTGCATAAGGATTGCGTGGATGGAGCACCAACGACACGCCCATCGCTTCCCAGCGGCGCCCTGCTAATTCCGGACGACTCGCGGCAGCAGATGGTGGCAAGTTTTTACCCATCACATGCGAAAAATTCACACCGCCACGTTCAAATACATTGCCTTCTTCAATCACACGCGAAATACCACCGCCACCTTCTGGACGCTCCCAGCTATCAGTGATAAAGCGGCAGCCATCAACTTCTTCCATCGCAGCAACGATGGAGGCTTGTAGGCCTAGTAAATAGTCTTTAACGGAATTAGCGTCAGTCATGTAATTTCAAGAATTGTGTGCAGTTGATTTATTTTTCTACGGCAGAGGCGCAGAGTACGCCGAGAAATTGAAATTACACCTCTGCGTACTCTGTGCCTCTGCGGTTTAAGTTGTTTGCATTTAGTGCTTGCGCTCAGTGCTTTCGATTCAGTGCACGCCAGCCAATATCTTTACGGTATTGCGCGCCTTTGAATTGAATCTTTTCAACTACATCATAAGCATGTTTTTGCGCAGTTTTGACCGTATCGCCAAGACCGACCACGCATAATACACGGCCACCAGTCACACTCAACTTGCCGCCTGCTAATGCGGTACCAGCATGGAAAGTGATGCAATCAGCAGTTTCTGCAGGAATGCCCGTAATATCTGCACCTTTTTCTGGTGCGTCTGGGTAGCCCGCTGCTGCCATCACCACGCCCATTGCGGTGCGTCTATCCCATTCGAGTTCAACCGTGTCTAGCGTACCGTTAACTGCATGCTCCATCACGCTGATGAAATCTGTTTTGAGACGCGACATAATCGGTTGCGTTTCTGGATCGCCCATGCGGCAATTGAATTCCAAAGTCTTAGGATTGCCCGCTTCATCAATCATCAGACCCGCATACAAAAAGCCTGTGAACACGATGCCGTCTTTCGCCATGCCTTGCACAGTCGGTTGAATAATTTCGCGCATCACGCGCGCATGCAATTGTGGCGTCACGATCGGTGCTGGGGAATACGCGCCCATGCCGCCAGTGTTTGGCCCTTGGTCATGATCAAGCAAGCGCTTGTGATCTTGGCTAGTCGCTAATGGCAAAATATTTTTGCCATCCACCATCACGATAAAACTCGCTTCTTCGCCAGCCAAAAATTCTTCAATGACGACACGCGCACCGGCATCACCAAGCTTGTTATCCGATAACATCATATCGACCGCAGCATGTGCTTCGTCAGCAGTCATCGCTACCACGACGCCCTTACCTGCCGCCAAGCCATCCGCCTTAATCACGATAGGCGCGCCTTTTTTGTTCAGATAGTCATGTGCTGCTTGTAAGTCGGAGAAGGTTTGGTATTCCGCAGTGGGAATATGGTGACGGTGCATGAAGGCTTTAGCAAAATCTTTAGAGCTTTCGAGTTGTGCTGCTTCTTTTGTTGGTCCAAAAATTTTCAGACCTTTTTCACGGAAGATATTCACGATACCCGCCGCGAGTGGCACTTCTGGCCCCACCACGGTGAGGCCAATATGCTCTTGAATCGCGAACTCCGCCAAAGCATGCGGATCGGTGATATTGATATTCTTCAGGTTTTTATTCAATTCTGTACCGCCATTTCCTGGCGCAACAAAAATCGTTTGCGCACGTTCAGATTGCGCTAATTTCCATGCCAATGCATGTTCACGACCACCGGAGCCGACTACGAGAATTTTCATTATTTACTCTGAATAGTTGAGTTGAATTGATGTTTGCTACGAATTGCGACTTTTTCGCTAAATCAAAACGCGAACCTAAGATGTTTCAGAAATTCAATTTCAGGGATGCTGCGCTAGGCGCGCACCGGAGCAATACGTCGGTATTGCGAGGATGCGCAACAACGCGAAGCGCCCTGTAATTTAATTTATAAGCATCTTATTCTTCGATGATGGCATTCGTAAATACTTCCTGCACATCATCAAGATTTTCTAATGCATCAATAATTTTCTGCATCTTGATCGCATCTTCGCCTGTGAAAACCGTTTCAGTTTGCGGCTTCATCACGACTTCTGCGACTTCTGATTTAAAACCTGCTTTTTCTAAAGCATCTTTCAATGCCGACAAATCATGTGGTGGGCAAGTGACTTCAATACCGCCTTCATCATCCGTGATCACATCATCTGCACCGGCTTCTAACGCGGCTTCCATCAGCGCATCTTCATTTGTGCCGGGTGCAAAAAACATTTGACCGCAATGCGTGAACAGAAACGCCACCGAACCTTCGGTGCCCATATTGCCGCCATGCTTGTTAAATGCATGACGCACTTCAGCTACCGTACGCACACGATTATCGGTCATACAATCAACAATAATCGCTGCGCCACCGATACCGTAACCTTCATAGCGAACTTCTTCGTAATTGGCACCTTCCAAAGTTCCGGCTCCGCGTTGAATCGCACGTGTGACGTTTTCCTTGGGCATATTTGCATCAGTAGCTTTATCCACTGCCAAACGCAGACGTGGGTTAGAAGCAATGTCTTCGCCGCCCATACGCGCTGCAACCGTGATTTCTTTAATCAAGCGTGTCCAGATCTTGCCGCGCTTTGCGTCGGTCGCTGCTTTTTTATGCTTGATGTTGGCCCATTTACTATGTCCTGCCATGATTATTCTTTCTAAAATTGACAATGCTTTGCAATGATCTGTGAAGATTTGCGGTAATTTTCGCCTTGCGCTGACTAATTTAGATGTCGCGCCGGAAACTTTGCAAAGGATTGGTTTTATAATGAAGACCGCTATTCTAACATAGAGCACTTAGGCAAAACCGCTGTGATCTGCTTAGGATAGTGTGGATCACCTAAGTTTTCGAACTAGATTTGAACAATTATCTCTTTTTATTGATCTTCAACCCAGGCAAATCATGTCAAAACCACTCTTAGTCGCCAAATCCATTGCGAAAAATCAAATTTTTGATCTTCATTTGCTGTCTGATTGGGCAAATCGTCATGGCTGCATTACTGGCGCCACCGGCACCGGTAAAACCGTGACCTTGCAAGTGTTGGCACAATCGTTTTCGGATATCGGCGTGCCGGTGTTTATGGCCGATGTCAAAGGTGACTTATCTGGCATGGCGCAAGCGGGACAATTAAGCCCGAAGATGCAACAACGTATAGAGATGTTGGGTATCGAAGCGCCAAACTGGCAAGCTTGCCCAGTTACTTTTTGGGACGTTTTTGGCAAACAAGGTCATCCAGTACGCGCAACGATTTCTGATCTAGGACCTTTGCTATTAGGTCGAATGTTGAATTTGAACGAAACCCAAGAAGGTGTTCTGCAACTCGCATTCAAAATCGCCGATGACAATGGCTTGCTATTATTGGACATCAAAGATTTGCGCGCGATGTTGCAATACTTGGGTGATAACGCTTCTGAATTTCAAACCGAATACGGCAATATCTCCGCCGCCAGCATAGGTGCGATTCAACGGGCTTTGCTGGCAATCGCAGAGCAAGGTGGCGAAGAATTTTTCGGCGAGCCCATGCTCAATCTTGACGACATGATGCAAACCGATACAAGTGGCAAAGGTTTCATCAATATTCTGGCAGCAGATCAACTCTTGCAAGCGCCGCGCTTGTACTCAACATTCCTGCTGTGGATGCTTTCTGAATTGTATGAAAACCTGCCGGAAGTCGGTGATGTAGCGCAACCGAAGATGGTATTTTTCTTCGACGAAGCGCATCTCTTATTTGATGAAGCACCCAAAGTTTTACTACAAAAAATCGAGCAAGTTGTGCGCTTAATTCGTTCTAAAGGCGTTGGCGTGTATTTCGTCACGCAAAACCCGCTCGATATTCCGGACACGGTGCTCGGTCAACTCGGCAATCGCGTACAACATGCGCTACGTGCTTATACGCCACGTGACCAAAAGGCAGTACAAGCAGCAGCAGAAACCTTCCGCCCCAATCCTGAACTCGACACGGTCGCGGTGATTAGTGAACTGGGTGTGGGTGAAGCTTTGATTTCTTTCTTGGATGAGAAAGGCCGTCCGAATATGGTACAACGCGGCTTTATCGTTCCGCCCGCGTCACAAATAGGTGCAATCACAGCCGAGCAAAGACAAACTATCATTGCGAATTCTATCGTCGCAGGCGTCTATGAAAAAGCGATTGATCGTGAATCTGCCTATGAAAAAATCAAAGGTCGCGTCGCGCAAAATAACGCAAGCAATAGTCAGCCTGCTCCAACAGCGGGCAATGACAATCAAGCTTGGGGCCGCTCTTCAAACAATACGCTGCAAACAAATTCTCAACAACCAGCACAAGAATCCGATGGCGGTGGAATTGCTGGTGCATTAGGCGGCATGTTCGGCAATTTATTCGGTGGTTCTGGCATACGACGCAAAGACAATGTGGCCGAAACCATGGTCAAATCCGCCGTGCGTACGATAGGCTCACAAGTCGGGCGCGAGATTATTCGTGGCGTATTAGGATCGATCATGAAGAAACGCTAAACATGACCGGTTGGGTGGCAGGCGCGAATACATCTATGCCGCCCACGCACAATTGGTTTGATTCAGCACCGCCTCCTTCAACACAGCAACACTTCATCATAAGCATCATGCAACTCATCATCGCCGCCGTTGGTCACAAAATGCCTTCATGGATAGAAACTGGCTTTCAGGAATACGCCAAACGTATGCCGCCTGAAGCACGCATTCATCTGAAAGAAATCAAACCAATTGAACGCTCCGGCAGCAAGACCGCCGAAACTGTGATGGCACTCGAAAAAGAAAAGATCGAAGCGGTCATCCCGAAAAATGCGCGCATCATCGCACTTGATGAACGCGGCAAAGATTTAACCTCAGTCGGGCTCGCCAAACAATTAACCGATTGGCAGCAAGATGGGCGTGATGTGGTGTTTGTAATTGGCGGTGCGGATGGTTTAGACGCCGAGTTCAAAGCAAAGGCGGATGGTTTGATTCGTATTTCGAGTTTAACTTTGCCGCATGGCATGGTGCGTGTATTATTAGCAGAACAACTCTATCGCGCTTGGTCGATTACGCAAAACCACCCTTACCATCGGGTATAAAAAATAATGCGACCGCGCCCTGCTTCAGGATTTTAGCTATGTCGCAACACCGAAAAATTTATCTCGCTTCCAAAAGCCCACGTCGACGCGAGTTACTGCGTCAAGTCGGTATTGATTTTGAAGTTTTACTATTACGCGATGCACCGCCGCGTGGACCCGACGTGACCGAGATCGTACTGCCAGGTGAATTACCAGAAGCCTATGTCGGGCGTGTCACCCAAGAAAAAGCACAAGCGGCTTGGGATGCTGTGCTAGCAAGACGCTTATTCCCGCTCCCTGTCTTAGCCGCTGATACCACAGTAGTGATCGCGCAAGAGATTTTAGGCAAACCCGCCAATCGTGACGAAGCGATCAGCATGCTCAGTAAATTGGCAGGAAATACGCATCAAGTGCTCACTAGCATCGCGATCAAATACCAACACCAACTTCTACAATGTACGCAAAAATCCGAGGTGACATTCGCGGCATTAAGCGACGTGCAAATCGCCGCCTACTGCGATAGCGCAGAACCGTATGACAAAGCTGGCGGCTATGGCATACAAGGTATGGCAGCACGATTTATCAGTCATATCAATGGCAGCTATTCAGGCATCATGGGTCTCCCTTTATACGAGACTAGCGACCTATTAGAACGCTTAAATCCACACTAAAGTGCAGCACTAAATAACAAATATAAGACACAGCACTGCTTACAAAATTCGAATTCAAAATTTAACGGAAACCCAGCCATGAGCGAAAGTCTATTAATCAACGTCACGCCGCAAGAAACCCGCGTAGCCCTGATTTTTCAGGGAGCAGTACAAGAATTACATATCGAACGCACGCTATCACGCGGCCTGGTTGGCAATATTTATTTAGGCAAAGTCGTGCGCGTTTTACCCGGCATGCAATCCGCTTTTATCGACATCGGTCTCGAACGCGCTGCGTTCTTACACGTTGCCGATATCTGGGATGCGCGTCCTCAAGGGCACGAAGGCAATCCAAATAATGTGCCACTCACGCCTATCGAGAAACTCTTGTTTGATGGTCAGGCAATCACCGTGCAAGTCGTGAAAGACCCAATCGGCACCAAGGGCGCACGCCTCTCCACGCAAATTTCGATTGCGGGGCGCATGCTCGTATTTTTACCGCAAGATTCCCACATCGGCATTTCACAAAGAATCGAAAACGAAGAAGAACGCGAAGCCCTGCGCACCAAAGTACAAGGCTTAATGTTAGAAGATGAAAAAGGCGGTTTCATCGTGCGTACGATGGCAGAAGACGCGTCGGAAGAAGATCTGCGCACCGACATCGAATACCTACGCCGCACTTGGTCCACCATTACCAAACTCGCCAAAACCAAACCACCGTGCAGCCTCTTGCACCAAGATCTCAATCTAGCACAACGGGTTTTGCGCGACTTCGTCAACGAAGAAACCAGCAGCATACAAATTGATTCGCGTGAAAATTTTTTGATGCTGCAAGAATTCGGTCGCACCTACACACCGTCGGTTTTGCCCAAGCTCCAGCATTACACAGGTGAGCGTCCGCTGTTTGATCTCTATAGCGTAGAGGAAGAAATCGAACGCGCACTTGGTCGTCGCGTCAATCTCAAATCGGGTGGCTACCTGATCATCGATCAAACCGAAGCAATGACTACCATCGACGTCAACACCGGCAGCTTTGTCGCAGGCCGCAATTTTGACGATACGATTTTCAAAACCAATCTCGAAGCCGCCATCGCCATCGCCCGCCAACTACGTCTGCGCAACTTAGGCGGCATCATCATCCTCGACTTAATCGATATGGAAAGTCAGGAACATAAGGATGCGGTGCTTGCAGAACTTAACAAAGCCCTGTCACGCGATCGCACCAAACTCTCAGTATCTACCTTCTCTGCCTTAGGCTTAGTCGAAGTCACCCGCAAACGCACACGCGAATCACTAGCCCATGTGCTATGCGAGCCCTGCCCTGCCTGCAGCGGCAAAGGCCAAGTCAAAACCGCCCGCACCATCTGCTACGAAATCCTGCGCGAACTACTACGCGAAGCCAAACAATTCAACCCAAGAGAATTCCGCATCATGGCATCGCAAGTGGTGGTTGATATGTTTTTGGAAGAAGAATCGCAACACTTGGCGATGCTGGGGGATTTTATTGGTAAGCCAATTTCACTGCAGGTGGAGAATGTGTTTCATCAGGAGCAGTACGATATTATTTTGATGTAAAGAATTAAATTAATTCACAGCCTACTGTAGCTGGTGAATTGGACTGCATATGAATCTTCACTCGCAAATATTTCTTGTTATTCCCATACAGTGAGATGTATACCTATTACTTCGGACTAAATTTAAAAGCCTTTCCTTACTTTATTTTTACTTCCATGCATAAATCACTTATTGCTGTCGCGCTTTACATTTGTGCATCAGCTTTCAACTTCTCGAACGCGCAGTTTGCTGATTTCAAAACAACGGAAAAAGTATTAGGCAAGATGATCAAAAACCGTAGCAGCAATTTTGTCGTTAGCGGTGATGGGCAGCGTATTGCCTACGTCGTCGGTACAGGTCGATACGACGCGGAAATGGGGCCAAGCGAAAGTTGGGAAAAATATCACCTCGTGGTAGACGGCAAAGTGGGAAAACCATATCGTCGAATTTCAGAAGTACAATTCAGTCCAGATAGTCAACGTGTAGGCTACATTAGCACTACTGCCGTCATCATTGATGGCAAGGAAGATCAGGCATTCGGAGAGAGCGCCACTGATGCGGTCAATCAACAGATTCGTGAACTATATGGCTTACGTTTTAGCGCTGATAGTAAGTCGTACGCTTACGCCACATCTAGTATCAACGCAGAAGGTCCTGCTTTCATCGTTCTCAATGGGATAAAACTAAAAAGCTATGCTCGTGTCCATAATCCTCTATTTAGCCCTGACGGCAAACACATCGCCTACTCTGCTCAAATTGCCAATCCCCGGCGCGAATTGGTTATATTAGATAATAAGGAAGGTCCGACTTTTGATCATCTCATCGAAGACGATAATCTCAAGTTTAGCCCCGACAGCTCAAAATTAACTTATCTCGCCTGGCCAAAACATAACAAGCCAGCGCAATACATCATGGTCAACAATGGTCGTGAACATGTCGTTTTACTGGGTGGTGAAAAATGGCGAACGTTTAGTCCTGATAGTAAACATTTAGCTTACGCTTTTGAAACTGAGCACAAGAAAAAAACTATATTGGTCGATCAGAAAATCGGCCAGCTCTTTAATGCTTGGGGTTTAAGTGCTCCCATATTCAGTCCTGACAGCCAACGTATAGCATTTGTCGTGACGACACATAATCCGTCCTTACGCAAGGGACAAGTATACACTGTGCTCGATGGGAAAAGTGGTAAGGTCTACCAAGAACTTCTGCTACAGCAGCCTATATTTAGCGCCGACAGTCAACATTTCGCCTATGGCGCCTTCAATGGAACTTCTTGGATGACGGTCGTTGACGGTATCGAGGGTACCCATTTCAATAGCGTGCGCGACTTACAATTTAATCCAACCAAGGAAGGACTTGCCTTTATCGCTCAAGTCGGCGACAAATTTTGTGTCAGTTACCGCGGCACCAACGGAACATTGTTCGATCAAGTTGTGGACCTACAATTTAGCGATGATGGGAATACGCTCGCCTATGCCGCACTGAACTCAAAAGACAAAAAATGGCGAGTAATTATCAATGGAAAAGAAAGCCCACCATACGATTTTATATTAGCGAAAGATGCTTACGACCATAAAACCTCCACGCCGCAATCACAAAGTAGCTTGCGTTTTATATCCAACAATCAATTGCAATTCCTTGCAACGCGCGGTGATCGACTTATTTCTGTCAAATTGCAAATACCGTAACTCGGCAAGGCGTGGATATGCGCGCTTTCTTGCCCACGCGGATTCAATGCTTAGTCGACCAACGCTTCTCCGTGTACTTAATACATTTCTCCTTTTTCGACCGTAACGCGTGGGGGATTTCATTGGTAAGCCAATTTCACTGCAGGTGGAGAATGTGTTTCATCAGGAACAGTACGATATTATTTTGATGTGATTTTTTTATACTTTAAAATCAATTACTTAAAGGTTCTTTCACAATAAATATCGACTTAGCTACAAAGCTAGCTACAAATAGTTTTACGGCAGTCACTCCCTGCTTAAGACAAATTCGCGCATAAAAGGCTATGGACAATTCATGAACAATTTAAAACGTTTGAGCGACGAAGAGTGCCAAAATATTCGCGATCAACTTTTCCTTAAGCTCAATTCGGATGAAGCACCATTTGCCTTAAACAAAGATGAAGAGAAATTCGGCCCAGATGATTGGGCTTGGCTATTTCTTAGGATGAATAAGAAATACCAGTTTGCTTATTCTAATCACCCCAAAGCCATGAATGAACTCAAGATTTTGGAATTCGTTCACGAAAAAGACCTATGCAATATTCACGCTGACCTCGATGAACGCTGCCGAAGAAGTTTCGGGCTGGCAGCTTGGTTAGACTACACGCAGCCGATTTTGCCGGAACTAAAAAATGAAGTTGATTCCTGGTTTGCACCTTTAAAGGCAGCAATTCCCGAAGATCACTCGCGCCGAACGGTAAGCAAAGAAATATATATTAGGCCACTGGGTCCACAATCACAAAAGCTGGACAAGTATCCTTATCATCTAATCGAAGAAACACCTTTTGGCTATCGAATTAGAGGACTACCAATTACATCTCGCCATGGAATTCGAGATGACCTTGGTTGCATCGCTTTCGCCGTTGATTGCAGTGTCCCTCCAAGTGGACAAATCACGACGCTAAAAAAGATTGCACACAAAATCCGAAGCATCTTAATGGATAGTAATGAATTAACGGATACCGAGTTGAATGAGACGATGATCTTGGAAATTAAAAACAGTGAGAATTTTAATTACATGAACTTCAAAATAGCAGGTGGAGCGGAAGATATTGTTCGAGATTATGAAATTGTGTGGCGCGCCGTTTACCTTAATGTACTTGGTCCAATCACAATGCAGATCGAAAAAATATTAGGTGAAGTAAAGGATGTATATCAAGAGTTGCAAGATGATGGCTTTGCAAAGCCATCCAGCCTCCTACGATTTAAGTACAATCTGGTCAATTCAAAGGATCTCGATGGGTTATCTCGGAATGGGGGCAACTATTTAAAATGCTTAGTCTTAATTGCTCAACTACACGATCAAGGATTTGGCAACAATCAGATTGCGCAAATTTTCAATCTTTGCAGCGAAACCGGAAAATACAAGAATACTTGGCGGGAGCAACTACACAACAAAATTGACGAATACATTGTCGAAGCTAAAGATATGATTAACGGTGGATATCGTCTATTAATTCAAACACAAAAGCCCGACCAAAACCAAAGTTAAACCTAAGAACCAATTCAAATCACAAAAATGGCCGCTTGTCAAACGATAAGCGGCCATTTTCGTTTGCAGCACTGTTTTCAAACCACCTCTCTCGCTTCTGACGCCCTGTCTTTAACAGTTCAAAGTATGGGCTGATTCGGGCCTGAATCTTTCATAAATCAATTGGAGCTTAAACATGAAACATTCAATCAAAGTGTGTGACGATGAGCAGAGAACAACTAATAAAAATCAGGTCATGAGTCCAGAACTGCTTGCGCTCATAGAGCGTGTGCGATCAGTCGTCAATGACCGCCTTCTTAGACTTACTCAAGTCAAAGTGAAGACTGGGCTAGCGTCTTCTACGATTTGGAAATATGTAAAGCACGGAACACTACCACCACCCATACGCATTGGTTCTCGTTCTGCATGCTGGAAAGAATCAGAAATTAGTGCATGGATTGAGGCTAACGCTTTTGCTTCACGTTCTGAGAAACCCGTGAATATAAAAATGTTTGTCGCCTTACTGATCGATTCAAAAATTCATTCAGATTGATTCAAGCGCTAGTTGAAGTGACTAAATGTTTGATCCAGAAAATATTTTGAATGAAACCAAAATCAGGAGCTGTAAAAATGAGAAATACTAAACGTCATCAACAACAACCGCATGCATTGCGCTTAGGTGACATGCTAAAGGTGGTTTTACCACCCGACGAACAACTCCTAGGTGAAATGATGCTTGCAAAATCAATTGGGATGCTAGCTGGTCCACGAGGTTCTGGAAAGTCATGGCTCGCACTTCTAATCGGTTACGCAATAGCCTGTAGCAAGACACTTCCCCCATGGGGAACGGGTGCCGGTGTACCGGTTGCAATTCTTGACGGAGAAATGCGAGCCGCTGGCTTACAAGATCGCATCGCACTGATTCATGCTTACAACACCAATCAAAAATCTATCAAAGATGCCGAAAACAATCTTCATATTATTAGTAGAGACTTCATGGGCGATGCGATTGGCTCAATCGATACAGAAGAGGGGCAGAAAAGTATTAATGACCTCATCGAGCCTGAAGTGAAATTAATCATCATTGACAATTTATCCGCATGGACATCTGGGGGACGTGAGGACAGCAATTCATGGGCTAAGGTAAAAAATTGGTTGATAAAAATGCGTCTGCAAGGTGTCGCCATTTTGTTAATTCATCACACAGGAAAAAACGGCCAGCAACGTGGAAGTAGCTCGCATGAAGACTTGCTAGATTACTCTATTTTGCTAAGCCCACTCCCGAGCAGCCAAAATCGACAAGATACTCGCTTTTCAATTGAGCACACGAAACTCAGGGACTACATTCCTGAATTGCGACAAACTTTCGAATACTCAATTTGGAGCGAAGACGGCGCATTCCGCTTCGATGGAGCTCCAGCAGGAGTCAAGCTCTCTGTGAATGAAGCAGATATGTTGCGCTTACGTGAAGAGGGTCTCTCCCTTGAAGCCATCGCAACCAAATTAGGCATCAACAAATCAACCGTCAGCCGCTGCCTTAAAAAGTTACGCGATTCATCACAGGATAACGATTTAATCGAATAGGCTGCATTTTTTGACTACCGTTGCACTGTTGCATGCGCTAAGTGAACGCAACAATGCAACATAAAAAAGACTGGCATGGGTGTGTACTCATATGGCAAAACACCGCAATCGCGAGCGGTAATTTTCACGGCAACAGCTGTCGTGCCATCACAGTAATACCGTAATACCGTAACTAATGCACTCACATCACCAACACCAGTCAGACAATATTTAGATATGCCGATGTATCAATGGTCACTACTTAGACAGTCGATACATGCTGCCAACGTACCTCACACAGAGATATGAGTATTACTAAACTAAGGACATTAAATGAATAACGATAAAAAGAACCTAAAACATATCGAAGATTGCATCATGGTAGATACACTTGGCTTGCGAGTCAAAAACGTACACGGTGCTAAGCTACCTAAGACTTTTTCACGAGTTAGTGATGATCTTCAATTTGCAGCTAGTACGGAGTGGTCAAAAGCCAGCATAAAAGCTGCATCAGGCAAACTATCACTTCGAGTTCGTGGAATCAAAAAAACCGGCGATCTCCTTGTTGAAGGTAGTAATGGATTCCACTACCAAGGTCACAATATAGTCTCGTCTAATGATGTAACTATGAGTGCTTTCTCTATGCTGCATGCGCTTAAAGAACAGCATGAATTAGAGATCGACAAATTCCGCCAGCGGAACTTCATCCAAGGTGACGATATCGAGATCACAAGAATTGACACGCCGATTATGCTTAAAATACCTGATGGTCTTCAGAAAAGCAGCATCATTAATGCACTTGCATTTGCCGGATTTCGTAGCGGAGTAAATACTAGCGTGTACATAGACGAAACTGTATATTTCGATCAGAGCTCTCAGGACGTAGCCCTTAAAGCGTACGATAAAACATCTGAGATGCAAAAGAAGCGGCCAAAAATCCAGTTGCCAACTACGACCAATACTCCCACGCTTAACCAACTCTCGGAGAATACTATTCGTTTTGAGGCTGTGTATCGAAAGAAATACTTTAAGAATGATCCATTTTTCAAGCAGCATGAGATGGTTACTCCCGTTATGTTAACACCTCCAGTGCTCGCTGCAATGTTAATGGAATTATTTGAAAAATATGATTTGAGGGGTAGTTTGCGCCAGCGCTTAAGGGAAGAAGATTTGTGGCGCATACGTTCACCATATCGAACGACTGTCGCCCTCTGGCAAAGTGGCGTATCACTACTCAAGATGTTTGATAACAAAATCACTATGCTACAAAAACACCAACGGATCATTAAAAATGACTACGGAATAAATATTTCTGCACCGCCACCTGGAGAAATTTATGTTCCGATTGAGCTTGGTGAAATTCTGGCCATCGAAAATTTTGTGCCAGTACCAGCGGCAATTCGCTCAGACCCAGTACTATTCTACGAACGCGATATGCGCACTGAATGGAAACAGATTTGTGGCGAATTGGGATTTACGAGAGGAATAGGCGCAACATACATCAGTGCCGACCAGACGACAGATGTTGAAGAATATCGTGCGATGCGCAAACGACGAGGAATAAATTAGCGGAACAATGTCCTAATCAAGTGGGCTGGCCTATCTACTAATCACTTAGTGCCGCCCCACCATTCCGCTCAAAAGCATCAATTGAATTTCCAACAAATGGATCATCAAATAGTTACTTTGTCATCAATCCAGCAGCACCACCTTGAAGAGCCAAACTATTTAACTGGGCTCCACTTTCTTGCATTACCACAACACTGCTCTTGGGGCTTCGTTTAAACCGCTCTGGGCGACTATCTTCCTCGATATTTTTAAGCAGCCGTTCATTGTTCAACTCTAAGGCTTCATAGTCTTTTCGCAGTTGGGTTACTTCACCTTCCAATTCCCGAATCCTGTCGTTTTTAACGATATCCGCTTCCTCTACTTTCTGATTCCGCATTTCATCTAACTTCTCATTGGAGCTTTGAGTTAACAATTTGTAGGCATTTTTTGACTTGCTAAGACTCAATTCCAGAGAAGTTACTTGCCCTTGTAATTTATGATTTTCAGCACCAATATTTCTATTCTCTAAGCGAGCAGCGTTCAGTTTCTTCTTTGCGTCCAGCAAGGATTTCAAACGCGCACCTTGCAATTCCACGTACCATTCGCGCACGCCTTGCAATCGCTGCTCCGCAACGGCAAAGAAGTTGAATTTGGAAAGAAATAGTAATTCCTCTGGAAGTTCCTCTTTGCCAGAAACAATATCTTTTTTCAGGAATCTTTTAAATTTTGCAGCCATCATTAATCCTTAATATTAGTATCTATTAATCAGGTCTATACCAGTTGATACCACAGAAGAAATGAAAGTGTCAATGAAACAACCGCCCTAGCGGCACAGGTAACACTAGCCAGCTATTTGAAGAGTAACGGCTGATCCTAAATGCAGTGACTGCATTGCGCCTAACTCATCATTTTCGCACCTCTATGCCACAAAACATAAGTACAAATGGGCACTGGAACCGCCAATTTAGCTGATACACAATGGCTATACATTTTTAATTAGGAGAAAACATGCCAACTATCTGCAAATGGGGAAATTCACTGGGTCTTCGGTTATCGAAGTCTGTCTCAGAAGAAGCTGGATTAAAGTCCGGCACCTACGTTGGAGTGCGCCTTCTTGATAACGGTTGTATCTTGATCACGCCGCTAAACAAGACTGTCAAAGTGGACGATGAACAGTCGCTCGAAGTAATACCACAGCCAATCGGAAAATGGTGACACTGGCGACATATCCATCTGTTTCAAAATGTCCCAGACACACCACGATTAGAGAAGGCACTTAATCATGCCCTTCCTTTTCACACTCGTTAGAACCTCAACCTTCTGTACACGATCCACTTTAATAACGTCTTTTCACGTGTTTTGAGGTGCGCATAGGTCTAGATCAAAACTAAACACGTCTGGCACCAGTCAAAATCCGATCTACGTCTCGTGAAAAATTCAATGAAGCCCTACTATCACTTGGCGTCTTTGGCACCGTCAGTACGGGACGGCCAATGGGGTGCCTTATTCGTCCATGTTTAGCGCCCCAGTAAAAGAACCACCCTTGGCGAATCAGTTTTTGCACGATAACGTTTATTTCCTTGTTAGCACTGTATTTCATGCGAGTACCTCTTCGCTTATCCGCTCATAACGACCAATAAATTTTTCGGTCGAAAATGTAAGCTGGGAAAATGCTGCCTCAATACCCTTAGATAAGATCGGTTCACTGTAAAAATAACCTGATCCGTTTCGGCTTTGCTTATTTTGAAAAAACCTCCCATAAGGATCGACCATAATGTACGACTCAGTCATGTCACTATTATCTTCAATGCACATCACGTTCTTTACGGCCAGATGACGATCAACAAAGCTATTGAATTCAACGTCCGAAACTGCCAAGTCATTGTTTAGCACCGGAAGCATCCGTAAGACTTTCCATCGCTCTGGTTGTAAAGTCTGGATAAGACAGGACATATCCTCGCTGGCATTCAAACTATTCACGACCGTGTTCACCTTTAATCGCATTTGGGGGTTAATTTGCCTACCCTTTACCAAAATTTCCTCAACACTCTGGGCTCTGAGCAACAGTCCCTTCTTATCGATACGTCCTATATCTCGGTTGGTTTGGTTATTGCTAGAATCAAGGCTTATACCCAATAGCGAAATGTCAGGCGCTATTGCCTCAATCAAAGGCTTAGTTAACCTACTTCCGTTTGTGATAATAGAAACATTCATTCCAAGATCACGAGCAACTCGAATAACTCGCAAGACTTTTTGTTCATACAGCAATGGCTCTCCGCCAGCGATATTCAATCTAACACTAGCCCACTGAAGACGACTTTGAAGTAAATTTGCCTTGTTTTTAGCGCAAAAGAAGCCATATAGAATTTCAATCAGTTTTTGTGATCGAGTCTCATCATGAATAATTTCACCTCGAATGTCAGATTTATTCCAGTGCGCATAGCAATAACGGCATGAGTAGTTGCATGCTTCTGTCACATGCCAGTTGATGACTAGTTCATTGATTTGTCGCGGCTCGTACATATTGGTTTTCCTTGAAATTAAAAACCCTAATGTACAAATTTCCATTAATAGAAAAAATGAAGCTTCCTTTCTACCCCTTCTTTAATGCATTACAGCCAAAACATTGAAGGGGTAGCAAACAAGCTTCAGTGACTTCGATTGTTGCGAATAGGATTATTCGCTCTCTATCATTCTTTATAGGTATTACAAAATGGCGACAATCCCCTCAACTGAGCAACTACTTCTAGAAGTTCATCAATGCCTAGGCCTGAGCGCACCAACGAAAAAAAAAGAACTAATAGGCTTTGAACGACCACTCGAAACGCATCAAAGAATCATTTCTGAACTTATAAGTGAAATATTCACAGCGTTAAATATCGATGAGCAGGCAAAGAATGATGCGTCCATTAACCTATGCCACTTACTAGGCATTAATAATTCTATTGAGCGTTCAGTTTGGACTCATGAAGCAAGCATGCAGCAAATAGTCTGGAATATGGCAGCATATTTATATGCGCCTTACCTCGGCCGCACCGTTGCATTTTGGAGCCTATGTCAAACTATGGATGAGGGAATGCCTGGCGGAAAATTTTGGTATCTACCAAACGTCATCGAGAGAAATGATAAAAAAGAATTACGCCTGCCTGTTCCTCAAGTTCTTGATTGGCTATTGGATCTATCAGGACAGACCATCAGTGAACTTGCTCAAAGATTGGCTGGCAAAATAAATGCGGCAGGAAAATCAATCAGTGTTGGTGTCGAACTTGAATCTATTGAAAAAATCCTCTCAAATTGGGATAAAGGTGATATGCCACGTGTAGGCAACATCAATCTATATTTTTCCAATATAGCAGCACTTGATTTCAGAGGTGCATTTAAACTTGATACGGCATCAACTAAAGAAGAACAGTTTCAATCTACGCTCCAATTTATTAAACGTAAAAACCTTTCAGCTTCTCTGTTGCGTGAGCAAATCCCAATGTCACAACCCAACCGCATTGAAAACATTCTAAATGGTGTCGCGGATGAGGATGAGAAACATGACTTCGTGGAATTGATCGCTACCCGCTATGCCGTTCCCACACCACAAACGATACACCAAAGATTCCTTGTGGCGCGTGCAGTTCAGGATGGATATTTCCGCTTAGGTAAATTCTTACTTGAAAGTGACTTTGATAAGACCTGTGCAGATTTTTCCAAAAATAAAGTTCTACAGTTATTTGAGTTATTCAAACTGAGTTACAACCTTACAGTAGACGCACATAAACAAAGCTCTGATTGGCAGATTCAAGACGCATATTTCGAAAGTAAAATTCCCCCTTGGGATAAACTCGGGGTTTTCCTTTCTGTCGTACCATCATTAAGACCCGACGTAATCAATATCTTGGCAGATCGGTTGAATCATCTGTTCCCCAACGAATATCAAGGAAAGCCACTCGTTGACCATATTGGACATGATATCGAATCAGCGAAATTAATTGTTACTCGTAATTTGGTCACACTAAAAGCAGAACAACAAGAATCTAACATCGTGAAGGAATGCTCACAAAAACTGCGGACTCATTCACCTTGGCGCACATTACAAAATGTTCACAGCTTTTGGGTTGCTAATGAGCTGGCTCAAGATGATCAACATAGCTTCAAAATTCGTCAAATGGCGGCAAACCGTATGCGAGAGTTAGCCCAAACTCCCAGTGAAAAAATGGGTGCTATTTTCATCGAGCTTAGTCATCTTTTGAATAACGATGATCGCAAATACCGAGATAAAGACGCAAAGAAAAAAGTTGAATCACTACTGATAGAGGCGAAAGAAAATCCAGCATTAAACGCATGGCTCGCTGGCATTTTGCAATATGAAGCAAAGCACCATCTAGCCTTCAATGATTTTGATAACGCGCGTCGTCTTTTCAAGGATGCACTCGAAGCTTGTAAGGACAATGGATTTGGATCACTACGAGGAGAAATTGCGCGTGACGGTTTTGCACTAGTGGTTGAACAACCACCCACAAAATTCGACCTCAACAATTATGAATACTATTTCAGAAATGTTTTGGCATATGGTGAACTAGAAGGTGAGGAAGAAAATAAAACATTCGAGGATACGGCTTGCGCTATGTCCACTTATTTTTGGGAAACACTTTATCGCCCTTATCCGAGTGAAACTAGCGTAGCACCATTATCGAAGGAATTGGGTGAAACATTTATCAAAGGGGCGATGCCATTTGTTTTTGAAGGGAATTTTGACGGCTTACTCAACTGGTTCAAAAATAATTCAAAACTGAAGGATAAGAAGTTTAGAGAGGTTCGAGGCAATACTGCACTAATGAGCTGGTTGAAAATGTTCTATGAGCTTGAGAAAAAATTGCCTGCTTTAGACCATTTTTTGTCTGCCGATAAAACACCAGAAGATACAAAGCTTGCAGTTAATTGGCGAAAAGCGATATGCCTTATGATTGGAGCCTGGCCTAAATTGGTGAACATGCCCGACTTCAAGTTGCAAACCCCCGCCATACTGGCAGCTAACCATGGTGATATCGTTGTTGTGAATGCTCTACTCAAGGAAAATGCCAATTTGAGGCAGCAAGATTTCAAGGGAAGGACAGCTTTACACGCAGCAATCGCGTCAAATTCGCTTGAATGTGTTGAGGCCATACTAAATCACGATGCAGAGGTCGCGAATATATACGCAGATAAAAATCAATCCGCACTGCATACTGCCGTTAAATTTGGACAACCGAAGATCGTCGAGACGCTAATCTCATGCGCACCTCATTTACACAGCCATACGGATACATATGGCAAATCTGCGCTTGAAATTGCGACGTATTTCGCTATTCCAAGCAATTGGCAGGAACATCATAAATTCATGAGTCGTGAGCGCAGGACAATTGCAACGCTCGATGATTTTCAAAAAGTATCTTCATTTTTATCGACACATTAACAACGCTGAAGTTACATATTTTTGAGCTAAAAAAGCAATCACACCATTATTGTTAGCCGCCGCTGACTATCGATAATGGTGGCTTTTCGATAGTTGATCGCCACCATATAAATGAATTCGATTATAGTTTTTCCCGAACGATGGTTTGAGAATAATTGTAACGATGATTCGATTCCTCCTCGTGCCACCAAGAACATATCTCGCAAAACGCTCGCTCATGCGCGTGGGGGTTGTCGCTTCTAAAATTTCCCCCTCGGCTCCGCTAGTTTTTCGGCGCTTACCCAATTACTAATCATTCCAATTGAAGGTTGTACTTCTTATCATCATTCCCATTTTCGATCCCAACCGAGGCGAGACGATCAACACTTCATACGGCCTGTCTATTAATAAAATGAACGTTTAGCA
Organism: Affinundibacterium macrobrachii; assembly: GCF_014652415.1. Taxonomy (GTDB): domain Bacteria; phylum Pseudomonadota; class Gammaproteobacteria; order Burkholderiales; family Burkholderiaceae_D; genus Undibacterium; species Undibacterium macrobrachii. The sequence continues at coordinate 151,160 of NZ_BMYT01000003.1, forward strand.
ACGTATCGCTAGACACAATTAGAATTATTCTGTAGCTTGTAAGAATTAGAACACAAGCTAATTTCATGCCAAAATATTTTGATGGGGAAGTAAAACTTCCATTTGAGATCGTTCGTTTGATGTCATCAGAAGTTACAGTTGCCGCGCTCGACTCTGTGTTTTCCACGAGAGATAGCGCGACCATTTCAGTCGTTTTTGCGGGATTTGAGGTTGGATGCCTTGGATACGCTATCAATGTACGGAAACAATCGATGGCGTTTGAAATCGTCAATATCGCAGGCGAAACGGAGCTTATCGTAACAAGTACGGAGCGCCTCGTCGATATAATCGAACATATTTCTGGCACTCGTTACGTTGATGACGTCCAAGATGTTTTTCACGGTTCAAGGAACAATATTGGCTCATCAATGACATATTCTTACTAAAGCTCGGCGGCCTCTTCAAGCCAATGCGCCGCCCTGAGGTTAGCCTGAATTCGATCATATTCGGAATCTGGCTTTTTCCCTTGGTCTATCACAGTCCAATGGCCTCCTCGGTTGGCAAAAAGTTTCCAGTCAAGCTTTACACCAAGCCATAGAAGCGCAGCTTTTGGCCGAAACATACCAGAGGGAGTCGTTCGCAACCATTGATCTGGTCTGGGCCCTGCAAGTAATAGGAAATTAACGCCGCTCGGAAGTTCGACATCTCCTAAAATTTTGCATTCCAGAGGGTATTCCGTGCCCACATCTGCTTCAACTTGATCACATCCCTCAAGCAAGCAAATATCCAAGAAAGTTTCTCGCAGTCCCAACACAAGCACCTGCTGCTTAAATTTCGTATATAACTCATCCTCCTCTTTCATTTCCATGTAGTGCGGCACCGACTGAGGCATTTCTGACGGAAGCTGAATTCTCATCAGCTTTCCCATGTTTCCCTCTTCCGCTTTGTATCCCGCCCCTGAGCCATTGATGATTGGGGTCGCAACATCGATTCCCTTAGTACGCCCACCTTGATTCAGGAGCCAACCATAGTCTCGAATTTTCGCCAGTAGCCAAGCGTCAAAGACACCAACAAGATGAATATGTGGATAAGTTATACTTGTACCTTCGTGAACCCCGACCTGCCATCCCCAATTAATTATCACAATAAAATCTTTACGGTATCTAATTAATTGTAAGGGAGTCGCCAAATTTGCAGATTTCTCCTCAGCCGCAGTGTGCAACGCTTTAACTTCGAGTCCTAATTCATTGTCCCGCTGACGATTTCTGATTATCAAATCTGGAAATACATTCCACAATACGGCAGCCACCGAATAACCCGCAGCATCCTCGTTGAGAATATTATTCATTTCATAGGCTACGGAGTATTCGAGCAACGTCGAAACGCGCGTCCTAGTATCGGTTAGGTGTCGCGGGTCTCTCGGAGGTCTCTCACTTGTCTTTCTTGCCGTTAAGGTTTTGGAAACTCCAGCATTAACACGTTCAACTGCACTTTCAAGCAGCTTTAGGACGAACTGTCTCGACGTCAACCCATTAATTTCCTGCAAGGAATACTGAAAGATTTCTGACATTTTTTAACCCTTCGTTACAAAAGCATTAGCAACACTGTTAATAGCTTGAAGCTCCAAATGTGCTGCGGTTGTTTCCAATTGTCGAGCTTCATTGCGTGTTCGCTCATAATGGCTCTTCGCGTTAGAAAACGCATCTAGAATCTCAATTTGTCGATTCTTTGGCGGCAGCGGAATCTTTATATGCAGAATATCTTTAAGCGTGATTCGAGGACGTCCAATTCCAGCAATAAGATGAATGATTTGCCCGAAAACAAAATCGGAACGCAGTAATATCGATAATAACAAAGGGTCAATAATCGCCGCATTTCCATTTTCACGGACAGTCAATACAATACATTCCGCCGAAGTGTATCCCGAGGTGTGCCAATCAACATAGGTAACCTTCCGGAGACCGGGGCGCATTTTTGCGAATAAGATATCCCCACGACAGTATCTTTTTACAGCACTCGACAACGAATTTGCAGGCGTTCTCACTTGATGCGCAAACCCAACATAGGACTCGATATGCGCAAGCCCAGTATAAGGGATAATCTGGTCAGCCAGATCGACTGATGGAACATAGCTCTCGTTGCGAACGCCGCAAATGTCTCCTAGCTGAACCAAAGGAAACTCGCATCGAGCCACTGCTGCTTCAGCCGCCACACGAGCAGGGTGATGGAAGCGAAAATCCAATCGATTTTCTGCTCGAACAACCGAAAGATTATTGCCGGATGAATTAGCCACGAATAAATTCTCAGTCTGACGCTCTAATACTCCGGTACGCTCGAATTGCCTCCAAACGGCGAGAATTTCGGGAAGGTCGTTGTTTAGAGAAGGCATTCCAGCTTCGTCGTATGTGAGATCTGGCTCGCCATTTGCCTTACGACCAACGTTTTCAGCTCGCGCATAAAACGTCAAATAATTTGTGCTTGGGGCGTGCCGTTTGCGGAGCAGGAGTATCGAGGTATTTACGTTTGCATAGGGCATAAATGCCGTCTCGGGCAGGCTTATCACCGCGCAAAGCTCTGCCTGAGTCAGGATTACGTCACGGACATCAGATGCTGACGGCAAGGACAATACACCCTCGTCGATTACGATGGCGAGCCAACCACCCTCCCTTAAAAGTGCAAGGCTGCGTTCGAGGAACAAAATACCTCTGCGGCGACTTGTTTTTCCCCTGCCAAGAATGAAAGCGTCCAATTCCTCTTTATCAGAAAAATCACTACCAAATGGGGGATTTGTCAGAACAACATCAAATTGCTCGATGAACTGTCGTCCAGCTGAACCTAGTGTCCCACCATTCGCCAAACACAAAGTTTGGAATGTTGGCGCATTATGAACAAAAAGATTTATACCAGAGACCCACGCAAGTCGTTCGTCGATCTCCAATCCTATCAGCTTGACGTTATCCCTCTGTCGCTTCGCCACCTCAACAAGAAAACCACCAGTGCCACATGCGGGATCGGCGATAACACCAGAAAGATGCCCCTCCACCAAGCCCACCATGAATTCGACAACGCTTTGCGGAGTAAAAAACTGCTGGTGATCGCCTTTATCAAAGGTGTTTCGTATCATTTCTTCATACGCATAACCTTTGACATCTCTGGAACCAGCTGCGAGCGAAATTTCATTAAGAGCAGAGCCTAACGAATCTAACGCCGAATCACTTACACGGAGCTCACGAAATTTCTCTGGAAATAGATTGCTATTCACATCGGTTGACGTACAAAAGGCCTTCCGAATTTTCGTCGCGTAATCACTTTGAGACTCATTTGATTTTCGATCAAACAGCGTTGAATCGTGACGTGCTTGATCGACAAGAAGTTTCAGAAACAATAGTTTTGTAACCTCGTCAAAACGCTCAACAATGCTACTGTTTGCATCCGTGTCACGTAGAATTTTGTGCAATTTCACCAAGAGTTTACGGATTCCCTTTTCCGTTTCATCCTTTGAATTTACCTCACCAGTAGTAATCTGATCTTCCGAAGTAGCACTTTCGAATAACATCTGCTGGTCAATCGTCAGCGGGTTTAAATCTTGAACGTCTTTCAATAAGTACATCCGATAGTTATTTGTAGAGTTTCGTACGGGCTTTAGCTTCCCCGATTTATCCCAGTTTCTCAATGTTTCCTTTGTGACACCAAGCAGGCTTGCTGCTTCCGTGAGAGAAATATACGCTGCCATAATTTTCTAATTTCCAATGCTTTATAATGTTTCAAGGTTACAAGAAAACACCTTTCGGTGCAAGCTTTTGAATTTCTTTCTGTAGACGTCCAAATCGTTACGATCGGTAGGTTTATGAAACGACACCATAACTTTTCTGAGTACTATGAACGTTGTCGCCCACGCCGCAGAAAAAATAAAATTCGATCATGATAGAAAATAAAATCATAATAGACTCGGTATTTTCCGTTTCGCAACTGGCCGAATATACCGAGCAAGAGTGACGTCTGATTTATGACCAGTCTGCTCTCGAATTTGATACGGCTGTAATCCGACTGTAGCCGCTTCAGTACAATAACCAGCGCGCAAACTATGCCCAGCCACTTTGCTGGCTGCGTCGTCGCCACTCACTTTACGGACGGCCGCTTTCACAATCAGGGCAACAGATTGAGGAGTCAACGCTTTTGTATTCACTTTTGTGTCATGCCGACTGACAGCTCTAAACAATGCGCCCTCGTTGATCTTCGCTAGTTCAAGCCAGTTTTTAAGCGCTTTCACTGGACACGTTTTGCCCTTAGCGGTCGGAATAAAAACTGTTCGCCCAACGCCCTCCTGATCAGTCTTTGAGCGCCGAATCATTATTTCTAATCCAGTGTCATAAGTGGTGACATCTTCAATCTGCAATGCCACCAATTCAGAACGACGGAATGCACCAGCAAAGCCGATCAAAAGCAATGCCTTATCACGTGCTGCTTTCAGAGGGCTCTGTTGGTCTACCATTACCATAATTTCTAGCAGATCGTCTTTTACCAATGCAGTAACGCGGCGTTGTGCTGTCCCGAAGGTGCGCCTTATTCCCTGCATCGTTCTTTTCACAGACTTATCCATTACTGGCGATACGATGCCAATGTCAGTATGGGCGCGGTGAATGGCGATTAGCCGATGCTGTAAAGTTGCCACCGCCAATGAATCGGCAAATTTAGCAATGTATTCAGCAACCATACCTGGCGTTGCTGGTATTGTGCCGCCATGCTGTTTGAAATGCCGTAGGTCAGCGCTGTACGTGCGTTGTGTGGCTTTTGATTGAGCCGCTGCTGTGTAGCTTTCAACTAGTGATGATGGTGGCGCAGGAATCGATTTAACTAATTTAATGCGCGGCGCCTTATTAGGTTCGATCAATTGTATTATTTTTGCTGTTTTGGTAGCCATTTTAAGTATTCACAATAGTGTATTTTCGATAGCTGACACGACGAAAAAAAAGCAACGAAAATTCTCGCCGCTTCTTTTGTTCTTAGTCAGTTCATGGTTTGGCATTTGGGAAGCACTCAACAGTGCCAGGGACATAATCAACAATCGACCTTCGGCAGGCTGCTGCGATACAGTGAATAACAGCAGCTAATTCACCCAACTCTCCTATCAGCCACCCAATGGCTTCTGCTGCGTCACCAGATATTTCACGAGTTTCTATCTCTGGCGCGGAATTGGCCAATAGTATGCCGATAGCGGATATGCCGAGATTGACAGTACGCATTGCGACATCACCGTTATTTGCGATCTGCAAAAGTAACGTTGGATTTGCGGCAAGGTAATCAATCTCAAATTCAGCAGTCACCGTCAAATGTGGCAGTTGCAAAAGCAAATCGCGTATCGGTCGCATGGCCTGCATTGTCGCGATGGCGTTACCGCTCTTTTGTGATGATCGTTTGGCGCACATATCAGTATTCCTCGGGAAACAGGAAAGTAGTAGCACTGCGATCCGCTTCCGTGATCACCCAAAATCGTCTGTTAGCTGCAACATACGCCGACAATATGCGAAGCCCGTTCTCTACGGCAAAATCATTTGCAATTGCGTCTTCAGGCGATACATCACCCCAATCGCTTTGCAAATGACGCTGAATTAGATACGGCTCGATTTCAATATTGTTTTCGCTAAAATGCGCCATGACTGCTGGAGTTGCCACGACTGTGCCACAAGAAAATAGCGACACTTTTTTCTGAGCGCCGTGCACATCAATCGCTGACATATTTGAATTGGTGTTGGTATCTTTTTTCATCATTTTTATCTCAGTAAAGGTAGGTATCCCAAGCAAGAAGACGACAAAATTCACTGATAGCATTCTGGCTTTCAGCGAAACATTACAGGACGTCTTTAGGGAAGTAGAAAGGGAACAGCGTTTGCCAAATCAGAGACGCAAATAGTGAAGCCAAGCTAGAAAGGCTTGATGAGAATACTTGCGTTGGTATGGGTTAGCGTTGGCTGCTGCGACGCATTGCACGCCACAGCAATATGTTAACATGGGGCACAAATCAATTTCATTGAAAATAACTTTGTGAAAACGCGACTCACGTCCATTATTTGAGGGTTCATTTATTGCACTTGCCTGTCAAAACTGCGATTTCTTTAAGCCTCGAAAACATCTCAATACACAGATTTCACCTACTTTCAACCTGCAAATATGCATCACTTTTTTAAGTCATTTTTACAAACCATGTTAGGTAGCTTCCGCCGAATTTCGAGAGCAACAAAGAATGAAATGTGAGTTGAAGATTTACACAGTGAATCTTGGATCATGGCTGATGCCATCAGCAAACGACGTGGATTCAACATTGATTTTTCTGACCCCGATGACGCCAGCCTTATCATCCGTGCGATAAATGTTGAACAAGTGAAAAGAGGCGACTGACAGATATGTAATTCCGTTCGCCTAGCTTTGCATGATGCAAAGACTAGTTTATATCACCGACGATTTCTAGATGCTGCGATAGTCAGAGATATATCGCTTGCGGAAAGAGAGAAAAGACCACTCGCTTTGATTATGTTAGACCTTGATCACTTCAAGAATGTAAACGATCAATTTGGACATGGCGCGGGTGATGAAGCTCTCAAAGCGCTTGCTGATATTTTGAAAAAGACGTCTCGTGACAGTGACTTAATTTGCCGCTATGGTGTTGAAGAGTTTATCGCAATTATTCCAAACATGTCAGCTTCGCAAGCAGTTGATAGAGCCGAAGTTTGGCGAAAGCAATTGGAAAAAAATACGGTAAATTGCGATGAAAATGCGATTAAAATCACACTATCTGCGGGCATAGCTTTTTATCCAGATCATGGAAAAAATGCCGAAGAGCTAGTTTTATGTGCTGATGGAATGCGCTATAAATCTAAACGATCTGGGCGCAATCAAGTGACTATTGCTTAAACATACTGTCATTAAATAATTTGAGAAGTGCTAATTGCCAAGAGTTTAGAAACAGCAGTTAATCAAATTTATTTCGTATTGAAAAAGCTTAACTTACAAAGGTCATCAGGATTTGTTTCCAATAATGATGATTCCTGCACCGAGCAAGGCAACGGCTGCCCCAAGGTAATCATTCCAGCTTGGCTTAATCCCGTCTACAACAGAAAGCCATGCAATGGCTGTGGCAATGTATACGGCACCATAGGTTGCGTATACTCGGCCACTCGCTGCTGGATGCAAAGTCAATAACCAAACAAACACGGCTAAGCTCGCCGCCGCCGGGAGCAATAGCCAAGTTGTACCTTTGCCAGTGAGCCACAACATCGGCAAATAGCAACCAATGAGTTCGGCAATGGCCGTTGCGACAAATAAAGCGAAAGATTTTCCGATGTCATTTAACTCCATTAACGACCTCGCTTTAATTCAGTAACGGAAAAAGAATCAGGATTTGTCGCTAGTTGGATGCTGTCCTCAGGTCGTCTCTGCGGTATGACAGGCGCCTGTAAAGTTTCGATGATGGAGCAGTCTTTTGTTTGACCCTCTACGCAGCCAGTATTACAGGCACAGACATAAGCATTTAGCGTTTTTTCTAATTCGCGCATTTCAACTATTTTTTTTCGTACTTCATCAAGATGACGCTGTGCCAGATCTCGTACTTCGACGCAAGCGCGCTCACCATCCTCTAAAAGCTGACCCAATTGACGCACCTGCTCAATCGGAAAACCAAAATCGCGGCAGCGTTTAATAAAGAGCAGTCGTTGAATGTCTTCATGACGATAAAAACGATGCCCATTCGACGCACGCTCAGATTGCGGCAAAAGACCTATTTCTTCATAGTATCGAATGGTCGGCACAGTACACTTAGTCTGCTGGGATAAGTGCCCGATTGTCAGTATAGGTTTGTTCATCATCCTAAAAATAAGGCTTGCATCTCAAGTGACTTTAGCATGTACCTTGCAACTTCGGTAAAACAATTTCATTTTTAAAGGAGATGGATATGGAAGTAATGAAGAGCAAGTCATGGCGTACTGCCTTAGGTGCTGCGGCGGTAATTATTGCGGGGTGTGGTTTGTGCTGCCTGCCACTAATAGCGCCATTACTTGCATCACTTGGCGTATCTATCGGGTTAGCAGCATATCTTGATGAACTGTCGATATGGCACTTCATCCCAATCACAGGTATAGGTATTGGGGTATTCGTCATGATAAGAAAACGATTTGTGCAACAAAAATGCAAAAGAGACTGCAAGTGCGAAAGCCAGTGCAATACGTCTTAAGAGCCGTTTTCACTAAACTGTTAATGGCAGCCTTCCCCATGACTGCCCAGTTTTTTTATTGGCATACCTTCTGTCGTAGCCAAGTTATGCAAAATGCCGCAGTCTTTGCCTGCGTTGGAATTATGGCAAAGACTACGTAATTGCATCAGTTGCTTTTGTAACTCAGTCAATTCATGAATGCGATGTGCTACATGATCAATATGTTTATCTAAAATTTGATTCACTTCCGTGCAGGTCTCCTGAGGTGCATCCTTAAAAAGTAAAAGCTGACGGATTTCATGCAAGGTCATATCCAATGATCGACAGTGGCGGATAAATAAAAGTCGTTCAGCATGGCTTTCACCATACAAACGATAATTTCCTTGCGAGCGTATGGCTGGGGGAAGTAAGCCTTCTTTCTCATAAAAACGAATGGTTTCTACCTGACAACCAGATCGTTTTGCAAGTTCGCCAATTTTTAATTCCATTTGGTTCATCCTCATCGCAAAATAATGCTTGACCCTATACCTACTACAGGGTTTTTAATAGCACTATACGCCTTAAGGAGCTTTTATGTCATCGACAACTGAGCAAACATCCATCTGTACCAGCAATCAACACGACTGTGCTTGTGGAGATACGCCGCTGATCACTGCAACGTCACCGGAGTCAACCGCTGCCGTCGGTGCGTCATCGGTGGTATATCGAATTGAGAACATGGATTGCCCCACGGAAGAAACCTTGATTCGTCAGAAACTGACTTCTGTTGAAGGTATTACGCAACTGAAATTTAATCTGTTAGAGCGAAAACTCACAATCGAACATCGACTAGCCGATGAAAAACCGATTCAGCGGGCTTTACAGGAAATCGGTATGCAAGCCGAGCTGGTCGACACTGCGACGCAAGCCCAACAACACCGAAGCACATCCCCTACGAGCAGTAAATCATGGTGGCTGATTGGTTTGGGAGTTGCCAGCGCAATTGCGGCAGAAGTGATTGCCTGGGTGAGTGGCAACGAATCAAGTTGGGCTGTGATTGCGCTATCCTTATTTGCCATTCTCATTAGTGGCGTTGGCACCTATAAAAAAGGATGGATCGCGCTCGCCAATCTCAATTTAAACATTAATGCCCTGATGGCAATTGCTGTTACAGGTGCTGTGATCATCGGACAATGGCCAGAGGCGGCAATGGTGATGGCTTTATTTAGTCTGTCAGAAATGATCGAAGCCTTATCCTTAGATCGTGCACGCAATGCTATTCGGGGATTAATGGCAATGGCGCCCGAACAAGCGACGGTAAAGCAGGCTGATGGTACTTGGCTCACCGTAGGAACCGACCAAGTTCAAATTGGCGAGATTCTACGGGTCGCGCCCGGAGAACGCGTTCCACTCGACGGCGTATTGACTGAGGGTGCATCTGCGATTGATCAGGCTCCCATTACAGGAGAAAGTATACCGGTCGCAAAAAATATTGGGGATCAGGTATTTGCTGGGACGATCAATCAAAGCGGCTCCTTTCTCTATCGCGTCTCTTCTTTAAAATCAGATTCAATGTTGGCACGCATTATTGTGCGTATTGAAGAAGCGCAGGCTAGTCGCGCGCCGACACAACGTTTTGTGGATCAATTCGCCAAAATTTACACACCTGTGGTCTTCTTGTTAGCGTTGGCAGTCATGATTGTGCCGCCTGTCTTTTTCGGATTATTGTGGTCGGTGTGGGTCTATAAAGCCTTGGTACTTCTCGTGATTGCTTGCCCTTGTGCACTCGTGGTGTCAACACCAGTGACCGTAGTGAGTGGACTGGCCGCAGCAGCTAAAGCGGGCATCTTGATTAAAGGTGGGGTTTATCTGGAAGACGGTCGAAATTTAAAAGTGCTTGCATTGGATAAGACCGGCACCATTACGCTGGGTAAGCCTAGTGTCACCGATATCACGCCACTTCAAGGGGATACCAACACACATTTAGGGCTTGCGGCAAGTTTGGCCAACCGTTCAGACCATCCTGTCTCCGGTGCCATTTGTCGTTATTGGAAAACGCAATTTCCTACAGTTTCTCTCACTGAAGTATCTCAGTTTGAAGCTTTGATGGGACGTGGTGTAAAAGCACGCGTGGATGATCAGTGGTTTTATTTAGGCAATCATCGACTGGTTGAAGAATTAGGTATCTGTAACACGAGCCTGGAAGCGACTTTACGTACCTTTGAAGGTGATGGAAAAACTGTGGTCATTCTCTGTAATGAAACAGCGCCACTTCTGATGGTTGCCGTAGCCGATACAGTTCGAGAAACTAGCCGACAAGCCATTGCCGAACTACATGCGATGGGCGTGCGTACCGTGATGCTCACTGGCGACAATACACTCACCGCTAAGGCGATTGCCAAACTGGTCGGTATTGACGACGCCCGTGGTGACTTGTTACCGGAGGATAAATTAGCGGCTATTCAGCAAGAGATAACACAATATGGTCACGTCGGGATGGTGGGCGATGGCATTAATGATGCCCCAGCACTGGCCAAAGCCCATATTGGATTTGCAATGGGTGCCGCTGGGACGGATACCGCATTGGAAACGGCCGATGTGGCATTAATGGATGATGATCTGCGTAAGATTCCCCAGTTTATCCAATTGAGTCAACGTACCTCTCGCATTCTGAAACAAAACATTAGTTTAGCACTCGGGATAAAAGTAATTTTCTTAATACTGGCAGTCTTTGGCTCTGCAAGTCTTTGGATGGCGGTATTTGCAGATATGGGGGCAAGCCTGTTAGTCATTTTTAATGGCTTACGCTTGGTCAAACTTACTACTACGTCCAAGACCACCTTAGTTTAACTAGCGCAGATAACAAATTTGTAACCCAATAGAGAAACCGATCATGTATATAATTCGCGTCATGTGTAAAAAATGGATCATCCTGTTAGTCCTTGCGTTGACCTTCCAACTAAGTTGGACGGCGGCAAGTGCTTTCTGTCAGCATGAAACAGATAAATCCACGCAACATTTTGGGCATCATCCTCACCAACATCACACTGCGGATCAAGAGGATCAAAAGAATAAGGCTGGCAATAAGAAACCTGTGTCCCATCCAGATTGTACGACATGTCATCACGGCGCATCAATGACCGCTGATTCACGAGTATCTCCATTTGATGATCTAGGACGTCAAGATTCCCGATCGCTCACACAACTTCAACCTCCCATGCCGTTTTTGGCAGAGCCAGAACGTCCCAAGTGGATACGCGTCGTTTAATCCGGTGCCAATTCACTGTCTTCTTCATTATTTTCTTTTGTATTGAGATCCAAGGGTTGACAGCGCACGACCGGATTTTTCCTATTGCTTCATTTTAAGAATAGTTTCAGGAATTATTTCAGGGGAGTTCCATGCAAAAATTGCTTTTGCCGCCCACGTTATCGTGGCTCGCGGCAGTATTACTAACGTCTTCACCCGCATACCTTGTGGCGCAGACATTACCGACTAATACCCACATAAAAGATCAAGCGAGTACGCAAATGCTCGCAGTCAATCTATCCTCCAACAAGTTGCCTGACACCGTTGCCGTTGGTCGCTTGGGCTTACAAGAGACCCTACGTTTGGCTCAACAATACCACCCGGATATCGCTGCTGCCAAACGAGAGATAGCGGCGACCGAGGCAAGCTTACGTCAAGCAGGTTTATTACGTAATCCAGAACTGGTTGCGATGATGGAAGATGCACGAACTGAAAATCGCAATACGACTTGGCAACTCAATCAAGCGATCGAACTTGGTGGCAAAAGGCGTGCCCGCCTATCGGTGGCCGAAAGCGGTTTGAATATCGCTAAAGTCGAGTTCGCCATAATGTTGAACGAGATTCGGGCCACCGTTACAACACGCTTTAATGAGGTACTGATTGCCCAAGAGCGTCAACGATTGGCGCTCACTTCGTTGGAGCTAACACAGCGCGCTTACAGTGCAGCTAAAAAACAAGTCACCGTGGGCAAAGTGGCGCCCTTAGAAGAGAGTAAGGCACGGGTGGCGCAGTCCAGCGCACAGCTTGAGTTAGCGAAATCCGAGAGTGAATTAGTGATTGCACGCCAACGATTGCACTCTATGATCGGCAATAACGCGACTTCATCCATTGAATTGGTAGGACGTTTTGATGCTTTACCTGTGGTGCCTGATAGCTTGGATGTAGAAAAGCAGCTGATGCAATCACCACAGATCATCAAAGCAAAAATAGAGGTGGAAAAACGCGCTGCAATGGCCGATGTAGAGCGCAGTAAACAAATTCCAGATATCACCTTAAGTCTTGGTGCCAAACGGGAACAACTGACCGGACGACAGCAGCCTATGATCGGTGTCTCTATCCCGATTAGCCTGTTTGATCGTAATCAGGGCAACGTGCAGGAAACCATTAGCCGTCTGGATAAAGCGAAAGACGAACTGCAATCGACACAGATTCGGGTGCGCAATGAATTGATGCAAGCTCAGCAGCGACTCCGATTTGCGGTCGACGAAGCACAGCTAAGTAAAGCAGACGTTCTCCCTAATGCCCAAAATGCCTTTGACCTTGCGCTCAAGGGCTTTGAATTTGGCAAATTCGGTTTCTTAGACGTACTCGATGCGCAGCGCTCTCTCTTGGCTGCAACAGCACAATATTTACGTAGTTGTGGCGATGCCCATCTTGCCGCGGCGGATATTCAAAGACTGCTGAATGATCAAGCGTTTGAATTCTATCCAGCGACTGACTCATTTTAGGAATAATCATGAAATTTTTATCTCAACTGACACAATCATCGCCAATCAAATATCGGAATCAGGCAATTGCAGTCGGCATCGTTCTCGTCGTTGGCGTTATCTTGGCGATAGCCATCTTATTTACAAATAAATCTGGGACTAAAGCCGAAGAACATGATGAAGCCGGTCATGCAAATGAGCATGCGGAACATGCAAAAGAAAGAAGTGAGGAACCAGCCACTGATCAGAAGGGGCCGCATGGAGGACGTTTATTGAAACAAGGAACTTATGCCTTAGAGGTCGCTATTTTTGAAGTGGATTCGGCACCAGTCTTTCGTCTCTATCCCTATCAAAACGGAAAAGCCTTGCCGCCTAAAAGCAGCGAAGTGACTGTCTTGGTTCAGCGTTTGGGTCAGGAAGTCCAAACCTACCTATTAAAAGCCGAACAAGATTACCTGACTAGCACTAAAGAATTGGAAGAGCCGCATTCTTTTGAAGTGAAGATTAAGGCAATATTTGACCAAAAGACCTATGATTTTCAGTATGAACAGATTGAAGGCCGAGTACAAATGAGTGAGCAGCAACGCAAACACAACGGCATAGAGACGCAAGTTGCTGGACCGATGTTATTGCAAAGCACGATGTCGCTATTAGGTGAGATTCGTCTGAATGCTGACAACACGGTACATGTCGTGCCACGCCTGACGGGATTGGTAGAGCGTGTGTTGGTAAATGCGGGAGATAAGGTCAAACAAGGGCAAGTATTAGCCATCATTTCCAGTCAACTCTTAGCGGATCAACGCGGCGAAGTGCTGGCGGCGCAAAAACGGTTTGTGTTAGCGAAAAAAAGTTTTGAGCGAGAGAAGAAACTGTGGGAAGAGAAAATTTCTGCCGAACAGGATTATTTGGCGGCACAAAACGCCTTACAAGAAGCCGAAATCACTCGCCAAAGTGCCGAGCAAAAATTAGCCGCTTTAGGGGCGAACTCTCCTTTAAGTGCGACTGGCGGATCACTTACACGTCTGGAAATTCGATCACCCATTAACGGCACCATCACAGAAAAAAATATCGCGATGGGACAAGTATTGAAAGAAGATGCCACGATCTTTACGGTGACCAATCTGGATACGGTATGGGTTGAGGCAGTGATTCCTGCGAAAGAATTAGGACAAATCAAAGTCGGGCAAAAGGCGACGATCAGCGCAACGGCGTTTGAAGCCAGTACCACTGGAAAAGTGAGCTATGTCGGCTCCGTGGTTGGCGATCAGACCCTAAGTGCGATGGCGCGCTTGGTGGTATCCAACGCCAAAGGTATGTGGTACCCCGGTCTGCCAGTCAATCTGGTTGTGCAATCTGCCGCGGTGAACACACCGGTTGTTGTTGCCAGCGAAGCCATTCAAAGTGTGAATGAAGTCTCCAGTGTATTTATCAAAGTCGGTGATCAATTTGAAGTGCGACCAGTTGAATTAGGGCGGACTAATGGCAAATTTACCGAAGTAATTAAAGGCTTACTGGCGGGTGAAACGTACGTCTCAAAAAATAGTTTTCTGATGAAGGCGGAATTGGGTAAGTCGTCGGTCGGTCATGACGATTAATTCCGATTCAAATGATCTTCTTATGAATCATCTTATGAATCATCTTATGAATCATTCCATTCATTTCAGAAAGTAAAAATTATGTTTGAGAAACTTATTCGCTTTTCCATCGATCACCGATGGATGGTGCTGGCCGTGACCTTGTGTTTCGCTGCGCTAGGTATTGTCAACTATCAACGTCTCCCCATAGATGCAGTACCCGACATTACCAATGTTCAAGTGCAAATTAATACGGTATTACCTGGTTACTCCCCCTTAGAGTCTGAGCAACGCGTGACCTTTCCGATAGAAACCGTGATGGCAGGTTTACCAGCGCTACAGCAAACGCGTTCGCTATCGCGTTACGGCTTGTCGCAGGTAACGGTGGTGTTTAAGGATGGTACCGATATCTATTTCGCGCGCCAATTGGTTAATGAACGTCTACAAGAAGCAAAATCGAAACTGCCTGTCGGTGTTGAACCTTCAATGGGACCAATTTCTACTGGGCTTGGCGAAATTGTGATGTGGACGGTGGAAGCGAAACCCGGAGCCTTGAATGCAGCAGGTGAGCCTTACTCTGCAATTGAGCTTCGGGAAATTCAAGACTGGATCGTTAAGCCGCAACTACGTAACGTTGCCGGTGTCACCGAGATCAATACGATAGGTGGATATAACAAGGAATTCTTGGTTGCTCCCAGACCAGAAAAACTCGTTGCCTACGACGTCACTTGGCAGGAAGTCGCTGCCGCAATCGAAAAAAATAATGCCAATATAGGTGCTGGCTATATTGAGCGACGCGGGGAACAATACTTGGTGCGTGCACCTGGCCAACTCAACTCTATTGCAGATATTAAACAGATCATCGTGAAATCCATCCACGAAACACCGATTCGCATTGAAGATGTCGCAGATGTGGAAATCGGTAAGGAGTTGCGCACAGGAGCCGCTACTGAAAATGGTCGTGAAGTGGTGCTGGGTACCGTATTTATGCTAATGGGCGAGAATAGCCGGAAGGTGTCACTTGCTGTCAGTAAAAAAATCGAAGAGATTAATCATACATTGCCAAAAGGCGTGATTGTTAACACTGTTTATGATCGAACCATATTAGTGGATAAAGCGATTAGTACAGTAAAGAAGAATCTGCTTGAAGGTGCCGTTCTGGTGATCGTAATTCTGTTTCTATTCCTAGGAAACATCCGTGCTGCAATTATTACGGCGATGGTAATTCCACTAGCAATGCTGTTCACGTTCACAGGTATGGTCGGCAACAAGGTCAGTGCAAATCTGATGAGTCTTGGGGCATTAGATTTTGGGATCATCATTGATGGTGCCGTCGTCATTGTGGAAAATTGCGTGCGGCGTTTAGCCCATGCACAGCTTCACCATGGCAGGCTATTAACGCGACATGAACGATTTAACGAAGTGTTTGAAGCAGCAAAGGAATCCCGTAGACCTTTGCTATTCGGTCAGTTAATCATCATGGTGGTGTACTTACCCATATTTGCATTGACGGGCGTCGAAGGAAAAATGTTTCACCCCATGGCATTTACTGTTGTTGCGGCGTTAATTGCGGCGATGGTGCTTTCAGTGACATTTATTCCGGCCGCCGTTGCATTATTTATCGGTAATAGTATCGTTGAAAAAGAACATGGTGTCATGAGTCGCATTCAAAAAAGCTATGAATTAACATTGAATTGGACTCTGCATAGCAAAGCTTTGGTGCTCAGTATTGCAGCCACTACGATCATGTTGAGTGGCTTACTCCTAACTCGCATGGGGAGTGAATTTGTACCTAGCTTGAACGAAGGTGACATCACAATGCATGCGATGCGTATTCCGGGTACTGGCCTCAATCAGGCAGTACAGATGCAGCAGGATCTTGAACGTGTAATTCAAAAATTCCCTGAAGTTGAACGGGTATTTTCTAAAATAGGTACGGCAGAGATCGCAACTGACCCTATGCCGCCAAGTTTGACCGATACTTTTATCATGCTTAAACCAGAAAATGAATGGCCTAAGCCAAAACGAAGTAAGGACGAATTAATTGAGGCGATCCAAGAAGCGGTCGCGAAAGTACCAGGAAATAACTACGAATTTACGCAGCCTATTCAAATGCGCTTTAATGAATTGATTTCAGGCGTCCGTAGTGATGTAGCGGTCAAGGTATTTGGTGACGATATGGATGCCATGAATAAATCCGCTGAAAAAATCTCTCAAGTGCTGGCCAAAATTGATGGTGCGACCGATGTTAAGGTTGAGCAAACAACGGGCTTGCCAATGCTCAATATTCAAATTGACCGGGATAAAATCGCTCGTTTAGGCGTCAACGTCAATGATGTTCAAGCGGTCATCAGCCACGCCATTGGTGGGCTGGCAGTAAGTACGATGTTTCAGGGCGATCGTCGTTTTGATATTGTAGTTCGCCTGCCAGATCACTTGCGCAATGATGTTGACACGATTAAGCGTCTACCGATTCGTCTTCCGAAAGACGGTGCCAGCCCAGATAAAGCGGGTTATCTGCGATTGAGCGATGTGGCGACGGTCAGCATGGGAACGAGTCCTAATCAAATCAGTCGAGAGGAAGGAAAGCGCCGCGTGGTTGTAACCGCAAATGTCCGCGGACGCGATATCGGTTCATTTGTGACTGAAACCCAACAGCGTATGCGTAAAGAAATTAATATGCCTGCTGGTTATTGGATGACCTGGGGCGGAACCTTTGAGCAATTAGAGTCGGCCAGCAATCGCCTGAAAGTCGTTGTGCCAGCTGCATTGGTGCTGGTCTTTATGCTGCTCTTCGCCATGTTTGGCAATATGCGAGATGGTTTATTAGTTTTTACCGGCGTGCCGTTCGCATTAACCGGGGGCATTGTCGCCTTATGGTTACGAGACATTCCTTTATCGATTTCAGCGGGTATCGGTTTTATTGCCTTGTCTGGCGTGGCCGTCTTGAATGGTCTGGTGATGATTGCCTATATTCGTTCACTCATTGATAAGGGCATGGATGTAGATGTCGCAATTAGTGAAGGTGCGGTAACAAGACTGCGCCCTGTATTGATGACGGCTTTAGTCGCTTCTCTAGGTTTTATTCCGATGGCCATCGCCACAGGCACAGGTGCTGAGGTACAACGACCGCTAGCGACGGTCGTCATTGGCGGAATTATTTCATCAACCTTGTTGACCTTACTGGTGTTGCCATTGCTGTACAAGCTCGTGCCTTCTTATTTCACGAAAGAAATCGAAGGCTAATGACATAATCTTGCTCGCCCCTGTATGTCACTTAATGCGTGCGGGGGCACTGTTCTAGCTAGGAGACATTCAACTAATTTCTTGAAGAAATCTCCCAAATCTTTACATTGCAATTGTGGATCTTGTGGTGATTTTGCAATACTGTACCGAAGTAGATTATTCTTACATTGGATATTTTATTAATAATTGGTTTTTAAATTAACCAGCAAATATTGTGTTAATTACTTTCGCTACTTGTTCAAATTAATTAAGTAAATTTATTGTCAACATTAATCAAACGTGTTGCTCAGATCGTAAAGATTAAACAATAGGCACTATCCCGGAACGCAGTAATGCGACCAAAATTCTATTAAAAGTCGACGTTGTTCTAATAAATCCGTTAGGTGATACGCTGCTTCAACTTTTCCACCTTTCGCAGGCGGCATCGACACGCTCACCATTCTTGGTAATGATTTTCTCTGAACCAGCCTTCACCTGTTCAGCCAACTCAGAAAGGTTGGCACGTGCCAGCGAAAACGGCACTACATCGCTTGCAGAGATTCCCATGAATAATCATCAAAGCACAAAATGTGCAAAACTTTATACAATTACATGCCGATGGTTAGGTGTGAAGGGGAGTTTTATCACCAAACTGATGTGGTGACCCTTGCGATGCACTGGAGTGTTGGCAACAATTCTCGCGTTTACTAGAGGCAGAGAAATCGTTGCCAGACATTTTAAGATCGAAGTTTTATTGATTCCGTAACGCTGCAAATAATTCTGCATAAAGCATTCGGATGTTCTGACTTGTAATACTATAGGACTTGCCATCAATCTTGGCAGCCGTGGGCACAAGCAGTGGAATCTTTGGGTCACCACCCGCTATACGTCGCGATTCAGGAAACACTTGTACAGTTCGCACTGCATTTTTCACCTCAAATCCTTCTTTTGAAAATAAACCACTCGGTAAGTAACGGATTTGCACTCCGGCGCTCATGGATTCACAGATCAAACCAAGAAACTCAGTAGAATTATTCCATTCAACCATTAAATACGCAGATCGCCATGCGGTAGGCAGATTAGCGCGAGCGTAGTTCACATCACAGGTTTTGCGAAACAGTTGGGCTTGAAGTTTTTTAATTTTTTCAACAGCAATCTGCAACTGCGGATGGAAATTTTGATCAAAACCGATGTGCAAAACGGGAGCGATCAACTGTTTATGCATGGCCTCAAGTTCTGCCAGAGCAGATGGCGTAATGTCTGGGCGTAACGCGACCAAATCGACTCGCTTGGAAAATACTGGAATAGCGGAATAAAACCGTGTCAAGGCGTCAACGTTTGCCTTAACTATATTTGCTGCCTCTTGTTTAATAGCGCCACTCGCCAGACAGGCATCAGAATATATGGCTAATTTTTTTATACTTGCTTCATCTAACCAGCCAATTTTCCTACTCCCACCAGCATCGTTGCACTCCCATTTTTTTTCACGGAAAGGTACTCCTTCGAATAAATACAACAGTATTTCAGTCGGTCTTCCACCACTTTGGCTGACAGGAATATCAATGCCTTGCTCTTTCGCAATCGCCACTATTTGCAGTGTTCGTGAACGCGTTTCGGCTGCGCGTAAATTTTCATCACGTCTTTGCAAGTAACTATCCCGCATGTCAGTAAGGCGTTTTGCTTCATTGCGCTCAGCCTTTCTCACGGATTCAGGATAATTACTTATAGCCATACATTCCTCATTTTTGACGAGCAGGGCGTCAAAATATTCGGATTTCCAATCCCTTACTTTTACACCAAACAATAACTTGTCAGGGTCTTTCTCCAATTGGGTTAGCAAATCCAATCTTACAGGACAAGAAAGTTGGAGGTCTGCGTGAGCGCTGAGAGACGATAGCGCTATACTCAAACCCGCAACAATTCGAAGGGCTAATAGTTTCATTTTTATTTCCTCTTGACGATTTGTCGGTGATCATGATGAGCTACTGGATGGCATCTAAGGACTGTCCCCCATACGCTCAAGTATCGAACGGATCGAGTGCTAAATAACTTTGCTAGGTTTCACAAATAGGCCAACCGTTTCAATTACTAAGCCTCTTTACCCATCTTCAAAAAAGTGTCCAACATGGTTGACGTTCATTAATAAAAACCTCGCACCATGAATGGCACCGGGCTTCTTGGTTTAGTTTATGAGGCTTCCGTACACCGAATAAAACTCAGCCCCGTTTTTCACTTTGTCGAGCAGATCGATCAGTGCTTGTTTACCGTTCTTCTGTATCCAGCTAGTAATCTCTTCTGATCCTTGGCAGTAGTGAGGTGCATCTATTTTCCACTGCGTTTGATCCTTCAAATCTGGCTGTGCTTTTGCAGGGAGAGTAACTCCAGGTGTAAATGGTCTACAAACAGGGCTGCCACCAACGTAGGTAGCTAACCCCTCATTGAACCAAGTTGGCACTCGTCCATTACCAAGCCTTGCTAGAAACTCCACGTGAGTCAATTCATGCGCAGAAACCAACAGCCTATTGAATTCGCTTCCGTAGGGCTTACCCACAACAAAAGTATCCCGTGGTGCAGTGAATGATCCATTTTGAGTTGACATACCTTGTGGCATGACGCGACCACCATAATCTGCATCCATAAAAAAAACTGAGCATTCCGCCGTCTTACAAACAATAATATCTGGCACTGTTGTCATCTTTGACGTGCCGAAGAACTTCTTAATAGAGTTCATTGAGAATGTTCTGACTTGTGCGACCTCACCATACTCAGCCGTACTGATTGCAGGATCAGAAAAGATGCCATTACATACTTCTACCAATGGTTTGCCGTTCATAACTGGAACACTGGTGCGTGGTGCTGTCTGATCACACACAACACTTGAAACTCTTGATCGGACTTTAAAGGTAGTCAAGATTGTTGAGTAGCCCTTCATGAGGTTGTTAGCCAAGTCCCGAGTGTCCGCATTATGCAGAGTAACCACGCAAGTTGAACCATAGGGTAACAACGCGGATGCGACCATGAATTTGACGCGCGAGGTAGTCTTATCGTAAACATCCGCATTATCCAAGTAGTTGGCGCTAGTCCCACCTGTACAACTATAGCTAACTCTTATAGTGGCAACCTTCTCACTCATATCAAACTGAATCTCAGTATTAGGCATAACATCGGTTGCACCATCTGCTGGAAAAATACCACCGAGATATACAGGTGGCGTTACATCTCCTGTTGGCGTGGTAGGACCCGTGTCTGGCGGAATAACTACCACCGTACCATCAGTAGTAAACTTTGTGATCAACCAGTTTTCCGAAAATGCATTGCCTGCCAAATCTTTGGAACCCGTACGGTCTATCAACAGGTTGCATGTCGCATTTGTGGGGTACGGTGCAACTGGTGTAACCGTCACTGAATTACCGCTAGTCCAACTTGATACTGCAACGGCTGCACTGTTTGCACCACAGAACATCAGAGTTTTAATGCTGCTCAAAGGCTCGGATACTTGGAAAATAACCTTCGCGTCTGTCGCTACATTTATCGAACCGTTTGAAGGGAAAACAATACCTGTCAAATTCGGTGGAGTCTTGTCTGAGGTCGGTGGAATGACTACCACTGGTGCCTGCTCTACCGTAAAACTGGTAATCACTACATTGGATACAAACTTGTTACCAGCCATGTCTTTCGTCATGCTGCTATCCACTGTGGCTATGCAAGATGCACCATAAGCCAGATTCTGGATTGGTGCAGCTACTACAACATCCGAGTTAATAGTATTGTTGGTAGGAATAGCTGTGCCGCTGCAAGTCAAAATCACTCTGACGGAACTTAAGGGCTCACTCGCCTTAAAACTAATATTGGGCATCAGCGACACGCCTGTTGATCCATTCAGCGGCGAGATTACAGCGGAGATTGTGGGTGCGGTAGTATCTCCTGGGGTAACCACAACGGGTGCCTTCTCAACCGTGAAACTGGTAATCAGAACGTTAGACCCGAACTTATTACCAGCCAAATCCTTTGTACTAGTGCTGTCCACTGTCGCGGTACATGCTGTTCCATATGGGAGACTCTGACTAGGCGTTGATGTCACTGTGTCCAACAGAAAGGTAGTCACTGTTGGAACAACTGCTCCACCGCAAGTCAAAATAACTTTGGCCGAACTAAGCGGCTCACTGGCTCTAAAGCTAATGGGTGCGTTCTTAGATACATTGCCGTCACCGTTAGGAGGAGAAACGATAGCTGTTGTCGCTAACGTGGGTGGTACAGTATCTGTTGCGGCTGGAATAGTAGATGTAGGGTTGGAAGACGCGGCTGTTGAGCCACCTCCACTTCCACCGCCACAAGCAGATAGCAACACGGAGCTTAGAAGCGCTATGCTGAATGACATATTACTTTGGCACATTAATTTCATTTAATAACTTTCAGCGGCATTTCCGCATTAAGTAAAATTTTATTTCTTCGAATTTTTGACAGTTCTGCACGATAATTTTGAAAATAACTTCGACGATTAACACCGATAAAGCTCCCCAAATTGTGGTCACTTAACGCCTTGCTCCTCAACGTCTATACCGCACAGCAGATTTACTCCGCTCACCACCAACCGTTATCGCCTAAGACCATCCTTTTGTAGTAATCAATATTGGCTCTCGTAGCAAATATTGCTGGCGATACAAAATAGGTAATTTTGGAATTTCCCATGTCCATTGACTCTAAAATCGCATCAATGATAAAAATCAAAACGATACTAATAGACGTCAGTACAATCGCTTTCTTCCACATTCCTTTTGCCAAGTAATACATAAAACAGAACAGCGCCCCTAAAACATTAAAGATGACCATTCGTTCCCCAGAGCTCAGTTCATTGAACTTTTGAAGGCGTACCCCACCTGCTTTTTCGATCAGTGCAAACTTATTCTTCCAACTATCGGATACGTCCAAATTTAATATGCTCGGCTCGGTTTCTTGACGATCTTTTTGCATGGACTTATCTTGCACGCCTTGCGGCGGCGTCGTCATTTTTGGCTCTTCCTCATGCCTCTTCAAGCTTGGCAAATCAACATCCAAAGTAAAAGCCGAAATATTCTCTGACTTCACTTCACATACACCACCCGCTAACTCAATCGCGCTTTTGTATTTAGACGCCATATCAAATGAAATCGCCTTCTTCACTACGAAATTTGGTGTACTTAGAATCTTATCCATCTGCTCTACCGTTGCTTTAAACAAAGTCGCTAGTTTTAGCTTGGCTTCCTCTTGTATAAAGCTTGAATGCAAGCCCTTTAAAACAACTTGAAATTTTTCATCAGGATTGGTACTGGTTGGCGGTATTACTTGGTTCACGAGCAAATCTCCTTATTAATATGATTGATAAAACACACTTTAAGTTTGGTATTATCACATGCAATTGCGACAAACCAAACCCAAAGTGTGTGGAAATTTATATAAAAAAACTGGATGCTTCGCCTTGTGCAAAGCAACCAAACCCAAAAGTGTGATGCTCAGAAATTATTTGCGGCAAACATGCGCCGTATTCGCCGCTCCAAGTGCTTAACTCAGGAGAAAGTCGCTGAATATGCTGAGCTACACCCCAACTACATTAGCTCGGTAGAACGAGCCGAACGCAATATCTCAATCTGCAACATTGAGAGGATTGCACACGCCTTAGGGGTTACGATGCCTGAACTATTGAGCCCACTTCCTGCTGGTGATTCTGCAACAGAATAAGACTCACGTTTTCGCTTTGGTCTCAACCTGAAAGAATGTCTACTTTCCTGCCTTTACAGTCGTTTTATT
Organism: Affinundibacterium macrobrachii; assembly: GCF_014652415.1. Classification (GTDB taxonomy): domain Bacteria; phylum Pseudomonadota; class Gammaproteobacteria; order Burkholderiales; family Burkholderiaceae_D; genus Undibacterium; species Undibacterium macrobrachii. The sequence continues at coordinate 174,638 of NZ_BMYT01000003.1, forward strand.
CATCGGATGTACTCCGATGTACCATGCAGGCTTTAGTACGTTAAGATCCGTTCGAATCTGCTGCTTTAGCTCTTTAGCCGCTGGATCAATCGCATACTGAATGATTTTCGCATCATGCGTGGTTTTTGCCTTATGAATGACGACAAAACGTCCGACTTCCCAATCGACATCGTAATCCACCAATGCCATGCAAAGATCAGGTAAGTTTGCAGCATTCGAGCCCTCCTTCCACACGGTAGCCACCCATCCAAAATGTGCCAAAAGTTTCGCAATGAAATCAGCATCTATCCATTGATAATAAGGTCCAGTCTTTGGCATGCCAAAATTTTCTGCTTGAAGACGAACGTCATCAAAACTGACAGAAGCGATAATGGCGATGGAAGCCAATGCGCAAGCATGCCTGTCTGAAGTCCCTATATGTTGAAAAGCAGGCTGAAATCCAGCACTGGTTGAATTAACGGTGGTGGGCAAAGTCGCCATAAATTACTCCTTGTTTTATCGAAAAAAAAAGAATGCAGCAGGACACCGCTGAGAATTAGCAAACTCAGAAAAGTAGTGAAACAGGAGGGTGAGATTTTGAATCCTGAAAACTGGATTAACATCGTCGTACTAATCCGATGTACCAAGTCTGAGAGATGTTGCCGCAAGAATGAATCAAGTGCTGTAACGAGCAACGAATAATTACTTCGAAAGACGCTTGATGACTATAGTTTATCGGAGTTTGACGAGAGAAATATGGCTAAAAAACTTTGCTAAAATAGCTGACCGATCTGGCTCAAAAAATCATTAAAACGTTTGATTTCAACACAAAACTGCAATCGACATTTGACGGCTGATTTATACATGCGCAGAGAGTGCATTTAACAGCCAGACAAGCGGCTTTGGCAAACTTTTGATGCCATTGCATACAGTAACGACTCAAATGCAGCCTAGCGCGGGGAATTCATATCGGCGATTTGACTATCAAACTAAAGCGCTCTCAATTTGCTTCAAATAGTCACCCCATTTTGCAAGCGCTGCTTTTCGTTCTTCAAAATACGTGTGAATATCGTAAATACCTTCAACCCCAGATAATTTATGGTTGAGGCACATTTCAGTGATGTCACGGGGAACACCCAACCGACGCAGATGACTTTTTGCAGTTGATCTCAAATCATGTGGTGTAAATCGTCTAACTTCAGGCGAATACTCTACAAACCAGAACTCTATCGCGGAGCCAATTGTATTCGGATTGATGCATGCATCCCCACCGAACCGCTCTTTTCGACTCTCTGCCCTAGCAGGTAAAACAAAACTGGAACCACCACTTAATAGCTTCAAGTCCTTAAACCAATCTAGCACTGCTATAGAAAGTGGAATTTGCATACCAGTACCCGTTTTCGTCGTGGGCACAGTCCAAACACCTTTGTCAGTATCGATTTGATCCCATTTTGCTCCAAATAATTCAGCAGATCTTACAGCTGTTCCTAATAAAATTTTTACAGCCAACAGATTTTCCGGTCGCATATTGGCGCTAAATAGGCACTTCAACTCTGCTTCATTTAACATTAATCGTCGCCGAACTGGTGGTCGTGGCCCCATAGTTGCACTCAGCTCAATCCCGAAACACGGATTCACTGAAATAAGCTTCTTCCCTGCCGCATGCCTGAATAACATCTTCACTGTACATAGCAGCATAAGTGACTCTGTCCACGTAGCATCTACGCCTTCTAGCATTACGACGATATCAACGGATTCAACCTTTGATACTGGGAAAGGTCCAATTTTTGACTCAATGCGGATCAGATTGCGACTATAACTTCTCTGGGTACTCGTACTTAAACCCGGTAGTATCTTTTCTCGATAATCCTCAATCAATTCCGCCACGCTCCAATCTTTCAAGGCAGAAGCCTTTGATTTGCGCTTATCAAGTGCTGGATTACTACCAATATCAATTCCAGCCCTTTTTTCTCTAGCGTATTTTCTCGCGTCAGATAGACTGATGTCTGGATAGTTGCCGATGGTGAGTTCCTTTGACCGTCCACCATACCGATAACGCAAGACCCATGTTGCAGTTCCTGATTTCGAAAGTGTGAAAGTAAGTCCTTCACCATCTGATCTTGCAAGCGGCAGAGGAAGCGGTACAATTTCGTTGGTTACTGAATCTTTTTCCGTAGGAATTTTTCCGGATTGCACGGCTTGTACCCAGTGCTTCAATTGAATTGCTTCAAGCGCTTCTCTTTTTTTTCGTTGCATAATTTTCTGGTTTTAATGTGTAGCTACACAGCTAGCTACACAATATAGTAGCAACACTATGATACGTCAATAGACCACACTAGACAAATTATGATTTAAATTCAAGCACTTACAGTTAATCGTAGACGTTAATAGATAGCAATAGAGTCAAAAAAAATAATACGACATTATTTTGATGTGAAGACATAGGATGAAAAAAATTATACTCGCATTGATGTGCTGCCTATGCACGAATGCATATGCTAAACGTTTACAAGACGATGCAGTCTTAAAATGGGTCGGGGTCGAGGTCGTTACCAAAGATTTTTCAAGTGTTGGAAAAATACGTGAGTTAACAAAAATCACCCCTGGTATGACTGCGGCAATAACTAATCCGGCATTGCCGCAAGCTTGTCGCAACATAAGAGAAGCGTATCCGTTAGAAGCAGTCAACTGCCAAGCGATCTCAATGGAAGGTGGAACCGCCTTATACGCAGTAGAAATCAGCTCAAAAAATATTTCAGTAAATCAGAATACGTTCAGGTGTAATAAAAATAGTTTCTTGCCAAAGCGACTTAAAAATCTCGAAGCACATTCGTTTCAAATATTTGATAATTATTTAAAGAAACCAAACTCTATAGCGGCCAACGATATCATTAATAATCGAAATGCTCTTGACAGTACCGAACCAGAACTAAGTACGCAACTCAACAAAATTTCCATTGAATTGCAAGATCAGATCGATGCACTGAGAAAAGGAGTGTCTAGTTGTAAATCCGAAGATCGGGCAGCAGCGATACAGCTCTTCAACTATTCAGGTAAACCAACGTTAGCGACCGAAATAGCTACAAACATGATGCTAGACCCAGACAGTCATGTTCGCAACAATGCGACACGCCTACTCAGCGTTTTCGCAAAATTTATTCCATCTCATAAACATGCGCAGTTAATGATCAACTCATGCAAATTAATTGATCATCCGAGTTTCACTGACCGCAACAAAGGACTAGCACTAATCGCACAACTTTCAAAAGAAAACAATTGGAACAAAACCATCTTCCCTCAAGCTTGTCTCAACACCATAAGGGAAATACAGCGAATGAGCATCTCTGAACAATTAGGCGGATATGCAAATAGCATATTGAAACAAATTGAACCGTAAGCCTTACAAAGTGCGCGCGTTATTTATGCTCAGGCAAGTAGGGTGGGCAAGATTTTTCATGCCCACACGGGTTCATTGCTTAATCGACCAACACTTCTCCGTGTACTTAATACATTTCTCCTTTTTCGGCCATAACGCGTGGGCACAATGAAGCCGTGCCCACCCTACGCAGCGACAAAATAATTCTCAGCTCGCTCCAACGCAGACCGATCTTGCATCACATCGCCAGGTCGATTGCCATAGCCAATCAAACTGCCATTCCAAGGCATCTCCATATATCCAGCGGTTAGGCGTAAACTTTCTACCAAGGCTTGCGCATAACGTTGATCTTCATCGGCGGTGACTGTGATGTTCCACAGACGACGACCGCGCATTTTTTCTTTGAAATCTAATGCGGGAATACGCATCCAGCCTGACCAATGGTCTAAATATTGTTTCGCCGCTGCAGGCATGCTGTACCAGTACAGTGGCGTGACGAAAACCAAGTCTGTCGCGTTTAAAGTGGCGTCGAGTAGTTCGCGCATTTTGCCTTGTGGTGCTGCGTAGGTGCCATCGCCTTGATGCCGTTGATCGAGAAAAACGGGCATGCTGTAGTCGTGCAGATTGATCCATTTTTGCTCAAACTCCACAGGCAAATATTGCGCTGCGTAGCGTGCGAGTTGTTCGGTATTGCCGTTAGCTCTACTGCTTGCCAATAGAAATAGGAAGCGGCGTGATTGAGATGCGCCATGAAGTGGTGTCATGCATTGCTCCAAATGATGTTGAGTTCAATATTGCTTATTCGATCGAATGGAAAGCAGTTTAAGAGTGGCTGCCTAAGCTGACAAATGATGATTTTTGCGATTCGGATTAGTTCTGCTAAACTGAACTGATGACGAAATCTATCCACATCCGATCCGCTCCACTCGGCGCCATTCGTGCTTTTGAAGCCGCCGCACGTCTTGGCAGTTTTAAATTGGCAGCGCAGGAGCTTTCTGTAACACCCGCGGCGATTAGCCATCAACTGGCAGCTCTAGAGGAATATCTTGGTACGCCTTTATTTGTGCGTTCGAATCGTTTGGTGCAGTTGACGACGAAAGGACGGCAATTCTCGACACAAGTGACGTCGGCATTTGCGCAGTTGCAAACAGCGATGCAAGAAGCGAGTGCAACTGATACTAACGAACAAGTGCTGGTCGTTAGTGCTGCACCGTCGATCGCCGCGAAGTGGTTAGTACCTCGTTTAAGTCGCTTTCATGCGCAATTTCCTGACATCGATTTGCGGTTATCGTCTGAAAATCAAAGCCATGATTTAATGAATGATGCTAGTGTTGACGTGGTGCTGCGTTATGGCAAAGGTGGTTACGATCAAGATTTTTCTGGCGCGAAAAAGACTGGTTTGCATGCAGAAAAACTATGGGAAGAAACGTATTTATTTCCAGTTTGTAGTCCAGCCACTTTACGCAACACACAAGTCAGTGAGAACATACAGATTAAATCTGTGCTCACTCGCTCTCAAGATCTGAATCAACTTCGCCAACATACTTTGTTGCGATTACCACTCCCGCCGAACCGCGACACAGGCGAAATTGGCGAACGCTGGCAGGCTTGGCTGAGTAACACAAATGAATTTCATACACTGAATCAAAACGAACAAGCCGCCTTACTCGCACACGCAAATAAAGGTCCTTTCTATAGCCACGAACATTTAGCAATTGATACGGCCAAATCACACCACGGCATTTGCCTAGCACTGGATGTATTGGTGATTGAAGATTTATTAGAGAAAAAACTGGTACGCCCACTCGCTGTGCGCGCCCGTGATCCCTATTCACATTGGCTGTTATATCGAGAAAAAGATGCGCAAAAAGCGAGTATCCAAGCATTTTCGCAATGGATTAGAGACGAGGCGGCGCTGTCTTTAAAAACACTAGCAAGTTGCCGCTCGCAAGTTTCGCCGTAGCTGAAAAAATATCGCAGTACCGACATATCTAAGCAATGAGCATGCAATAAAAAACCATATGAAATCAATGCTCACTATCTGCCCTTATTCGGACGAATGGCCGCAACTGTTCAAGCAAGTTCGCCAAGAACTGTTCACGGTGTTTTCTCAGGACAACACGCAGATAGAGCATATAGGCAGCACCGCAGTTGTTGGACTTTGTGCGAAGCCCGTCATTGATGTACTTCTTGGGGTCAACTCTTTAAGCCAGATTGAATCGAAAATTACTTCACTAGAAAACATCGGCTTTCTCTACGTCGCAAAATATGAAAAAGAAATCCCAACACGACGCTACTTTGTCAAATCTCCCAAGGATAGTTTGCGCATTCACTTGCATGGCGTAGAAATCGGCTCGCGTATTTGGTGCGACCATCTCAAATTTCGTGACTTATTGCGATCAGATCTACAACAACGTTCTGCCTACCAACAATTGAAATTCAGCCTTGCTTTGCAATACGCAGACGACAAGGCTGCTTATACAGAGGCCAAAGCACCGTTCATCACATCTGCACTGAATATTGTGGACTGAGCACTGCACACTGCCGCTACAAACTATGTCGAATAAAAAATACAAATATACGACAATTTAAGGCTGGCGACTTAGCGTAGCGCATCAGAGAATTGCAACGGTAATTAAAGTGTTCAGTTCAGCGTTCAGTTACAGCTCACCTACGAAGCCAGCGCATAAATTTTTGCTTACTAGACCGCATCCACGCCGTTCCATTTTTCTAGGATCTCATATGCATAGTTCCGACCATATTTCCGACGCCAGTTTTTTTGATTTAGATGGCCTGACGAAAGCATTGACATTAATGACTTCCAGCGAGACTGATGTGCGTGAACTGCCAATTAGCTTACCTCAATTAGGGCTAGGTGAAAGCCAAGTGCTCGATTTGCTTGCTCCGCAAGTTCTTGGTACAGCCGCACAGCTTGGCGCATCGACCTCAATGGCGCACATGGACCCGCCAACCCCGTGGATCACTTGGGCAATGCAGCTGTGGAATGCCAGCTTGAACCAAAATTTACTACATGAAGCAACCTCGCCTTTTGCGGCGCGAGCGGAGAAGTTGGTATTGGATTGGCTAGCGCCTTTCTTCGGAATGCGCGGCGGTCACTTTTGTTCGGGTTCTACCATCGCTAATTTAACGGGTATCTGGGCAGCACGCGATGTCGCAGGGATTCGACAAGTGGTAACGTCGCAAGCAGCGCATCTCAGCATAGAAAAAGCTTGTCATCTGCTTGGTATTAAGTTGGTAAAAATCGCAGTGGATGCACAAGGTCGCTTAGACACTACGCAACTTCCCGATTTAAAAAATAGCTGCCTCGTACTTAACGCGGGGACGACTGCGACAGGCGCAATCGATTCCTTAGCACTCTGCGGCGCGGCAGCATGGACACATATTGATGCCGCTTGGGCAGGACCTTTGCGCCTAAGCCCTGAATATGCAGAACGCTTAAATGGGATCGAAAACGCAGACTCAATTGCGGTGTCCGCACACAAGTGGCTGTTTCAACCTAAAGACTCGGCATTGATCATGTTTCGTGATTTAGAGAGTGCAAATAAAGCGATCAGTTTTGGCGGCAGTTATTTAGCCAAACCGAACATTGGTGTACAAGGTTCACGATCTGCTGCGGCAATTCCTTTGCTAGCAACGCTGTTAGCGTGGGGACAAAATGGACTTGCTCAACGACTTAATCATCTGATGCAGGCAGCAGATTCGTTTGCGCAGAAAATTGAAGAGGCAGACGAACTTGAGTTATGGAATAAGCCGCAAACGGCAGTCAATGTTTTTCGACCTCGTCACATCAGCACCACCGAATTACTCGCGGCACTCCCCGCTGGCATGCTGTCCAGCTGTGTAATCGACGGAGAAATTTGGGCTCGTTCAGTGGCTGCAAATCCTATGGCCGATGTCGAACTCATCTTTACTAAAATTATCGCCACTTGCAGAAAATAACTAGATTGACTCGTAAATTAAGAACTGTGTAACGAGCAGAATATGGACTAGCAACATCAACTGTCGTCGCGCAGTAATCTGGCTGGCTCAGGCTTGCATAAACATTGATGTGCAATGAAATTCAATAGAAATACACTAAACCTTTCCCTGCAAACTAACTAATAGAAAAACTAAGCACTCACATAAAATTTTTAAAAAGCTTGCTTCTATATTTCGATAAATATAGAATTATCGAAATTAAACGAATCACTGAATAATTTTGTTCTGTACGATAAAGAAAGACAAGCCATGGAAACCAAATCGGCGATTAGCGCCCTTGCCGCCTTAGCCCAAGAATCGCGCCTAGCGATCTTTCGCTTGCTAGTTACAGCTGGTCCGGAAGGCTTGGCAGCTAGCAAAATTGCAGAGCAACTTGAAGTGCCCTCTTCATCGCTATCGTTTCATCTAAAAGAGTTATCGCACGCAGATTTGATCGTGGCGCGGCAGGATGGGCGATTCATTATTTACTCGGCGAATTTTGCTGCGATGAATGATTTGATAGTATTTTTAACTGAGAGCTGTTGTGGTGGTAATCCATGTGGGCCGAGCTCCACACCAAAATCGGTGACAAAAAAGTCAACGACCAAATCCGTGCCGAAATCGATGGTGAAAGCTTGATTGGTTTTTTCTTTTTTACTCTTTCATTTTGCGATGATTTATCTGTGATTTTTCTTTGATTTTTCTTTGATCGTGCTTTTATGTCTTCAAAAAACATTTTACTAAAACGCATCGTTGCCGAGTTCCTTGGCACTGCTTTTTTACTCGCCATCGTAGTCGGCTCTGGCATCATGGCGCAGACGCTTTCTGCGGGTAATGCTGCGATCGCTTTGCTCGCTAATGCGCTTGCAACAGGCGCAGGTTTGATTGCCTTGATTTTGATGTTTGGCAATTTGTCGGGTGCGCATTTTAATCCTGTGGTGACGCTGTCTGAAGCGTGGCAAAAAAATTTACCAAGGCACTACATTTTTCCTTATGTCGTTGCACAAATACTGGGGGCCTTTGCTGGTGTCGCAGCAGCACATGGCATGTTTGATTTGCCGCTATTTTTTGCATCGACGCATGCGCGTACTGGCGTCTCACAATGGTGGAGTGAATTCATTGCGAGCTTTGGTTTAATTGCCGTCATCATCAGCACTTCACGCACACGACCAGCAACTACACCATTTGCAGTCGCAGCGTATATCACGGCGGCATATTGGTTCACCTCATCGACTTCATTTGCGAATCCCGCTGTGAGTTTGGCACGAGCAATGAGCGATACCTTTGCCGGCATACGTCCTAACGATGTGCCCGGTTTTATTGTGATGCAGTTGTTAGGCGCGGCATCTGCGACTGTGCTGTTTAACTGGCTATATCCATCATCTTCCCCATCTTCATCAACTGAGGTCAGCTCATCATGAACGTCTTATTTCTTTGTACGGGTAATTCTTGCCGCTCTATTTTGGGCGAAGCGACTTTTAATCACCTAGCACCTGCTGGTTGGCGCGCAATGAGTGCGGGCAGCAAACCAACTGGCCAAGTGCATCCACGTTCACTCGCATTATTGGCGCGCGAGGGCATCGCGACCGATGGCTATTTCAGTAAATCCTGGGATAACTTGCCAGCGACACCAGACATCGTGATCACAGTTTGCGCGAGTGCGGCAGGCGAAACTTGCCCTGCTTATTTGGGCCCTGTACTACGCACCCATTGGGGCGTCGAAGACCCCGCACACGCCACAGGCACCGATGCAGGAATTGACGCTAGCTTTATGCAAGCCTATCGTATTTTGCGAGCGCGTATTGAAGCTTTTTTTGCATTGCCACTGGAAAGCTTGCAAGACGATAAAGTGGCTTTAAAAGCAGAGATGGATAAGATCGCTAATCTCATGGCTTAAGTAAATAAAAGCGAACAAGTATGCGCCAGCGCAATGCGCTGCGTGCAATAACTGCTGTAATGTAGTTCAAAGCCCCTCCATGATAGATATCGAAAAAATCATATGAAAACCCTACAAATTTTTGATCCTGCCATGTGTTGTAGCACTGGTGTTTGTGGTGTCGATGCAGATCAACAACTTGTCAATTTTGCTGCCGATGTGGATTGGGCGAAAAAGCAAGGTGCACAGATAGAGCGATTTAATTTGGCACAACAGCCAATGGCATTTGCCGAAAATACGGTAGTTAAAAGGTTTTTAGAGCGCTCAGGTCAAGAAGGCTTGCCCTTGATTTTGCTCGATGGTGAGATCGCACTGACCAATCGCTATCCGCGTCGTGCTGAATTGGCGCGTTGGTTGGGCTTAAGTATCCTGCCTGTTGCTGCTGGCACCACTAGTTCTAAGCCATGCTGCGGCGAAGGTCAGACTTGCTAACGACTAATTTGCTAGCTGCTATTTTTGCTTTATCAATTCGATGTATCTTATGACTGGGTAAGCTCGTGAAATTTCTTGAACAGACTCCTAAGTTTTTATTTTTCACCGGCAAAGGTGGCGTGGGTAAAACGTCGCTGGCCTGCGCGACCGCGATTCATTTCGCTGATCTTGGTCGGCGCGTGCTGTTGGTTAGTACCGATCCGGCATCGAATGTCGGACAAGTATTCGGTATCACGATAGGCAATCACATTACCGCCGTGAGTGCGGTGGCGAACTTATCCGCCTTAGAAATTGATCCGCAAGCGGCGGCACAAATCTACCGCGATAAGATCGTCGGTCCGGTACGTGGTGTATTACCTGATGCGGTGGTGAATAGCATAGAGGAACAATTATCTGGCGCGTGCACAACCGAGATCGCTGCGTTTGATGAATTCACTGGCTTACTGACTAATCAAGCTGTAATCAGTCAATTTGATCACATCATTTTTGATACCGCTCCTACAGGTCATACCATACGCATGTTGCAATTACCCGGTGCGTGGTCCGACTTTTTAGAAGAAGGTAAAGGCGATGCGTCGTGCTTAGGTCCCTTGGCTGGTTTAGAAAAACAACGCGAGCAATATCATGCTGCGGTGGAAGCCTTGGCTGATCCGCAACGCACGCGCATGGTCTTAGTCGCTCGTGCGCAAACAGCTGCCTTGCGCGAAGCCGCGCGAACCCACGAAGAACTGGCTGCGATTGGCTTCCAACAGCAGTACTTAGTTATCAATGGTGTGATGCCCGAAGCCGAAGCTGCGCATGACAAATTAGCTGCCGCGATTGTGCAACGTGAGCAAAGCAGTTTGAACGCCATGCCTGCTGTGTTGAAGGAGGCACCGTGTGATCAACTTCCTTTGCTTGGTTTCAATTTAGTTGGTTTGTCGGCCCTACGTGCCTTACTCAACCCATCGTCTTCAGTGTCGTCTCCCAAGTCGATTACGGAAGCACCAACCTGCCCTGATTTGTCGAGCCTGATTGATGATTTAGCTGCTGATGGACATGGTTTGATTATGACTATGGGCAAAGGTGGCGTTGGCAAAACCACAGTGGCTGCGGCACTCGCAGTCGAATTAGCGCGCCGCGGTCATGCAGTGCATTTAACCACCTCTGATCCCGCTGCTCACGTGTTAGCAGCGCTAGGTGGTGAGGTTGAAAACATGAGCGTCAGTCGCATCGATCCACATGCAGCAACAGAGGCATATCGTGCGCAAGTGATGGCGAGCAAAGGCAAACATCTAGATGACGCTGGGCGCGCTTTGCTGGAGGAAGATTTACGCTCGCCATGTACCGAAGAGATCGCCGTGTTTCAAGCATTCTCGCGCGTGATCCGTGAAGCAGGTAAGAAGTTTGTGGTGATGGATACTGCGCCGACTGGACATACCCTGCTCTTACTTGACGCGACGGGTGCTTATCATCGCGAAATTGCGCGACAAATGGAAAGCACAGGCATGCGCTTCAATACGCCGATGATGCAACTACAAGATCCGCAGCAAACCAAAGTCATTATCGTGACACTGGCAGAAACGACGCCGGTATTGGAGGCCGCTGGCCTACAAAAAGATTTACGACGCGCAGGGATAGAACCATGGGCGTGGGTGATTAACAATAGTTTGGCACTAGCGCATCCAACTTCTGCTTTATTGCAAGAACGTGCGCAGAATGAATTGGCGCAAATTCAAACTGTGGCGGAACAACATGCCAAGCGTTGGGCGGTGATTGCTTTACAAGAGCAAGAACCGGTTGGGGTTGCGCGTTTGCAGGCGTTGTTGAGGAACGATGTGACGGAGTAACATTCCCCCCTCTACAAGGCATAGGTATCAGCACAAATTCAGGTTCGGTTAAAAAACTCCTTCTCCCGCAAGCGGGAGAAGGCTGGGATGAGGGTGGTTCAAGTTAGCGAAATGCAATTTCAATGTTAGATCCGATTTTGGAATTCGTAACACAAACATGCTTCTCGCTTGACCAAGCTCCCTCACCCCACCCCTCTCCCGCTTGCGGGAGAGGGAGCATTAGTCATCGTACAACCATGACTTCTTGGGCGCGACTTTATCTTTTCCACCATCATAAAAGCCCATTTCAATAGTAAGGCCTTATCGGTTATCATACGAGAAACAACTGCCTACACGTGATCGCTCTGTAAACCATTAGATCACCTTCGACAAAGAATCGACACCGTTATGAATGCCTCAACCATCAATCCTATTCCCCTCCGCAGCAAGCCACGCAATCTTGCCAGCGCCGTAGTTGATCATTTGACGACGCGTATCAAGAGCGATGACTTAAAAGTGGGTGAAAAGCTGCCGACCGAATCCGAGATCATGCAGGTATATGGCGTCAGCCGTACTGTTGTGCGCGAAGCGATTTCTCAACTGAAAGCCGCAGGATTAGTCGAAACTCGACATGGGATTGGCACTTTCGTCCTCGCGCCATCGCATCATCTGGGCTTGCAGAATTCTTCCATTGTGACAGTACGCGACGTGCTCGCCGTTTTAGAAATTCGCATCAGTCTAGAAACCGAAGCCGCTTGGCATGCAGCATCGCGTCGCACTGACGCACAAGTTGAGGAGATGCGCGCTGTATTACAGCAGATGCGCACCACGGTGGAGTCCGGCGCGCATTCGGTTGATGCCGATGTGCGCTTTCATTTGTTGATTGCACAAGCGACTGGTAATCCTTATTTTGTCGAATTACTAGGTCATTTAGGACATACCTTAATCCCACGCGCACGTTTGAATACGGCGCAAATCAACCAAGACGATCCATCCGCTTACTTAGTGCGCGTGCACCATGAGCATGAGGATATTTTTAATGCGATTTTGCGGAAAGATCCTGAGGCGGCGCGGGCGGCTATGCGGACGCATTTGAGTAATAGTCGAGAGAGATTGCGGTTGGCGCAGGAGGTGATTGAGGGTGGGGTTTGATTTGTTTTGCGTCTTTCACCTTATTAAATTCTGATTCTGCGCTGAAAGCATTTTTGTCACACATTATTCGTTATCATTGTCTCTTGGTCGGGTGTGACCCGACAGCCAATTACCTTTTTTGGCGAAGCAAAAAAAGCGACCTTAGCCTCTCACTATCGAATTCCATTTCTCCGCCTGCTTAAGAGAAATTTGCCTTCATCCTTTCTCGTCGTTTACAGGTCGGGGGTAGGTCAAAAGCAACGACCACCAACCGCTATTGGAAAAATGAGAGCCTGTAGATAATATGACCCTTTTTGCGATGCCTTACGCTATGTACGTCATTACCGCGAAGGCGGGAATCTAGTAACGTAAAAGCCTAACGTCACGGGATCCCTGCCTAAGCAGGGATGACGCCACGATTTTCTAGCCTAGTTGAATGCCGTGATGGCCGATACTGTTTGTTTTGCTTTTGACTTTAACGCCGTTCCACTTCTGACACTGCCAATTGTGCAAAACAGAAAATGGATAAAGAAAGCTTCGTTGTTTGAGCCGAAGGCGAGTTTCGAAGCTTTTCCATTTTTTGTCTTGCATAATTGGGAAGCCGAAGGCCAGTGGCAGCGTGGTCGCCTTTCTTTGCTTACTTTCTTTAGCGAAGCAAAGAAAGTGAGTGGCTGTCGGGCCACACCCGACCTACAGACCGCTCTGCAATCACAAAAATCTAAAAAACCTATGGTCGACGATATACAAAAACTTTGCTCGAATACTGAACATTAACCCATCCCCATCCCAACCTTCCCCTTGAAGGGGAAGGAGCAAGGACAATCACACTATACGTTCAGCAGTAACAAATACATTGGGTACAAGCACAAAGCGAAGTCTCTTGGCGCAATTTTCGACAAAACATTCGTGGATCATTCCCGCGCTACCTCAAAACCACATTTCATAAAAATCAATAAAACCCCAAACAACAATAAAAAACCAAAAACCCTTTGCAAAAACCAATTTTAAGTTGTACGATGACGTATCACTTAAACGCAATCACATGATTTTCTCTAACTCAACCCAATTTCCTGCCTTTATCACTGGAGACACTATGCACCCGCAAGACCTCAAAAAAATCCTCTCATCTGGACTTTTATCCTTCCCTATCACCGACTTCGACGAAAACGGTGATTTCCGTGCTGATACTTATGCTGAGCGTCTTGAATGGCTGGCTCCGTATGGTGCAAGTGCTTTGTTTGCGGCTGGTGGTACGGGTGAATTCTTTTCTTTGACACCAGGTGAATACAGCGATGTGATTCGTACTGCGGTCGATACTTGCCGTGGCAAAGTGCCAATTTTGGCAGGCGTTGGTGGCCCTACTCGCACTGCGATTGCTTTAGCGCAGGATGCGCAACGTTTGGGTGCGCAAGGTTTGCTGTTGTTGCCGCATTATCTGACAGAAGCTAGTCAAGATGGCTTGATCGCGCATGTTGCTGAAGTTTGCCGTTCTGTAAGTATTGGTGTGGTGGTGTACAACCGTGCGAACTGCCGCTTGACGCCAGATTCACTCGAAAAATTGGCAGCGATGTGCCCGAACTTGATCGGCTTTAAAGACGGTGTCGGCGATATCGAACTGATGGTGTCGATCTGGCGTCGACTAGGTGACCGCTTTAGTTATCTCGGTGGTTTGCCAACTGCAGAAATTTTTGCTGGCGCTTACAAAGCGATCGGTACACCGGTCTACTCGTCTGCGGTATTCAATTTCGTACCTAAATTGGCAATGGATTTTTATCACGCAACAGCAGCGGATGACTTTGCCACGACCAATCGCTTAATCGATGAATTCTTCTTACCTTACCTCGATATCCGTAATCGCAAAGCAGGCTACGCGGTCAGTATCGTCAAAGCAGGTGCGCGCCTAGTTGGTCATAGCGGTGGACCAGTGCGTGCGCCTTTAACCGACTTGACGGCAGAAGAAGATGAAATGTTGTTAAAGTTAATCCGAGCACAAGGTCCGCAGTAAGCATAAAAGCAAGGGTAAAAATAGGCGCAAATGATGACGATTTCCATCAAGACTGGACGTGCGCGCCCAGTTAGAATGAAATGTTCGCCTAATTAACATTTTATCTGAGTAGGACTTACGCAAAATTGCGCTGGCTAGGCGTGAAGCCGAAGACAGTACAAGCTGTACGGCGAGGCGAACACAACGACGCCAGCGTCTGTTTTACGTAAGTGCTATTTAAGAATTAAGGAGTAATGCATGAAAATCACTGGAAGCATGGTCATAGGCCAGCAAACCATTTTCGGTAGCGCGGGGACGATCAAAGCGATCAACCCAGCCACCAATAGCGAATTCGAACCCGCATTTGGTTTGGCAACCAAGGATGATGTCGATCAAGCCTGTCTGTTGGCGGCAGCCACGTTCGACAGCTATCGTGAAACCACGCCAGAAAAACGCGCCAGCTTTTTAGAAAAAATCGCTGACAACATTCTGGCATTAGGCAATACCTTGATCGAACGCGCACACCAAGAAACCGGTTTGCCGGTAGCGCGTTTAGAAGGTGAACGTGGTCGCACCATGAATCAATTGCGTCTATTTGCCAAAGTGGTACGCGATGGCGCTTATCTGTCTGCAACCCTTGATTCTGCGCTACCAGAACGCGTACCGCCACGTCCTGATTTGCGTATGCGAAAAATTGGTTTAGGTCCAGTGGCGGTGTTCGGTGCAAGTAACTTTCCTTTAGCGTTTTCTGTTGCGGGTGGCGATACGGCATCAGCTTTAGCGGCAGGTTGCCCTGTAGTGGTCAAAGCCCATAGCGCGCATCTTGGTACGTCTGAATTGGTGGGCAAGGCAATACAGCAAGCGGCGAATGAATGCGGCTTGGCAGGTGTGTTCTCGATGTTGATTGGTGACGGTCGTCAAATTGGTCAAAGCTTGGTCGCGCACCCTGCGATTAAAGCGGTTGGTTTCACCGGTTCACGTCAAGGCGGTATGGCCTTGGTGCGTACCGCTGCGGCACGTGCAGAACCAATTCCTGTATATGCAGAGATGAGCAGTATCAATCCAGTTATCTTGTTGCCAGATGCACTCAAGACCAAAGGCGCAGCGATCGCCCAAGGCTTTGCTGATTCTTTGACCATGGGTGCGGGACAATTCTGTACCAACCCTGGCATGTTGATTGCTCTTGAAAGCCCAGAGTTGCAAAGCTTTATCGAAGCTGCGACAGCGGCCTTGCAAGTTAAACCTGCCGCGACAATGCTGACGCCAGGCATACATCAAGCCTACAGTTCTGGTGTAGAACGCTTGAATCAAGTAGCTGGTGTTGAAGTCGTCGCACAAGGTCTAGCAGCAAGCACACCTTGCGCGGCGCAAGCCAATCTGGCGGTTTGCGTCGCTAAAGATTTCTTGAACAATAGCGCCTTGCACGATGAAGTATTTGGCCCATCTTCGCTACTGATTCGCTGCAAAGACCTGGCAGAAATGCAGGCAATCGCAGAACACATCGAAGGTCAATTGACAGCGACTGTCCATGCGACTTCTGCGGACTACACAATTGCAAAATCATTGTTACCAAGCTTGGAACGCAAAGCCGGTCGTATCTTGTTTAACGGCTTCCCAACTGGTGTGGAAGTATGCCATGCGATGGTGCATGGTGGTCCTTTCCCATCGACCTCGGATAGCCGATCAACATCGGTCGGTGCTACCGCGATTGATCGTTTCTTGCGTCCAGTTTGTTATCAAGAATTCCCAGCGGATCTGTTGCCTAGCAGTTTGCAAGACGTGAATCCGTTTGGCATTCCACGTGTGGTCAATGGTGAATTGACTGTGCCAGCGAAGTAAATCTTGATGTACATCGCTCTTCTCTCAATCGTGAGAGAAGAGTGATGAAAAATATAGGGCGGGTGCAACCCGCGCCGCCTGTTGCCAAATTGTAGCCAAATGAAGCCAAAACGACGTTTTGACGACGCGGGTTGCACTCGCCTCAGTATGCAAAATACACATTAACAGCAGTACCAAAAACAATAAAACCGGAGACAAATATGTCAACACATGCACAAGTCCATGCTACAGGCATAGGCAAATATCGATGGACCATCTGCGCTCTATTGTTCTTTGCTACTACCATCAATTATCTCGATCGTCAGGTATTGAGTTTACTGGCACCGGATTTGAGCAAAGAATTTGGCTGGACCAATAGTGATTACGCAAATATCACCGCAGCTTTCCAATTTGTGTATGCGATCTCGATGTTATTTGCCGGTCGGTTTATCGATAAGATTGGCACCAAAAAAGCGTTTATCTTGGCAATTACCGTATGGTCGCTCGGTGCCATCATGCATGCGTATGCGATCTTCTTTGGCGAGGCGATCAACAGCATTGCCACCGCTTTAGGCTTGGCAGCAGTACCGGTTTCGATTGCTGGTTTTATGATTTCTCGCGCCGTCTTGGCCTTGGGCGAGGCCGGCAATTTCCCAGCAGCGATTAAAGCGACCGCTGAATACTTTCCTAAAAAAGAACGTTCTTTTGCGACTGGCATCTTTAACTCTGGCGCGAATATTGGCGCGGTGTTAGCACCGATCGCCGTACCGCTGATCGCCGCTGCATGGGGTTGGCAAGCGACCTTTATTATTGTCGGCGCGGTTGGTTTTATCTGGCTTGGTGCGTGGATGGTTTTCTATGAAAAACCAGAACAACAAAAGCGCTTATCCGCAGAAGAACTAGCGTATATCAATCATGACCAAATTACAGATGGCGTCGTTGAACAAAGTGACGACGGTAAGAAATTTTCTTGGTTTCAATTACTCGCCTATCGTCAAACTTGGGCCTTCGCTTTTGGTAAATTTATGACCGATGGCGTTTGGTGGTTCTTCTTATTTTGGTTACCGAAATACTTGGCGGCACAATACGGTATGAAGACCACCGAGTTCGTCGTCCCGCTGGCGGTGCTGTACAGTATGACCATGGTTGGCAGTATCGGTGGTGGATGGTTGCCAACTTATTTTATTAATCGCGGTGATGCGCCCTATGATGGTCGGATGAAGGCGATGTTGATGATTGCGGTTTTACCTTTGGTCGTTTTACTGGCACAACCTTTGGGTTACTTAAGTTTCTGGGTTCCGGTGATTTTGATTGGCATCGGTGCGTCGGCACATCAAGCTTGGTCGGCGAATATCTTTACGACGGTTTCTGATATGTTCCCGAAAAAAGCAGTCGCATCGGTGGTCGGTATTGGTGGTATGGCGGGTGGTTTGGGTGGCGTCTTGATTACCAAACTCGGCGGCTGGTTATTTGACTACTATGGCAATCAAGGTCAATTGCAGACTGGCTATACCGTGATGTTTGCAATCTGTGCACTCGCCTATTTAGTCGCGTGGAGTGTGATGAAAACCTTGGTTCCCAAATACAAAGTGATTAGCGATCTCTAATATGGTAAGCACACAAACCCCAGATATCATCCGCGTTACAGCACCGCAAACGACGATTCGTTGCGGTGTGGGTGAGAGCCCGATCTGGGTCGCCAAAGAAAGGGCTTGGTATTGGGTTGACATCACCGCAAAAACCATTTGGCGCTTAGACGGCTCTAGCGGTGCGGTATCACACTGGCAAACCGCAGAAATGATAGGCTGTCTGGCACCTCAAAGTGACCGCAGCGTTACTGGTTTTATTGCGGGGATGGAGAGTGGCATCTTCCATCTCCGCCTTGAAAGCAATGGCAACATTCAAGCCAAAAGATTAGCTTCCCCCATTACATCGGAACTCGGCATGCGCTTTAACGATGGGCGCTGCGACCGTCAAGGCCGCTTTTGGAGCGGTACGATGTTGATTAATATGTCGGAACCACGCGCCGCTGGTCATCTATATCGCTATAGCAAAGAACATGGTATTTCGGCACCCATCATCTCCAATCTCTTTGTGCAAAATGGGCTGGCTTGGTCACCTGATGGTCGCACCATGTACTTATCGGATTCGCACCCAAATAGCCAACTGATTTGGACCTTCGATTACGACACCGATCACGGTGTCCCCCACAATCAACGCGTGTTTGTCGACATGAAAACGATGGCTGGTCGACCTGATGGCGCCGCGATGGATGTCGATGGATGCTATTGGATTTGCGCGAATGATGCGGGCTTAGTTTTACGCTTCACCCCCGAAGGAAAGCTGGATAGGCAAATCATCGTACCAATGAAAAAGCCAACCATGTGCTGCTTTGGCGGTGACAAACTCGATACCTTGATGGTTGCTTCGATCGCCGCAGGACAAGCGCCAGAAGATCCATGGGCGGGTGCCACGATCTTACTTCAACCTGGTGTGCAAGGTTTTGCGGAAACTGCGTTTGCTGGATAGAGCTTAGCTACATTAGCACGACCAGCGACATCATTCGCCCGCACCAAAGAACTCTACAAAGGAAAGTCATGAACTGCTTTGATAAAGCACTCTACTGCTTATTGTCGTCCGTCTTCTTGCTTGCCCAGCCAGTGCATGCACAACATCACCAGCAAGCGGATTCCAAGCAGGTGTGGGAGCCAGATCTAGGCAATGGTCGCTACCGCAATCCAATTATCCACGCAGATTATTCCGACCCTGATGTGATACGGGTTGGCAAGCACTATTACATGACAGCCTCTAGCTTCAATAGCGCACCTGGACTACCGCTATTACAATCCGAGGATATGATCCATTGGCGCATCGTCGGCCATGCCTCACCACATCTGATACCCGCAGAAAACTTCCGCACACCACAACACGGCAAAGGTGTGTGGGCACCAAGCTTACGTTTTCATGATGGCAAATTTTGGATTTTTTATCCAGATCCTGATTTTGGTATCTATGTCATGACCGCCAAAGAATTTACTGGACCGTGGAGTACACCGCATCTCTTAGTGGCAGGCAAAGGCTTAATCGATCCAACGCCGTTGTGGGATGACGATGGAAAGGCTTGGCTATTACACGCTTGGGCGAAAAGTCGTGCCGGCTTTAATAATCAACTGACGCTACGTGCAATGGATCCGGATGCCAGCAAACTCTTAGACGACAAAGGCACACTCGTCGTCGATGGCGATCAACTACCTGGCTACAAAACCTTAGAAGGCCCGAAATTATATAAACGCAATGCTTGGTACTACATTTTTGCACCTGCTGGCGGCGTCGAGTTTGGCTGGCAATCGGTGTTTCGTGCTAAAAATATCCTTGGCCCTTATGAAGAAAAAATCGTGTTAGCACAAGGCGATAGCAAAACAAATGGGCCGCACCAAGGTGCATGGGTCACGGCGGAAGATGGTCGCGATTGGTTTTATCATTTTCAAGATAAGCGCGCTTATGGTCGCATCGTGCATTTACAACCGATGCAATGGCAAGATGATTGGCCAGTGATGGGAAAGAGGCATCCAACAACTGGCATCGGCGAACCTGTCGATACCTGGGAAAAACCGGTATTGGAATCACCCTTAATTAACTTGGCAAATCCACCCAGCTCGGATGATTTTTCGAGTCCGACCCTCGGCTTGCAATGGCAATGGAATGCCAATTGGAACAGCGATTGGTATTCACTCACGGCAAATAAAAATCATCTACGTCTTTATCCGCAAGCACTCGCTGCGTCGACATCGGCGTCCTCAAGCTTAATCGATTACCCTGCCATCCTTTTACAAAAGCTACCAGCTCCGGCATTCGAGGCTAGTGTAAAACTCAAACTCAATAGCAACATCAATGGCGATCGTGCCGGCTTGGTCTTGTACGGTTTGCATTATGCTTGGATAGGCTTAGAGAGACATCAAGACCATTATTCACTGCAATACCGTACCTGCAGTAGTGCAAACTTAAATCAACGCTGCCAGGAAAAACTTGTGCAGACAAAAATCGCAGAGCAAGCAGAAATCCATTTAAAAATCGCCCTCAATTCGGCAGGCGTGGCGCAGTTTTATTACAGCGAACAAGGCGAGCAATTTACCGTATTCGGTACTGAATTTAACGCGACACCAGGACGTTGGGTAGGAGCGAAAATTGGCTTATTCCACATCGGCACTCGCGACGTAGCAAGTTCCACAGTTGTTAGTAACAAGAATAAAGAGCAAGCAAAGTCGACAAACAGATTTGCCGACTTTGCTGATTTTCGTGTGAGCCCCAGAACAAATTACTAACACTGGTTACTAATAACTCACAAAAATAGATTGCAAAGACAAATGACGAGAATAAGCTATTGCGTACGCTGATCCGATACATGGAACGGTGCATACCAACAAGCGATAAAGGAAGGAATCGTCGCTACCATCACCAGCACAAAGTAACTAACATAGCCGAGGTATTCTTGTAGATGCCCACTTAATACACCTGTCAATAAACCACACAAGCCCATCAAGCCAGTGCCATAGGCATAATGTGTGGTGGTGTATTTTCCCGGTGCGAGTTCTTGCATCAAATAAATCATAAAGCCAACCGAGCCGAAGCCAAAAAAGAACTTCTCAATAATCACGCCAGCGCCTATCCAATACAAATTCTCTGGCAGATAAATACTCATGATCAGAAAAGTCACATTCGGAATATTCACCGCACAGCAAAGCCAGAACAAGGTCGATTTTAAGCCTCGTCTTGCAACCAACCAGCCACCTAATAGCGAACCCAACAAAACAGCGGCAAGACCATAGGTACCATAAATAATTCCAAGTAATTCATTCGACAAGCCGAGGCCACCCTTGCTAGTCGGATCGACCATAAAGAAGGGGCCAATTTTTTCTAAGAAGCCGATACTTAATCGAAACAAAAACGCAAACGCAATCATGCGCCATACATCGCGTTTCTCAAAAAAGCTGCGAAATGAATCAACGATAATGCCCACCGTCGCAGAAACGCTGTCAGGTGTATTACTAGCGCGCTCACCATCTGGCATCACGCGCCAATGCCACACCGCCATCAATAAGGTCAGTCCAGCAACCAGTAGAAAAATAATCCGCCAAGCCTCTATCCATGCTGGGCCAAAGCTGGTACTACTATGCTGAAAAACATCCGTATGCAAACGCCCACTCAAATAAACCAAGCCGCCAGCAGCAACGATCGGACCGATGTTCCAGCTCAGACTTTGAATTCCGCAATATAAAGATTGACTGCGAGCATCAAGCGAAGTCACATACACACCATCGCTAGCAATGTCTTGTGTGGCGCCGACAAATGACAATATCCAAAACAGCGGGATCAATACCAACATGTAATCCGGCAAAGACATCGCAAATGCAACACCTGCAAACCCTAAGCCGATCAATACTTGCGCACACAAGACAAAAAATTTTTTGGTCTTATACATTTCAACAAACGGCGCAAACAGCGGTTTAATGGTGTAAGCCAGAATAAACATGCTGGAATACTGTGCTGCTCTGCCATTATCCATGCCCAAGTTTTTAAACATGATGGCACTTACATTGGTCAGCATCATAAAACCCAAGGCCATTGTGAAGTAACCTGTTGGCACCCACAACAATGGTGAACGAGCGCTGTTAAATCGCTGCATAATCTTTATCCCGATTGATTGATTTTTCAAGCTGTACCAAGCTATTCTTTATTTCCATGTGCGATGTTGCCGAAACGATAGGCAAAGCACGACTATGCCCTTGCAAGTGCTGCGCTAGCAGTACCGATGCACCTGTCAATGCTGGTTGCTGTGCCGTGATCACATAGGTTGGTATCTGTGCTGTGAAGTCAGAAAAACGGCCCTTCTTTTCAAAACGATGACGAAACGAAGAACGCGCAAAAAAACCACCTAAACGCGGCACCACACCGCCACCAATATAAATCCCGCCTTGGGCAAACAAAGTCACCGCTAAGTTGGCTGCAAAGGTGCCGAGCATACCGCAAAAACAATCCAGCGTCTCTAAGCAAACTGCATCGCCATTCAAGCCATTGGCAACGATCATTTCTGTCGTTAAAGTATGATCAATAACGCGCCCAGCAGATGCCGCCAAGGCCGCATGAATTAATGTAATTCCAGGTCCTGATGCCAGACGTTCGGTTGATACGTGTTGATACTGCTCCCAACAATAACGCAACACCGCGACCTCGCGCTCATCAGTAGGAGAGAATGCCACATGCCCACCTTCGCTTTGCAGCGACTTCCAAGCGCCTTGGTCTGGCACCAAAGCGCCTACGCCTAAGCCAGTACCTGCGCCTAATATTCCAATCACACTATCTTTACGCGCGTAACCACCGCCAATTTTGCGTAACTCATTAACCTGTAAAGTCGGAACCGCCATCGCCAATGCAGAGAAATCATTGACCATCAACAGAGTATGCAACCCTAAGGTCTGTTTAGCAGCAGCAACAGAAAATGCCCAGTGATGATTCGTCATCTTAATCGCATCTTGTCCAACCGGATTGGCAATCGCAATCACCGCATGACGCACCGTCAGGTCTGCATGCATTTGCAGATAATGAAGTGCCGCATCTTCAAACCGCGGAAAATCCAAAGTTGCCAGAGTTTGGATGCGACAAATAGCGCCGGATGCCAACTCCAATGCAAAACGTGCGTTAGTACCACCAATGTCCGCTAATAAGCGTGCTTCATGAATTTGTTGAGATTCTTGCATACCAAGTCCTTTCACTATCAGCGCTTACGCCCTAGCGCGCCTAGCTCGTTGTTGGGTGACAAAATCACGATACCAAATCGCACTGTCTTTTAATTGACGTGTTTGTGTCGCGTAATCCACATGAACGATGCCGAAGCGTTTTGAATAACCAGAGTTCCATTCAAAATTATCGAGTAAGCTCCACAAAAAATAGCCTCTCACATCCACCCCTGCGTCGATCGCTTGCGACAATGCATCCAGATGTTTGCGGACATATTCAATGCGTGCAGTATCTGCAACCTTTCCATCGACAATTTGGTCAGCAGCTGCCATACCGTTTTCGGTGATATAAATCGGTGGCAATTTGTATTCGGCTTGTAGGGCGATTAATAATTCCGTTAAACCTTGCGGATAAATCTCCCAGCCCATATCAGTCACACCTTGTAAGGCAGGAGCGGGAATAGGCGGATTCGCAGCCGAACACCAGGCGCGGAAATAATAGTTCACACCAAGAAAATCGATCGCTTGATGGATCACTTCCATGTCGCCAGCGTGAACGATCGGTGCTTTATCGCCATGCGCGCGCAGGGCTAGCTCAGGATAACGTCCTTTAAAAATCGGATCCATAAACCATTGAACCGAGCGTGCATATTCCAACTCAGCCATCGCTCGATCGGCATCGCTTGCTGTCGCCGCATCAGCGGTCCACTGATTTAAGACGATGCCTAGATCAGCACTCACGTGCTCCGCACGCATCGCTGACATCGCTAAACCATGTGAGAGCAATAGATGATGTGATACCTGTATCGCACTTTTCTCATCCGCGATACCGGGAGCGAACTGCGCATTGCCATGTCCTAAATTCGCGGTACACCAAGGTTCATTGTGAGTCGCAATACTTGCCACCCGATTACCGAAACGACGCGCTACTTCTTGCGCATAATCAGCAAAGCGATAAGTCGTATCTCGCGACAACCATCCACCAGCATCTTGTAAAGCCTGAGGTAAATCCCAGTGATAAAGTGTCAAATGCGCTGCAATATTTTTCTTCGCCAAGGCATCAAGTAGCCGATCATAAAAATCAAAACCCGCCTCGTTCCAAGCGCCCTTCCCAAGCGCCTGAACGCGCGGCCAGGCCATAGAAAAACGATAAGTATCCAATTTAAGCGATGCCATTAAATCGACATCCTCTTGATATCGATGATAATGATCACAAGCGATCAAGCCATTACTCTGGTCTTTAATATTATTGGGATTCTCGCAAAAACGATCCCAAATTGATGGCCCCTTACCATCTTCGTATGCGGCCCCCTCGATTTGGAAAGCGCTGGTGGCAACACCCCATTGAAAGTCGGCGGGAAAGTGCGATGTGTACGTCATAGTGATCCAATGAATCCAAGTACAGACGTACAAGATCCAGCACAGGCAATGCACGGCACTTAAGAGAAGCTGTAGCCAACAATCAATTGACTAGGCTAAAGTGAACTTATCTGAAGCTGTACAAATCTGTGAACTTGATCAAATACGTCGTTAATAAAAAAGTGACGAAAAAAATGAGAAATAAAGGTGATGAAAATTCATAGTAGGCATCGACCGATTATTAAACCTGCCGATGCCCCTTGAACTGGGTGCTGCCCAATCTGAATTGATCTAAAAAGCCATTACTTGCATCAGTTTAGAAATTAAATCCTGCATTCATCCCTATTGTGCGTGGTGGCAAATACTGTGCAACCCAAATACCACCAGTGTTACCGTTCTGTGCACTAGTCTTCACGTTGGCATTCGTTGCATTGCGAACGAAGAAGTCCATATAGAATTTATCCCCTTCATAGCGCAAACCTAAGTCGGTACGTGAATAAGCTTTTTGTTTGTCTGGTGCACCAAAGTAATCACTAAACACACTGAGATTACTTTCTGTTTCATAGTGCACACTCACACGTGGAGTTAAGGTTCCTTGGCTCAAATGGAAGGTATGTTGATATTGAATCTGCATTTGGATTTTTGGTGTATGCGCCATCGTTACACCAGTCACATCAACACAGTTCGACACCGTTTTATCCGCTTCGCAAGTTGGAATTACATAGTCATTCGACCCTGCTAATAATTTGCCGAGTTTGGCTTTGGGCGTATAAGCTAAAGACAATTGAATTCTGTCGTCTTTACTTAACTTAGCAGCGATTTCAGTTTCAAAGCCTGCAATTTTTGCGCCCTCAGCACTGGTGGTCGCCAATGTTCGACTTCCATCCGGATTGGTGACAGGAGCAGAAAATTGATAGTCTTTGAAATTCTCGTAAAAAATTGCATTACTAATTTTGACCGCGCCATCCAACAATGTGTGTTTGGTACCGAACTCATGGTTGGTCAGCGTTTCTGGTGCGTAAGTACGACCACCATCTTGCAGACCACCTGATTTATAGCCAGTCGAAATGCTGGTGTAGAACATATTGTTCTTATCCAGATCGTAGCTAATACGCGCCAATCCAGTGAGCTTGCTACCAGAGTACTTACCATCATTCAAACCTGGGCTACCAAAACCTGAATTCGGCTCCCAAGGATTAACGTTTTGATTCACTGGAATCTGTGCGACAGTCTCTGGTGTAGCTGGATAATTTGCCCAACCATAACCACGTCCACCTATATTGGCACGATCGTCTTTGGTGTAACGTGCCCCCGCAGTCAAATGTAATTCTTCAGATACGTTCCACGTCGCTTGACCGAAAATTGCTTTAGAAGCGACCGTTTCTTTGGGTTGAATGAAGGAACCTTGCCACCCCACCGTGCCTTGCTGCGTACCATTCATAATTGGCAGATCGAAACGGATGTTATTGTCTTCCGCTGCATAGTACAAACCGAGTAACCAATCGACTTTTTTTTTGCCTGTAGATTGGACTTCTAACTCATGACTATAGTTTGTATAGTTGGATGAATTGGTATTGTGCTGACGATGACTTCCGCCCGTAGTAAAACTGGTCGGTACCACCACACCTGCATCACCATCAAAAGTTTGAGAACCACTGAATTTGGCGTAACCGGCGATATAGGCAAGCGACACATCATCACTCAATGCGGTTTCAAAACGACTACGAATCGCATCCGAATCGCGGTGGATATTCGGTGCAGTATCGATCAGCGCAGACCACATCTTCTGTCCTGCACGCGGTGTTTGCATCAAGTTCATATGTGGTGCGCCACGATCCGCAAACTTCTCATAAGACAAATCCCATTTGCTTGTGGACGTTGGTTTCCACAACATTGAGAGTCGCGCCGCGGTTTGATTCTGTGCACCATACTTTTTACCACCGGTGACGAACAAGGCAGTATTGATCGGCTGGAAGTCCGACAATTTTCCGCCACTGGCGAGAAAAGCCGCACGCTGACTACTCAAAGGAATCGTCGGCATCGTTTGATAATCCACATAGCCATCATGTTGCTCGTTGACGAAAGCAAAGCGTAAGGCCATCGTATCGCTGACCGGCACATTAAATGCGCCGCGCATCCCTAGCCGTTTATAACTACCAATACCCAGTTCCGCGTTGCCAAATGATTTTCCTATCACTGGCTTGGTGGTTTGCATATTTACTGCACCAACGGTCGCATTACGTCCCCACAGTGTTCCTTGTGGACCACGCAAAATCTCAATCGCTTCAAGATCAAACAACAAAGCGGTGGCACCTTCTGGTCGTGGTGAGTAAATGCCATCAACAAATGAAGCAACCTCTGGATCGGCATATTCGGTTTTCGCACTATCGTTACCAACACCGCGCATGGTCATGGTCATTACACCGTGATCGCCTTGTGCTGTTGCCGAAAAACCAGGAACTAAATTGACGATGTCTTGCAAAGTCTGCACATGATTGTCTTCCAGTGCGGCAGAATTTAAAGCTGTAATCGCAACAGGAGTGCGTTGCAATGAAGTAGTTCGCTTGGTACCTGTGACCAATACTTCGATAATTTTTTCGGAATTATTTGCGGCTGTGGCAGTTTGTGCCGAGCTCGTCTTGGTGCTGTCGGCGGTAGCCGCAGTCTGTGCATGCGCAACACTTGCGCCTGCGATTAATGCCAACACTGCGAATTGTATCGGGGTACTGGCGCGCTGCTTTGTTTTTAATACAGTGGTTTTCATCTTGTCTCCATTAGGATTTATTTGTTCACTCGGTTTTAACATCTAAACTGGTCGTGAAAACGATTTCATTTACTGTGAAAACGTTTTCATGATACATTTCGATTAAAAATGATGTCAACAAGAATTTCAAGTGGTACTAAAAATCCTGATAAAAACCAACGGAGACCCCTTATGCCAAAAAGCATGCATATCTTGATTGTGGGCGGAGGCACAGCTGGTTGGCTGAGCGCTGCTTTTCTAGCAAAAACACTGTCAACATCTGACAACAAGCAGATAAAAATCAGCCTTATCGAATCGCCTGAAATTGGCATTATTGGTGTTGGTGAAGGTAGTTTTCCCTCGATTCGCGGCACCCTGGCTGCGATTGGTATCAGCGAAGCACGCTTTATCCGCGACTGTCATGCGACTTTTAAGCAAGGCATCCAATTTCGTGATTGGGTGCATACACCAACCGCACCGACCGCATCCACAAGCTCTACACTATCCTCGAAGAATTACTATTTTCATCCATTTAGCCAGCCGAGCCAACGTACAGGCATGCCAGAATTACTGCCCTATTGGCTACATGGTCTCGCCGGTAAAGATCGCGCGTTCGCAGATGCGGTAACGATGCAAACCTATCTGGCAGAATCTGGGCGCGCACCGAAACGCAGTACCGATAAAGATTTTCTCGGGCCAATGAATTATGCCTATCACTTTGACGCAGGCCGTTTCGCTAACTTGCTTGCGGAGCATGCGCGCAGCTTGGGTGTGCAGCATCTACTTGGAAATGTCGATGCGGTGCAGTTAGCAGAGAGTGGCGCAATCGCCTCCTTGCATAGTCAAGAGCATGGACAAATTCAGGCGGATTTATACATCGACTGCACTGGCTTTCGGGCGCGTTTAATCGGCGAGGCTTTAGGCTCTCCTTTCCATCGCGTCAACGATGTTCTATTTGTTGATCGTGCCTTGGCGGTGCAAGTACCCTACCCACAAGAGCAGAGTCCGATTCCATCTTTTACCATTTCTACTGCACAGCAAGCTGGATGGATCTGGGATATCGGATTGCAACAAAGACGCGGCATAGGCTATGTGTATTCAAGCCGCCATACTGACGCCAATGAAGCAGAACAAGTGCTGCGTCGCTATGTCGGCAACAGCATGGGAGATTTACAGCCACGTCAGTTACAATTTGAGCTCGGCTACCGACCGACGCAATGGATACACAACTGTGTGGCGATTGGTCTTTCGGGCGGTTTTCTAGAACCACTTGAATCGTCAGGGATTGGTTTAATCGAAACTGCAGCTTATTTGTTGAGTTACCTGTTTCCTTACAATGGAGAATTTGCACCTGTAGCCAAAACTTTCAATCATCTGATGGCGCAACGATATGAACGCATCGTAGAGTTTATTAAGCTGCACTATTGTCTGAGTCAACGAAGCGACTCTGCATTTTGGTGCGACAATACAGCTGCAGCATCGATTCCTGCGTCTCTACGCGACAAACTCAGCATGTGGCAAGGTCGTCCGCCCTCACGCTTAGACTTCATTACCGATCTAGAAATGTATCCACCTTCAAGTTGGCAGTATGTTTTGTATGGCATGGAATTTAAGACCCAACTCCCCGCAAACTTGATTCGCGCTGATGAGATAAAGGCTGCGCAAGAAGAGTTTCGCAATATCGAAAAGATGCGTGATTTTGCAGCAAACGATTTACCAGATCATCACCAATTGATTGCACAGATTTGCGCAAGATGACAATACTTAAACTGCGCGTTTGAAATTGATACTGACCTTGCCAGATAGCGCATATTTGAAAACGATTTCAATTCAGATAAAGCTAAATCAAGCAGCACAAACTTTGTCTTCTAAAAAACAGAAAATCATGCAATGACAGATAAAATATATTTAAAATACGGCATCTTCTTTTCTTAATAATTTATGAGCTATGCCAGATTAAGCACAAATACGAGAAAAAATCATGTTAGTTAAATAAGTTATCCATTATTCTGTGCTATTCTTCGGGAAAATTGGCTTGAAACCCTTTTCATACATAAAACAAGAAAAATGATGCTGCATCCGCCAACATGGATGGGCTGCATCGACAACCTTATTGATGCGACCAGAAGTCGAATTTCATGAATCAACAGAATAATTCCAGTACGAACGATAGCAATGATGCGCCCACAACTTTAATTGAGGTCGCACGTGTTGCTGGTGTATCCCCGAGCACGGTATCGCGCATTTTGAATGGGACTGCCAAAGTATCGGAAGACAAGCGCCAAGCAGTGATGGATGCCATCGCCAAAACCAACTTCGCCCCCAACCAAATGGCGCAAGGCTTAAAAAAGGGAAAGTCGATGACGATAGGCATCGTCGTGCAAGATATTTCCAGTCCGTTTTTTGACGAGACTTTGCATGGCGTTGACGATGCACTCAAAGGTACAGGCTACGCCTCTGTCATTGTCAGTGGTCACTGGAATGCAGCGGAAGAAATAGAGAGAATTCGACTACTGATTGCCAGAAAAGTGGATGGCATTATTCTTTTGTCAGGGCGTATTACCGACGAATCGGTTTTAAAATTTTCACAGCATCGCCCAATTGTCTCTACCGGACGAGCCATTCATACTGATAAAGCGCTTGGCTTTAAACTCGATAATGAACATGGTGCATGGTTAGCAGTGCGCCATCTGATTGAACTCGGTCATCGACGCATCGCCTTTATTACGGGGCCAGCAAATAATTGTGATGCCGCTGAACGCTTAACTGGCTATACACGAGCCTTGCGCGAAGCCGATATTCCCTTCGACGAGAAATTAGTGGTCGAAGGCGACTTCCACGAAAGTAGTGGCATGCGTGCGGTAAATCATTTGTTTGAGAGCCAACAACAATTCACCGCCATTTGCGCTGCAAATGATCTCAGTGCCTATGGCGCACGCCTGAGCTTATATCGTAAAGGTATCCGCGTTCCCGAAGATATTTCATTGGTCGGATTCGATGATTTACCTGGCTCGTCTTACACCACACCGCCATTGACCACGATCAAACAACCGCTATACGAAATAGGACGAATTGCCACCAAAGCATTGCTCAGTATCATTCATGGTGAAGTGGTGGAAACCAGCATCCCACCACTAGAACTCGTGGTGCGCGAGACGACGCGCAGGGTGCGCTAAATCTTGAACTCACAAGCACATTAAAGTGAGAATTTTTCCAAAATTAAATCGGCTCGTTTAAAGTCTAAACCATTAATGAGTTCTTCCAGTTGTAACATGCCCTCCGTCGGGATTTTCTGACTTAAATTTTCTTTTACAAGCGAAAAAACATCACAAGCGCCAATATCATTCTGCTGCAAATATTCTCTTAGTTGAAGAATTAACTTCCGTTCTTCAACATGCGTTAGCAAAGTTCCCTGCTCGCTTGGAGTGATAGCCTTTTTTTGCTCCAGCCAATGACGCGCCGCGTTGACTGTTTCTTGTAGAGCGTCCTCTACGCTTCTCAGCACACCATCAATATTGCATTTGTCACCGTCACGAATTTCTATTTCAGCCTGTAGACTTAATTCAGCAAACTTTCGGGCTCCTAGTGTACCGACTGATCCCCTCATCGTGTGTAGCAACCTAGCGGCTACATCCAACTTATATTCGCCTAATGCTGCTCTGACCTGAAGTATTTGTTCGTTCGCGTTTTCAATCACCGAACTAACCGAAGTCAGTATTTTCTGCATGTTCTTTGGGTCTAAATTTCCTAACATTTCTAAAGATCGAGGATCAAAAATACCCAATTCCTCGTTTGCTTGATCAGCACTATGCATTCTCTCAACGGTTGAATTAGATTCAGTTGCCTTTTTCAACAAACCAACTGGTAACACTTTAGAGATAGCCAAAAACATTTGCTCAACATCGATAGGTTTTCCAACAAAATCATTCATTCCAGATTGCAGACAACGTTCACGCTCCGAATACATTACACCAGCCGTCATTGCGATGATTGGGATAGATAGATGCAGTTCATTGCGTATCATCCGTGTGGCACTGATACCGTCCATAATGGGCATTTGTACATCCATCAAAACTGCGTGATACATTTCCGCATGGCTTCGCAAATGTTCAACTGCAAGAAACCCATTTTCCAACACATCGACCGTTGCGCCACCCTGCTCAAGAAAGCCTTTTGCAACAATTTGATTGAAAGGATTGTCTTCCACCAAAAGTAACTTTGCGCCTTGAATTTGATTGACGCGTGTTAATGCTGCTTTACTATAGCGGGGCATCACTTCTATGCCAGAAGACAACATGATCGCTTCATGCACGGTATCAAATACGCTAGATCCCGTAATCGGTTTCATCAAAATTGCATCAGCATAATCCGCCGCTTGCTCTTGCAACATTTTGTCTCGACTAAATGCGCTCACCATAATAATTAAAGGCGTCTTTCCTTTGGGGAGCAACTCACGCAACATTTTTATGGTGACTAGACCATCCATCATTGGCATTTGCCAATCAACAATAATGGCGTCAAAATATTTTCCTTCCGAAAGTCGAGCCCGCACGACATCCAGCGCTTGCTGCCCATTCAACGCAGGTTCAGCGTTCCAGTTCCATGAGCTCACTGTCTTACAGATGTAATTGTTACTTGTTGAATTGTCGTCCACGACCAAGAGATTTAACTGCTTTTTATTCGTTGAACTGATGGGTGTAGTTGTATCAATGATCGCAATCATGGGGACCGTTATCTGGAATTCACTACCAATCCCTAAACGACTTTTCACTTCAATCGTGCCGCCCATAAGTGTGGCAATACTGTTAGAAATCGACAGTCCTAAACCGGTTCCACCAAACTTTCTCGTCGTCGAGGCATCGGCTTGAGAGAAAGGCTGAAATAATTTCTGCAACTGCTGATTGTCCATCCCTATGCCAGTGTCACTGACCGTAATTTTGAGCCACACTCGGTTAGTTTCAAGAAAGTCATTATCTTTGACCGCATCGATGAATACGGCCACCTCACCTTTCTCAGTAAACTTCAGTGCATTCCCCGTCAAATTGGTCAGTATCTGTTGCAACCGCAATTGATCACCAATCAAACGTTTTGGAACATCTGCACCCATACCCATTGCCACTTCAACCTCTTTTTCGCCTACCGAAACGGCCATCATGCTGGCTAATGCGCCGAGTACATCATCGAGAAGAAATTCTGTATTCGACAATTCCAGACGATTCGCCTCGATTTTAGAAAAATCTAAAATATCGTTCAAAATTCCCATCAATGACTGACCAGAAACTTTAATCATCTCTAGATATTTACGCTGTTCAGAGCTCAGATTAGTTGAGGCGAGCAGTTGCGACATACCGAGCACCGCATTCATCGGTGTTCGAATTTCATGGCTCATATTGGCGACAAAGTCACTCTTCGCCCGGCTAGTCTGTTCCGCACTTTCTTTGGCTTGAATCAACAAACGTTGTAGCTCTTTTTCGTCAGAAATGTCATTTGCGATACCGAGAAATCCGACTATCTTTTTATCTAAACCATAGATCGCATTTACCACAAGCCGCACTGGTATTTTTTTCCCTGACTTGTGAACATAAGTCCATTCGCGCTTTTCATTGACACCCAAAGTCGCTTTAAGAATAAACACATCGAAACCTGCAACATCTCGGCCATATTCAGCACTTAGTTCCTTGCCACGCTGTACGACTTCTTCTAAAACATGTATCACGGCTGGCGTTGCTTGATGCTCCATTTCGGCTGCGGCATAACCCAACATTTTTTCCGCGCCAACACTAAAAAGTGTAATCGTCCCTTGCAAATCAGTGGCGATAATAGAAAATTCGGTCGCTGAATCAATGATCGCCTGGAGCCGTTCTTGCGCAATATATTCTGCTCGCTGCGCTTTTTTGATTTCTGTGATGTCACTGACAAAAGCATAAACGCCTTCGATTTTCCCGTCACGGTAACTTGGCACATAAGACGCTAGACTGTCACGGTTTACGCCATTCGGACTCACGATGGTGCGTTCAAACATTTGCGGTTCACCACGCAATGCCGCTTCCATATAAGGAATATTTTTTTCGTATAAAGCTTCACCAACCACTTCGCGCACATGCATGCCTAGTATGTCCTCGGGCTTCCAACCAAAATAGTCAATGTATGCGTTATTCGCGAAGCGGTTTTTTAATTCCAAGTCCCAAAAACCAATCATCGCGGGGACATTATTCACAATCATTTGCAACTCAAGATGTTTTCGCTGCAAGGCAGCCTCTGTTTCGAGTCGTTGCTTGTCCTGACGTCGAAATAAATTCATGCTTCCGACCAAAATCAGCACAGGAATGAAAGTCACCAAAATCGGCAAGTAACTCAAGAAGGACAAGGCATTAGTCGAATCAAACGCTTTTTGAAAATAACCTAAATGCAACATCGCAGCAATCACCAAAGATTGCAAAAAAACCAATCCAGAAACAACCACCGATTTTGTATTGATGGCGGCAAACACTAAAGGAATAACTAAATAAATGAAAGGGAAAGGTAAATAACGAAGCGCAAAAAAACTAACTAACAAAACGCTAATAGCATAGAGGAAAAACGATTTTTTCTCGCCCGAAGTTAAGGGATCAAATCTTGTAGAAACCCAACTGCGTTTTAGCAGGAGCAACAATGGCAAAAGAGAGATCGTGCCAACAGAAGAACTCACGAACCAAGTTGGGAAGACCACTTGAAATGGTGCGAAACCCAAGAGTGTCAACGTACTCGCGCCGATTACGGCACCGATTCCACTTGGTAAAAGGCAAACAGCCAGTACAAACCGCAGCATCAAATCTGGTGACTGATCAAAATCCGATTGCATCTTCAGTCGAGCAGCCGACCAAGGAGCAACTAGCATTTCAAGGACGTTTGGAATGACAAAGGCGATCGACAACCACCACGAATTACCCATAGCCCAATTCGACAAAAAATTGGCTACAGCGAAGAGCGCGGTGAGATACCATTTCTCCTTACCTTGAAACTGTAACAAATAGGCAATACCCAAAGCATTGGCATACCAAAAATGCGCGACATTGCCCGCTTCTTTTGAAAAATGGATGGAGATCGACGCCAGAATAAAATACGCTAAGCCAATCCCTAAGGCCTTAGTGAGAAAAAATCGATTATCCGTCATGAAATTTATCATCAAGTATTGTCCGAATAAATAGCATCTTCAACCGTGCTCGATTCCCGCTCCACTCAACAGCGATTTTATGCGGAAGAAATCTCGCATCGGTTCCGACCTAATGTTTTCGCCCGATAAAGCGCTTGATCGGCTCGATCGACCAAAGTTTGGGGTGACGAATCGACAGTAGGAATAGCATGAGCGAGGCCGACACTAATGGTAATATTTTGAAAAATATCAGAAGTGTCATGGGGTATCTTCAAAGCAAGGACTTCATCACAAATCATCTGCCCATATTGCTTCAAAGTTTGCTCATCGGTTTGTGGCAAGACCACGACAAACTCCTCCCCACCATAGCGCGCAACAAATTCCGCAGGTCGTTTGGTCGCAGCTTCGATTACATGCGCAACGGCTTTTAAAGCAGCATCCCCAGCAAGATGGCCATACGTATCGTTATATTTTTTAAAAAAATCAATATCAATAAGTGCGATTCCCAATGGCAATTGGTGGCGCTGCAGTCGATTGTATTCTGCTTCTAAGGCTTTATCGAAATAGCGACGGTTATATAGTCCCGTCAGCGCATCGTACTGAGCCAATCGCTCTAATGCAGCCGAATCATGTTGTAGACGCAAATGCGTCCGGACACGCGCTTGCACCACAGGTGGATTAAGCGGTTTGGTTATAAAATCTACTGCCCCCGCATCTAAGCAAGCGATTTCTGTATCCATCCCAGTGTTAGCAGTGACGAAAATAATTGCGCTTTTACTAGTCGCATCATCATTTTTTAAACGGCGGCATACTTCATAGCCATCCAAGGGTAGCATACCCACATCAAGCAAAATCAAATCGGGTTTATGTTTTTTCGCGATTTCAAGACCTTGCTCTCCATCGACCGCAAATAAAACTCGCCCAAAGTCTTTCAATATATGACTTAACATGCGAATCAAATTCACATCATCATCAATAATTAAAATAGTGCTATCGTTTGGCGAGTACGCAGGCATGAATCAGATTTATAAATCGGCTAATTTTGGAAACTACTATTATTTCTAAATTACAACGATACATGAATCAAGTGTCTAAGCCAAACAAAGTTTTCTCGAACGAGTCAAAAGTCCAAGTCTGAAACAATATGTATCAATTATTCAAGCATCTAAGCTCTGATTAAATTGGACATGATTTATCTGCACATTCTTCAGAATTAAACCATCAACGTTATATAAAAACAAAGACTGAGCACGATTGACTGGCGATCCAAAATCACAGTTTTCGATATGAACATTACGAACTGCCTGGACCTTTGGCATAGGTAGCCCACCATTATAATCAGACGAGACCGGGCCTAAAATAACAATCGCCTGATAACAAGAATACTTACCAGACTGACTGAGCACATTGCCGACTTTCACATTCGAAATGTGGATATGACTCACTTCGGGAGGACGAGTCCTGACGTTATCTGCGACCGGTGCGTAATCACAATCAAATACGACGACAGCGCCGGCAGCACTGGCTACAGTTTTTGCAGCGAACGGTGAATTAGGTAGAAAGGCATAGTAGGAAGGACTCAGTTGCACACCATTTGGGATCGTCACATTACGCACATAGAAGTGTCGTAAGAAACCACCACGATTCATATTGGTTTTCAATCGAATCGCGATATTCAAAGGATTCGTCGCCCAGTTTTTGTTCTCAAATAGAAGATTTTGAGCATAGATATGTTCAATCCCGCCCGCCATTTCGCTACCTAACGTAATCGCGCCATGCCCACTTTGCATCGTACAATTTTGAATCACCATGTGCTGTGAAGGCCCATATTGTGTGTCACGATTCTTACCGGCTTTAATCGCTATACAATCATCACCAGAATCAAAAGTACAAGCATCTACCAACACGTTTTCGCAAGCTTCGGGATCAAAGCCATCACTATTCGGACCATGACTATTCACCAGCACGTTCGCGATTTTTAAATCACGGCAATTGACTGGATGATGCACCCAAAACGGCGCGTCTTTCGCTTGGTAGCCTTGTAGTAAAACCTTGTCGCAACCAATCAATTGAATCAAAGGCGGACGCAAAAAATGACCTTTACCAAATACACGTTTAGACAAAGGCATATTGGCTTCAGACAAAGCAGGCAAGTACGCAGCATCAGCACGCCAGCGCTCGCCTTCACCTTGGATCAACTGTGCTTGTGCTTCATCTATCTGTGTAATCTCGTGCAAAGATTTGGCATTATTTGGATTGACTGTGTTCTCCGACATTTTTCCCGCGACGAAATTGGGCGTCGTTCCCTGCCCTATCGAATTAATCGTGCGTTGTTTGCCTTTCCATGTCCACCAGCAATCTCCCTCGGCATTGAACGGCACACCAGCTTGGCCATCTAAAATACTGCTATTACCCTCGCCTGTTAAGGCGATATTGGTTTGCCCAAACGCATACACCATAGGGGAGTAATTTAGACAATCATTACTTTGCCAACGCGAGATCACTAATTTTCCGTTTGCG
This sequence comes from Affinundibacterium macrobrachii, assembly GCF_014652415.1. Classification (GTDB taxonomy): domain Bacteria; phylum Pseudomonadota; class Gammaproteobacteria; order Burkholderiales; family Burkholderiaceae_D; genus Undibacterium; species Undibacterium macrobrachii. The sequence goes on from NZ_BMYT01000003.1 coordinate 211,568, forward strand.
CCACAATTCACGCTGCCATATTTTGCATAATCATCCGGCTGATGGCTAAAATAAATATGCGCTCCTGCTTGCAAATGCAAATGCACGTTCGTAAGAAGCACAATCGGTCCAGCGCAATACCAATTTCCACTAGGGATGAGAACACGTCCACCACCAGCTTGATGACAAGCTTGAATTGCCGCATTGATCGCGGGATAACTATCGAAGGCATCCTTGATAGGCGTCTGCAACATCGCTTGCGATTCAAAAGAAACCCAAGCTTTTAATTGCATCAATTCACTTTGCTGCGCTCCATATTGTGTGATTAAAAAATCTTGATCACGAAACTGTAAAGGCTGAGCAAAGCGATCAATAATCTTTTGCGCGGCTCCCCATGGATCAGACATCAAACCTTGATCCTTATGCTCTACCTGTGAATGTACCGGCTGCGCCTGCGCTAAGCTAGCGCTACCCAAAGCAACACCTGCATAGGTAGTAGTTCGCAAAAAGCGACGACGACTATTTTCTTGGTTCATTGTTTGATTGGCTTTGGTTTGGTTGAGTTTGGTTTGGTTGCGTTTGATATGCATTACTTGGCCTCGCTTGCTTGGTTCTTTTGCATACTTACTGCGGTCGGTCGAACGCGATGCGTGTTATTGAATTCTGACAAAAAGATTCCTGTAGTTGCAGGTGCCAAATTCTCCATACTGTCATAGCCTAGATCTTGCACAGGATCGAGTCCGGCCTGCTGCAAATTACGCCAAAAATCGGCAACAGAAAATTGCGCTGGGCGAAAAGCCAAGCTGCCTTTTTTATTCCAATCCGCCCAAGGATGTTGCGCATTGATATGTTCACCGATACTGGAATTTAAAATCACTGTCTTACCAACTGTCTCTAATACCCTCTTAGAAATGGTGCCAAGCGGTGCTTGATAGGCATCGATGTCGGCTAATGTGCAACGATACGATGCCACATTAATAGTGGCATACGGTGTACATTTTTGTGTATGAAACCACTGACGCCCTAAGTAGAATTTGCCAGTTAAAGCATTTGCACTGCCGTCGTGCGTGAAATTGACTTCATTAAACACAAAGCCGTAAGGTGTACGCACGTTGGTATTTGGCGCTGTTACGTACGACGTTGAGCGATCACCAAGCGACTTGATTTCTGAACGATAAAAATAAGCGGTCGTATCACCGAAAATGAAATCGACATTGCCTTCGACATAAGATCGATGAAAAAAACTACGGGCCGTATGGGCAATCGCACTTGATCTTAAGAACAAAGTATCTTGAAAGCCCAATACACGAACATTTTCAAATTGCACTTTATCGGCGCCCTCGACCATCAGCGCAACCGCTTGATGCTGAACTACCACCACAGGTGCGGTGCCAGCGGTAGCACCACAAACGGTGTTCGGACATTCTGCGTTGGTATCGACTTGATCTTTGTTGTAGGTATTTTGAAATGTGATGTTCTTCGCTTGGAATCCATGACCACGTATCCACGCAATTGCTGAACCGCTAGTACCGATCACTGGGCGGTCTTTTAGAGAAGCATACATTTCTTGAATACTAGGATCGACTTGTGCGAACTGCGCCGCATAACGATGAATATATGCAGTACCTAGCAGAGCAGCATGCGCACTCGCTGCAATCTTGGTTTTTTGCGCATCATTCTCATTCGAATATAAAGTAATTGGCACTGCGGTCGCTGGCACGTACATCAATTCACGATATGTACCGGGTTTTACTAAGATATACAGGCGCCCTTTTTTCGATTGCGCAGCTAGCAGTTGACGCCCATCTAATACCGCTTGATTGATCGCTGCTTGTACCGTTTTAAATTGCGTCTTGCCATCTGCAACTGCATTCGCATCTACCACATAATCAACCGGTAACTTGGTCGCAGTCACCAGTTCATCTGACAATGGATTCCACGGATCGATAACGGGTTTATCGGCCGGCCCTGTGCTACGCAACACATTCTCAATCGTGAACGCTTGCGCCTGCTGGCTACTTAATTGTGGACGAAAATTGAATGGCGTATGCACAGGAAAATCCGCAAAACGATTAGCGCACACAGAACTCGATGGATTGTCCCAAACCAGATTTTCCGCTTGCTCGCCAACCGTGATGTTCTTCTGCGCTATCTGTAAATTAGCAAACTGTATCAACTGTGGCGAATTGGCTGCGATGCTGCTTTGCGTAAATGCGACTGACATCGGATGCGCTTGATCATAAGCGCGCAACACGATACGACCGGGCGTCAAACTATGTACGCGATCAAACACAATCGCCTTGTATGTAGGAGTCTTGTCGCCAACTGCAGCTCGATCGTAGCGCGTATCTAAATCAATCGGGCGCTTGCTATTGCGTATGCAAACATCTTCATAACGTACTTGCTCAACCACGCCACCGCGCGAAACATCGCTCTTGATACGCAAGCCCGATGTCGTACCATCTAAGCTAAGATTCTTCACTAAAACACGTCGCACACCGCTATTGGTTTCGCTACCGATTGACATGCCATGACCACTGTAAAAGTGATTATTCAAGATAGAGACATTTTCGGTCGCACCACTATTACCGCCTTTAATCGCGATATTGTCGTCACCAGTACGAATATAACTATGCGCTATCGTGATATTGCGTGAAGAGATAGGATCAATACCGTCCGTGTTACGTGCATCTGCTGGCGTATCAATCTTGACGCCCCACGCAGTAAAACCATCAGTTTGGCTGACCGTTACATGAAAATTCGGTGAATTACGCAAACGTATGCGATAAAACGTAATGTCTTGCGATTTCTTAATCTCGATCAGGCGTGGGATATTGAGCTCATTTTTTTCACGTTGTGCACGACGCGCCATTTGCCACCAAGTTTCGCTCTTGCCTTGCACTAATTGACCACCTTGTCCGTCGATCACACCATCGCCATAGATTCCACTACCGCGTGCCTGATCAATCGTAATAAATGGAGTACAGGTACGGCCTTTCTGCGCATTCACGCCACAGGTTTTACCGCCTTTATCGTATAGATCCGCATCGGTACTCGCATACAAAGTCGCATCACGATCCACGATCAAGCTAACTCCAGTAGGGATCTGCAATGGACCTGCGTGAAAGCTATCTTTTTCGTTGTTTGCTGCTAGCTGGACCGCCTGCCCTGCTGGACAAGCATTTAATGCAGCCTGAATTCTTGCGGTATCTAATTGCCGCAAACCTTCTGCATAGACTTGGCTTGCTGTTAGCACTGTGCATACGGCTGGCAAACGCGGTTCACTGACTTGTCGGGTATCTTGTGCACGACTACTTGGCGCATGCAAAGTAGTCGTCATGGCGATCATCAGCAAGGCATGCTTAGGCTTGAATAGTTCGATTTTCTTGAAGTTAGTCATGACAATTATTCTCCTGCTGCTCGTAAAAACCGACTAATTACATCAATCTGACGACGCAATTGGCCTTCAACCATATTCGCAAAAAAAGCAGCACCTTTCACACCAACATGTGTACGATCGAAAGCCGACTTCGCCGCGCCTTGCGGTTCGATTTTATTGGGATCAACAGCAACACCTGACTCTACTTTTGCAGCCGGTGGAGGTGGCGGTGCAACGGCCAAAGTATCTGCCTCAGCTTCTCCCATCGCTTGCACTGCTGCATGGCTTTCTGCATTCAAAGGTAGCAACACCGTTTGCGTCTGTTGTGCAACCACTTCGATCGCATCCGCCCACGGCTTCAAGTTATTTTCTAATACACCATTGCGAAAACTACGTCGTGTTAATGGTGTCAACAAAACCGGCACCCCGCCCCATTGTTTCACTTCATTGACATAACGCGTCATATTCACTGGAAATTCGGTGACCAAATCGGTCGATCGTCCTGGTTTACCGGGTTGATCATTATGTCCGAACTGAATCAAGACATAAGTGCTGATGCCACTGGCAGCCGATTGGCTTAATAATTCTTGTACACGATTCCATAAACCCTCGGCACGAAAACTGCCAGAACTGCGGCCACCACGCGCCAAGTTGACGCAATCGACTTCCGGCTTAAAACGCGCACACAAAGCATCGCCATAACCACTCTTAGTCGCCATAGTCGAATCACCGACAAGGATCACTCGCAGTTGAGGGCTACTTGATGGCAGCTGAGTCTGTGCCTGACCGCTGTGCGCCATTGATACAGCTAAGCTGATGCTCGCAGCACGCAGAAAAGTACGGAAATGATGTGAAGAAAAAAGATGTTTCATAGTCGATCCATATTCGTAATCTAGCTTTTCATCTGATCGAAGAACAAGCTAATTAGCTAACAAGCAGTATTTTTATCGAAGCAAAATCAAAAAAAGCCCGGCATCTTTGGATCAATATGATCAGCTTGAATACCGGGCTTTTTTCTATGGTCGACTTGCGAATCGCGCTAGCACAAACACGCAGTTGACCGTCTTTTACGACCTAATTAAAAAATGAAAACGCGTCATTTAGAACGTATAGGTAACACGGGTATTGAAAGCACGGCCTAATGGGCTAGCCGCACTACTCAAATAACCGTTGTATCCACTATGATTGGTCACAGGTGGATTCACATCAAACAAGTTATTCACACCGAATACGATGTTAAAGTTTTTAAAGCCTTTATAACTCATCGTGAAGTTGTACACCGTGTATTGCTCGATATCACGGTGATACTGCGCAGCGACCAAATTCTGATCGTGATAGCCCGTGTTGTAGTTCTGTGTCAACTGTGATGTCCAGTTACCGTTCGACCATGACAAGGCCAAGTTATGTTTCCAACGGAAAGTGATAATTGGCAAGCTACTAGTCGTGCCATTGCTAGCCAATCCAAAGCGACCGATATTAGAAGCCCACTCACCGCCTTTTTCCAATTGATTATCGAACTGCGTCAAGTAAGTACCGTTCAACTGCACTTTAAATGTGCCCAAATCAGATTTTGGGAAAGTGTAGTTGGTTGCCACGTCAATACCCGCCGCTTTTTGGCCACCCAAATTCATTGTCGTATTTTTGATGTACAACAATTTACCGGTTTCATCACGTACAAAGTAGGCTGCATACTTGCTTGGATTTAAGAAGTAAGCTTGCTCAGGCAAATTCGCCAGCATGTCGTCCATCGTGACACGCCAGTAGTCAAACGACATCGTCAAATTCTTCATTGGCTCAATCACCATACCCAAGGTGCCACCGACCGAGGTTTCTGGCACCAACTCAGCATTACTACCAGTTTGCTTAGGCAATTTCACATTACATACCGTCGCTGCGACTAGCCCTGGCAATGGCTTACCCGTATTAGCAATCGCTGGAGTCGCACTTGGGCATTGCAAAGGATCATCCCATGCTGATGAAGTTGTTGTCGTTGCACCTGGCAAACGATAACCGTAGCGATCAAATAGCGTCGGTGCGCGGAAACCCGTATTTGCTGAACCACGGAACATGATCATGGAATTTGGCTGATAACGGAAACTCGCTTTTGGATTAAGCGTGTTACCGAAGTCACTAAAATGATCATCACGCAAAGCCAAGTTGACGTTTAATGCCTTGGTAACAGGAATTTCCAATTCCGCAAACAAGGCAGCGACATTGCGCGAACCCTGACCACGTGAAGGTGTGGATGCCGCATAGGTAGCTGCCAAACCGACGTCAGTTTTTACATCTTCGGTAGTATCACGATGGAAATCTGCACCCAAAGCCAAACCAACTGAGCCTGCTGACAAAGTCATGATTGGCTTACTCAAAGTTAATTCAACACCAGTAAAGGTACTTTGCGAAACACGTAGCTTTTGACCATTGAGTGAAATACTATCGAGATACGCTTTACCAGTGGCATCTTGCAATCCAAATGGATTTAGCACGCCGGTAGAAATACCTGACAACAATTTCGGACCATCTAATGCGCCAGAATCAAGATAAGCAACACGATCACTAATACCAATCACTAAACCAGCTTTGTAATCCCAACCGCCGATCACACCTTCATCAGAAAAATTCAAGCGCTGATTCACTTGCTCGTCTTTCGTGATGTACATACCGGCATCCGCTACGCTCCAAGTAACCAATAAAGGAGCACCATTGGTACCCGCTACCGCAGGTACACCACCGCTACCGCCCGGATACCATTTACTCGTTGATGGCAACAAGGCAGTGACACCATTCGCAGCCAAACTGGTGGTTGGAATCTTAGTGCCAAAGATTTGACCTTGACCGCGCGAATAATCGACAGAAAAAATGTGATCATCACTGAATTTTTTAGTCGCCTTCGCAAAGAAAGTTAATTGCTCACGACCATAAATCGCTGTGTTGTAATTGCGATTATCGATAACGCAGGTATTCTTACCACCTTGGATCGAGTATGGCGCTAAGCAACCGCTGGAATAATAGGGATTGGCAGCCGCAAACGATTTATTGCTAGGAATCGTAAAGTTTGCTGGGCTAGCAAAACCGCCACTTGCCAATGAAGGCGCACGGCCGATGCTGCTTAACAATTCATTCGAAGTCAATTCAGCACGATCAGATGCAGCCAAACGACTACGACGTAAACCATCTATGGTTGCGTATACGTTCCAACCATCTTTTTGCAAATCACCTGCACCAACGGTCGCACTAATGCGTTTCTCATCGCCGCCACCTTCACGTTGTGGATCAAGAATCTGACCTGTGATCGTGGCGCCTTTAAAATCACGTTTGGTAATGAAGTTAACAACACCGCCAATCGCGTCAGAACCATAAATCGAAGAAGCGCCATCGTTCAAAATTTCAACGCGAGCAATTGCGCTCATCGGAATCACATCAAGATTTGCATAACCATCTGCAATCGCTTCATTGGCGAGGCGACGACCATTTAATAAGACCAAAGTACGATTCACACCCAAACCACGCAAATTGATATTGGTGCCGGAACCAGCGTTTGACGGTGCCAATGAATTCGATTGTGGCAGTGCCATCATCAAGTCGGCTAAGGTGGTCATGCCACGTTTTTCAAATTCTTCACCAGATACACTGGTGATCGGTAAAGATGCTTCACTTGCAAGGCGTTTGATCGACGAACCTGTTACCTCAACGCGCATGGGTTCTTGCGCGGAAGCTTGTTGCATCAGACCCATTACAGCAATGGTAATTGCGGACAAGGCCAATTGTTTTACTGGTGATTTCTTTGGATTTTTCATGCTAAATTGCATCACTGTCTCCTACTATTTTTAAATTGAAGCCCATCCATCGCCGAGTATTTTTTCTCTTTGCACGGTGAGACCTTAGTCGGCGTACCTCGCGTACCCGTTGCCGTCGCGACGAAGGGCAGCGTGCTGCACCGAGGTCTGAGCGGTCAATTTTTACTACAAATTCTGTTCGCTATCTTGCGCCTAGCGATTGCATATCACTTACAAACAAAAACACTGCACAAAGTGCGATCAATTCATCACTAACCGCGTGAAAAAGTTCTAGTCACGCGCTCAAGATGTGCGCGCATGGCACGCCGCGCCTCAGCTGGATCATGTGCCACAATCGCTTGTAAAATTTGGCGATGATCACCCAAGGTTTGCTGACGCAATTCTTCGGTTTGAAAATGTTCCTTCAACCGATGCCATAAACTACCGCGCTGATTCCACAGATATTCCATGGTGCCAACCAAAGCACTATTACCAGTAGCACGCGCAATCGATAAATGAAATTCACGATCCGCTTGCTCATTACTAGCTGGATTGTGATGATGCTTTTCCATCTCCAATACGGCTTTCCAAATCGCATCAATCGCACTATCGGTAGCGACTCGCGCCGCAATCGCCACCACTTCTGCTTCAATCAAACGACGCGCTGACAAAACTTCAAATGGACCGGGTCCGACTTCGGGTATCGCTTCTTCCACCTGCTCATCGCACAAATACACACCAGAGCCACCGCGCACCTCAAGTACGCCACCTAATTCCAAGGCCAGTACCGCCTCGCGCAGCGAAGCGCGACTGACTTGCAAGCGCGCCGCTAACTCACGCTCCGACGGCAAACGATCACCCGCGATTAATCCTGTTTCCGCAATCAATGATTGAATACGATTTGCCACCACGCGATATAGACGCGGCTCATGCTCGCTAGCGGAAAACATTTTTTTACTCATTGCATCGTCTTCTTAATTACAACCTTTGCTTACTTTCACTTATCTCTCGAAAGCCTATCAGCGCCAATCTAGCTGTCTCTATTTTGCCGCATTTGGTAAGACCATTCTAATGTGGTTAGACCAATTTTGCAATGTGGACTAGCCAAATATTTTTTTTGGTGGCATACTCACCACATCAAGAAAGCTCCAAAGAGAGTCGAAATCGATCGCGTACAAGGCGCGTCTTTTTCCTTAAGCCACCAAGATCACAGTAGCAGTACCCAGAAGCAAGCAAGAAAACAAGAGCAATGCAACACGGAAGAGACTTCTACCCTGTGCATTCGATTGGCATCACAACTGGATATCTAGTTAGGATTTTTGTAGTCGTGAAACGACAAATAGATTACAGAATACTGGTCAGACCAGAATCAAAAAATCCACTGGCGAACACTGGTGAATTCAGTGATGTGTGACTAAGGCAAAAAAGAACGACGAATAAAAAGACTGGAAGAGAGGAAAAGATGGCTACAGATACACCGACTCCCTTATTCATACGCATGCATGAAAAGGATAACGTCGCCATCGTCGTCAACGACGGCGGCCTGCCCGCAGGCACGCAATTTCAAAACGGCCTACGCTTAATAGAAGCAGTACCACAAGGACATAAACTTGCGCTGATCGATATCGCAAAAGATCAAGCGATTACCCGCTACAACGTGACGATTGGCTATGCGCAAACTGATATCGCCGCAGGTAGTTGGATCCAAGAAAACATGGTGCAGTTGCCGCCAGCGCGCGAGCTTCACAATCTTCCTATCGCGAACCGCAAAGCACCTGAGTTACCAGCATTAGAAGGCTATACCTTTCAAGGCTTCCGCAATCCCGATGGCAGTGTTGGCACGCGCAATATTTTAGCTATTACCACCACAGTGCAATGTGTGGCTGGCGTGGTTGACTATGCGGTCAAACGAATTAAAGAAGAACTATTACCCAAGTATCCGAACGTCGATGATGTCGTTGGACTAGAGCATAGCTATGGCTGCGGCGTAGCGATTGATGCTCCGGATGCGATGATACCAATACGCACAGTACGCAACATTAGTCTCAATCCTAATTTTGGCGGACAGACTATGGTGGTCAGTTTAGGTTGCGAGAAATTACAACCGACTCGATTGTTTCCAAAATCAGTGATCCCGATTCAAGTACAAGCACAAACGCAGACCGAACCCGATGTAGTGTGCTTGCAAGACGCTGCCCATATTGGTTTTCAAAGCATGATCACAAGTATTATGCAAACCGCTGAGAAACACTTAGCGACACTCAATCAACGTCAACGCGAAACCTGCCCAGCCTCTGAGTTAGTGGTGGGTGTGCAATGTGGCGGCAGTGATGCATTCTCTGGCGTTACTGCCAATCCAGCGGTAGGTTTTGCAACGGATTTATTAGTACGTGCTGGCGCGACCGTGATGTTTTCAGAAGTGACTGAAGTGCGTGATGGGATTGATCAACTAACCTCACGCGCAGCAACGCCAGAAATCGCCGAGGCCATGATCCGCGAAATGGATTGGTATGATCAATACCTCAAACGTGGCGGTGTCGATCGCAGTGCCAATACAACGCCTGGCAACAAAAAAGGCGGCCTATCGAACATCGTTGAAAAAGCCATGGGTTCTATCGTGAAATCGGGCAGTGCTGCGATCACTGGCGTATTATCACCGGGCGAAAAATTGACACAAAAAGGCTTAATCTATGCAGCTACGCCAGCCAGCGATTTCATCTGCGGCACACTGCAAACTGCCGCCGGCATGAATTTGCATATTTTCACTACGGGCCGTGGAACACCTTATGGCTTAGCTGCGGTACCGGTAATTAAAGTCGCTACCCGTAATGATTTAGCACGACGTTGGCATGATCTAATGGACATTAACGCTGGTCGTATCGCCAGCGGTGAAGCAACGATTGAAGAATTGGGCTGGGAATTATTTCACTTCATGTTAGAAGTCGCCAGCGGTAAAAAGACTTGGGCAGAATATTGGAAACTGCATAATGCGCTGGTGTTGTTTAATCCAGCGCCGATTACTTGATGACGACACTGATAATACAAAAAGATTTAACCGTGATAAATCCCTTCTCCCAAATGCAGGAGAAGGAATTTAATAATACAAAATAGTTGAGAACGACCATGACGACAAATCAAAAACCATTTAAACGTATTTTATTAACCGGTGCAGCAGGTGGTCTCGGACGCATTTTGCGTGAGCGCATCAAGCCTTGGGCAGAGATCGTACGCTTGAGCGATATCAGCGATATGGGCGCCGCACAAGCCGGTGAAGAAGTGGTGCAATGTGATCTCGCTGATAAAGCAGCGGTGCACGCTTTGATGAAAGATGTCGATGTTGTTTTGCACTTTGGTGGCATCTCGACTGAGAATAATTTTGAAGCCATCATGCGTGCCAATATTCAAGGTACGTACAACATCTATGAAGCTGTTCATCAAGCGGGTGTCAAGCGTGTGGTATTTGCAAGTTCGAACCATGCGGTTGGATTCTACAAAACCACCGATTACATCGACGCCAATAGCCCACGCCGCCCAGATGGCATGTACGGTATTAGCAAATGCTTTGGCGAAGATTTATCGCGTTATTACTACGATAGATTCGGTATCGAGACAGTCTGTCTACGCATAGGTTCATCCTTCCCAGAACCGATCAATAAGCGGATGCTAGTCACTTACTTTAGCTATGACGATTTAGTAGAAATGCTGCGCTGCTGCCTATTCACGCCACGTGTTGGTCATACGATTGCATTTGGCATGTCAGACAACCCAGCAAGCTGGTGGGACAACCGCTATGCAAGCCATCTTGGCTACCAAGCAAAAGACAGCTCAACACAATTCGCACATAAATTCCCCGATAGTGGCGACTATCCTGAGAAAGACGACATCACCACCATTTATCAGGGCGGCGGATTTTTACTGACGGGTCCGCAGTACATATAGCGAATCGCAAATCGCGAATCAATGGTCAAAAATCGAAACGCATATCAATGCTATTCAACCCCTCGGCGCAATCAGCCATGCCTCGCGCCGAGGTGAATATGATGCAATTCTAATTTTGATTATCAAATAATATCCAGTTCCCCACCTCCAGCACCAATCCCCTACAACTACACCATTAACTATTTCAAGCCTCCCACAGGAAAAACCGTCTCGATTTAGAGTAAATTAAATTTTACTTGCGCACTTATATAAGTGCGCATATACTTTCCTTTATGGAAAAACTTGGAACACGATTACGTCATTTAATTGACTTACTAGACTCAGCAGTCGCCTCAACGTATAGCGAAGCAGGTTTGAGGTATCGGCCACGATATACACCCATCGTAAGAGCCTTGACCGAATCTGAACCACTCACAATCAATCAGATTGCGAAGTTAGCGGGGATTACACAGCCAGCGGCAACACAAACCATTGCACTGATGGTGAAAGATGACATTGTGAAAATAAACACTGAAAGTAAAGATGGACGTCATAAATTTGTGAGATTCACAGATCATGGCAGAGCTATGTTGCCACTACTTACCGCTCATTGGGAGGCAACAACCGAGGCAACAAAAGAACTTGAATCCGAACTCCCCTATTCTCTAACTGAAATAGTAAAAGCAGCTACATCCCGACTCGAGGAAAAGCCGTTTGCCGCTCGGCTAAAAGAGGCGCATCAGAAAAAAATCGGACGATAAAATGAAGATTCTTATTCGTATATTGTTGTTACTTTCTGTATTTAACAACTTGGAATCACATGCACAAAAAAAATCCCCAGATCTCACGGCTAACGAAAAATATGCGGTGCTGCAATCGCTAAAAACAAACTTATTAGAAAACTATATTTTCCCAGATAAGGCTCATAAAGCGATCAACTTCCTTGAGGCAAGGCAAAAAAGTGGATCGTATGAAAAAATTTCAGATCCAAACAAATATGCGGAAGTTTTAACAAACGACATCATGTCTGTGATTAAAGACAAGCATTTCAACTTGTTTTTTGATCCTGAACGCACAGAAGATGAATTGCGAGCAAAGTTGAGTAAAGAGGACGAAAAATATCTTGAGCAAAAAGAACTAGAAAAAGCACGACGAGATAATTTTGGTTTCAAAGAACTTCGAATTTTAGATGGCAACATCGGGTACCTAAATTTGACTGGATTTTATGACCTTAAAAATGCTGCTCAAACCGTGAATAGCACAATGCGCTTCTTTGAAGGGACATCAGCAATCATTATTGATCTACGATATAACCGAGGCGGAGCATCAGACTTAGCTCAATATCTAACTAGTTTCTTTTTCAACGATGAAACTACACTCTTATTTGATTTTCATACACGGCAAGGTAACAAGACTGATCATAAACAATACCTTACCTTCCCTTATGTTGAAGGACGACGGAGACCAGAGCTACCTGTTTACATTCTAACTAGTCAATTTTCATTCTCCGCATCTGAAGGCTTTTCATACTCAATGCAAAGTACAAAAAGAGCTACCGTGGTAGGAGAAACCACAGGCGGTGGCGCAAATATGTGGACGGGAAAAATAATTGATAAAAGATTCTACGCGCATATTCCAAACGCAAGACCAGTCGATCCTAGAACCCAAACTAACTGGGAAGGTATTGGTGTAGCTCCAGACTTAAAGGTGTCAGCCACGCTAGCTTTACCAATAGCCCACGCGCTCGCTTTAGAGAAACTCATGTTGGCTGACTCAGCAAATGCATCAAGCTACAAATGGCATCTCGCGACTGCAAAATCAAATCTAAAACCTATACAAATTACAGAAGAGCACTTAAAGAAATTTGTTGGAAACTACGAAGGAAAATCCATCATTTTCGAAGATGGACAGCTTTACTTGCGTTGGAAAGGTACGAATTGCAAGCTAATTCCCATGTCTGAAAATCTTTTTCGTGTGGACGAATTCGACTACTTTCGTATCGAATTTATTTATGACACAAATGATCAGGTCAGCCTAAAAATAATTAACGATAATGGTAGTGAGTTTGTATCGATGCGAGTGGCGAACTAACTTTTACTAAACTCGATCAAGATCAATTTTTTGTCGAACTTAAAAACCCCACATAAAAGTATAGAAGTTGCCATCATTTTCTGCGACTACCTGCTCTTTAGTGAATACTGATTTTGTTTACTCACAATTTGTGGCGTAGCAAAAACATCGAATCAGTTAATTGTGTTTTCTATCTTGATTCAGAATGACATTTTAAATTTGGTATCAATCGAATTCTATACGCCTCGTTTTTCATTTTTTTCCAATCCACCAGATATGCACTGTGCTGCATGGCTGGTGTGGAGCCACTTCATATAAATCTGCATTATTCCTTTTCGTTTAAGTCAGCTTTTTCATCATCCCAAATCTCGTGTAATGCCAATGCGGTGCATGGTTTAAGCCGCATACCGATAAGAAACGCTTAGTCAATTTGCTTAAGTGTTTTACTCACACAACTACTTACACTAGGAAAACAGCGATGAAATTTCCCTTGAAATCTTTAGCGATCAGCATTGCGATGTTGACGTCTATTCCAGTGCTTGCACAAGGTGCAGGTAGCGCACGCCTTAGTTTTGATGCACAAGCGGTTGCAAAAGCATCCGCCGCCAGAGAACCTGCTGGCTTGCGTAATGCGGCCAATATTGGTTTACGTAATTTGATTTCTGAAATTAGCAAAGACATTAAAAATGGCGAATTGCCGGAAGGCTTCCCATTCGATGTCAGCGATATTTCTGAATTAAAAAATGCGACCTTAGGGCTAGGCTTTGAGGTTTATTCAGCTCATCCACAAACCCTATTGGCTGGTGGAAGACCATTTGATCAAATGTTGATGGGCACTGGTGTATGGAATTTTGTGGTGCTGGTCGAAAACAATCCGGTTGCATTACTTGAGTTGGAAAAGATCAATGGCAAATGGCAAGTGAATGGCGCTGGTGCTGCAAAATTGGCGCAAGACTTGCATGTTTCAACACAGAACTTCGCGGGCAAAAACGCATTCCGCTTTATTCGCATTTATCAAGCGACTGCCGACTTCATGGAAGTGAAAGACATGGAAGGCCGCGCCCGCTATGCTCCGCTGCTCGCAGCACGCCAATCTCTGCGCAGCACCCAAGCTGTCAATACAGAAACGCCACTGGCAGCGAGTCAAGATGTGCTGCCGGCTTTGCAAAATGCGGTACGCAATCATTTAGAGCGCTTTGGCAAATAAACACTGGCGTCAGCAATTCAGCCTCATTTGCAATCTATTTTCAACTTAAAAACCGTTTGATTCACCATCGCTATGCTGTGTGATGATCAAACTCATTCCGTCTCGGAGACAAGACCATGAAAAAAATAATTCGTCGATTACAACTTCTTTCTATAGTAGCTGCGTTAGCAGTCAGTAGTTATGCTTCTGCACAAACCAAAAATCTCAACGTCCCTTTGCGCGTGCAAGAACATAGCCAATGGTGCTGGGCTGGCGCTAGTCAAATGGTACTCAATTTCTTCGGCAAAACACCGAGCCAATGTGCAGAAGTCAATTACGCAATCGGTATCAACTACGCTTGTGGCAATACAACGTTTAATTGGAACAGCCCTGCCAATCAACCCAAGCCAACCAATACCATCACTTATATTTTGAACGGTTGGGGTGTGAGCTCCTCGGTAGTTGGTCGCTTGTCACAAGCTAATTCAACTGCAAAAATCAATGCCAATCGGCCTTATGTTTTGCTATGGCAGTGGACTGGTGGTGGCGGCCATTTTGTGGTGGTCAAAGGTTACACCAACAATGGCGCAACTTTGTACATTAATGATCCGTGGCCAGGCAATGGCGCTTATGTGAGAACCTATGCAAGCACGGCGTCTGCCTCTGATCGCTATTGGTACAACACTGCTGTGACAAACTAATGATTTGAAATCATCGCGCAATCTTTGATGAGATG
Source organism: Affinundibacterium macrobrachii (assembly GCF_014652415.1). Classification (GTDB taxonomy): domain Bacteria; phylum Pseudomonadota; class Gammaproteobacteria; order Burkholderiales; family Burkholderiaceae_D; genus Undibacterium; species Undibacterium macrobrachii. The sequence continues at coordinate 226,612 of NZ_BMYT01000003.1, forward strand.
AACATGGATTGCGCGTTGTTTTTTCTTGGCTTCTTGCGCCTCGTATTGGCTTAACTCGAGTTAGTCTTCCTAGAACTCATTTCTACAGCAGATTTCTAACACTTATGTTTGATCAACTTGATTCGCAAGTGATTTTAAAAATCGGTGCAGATAAATATCTAATTGCAACGCGACATGCTCAAACGAGCGAGTTCCAATCACCATCATGCTTTCCGCATGGCCAGAACAACGCAAAGCATGCTCAATGCATACAGCAGATTTGCCGAAGAAAATAAGTTCTTTATAAGCTAAGCAAGACTGTGCTGAAGGTATATTTTCAAGACAAATCACCGCGCAAGTGCTTGGGGTATCAGCAAATTCTTCCTTCGAAAATTCGTCTGGAAAACATAATGCTAGTATTTGTTTTTTCATCGCGCTGAGCCATTCATTTTTCTCAGTCATCAAATTCACTGACATCGCGTTCGACAACGATGCTGTGTTCAAAACTAAAATATGCGGTGCGAATAAACCCATAGAAAAACAAGAAACGTGATCAAAGTATGATGAGAGCAAAAATGCAGGATTGCTTAGAAAAGAAAAATTAACTCGATTCTGAAAGAGACCTAAATAGCGCCCAAATCAACGCGATTGCGCTTCGCTGATCAGCCATTGGTGAAAAGCCACAAATGCGGCATTCTCTTTCATGTCTGCCGCATAGATCAGGTAATAATCCAAGCGCAACGGTGTCTCCACATGAAACGGCCGCACCAAACGCCCTGCGGCAATATCATACTCAACCAATAATGCCTGCCCCAAGGCCACGCCCTGACCATCGATTGCCGCTTGCAACGCCATTAAAGCGAGTGTGAATAAGGGGCCCTTACGTACATCTTTATCATTCACACCCAAGGTTGAAAACCAAGATTGCCAACTAGGATAATCGGGATCGTTCATTGCACTGACTTCGTGCAGCAAGGTTTGTTTGCTTAAATCTGTAGGCTGCGCAATGTTTTTTGCAATGGCAGGACTACACACTGGAAATACTTCGGTTGCGATAAATGGTTCGATGCGAAAATCAGCAAATTGTGTACGACGAAAATCAATAGAGATATCGCAATCACGATAGCTACGATCGACTTCGGAGACGATTTCAACACGAATATGCGGATGACGATTCAAAAACCGATATAAGCGTGGAACCAACCATTTAGAACCAAATGAAGGTGGTACGCCTACTCGCAACAAGACATTATTGTCATTGAGCAGCGTATCCGTCGCTTGTTGAAAAATCTTAAAACCCTCACGAATACGCGGCAAATAGCGCTCACCCGCCTCGGTTAGTTTCAACACATTATTACTACGCTGAAATAAATCTAAGCCCAAAAAATCCTCTAATAACTTGATTTGATGGCTCACCGCAGCATTGGTCACATGCAATTCTTCCGCCGCACGCGTGAAGTTTAGTCGCCGTGCAGCGACTTCAAAAACCTTCAATGCGTTTAGTGGTGGAAGACGTTTAGACATATTACCCTCGTTGAAAACCGATACCATATCAGAACTTCATTTAATAAAATTTGATGAAAGCTTGAAATTTAGTTGTTGTCCCACTGAAATCTAGAACACCTCAACAGTATCAATATATCAATTACTAAATAATATGAATTAAGATTTTGCAAAACTACCTAATAATTTGGTAGTCATTTTAATATCATTCGATAAAAGAATGACTGCGAACAGAATGCCAATATGAGCATAAACATATGACCTGCTGGAAGGAGTAAAGTAAAGGATTGAATACTTGCCACTACATAAGTCTTATGGCGTATTGCTGACGAGTGGTAACAGGAGAGGCGACATAATCCATTTTATCACTACCTAGTAATGCAATAAGTAAGCGACAAGCCAAAGCCTCCATTTCCAAAGTCAAATTTACCCCCGTTCCTACTCCATGCAAAACAAAACCGAGCGGCTCCCCCATAAAAAGCGCCTCATGGACACTTTCGTTTCGAAGAGATGCGATCTCTGTGCTTAGTACGCCACTATCGTCAGCCCAAGCGGGAATTTGCATACCAAAAAGCTTACACATCCAGGAAATACGCTGTCCATGTTTGAGGTATTCTGGCGGCTTTTGAATAGACTTGGCTAGGGCGAAACAAGCGTCGAATGCTGAGTAAAGTAGTAAAAATCGTTCGAACTGAAGGTGATGCGGATTTTGACTAAGAAACAATGCATGAATAATGCCTGCAATCAGCTTAGCCCTCTCAGATTTAGTTCGGTGCTTGGCCCAAAACGCTTCAGCTAGTACTAATACATCCACAATCCCTTGTCCAGTCAAAACAAAATCAAAAAGCTTATTTGGTTTAATTGGAGTGGAATCAATAAAACCCGCTTCAGTCGAAGTAAGACGCATGCCAACAAAAAAGGACAAAACCCAAAGATGGAAACGTAGATGATCGTCATTATCGGGTGATGAATGTGACAATATATGCGTTTTTGGAAGACCAAAGATACGAGTCGGATACGGCATCTTGACTATGTTGCCACCAAATTGAAGTACCTCTTGCGGGGGAGCATAAATCCAATCGCCCGCGACATGTTCGCTGTCCTTCTCAATGGCAAAAACTATGTCGGTTAAATTTGGAATCGTCGAAATTGAGACTGCACCAGCAGAAACATCGAGCGTCTGTGGATAGTAACCAAAAGATAGATTGTGAGTATTCATTAACTAATTTTGAAAAAGAGGGAGATCAAGAAGTCCAATTTATGTGCCAAAACCAACTACTTTCACTTCACTCTGACTTGCATAGTAGACATCAAAAAGCGTAATTAGACCATCTGCCTTCTGTTTATAGTCTACAACGATTTGATTATATTAAGAGTCTTTATGCTCTTTTATAAAATCCAAGTAGTGACAAAAAAACTTGGTATGGCTGTGCAAACTTAGAGAATTACCAAATCAATCAGTAAATTAAAATTTACTCATTAAATATTTCTTAATGACATCTCAAATATTCCTCGCTTGCTCCCTCGCCTTTGCACCGTTAAGCTGCTAGACATCTAATTAAGTTGCACTACGACACATCGGTTTCTAGTGGGATACCATCGATTTCGGCGTCACAAAGTTGAAACTGTCGTACTGCAACACACTAATTTCATTTAGGTCTTATTCGACATGACTCATATCATTACCATCGACACCGGCACCACCAATACCCGCGTCACCTTATGGCAAGACCATCAAGTGCTGGCTCATGAGGCTTGCGAGGTTGGCGTACGCGATACCGCGATCACTGGCAATCGAGAAAAATTACAAAATGGGGTGCGCAACACCATCAATAAAGCCCTCGCCAGCGCACAGGTCGATGCAGAACAAATCGATCTTGTGATCGGCTCTGGCATGATTAGTTCCAATGTCGGATTGTTTGAATTGCCGCATGTGTTAGCGCCTGCTGGTTTACAGCAACTAGCACGAGGTATGGTATCGGTGACGATTCCTGAAGTATTTTCAAAACCGATCTGGTTTGTACCGGGCGTGCGTAATGTAGTGGAAAACATCGGCTTACATAATTGCGAAGCAATGGACATGATGCGCGGTGAAGAAGTTGAAGTCATGAGCGTGATTGATCAACTCGGCATAACAGGCCCCGCCATGATGGTGATGCCTGGTTCACACTCGAAGTTTGTTTGCATCGACGATAAAAATCGTATCACTGGTTGCGTCACCACACTCGCTGGTGAACTAATGTATGTGATCACACACAATACTATTTTGGCGCAATCTCTTGACTCTCAATTTGCGACCTCCATCAATCAAGAGATGCTATTGGCGGGTGCGCAATCAGCGCAGACTATCGGTTTGGGACGCACCTGCTTTAACGTGCGCACACTAGATCAATTCACGATTTATGAACGCAATGACCGCGCTAATTTCTTATTGGGCGCAATCCTTGGTGCTGACTTATTGACGCTCAAAAATAGCACGGCAATCAAGATGATGCCCGGCACACCAGTGATCGTGTGCGGCAAACCCATCATGAAAGAAGCCTTGGCGATTCTGATTAATAACGATGATTATTTCTCTGGAAAAATCACCGTCGTGTCGGATGAAACCCAAGCCCATTTAGCAGGACAGGGCGCAATTTTAGTTGCCTCCGCACGTGGTTTAATTAAGTGATGTGAAAAGCTTAGACAAACAAACGAAGTAAATTAGGGAATTTACCCATACGACGATCAATGACGAGAGCGCGCGAGACAAGTATGCTGTGCCCCGCCGCGCAATCACAGTAATGACTATTTTTTGATGAGTACAACATGACAAAAGAAATCACTCGCTTTGGCAATATCCCATCCGGTGCAGGTGGACAACGCCTACCTTTTTCACCCGCAGTTCGTGCTGGCGATTTTGTGTTTTGTTCCGGACAAGTGGCGATGAAAGAGAATGGTGAAATCGAAACCGGCGGTATCGAATCACAAACCCGCCGCACCATGGAAAACGTTAAAAAAGTATTGGCTCTAGCAGGTTGCGAACTAAGTGATGTGGTCAAAGTCAGCGTATGGCTTGACGATACACGTGACTTCTGGACTTTTAATCGCATCTATACCGAGTATTTTGGCGAGCATCCGCCAGCACGTTCATGTGTGCAATCGGCCATGATGGTTGATTGCAAAGTCGAGATTGAAGTCACCGCTTATAAACCGCTTTAAGCCACTTTAAGGCGTATTAAAGCACTTTCAGCCTCGCTACCGATACTCAAATTCATCACAGTTCTACCACCAATTCAAGGATGCCGACAAGATGGCCTACCGCTCTCTCTATACCTACGCTTGGGATATTGCTGATATTGGCGTTTCTCAGTTTGTTGATGAAATGCTCGGTATGGGCATCACTGATGTGACGATAGCGACCGCTTACCATGCCGGTAAATTTATACGTCCGCATGCCAAGCATCCACCACGCGTAATTTTTCCAGAAGATGGCGTGGGTTATTTTGATCCAAATCTTCAAGCGTATGGCGAAATCAAACCGCAAGCGCATAGTGATCAGGCAATGCGTGCTGTACTACCAGCTTTATTGCAAGACGGCAGATTAAAAGTCCATGCTTGGACCGTGCTGTTACACAATACCCGTTTGGGCACCGCATTCCCGCAACACACCGTAAAAAATGCCTACGGTGATCCCTACGTTTATAGTTTGTGCCCAATGCATACAGCGGTGTTCGATTATGCGGTGAATCTGTGCAAAGATTTAAGTCATCAACATGCCTTAAGCAGCATCGTGTTAGAAACCCCTGGCTGGCAACCATATGCACATGGCTACCACCACGAGTTTGCACAAGTGGCGAGCAATCCTTGGTTAGATAACATGCTAGGAATGTGTTTTTGCGATGCATGTACCAGCGCAGCAAAAGAAAAAGGCATCGCAATCGATGCGCTACAAACGCGAGTGCAAGCCAACATTCACAGTTATCTGGCACTACCTGCCGATGCTCAGACAGATCAAGCAGCTAGTTGGACCCAATCCGATCTATTAAGCGATCCTGAATTATTAGCGTTCATCAGCATGCGACAAGATCGCGTGACGCAGTTAGTCAGTGCGATTCGTGCAGCAATTCCAAGTGAATGCGAGTTAGCCGTGATACCCACAGTACAACGACCGACCGCCGCTTGCTGGACCGAAGGTAGTGATCTAAAAGCGCTATCTGAAGTCGCTGACTATCTCGAAATCCCATTTTATGAACCAAGCGCCAATCGTGCCATCGCCGACGCTTGGGAAAGCCTACGTCAAATTGGTAACCCAGAAAAAATACGCGCAATCTTGCGCCCTGGCTTACCCGATCTCAATCAAGGTGCAGACTTAGCACCCGCAATCAAAGGCATACAAGCTTTAGGCATTCGAGACTTTGCGTTCTACAACTACGGCTTACTACCGCAGTACCAGCTTGATCATTTAGCGAACACGCTCAAGGAACAAAATTAAATGGCCAGAAATATTCTCATCACGGGCGCCTGTGGCGGCATAGGCCGCGCACTCTGCCAAGCTTTTGTGAACGCGGGTGATTATGTGTATGCACAAGATCGCGAAGCGGCACAATTAAACGCTTTAGTTGAACAACTTGGTACAGAAAAATGCACCGCGGTATTAGCTGATATCACAAATGCCGAACAACTAAAACAAGCTTTACATCTTGCGGTAGCAAAACGCGGTGAAGTACATGTCTTAGTCGCCAACGCAGGCGCCGCGCAAGCATTAACTTTGCAAAGCACTACAGAAGACAGCTGGAAGCAAGACATGGATTTGAACCTGAACGGTACCTTCCACACCGTCGAAGCAGTTCGCCCAGCAATGCAAGCAGCAGGTAAAGGGAATATCGTAATTATCGGTAGCGTGAATGGCATGAGCTCGTTTGGACATCCGGCGTATAGCGTGGCGAAAGCTGGTTTGATTAGTTATACCAAGGCGCTGGCGATGGAATTTGGACGCTTTGGGATACGGGCGAATATGGTTTGCCCTGGTACGGTGAAGACCCAAGCGTGGCAAGCCCGCGTCGATAAAAATCCGCAGGTGTTTGAGGATTTGAAAAAGTGGTATCCCCTACGTGATTTTGCGACGCCTGAAGATATTGCGGATGCTGTGATGTTTTTAGCGTCTGATGCGGCAAGAGTGATTACGGGAGTGGTGTTGCCGGTGGATGGTGGATTGATGGCGGGGAATCAGGTGTTTGCTCAAGAGTTGACGCAGGAGGAGATTTAGGGGGGGGGTTGGTTTTTTGTTTGATTGCTGGGTTTGGGTTTTGGTTTTGTTTTTTGGGTTTTGTTTTTTGGGTTTTGTGTTGCTGAGCGGTCTGTTGGTCGGGGGTGGCCCGACAGCCACTCACTTTTCTTGCTTCGCCAAGAAAAGTAAGCAAAAGAAGGCGACCACACTGCCACTGCCCTTCGGGTTCCCAATTGTGCAAGACAAAAAATGGGAAAGCTTCGAAACTCGCCTGCGGCTCAAACAACGAAGCTTTCTTTATCCATTTTCTGCCCTGCACAATTGGCAGTGTCAGAAGTGGATAAAGGCAAAGTCAAAAACAACAACAAAACAAACAGTATCAACCGCGATGCCGTTCAATTGAGGTAGAAAAATTAAGAATTGAGGCTTCATCTCTGCGTAGGCAGGGATCCAGTGACGTAAAGTTTTTACGCCACTGGATTCCCACCTTCGCGGGAATGACGATACATGTAGCGAGGCGTAGCTGAAGGAAATTGAAGCATCGACGGTATCTCATTTTTCCATTAGCCGTTGATGGTTGTTGTTTTTGACTTTGTTTTTGACTTTGTTTTTGACTTTGTTTTTGACTTTGTTTTTGACTTTGTTTTTGACTTTGTTTTTGACCTACCCCCGTTTGAGACGATGTAATTTGTGCTTCACAGAAAATGGATAAGAAAGTGTTGTTGTTTGAGCGTAGCGAGTTTCAACACTTTCCCATTTTTTGTGATGCACAAATTATGCTGAAGCGCAGCGTAAGCACCCGAAGGGCGAGTCTACGGTCGCCTTTCTTTTGCTTACTTTTTCTTTGGCGAAGCAAAGAAAAGTAAGTAGCTGTCGGGCTACCCCCGACCAGCAAACAATGAGCAACAAAAAAAATATGTCAAGAAAAATAAAGATTCTGCAATCGACCTAACGCAACTTACAAAAACAATTTCAACCAAAAACGGTCAATTGCACTATCACCAGTAAAAAAACGGAACAAGATTTATAGAAACAAACAAACCAAAAGAGACACTCTCAACTCACCGAGAACCATCAACAAAAAAACGGGAAAACCATGACCAACAACGAACCAACTCAATCCAAAAAACAAGTCATAGTCGCCATGTTCTTCATCGCCCTATTGTTTTTCATTCTCGGCTTTGTAACTTGGCTCAATGGCTCACTCATTCCCTTTCTAAAAATCGTTTGCGACCTCAATGACTTCCAAGCGCTATGGGTCACCTTCGCGTTTTATATTGCCTATACTGTGATGGCGCTACCTTCAGCAGCGGTACTCAGTCGTATCGGCTACAAGAATGGCATGACCGCTAGCCTTGGTGTGATGGCTATCGGTGCGTTGATGTTCATTCCAGCTGCTAAAACCAGCTATTACGGCTTATTCCTGCTTGCCTTATTCACGCTTGCTACTGGCATGACCTTGATGCAAACCGCGATCAACCCTTACATCGTTTGCATAGGTTCACGTGAGAGTGCGGCGATGCGTATCAGTATCATGGGTTTGTTTAACAAAGGTGCTGGCATAGTTGTACCGATGGTGTTCACTGCACTGATTTTGTCTGGAATCGACCAAAGCACAACTTCAACCGCGGCGTTAGCGGCGATGGATCATGCTGCACGTGAAGCATTGCGCGATGATCTCGCCGCGCGTTTGGTTATGCCATATATCGTGATGGCAATTGGCTTGCTTATTTTCATGGCGATCATTCATTTTTCTTCTTTACCTGATCTCGACTTACAAGATGAAGAAAGTAGTAGCACCACCCGCTTTGGCGTGCTGCAATTTCCGCAGCTGGTATTAGGTGCAGTGACTTTATTTGCGTATGTTGGTGTTGAAGTAATCGCGGGTGACACGATAGGTTTGTATGGCCAACATCTAGGGGTTGAACATTTTCTAAAATTGACCTCTTACACCATGGGTTTTATGGTGATCGGCTATTTACTTGGCGCGGTCGCGATTCCTAAATTGTTATCACAAAAAAGCGCACTGATTTTATCTGCATTGAGCGGTATTCTTTTTACCGCGGGCGTCGCTTTAAGCTCATCGACTGACAATAGCATCGCTCAAGCTTTAGTGGGTTGGGCAGGAGTTCCAGTGGTACCCAATTCAGTGATGTTTCTGGCTCTTTTGGGGTTTTCTAATGCACTAGTCTGGCCTGCAGTTTGGCCATTAGCGCTTGAAGGTTTAGGCAAGTACACTGCGGCGGGTTCCGCCCTGCTGATCATGGGCATTGCGGGTGGCGCTATTCTGCCTATGGTATATGGTCACTTCTCCGACAGCAGCGGTGCACAAAGTGCTTATTGGATGATGTTACCTTGCTACGCCATGATCTTGTTTTATGCGATCAAAGGGCACAAGATCACTAGCTGGAAATAACTTTTTACTTGAATCACCATGTCAACTGCACACACGCTGAATCTCGACTCATTACAACAACAAGTCCTACTGCCCGGGACCAAAGGATTAGCACTAAAGAGCGCATTGCAACAACAAGATATTCCAAAACAAAATTGGAATGTCTTAAACGCAGATACTAGTTTTCCAGTTGCGGTACTAAAGCAAACGGCCTTACAACATAATCTGGCGTGGATGAAACAATTCTGCACGCGTATGCAAGTCGTATTAGCACCGCATGGAAAAACCACCATGTCACCACAGCTATTTGATATGCAATTACAAAATGGCGCGTGGGGAATTACGCTAGCAACTGTGAATCAAACCTTGATCGCGCATCGCTTTGGGGTGAAGCGTGTCTTATTGGCGAACCAATTAATTAGTCGCAGCGACACGCAAGCCGTACTGGCATTGATGCAAGCAGATCCAAGCTTTGAATTCTTTGCGCTAACCGACTCACTTGATGGCGTCGAACGCATCGCCACACAAGTACAACAATCCGGAATCACGCGTCGCTTGCCGCTGTTGGTTGAACTTGGTTTTGCCGGTGGACGCACAGGTTGCCGCAGTCAAGCTGATGCTTTGGCTGTGGCACGTGCGATTCATCAAAGTCCTTACTTGCAATTAGCCGGAATTGAAGGCTATGAAGGCCTACTAGTAGGCAAACATCGTGATCAAGACTTGCTCGCTGTCCGCGCATTTATCAATGATTTGGTCGCACTCACACAGCAAGCCGATGCCGAAGGCTTATTTGGCGGTGAGCACATTTTGCTATCCGCTGGTGGCTCGGCATATTTTGATTTGGTCGGGCGCGGCTTTGAAACCAAGCTGCAACTTTCACGCCCTGTGACAGCGATCTTAAGAAGTGGCTGCTACATTACCCATGATCATGGTTTCTACCATCACTTACTGCATGAGATGCAAGCACGAGAAAGCACTGTTGACGAAGATAATTTGCGCCCAGCCTTAGAGGTCTGGAGCATGGTGCAATCTCGACCAGAACCTGATCTGGCGATTTTGACGATGGGCAAGCGCGATGCCTCTTATGACATCGATTTACCATTTCCAGTGCAAACGCACCGACCAGGCAAGACATCGGCTTCGATCGATTTACCGGCTGGCTGCAAGATAGAAAAAATGAATGACCAACACGCCTATTTGCGCTTACCGAAAGACAGCGCTATCTGCGAAACACTGCAAGTCGGTGATCTAGTCGCCTGTGGCATTTCCCATCCGTGTACAACTTTTGATAAATGGCCCTTAATTTTAGTCGTCGACGATGAGTATCAAGTGCAATCGGCGATCAATACTTTCTTCTGATATGGGGAGCGGGTCAAGCCCGAACGACAAAGTCATGCAAACAGTCACCTACGACATCATCATCCGCAATGCAGACGTCATTGATGGCAGTGGCACTGCGCCTTACCGTGCTGACATCGGCATTGCCGATCAAAAGATCGTCGCGATTGCACCCGCACTCAGTTTGCAAGGATATGAAATTCTAGACGCCACTGGCTTAGTGGTTGCCCCAGGCTTTATTGATGTGCACACCCACGATGATAGAGAAGTCATCGATGCGCCAGCGATGTTACCCAAACTCACACAAGGCGTAACGACCGTCATTACGGGCAATTGCGGCATCAGCCTATCGCCGTGGCTCGCCGACAAAATACCACCAGCACCGCTGAGCTTAATCGGCACACAAAAAGACTACCGCTACGCCAGCGTTCAAGACTACGCCAAAGCGGTGAAACAAGCACAGCCCGCAGTGAATATTGGCATGCTGATTGGCCACTCAACTTTGCGTGTGAATGCCGTTGCTGATTTACAGCGCTGCGCGACAGAAGATGAAATCAAAGTCATGCAAGACTTGTTAGCCGAAGGCATGCATGCAGGTGCATTGGGCTTTAGTTCTGGTCTCTTTTATCAACCCAGCAAAGCCGCCGACAATGCCGAAGTCATCGCTTTAGCCAAAATTAGTGCCGCTGCTGGTGGCGTTTATACCTCGCATATTCGCGATGAATACAATGGCGTACTCGATGCCTTAGCCGAAGCATGTGACGCGGGCAAAGAAGCGCAATTACCTGTCATCCTCTCACATCACAAATGCGCAGGCCCCGCCAACTGGGGGCGCACCGCAGAAACCTTAGCTTACGTGACCGAGCGCCGCAAAACGCAGGCTGTCGGACTCGACGCCTACCCTTACACCGCAGGCTCCACCGTCCTCGATCCCGATTATGTCGATGGCGTCATCCGCATCATGATTAGCTTCTCGCAACCACATCCAGAAATGCAAGGACGCGACCTGGCCGACATCGCAGCAGAATGGCAAGTCGATCAAAAAACAGCAGCGCGACGCTTGCATCCAGCTGGGGCTGTGTATTTTCAAATGCGTGAAGACGATGTGGAAAGGGTCTTGAGCTATCCACACACCATGATAGGTTCAGATGGATTACCACACGACAGCCATCCACACCCACGCTTATGGGGCGCATTTCCCCGCGTATTAGGACACTACAGCCGCGACAAAAAATTATTCACTTTGACTGAAGCAGTACGTCGCATGACGACGCTATCCGCCGATTATTTTGGGCTAAAGCAACGCGGGCGTATTGCCCTTAATTGCTGGGCGGATTTAGTCGTTTTTGATCCAGCAAACATCTCAGATCAAGCGACATTTGCATCGCCAAAACAAGCAGCAACGGGCATACATTGGGTAATCGTCAATGGTGAAATTGCATTGGCAAATGCGAAGCCAACTGCGAACCGGGCTGGTCGTTTTTTAGATAGACAAAGTGAACGCTATCCTACGTAAGTGGAAATAGCACGCGCAGCGCACGAACTTCAAAGAGGCTTTACTTAACGCTCATCTTTACGACTTCGAATTTTTCGTTGTACGTTTCGATAGATAGAAGAACGCAAAACCCGATGCCACACTAACGATCCCGATTCCCAATCCACGCCAAAGCCGTTGAATAAAATCGAAATTATTGGGATTGAGTAGTGCAAAAATCAAAAAGACAGATAAGGGTAGGATCACTGACAAAGCCCAATAGCCTCGTTTAAGCAGCCAAGGCAGCAAAGACATTGACAATAGAAAGAGCACCAAAGTCTGCGCAGGTAAAAAAAGTGTTTTATCCATCTTGCTCGCCAATATCGTTAATCAGAATTCAACCCAGAATTTCCATTAGGATTTGAGATGATGGTGGATGCACTTTTCGAGGCAGTTTTTACGTGAATGAGGCGAAAATAGCTAGCTATTTTCAACGAAGAGCGAAAAAAATGACCGAAAATGCGCCGCCAGCGCTCAAATAGCGTCGAAGACGCGCCTAATGGAAAATCTGGGTTCAGTAACCATAGCTGAATTTTAATCGGATGAATAGTCATCGCGCCGAAATCAATCATGCCACCAAAGCTTTTTCTTTGTCCTTCGCAGCATGACTATTTGCGGCGGAGTTCGCTGCGGTACGAACTTCCAATGCAAGTCCATCCTTCAGCATCACGACACGCTCAGCAGCGTTGAATGTTTCTGGAAGGTGCGCGACCAATTTGGACCAAACGTGGAGTTCAGGGGCGCACCGCCGATAGGCGGAGCGTCCCCTGCAACGAAAGGTTAGGAGTCTTTCTTCCGGTGAAAATAGTTAATGAATGACGCAGCCATTTCATTGATTAGCAGTGCCTCATTTTCTGTGACGTCCGAAGGAGTCGCGCTTCCGTGCCCAACGTTTGGTGTGCGATTTCGATATATGTAGAACTGGTGCAGGGACTCTATGATGTTCGCGTCGGCGAGCTTCTTATTCTTAATTTCTTTGATGGCATCACCCAACGTGGCAGCCGAAATACCCTTTTCGCTAAGCCACTCCTTTAGATAGCCCTCAATCGCCTTCATCGAGTTGGAAACTGACGTTTCAATATCGATATGCTTCGGATCAGCGAGCGCAGCCTTGGCGCCTGCAATAAGAGCAGAGATTACTGGATAGCTCTTTGTTGCGGCTTCTGTGTCCGACATTTCCGCAATTACTGCGTCGTACTTCACCTCTACTTTCCAAGTTCCGTTGCTGTCGTCTTTGACAATTTCGTATCCAACGTTGTGGTAGGCAAAGAGCTTGTTAATCTGCTTCGATGAAACAAATCGCTGGTTCACCACCTCTTCAATGATGCTCAGCACCTCATGCCATTGCGCACTCCGAAGAAGCTCGATCAGAAGATCGCTGCTGTAGCCCTCATGGATGTCGTCCTCTCCGTATAAGGCTACGTGATCCTTGTTTATCGAAACGGACAAGTTTCTATAGAGCGCGTACTCACGAAGGACGGAGATTTCTCCCTCCTCAAGTTTTTCGTAGAACAACTTGAGAAGATCGTATCGGAAGGCGGATGGAACGTACTTGTATCGAAGCTCACACGGCTCGTAGTCGAGCTTGTTTCGGCGCGTAAAGTTGAGCAGCATCGTAACGTAAGACTCCTAACGCAGAGATGAAGGGATCGCCTTCATGGATATAATAAAACCGATGATATCATTTGCGATTCCCTATCGATCGTCAAGTTAGGCTAGTGTGTTTCATTTAAATTGAAAAACTATACTGCAACTGTCGCACCCTGTATTGCAACGCATGCATTATTTCACCCAGCTTCCAATAAAAATGAGGGCAGGAAAAGCGGCCACCAAGCCAATGGCGAAAATCAACGAAAGCCTTATCTTTCGCGACAATTCTTCTGACTTCTCGACAAGAATTGGGTCGATAGAGTCTAGGTAATCCTTCTTCAACAGTCGCCACCACAGCTCGCGCTCAAATGCATTGTTACCACCATCATCAACACTGCGTTGATCGTGAAGCTCCTTGACGCGAGCTGTCGCGTTCGCTACATATTCGCAATACGATCGGAATTGAAAATGTATCGGGAGCGAGAACGCAGCATACGCAACTAACAATGCAACAAAGATAAGTACCGCAATCAAAGTCATAAATTCCTTTCTTGCGATGTAGTTCAAGCGCAAAGAGTGGCTAACTTGTTTTCCGCGACAGTTTGTCGAATAAAACCGACGCAGTTCGCATAAATTTTTTAAAAATATTCTTAAAACCGTTTTGCAGTAAGGCTCTTCGTAGATATACTGTATATTTAATCAGTATTAAATTTTCTATGAAAACCGACACTGCAATCCCTTTGCATTCTACCAAGCTTCTGGATCGAGTCAAGGAAGCAATTCGGTATAAACACTATAGCGCCAGCACCGAACAAGTGTATGTGTATTGGTGTCGTTCCTATATTCGATTTCATCGATTGAGGCACCCAAAAGATATGGGTGCGTCAGAGGTGGCGGCCTTTCTTAGCTATCTCGCCAATGAGAAAGCCGTTTCGGCATCGACGCATAAGCAAGCACTCGCCGCACTGCTATTTTTATACAAACATGTTCTCCGAATTGATCTGCCTTGGCTCACTGAGATTGGTAAACCTCGTAGCAGTCATCGCTTGCCGGTCGTGCTGTCCACGGAAGATATCAGTACATTGTTTGCTCATTTGTCTGACGTGCATTTGTTATTAGCGAAGCTGTTATACGGTACAGGGATGAGGCTCAATGAGGCGACTTGTTGACTCGTTTGGTGCAAATACCCATTACCCAGCACAAGCCAACCAAGCCTCTACCTTAGGCCGTATCGCTCGCTCCAATGTCGCACCTTTTGTAAAGGTACCAAGTTCTCCTTGACGAGCGAGTATGCCAACATAGGATTTGCTTCTATCCCAAAATGGATAAGCACCATATGCGCCCGGGCTGGAAATACGTGTCGCTGGTGCGCAATTGAAGCTTGTGCTTTGACATTCATGCCAGTAGCCGAAACCGTAATGCCATACCTCTCCCAATGCCGCAGCAGGTGAGTAAACCAACTTTGCCGTCGTGGTGCGATCTGCCAGTAGCTGTGACATTGAAGTCGCGTTGAGCAGGCGTCCTTTTTTTAGCGCAGAGAGAAAATCTAGATATTCTTCTCCTGTCCAATGCATGCCGCCCGCTAGGCGTGGATTGTTTAATGAGGGTAAGTCATAACTCGCATTTTTGAATAATCCTGTCTGTTGTTTAAACTCGCTGAAAATTTCTTGCCACGAAGGCACACCGCGCGCTTTGATCGCCATTAAACCAGCCACTTGCAAATGCGTGCTGGCGTAATAGAATTCACTGCCTGGAGTGATTTGATTGCTCGCGTTAGCGTTGGCGATGGTGTTGACGCAAGATTCAAAATTGATGAATCCGGCGTTCACACATAAAGGTTCTTCGGTTAAACCAGAAGTGAAACTCAACAAGTTTGCTAAGTTCATCGTTGCTAATGGTGAACTTGCCGCAATTGGCCAAGTGGCGATGCGGTCTTGCGGCTTATCTTCCAATTTAAGATAGCCTTGTTCCACTAAACGCAAAATAATCACAGCACTCACCAATTTGGAAGTCGATGCTGATTCATAAGAAGTTTGCATCCGAGAACTTCCGCGTTGATATACATAGCGACGACCATCATCCCGCTCGACACCAAATGAAAAATCCGTATCTGTCACCAATTGAGCAAATTGACTATTCATCTCCGATTCTAGTTGTGTGACTGAACAACTATTGCCCGGTGTCGTGGATGTAGTGGGTGTGCTTACCGCCGCTGAATTACTGCTTGCACTTCCACCGCCGCAAGCAGTACAGAGCAACAAGGCAATGACAGCTGTGAGCTGATTCGATCTAAATGACTCGCAAACAAATGGCAATCTCGACATACATCACCCCAAAAAAAAGAAACAAAAGAAACGATAGCGATAAACTTAAGTGGTATATCGTCAGCTTAAATCGGGTACATCTTTGTTAAGACGCTTTTTACAAAAAATTACAGGACAAAACAGTTTCTTACCAAGATCAAACCAAGTGTTGTCTGGCGAGCTACTTTCACGCCCGAAATAGAAAAATTGCGGTATTCTCGAATTGATCTAGCAAATTATTTAGCTTGAGATTTTATGCAAATTATTTTGTACGAATCTCTCTGGCCAATTTAGAAATTCCAAAATATTACTGCGCAAAGTCATCTGCCACTTTCACTTACAGGATATGTCATGGCATTCAAAAAACACTTGCAACTAACAAGTTTGAGCATCGCCCTACTCTCGGTCTTCGTGGCAGGTACACCAAATCTCAGCATCGCTGCACAAGCCCAATCATCAGCAAACATCGCGGTGAGCAATGTACAAACGAAGAAACAACTGGATCAATTAGCAGACACGTTCTACGAATCGCGCGCAAAATTTGATCCACTGTTGTATGCCAGCATTAATGGGGACAACCGTTACGACAATCAATTAGCAATCAGTATCGCGCCGCAAAATCGCGCAAAGCAGTTTGCGCTGATGCACAAAATGCAAGCACAACTCAAACGCATTTCAAGAGCACAACTCAATGAAAAAGATCAGCTCAATTTTGATTTGCTTGCCTATGAATTAGACAGTGCATTGCACCTCGAACACTTCCCCGAACATTTACTGCCCATCAATCAAATGGACAATGTGCCAAGTACTTTGGCTAATTTTGCTGGTGGTGATGGTTCGCAGCCCTTGAAGACAGTGCCACAGTATTATGCCTATTTGGCTCGTTTGAATGTATTACCTGCTTGGGTAGAACAAGCCATTAAAAATATGCGCGAAGGTATACAAAAAGGCATCGTTCAACCAAAAGCCATTACCTTAGCGATGCTGCCACAGTTCAAGGCGCTGCCAAATGCCAATGCAGAAGCGAGTATTTTTTATACGCCCATCAAAAATATGCCGGCACATTTTTCTGCTGCGGATAAGCAAAAACTGAGCAAAGCGTATAGCCAAACCATACGCACCAAGCTGACACCCGCCTTACAAAGATTAGTGCATTTTTTAGAGACCGATTATTTGGCAGCAGGACGCGACACCAGTGGCTACAGTGCTTTGCCAAATGGCGCGGCTTGGTACCAAATGCGGATTAAAAATAACACCACCACCGATCTAACACCAGATCAAATCCATGCACTTGGTTTACAAGAAGTCACTCGTATTCAACAACAATGGGCAGAACTCGGTCCCAAACTAGGTTACACCGGCGCAGCGATTGATTTGCCGCAATGGGTTAGTGCACAAGACAAGTTTAAGTCGTTTCAAACTGATACTGAAATTTTGGACGCTTATCGCGCAATCGACGCACAAGTGCAAAAGAAGTTACCAAGCTTATTTAGCTTACTTCCCAAAGGCAAAATGGAGTTACAGTTAGAACCGGAGTTGAGCCGTGCCACTGCGTCGGATCACTATACGCCACCATCTGCCGATGGTTCGCATCCTGGCATCTTCTGGCCTGTGGTCAACGATCCGAAAAAATATAGCCGCGTAGGTATGGTGACTTTGTTTTTACATGAAGGCCAACCTGGTCATCATTTACATGCGGCTTTGTTGAAAGAAATCGATTTACCAAAATTCCGAAAATTCAATACCGAAAATCTCAACAGTGCTGCATTCACAGAAGGTTGGGCACTGTACGCAGAAACGCTGGGTCATGAGTTAGGCTTTTATGACAATCCTGAATCGTATTTTGGTCATCTCAATGACGAACTCATGCGTGCGGTGCGCTTAGTAGTGGATACAGGACTACACGCCAAGGGCTGGACGCGTGAAGCAGCAATCGACTATATGCAAAAAAACCTCGGCTACACCGAAGCCAAAGCTAAAAATCAAATCGAGCGATATATGGTTTTACCAGGACAAGCACTCAGCTATAAAATCGGTGCACGCAAAATACTAGAATTACGCGCACGCGCGCAACAAGCGCTTGGCCCTAATTTTAGCCTACAGAAGTTCCATGAAATTGTGATTGGTGATGGGACTTTGCCGATGCCTATTCTAGAAGCACAAGTAGAAAAGTGGATAGCAAAAAACAAACCACAATAAAACGCCAAACCTGATTCAATACAATTTAACAAGATTAAACACTTTATAAATACAGTCTTGTATGTATTAAGACATTGAATCAGGTATTCTTACAAAACTGGTCAGAATATTCGATATGCAATAAAGTCGCCAAACATTTATCTCACAACAGGCGTCTGCACAAGACTAGCACACTTTGCTCGCGTACTAATTGTGCAGAGGTCTCAACATGCCGCATTGCGAAAATGAAAGTGTATGAAGCAATTGCTAAAGTACCTATTATTTTTTTGTTTGCCATGTCTGCAGCTTAGCGCTGCTGCGGCTGAGCTCAAGATCGCTTTTGCCACTGATAGACCGCCTTATTGCTTTCGCCGAGATAATCTTGATCAAGGTATCGAAATCGATTTACTACGCCAGATCATGGGGCAATATGGTCACACTATTAAAGTCAGCACGATTCCCAAGGTTCGTTTGATCAAAGCGGTTAAAGAAAAAGAAGTCGATGCGGCAGCAACGGTACAGGACGATAGAGACCCTAGCCTTTACTTCTCTGATCCTTATTTAGAATTTCAAAATGTGGTTATTAGCAAAAGCAAACAGGCAATTGAACTTAAAAGTCTGCAGGATCTGTCACGCTTTAGTTTCATTATTTGGCAAGATGGCTGGAAGAATCTTGGGCCCGAGTTTGAAGCAACGTATCGACCTGATGCCAACGGTAGATTTCCCAAAAATTATCACCAAGCTTTCAATCAGCTTAGTCAAAACAAAATGTTTTGGGCGGACCGCGTGCAATTAATTATTATCGACAAAACGATCTTTCAACATCATCAACACTTGCTGGCAAAAGAATTTGATACATCAGAAGCACTCACCTACCACGACTTAATCAAGTCAAAAACCTCTTATGCCGTGGTATTTCAACAAGCAGAATTGCGTCAGCAATTTAATGAAGGTTTAAAAAAGATTCGAGCTAATGGGATCTATCAGAAAATTATCGATAGCTATAAATAATTACCAATAACGATAAATTATTCCATCCCAAGAAATCGTGCTTTTAAAACAAAAACGCATTACTTAATACCGCGTTTCCTGCACTCCAGTCGCTAAAACCTGCCGTTTATCCCAAAGTAATTGCAAAGTACCCGCAAGAATTGCAAACTTCACTTGACGCAATTGTACGGACTAGCCAAGTCAACTTGTACATATTGTTTCAACCTCCCTTTTCAGTCATCTCGAGCCCTCTTGAGATGACTTTTTTTTGCCTATTTTTCTCTGCTTTCGCATTGAAACTCGCATCGAAACTCGCAGTGAAATTCACCTTCAGATTTAATTGCTCAGGCAACTCGTCGCAATTTAAGCTCGAATCAAGTTCATCAAGATCCAATTCAGACTATACTTTTCTATAAGTACAGCGCAGTTAGCTCAACCGAGAAGTCTCTCGACTATGGCATGCATACAAATTAATTATTTCAAACGATGGCGAACTTATCAGCAAGTGATATTGCTGTGTATTGCGCTGATTGGCCCGAGCTTGATCTGGACAGCACAAGCCACACAATCGCAGAAACTGCCTTTACTCATTCGCGAACTTCGAAATGAACGCGGGGAAATCGTCCCGATTAAAGACGATATTCGCCAACTTATACTTTTTTTCGAGCGCGAGGCAAATGTCAATTTTCAAGTGGAATATTTTCCTATGGCGCGTTTGCTCAATCACGTCAACAATGGCTATGGCATCGCGTTTGGTTTATCAAAAAATAGTGAGCGACTGCAGACAATGCAGTTTTCTGATTTTATCTATGCCAATTTTGTCTGGCTAGTTACTTCCAGTAAGCAAGAATTTCAGTTCGAGAAAATTGATGACTTAAAAGGAAAAACTGTCGGTGTGATTCGTGGTGTTAGCTATGGTGATGAGTTTGATAGCAATAAGAATCGGTTATTCAAAGTCGAAGAAGACACCGCCTCACACGTAGCGCGTTTAAAAAAACTGGCAATGCAACGCATGGATGTGATGCTGTTTGGCGCTAGAGAGAGTGATCCGCGTGAAGTCGAGAGTCTATTGAGGCATATGCAGAACACCGACAAATCGCATGTATTAAATACAGAGGAAAGCAAGTTCACTGTGTTAGCAAAACCTTTGCGGGTTGACGAATTGCATTTCGCCGCAGGCTTGCACAAACACGATGCGATTATCAAACGTCTCAACGTGGCGATTATGCGCGGCAAAAAGAATGGTGAAATTTCGCGGATACTCAACAAACCCAAATAAGCAATTTGCTTTGCGTCTTGCCTAGCGCTTTTGCTTCAAGAAACGCACCAACATATCACCAAAATCAGCAATGTTCTTATTGGAGATAATTTCTAAAGTATCTTTTGGTGTATGCCACTCGGCAAGGTTGGTCCAGTCAATGATATGAAGAAATGGCAATCCCATTTGCGCAAACGGAATATGATCATCTTCAATCGCAATATTCGCCGTGCTTATTTTTGTATTCGTTTTTTGCCCAAGTAATTTTTGCGCTAACTGCGGATTAGAGCCATTCGTGATAAAAAGTTGTTGATTCTTATGGCCTATCATATCCAGAATCAATACTGCCTTGATCGGCAAATTCTGATACGTTACCCCTTCAAATTGCTTACTCAAACTCGCTGCAAACGCGCGTGAACCATGCGTATTGTCGGTAATTCCCAATAATCGGTCAGCATCACTCCATTCAGGCAAAGTCGCTTCTTCACCATCAAAGAAAGTTAAAGCAATACTGCAATCTAAGAATCGACCACTTTCTTTACCCGCTGGCTTGCTGCTTTCTTGACGACGAATTATCTGAACTACCCGAGCCAGCTCTTGCATCGCTGCGGTTGAAGAACCGCCATCATTCGCGCCAACAAATGCAAAGTCTTTATAAAACTTGGTGTCGTAATGACCACCAATTAATACCATGCATCGCTCGCTACCTTTTGAGATAGCGATGATATTTTCTCCTTCAACCTCTTTAATCGGCGCCGCTTTTTTATCTTGCCCACCTAATTGATGATGCGCCAAATTCGGAATCTTGGTTTTGAACTTTTGACTTTGTACTTGCCAGCCATGCTTGCTCAAACCGGCTTTAATCTCTTGCGCCAATTTCTTTTGTTCAGCACTCGCCATCGGATGCGGTGCTTTGGTAAAGCGCTTCATCGCTGCGTCGATATGACTTACTTGAAACTCAGTACTTTGTGCGCTATCCGTAGCCCCTGCCACGGCACTATGAGTCAGGCCGAGCGCGAATACACTCAACAACAAAGTCTTCAACAATCTCGACATACCTACTCCTGTCTTCAAATAAATAGCGATGGTCTAACAGTCTATTAATTCACAATCAAGCCGCAAACTGCAATCGATACAAGTTAGCATAAGCAGCATCTTTCGCTAACAATTCTGCATGGGTTCCTATTTCAACGATCTGCCCTTCGACTAAGACTACAATTCTGCTGGCGCGTTCAATTGTTGATAGACGATGCGCAATCACGAGTGTAGTACGGCCTTGCATTAATTCGTCTAGTGCGGCTTGCACTGCACGTTCTGATTCGCTATCCAAGGCCGAAGTAGCCTCATCTAAAATCAAAATAGGTGCATTCTTATAAATTGCACGAGCGATCGCTAAGCGTTGACGCTGACCTCCTGACAAACGCATCCCATTGTCACCTATCATGGTTTGCAAGCCCTCGGGCATTTCATTAACGACGTCTTGCAAATGCGCAGCTTGAATCGCATAAGCAATCCTTGCGGTATCTGGACTCGCATCACCGTAAGCAATATTGGCGGCAATCGTGTCATCAAACAAAATCACATTTTGACTGACCATTGCTATCTGCTGGCGCAAACTCTTCAGCGACAAATCGGATAATGCCACGCCATCTAGTAAGATCTTGCCGCTATCTGGCTCATAAAAACGCGGCACCAAGTTGACTAATGAAGTTTTACCACCGCCCGACATGCCGACCAAGGCAATCGTCTCGCCGGCTTCGACTTTTAAATTAATCTGATTTAAGGCTGGCTGTTCTTGCCCTAGATAGGTAAAGCACAGATCTTCAAAACTGAGCTGACCAGAAGCACGTCCTTCAATTTGCTGACCGCTTTCATTTTCAGGGATTGCATCCACCATGCTATATACCGATTCAGCCGCCGCCATACCACGTTGCAGAGGTCCATTTAAATCTGCCAAGCGTTTCAATGGTGTCAGCAACATCATCATGGCAGTAATAAATGTAACGAAATCACCGACGGTGGTAGCATCTTTACGCGCTTGCGCTAAAGCCAACATAATCACAATCGCCACCGCAACCGATGCCAAAATTTGTGTCAAAGGCGTGGTGAACGATACGGCAACAGTGCTTTTCATTGTGAAACTGCCGAGCTTCTTATTCTTCGCTTCAAAGCGTTGCTGCTCGTATTTCTGCCCACCAAAAATACGAATCACTTGATGGGCACGCGTAGTTTCTTCGATTACTTGCGTCAGCTCGCCACTAACTTCTAAAGATTGATGATTCAATTTACGCAAACGCTTACTCACGCCGCGCACCAAGATCGTCATACCTGGAATCAAAATAATCGTGACTAAAGTTAATTTCCAGTTCAGCCAAATCAGATAACCCATCAAGACGATCACGGTCAAAGAATCGCGGAACAAAGTGGTGATCGAGACTTTCACCATCTCAACAATTTGCTGCGCTTCAAACATAATGGTATTGATGATGCGACCACTCGATTCGCTATGATAGAAACCAACTGGCACATGCAGCAATTTATCAAACACCTTGGCACGCAATTCATTGAGCAAATTGACGGAGATACGACTCATAAGATAACTCGTCGTGAATGTGCAAATACCGCGAATGACGAAGATACCGATCAATACCGCTGGCACATACCATAGCGGGAAATTCACGACCTGTGCTCTCGATGCGCTCGACACAGTCGATGCATTATGACCAAAGCCATGGTCAAGCAATAAGCCTAATCCCCAAGGCAGCGCCAGCTCTGTCAGCGCGGTACCGCACATCGTCAAGACCGTTAAAATCAAATAAGCGCGATATTGCGTGACCGAGCTCCACAGTCTTTTCAAAATTGGTTTATTCAGTTTCGCCATAATTTATTCGTTTTTATTCGTTTTTATTCGAGTTATTCTGATGTCTCTATTTAGAGGTCGTATGCGATACGCCAGCCATCGGTATCGCAAGCAGGATCAGCATCGCGAAAGCAAATACGCCGTCACGCAAGATCGCGTTAAAACAAGCTGCAAACATCATAGACAGCGTGAGCATCGACACCAACATCGCGCGCTCACTATGCTCAGAGTTCACCATACGAAAGGCGATCCGCAATTGCGTCAACCAAATCGCAAGCAAGGCGACTAAACCGCCCAAGCCCAATTCAAACCAATACAGCAAATAGTCGTTATGCGGCGTCGTCATTTTTTCGCTAATTTGCCCCTGCGCTTTTTGCTGATACATCGGCAGCCAATTGCCTATGCCGTGTCCTATCCAAGGACTTGCTGTGATCATTTGCCAAGTGTTCATATAGAGTTCAAGACGCATGCCGTCCTCACTCACCTGTTTAGTCTGGCCAAAATCACGAACCTGATGCACCGTACAAATGGCTCGATTCATCATAATTTCTGCACCATGCATCTGATGCACATCGTGCATTTGTTTTGCCAAGCAAGTGACTGGTGAGGGTAAGTGCGCGATGTAGTTGATTGCAAAAACTAGTGCCGTCAATACCGCACCAGATGCAAACACTTGCCACCACCGAAAACGGAAATTGCGACAAACAAGTACGCCACACAGCAAGATAAATAACAAACTAGCAGTGCGCGATTTTGCACACAAGACCAAGGCGAGCAGCACATATATAAAAGCAAGTGCACGCCAAGCATGTTGATTCTTACGCAAACGCCATTCATGCAACATCCACGCCGCCGCGATCGCTAATAACAAACCCAGCAAAATCGACTTATTGCCTTCATACACGACATAACTCTTAAACAGTTTAATCGCTGGCAAAGCGCCTAATGCATTCAGATAAAACAGCGTAGCTGCGAGTATCGCCCCGAAAAAGAAGTTCTTTACTGCTCGGTTTTGCCAAGCGCCGCCGCGCAAGCTCAGCATAGGAAAAAGTAAGCAATAACTTTGATAATGCAAGAATGCGGCAGCAAATTCGCCTTCAGGACGTGGATGAATCAAGCCAATCAAGACAGAAACTACACTCAATGCCAACACCGGCACAAACAAAGCAGATGACCTAATTTGGCTAATTTTATTTTTCCAATCGCCAGAAAACGCCCAGCTAAGTAAAAATAAAACCAAACCCGCATACATCAAGCCGACTTGAAAAAACAAAGTCACTGGCAGCCAAGACAAGATTTGCTGTGGCAAAGTTTGTCGCCAGTCTGTTTGCGCATTGTGCACAGGGATGGTCGCGGTCATGTTTGGCTTATCCAATCACTTAATTAAGCATATTCAATTTTGAC
This sequence comes from Affinundibacterium macrobrachii, assembly GCF_014652415.1. Lineage (GTDB taxonomy): Bacteria > Pseudomonadota > Gammaproteobacteria > Burkholderiales > Burkholderiaceae_D > Undibacterium > Undibacterium macrobrachii. The sequence goes on from NZ_BMYT01000003.1 coordinate 251,153, forward strand.
ATTGGATGCGTGCAACCAATCACCCAGCTTTTTACGTAACTGATCGTCAGGATTCACTCGCCAAGCATCCGATAAATACAATTCTGCTGCCGCTGTTTGATTGGCATAATCGATCAAGACTGGGCAACCTTCACTATTCAGATGTCCTTGCAAGATTTCGGCTAGTTTTTTTGTATCAGCACTGGCATCAAGTTTAATTCGCAATCCTTGCGAGAATTGCACACGGGCGCGACCAATATCCATCACTTTTTCAGCAGTAATCCGCAGACCGCCATTAAAGCGATCTTCCGACACTTTACCCATCACCGCGAGGAATTCATCCTCTTTAAATATTCCTTTGAATTCTTCCGCCAACTCGCCATACACGGTCACTTCGACCACCGCAGTACCATCGTCCAAAGTAACGATCAGTAAACGACCACGTTGCGTCATTTGCGTACGCAAGCCTGCAATGACTCCACCGATCAAACGTAAATCGCGTGAAGGCTCGACTTTTGCCAAAGTCGTTTTAATAAATTGTCGTACTTCCGGTGCATACGCATCGAACAAATGTCCAGATAAATAGAAACCGAGCGCTTGTTTTTCTTCGAGCAAACGCTGGCGATCAGACCAGTGTTCCGCTTTGACGTATTCCGGTGGTGGAATCATATCGTCATCGTCACCAAATAAACTGACTTGATTAGCTGACGCTTCAGCTTGTTCTGCAACTTCCAGCGCAAAATCAACCGTCGCTAACAACACTGCGCGATCTTGTTTTAAACAATCCATCGCACCGGCGCGTATCAAGGATTCAATCGTGCGTCGATTGACTTGGCGCTTATCGACACGCTTACAGAAATCGAATAAATCGGTAAATGGTCCGCCATTTTTGCGCGCGTTAACTATGCTTTCAATCGCGTTCTGTCCAGAACCTTTGACTGCGCCCAAACCATAACGGATTTGTGTCGCTTTCTTACCCGCCTCGCCGACTGGCATAAAACGATAATCAGATAGATTAATATCTGGCGCTAACATTTTCAGCTTACAGACATCAATCGCGTCTTCGACCAAAATCTTGACCTTGTCGGTATCATCCATCGCCAGCGACATATTGGCTGCCATAAACGCGGCAGGATGATGGGCTTTCAAATACGCAGTGTGATAAGACAAAAGCGCGTAAGCCGCAGCATGGGATTTATTAAAACCATAGCCCGCAAATTTTTCCATCAAGTCGAAAATTTCATCGGCTTTTTCTTGTGGCAATCCATCTTTCGCCGCACCATCACGGAAAATTTGGCGATGCTCTGCCATCTCTTCAGCCTTCTTTTTACCCATCGCACGACGCAACAAATCCGCACCACCGAGTGAGTAACCACCGACCACCTGCGCCATCTGCATAACCTGTTCCTGATACACCATAATGCCGTAGGTTTCGGACAAAATGCCTTCAGTACGCGGATCAGGGTAATCAAACTTCTCACCGTGCTTACGCTTACAGAAGTCAGGAATCAAATCCATAGGACCTGGGCGATACAAAGCCACCAGCGCGATAATGTCTTCAAAGCGATCGGGACGTGCGTCTTTCAACATGCCTTGCATGCCGCGACTTTCTAGCTGGAAGACGGCGACGGTTTTTGCTTTGGTGAGGAGTTCGTAAGAAGCTCTATCGTCGAGCGGCAATTTAGATAAATCAAAATCCTTCATCGCTGGATCGAGCATTTTGATATAGCGCACCGCACGATCCAAAATCGTTAAGGTGGTCAAACCCAAAAAGTCGAACTTCACCAAGCCAACGGCTTCGACGTCATCTTTATCGTATTGCGAGACTACGCCAGAATCGCCGCCCTGCGTGTAGAGTGGGCAAAAATCCGTGAGCTTACCCGGCGCGATCAATACGCCACCCGCATGCATACCGATGTTACGCGTAATGCCTTCGACTTGCTGTGCTAAGTCGAGCAAGGTTTTGACCTCTTCTTCGTTTTCTTGACGCTCCGCCAGTAGAGGTTCTTCGACGATGGCCTCGGCGATTGTGACTTGCTTGCCCGGTTTAAATGGGATAAGTTTTGAGACTCCATCGCAAAACATATAACCAAAATCAAGCACACGGCCAACATCGCGAATCGCGCCCTTAGCCGCCATGGTACCGAAGGTGGCAATCTGTGACACCGCTTCTTTGCCGTATCGATCTTTCACGTATTGAATAACACGATCACGACCTTCCTGACAGAAGTCAATATCAAAGTCGGGCATGGAGACGCGTTCTGGATTCAAGAAACGTTCGAATAGCAAATTGTATTGCAGCGGATCGAGATCGGTAATCAACAGCGCATAAGCGACCAAAGAACCCGCACCAGAACCACGACCCGGGCCGACAGGTACGCCATTATTTTTTGCCCATTGAATAAAGTCAGCAACAATCAAGAAGTAGCCGGGGAAACCCATTTTGATAATGGTGTCGGTTTCAAACTTCAGCCGAGCCTCATAACGTTCGCGGTTTTGTTCGCGTTTGACTGGGTCGGGAAACAAATTTTCTAATCGATACTCCAAACCTCGCTTGGCTTCATAGACCAAAAAATCATTAATGGTCATGCCTTCTGGCGTTGGAAAATCAGGCAGCTTCGGTTTACCAAGCTCTAATTTCAAATTACAACGTTTAGCAATCTCAACGGAATTGGCTAAGGCCCCAGGAATGTCGGCAAACAAGGCCAACATTTCTTCACGCGACTTAAAGCATTGCTGATCGTTGAATTTGCGTGCACGTCGACCATTTGCCAGCATTTCACCTTCTGCAATACAGGTGCGTGCTTCATGCGCGGTGAAATCTTCTTTATTCAAAAACTGAATCGGATGTGTCGCCACCACTGGCAAGCTCAAACGCTGTGCAAGCTTCACGGCTTGCTTGACGTGCGCCTCCATGTTCGGCTGACCTGCACGTTGAATCTCTATATAGAAATGATTCGGGAAGATACTTGCCCAACGTTGGGCGTGACGTTCCGCCAATTCAAGATTGCCGTTATCGATGGCAATCCCCACATCACCAAAATGCGCTCCTGATAATGCGATAAGTCCTTGCTCTTGGTCGCGCTCAAACAGTTCTTGTAACCATTCAAATTTAATTTCGGCACGACCACGGTGCTGATTTTCCAACCAAGCACGCGCCAATAATTCACACAAGCGCAGATAACCATGACGTGATTTCACCAGTAGCAACAAGCGCGAAGGTTTGTCGCGATCATTTTCATTGGTAATCCAAACATCACATCCGGCAACAGGTTTAATTCCTTTACCGCGCGTTGCCTTATAAAATTTAACTAAACCAAACAAATTACCTAAATCGGTCAATGCTAAGGCAGCTTGTTTGTCTTTAACTGCCGCTTTCACGACATCATCAATTCTGACCAATCCGTCAACAATCGAATATTCTGAATGCATGCGCAAGTGCACAAACTGCGGAAAAGCAGATGCCGCGCCAGAGGCGGTCGATGAAGTTTCTGGGGAAGATGTTTGAGGGAGTGCGAGTTCTGTATTCATCCCGCTATTTTACCGTGTTGAGGCATGCTTGGAAGACAAACCTATGCCAGCTCCAACAACTTTGTCTAAGCGATTTTTACCCCAGACTGGGTTATGCCTTCTTTTCTTAGACTTGGAATGAATTAGATTAACAATAAATTAACATCAAATCAACTAAGCATTCTAAGCACTGAACACTAAGCTGCTAGACTAAAAGCCTCAAACCAACTCAAATCAATCGTGCTGCATATCAATCAAAATAAAGGCGCTCAGTATTAAAAAAGACGCGATCTTCTTCATCTTCATTGGCAATCTCTAAGTAGCCTGTTTCTATCAGTTCTTGCAGGCCAAGTAAGATTTTTTGCTCGGGCAAATATAAGTGCTGTTGAGAAAATTCTTGAATTAAGCATCGTACCGATTTACCCAATTCACATAACAGCCATAAATCCTGCAATTCGCTGGCCTTTAAATGGGTAGGATTTGGCGCTAGTCTCTGCTCAAAAAAATGTGTGGCATGGATCGTCGCTTCTTTTGAAATGGCAATGACGGCACGACGACGCGCCCAAAAAGTGGCTAAAGGCCAACGCGTTTCGCGTTGATAATATTGCCATTGCGTTTGCAAATACTGTTTGAAATCTTGATTAATCGCTCCTGCGTAAGTCTTCAACAGTTCACCACTTGAGAACAAACTATCCACCGCAATGAAGGCACCATGAACACCACTAGCTAAGGCGCGCGGCATTCCAGAAGAAGAAATCGGATCATACGATGCAACCGCGTCACCAACTGCGACCCAATCCTTGCCACCAGCTTGCTCCAAATAAGATGAAAAACAAGGGAAAGAACGCGGCTTTTCAGCAAATTCCACGCCCACCCTGTTAACTAACGCACCCAAGAACGGCGTTTTCATCAATAAATCTAACCACACATCTGGATGGCAGATCTGCATTTTGTGGGCGATATCGGGGTCGGTCATCAAACTAATAGAAACCCGCCGATCTGGCATCGGTGAGGAATGCCACCAACCATATTCACAAGCTTCGACCTGATTTTCGATCTGCGGTGAGCTATCTGCGGGCAATTGTCCAATGCAAGTAATGCCGATCAAACGATCATGAACCTTTAATGCTAAATTCAAATTGGTTCGCATCACACCGCGCCGCCCAGAAGCATCAATGATGTATTTACAAACGATCATGTGCATTTGTTGGTCTTGTGACTTCACAATCACACGCCAGCCCCGATCCGACTGCGGTTCGCAAGTAATGACTTGACGGTGACATTGCAAACGCCCACCACGCTTGACGAATGCGCGCATCATCATTTGTTCAAAGTTCAAACGATCCAAATTCCAGCCAGTGCCATGTGGTGTAAACATGTACCCAAGGCGACGTTGCGACTCACTGCCCCACGTGACCTGACAAGTGAATGGCGCCAAATTTTGTGCTTGTGCAAAATCTTGCCATAGGTCTAAATATTCTAGTGTCGAACGCACACCCGACGACAATGATTCACCATATCGATGTTCGGTGTAATCATCACGCTCTATCATCATCACATCGATATCACCGCGCTTTAACAAAGCAAGCCCAGCCGCACAGCCCGATGGCCCACCGCCAATAATCAACACATCGGCATACTGCGTCTGCATAGACTTTTGCGATTCGTCGATAGAGCTAAAATTGTGTGCTTCCATAAATTCGTTGGTCTTGAAGTTATTAACTGCTGCTGATTCGATACTAAATAGCATGTCTTTTGTGACGTAAATCGACAGTAGCAATTCACATGCCAGCCACTTAAAGCGTAAAAATTTGTCGTTTTTACAGGAAAGACATGAAATAAACTTACGATGCCGCTAGAATGCCGCTACATAATTTGTGCGATCAAGGTTAAGATTGAAAAATTCAATTACCAAATTAAAAATGAATCGCGCTAAATTGACGCGTTTTTTAACTTGTTCCCAACAAAACTAAAGAAAATTAAGACTACATGTAAAAAAATTTTTACATGTAAATTGCAAGCTAAACTTATTAATCGCTCTCTTCGTTAAGCCACTATGTCTAACGCCGACTACACACTAACCTCACCCATTGCATTTGCAGCAGCCAATAGCAAACCGCTACTCAGTCTCACGATCGCTTGGCATACGGATAGCGCAAGAATTGGTGAGCAGTTTATTGGCGGCACCGAAGCAGAAGTGATTGAATTGAGTCGTTTCACCCCAGTATTTCGTCACATTACGGGCGATGCACTACCAATCGGTCACGGTGGCGTGTCACGCGATCCACTAAGAATTGTGCGCGACACCAGCGATGGCATCACGATCTGCCCGCCGAATAGTCGTATGGTGGTTGAAGTGAATGGGGAAGAAATTCGTACTCCAAGCTATCTCAGCCCAGAACAAGTCGATGCTGGCGTCATCATTGGACTAGGACGTGCAATTTATATTTGCTTACATTGGATGCGCTGCCTGCCCAAATTAAATCCAGTAAATGGTTTTATCGGTGTTGGCAGCAACGCGATTTCAACCAGAGATTTAATTCGATTAGCTGCAACTAACGATAATGCAGTGTTGTTGCTTGGCGAAACGGGTACGGGTAAAGAAGTCGCTGCACAAGCAATTCATCAACTCAGCAAGCGTAGCGCTGCGAAAATGGTTTCGGTCAACATGGCCGCCTTGAATGAATCACTAGCTGCGGCAGATCTATTTGGCGCGGCAAAAGGTGCCTACACTGGAGCTCAAAATACCCGCGATGGCTATTTCAGTGAAGCACAAAATTCCAGCTTATTTTTAGACGAGATCGGCAATACACCTGCCACCGTACAACCGATGCTTTTACGCGTGTTAGAAAATGGCGAGTACCGACCACTCGGTGCAACGCGTGATGCGCGCTCTACCGCACGCCTAATCACAGCTACAGATCAAGATCTGTATCACACCAATTTCAACCACGCCTTAGTACGCCGATTAGAAAGCTTCATTATTCGGATTCCACCTTTACGCCAACGACGTGAAGATATTGGGCTATTAATCGCCCACCTCTCAAAACGCGAAGACTTCCCCTCAATGAATTTGAGTTTAATACCGCCGAGTTTGATTGGTGAAATGTTGAATTTTGATTGGCCAGGAAACATTCGCCAATTAAGCAATGTATTAAAACGCGCACTGCTGTCATTGCAGTTGGGTGAATATCCGCAGTTAAGTAAATTCATTGAAGCGCCTAAAGCAAATCCACCGGCTAGTGCCGAATTGCGTAAAGCCATCAGTGATGCGCCAATACCAGTCGTGAAGCCGCCAGCAGCCCCAGCGGACAATGCGCACATCGAACGTAAAAAATTACGCGACCTCACCGAACAAGACGTGATCGACGCCATGCATAGACATGGTTGGACTATCCAATATGCTGCCGATGATTTAGGTATCTCTCGCCCGTCGATGTACAAATTAATTGAGGCTAATTCGCAGATTCGTCGCGTTGAGCAAATTCCCGCCGAGGAAATTCGTGCGCATCTCGATGCAGTGAATAATCATGTTGAAGATTGTGCAGCACGATTGAAAACACCTAGCGAAGCATTACGTCGACATTTAAAAGGGCTTGGTTGGATTGCTTAATTCGAGTTCAAATAGATTTAAATATTTGTAGGCATCTGCGGCCGATTATTGTGTGATGATCGAGTAAGCATCATCAACAAATCAACAGCGCCGCAAACCAATTACTTTTTTCTACTTGGTCGGCACTGGCCCAACGATCTTTGCGATTTCATCTGGCATGCAGGGTCGACCATTTTCATCAACAATCGCGGCAAATACTTTAGCCTCACAAATACGTTTATCATCTGATTGACGATGAATCGTTTGATGAAACATAAATCGCAAACGCGATACACGTTCAAAACGCACGCTCACTGAAAATACATCTCCGCTCACCAACGATGCCTTGTAATCAAGTTCCGAGCGAACTACAACAAAGTTAATGCGACGCCGTGCAAACTCGGCAAAATCAATACCTAAAGTCTTTAAAAATTCGTGCCTTGCATGCTCACAATAATTGAAATAAACCGCGTTATTTACAACCCCGCCTTGATCACATTCGTAATCGCGCACTTGCATCACAATACTAAATTCTATTGAGGTCTCAGGAACAGACATTGCGCACTCAACTCCTTCTACAATAGTTTGAAATTAGATTCTGAAAGTCGCCGTAGTCAAAGGCACATCGTATTTGAGGTACGGTTCAAAACTGCAAACGCAACGATGCAAGCCTCGGGGGCGATGAATACTTTGAATGTGCTAGCCATGTTATCGGCTTGGCGAAGTTAGCTTAGTGAAGTTAGCTTAGTGAGTTAACTATCGCAGATACTTTGGATCACGACGTAAAGCAATTAACTCTGGCTCAGATTCGATTAACTTAAGCGATATTCCTAGCTCTTTAGCCTTGGAGATCGCCGCTAAAGCTTGGGTGCGCATATCGATCATCTCGAAACTGACCCCTGCGCGCAATTGTACCTCTGCATTCTCTGGCGCGATTACCAAGGCTTTTTGCACATACATTAAAGCATCAGCATTCTCACCCAGTTTCGCTGTGTATAAACCCATGCGCGACAAGAGATCCACATTATTCGGATCATCTTTCAGTCTTGGTTGCAAAAGATTGCGCGCTTTGCTATAAGCCGTCTTCGCCACATCCGATTTGCCTGGCAACCAAGACATCGTATCACCCAACTTTGCCCAAGCTAAATAATCAGCCGGATTTCCTTTATCTACACTGACCGCATTTTCATAGGCACTCGCCGCACCAACGTAGTCACCACTTGCAAAATAATGATTACCGAGTGCTTTATATAACTCTGCACCTGGTCGATTTTTTAGTCCCGATTGCAGCACTTGCAAACTATCTTCTGCACGACTCTGCATCGTGAAGGTTTCTGATAATCCTAAGTACGCAGCACTGCCGTCAGGCTTAATTTGCAAACTTAATCCATATGCGACCTCTGCAGATTTAAAATCCGCTTTTTGAAAATAAATTTGTCCTAACTGATCGGCAAAGGTCCGCTCTGCTGGATAGCGCAACATTGCCGCTTTGACCATCGTCAAAGCCTCATCCAATCGGTGCGCACGTATGAACAAATCAGTCTTCACACCTAAGGCTAATGCACTACTAGGATCTAAGGCAATTGCTCGTTCAATCTCAGCTAGGGCAAGGGTAAACTTATCTTGAAGCCCCATCACCCGCGCGTTTGCAATATGACTCAAGGCAAGGAAGTCATTCGATTTCAAAGCGACTTGCGCATTACTTTCTGCTTTCGCTAACCAATATGGATTTTCTTCATCGTACAAATAGCGATAGCTATAAATCAAAGATAGGCTTGCCGCTGCAGCTGCATGTTGCGGCGTGTTTTCGAGTATGCGAGAGAAATGCTGCTCTGCTTTGTCGAGCATTTCAAGGCGATCATAATTCGTAAATGCCTCCAAACCCAGTTGCATTTCTCGCGCTTCAGAATACGGTGCGATCGCCGAACGCATTTGTGACCAATATGGTTGCGAATACCAAACACCAACTAATACCGCAGAAGTTAATAGCGCGGCAAAAACAAAGCGCCATTTCTGCACTAACTGACGCCAACTAAACGCAGCTTTTGTTTGTTCAGGCACGTTCAATAAATTGAGATTCAGTGCCGCTAAATTGAATGTGCCTGAATTTAAAGACGGTGCATCAATCGCTGCAATCTGGGCGCATTGATAGGCAACTTCTTGCATACTACTGATACGCTGTTCGACTTGGCGCGTTGTCATCGCCCGCACCAACAAGCGCAGCACTTGCGGCAAATGATCTGGCCAAGGCCACTGATCTGAGTTGGATTGAATCAACGCCGCTGCCAATGCTAAACCAGACAAATGCGAAAAAGGTCTAGAACCTGTTAATAGCTCATATAAGATCACACCCAAAGCATAAATATCTGAACTGGGCTTCAAGCTCGCGCCAGTTAGCACTTCGGGCGCCATGTAGGCAATCGTGCCTTGTGGATCAGATTGCACCAAGGAAGTTGTGACATCTCGATCTGCTTGAATAGCAAGACCAAAATCTAAGATACGCACCATGCCGCTTGGCTCTTGCATCAGATTTGATGGCTTTAAATCGCCATGGATCAAACCAGCTGTGTGCGCTTCATGCATCGCTTGTGCGACTTGTAAAACAATATCGACCACATGCGAGATACTCGGTGTCTGTGTTTCCAAGACCTGACGTAAAGTGCGTCCTGGCACCAATTCCATCACAATGGCTTGGCAATCGTCGGTCTGTTCTAACGCGTGAATTTTTACGAAAGCGGCATGCTGGAGTGAAGCCGCTAAACGCGCCTCCTTCATCAAATCAACACCAGCTGCGATATTTTTCAAATACTTAATCGCCACTTGCCGATGTAACTTGGTATCCCATGCTTGATAGACATGCCCAAACCCACCCTCACCTAGGCTCTTACCTAGTTGATAGTGTAGTAATTGTTCAGGTTGTTTGACATTGTCTTTACTTGCTGACATGAGACGCGGTGACTAAATCCAGTTGAAAAGACGGCAATCCGTATTCTAAACTAATTTCACCACAGAAAGACGCAAGCAGACACCGAGAACAACACCCTAGCGTTCAACAAAGTATGTTTTATTGTCTTGGTCACAAGCTGGCAAATCGAGGATCTTCTCTCAAGCTACGTAATCCCGGATGTGTTTCTAACATTTGATTGGGAATACCAAAGTGTTTTGATAACTTAAGCTCAGCCAAAGCTTGTTCACGCTGTTGTAGCAATTCGAATGTATATGCTAACCAAAAATGCACATAAGGATCTTCAGACTTCCGCGCTATCGTACGATTCGCTAGTGTTGTCGCTTGAGGAAAATCATTTAATCGAGCCATGATCATACTTTTAATGGACAGCAAAGTCGCATCATCAGGTGAGCGACTAAATCGAATATCCAATAATTCGAGGGCTCGCTGATATGCTTGAACCGCATCATTCTCTCGCCCTTCAACCCACATCAAAGATTCTGCATACTCAAACCAACGCAAATAACTCCCTGCTACGCCTTTATCTCGGGATACGGTTTGAGAAAACGCAGCCGCCGCATCTGCATATTCTCCTGCACGAAATTTTGCATTTGCTAACGCGCTATAAAGATTAACATTTGGTCGCACCTGTAATCCTTGTTGAATAACCCGCAAGGCCTCTACATTACGCTCCTGCAAGGTTAAACATTCGGCCAATAAAGAATAGGCAAGCGGTGAATCTGGCTGTCGCTGCAAACTCGTATTCAAGACAGCCTCTGCCTCATTAAACTTTTTTTGACTTAAATACATCCCACCCTGCAAATCGAGCAAATAACGATCTCGCGGAAATTTGTTTGCACCCTCCATCGCTAATGGAATCGCTTCCGAAAATTGTCGCATTTCTAACAACACACTGACCTGACTATGCCAAGCTAATAAATTATCAGGATCTAATTTGCGCGCCCGCGACGACAAATCCAGCGCCTCATCAAGTCGATGATGCCACTGCAAAACCTTGGCTTGCGCAATCAAACTGATCGCTAGTTCTCCATTTAATGTCATCGCTCGTTGGGCACCTGCTTTCGCTTTTTGAAACCAAATTTCATCACGTTTTTCAGCATTGTATTTAGACAAATACAGGATAGACGTATATGCAACAGCAGCTGCATGTTCGGAATTACGCTGTAAGATTTTTTGCAGATGCGCCTCTGCCGCATCAAGCAACTTCGCGTCGGTTTTATAAGTGTATTCAGTCAGGTCTCGCGCGGCTTGCGCTAATTCATTCGATTCAGAGAACGGCGTTAAGTAACTGATTAACTTAGGGAAGTATGTCGGTAGTTGCCATATACCGACTCCCGTCAATACCACAAGCAAAGCAGTGATCGCGAGGGTATGCCGACGACGTTGATTACGCATTTCCTGCAAATCCTGCTTCAACTTCGGTAAGTTGATAGCAGAAGAAGTAGTTGAATGAAAATACTCAGAAAGTATCTGGCTACATCGTTCAATCACCTGCTGAGAAGTAAGAAATTGTTCAGCCTGTTGTGTCGTCATGTCGACAATCAGTTTACGTATTTCTTGAGGAAGTTTATCAGGCCAAGAGAGCGCCATATCTTGCGGAGAAACTTGGGCTGGATGTGAAAATCGTCCCGTCACCAATGCCAACAATAGCAAGCCCAAAGAATAGACATCTCGCCGTGGATCGGAAGGCGAGCATTCCGGCAAACCATCAATACGCAAATCAATCGATTGATGCAAGACAAATTCAATGCTCGACATACGCAACATACCCAAGTTATCTTGCACTAAATTCGCATTGTGTAAGTTCCCATGCACCAAACCTACTGCATGCGCCTCGTGCAATGCAGTAGCGAGATGTCGTACATATTTCAGCGCTAATTCAGTATCGAGTGCGGATCGCTGAACCAAGTCGACCAAGCTTTTACCCTGAATAGCTTCTGTGATTAAGATAAAGTATCGATCAAATTCTTCTAAAGCATGAATACGACTAAAGGCTGGATGCTGCAAAGCAGCGACTTGACGCGCGCGCTGCAAATATAACAAGTTGAGGCTGTGATCATCCGATGCACCGTCGCTAATTGAACCAGCAGCCATATAGCGAATTGCATGTATCAACACCGTGCGTTGTAACTTGCTATCCCACGCTTGATAAACGCTGAACAAATCGGAATCAGAGATGCGAACATCTAATCGATAGTGTTGCAAACTATCTGGCAAACGGAATTCAAAAGTCGAGGGCACCATGCATGGAATTCCGTTTGAAGAAGATGAAAATAGCTAATTAAGGATATCAGGGATTCTACCTCGAATGAAGATTCTCTACGACAATACGGCTAAGACCTTTGAATCTCGGTATTACTTCCAATTGCGTTCAATCTACGCCAATCAACAAAATTGATCGTACCGATTGCGCATCATACATCCGCAAGTAAAAATGACCGATCCCCGCAGTTCCTAGCATGAGCCCTGGCGATTCTCCAACGCCTGCATTACCACAAGGCCACGGTAAGCCTTGCTTAACATAGAAATGGTGGCCGTCCTGTGCGACTTTTTCTGCCACCGTCATCAATGTTGGGCGATTTAATTCTTGCGCAGCCATAATCATTAAATCAGCATTTCCCGCCGCACCATGGCACAAAGAATAATTGAGCTTACCCGGCAACCAAGCTTGCATCAGTGCCGCAGCACTCGATTGCAAAGCGGCTTCAAGATCTTGTTCTATAGCGACAAGATCGCTTGTATCTACATCGCTCATTTGCATCAGTAATTGTCGATTTCTGAGACGCGACAATCCTATCCCCGGCGCACCATGGCACCAAGCCATGCTGCAAGTGTTTTTTTGCTGATCTGATCCTGCCGCTTTTTCCGCTTGTGCGAAGCGTCGTAAATCGGCCCAATTGGACTGATCTTGATCAAACCAATGACGCTCGTATTGCAGTGCTGCGCGTACGGTATTTAAATAATCCTTATCCTCAGTCACGCTATACAATTCCAATAACGCAGTGGCGATTCCTGCCGTACCATGTGAATGTCCAGTCAAATTGGACTGTACCTCAGTGCCAATCGTATACCATGAACAACCATGCTCACCATGTTCCGCAAGTTGCAATAAATGGCGTCCATGCAATTGCGCAAATTCAGTCAGTTCTTCACGCTGATATTTTTTAGCGAGATATAGCAAAGCCGGAATTGCTCCAGCACTACCAGAAATGACATCTATATTCTTTAGATCAAGAGGAACGTCGCGCAAATCAAGCAATAGCGAAAATCCTCGCTCAATCAATGCATCACGTTGCAGTAGTTCGCCAATCCGTATCAAAGCAAATCCGATTCCGGTGATCCCTGCATAAAATCCATGCTTAGCGTTAGTCGGTATGCGAGCATAAATCGAGCATGCTTGATTTACCGCTGCTTCAATCGTGCGCAGTTGTTGTCGATCATGCGTAAATTGGTAAAGCTCTGCAAGAAATAATGCGATACCACTAGTACCTGCATATACATCCGCACCAAAAGCCTTGTACACAGGGCTCAAACGCTGCCCGTGCATCTCTTGCGCCCACCCTAACCAATTACAACGTGACTGATCCCATACCGCATCTCGACACAGTAGGTTCCCAAGACGATTCGCGATCTCTAGATACAAAGGATTGTTTGTTGAGCTGGATTGAGTAATTTCTACCATTGTGTTTCTTTATCAAATAATTGCGCCTCAAAGAAATTTGTAGAACCGGGGTTCAAGTAAGCGCAATCCAAACTAAGTTGATTTGCTACAAACTCGTCGTCGATCGCCTGCATTTTGGTTCTGCAATCTTGCAATCCCAATTGCCAAGCCTTGACGAATCCTTTCGCTAACAAATTACATCGATGCATGCCAAAGCTCACGCCAGCCTTCGGATCTTCTGCCATCCCGATACCGGGACTTAGGGTTCGGGTAAATAAGGGATTACCTTCTTTCAAGCAAATAGCTCCGTCGCGCTGCATATCGATCAATAGCATCGCCACAACCGGATAATAGCGTCGAGCGACGTACAAAACTGCTGCATCTCTGCGCGAGTACAACTTCGCCTGTATCAAGGCCTTTAATTTAAATGGAATCTGATAACGATTCAAATTGGCGGTAACTTGCGCCATCAAATTAGGCGCTTGTTGGGCACTCACATGAAAATAGAAACGCACAATCGCATATTCATCAAACTGATCCGACAAAGTCCGCCCAAACGCAAAGAAGAAACTAGGTTGCACATCCGTACTCCCAGCAAACATACGTACGCTAACAAAATCACCAGCGACCGGCGCGACACCGGGCCATTTGTAGGTGCTGTATTCACCCGCCAATACGGCACGGCTACGATCCCCTTTTTGCACAAATAATCGACCATCACTACCCGTTTGATAAATTTGCCAACCGGGGTCCCAGCCATCTTTATTATCATTCGCAGTATGAAATGACGCAGTTAAATCTTCGTCGGTTAAATTTTCGTCGATTGATTGTTCATCGATTAATTGTTCGCGAAAATCTTCACGAAGTTCGTCGCTCACTGCGTACACATCACAATCTAAAGATCGCACATACCAACGCTCATAAAGTTGCCCCGTCAATTTCTCAATCAGGCATGCAACAGAAAGGGCGCTAGCATGGTCTGGCGAGGCGTCATCAGCCAAACCCTCAGAAGGCACCGCTGTAACAAACCGCGCTCCTGCGATAGTGAAAGTATCTACGGCTTCGATCTGCACGCTTTGACAAATCTTGTCTAACTGTGCGCGCAATGGGTGCACTGATTTTGTTACATTGTTTGACTCTGTGCTCTGACTCATCAATATTCCTCCACAAACCCAAACAGATTCCTTGCCGCTCGTGCCGGCGCATCCAAAATCTCCTGACTTAACTCCACCAAAGCTTGCGCGTGTTCACTCACCTGCGCTAAGCCGTACAAAGATTCAAATGCAGTACACAACATTCTGACAGCAGAAAATTCTAAGCATTGCAATAAAAGCGATGGACGGTCTTGCACGGCTATTTGCATTTGATCGCAATATGCTTGCCAAAAAGCTTGAATACTTGCGAACATGAATGGCATGTTATCGATGGTATCTTGCAAAAGTTGTTCGCGTTTTTGCGACTGATCTCGATAGTGACGCATGATCCAATGCGACAGATAGGCTTGGAATACCGAACCAACATCCCAACGCCTATCGCCAAATTCGACAAGTTCCCAATCAATCAATTTTAACTTTGGCTGACCAGCTTCGTGATACATCAAACAGTTATCCCACTTTAGATCAGCGTGAATCAAGGTTTCAAAACGCCATGTTTCAAATAAACTATCCAGATGCCCAGTGAGAACAGGTTTACTACGAAGAAAATCAGCAAACTGCACAGCTCCCGCACTCAAGGAACCAGGTGGGAAATACGATTTTTTGTAGTAGGTGAAGATCCAAGGTACTCTCTTCTGCAAGCCAGGAATGTCTGCATCCAATACATTCTCATCAAAAGAAAGGCGATGATAATAACTAAGCGCTTCTGCCAATAAGCAAGCAAGCGAGGTGGGAAAAACACGCTGTTGATAATAGAACTCACGCAAATTTTGACTATCGCGTATCAGTTCAAAAATGAGGCTATGTCTAGTTTGATCGTAGTCTAACAAAGTTGGTACAGAGGCCGCCCAATCAGGAAATTTCTGCGCCAATCGATAGACCTGCGCTTCTTTTAATAGCGAACTTTGTGCCAGCTTATCGATCGCTTGAATTTGCTTTACAAAAATCCCGCCACGCGCACCACACAAAACTTTGAAATTGCGATTGTGCTGACCCGCCTCTATCACCCTGAACTGTCCATCGACGATATCACCTGAAGAAACAAATCCTCGCGCAGCTAAATAATGTGCGAGATTGGCTGCAGTTAAAAACATAGCTTCATTAAAATAGAAATCAACACACGATAAGCACACGAAAAATAGAAAACCCGAAGCTTTAATCACTTCGGGTTTTACCAAACCGGGTTTTACCAAACTTTAAGCAAGGACAGCTCAGGCCTTAAACACCAAACTTACCAAACAGATCATCACATTGTAATTAACAGAGAAATGCTGGAGCTGATTGATACGCTTGAGACTGATACTGTCCCTGCGGAGGTGCGACGAAGTTTTGACGCGAGGACATAAGCTTTGAACCACAAGTTTGAGTGCACTCTGAAGACACTGGTCCAGTTTCACAAGTTTGAGTGCATTCTGAAGACGTTGGTCCGGTTTCACAAGTTTGTGTGCATTCCGAAGACGTTGGTCCAGTTTCACAAGTTTGAGTGCATTCCGAAGACGTTGGTCCAGTTTCACAAGTTTGAGTGCATTCTGAAGACGTTGGTCCAGCTTCACAAGTTTGAGTGCATTCTGAAGACGTTGGTCCAGCTTCACAAGTTTGAGTGCATTCTGAAGACGTTGGTCCAAGATCGTAAATTTGAGAACCTGTCATTGCTAGCGATGCGCTTTGATTTTCCACTACATACATTTCATTTTTCCTTTTAATGACCATAAAAAAGATATATCTTCGTCGACATTACTACTTCTACCAAACCACAGCTACTACTGCTCCACTCGTAATTGAATCAAAAGACCATAGTGCTATTTAACACTGTTTTCGATTTCTTCAGAGAACAAATTATAAGGAGTATTTCCACCATAAATTTGTATTGAGCCATAACCACCAGCAAAATATTCACTAAAACTTCCTACGTCTAGAATTAGCTCGGGCACTTTCAAACTAATCACGTTTTCAGCGCTCAGAAATTGAAAATCCGCTGGATATTTATTCGGGTCACAACCCTGCGCAGGATTTTTGACTTGCGCCAACTGTGTATGTGCACTGTACTGGGTACCATTTTGCGTCAACGTATAGTTGGTATAGACTGACTGCACCCCAGCAACATTATCGGCTTGTGGTGTGACACTGTTATCGAGAGCGCACCAGCCGTCAACATTAAAGACGAATCCATTTTCCCCTACAACCACACATTGTTGCATGATCACAGAGCCACTAGAAGGCACTAGTTGAATTTGTAGCTCGGCATTTTTTGCGGGCAGATTCTCTCGATTCATGTTTTTTCTGAGACGAGCATCATCGTGATCGAGACAAATTTCAACGCCGTAATTAATCGAAGATGGAACATTATTCGATCCAAAATTCTGACTAAAAATAGCGTAGCTGTCATGCACATGTTGTTTAACATCACCATCAGACAAATCGATATGTGGATAAGCCACCATTTCCTCAGTAATCACGTCTTGATTATTAGTTTCAAACAAAACGAAATCAATCGGTGATAGAAAATATTTCTCGGTGGTTAATGATTGATGCGTTTGAGATTGACCGGGCAATTGCAAACCCAAGTTGCTGAACACCAAGGCGCGGTCACGTACTTGAACAGCAGGATTCGCCCGCAAATCAGTGATGGTATCGCTCAAAATTTGCTCGGTAACACTACGTGCATTACCAAATTCAGCTTCTGCATTTAATGCCAAACTTTCTACCAAACGCTTGCGCATTTTTACGGCTGGTGACTGAAATACCGCATCGATATTGGCAACTTTGGCGCTGATCATCGTACCAAAGACAAAAGTCCAATTAGGATATTCCTGAGGATTGAAAGTCTTCGCCAACATTTTCAAGGCAAGTTCAGCTGGATCTTCATCTGTATGGCGATAGACATAAGGTCCCAAAGGTCCATGAAAATAAAACTCGGGTGCCATGAAAATATTGTTCACCAAGTGCGAATCATCATTGGCAGGCAACGCATTTTTAGCGGTATCAACCGCATTTTTTAAGATTGCAATACGTGCGGTCAAATCTTGCACGATATCTGTCGCACCAAGATAATTTCCCACCAAATACTTCGATAAAATTAACTTATCCTGACTAGGGCCAGTTGGAATTGCATATCCAATAAAGCGACATTGCGCGTATTTTTTTGTGGTCATTACCTTTAAATTCCATGTATTACTTTGTCTTAAGTAGGTCTTTCAAAATCGGCTCACTAAGAATTTTTGCCTCGCTAAAGCCTAGTTGCTTCGCCTTATCGATTTCTGCTAACGCACTATTTCGCAAACCCATTAATTCGTATGCACAAGCCGCTTGAAAATGTACATCAGGATTATTTGGTGCAAGTGCTAATGCTTTATTCAGCATAGCAAGTGACTCTTTTTCCTCACCAACTCGTGCATGAATTCGTGCAATTGCGACCATCAGCCATCCGTCACTTGGACGCTGCTCTAGTTTAGCCTCCAGCAATTTCTGTGCCTTCTCGTATGCTCTTCTCGCATCCCCCTTTTTATCAGGCACCTGAATCAACGCATTAGCGAGGGCAATCCAATTATCATAGTTTTGCGGATTACCAAGGATTGCTTTTTCCAATGCATCGGCGGCTGCCACATAGTTCCCTTGGTCAAACCTAATTTCTCCTAGTCGCGCATATAAATTAACATCTGGGCGTAGCTGCAAGCCTTGCTGCAATACCTGCAAAGCATCGTCAACACGTCCCTGATATTGCAACACCATAGCTAAAAAATTATAAGAGAGCATTACATCGGGATGCAGTTCAACATTTCCCCTAAATATAGCTTCGGCCGTTTGATATTTCGCTTGATTCATATAAGCGACTCCCTTGAAATTGGAAATTAACCAATCATTCGGAAATAACTTTAAAGCGGAATCGGCATGTTTTATAGTTGCATCGAATTGACGCGCGATCAAATAGGTACGTACTTCAGTTTGCCAAGCCAATAAATTATTCGGCTCTAGTTTTTTCGCTTTTTGCACCGCAGCCATTGCGATTTCAAATTGGCGATGTGGGTCTAACGCCAGTGCATAAGCGATTTGGGTAATTGCTAAATCAGGATTCAAATTAATCGCTTGTTGAGCACTTGCCAAAGCTCGACCGCGCCAGACATCATCTCGATTATTGCTGCGTAGACGATAGCTGTAAACAATCGACAGCCCAGCTGCTGCACGCGCATTATTCGCATCTCGCTCAAGTACAGTATTAAAGTGTTTGGTCGCTTCATCTAACTTGCCTGGCCTATCGTACATCGTCAATGCTTGCATTCCACGCTCCAACTCTAGCGACTCGGAGTATGGCGTCAGCACTTTAACGACTTGCGTCCAATTAGGTTGTATTTTCCAAACCGTCACACCACCCACACACAGCAACGCGGCCAATAGCATGCCATAGCGCCAACGACGGCGACGATTGGCTGCGTCGAGTTGCGCTTGTAGCGCCTGCATCTTTGATTCACTGAAGCTACTGGAAGGCGACTCTTGGACAACCAACTTTTGACATTCCTGTTGAACTTGCACCCATTGCAGTCGATCACTGACTTCACGTTTGGTCATCGCCAAAATCAATTGATAAACAGCCGGAGAAATCGAGGACGGCCATGCCCATTGTTCGGAACGTGTTTGCGCTTGTGCCGCCACCAAACTCAAGCCGCGCAAATTAGCAAAGGGGGTCGTGCCATTGAGCATCTGATACAAAATCGTTCCGACCGCGAACACATCACTCGCGACGCTAGCAGCGTGTTCGGCGAAACGTTCCGGAGCAAGATAAGCGATACTGCCATGAGGATCAATCTCAGCAATATTGTTTACCACTTGCGGGTCAAAATAGGTCGCAAAACCTAAATTTAAAATTCGAATTTTTCCGGTTGCGTCAACGATCAGATTAGCTGGTTGCAAATCGCCATGTACCAAACCAGCCTCCTGCGCTTCTTCTAAGGCAGCGGCAATTTGTTTAATATGAATTAGGGCGAGATTCTCACGACCTTGGTTCTCTGATATCCATTGAGATAGTGCTTGCCCCTGTACCATCTCCATGACGATATAAATACTAAAATCGACCTCTTCTAAGGCATGAATTTTGACGAAGGCAGAGTGAGTAAGGGCGGCAACTTTTCTTGCGCGATTTAACACGGCGTCGAACTCACCGCCTAGATCGCTCAAACGCTTAATTGCGACAACGCGATGTAACTTGGTATCCCAAGCCTCGAACACAGGCGAAACGACATCGCCATCCATTCTTCGACGAATTTCATAATGACGAAAGGATTCCATCGTCATCAAATCTTGCTGATAGTTTCCTTCGCTATTGCGTTGTACTGAATTCATTTTATCGATGCGCGTATTTATAGTTATATTTATTGTTGTTATGTGTCAATTTTTAACTTTACCATCAATGTAGAGAATTGAGCTTACCGAAATAGCGTTTTTTACATGTTAAGTGAGATTTTTACAAATTAAAAATTCATCATTGACATGTAATTGTCGCCTTAAAGCGAAAGTAGCTACGAAACCTGAGCGAACAATTCTGCGTGATCGATAGCAGCAATTCGGTCCGCGACCTAAGTTGCCTAAGACGCAGACTAGGGTTTCATCATATAATGCTGCCAAATCAATGACTTACTTCAATTTTTACTTTCCTTATTCATGCAATCATCCGCCACGCCCTACGTCAACATTTCTGCCTACAAATTTATTACATTCAACGATACGGCTGAAAAGCGACAAATCTTTATCGATAAATGCAAAGAACTGAATTTAAAAGGTACGGTATTGCTCACACCAGAGGGCATCAATATGTTTTTGGCCGGTTTGCGCCATGAAATTGATGCGTATATGGATTGGTTACATCAAGATCCTCGTTTTGCCGACATCGTTGCGAAAGAAAGTTTTTCTGATCGCCAACCGTTTACCAAGTTATTGGTCAAGCTCAAACCAGAAATTATCACTATGCGCATGCCGCTGATTAAACCAGAGGAAGGTCGCGCACCATCGGTTGAGGCAAAAACATTAAAGCGTTGGCTAGATCAAGGCCACGACGATAACGGCAAACCGATCGTGATGGTCGATACACGCAATGATTTTGAGGTTGATGTCGGTAGCTTCAATAACACGATCGATTACCGTATTACGAAATTCACCGAATTTCCAGCAGTGATCGAGGCTAATCGTGATGCCTTAAATGATAAAACCGTAGTGACTTTTTGCACGGGTGGCATACGCTGTGAAAAAGCGGCAATTCACATGCAAAACGTCGGTTTTGAAAGCGTGTATCAACTCGAAGGCGGCATCTTGAAATATTTTGAGGAAGTCGGTGGAGATCATTATCACGGTGACTGCTTTGTGTTTGACTACCGTACTGCCTTAAATCCTAAGCTCGAAGCAACCGATACTACACAATGTTATGCATGTCGTGCAGTAGTCACGCCGCGTGAACAGTTATCACCTTGGTACATTGCTGGAAAATCCTGCCCGCATTGCAAAAAGCAATCTCGCGACGATCTTGATCAAGCCAACGACGGCATTAGCGCTAGCGGCAGTGCTGGCATTAATCAATAAAGTCATCAAACGTGCGATTGACTGTAAGCTTGGTAGTAATTATCGCCTAACAGTCATCGCGCATCGTTAATGAAAAAAATTGATATCAATTTTTCTCCATAACTTCTCTGATGATTTGCATGATGTTTTAGCTGAGTCAATTAGCCAAATCATCTCTGCATCAATTGAACGCAATATTCATTCATAACATGTCTCTCTATCGCGGTCGCTTTGCCCCTTCACCAACCGGCCCTCTCCATCTCGGTTCTTTGGTCGCTGCCATGGCGAGCTATCTTGACGCCAAAGCACATCATGGGCGTTGGCTGGTTCGCATCGAAGATGTTGATTTTGACCGTAACGTCGTCGGAGCAGATCATGCAATATTGCAAACCTTACGTCGCTGCGGCATGGATTGGGATGAAGATGTTGTGTGGCAAAGCCAACGCAACACTTACTATCAAACTGCCTTAGAGCAACTAGCTGCACATGTATTTGCCTGTAGCTGTTCACGCAAAGAAATCGCTGATTCACGCATACGGGCTGGTTTATCGGATTCACAAATCTATCCTGGAACCTGCCGCTTGGGGATTGCAAATAACAAGTTAGCACGCGCCTATCGTTTGCGCGTACCGGACGGTGCGGCAGCCGACATCGAATTTGAAGATCGTCTGCTCGGACGACAAAATCAAAATTTAAGCACTGCGGTTGGCGATTTTGTTTTAAAACGCGCTGACGGATTTTGGGCTTATCAACTGGCAGTCGTGGTCGATGACGCGTTACAAGGAATTACCGATATCGTACGTGGCGCAGATTTACTCGACTCGAGCGCACGGCAAATCTATCTACAACAATTGCTTGGCTATCCGACGCCACGCTACTTACACGTGCCGGTGGTCACGAATGCGCTAGGAGAGAAATTGTCGAAGCAAACAGGTGCTTTGGGATTTGACCTAGGGAACAACGATGTTTTACAGGATGCTCTCATTCCGGCAGCCGGTTTTTTGAATTTAAAATTCAGCACGTCCCCAGCAAACATCGCCGACTTTTGGGTAGCAGCGACGGTCTTGTGGGCGAATAAAATGGGAATAAGATAATCACCGTTGTCGGTATCAACAGCGCAATTAAGAGGCTAAAAGCTCTCTAGCCAGAAACAAAAAAGCAGAAAACACATTTGGTTTTCTGCTTTTTTTGTTTTAAATTGACTCGAATAACAGCGAGTGATGAATCACAATCAGCTAGTTTATTTGCGGACTTTCCATCCTGCCACAATCGAACTTAAAAACGAACTTATTTAGCTTGCTATATATCGCAGTAAATTAATTCGCTTTGACCGAACTCGCAAAACCACCTAATAAGGCAGCTCGCTTTTGCGGCTTGGCGACTTCGTTATTCGCTTTATTCAAGACGGGCTTGGTCGTTGCAGCACTGGTGCTTGGTTCGTACGGTTTTAAAAACCAAGGATCGACCTTCTCGCGCGGTGCTTGATATGTTCGTACCGGACGCTCAGTTACGCGATCATTTGCGCGATCAGTTGAGCGTGGGCTACGCTCTTGGCGATCAGAAAAACTTGATGATTTACGTTCAGAATGCAGAGAGGTAGCGATAAATCCAGCGAGTTGTAAGCGCACGATTTTTTGTTTAATCAGTTTTTCGATGTCAACCAATAGGCGCTCATCTTTATCCGTGTGCAAAGAAATCGCATCGCCCTTCGCGCCAGCGCGACCAGTGCGACCAATTCGATGGACATAGTCTTCTGCGTTATATGGCAAATCAAAATTAATCACGCACGGCATTTCAGAGATATCTAAGCCACGTGCAGCAACATCGGTAGCGACCAAAATTTCTACCTCGCCACGTTTAAATGCTTCTAAGGCTGCCATCCGTTCTTGTTGCGATTTATCACCGTGAATCGCGGTCGCTTTAATACCTTGCTTAACCAAATGCACTGCCACACGTGAGGCACCGATCTTGGTATTTGAAAATACGATCACTTGCTTCAATCCACGTTCGCGAATGATGAACGCAACCGCATCACGTTTTTCATCTTCCTCAACTTTGTATAACACTTGCGTCACGTTTTCTGAGGTGGCGTTGCTACGCGCTACTTCGATCGTCACCGGATTATTCAAAAAGCTGGCGGATAGTTTTTTGATTTCTGGCGAGAAGGTCGCAGAGAACATCAAATTCTGACGCTGCTTGGGCAGCAAATTAATGATGCGTTGTAAGTCTGGCAGAAACCCCATATCTAACATGCGATCGGCTTCATCCATAATCAAAATCTGAGTTTGCGATAAATTCACCGATTTTTGTGCCACATGATCTAACAAGCGACCAGGTGTCGCGATGACGATCTCTACGCCATTACGCAAAATGGCGGTTTGCGGTGCCATATCAACGCCACCAAATACGACCGTCGCACGTAAAGGCGTGTGACGCGAATACGCCTTCACATTTTCTGCAACCTGATCAGCTAATTCGCGCGTCGGCGTTAAAATTAATGCGCGTACTGGATGACGCGCTGGCGAGGCACTGGTATTGGCGTGTGCCATCAACAACTGAATAATCGGCAGTGAGAATCCTGCCGTTTTTCCTGTACCGGTCTGCGCCGCCCCCATCACATCACGACCCTGCAAAACTACGGGAATTGCCTGCGCTTGAATTGGCGTTGGATGCACATAACCTTGATCGTTTAGCGCGCGCAGAATTTCTGGTGCTAGCCCAAAAGAATCAAATCGAAGAGTATCAGCAGCCAATTCAGCTACTGTTGGAACAGAGGTTTCGGTCATGTTATGCATAGTGTGCCTCCCGTGGGTCTAACACTGCATCAAAGGAAGAAAATTGTGATGTTGCGTCAGCAAAGAGTAAGGCATGGAAGAAAATTTACAGCGCACATTATAACACCATGCCTGTGTAGAACTATTTTTCGATATTTTTGATAGATGCTAGCAAAAACTCCTAGCTAAAAATATCACAAAACAAATTCAAAACTTTCTACATAACAGAGTAGACCAAAGACGATAGATCGCTCCCATAAATAATCACTACATCGTCACGGCACAGTTAAGGAATAGATTCCCGCTCCAAGGTGTAACGTGCGACACGATCTTCTAATACCGTAACACCAATCCCCGGCCCTTCAGGTAAAGCAATAAAACCATCGTCTGCTAACACCACAGCTTGATCAACGATGTCTTCGCTAAAGTAACGTGCGGTTTCTGATGTGTCGCCCGGCAAAGTAAATCCGCTGGCAGTTTGCAATTGCAAATTGAATGCCCTACCGATCCCGGTCTCATCCATGCCACCCGACCAAACGTCAACGCCAGCGTGCTGGCACAACGCTGCGATTCTGAGCGATTCGATCATGCCGCCCACTCTACCTTGCTTAATATTGATTACACCGCAGGCCTTTAAGGCAAGCGCTGAGCGTGCATCATCGAGATCATGAATTGATTCATCCAAACATAAAGGCGTGGCTAAGCCCGCTTGCAATACCGCGTGCTGAACAATATCGCTGTAGGACAAGGGTTGCTCTACCATGGTCAAATTGAATGCATCTAGCTCTCGCAATATAGGTGCATGCTCCAATCGATAATCTCCATTGGCATCTGCCATCAAGCACAAATCAGGAAAAGCCTCGCGCACAGCGCGCACCCAAGCGACATCTTTACCCTGCATGATCTTCAATTTGACACGATGATAGGGGCGACGCATAGCATCAGCTACAGCATCGAGCAAAGCCGGAATCGATTCTTGAATCCCTAGACTAATACCAGACTGAATCCGACGCGCCGATAATCCCAACAAAGCATGCAATGGGCGATTCTGTTGACGTGCGATCAAATCGAGCAATGCATTTTCCACCATCGCCTTCGCCATGCCGTGACCACGCACCGGACTCCAGCTTGCTAGTAACTCACCGATCGTAAGGCCCGGCTTCAATTGCGGCAATAAAAATTCTTTAAAAATGTGGCGCACGGTTTGCGTGGTTTCACTGGCATAAAAAGGGTCAGGATCGGCAACACATTCTCCCCATCCCACTACGCCATCCGACTCAAGCCGTAATAACAAGGCCTCTTTCACTGCCCAAGTATGCACACTGGTGGCAAATGGCTTTACAAATGGCAAGCGCACCACAATCAAATCGATTTTGTGCAAGACAGGAATGCGTGCATCAACCGCGGGCGACAGCGGTACTGCACAATGCAAAAATTGTTGGTCCATACTTCAATTCCTCAAGAATAGCCAATCGCTACCGCAATCGCGACCATCGCCATCGACATCGCCAAGATCAGCAATTGAAAGCGCCAAATAATGCCAAACCAACGCGTCCAAGGCACACCCGCAACACCTAAAGATGCCATTAAAATTGCACCCGTTGGCACACTCATATTTGCCATCGCATTACCGAGTTGATAAGCCAACACAGCTGTCTGCCGCGTCACACCAACTAAGTCAGATAATCCAGACATCAAAGGCATATTAATCGCCGCTTGCGCACTGCCAGAATGAATCACAAAAGTAAACATTGTTTGTACCGCCAACATCCCTTGCGCCGCCATCTGTGCCGGCCAAGTTTCTAGCATCGTCCCCATACTATGTAAGAAGGTATTCAAAACTGAAGGAGCATGTGGGTTCGCACCGCCCAATAAATACTCTATCCCTTTCGCCAATGAAATCACTAAAACCGCCGACATCAATTGCTGCGCACCGGCGACAAATGATTCTGCTGCCGCATCGGCCGTAAGACGCTTGCTCAATATCGCAACGATGGCTGAAAATACACATAGCGTAAAAAATTGCGTGGCAATTTCTGGAATAAAATAACCTGCGGTGACCACACCCCAAACGATCCAAACAATGGTTGCGACAATTCCCAACAAGATCACTCGATCAGCGAGTGCGAGTGGTGGTGCATCGACAGGAATCACAATCTTGCCATCTTCACCGAGATCAGCGGCGGTGCGATGGCGCTGCGCATACCAGAGCGTAAATACAATACCGGTACTCACAAAAACCAGAAACATCACAATACGCAAAGGCGCTCCGGACAACAGTGGGACATTGGCAATCCCTTGCGCTAAAGCGACCCCAAAAGGATTCATCCACGAGGTGCCAAACCCAATTTGACTAGCAACATAAGTGATCATGACACCGACTTCAGGTGGATAACCTAAATGCAAAATCAAGGGCAATAACAATGCAAGAAAGGCGATAGTCTCTTCGCCCATACCAAATACCGCTCCGCCAGTAGCGAATGCAGCGAATAAAGAACCCAACAACAAACGTGGATGATGCCCAGTGATGGCAATCAAACGTAACAAACCACGGTCAACTGCACCCGTCGCATTGATCACACCAAAGGCACCACCAACCAACAAAATAAATGCAATCACACCAATCGCAGAACCACTGCGGCTACCCGAGGTCATGCCTTCAAATGGCGCATTCAAAAAACCAATTTCTTTGCCTGTACCGAACACAGCAATACTGATGTTGTGCTCTGCGACGCGATAAGAGTCTAAAGATATTGGCATCCCTTTTTCAAAATAACCTGCTGGAACCCAAGGAACGACTAGCGCCATAATCAGCGCGCCGAACAGTAAGATGATGAGTGTGTTTGGAACTTTGAATGTACTTCGCTTATTACTCATGCGTTTAGCTCCTGCTAATAATTCTGATTGCTGTGATCTACTACTTTTCCCTCGTATAAAAAAGCCCCACCTGAGTGGGGCGTCAAGAACAGGAGGGTGCTACGATTTACTTGAATTTGTACTGCAAATTCACAAAGATAGAACGTCCACGTGGATCACCATAAGTCGGGTCCCAAGTCACTTGGAAATAACGTGACTGGTTGGTAAATGGTGGAGGTGTATCTAATAAATTGATAACGCCAGCACGCAATTTCAGATTTTTAGTGAACGCATAACTACCGGTTAAATCCCATAAGGAATACGCTTCGACATCGCGATCATTCCAACCTGGGTCAGCCAAGCCCGGAATATTTTGATCACGATAACTTGCGAAATACGTGTGACCCAAAGTCAAATTGAGTTGTTCATATGCCCAATCAAAATTGAGCTTATGACGCCAACGCTGCACTGCCTTATCATCACGGAACACACCGAGGCCGTTCGTCAGTGGCGAACTTGGATCAGATTGGAACTTATATTCGGTCAAATAAGTTGCACCAAGATTCGCGCTGAAGCGACCAATCGACGTAGCATCGCCGCGCCAGTTGAGGGCTAAATCAAAGCCGGAAGTATTCAGCTTGCCACGGTTCTCTTTCTTAAACTGCAAATAGGAAACCGCGCCATCGGAATCACGCACGACGATATTTGGATTATTGTAGTAGACCGGATTATCAAACACAGTCTGCTCACCAATTTCCGAAATAATGTCAGTCTTACGAATCATCCAGTAATCAATACTACCGTTCCAGTTTTGGTTTGGTTCTAACACCAAACCGATCGAGAATTGTTTCGATTTCTCTGGTTTGAGTAAAGGATTTGCGTAGCGATCAAGATCAAACTGTGCAATCTCACCTGACACCGGATCTTTGACGAAGCTTGCAATCGTGCCGGAACGAACTGGTAAGAACATTTCAGAAATCGACGGCGCACGGAAACCCGTACCAAAAGAAGCACGCCCTAACATTGCTTTACTTGGACGATAGCTCAACGCAATCTTAGGATTGGTCGTATCAAGATTCGGTGTAGTCAGTGCAGATCGTGGATCTTTCACACCTTTATAACGATCATAACGTAAGGCAAATTGTCCTTCCCATTCTTTGGTGAAAGGCGCACTAACTTCTGCATAAATGCCAGCAATATCGCGTTGATTTGAAGAGTCTTCCAACAACTCGTCCGAACTGGATCGATCACCTTGTACATCATTCGTCTTCAGTGCTGCAGTAGAAGAGAACTCTGTCTTTTCACGACGCAATTCCGCACCAACCGCGAGCATCGCATCGCCACCTGCCATAGACATCAAAGAGCGCGTCAATTTACCATCAACGCTATCGCTGGTACCTTTAGAGATACGCGCAGCGCCAGAAATCTTGATGGAATTCATAAACTTCTTACCAGAATCATCGGTAGCTGCAACGAATGGGTTATACAAACCTTTTGCAATACCATCGAGTAATTTAGTGCGCGAGACCCAGCCGTCGATATCCAAATCAGTCGCTTCATTGACACTATGGTTGTAGGCGGTATCGTAATCCCAAGCACCGATACGTCCATTGGCACCTAAGACAATACGTGAACTCTCACTGGTCACCTCGGTGGTGCGTCGACCAGCATCAGTTAAACGGAAACGGAAATTCACAGGTGTCGTGATACCCGTTTTCGTTTGCAAATCTTTTGGTAAAAAGATGCCCGTGGTAGTGCCATTAATACTGCCAGAGGTGGCAGGCGATGCTGCGTACGCAGTGACTGCTTTACTCTTCAATGCTTCGAAGAAAACTTGATGTTCATCAGATACCAAGAAAGTGGCACGACCGATAAAACTTTGTTTTTCTCCCTTAGGATAGACTTCAGAATCACCCATGTAATTGAATGAACAGCCCTCAGTACCACCAGGCCCCAAAGGACGCACGACGTTTGGACTACCATTCACGCAGGCTGCCTTACCAAAACTCACGCGACGACCTGGAGAAGGTAACCACTTACCGCCTGGACCTGAGCCAAACAAGTAAGAAGAATTATTCAAAGTCGCCAGTTGCGCCGCAGTCAAATCCACGTTGGCGGGGAAGGAAGTGCTCGACAACTGTGGAGATAAGCGATCTGGCAAACTGTATTCCTGCATAAACTTGCGATCAGAACTAGCGAGTCGCTCCATACGTTGCACATCTATCGCACCAAATACATTGAATCGGTCTTTGCCTAGATCACCAAAACCACCAGAAATAGACGCAGTTTTTTTACTACCACCACCTTCGGCAGTATCTAAGGCATAGACGTTAACATCAGCACCTTGATAATCTTTACGGGTAATGAAATTAATCACACCGCCCATCGCATCTGTACCATAGATAGCAGATGCTCCATCCTTCAAGACCTCAACACGTTGAATTGCGCCAGCAGGAATGCTATTGAGATCCACACCAGAGCTATCACCTGGACTCGCAAAATTGGCGAGTCGGCGACCATTCAACAAGACCAAGGTACTAGAAACACCAAGGCCACGAAGATTGGCACCATTAAAACCACGCTGCCCACCCATCACGTCACTAACACTGGTGCCGTCAGTCAGACCACCCACATTCGCCGATATTTTTTGCAATAATTCAGCGGCAGTCGTTACGCCGGTCTTATCAATATCTTCACGCTTAATGGTTTCAATTGCCAATGCAGTTTCACCTTCAATGCGTTTAATACTCGAACCTGTCACTTCAACGCGCTGCAAAGTTTGCGCAGTAACATTCAAACTTAAAACGCTCAGTGCAAGTAACACTGCATGGGTGCATCGGGAGCGGCGAAATAGCATCGCTGCGGGCTGGCTAGCTGGTTTCATGCGATAAGTCCTCAAAAATGGGTGTATCAATCTCAAACACAAATTTATATTCAAACTATTTTTCTAACTTCTTTTGACTTTGTTTTTAAACATATTTTCAAACGTATTTTTCAAACGCATCTTTCAAACGAATTCTTAATACGTATTTAAAAAGCATTTAAAAACTTAGATTCAATCACCAGCACTGCATTTGCCTACTCTTACCTACTCTTGTGTGCGTTTATATGCGTTCGTGTGCTTTGGCGTATTTTTTTGTAACGATTTGAGTGTATGCACAGTTCATCATCTTGAACCACCTCATATTAACTTGAGTCGCTCTGTGAGAAGCTGGTGTCGCATTCATGCAATGTTGTTCCCATTAAAGTGTTGCAAACTTCCGACAGTGCGACATGCATTTACGAATGTGCGCAAACTTTTAACTGACATGATCTGAACGCAGCGAATCAATGGCAACATCCGTTCCATGAGACTTTAGCGAAAGGGATATTTTTTGAAATCCATATTCATACTGACGCTGCTTGCAGCAAATTTGGCAATCAATTTTGCACACGCTGACGGTAAGGCTACAAAAACGTCATTTCAACCAATACCCGGAATCGTCGTGCCCATGGGTGGTGCAGTACGTGGTGACAACGATGAATTGCGACAACGCTTGGTTGATCTCGCTGGTGGTAAAGGAGCGAAATTTGTCGTCATTCCAACCTCTTCCGGCAATCCAGTTGCGACTGGTGAAAATGCTGCACATGAACTCAGACGTCGTGGCGCACAAGTCGAGCTACTCAAAATCGCACCACAATGGCCAGGAGAAAATCTTGAATCAGCCCGTCGCGCTGCAGCTGATCCAGACAATGTGGCAAAAATTCGCGCAGCGAATGCGGTGTACTTTACTGGCGGAGCGCAAGAACGTTATGCCGACGTACTCAACCCAAATGGTGTCGCCTCACCTGTGTTGCAAGCAGTAAGAGAATTGCAAGCGCGCGGCGGCGTAGTCGTCGGAACAAGCGCTGGCGCAGCGATCATGAGCCAAGTCATGTTTCGCGATGCGCTCAATCCATTATTAGTGATGAAAGGATTGCTAAGAGACGGCAAAGAAATTGAACGCGGATTAGGATTTGCGGGCGAAGAAATCTTCATTGATCAACACTTTCTCAAACGCGGAAGAATAGGACGTTTACTCGCTGCCATGCTCGCCAAAGGTTACAAAGTTGGTTTGGGTATCGATGAAAATACAGCCGCAATTATTCGTGGCAATGACGTAGAAATTGTCGGTGCCACAGGTGCTTTATTGATCGATCTACGCGATGCAACAGTACAAGCTGGTCCAATCAATGTGAGCAATATCCGCATCTCGTATTTGGATAATGGCGACCACTATGATTTGGCCAACGCACAAATCAAAGTTTTTCCAGCCAAATTAGCGAAAGGTGAACTGAAATTTCGACAAGCGGGATTTGTTCCTGAACTCGAAAATCCACGCCTTGATTTCCCTGATATCTTGGGAGAAAACGCGATTCAACGCGCCTTATCGCAACTCGTCGATGGCAATCGTGAACACGTGGTTGGTTTCGCCTTTAGCCTGATTACAGCCAAGGATGATCCCGCCCCCAATTTAGGTTTTGAGTTTGTCTTACGTCGCGATGAACACACGCGCGCTTGGGAGAGTACGGGTATTGACGGTAAAGATTACTCCGTATTTAATGCGCGACTCGATGTGCGACCAATCCGTATGACAACGCCGCTCTATCAATCATGGAAATGACTATGTATCCATTGCGACATCTTGCGCCTATCCTACTTTCGAGTGCACTACTTGTACCAAGTATCAACTTGCAGGCACAGCAACGTTCCTTCGAACATGCCAGCTTAGACGCCGCCGCTGCACGTGTCTTACCGGAGGTGATTCATTGGCGACGCGATTTACATGCGCATCCAGAACTCGCGTTTCAAGAACATCGCACCGCTGCTCTAGTCGCCGCTGAACTAACACGCATGGGCTACGAAGTGAGTCGTGGCATCGCCGGTACTGGTGTGATTGGATTACTCAAAACGGGGCGACCAGGTCCCGTCGTTGCCTTGCGTGCCGACATGGATGGATTGCCAGTCAGCGAAGAAACCGGTTTAGCCTTTGCATCGAAACAGCGTGTGAAGCAAGGCAATACCGAAGTGGCTCTCATGCATGCCTGTGGTCACGACATGCACGTCGCCATGTTGCTAGGTGCCGCTCGAGTTCTCTCTGACATACGCGGACAACTTTCTGGCACGATAAAACTAGTGTTCCAACCAGCTGAGGAAGGTGTCCCAAATGCGCCAAATGGCGCAGAGCGTATGGTGAAAGCGGGTGTCTTAGAAAACCCAAAAGTAGACGCGATGTTTGGCTTACACGTGGGTATCACACCAGAGCCAACTGGAACGCTCTCATTGCGTGCACGTGGCTTGATGGCGGGTAGCGATACATTTGACATCGTGGTTAAAGGTCGTCAAACACATGGAGCGTTACCATGGAACGGGGTTGATCCAGTGGTGGTAGCGTCGCAAATTGTCTTGGGTCTGCAATCAATCGTCAGTAGACAAACCAATCTTACTGTCGCACCAGCGGTGATTACGGTTGGTACGATACAAGGCGGTCAAAGAGCAAACATCGTACCTAGCGAAGTCAAAATGAGTGGCACCATTCGCACCTTTGATCCACGCATGCGAGAACAAATTCTGGCACAAGTAAAACGTACCGCAGAAAACCTCGCTCTCGCTTCTGGTGCCAGCGCCGAAGTCAGTATTGATGCAGGCTATCCGGTGACTTGGAATGATCCCGCGCTAATCGCTAAAATGCTGCCTAGTCTGCGTCGCGTGGTTGGCACTGCATTGCTATCCGATATTCCTCCAACGACAACCTCAGAAGATTTTTCATTTTACGGACAACGTGTTCCCACTATGCTGTTTTTTCTAGGAGTCAATCCACCAGAGAAAGCAGTGATAGACTGGGCCCCCAATCATTCACCTCGCTTCAATCCGGATGAAGCTGCCTTGCTGACTGGCGTGCGTACTCTCGCTAGCTTAGCTGCTGATTATTTAACTGGGAACTGAAAACGCTCATGGAACTCAACTCTATTTCTCTCCCTTCTCCCGCCGCAGGCACAAGCCGAGAGCTTTCCTATATCCGTTTCGGCAAAACAGGAACTGGCCCGAAAGCCTATATTCAAGCATCACTACATGCCGATGAATTACCTGGCATGTTGGTCGCACATCACCTAAGAAGTCAATTGATCGAATTAGAGCAACAAGGAAAATTGCTCGGTGAGGTGATCTTAGTTCCTTCTGCCAACCCGATTGGCCTCGCAAATACTTTATTAGGAACGAGTCAAGGTCGTTTTGATTTACGCACAGGGCAGAATTTCAATCGCCTGTTTCATAATTTATCCGAGAGTGTACTAGCACGCGTCAAATCACAGTTAAGTGCTGATTCCCACAATAATCAGCAATTAATCCGAGCTGCCATTCGCGCTTGCTTGAGTGAACAAAGCGCCATGGATGAATTGTCAGCACAACGCTTAGCCTTAATGCGACTCGCAGCAGATGCCGATGTCGTTCTCGACTTACATTGCGATTGTGAGTCTGTATTACATGTCTACACAGGTACGCCATTATGGCCACGCGTCGCGCCACTAGCTGGCTTACTCAATGCACATGTAGCACTGCTAGAAACCAACTCTGGCGATGATCCTTTTGATGAAGCTTGCTCACGTATATGGTGGGACATCGCCGGCTTGATTGGCGACGA
This sequence comes from Affinundibacterium macrobrachii, assembly GCF_014652415.1. GTDB lineage: Bacteria > Pseudomonadota > Gammaproteobacteria > Burkholderiales > Burkholderiaceae_D > Undibacterium > Undibacterium macrobrachii. Next base: position 284,849 of record NZ_BMYT01000003.1, read on the forward strand.
ATTTCCGATTCCTATGGCTTGCCTTGCTGTTACCGTCGAACTACGCGGCTTTACCGATGTCAATCACACGCTCGCTGAACACGATGCAACTGCGATGATCGACTACCTTCGTCTACAAGGCATCATCGCTGGACCTTTAACACAGGACGTACCAACTGCCTGCCAACCCACGCCGCTAGCTGGCTGTATGCCGATCGCAGCACCCTCAGCGGGGTTGGTCGTGTACTTGCGAGAGCTTGGCGAAACTGTCAAAGCAGGCGATCCTCTGATAGATTTAATTGATCCAGTCAGTGGCAGCGTACAACAATTATTGTCCCCAGTTGATGGCGTTTATTTCGCTCGCGAAAATCGTCGCTACGTACCACCCGGTACACGACTCAGCAAAGTCGCTGGTCGTGAAGCGGTAAGGCGCGGTTCATTATTGTCAGCTTAGTTGTATGCTCAATTGTATGCTTAGCTTCATGTTTAGTTCTATGCTTAGTTATCACCTTCAAGCATCCCAGTTGCGAATCATCACGTAGTTGAATGTAGAAGCAAGCGCACTCACGAAAGCAATTATGCAGCCGCCTTTTTCTGTTTCATTGATCTTACTTCCTGGCTTTTCTCTATTCGCATTCGGCGCGGTACGTAGCCTATTCGCTGCAGCGAACGAAGTAGGCGGCGAACTGCTTTATCAGGTCGAGCAATTTGTGACGGACGGCGCGCAAGCTATTACACAATGCGGTGTTGCGCTGTCAGCGCGTCCAATTGATCAACTGCAGCGCGCTGATTTATTGATGCTAGTCGCTGATGAACGCGTTGAACCATCTATTGCTAACACCACCGGAAATTTTTTAAAACAATATTTAAGTTCGTCACACCATGCCGGTGAATCGATTCTTGGTGGCTGTGGCACTGGCACACAGATACTCGCCGAACACGGTTTACTTGATGGTTATCGAGCTGCAATACATTGGCAAATTTTGGCAGACGCGGTCAAGCGTTATCCAAACATCGTATTCACGCCAGGCTTATTTGAAATTGATCGAAATCGGATCAGTGCTGGCGCAGGTGCGGCAGTACTAGATTTGCTTTTACATTGGCTAGAACAGCGTCATGGAAACACCTTCGCAGCGGAAGTGGCTGCTAGCCTCGGTTTAGATCGACTACGCGGCAGCGACGAGCGACAACCAGTTCCTGCATCAGCGCAACCCGCACTAGGATCTGCCCGTTTAAAAGAAGCTTTAGAATTGATGGCAGCGAATTTAGCGGAACCCTTGCAAGCGGAGGATATCGCGCAATTAGTTGGTGTATCACGCAGACAGCTTGAACGACTATTCCGCCAACACTTAGATACTTTTCCATCGCGCTATTACTTGGAATTGCGACTCAAACACGCACGTCGTCAATTGAAACAAACAACGCAATCGATATTGCAAGTTGGCCTGGCTTGCGGCTTTACTTCTGGACCGCATTTCTCCACCACTTATCGCAACTATTTTGGTTATACTCCGCGCGAAGAGCGCGCCCGCCACAGCATGCCGCAAGCCATGACTAAAAATTCCGAAGAGGACATTCAATGAATCATATGGACTACTTGTTGCGCCCAGCAACGCTGGATGATCTCGATGCGATCGAGCGCTTTTCAAAAGCGAGTACCTTCGGCATCCACACACTCAAGCCAGGTCGTGCGCATTTAGCTGAACGACTTGAACGTTCGCTTAAAGCATTTGCTGGAACCGAACCAAGTCGCGGCGATGAAATCTATCACTTTGTACTCGAAGATTTACAAGCGGGTCGTGTGGTTGGTACAAGTGGCATCGTTACGAGTGCTGGCGCAAACGGTCGATTCTATTGTTATCGCAATGAATTCTCTGTCCATGCAAGTGATGAATTAGGGATTAGCAATCGTGAACATACACTACGTTTATGCGAAGACTTATCTGGCCACTCCTTACTCAGCTCATTTTATATCGAACCGGAGTATGGCAATACGCTCGCGCCGCAACTCTTATCGCGTGGACGCTTGCTCTTCATCAGAAATTACCCACATTTGTTCGCTGAAAGAATCGGTGCTGAGAATCCCGGTTTATGTGATGAAGCAGGCAATAGTCCATTCTGGAACGCTCTTGGTGGACGCTTTTTTAAAATGCCATTTCCGGAAGCGGAACAACGTACCCGAGGCCGGTCAAAAAGCTTTATTGCAGAACTAATGCCACGCTCACCGATATACGTCTCTTTACTGACAGAAGAAGCACAATGGGCAATGGGTCAACTCCATCCTGACGGGCAACTTCCCTTTGGCATACTAGTCGACGAAGGCTTCGACGTCGATTCATTCATCGATATTTTTGACGGTGGCCCAATCGCCGAGGCGCGGGTAGCAATGTTAAATACAGTTGTTGCAGCACAAGATGTCGAATTACGCGATACTCCCCAAGTACAAGGCGAAGCCTGCCTTATCGCGAACATGGAAAGCGCGAAATTTTGTGCGACTTTATCGTCTGGCGAATTTGTCGACAATGCCTTATTGGTGCCACCCAAAGCAATAGAAATACTAGGTCTCCACAACAATTCTCGCGCCTGTACAATCCGAGTCAAGAGCACTTAAACAAAACAAGCTACGCATACGAGAACGAAATGCAATGAAGCAATCTGGTCTGTACAAGTCAGATAAGCATTGATACACAAAGTAAAAACAAAAAGCCCTTACAATTTTCTTGTAAGGGCTTTTTTGCAAAACACATAAATCTTGGTGGGCCTCCCCGGAGTCGAACCGGGTACCAACGGATTATGAGTCCTTGCACCAACATTACTTTAAACAACAATACATTACTAAACAATAGCTTATGCACGCATATCTAACAGTACCCGCCCATTAAATAACAACGCCGTTGAACTATTGTTGATCTTTTACATTACGATCCAGAAAATATCTAACACAAGAAAAAATTTTTAAAAGTCACCGACTATATCCAAATAGGTAGGCAATTCAGAATTAAAAAGCACTACATAACTTTGTCACTCAGGATCTAGTGATCAAAATAAGATACTTGTTATAATTTTTCACCTAAATTAAAAATAGTTCCATCCTTTATTTCTTGCTGGTATGTTGATTCTGCCAACTTGAAGTTATAAGTAAGTAACTCTCCTTTACTCCACTTTTCCATTTCATACCCTGCAGATTTCAAACGCTCAACTTCATCAGAAGATAGCAAAAGGCGATCAGGCCCGAGATATGAAAGAATTTGTGTGGGTTCGAAGTGCATGTACTTAAAAGCGTAATGCGACCCTGTAAGACGCAATATAAGCTTCTTATAGCGTTGATCGTTTCTATACCAGTCAATCAACTTGTCAAACGTCAAAAGTTCAATTCCAGTTTCATCAATGAGGCCTCGAAAGTGCTTCTTACGATCTACACTTAGGTTTTTATCTTGAGATCGGCCTATGATCAGTTGAAAATGAAACTCAACAGGATTTCGCCTCATATTTATTGGCTGCAGCAAAGGATCGAGGCGACGAATTACTTCATTTTTATTCTCATCAAGATAATGCTTCCAACTTCTTACCTGATTTAACGCCGCGTTGAACTCAGCCGTTGTATTAGTTTTCTTTACATCACTAGTAAAGATGCACTTATCAGGAGACTCCAGCTCAACAAAAGTTACTCTCCAAACATCCGAACTTTTTGTTATGTAGACGTAGTCCGTAGTAAGTTCAGTACCAAGCGGAAACTTAGATACAACGGATTGAAAATGGAGGTGATGATTTAAACGGTTAGGAGTTGGAATTAATTCAGTATGTTGTTCAAGGAAGTCTTGAACAACTTGCTCCTTTTGACGTCCTTTAGGCGAAGGCTCGCAAAGGATTTGTTTAAACTCTTCAATCAGCGATTCGTCTACAATCTCCAATTTCACAAATTCCCAAGAGGATCAAATTACTTAGCAGTATTATTAATAGTTACTGTTGGAACAACAAACATCGGAACTATAACTTCTTTAATACCAGAACGAGAAGCTAGACCGTAAATATGCTCTCTTAAAAACGGTAACAAAATAAGTGGCGCGTTCTCCTTTGCCCATTGCTCAACTTTATCAACAGGAAACAAAGAAACATCAACAGAAAATTGACCTACTAGATCTACTTTAATCACGAACGGAGTTCGCTCAGAAGCCCCGTCATCGCCAAGTTCATCAGCATCTAGCCCCACGCGCCCCAGAACACCAACAGCAATCTGATTATTTTCGACATCAAATTTAGAATGTCCAACCTTAAAACTGAAAGGCAAATCTAACTCATTTTCTTGAGCTCGTTCTGGATCATAAACTTTGAGAAAAAGTTCTTTAACAATGATACCTTGCAATTGAATTGGATGTTTATTAATCATTCTATGCAGCCATTAGGTATGACACATCATTTGCGGCTTCAAGCGGCCTCAAATATTGATAATCAGACTCAACAAATAAAAATGTACTCAATGAGGAAACAATAAATTTACCCGCGACAAAACTTCCAAGAGCGTCACTATAAAAAGCAAACAAATCTAAAAAGGACAGTGCTATATCACCGCCTTCTGATTCAGAAAGACGTTGTTCAAACTCTTCATTTGAAAGTGCATTTAATTTTTCAAAAACGCTATCAATCGCATTTTTAAGTAGGATATTCATTTTATTTCCTTGATCAGACAATCGTATTAATGACAATAACATCATTAAAATGATCGCGCACAACATAACATTTAAAGCTAGGAGTACCCGCTATCATAGGCGTGGAATCATCGTATTTCGGTCGAGATACATTTGCTGCGATTACCAAAAATTTGGACTTCAAAGCAATTTCAATTTCTTTGATTATGGTGTCGTACAATTTACACAATTGGTAGCCTTTCCTTACCCCTCTAGATCTAGCGGTTTGAAAAAGTTTTTCCTGAAAATATAATATTGACGTATCGAAAAATGCTGTTTCATCGACATTTAGCCCTGCACAAATTACCTTGCAGTCTTTGTGCTGGTCGCTGTCGTAGTGACCAGACTCATAACAGTTACTCCACCATAGTTTTGCTAATTCAAGAGCTAAATCAATCTCATTTTCATAAGCCCAAAAATAAATTCCTGTACCAGCTCTGCCAGCTTCCTTGGGCTGCCTAAACTGTCCTTGCTGAATATTATCGGCTCTTGATTTACTAGTTCCATGGGTTCCTAATAATTCCAAATCGTCACCCATTACATAATTTTATTTTATGCAGAAATATACCACATAAGCACATGTTCATGAAAAGCACCAATAATGGTTAGTATTTTAGAACTCTCTTAATCTGAGGAGTAAGTACGAATAGCTGATTAAACATACATAAGTAAGCTACATGTTTAATTACGTATAACGAAGTGAATTTATTAAAAATTCACAGCAATCCACTTCAACCATAAAGAAATGTTGCTTTACAAGAAGAATGTATTAATGACATAAATCGTAGAGCATCAAATGAATAATAACTTAATATTCATGCTTCGTGATCAAATTTAACAACATAAAATTTTCTCCAATTAAATTCTTATTCCAGAAAATACAATGTACTTTATAAAACAGAACGAAGAACAAAAGAGTTATTGCTCCCCAGTTAGTAAACTTGCTGGCATTGTCGCAGGCGCGGTCGGCGCGCCTAAACGCTCCTGCATGCCACCGTGAACCACAGGGGTGCTGTCCTGCGGCAGCATCTCACCATTCGGTTGTGTCCTTACGATAAATGCCTCGCAAGGCACAATCCCAGCGGTGAGGCTGCTGGGATGAGACTCAAATCGCCCCTGTACCGTACACGACGGCCGAAGAGCGAGCATTTAGAAATCATCTTATCTTGAATTTTGTAGATGTTAGCGCTGTATAAGAAGGGGCGATACCACCTCCCTGACTGAATGAGTATCGCCCCAATACACAAGCTCAAAAAGAAAAGGCGACATGCACTTCCGGCTAGAGTGAATGTCGCCTCGATACACAAGCTCAATTTGGAAAGCCATGTATGACTACTACGAAACTAAAGAACTACTTGGTAGTAAGAGTCATCATACTAAAATTTAATAAAAAACGCACCTTAAAGGATGGGATCCAACACTTAAAAGAGCGTTTCAATTTTTGCCTTAAGCAAAGCGTTCTTTTAGTAACAGCTCAACCCTGTCACAACCAACAATAGAAGTCATAAAATCCAACGGTGTAACATTTCCCAAAGACACCTTTGCAATGGTCAACCACTTCATCGCTTGATGCTCACTACCAAACAAAACTATCGCCAGTGCTATGACAGCCTTTCTTCGGTCATTGACCAAAATATCTGCCTCAGATTTGCATTTTGATTTTTGATTTGAAGATGAAATGTTCGATTGAAGGTGAGATAACACATGCTGAATTGGAGAAATACTTTTTCCTACTTCTAGTGTTGCACGGCAAACCGGAAATCGAGAACAACCCCAAAACTGATAATTGGCACCACTTCTGAAAACCATCTTATTTCCGCATTTAGGACACGACGGTGATACCTCTGATACGTAGTCTCTTGATCTAATCTCACGGCAAACCAGTTCTTCCAATTCAGCAGGTACAGAACCTTCTACATACCATTCCTTTAGCCTCTTATCAAAACGTGCACCGAAACTTTTAGCATATTCTTTGATAGATGGAGTAATGTTTAAACGAGTTCTATTGCTCATATAAATTTAAAGAAAAATGAATTAATAGAGAATCACACAAAGAGTATCAACTACTTTCCATTCTAAATTTTGCATCACGAATGGCATCAAGTTTTTCATAATATTTACTAGCAAATTCAACTCCAATCGGTGACATGATGGGCCATTCCACACTTTCTCGTGGATGAAATATTTTTCTAGAATTCATTCTTTGCTTCAAAACGGCTCTGCGTTTTATGTCCCTCACTTGCATCTCGTGTCTGCCTCCAAATTGTTTGAATCAATGTAGAAATACGATTTAAAACTATAACGCTTGTTGCACCTTCGTCACTTGAATCATCAATATAATTTCAGTCCTTGAATCATCATTACTTTTCGTATGAAAAAGCTTCGGCAAAAACGACATGCCAGAATGCGTATCCGTACTCTTGTCTTGAGTAAGTCCACCAATTAGCACCAGCTCACCATCTGCCACGCTCACGGTAGTAGATAACTGACGTTTAGTCAGAGTGGGTGAATTGTTTACGCCTGTTTGTGTCTTTGCAAAATCACTGATCTGCTGATCAATAGTCATATCTACTGAAGATTCTCTGACCACTGGCAATAAATCGAGAATCACACCAGAAGATCGATATTCAACAGATTGAACAGGCTGACCACCATTTTGCGAATAAGTAACAGCACCAAGTGTTGGAACGTCCTGACCGACCGTTAAGCGTGCCTGTGTGCCTGATTTAACTCTAAGCTGAGGTGTTGATATGGCGTTGAATCTTGTATCGCCTGAAAGTGCAGATAACGCCGCATCAATGTTTGCAGATTTAAGCGAAATAGAATTTGCCAAGCTGTTCACATTACCGATTGATAATCCGAAACGTCCACCGAGCAAATTAAGCGCCAAACCAAATGCCGATCCTTCAGTTTTTCCGGTCGTTACTTCATACACTACCAATTTCACCACAACTTCACCAATAGCAACATCAACCAAAGGCATTATTTTCTTTAACTTGGAAACTTCCTCTGACGTTCCTTGAAAAACCAAAGTGTCGCTATCTTGATCGATAAAAGAAGCAGCTGATCCAGGAGCGGCGGAATTAGGTGGATTCTTCGCGCCACCGGTCGCATGCACAGAACGATTGACAGTGAATGTGCCAGAGGTAAATAGTGGCGTTAGAAGACCCGTTAAATACGATACTTGACGATACTGAGGACGATACACAAACACTTCGGTGACTGGTTTAATTTCCTCTGGTACCTTCTTTGAGAAAAGGTAATCAACACCATTGCGCGTTTCAATTTGAAAACCCAATGAATCCAAAAACTCACGCCAAAAAAGTTTTAAATTTCCACTTCCGGTATCAAATCGAAACGACACTAAGCGATCATCTTTGAGCACAGAAGGATCGATCACATATGGTTGCTTCAAAGCTTCCAGATACACAAGGCTAATCACCTGAGCGACACTCACCGACTGAAAATCAAACTTCACATCTTGACTGTCTTTTGTAGGAACGAATGAAGTCTTAACTCCACGTTGCTTTTGGCTCTTCTCTGTAATGGCGTTGGTGCTGGCAAATGCACTAACCTGAAGGAGGATCAAAATGATTAAGAAAATCAATCTCATTTAACCACCTGCGGAACAATCGATTTATCGCCTCCACCCGACCACCTCGATACACGCTCACCATCAATCTCACCAATCAGAATCGCGCCAGTGCCATGAAACATAGAAGGTGATTCAACACGTAGTTTTCCTGATGGATTGGATAAAACCACCCACCGCATTTTTTTAGACTCAAACTCACCGACGACATGCCATGAATCAGAAAACCCATCGGTATTGACGGGAGTAGTTTTCACTTCATCAGGTACACTCAAACTTTTTGACGGATCTTGTGCGCCTGTTACCTTAGTGCTTGCACTACTAACCGATTTGCTTTCAGAAGCTTGATCAAGAGACCGCGACACGCCGTAAATACCACCCGATACCAGTAGAAGTACCATGACAGCAAATATCCACATACGCTTATTTGCCAGAACATTTTGGCGTTTATCAATCGCATTCTCTGTGCCAGAACCACCAGCGTAGCTTTGATACAGCGGAAAAATTTCAGGATTGTACTTTTTCTGGCGATCATCTATGCGAGTCTTACCGTTCAGTTTCCACCCCTCATAAATTTCAACTCGATAGCGTTTGGTGAAACCGAGCGACTTATGTTTATGCATCCTGAATGCAAACTCAATGACGTTCTTTACTGAGCGATGCAAACCAGTGATGTCTTGCGTCATGAGAACGACATCACAAGCAACCGATGTTTCAGGATGAACATAATGTCTATGCATACGAAAGAACTGCATATGTTCGTGGCTTAACTTACCACTGTCAGTTCCCCAAAAACGCCAAGCTTCATCAACCACAACAAGATCACCACCCTTCACCACCGATTCCAATTCAGGCTTTTCCTCGTCAGGGAAAAATTGCGGTTCCAAGATACGATCATTTTTCACGTGAATAATTTGACCTAATTTATCTATCTGCGCATCACGCTTATTGACTAGATATTCATGAATCAGATCTTCACTAATTCCAGCAACATTCGTCACAATACGACGACCTTGTGACACCGCATCTAATACGGGGGAAGAGACGACTTCAAAAGTTTTCCCTGATCCTTGCAAACCGACATACGCATTAATCGCCATAATCAACCAATCAAGGGAATGCGACGAATAATGAAGCGAGTAACATAGGCAGAAAGCACAGCACTAACTCCGCTTGAAAAACTCATCAAATCTAAGAAATACCAAACAGAACTAGGTATGTTGAGTAAGGAATTGCTCAGCGAAGCAGCCTTACCCGCACCAGGCAATAAACCGTAACTAGTCAATACTGGAATGAATTCTCTGACCACAAAATAGAGGGCATAAAATAAGACGAATTTCACCACTACAGAACGCAGGACAAATCCAAGGAGACTTTGTAATGCAGAAAATAGAATGCCAAACAGAGCAGCAGGCATAACGACCTCAAGCGGAAAGAAGAATAAAAATACCGACTAAAATCCAGACGGTTAACATGACTGCAGCAATCGTTTGTCGATGTTGCTCAGCAATCGTGCAATGCGTATCCATCACAATCGACTTATCAAAAATCGTAAATTGTGGCTTCGGGCATTCACCAACATGCTGCGGTGTTTGATAGTTTTTTAGTTCAGGAAATAGCGAAACTAATGGATACAGTATTTCAGGCGCAGATGGTGTCGGTTCTAACGTAGGCGCTGGAATTTTAGGATCAGCACCAAGATCAATTTTGGGGACATTAACTACATTCACATCTTGCAATGGCAAGGGATTAGGATTGTAAGAAGTGCCACTCGCGGTGACGGTTGGAGAAACTGGAACTGTGAGCGTGCCAACATCATTCGCCGGTGCTAAAAGATCTTTCACAGTTGGTGCAGCCGTTGGATTTTCCGCAAGCCAAGGCAAGACATCAGCGACCGTCACTGGTTGCGTGACTGAGTACGGCAAACCTTGGTAACCTGGCTGAGCGGCAGCACGCATCCAAGCTTGATCAACGAGTTTTGCCAAAGTATCCGGTGAAATATTCTCAGCGAGTTCTGATGGCGTTATCGCCCCTACTAATCCATCAAGATTTTGTACTGACCGCGGAATCTCCGTTGGAGAAATCAAAATTCTTTCGTCATCAGAATTCCAAGGTCTAGTTATCGGTCCATTAGTTGACAACGACGCGCCAACACCGCTAGCGATTGCATTCGCACATTCATCTATTGGAAAGTAACACACGGTCTCAGTCGAGGCGACCCCAACTAGGCGACTTACACCGCTCGCGGCTCTTTCAATATGTGGCTCTACCGCCCATGTGTAATAGGTCTTTATTTTGAAAGCGCCACTTTGATAGTCGTACACTTTGACCGGAAAGAATTTTTCTTTGAGTTCGTTCAAGCTCCAATAGACAAGTGCGACCTTTCCCGCTTTGGAGTCACTCGAATAAATATTGCGCTGATAGGGAATATTGACATTGGGTAAAGGAGGATAGGCATAGCAAGCTTGTGACGGAAAACAATCGGAGAGACGATAAATACTCACCTGGGCACCGTAATGCTCACCCCAAGGGTCATATTGTGGATTTTGTGAAGGGGGGGTGTAAGGCACTGGCTTTGCAGAACCTGACGAATTAATAGTTAAAGAATTGTTGTTTAACATTAGCGACGTTCCACCGGCAATGATCGCACCACCTACCGCTAAGATTCCCATACTTGCCGCAATCGTCAACCAAACTGGCGCACCGGCTACCGCCATTCCAACACCTGCCACTGTACCCGCAACATTTAGCGCGGTAATTGAACTACTCGCACCAGCCAAGGTAGTAGCAATTCGAGGATCATTCGCCGCAAATCCCCGAGCAATCGCAGTTCTAGTAATCACACCACCAATTGCGCGATTCACTACAAAATTTGCAGCGGGTGCCACAACGGGTACTTGTGAATAGACTTTTTGCTGTTGTAAGAACATGGCGAAGAGTACAACCAGAACAACCATTTTCTTCAACGTTAAGGCGATAAGAATTTTCTTCATATGAAAACACTCAGCAATGATTGAATGAGATACACGGCGCCAATCACCATCATCAAGCCAATTGTTGTGATCAATACGAATTTCAAAATGGCGTAAATTGGAAAGACTGCTGCAACAACTAACGGCTCCCACCACTTATCATAGCCAATCATGCATGCGTCCAAAACGGCGCACCAATAAGCACACCACACAGCTGCTAGACATAAAAATATGATGCTATTTTCCATTTCGCTTACTCCTAGAATTGGTTGTCGATACCTTTAATGACTGCCCAAGCACAGACAATTCCCCATGCAAAAATAATTAAATACCAAAGCTGATTAATGGTCATCGTCATCACCTTTTCTGCAATTAAGAGGAAACAAAAAAGGGAACATTTGCCCCCTTTCCTGCTACGCTAACTTACGCGCCTTTGATCATGCTAATAACTGCTTTAGCACCTTTAATTGCAACGTAAACACCCGCCAATGAAACAGCAATCGCCAACACCGCTGTTACGACAGTACCAAAGCTAACGGCGGAAGTTAACGGTGTTAAATCAGGACCATTTTGAGCCAAGGCAGAACCGGAAACAACAATTGCACCTACCAATGCCAAACCACGTTGAATATGTTTGTTCATGTTAAAACTCCTTCATAAAAAATCTGGGGAAGCGCCCAGTCGCATCATCAACCCCGACGTATCATGCCGAGAACTTGACCGATTCCGTGTGATACAAAGTAAAGACCAACCACCATACTGAATGCGAGCGTCCAAATACCCGCCGCATAGGCATAATCAAATTGTCCTAACGCTGCATCGATATCATTTTTTCTGCTTGGATCAAGGAGATATGCTTGCACTTTTGCAGGCACATAAAATTGCGTACCGACTCTTGCGCAGACTGCTTGTTGTGCAGTGGTTGCGCTCACTGAAGGAACGCACACCACTACCGTTTGAATTGATCCAGCAGACATCTATTTATTAACCTCTAATTGCAACCATCATTAGTGTTCACAAAGAACGATGAAAGATTGAATCCCTCTGTGCAATGAAAGCTAGCGGTTTCAATAGCAGACTCTTCATCATCAAAATGCCCCGCCTCATGCAACCACTGCGTATAGCTCACATCGCCATATAAAGGACAAAGAAATAGCGCGCTCTCTCTATCCTGCACGATGAAAACGCGCCGCATGATTAGGCCGCCTTCGGCTGTTTTGCCATTTCAATCGGCTTTAATTCTGACAACTGCATTTTTTGATTTTTACCGCTAACAACAACTTCCACTGTCGCGGTCGCCATAAATGGAAATGGCAAGTGCTTATACTTATTAAACTCCTCGGATAAACCTAAGTTATATTCAGCTACCGAAGCACCTTTCGCATTACCCTTTGAATCATCCAACGGTGTCTCGACGTACACTTTAGTGCTGTCAAACTCCATGCCGTTATCCATTTTTCCTTTGCTGGATTTCATGCCTAATACTTTGACTTCTGTTTGAAATTTCATGACTGCTCCTAATGGTTTGTGGGTTGGCTATTAAATGAACTGTCACCATCGGGATAGCCGTAATCCGATGCAGTTAAAATAAATGGTACGTGTGAAAATTCTGGTGGCTGCCTATGAAGAGGTGTAGAGGAAAATGCGTAACCTGGCATACGCAGACGTGCAGGCCATTCCTCTTCATCTGATTGAACTAGATTTAAAAACTCTGTATCACCATAAATTTGTCTCGCGATACGAATGAATTTTCCATAACCAAGCTTGGTGTATTTAGTGAAATGCTCAATACCTGCATCAGCCATCTTCCGAACAGTTTCTGTACGCTTACCGGTGGTGTTGGGGCTGTATTGTTGAAGGATTGGATAGGCAGCAACAAAGTAGCTTGATGGATCAATCAAAATCTCAAACGGGATAATTTTGTCGTGGTTACTAAATTGAACTTCGGCACGTATCCACGGACTATCCGGTGAACCTAGTTGCTTTCCTTTTTGATAGCCACGAAATAATTGACTACTACTTTTTGTTCCGGCATAAAAAGTCAGTCCTTTACCCATGGGATCATTATTTTTCCAACTACCGTAATTTTGTGGCTCAGGGCGATTACCAAAGCGATCAAATCCTCCCTCATCCCACGCTCTATCGAAGTCATGTACTGAGAGTTGCGTACCATCAAAATCATCGTGAGCTAAATCTACACGCGTGATCCGCGGTGATACGCACTCTGACGAAGTGAGAAATTGATAAAGGCGTAATTCCCAACCTTGACGCGCTGCAAGGCAACCCTGCCCATTGATCGCTATCAGGATTGAATCACGTTGACGCATACCGCCCATAGCGAAGTGACCATAGTTATCGCCTAGCTCCCAAGCATGCGCAAAGAAGTCACGTCCCTTGTCGTATTTCTTGGTAATACCGAATCCGAAAATATTTTCAATCGATTCAGAAAATGCTCTAGCAACATCATCATCAGAAATTAGCGCTCTAAAACCCTTATTGAAGATGGTTTTTTCGTGCATGGTCACGCGGAGTGTGTCGATAGCACAGCATTCGCTTTTAGCTGGAATGCGCACCATCTGCATGACTACCTTCCCGTCTCGCATACAAAGCTGAATTGGTGAATTAGTTGGTGATTGAAATGCTTCAATTAATTCTTGATTTGGAACGTGCGGATTATTGTTTTGTGAAAGCGCCGTTGGAACTTGATTCACATCTGCGTCTTTCGCTATACGTTCCCCCGTGTTTACTGTAGGGGGGATATCAGAGGCTTTTGCGCCCTCTCTTTGTGACGCAGCACGGACGCGCATCTGTCCGTCCTCGCGGCTAACGCCGCTGCGGGCGGGCTGTTGCTTGCCGCGCTTATTTCGTAGATCGTCATCCAAACGCTTAATCTGACTCATTGATTAACCTCTTTAGGATTTACGTTACGCGTAACGGAAATTAAGAAATTGAATTTTTGGCGTTGACGAAATTCGCGCTGGCGCTGCGCTAAAGACTTAGCATTTGGGCTCCTGGGGCGACCGCGAGCAGGCTTATCAAATGCATCGCGGGTGAATTTATCTGAAAGCTGTTTCATAAAGAGAATTCCTTTTCGAGGCATTGTTTATGCAAAATGGCTAAATTAATAAAAGAATATTTCCCGATGGAAACAGTTGGGAGGTAGCCTTTATTTATCATTCCGATAACAATTCCGACTGATTCTCGGCTTCCAAAAAGCATTTCTGCAAAGTGCTCGCGACTCACTAAAGGAGACAAAGAGGGAGACTTAAAAAGCATAGGAATTTTTTCGTTAGCACTCACTTTGTCCCTTTCAAGATTAATTCGACACGAAGATTAAGAACACTTTCACTTGCAAATTGAAATACAAGCGTCATAATTAGAATACACATCCACAAAGAGGATTTTAATTCCATTAAACGGATAATTTATCCGTTTAATGGAATATATATCCGTTAAACTGAAATGTCAACAAAATGGAAAAAATTTCTGACCGTTTGCGCTTTGCTATCGAAAATTTGATCGAAAGCAAGGGAAGAACCCAAACACTCGAAGATCTCACGGAGATATCCTCTGAAACATGGAGAAAATTTCTTAATGGGAAACAACGAGCAACGCTTGGAATGCTGGAAGCATTGACGACGAGATGGCCTGAATATGCATTCTGGATTTCAACGGGTATCAACGACTCAGATTTTGGGCATAGATCTCCAAAAGGAACGGGATTTCCAAGAGAATCAAAAATTCAGGAAAGCAGCGTTCACTACTTGGTTGCTGTTAGCGCATGGAACGTCGAAAATGAAAAATTCGCAAAGATTTGGCTTGAGGATGAAACGAATGAACTATCGCAAAAAATACACGATACAACCAAACGGAATAAGCACCATCTAGAAACAAACAACGAACAAGTAAACAAAAATCAAATCACAGTCAGCCTATTAGATGATTTACGTTGGATTGAAATACTTATCGACGTTTACTTACCAAAATTTGGTTACGAAGATACAGAAAGAATGTTGCAACTCGCCAAAAATAAGCTAGAGCAAATCGAGAAAAACGCAAAAAGGAATGAAATCGAAATCAAGAACGAATCAATAAAATCAAAGATACATGATCTTGATATTCAAATAGCAAGACACCACGAATGGAAAACACGGCACGAGACACTATTGTCCACCAACGCCAAAATCTAAACCTATGACAATAAAACCAGTAAAAACCGGCTGGCAAGTCAATATTCAACCAGGAGGACGCAAAGGGAAACGATTGAAGAAGACATTCCCTACAAAAGCAGATGCGCTAGCTTGGGAAAGATTTGTACAAGCTAAAGTTCAATCAACACCCGAATGGCAACCACCCAAAGCTGATCACCGTCACCTTTCGGACTTAGTAGATCTCTGGTACAAACACCATGGCACCGGATTAAAAGACGGTGAAGGTCGGAAGCGTATTTTGCACGCGATGTGCGAAGCAATGGGTAACCCAAAAGCTGAATCCTTCACTCCAGATCAATTCGCAGAGTATCGTTTGAAGCGAATTGAATCTGGGATAAAACCAAATACGATGAACCGCGAGCAGGCATACCTTCGTGCCGTGTTCAATGAATCAATCAGGCTTTCACACTGGAAGAAAGAAAATCCTCTTTCGAAATTGCGTGCGTTCAAAATTGATGAAACAGAACTGTCTTATCTATCATCTCAACAAATAGCAACGCTATTATCTCAGCTTTCAAAATCTGAGAATGAACACGTCGAACTGGTGGCTAAAGTTTGCTTGGCAACTGGTGCAAGATGGGGAGAGGCAGAAAGCCTGCGATCATCACAAATTCAAAACGGCTTAATCCAATTCGTTCAAACGAAATCAAGTAAAGCCCGTGCAGTTGCAATTAGTCAAAAACTACAAAAAGGCCTTGAAGAACATTATGAAAAACGTGGCGTTGGAGAGAGACTATTCACTACGGCATATTCCGCGTTTAGAGTGGCTCTAACAACCGCAAAACTAAAACTGTCTGAGGGTCAGCTAACGCACATTCTACGACACACTTTCGCAAGCCATTACATGATGAACGGAGGAAATATTCTCTCGCTTCAAAAGGTACTTGGACACCATAGCCTAACCATGACTATGCGCTACGCACACCTATCTCCAGAACACCTACAAGAGACTCGCAATCTCAATCCACTTGCCCATCTAAATGTCTGTTGAACTTCCGTTGTACTTTTCGAGAAAGTAAAAATAAAAAAGGGACTGCAAATAAATGCAATCCCTTGTTTTAATTACGTATTTTTGGTGGGCCTCCCGTGAGTCGAACACGGTACCAACGGATTATGAGTCCGCTGCTCTAACCAGCATGAGCTAGAGGCCCTATTTTACTGAGCAAACTTCGCTTCGTAAAAAGAGGGCTCATTGTATTACATACGGCATAGTCGGCACAAGGCTTAGCTTGGTGAAATGCTTGATTTGATCGGGTATTCATCCAGTATTTACAGTGTATTTATCGGCTAGGTAAATGTCATTACCGTAAATTCAAATCAATAAAACTCAGAACAATCAAACCAAAAACAAAAGCCGCACGATTTTTATTTTCGTACAGCTTTTATCCAAAACTCTCAAGACTCATCTCTGAGTTGAACAGAAGTTTTAATTACCTTCTAAGAAGCTTTTCAATTTATCAGAACGTGATGGATGGCGCAGCTTACGCAGCGCTTTTGCTTCTATTTGGCGAATGCGCTCGCGTGTCACATCAAATTGCTTACCGACCTCTTCCAAGGTATGGTCAGTCGACATTTCAACACCGAAACGCATACGCAAGACTTTTGCTTCACGCGGGGTCAATGAATCCAACACATCCTTCACTACATTACGCATCGACGCGTGTAGAGCAGCGTCGGCTGGTGCGAGCGTATGATTGTCTTCGATAAAATCACCCAAATGAGAATCATCGTCATCCCCGATTGGTGTTTCCATCGAAATCGGTTCTTTCGCGATTTTCATAATCTTGCGAATCTTATCTTCCGGCATATCCATCTTGATCGCGAGCGTCGCTGGATCTGGTTCTGCACCTGTTTCTTGCAAAATCTGACGAGAGATACGATTCATCTTATTGATGGTTTCGATCATGTGCACAGGAATACGAATTGTGCGCGCTTGATCCGCGATAGAACGCGTAATTGCCTGACGAATCCACCACGTTGCATAAGTCGAGAATTTGTAGCCACGACGATATTCAAACTTATCGACTGCCTTCATCAAACCAATATTACCTTCTTGAATCAAATCCAAGAATTGCAATCCGCGGTTTGTATATTTTTTCGCGATAGAAATTACCAGACGCAAGTTCGCTTCGGTCATTTCGCGTTTTGCTTTGCGTGCCTTCATTTCGCCCGCGGACATCTTTTTATTGATGCCACGTAAATCTGGCAATGGCAATACGACACGCGCTTGCAAGTCGATCAATTTTTGCTGTAATTGCTGAACGGTAGGCACATTGCGACCCAAAATTGCGCTGTAAGAATGGCCTGCATTTACCTCACCATCGATCCAAGCAAGATTGGTTTCATTACCTGGAAACACTTTGATGAAATGGGAACGCGGCATACCGCAACGATTCACCACGACATCTAAAATTTGCTTCTCAACGTGACGCACTTCATCGACTTGACCACGCAGGGTGTCACACAATTTTTCCACCACTTTGGCGGTAAAACGAATACCAAGCAATTCATTCGAGATGGCTTCTTGCGCCTTAATATAATTCTTCGAGTTATAGCCTTCTTTTTCAAAGGCCTTACGCATCTTGTCGAAGTTCTCAGAGATAGTCGCAAATTTTGCTAATGAATCACGCTTCAATTGCTCTAATTGTTCGGCTGAAATTCCAGCAGCAACAGCAGCACCGTCTTCTTCCTCTTCTTCCTCTTCGTCCTCGTCTTCTTCGTCCTCGTCGTCTTCGTCACTCTCCGCAGCAACGACAGGTGCTTTTTCTTCTTCAGTTTCTGCGTTCGGATCAACTAATCCGTCAACGATGTCATCGACTTTAATTTCATCACTGGCGATACGATCTGCTTGTGCGAGAATTTCTGCGATCGTGGTTGGACACGCAGAGATCGCCTGAATCATGTCTTTCAGACCTTCTTCGATCTTTTTCGCGATAACAATTTCACCTTCGCGCGTCAGCAACTCGACCGTCCCCATCTCACGCATATACATGCGAACTGGATCAGTGGTGCGACCAAAGTCGGAGTCTACTGTGGACAAGGCCGCTTCAGCTGCCGCTTCGACTTCATCATCATCACTTGCGACAGTAACTACATTGTCCGACAACAACAATGCTTCTGCATCAGGCGCTTGCTCATAAACAGCCACGCCCATGTCATTAAAGGTGCTAATAATGCCTTCGATCGCTTCTGGATCGACAACATTCTCAGGCAAGTGGTCATTTATTTCTGCGAAGGTCAAATAGCCACGATCTTTACCCATTTTAATAAGGGTTTTCAGACGCTGGCGACGACGCTCTAATTCTTCTGCGGTCGCTTCAGGATCTGCAGAAAATGCATCTTTTAAAAGTGCTTTTTCTTTGGCTTTACGATCTTTTGCTTTTGCCTTATCGAGCGCTTTCATCTCAGCACGTTCAACCGCATTGAGCGCTGCCATTTCTTCGTTTTCAGGCTGATATTCTTTTGGCTTACGACCGCGACGGCCCGGTACTTTCACACCAGGTAAAACATAGCTGGAAGTGTCGATACTCGCCAACAGCGCAGCATCAGTCGTTTGACTGACGGTAGGTGCAGATCCAGTCTTAATTTCTTGCACTTCTGGAGCTTTTTCAGACTTGACTGCTTTCGCTGATTTCTTGACTGACTTGGCTTCGTCTTTTTCAACTTTGTCGGTCTTTTCAGCTTTGCTACTGGCGTTAGATGCTTTAGTAATCACAGAGGCTTTCTTTGTTGCGGCTGACGGTGTTTCAGTTTGCTTCACTTGCTTTGTTGCAGCTTTTTCGACATCTTTGCTCAACTTCGGTTCCGCTTTAGCTTGGTTTTTTGTAGCAGGTGTTTTTGACACTTCAACTTCCTTTTTACTGACCGTCGATTTTACATCTTTACTTGAAATCTTGCTCTGAACCAATTTTACTGGCTTCTGCTCTACTTTAGGCGCTTTAGCACCTTTCGCAAGGACTTTTTTGTCAGCGACTTTTGTCGTTTTCACTGATGTTAGTTGTTCCTTCATTTTGGCTGCACTTGTCTTGCTGACTTTCGAAGGAGTTTTGTCTGCTATCTTTGCTTTTGTGGCGATTGCAGCTGGCTTTTTTGTAATACTTTTATTAGCTGATTTGCTAGCTGATGCGCTAGTTGTAGCAGCACTATTTCGTGGCTTAATCGCTTTTGCAGGTGTCGCTTTTGCCTTCTCTGGGGCAGCAAGCTTTATAGTTTTAGCAGCTGGCTTTGCTGTCTTAGCGATTGGCTTGGTTGGGACTTTCGATGTTGCCTTAACGACTGTTTTTGCTGCGGGCTTAACGCTCGCCTTTGTTGACACACTTGCCGACTTTTTCGTGGCAGTGGTTTTGGTTGTACTCTTCGTAACTACGGATGTCAGTTTTTTCGCGGGTTTCTTCATTGCACTAGCCATTGAATCAAACCAACCGAAGCTGAAAAGCTATTTGAAATTTAAAAAAATAAAGCACTGTTACCAATCAACATTACGCAACAGAACAATCATACAAAAATCAAATTCAACATTTCTTAGCATCGGCGTTTTGGGTTACTCGGAGGAGCATATGCTCACCTAAACAACACATTCTTTGACTACTTTCAGTCACAAACAAAACTGACCGCGACAAAGAATGAAAACAACCTAAGACCTTGAATCGAAAGCCTTTAACTATACCACTTGCCACTCTTTTAATCAATCTAAGCAGATCAAAACCGACTCATCCATGTCACATAAAAGTAGACAATTAACAAGTATTTTATATCAGCTCAATTAATTTCCTTACATCAACTCACACTACGAAAATAAAATGAATCGTGCAACAAATAATTTACTGGACGCTATTCGACGATTCAGCCTCTGCCTCACGCCGAATTACGTCTTGCAACTGCATGATTTCTCGGTATCGTGCGACATCAGCGGCTTCACGCAAACCTCGTTGCGCCAGTTGTTCCATTTCTAGCTTGAGCACTTGTGTTCGCATCTGCCTTAAAGCCCCCGCCAACTCCAATCGGACAACCTCAATCTCAGATTCTGTTTGCTCCGCGATTTCTGCAATCAAAGGATCAAAATCGGCACTCGTTGCACGCAAGGTTTCTGCCAGCGCTGCAAAATTGGCTTGCTCTCCCATAGGTTGAGCAAGCGCCACCAATTGCTTGAGCATATCGGCGCCATCTGGTGCAATCTTGGCAGCACAATCCATCATTGCCGGAGTCATCATGACAGCTAAAGAAGGATGCGCGACTAAAATCCGCATCACTTGTCGCTCCAATCCAACAGGCGCACTACGACGACTCTTGGGTGGTGCGATTTTTACACGTGCAACTGGCTGACTTAATTCAAATAAGGCTTCAATCTCAGCCGCAGTCGACTGGGTAATTTGTGCCAAATTTCTGACCAATTGCAAACGCAAGGCCGACGGAGCCATTTGCTGCAATAAAGGCTTGGCCTCAAACTGAGTTTTTGCCCGCCCTTCGGCAGTAGCCAAATCGTTATCAGCACTCACTTCCTTGATCAGAAATTGTGATAAAGGCATGGCATTTTGCACTTCGCTCGCAAATGCATCTGCGCCGTATTCACGCACGAAACTATCGGGATCATGCTCAACTGGCAAAAATAAAAACTTAATGACCTTATTGTCATTCACGTGCGCTAAGCAAGCATCCAAAGCCCGGCGTGCTGCACGTCGACCAGCACTGTCACCATCAAAACTAAAGATTACGTGATCGGTTTGACGTAATAATTTCTGCACATGAGTCGGTGTGCATGCCGTCCCTAAAGTCGCAACCGCTTGTGGAAAACCCAATTGCGCTAGGGCCACCACATCCATGTAACCTTCTGTTACCAAAGCATAACCTGCGTCCCGAATTGCTTGACGCGCTTCAAACAAGCCATACAACTCCAAGCCTTTTTGGTATAGGGGTGTCTCAGGAGAATTCAAGTATTTAGGCTCACCTTGATCCAGTATGCGTCCACCAAAACCAATCACTTGCCCCTTCGTATTACGGATGGGGAACATAATTCGGTCACGAAAGCGATCATAACGTTTACGATATGCGCCCTCGTCATCACTTTTATCGATGACCATACCTGCTTCTGCTAAGGCGCTTGCGCCATAATCCGCAAATACAGCTCTTAAACTATCCCATGCATCCGGTGAATAACCCAAACCAAAACGCGCTGCGATTTCACCTGTCACACCGCGCTTCTTCAAATATTGAATTGCCCTATCGGCACCACGTAATTGTTGACGATAAAAATCACACGCCTTCGTCATGACTTCACTTAGCGCCAAACTTTTGGCGGTTACCTCGGCCCTTTGGGCTGGCAACATACGATCATCTTCAGGCACGATCATGCCATTATTCAGCGCCAAATCTTTAACAGCATCAACAAAACTAAGGCCCGAATACTCCATCAGAAAACCGATAGAAGTCCCATGAGCACCACAACCAAAACAGTGATAAAACTGTTTGGTCGGGCTAACAGTAAAACTAGGAGATTTCTCGTTATGAAACGGGCACAAACCCATATAGTTTGCGCCACCTTTTTTCAATTGCACGTACTTACCGACTACATCAACAATGTCGACGCGGGCAAGCAGATCCTGAATAAAACTTTGTGGAATCACGCCAACAATCTCATGGAATAAAAACAAATACGGCCTCGGAAAAACTGGTTCCGAAGCCGCAATCTAACAACACCAAGCAAAAAAAATTACTTAGCTAAAGCAGCTTTCACCATTGCAGACACGACTGTCATATCCGCGCGTCCAGCTAGTTTTGGCTTTAAAACCGCCATTAATTTGCCCATGTCTTGCGGGCCTGTAGCACCAACTTCAGCAACCGCCTCATTGACCGCAGCTTGCATCTCTACTTCAGTCAATCCAGCAGGCATATAGGCCGACAAAATCGCCATTTCGGCTTTTTCAATATCTGCCAAATCCTGACGACCGCCAGCTTCAAATTGACTAATTGAATCTTTACGCTGTTTAATCATTTTTTCAATGATTGCTAACACCATGGTGTCATTCAACTCTACACGCTCATCGACTTCTTTTTGCTTCATCGCAGCAGTGATCAAACGAATAGCGCTTAATTTTGCAGAATCTTTAGCGCGCATGGCGGCTTTCATGTCTTCGGTAATTTGATCTTTTAAGCTCATGACATCCTCTTGAATAATGCTTTTACGCAGCAAAATCAAAGCTACATAAATAAAAAAGTGAAAATAACAAAGCCCGCTGCGGTACACCGGAGCGGGCATGCAAACCTAAAGCTGAGAAATACTGTAAGACATTAAGCTGTTATGCAACCGACTCAATGCCAAACAAGATTAGTACATCTTCTTAGGCAATTGCTGACTACGAATACGTTTGTAGTGACGTTTAACAGCTGCTGCCAAACGACGCTTGCGTTCTGCAGTTGGTTTTTCATAAAACTCGCGAGCGCGCAATTCGGTCAACAGACCGGTCTTTTCGATGGTGCGCTTGAAGCGACGCATGGCGACTTCGAACGGCTCGTTTTCTTTAAGGCGAATTGTGGTCATGTAAGTTCGGAACCAGTTAAAAATTTATAGGAAGACCGAGATCATAACAGGATTTTTTTAAATAGGGAAGTTAACTGATGAAAACTTATGCAAAAAAGTGTGGCAAAACGTCGAAAATTTATCATGAAAACAATGAACGCATTCGAGCCATATATCGCTCAGGTGAAGCATCGGATGACGTATCAAATGAAGTACGCTCAATGCGCTTCTGCAATTGCTTTCCCGGCAGCAACCCCTGATGCCCAAGCCCACTGAAAATTAAATCCCCCTAACCAACCAGTTACATCAACCGCCTCTCCAATGAAGTAAAGGCCGGGATACTTATTTACCATCATAGTTTGCTGCGAGAGTTCGCGCGTATCCACACCGCCGCGGGTCACTTCTGCCTTTCGATACCCTTCTGAACCATTCGGCAATAATTCCCAGCGACTAATCTTTTCACTCAATAAACGTAGTCGTTTGTCCTGCATATCTGCAATTTTTGCACTGCCATCAAACTCATGCGCAACGAGTAATCCATCAACCAATCTTGCTGGTAAGTACGCAGCAAGAAAATTTGCCAAAGTTTTTTTACTAGTGGTTTTAGCGTCAATTAACTCATCTGCCAGCGCCACCTCTGGCAGCAAATTAATTCGAATGCTCTGTCCAGGCTGCCAATAACTTGATATTTGCAAAATAGCTGGGCCTGATAAACCACGATGCGTAAATAGTAAGTCTTCACGGAAAACAATTTTGTTTTTCTTCTCTCCGGTTTCTATATCAACTTCTAAAGAAATACCTGCCATCGGCACAAAGGCCGCCCAGCTAGGCGCATCAAAAGTCAGTGGAACCAATGCAGGCCTTGGCTCTACAATTTTCAATCCAAATTGCCGCGCGACACGATAAGAGAAATCTGTTGCACCAATTTTTGGAATAGATAAGCCACCAGTCGCGATCACGACATTGGCTGTGAGGAACCTTCCCTGAGCAGTCTGTACGATAAATCCATGTTCAAATTTCTGTATTTCGTCGACACCACAAGACATTCTCCACTGAACGCGACCAAGATCGCATTCAGCCTTTAACATACGAATAATGTCTTCAGCAGATTCATCGCAAAATAATTGCCCTTTGTGCTTTTCGTGAAAAGCAATATGGTAGCGCTTCACCAAACTAAGAAAATCTTGTGGCGTATAACGCGATAAAGCACTCTTACAAAAATGCGGATTTTCTGACAAGAAATTAGCTGGTGTCGCATGCAAATTTGTAAAATTACAGCGACCACCTCCTGAAATACGAATTTTCTCAGCCAACTTGACGGCATGATCGAGTACCAATACTTTTTTACCGCCCTGACCAGCGACCGCAGCGCACATCATGCCAGCAGCTCCAGCGCCAATCACGATCACATCGTATGTGGAGGTAAATTCATCAGCCATCTTGGATTTCTCGATATAAAACATTAAAGACATTAATTAAGGCGCGCATTGTAAAGGAAAACTGGCGCACCGCTTTCTATTTATTAAGATGCAATTGCTTCGACAGCTGCATGCAATGCTCGACTTGCTTTGCAATATTCAATGGAACCGCTTGTTCGCCATTCAGCACTTCTTTGATCCACTTAGCAGTACTCTGTGCATCAATACCCGTGGGCAAATTTTCAGGTTCTGCGAGCAATTGAGATGTCGTCTCTTGCAATATCGTATGCTCGCCTTTCCAATAACAATCAATTTGTTGAGCTCGCCCTGTACTAGCAACCGTCTCACCTTCGGTGCCTCGCATCAATAAAACTGCGCCGCGCTGATGCGGTGCCAATTCACGAAAATAACGATCCAACATCACTTGGTATTCTGGGTGCGTATAGGAAGTAAGGCGCAATGCTTGCGCCGCAAATGGTTGCAGGATTTTTACTAAGGTGTGTGTCGAATTGCGCAAACCAAGAATTTTGCGCAACTCGAGAATTCTATGCATTGCTGGTGCTAAAACCGCAATTGGCACCAAGGCTAAACTTGTTTGTGATAAATTTTGCTGCGCTTGTGCGAGGTCAGATGCAGCTTCGATACCTAATTCAGCAAAAATCTCCGCACTTGTTACTCGTCCAGGATCATGAAGCATTCCATGCACCAAGACTGGCACACCTTCACGCGCCAATAGCATGGCAAGAAGGGGCGTCAAATTTGGTCGCTTACGAGCGCCGTTATAGCTGGGAATAACGATCGGTGCATACGAAGAATTTCCTGGTGCAATGAGAACTTGCATATGCGCCTCTGCGGCATCAAGAAAGCCAGCAATTTCTTCTATCGACTCACCTTTAATACGCATGGCGATCAAGATGGCACCCAACTCCAAATCATTCACACGTTGATCAAGAATCGCTGCATAGAGTTGATTCGCATCATCTCGCGACAGGTCGCGTGCACCTTCCTTACCTCGTCCAATTTCTTTGATGTAAGCAGCCGCTAAGAAAGGCTGAGCGCTTAATTTATCTTGTGAATTTTTCATAAATTTGACTCAAACAAAACACGAATTAGGCGTGAATTGTGTTTGTATTTGGTATTTGTATTAAAGCTGAATTGGGCTGAAATCGGATTTATATCCGACCGAAAATTTGTATAAATTGGCAAACAAAACTAAACAGATCAAAACTTCGACATGCACTTGAACTAGAGTTCATGACAATATCTATACTATCGATCATTGTATTTACCATCATAGCAAGAGACATACAATGACGCTGCATTCTCCAATTAAGCAAAGCAAGACATAGAAATATGTATCGATGCGACGACAAGTGATGATCAATCTCTTACTCTTTAGGAAATCATTGTCGTTTCCAAATAAGTTTCGCTATACTTGTTTGCATTCAGTTAAAAAGTCTTCCCTATCATGATGAGCCAAAATCCCGACGCTAATGCTGCCTATGCCAAGCTGCATGTCCTTCTCGTTGATGACGACGAGTTTCTTTTAGAGGTAATGAAAGTCACCTTACGTGATCTGGGTGTCGCTTCTATCGTGTTGGCAAAAAATGGTTTTGAAGGATTAAATAAATATCGCCAAGCGCAAGTACGTCCTAATTTGATTATCTGCGATTTGTGTATGCCACAATTAGGTGGAATGGAGTTATTAAGTCACTTAGCACTTGATGGCTGCCAAGCAGATATTTTAATTATTTCTGGTCACAACTTAGTTCCTCCAGTTGACCAACATTGGGCGCTTGCGAATTACAATGGGCCTATTCTCAATTTAGCTGAAAAAATTGCACGCATTCAGGGCTTAAAAGTCCATGCAAGTTTTGAAAAACCGATCACTCGTGAAAAAATTATCGAGATGCTAGATTTGGTCGTTGCCTACAACTCCCCGGCTAAAGCAACTATACCAAGCGCCACTTAATTCAACGCCCGAACGATCTGCAAGACTCACGCATTTGATCGTTACGGGCGTTGATGTTCAAGAATATGCTGTCATCACTTTGATCTGCTCACGTATTTTTTCGGCGAACCGCTCATAGTGTGCACCCAGCATCCCCCTTAACTCTTGATCGCTGATGTAATTAATTGACTCACGATATGCAGCCTTAAGCTCTTGCCCAGCAACCCATCGCGCTTCAACTCCAGCCAAATCACTAACGCGAATACTTTGTGCACTTGAATTAGCCTTAACATAATTAGCAATGCTTTGTTGATGTGCCGCTACCAATTCTGCGACACCAATATTGGGAGATAATTTATTTTGTATGATTTTCCCGCCGTACTCAAACGGCGAAATACTTTGCGGTTGTGTCGTAATCATTGCACCGTCATCAAAGGTGGTAACGCACTCTATCATCTGGTGTTGCTTCCATTTTCCTGTCAAGAACATCACTAAAAATGCAATCAATCCTGGCCATTTTGGTTTCATCGTAAATGATGCTAAGCCAATTTCTCCAGACTCATCCCGAAACAAACGCAACATCACATGCTGTCCCAATACGTTGAATAATCCCATCGCTTCCGCGTCAGCGATTTTGATCATGCCAATTTTTTCAGCCGCCTTTTGAATTTTCTGACAGTACTGTCGCTGATATGCAGGATAATCACCTGCATCAACCTCAAGTAGTTCTGGCGGCGGTTCATGCGCGACATTTAATATTTGCCGTGCGATATTCATCGCTTGCATCGTATCGGGGTCATCACTCATGTGCGCAGCGATAGCATCAGAAACAGAAGCACCATCTCGAATCGCTTGTGCCGCACCGAGCATAGCCTGCGTCGCCATACTGTCTTGCAAACTACGATCCTTACTCCCATTGTCCAAGCCACTGAGCATCAATTGCGCCATCTGTTCCCGTTCTCCTGCGCCATTATTCTCAGATAGCTTTCGTCTCTCGATAAAGTACTCTCGATGGGGTGCATCTACTGGCATCTGCGCCAAAGCACTATCATAAACATTCAACGCCTGCTCATAGCGCCCCAGATCATGCAGTGTACTAGCTAGTTTCATCGCATGACCAGCTGACTTTCCTTGTTCCCAACAGTATTGATAATCCTCAGCAGCGGCTTCCAAATCTGCTCGCTTATATCGCACTCCAGAAAGCGTACTAACTATTTCCGCGCTAGGCTCGGCGTCTATACTTTGATTTTCTAACACGACCAAAGCTCGACTTCGCGCGGCATCTGCACGTGCCAAACGATACTCAAGATGTTGAGGACAAAGCAGAATCGCTTGATCGATAAGTCTATGCGCCTCGGCTACGCTCTCTTCACTCACTTGTTCCGATTCAGAATAACGCAATGCATTTGCTAACAAGAATTGGGCTTGCGCCAACTGTGCGACAGGCAAGGATGTGCTCGTATTGACGGTATCAGCAAGACGAATAACACGACGCAGATCTGAAATATTTCGCTGCTCAATCTCACGCTGAATGACATCACGATTCTCCCTCGCTTTGCGCACATCAGCAGATTGTGCATCTTGCGCATAATCATCATCGGCATGTAAAGGAGCTTGTTGATCTAAGTAGCAATCTGCATACAAAACACGCTTAAGTAAAGCTGGCACATAATCTGGCATACGCTGCAGTACCACCTCTAGAACAGCAGGAATTTCAGTAAAACGCTCTAATTTTTCTAAGCAATTAAATTGATGCCATCGCAATGCACCCGAATGCGGAAATTTCGTAATCAATCGATCGATCAACATCAATGCTTGTTCATACTGAGCTGCTCTGTAGCGTTGCTTAAATTCATCAAAATCTGGGTGTTGCATTCTCGTTCCCTCAATTGCATGTACTGCTTTTTTTGTTCTATCTAAAAATCTCTATTCATCAACTTAACGTTTCAAAGCGCAATTGCACTTTATTGTTCATACAGTTCCAATGGCAATCCGTCTGGATCTGAGAAGAAAAAGAAACGCTTCTTGGTGTACTCATCTACTCTAATTGGCTCTGGCAGCAATCCCTTTGCAAGCAAATCCTGCCTACTTTTTTCAATATCACTGACCACAAATGCAAGATGGCGCAAGCCTCGCGCTTCAGGATAAGAAGGCCTTGCCGGTGCATTAGCAAACGAGAACAACTCAATCTGCCCACCATCTGGGAGCGCCAAGTCCAATTTATAAGATTGGCGCTCTGCGCGATAATGCTCGGCCACGACCCGCAAGCCTAAAGTCTCGACATAAAACCGCTTAGAACATTCATAGTTCGAACAAATAATGGCAGCGTGATGGATTTTGAGTAGCATAAGGGTGAGACACTCAATTTTTATAAAAATTCATTTACGAATTACAGATGATTCATTTTGCACATCGACGAGCAATCCAGGATGCTCACCAAATGCATAACTAAAACAAAGAACGTCGCCACCACGAAAGAGGGTATTCAAATGGCGCGGATAAGTTAGTCCGGAATCATAGGTATGCAACTCATATTCGCCATAGACTTTCACTGAAGTCATTAACATAGCACTATATCCACAAGGAACCTGAATTGGCATAGTGACGAAAACCGCTGGCAAATTGCTATCCACAATATTTTCCCAAGCTTGAATTGTTTGTCGATTCACTTGAATTAACGATGCCAAATGTATCCTTTGCCGCGACACAGTTTTTTTATCATCGCTAAAATCGTGGTTTAATTCATGACCCAAATCATGCAGAGAGAATTCGGTCGATGGATCAAGCAAACACAACGATACCTCAATGTTCTCCGGAATAAGTAGCGCATTTGGTACCTGTTTCATTAAATGTCGAGATAATGCGACCTGTGGCTCTTTCTCCAAACTTGCCTGCATAATCTCCAACAATACGATGTCGGGAGTTCGTTCACGATCAACGCTATAAGTCATTGCATCGACAAGCTCGGCCTCAGCAATAAATGCTTGCAACTCTAAATAATCAATAATACGCTTGGCTGAATCTAATGAATCTCGATGGATATCGATCAAATTGATTTGTACTTGTTGCGGATTCAAACGCAGCATCAATGGTAAAACCAATAAAGCAAATGGACCGCAACCGACGTACAACAAATTTACCGTTCGCGTTGGCGTTTCCAAAATTTGTTTACTAACCGCCTGAAAAACGCCGCGCATAAACTGTACAGTCCTCACAAAATCTCTTGAACACATCGCCGCAGCCTGCGGTGACAACGCCAAGCCCTGTGCTGTCCGCGTTTCACCTTTAGCTAAGTCACCATCAGAGCAATTCGGATACTGCCCAATCCTTACCAACATATCGCTCAGCAAATTTAATTCTTTGAACAGACTTGAGGCAGAGCGCTCAGACGCCAAAATTGCCTGCGCCAATTGTTCAAATACTTCACGATTTTGCATGAGAATGAGATATAGAAATGATGATAGATACGGTGCATGGAATTACCATGCTTTGCCCAACATGAAAACGTCACAAGTTGATCGAACTATAGATATAAAAAAATCGAGCAAACTATGTTTGAAAAAATTGACGATACGCGAGGGAATTAAAAGTGACAAGGATATTATCTAGCGTTAAAAAACACATTAAAAATCATCAATACAAAATGAAAAAGCCGCAAACTGCGGCTTTTTACATACGATGCTAGATCATTTATTTCGCACTACTCATATCGACCAAGATCTGCAGCGCCAGGGTTACAAAATCTGATTTCATTTGAATAGCCTCCACAAAAAAATCTACTTATGCCGCTTCAGCAGCAATCACCTGTGATGCGGCATTAATGACAGCAGCGATACGACCAACATCACGCAATTGGGTCGTCGACATACCTTCTTTACGCAACAAGTCAAAATGCGACTTCACGCAGAAGTGGCATTTACCTACAATCGATGCTGCCAGTGCATACATTTCAAAGCGACGCTTATCCACGCCACCATTAGTCGCATAGGCATTCATACGCAATTGTGCGCCTTGTGATTTCAGGTCTTCATCATCCGCCATTTCAACATACGGATACCACACATTATTCATTCCCATCAATGAAGCAGCAGTCAATGCAGCTTGGACTTCTTCCGGTGCGATGTGGCCAGAATTTTTAATCAAATCAATCAGCACTTTACTCTTTGCCGCGAATGCCGCAGCCAAGGCGACTCCTACAGCATCGTTACCTTCTAAACTAGAGCGTGCAATTGTGCTGTCTACATTCAAACGAATATCTTTTGCATAATCAGGAATGCTATTTTTAATCGAAGTAAGAAATTCCATAGTTTTCACCTATTAATTGGAGCTTTTAAAACCCGCCGGAGCGGGTTGATTTTACTGCGAGCGCCAAAATTTACCGATCATTGGTAAGCATTGGCGAGCCGCAATCATCATTACAAAGTAGAACCGCCAACTGAACGGTTGCATGGGCACAATTCGTCCGTTTGCAAACCATCCAAAATACGCAAGATTTCAGTTGGGTTACGGCCTACGTTCAAGTTATTGACAGAAACGTGTTGAATCACATTGTCTGGATCAACGATGAAAGTTGCACGCAAAGCGACGCCAGCGTTGACATCACGAACACCCAACATATCTACCAAAGAACCTGTCGCATCACCAAATGCATAGTGATTCAACTTATCCAAATCTTTGTGTTCACGGCGCCATGCCAATTTGCAAAATTCGTTATCGGTAGAACCACCCATCAACACTGCATCGCGGTCGGAGAAGTCGTTTGCCAATTTAGCAAATTCAACGATTTCAGTTGGGCAGACGAATGTGAAATCTTTTGGATAGAAATAAATAACTTTCCATTTACCTGGGAAAGACGCTTCAGTGATGGTTTCAAAAGCGGATACACCATTTTCTTCATGATGATTAAAACCTGGCTTAGCTGCTGGTACGCTGAATGCATCGAGTTTTTGTCCAACTGTTTTCATTAATTTCTCCTGATAAATTGAGATGAGTCTTACATTTATTGCCGATGCATGTTTTTTCAAGTCTTAACGACACATGTATCAACGAATTTGGTTTAATTTCACAACTGGGACGAAGCTTATCACTATGAATCATTCGAATCCAATAGATTATTTCTAAATACCTCTTAGCTTCTGCCTAAGTCTCATTAATAGCATAGTGCGCACATCAGATGAAATTGTGATGACATGCTAGCACAAACGTTTTGGCTATCGATACCTAAGATTGAACTCTTGCACCACCAAATTCGCAGCGTCATTTATCCATTCCAGAAACGAAAACTTCGGTTTATTCAATATGACCCGCTATAATCGCAAATCCTTATTTAACTGACGAGTTTGCCGTGTCTGATCGTTTAGCTGTCCTACCGCAATATTTTTTACCTAAATATTTATTAACTGCCTTTGCTGGTTTGGTCGCGAATGATCGTGGTGGCAAGCGGACAACGCGATTAATCAACTGGTTTGTAAAGAAATACAATGTCAATATGCAAGAAGCGGCCAATCCTGATACCGCAAGCTATGCTAGTTTTAATGAGTTTTTTACACGCCCTTTACGTGCTGATGCTCGCCCCATCTCGTCAGCAAAATATGTGTGCCCAGTAGACGGCGCCATCAGCGAATTTGGCAACATTGCCGCAGGGCAGATTTTCCAAGCAAAAGGGCATTATTTTTCTACCACCGCCCTCGTTGGTGGTGATGCCAGTCTCGCCGAAAAATATCATGACGGCCAGTTTGCTAATATTTACTTGAGTCCCCGAGATTACCACCGCATTCACATGCCATGTGACGGTCGCTTAACACGTATGATTTATGTGCCCGGCGAACTGTTTTCGGTCAATCCAACCACCGCACGCGGCGTCCCAGGTTTATTCGCTCGTAATGAACGCGTGGTTTGCGTATTTGATTCTGCTTATGGTGAGTTTGTACTGGTGTTGGTTGGTGCAACCATCGTGGGTAGTATGCAAACCGCTTGGCACGGAATTGTGAATCCTCCTCGCAGCAAAAATGTGCGCGAATGGCGTTATGCAGATCAACATATTCACCTAAAGAAAGGTGAAGAAATGGGACGATTTTTACTCGGCTCAACGGTCGTGATGCTGTTCGGTAAAGACAGTATGCAATTCAATCAGGATTGGCAAGCGGCTGGCGCTGTTCGACTTGGCGAGCCTATGGGTGCTGCAATCAATAAATAATTAAAATAGTATCTCGATGCTGTGCGTGGTCTATTGAGATCACAGACTAGATCAAAGCTAGATCACAATCAGCTTCAATGCCACCACCGCAAGCTTCCTCCAAGCTAAAATCTTCCCAAAAATTTCCACCGCCACATTAAATCGAAGGCACTAAGTTTTGATTTATTGAGCCAGCACAAACTTTATGATTCTGCACTGCACAAATTTCTTGCACAGGCCTCGATTTTGATACATAATCTAAATACGAATTATTCTTATTTAGATTATTAAACTTAATTTGGCAAGGCAAGCATATGAACACGCTGCAGTCCCCACAACTTCCACGTCGTTTCGCAACGGGTAGCTTCATTGTGTTATCCCACGTGTTAGTGTTTAGTTTGATTATTTTGAATCCAGTAAAGCATTTCCAAAGCGCGCCAAAAGAAACGATCGTCATGATGGTACCTAGCGCACTTCCAAAACCTGTTGCACCACCAAAGAAGATTGAAAAGGCAGTAACTCCGACAAATACAGTGCCACCTGTTGTAACCCAAATCGCGGTTCAACAAGTGACCGAAAATGCGATCACAGCGACACCAGTAACAGCCGAGACTATCGCACCAACTCCTCCTAGCCCAGCACCACAAACCAACGTCATCGCCAAATCGGAACCAGCTGGACCTAAGCATGTGAGCGCGGTTGAGTATATTCACGCACCACAAGCTGATTATCCTCCAATGGCAAGACGTATGGGCGAAGAAGGACGCGTCGTCATGCAAGTACTGGTGAATGACAAAGGCCGCGCAGAAAAAGTCGAGATTGTGAAATCGTCCGGCTTTGCGCGCTTAGATGAATCAGCAAAAATTGCCTTGCTGCGCGCCTTGTTTAAACCTTATCTTGAAGATGGCAAAGCGACCACAGTACTAGCGACAGCAAGTATTAACTTCTCGCTGCGTGGCTAAGCAAAATATTGGATTTTGACCATAAAAAAGCATATCTTATGACATGCTTTTTTTGCGCCAAATGAATTGGCAAGATCTGTGCGTCAAAGAATCAATTACTCTGGCAGCGTATCTTTAAATGAAGGGCGTTCAGACAATTTATCAAATAATTTGGCCAAATTAGGATATTCGTCACGCCATGCAATTGCTGGAAAGCGAAAACTTAACCAACCTAAGCAGCAAGCGACACTAATATCTGCCAAAGTTAAATGATTACCTACGCAAAACACTGATTCACCTAAACCAAGTGACATTGATTTTAAGCCGGCATTTACTTTATCCATCTGCCGATTTACCCATGCCTCACTCTGGATTTCCGGCGCGCGCATGGTGCGCTCAACACGCACTAATACCGCGGCATCCAAAATACCATCGGCCAAGGCTTCCCAATTTTTCACTTCAGCACGTTCACGTCCGTGAGCGGGGATAAGTTTGCCGACTGGCGTTAAGGTATCAAGATACTCAACAATCACACGTGAATCAAACATCGCACCACCATCTTCCATCAAAAGACAAGGTACTTTGCCGAGCGGATTTGACTGCTGAATGGTCGTGTCATTTGCCCATACGTTTTCGAGTATCAACGCATAATCCAACTTCTTTTCCGCCATCACGATGCGGACTTTTCTCACGTACGGACTTGCAAGGGAGCCGATTAGTTTCATAGACTTTGAAAAGAAAAATAGATTAAGTTACTTTAATTAGAATTACCGATTAGCAAAGTAATTTACCATCGCTATATGTTGACTTGGTGAAATTATAGCATTGCGCACTTCAATAGCCAGACACCAACTGTTGCCAACAGATCTTCAACAATTGTGAAATGCTGAAATAGCGATAGGCCATGTTAAAATGACGGCCTTTGATTTCGCTATTTGGTAGAGATTAAAACAAATTCAGCGCGCTTTCCTTGCATTTAATTGCGACTTCCTCATTACCCTTGATTTCAACTGGAACTATTCGCGGCATAATTTGTGGCATCTCTACTGTGCGTTTGCACCATCGCTACTAAGTTTTTTTACTTCGTTCTTACTTTTCTGGTCATTCTATGTCACTCTCCACTCTATCCGCCCTGTCTCCCCTTGATGGACGCTATGCATCAAAAGTTGATGCTTTGCGTTCTACCTTATCAGAAGCTGGTTTTATGCATCACCGCGTAAAAGTGGAGATTTCTTGGTTACAAGCTTTGTCTTTGGCTGGCTTCGCTGAGATTAAACCCTTCTCAGAAGCAGCGAATACATTACTGAATCAAATCGCAAACAATTTTTCAGAAGAAGATGCGGCGCGCATCAAAGCCATCGAAGCTGTCACTAATCACGACGTTAAGGCAGTGGAATACTGGCTCAAAGAATCCGTCGGTTTAGCTTTACCTACTAGCTACGATCACCTACCGAAGCGTGATTTACAGATTGCGCCTGAAATTACGGCGGAACTCAAGGCAGCTGCTGAATTTATCCACTTTGCATGCACCTCTGAAGATATCAACAATACCTCACACGGCATGATGCTCAAAACAGCGCGCGATAACGTCATGCTGCCAGCATTACAAAAGCTGATTGATCGTTTGAAGGAAATCGCCCACGAAAATGCCAAGGTACCCATGCTTTCCCGCACACATGGACAAACAGCAAGCCCAACTACCTTAGGTAAAGAGATGGCAAACGTAGTCGCGCGTTTGCAACGTGCAGCACAACGTATCGCACAAGTTGAAATATTGGGAAAAATGAACGGTGCAGTTGGTAACTACAATGCGCATTTATCTGCCTATCCTTCACATGACTGGGAAAGTTTTTCTAAAGACGTTATCGAAAATCGTCTAGGCTTAAGCTACAACCCATACACGATTCAAATTGAACCGCACGACTACATGGCAGAAATGTTTGACGCATTCGCTCGCGCAAATACAATTTTGCTCGATTTAAACCGCGATATCTGGGGTTATATTTCTGTTGGCTACTTCAAGCAAAAAACCAAAGCTGGAGAAATTGGCTCATCAACCATGCCGCACAAAGTCAATCCTATTGATTTTGAAAACTCCGAAGGTAACCTCGGTCTCGCAAATGCGCTTCTCAAACACTTGTCCGAAAAATTGCCAATCTCACGCTGGCAGCGCGATCTGACTGATTCAACAGTCTTACGCAATATTGGTGTTGCGCTCGGTTACACTTTGTTAGCCTACGATAGCTGTGTGCGTGGTCTAAATAAATTAGAAACCAACCAAGTTCGTTTGGCAGAAGATCTGGATAACACATGGGAAGTGTTAGCTGAGCCTGTGCAAACAGTCATGCGTCGTTACGGTATCGAAAATCCATACGAACAACTGAAAGAACTCACGCGCGGCAAAGGAATCTCAAAAGAAGCCTTGCGTGAATTTATTGTCGGCTTAAGCATCCCGCAAGAAGCGAAAGAACAATTGCTGGCAATGACACCAGCAAATTACACTGGTATCGCGGCAAAATTGGCGGCTGCAATCTAAGTTGAAATTGTTAGAGTTCGTCGATAAGGATGAACTCAATCAATACAACCTGAATTAAATCAAAAAAGATAGTTGGAAGCACATTAAAACTTCCAGCTATCTTCTCCCCCCCCCCACCTTAAATAAGCCTCCTCTGAAATTGATCTTTTTTTGATCAAATCAAGCAAACTTTCTTTTTCTTTGCTATATTAGTCCTACTTCGAACTAATTTACATTTAGGAATTCGTATGCAACGCTACCCAACAATTAGCATTGTCATGCATTGGTTGATCGCAATATTGATCATCGCTGCATTTATTCTCGGCTCTTGCATGACCGATCTTAGAATTAGCCCCACCAAGCTCAAGCTGTATTCTTGGCATAAGTGGCTGGGAGTTACGATCTTAGGATTCGTCGCTTTACGCCTACTGGTTCGGTTAATCAAAGGCGCACCTAGCTATCCCGATAGCATGCAAGTTTGGGAGAAACAAGCGGCGAATGCAGCGCATATTGGCTTGTACTTTTTGATGTTTGCGGTGCCTCTATCGGGCTACTTGTATTCGTATGCGGCCGGTTTTCCAGTCGTGTACTTAGGTTTGTTTGAATTGCCTGCGTTAATTGAGCCCAATCCAGAATGGAAAGACAGTTTAAAAGAAGCACATGAAATCCTCACGAAATGTATGTTTGCGATCGTCCTATTGCATATCGGTGCTGCACTCAAACATCAATTCATCAACAAAGATGGCGTACTACAACGCATGTTACCAACCAAATCAAACAAGGAATCAACATGATCTCCCGTCCACTAAAAAAGATTAGCGCATCTGTTTTGGCTATCGCTGCACTCTGTAGTTCTACGGTACTACTGGCCGCGAATCTCAATCTCGATGCAGGTAAAAGCACCGTTCATTTTGTGTTTAAGCAAATGGAAGTGCCGGTACAAGCACGGTTCAAAAAATTTCAGGCACTCATTGATTACAACGCAGCAAAACCTGAATTGTCTTCTGCAAAAGTAGAGATCGATTTGAATAGTGTCGACCTACCAGCCCCAGAGTACAACCAAGAAGTATTGAAGAAAGAATGGTTTAATGCCGCGCAATTTGCCAAAGCGAATTTTGTTTCAACCTCGATGAAAAATTTGGGTGCAGGCAAACTCGAAGTGAGCGGCAATTTAACTATCAAAGGTAAAACTCAAGCAGTACGTTTTCCATTGCAAGTGAAGAGCGAAGGTAAGGCGCTTAGTTTTGAAGGCAACTTACCCATCAAACGCTTGCAATTTAATATCGGCGAAGGTGAATGGAAAGACACCAGTATGGTCGCTGACGAAGTCATCATCAAATTTAAAGTAGTCACCAACCCTTAATTTATAGGAGCAATACCATGAAATTAAATCATTTCTTAGCAGTCGCTTTGTTTGCAGTTGCAGCACCAAGTTTCGCACAAACATACAAAATCGATTCTTCCCACACTTATCCTAGCTTTGAAGCGGATCACAAAGGTATTTCTTTCTGGCGCGGTAAATTTACAAAAACAGAAGGTACGATTACTTTAGATCGTGCTGCCAAAACTGGCACCATGAACATCACGATCGATGCAAATTCAATCGATTTTGGTCATGCAAAAATGAATGAACATGCAAAAAATAAAGATATGTTCAACGTGCCACAGTTCCCAACCATCACTTATGTTGGTAAATCAATGAAATTCAACGGTGACACTTTGGTGGCTGTTGAAGGCGAATTGACGATGTTGGGCGTTACTAAACCAGTCAATCTGACCGTCAATAAATTCAAATGCATTCAAGATGCGATGACGAAAAAAGAAATCTGCGGTGCAGATGCGAGTGCAGAATTCAAACGTAGCGATTTCGGCATGAACTATGCAATCAACTGGGGTTTTTCTCCAGACGTCAAGTTAGCAATTCAAGTTGAGGCTGTGAAGTCAAATTAATTCCGACTAAGGCCAACGAAGTCCAACAAACTTCTCCCTTGAAAGGCTGAATCCGCTTCAATAGCTAATCAGCCTTTCATATCTTCTCAATCATCATGGATAAACGTTACTTACGCAGCATTCGTCTCTTGGCAGAGTGCATGCAATTATTTGAGAAATCCTCAGCCAAACGCGTTAAAGCTTTAGGTCTAACTGAATCTCAATTTGATATTATCGCCACCTTAGGTAATACCAAGGGAATGACTTGTAAAGAATTAGGCGAAAAAACTCTGATCACCAAAGGAACACTGACCGGCGTACTCGATCGCTTGGAAAGCAAAGGTTTGATTCAGCGAGAGCGTGGCGAAGACCGACGTCAATTGTTTGTCAAATTGACGCCCGCTGGTGACACGGAATTCAATAGATCTTTCCCTGAAATTGTTAATCAAGGCAGAGTGATGTTTAGCGATTACCAAAGCGCTGATTTTGATGCCTTGGAGGCACAGTTAATCAAACTAAAAAACACGCTTAGCTGAGTGCAAAACACATCGCAATCACCACCAAAAAAACTTTTTATCATCCTGCATTTCAAGGACTGCTGACTTGCGTTGTCAACACGCTTCTGTAACTCCGCCGAATAATCCAGCAAGTTGCCTCCCTGCATTTTCAGCATACTGAGATTCAGATTTAAGAAAACAAAAAAGACGGGAAATCCCGTCTTTTTTTGTTTCACAATACAGCAAAAAAATTCGTCTTAAACCAATTTTCCGTGGCATTGCTTATATTTCTTACCGCTGCCGCATGGACAAGGATCATTGCGCCCAATCTTGAACCCATGATCAACCATCGGCACATTTTCATCTGCAGCGACAGGTGCTGGTGCTAGCATTTCTTCGGGAGAAGCATTCGCATCAAATTCAGCATGTTGGTAATGTACGTTCTCAATTTGAGACTGCGCCATTTGCTGCTCAGCTGCTTCAATTTCTTCACGAGATTGAATACGAACCGTGACAACAATACGCACCACTTCGTTTTTGATCATGTCCAACATTTGACCAAACAATTCAAACGCTTCGCGCTTATATTCTTGCTTAGGATTCTTTTGCGCGTAACCACGCAAGTGAATACCTTGACGCAAATGATCCAAAGCGGCCAAATGTTCACGCCAGTGATTATCAATACTTTGCAACATCACGCTGCGCTCAAATCCGGCAAACGCGTCTTTACCAACCAATTCCAACTTAGCGTCATATTCGGCTTTTGCAGCTGCCACGACTTTTTCTAAGATATCCTCATCAGTCAAATTCTTTTCTGTTTCTAACAGACTGACTAAATCAAGATTTAAAGACCATTCTGCCGCTAACACTGCCTGCAAGCCAGGTAAATCCCATTGTTCCTCAACTGTTTCAGCAGGAACATATTGACGTACCAAATCGTGGAACATACCGTCACGCAGAGATGCAATCATTTCTGACATATCATGCGCTTCCAGCAATTCATTACGTTGCTGGTAAATCACTTTACGCTGATCATTGGCAACGTCATCGTATTCAAGCAATTGCTTACGAATATCAAAGTTACGTGCCTCAACTTTGCGCTGTGCCGACTCAATTGAACGACTTACGATACCAGCTTCAATCGGTTCACCTTCGGGCATTTTCAAACGATCCATAATCGCGCGAACGCGATCACCCGCGAAAATACGCAGCAAGGCATCGTCTAAAGAAAGATAGAAACGCGAAGAACCTGGATCGCCTTGGCGTCCAGAGCGACCACGCAACTGATTATCAACACGGCGAGACTCATGACGCTCTGTACCGACAATATGCAAACCACCAGCGGCAACCACTTGGTCATGCAACGATTGCCATTCCTCACGCAATTTTTGGGCTTGCTTTTGCTTTTCAGCGTCGGATAAGGTGTCAGACGCTTCAATCATTTGCACTTGTTTTGCAACATTACCACCCAAAACAATATCAGTACCGCGACCTGCCATATTGGTAGCAATCGTGATTGCTTTTGGACGACCTGCTTGCGCAATAATTTCTGCTTCACGCGCGTGCTGCTTTGCGTTCAATACATTGTGTGGCAATTTGGCTTTATCCAAAATACCAGACAACAATTCAGAGTTTTCAATCGAGGTGGTACCGACTAATACAGGTTGACCACGTTCATAGCAATCCTGAATATCCTTCAACATCGCACCGTATTTTTCTTCGGCGGATTTGTAGACTTGGTCTTGACGATCTTTACGCGCAGATGGGCGATTTGGTGGGATGACTACCGTTTCGAGATTATAAATTTCTTGGAATTCA
This sequence comes from Affinundibacterium macrobrachii, assembly GCF_014652415.1. Taxonomy (GTDB): domain Bacteria; phylum Pseudomonadota; class Gammaproteobacteria; order Burkholderiales; family Burkholderiaceae_D; genus Undibacterium; species Undibacterium macrobrachii. The sequence goes on from NZ_BMYT01000003.1 coordinate 325,045, forward strand.
TAAGCTTCTGTATCCGCCGTACCAGTCATACCTGATAAACGCGCATACATACGGAAGTAATTTTGAAAAGTGATGGATGCCAAAGTTTGGTTCTCGTTTTGAATACGAACACCCTCTTTTGCTTCGACCGCTTGATGCAAACCATCCGACCAGCGACGACCCGTCATCATACGACCAGTGAACTCATCGACGATCACGATCTCATCACTCAAAACCACATAGTGTTGATCTTTGAAATACAAAGCATGCGCACGCAGAGCCGCGTACAAGTGATGAACCAAAGAGATGTTCGACGCATCATATAAAGATGCACCTTCCGGCAACAAACCCATTTGCGTCAAAATACGCTCACACTTATCGTGACCAGCTTCAGTCAACAAAACTTGATGTGATTTTTCATCTTTGGTGTAGTCACCAGGAACTTCTACAACGCCTTTACCATCAGGCGTTTCCTCACCGATTTGTAAAGTCAACAGCTTCGGTACTTCATTAATTTTGTAGTAAAGCTCAGTGTGATTTTCTGCTTGCCCAGAAATGATTAACGGTGTACGTGCTTCGTCAATCAAAATCGAGTCAACTTCATCGACCACAGCGAAATTTAATCCGCGTTGAACTCTGTCCTTGGCTTCGTACACCATGTTGTCGCGCAAGTAGTCAAAGCCATACTCATTATTTGTGCCATAAGTAATATCTGAGCCGTAAGCAACTTGCTTAGCATCGTGCTCCAGCTGCGACAAATTGACCCCGGTGCTTAAACCCAACCAACCGTAGAGTTGCCCCATCTGATCCGCATCGCGTTGCGCCAAATAGTCATTGACGGTAACGACGTGCACACCCTTGCCAGACAAAGCATTGAGGTAAATCGGCAAAGTCGCCATCAAGGTCTTACCTTCACCGGTGCCCATTTCAGCAATTTTGCCAAAGTGCAAGGCCATACCACCAATCAATTGCACATCAAAATGACGCATTTTCAAGACACGCTTGCTTGCCTCACGACAAACAGCAAATGCCTCTGGCAACAATGAATCTAGCGTCGCGCCTTTCGCCAAACGCTCTTTAAATTCTGGGGTCTTCGCCTTGAGTTGATCATCTGACAAAGTTTCATACTTTGGCTCTAGTGCGTTAATTTCGCGCACAATTTTTTGGTATTGTTTCAAGAGCCTTTGATTACGGCTACCGAATATTTTGGTCAGGAATGACATGCTAGTAGTGAGTATGAAGGGTATAGGTTCTAAAACACTGCAATACAACATCAATGCAGCAGATATGATTAACTTTTAATTTTAACATGGCTCACCTAGCTTTCTAGATTTTCTGAGAGCAAGACAAGGAAGAACTTGTATGAGTTGGTGGCAAATCATACAAATTCAAGACGGGATTTTGTCTTTGTGAAAAAAATGCTAGTGATTGAACAACAAAAAAGATAAGAAATATAAATGCGGAGGGAGGCTGCCAATGATTTAAACCTTTTCAATATTCATATTAATGACTCAATATCAATTGACTTGGTAACGCAATTAAGGAGCGGTTGCAGCCAGCTTTGAGACATCTCCACCATTGCTACCAGCGTTGAGGAATTTATGTGGATTTTGTGGAACGCCTTTAATTCTGACCTCAAAGTGCAAATGCGCACCTGTTGAACGGCCAGTTGAACCTATATTCGCGATGTGCTGGCCACGCTTTACGATATCGCCTACTTTGGCGAGCAATTTCGAAGCGTGGGCATAGCGTGTCAACATATCGCCGCCATGATCAATCTCCAGCATATTGCCAAATTCGGGATGATATTCTGCAGAAACCACGACACCACCAGCAGCAGCTACGATAGGTGTCCCAGTCGGCGCAGAGAAATCTAAGCCTTCATGAAAAGCTGTACGTCCGGAGAATGGATCCAAGCGTCGACCAAATGTTGAGGCATTGTAACCAACATTCACAGGAACGATTGTTGGCAATAATTTAGCCTGCAGCTTGAAGCTCATCAACTTTGACTCAACCACATTTAAATAGTCGGAACGATAGTTGAGCTCTTTCGATAAACTATCCAAAGAAGCCTGAAAATCCTGTAAATTCAAATCAGATTTGGGTAGATCAGTAAGCACCTCTGCGCCACCGCGTCCGGGCAATTCCTTAAAATTAAACTCTTCCGGTTTAACTCCCGCCAAGCCTTGAACTCGCTCACCAAGTGCATCAAGACGAATCAGTTGTGCCTGCATCTCGCCAATTTTCACTGCCATTGCAGCTAGATTTTCTTTTACATATCGATCATTACCACTTAAAGAACCTGCGCTTGATACCAGCATCGCTTGCGGTAAAATATTCTTTACCCAAGCCGATTCCGAATCCGCAAATCTAGAAAACAAGCCAATTAATGAAAAGGATGCTAGCAAGGCTAACAATAAAAAAACCGCAAGAAAAACAAGTAGATGTGTGGATGACAAAGTAACTGACTTTGCCTGGGTCAAACGTGAATGCATGATAATGACTTGCATTAACTGTTACCTCCGTGATCAACAAGTTAAATTATGGTAATGTGCGAAATATGCAATCACCTCAACCAACTTACCGATTAAATGTCAAACGTGGCAAAAAGATGGCTCAGACCAACGAGATAGCGTCATTCCTACGACATAACGACAAACTATCCCCACTTTTACCGACAGTTAAGCGAAATATTTCGCTACAAAAAGAATGCAAGGCAGCTTTGCCTGCGATTTTCGATTGTTGCGAGGTCTTAAACCTCAATGACGATCAGTTGGTAATGTCCACGCCAAATGCTTCTATCGCGGCGAAGTTAAAGCAACAATTACCAAAACTGCAAGCTCATTTGCAACAAGCAGGGTGGCAGATTAACGCAATCAAGATTAAAGTACAAGTCAAACGCGCAATAGCCAAGCCTGAGCCAGTCAAGCAAGCCGTGTTAACACGTTCTGCATTAAGTGCTTTTGAAGAGCTGAAAAATAATTTGGACGCAAGCCCACAGAATGCAGGCCTGCAAGCGGCACTAGCGCGCTTGCTCAATCGGAATCAAGGCTGACTTGGCGCAATCAATAAAGCAAATTAAGCAAAAAATAGGCAAAACGCAGGAATGAATTAGTTCACAAAAACTAATTCAACGCCCATTCACGCTGTTCTTGATATGCATAGGTTTTAGGCGCAGATTTCTCGTCTTCGAAAGTAATGATTTCATAGGCATCAGGCTGCGCTAACAATACACGCAACAACTGATTATTTAAGCCATGACCTGATTTATGCGCAGTATAGCTTGCTAAAAAAGGATGCCCAATTAGATATAAATCACCGATCGCGTCGAGAATTTTATGACGCACAAATTCATCATCAAAACGCAAACCATCCGCGTTCAGAATCCGGTACTCATCCATCACAATCGCATTTTCGAGCGATCCACCGCGAGCCAAGCCTATGCCTCGCAGCATCTCTACATCTTGCATAAATCCAAAAGTACGTGCGCGCGCGACATCTTTAACGTAAGAAACTTGTTCGAAATCTACTTCGGCAGTTTGATTGGTACCATCGACTGCGGGATGATTAAATTCGATAAAGAAATGCAATTTAAAACCATCATAAGGTTCCAAACGCGCCCACTTCTCTGATTTGCCGCTACCTTCACGAATTTCTACAGGTTTTAGTACGCGAATAAATTTCTTCGGCGCATCTTGCTCCTGCATTCCAGCTTGCTGCAGCAAATAGACAAACGAGGAGGCGGAACCATCCATAATCGGAATCTCTTCTGCACTGACATCGATGTAAATATTATCAATACCCAGGCCAGCACAAGCGGAGAGCAAATGCTCTACAGTAGAAACCTTAGCACCATCTTTGGTTAAAGTTGATGCCATTTTCGTATCACCAATGTTTAAAGCAGTCGCCGGAAAAACGACTGGTGGCACTAAATCAACGCGTGTAAAAATGATTCCCGTATTCACCGGAGCTGGACGAAGTGTGAGCGTCACTTTGGTTCCGGAATGGACACCGACACCAATAGTTTTCACCTCTTTTTGAATTGTTCTTTGTTTTAGCATGGTGAGATTATAAATCGCAAAACCAATTCACGCAGAAAATTGAAAATAGGCGCTGAAATTTAATTGGCATAAAAAAATGCGCATCACATCGATACGCATTTTTTACATTGAAAAACGGCGGGCAATAAAATTAAGCTAATTGCGCCAACATTGTTTCTGCATTCGACACAGCGAAATTACCGCCTTCTTCAACATTTAAATGCTTCACTACACCATCAACCACAACCATAGAGTAACGCTGTGAGCGAACACCCATACCAAATTTACTGAAGTCCGCATCAAGACCTAAAGCTTTGCTGAAAGCTGCATTACCATCCGCCATCATACGCACAGTGCCAGTGGCTTTTTGATCTCGCCCCCAAGCACCCATCACGAAAGCATCGTTCACAGAAATACACCAAATTTCATCCACACCCTTGGCTTTTAATGCAGCCGCGTGCTCAACATAGCCTGGCACATGTTTAGCGGAGCATGTTGGTGTGTATGCACCTGGTAAGCCAAAAATCGCAATGGTTTTGCCTTTAGTGAGTTCTGCTACATCAAAAGTATTCGGCCCCAATGAACAGCCTTCTGATTCAACTTCGATAAATTCAGCCAAACTGCCTGCAGGTAATTTGTCGCCAACTTTGATGCTCATAGTGAACTCCCTAAAAATTAAAAAATAAATTCTCGCCTAATCCATGTTGGATAAAGGGAAGTTTGCAAGTATGCCCTAAACGACATTTTTTTGCAGAAAGCAAAACGCCAGTCAAATGACTGGCGTTTTCTCTGGTATCAAACTAGCTAGCTTGAGTAACTAATCGCTACTTATCCTACATAGCGTGACGAATTAGTCCGCTTGCTTACGTAAAAATGCTGGAATGTCATAAGTTTCCATTCCATTTTTTTCTAAAGCACGAACTTGTTCCGTTGCAGAATGACGCCATACTGCTGGCTTCGTCAAACTATCAAATCCTGCATTAACAGACGTTGTTGTCTTGCTCGCTGTAGTTGCCATTGCAGGACTAGCCATCATGACTGGCTCATCATGCGTTCCCGTACGTAACATTGGCGTTTGCACTAACTGAATATTTTTCTTGCCACGACCTAGACCGGTAGCAACGACGGTGACACGAATCTCATCGCCCATCGCATCATCATAAGCAATACCTTGCGCAATCGAAGCGTCTGGTGCAGCAAATGCACGCACAGCAGCCATAACTTCTTTAATTTCTTTACCTTTTAATCCGCGGCTTGCAGTCACATTGACCAATACGCCACGTGCGCCAGACAAGTCAATGCCGTCTAACAAAGGAGATGCAACTGCTTGTTCGGCAGCGATACGCGCGCGATCAACACCAGATGCGGTCGCAGTTCCCATCATTGCCTTACCTTGTTCACCCATGATCGTTTTCACGTCATTGAAGTCGACATTGATATGGCCTGGAACATTAATGATTTCTGCGATACCAGCAACTGCATTATTCAACACGTTGTCTGCATGACCCAACCATTCAATCATGCTGTCGTCTTCGTAAATTTCTTCGAGCTTTTCATTCAAGATGATGATCAAAGAATCGACATGTTTCGATAAAGCTTCCAAACCTTCATCTGCGATATCCATGCATTTCTTACCTTCGTAAGAAAAAGGCTTAGAAACTACCGCTACGGTTAACGCGCCTTGTTCTTTCGCAATTTGTGCGACCACCGGTGCGGCACCAGTACCAGTTCCGCCACCCATACCAGCAGCGATGAACACCATGTGTGCACCACGCAATGCGTCTTCGATACGAGTGCGAGATTCTTCTGCGAGCTGACGACCTACTTCAGGCTTCATGCCAGCACCTAAACCAGTTTCACCAATCTGAATCACATTATGTGCACCAGATTGTGTCAATGCCTGCGCATCCGTGTTTGCAGCAATGAACTCAACACCAGAAACACCTTTGTTAATCATATGCTGAACGGCATTACCACCAGCGCCACCGACACCAACCACTTTGATCACTGTGCCTTGCGTAGCGTTATCAACCATATCGAACTCCATCATGAATCCCCCTTGTAGGCAGTTTTCAGTCGCTAATCCTCACACGATGTGATGCCTAGCGAATGAAAACTGTATTTCGCAACATTATAAAATGATTGCAGCAAATTGTAGTAAAAAATATGCTGCAAATCGCCTCATTTCATCTATAAAGAAACACTATTTTTCAAAACTAAAAATGGAATTAGAAATTCCCTTGAAACCACTCCTTCATACGCTGCCAAACTGCACTTGCCGAACCTGCTTGGCGCGTCACAATATGACCTCGTAAGTACTGCTTCTTTGCTTCCAACAACAAACCCAAAACGGTGGCGTAACGCGGGCTACGCACCACATCTGCTAACTGCCCAGAATAAGCTGGCATACCCAATCGTGCTGGTTTCAGAAAAATATCCTCTGCCATTTCTACCATTCCTTGCATGGTAGAAGAGCCGCCGGTTAACACGATGCCTGAAGACAGCACATCCTCATAACCCGATTCACGCACTACTTGATGAACCAATGCGAATAATTCTTCAACGCGCGGTTCGATTACTGCAGCCAAAGCTTGGCGAGATAAAGAACGTGGACCACGATCACCAAGACCGGGCACTTCCAAACTGTCTGCCGGATCTGCCAACACTTGTTTCGCAACGCCGAAACGAATCTTGATTTCTTCTGCTTCGGAAGTTGGTGTGCGCAAGGCCATCGCTATGTCATTGGTGATTTGATCTCCAGCAATCGGAATCACCGCAGTATGTCGAATCGAACCTTCGCTGAACACCGCAACATCGGTAGTACCGCCGCCAATATCAATCAAGACCACACCCAGCTCTTTTTCATCATTCGTCAACACCGCATCAGCTGATGCCATTGGTTGCAAAATCAAATCCGACACTTCGAGCCCACAGCGACGCACGCACTTAACGATATTTTGTACCGCAGACACGGCACCAGTCACAATGTGCACTTTGACTTCTAATCGAATGCCGCTCATGCCGATCGGCTCGCGCACATCATCTTGACTATCGACGATAAACTCTTGCGGCAAAGTGTGTAGCAATTGCTGGTCGGTTGGAATATTCACTGCCTTCGCAGTTTCAATCACACGCGAGACGTCGGCTGCGGTCACTTCCTTATCCTTGATCGCGACCATCCCACTAGAATTAAAACTGCGGATATGACTACCAGCAATACCGGTATAGACAGTACGAATTTTGCAGTCGGCCATCAATTCCGCTTCTTCCAATGCGCGCTGAATTGATTCCACGGTCGCTTCAATATTCACGACCACGCCTTTCTTTAAACCTTTTGACTCATGCTGACCCAAACCAATCACCTCATGACGTCCATCTGGCATCACTTCAGCAACAACCGCCACAATTTTCGAAGTGCCAATATCGAGGCCAACGATTAGGTTCTTTGCGTCTTTTGTCATAGTCTTCCACTTACTTATTTAAAGTATTCATTCTCGTATGTGAAGTTGCCACTATTGATCAACTCCTACTTACCACCATATTTTGTGACCTAGTTCAAGTGTCGCACCTCTATTACCCAGCTCTGCCACTCAACTATTCACATTACTACCAACTTACAATTCAATCTATTCACGTTATTTAGAACTAGCTTTGTTCTTGATACCAAAACTACCGGTACTTGATTGCAAAGCCAATCCATTCGGATAGCGCATATCAACGCTAATAATCTTGTCCTGCAAACGCGTCACCAACTGCGGATAGACCTTAATCAACTGATCGACGCGACGTTTCAATCCGCCTTGATCCTGTACTTTCCCTAATTCCACGCGCAGACCATTATTTAGAACAACAGTCCAAGCATATCGGCTTGAGTAAGACACCGCTTCCGGTTCGAGATTGATACTGGCAAACCAATCTTTAAATTGCCGATATTGCGCAACCACTTCTCGCTCACTTCCCTCGGGCCCAATCAAACCGACCAACTCAGTGTCTTCTTCCGCTTCTGCTAAGTTCGCCGTAAATACATCGCCTGCGGTGGAAATTAATCGTCCGTCTTCCCCCCAAGTTCCCAGTACCTCATGCTCTTCTAATGCAACCAATAATTTATCTGGCCACACTCTTTGCACACTCGCTTTTCTTACCCAAGGTACAGACTCAAACGCTAATCTCACCTGGTCCAAATTCGTCGTGAAAAAATTTCCTTTGATTTTTGGTATTGCTTGATCACGGATCGCCAAAGCATTCACATGCCGTAACTCTTTTTGCTGACTGCCTTCGACTCGTACCGTCTGCAATGAAAATACTGGTCGTTGAATTACCCACCAAATTCCAGACGCAAGCAAAATCAACAACACCAAACCAAACATGGCATTAGCGATTGCATTGAGCAGCTTTGCGTCATGCCACATAAACTCGGTTTCTACTTTCTAAATGACAAATTACTTTGAGTCAGTCGCGATTTTCAAACGCGCTGTCTTCAAAATTTCTACGCACACATCTTCATAGCTCATACCCGCCGCCTTCGCTGCCATAGGAACTAATGAATGCCCCGTCATACCCGGCGAGGTATTAATTTCGATCAAAAATGGTTTGTTATCACTTGCACGTAACAGCACATCAATACGCGCCCATCCCTCACAATTAACCGCACGATATGCTTCCTCGCACATCGTTTTAATTTCTTGAGTCAAAGCATCATCTATCGGTGCTGGACATAAATACTTGGTATCGTCAGTAAAATATTTGTTTTGATAATCGTAATTGCCATCTGGCGCGACAATTTCAATCAAAGGTAAGGCATGCGCTCCCGCACCACGTCCTAGTACCGCAACGGTAAGTTCACGTCCCTGAATAAATTCTTCCGCCAATACTTCTTCATCAAAAGTCGCGGCTAATTGATACGCACTTGGCAATGCGTCGGCGCTAGTAACTTTCGTAATACCAATAGTCGAACCTTCATGTGGCGGTTTGACGATCAAAGGCAATCCTAAATTTTCAGCTGCTTGAGCTAAATCGGTATTTCCATTTAACACTGCGTACTTGGGCGTAGTTAAACCATGATATAGCCAGATTTTTTTTGTAAAAATCTTATCCATCGCTACCGATGACGCCATCACTCCACTGCCGGTGTAAGGAATACCTAACTGTTCTAAGGCACCTTGCAAACTACCGTCTTCACCATAACGACCATGTAGAGCGATAAATACACGATCAAATTTTTCTTCTGCAAGCTCTGCCAAACTACGTTCGGCTGGATCAAAACCATGTGCATCAACGCCGCGACTTTTCAAGGCGTTCAACACGCCCGTACCAGACATCATCGACACTTCGCGTTCTGCTGAGCGACCGCCAAATAACACACCTACTTTGCCGAGTTCTTTCATTTCTTCTTCATCCAATTTAATAAGTTTTCGCGTGAGTTTTTTGACCTGCTTATTTACCCGCTAGTTTTGCTGGCACTGAACTAATCGAGCCAGCGCCCATCACGATTAAGACATCCCCATCACGTAACATTTGACGCAATGCTTCGGGCATGTCTTGCATGTTCTCTACAAAAATCGGCTCAACTTTTCCCAATACGCGTAATGCTCTAGTCATGGCACGTCCATCTGCCGCAACAATAGGCGCTTCGCCTGCCGCATACACTTCTGCCAATACCACCGCATCGGCAGTCGACATCACTTTTACAAAATCTTCAAACAAATCACGTGTGCGGGTATAACGGTGCGGTTGAAACGCCAGTACCAAACGACGATTCGGATAAGCACCTCGCGCAGCAGCCAAAGTTGCAGCCATTTCTACTGGGTGATGTCCATAATCATCGACCAAAGCAAAACTGCCACCGCCTTGCAGTGCGATTTCACCATATCGCGTAAAGCGGCGACCAACACCATTAAACTCACTCAAGGCTTTTTGTGTCGCACTGTCTTCAACCCCAACTTCACGCGCAATTGCGATCGCGGCACAAGCATTTTGTACATTGTGCATACCGGGTTGATTCAAACTCACTTGCATATCTGCATAACCCTTTTGTACGACGGTGAAATGCATCTTGCCATTTGCCGCACTGGCATTAATTGCCCGCACTTCTGCTTCTTCATGGAAGCCGTAAGTCACGATCGTCTTGGTGATTCTCGGCATGATTTCGCGGATATTAGGATCATCCATACACAACATCGCTACGCCATAAAATGGCAAACGCAAGGTGAAATCAACGAAAGCTTGCTTCAATTTAGCGAAGTCATGGTCATAGGTTTCCATGTGATCCGCATCGATATTGGTAATCACTTCAATAACAGGTAGCAAATTCAAAAACGATGCGTCTGATTCATCCGCTTCCGCGACGATGTATTGACCACTACCCAGTTTGGCATTTGCCCCGGCACTATTGAGCAATCCACCAATCACAAAGGTTGGATCTAAACCGCCTTCTGCCAAAATACTCGCGACCAAGCTAGTGGTGGTAGTCTTGCCATGCGTACCTGCAATCGCGATACCACTTTTTAAGCGCATTAACTCCGTCAACATCAATGCACGTGGCACGATAGGGATGTGTTTTTCACGTGCGGCGATCACTTCTGGATTATCTGCTTTGACTGCCGTCGAAGTCACGACCGCATCAGCACCTTCGATATTTTCTGCTGCATGACCTACCGTCACTTTTGCACCCAAACTCGCTAAGCGTTGTGAAGCGGCATTACTACTTAAATCGGATCCAGAAATGACATAACCTAGATTCAATAGCACTTCAGCGATGCCGCTCATACCTGAGCCACCGATACCGACGAAATGTAAGTGCTTTACTTTATGTTTCATATTTCTCTCATTGAACCTAATTATTTTCTGCTTGATTTCTACTGATTCTTTTTCAATTTACTGCGCAAGATCTTCTAGTATCTTGGCTATCGTTTGATTGGCATCGCGTTTTCCCATTTGGTATGCCGCTTGTGCCATTTGCAAACAGCGTTCACGCTGCATGCTTTGGATCAATTCTGCTAAACGCGATGCAGTCAATTCGGTTTGCGGTAAATGAATCGCACCACCAGCCCGACTCAACCACTCCGCATTCGCTTTTTGATGCGAGGTACTAGATGCCACCAGTGGCACTAAGATACTGGCAACACCAACCGCAGTTAATTCCGATACCGTAATCGCACCAGCACGACAAATCACCAAATCTGCATCGGCATAACGACGTGGCATATCGTGAATAAAATCTACAACTTCGGCTTGTACATTTTGTGCTTCGTAACGTTGACGCAAAACTTCGACATGTTGCTTGCCTGATTGGTGAGTTACCTGTGGACGTTGATCTGCGGGGATTAAAGCCAGCGCATCAGGAACTGCTTCATTCAATGCACGTGCCCCTAAACTTCCGCCAACGACTAAAATTTTTAATGGTCCTGCGTGTTGAGCGTAACGTTCTTGCGGCAATCCAAGCTCAGTAATTTCACGGCGAATCGGATTACCTGTAAAAACAAATTTTTGCTCTTGCATAGGCGCATTCGAAGGCAAACCAAACATCAATTTGTTTGCAAATAACTTCAATGCCTTATTCGATAACAACAAAGGCGCATCTGCGTTCATCAACACCAAAGCCTTACCAAATACAGCACTACCCACACCACCGGGGACCGTCACATACCCCCCCATGCCCAACACCACATCCGGTTGACGCTTGCGCACAATCTGCAAGCATGAAAAAAAACTAGCAACTAACTTAAATGCGCCACTAATACTATGTTTCAAACCTTTCCCACGCAGTCCAGTAAAGTCCAACTGATCCATAGCAATGCCATGCTTGGCGACAATCTCACCTTCCATGCCTGTTTTGGTTCCTAACCACGACACGCTCCAACCACGTTGCTGCATTTCCGCAGCGATCGCGAGGCCTGGGAAGATATGTCCGCCAGTTCCTGCGGCCATAATCAACAGATGTTTTTTCTTATTTTGCACAGCTACATCTTTACTTGTCATATCCGTCCCCCACGCATCATCAAACGATTTTCATAATCGATTCTGAGTAACAGGGTTAAACCGATACAGTTAATCAAAACACCGCTACCACCATAACTCATTAATGGCAAAGTTAAGCCTTTGGTTGGTAACAAACCCAAGTTCACACCCATATTGATGAAGGTTTGTATGCCTATCCAAATACCGATACCTTTCGCTGTCAATCCAGCGAAAGTCGCATCTAACACGATCGCTTGTCGGCCAATTTCAAATGCGCGTTTAACGATCCAATAAAATAAATAGATCACTACCGCGACACCAACAAAACCAAGCTCCTCACCAATCACTGCCAACAAAAAATCCGTATGCGCTTCTGGCAAGTAATGCAGTTTTTCCACGCTGGCACCTAAACCAACACCAAATAATTCGCCACGACCGAATGCAATCAGCGAATGTGTCAACTGATAAGCTTTACCCAAAGCATTGTCTTCTTCAAACGGATTCAGATAAGCAAAAATACGTTCGCGTCGCCACGGCGATAGCAAAATAACCGAAGTAAAAATGCCGACCAAGGCCGCTGCGATACCGCCGAACCAAACACCATTGATACCACCTAAAAACAAAATCCCCATCGCGATACAAACAATCACACCAAACGCACCAAGATCAGGTTCGAGCAACAACAACAAACCTAATACCGCAACCGTAATCATCATCGGCAAAAAGCCTTTGGTCAGTTTGTGCATAAACTCTTGTTTGCGTACTGTGTAGTCCGCCGCATATAACACCATGAACAACTTCATCATTTCTGATGGCTGCACATTAAATACTTTTAAGGATATCCAGCGCTTCGCACCATTGACGCCTTTACCGATGCCTGGAACCAAAACCAATACCAACAAAACTAGCGTTGCAATGAATAGATAGGGTGCCAATCTTTGCCAATCTTCTACCCGCAAACGAAACACAATAAAGCTCGCCAAAATCGATACCGTGACGAACATCGCTTGTCGAACTAAGAAGTGATTATTTTTGTAGTTCGCATACTTCGGCGAGTCAGGTAAAGAGATCGAAGCGGAATACACCATCACCATCCCAAATACCATCAAAATCAAAGTCACCCAAACCAAAGCTTGATCGTATTCCATCATTTTTGAACGCTGAGCAAAATGCGTCGCATTCTGGCTGCTGCCAGAAGAACGCCACAGGTTCAAATTGAGGAATAGCTGCTTCATCAGCAAATCTCTCCGCGACTCAATGCAACTTCACGAACTGCGTCGATAAATACTTGTGCGCGATGCGCGTAATTTTTAAACATATCCAAACTTGCGCAGGCAGGCGACAATAAAACGATGTCCCCTTCTTGCGCCATTTCACTTGCTTGTGCGACAGCAGTTTCCAAACTAGTAAAACTTTGTATCGCTACCGCAGTCACATTTAAAGCAGATTGAATCTCAGCAGCATCTTTACCAATCAATAGCACTGACTTCACATAGCGAGACACAGGCGCAGCTAAGGGACTAAAATCTTGCCCCTTCCCATCTCCACCTGCAATTAAAATAATTCTGGGGGTACTACCGCCGTTTTCTTCGCCCAAGCCCTTAAGCGCTGCAACCGTTGCGCCAACATTGGTGCCTTTACTATCGTCAAAATAATCAACGCCACCGATAGTCGTTACCAACTCGACGCGATGCGGTTCACCTTTATATTCACGCAATGCGTGCAATAAAGGCGCGAGCGGCAAACCGATGCCGCGACACAAAGCCAATGCAGCGAGTGCATTGCTGGCATTATGTTGTCCGCGAATTTTCAAGGCATCGGCGGGCATCAAACGCGTAATCGTGACTGGAACGTCTGCAATCTCTTTTTTGCGTTTACGCGAACTAGTTTGTTCATCCTCGTCCGCATTTGCTACCGCTAACCAAGTCATACCTTGATCATGTAACAAGCCAAACTCAGCATCATGCTGCGGCGCTGTGCAAGAAAAACTCACAATCTGCGCATTTGGACGACGCATCGCCATCACTTGTTCATCATCACGATTCAAAACTTGTACGGTGCTCGCGCCAAAAATTTTTGCTTTATCAGCGCAATAATTTTTCATGTCGCCATGCCAATCCAAATGATCTTGGCTCACGTTGAGTACCGTCGCCACATCGGGATTCAAACTGATATTGGTATGCAACTGAAAGCTCGACAATTCCAATACCCAGACTTGCGGCAGCGTCTCTGTATCTATGCAATCGCACAAAACATCCAACATCGCGGGACTGATATTGCCCGCGACTTTAACCGTCAAGCCAGCGCGTGCGCAGAGTTGGCCTGTTAAACTCGTCACCGTTGTCTTGCCATTGGTACCCGTGATCGCGATTACTTTAGGAAGATAATGATTTTGTTCCTTGAGTTCAGCTAAAGCTTGTGCGAACAATTCCAGCTCGCCCCAAATCGGGATATCTTTTTCTTGCGCAACTTGTGTAATGACTTGAAGCTCACCATCTGGTGCTAAGCCGGGACTAACAACGACCAAATCGACACCATCAACCTGCGCAGCCTGCAATGGTCCGCCAAAAAACTCGGCTTCTGGCGCAAGTTCTTTTAACGCAGATAGACGATCTGGATTGGTACGCGTATCAAGCACACGCAAACGCGCGCCACAGCGCTGCAACCAACGCGCCGTCGCCAAGCCAGATTCTCCTAGCCCTACGATCAATATTTGCTTGTCCAAGAACATCGTATTTATCACCTGCATATCTAATTCATTTTTTCGCTTTTACGTAGTATCGTGCCATCAACGCAGCTTCAAAGAAGCTAAACCCAAGAGCACTAACAACATCGTGATAATCCAAAAACGCACCACTACTTGCGTTTCTTTCCAACCTTTTTGTTCAAAATGATGATGCAGCGGTGCCATCAAAAATAGTCGCTTTCCAACACCATATTTTCTTTTGGTAAATTTGAAGTACAGCACTTGCAACATCACCGAGAATGTCTCCACCACAAAGATGCCGCCCATGATGAACAACACGACTTCTTGCCGAACAATGACTGCCACAGTACCAAGCGCACCACCTAAGGCCAAGGCACCAACATCCCCCATAAATACTTGTGCCGGATGCGCGTTAAACCAAAGAAAAGCTAATCCTGCCCCCGCCATCGCGCCACAGAAAATCAATAATTCGCCAGCACCTGGAATATACGGAATCAATAAATACTTTGAATAACCAGCATGACCAGTAAGATAGGCAAACAAGCCCAACGCAGAACCAACCATAATCGTTGGCATAATCGCTAAGCCGTCCAAACCATCAGTAAGATTCACCGCATTACTCGTACCGACAATCACACAGAAAGTCAGGGCAATAAATCCCCATACGCCAAGCGGATAATTAAAGGTTTTAAAGAAAGGAATAATTAAATCGGCCTTCGGTGGCAAATCCATGCTAAAGCCAGACTGTACCCAAGCGACAAATAATTCCATCACTTTGGTATTGGTTGGCGCAGAGACAGAAAAAGCCAAATAAATCGCCGCAACAATCCCGATCAACGATTGCCAGAAAAACTTCTCGCGTGATGCCATCCCATTCGGATCGCGATAAACGACTTTGCGATAATCATCGACCCAGCCAATTGCACCAAATCCCAAGGTCACAATCAATACGACCCACACAAAGCGATTACTCAAATCTGACCACAGTAGAGTTGAGATGCCGATAGAGATCAACACCAAAGCGCCACCCATGGTTGGCGTACCCGATTTAATCAAATGCGTTTGCGGTCCATCAGTACGAACCGCTTGACCAACTTTTAAACGTGTCAACATACGAATCACAGCAGGGCCAGCGATCAAACCTATCGAGATCGCCGTCATAGTCGCAAACACCGCACGAAAGGTAATGAATCCAAACACGCGGAAGAAGCCGATGTCTTGTTTAAACAGTTCTGCCAACCAAAGCAACATAATATTTTTCCCTAATTATTTTTTAATTGTTCTAATTGTTTTTAATGTGTTCCGGATGTCGACAACTTCGCAGCGGCATTTTCTACCTGCATCAAATGTGCAACGACTCGTTCCATCTTCATAAAACGCGAGCCCTTGATCAAAATCGTATTGCCATTACCACGGTGCTGATCCAAGATCGACAACAACCCGGTTAATTCTTCAAAATGTTGCGCGCCTTCACCAAACGCAATACTGGAAGCTTGCGCTAGTGAACCCAAGGTATATAAATGTTTGATGCCTTGCGCTTTCGCATGCAATCCAATTTCTTGATGAAATGCTGCACCATCCGCACCGACTTCACCCATATCGCCAAGAACCAAAGTCGTCTCTGCATTTGCTTTTGCCAATACATCAATCGCCGCTTTTACCGAATCAGGATTGGCGTTGTATGTATCGTCAATTAAACGCGCTCCAGTTGCCGCATGCTTCAATTGCAAACGACCTGAAACTGGTGCAAACGCTTGTAAGCCCTCAACGATTTTTGCAGTCGAAATGCCGATTGCAGCACAACAAGCTGCTGCTGCCAAAGCATTCAAAACATTATGTTGACCGGCTGCGGCGAGCTGCACTGTGAACGACTCAGACTGTATCGTCATGACGATTTCACTACCGAAATCTTGTGCAACAAAACTACCGGATACATCGGCTTTTACTGCGTCATCGTTTACTAACCCAAATGTCAGAGTCTTGCGTTGTCCAGCGAATTCTTTCCAAATTTCTGTATAAGTATCGTGTGCAGGAAAAACTGCAACGCCATCAGCAGCTAAGCTTTGAATCACAGCACCATTTTCAATCGCCACCGCTTCAACGGTTTGCATAAATTCTTGATGCTCACGTTGCGCATTGTTAACCAAACCAACACTCGCTTGCGCAATCGAGCTCAACACGGCGATCTCGCCTGGATGATTCATGCCGAGTTCAAACACCGCGGCTTGATGTTGCGCTTGCAATCGGAATACCGTGAGCGGCACGCCAATCTCATTATTCAGATTGCCTTTAGTCGAAATCATGTGTTCGCTGCCATATTGCGCCAACAGAATTGACGCGATCATTTCTTTGACTGTGGTCTTACCGTTACTACCAGTCACCGCAATGACAGGTAGTGTGAATTGCTGGCGCCAGTATGTAGCAATCTCCGCTAATGCACGCTTTGTATCAGGGACGATCAAGGCTGGAATCGCGAAACCAGCAGGGACTCGTTCGGCGATAACAGCGACGCCACCTGCGCTTGCTACCAAATCGAGAAAATCATGTGCGTCAAAAGTTTCACCACGCAGCGCCAAGAACACATTACCCTGTTCAATTTTTCGACTATCGGTACTCAAGCCAACAAAGTGTGCGTCAGCAGTCAAAGATGCATTGCTTACTACTTGCTGTAATTGTTTTAAAGAGGCCTTGATCAAGATGACCTCCGCATCGTGCTATTCGTCGCCACAGTAGCTAATGCCAACAGCGCATGTTCCTCATCGGAAAAAGGCCATTTTTTTCCATGGATTTCTTGATAGTTTTCGTGGCCCTTACCAGCGATCAAAATCACATCATTTGCGTGCGCATGTTTGACTGCATATAAAATCGCGCTAGCACGATCAACGATTGCATTCGGGGTTCCCTGCATTCCTGCGAGAATATCTTGTAGAATTTTTTCTGGATCTTCTGTGCGTGGATTATCGCTAGTAACGACTACGTGTTGTGCGATCTGCGCGATCTTACCCATTTGTGGTCGCTTGCCTGGATCACGATCACCACCGCAGCCGAACACGCACCATAAACTTCCTTGACGTTCTTGCGCAATTGGCTGCAAAGCTTGTAAAGTTTTTTCTAATGCATCAGGCGTATGCGCATAATCCACTACCACCATCGCCTGCCCCTGCGAACCCAGCTGCTGCATGCGTCCTTGCACCGATGTCAGTTTTTCGATGGTCGCGACTGCACGCTCCCACGCAATCCCTTTCATCAACAACACACCCAGCACACCGAGCACATTGCTGACATTAAAACGCCCGATCATTTGCGTCTTGACGACGCCACTACCGAACGGAGATTCGACATGGAATTGGGTGCCAATCGAGGTCGTCTTTAATTGTGAAGCGCGCAAGCTTGGCATTGCAATTTCGCTCGCGCCATCAATACTGTAAGCCAATAACTTGAGCTCTGGCTTATTGCTTGATAATTGCTGCAGTAACTCAACACCAAATGCATCGTCGGCGTTGATCACGCCAGCGCGCAAGCCCGCCCAATCAAATAAGGCTGCTTTCGCGGCGGCATAGGCTTCCATCGTACCGTGATAATCGAGATGATCGCGCGTCAAGTTAGTGAACAAGGCGATATCGAAATGCAGCGCATTTAAGCGACCTTGATGAATCCCAATCGAGGACGCTTCAATCGCCAAACTCTTGGCGCCATTTTTCTTCAAATGGGCTAAGCGCGCTTGCAGTTGCAGCGCATCTGGCGTAGTGAAACCTGTTTCTTGCAATTGGCTCATCATGCCATCACGATAATTACCCACACCTAAAGTACCAATCACCGCTGCTGGCGCACCTTGCATTGAGAGAGCCTTGGCGATCCACTGAGAACAAGAGGTTTTGCCATTGGTTCCGGTCACTGCAACACAGAACATATCTTGATCTGGATTGCCATACCATTGATTGGCAATCTCACCAAGCAAATCGATTAATCCGGAGACCGCTAAGTGAGGAATCGAAGTGTCGTGCGAAATTGCCGCACCTTCTTTTTCATACACAATTACAGCTGCGCCGCGTTCGATCGCATTCTGAATAAAGGCACGACCATCGCCTTTGCTGCCCGTGATCGGAAAAGCAAAAAACACATCGCCAAGTTGAATCGCACGCGAGTCAGAATGTAATTGCGCGTTTGGTGCATGTTCTTGCAACCACAGAATAATTTCTGCGACAGCGCTAGCTGTCATTGATTGATTTTTATTTTCTAAATTAGACATTACAAACTCTCCTGTACGCTAGGTTCAGGAATAATATTCATTACAGAGGAATCAGGAACGACGTTCATCGAACGCAAAACGTTTGCCGTAATCGCAGCAAACACAGGACCAGCAACCGAACCACCGTAGTAAACACCACCACTAGGCTCATCGATCATCACCGCAACAATAATGCGCGGATTCGACACAGGCGCAAATCCAACGAAATCGCCTATGTACTTATTCACATACTTACCATGTTCAATCTTGTGCGCGGTACCAGTCTTTCCAGCAACGCGATAACCCGGCACGCGCGCTTGGGTAGCGGTGCCGCCCGGTTGCGTCACGCTCTCTAGCATTTCCCGCATCTTCATCGCGGTCTCTTCAGAAATGATGCGAGTTCCAACCGGGGTTGCAGTTGACTGTTGAAAAGTCAAAGGAATCATGTCGCCCTTACGCGCAAAAATCATATAAGCGCGCGCGATTTGTAGCAGTGATACAGACATACCATGACCATAGCTCATTGTCGCTTGCTCAATCGGTTTCCATGTTTTGTAATTGCGCATACGTCCCGCAACCGCCCCCGGAAAGCCAATATTCGGTTGTTGACCAAATCCCAAACTAGCAAACATTTCCCACATCTCTTTTGGTGGAATTTGCAAAGCCATTTTTGCCGTACCAATGTTTGAGGATTTTTGAATTACACCTGCGACAGTCAATGTGCCTTGTTTGTGCGCATCGTGAATAGTTGCGGAACCAATCGTCATATGTCCCGGCGCGGTTTCAATCAAGGTATCCGGTTTGACTCGCCCCGTATCCAAAGCCAAAGCGACTGGAAATGGCTTCATTGTCGAGCCAGGTTCAAAGGTATCTGTGATCACACGATTGCGTAACTGCGCCCCCGTTAATACAGAACGATCATTTGGGTTATAGGTTGGTAAGTTAACTAGAGCCAAAATCTCACCAGTTTGCACATTCAACACCACGGCGCCACCTGCTTTGGCTTTAAATTTTTCAACCGCGTCTTTCAAATGTGTGTAGGCGATGTATTGAATTTTGCTGTCAACCGACAATTGCATATCCTTGCCGTCATGCGGTGGACGAACCGATTCAATATCTTCGACAACACGCCCCAAACGATCTTTAATCACACGGCGGCTACCGGTTTTACCAGCCAGATTTTTCTCTGACGCTAGTTCGATGCCCTCTTGCCCCTTGTCCTCGACATTCGTAAAACCAACGACGTGCGCCATCACTTCGCCTTCAGGGTAAAAGCGTTTATATTCTTTTTCTGTCTTCACGCCAGGAATATTCAAAGCCAGCACCTTATCAACCAAGGCTTGCTCAGCTTGACGTTTGAGGTAAACGAACTGCTTATCCAGAACCAACTTTTTTCGTAGCTCTTGCTCAGACATATCCAGCAGCGCGGCTAATTGCGCGATTTTTTCTGGAGGTGCTTCCAACACACTTTCTGAACTCGCCCAAATAGCTTTTACCGGCACTGACGATGCCAACACTTGTCCATGTCTATCGACAATTTTTCCACGCGTCGCAGATAGTTCCAAAGTCCGAGCATAACGACTCGCGCCCTGCTTCTGCAAAAATTCGGTTGACATACCTTGCAACCAAAGCGCACGCACGATCAAAGCAACAAAAGCGATAAATAAGAAGAACAACACTAGACGTGAACGCCAAACTGGCAATTTAACTGCTAGTACAGGACTAGAAGAAAAAGAAACGCCTTTACCAGCAGCGGTACGTGAAGAAGGTGGCCGACTCACTTCACCACCTCCGCCGTTAAATATTGCGTGCGATCTGGTGTCACATGCGACATCTCCAACTCTTTAGATGCGACCGCTTCGATACGCGCATGTTTTCCAAACGTCGATTGATCCAACTTAAGTTGAGTCCACTCAACTTCATATTGCTGACTGAGCGTTTGTGCGCGCTCAATTTCAATAAATAAACGACGCGCTTGATATTGCGAATTAATCAGCGACAAGGCGGAAATCACTAGCAATAAACCTAACAATAAATTCAGACGCGTGCTCATTAGCTCGCTCCAATCCGCTCAGCAACGCGCATAATCGCGGAGCGCGCACGCGCATTACGCAGAACTTCTTGCTCAGTCGGCTTCATCCGTGAAATGAGACGCATATGCGGCTTAGGCAAATCGGCTTCTCGAATCGGTAAACGTCGATCTGGCTGCGCAACTTTCACCTTAGAAGCAAAAAATTGCTTCACGATGCGGTCTTCTAATGAATGGAAACTAATAATCGCCATTCGCGCTTCGGGCGCGAGACTTTCGTAAGCTGCAACTAAACCGATCTCGAGGTCTTCAAGCTCTTTATTGATGAAAATCCGTATAGCTTGAAAGGTGCGAGTTGCCGGGTCTTTGCCCTTCTCGCGAGTTTTGACGGCGTGTGCGACGAGTTCGGCAAGTTGCCGAGTACTTGAAATGGACTCGCTCGCCCGGCGAGCAACAATCGCCTTTGCAATCTGAAAAGCAAACCGTTCTTCCCCATAATTTTCTATCACCTCTCTAATTTTTTGTTCATCTTCATGCGCCAACCACTCTGCAGCGGAAATACCGCGCGTGGTGTCCATGCGCATATCCAAAGGCCCATCATTTCTAAAACTAAATCCGCGCTCGGCATCATCAACTTGCGGCGACGAAATACCTAAATCCATCAACACACCATCTACGCGATCAATACCAAGATCGCTAAGCGCTGTGTGCATGTCTGCAAAACTTTCATGCACAATAGAAAAACGTGGGTCGAGAATTTGCTCAGCATTGGCGATTGCGTAAGGATCTTTATCAAAGGCAATCAAGCGACCTTGCGGTCCGAGCTGACTAAGTACTTTGCGGCTATGACCACCACGCCCAAATGTGCCATCGACATACACACCGTTAATACGCGCGCCCTGAATATTGAGAGCATCTATAGCCTCATCCAGTAACACCGTATGGTGAATCAGCTCGCTCGGAGTAGTAACAGTCATGATGCTCGGTTAAAAAGAAAAATTACTTAAAGCATCAGGCATGCCGTCGGCAATTGCCTTGGCTTCATTTTCGGCGAGCTTGTTCGCATCCCAAATTTCGAAATGCGATCCCATACCCAGCAACATAACATCGCGCTGCATTCCAACTGCATTGCGCAGCTCTGGCGCGACCAAAATACGACCACTCCCATCCATCTCGACGTCACAAGCATTACCTAACAAAATACGTTGATAGGCACGTGCTGCCATAGGCCAAGCAGCAATTTGCTCGCGATGCGATTCCCAAGTTGGGCGGGGAAACAATAATAGACAGCCATCAGGGTGGCGAGTTAGGGTTACACGGCCTTCGCATTGCACATTTAAGGCGTCACGATGCTTCGCAGGAATAGACATCCTACCTTTCGCATCGAGATTAAGTGCAGAGGCGCCTTGGAACACTGGATAACCCTAAATTTGGAGTAATGATCATTAATTTGTGCTGAAAAAATATTTTGTGAATTTACGCCACAAAAAAACACTTTTTCACACTTTTCCCCACTTTAGTGGATCGCTTGAGCATGGTCAAGCGAATTTGCACAGGAAAATGTGAAATTAATGAATAAAGTCAATGACTTAGCGCAACTAGTTAAACCTGAAAAATGAAGAATATCCCAATAAATTAGGGACTTACAAAAGATAGTGAAAGTAGGACATTACATATACTCATGTGTTTAGCCCTAGCAAGGAGATCAGCAAAATGCCGAGTGAAAAGCGACAGTTTGTCACTTAAAGAGAAATGTTTTCTTTTGGGTAATATTTAAAGTGGCGCGTCAAATCAACCATCAAGCGAGCAATCGCAAATGTTCGATGAGCATAGCCAACGGACGAAGACAAGTTCGTCGAACCTAGCTAACTACCAATCTCATCCGCAAGTTAAAAAAATTATCGGCGACAAGAACAAAACCCATCAAATCTGCTAAGGGCGATTGCAACCCATAACGCAAATTGAAGTCAATTTAGAATAAATTAGAGAGTTTTATGATAAATTAGTACTCTCCAGCAAAACCATGAATTCTTCGAAAGGGAGGGCTTTGGAGAAGTAAAAGCCTTGATATTCATCGCATGAGCAGGACATCAAGGTGTCAAGCTGAGTGGCGTTTTCCACGCCTTCTGCAACCACCTTCAATCCCAAAGTTTTTGCCATCGCAACAATCGCTAACACGATCGCCGTGTCATTGGCATCTGCTGGCATATCTTGAATGAAGGAGCGATCAATTTTTAGGCTATTGACTGGGAAACGTTTTAAGTAAGCCAAGGATGAATAACCCGTACCAAAATCATCGATCGACAAGGTGTAGCCTGCAGCATTTAAACCATCCATGTGCGCAATTGCTTGCTCATGATTGTTCATGACCATGCTTTCTGTGATTTCGAACTCGATACTTTCTGGCGTGATCTTCCAGAATTCGGTT
This sequence comes from Affinundibacterium macrobrachii, assembly GCF_014652415.1. Taxonomy (GTDB): domain Bacteria; phylum Pseudomonadota; class Gammaproteobacteria; order Burkholderiales; family Burkholderiaceae_D; genus Undibacterium; species Undibacterium macrobrachii. The sequence continues at coordinate 348,412 of NZ_BMYT01000003.1, forward strand.
ACCTTTTGCAACTCGTCTAACAAAAATGGATCGTTAAACTGCGCACCGGAGAGATTTATCGCCACTCTGCCAAATGCGCCGTAAGCCATTTTCATTTGTGCGATATCTCGACACACAATATCCAAAACTTGCAAACCCATCTTGCCTATCATGCCGGATTCTTCTGCCAAACCAATAAATTGAGTTGGCAATACGATGCCATTCTCTGGATGATTCCAACGAATTAAGGCTTCTGCACCGACAATTTTCCCGCTTAAGACACTGACTTTCGGTTGGTAGAACACCACGAACTCACGGTTTTCCAATGCACGTCGTAATTGCGCTTCAAACGACAATCGTTCTATCGTGTGCACATTCATATGCGCATCATAGAATTGGTAATTATTCTTACCCTTATGCTTAGCACGATACATGGCGATTTCAGAATTCTTCATCAGAATTTGCGCATCTATACCATCTTCTGGATAAACAGCGATCCCAATACTGGCACTAATTTGCAATTCTTGCCCATTGATCTCAAATGGCGTCGCAACTACTTGCAATAATTTATCTGCGATATCGGTGAGTTCACGCGGGGTCTTATAACGATCCAGCAATAACATAAACTCATCACCACCAACCCGCGCAATCGTGTCTGACTCAGATAAAGTTTGCCTTAATTGAGACGCGATATTGCACAGTACTTTATCGCCCTCATCATGATCGAAACTATCATTAATGGCTTTAAACCTGTCCAAATCGAGCAGCAGGACTGCTAGCGTACCTTTGGTCGCCTCGGCATACACCAAGGCCTTGGATAAATATTGATTGAATAAAAACCGATTCGGCAGCTTGGTCACTTCATCATAATGCGCCAGTCGAATCGCTTTTTCTTCAGCTCGTTTGCCTTCAATTGCAATACTTGAGACATCAGTCGCAATGCTAATCAAACTCAAGTCTTCGTTACTGAGTGCGGCGGAAGACTCGGTGAATAAAGTGAATGTACCTAAGATCAAACCAGTCTTACCCATAATCGGCCATGAACCAACTGCGGCATAATTCGCCAGCAATTTCCGTTGTGCGATAAATTCCATCGTTGGTGATTTGGGTATATCTTGCGTCCAGACTGGAATCATCTCAAGCACCGCCTCACTCCAAACACCATTGCCATGACACACCGGTGCTTCATTGAGCTGTCGACGTAAGATCTCTGGAAAATGATGTCCGACCGTTTGCGTAAAGACACGCTGATCAACCGACAATAACTGCACACCACAATGCCAGTGAGGATTATTTCTTTCAACGAAATGACAGGTATCGATCAAAATCGACTCCAAGCTTTCACTACTTCCAATCAATTGCAAAAGCTGATTTTGCCCTTGTAACAATCGTTCAGCATGTTTGCGCTGTGAGATGTCACGCATCACACAAAACACCATAGGCTCGGTCGAAATCTTCACGCGGCTTAAGGTAACTTCACTAAACCAATCTTTGCCACGTCGGTGGGCGATCCATTCAAATTTTTGCACCTTGCCTTTAAACGCAAGATCAACAAACTTCTTAATTGATTCTGCTTTTTTCGCAGCAACGGTTGGTTGGGTGTAACGCAAATCGGCCGAGAATTCTTCAATATCGAGACTTAACAAATCGGCTTTATTATCGACCGCCAGCATATCCAATGCGTTCTGATTGCCATCAACAAAATGATAAGTTTTATCAATTAATAGAATGCCGTCTTGCGCATCTTGAAACAGCAAGCGATAACGGCGCTCACTTTCAGTCAGTTTTTCTCTCGACAATTTAAGATGATGCACTTTTTTATAGAGCAGCACTGCCAGCAGCAATGTGAAAATAATCGATAAACCGGCGAATAATAAACGCTGCTCCAAGCGTTTCTGCCAATCCAGTAGGATCGTATCCAGATCTCGCCCCAATACCACCACCAGAGGAAAATCCTTCATCTTTAGATAGGTATAACTTGTACGTTTATCTGCGCCAATAAGCGCACTCTCTAAGCGACCTTGCTCATCGAAACTACTTTTCACGCTCGCTACCACAGCTTCGTCCGCCTCTGCTTTCAAGTTCGCATGGCGCGTCATTGTTTGCACGATCACAGAGCCATCTTTGTCATACAAAGAGATTTTCGCACCTGCGTCTTTTGCTACGCGTTCATAAAAATCTTGAAAATAACTCAGACTAATTTCGGCCTGTATTTGCCCAATTGGCTGTCCGGTCGTAGAGAAAATATTCCGTGCTAAAGGAAGAATCGCTTGCGCTGTCTTTTTTGGAATATACGGTGAACCGAGCTGAACTGTTTTTTGGTAGGCATTAATTGGTAAATTCAAAAATGCGATGTGATCTTGCTTAGATAAATCAGTAGCTTCAACTGGAAAGCGAGAAGACGATGCGCGTAACATACCTTGCCTATCGACCACCGACAGTGCCGAGATAAATTCTGAATCACGGCGCTGAATACTTAGTATTTGGCGCAAATTCGCTTCTTCATTGAGGATTTGATCGCCTTTGGTTTGCAATTCTTCTGCGGCTGCGATCGTGGCGCGACTAGCGTCGTGCAGCACGCGGTTGGCATGCTCTTCGAGAATCCTCAAATTCAACAAACTATTTTTGTTAGCGATAGCCAAGGTCAAACTACGGTCTTGTACGATAGACCACCAAGTTTGCCCCACAATCGCGGAAATAATGAGCAGTACGCAACTAACTAAGAGCCAAACTGGTACCTCTTTATCTTCGGGCTTTTTAGTACTACGCACCATGCATCACCCCTTAATGAAAGATCGTATTTGTTTCTGCAAAGCGCGCAAGCAAGCATACGAACAAATCTGACAAAAGCAAATAATACGAAAACTCAGCTGAACTTAGATGAACAAGAATAAACATCAAGTGCCACAAATTCACAACAAACTGATAGAAAACTTATAGCAAATTCGTAGCGAAGTGCACGCAATGACTTTTGTTCCTCAGTCACAGAATGCTCACTGAACTAATCGTATCTAATTTATTTCTTGAAGTGTAACACTGGCATGTCTTCATACCAAGAAATCCTGCTCTTGCGATGCCTATCAAACACCGAGTCAATATCAAATAGATACGCTATGCATCAGCAGCCGAGGAATAAATAATGGAGGAAAAAATCGAAGAGAAGTACAAAATTGAAGCAGGCCGGTAGGCCGGATTCTGTTACGGCGTTTTGCATTGCTGCATCACGCTATGACAATCATTCCTCTAGGCGACGGATTGCTCCGCCGCTCAAGCTTTCTACCCGCACGCTCAGCGAGCCACCTCAACGCGTGCCTATTTGAAATTGCTCCGAGTGGAGGTTACCGCGTTTCACCCTTTGTGGTTTAGCATAGGCTTGCGCCCGCTACTCCCCAAAGACTCGTCTCTGTGGCCCTATTCCTCGTCTTATACCTCAGCTTGCGCCTTGGCTTTCAACGTACGGCCGTTAGCCGTCACCCTGCTCTATGGAGTCCGGACCTTCCTCCCGTCATCGTGTCAACACGATAACCAGCGATTGTCTGGCCTGCTTCACGCGCTATTGTAACAGCTCGCTCTTGAATCCCTAAGATAAGCTGGAATTTATTCGCCGAATTACTCTCCTAAATACCTACCGAATTCCTTCGCGCCAATGATCAAATTCAACCAATACCATGCAAAACTGTTCGATAAGCAAATCGAATCAGCATAAAAAAACGTCAATTCACAAGCGTAAATTGACGTTTCTGTTTGCAAATTTAAGCAATAACCTACAGCACTAATTTATCGAGCTAATGTATTGCACTTAGTTTTACCAAGTGCCGCAATAATCATCGTAAAAATTAAGCAGCTTTCGCATTCAACATTTTTTGTTTCAAAGCTTCATCAGCAGGTTCTTTGCCTATCCAAATACGCAAGACTGCGTTATAAAAGCTCAAATCATTGATCGTTTCGCCTATCTTTTGACCATTAAACTGGCATACCACACCAGTACCTGGCACCCAATCAAACGTCAGGATATCGCCCTTCTTTAATACTGGAACCAAGGAAAACATTTTACCGAAGCTAATCATCGGTTTGATTAATTTGGAACGCTCATCAATATCTAGGTTGGCTCGCAGCCCATCCATAAAGCGCTGCCCTAGATCATCATTACTCAATTCTCGCATCATCACCAGCGTGACACGTTTTGCGCCGGGCATTGCTAAAACGTCCGCTGTAGTATTTTTTTCCTCTGGCAGATAAAGGGCTGCGACATATACTTTGAAAAACACTTTATACCGAACCCCTGCTCCATTCAGCTTCAAGGATTGAGAGCCAACTTGTACCGAGTCGTCGAGCTTAACTCCGGATACGGTTACTGTATCGGCCCCTGCACTCAATGAAAACACCGAAGCACATACCATTGCAACGTTGACTAAGCCGATTTTGAAGATGAGTGAAAGTTTCATGCTGTCTCCTAAGTTTCTATAATGTCATTCAACAATTTGGCTGAATGCTGATATTTTTTTACTTTTAGAAGATAGTGAAAAAGCCTAGGAGGTGCAAGCAAATGCAGCAGGAAAAGACAGGATTGGAATAGTTACTCGAAAACTTGCAGCAATTTTCTTAATGAAAGACTATGCAATTAATATTCAACCTAGCAAAAAATAATCAGAGCCTTGGTTCTACACAAGCATCGACTACGCAACAAGGGAGCAATCAAGAAACAACAAAGTTCTTTGGCCGGCAACATCGACAGCATCAATCAACAATTACCCACAAAACCTGATCAATTTGCGCAGAATCAAGCAATCAATGATGCTGGAGATCGGTAATCCGACATACACTAGTCGCTTACCGCTGAACAATACATACTAGTAACTCAGTTGTAGCGCATTTATGGCTAATCTTCTTTTCGCTGGCCTATCATATTCACTGAATACACTGTACATAGTCAGGACAATACAATGAAAATTTCATTCCACGGTGCCAACAAAGATGTCACGGGCTCATGTCATTTAATCGAATGTGCAGGTAAGAAAGTCTTGATTGATTGTGGCTTATTTCAAGGTGGTCGCGATCTTTCTGATGAGAATACCGAAGACTTTGGATTTGATCCTGCAGAAATTGATTACTTGCTGTTAACCCACGCCCATCTGGATCACTGTGGTCGCATTCCTTTACTAGTAAAACGAGGATTTAGAGGAGAAATCATCACGAGTGCTGCTAGTAAAGACTTGGCTCGTCTGGTTTTACTCGATTCTGCACATCTACAAGAGGCCGATGCGCGCGCACAGTTACGCAAACAACAGCGGCACTCACAAAAACGCGTGGTGCACGATGAACCGCTCTACACTTTATATGATGCCACGCGTAGCTTTGATTTTTTTGGCAGGGTCGCGCACTACAATAAGGCGATCAAAGTTGCTCCCGGCATTACCGCAACTTTCTATGATGCAGGTCATATACTCGGTTCCGCTAGTATTTATTTAGAATTAAAAGAAGGACGCAAAACGTGTTGGATTGTGTTTTCAGGCGATATCGGCAGCAAGGGTCGTAAAATTTTACGTGATCCGGTGATTCCACCTCCTGCAGATGTCGTCGTCATGGAAACCACCTACGGCGACCGTCTTCATCGCTCACTCGAAGCGTCGGTGGAAGAATTTTATCAAGCGATTAATGACACCTTTCAACATGGTGGCAACGTTATTATTCCGACCTTTGCGCTTGAACGGGCGCAAGAGATTTTATGGTATTTGCGTGAGGGCGTTGAAAAGGGCAAACTGCCTGCTGCCATGCATATATTTCTTGACTCACCGATGGCGATCTCGGCAACCGAAATCTTTCGGGATCATCCTGAATGCTACGACGAAGAAACCGCCAAATTACTCAAACAAAAACGCGATCCATTTCAATTAAATAATTTACACATTACACGTGATGCAGCGGACAGCATGGCAATCAATCGCATCACCAGTGGTGCAGTTATTTTAGCTGGATCTGGTATGTGTACTGGAGGTCGAGTAAGGCATCATTTAAAACATCATTTGTGGCGCAGAAACGCGAGTGTGATTTTTGTTGGTTTTGCCGCACGAGGCACCTTGGCGAGACAAATTATTGACGGAGCTAGAAGTGTTCGCTTATTCGGTGAGGAAATTGATGTCAACGCCAATATTTATACCATCAACGGTTTTTCCGCACATGCGGACCGCGCTGAATTATTGGCTTGGCAAAAGAAAATTACGCCAACACATACAGTCTTAGTACATGGTGAAGAAGAAGTTATGCAAAGCTTTGCATCCCACTTAAAAAATACTGAGATACATATTCCTGAAAAAAATCAGCGATTTAGCCTGCCTGATTTTAAGATTCTAGATTAAGCAAACCCGTATTAAGCATACCTATGTAAAACATTAATTATTCACTACGATTCGAGCGAGCAAGGTAAAATTTGAGTTCGCTTAAATATGTTTTCACAAAATTGATTTGGGCGAGCTGATCAACGAATTGGAGTTTCTATGTTTTCAAAAAAGAGTTTGCGCGTTGTTGGTGGTGGATTATTGTTAGCTTGTTCTGGTTTGGCATCGGCAGGAAATGACTTTGCTCAACTCAAAACATTAAGTCAGTCCGAGTTCAAACGACTCGCAAGCGATTTCACTTCGGTGGCAAGCTATAAAGCGGTGACGCCGGCAGCTGCATTAGGCATTACTGGATTTGATGTAGGTGGCGAATTGTCTGTTACGCAGTTGGGTAATAGCGCAGTATGGAAGAAAGCCGGGAGCGATGTGTCTACGCTCATCGTTCCACGATTGCATATTCATAAAGGCTTACCTTTGAATATCGATATTGGCGCATCCTTAAGCGCAGTTCCTGATTCCAATATCAAATTAATGGGCTTAGAAGCACGTTATGCCCTTCTCGAAGGCAATGTCGCCTTGCCAGCAATTGCGATCCGTGGTGCTTACTCCAAATTATCCGGTGTCAATGAATTGGGGTTCAATAGTAAAAGTGTCGAATTCTTGGTTTCCAAAGGCTTTGTTATGTTCACACCTTACGTTGGTGCGGGACGTGTGTGGGGTAATCTATCTCCGAATGTCATTGGTTTGAGAAAAGAAAGCACCACCGCGAATAAATTATTTGCTGGTCTAAATGCAAATTTGGGCTTGATGAACTTAGCGGCTGAAGTGGATCGCACCGGGGACAATGATACTGTCAGCGTCAAACTCGGATTCCGTTGGTAAATTTCTACACAACTTGAGGCTCTCAGTGAATGCAACGCATCAACAACATCAAACATTGAAGCCTCAATTTTCCTACTACTTGCTCGGCGAAAGATCGGCTGTGATGCAGTCGGTTTCCACACACATCGACCTCGATTGCCAGCGCCTAATTTGGGCGATTGCGCAAAAAATACAAACACGAAAGATTTGTATCGATGTGGTTCCTGGCATGAATAATCTAACGCTAGTTTTCGATCCAATACACCATCCACCGCAAGCCATCTTGGCACAATTAGCCGAACTGGCTGCAACTACTGAAGTGACAGAATCAGCGACACGGCATGTACAAATTCCGGTGAAATATGGTGCGCAATATGGTCCAGATTTGGCGATCGTCGCAGATCATTGCCAGCTGAGTACCGATGAAGTGATTCAACTACATAGCGAAGCTAACTACTTGGTTTACTTTCTTGGATTCCAGCCAGGTTTTGCCTACCTTGGCGGCTTAAATCCGCAATTAGCAACTCCAAGGAAAACCGAACCGCGTACAAGAATCGAAGCTGGTTCAGTTGGGATTGGCGGCAATCAAACTGGCATTTATCCGGCAGCTAGCCCCGGTGGTTGGCAAATTATTGGTCACACCTCACTACGCCTGTTTGATCCACATAGATCGTCTGCTAGCTTGTTGCAACCCGGCGATACAGTAAGCTTTATTGTCGAAGACTGAGCATGAACAATCAAGCTGCGCTATCGCAAATTAGTATATTGAAATCGGGTATCCAAACCACGATTCAAGACCTTGGCCGAACTGGCTATCGTCACCTTGGCATCGCACAAGCGGGCGCACTGGATCGCTATTCACTGATTCTTGCCAACAAACTGGTCGGCAATCCTGAACACTGTGCTGGCATTGAAATAATGATTGGTCCAGTTGAAATTCAATTTCATCGCGACACTTGGTTTGCCTTATGCGGTGCCAATTTTGGCGCAGAACTCAACGGTCGACCCATCGCCAAGGCGTGGCGACATTTTGCCCGTGCTGGTCAAACTTTAGTGTTACGCGGTGCGATTAAGGAAGCTTTAGCCTACATGGCAGTTGATGGTGGCATTCACAACGAAATCATCCTCGGTTCTCGCGCAACTGACATGCAAGCTGGCATTGGCGGGCATTTCGGCAGAGCATTGAAAAAAGGCGATCAGCTGAACATCGGTACACCACGACATTTTCAACGCTCCGTCGGCGTTCAGCAAAGAATATGGACACCTGAGGTCCGCGCGATCCGAGGCCCAGAGTATTCCCACTTTGATAGCGATTCACAAAGGAAATTTTGGCGGCAAGCTTGGAAAGTGAGTAGCCAAAGCAATCGTATGGGATATCGCCTGATTGGCGAAGCCAATGACAAACGCAGTAGCAACCAACTGACCCGCATCGAACAAAAAGAATTGCTGTCGCATGGTGTTATACCCGGAGTGGTCCAAGTACCCGCTAACGGCCAGCCTATCGTCTTACTGGCCGATTGCCAAACCACTGGCGGCTATCCCAAAATAGCCTGTGTAATCGAAGCCGATTTATGGAAAATTGCGCAAACCCCGATTGGCCAACACTTTTGTTTTATCGAAGTCGACCACGCACTTGCGATTGAAGCACAACAAAAATGGCAACGCGAACTTGCAAGAATTCATGGTGCAGCCAATGTCTAAAGCGATACAAAAAAATTCCAGAGTCATCGATCTCAATGCCGATCTAGGTGAAGGTGGTGCCTACGATGCAGAAATTCTCCAGATCGTAAGCTCTGCCAATATTGCCTGTGGCGGTCATACTGGCGATCAACAAAGTATGCGTGAATCGGTACGATTAGCGAAGGCACACAAGGTTGCGATAGGCGCACACCCCAGTTTTGTCGATAGAGTCAACTTTGGCAGAAGCGCACAGAACCCGCATCCTGATCTGCTATTCCAGCAGCTATGCGAGCAAGTAAGCCAGTTAGCAAACATTGCCAAACAAGAGAACTACCCCCTGCAACATCTCAAGCCACATGGCGCTTTGTACAATCAAGCGGCGCATGATGCGGTGTTAGGGGAAGTCATCATCCGCGTAATTCGCGCTTGTGACCCATCACTGACCTTAATTGGCTTAGCCGGAAGCGCACTTCTGACACAAGCGCAAAACGCTGGAATAAAAACAAAAGCAGAAGCGTTCGCCGATCGTCGCTATAACAAAGACGCAACTCTGCGTGCGCGTAGTTTCGCCGATGCGTGTATTGAAAGTGACGATGATGCGATACAACAAGTACTGAATTTAATCGAACAGCAACAAGTTGTTTCTGTAGATGGGCAGAAGATACATATAGAAGCTCAGACGATTTGCGTACATGGTGATGGCGAACACGCCTTACATTTACTCAAAAGCATACGTGACAAATGCACCGAGCTCGGCTATACAATCCAATCAGTATGTCATTAGCGATGCTCGCAACAAGATTGCTACGAGAGCATCGGGACATCGGGGCATCGGTATTCAACTTGACGAACAACTTATCCATAAATCTAAAAATACTTAAGGGAGATAAAGACAATGGACAGCAATCTATGGTTGCCGCTGATTGGTATTCCAATTATTGTCGCCGGCTTTGCGCTACGATTTAATCCGCTTATGGTTGTCATCGCTGCTGGCATGGCAACCGGTTTAGCAGTTGGTATGGATCTAGGACTATTGCTAGAAACTTTTGGCGAGAAATTTATGAATAGCCGTCAATTGGCAAGCATCCTATTGATCCTTCCAGTGATTGCGATCCTTGAGAGATACGGATTAAAAGAGCGCGCGCAAAGCTGGGTTAGCGGAATTCGAAGTGCTACCGCAGGACGCATCTTGATGCTGTACTTTGTACTGCGTCAATTTACTTGCTCACTCGGACTAATTAGTTTGGGCGGGCAAGCCCAAACGGTTCGCCCTCTGCTGTTTCCTATGGCTGAAGGCGCGGCACTATCGAAGTATGGTGAGTTACCAGAGAATTTACGTCAAAAAATAGCAGCCCATGCAGCTGCTTGTGACAATGTCGCCTTATTTTTTGGTGAAGATATTTTCATTGCTTTCGGTGCAGTTTTATTGATGACTGGCTTCTTGAAAGAAAATGGCATCACCGATGTTGAACCTTTAATGATTGGTTTATGGGCCATCCCTACCGCGATCTGTGCGTTGGTAATTCACTTAATTCGACTGTCATGGTTAGACGCACAAATTGCACGCGATGTACAAACTTGGCAGCAACAACAAACTGGAGTACGCGCATGAATGCGACAAATCAAAGCGCGCTTAGCATCATCAGCATTCAAGTCATTTTCTACTTAATCGGTATCGTCGTGATGGCAATTGCTTGGTTGAGCATACGTGATCGGAGTAATCCGAAACGTTATACAACGGGGCTGTTTTGGTTTCTATTCGGCATAGGATTTTTATTTGGCGATGCAATGATCGCGACTTTGGGCAAATCATTGAGCTACAAGATACTTGGTGGCATCGTGATGCTATTGGCATTGATTGCTGGCAGTAATTTACTAGGTAGTGGTCAACATCCAGCGCAAGCAAATTGGGATAAGGCGGCATTTGCAGGTCGATTCAAAAATAAACTGTTTTTACCTGCAATCGCGATTCCGATTATTACTGTGATTTTGAGTAGTCTAGGGAAAGACCTCAAAATTGGTGAGTACTTTATACTCGATCAAAAAAATCTGACCTTGGCTTGTCTCACCATCGCCTGTATTTTCAGCCTGATCTATGCTTACTTCATTACCGGTGGAACACCAGTGGTCGCGGTGCAAGAATCAAGACGTTTAGTCGATGCGATGGGTTGGGCCCTGATCTTACCTTTGATGTTGGCAATGTTAGGTGGCGTGTTTGTTGCTGCCAAAACAGGACAATCGATCCAAAACCTAGTGACGATGTTTGTTGATCCAAGCAGTCGCCTCGCCTTAATCGTGATTTACTGTCTCGGCATGGCGCTGTTTACGATGGTGATGGGAAATGCCTTTGCCGCATTTCCTGTTATGGCAGCAGGGATTGCCTTACCGTTTTTAATCCTGCAGCATCATGCTAGTCCAGCACCATTAGTAGCGATTGGCATGCTATCTGGCTATTGCGGTACTTTGATGACGCCGATGGCAGCCAACTTCAATATCATCCCAGCTGCGCTATTAGAATTAAAAGACAAATATCTAGTCATCAAATATCAAATTCCAACCGCGATAGCCGTCTTAATCTGCAATATGATTTTGATGTACTTTCTGGTTTAATTTTTTCATACACAAAGTGCGAGCTATGCCAACCATCTTACTCACTGGCTTCGAACCATTCGATCGAGAAACGATCAATCCATCTTGGGAACTTGTTCAACTATTTGTCGAACGAAGCTTTGGTGAACATTATCAAGTACAAGTGGCACAATTAGCCTGTGAATTCGGCAATGCGATTGATCAGCTAGTTGATTTACTCGATCGCCATCAACCAGAAATCGTCGTATGTATAGGGCAAGCTGGCGGCAGAGCGGATTTCAGTATTGAAAGAGTGGCGATCAATCTCGATGATGCACGGATTCCTGATAATGCAGGTGCTCAACCGATTGATCAATCCATCGTCGCCGATGGACCTGCCGCCTATTTTTCAAGCTTACCGCTGAAGAAAATTATTAGAAAATTACGTGATCACGGTATTCCTACCAACATCTCTCATACCGCTGGCACCTATGTCTGCAACCACGTGTTTTACGGTTTGATGCATTATGCCAACACCCATCCACAATTACGACATGCGGGATTCGTCCACATCCCCTACCTCCCTGCGCAAGCCTGCCACCATCCAGGCGCGGCCAGCATGTCGCTGGAGTCACTAGAAAAAGCACTCGTTCTCCTAGTAGAAACGATCTTAGATGAAGATCCATTCACAGATACTTCGATGCAATTTAGCGCAGGAACTATTTGTTAATTACCAACTTATCAAAATTGAGCGTGCAATGTGAATATAAAAAATTTCCTTCACGCAGTTTTTTTCATGCAATAAGCGCAAAATATTGTTTAGAATCATTTGTAGAGGAGCTATGACTTGATCTCGAAAAAGATCATAGAACGCAGGTAAATGATCCAATCGAAAAAAGCTAACGAGAAAAAATAGACGAACTAGCATCAAGCTGAATACCCAACTCCTAAGAAAATTAAGGTTTAGGGCTGCAAGTTGTTAAATAAAAAGTTAATGCAAGATTGAATTGGGATAAGTGATTATGCAAAACGATTTTTTTCGTCAACCCGCTTTTGCCTATCTGGCTGGATTCATAGGCATCGCGACTAGCTTTACGTTAGCGTGGCGTCAATCTAGCCTACTTAGCTTTTCTTTATTTGCTTTATCCGCATTAGTGATTGGCTTGCTTGTCCTCAGCCTACTGCGCAGTTTTGCGATGCTCAATGCAGACGAACTCACAAACGAACAATTCGGCAGCAGTGCCAACACAGTCAATGAATTACGTGAGTTATTAACGAATGTTCTGCCAATTTGGGAGGCGCACGTGGAATCTGTGCGTTCACAATCAGAATCTTCTGTGCATGATTTAATTAATAGCTTTTCTTCGATGGTAAGTGAGCTCGATAAAGCGGGCTTTGAAGGTGTCAGTAATGTTGATCGTCACACTGCGCAAAACTCGGATGTCACAATCACCCTACTTCAACTCTGCAAAAAGGAATTGGCACCATTGATTAACTCTTTATCTCAAATGATAGAGAGTAAGGACGAATTATTAACTTGTATTCGGGATCTCGCCAAAGCAACCAGCGATATGTCGAGTATGGCTCAAGACGTAGGCCAGATCGCCGCACAAACCAATCTGCTGGCGATTAACGCTGCGATTGAAGCAGCGCGTGTTGGCGTGCAAGGCAGAGGCTTTGCAGTTGTGGCAGATGAAGTACGAAAACTATCGCAGCGCTCGGCAGAAACTGGCAAACACATGGCGGAGCGCGTCAACCATATTGCAAACGTAACCAAAGTCGCATTAAATACGGCAGACCGCTCGGCAGTGCAAGACAAACGTATCTTAGAAATTTCAGGCGATGTGGTCAGAGACGTTTTGTCTCATGTGCAAACACTAGGCGATACCGCTGAGCAAATGCGACATCATGGCAATATCATCCGTACAGACATTGAAAACCTGATGGTGGCATTACAGTTCCAAGATCGAATTAGCCAAATTCTACAAGTCGTCAAAGATGACATGGACAAGCTATCTCAACTTGCCGACAATCTACATCAATCTACAGTACCCACTCCAGACACGTGGCTGGCGGGGTTAAAAGATACGTATACGATGGAAGAAGAACTGCGTCGCCACAATAAGTCACCACAAGCGAATGAGGAAAAGGAATCTGAGATTACCTTCTTCTAAACTAACTCACCACTTGAACGAATCGTAAAAATAAAGTTAACGACAGCTAAGTTAGTCTTGGTAGTTGGTCTTAATAGCTACGCACCATTAACTTGTTTTCTTGATCGACGCTACTACGGAGTTTTGCATGTGGTCTTCTTTGAATAAGCCGAGAATTCTGATAGTAGAAAGTGATGAGCTAGTTTCAATCTTCGTACAGTTAAAGCTGGAATTATTTGGCTACCAAACCATCGGTCAAACCAATTCTGGTGCCAATGCGATCCGCTTAGCAGGCGAACTTCGCCCAGATTTGATTTTGATGGATACGGAGCTTTCTGGTGACATAGACGGAATTACTGCTGCAGAAACGATACGCGCGCAGTATGCGCTGCCAGTGGTATTCCTCACTGGTAAAAGCAATGATGAAGCGATCTCGACCGCAAGTCGATTTCAAGGCTTCACTTACATCACAAAACCTTTCTCGGATCAAGAACTACGTGCCATTATTCAAATGGCACTGTACAAACATCAAGCCGAGACAAAATTACAGATCAGCGATCTCGCATTAAAAGCGATTTCACAAGGCGTCATTGTTTCTACACCCGACAGAAAAATTGTCTCCGTCAATGATGCGTTCACCAAACAAACCGGCTACAGCATACAAGATATTTTTGGTAAGACTTGCCGTATCCTACAAGGTCCTTTGACCGATGCAACAATGGTGGCAGCCATTGAATCTGCATTGGCTGCCAACTTGCCATTCTTTGGCGAAATCCTGAACTACCGTAAAGACCAAAGTATTTTCTGGAACGAGCTAACAATTACGCCTGCATTTGATGAAGTTGGACAAGTTACTCATTTCATCGGCATCACCCGAGATATTACAGAACGCAAGAAAACGCTTGAAGCACTGAGACAAAGTGAACATGATTTATTAGAAGCTGAACGTTCTACCCATGTAGGTCATTGGGTATGGGATGCCGACTCAAAGAAGATCCGCTGGTCGGATGAAATGAATCGTATTTGGCAACGGGAAACGACGGAATTTGACGGTGACATCTTTAAAATGATCGCACAAACTGTGCATCCGAATGATCAAGCCAAAGTCATTGCCACCTGCAAAGAGGCATTCGAGGATCGTGAAGAATATGATCCGTTTGAATACCGTATATTTTTACCTGACGGCAGCATTCGCACTATCTGGGCAAAGACAGGACGAAAACAAAGAAACGCGGCTGGTAAGATTGTTCGACTAACCGGTACAGTTCAAGATATCACCGAGCGTCGACAAGCGGAGGAAGAACAACGCTTAAATCACGCTCTGATGGAACAAGCTTTTGGTAGTTCACCGATAGGTATGGCCCTGATCGATATTGAAGGGAAATTTCTGCGTGTGAATCGCATTCTTTGCGACATGTGTGGTCACAAAGAATCTGAACTGTTACATCAACCCACACTCAAATTCACACACCCCGATGATGCCAACGTCGATAAAGAATTAATTCTCCAATTGATCAATCGAGAATTAGAACGCTTCGAGGTGCATAAACGCTACTATCACAAAGAAGGTCATGTAATCTGGCTGCAGGTAAATGTCTCATTGGTCAGAGACACCAATGGCGCTCCGGTAAATTTCGTCACACAAATTCAAGATATTACGCAACGCTTAATGGCCGAAGCGCAACTCAATCAATTATCACAAGCGGTCGAACAGAGTACAGAAGCCATCATTATCACCGATGTCATTGGCAAAATTGAATACGTCAATGACACCTTTGTTTTGAAATCGGGATTTAGTCGTGAGGAAGCCATCGGACGTTATCCCAATATTCTAAATTCAGGTCAAACACCTAGAGAAGTATTCTCGGCACTTTGGAGCACTATTCGCGCAGGAAAAACTTGGAAAGGCGAATTAATCAATCGCCGAAAAGATGGCTCGATTTCGATTGAGTATGCAACGATTTCTCCATTGCGCCAAGCCGACGGTAGTATTTCTCATTTTGTCTCAACTCAAGAAGATATCAATGAGAAAAAAAAGCTCAGTGAAGAATTGGATCAACATCGGCATCACTTAGAAGAATTGGTTGACAGTCGCACCCATGAATTAGCCATTGCACGAGAACTCGCCGAAGAAGCAAACCGTGCCAAGAGCGCATTCATCGCGAATATGAGTCATGAAATCCGAACACCCATGAATGGCTTACTCGGCATGACTTATCTTGCGTTAAATAGTGCAACCGATCCAAAGCAAATTGACTATCTACAAAAGATTCATTTATCAGGACAACATTTACTTCACATCGTCGATGATATCCTCGATTTTTCCAAAATCGAGGCGGGAAAAATGCGTATCGAAGGAGTTGACTTTAGCCTAGATGATTTGATGGCAAAACTCTCCGCAATGATGAATACCAAAGTCGCAGGACGCCAATTGAGCTGGCGCATCGCAATCGACCCAAATGTCCCAAGAGAAATGCATGGCGACCCGCATCGCCTAAACCAAATTTTGATCAATTACACGAATAACGCGATCAAATTTACAGAGCATGGTGAAATCACCGTCAGTGCAAAAAAATTGCGCGATACACCGAGTGGCTGGCTGATACGTTTTGAAGTCAGTGATACTGGAATAGGTATGAGCGCAGAGCAGCAAACCAAACTGTTCCGTTCCTTTGAGCAAGCCGATAGTTCGACCACCAGAAAGTATGGTGGCTCGGGCTTAGGCTTAGCAATTAGTAAGGAGTTGGCGCTATTGATGGGTGGTGAAGTCGGCGTCGAAAGCGCATTAGGGGAAGGTAGTAAATTTTGGTTCACCGCAATGTTAGAACAAATAAAAGGGCCGCCAATCAAGCTCAAGCAGGCGATAAATAATCAAAATGCCTTACAACGCTTAAGGTTGATTACCGAGCACAAAAAAGTACAAATCTTACTGGTTGATGATAACGATTTTAATCAACAAGTTGGCAGCGAGCTGCTCAAGGTTGCTGGTTGCCATGTGATTCTCGCTGATGATGGACAAATGGCATTGGAGCAACTGACCGAACATAATCAGCAAATCGATTGCGTCTTAATGGATATTCAAATGCCTGTGATGGATGGCTTGGAAGCGAGCCGTCGCATCAGAGTGATTCCCAAATACGCACAGTTACCGATTATCGCCATCACGGCCAATGCGATGAATCAAGATCGGATTCACTGCCTCGCAGCGGGCATGAATGACTTTATCGCAAAACCCTTTGCACCAGATCTACTATATGCAACGGTACTACGCTGGCTGGGTGGTATCGCAGAACAAATCTCTCATACCGAGCTTACACAAAATCCGATTGCTGAACTCACCAAACCCAATACAACTTTCGATCAGAATAGTGAAAAACCTAAAGTCGCAATTGATCTCAAAGTATTGGCAAATCTAGTAGGCGACTCACCAGAAAAGATCGGAAAATTTGCACAGAAATTTGTCGACTCAGCGCAGGCAGGCCTCATCGATATTCAGCAGATGGCTGACGCTGGTGATCTACAAGGTTTAAGTGCTTTAGGTCACAAATTAAAATCAAGCGCCAGAACTGTGGGGGCGATGCAGTTTGGTGAAGTCTGTCATCAGCTAGAAGAATTGAAAAACCACGGCAAAATCGAAGATGCGACTTCCCGTATAGAAGAACTACAGCGCCTTTTTGAACAAATAAAAATCGAAGTAGAAGCGTATCGATCGCCAGCGACTAAGCTTACGACCGTCAGCGAAAATAGCCAAGCAAGTTACGCGCAAACTGTGGCAGATGATGATTCATCTTCTTTGAGTCAACTCAAACCCAATTTGCATGTCTTAGTCTTGGAAAATGAAATCGGTGACATGGAATTAACCTGTACCAGTTTACGCAAGCTAGGAGTAGCACGCGTATCAAACTGCACTGAGGGCAATCAAGCCTTAGCAGTACTGCGCACCTACGAGCCTGATGTGTTGATTTGTGATTTGACGCTACCTGGTATGGACGGTATTAGCTTTTTACGCATCGCTGCAGAAAATGCATATAAAGGTAGTGTAATTATTCTCAGCGCTGTCGACAAAAGCGTCATGAAAGCAGCAGAAAATTTAGTGAAAGCGTATGGTTTAAATTTGATTGGTACCTTACGTAAGCCTTTGGTAGAGAAAGAGCTATTTGAGTCTTTAGCAAAACAAGCGCCGAATCCTGCGGAACAAGCAAAACGTTCAAAAGTTCCAACGCTTGACCTCAACGAATTGCAAGCAGGATTTTCTGAAGACTGTCTCGAGGTATTCTTCCAACCTAAGGTATCCATCAAAACTGGGCGCGTGATTGGTGCGGAATGCCTTGCGCGTTGGCGTCATCCGACGCGTGGTTTACTGGGACCGAATGCATTTATTTCCGTGATGGAAGCAAATGGCATGATCGATGACTTGAGTAAGCTCATTCTAGAGAAAAGCGCGATTCACTTACGCAAATGGTACAACCAAGGCCATCAATTGAAATTAGCCGTCAATGTGTCGATGGATAACTTAAATCAACTCGACTTGCCCGAGCAATTTGAGTCGATTCTGAAAAAAGTCGGCATTCGTCCATCGCAATTTATTTTAGAACTTACCGAAACACGCTTGATGGCTAACTTAACCGTCAGCTTAGAGATCTTAACGCGCCTACGCTTAAAAGGCTTTGGCCT
The DNA here is from genome assembly GCF_014652415.1 of Affinundibacterium macrobrachii. GTDB lineage: Bacteria > Pseudomonadota > Gammaproteobacteria > Burkholderiales > Burkholderiaceae_D > Undibacterium > Undibacterium macrobrachii. The sequence goes on from NZ_BMYT01000003.1 coordinate 366,662, forward strand.
TTCCATCGACGATTTTGGAACTGGCTTCTCTACTATGGAAAATCTGAAGCAATTACCATTTACAGAACTCAAAATTGATCGCGCCTTCGTCCACGGCACCAGTGAAGATGAAGCGTCTAAAGCGATCTTAAATTCGAGCATACAGTTGGGCAAAATCTTCCATTTGAATTTAGTAGCAGAAGGCGTAGAAACGCAACAAGACTGGGATGTGATCGTTGAGTCGGGATGTGACGAAGTGCAAGGCTACTTTATCGCACAACCAATGCCGCCTGAGCAATTTATCGATTGGAAGATTAAATGGGAAAAACAAGCAAAAAAGGAAATTCTGTATTAACCCAATTCACTACCCCTAAATGAGCTATCGAGTTATCCATCTTCGTAAAAAAAAACTTTGAGAAAGTTCGGTGTATAGTAACGCGTTAAATATCGAAAATCGTTCGCACTTTTTTACAAAGTAAAACGAATTCTGAGAAATATCGAAGGCTTCTAAAAAAACAATCAAGAAAGTTATACAAAATGACGAAAAGTTATGAAAACCTGAGCGTACTTATTGTTGACGATGACGAGTTTCAAGTTGATTTTGTGTCTGATTTGTTGACAGATTTAGGTGTAAAGAAAATTATTGCCGCCAATGGTGGCAAGCAAGGCTTAGCAGCATTCGACTCAACTTCAGTGAAACCGGACTTATTATTATGTGATATTCAAATGCCCGATATCGATGGTTTTGAGTTCATGAGCGCAATGCGTGACCGTGAATTTAAAGGTGGTGTGATTCTGATGTCAGGTCAAGGTTCACGCGTCTTGCATTCGGCCTCTCTGGTTGCACAACTTTCTAGGCAAAATTTCTTAGGTAATATTGAAAAACCTGTTAGCAAAGAAGCACTCGTTGATAAAATTAAAAACATCTTGGAGTGAGGACACAAATTTGTTTTACGCTCACTAAATTTTTGTTATCGTTTTGACTACATTCTCCTTTAGTGGCACAAAATTAGCACAAAAAGCACAGAAATATTGTTATTTATCGTTATTCTTACGCATTGCCTTATAATGCCCGCGAATTATTTGCGGGCATTATTTATTTAACTTTCCCTTATTTTTATCTATTCCATGAATACTCTGCTTTGGCTAGTCGTCATTTACTGGGTTCTTTCTGTTGGTCTCGGGCTCTATGCCGCCCGCTACGTCAATAATTCCAAAGACTTTGCGGTCGCTGGTCGTTCTTTACCCATGTATATCGTCACCGCAACCGTGTTTGCGACTTGGTTTGGTTCAGAAACTGTTCTAGGAATTTCCTCTACCTTCGTAAAAGAAGGTTTAAAAGGCGTGGTTGCCGATCCTTTTGGTTCTTCGCTTTGCCTAATTTTTGTCGGCCTGTTTTTTGCACGTCCGCTGTATCGGATGAATTTACTGACCATCGGTGATTACTACAAAGCCAAATACGGTCGCACTGTCGAAATCTTAGTTTCTCTCTGTATTGTAGTGTCCTACCTAGGTTGGGTAGCAGCACAAATTAAAGCCTTGGGCTTGGTGTTTAGCGTGGTCTCAGGCGGTGCAATCGATATGAATACAGGCATGATTATCGGTGCTGGCAGCGTTTTAATTTACACCTTAATGGGCGGCATGTGGTCGGTTGCTATTACCGATTTCTTGCAAATGATCATCATCATGATTGGTATGTTGTACATGGGATGGGAAGTTTCAAATATGGTTGGGGGTGCAGGAACCGTGATTACGCACGCCGTCAATGCAGGAAAAATGGAATTTTGGCCAGCACCAACCACGCGCGAAGTGCTTTGGTTCTTTGCAGCATGGATTACGATGATGCTGGGATCCATTCCACAGCAAGACGTATTTCAACGTGTTGCGTCGGCAAAATCTGAAAATGCAGCTGCTAACTCTGCGGTGCTAGGCGGCAGCTTGTATTTCTTATTCGCGTTTATTCCTATGTTTTTGGCTTACTCGGCAACCTTAATTGATCCAGCGATGGTTGCAAAACTGATCGACACCGATTCTCAAATGATCTTGCCGACTTTGATCATGACGCAAATGCCGCTGTTCGCCCAAGTCATGTTCTTTGGCGCATTGCTGTCAGCGATTAAGAGCTGTGCTAGCGCAACTTTGTTGGCGCCGTCCGTCACGTTTTCAGAAAATATTTTAAAACCACTATTTCCAAATCAAACCGACAAACAATTCCTATTGATGATGCGAATTGTGGTTTTGATCTTTACCTGTATCGTTACTTTGTTCGCCATGAATACCAGCTCAAGCATTTACCAAATGGTTGAAAACGCTTACAAAGTCACCTTAGTAGCCGCATTTATTCCTCTAGCTTTTGGTTTGTATTGGAAACCAGCGACACAACAGGGTGCCCTACTTTCCATCATTTTCGGCTTAGTCACCTGGATTTCTTTAGAAATCTATGCACCTGAAGACTTCTGGCCACCTCAGCTTGCAGGCGTGCTGATGAGCTTAACCGGCATGTTGCTAGGTTCTTTGCTGCCGCAATTCATCGTTGCTAAACAAGCACCGTCAGCACACTAAATGCGTAAGCCCCTGAATTAATCGGCGTTGAATCGGCAATCTATGCGCGCTTTTTGTAAAAGCCGCGCATAAACCGTTATAATTCAGGGTTTTACGAGTTTTCCTGAGGATAAAAATGCCTATCTATGCTTATCGCTGCGATGCCTGTGGCTTTGCCAAAGATGTGCTGCAAAAAATGTCAGAAGATCCATTGACGATTTGCCCTGAATGTCATCAGCCTAGCTTTAAAAAACAAGTCACTGCCGCTGGTTTTCAATTAAAAGGTTCTGGTTGGTACGTCACTGATTTCCGTGGTGGCAATTCAGATAAAGCCAGCACAGGCGCCGCCACTGGTGCAACTGCAAAAACCGAAGACAAATCCAGTGAAGCCAAGCCCGCAAGTTCGGCTGACGCAAATAGCGCTAGCAGTAGTAGCGAAAGTAGTAGTACAGCAGCGACCAGCACAACGAGCGGTAGCGACAAAGCGGCATAACAGCAACACAATTTATCGAGCAAAATCTTGATCTATGCGTAAATACTTTATAACTGGCTTGCTGACTTTAGTACCGATTGCTATTACGGCATGGGTATTACATGCGGTTATCAGTAGCATGGATCAGACGCTATTGCTGTTGCCAGAACAATGGCGTCCAGAAGCTTTAATCGGACTCAAGATTCCTGGCTTTGGTGTTGTATTGACGGTTTTGATCATCTTCATCACTGGCTTATTAACACGAAACTTCATTGGCAATTACATCGTCAGCGCTTGGGAAGCTTTGTTAAATCGCATTCCTATCGTCAATTCAATTTATTCCAGTGTAAAGCAAGTCTCCGACACCTTATTTTCCTCGTCTGGAAACGCATTTAGTAAAGCTTTGTTGATTGAATATCCGCGACAAGGCGCTTGGACTATCGCGTTCTTGACTGGCAAACCCAGTGGTGATGTCAGCAAACATCTGGGCGAAGACTTCATCAGCGTCTATGTACCGACTACCCCCAACCCGACATCAGGGTATTTCTTAATTATCCCCAAAAAGGATGCGATTGAACTCGATATGAGTGTCGATACGGCGCTTAAATATGTGGTTTCTATGGGTGTTGTGGCACCAGAAGTTGCAGAAAAGGTGGCAGAACAAAACAATGCGACAAAAAACAATTGATCGCCCTAAAAATTGCTTAAATGGAATTTAACTCCATTCAATTTAACTAAATATTCACATCAAAGCTTTTAACTTTTAAGAAGACAGGTAAGAAATTATGTCCATGCGTACCAACTACTGCGGCCTTACTACTGAAGCATTACTCGGCCAAACCGTCAGCCTGTGCGGCTGGGTGCATCGCCGTCGTGATCACGGTGGGGTGATTTTTATTGATTTGCGCGACCGTGAAGGTTTGGTGCAAGTGGTGTGCGATCCAGATCGCGCTGAAGTCTTTAAAAATGCAGAAACCGTACGTAATGAATTCTGCTTACGTATTACTGGTATCGTACGCAATCGTCCAGACGGCACAATCAATGCCAATCTGAAATCAGGCAAAGTGGAAGTCTTATGCCATGAATTAGAAATCTTGAATGCATCGGTCACGCCACCATTCCAATTGGACGATGAGAACCTGTCTGAAACCACACGTCTGACACATCGCGTATTAGATTTGCGTCGCCCGCAAATGCAAAACAATTTGCGCTTGCGTTATAAGGTAGCGATGGAAGTCCGTAAATTTTTGGATGCCAATGGTTTCATCGATATCGAAACACCGATGCTAACCAAATCCACGCCAGAAGGTGCGCGTGATTATTTGGTACCGTCTCGCGTGAATGCGGGTAACTTCTTTGCCTTGCCACAATCCCCACAATTGTTTAAACAATTATTGATGGTGGCGAACTTTGACCGCTACTACCAAATCACTAAGTGCTTCCGCGATGAGGATTTGCGCGCAGATCGTCAACCAGAATTTACCCAGATCGATTGCGAAACTTCGTTCATGTCTGAACAAGAAATTCGCGATATGTTTGAAGGCATGATTCGCGGCGTATTCAAAAACACTTTGGATATCGATTTGCCAAATCCCTTCCCTGTCATGGATTTCGCGGAAGCAATGGGTCTCTACGGCTCCGATAAACCAGACATGCGCGTGAAATTAAAATTCACTGATTTGACGGATGTGATGAAAGACGTGGATTTCAAAGTCTTCTCAAATGCCGCCAACATGACTAACGGCCGCGTAGTCGGTATGTTAGTACCAGGCGGCGGCAGCATGCCACGTTCCGAAATCGACGCTTACGATCAATTCGTCCGCATCTACGGTGCGAAAGGCTTGGCGTACATCAAAGTCAACGATAAAGCGGCTGGCCGTGATGGCTTGCAAGCACCTATCGTCAAAAACTTGCATGATGCAGCCTTAGCAGAAATCATCGCTCGCACAGGCGCGAATGATGGCGATTTGATTTTCTTCGGTGCCGACAAAGCGAAGATCGTGAACGATGCGATCGGTGCATTGCGTGTCAAGATCGGTCATAGCGAATTCGGTAAAGCAAACGGTTTGTTCGAAGATGTATGGAAACCATTGTGGGTCATCGATTTCCCGATGTTCGAACACGATGAAGAAAATGATCGTTGGACCGCAACGCACCATCCATTCACCGCACCAAAAGATGGTCACGAAGACTTGATGGAAACTGATCCGGGCAAGTGTATTGCTAAAGCTTATGACATGGTCTTGAACGGTTGGGAACTCGGTGGCGGCTCAGTACGTATCCACCGTGCTGATGTACAAAGCAAAGTATTCCGTGCATTGAAAATCAACGATGAAGAAGCGCAATTGAAATTTGGCTTCTTGCTCGACGCCTTACAATACGGCGCGCCTCCACACGGTGGTTTGGCGTTCGGTTTGGATCGTATCGTCACCATGATGACTGGTGCAGAATCGATCCGTGACGTAATCGCCTTCCCGAAAACACAACGTGCACAATGTTTGTTGACACAAGCACCGTCAGAAGTCGATGAAAAGCAATTGAAAGAATTGCATATTCGTTTGCGCGCTGCCGAGCCTAAGGTGGTTTAAGCAAATTCAGCGCATCTAGTACTAGTAGGGCGGATTGAAAACGGCAGACTTAGTTCTGCCGTTTTTTTTGTCGATTTTTATTACAGTTTCTTGTCGATGACGATTAGTGTTTTGTAGATAGGTAGTGATCAAAGAAAGTTGAAGCGTATTCGATTACATTCGGCATCCAGCCGGAACCAAGCAGCACTGCTAATTTGTGGCATACTGCGATCACACAAAATCGAGCATACACCATCACAAACAATGAGCAGCAATTACAAAATTCCCGAATCCGTTTTAGTCGTAATTTACACCCCAAAACTCGACGTCTTATTATTAGAACGCGCAGACAAACCAGGATTTTGGCAATCAGTTACTGGTTCTAAAGACAGCGTAGATGAAGCGCTTGCATTGACCGCACATCGCGAAGTCATGGAAGAAACCGGGATCGATACCACCCAGCATCGTTTGAGCGACTGGCAACTCTCTAATGTTTATGAGATTTATCCAACTTGGCGCCACCGTTATGCGCCCGGTGTGACGCAGAACAAAGAATATGTTTTTGGGCTTTGTGTACCGCGCGACACCTCGGTTACACTAGCTCCAAGAGAGCATCTACAATATCAATGGTTGCCCTGGCAAGAAGCTGCCGATCGGTGCTTTTCTGCCTCGAATGCGGAAGCCATCTTGCAACTGCCGCAACGCCAGCGATAGCATCAAGGGCAACGATAAATATCGGTCTAGTGAGCCACATGCAAACCATCGACAAGCTATCAAAAGAATCGAAAGTAAGCGTATGAAACTGCGTATTGCCACCTACAATATTCATAAAGGTGTCAGTGCTTTTGGTCGCAAGACACGCATTCATGATCTCAAAGAAGCGATCAAATTACTTGATGCTGATTTAATTTTTCTTCAAGAAGTACAAGGTCAACACGATTACCACGCCAAAAAGCATGTGAATTGGCCAGAGCAAGGGCAGCATGATTTTTTAGCAGGCGAGACGCACACCAGCGTGTATGGGATGAATGCGGTCTATCAACACGGACATCACGGCAATGCCTTATTAAGTCGGCTTCCGATTTTACAATCGACCAATTTTGACGTGTCGGATCATGCTTATGAACAGCGCGGCATTTTGCATGTGCGGATACAACTAGGCGCACTTCATGCACATTGTTTTGTGATTCACTTAGGTTTATTCGCAGCCAGCCGTCGACGTCAAGTACAAGCATTGATTGCACAAATCCAAGCCGAAGTCGACAGTAGCGAACCACTGATTATCGCTGGTGATTTTAATGACTGGAGCAAAGGGCTTAGTCGAACCCTGTATAAAGAACTAGGCGTGATCGAGGCTTTCGATATCGCAAACCACAGCCACGCGGAGCTACCGATTAAACGTAGTGCACTGAATTCGGTGAAAAGTCTTTTTAAATCGACCACCAATCACGCTCGCACCTTTCCGGCTGGTTTACCTTGGCTTAGTCTAGATCGCGTTTATTTACGAGGTTTTGAGGTAGAGCAAGCGAAAGTCTTGAGCGGCAAACCGTGGTCGAATTTATCCGATCATGTACCGATCTGTGTCGATCTGCAACTCCAACATTCAGCAAACCACCATGGCTAAACTTGTTTTTTGCGATGGTAATCAAATCCAGTTACTACACACGGGAAAAGAGTTCTTCGCATCACTGATTGCGGCTATCGAACAAGCGCAACATGAAGTAGTGCTAGAAACTTACATCTATGCCAATGATCAAACCGCACAACTAATTACCCAAGCTTTGTGTGACGCCGCACAACGTGGCCTTTGTGTGCAAGTGATCATTGATTGGATAGGCGGTGGCAAGCGAGCGACACAACTACAATCGGTATTTCTGAACGCTGGTGTGGAATGTCGTCTCTTTAATCCGTGGTTCAAACGCGGTTTGGCGCGCACCCATAGAAAACTTGCGGTGATTGATCAAGCGATAGGATTTGTTGGCGGCATCAATATTATTGACGATTGCGTCACCGACGATGGTAAAAACACGCCTCTGCCCTACCCACGCTGGGATTTTGCAGTGCGCTTAGCTGGTACCTTGGTACCAGCGCTGCACAAAGAAGTGACTGCCCAATGGTTAAAAATGGGAAAACTTCAATTACTACAAAGACTGAAGCTGGCGGTAAATTTACGTAAGCCGCCCATGAGTGAAACTCACCACTCCAGCGAAGCCGCCCTCGTGATTCGAGACAATCTACGAAACCGCAGCACCATCCAAAAAGCCTATTTGAAAGCCCTCGGTTCTGCGCGTGAAACAGCGATTCTTGCCAATCCCTACTTCGCACCTGGTAGAAAAATTCGTAATGCTTTAATTCAGGCAGCGCGACGCGGTGTCGATGTCAGCTTATTATTAGGTGTCGGCGATTTTGAATTCCAAGATGCGGTTGCGCAATCGTATTATCCAAAACTACTTGCTAGTGGTGTCAAGATTTACGAATATCACAAAACCAAGTTACATGCGAAAGTTGCCGTTATCGATCAAAACTGGGCCACCGTCGGCTCCAGTAATTTTGACGGTTTAAGTTTATTCGTCAATCACGAAGCCAACATCGTCGTGCTCGATCCCGTATTTGCCAGCGATCTTCAACGCCACTTACAACAAGGATTACTTGATGCGACCAAAATTGACCCGCATTGCGTCATTCGTTTATCTTGGCCAAAGCGATTAAAACACCGCTTGGCATATTGGTTTTATCGGATAATCATGCGTATTGCCACACTAGGCCAATATCGCTAATCTGGTTTGCTGATCGTTTTACTTATCTACTAAATAAGCTATGTCACAGTCAACTTTAGTTTCTACCCGTATCGATAAATGGCTTTGGGCCGCGCGTTTTTTTAAAACCCGCAGTTTGGCGACAAACGCGGTTGAACTAGGCCGCGTCTTGCAAAACGAGCAAAGAGTTAAACCAGCGCACGCAGTGAAAGTTGGTGACATTCTGGAGATTCATCATGCTGATCAAGTATGGCAAGTCGAGGCTTTAAGAATTCTTGAAGTGCGCGGCTCCGCCAGCATTGCACAAACCATGTATGCAGAAACTGCTGACAGCATCACAAAACGTCAGCAAAGAGCCGAATATCGTCGTCTACATACCGAACCAGCGGCGCAACTTCAACAACGCCCAACCAAACGTCAACGCCGCCAATTAGACAATATCGCAATCGACTAGCTCAGCAACGATGAATGGAATAGATAGTTATCCACAATGAACCATCACAAGGTGGCTGATAAACAACTTTGATTCCAATTTGTAATAGTGATCTGAAATTTTAATCAAATTTCAGCGTATATTATTCCTCGGCAAGCGTTCCTATTTTCCTTACCTGAATTTCGTTAATATTGTTCGAATAACTGAACACAAACCATCTAGCTCTATTCTGAAACATTGTAGTGATCCTCGAAGGAGATTCAAATGCAAGCGTTTTATGATCTAAAAATAGCCACCAAGCTCATCTTTGGTTTTGTCGCTGTACTCTTATTGACCTGCTTATTAGGTGTGTTTTCTATCATTCAACTGACGCGGCTCAATAGCGCCGCCGATGAAATGGGAAACGATTTGATGCCAAGCTCGATTAGTGGGATGGGCATGAAAGAAAGCGTATCTCGGATGCGATCACAAGAAGCGCAACTAGCCACTGCAGAAACACCTGAGCTAGCAAAAACTTATCAGGATAGAACCAATGAAGCCATTGAGGCCTTCCGTAAAAGTCATAAAGAATTTCTGAAAAACGCTGACTCGCCCGAAGTCAAAAAAGCATTAGATGAATTATTGATCGCCTTCAGCGCGTATGCACAAATCTCGGAAAAAATCAGCAATTTGGCGCGCGAAGGAAAAACCCAAGACGCCGTTGCGCTATTACGCACAGAGTCATCTGCAAGCAATCGCAAAATGCGCGGCATGCTCGATAAAATCGTTGATGCACAATTACTTGCGGGACAAAAAGCTGCTGAAAACAGCCACGAACTATTTCTTAAAGCACGCTTACTGATCATCGTCGCAATCGCGATCAGCATCGCGATCGGTTTTATCATGGCGATTTGGTTAGCGAGAATCGTTTCTAAACCATTGCAAAATGCAGTGGGATTAGCGCAATCAATCGCTGCTGGAGATTTAACCAATAAAATTGAAGCAGAAAGCACTTGTGAGACTGGTCAGTTGATACGCGCACTGGCAGACATGAATACTAGCCTACTGAATGTGGTTACCGAGGTACGCGCTGGCACAGAACAAATCAATCATGCTGCGACAGAAATTGCCAGCGGCAACTTAGACCTTTCCAGCAGAACCGAAGAACAAGCTAGCTCTTTGGAAGAAACTGCATCCTCGATGGAAGAAATCACCGCGACCGTCAAGCATAATAGTGAAAACGCAAAGCAAGCGAATGTATTGTCTCAAACCGCTACGTCGATCGCTGAAAAAGGTGGCACTGTCGTTTCAGAAGTCGTATCAACGATGACATCAATCAACGAGTCTTCCAAAAAAATTGTCGACATTATTAGTGTCATCGATGGTATCGCATTCCAAACCAATATTCTCGCCCTCAATGCGGCGGTAGAAGCCGCCCGTGCTGGCGAGCAAGGCCGAGGCTTTGCGGTGGTTGCATCCGAAGTGCGCAGTCTAGCGCAACGCTCCGCCAGTGCGGCCAAAGAAATCAAAGAGTTGATCAATGATTCGGTAGAAAAAGTCAGCCAAGGAACACGCTTGGTCGATACTGCTGGTAGCACGATGCAAGAAGTGGTTGAAAGTGTGAAACGCGTCAGCGATATCATTAGTGAAATCACGGCTGCTGGTCAGGAGCAAACTAGCGGCATAGAACAAGTGAATCAGGCTATCATCCAAATGGATGGCGTAACGCAGCAAAACTCTGCCTTGGTAGAAGAAGCCGCCGCTGCCGCTGCCACTCTGCAAGAACAATCTGCTAATTTAGTACAAGTGGTCAGTGTGTTCAAACTAGACAATCAAAATTCTTATCAAAATACAGCCACCTCCGCTCGCCATAGCACCCGCACCAATCCGGCGAAAAAGGCTGCACCTGCCGTCAGAAAAGCAGCACCCACAATCGCGCAACTCAAATCATCCAACACCAAAGCAGAGGCCAACGCCGATTCTTGGGAAGAGTTCTAGCGGCTAAATTGTGATCAAAAGCGCATAAGCGCTAGCCAAATCAGCGCCATCATCTTCACTGAGGTGAGATGATGGCATTACCTTATAAATAACAAAAAACACATGGCGTTGTGATCTCGCACACTGTTGTAGGTATTCCATTCTAATGACTTTTTTCTGATTGACTTTTAAAGTCGCATGTTGAATAGTACGGTCGTTCGATTATTTTCTGTAGCGTAGTCAAGTTGCTTCCATTTCAGCATCGCTAAAGAAGTTTTCTGAGCACCGATTTAGCAAGCACGAGCAACCACAAGTAACAATCAGAACCGCATTTGATTCTATGAATATCACATCGAAGTTTATGCGCAAGGGAGAACTTACCCGCGCAGCGATATTAGAAACGGCATTGCAGTCGGCAAGTCGGCATGGGCTCGAAGGCTTAACTATTGGTTTGCTCGCTGAACAAATGAATATGAGTAAATCGGGTGTATTCGCTCATTTCGGCTCACGTGAAGATCTGCAAATTGCGGTACTCAAGCTGTATCACCACTTATTTGAACAAGAAGTGTTTTACCCCAGCATGAAAGAAGATCGGGGCTTGCCACGCTTGCGTTCGATGTTTTCTTTGTGGGTCAAGCGTGTGACCCAAGAAATTGCATCTGGCTGTATTTATATTAGCGGGGCGACCGAATACGATGATCGCCAAGGACCGATCCGCGATGAGTTAGTTGGCATGGTCAACGCTTGGCAAGGCGCACTATTGCGCGCAACCATGCAAGCACAAGAATTTAAGCATTTACAAGCGGATATCGACCCCGCACAAATCGTGTATGAGATGTATGGCCTGATTTTGGCATTGCACCACGATGCCCGTTTCTTAAAGAAATCAGGTAGCGTCAACCGCGCAGAAACAGGTTTTGAAAGAATGATTCAATCGTACGCGCCGTATAAATCGGCAGCATAAAAAATATAGGCACAAAAAATATAGCAACAGATTTTATTGATTACGGCAATTGTTACTTTTTATTTTTAGAACTTATTTAGTCCAGAGGAGAAAATCATGGGTCAATACATCGCTCCATTACGTGATATGCAATTCGTTTTACATGAATTGTTGGGAGTAGAAGCAGAGTTAAAAGCACTGCCGAAATACGAAGAAATTGATGCCGACATCATCAATCAAGTGATGGAAGAAGCGGGCAAGTTTTGCTCTGAAGTGATTTTCCCACTGAATCATTCTGGTGACCGCGAAGGCTGCCATCATGATAAAACGACGCACTCAGTAACAACACCAAAAGGCTTTAAAGAAGCTTACAAACAATACGTCGAAGCAGGCTGGCCTGCCCTCTCTTGCGACCCAGAATATGGCGGTCAAGGTTTGCCGCTGGTGATGAATAATTCATTGTATGAAATGATGAATTCCGCGAATCAAGCTTGGACTATGTACCCAGGTTTATCACACGGTGCTTACGAATGTTTGCACGAGCACGGCACACCAGAGCAAAAAGCACAATTCTTGCCAAAATTGACCTCCGGCGAATGGACAGGCACGATGTGCTTGACCGAGCCACACTGCGGCACCGACCTCGGCATGTTGCGTTCCAAAGCAGAACCACAAGGCGACGGCACTTACAAAATCACGGGCGCGAAAATCTTTATCTCTGCCGGTGAACATGATTGCGCAGACAACATCATTCACTTGGTGTTAGCGCGTTTGCCAGACGCACCAGAAGGCTCCAAAGGTATTTCCTTATTCCTTGTTCCAAAATTCTTGGTTAATGCAGACGGCAGCTTAGGTGCTCGCAACCCTATTTTCTGCGGCGCGATCGAAGAAAAAATGGGTATTCACGGCAACTCCACTTGCCAAATGAATTTGGATGGCGCGATCGGTACCTTGATCGGTCAACCACACAAAGGTCTGAACGCGATGTTCGTGTTCATGAACGCAGCGCGTTTGGGCGTAGGTATGCAAGGTTTGGGCTTGACCGAAGTCGCTTACCAAAATGCGTTGATCTACGCAAAAGATCGTATTCAAATGCGTAGTTTGTCTGGCCCTAAAGCACCAGACAAACCAGCTGATCCGATTATCGTTCACGCTGACGTACGTCGTATGTTATTGACGGCAAAAGCATGGGCCGAAGGTGGTCGTGCATTGTGCTCACACGCAGCAATTTTGCTGGACAAAGAATTGAATCACCCAGATGAAGATGTGCGTAAAGAATGCGCCGATGAAGTCGCTTTGTTGACACCAATCATCAAAGCATTCATCACTGATAATGCATGGACAGCGACTTCTGAATGCTTACAAGTCTACGGCGGTCACGGTTATATCGCTGAATGGGGCATGGAACAATATGTACGTGACGCACGTATTAACTTGATCTATGAAGGTACTAACACAGTACAATCTTTGGACTTGTTGGGTCGTAAAATTTTGCAGGACAACGGCGCGAAACTGCGTAAGTTTGGTGCAAAAGTGCAAGCGTTCGTGGAAGAAAATGGCACTGATGAAGCGATGTCTGAATTCGTCACACCACTGGCTGACTTGGGCGACAAATTGACCAAGTTGACGATGGAAATCGGCATGAAGGCTTTCCAAAATCCTGACGAAGTGGGCGCAGCTGCGGTTCCTTACTTGCGCGTTGCAGGTCATTTGGTCTACAGCTATTTCTTCGCGCAAATGGCGAAGATCGCTTTGGCGAAACAAGATTCTGGCGATACCTTCTACAAAGCTAAGTTAGCGACGATTCGTTTCTACTTTGCGCGTTTGTATCCAGAAACAGCGATGTTGATTCGCCAAGCACGTTCTGGTTCTGCGAATTTGTTGTCTTTAGAAGCTGATTTATTCTAAAAATGTCTCGACAAATCCAATTCTAAGGTGCCTCACGGCGTTGCCAATACTCGCAATATCGACATATTGCTCCGTTTGGCGCCTTGTGATGCATTCCTATAATTGAATTTCTAAAGACATTTTGCTGCGATGTTTTTATAGGGCGGCACGAATTCATTCCGCCCTACCCCAACCAAGTTTGACTTCGTAACCCTGTATTTCAATTTTATTAGAAGGTACGTCAATGCCTAATTTCATCGTCAAGAAAGTCGCCGTCCTCGGCGCTGGTGTGATGGGAGCGCAAATTGCTGCGCACTGTGTCAATGCCAAAGTTCCTGTCGTTTTGTTCGACCTGCCAGCCAAAGAAGGTCCGAAAAACGGTATCGTTCTCAAAGCGATTGAGAACCTGAAAAAACTCAACCCAGCGCCACTGGGCGACAAAGACGATGCAGCCTTGATCGAAGTCGCGAACTACGAAGACAACCTCGACGTTTTAGCTGGCTGCGATTTGATCATCGAAGCGATTGCAGAACGTATGGATTGGAAACACGATCTGTACAAAAAGGTTGCGCCACACATTGCACCAAATGCGATCTTCGCCTCTAACACTTCAGGTTTGTCGATCACGGCCTTGTCTGAAGGCTTTGATGCAGAGTTGAAAGCGCGTTTCTGCGGTGTGCATTTCTTTAACCCACCACGCTATATGCACTTGGTTGAATTGATCCCAACTGCAGCGACACGTTCTGAAATCCTCGACCAACTCGAAGGTTTCTTGACGACGACTTTGGGTAAAGGCGTGGTTCACGCGAAAGACACACCGAACTTCATCGCCAATCGCGTTGGTATCTTCGGTATGCTCGCAACGATCTACCAAGCCGAACAATTCGGCTTGAGCGTTGACGTCGTCGATGATTTGACTGGTAAAAAATTAGGCCGTGCTTCTTCTGGTACTTTCCGTACGGCTGACGTCGTCGGTCTCGATACCATGGCACACGTCATCAAAACGATGCAAGATAACTTGCAAGATGATCCATTCTTCGCTGTCTACAAAACACCAGAAGTCTTGGCGAAATTGGTCGCCGCTGGCACGCTCGGTTCCAAGTCCGGTGCAGGCTTCTACAAGAAAGTCGGCAAAGATATTTTGCGTTTAGATTTCGCGAGCGGTGAATACGTTCCAGGCGGCGCCAAGGCAGATGACTTGGTCGGTCGCATCTTGAAGGAAAAAGATCCTGTCAAGAAGATGAAATCTTTGCGTGAGTCGACCAATAAACAAGCACAATTCTTGTGGTCCATCTTCCGTGACGCATTCCATTACATCGCGATTCATGGTGCGACGATTGCGGACAATGCACGCGATATCGACTTCGCTATGCGTTGGGGCTTTGGTTGGAATGTCGGTCCATTCGAAACATGGCAAGCTTCTGGTTGGCAGCAAGTAGCAACTTGGGTCAAAGAAGATATCGATGCAGGTAAAGCACTGTGCGCAACACCATTGCCAGCGTGGGTATTTGAAGGCCCAGTAGCAGAAAAAGGTGGTGTACATACACCAGAAGGTTCATGGTCTATTAGCCGCAACACTTTTGCTCCACGCTCTAATTTGGCAGTCTACAACCGTCAAGCATTCCGTGCTCCCGTATTGGGCGCTGGTGCAGAAACAGGTGCAACTGCTGGCGTTACCTTCTTCGAAGATGATTCTGTCCGCATCTGGCATCAGAACGATGATGTCTTGATCTTGTCCTTCAAGACCAAGATGCATGTGATTGGCCCAGGCGTGGTCGCTGGTATGGAAAAAGCGATTGCTGAAGCCGAGAAGAACTTCAAAGGCTTGGTGATCTGGCATGCCGACGCAGCGGAAGGCGGTGCTTTCTCTGCTGGTGCAGATTTGCAAGCGATGTTGCCATTGTTTATGTCTGGCGGCGTGAAAGCGATCGAACCAGCCGTATCACAACTGCAAAACGCACACCAAGCGTTGAAATACGCGAACATCCCTGTGGTTGCTGCAGTAGCTGGTTTGGCACTCGGTGGTGGTTGCGAGTTGATGATGCACGCTGCAAAACGCGTAGCCGCACTCGAATCCTACATCGGTTTAGTTGAAGTTGGCGTGGGCTTGGTTCCAGGCGGTGGCGGCTTGAAAGAAGCGGCTGTACGTGCAGCGAAAGATGCAAAAGGCACTGACCTCTTGCAATTCTTGAAGAACTACTTCACGAATGCAGCGACGGCAAATGTGTCGAAGTCTGCTTTGGAAGCGCAAAAAATGGGCTACCTCGGCCAAGACGACGTCATTGTTTTCAATGCTTTCGAATTGTTGCACGTGGCAAAAGTCGAAGCACGCGCCATGTTCGACGCAGGCTATCGCCCACCAATGCGCAAACTGGTACCAGTCACAGGCCGTCACGGCATTGCAACCATCGGCGCGCAATTGATCAATATGCGTGATGGTGGCTTCATCTCTGCACATGACTTCAAACTCGGCAAGATGATTGCAGAAGTCGTTTGCGGTGGCGATATCGACAATGGCAGCATGGTCAGCGAACAATGGTTGCTCGACATGGAACGCAAAGCGTTTATGGAATTGTTGAACCATCCAAAAACACAAGAGCGCATCATGGGCATGATGCAAACTGGCAAACCAGTACGTAACTAATTCATCGAGGACTCGACAATGACTACTCAATTACAAGACGCATACATCGTTGCGGCAACTCGTTCTCCTATTGGTAAATCTGGACGCGGCTTTTTCCGCAATACTCGTCCAGATGACTTGCTGGTTGGCGTATTGAAATCTGCTTTGGCACAGGTGCCAAATCTCGATCCAAAATTGATCGAAGACGCGATTGTTGGCTGCTCCTTCCCAGAAGGCGCACAAGGTTTGAACTTGGCACGTATGAGCGTGCTGTTGGCAGGTTTGCCAAACACCATCGGTGGCGTAACGATTAACCGTTACTGCGCTTCTGGTATCACGGCAGTGGCTATGGCTGCGGACCGCATTCGCGTTGGCCAAGCTGACGTCATGATCGCCGCGGGTGTGGAATCCATGTCCATGGTGCCGATGATGGGTAACAACCCATCGATGAACATGGCGATTCTCAAAGACGAAAATGCCGGTATCGCTTACGGTATGGGTTTGACTGCAGAGAAAGTCGCGGCGCAGTGGAAAATTAGCCGTGAAGCGCAAGATGCCTTCGCTTTGCAATCGCATCAACGTGCATTGGCTGCACAGGCGGCTGGTTACTTCGATGCGGAAACTACACCATTCGAAATTATCGACCGCGTACCAAACTTGGCAACGGGCGAAATCGAACTCAAAACACGTACCGTGAATCGTGACGAAGGTGCACGTCCAGACACTTCTTTGGAAGGTTTGGCGAAACTGAAAGCGGTGTTCGCGGCGAAAGGTTCTGTGACTGCCGGTAACAGCTCACAAACGTCTGATGGCGCAGGTGCGTTGATTTTGGTTAGCGAAAAAATCTTGAAGCAATTCAACCTGACACCATTGGCACGTTTTGCATCCTTCGCAGTACGCGGTGTACCACCAGAAATCATGGGTATTGGTCCGAAAGAAGCGATCCCAGCAGCATGTAAAGCGGCGGGCATCACACAAGACCAAATCGACTGGTTCGAATTGAACGAAGCGTTTGCGGCGCAATCTTTGGCAGTGGTACAAGACCTCGGTCTCGATCCAGCTAAAGTGAACCCTATGGGCGGCGCGATTGCTTTGGGTCACCCATTGGGCGCAACTGGTGCGATTCGTTCTGCGACGACGATCCATGCTTTGCATCGTAATAAGTTGAAGTACGGTATGGTGACGATGTGTGTGGGAACGGGTATGGGGGCAGCAGGTATCTTCGAACGCATGTAAATCCAATTCTGGGGCGCAAGGCGTCGTTGCAAATGCGCGCAATACTTATGTATTACTGTGCTTCGCGCCTAGCCCTGCATCCCCACAATTGAATTTAAGTGACTATTAAGAGTTTATCGGACGAGTTAGAGTTTGTAGGGCGGGTGAAACCCGCGCCGCCGGACGCTTGGATGAATTTGGCACTGCCCTACGAGCCAACAATAAACAAGTTCTTACGATCGAATCCCTTGCACGAAACTAAACCGCACATCAAAACTGTGCGGTTTTTTTACGGAGTCTGTATGAACACGATTGAAACGACAACGCTGATTGCGAAAGATGGTACCGAGCTGGTGGGGCGCAAGTATTCACCTGCGTGTACGGTGCGTGCGGTGGTGTTGATTCCCGCGGCAATGGGTGTCAAGCAGCAGTTTTATGCGCCTTTTGCGGAATTCTTGTGCGAGCATGGATTTGCTGTGTTGAGCTTCGACTATCGTGGTATGGGCGAATCTTTGGATGCGCGTTTTAGCAAGTCTTTACGTGGCTTTGAAGCGGATATTAGCGATTGGGCCGAACTCGACTATAACTCGGCCTTACATGCAGCGAAGGCTTGGCATCCTGAACTTCCGTTTTTGGTGATTGGTCATTCGCTCGGCGGTCAACTTGCTGGCTTGCTGCCTGATAATCATTTAATCGATGGCTTACTTACTGTCGGCTCAGGCACCGGCTATTGGCGTCATAATGCACCGCCAACCAAACGTACCGTGTGGTTGCTATGGTATTTCTTAGTGCCGCTTTATACCAGCATCTGTGGCTACTTTCCAGGCAAGAAGTTGCGCAGAGTGGGCAATCTTCCTAAAGGTGTGATTTATCAATGGTCGCGCTGGTGCAAAGATCCACGTTATTTTGTCGATGAAAATGGCAAGGCCATGCGCACCTACCATCAGCAATTTACCGCCCCGATTCTAAGCATGAGCTTTACAGACGATGAAATGATGGGTCGTAAAAACATTGACCGACTGCACGATTATTTCAGCCGTGCGCAAGTCGAACGGCGCTACATACAACCGCAAGACGTAAAGGCAGAACGTGTTGGACACTTCGGCTTTTTTAGAGCGGAGTTTCGACACAGCTTGTGGCAACAAGCTTTACAATGGCTGACCCAACAAAACAAACAGCATCCCTCCGCACAACCTAACTAAATCAAGAGACATCATGGAAATTCTGACCAACATCAATGACGGCATTTTGACGATCAATTTCAATCGTCCAGAAAAGAAAAACGCGATCACGTTTGGCATGTATGAAGCGATGGCAAATGCGATCAATGCAGCGAATGACGATAAAAACGTCAGCGTGATTTTGATTACTGGTAAGCCAGAAATTTTCACTGCAGGAAATGATCTGGAAGACTTCATGAAACACGCCAGTAGCTTAGCTTCAGCAGAAATGCCGCCCGTGTATCAATTCATGCATGCCTTAAACGATGCGCAGAAACCGGTGATCGCTGCGGTCTCAGGTGGCGCGGTTGGTATTGGTACCACCTTATTAATGCATTGTGAGTTAGTGTACGCGGCCGATAATGCAAAATTCTCGATGCCATTCACGCAATTAGGTTTGTGCCCAGAATTCGCATCCAGCATGGTCTTACCGCAAATTGCAGGCTATCAACGCGCAGCGGAAATGCTGTTATTAGGCGAAGCATTCAATGCGCAACAAGCTTATGAAATGGGCCTAGTGAATAAAGTCTTGCCGCTCGAAGAATTATTGCCGTACGCAGAAAAACAAGCAGCAAAAATCGCCGCTTTGCCAGCCAAATCAATACGCTTAACCAAGAGTTTAATGAAGGCAAACCAACCGCAAGCGATACGCGACAAGATGAACGAGGAAAATGCGCATTTCGGCGCGATGCTGTCACAGCCTGAAGCACGCGAAGCAATGATGGCGTTTTTCCAAAAACGTAAACCCGAATTTAAGCAGTTCAATTAATTCGCGATAAATCGACCTTCGTTGGGATCTTAAACTGCCACAAAAATCGGCATCGATAATTTGAAAATTGCTACCATATTTATCTACACTTTAGTTGAAAACGCCTCGACGTTCACGTTTGATCGTGGAGGCATCTCGTATATCAGTTTTCGTTTCAGTCGCAGTACATAATTTACTAGAAAAACCTCATTCTGATCGCTCCCAAAGTCATTGTCGACATTCCTAAAAAAACACTACTACCTCGAATGCCAATCCACTCAAGTTCCACGTATTGCAAAAAATCTTCACACTCACGAACTGCATCAGACAATACGAACATATTCGTACAAAGCATATATGGTTGCAGACCATTTTCCCCTATCAATGCCGATCTCTCGAATTTGTTTAAATCAGAAATTGAGTCACGTACTTTTGAGATTAAATTCACAAGTCATTAACATAACTCAAAGCTCAAGAAATTATTTCACTCCATGCATCCATTTTTGAATTAACGGTGCCAATAAAAACAAGAGTATGCTTGCGCCTAGCAGGGAATAGAAACCAAATGAATATCCATGTAATGCTGATGGAATAGACATCCCTTTGTCACCGCTTACATAGCCAGCAAAAATTCCAGACAAATTATTACCAATTCCAGTTGATAGAAACCATCCCCCCATACCCAAACCGACAAGACGTGGCGGTGCCAACTTTGTAACCATAGACAATCCGATCGGCGACAAACACAGTTCGCCAATTGATTGCAGGGCATACACCGCGATCAAAGTCCAAAACGGAATTTTGTAGTGTTCGTCAACCAAAAAAGATAGTGCGTACATGAGAAGTGCAAACGCGGTCGCATTACCAAATAACCCGCATGCAAATTTTTGCGGCACTGTTGCTTCACGTTGATGTTTGGTAAGAAAGATCCAAAGAGCCGCGACCAGAGGAGCCATCAAGACAATAACCAAAGAATTCACGCTTTGAAACCAGCCCGTTGGGAAAACAAATCCCCCTAAATTCCGATCGACGATTTCACTAGCCAAAAAAGTAAAAGAACTTCCTGCTTGTTCAAAAAACATAAAGAAGACAACATTGAATCCAAATATGGTAAGCATTGCGATTACACGATCCCTTGCGATGCGACCGAGGCGCGCACCTTCTACTAAGAGCGCAATAGCAAGGGCAATGAACATAGCGGCAAGCAACCACTGTATGGTACTGGCGCTACAAGTCAATAAACCATAAGTCGCGGGTATTACTAATAGCGAACCAGCTAATACAGACATCACACGCTTAGCTTGTCCTTCACGTACTATTGGCGCTCCGATACACTTCAATTGTCGACGCCCGATTGAGAACCACAATAGGCACATCAACATTCCGCAGCCTCCAGCGATGAACACTGCCTTATAGGCTGGCATTTGACTAGTTCCGAAGATTTTCTCTGCAAGTAAACCGGTGAATAAGGGAGCAATAAAACCACCAGTATTGATTCCCATATAGAAAATCGTGAATCCAATATCACGACGTGAATCATTTTCGTGATAAAGCTTACCAACCAAGCTAGAAATATTTGGTTTGAACAAGCCATTACCAACAATGATCGTCGCCAATCCAAATTTGAATACCTGTGGATCAGGGTACGTAATCATAAAAAGACCGGAAGCCATAATCACCGCGCCAAGCAAAATAGCGTGTTGATAGCCAATAATACGATCAGCCATATAACCACCGATCAGAGCACTCGCATACACTAAGGCAAGATAGGAACCATACACAAAATTAGCTGATGCTTGGCCGGATGGGTCTCCCTCGTGAAACTGCGCAACGATGTACAAAACCAATGCCCAACGAATTCCATAAAAAGCAAAGCGCTCCCAAAACTCAGTCATAAATAACATCCATAATGGACTAGGATGCCCCCACAGTTCACGAAATTCTGGTTTATTGGGGAGCGGATTAGCGTTTGCTTCGATAGACATTTTCGGTGCAGTCCTAATAGTTCGATTAGATTGATATTGGTGAAATGATTTGAGATTTGGTATGAGCTGTCGACGAATCGCTAAATGAAAAGTATCGTCTATGTATGCGTAACATGATCTTCCCATAAGGCAGAATTAATTTTCCATTGACCATCTTCTTTAATGAATTGTATTAATTTATCGCCTTGTTGCTGAAACGCTCTTCCATCTAATACACCACGTTTCCCATAAACACATTGACGCTGTGCGATACTTCCAACTATGGAAGTTGTACTACTTAGTTCAAATTCTTCAAAATCACTAAGATATCCATTCGTTAAGATCTGCTGGCGTGGGCGAATAAATTGTTCAAGATTCGTTGCCTTGAAACGATCACCGATTTTGTTGTTGAACAAAACCGATGGTTGGCACATCGCCATTAAATTGTCGAATTTTGGTGTAGCACCGTGGCGGTTGCTAAATAGCTCAAAATAATTTCGAGAAAGTCGGTTGATTAAGAGTTCATCTCTCATGATTGAATAAACGTGTAAGATTTCGCTGGACGAGTCATTTTTTTCTTCCAGCACGGCCTCGAATCGTAAGCCCAGCCGTTGCAGCAATTTGATCGAATTAATATTTTCTGGCATTACCGTTGCGAGAATACGTTGATCATGGCATTGGTCGATCACATGCTCTAACATTGCATGACTAGCTTCTCGTGCATAACCCATACCACTATAGCGAGGAAGAAAAGCGAAACCGATATCATGAAATGCAAGATACTCTCGCTTAATCATGCTAACGATACCTATGGCTTGATCAGTATGATTTAAATTTACGATCCAGTAGGAAATCGTTTCATTTTCTTTCACCGTCTGAATATAACGCAGCGAATCACTCAAGTTGCGTACTTGGCGATCACCTATGAACCTTAAGAAACCCTGCGTATTCAAGAGTTCTAAGATAAAGGATGCATCGCTAGCTTCAAGTTCGCGCATATAAAGATTTTCACTGGTAAACATTCATGTTCCTTTTTTCAGATATCCCGAAAGAGTTTTCGAAGAAAAGCCACTAGTGTATTTAAATAGCTCATCTATCGCATGTAAAATACAACCACTACTTGTAAGAAAAGAGCATCTATTAGCGTTTTCATTCAGGCAACGAGTCGTATATTCTTGAATTTCAACAGTTACTTATTTGTCTCCCTAGATCGAGCTAAGATCGACAATATTTACAATCTGTTTTCTATGTAGAATTTTGTAGTATCTACTTTATTTTGCGGTATACATGCGTCTAAACTCACTAGGTGCGCTTCCAAACTGACGGTTAAAAGCACGCGACAAATGACTTGCGTCATAAAAACCCAGTTCCATCGCTAACTCCGTGATTGGTATTTGCGTTTCTGCCAGGCGTCTTCTTGCAATGTCGAGACGTTTCCTCAAAATATATCGGTGAGGTGTTTCCCCGAAACATGCGGAAAACTCACGTACGAAATGCGAGGTACTCATATTTGAGCGCGCTGCGAGCTGCGAAAGCGTGAGTTCCTCTTTCAAATTCTGTTCTAAAAAATCTAAAGCGGTTTGCAAACGAACGTAGTTTCTACTTATGCGCTCACTTTTAACGTTTGGAAATGAACCTACCTCACTATAGTTCGCAACGAGGTAGGTGGCTAAGGAAAATGCCAGATAATCACAGGACAGGTAGGCAAGTTTACTTCGCAGAGATTGAGCATGCAGAAGTTGCTCAATAGTATGTAAAACAAAACGATCTTGGCGATAGTTTGTATCTGGAAGTTTCACAAATCGCTCAGAATTCTTCGACGTCTTTTGGAATTGCGCTGTGCTCGTGATATTCGATTGAAGTTTTACTCCGGGCAATGACGACTCTTGGGCATGCGCTTCGCAAAGTGCATTTATCAATTGTTTTGGTAAAAACAGGTTCACAATATCGCAACTACTATCTTGACTCCATTCACTTGCTGAGCCAGGAGTACATATACGAAAACTCCCGGTCGCGAGTTCACCTGTCCAAACAAGCTGACCATTTTTCCAAATACTGGAAGTTAGCGGAGCCAGCAATAATGAAACTCGGTATTCACTCTCAAGTGGGCTTGCTTTAAGAATTTTTGAACTATACCGATCAATCTGCCAGCGTAAAAGTGAGACTCGTGATTGCGGGAGCGAAGGTAACACCATTGAAGGCTTCGCTCCTAAATCAATTTCATCCAGCCATTTTTGCAATGCTGTGGAACCAATTGAAAAATAACTCTGCATAAATTTGCTCAATTCATTAATTTCACTTAATAAATATGCTAATTCAATTCACTTCATTCGACTAGTTAAAAGACAACTAAAACGTTAAGGAAAGCTGCACAGTGAGGAATCGTATTGAGCTTCTGTTTTTTTTAAATGCTATTCTACAAATGATGGCAATGGCGACCTATAAACAGAAATGTGCCAATTTCCGCATCTCTCAAGATGAAATTCATATAGATGTCTAAATTGCTGATAGTTATACTTCTTAAATAAAAATACTAATGTTCACTATTCAAATTTAAATTAAAGTCTCCTCCCAAGCGAAGCTTTTACCAAAGTTGTCGATTACTCTTTGATATTTGCTGAGCTTTTTGCCCGTTTTAAAAACGGGCTTTTTTAATTCAATATTGTTCGACCACTTTTGACCTGAAGAAGTTATCGTAACACCTCACTCACGTGGACACTAAAACGGCAAATTCTTCGGCTCGTTACTGGAAAAATACTGCGAATAATTTTTATAATCATCCGCCGATTAGCAAGCAGATAAATTACAGAATCAAATAAAGTCATATTTGAGGTGGGAGATCAATGGCATCTGATTGAAAACAGTCCCTGGTGGCACATTGACAACACAGGTCCAATGCGTTGCGATGAAATTTTAAGGCATAAAAAATAGCAGTTCGAATCAGCGATCAATAATTAAACAATATGCACAAATTCTTTGATATTAAAATAGAAGACAAAATTGGTATTTGGGACTTTAATGTCAGGAGTAAGCGAGTGTGTTGGAATACAGTGATGTATCGACTTCACAATACGTCAATGCAAGCTTTTAATGATTCATTTGTGGCGTGGATATCGATGATCCATCCTGACGATAGAGAAAGTTTTAAATCTGCATTCCTCAATTTTTCAAACAATTGCCGTAGTTCAGAGTTTGAATTTCGACTAGCCTTACCTATCGAGCTCACCCGACGATTAAAGCTAATTTCACATATCACATTTGATCAATTTGCAAAGCCGGAAAGAATAACTGGCATTTGCTTTGATTTAGACGACCACGAAGCAATTGAGTCGAAATGTTCGACAATGTATACGGTGGTCGAGCAAAATCCGTTATCCATTATGATTACAGACGCAAACACCATCATAAAATACGTGAATCCAAGTTTTTCTAAGCTTACTGGCTATTCTTCCAATGAATTGCTAGGCAAAAAGCCGACACTTTTAAAGTCTGGTCAAACACCAAAACAGACATATCAACAAATGTGGAGCGCCTTACTAAAAGGAGCCACTTGGTCAGGACAATTAGTTAATCGAAAAAAAAATGGGGCAATTTATTATGAGAAAGTTCATATGGCTCCCATTAAGAATAAAGCTGGATTAATCACACACTTTGTTTCAATCAAGTTAGACATTACTAAAGAAAAGAAAAACCACGAGCAGCTTACTAGCATGGCTCATTATGATTCTTTGACCGGTCTTTGTAACAGATTATTTTTCTTTGAAAAACTACAATATGCGATAACAGTAGCGAAGAGGGAAAAGGAAAAAATAGCTCTACTTTTTCTAGATTTGGATAAATTCAAACCAATCAATGATTCTTATGGACATGCCATGGGTGACAAAGTGTTGCGTGAAATCGCTTTGCGATTAAAATCGATCACACGCGAATCTGATTGCGTTGGTCGAATTGGTGGTGATGAATTTGTTATTTTCCTTCCAAAAATTCAGTCAACTCAACAGGTACTAACTATTTGTGAAAAAATCAAGTGCAGGTTAAGTGAACCAATCTTGATTCATAACAATCCGATCAGCATAGCATGTTGCATTGGAATAGCCTTATACCCTGACCACGGCAATAGTATAAATTCACTATCGCAAAATGCTGATTCTGCCATGTATGAGGCAAAAGCAATTGGCGGTAACACTATCACGATGTTCAATAATAGAATAATCATTAGTCCGTAAGAAATCATACGCTTTTGAATACGTAAAAGGGCTTTGGGATTTTCAAACAGATTCTTATTAATTGGTCGTTTTCTGAGGTTTTCTTCGTTTAACGCTCAGTCGCTTTTCCCAATAGTACGCATTATAGATTCCAAGTTTTTCCGGATCAAAACTGATGGGTCTATCAGACTTTAGTTGGTCTTCGTAATCACGCAAACAAAGCAGTGTCGGCTTAGCTTGAAAAAAAATGATGAAAATGCCGCCGATATTAATCCATGCCATTAAACCCACACCGATGTCTCCTAAATTCCAAATATACCCTGAGCTATTTAGGGTGCCATAAGCCACCATCAACATCATCACAATTTTCACTACGATGAGAGGAATGCCGCGTTTGAAATGGCGGTTGAGATACGCGATATTGGTTTCAGCGATGTAGTAATAAGCAACAATCGTGGTAAAGGCAAAAAAGAATAAAGCGAGCCCAACAAAGATAGCACCAAACTTTCCAAACACGGTTTGCAATGCCAATTGCGTAAACGCCGCTGTACCGATTTCTGTATTGGCAGGCAGATGCTGGACGATAAATTGTCCTTCCGGTAAATTGCCTTGGACATTGTATTGCTGCGTGATCAAGATCATGAAGGCGGTTGCACTACACACCAAAAGCGTATCGACGTACACCGAAAATGCCTGTACCAAACCTTGTTGACTTGGGTGTTCCGTTTCAGCAGCAGCTGCTGCGTGGGTTCCGGTTCCTAGACCCGCTTCATTCGAATACACGCCACGTTTAACTCCCCATGCAATCGAAGCGCCCAAACCAGCTTGCGCCGTAAATGCATCACTAATAATGAGCTTTATCAGTGCGGGTAATTGATCTATATTCATTCCAATCACGATAAGAGCGAGTAAGATGTAAGCAAACGCCATAAACGGCACCACGAACTCGGCAAACGTGGCGATACGTTTAATACCACCAAAAATAATAATCCCCAGTAATAATAAAATGAACCCGAGGCCGATCAGTTTGTGGCTGCTAAATGTACCCAAAAGACTCGCCAGCATGACGCCATCGCCAAAAATTTGAGTTACGGCATTACCTACCGCATTTGCTTGTACGCCAGGAAAAAAAATACCGCATCCAATCACGGATGCTGCTGCAAAGACAATTCCTAGCCATTTTCCAACCTAAACAAGCTTCAAAATAATACGCAGAACCACCGCGATAATCACCCTGTTCTTCGACCTTATAAATTTGTGCTAAGGTCGATTCTATATACGCAGTGCTTGCACCTAAAAATGCCACCACCCACATCCAAAAAACGGCACCGGGTCCACCAAAACCAATTGCAGCGGCAACTCCGGCAATGTTACCAACGCCGACACGACCAGATAAAGAAACGGCCAAGGCTTGAAATGACGATATCCCCATCGTCGTTTGTTTGGGGGCTAAAATCAGGCGCAACATTTCTTTAACATGTCGCACTTGTGCAAATCGTGTTTGGAGTGAGAACAATAAACCTGCACCTAAGCACAAGTAAATTAAGGCAGGACTCCAAATCAAACTGGTCAAACCTAGGACTATTGTTTCCATGAGAGTTTCCTTGTTGATTATTCCAATGGGTTTTGACATAAAAAAAAGGTGATGGACATTCCCATCACCTTTTTTCTAATCACCTTACTTAAACGTTTGGTTGAAACTCATAAAAATCTGTCTACCTAACAACCCATAATAATATTGACCAAAAGCGGCGTTGGAACCAAAGCGAGAAGATTGCGCCGATAGTGTCGGTGCGCTTTGATTGAATACATTAGCAATACCTACATTTATCGACCACGTTTTAGCACGATGACTCACACTCAATGTGTGGGTCATGAAACTAGGGATATCCAATGCATAGCGCGCAGGTCCACCATTGTAGGTAAATGGTGTGCCGTTATATTCTGTCGCATTGACACCTTGAGAATACCCCTCTCGACCATTGTAAGACGTTGGCCCTGTGTAGTAGGTCGACCAATACGCCGTCCATGCATCGCGGGTAAAACTCAATTGCGTATTAGCTACCAATTTAGGGTTACCAAAAAGCCCTGTGCGATCTTTACTTTCGCCATTTCTAAATCGTTGATACAAATTTTCTTTGGTATGGGTCGCATTCATCGTTAAACCGAACGTGCCTATATCCAACTTTTTACTGTAGGCGACCGTGAAGTCTATCCCTTTGGTACTTTGTTTCTCGATGTTGCCGTAAGACGCATTTACATCGGTAATGCGACGATCGCCATCTGGTACGCGCTTAAATAAATTACAGATGGGATCGGAACGAAATTCTGCTTGACTATAACATTGCGAAACTAGACCAGATCCAAGTGCGGAAATTTGATTACGAATTTTAATATCCCAAAAATCGACTGCAAACTTAAAATTGGTATTGACTGGTGTAAAGATGAAGCCATATGTCGTTGAGACAGAGGTTTCTGGTTTGAGATGAGTACCTCCACCTGTGGTCACCAAAACGCTAGACCCACTGGCTTCTAAATTACCGGGCAATCCATCTAAAGCACAGTTTTTTCTGACGATTTCGCTCTTCACATATTCACCTGCTTTCATTTCATCATAGCGTATGCATGGATCGATGCTGGATTGACTAGAGAAGCTGGTTTGATTGGCTAAGAATAACTCGTACAAACGTGGTGCGCGAAAGGAAGTTCCACGTGTAGAACGAATTCTAAAACTATCATTAAGGCCCCAATTAAGGCCTAACTTAAAGGTCTTGCCATTGCCCGTTAATTTGTAGTGGCTGAAGCGACCAGAGGCGGTTAAATCCAAATTTTTAGCGAACATATGGTTTTTCAACAGAGGTGCAGTCACTTCACCAAAGGCTTCTGATAACACATCACTGCCCTTGGTAATACCAACGGTGGTACGCGCCCATAAATTACCCGCACGAGATAATTCACCGGGATCATCATTAATCGCATCGCGTCGTGCCGACACACCAAAAGCCGCACCGACTTGGCCTGCGGGAAGAGTCAACAAATGACCATTCGCACTCACTTCCGCAATGCTTTGCTGATACACGGTATTTCCTCTCGCTTTGGTGAAAAAGTAATCCGCCACATCCTTAGGAATCACGCCATCACTCACGCGCGATCCTGAAGTCAGATCAAATGGAATACATCCCGCAGGGGCGCCAGGACCACAGGGCACTCCATCGCCAATAAAACGATTGGTTTTTTGATCGATACCGGTACCATGATTGATGCGATCAGCGATCCCAACTACATTCGAATAGTGACCATCGCTATGCGAGTGTGAGATGTAAGCATCCCAATCCCATGAGCCTAGATTGCCTCGCACGCCCGTGACAAGGCGATTCAAATCAACCCGTTGTTCGCCTAACACATTATAGAAACCATAGGCATACACAGGATTTCCTTGTGCTTTATACGGATTCACTGGGGATTTTTCACTGATCAATCCAAAAAATTGATACCAATAATCTTGTTCAGAATTGCGACGATTACTCAATAATTCTGCGTACACTTCAGCACCATTTAACCAACTTGGGCTGTATTCCATGGTTGCAAAAATATTGTGATTTTTAGCGGGTTGGTAAGCATTGCCACTTAATGGTGCAGGATGATTACGTGGAAAAATATCGGTAGTACCATATGTAGCCGGCTCGCCAGCGACATTACTGCCACCCGGTACACGATAGCCTTTAAAGGCGACGGTTCCATTCGGATTGCGATTGTAGACACTCAAATATCCATAGGTCGCATTACCGACACAACGATAGCTTCCATCCGGTTCAACAATATCGGCACGACTACCGTCATTTCTATAATAAAACGCCTCTGGGCAACTGAGCGATTTTCTATCATTAAATTCGAGCGCGCGCGTGTTGTTAGTAGACGCTGCGATAGCGATACTGCCTGCATCAAAGCGTTTGCCCCACAAAATACCAATGCGCTCGCCACCACCACCGCCTTCAATATTACGATTACCAGAGGCGCTGATTTTGACACCATCAAAACCTCGTTGCGTAATGGCGTTGGTCACCCCCGCAATCGCATCCGAGCCGTAAATCGAGGAAGCGCCATCGGTGAGAATTTCATAGCGACTGGTCAGTAGCGAAGGTAAACTGCCTAAGTCCACAGGTGAGACCGAACTACCGACACCGGACGGTGGTAAGCGTCGTCCATTTAATAACACTAAAGTACGCCCTGAACCTAGGCCGCGCAAAGCGACCGTATTAATACCCGCACCACCTTCGCGGATGGAGGTTGAAAAGCGACCATTGTCGATTTGATCGGAACTGGCTGCGATGGTGGAATTTTGCAAAATTTCAGCGGCTGTTGTCAGACCTGCGGCGAAAGAACGTTCCGCCGTAAGAATCTGAACTGGCGAAGTATCGGTAAATTCTTTACTGCGAATACGCGAACCTGTGATAACGATTTTCTCAGGTTCACTTTTAGGTGTAGCGACTTTACTGTCGAGTTCCGTTTTTTTGTCTTCGGTCTTTTTTTCTTCAGGCTTTCTTACTTCTGTTTTTTGTACTTCTGGATCCGTTTTTTCTGCACCTCTTGGGCATACACGCTGGCTATGCTAAAAGCACTGGAAATTAAACTTACAAGCAATTTTTGTCTCATGATGTTCACCTTAATTTTGTTATTAACACGGTTTTATTTTTGCTAAATTTTCGGTGCACAAAGAAGCTATGAATCTCGCTAATGCCTCTATCAATTCACCGATCATTGATTAAGTTGATGCTAAAAAAAAGAATGGATGTGCCATGGGTAACAGCACACCATTCAAAAGACTTACTTAGTAAGTAAATGTTGTGCTGTCTCGACGATGCTGTGGGCGTCGATCCCAAAAAACTCTCGTAAAATTTGGCGCGTATCGCTGCGACCAAAGCCATCCGTTCCTAATGTGCGATATGTTCGATCTTGTGGAATATAGGCGCGTATGCTTTCAGGGAGGGCTCTGACATAATCACTGGCGGCAAGAATCGGGCCGTGGGTATGCGCGAGCTGTTGTGCGATAAATGGAATAGGCTTTGCCTCATTCAATTTGGCGTTTTCCGATTGCATACCATCGCGGGCTAATTCGCTCCAACTGGTGACACTCAAGACAAACACATTCACACCTTGCGCAGCCAACAATTCGGCCGCAGCTATTACTTGCACCAAAATAGCACCCGAACCTAAGAGCGTAATGGATTGCGTGTTCTCTTGTACTTTGCTTTGCGCTGTATTTTGTGCGGCCGCTGGGTAATAAGCGAAGTCGTAGCAACCACGAATCACATCCTGATGTTTATCCTGCGGCAAATTCGGTTGTGCGTAGTTTTCATTCATCAAGGTGATGTAATAGAACACATCATTCTGTTCCACGTACATGTCTCGCATACCGCGATCAAGAATGACGGCAAGCTCACCTGCGAACGCGGGATCATAGGATTTGCAATTGGGGATGGTGGCCGAAACCAAATGACTAGAACCATCTTGATGTTGCAAACCCTCGCCACCCAAGGTCGTTCTCCCTGAAGTCGCGCCTAATAAAAAGCCACGCGAACGTTGATCGGCTGCCGCCCAAATCGCATCGCCGACACGTTGGAATCCAAACATGCTGTAGTAGATATAAAACGGCAGCATAGAAAGACCATGCACGCTATAGCTGGTTGCCGCTGCGGTCCAACTCGCAATCGCGCCAGCTTCGCTAATACCTTCTTCTAAAATTTGACCATCCACCGCTTCACGATAACTCAACACAGACCCAATATCTTCAGGTGCGTATTGCTGACCAACACTAGAATAAATACCGACTTGCTTAAACAAATTCGCCATACCAAACGTACGCGCTTCGTCCGCGACTATAGGCACGATGCGTGGTCCCAACTGTGCGTCTTTCAACAAAGTTCCCAACATCCGCACGAATGCCATGGTGGTACTCATTTCTTTGCCATCGGCTTGCAGCGCAAAGTTGGCATACGACGATAATTCAGGAATAACTAGAGCATCGGCCGTGGTTTGACGCTTTGGTAAATAACCACCTAAGCGCTGCCGCTGTTGATGCAGATAACGTATTTCCGCACTCTCTTCAGAAGGTTTGATGAATTCCAAATCGGCAGCTTGTTGATCGGTCAAAGGAAGATCAAAACGATCTCGAAACGCAATTAAATCCTCCGCGCTTAATTTCTTCTGACTATGAGTCGTCATTTTCCCTTCGCCAGCGCTGCCCATGCCATACCCTTTTTTAGTATGCGCCAAAATCACGGTCGGCTGTCCTTGATGGGAACTCGCAGCTGCATACGCAGCAAAAATTTTGACAGGATCATGTCCACCGCGTTTGAGCTTATCAATCTGTTCGTCGCTCATGCCAGCAATCAGTTTGGACAAAGCTTCATTTTGTCCAAAAAAATGCTCACGGTTATAACGCCCATCTTTGGCGGCAAAGGTTTGCATTTGTCCGTCTACGGTATCACCCAAGGCTTTTTGTAAAGCACCATCATGATCACGTGATAACAAGCCATCCCAATCCGAACCCCACAGCAATTTAATGACTTTCCAACCTGCGCCGACAAACAAACGTTCCAACTCATCAATGATGCGACTATTGCCACGCACAGGGCCATCAAGGCGCTGTAGATTGCAGTTAACCACCCACACCAAATTATCTAATTTCTCACGTGCTGCAAGCGTTAAAGCGCTCATGGATTCCGGTTCATCCATTTCGCCATCGCCAAACACGCCCCATACTTTGCGACCACTGCAATCAAGTAATTTACGGTCGCTGAGATAGCGCATAAAGCGCGCATGATAGATAGAACTAATCGGTCCCAATCCCATCGACCCGGTTGGAAATTGCCAGAAATCGGGCATCAACCACGGATGCGGATAACTGCTTAAGCCTCGTGCGCCGTGGCTAGTAGCAAGAACTTCTTGGCGATAATGGCATAAGTCGGTTTCACTTAAACGACCTTCCAAAAAAGCACGCGCGTAAACACCAGGTGCGCTGTGCGGCTGGAAAAAGACTAAATCACCGCCATGCTCTGCATCTTTGGCGTGAAAGAAATGGTGATAACCCGTTTCGAATAAATCGGCGGCGCTGGCATAACTGGCGACGTGTCCTCCCAACTCACCATAGGCTTGATTGGCACGCACCACCATCACCAAGGCATTCCAACGGATGATGGCGCCTAATTTTTTTTCAATTTCTAAATCACCTGGAAAATTAGCTTGCTGTTCTACCGAAATACTATTGCGGTACGGCGTATTCAAATTATTTTCCCACTCCACGCCAAAGCGATGCGCTTCACTGGACAACATATCTAAAATTTGACAAGCGCGCTCTTTCCCTTCCACCGCGATTAACGCAGCAAAGGCATCGCGCCACTCGGCGGTTTCTTCCGGATCGGGGTCAATCATCGATACGAGATTCCCCGCAATATGGTTTTGTAATCTGGCATTCATATGCATTCCTTCTAAGCAAATTAGCTTTGTTCTAAAGCTTGTTCAATATCGAGAAGAATATCGCTGAGGTCTTCCAGTCCAACGGAAAGTCGCACCAAGCCATCACTGATGCCATGTGCCGCTCTTTGTTCTGGCGTGTAGGTGGCGTGTGTCATGCTCGCTGGATGTTGCGCTAAAGATTCGGCATCGCCGAGACTGACGGCGCGCGTGACGAGTTGGAGCGCATCCATGAAGCGTATGCCCGCTTCCATACCACCAATCAACTCGAACGCGATCATCCCGCCAAATCGACGCATCTGTTGTTTAGCAAGATCGTGTTGCGTGCAACTCGGTAGCCCGGGATAACACACTTTGCTGGTCTTGCTATGCTCTTCCAACATTTGCGCTACCACTTCAGCGCTATCGCAATGACGATCTAGACGCAGCGATAGAGTTTTCATTCCACGCATAACCAAGTGCGCATCGTTCGGCGACAACACTGCGCCTGTCATATCCTTCAAACCGAATAGACGCACTTTTTGCGCTAATTCTGGATCGACAAACGCAGCTGCGCCCGCCATTAAATCGCCATGCCCACCCAAATATTTAGTAGCAGAATGCACCACCACATCCGCCCCCAAGTTCAGTGGTTGTTGTAAGTAAGGTGTGCAATACGTGTTATCTACCACGGTCAGGGCGTGGTATTGATGCGCTAGCTGTGAAGCAGCAGCGATATCGACTAAACGCATATTCGGATTAGCAGGTGTTTCGAAATACACCACCCGACGTTTCGCCGTGCAATCAGCTAAAGCGGCTCGTAAACTATCGAGATTACTCATATCGACAAAGCGCACCTTGATTCCAAATTGCGTCAAACCGGTATTAAAAAATGCGAAGGTGCAACCGTACACCGTGATATCGGCAATCAGTTCATCACCCGGTTGCAACATACTCCAAATACACGAGGTAATCGCACCCATGCCAGAGCCAAAAACCACAGCGCCTTGCGCTTGTTCTAGGCTCGCGATTCTGGCTTCCAACAATGCTAAAGTAGGATTGGAAATGCGTGTATAAAAATGCCCTGATTCTTCTCCAGCAAAACAAGCTGCGCCATAAGCCACGTTCGGGAATGCAAAGGTAGAAGTCTGATAAATCGGTGGTACCAATGCGCCATGATGTTGTTGCGGATCGTAGGCATGGTGAATCGCACGGGTATTAAAACCTAGTTGTGTGTTTTTATTGTTCGTTGTCATGATGGAGTCTCGATATTTAAATTGGCGCGTTGCTAACTTGTACGCTTCCTTGAACATCAACAGCTTTGGCTAAACTCATCGCATTGGGGCTGTGTTGCTGTGCTTGTTGACGCAGTTGTTCAAACTGTTCTGGCGTGCCGTCACCGCTGACACGAATCACATAATGGATCCCATGTAGTTCCACCTTACTGGTTTCATTGACGCCCAAAAATCCAGCTAGATCGAGTTGACTCTTGACTTCAATTTCCAGTGTCGCGAGCTGAATTCCCATCACGGAAGCACCGACCAAAAACGCGACCATCATGCAAGAACCAAAGCCCGATAGCAGATACTCTTGTGGGCTGGCGCTGTGGTTACTACCACCTAATTGTTTAGGCTCATCAATAGCCCATTGAAAATCACGTTGTATGTGTTGATCGCCCACTTCCATAGGCAAGCAACGCACTTGACTGCGCGTACCTGAAAGCCATTGCAACTGCACGCCATACTTGGCAATCCCCATACTCGGGGTGTGTTTAATTTCATCAGACATTTCTGCCAAAGCACTTACGTTGATACCGTTTTTCATTATGTAACTCCTGATTTTGTAGCTATGTTTGTGATTAAAATTGAGATATATTTTTATATGGGCAAACGATCTAATGCCTGCGCTAAATCGGCGATCAGATCTTGTGGATCTTCAATACCGATAGATAGGCGCACACAACCCGGCGCAATGCCTAACTGCGCGCGTTGATCCGCGGTATAGGCGGCATGTGAAGTATTAAAAGGCAAACTCACGAGTGATTCGACGCCGCCCAAACTAGTGGCTTGGCGCATCAAACGTAGATTCTGTAAAAGCTGTAACGCCGCTTGATCGCTGCCAACGGCAAACGACACCATGCCGCCCATATTTTTAAAAAGATGCGATGCCAAATCATGATCCGGATGACTGCTTAAACCTGGATAGAACACCTGCCTGGTACGTGGATGATTTTCTAAAAATTGCGCAACTTGAAAAGCCCCGTCTTCATGCGCTTTCATACGCAATGCCAAGGTCTTCAAACCACGTTCAAATAGAAAACAGGCATGTGGATCGAGACAGCCACCATAGGCTAATAGTCGTGGCCAGATCGCATCAATGTACTTACGCGCTCCAACCGCAACCCCGGCAACCAGATCACTATGTCCATTCAAGTATTTGGTGGCGGAATGCACCACCACATGCGCGCCATATTCAATCGCATTCATTGCAATGGGTGTAGTGAATGTGGCATCGATCACGAGACGCAATTGATGTTCCCGTGCCAATTTTCCTAAGGCAGGAATATCGACGACTTTGAGTAAAGGATTGGTTAAAGTTTCGAAGTACAGCAACATCGTTTCTGGCCGTATTGCAGCTGCTATCGCTGCCATATCACGCGGATTCACATAGCTCACCGAAAAGCCAAGTGAAGGTAATTCGTGATGAAAAAAATTGTAAGTGCCACCATACAATTCATTCGAGGCGATCAAATGCGCGCCTTTATCCAGCATCGATAAAACCGTCGTCGAAATCGCAGCCATTCCACTAGAAAAAACGATCGCCGATTCGGTTTTTTCTAAGGCTGCCATTTTCTCTTGCAAGGCCCATTGACTTGGATTGCCATAGCGCGTGTAAATAAAACGATCACGCGCATAACCTTGTTCTACCGCTTGATATTGATCTTCACCCAAAATGAAGGTACTTGATTGATAAATCGGGGTACCAACTGCACCCGTCATTGGATCATCGTATGTTCCAGCGTGAACTGCAATTGTTGATACGCCCGCCTTTGGATAATGCAATTTCAAATCATTTACACGCATAGAAGGTCCTGGCTGGCGTTCTCTATGCATAGCATCAACCCATTTAACGTCACCCGCCCCAAAGCAGTACGAATGTGGATCTCCTTTAGGTGCAGCTATCGCTGGTATCAAATCAAGGGCGCTATTATGTTGTTTGGTGTGGAGATTTTTTGAATCAATTTTGGTAGTCATGATCGCTCACTCTGAATTAAAAACTCGTGATAAATATGTCGCTATAACAAGTCTATTTTCAGGTATGATTAGAGGCAAATTTTGATAATTTTCAGTGAAAAAATCTGCATATTTAGAAAAATAATCCGAAATAATTAAAAAAACAGGAAAATTTAACCCATGAAATTATTTGACCCCACAGATAAGAAAATCTTGTTCGAACTACAGAGAGATGGGCGTCAGACCATGGCCGAACTAGCTGAAAAAGTCAGCTTGTCACAGTCACCTTGCTGGCGCCGGGTCCGCCAATTAGAAGAAGCAGGGGTAGTACAAAGCTTTGGAGCCAGATTAAATAGGAATCGCTTGGGATTCGGTGTGACGGGTTTTGTGCATCTACAAATGGAAAACCATACAAATGACATCGCGGCAGCATTTGAACGTGAGGTGGTAGCAATTTCTCAAGTAATATCGTGCTATAACTTATCAGGGCGGTATGACTACATGCTTGAAGTAATCGCGCCAGATTTGGAAGAATTTTCTCACTTAATCCGCAATCAAATTCGTACTTTGCCTGGTGTGCGTGAGATTACAACTAGCTTCTCATTGAAAGAAATAAAGCGAGCCGAAATTTTGCCTATTATTTAGTGCGAAGCCTAAACATTAACTGCATTAAGATTAACTGTACTGCGTGCAAATATCATTTTTCGCGAAGTTACTCGAAGGAATCATCAACATGCGTTATCCTTAACGCTCTTTTGCTTCCTTCGATTTTTCGCTATGCTGAAATTCAATTCCAAAAACACTCCTTCAAAATTACGTCGCGGTTTATTAGCTGGTTTCGCGACATTCGCACTCAGTAGTCATTGCTACACTGCCCTTGCTGCAAATCTTAGCCAAGGGCCACAGATCACTAAAGCGCCAAAATTAATCTTGGTGTTGGTCGTTGATGGCTTACCCAATGAGCAAGTACAACGCTATCGCCACCAGTTTGGTGAAGGTGGATTTAAACGATTATTGGAACAAGGCGCATGGTTCGGCAATGCGCATCAAGCCCACGGCATTACGGTGACCGCGGTTGGTCACAGCGCCGTGTTGACCGGCGCCTATCCTTATCAACATGGGATTATCGGAAACAATTGGTTCGATCCAAATACCTCTACTTCGGTGTACTGCACCGAAGATAGACAACATACATACATCGGCACAGAAACCAAATCCAGCGATGGCACCTCGCCAGCGAATTTGAAGGTAAGCACAGTTGGTGATGAATTGCGTTATGCCACCGGCAATCGTTCTAAAGTGTTGACCGTATCTGGGAAAGATCGTGGTGCGATTTTATTAGCGGGTAAAACTGGCACTGCCTATATGCTGATGAAAAAAACTGGCGCGTTTGCTAGTAGCACGTATTACATGAATCAGCATCCTGCTTGGCATACGGCATTTCATGCGAGCAAACCGCAAGATCGTTTTTACGGTAAGCAATGGACCAACGTTTTACCAGAACATGCCTACCACGATGACGCACATGATGACGTAGTGGCACCCGCCAATACAACTAGCAGCAAACGCCTGCCCTATACCTACGATAGCGCGTCAGGAAAACCCGATGCCGAATACTATGAAAAGTTGTTCACTGGCCCATATGTCGATGAACTCACTTTGGATTTCGCAAATGCGGCTATCGATGGAGAAAAGCTGGGGAACAATCCAACCGGGGCAACGGATATATTAGGTGTCAGCCTATCTAGTCATGATTATGTGAATCACACTTGGGGACCAGAGAGCAAAATGTCGCACGATCATTTACAACGTTTAGATCGTTTGTTGGCAAAATTTTTGAATAACGTCGATAAAAAAGTTGGCTTAGACAATACCCTCGTCGTATTAACTGCGGATCATGGTTTCGCCAATGTGCCGGAATTTTCGCAAAGCATTAAACGCGATGCAAATCGACTTGATGGCAACAAAATGTCAGCAGCTTTAAATCAACACTTGTTCGAAAAATTCGGTGTTGAAAAACTCATTCGCAAATGGTCCGCACCTTACTTCTTTTTTGATTACAGCAAAGTTGAGTCAAAAGGCATTACGCGAACCGAATTAGAAAATACAGCAGCGCGATTCATCCTCAATTATCAAGGAGTTGCATCGACTTACACCCGTACCCAATTTGAACAAGGACAAGTACCAAATGACCGCATCAGTCGTTTAGTACAAAGAGCTTGGCATAAGCAGTTGTCAGGTGACTTGATGGTGGTGGTGAAACCTTATTGGTACTTTGGGTCAACGAATTCAGGTACTTCACATGGCACGCCATATACCTATGACACCAATGTGCCACTAATTTTTATGGGTAAGCCTTGGTTCAAGGCAGGAGCATATAGTAACTATGCCGAGGTCATGGATATCGCCCCAACTTTGTCGCACTTATTAAGACTACGCCTACCATCGGGTTCTGAAGGACGCGTGTTAACAGAAACACTCAAATAGACGCCTAAAAAAGTGGCTTAGTGTATCGCCAATTCTAGCAGCACAAAAAAAGCCGCAAACTCTTTTCAAATATCATGAAGAGTTTGCGGCTTTTTTATGACCAAATTTTAGTGTCTGTTATGCCTTGCGATAATTATCTAACATCCGATAATTGCGCGCATACATCGCGAACAAGAACGCGGCAAATAGACAGAATCCGGCAAAGAAGAACATTTGGAAGGCAGTCACACTGAGCCCCAAAGATTCAATGTAATTGGTCACCGTTTCACCCTTCACACTCGAATTTGCCAACAACACCCACAAATTACCAATGGTTACCGACAAATACCAAAAACTGGTAATCACACCTTTCATCGATAAAGGTGCCTGACTATAAGCAAACTCTAAACCAGTTGCAGAGACCAGCACTTCACCAAAAGTCATTAAGGCATACGGAATAATTTGCCACACGATGGTAATCGGATCACCACCGTCAATCGCCAACTGCAAAGCGCCGACGACGATCCATGCTAAGCCAGTAAAAGCGATACCTGCGCCCATACGGCGTAAAGCCGTAACCTTAACGCCCGCTTGACTGAGCAATGGGTATAAAACAAAGTTATTAAAAGGAATCAAGATCATCACTAGCAAGGGATTCAATGCCTGCATCATCGAAGATTGGAACCATTCTGGTTTCGTCATATGATCAGCCTGTAATACCCAAGTCGAGGCCTTCTGATCAAACAGGGACCAAAATGGCGTAATCAAAGCGAATAACACTAGCAGGCGCAATACATTACGCACGCCATCAATCGCTTCATCAGGATGTTGACCGCGCACGCGATCTAATTGTATCCATGCACCAACGCCACCAAAACCCATCACCAACACTAAGGCCGAACATAAAACTGAAACAAGACCAATCTGTTTGATAAAGCCAAACACGACTAACGCCAAGGCAAAACCGATCAGGGTCAACCACAGACCAGGACGGCTTTGCGTACGTGTTTGTCCTTGAGACAAAATCGCATTGCGGATCACCACCAAGAAAGCATGTGGATCGTTGCTCACCGGTTCAACGCGTACGTATTGTTTTCTTCCTAGCCAAAATACGAAGGTCGCAATAAACATCAAAATACCTGGAATGCCGAAGGCAACGCTAGCACCAAACTGTTTCAAAAATAATGGCATCAACAAAGACGCAAAGAATGACCCAAAATTAATGATCCAATAAAATCCATCAAACACTTTCTGCGCCAGTGAACGATTTGTTTGATCAAACTGATCGCCAATAAACGAAGCGACCAAAGGTTTAATGCCACCAGAACCAAGTGCAATTAAAAACAAGCCTGTATAAAAACCGTTTTTATTATGCTCAAACAAAGCTAAGCAAGCGTGGCCCGCACAGTACACCAAACTCAACCACAAAATTGTGTTGTATTTGCCGAATACCCGATCCGCTAACCAACCACCTAATAAAGGAAAGAAGTACACACCAATCACAAACGTATGGAAAATATCTTTAGCTTCACCTTTGCGTAATTCTTCTGGAATCGACAGCAACAAGCTAGTCATCAAGAACATAGTCAAAATATTGCGCATGCCATAAAAACTAAATCGCTCACAACCCTCATTCGCGATGATGAAGGGAATTTGCCTAGGCATTTTTGGCGTAACTGGATCGGCGCCAGTAACAGGAACTGCGGGAGTTGAACTCATATTAGGTACTCACAAAAACAGATATCAAAAAACATAAAACCACGACCTCTAATGAGGCCGTGGTTTGTATTACTTTAGATTCCAGCTATTCTAAACTTATCGAAACTTATATCACTACAAATTTAGCTAAATTAAGTGACTAGATTAGATGGAGGTTTGTGGCCTTCTTCCAATTACCACGTTCACCAATTTCATGAATAAGCGGAAAATCAGGCGCACAAAAATCAAGGTCAAAATCGCTTCGATGAAAGTGACGATGAAAGCGAAAAACGCATTCCAACGGTTAGCACGTCCACGGAATTTTGCCACCATACGATCACGCGCAATTTCGATACTGTCGTAGAAAGTTGGTACGACCAACAGGGTTAACAAAGTCGAGGTAATCGTTCCACCGATAATCGCAATCGCCAAAGGACGATAAAATTCACCACCCTCACCGACACCGATCGCCACCGGCAACATCCCTGCGATCAAGGCAAAAGTCGTCATCAAAATTGGACGCAAACGCATACGACCAGCATAGATCAAGGCATCCTCACGATCATATCCTTCCGACTCACGTTTACGCGCGCAATCGAGCAATAAAATCGCATTCTTCGCAACCAAGCCCATCAACATGATGATACCGATAAAGCTCATCAGGTTTAGCGTGCCATTCGTCATTAACAAAGCCAGCACCACACCAATTAAGCTCAGCGGCAAAGACAACATCACCGCACCCGGCGCTGTGAAAGAACCGAATTGCATCACTAAAATTAAATACATCAAGCCGATACCCATCACCAGCGCAATCGTCATTTCTGTAAATAATTCATTCTGATTCTTTGCTGAGCCAGCTAACTCGATGCCATATCCAGCTGGGAAATTAATCGCCTTGGCAATTTTCAGCGCATCCGATGTCACTTCACCTGGCGAACGACCTTGTACGTTGGCAGAAACAGCAATCATACGTTTACCGTCTGCATGCTCAATACGTGCAGGCCCTTTACCCATTGTAATCGTCGCAATTTGCTCCAACGGCACCATTTTATCTGTGCCTGCTACTGCGATCGGTAAGGTTTCGATATTGTCAGCACTCACTCTATCCTCTGGATGCAAGCGCACCGAGACATCACGTGTTTCGCCAGTTGGGTCAACCCAATCACCGACTTCAACACCAGCAAAAGATACGCGTAAAGCTTGTGCCGCATCATTTGCAGAGATTCCCAACGAGTTTGCTAAACCGCGATTCAACTCAATCTGCAACTCATCTTTTGGATCTTGCTGCGACAAACCAACATCTACCGCACCAGGAACCTTACGTAATTTATCCATAAACTCGCTGGTGATCTCCATTAACTTACGTGAATCTTCACCGGAGAAACGAATTTGTACTGGTTTGCCACCACCATTATTCAAATCGTCTTGCACCACGTATTCAGCGCCGACTAAAGTACTGACCGCTGCGCGCAAACTCACAGCCACTTCTGCCGCTGATCGTTTACGCTCGGTGCTCTTGCCGATATCGACATAGACCCGACCACCGGTGATGTTCACGCTACTATTAGTGGCAACTGTCTCAGGCAAAGTGCGCGCGAGTTCTGCCGCTTTTTCTACTTTTAAACGTGAATACTCCAGACTAGAACTCGATGGTGTACGTACGCTGATCATCACCGTGCCACTATCGGAAGCGGGTAAGAAACTCGTGCCACCAAACATACCGTGCAACACCAATGCCAAGACAAAACTCACCAAGGCGATGAAACCCATCCAACGACGATGATGCAAAGCCCAAGCAATGACACTACCATACGCTTCAGCCTTACTATCAAACCAGTGATTGAATCGCTCTAAAGTTTTGCTCAAGCCAGTTTTAGGTTGTAAGTGGTGATCTACTGGATCACCCCAATAGGCGGACAACATCGGATCTAAAGTAAATGAGATGAACAAGCTCACCATCACCGACGAAGTCACCGTCAAAGCAAACGGACGGAACCATTCGCCAGAAACACCAGGCATGAAAGCTACAGGGATAAACACCGCCATGATCGAGAAAGTGGTCGCGGCAACCGCTAAGCCAATCTCCGCCGTACCATTCAATGCGGCAGTACGACGATCAGAGCCATTTTCCATGTGACGCACAATGTTTTCACGAACCACAATCGCATCATCGATCAGCACACCGATCGCCAGTGATAGACCAAGCAAAGTCATAAAGTTGAGTGTGAAACCACACAACCAAACAGCGATAAAAGCGGCAATCACTGAGGTTGGTAAACTTAATGCGGTAATCAAGGTAGAACGCCATGAGTTCAAGAACACATAGACCACAAAAATCGTCAGAACTGCACCGAAAATTAATGCCTCAATCACATTGTTCAAATTTTTCTGCGCGTTCTTACCACCATCTTGAGTAATTTCTAACTTGGTACCCTCAGGCAAAGTCTTGTTGATTTCTGCGACTTGCTCACGAATCTTGTTAGCGACCGAAACCGTACTCGCATCACGTGATTTCATCACCATAATACCGACGTTGGGATTACCGTTACGCACGCTAAAGCCGCTAATCTCGGCAAATCCATCTTGAATCGTCGCTACTTGCGCCAAACGTATGACTTCCGTACCGCGACGCTTCACCACAATTTGTTCGAACTCTGCCGGAGACTCTAAGCGACCCACTAGACGAATGCTTTTTTCATCCATCGTTCCACGCACTTTACCGACAGGCGCGGTGGAATTTTGTGTACGCAATGCATTGACCACTTCGGATACCGATACATTAAACTCGCGCAGTTTTTGCGCGCGCAATAGCACACT
Organism: Affinundibacterium macrobrachii; assembly: GCF_014652415.1. Classification (GTDB taxonomy): domain Bacteria; phylum Pseudomonadota; class Gammaproteobacteria; order Burkholderiales; family Burkholderiaceae_D; genus Undibacterium; species Undibacterium macrobrachii. The sequence goes on from NZ_BMYT01000003.1 coordinate 409,837, forward strand.
TAATTCACGCTTCAAGGCACCGTTGACGGTAACGACAGCGACGCCATCTACAGCACGAAAACGATCAGATAAATCATCTTCTGCAAGACGCGATATTTCCGCATGTGATTTAGTCTTGGACGACAATGCCAATTGCATAATCGGCTGATCATTGGGGTCACGTCGCTCAATAATCGGTTCACGCATTTCGGTTGGTAACTTATAACGCACCGAAGCAATCGCATTTCTCACATCATCCGATGCTTCAATCATATTCCGATCAAAGTTAAAGATTAAAGTGAAGTAAGCACTGCCCTCATTTGCAGAGGCATTCAATTGGCGCACGCCAGAAATACTCTGCAAAGATTTCTCAATGCGATTTACGATTTCACGTTCGACTGTCTCTGGTGAAGCACCAGGATAAGGAACAGAAACGCCGAGTACCGGTTCTTGTACATTCGGAATTTCATTCACGCGCAGTTTTGACAAGGCCAGCAAACCCACGCACATCAAAGCAATAATGATGACGATAGTGGCGACTGGCCGTTTAATACTAAAATCGGATAGAAACATATTATTTTCCTGTCACGGAAGCCGCGGATGCTGCTGCCGCTGTTGCAGCAGCTGGCGCTGAACTAGCCGAAGCAACCAAGCTCACTTTCGAACCATCTTTAAAAGTTGACATAGGTTGACGCAATACCTTGTCACCACTCTTTAATCCAGAAATAATTGCGTAATCACCACGGCGCACATCACGCTCGCCCAACACAACAGAGAGTCGTTTCAACAAACCATCTTGAACTGCCCAGACATAGGTTTTGTCGCCATCACGAATCAAAGCGGAACCAATCAAGGTCAAGGCTTCAGTACTACCCGCTTCAACACGCCCCTCTGCATATAAACCAGATACGTGTGGCTGCTCTTTACCGACAAAATCGACTAATACTTCAACTTGACGCGTGGTGGCATTTGCCGCTGGATCAACCCGGCGTACTTTGCCAATAAATTGTTGGTCGTAGCCGTTGATCTTGAAACTAACAGATTGTCCTGCTTTCACAATATTGACGGACTCAGCAGAGATCAAACCTTGGAAGCGCAAGCTATTTGGGTCAATCACTTTCATGATCTCTTTACCGATTTGCGCCGTGTCACCGTTCGACACTTTACGCTCACTCACAATGCCATCAAATGGTGCGCGAATTTCGGTACGTTGCAGTTGCTGTCGCGCAGCGACGCTACGCGCCTTCGCCGCGACTAATTCGCTTTGCGCGTTGTTACGACGAATCTCAGCATCTTCTAATGCTTGCATCGATGTCATGCCGGATGCACGCAAGGTCTTCAAGCGTTCCAATTGACGTTCTGCTTGATCTAATGTTTGCTGCGCAGCGCGGGCACCTTGTTCCGCGGACGCTAATTGATCACGAAAAGTCGTGTCATCTAAACGTACTAACAAATCACCACGGCGCACTACTTCTCCGTTTTCCTTCAGTACTTGCATCACAATCGCTGACACTTCAGCACGCAAATCTGCTTTGCGTTCAGGCTGAATTGTCCCGGTAATTACCGGACCAGAAGCGAGCGAATTGTTCTGTATCGTGACATAATCTTCCGCAGTAATTTGCAGAGGTCGTTCTGCAGTAGCGGCTTTATCGGATGCTTTACTATCCTTGCCTCCCTGTCCGCACGCTGCCAAAACAAGGCACAAACTAAGGATGAGTAAACTTGGTCGCGACATAAAAAAACCTCCGAAAATTGAATCGATCTTTGAACCCGCTACCATACGTAAAGTTCAATACTTTGTCACTAGAACTCTGATTTGTATTGTCTTGAGCGAGACAAATTGCGCAGAAAATCAAATTCTGATCTGTAACAACAGGAAAATTATATTTAATTGACATCAAATATAAAAACGACCATCAATCTTGATGGTCGTTTTTAATGACGTATATCGCATTCCAGTTAGCATGAGGTTGTGTTCAAAGCTAACAATCATTGGCGATTTTTACTGATTATTTTGGAATCACTACTGTATCAATAACATGAATCACACCATTGTCGGCCACGATATCGGTTGCGGTAACATTGGCATTGTCTACTTTCACACCGCCAGTTGTACTAACTGTTAATGAAGCACCTTGTACCGTTTTGACTTTACCTGCTTTGACGTCAGCCGCCATCACTTTACCTGGTACCACGTGATAGGTTAATACAGCAGTCAACTTAGCTTTGTCTTTTAACAAAGCCTCTAAATCCGCTTTTGGAATTTTGGCAAATGCAGCATCGGTTGGCGCGAATACCGTGAATGGGCCTTTGCCTTTCAAGGTATCCACCAAACCAGCTGCTTTCAAAGCAGTTGCTAAGGTTGTGAAGTTACCAGCACCAACGGCGGTATCAACGATGTCTTTTGCATGGACGGAAAAAGAAGCTGCGATACTTAATACTGAAGCAAGAATAATACGTTTCATGGAATACTCCTTAGTAGATAAAAACGAAGATAAATAAAATGCTATTTACAAATTAAAGCTACAACATTCATCAGATAACAATCTGTGGGCTACTTGTATTTCTGTTCTACTTCAATGCTTTGTGCGCTAGTTGATTGACGACGCCAGCGCATTTTATACCAATCGGTTTTAATGTCTACTAATTAGTAACATAAAATACCGATTAGTATCGTGACATTTTGACCCGTTCTTATCATCGTATTTTTCACTTCATAAGTCCGATAAAAAATCAGTTAAATTGAATCCCAAGCTATGTCGAACATATTCGACACTTATTCCAGATCAAGCTAAATCCTGCGATAAGCCGTACCGTAAGCCTGATCCAACTTGAGTTTATAGGGGCTTAGCCGTATACTTCTGCGCGCGTGACACAATCACCGATTTTTTACCTGCTACCCGCTTGGTAGAAACCCGATTTACCAACTCATAGTCCCTTTTCATCCACCTATTTTTTTTGCGGCACTGGATCAAGCTGGCGCATCTGCCAGACTGCACCACATCCGCGCGGAGCCATAAGCATGACCGCCTTTGTATTCAACGAAGTCAATTTCGATAATCACGAACAAGTCGTTTTCGCATCAGAAGCCAAATCCGGCTTAAAAGCCATTATCGCCGTCCACAACACCAACCTCGGTCCAGCAATGGGCGGTTGCCGTATGTGGAATTACGCCAGCGAAGCAGAAGCAGTACGCGACGTATTGCGCCTCTCACGTGGCATGACCTACAAAAACGCCGTAGCTGGCTTGCCAATTGGCGGCGGCAAGAGCGTGATCATCGGCAATCCAAAGACAGATAAAACACCGGCTTTGTTCGAAGCGCTCGGTGAGGCTTTAGAACGTCTCGGTGGCCGCTACATTACGGCAGAAGACGTCGGCACTAGCCCAGCAGACATGGCAAACGTGGCAAGCAAAACGAAATACGTCGCTGGTTTAGGCGATCGTGGTGATCCATCTCCATTTACAGCTTTGGGTTGCTTCGTTGGTGCGCAGGCTGCGGTTAAACATCATTTCAAACGCGATAGTTTCGACGGCTTAACGGTGGCATTGCAAGGCTTGGGTCACGTTGGTTACGACTATGCACGTCGCTTGCACGAAGCGGGTGCGAAATTGGTGGTGGCTGATATCGATCAAAACTCTTTGAAACGCGCACAAGAAGAATTTGGCGCGACAGTAGTTGATGTCAACGCGATTTACGACGTAGAAGCCGACATTTATGCGCCATGCGCATTAGGTGCAACTTTGAACCCAGACACCATGAATCGCTTGAAAGTAAAAATCGTTGCAGGCGGTGCAAACAATCAATTGGCAACACCTGAAATCGGTGAAGTTTGTCGTCAAAAAGGTATATTGTACGCACCAGATTTCGTCATCAATGCCGGTGGCATCATCAAGGTTTGCTATGAATACATGAACACACCAGAAGACGGTATGGACGCCCACGTACGCCGTATCGGTGATACTTTAGCGGAAGTATTTGCACGTGCTGACTCCGAAGGCGTACCAACTAGTGTGATTGCAGATCGATTGGCTGAAGAGCGTTTTAAGAAGTAATTCGCTACGCTAAACGCCTGGCTTGGAATTAGATGCATCGCTGCACGAAAAGCGAATTCCAAGCGAACAAAAAAAATCCCGCAAAATTAATTGCGGGATTTTTTTCATCTAAAGGTGTATCTAGCTGTGTGAAGCTAGCTTGCAAATTAATGCGCTGTATAAACCACTTTCACACTCGCATTCACCGCACTTTTTTCCATGATACCGATACAGTTTGGATTTGCAGCGATTAGTTTAAGTATCTCAGCTGAATCACCGACTTCTCGCGGTGCACTTCCCTTGCCACTAAAAACCAAACGCGACCAAATTGCTTTGGCTTGTGCTTCATTTTTACCCAATACTTTTTCAAAGAATTCAGTACGCACAGCACCTGAAGAAATCAACAAAGGCAATGCTTGTCCACCACCTGGGAACTCTTTGCTGTTGCCTAAATAAATATCGGCGATCTGATCTTTGCTTAAAGTCGCAACCGCACTTTTTGCAGAAACCACGATCACGTGTTCAGCGTAGGCGAGCTGCGTACCAGCGAAAATTGCCAGACCAACTAATGTCTTAGAGAATAATTTCATGTTGGGCCTCGCTTAAAATACGAAATCAAGATTAACGGTAAACATCGACACCTTGCCATCGAAACCATTTGGTTTGCCTAACAATGAAGTCTCATAACTTTGGAAACCAGATGACGCACCGACTGCAGGATTCTTCATTTTCATGCGTTCATATTGCGCTTTTAATGCGAGGTTTTTAGCAAAGTCCCAGCGTACACCAAGTGTTACTGCATCACGTGAAGGATCGCCAGTACCCATGTAAGATTGATTGAGGTAATTTAGCTGCGCTCTTAATGCAGCTGGAGCAGCGACACCCGGTGCCAAAGCAGTTTTAGTTGCATCAACTTTAAAGTTGCTTAAGCCAGCATACGGAGTGAAGTCACCATAACGATATCCCGCCATCACATTCCAACCAGATACTGAGCCAATTACTACACTATTGGTATCTCGTTTAGACCACTCGGCTTGACCTATCCATTCACCATTGTCAAATGTTGCTCCCACCGTCGCAATTTTTGCTTCAATGTTAGAACGACTCGCTTGCGATGCAATCACAGAAGCGCAATTGGTACATACCACTGCAGGTAGAGAAACCAGTGCTTTAATATTCGCTTCTACAGTTGGTGCATTGACCGAAGCGTCATACCAAGAGTAACCCGCACGCACGCTCCAAGAGTCTTGCGCCCATTTCAAAGAAACGCCTTTAACACGACTCAAATCGACGTCACCACCGGCAACACTGACATTGGTCTTACCGAAGAAACCCTCAGCTTGCAACATACCATCGCCAACTTTTTTATCCCAGCGCGCAGTTGCACCATCTTGATAAGTAATTGGATTAACTTGGTAGATTTCGGATTGTGGGCGCGCCATGGTTTGCGCGTAATTCAAATTACGATAATCCGACATAATAAAAATTGGCGCGACCGTGCGTCCAAGTTTAACGTCGATTTCTGAAGTAATCGGATAGGACACATAAGCCCACTCGACAGTCGGCTTATTACTGTTATTGATGTCCTTTTTGGAGATCAATTGCACAACCGCTTTCAGCTTACCGTGCGGATTCAAAGTTGCTTGAATCGACGCTTGGCTATCACCATCAAAACGCCAATCTTTGAATGAAACGACACGCTGACGCTGATCAGTGCGAACACCTGCAACATCACTGCTACCTTTGTAAGTACCTATCGTGCCGAACCCATCAATTTTCAACCAATCGCTGAACTCATCAGCCTGCGCCACTGGCACAGCCGTAAAACTGGCGATACTTGCTAAAACTAGAGGATAAATGTATTGCGATTTCATATTGCTTTCCTTTATTTTTGTAACTAAATGGAGTAAGTCTTGGATCGAACTTCGTTGGGACAGAGACAAAAACAGCATAGAAATAAACAGCAAAAAATCTTCAAACTCAGATGCATCAGCAGATTCACACACCAGAATCCCATTTTTACAACGGTGTTGAATTCATACTAGCAACATTCAGAAATTCGTCAAAGTTATTTCCAGACAAAAACTATTTTGGCAATTTTTTACAACGTTTCCTTAAATTTAGGACTAGCTAATCCCATAAGTGTCGAATAACTATCCATCTAGCCACTAACTTAATTACGTTTTCTTGGTGTTGAAACCGGTATCCGTAACTCGCTCTTAGGCTATTAAAATCATTAATCATTGAGATTAGTGCACATGCTAACAGGGAAAAAATGTTGCCGTGCATCATCTTTTCTGGTTTAACGAAGTTTTACAAATTCTGCACACCAACAGACCAACAAAACTCTGTCAATTTCGCTACCAGAACTGACGAGTAAAAAAATAAGCATGCGACAAGAGCAGCAGCAACAAACAATAATTCTCATAAAAATCAATCAATTACGCATGCATTTGTCAAACTGAAGGTATACCATCTAGGCTTTATTTCAAGCGATGCAATCGATTGCGAAAACCACGCTCACTGTTGCGGCAGTGAAGTGAATTTGCATATCAGATAGCAATTTACCTACATCAGAATGAGACAAATGAAACAAGAACCAGCGCAGTCGCAAACACATTGGGGACAATTTATTCCTTTGGTATCGGTGTTCTTTTTTTGGGGCTTTGTTGCAGCGGGCAATGACATTCTGATTCCAGTTTTTAAACACGCTTTTCAATTAACGCAAACCCAAAGTCAATTTGTCTCTTTGTCGTTTTATGTGGCATACACAGTTGGATCAGTACTGTATTTATTGGTCTCAAAACTCATCAAAGAAGATGTGACAAAACGCATCGGTTACAAGAATAGTTTGGTGACTGGTTTGTGCATTTCTGCGTTCGGCACTTTATTGTTTTACCCCGCTGCCAATTTGGCGTCTTTTGATTTAATGCTGTCGGGATTATTTATCGTTGGTCTAGGCTTCTCACTGCTACAAACCACCGCCAACCCTTTAGCCATTTCACTGGGCACGGCTAACACTGCTTCACAACGTTTAACGCTTGCGGGTGGCGTCAATAATTTTGGTACAACGATAGGGCCTTTGATTATCGCGTTTGCGATTTTTGGTGCACCTTCTGGTAACAACGAAATGAGTATCGAGAGTGTCAAAATCCCTTATCTGGTGCTAGGCGCTGCGTTTGTACTGGTCGCCATCTTTCTCAAATTTTCATCGATACCCAATCACCCAAACCCAACAGTCATCAATCTCGAACAAGAGAGCTCGCAAACTTCTGCATTGCAGTTCCCTCAGCTATTGATGGGCATGGCTGCCATCTTTGTTTATGTGGGCGTTGAAGTATCCACTGCCAGCAATCTGCCCGGCTATATGGAAACCACGCAGGGCTATCAAACCAAAGACATCGCGCCGTTCATCTCTTTGTACTGGGCGAGCTTGATGATAGGACGTTGGACCGGCGGCGTTGAAGCATTTAATTTGCAGGCAGGTGCTGCCAAGATCGCCAAGTTCCTGGTGCCGTATGCTGCATTCAGCGTATTTTTGCTAGTCAATGCCATCGCACAACATGATTTGAGCCACTTCTATGTGTACGGCGCAGTCGTGCTAGTTTTAATTGCCGCCGATATCGCCAGCCAAGGCAATCCCGCCAAAATGCTACTGATTTTTTCATTACTCGGTATCTCAGGCTTAGTGTTGGGAATGAGCACCAGCGGCATGCTAAGCGTTTATGCCTTCACCAGCATAGGATTGTTTTGCAGCACCTTATGGCCCTGCATTTTTACCTTGGCGATCAGTGGCTTGGGCAAACATACAGGCCAAGGCAGCAACTACCTAATCATGATGATTATGGGCGGCGGCATAGTGAGTTGGATACAAGGCATGGTATCCGAGAAAATTGGCATACAAATGAGTTACCTTGTAGGTGTTGTTTGCTTTGCTTACCTTGCCCTCTATGCTTTGCTAGTACCTGGTATTTTGGCTAAGCAGGGAATTCATTTAGATAAAAAATCTGCTGTGGGACATTGAGCTTGGTTTGATTTTTTTGGGTTGGGGAATTGACGTGCAGCTTCGTGAAGTGCGGCTACATTGTTTGGGAGTTTGCTAGTAAAGGATTCAGAATACCGCATCAACGCAGAGCTGATCGGAACTGCGCGCGACGCACAGAAATCGATGAGCAGATGATTGAAAAAGTGCCGAATATTGAAACGCCGGCAAGTGCAGCTTCCCATAGAGCGCTATGTTGGCGTATAGACTCTCACTGCATTAGCATTTAGTTGTAAGTATTTGCCTATCATGAACAAACCAAGAATTAGACATGCACCTCTTCTGTTGAATTTCTTGCGACATTTGAACGTTGATGATAATCGCCCCAATACTGTTCAACCACCTTTACCAACTCGGCAAATTCGATATTCAGATTACCGACTACGATTCCAAAAGGACTCGGATATCCAAACCTATTTCCCGTTCTGGCAAAAAACCGCCGAATTTTTGTTCTGGATTGAAGGTATTTCTCGGGATCAAAAAGAACAATAAACATCATGGCCGTTTGTTCTGGTTGCGCAACTTCTATTGCCTTTATGTCGGACCAAGCCAAAAAGCCATTCTGCCATGTCGCCGAATGATCAGTGAGACCATGCTTGTCGATAATTAACCCGGGGGTCTTAATCGCTAATCTCAGACCGAAAGGCAAAAGAGTTGCAGCAATAAGAAGTAGCAAGACGCCCATTGCAACGTGAAACAAACGCAAGACCAATACATTCGCTTCTTGTCCAGAAGTGATGAACCACCAACCCATAAAGATTAGGCCTCCCATCATTGCCAACCACAGGAATGTGAGCTTACCTTTTTTTAGACTGATCTCTACTGATTCCATAATTCGATGATGTTTAACGTTGAGGTGAACGGGGAGCCGTCACCAAGTTCACAAATACGAAATACATGATGACAACTCCGTTCGACCGCTTAGTTATGTGCATTTTTTGTCCATGTGCGAATAAAATCTTCTCGCTGCTTCTGAATTGATATTGATTCAGAATGTACGAAATTTACGGGAAGATTTGCAAGCCAAAAATCCATGTGGTCGTACGTTGGATCAAACAACATCATCCAGTCACGTCGAAAGTAGGTGAATTTCTTAACGCATTGATCGTCTTTAAGAATAGACAGCACACAAATAAAACCGGCCAAAGTTTCCTCATGCTTGATCACATAACATTGATCGAAAAGTTTCCATTTTTCATTGCCGATGGCGATCCACGCATCGTCATCATAAGCATAACTTGCAACGAGAACTTTTCCTGCTCGAGGTGAACGGAGAATTTGTCCCATTCCCGAGAAATTGCCGAAATCTTTACGAGCAGACGACAATTTCAACCGGGCGTATTTACCCGAGTTTAGATCGAAGTCGAAGTAATAATTATCAGAAGTGTAGTCAGCTAATTTCATTTCGGTTTGACGCATAACACAATCGTGAGAGGATGGCCGCCCACGGATGTAAAAAGTAATTAGCCGAGTCACGGCCAGTCCGATCGACCAATTTGTTAGATCGGACTTCGCGTACATATCGAAATCCGAAAAATCCTCTTCCGCTCACCAACAAAGCAGCTTCACCGACCATTAAATGGTTGTATCGCGGTTGGTTTTGATCACTTAGTGTCCGAGTTTCAAAAGGTGCCTGACTCATTACGAAAGTAAATCTACGACTTCTCTTCCCAACATTTCCGACCACTTTTATGTCGGACACAATAACGGGAAAAACTTCAGGCTCTGAAAAATCTAGAATGTAATTTGCGTATACGAATACGGGCAACAGAATCAATCCTATTGCACCGACGCCTCCCACTATATTTGCAAATATTAGTAGCTTATAAAATGCCCCATAAGGTCGCTTTACAAGTATGAGGAATCCCAATGAAAATCCAACCAAAAAGAGAACGAACATCCCAATACCGACGTTTCCTATGCTCTCTCTATCCCAAAGAACCACATCAGAAAGAATAGTCCATACCATGGAGAACATTGATATGGCCATTATTGTTGAGCCAACAATGAGCCATCTTCGTTGACGACTTTGAAATAGAATTTCTTTCTCTGTACGTCCTTTCGCCGACTTCGATCCTTTGCGCCACGACTCATATGGCCGAGCAATCCATGATTTCTCTTCTTTGTGCATAAGGATCTAACGCTGAGCTGAACGTAACTGCGCATGTTGCACAAAAACCGAATAGCAATTGGTTGAAAAAATGCCGACCTTCGAAATGACAATTTGCGCAACTTCCGTGTCGAGCGTCATGTTATGCCTTACCTTCCCAAATATTTAATGCCATGATCAATTCTTCATCATCAATGTTCGCGTCATTACGAACTTGCAAAAGTTCGAGGTACTCCGCGACGATTTTTCTTTCATTCAGAGAGAATTCATTGTGTCGTTCGACCCAGTTTGCATCACTAACGTTTTGTGAGCTAAGGAAAACGATAATGCTGTCACCGACCCACGAATTTGGATTGGCAATATCAAACTCAATACACCTTGGTAAGAAATAGCGTAGCGCTATCGGGCTCAAAAAGCAAAGAGAACGAGCCAACCATTCTACCTTCCCATCTGGAACATTGCGAACCGAATAAGCCTCAAACGTGTCGCGGATATCATCGCACTCAACGCACCTGTGCAGTGTAATTTCATCGACCGATGGTTTACGAGCATCCTTAAATGCAAGATACACTTGGTCGATGAACAGGGTTTCGCTTTTAGATTGAGGCATAACGCAACGGTGAGCGGATGGCCGCGCACACGATTAATAAATACTGAACCACATCACGGCCAGCCCGATCGACCATCCTGTTAGCACCAATCAATGAGTGTTTCTTTCCCATTTTCTACCTCAAGAAAAACTTCAGAGTATGGATTCACATTTGGGAAATCTATGCCAGGATCGCATCGAATCAGATTAACGATACGTCCAGATAAAAATCTAGCAAACTCAGCACTTGATTTCCAATCATCAGCATTTTTAAGCAAAACGCTTAAAAAATCATCTTCAACTTTCTCAGTAAAGATAAGTTTAATATTCTCAGTCACATACAAACTAATGCCGTCACCCAGTTTAGAGTCAAAACTAAATACACCAAAATGGTCTACCAAAATTTGTAGGATGGGTTGTATTTCTCCATCTTTGATATAGACCTCAATGTCGGTATGGTTCATGGTGCTAACGTGTTTTCTGCGACAGTTCGTCGAATAAAACTGACACAGTTCGCATAAATATTTTTAAAAACATTCTTAAAACCCTTTTGTAGTAAGGCTCTTCACAGATGCACTGGGCACTGAATTAGTATTATTTTTTCGATGAAAACCGACATCGTGATCTCTTTACATTCTACCAAGCTTCAGGATCGCGTCAAGGAAGCAATTTGGTATAAGCACTATAGCGCCAGCATTGAACAAGCAGCACATGGTTGGATTTCGACTACAACATCGACACGAGTACGAAGCCAGTTAAAATGCGCGTAAAGATTATCGGGGTCAACTCTTCTCACGACTGTTCTCATTAACGACAATGCCTTCACAACCAACTCCACAGCAATCGCTCGCGAAGCGTAGCTTTGCGCCCGTCGTCGATCTGCATACGCGCATTTTGATTTTAGGTAGCTTGCCTGGCGATGCATCGCTCGCGCAACAACAATACTATGCACATCCGCAAAATCGATTTTGGCATTTGCTATCGGATGTTGTACAAACCGATCTGGTCAATCTCGATTACCCAACACGCTTACAAACTTTGTTAATGCATCAAATTGGTTTATGGGATGTGATTGCGCACGCTCATCGACGCGGGAGTTTAGATAGCCAAATCCGCAATCATAGCGATAACGATCTAATCAGCCTGGTGAACACATTACCGAATTTACACACGATTGCGTTTAATGGGGCCACTGCTTACAAATTGGGTAGCAAGATTTTGCAAGAACACGGCGCATCATATCGACTACTCAGCTTACCTTCTAGTAGCCCAGCCCACACCATGTCTTATGCGTTGAAATTGGCCGCTTGGCAGCAATTAAGTACGCTTAAGAACGCCCAATTGGGTAGCTAACTCGGCAATACACTACAGCCACAAACAACAATCGCTGCCACAATAATTGACAAGCAAGCACGGTCTGGACGATTCTTCAGTCTGCGTCAGAACTTAAACGCGCAAATTGCGTCCAAGTTTCTGCAAGCCCTGATCTGATTTTTTGATAAGGAAGCCAGTAGGTTTTCGCGAGAATCACGACCAAACCACTACATCAATCGTTTTCTGGAGTTTCTATCATGCGTATTTCCTCCTGGCTTATGCTGCTTTGCATGAGTGTTCCGGTGATGGTTTCTGCCCAGCAGTCTGAAGACAAATTTAGACAACTGGAAGATCTATTACCAACCCCAACCTCCATCCGCGCTGCTTCTGGCGCTCCCGGGCATGCGTATTGGCAGCAACGCGCTGATTACGTGATTCGCGCTAGCTTGGATGAAGACAAGCGCAGTATTACTGGCTCAGAAACCATCACCTATCACAATAACTCGCCAGATACTTTGAATTATTTGTGGTTGCAACTCGACCAAAATATTTTCAAGCCTGATTCTGACGCCAACACGACAGCGACCTACCCTTCACGCGATGCATGGAAAAATCCGAACGCGATGAGTTTTACTGCCATGCACACATTGAACGAAAAAGAAAAGTTTGATGGTGGTTTTAAAATTGGCACGGTTAAAGCAGCGAATGGTCAGGCTTTGAAATACGTTATCAATCGCACCATGATGCGTATCGACTTGCCGCAAAGCTTAAAACCAGGTGAAAAATTTACCTTTAGTTTGGACTGGAAACACAATATCAATGATGGCATGGTGTTGTGGGCACGTACTGGCTATGAACACTTCAAAGAAGACAAAAACGATATCTTTGAAATTGCTCACTGGTATCCGCGCATGGCCGCTTATTACGATGTTTATGGCTGGCAGCACAAACAGTTTTTGGGCTCAGGTGAATTCACCTTAGAATTCGGCGACTTCGATGTGCAAATCACCTTGCCGGGTGACCATGTGGTTTCTGCGACAGGTGAATTAAGCAATCCAGATGCTGTACTCAGTGCGATTCAACGTGAGCGTTTAGCGCAAGCACGTAACGCGTCAAAACCAGTTTTGATCGTGACGCAAGCAGAAGCAGAAAAAGCCGAGAAGTCACGTGCGACATCACAAAAGACTTGGCATTTCAAAGCGAAAAATGTACGTGATTTTGCTTGGGCATCTTCGCGCAAATTTATCTGGGATGCACAAGGCTATAAAACTGGAAACAGCAATGGTTTAGCCATGTCTTTCTACCCGAAAGAAGCCAATCCTTTATGGGGTCAGTATTCCACGCAAGCAGTGATTCACACGATAGAGCAATACAATAAATACAGTCTCGAATATCCTTACCCAGTTGCGCAATCGGTCAATGGTCCGCAAGGCGGGATGGAATATCCAATGATCGCGTTTAATGGCGGTCGCCCAACCAAAGATAAAAAAACTGGTGAATTGACCTACTCCAAGCAAACAAAATATTCGATGATCAGTGTGATCATTCACGAAGTTGGTCACAATTATTTCCCGATGATTGTGAACTCGGATGAGCGTCAATGGACTTGGATGGATGAAGGTTTAAATTCTTTCTTGCAGACCTTGGCAGAACGAGCTTGGGAAGAAAATTATCAAGATTTATTCCCGAGTGAACCACGCGGCATCGTCGACTATATGCGCAGTAAAAATCAAACGCCGATCATGACCAATTCAGAATCGGTTCTGCAATTTGGCAACAATGCTTACGCCAAACCAACGGCTGGCTTGCACATCTTGCGTGAAACGATTTTAGGTCGCGAATTATTTGATTTTGCCTTTAAAGAATATGCGCGTCGCTGGAAGTTTAAACGCCCAACGCCAGCAGATTTTTTCCGCACCATGGAAGACGCTTCGGGCACCGACTTAGATTGGTTCTGGCGTGGCTGGTTCTACACGACCGATCCAGTTGATATCAGCGTCGATGGTATCGTGCAATACCAAGTTTCTAGCAAAGATCCAGAAATCGAAAAAGCCTGGCGTCGTGCACAAAAAAATGAAGAACCTATTTCTTTAGCTGCGCAAAGAAATAAATCTTTGCCAGCACGTCGCATCGATACGCAACCAGGCTTAAAAGATTTTTATAACGAACATGATGATTTCACTGTCACGAATAAAGATCGGAATAACTACAATGATTTAATGAAGAGCCTCGATGATGAAGAGAAAGCCATGCTCAAATCGGGCAAGTACTACTATCTGGTGGACTTCTCCAACGTTGGTGGTTTGGTGATGCCCTTGATTTTAGAAATCGAACTCAAGAGCGGTAAAAAAGTCATCGAACGCATTCCTGCCGAAGTTTGGCGCTATAACTCCAAGAAGCTGACTAAGCTCCTTGTTACGGATGAACCAATGGTCGGCCTCACGCAAGATCCTTACTTGGAAACAGCAGATATCGATCTCAACAATAATTCTTGGCCACGTAAAATCACCAAATCTCGTTTGGAATTATTCAAGATGAATCAACCTACTGGCAATATGATGATTGATTTCAATACGCCGCTGAAAAAGGATGAGAAGGATGAAAAGAAAGAGAAGTCGGTAGAGAAATAAAGATGTAAATAATAAGACTCTACAAAAGAAAAATAGAAATTGAAAAATAAAAGCGAGATAAGGATTCATTCTTATCTCGCTTTTTTATTCAACTGTTTATGCTGTGAACCTCAATCAATTTATCTATCAATCGATAAAAATTGAAGGAGCAATGTTAAGTTTCAACAGCCGAACTACTCGATACATCAAGTCGCAAATCTTTCGATTTTTGATATCGCTGATTTGATTCTTGGAATAGCTGGATGAACAATTGATTCTTTTTCGCATCCCATCCAACTGGCTTGCCGTCATAAGGATTCGGATACCGTTTGGCGAGATCTTGCACAGCTTGTGGGATTGCAGATAATGGCACTTTACCCACTAACAATTCCATCTTGGTAGCGAACAGATGGATCTGGGCAAAAGTATCAATATGCTTCTCGATATAGGCCTCGTATCCAGGAGTACTAACATCCAACAGAACTTTGGTGACAGGATCGCGCAAGTAAATATTAGAGAAGCCAAAACCAAGCAATGCTTCTTGCTTAGCCTTAACTTCATTCTTTTTCAAAAGATAATCTCGACCAGATTGATTTGCCAAAGCAGACCAAATTTGCTGCCAGTCATAAGCCAAATTTAAGCCTGCATTTGGTCTATTCAACAAATTAAACAAAAAGCCTTGCAACCAAGAATTTTGCGGATCGCCTGATTCTAGGCGTAAGTCATGCATTATTCGCAGGCTAATTCTTGATTCAAAATTGAGGGCTCGACCAATGCTCATTTTCTTTTCAGAAAAGCCTTCTAGCCAAGTTTTGATTGCAGCATATTGATTATTTAAATTTGGAAAACGTTGTAACAACTCATCGATGATACGAAGATCGCGCTGTACCGCTGACAACGCAATCATGTGTGAAATTAAGAAAGTGGAATTCTCTAACCAACGCTGAGAGAAAGCAGCAATTTTCATCAATGCGGCCATCCCTTGCTCGCTCTGCCCGTTTGCAATTAAACGAATTGCGCGCATACGTTCAATTTCCATAGCATGAACCAGTGCCGAATATGGCGGAATACTTGCTGCAATAAACGGGGGGGCAATTTCAGTAAAGTCTTTACTTGTCAAAATCAGGTTTAAGTGTTCACTCAAAACACGCCGAGACTCAATGATTTCCTGCTCTCGCTCAAGCGAACGCGAAATATAAAAGTCCACGCAATTCATCGTCTTTGCATATTCACAAACTTCGTCGTCTGACTTTTTAAACGACTCTTCTTCTGATTCATATTCGCTTGAATTAGGCTGACGTTCGTATCGAATTAAATCTAACTCTAATTTACGCTTGCCCACCGACAAAGGATCAAACCCATTCTTCGCATTGATCCCAAGTAAAATCAAATAGCCGTTATCATCTTCGATATGTTGAGGTGCTTTCCAATCTAAGCTTGCCTGCACTTCTGGTCGCAAAGCTTGATCTTGCCAGTTGGCGACAACAAATATCAGAACGATACTGGTTACGACGAAGATGATTCCTAACAAACTCCGTAAAATAATTCTTTTGAGCATAGCTACCCCAACTTTGTATCGATAAAAAATGCAAATTAATCTATGTTGCAAGACAATATCTTAAGTGCTCGTATTACACAACCTAGATCGATACAATTTCTACATTTACAGACACACCAAATTATTCTTAGCTATGCCCAACTGCGATGACTCTCAGCGATTACCAAATACGGTGTTAAGTGCATGGCAGCACACCACTGATACGGCAACACGTATGCTGGTGCTGCCAGATGGCTGCCGCGATTTTATTATTCGATCGAATCCTCAAGGCTTTTCTTTACACATGCTGAGCCCACTCGACGACAGCGCGCGTTATGTTGAGAGTGATAGAGGTGATCGCTACTATGGATGGCGGCTGCATCCAGCAGCGAGTTTCAATCAAGCGCATGCAAGGTCAACAAAATTGACAGAGCGCCTCAATGAGTTAACAACGCAATTCCCAATAGATCCACAACACCATACAGCACAAATCTTGCAAGTATTGGATGACTTGTTCGACCTTGACACCCAAATTGGAGATGCTTTAGCTAGCCTGAAAACGCGTCAAAGCGTGCCGCACTCCGCACGTGAACTAGGTGTATCCGAACGTAGTTTGCAACGATGGCTGATCCAGAAAACTGGGCGTTCACCAACTTATTGGAGAAATCTGGCGCGCGCCAGACAAGCTGCACAAGCCTTGCTAGCGCGCATGAGGTTGAATAACGATAAGGGTCATCGCATTAATTTGGCGGAACTCGCTGCCGATTTCGCCTATGCCGATCAAGCACATTTATGTCGCGAGTTCCAACGTTGGTTTGGATGCAGTCCAAGCACCATGCTGCGCTCGCCCATCTACCAAAAATTAATCATGGCAGATGGTTATGCCTAGGCCTGCATCGAGGTACAAATTTCTACCAAGACACCGTCACAATCTGCGACATAAGCAATCGTTTGGCCCCAAGGCATTTCTTTTGGCGCTTGCATCAGCGTAGCGCCAGCATCAACTGCAGTGCGCACCGCTGCCGCAACGTCTTCACTCACTAGGGCAATCTCAAAACTAGGATGATGCGGATCAGAGTTACTGACTTCTTTTCCCAATTGGCGCATCAAAGCGCGTGACGAAAACGCGAGTGCTGTGCCGCCAGTTTCCAATTCGCCATAATCACCACTCTCGTGCAGAAATCTGGTTTGCATACCAAAAGCCTTCTCATAAAACGCCAAGCTTTGTTTGACATCATTCACATAAAGAATCGTGTAGGCAAATTGCATCATTACTCCGTTCATAAAATAAGAAATGTTTTCAGTGGTTAAGCAGTCTCATCATAAAGTCGAACACGATTGCTGTCTTGAATAAAACCGCCAAAAACAAAAAAACTAGCGACACGCGCTAGTTTTTTAAGGTTATTTTATAGTCTGCATTAACTCAACCAACGTGCGCTACTGATTACCTCAGCGAAAAACTCTTTCAATGCAGCGGCTGACATACGAAACGGATCAAATTCTGCTGTCGAAGAATATTTGAGGAACAGTGCGGTATTCTCAGTGGTAGCGGCGATCAAGCCCATATTCCAACCAGTAAATTGGCGTTGCGTGATTTCCTCCAGTACCAACACTTCCGGTTTGTTATGTCGCTTATCTTTCAAAATATGATGATAAAGCGCGTTCACTGCGGAGCGTTCACCTTCCAAACATTGCAAGAAAATACCGTTCGACAAACTAAGTGCGCCAGTAACGGCAAGTTGCTGATTATTCTTGCGTGAACTAGCCAAAATATCTTTAACGTCGGCGGGTCCCAAGTTCACTGCACGGCTGGCATAAATTAAACGGATCATCATAATTGTTCAATACTTTCAAGGATCGCAATAGGAAATCAAATAAGGGCTAAACCAAGCCACAATGTCGCCGATTATAGAGAGTTATGTTCACGCCTGCCGAACGCATACAAGCAAATTTTCGTGACAAAAACAGCGACGAAAGTCTCTTTAAATAAAGTAACTGAGGCTTTTCACAATTATTTTCGACATAAAATACAAATGCATGTCGATTTACACTCAGTTCAAACGTCATCGTTTTGAAACTGGCAAAGGTTAATGTAGTGCATTCGCGCACAAGGCTTAAACATCTCGATCCGGAAGACGATTGCAAGCCAGCTTCCTACTTAGGTTGATTTTTTGATTATTTTTAGGAGAACACCATGCAATACATGCTACTCATCGCCACTAGCGAGGCTGTCGAAGCAACCATGGATCAACATGCGCTGGGCGAAATCATCGCTGCCTATGGTCCCTACACCAACGCGATGATAGAAGCTGGCGTCTTGGTCGGCGGCGAGCGACTACGAGAATCTACTACTGCTACCACAGTCAGTATCCGTGATGGTAAAACCCAGTTACTTGACGGCCCTTATGCCGATACCAAAGAACAATTAGGCGGTTTTTATATTATCGACGTACCGGATCTTGATACGGCGATCAGCTGGGCTGCACGCTGCCCTAGCGCGCATCTTGGTTCTATCGAGGTACGCCCAATTTGGCCGATGTAAAACCATATGCAAAAACAAAATGACCATCGCGATCCGCGCTTAATTGAAGCATTAGTACGGCGTAGTTATGGTCGTTTGTTGGCGATGCTATCCGTTCGCTCTGGTGATCTGGCAAGTGCAGAAGACGCGCTTGCCACAGCATTTGAAATTGCATTAAAAAACTGGCCAGAGCAAGGCACCCCAAGCAATCCCGAAGCTTGGTTATTTACTGTCGCACGTCGTCAATTAATCGATCAGGCACGTAGCGCAAAAACCCAACGTCAGCATCAAGAAGAATTCAGTTATCTGCTTGACGAAGCTGTCATCGAATGCGATCCGCTCGCAATACCTGACCAAAGGCTAGCACTGATGTTTGCATGTACGCATCCAGCAATCGATCGCAACATACGGGCACCACTGATGCTGCAAACCCTATTGGGCTTTGATGCCGCCAGCATTGCATCAGCATTTTTAATTGCGCCCAGCAATATGGCGCAACGCTTAGTTCGAGCCAAACACAAAATCCGTGTGGCGGGCATACGTTTCAACATTCCCGATCAAAGCGCAATTCGCGATGGGTTGGATGCCGTACTCGATGCGATCTATAGCATCTACACCACCGCATGGTCGCAAAGCAGCGATGGAGATATTCAACACGGCAATCTGGCAGAAGAAGCACTTTGGCTGACGCAACTATTAAGCGAACTAGCACCGCAAGAACCTGAAGTTTTTGGTTTGTTCGCCTTAATGCTTTATGCCGAATCACGTCGCGCAGCACGGCAAGATGTGGATGGCAATTACGTACCTTTGCAAGAGCAAAATTGTGAATTATGGGATCTCAAAAAAATCGAACAAGCGGAACATTATTTACGTCATGCCAGTAGCATGCAAAGATCTGGACGTTTTCAAATTGAAGCAGCGATTCAATCCGCCCACACGGTTCGCATACACCAAGGCAAAGCCGACTGGCACGCTATCAACAAACTTTATGCGCAGCTCTATCAACTGACCGATTCACCTGTAGTGGCGATCAATCATGCCGTGGCACTGGCAGAAATCTTAGAGCCACAAATCGCCCTCGCCCAATTAGAGCAACTAAGTAACAACGCAGAATTGAAAAAGCGTCTAAACCACTACCAACCGTACTGGGCAGCCAGCGCACATTTACATGAGCGATGTGGCAATCGCGATGCTGCAAAGCACGCTTACCAGCAAGCGATCGGTCTATGTAATGATCAGACAGCTCGTGGTTTTTTACAGAAACGCTTGCGGCAAATGAGTTAGTGTCATTTCATTTGCCACGAGTCAATGCTGCACTCTAAGCGACCAAGGCTTCCTTTATTTTTTACTCTAATTTTTACTTATTCCAGCGCGCCAAGAATATGCTCAGCAATCAGTTTGTCGGTAATTTGATGCGGATTGCGTACGCCAAAATTGGTCGTCGTCACCAGCGCCACCATATCAAGATCAGGAAAAACTACGACTTTGTTTCCACCCGAGCCAGCCATTTGATACGAATGATGCTTCACGCCTTTTGCGCTGTACGGATACAACCATAGAAAATAGCCGTAATTGCGCCCTTCATCAACCTGCGCTTGCGGTGACACTGAAGCCTTCACCCACGCCGCAGACAACACTTGCTGTCCCTGCCATGTTCCGCCATTGGCGAGCAACTGTCCGAGTTTCAAAAGATCACGGCTACGCAAGCCCAAGCCACCACCGCCTTGTGCTAAGCCTAAAGGAGAAAATTGCCACTCCGCTTTCGTGATGCCCAAAGGCGCAAACAGCGCTTTTTTTGCGAAATCCTGTAACGGCATTTTGCTCGCGCTTTGCACTACTGCGCCTAAGGTGGTGGACCCAGCCGTACAATAACTAAACGAGCGACCATAAGGAGAGTCCGCAGGTTTTGGAATCCAGGCAGGAAAGCCCTTGATCGGCAAATCGAGGTAAAACTTGACCCAATCCTCAATCAGATACATGCGCTCTTCATTGCCACGAGAGAACTGATTTTGATCATCACATTCCATCATCGAACTCATGGTTAATAAATCTTCAACCGTAATTTTTGCCTTGCGTGGATCTGGATTTTCTAATGCTTGTTTTGGCTTTAATTGACTAAGGATAGGTGTCGAGAGTTTCATGTGACCGCGATCAATTGCTGCTCCTGCCAGCATTCCAGTAACCGTCTTGGTCGCAGAACGGGTATTACGCAGCGCTTCTATACCAGCGTCATCATAATATGCCTCATAAACGAGTTGACCGTGTCGAGCGATCAAGACACTCGTTATCTGCTGAAATGTTCCCTTCTTAATCGCTTCGTCCATCGCCGCCAGTTTTGCAGCATCTAATTTTTGCGTTGCGGGTGATGCTTTCACCCAATCATTTTTATCAGTTTGGGGATGCGCTATTGCATAGCTATTCCATAGCATCGCGCAGATCACAAATCCAAAGGCAGGTTGTCGTTTCATATCAAATCTCCATTCGCTAGTTCGCTAAATCGTTCATTTATTCGTTTGAATAAGCTCAATCTTGAGCGAAGAAATCAATGCAGTCTTGGATATTTGAAACCAGCTTTTTGGTCACTGAGCTTGGTGAAACTGGTCGGTGTCAATCCCCACTGCTGCATGAATGCTCGATTTAAATGACTTTGATCACAGAATCCACAACTCAGCGCGATATCACTCAAGGTTTGATTGCTAGTCATCATCAGCTGAGTGGCACGCTCGACGCGACGCCGACGTAAATCATCGCCTGGCGTACAGCCGAGATGACGCAGATATTGGCGTGCCAAGTAGACACGATGCACGCCAATCGCATCCGCAATATCAGCGATGCCCAAATCTTGATCCGATAAATCAGCGATCATTTCTTGCGCACGTTGCAACCATGGTGGCGCGTTAATCGACAAGGGAATTTTCGTGTTAATGCTACTTAACACATTCAAAGTAAGCGCTTCCAAATCAAGCTTGAGCGCGTCACGCGAAGAAGCGGCTTTGAGCAATCCAAATGCTTTTCTGATGAGTTGTGGATCATGATAGCGAAGTGCGAAATCAGGCAGCTTGATTTGCTCATAGAGTTCTCGCGACTCATCCGTATCAAAACTAATCGCAAAGAACCAACCACCATCACCCGCAAAGCGATCACGATGAACCACGTCAGGTGGATTAAAAACTAAAACTGGTCCCTCGCGTTGAGGTCCCGAAGCCGAAGTCAAATAGCGCCCGCGCGTCGCCAACACGATATGCGCTCCAGCATGACTATGTTCTTTCACATCGTACTCAGGCACCGTCGCCTGTAAATGACTCAATCCAATACGCGAAAAACGGCGATCAAATGCATTCCTACCGTAATACTGCCCTGTCGCAAATTTATCTATCATGCCCACATCCCCAAGCATCTTGAAAACACGATCATTCGAAATCTGAATGAAAATCACGATCTTAAAGACAAACGCAAACCGATTCGATCTGATTCAGATCAAATGGCAAATTCGATGACTAGGCTGCGTAATTTGGGAGTGAAAGCTTGTAGAGAAATTGTTTGGCTAGGACACAAGTAGCCAAGTTAATCAGAATGGACGTTGCTTCGACCGCTCAGAATCATCCGCTTGCTTAGCTTTGCATCATCGTTTATTAGGTCGACGTGACTCAAGCTCGACACGAGTCAACAATAAGTTAGCAATGACTCGGCAACGACTCTGCAACTAAGATCAACCTTTACGCCAGCCGCTTTACTTGGCTACGCGCGACAACAAGCGTTTGTTCGGGACTAACACCATGCAAGCGGATACTTGAACTTCGTGTCGTGGCGACTTGATTTCCTTTGATTAATTTAAAGGTATTCACCAACTCACTTAAGCCTATTGCTTGCATTTTCATGCTGTCTGCTGCTGCCGCAGCTTGTTCCACCAACGCGGCATTTTGTTGTGTCATATCGTCCATTTGCGTCATCGCTTGATTGATCAGATCGATGCCCGCACTTTGTTCATGGCTTGCAATGGTGATGTCGCGCATGACTTCGGCCGCGCGTTTTACATCATTGACAATCTCCGTCATGTTTTTGCCTGCTTCATCAACTTGTTGGCTACCCAAGCTGACTTTTTCTACCGAATCGTTAATCAATGTTTTGATTTCCTTCGCGGCATTTGCACTGCGCTGCGCTAGCGCACGGACTTCTGAGGCTACCACTGCGAAGCCGCGACCTTGCTCACCGGCTCTGGCGGCTTCGACTGCCGCATTTAAGGCGAGAATATTGGTTTGAAAAGCGATGCCATCAATCACTCCGATGATATCGGCAATTTTTGCTGAACTCTCTTTAATCGAACCCATCGTCTGCACGACATTCGCCACCACTTGCCCCCCTTTATCTGCAAAGGCAGCGGTTTCGACCACGATATCAGTTGCCTTATGCGCGTTATCGGCATTTTGTTTTACAGTAGAAGTGAGTTCTTCGATCGATGATGCGGTCTCTTCTAATGAACTGGCTTGGGTTTCCGTACGTGCTGATAAATCGTGATTGCCGATCGCGATTTCATTGGCGCCTTGACTAACTTGTTCGGTAGCTTGCTTGATTTGTCCTACCAATAATTTGATATTGGTTTGTAATACCCGCAAGGATTGCGTCATTTGACCGATTTCATTTGCGCCATGCGATTGAATTTTTCCAGATAAATCACCGGCACTCATGACGGCGATATCGCTGGCGGCTCGCTGCAAAGGTGGGATAATCGATTGATAGCAATTAAGCCCAAAGGTAATAGCCATCACCATGCCGCACATCGCCAAGCTGAATCCTAGTAAATCACTGCTGCCACTCACTCTACCGCTATAGCTAGACCACGCAATCGCTGCATTAAGCAGAGCCATCAACACAACGAAGCTTAATAAGCGTGTCGAAATAGACAGCTGTGCATGCCATTGCAATGGGCTCCAACGACGACGTGGTATCGCTGCACCTTCATGAATCTGCAAGCGATGATCACCGTCTTTAATGGCACGATATGCGGTTTCGGCGGCATTGATTTGTTGTCGTGAAGGCTTCACGCGAATCGAAGTATAACCCACCACTTTTGCGTCTTTAATGAGTGGCGCTGCGGTCGCTTCGACCCAATAAAAATCACCATTTTTGCAGCGATTTTTTACTAAACCGGTCCAGGATTTTCCAGCTTGAATTGTGTGCCATAAGTCAGCAAAAGCTTCTGCTGGCATATCTGGGTGTCGCAGTATATTTTGAGGTGCACCGATGAGCTCGGATTCTGTGTAGCCGCTGATACGAATAAAGTCGTCATTCGCATAAGTGATATTGCCGTGCAAATCTGTTTTAGAGACGATGGTTTCTGATTCGTGCAAGACATACTCAACTTGCGTGACCGGTAAATTCTGACGCATTTGAAGCTCTCTACTTCGTAATCAATCTTGTGGACGTGATAGATCACTAGCTTTAGAAAAATACGATATGAAATAACAAAACTTCTTCTTAAAATTTTTTTCTAAAAAGCTGGCTTTCTTGGATCGGAAGTATATTGAGAACCCCAAAGTGAATTGTTAAAAAATGTCAGCTTCACGTGATTGGATATCGAAACCTTGCGCCATATCAAAAAAGTACTCAGCACAGTTGTATCGATGCATGAGAATTTTTGATTTAATCAAGTCTAGTGTCACGAACACGATCGCCTACGCTTGCGCGTTGCATTGACCAAATAAAAAAGCACCACAGAAATCATCTATGGTGCTTGATGTCAATCCTAACAAAATGAATCGTCGCAAATCTGCTTAAAACTAGATCGACGACCGTGTTGACAGATTAGTGATGGTGACCGTGTTCGCCGTGTACGTGACCATGTGCGATTTCTTCTGCAGTAGCGGCACGAATATCTAACACTTGCACATTCACTTTTAGAGAGCTGCCAGCGAGCGGATGATTACCATCTAACATGACTTGATCACCTTTAATCTTCAGCACGGTGTACACCATCTGTTCACCTGTCTCGCTGTAACCTTCCATCATGCCGCCAACCTTGATACCAGGCGGGAAATCTTTTTTAGAAATCGTTCTGAGCAAGCTTTCATCACGTACACCGAAGGCATCTTCTGGCGACAAATTCATCGACAATTTAAAACCGACTTCTTGACCTTGTAGTGCTTCTTCAATTTTTGGTAAGAGATTGTCATAACCGTGCAAATACGCGACCGGTGTTTTACCGCTTTCTAATACTTTGCCTTTGCCGTCAACTACCGTAAGGCGAATGGTCACTGCGCTGTCTTTTTCAATAATCATGCTGAACTCAGTTTAATAATGGGAAAAGACAGTATCTTAACCTATGGTGATGTGTCGGGGGTACTAAGGTGAATCTCATCGCCGTTTAGTTTGGTCAACGATTTACATGTAATTTGCGGACCTATTGCATATGATCTGACATTCAATTACATCAATCACCATTAGTCTAAGTACCGCTAGTCAAGTTCAAATACCGATGCTCACATAAACAAGCTTCGATATACGAATAACAAAGATCAAACCAATTTTGGCATACAACTTGCTATTTTTATTGAATTAAAGATTTGCCACTTTCAGATTTACTTTAACTATTTGAGGTCTGTATGAGCACAAAAGCATCATTGCAACGAGGTGAGAGCGATTCACCAAAGCGAAATGCTGGCGCTCAGCTAAGCAATAATCAGGCGACATACCCAAGCAACGCACAAATCCATCAGTTGCAAGCTTATCAGCACATGACCCAAACTAGCGCAAGCGCAATACAGCTCAAAGCGATGCAAAACCTGATGACACAGTCCACAATCCAACGCATCGAAGAGGAAGAGCCAGTCCAAGCAATGTTGGCTACCGTGCAAAAAGTGAACGATGAAGAACCGCTACAAGCAAAATCAGATGAGACGAACTTGAGCCCAGCGACAGGTTCTGGTTTGCCTCGTCAATTAAAGAGCGGAATCGAATCACTCTCCGGTATCAGCATGGATCATGTCAAAGTTCATTACAACTCCGACAAACCAGCCCAACTCAACGCCCACGCTTACGCGCAAGGAAACGAGATTCATTTAGGGCCGGGCCAAGAACAGCACTTGCCGCATGAGGCATGGCATGTCGTGCAACAGGCACAAGATAGGGTGATGCCAACAACACAAATGAAATCTGGTATCCCAATTAATGATGATGCGGGTTTAGAAAGCGAAGCAGATGTAATGGGAGCAAAGGCACTTTTACAGAGCAAAGACACACCCCAAATTTCAAATACTAATCAGACCAACGCAATTCAAGCACATGCCTCTCAAACACTACAACGAATGGTTTCTAAGGATTTAGGGCTAGGTACCGAAGTTCAAGTGTCTCGTTACCCAACGGATCGTTTTCGCTGCTATATATCAGCTCGTTACTCTTTAGACAGTGGGAAATATAAAGTTCAAGTCTTGAAAGTTGGTGATTCCATTCAGTTAGTGACTATATTAGAACTGACACCCGAGGAAATCACTTTACCAACGCAAATCAACGAGCCACTATTTAGTAGTATCGAAGACGATACAGAGGACGTGTTTATTGTGAGCTCGCCAGAAACAGATGAGTCAGATCATGGTGCTGAAAATGATGCAGGCGCAGAAGAGCAATTAATTGACTGGCACGAACTTTCAGATCAAGGCATCCAACGATCTTTGCAGACAACGACGCCATATGGAACAGGACTACTATTCAATATTTTTATGCAATTAGTTGCATATCACTGTAAAAAAGCGGGAATTGATATCCCTTCCTCGTTGCCTGAAAGATTCATGGCGTGGCTATCTGGTGTAAAAACTAGAGCACAATTTAAGCAAATTATAGGACTTACTCCTGGATTTAACGACAACGTGACCGAGATTATTCAACGTGCGCGGACACCAAATACTTATAGTTACAACACTGACTACACCGGTGATTCTAACGGCTTTGAGTATAAAAACGTTGTCTATTACTTGGATGGAGATGGCAATATTGACTTCAAAAAAAATCCATCAACGATTATCAATGCATACAACAACGCAACCGGGAATAAGATCAAGGCAAGCAGCATCAAGTGGAAATACCCTGTCAAAGATGCCTCCGAAGTACAAATGAGCAATGATCTTAAGGATAAGGAGCAAGGGATCATGCCATCTGGTAAGAAAGTGAAACTGAAAACTGCTTCACGACCACAACATTTTGCAATCGCAGATATGCTTTATCCCAATTCAAGAGCTGGAACTTGGACTTGGCACCACCTAACACCACATTACAAAATGGTTTTGGTGGATATGAAAGTTCACGCAAAGCATGGTCACAATGGCGGGGTTCATATTTGGAACAAGTAATTCACATAACATGCTTTAAAACGAGAGAATTTTCATTTCTACGCACAATAATGAGCAGTGAAATACCGCACTTTTAGAATTCGCCAAAAACCTAAAGACCGGTTTGTTAATCAGTTGTGCAACTTACTAACAAATAACTTGCGCGCCTTTGCTACTTTCGGCGCCACCACAAAAGCGCAATAACCCTGTTGTGGATGTTGGCGGAAATAATTTTGATGGTAAGTCTCAGCCAAATAAAACTGCGGTGCCATACTTAATTCGGTAACGATGGGGTCGTCCCAAACCTGACGCATGTTTTGCATCACTTCTTGCGCCACTTTTTTCTGCTGATCGTCATGATAATAAATCACCGAACGATACTGTGTGCCTTGATCGGCGCCTTGGCGATTAAGCGTAGTGGGATCGTGAATCGTAAAAAAGATTTCGAGAATTTCTGCATAGGTGATCACGTCCGGATCAAACACTAAACGCACCACTTCCGCATGTCCTGTGGTACCGGTGCAAATTTGTTCGTAACTTGGGTTGTGCACGTGCCCTCCGCAATAACCGGATTCCACAGTATGGATTCCACGGATTTGTTGGAAAACGGCTTCGGTACACCAAAAACAACCACCACCGAGGGTGGCTATTTGCTGAGTTTGTTGCGTTTGTTCATTCATGACTATTCCTTATGACACAAATTGTGTTGACTGATGCAACACTGACGTACCTACCTTGCCCTGACCGACTAGTTCCACACAATTTGGAAGTTTTTATTTTGAATCATGTATAGATATGATAAGTTAATACAAATCACATAAATTCTTATCAACCACACCACGAGTTCTCACAATGAAATTCAAAACCCTTGTTCGAGAAGTCGGCATTTATGGTTTATCCGGATTCTTCTCCGCCTTCTTACTAGGCACGACAGGATTTTATCAAGCTTCATTAAACTGGACTTACTTCCTTGTTTTCTTTTTCGTATTGCTTGGCATGTTGAAGTTTGTTACGAAAATATTCGACCTTGTTTTGCCAGTTCAAGCAAAACAGATTGATCCAAGAGAACTAGAAAACAAGGCGATAGTTGCCGAAGCATTCAATCAACCAAAAAACCAGCATTAATCCAAAAATTTGGTTCACAAGAAAGGAAGAAACACCATGTTCACGTTCAAAAATTGGTCATGGACCGTCTTTTTTAGTGGCTTCTTAGCGTATTTAATTTCTAAATTTTTAATTAAATTGGCAAATATCCCCACTGACTCACTCAATTTTTACCATTTTGTTCTATGGTTTTTGCTCATGTGGGGAATCAAATGTCTGTTAGCTGACTTATTTGCATTTATCGGTGCGTATTTTTTCGTCAAAAGTTAGCAATTCAAAAACAGATGAAGCTGCATCTAGCTTGGATTTGTCTCATTGAGTCTTGCCAGTCGTCGCAAAACAACAATCGTTTTTTAGTATTTTTCTGCCAATACTCAAGCCGCCCTCAAGAAGGTAAAATGCGGCATGCAAAATTTTGATGACGAATCCATAGTAAGAATAGAAGACGATTTATCCGATCAGAACGATTTAAGTCTCAAGTCTTACTTCAAATCCAGCTTAACTCCCGATGATGTTGTTGCTCTCGCGCCTTTGCGGCGCGCGCAGCCTATGCTGCAAGCCTTCACTGCGCTATTTCACGGTGGCATCAACAGTGTTTTAATGCGCCTGCTGGTTTTGCGCGAGTTGACGGCCGATGTCGATTCGCCTTCGCTCAGCCGCGCTGACATCAATGCCAAGTTAGGTTATTTGGAACCAGAAGCGCTTGAAACTGTATTGACCCGCTTGCGTAGCACCGGATTATTGGTGTGGGACCCTAGCCAATCGGTGTACCGTATCGCACCAATGGCACGCAATGTGTTAGCGGCGATCGAATCTTTAGTTCAAGTGGAACAACAAGAAGATCCTTCCGAAGTCAGCTATATGTTGACGCAAGTAGCGGGAGCGCAAGCTGTCGGTGGTGTCTCGGTCGAACAGTTACATCATTTACTCGGTCGCTTGATCGAGTTGACAGAAGAATTCTCTGATGCGATTGCATCTGGCTCGGAGTTTCAATTACGCACAGCACAACAGAAATGGCATACCGCTTGTGATTGGGTGGAAAAAGGCTCGCAGATTATCCACGCAATCACCAACGATAGTCGCGCAGATTCGGCAACGCATCGCGCCGCGCAAGCAATTGGTCGTGCCCAAAGTGCGCTATTGAATATGCAAGGCATGTTCTCACGCGCTTTGAATCAAATCGAACGGCAACGCGTACACCTTGGGCAATCAGGTTTGTCCACGACCGATATCAAAATGTGGTTGTTACAGCGCGAAGACTTGGCCTCACTTGCCGACGGCGCTTTATCGCATCCCGTCACGCCACACTTCATTACCCCATCAGAGATGATCGATGTGGCAGAAAGCGAACTACTCAGCAATCGCGGATCGGCTGTGCTTGGTGTGCTGCCTACAGGCCAAGATGCACCATCAATTGCCAACGATAATAGCGAAGCCTTATTAGAACTCGACCACTGGCTTGATTTGCTCAGCCAAATTGATGGCAAAACGCTAGACCCAGAAACGAAGAAACCAAAACCATTGCAAGAGATCTTATTACCTGCCAGCTTCGCGATCGCCTCTTATCGGGCATCACTACTGCCTTTGATTGGCGATGCGAACGAGGCTTCGTTACAAGGTGCGACTGCGACCTTGGCACGCTTACCTTTAGAATTTTCATCGAAAGATAAGATGCAAAAGGTCTCTGATCCACATGTCGCAGCGATTTCTGTAGCGAGCCTAGTGCCTTTGGAAAAGCCGCCAATTGAGCCAAGTAATCCAAGTTAATGCAGATCAATCGTAGTTACTTGATGGTAGTAGTGTCACCTGTCAGAGCTTGGCTGCAATACAGCGCTGCACTCTGCACTGCTACCAATACTGTTTTTTAGATAGAGAATTTCCATGAACGAAGATGCACAAATCCTAATCGCGCGCTTGTTGGCACACCAGACCTTACGTCGCGAAGACAAATTAGTTAAGCGCGCATTATCTGATGAGAATTTTCGGATGGATGTCGATGCACGCTTAAAAGCTTGCGGAATGAAGTTTGTTGATAATGTCTACGCTGACTATGTCACGCTGGCCTTAACCCGTGATAGCGAGTCGAAAGTGTTTGGCACCAAAGACACCTGGCAGAACAATAATTTTGGTTTAGCGCGTGATGGCGTCGCCTTACTAGTCGTGTTGTGGTCATTAATTATTTTGCCGAAACGTGAACGACAAGAAGCGCATCAGATGGCGCAAGAAGATCAGAACGATATGTTCGGCAAAGAAAAACCCTTACCGCGCGCCGAAGATACTTCAATCGGTATTTCTTACCGTACCTTGCTCGCGGATTTTGGCGAAAAACTAGGTAAGAAAACACGCATGGATATGAATCTGGGGCAACTAGCGCGTTTGGGATTTATTGAACGTAAATCCGACCTGATTATGGAAGGCCCATTGTTAGATTTATTGATGGATACCGATGCGCTAAAAGATCGCATCATCAATGGCGCACTGTCTGATATCTTCCATATTCCTATGCCACGTACGCCAGCGGTGATCGAAGCTGAACAAGCTGAGAGCACCGAAGAAAAGCCGAATGAACCAATTGAAACTGTTCAGCTAAGCAATCAGGAAACTTCTGCCACAAGCTCGGAATCAGATTCCAGCGACGCTACACTTAACATCACAGAAAAAGAATAAGCCATCATGTTTCATATCAAATCACTCGAACTGGTTCATTGGGATTACTGGCAACGGATTAAGAATATCCCGCTAGACGCTAAGATCATCACAATTGCGGGTCAAAATGGTTCTGGCAAAACCACACTACTCGATGCCTTGCGTACCTTGTTTGGTTTGGAATGTTCAATGGGACGTTCTTACAAACACTACGCACGTCACTCTGGTCAACAAACCGCTTGGATACGCGCTGTGGTCGATAATAGTGCAGTCGGTCCGCAAATTTCGAACCGCCCTTTCCGTATGTCCGGTCTGTATGAAGACGAAGTGACACTACTGTGCAAAATCGAAAAAAATGGCGGCGATTGGAAACGCCAATATCTGATGCGCAGCGGTCGCATCGAAATTGAAGAGATTCAAGAAGCAAACGATTGGCTGGGTGTAGAAACCTACCGCAAGCGTTTGTCGCACGCAGGCTTATCATCGGCGATGGGTAAAGTGCTGGCACTGGAACAAGGTGAAACCGATAAGCTGTGCGAATATGCACCACGTCAATTGCTTGATCTGGTTTTCCAAGTATTTGGCGATAAAGAAGTATTAGATGCCTACGATGATGCGAAGCGCCATCAACGCGATACCGAATCTGAACTACAACGTTTTGAAACCGAACTCGAAGGTGCTAAAACTAACCTAGAAGGTTTGCGTTTAAAGGTCGCCAATTTCCATCAATGGGAAAGTTTGAACAAAGAAAAACGTGACTTGCAGGAGGAGATTTTACCAACCTTGCAATACCACGAAGATTTGGAACGTGCAGCAGCGACTAGTCAGGCATTACGCGCCAGCAAGCGTCATTTAAAGGCGCAGGACGAAGCGCTGTCTGAGCGTCGTCAAGCACTGGCACAACAAGCAAAAAATCATAGCGAAGCACAACAAGCAGAAGCCGCCTTAGAAGCCGAAGAATCGAGCCTGCGTGAAAAACTCGCACAAGTCAATGCCAAGCTTAAACCACAAGAAAGCTTGCTCGAACAAAAAGCGCGTTTGCAAAAACTCGCCGCCGAAGCCGATGCCGACATTGCGAATATCGCCGATGAGTTAGAAAAGAAAGAAGAAGAACTGGCGCAGCAAAAACAAGAGCGCGATGCCTTGAGTCAACGGATTGCTGCGGATATGGAAACCATCTCTGCCCTGCAAGGCAAAGCCAGTTTGCCCGACCCAGAGAACGTGCGACAAATGCGCCGTGCCTTGAATGAAGCGAATATCCCGCACAGCATGTTGCCAGAGATCGTCGAAGTCACCGATGCCAAATGGCAAGGCGCGGTGGAAGGCGTGCTGCGCGGTTATACCTCGGTCATTCTGCTCGACAATCCTAGTGATGCCAGCGCTGCCTATCGCATCGGCGAGAAGCAACGCTACAGCCATTTCATTGTACCTGATCGCATCAATGCGCCAGTAGTGAAAGACGATAGTTTATTATCCGTCGTCAGTTTTAATGCCAAAGCACCCGCTTGGTTGATCGAACAATTAGAACGTATAGAAACAGTCGACAGTATTGATATCGGTATGAAACTGCCGAAGTCACAAGAATGGATTACGCCAGATGCATATCACTTCGAGCGTCGTGGTGGTCGTTCTTTGTTCGTGGAAGTGTCACGCTACCGCTTTGGTAATGCGGGTCGCACCCAACGTCTAGAAGCTCTACAAAAAGCACTGCCACGTTTGCAATCACAAGAAGATCAACTGACGATCAAAATCAGCAAATTAGCCGGTGAAATTTCATCTTACAAAGCGCGCCTAGCGGGTGTCGATGCCGCCAAAGAATTAAGCGCGCGTCACGCGGAGTTTGAAGAAGCGTCGCGCAATACACAGCCGCTCAAACAACAACGCATCGAAGTCGGCACACGTCTTGGTGAAATCGCACCGCTACTAAAAGCCGCCACCGAACAACGTACTGTTGCTCACCTAAAGTGGGAACAAGCGAAGGCAGCAATTGCCGACGCCGAATCACAACAACGTATTTCAGAAAAACGTCATGCTGAAGAACGCAAAGCACAGTTTGAAACGCTGCGTAGTATGCGCGAGACTTGGCATACCTTGCCACTCAATTGGAAGCGTAGTTCACATCGAAAAGAACTGGTGGCAGAGCATGAAAACGTCCATCAGGTCGAATTGCGCTTGCGTAGTTTAGGCAATAACTTGGCACGTGATGACTGGGAGACTGACTCTACGGTGGTTGACCAATACACACGTCTGAATAATTTGCTGCAAAACCGCCAAGCAGAAACTGATGAGCGACGCTACCAAAACAATCGGGCAATGGAAGCGACCGTCAACGCACGTGCAGCGTACATGGACCGATTACGTTACACAATTAAGACCTATAGTAAAAACATCAAACAACTGGGCGAATTGGCGGGCATTGAAGTACACACCGATCCCGTTAAACTAGAAAATGACGATGTAATGCTGGCGCAAGCAGGCTTACACGTGCGTTTCAAATTTGATGGCAAAGGACCTATCGGCATGAACGATGGTGAAGCATCGGGCGGCCAACAGGTGATGAAATCCTTGATTCTCTTGATCGGGCTCTTGAAATCAGAAGATGGTTCCGGCGGCTTTGTCTTCATTGATGAACCGTTTGCGCATTTGGATATTCGTAATATTCAATTAGTCGGTGAGTTCTTAAAAAATACCGACGCCCAATACTTGATGACGACACCATTGACACATAACACCGATGTCTATGACCCATCTGAATTAACGCTGATTACAAGTAAGAAAAAGAAAGACACTGAATGGGCGCAGCCGATTTTTGTCTTACAAAGACGCGTCGAGAAAGTGAAAGACGCTAGAGCTTGATCAATACAAACTCTACCCAGCGCATCACCTAAAGTGCATTCAAGTAAAAAAGCGAGTCAGCGTTCTGCGCAGATTCGCTTTTTTTTTCATCATCAACGATGCTTTTCTTGAGACTCAAAGCTGAATAAGGCACAATCTCTAACTCAACAATTTGAGGTAAGTCATGGGAATTGAACTCAGCGGTGCGGGTGAAGCATTAACAGCCATCATGGTCAGCGATGAACTAAGTAAAGAAGTCGGCAAATCGCCAAGCGGCCATAAGGACGATCACGGCGATCAAAATGATCACGCAAATAAAACTTGCGCCAACTGTGGCGCCGAACTTACGGGGGCGTTTTGTCATGCCTGTGGTCAATCTGCGCACATTCATCGTTCTTTATTGCATATGGTGGAAGAAGCCTTGCACGGCATTCTGCATTTTGACACGAAAGCATGGCGTACTATTCCAGCCTTAATTTTTAGACCGGGACATTTGACCAAGCAATACATCGAGGGTAAACGCACATCTTTTGTGTCACCACTTGCCTTGTTCTTGTTCTTAATCTTCTTTATGTTCTTCATTTTTTCAATCACGACGACTGGGCCGAATAATGCGCTGCTGAACGCCACAAACACACGTGAAGAAATCGTCAAAGAGTTAAGTAATGCAGAAGAGAAATTGAACCAACAACTTGCAGAGCAAGTAAAACAAGGTCCGTATGGCGCGGACGCATTCGAATTGCAATCTGAAATCAGTGATGCGCAATTTGAAATTCGAAAGTTAAAAGATGCACTCAATGAAAGCGATGGGAAGAAAAAAGATCTGGTAGCACTCAATAAAGAGTTAGCTATTGCCGAAGCCAATCTCAAATTACTGAGAGAAGCGAAACTCAAATTAAAGAGGCAAGGAAAAGAGAATGTAGCTGCTGAAGCAACGACAAGTGTCAGTACTAATGCTAGTGCAAGCCTTGAAGAAAATGCAGCATCAAGCTCTGTTCAAAATGCGAGTGAACAAGCAAAAGACGATAGCGCATTGAAGGCAACTCTACCTATCGAAAAATTACAGCCATGGGAAATCAATCCGCGTATTCAACTCGCCGAGCGCGAAGTGAAATACTTAAAAAAACAAATCGCGGCTGGCGAAAAGGATAAAGCTAAAGAACAAGAAAACTCACAAATTGAGGACGCTTTAAAAGCCATAAAAAATGGCGACGACCAGTCCCCAGGTACAGCATCAAATACATCATCTGATACCACGGCAAGCGCGAGTAGTGTCGCTAATGAGAAGGCAAAAAAAGGTATTGGGACAGATATAGATATTCAAAATTCGTCATCTATTCCCTATGTCGCCGACCTCATCGACCATGCAAAAAGTAACCCAGAGTTGACGCTGTATAAAATGAAGAAGAATGCTTCAGGATTGGCTTTCCTATTAGTACCGCTGACCTTGCCATTCCTGTGGTTACTCTTCGCGTTCAATCGAAAATTTGTCATGTTTGATCATGCCGTATTTGCGCTCTACTCATTGTCTTTCATGTGTTTTCTGATGAGTACGATCACTGTACTGACTTACTTTGAGTTCAATATGATTGCAGCATTGTTATTTGCTTTCGTTCCACCGGTACATATGTATGCACAATTGCGGCATGCGTATAGCTTAGGAACCTTCGCAACCCTATGGCGCACCATTGCATTGCTATTTATTGCACTGATTTCACTGTCGCTATTTGCTGCGGTCGTTACTATTGCCAGCGCGTAAAACGATGGCTTAAGCTTTACAGAGATCCTTAGATGAATAATCCAAGCCCAAGCAATACCTATATCGCCTTACTGCGCGCCGTCAATGTTGGCGGCACTGGCAAATTGCCGATGAAAGATTTGCTTAGCATGTGTGAGGCGCTTGGGTTTCAACAGGTAAAAACTTATATTGCCAGTGGCAATGTGATTTTTAGTAGCAAGCTAAGTGCAAAGGCTTGCCAAGACTTACTAGAAAAAGCACTCGCCGATTATGCGGGTAAGTTTGTCGGGGTTTTCATACGAACACCCCAACAGCTACAAAAACTACTAGCCGACAATCCATTTGCCGATAAAGAAGGTAATCGTAGTGTCTGTCTATTTTTGGATGAACCCATCACCACGGCAATCATCGATGCAGTGAAAAATAAGCGAGATGAAGAGCTGGCTTGTGGTGATGGTGCGCTTTACGTCTATTACGGTGCAGGGATGGCAACTTCAAAATTGCTAATCCCTGCGGCGAAAAATGGCACCGCACGTAACATCAATACTGTGAGCAAACTGTGCGAACTTGGCTTGGCATTGTAAAGTTTATGACCCAGACAATGCGCGCATAATCGCTTGCGCAAAACGCTGTGGCGCTTGCGGGTCTAATTCTAAAAATAGTTCTGGCTCTAACAACTCTAGTTCCATCAACATAAATTGACCATCGCGCAACACGCCATCCACTCGCGCATAACAAGGCATTCGCTTTAAGGCATGTAAAATCGTTTGTGCTTGTGCTTGCATCTGTGCCGATACTTCAACTGCATGTACCGTACCACCGTGATCTGACTGCACACGGAAATCCCCCGCCTTAGCGCGCTTGAGCAAAGCATGGCTGAACTCGCCATCAAAGAAAATCAAAGACCATTCGCCTTCCGACATAATCTCTGGCATGAATGGCTGCACCAAAAAATCTTGCTGTTGTCGCCAGATCGAAAAATCACGCTCGGCTTCTAATAGATTGTCTGCATTGACACGCAAAGTGCGCCACGCTCCAGCAGACTGAACTGGTTTGACGACGATCTGCGGACTATCTAATCGCGCCATCAATTCTGTAAGACTGTCTTGTTGATCTGGCGTGACGCACAAACTAGGAATCACAGCTAACTGCTGTTGGCTTAACTCGAACAAATATTTTTTATTCAGGTTCCATGCAAGGGTATCTAAATCATTCACGACCTTGACCTTCAATGCACGCAGGCGATCTAGCCAAGTCAAAAAATCGGACAGCTTTTCATGGTAATCCCAAGGACAACGAATAATCACCGCATCAAAGGATTGCCACTGCACTTGCGGATCGGTCCAAATACAAATCGATACCTGTGCCCCCAAAGCACCTAATGCTGCCGGTAATAATTGTTCACCGCCGAATAAATCGGGTAATTCCGCGCTAGTCACTAAAGCGATATGTGGTGAAGTTTGGGACGACAATTGTTGAGATTCCAAGTGCGCTTGCATAAAGATTTCCTAAGATGATTATCGGCAGCATGATACCGAAAGCGGCTGCTTTACAGACAGAAAATCTCGTGATTTCAGCTTCTATTTAATTTTGTCAGTATCCGTTTGCGCTAATACCACTCAAAGAAAATGTTGGATGAAAACTAGACTGAGTCTATCGGACGCATCGAGTCAAACAAAAGCTACGCCATGCATTCTTAATGATGAGTTGAACTATATTGTGATCATTACCACATAAAAAATATTAATACCATTTACTTTTTTCAACTCAATTTCGTATTAATCAAGGTATATCAGTGTCGCGTATCGATTTCATGGGTAGATGATTCCTTTGCAAAATTTTGTTTGGTTTAAAGACAAAAATCACTTATTTGATTTTTCTAAAAAAACAACTGATAACTTTCCGTCAATCTCTTTCTCTGTTCTACTCGCTGCTGATTGTCAAAAAATCGAATCGATATAGACACTTCATACGTCACAAATCAGTGCAGCGAAATGAAGCGCTCATTCTCTAAGTCGAAACAATCATGCTCATCACCATCATCAAATCAATATCAAAAAAGTCCGGGAGGGACATATGCAAAAGAAAATAATATCTGGCGTAATGCTAAGCTTAATCCTAAGCGCTTCAGCCAGCGTTACTGGTAGTACCACGGAAATTAGCGCTGAAAAAAAAGTATGGATCACCATCGGTGATGCGGCTTTTAATGAGCTAAAACAAATCTCACCCAAACTGGTGATCAAAGAAAGCCGTATGGTCAATGCGGGCTCTGCCGGTTTTGCAAAAAGTGAAGGCGTCCATTTAGTTCAGATCAACGAGTCGATGATGCAAGCTTTATCTGGCGTCATCCATAACAAACTCAAACGTTGTGGCGGCTTTATCGCGCATGATAGCGAAACGACTGGACTCAATTCATTGAGTAACACCGCGAATGGTTTTGCGCCGGCGATTGCGGCTATTGCACCGTCGTACAGCATCGACAATCAAACCATCGTGAACCCACTATTAACGCAAATGCAGGCAAGTAATATTGGTCAAACCATCGTTGATCTCTCCGCATTCGTGAATCGCTACTACACCACCACGGGTGGGGTGAATGGCTCTAATTGGATTAAAGATAAATGGACACAACTCGCTAGTGGTCGTAGCAATGTCACGGTAGAACAATTCACACACACTGGCTTCCCACAGAAATCCGTGATCTTAACGATCCAAGGTAGCGATAACGCATCAGAAGTTGTGGTACTTGGTGGTCACCAAGATTCCATCAACACCGCTGGCACCACCGAGACCACCAGAGCACCCGGCGCAGATGACGATGCATCAGGCATCGCTAGTTTGACTGAAGCAATTCGGGTTATGTTGGCGAGCAATTACCAACCACGCCGCACCATCAAATTTATGGCCTATGCTGCTGAAGAGGTCGGTTTAAAAGGCTCAGGTGAAATCGCCAGAAAATTTAAAGCAGACGGCGTCAATGTGGTCGGTGTCATGCAATTGGATATGACTAACTACAAAGGCTCAGCTAAAGATATTTACCTGTACACCGATTACACCAATGCTGGCCAAAATACCTTTGTCGCCAACTTGATCAGCACATATCAACCTAGCCTCACGATTGGCTATGACAGCTGCGGTTACGGCTGTTCAGACCACGCATCTTGGCACGCCCAAGGCTATGCGACTTCTATGCCATTTGAAACCGCGATGAGCGAGAGTAATCCACGCATTCATGGCACTGGCGATACTTATGCGAACATGGGTAGCCAAGCAAATCATGCCTTAAAATTTGGGCGCTTAGCAACCTCATTTGCGGTTGAGTTGGGTAGTGATGGTCCTGGTTTGCCGCCAGCTACGACAGTGTTAACGAAAGATGTGGCAGTCGCCGTCAATGGTGCGACCAATGCGCAAGCAACTTATACCTTTGCCGTGCCAACAGGTGCTAGCAATTTGACATTCAAAACCACTGGCGGCAGCGGTGACTTGGATATCTATACCAAGCTCGGCAGCGCACCGACCACCACTTCTTACTTACAAAAATCAGATGGCGCGACAAACACAGAAACCATCACGATCGCAGCACCAAGCGCCGGCACCTATTATTTGCTCACCAATGCGGCATCCACCGTAAGCGGCGCCTCTCTAGTAGCTAGCTATCAAACAGGAACAACTCCTGGAAATGTGTTGACTAGCGGCGTTGCAGTCAGCGTTGGTAGTCTAGCGAAAAATGCGACCAAGACTTACACCATTTCCGTTCCAGCGGGTAAAACTTCACTGACTTTCAAATTGTCAGGTGGTACTGGTGATGGTGATATCTATGCCAAATTTGGTGCAGCACCAAGCACCACTGTCTACGACAAAAAATCCGATGGTTCAACCAATGCCGAAACCATTACGATTTCTACTCCACAAGCAGGCACTTACTATTTATTGATCAAAGCCTATGCGGCTATGAGTGGCGCTAGTGTGTTGGCAACGATCCAATAAGGTATTGATACTAGTACTTCTGCGCGGATGCACATATTCGCGCAGACATCGATTATAAAAAAGCCAGTGCGACATTAGTCCCACTGGCTTTTTTTCGAACGAATACGCTCAATTATTTAAAACGTCTTCACCAACATCAAACGGAACGAACGTGATTCCAGAGGATGAAAATGAATATCCTCTTTTGGACTCGCTTCACCTTTGAGCTGCGATTCATAATAATAATCAATCGCAGAAGCACGACGATTAGTTAGATTGAAACCTTCCAATTCCAATTTGAGTGTTGGGCTAAATTTATAAGCAATACGTCCATTCAAGGTGCTACTTGCTTTGGAACGCACTGAATTATCTTCAAGCAAAGCACGCGGACCAAAATAGCGTAAACGTAGTGCGCCCGACCAAGCGCCTAGTTTATCGACGCTTGCAGATAATTGCGCAACACCTTCAACCGCGCCGACGATACGATTTCCAGCAGGATCGAAATCACGTGAACGCGCTTTGGCATAGGCGGCATCAAAATCAATCGATAACCAATCATTGGCTTGATAAGAATTAGAAATCTCAATGCCGTGACGACGACTTGGGCGCCCTGCTTCGGTTGTTCCAGCGTCACCTACAAAGCTGAGTTCGGAATCGAAATCAAGTCGATACAGCGATATCGAAGTTTGTAAGCCCGGCACTATTTCGGTACGCATACCTAATTCCGTTCCACGCGCACGCACTAGCCCAGGCGATTTACCTGTGGGTTCCAAGCTTTGTGGATCGATTGTAGTCAAAGTGGCGCGAGCATCATTGCTATGAAAACCTGTACCCAGATTAAAATAAAATTCTGTCTTATTCCATGGGCCAAAAATCAAACTGGCGCTTGGACTAGTAATGTGATCATTGGCTTTGCCTGAATTTTCACGTCGATCACCGTCGACTTGAAAACGATACTGATCGTGGCGTACACCAAAGTTAGTCCGGAAACTTTCGCTCCAGCGGGTACTGATATCAGCATACAAACCTAGACTAGTTTCAACGATATGGTCTTGTCGCACTGTCGATAATTGCTGACGCGCTTTGGTTTTATGCAAGCCGTTAAAAATATTGTCGTTTTGCAGCTGAGTACCGATTGTGAAGTCAGTGTTCTTTCCATTCAAATGCGAATGCCAAGTATGACTTGCATTCAATCCACTGGTCACGCGGCGATCTGGCTGGCTGAACTGATCACCATTAATCGGATCATCCATAAAATAGGTAAAGTTCGAATACAAATCCAAACCCGTATTAATCAAATACGCGCTAATCTTGGATGCATCATCGGTCGCGGTACGACGCCAAGTACCCGACAAACTATAGCGATGCGCTTCACCGCCATCAGTATTATCAATCGTATCAAAACGACTGATATCGCCCTGTTCTACCGCGCGCAAGGGAATTTGATCAGTTGCATTCCATTTGCCGCGATACAACATTGCACTAAGACTAAATCCATTGTTCGCAAATCCCTCGCTATAACGCAGAACGGCATTTACTTTTTTAAATTTGTCTGGGTTCACAAAAGGACCGTCATTGCCGCTCAACTCCAGCGCATACAATAAACTTCCGTCTGCGAAATCTGGTGAGGCAGCCAGCAAGGCACGACGATAAGCATTTTGCCCCAAAGTGACGCTGGCGATACTTTGACTCAAACGATTGGCATACAGCATGGCAGCGCTACCCGCCGCAGAAAAATCGCCTGTGGTCGATGAATAAGGACCCTTTTTGAATTCCATGCGTGCCGTTAATTCGGGGATGAGAAAATTCAAGTCAGTCCAACCTTGTCCGTGTGCATGACTACGTTGATTCACGGGCATCTCATCGAGCGTCGTGCGTAAATCAGTACCGTGATCGAGATTAAAACCACGCAAGTAAAATTGATTCGCTTTTCCTTCTCCGCTGTGTTGACTTACGATCAAACCAGGAATGGATTCGAGTAATTCACCGGGACGATAGGTGGTCATTGATGCCAATTCTTTTTTACCAATCACGCCTGCATTTGCGGCATCCAACAAACCTAATTGACTCATCTTAGAACCATCAATCGCTACACGATGCAAAACGGAGTCGTCCGCAAACACACTTTGATGGAACATCGTGGCAATCAAGCCAACCAATAATCGTTGCTTCATAATTAAAATAAAATTCTAAAAATTAATTCATTAACTGAAAAAAAAGCGCCAACTGGCGCTAGTTGCTCATACTCTTAGGCGATCAAATCAAGGTAATTGCTGCTCGCGCTTACTGCGTGTAAAGGTATGCGTTTGCGTCACTCCGTTCTGGGTGATATTTAAGGTGTTTACTTGATCAATCAAAAAATCCGTTAATACTGCCTGACGGATACTGACTTGCGCAGGTAAGGCACGCTGTTCTAACTCTTGAAACACAATCACGCTATTAGGATCAACTTTTAATCCCACCCACTTCAGCGGCAAAATACCGGCTGTATCAGCCATCGCAAATTGCTTTTCGAAATATTTTTTGAACACCGCAATATCTTCTGGGTCGCTCAAATCAAATTGACGTTGATATAAATTTTCTAGCAGCGCTTCGACGTCGTGCGCCATGAAGGTATGCACGATTTCAGTATTGCCTGTATTGGGATTCATGCTGATATCAGTGATGCCGGCATGAAAACGATGTGCGTGTGCGAGCGGACTCAAACCTAAAGACGCAAGAACGAGCGTGCTAGCCACCAAAGTTAAGAAGACGAATTTAAAAACTTGAATACGACGCAACATGCTTATCTCAATTTTCTATCTTGTTTGTTGTGCATGCACATTTGCGCGCATGCACAACGAAGAATCGATCTGAAGTACGACACGCGCACTTCAGATGAAGTACATTACTTCTTCTCAGCTGGTTTCGCCGCATCTTTGGATTCAGGTTTATCTGTCTTCAAAGGTGTTTTGAAATCCATCATCATGTCGCTTGGCTGCATATTCATTTTGAATAATTCCAAACGTGATTGCGTTATCTTACGTGGCCAAGAATTGTTGTTGGTATCAATATCTGCAGTTTCCAAATAAGGATCTTGCGTCAAACCAACCATAGGCTCATCTGTAACGATCAGCTTGGTGAATTTCTTGGAGTTGTAACGCCAGATTTCTGCTGGAATACGTTGAATTAATTTCTTACCGCTCTTCAATTCAATTTCCAAAATCAAAGGCATCACTAAACCGCCGACGTTGGAGAAATCCACCAGATAAAAATGCTTGCCAGAT
This sequence comes from Affinundibacterium macrobrachii, assembly GCF_014652415.1. Taxonomy (GTDB): domain Bacteria; phylum Pseudomonadota; class Gammaproteobacteria; order Burkholderiales; family Burkholderiaceae_D; genus Undibacterium; species Undibacterium macrobrachii. Next base: position 452,444 of record NZ_BMYT01000003.1, read on the forward strand.
TTCAGCATCGCTTTTTCATCTTCTTCCAAACTCTTCATCAGATCCATGTAATTGTTACGATCTTTATTGGTGACAGTGAAGTCATCATATTGATTGTAAAAATCTTTGAGTTCAGGATGTGAATCTAAGCGACGTTCCAACTTACCTTTGTCTGCCTGATTAGCAGTTGAAGTTGGCTGGGACGCAAACTGCGCGCGACGCCATGCTTTCTCTACTTCTGGATCTTTGGTTGACATCGTGTATTCAACGATACCGTCGATACTAATATCGACTGGATCTGTTGTGTAGAACCAGCCATGCCAGAACCAATCTAAGTCTGTACCAGAAGCATCTTCCATGGTGCGGAAGAAATCTGCTGGTGTTGGGCGCTTAAACTTCCAACGTTGCGCGTACTCTTTAAACGCGAAGTCAAACAATTCACGACCCAAAATTGTTTCACGCAAGATGTGCAAACCAGCTGCTGGTTTTGCATAAGCGTTTGGACCAAATTGCAAAATGGATTCGGAATTGGTCATGATAGGCACTTGATTTTGGCTCTTCATGTAATCGACAATGCCGCGTGGCTCACCACGTGTGCCTGGATAATTTTCTTCCCAAGCTTGTTCCGCCAAACTTTGTACGAAAGAGTTCAAACCTTCGTCCATCCAAGTCCATTGACGCTCATCTGAATTGACGATCATCGGGAAATAGTTATGACCAACTTCGTGAATAATCACACTGATCAAACCGTACTTAGTACGCTTAGAATAAGTCAACTCGCCAGTCTTTTTATCTTTGGTTGGACGACCGCCGTTAAAAGACAACATCGGATATTCCATACCGCCTTGTGGGCCATTCACAGATTGCGCTGTTGGATATGGATAATCTAAAGAGAACTTATTGTATTGTTCTATCGTGTGGATGATCGCTTGCGTAGAATATTGTCCCCACAAAGGATTGGCTTCTTTTGGATAGAAAGACATCGCTAAGCCGTTGCTGGAACCAGATTTATAGCCTTGCGCATCCCAAATGTATTTGCGCGAAGTTGCCCATGCAAAGTCACGTACATTTTTTGCTTTGAAGTGCCAAGTTTTGCTAGAAGTTGCACGTGTTTTCTCGGCTTCTTCCGCTTCTTTTTGCGTTACGATCGCAACCGGTGTTTTTGCCGTGCGCGCTTGCTTCAAGCGCTCGCGCTGCGTTGCCGTCAAAATTTTATCTGCGTTGTTCAATTCACCTGTTGCAGCAACCACGTGATCGCTTGGCACAGTCAATTGCACATCGTAATCACCAAACTCCAATGTGAATTCGCCAGAACCTAAGAATTGCTTATGTTGCCAACCATAGACATCGTAGTAAGCCGCCATACGTGGGAACCATTGTGCGATTTCGAAGATATCGTTTTTATCTTCTTTGAAATGCTCGTAGCCATCACGACCACCTAGCAATTTGCCATTACCGATGTTGTAGTTCCAATCAATACTGAACACATATTTCGCGCCCGGTTTCAATGGCTGTGGCAAATCGATACGCATCATCGTACGATTAATCACATGCTTCAATGCTTGACCTTCGGCGGTTTTAACTGAAGTAATTTTGAAACCACCATCAAAATTCTCACGCTCATTCATCACACTCATCGCTTGGAAGCTAACCGCATTCGGGTTTTTCCAAGCATCACGTGACGGTAAAGTGCGAGTTTTATTCGCATCCGAATCTGGACGGAAGATATTTTGGTCTAACTGCACCCACAGATAATTCAAAGTATCTGGCGAATTATTGTGATACGTGATGGTCTCTGCGCCAGTGATCGCACGTTTAGACTCATCCAAAGTTGCGCGAATCACATAATCAGCACGCTGCTGCCAATATGCATGACCCGGCGCACCAGAAGCGGTGCGTACGGAGGTTGGTGTAGGCAATAAATTTTCTATTTGACGAAACTTATCGTCGGACTGCCCACCCGCAAAGGCAGACATGCTCAGACATAAGAGCCCTAATGACACTGGCAAACGCATTATGTTTACTCCATGAAGTGGAAGAAAATGGGAGGTGTGAATTATTTTATAAAAATTCCCCGCAAATTGGAGCGTAGCACGGATGAAAAGTTCCAAAAGACCATGAATAATTCCAAAAATAACGACAAAGACTGCACAAAAACAGCGCAAAAACAGCAAAAAAGTAGCGAAATCACACGCTCATGCCAAACCGAATTGATCGCAGCTTATCCATAAGCGCGTCTATCTGTGGTTTTATCCGCCAGAAGCGCAAAAAATCCAAGACAATCCAAAACAAGATTGCTATAAGATAAATAAATTACAGCTCAATTTCGGTAAAATGAGAAGGTTTTATCATCTTCGCAATTGCAATCTCTTACGACTCCTGATCACTAGGTTTTTCCATGTTCAAACAACTAAAGCAATCATTACTCAATCGTACATTCAACCGTGGCGATGAAGATGCGAACAGTGATCAGAGCCAAGATGCTATCAATAGCGCCTTCCATCATTCTGCCCAAGAGATGTCATCAGCGCAGGCTATAAGCGCAGTACATGAAGTTGCGACCAGTGGACTACATGACGCAGCCGAAAAACCCGATCAAAGCATCTTGGATCAAATTGACAAAGAATGGAATCTGCAACAAGCAGCGTACGCGAGAGCCAAAGTTGAGCGTGATTTGTTAATTGATGCCAATAGCCGTATCGACTTTGAACAAGAGTTATTGGTCAAAGTTAGAACTCGTTTGATGGCGGAGAAACAAGCAGAGAAGTTAGCCCAACAAAGATTAGACAGCGAACGACAAGCACTCGAACTACATCAACAACGCATCAACGCCGAACAAGCATCCGAAAAAACCGTGCAATCGACGCTAGCGATGGAAACCGAATTGCGCGCTATCGCCGAAAAATTGATTGCTACGGAAAATCTCGCGAAATCAAATGCCGAGACACAACTAGAAGAAGTACATCAAATCGAAAAAGTGGCAGCAGAACGCATACATGCAGAACAACAAGCAAAGCAAGCACTGAAAGAAAAACTGCAAGCCGAGGCTGCGTTATTGCAAGCGATAGAGCGCAAAACCCAGACCGAACAAGCAGCGCTAACACAAGCGCAGCAGCGACTACAAGCTGAACAAGAATTGCACGCGCTGACTGAAAAAAAACAAACGCAAGAACACACGCTAAACGAGAAGATTCAACAACGTATCGCCGCTGATCAAGCCGCAGAACAACTGGCGCGCCAACGTATCGCTGAAGAACAAGAAGCCATCGCCCAGCTCACTCAACAAGAATCCACTACCAACGCACAATTAGATGCTGAAAATGCGAGGATAGAAGCGGAAAATGAACTGATCCGCGTCAGCAAACTCAAGATCGCAGTTGAACGCGAAGCCAAACTCAAAAGTACGGAACGATTACTTGTCAGTCGTTTAGCTGAACAAAAATTGCAGGAGCGCATCGCTGCAGAAGCCGAACTAGCCAAGCTAATCGAAGAAAAAATTACCGCCGAAACCGCGCTGATTGAATCCGCGGTCGCCTTGTCGCTCGCTGAAAACACAGCAGAACAAGCAGCAAAAGAAAAACAGAGCTTAGAACAACTCGCGGCACAAAAAATCGAAGAGAAAATCCTCGCAGAAGAACGAGCACTAACAGACAGTCAACGCAGACAAGCGGCTGAAGCGAGTCTGTTAAGTCAAGTCGAGGCCAGAACCAGTGCAGAGCAACGAGCAGAACAAATTTCTGCGGCCCAACTTGCTGCAGCACAAGAAGCCGAACAAAGCTTACAAAAACGCCTGCAAGCCGAACTCGACGCCATCAGTGCTGCCACACAAAGGCAAGAGAACGACCGTTTGGCGATTCTGGCGGAACAACAAAGACTGGCGCACGAAACCGCCTTACTAGAAGCGGCACATCGCCTCGCTGACGCAGAGTTAGAAGCAGAAACCGTCGCACGAGAACGCGTTTCCGCTTCTATCCAAGCGCAAAAACAGGCACAAGAGCGGCAACAAGCAGAGCACGATGCCAAGCGTCTGTTAGAACAAAGAATCTTAAGCGAAGCTGAATTGCTAAGCGCGCAAAAATCACAACTTACTTTAGATGCAGAAACAGAACAGTTGATACAAGAACGTCTAGCAGCAGAGCAAAAACTGCATTCGCACACGCAAGAGCTACAGCAACTGAACGAGCTACAAGCAAGATTACAAACCAGAATCGCAGAAGCACAACAAGCGCTCGCCGAATTAACGGCACAACACCAACAAGACCATCAAAGCCTTGAAGCGAAAATTCTAGAGCGCGAACAGCTAGAACAACAAGTCACACAATCCGAGGCAGAATTAGCCAACTTAGAACAACTAGCTGACCAAGAACGTCTGCTACTGACGCAAACACATCAAAAAATCGCACAAGAAAAAGAAAGTATTAGCAAAGCGAAACAACGACTACAAGCTGAAAAAGCAGCGACTGTCATCGCACAACAACGCCTGTTGCGCGAACAAGAATTACATCAATTAGCCCAAGAAAATGCGGCGCTCGAAACGCAAGCCATCAACGCAGCACAAGACAAAATAGAACAGCAAGATTTGGCGATTCAAGCTGAACAAGCCAGAATCGCGGCAGAACAAGCTGCGCACGCGCTCGCTGATCAACACCAACAATTAGCACAGACACTAGCGGAGAAAAATCAACAATTTGTCGAACTCGAAAATCCGCAATTACCCTTACCGATAGAAGTAGAACAACAGCCAGAGCGGCAAGCGACAGACGAGGCAGTGCAAAATGCAGCATCGAGTCATGAAGAAAATTTTTCCTCTAATACAGCCACGGCATACCAGGCTAGTTCAGCATCAACACCGGCCTCTACCGAGACCGCCTTAGCTTGTATTGAGAGCAAAGATAATTTTGAGCTCTATCTAGAAACAGCGAATCGCTCCAAATCACGTTGGAGTAACGGCACAATCGCCCTGGTCCTGACTACGATTATCGCGATCGGCATTTATTGGTGGTGGAGTCAACAAGTGCAAAATCAGCCCAAAACTGCAGAACAAAAAACGCTTAAAGCAACATCAACAGCAAGCAAGCCACAATCACGCAGCAATCTGGGTGCCACTAGCACCGCAAACACAAAAGAGCATACGAATGCTAGTTCAAACCTAACAAACTCTGACGGCCAATTATTCCAACCTAGGTTGGATAAAGGCTTCGAGCAAGTAGGCAAGCACCAAAACAAATAGTGCGAATCAGCACGCTGCTGGTCGGTGATGTGGAGGTCTAGATGAACCCAGTGGTTAGGAGTTGATTTGCGGCCTCTGCAAACGATATTTTGATTCGCTTGTATGTCAGAGGTCGCTAGCAATCAAAAGAAACGCGATCGTCCCTCGCTTAATATTGAGACGCCTTTTTTACTTCTTCTATTGGATCGCAGGCTGCGACCATTTCAGTCGAATCAATTTTCAATTGCCAATCCGCTTGCATCACAGAATCACGCTGCGCCAGCAAAAAATAACCCGTACATGGTGCAATTTTTAAATGTATCGATTTCTGTATCGTATGTCTTGCCGAATTTGATGGCATCGCTTCCAGCACTAAGCTACGCTCACCAGGTGCAATCTGGACTGGCATAGAAAACTGTAGGCTACCGTCAATCGATACCACCCGCACTGGAAACTGCGAACTGGAATGAATTGCGGAATAAGGCTTCGCCTCCAAATAAGACAACGGTGCTTTGGTAAATATGGCGCAGGACGAGAAACTAAGGCAACAAGATAAGGCGATCAAATGGGGTAACAAAGTTTTCATCATATTCTCATTTCTCTGGTGATTTTGTAGTTACAACTTGATCGACAGCATGGGTTTGTCCGCGATGTTGCCAACCAAACGCGTCATTCACACGATTCGATTCTTGATCGATAGAGAGTGGACGTCCATTTGCATAAGTAAACGATTGAAGTTCCTTTTGATTTTGGATACGAGTCGGCATCGCACCAGCACGTCGCGATTGCTGACTAGATGCTTGCGCCAATTGCTCGGCTTGTACTCGTTCAGTTTGCCATTGGGTGATCGCCGCTTGTATCGGTTTTAACTGTGCTAAAGCTTCAGCACTAATTCGATGGTAGGTTTGTTTCGCGATTTGATTCGCACGTGCGATTTCAGCATCGGTCATCAATATCGCAAGCTCTTGTGGAACGATAGGATTTTGCGCAAAACGTTGTTGCAACTTTTCGACGAATTGGTTGTAACAAATCTCCCAGTCGTTAATTTGCTTTAGGGTTTCGAGGTTCTTGCTACGAACACCACTCGCTACTAAATTTGCGGGTGGCTGGCATCTCTCAGCACTCAAACGATATTCGTTGGCTGGGAACTCGGTTAGATAGGCTTGAATCTCTGCCTGCTTTTGTAGTCGTGCATGAATTTGATTCAGCCGATTTTGCGCCTCTGCTCTACCCGATGCGCGCAATGCTTCATATAGCTGTGCTGCCTTTTGATAATCTTGCTGAGCATAAGCAAGCTCCGCCTGCATCCAACTGGTATCGAGCATTAAATCTTGACTTGCGAGCTGAGTGCGCTCTTCACGCCTAACCACAAAGGATGTTGGATTTTGTGATCGAAGTGGTGCTTGCGCAGAAACCTGTGCCGTGGGCGTACTTGCTATTTGTTCGCTACGATTACTAACTTCTGCTTGACCAGAAGGTGTACTCGTCACTTGCACGGTCGACGATATAGACTCAGGAGCCGGCTCCAAATTCAAATTGGGACGAGAATCTGTCGCAACATTGGACTTCGAAACTTCGACAGGAAGCTGCATGGTAGGCATCGCAAATGTCGCCGTCCACGTGACGCCCAAAATACCGACTCCAGAAACGATTAGCTTGGTTGCTGATGTCACTTTAGTCAAGTAATGTGATTGCTGCGTTTTATTTCCAAGGCTTGCTCGCTGCTCCAATAAACACCGCACCCTTTGCTCTAAGGCTGAGCCTTCGTGATGTGCCGCCAGTATCAATCCGTTCATGGTGTGATCTTTTACTTGTTTGGCGCAGACATAGAGTGCCTTTGCTAAATCCTGTGCTTTGACCGTTTTACTCGCATCGGCATCACAAGCTAACTCAGCGATATCTCGCAATCGCTTATATGCCATGCGATTCAATATTTGGAAAAAGAATAGGCGCAACACCAGCACATAAGCAATGCTCCAAACCGTATCTTTGCGAACGACATGCGCAATCTCATGTGCTAACACGGCGCGTTGCTGTGCTGGCGTTAGCTCTTCTGTCATCCATTGCGGCAAGCAAATCACGCCATTCGGTACCACCATCGGACTATACCAATTAGGACTGATACGCAACTGCAAACGCAGCTGGTGAGGAGAAAAATGTTCTGCAATAAATTGATGCGAAGCGGCTATAGCACATGCATCGTCTGCTTGTTCTTCCAGCGCGAGTCGATTTAAATTTCTTAATTGCCACACCAAATGCCAGACCACGAAAACAGCAAAAATGAGCCAGGCCGACACGATATAGATCGCAATTTCCGACAAATACGATGGCAAGGATATTGAAGAAGGAAGAGAAAAATCAACGATAGACGATGGCACAGACTTCGCTACATTTTGCGAATACTTCGGTGGATTTGTAGATTCAACAGCTACAGAATCCACCGCATTGCCTTCTGTCGTCAGCACCGATACGGGCACTATCAATTCACTATCATGCATCGATGCTGCTGAAGTATTCGTTTGAAACATATTACTCGCCAGCACCAAATGCAGTGCTGCTGTGATGAAGCCTGCGAAGTAAGCCAGACGCCACAAGGATTCACTAAAACGTGTGTGGGTGATCGGATTCAACAGCCCCACGCGCTGCACAACATATGCAAATCCTAGCAATAAACTACTATGAATGAGATATGTAATGAGGTACACCAAAAAGTACGCCGCAGCTTGCTCAAGCATGGTCGCCTCCTTTATCTTCGATCAATTGACGAATTTTTTCTAAGTCATCGACTTTAATCTCATCTTCTTGCACCAAATGACTCAATAGCGCTGGCGTATTACCGCGGAATACGGTTGCCAACAAATCCGCCAGCATCGATCTTTGAATCTGAGATTCGCTCACTAAAGGAGTATAAAAAATTTGACGCCCTTCACGCTGGCTAGACAGAAGCCCGCGCTTTTCCAAACGCGTCAGTAAAGTAGCGACAGTGGTATGAGCAAGTGCACGACTATCGCGCAACAATTCTGTCACCTGCGCCGTACTAGAATTCGGTTGATCCCATAGCACACGCATGATGCTTAGTTGCAAATCACTCAGTGAAACCTTGTCAGCGTCTTCATCCATATCGTTCCTTTTGGAAGCATTTCAACTTATTTCTACAAATGTAGTAAGACAACTGTAGTAGTTAACTTTAAGGATGTCAATGCCAACTTAGGCAAAAATAAAATCAACTATAAAATCGATAGAAAAATACGTCTTGAAAACAACAGCTGTGAATCGAAGTTAGACGATCAGAAACTGCCCAATGCAATCACGCCGACCGCAATACATAAAGCACCGCAGATGCGTTGCAGGCGATCGCCCTCGTCTAATAAATGGCCACCTATCAGTGCAGCAAATAGCATGGAAACTTCACGTGCGGGGGCGACGTGACTGAGTGGTGCCTCCTGCATCGCATACAAAACAAGCACATACGAAATAGGACTAATCACAGCGACAATCAACGCGTATTTCCATTCTTTATTCCAAGACACACGCGTTGCAACACGGTCACGTAGCAACACCGGTAACAGCAGCGCGATACGAACGAAGTTGCCAAAGTAATCGACCAACAAGGGAGAGAGCAGCAATACTTTGACGGCGTAACCATCTAACACCGTGTAGGCCGCGATAAATAAACCTGTGCATAAGCCGTAGAAAATGCCTCTACGCACTCTTATCTGCTGGTCATGTGCGTCTTGCTCTTGACGCAGCGAACGCAATAATTTGGGACCACCTGCGATCAAAAACACGCCACCAACAACCGCCAAGATACCGAGCCCACCCAACAAACTCAGATGTTCTCCGAGAAACAATATGGCAACTGCTGATGAGATCAACGGCCCCGAGCCGCGCGCTAATGGATAGACCACGGTTAAATCGGCTTTGCGATAACCACGCAGCAAAGTCACGAAATACAAGACATGTAAAACGCCACTCGCACTTATAAATCCCCATTCGAGGTATCCCCAAGTCGGCACCATATCCCAACCAACATAGATACCAACAGGTGCCCACACTACCGCCATGATTAAAGCAGTGAAACCTGCGAAGCGCACATCGCCCCCTGCTTTTTTAGCAGCGATGTTCCATAAGGCATGAATAAGACCAGCAAGAATGACTAAGTGAAAAGCGGAATGTGACACAGAAAAAACCTAGAAGAAAATTACGAATCCATGCCTAAGCACAATTCAAAGCAAGTAAGCACAGTGTAACAAACTACGACTATGATCAAAGCAAATTAGACTCCATTTAAGTCTTGCTGCGAATATTCTTGTCACATCTAATCAACCAGCGGCTCGTATCCAAGCAAAGAAATCCGGTTTTTTCTAGCAACGATTACCTCATGTTTTTGCTAGTAGGAGCGCCATAAAAAAACTACACTTTGTTTTCGCGATTTAATTTAAAAATAAATAGAAAGGAGTGGTGATGAAACATTTTGTAATGATACTGATAGGCGCAGTGCTACTGTATGGAGGATGGCAATTAACCTCGCCACTCACCAGAAAAAATGCAAGCAAGACGTTTGCCCGTCATGCACTGCGACTCATTGCGTTTGGCATGTTACTACTCATCTTGTTGATCATCGCGTATTACACACCTGCTTTACACTTACTTTGATATAGGAAGAAAAATGAAAAAAATCCTCTCCAAATTGGCGCCACTAAGTTTAATCTCAATTGCAGCAATCCTAACTGGTTGCACCCAAATCGATACTGGTAATGTCGGAGTTGAACGAACTTTAGGTAAAGTCGGCAAAGATGCGCTGCCACCAGGCATCTACTTCACTGCATTTAAAACAGTTGATGAATTCACTGCCAAAGAAGTGAATTTTCAGCTACAAGATATGACGCCAAAAAGTCGCGACAACCTAACGATGAAAGATGTCGATATCGATATTTATTTCAAGACGATGCCAGCCGCAATTCCTGCTTTGTACACCAAGTATCAAGGTGATGTGGTGCAACACAAACAAGTAGTTAGAGATGGCACTAGCGACTTGGTGATGGCATATAGTCGGGTCTCGCGCGAAGCACGTGAATCTGTCTATAAATCCATCGCGCAATTGGACGCAACCACGATGCATACCAAACGCACCGAATTAGCTGAGATGGTCAGAGCCAGCTTGCAAGCAGAGTTAGACAACAATGACAAAGGCGCGTTCTTAATCACAGCGGTGAATGTACGAAACTTGTTAACCGACCCAGCGATTGAGGCGGCGATTCGTCAGCGTGCAGAAACGGATCAAGCGATTCAGAAGAAACTTAAAGAAGTTGATTTAGCCAGAGCGGAAGCAGAACGCTTAATCGTGCAAGCAGAAGGCGAAGCAAAGGCAAATAAAATCATCAGCGAATCACTCACACCTGCTTTAAAAGAACTACGCTTGGCGGAAATCCAACGTGACGCGGCCATTGCGATCGCTTCAAAAGCGGGCAATACGGTTTTGTTAGGCAATGCCACGCCTTTAGTGAACGTGAATAAATAAACACACAAATAATCCGCGGCTAGGAGAACGCTTATCTAAATGGAGACAAGCGTTCAAATGCTTTCAATCAAATATCTAAGCTGGATTAGCTCAAGTTTATTAGCCCAAATAAATTAGTTCATATCTGTCATTCCCGTCCTTGCGGGAATGACAATTCAACCTGTAGGGCTGAACCGAGCAGCATTACGGCAGGAATTCCATTTTTTCGTTTACTCCCTGCCCACACTTGCGCAGCAAATATTTCAAATTCCACAAGTAAAAACATTTAACAAATTCGTCGTTGTGAAGGTGCTATGATCATATCGCTGTGATCTTCTTTTCAATCAGGAATTTGCTATGAAAAAGCCTTTCAAGATTTTAGCTGTCGCGCTCTCGGCTATCGTACTCTTACTGGGTCTTGGTATCGCCTATCTGAGTTTTATATTCGACCCAAATCAGTTCAAATCACAATTGATTGAGCTGGTTAAAAACAAGAAACATAGAGATTTGGCGATTGATGGCAATATTCAACTCAACTTTTTTCCCAAACTGGGCGTCAGTTTAGAGAAGATCAAACTGTCAGAGTTTGAATCAACAACGCAATTCGCCGCAGTCGATAAAGCCCAAGTTTCTCTGGCACTCCTTCCCCTGCTACAAAAGCAAATTGTCGTCGATAAAATTTCACTCCAAGGTCTACAACTGCGCTACCAACGTGATGCCGCAGGTCAATCAAATATCGATGATCTGATCAAGCAAGAATCTTCTAACAAAGAAGCGGAATCGCCTAGCTCAACAACGCAGCAAATGCGTTTCGATATTGAAGGTATCGATATCGCGCAATCGAGTTTTGCCATTGACGATCAAAAAAGTGAATTAAAAGGACGCATTCACGATCTGAATTTCAGTACCGGAAAAATCAGCAACAAAAATAAAACGCCGATCAAGTTCAGCGCGCAATTCCAATTTGAGCAACCCAAAGCGGAAGCAAAAATCGACATCAATACACAATTGCGCTTCGACATCGAACAAAAACTGCTCGACCTGCAAGATCTCAAATCCCAAATCGCCGGCAAACTAGGAAGCAATCCTTTTAATGTTGAAATCAGCACGGCGGCAATGCAACTCAGTCCGAACAAAAGTGCTAGCGAACAAATTCAGCTAGCCGCCAAACTAGGTGGCACTCAAGAATTGAGTACGCAAATTGTGTTGGGTAAGTTACAGATACAGGATAAACAATTGCAAATTGCCGAGCTCAGTGCGCAAGCACAAAGCAAGCAGGCTGGCAGCAGCAAACAAGTCAATTTGAAATCTAGTCTAAGCATGGGACTCGATACCCAAGTTGTACAACTGCCCCAGTTAGCGCTACAAATTAAGTTGAATGATCCAAAACTCGCGCAAGCCGAAATCCTTATCCCTATCAATGGACAACTCAGTGCCAATCTAAAGGATAAATCGCTTGATACCGAGCTAGATGCAAAATTCGATGACACCAAATTACAAACGTCAGTACAAGTGAATAATTTTTCAAATCCGGCAATCAGCTTTAAAGTCGATATCGATAAAATCAATCTAGATCGTTATATTAAAAGTGCAGTGGAACCTGCAAAAGTAGATAGCAGCAAAGAAGAGGATCTCAATCTAAGCGCATTGAAATCCTTGAACCTAGATGGTCTGATCCGCATCGGAGCGCTTCAAGTTAAAAACCTAAAGATCAATCAAGTTGCTTTACCAATCAAAGCAAGCCAAGGAAAATTCGCCATGAATGGCATTGCAGCGCAACTATATCAAGGTAGTGTCGCTGGCAATATGGGTTTTGATGTCGACGGAAACCGCTTTCAAATGCAACAAAATTTAAGCAATGTGCAAATCAATCCTATCTTGGTCGATTTCATGCAAAAAGACATTGTTGAAGGTCGCGGCAACCTCAGTGTCAATATCAATACCCACGGCAAACGTGTATCGCAATTTAAAGATAATTTAAACGGCAACGTACGAACACAATTAACTGATGGTGCAGTGAAAGGAATTAACTTAGCAAAATCCTTGCGCGACTTTAAAGCAAAAATACTCAACAAAGCGGATCAGCAACAAGCTGCTAATAAAAATGAAAAAACCGACTTCTCAGCATTTTCAGTATCGATGCAATTTGTTGACGGCGTAGGTAACAGCGACGATCTCGATATGAAATCACCGTTCTTGCGAGTTGGTGGTAAAGGACAAGTGAATCTACGCAATAGCAGTCTCGATTACACCGCACGCACAACCATTGTGAATACCTCAGCAGGGCAAGATGGCGCTGATTTATCGCAACTAAAAGACCTAAGCATTCCAGTACGAATCAGCGGCCCATTCGACAAACTAGGCTATCAAATCTTATTCTCACAAATCGGCAGCGAAGCCTTGAAATCAGCATTCAAAGCAAAAGCAGCCCCTGTTCTTGAAGAGAAGAAAAAAGAATTGAAAGAGAAAGTGAATGAGGAGTTGAAAGGGAAATTGAAGGGATTGTTTGGACAGTGAAATGCCACCCTATTTTTGGAATTTGATTCTGATTTTGAAATACCACAAATAAAAGGCGAATCTGCCAAAGCAGATTCGCCTTTTTCCCTACCATCTAGCCCGCAACTTCACATCGAAAAAACTTAGCTTCTCTCAGCGAAGCAAACATGAGCATTAGAAGTTATAACGTGCTGACAATCGCAAGTAGCGGGGAGTCTGCCACGCAGTCGGCAGTTGATAGTTCTTAGCAATTCGGGTCGATTCTGTCCGACTGAAATCGCGTACTTCATTCCATTCTGTTGTGGTTCGACTATCAAACAAATTCACTAATGAAAATTGTACCGTCAACATTCCAGGGCCAATTTTCTGATTGTAATTTGCTGACAAATCAAGTTGTTTCACCCACGGTGTTCTTGGGCCACTTCCACGCTGATTAAGGACTGACACACCCTGATCGTTCAAGCAATAGTAACTAGATGGACTAGTATAGTGACCTGCACCACGATCAATTTTCCCATTTGAATCATAAAAATCATAGGTCGTTTTTGGCACAAAACCAATACAACTCGTTGGTCGTCCAGAAGTTACAGATGAGTTAAAGCCAAACGTCCATGTGTCACTAAACTTAAGGTGACCATACAACTTAAACTGATGCCGACGGTCATTTGGCAAAAATCCATCAGAACCATCTGCTAACGCAGCGTAATCAAAATCTTGAGTAATACCAGCGTCGCCTTGATTTAAGTTTGATTGAACATACCCCTCACCAGTTCCCCTACTTTTCGACCACACATAAGATCCCCCTACAGACCAAACTCCGTCGAATGGACGATCTAAAGAGAATTCTAAGCCATCATATAAACGCGTGTACTTGGGTAGGCCAATCACGCTAGCGGGGATCGTTGTCTGTACTAACTTGCCATCCCCGTTTACATCTAATTTTAAGGTGAGATCACTACCTGGATTCAGCAAAACACACTCTGGGAGATTCTCACTCTTAAAATTAGGATATCCATTTGCACGCAAATGTTTGACAATTGGACCTTCCGAGCAATAATCGTCCATCCCGGAATTCAATCGTCGGTTTGTGTATTTAAGTCCCGCAGATAAATTTTTCGCAACAGCTTGTTGAATACCCAAAATAAATTCATCTTGATTCATTGGCTTTAAGTTAGGATCAACGATACTACCCGGATTTGGATAGGTTGGCAGACCAGACTTCACTTTATTTCCAATTGGCACTAAACCGCTAGGGACACCATTTTTTGGATCTTTTGAAGTGAACGTGAAGAACTCTGTTTCACTATATGAGATTTGAGTGGCACGATAATTTGTATTTGCAGCGACAGGAATATAGTATCGGCCTGCATTACCATATAATTTCGTAGTCGCATCCCCTTTGACGTTCCAAGCAAAACCAAGTCTTGGCGCGAGCAGATTTTTCTTTTCGATAAATGGCGTGCCTGCGGCATTTTTATTTACAAATGATTCCCAACGCAATCCACCGTAAAGCACTAAATTGCGCATTGCTTGCCATTTATCTTCGATATACTTTGCATCATTCACGACCTGATAAACACCCGAAGTTGAATAGCCAAGAGATGTGCGAACATATTCTCCGCCGGGAACGACAGCATTCTTTACCAAATTCACTTCACCCGTTTTAGATACCAAGTAAGCATAAGTTTTACCTGCAGAATTGCTACGAGATCCGGCAATTGCTGATTTCCAATCTTGCAAATCAACGCCGGCTGTAATTCGATGATTTCCGATTGTATATTCAAGATCTAGTCGATTACTACGCCGTTTATCAAAATTTTCCTCAACAGAATCTCTTGCTGAGACCGCAGGCAACACATAACAACCTGGATAAGTTACCTTGCCAGTTATATCAGTGGCTGTCACATAAGGACAAGGGGAGTTCGGCTCATATTTACGAGATGCAGAAGCACCTTTTGTCAGTCCTGTATAGGCGTTCGTCGCTCCAGTTAACAATGAAACAGTCAAATTATCCGTGAGATAACCCGTATATTTTCCGATAAAAACGTTGGCTAAACTTTTATTTGAGCTAACTAGTGGATCACCGAAATGAGTCAACGCGTATTCTTCTGGATATGGCCTTGGTTGCCAAGTAAAACTATGGCTCTTTGAATGATTTGTTATTGCGGTTACTTCGAATCGATGATCACCAGAAGGAACAAAATCGAGTTTTACCATCCCATTTGGACGCCCTGATTCAGAAGCCGTACTCGAAGTCCGTCCATAGCTATCAGAGAAGTTATTAGTACTGGTCACCATACCCCACACAAACAACTTATCTTTGATGATAGGACCACCCAAGTTAGCGTTCACCTCGGTTGAATTTGATGTATTACCTCTAGTGTACGAATACCATAGACTTGGTGTCTCTTTACTTCGAATATTGTTAGGTTTTGCACTGAAAGAGCTTGGTGAATAAATAACACCAACACCCCCCTTCCAAGTATTTGAACCACGTTTAGATGTCAAACCAATCACACCGCCTAATGAACGGCCATACTCGGCACTGTACCCACCAGTCTTAATTTGTTGTTGTTCAATCGCATCAAATGGAAGACTCGCAAACGAAAGCAAAGTTCGTACATTAGTAACATCCATGCCATTAATAAAATAGGCATTCTCTGCAATAGACGCTCCTCCAAAAGACGGCAAATTCGCCAAGCCTGAATCACCTTGAACTGTCCCTGGAGCCAGCATCGCAACAGCTGTAGCGCTTCGAGGAATAGGCATTGATTGAATTTCTGCTTGGGTAAATACAGTATTCGACTCAACACTCGAAACATCAATTGTTTGGCGAGTGCGTGACCCCTTTACAACAACGCTTGAAGTCGATAGCAAAGAGACCTCTGTTCCCGTCCCTATCACAACTTCAATTTCCTGAGTCACACCGTCAGAAACAATTTTATACTTACCAGGGCTAACTTTCGCGATTCGAAAAGTCCCATCCGGATTCGCATCGATTAAACGGTTAGACCCATTTTCCAAGCTAGTAATGCTAATTTTTGCATTTGCGGTAGCGCGTCCAAAGATCGAACCATCTGAGCTTTGCGCCATTGCTGCTGTCGCAAAACACATACTAATAGCCAAGGCAATTGCAGACCGTCTGGCGAAGGCTGCTTGTTTGTTGTTTGTCATTTTTATCCTTTCTTGTGTTTTTATAAAATCCATATGTGAAAAGATATTTACACATATAGAAGGAATATATTAAACAGCTAGAAAAGTATGAACAATCAAAAGTCTTTCTTTATAGGCTATTTTAAAAAATAAAACACAATCTATCTCATTCTCGCAACAAGTAAATTTAAACGTCCTTGAATTATTTTTAATGAGGGCTTTTTTGCACGATTTAAATGAAACTTTTTTGACATTTTGCTGTCGCGTTTTTTATTGTTCAACAGCGACTAAATAGTTTCAAGTAGAAACAAAAAAGCCCTCGATAAAAATCGAAGGCCTGTGGGGGAATTATCAAAAACAAAAAATGGCTTCAAACTAAGCTGGCAAGCTAGTTTGAATTATTTGCTAGTAGCAGCATCTGTGTCATAACGTAATTGATTGAGGAATTCAATCAAAGGGATAGTTGCTGGCAATAAAGGTTCAACCGCGACAGTGCCTTGCCAAGCAAAAGCTTGCCCTTCTAGGCTTTGTGGCTCGCCACGCCATTCACGTGCAATATAAAAATGTAAGCGTACGTGGGCATGCGGGTAAATGTATTCAACGCCACACCAGGGTTCCGCTTGGATAATTTGTACCCCAAGCTCTTCCATAAATTCCCGCTTAAGTGCATCCAATATGGATTCATCTTGCTCCACTTTACCGCCGGGGAATTCCCAGTAACCAGCATATGGTTTGCCTTGTGGTCGTTGTCCTAATAAGACGTCGCCATTTGGTTTCATCAAAATGCCGACAGCAACATTTACTGGGCTTGCGCTCATAGTTTGCATTTCAGAGAAAAGTGTAAGGGAAAATTATGCTTGGCGACCCGCAAAATCGCGGGCGAATTGCCAAGCGACACGGCCTGATCGCGACCCGCGTTGCAAGGCCCAACGCAGCGCATCGGCTCGCGCCGCCTCGATCTGTGCGGGTGAGCAAGAAAAACTTCGCAACCAATATGCAACGATATCTAAATAATCGTCTTGCTTAAACGGATAAAACGACACCCACAAACCAAAGCGCTCAGACAGGGAAATCTTTTCTTCTACTGTTTCACCTGGATGCAAATCACCATCTTCATCATGCGTATAGCTCGCATTGTCAGACATTTTTTCTGGCATTAGATGACGTCGATTGGAAGTTGCGTAGATCAGCACATTGTCTGATTGCGCTGAGATGCTGCCATCAAGTGCAACTTTTAAGGCTTTATAACCAGCTTCGCCATCTTCAAATGAAAGATCATCACAAAACAGAATAAATTTTTCTGGGCGTTCTGCGATCAAATCAATGATGTCTGGCAAATCACTCATATCAGCTTTATCGATCTCAATTAAACGCAATCCTTGCGTCGCAAATTCTTGCAAACAGGCTTTAATTAAAGAAGACTTTCCGGTACCGCGAGCACCAGTGAGTAAGACATTATTCGCAGGCTTTCCTTGCACAAATTGACGCGTGTTTTGGGCGATCAATTCTTTCTGTATATTGATGTGCTGTAAATCTTCGAACACCAACTTGCTCACATGTTTTACTGCTTGCAAATATCCTTGACCAGCCCGTTTCCGCCAACGAAAAGCCGTCGCTGCCTGCCAATCGGGTGCTGGTAAAGCCGCTGGCAAATAAGCCTCAATGCGATTAAGTAACTGCTCTGCACGTTGCAAGAATTGATCAAGTTGGGACATAAGAAATGGCGCAATGAAGTCGCTGAGGAACAAATTCTGGATGGGTTATACGGCAATTACAATGGCTTCCATGCTCGCTTCTTCACCTCGTCGGTGAAGAAGCGAACGAAGGCAATCGAAAAATCAAGAACGATAATCTGCATTGATGGATACGTAGTCGTGCGATAAATCGCAAGTCCATACGGTGGTCTTCGCTGTGCCGCGCGCTAATTTGACGTGAATCGTAATTTCACTTTGCTTCATTACGCGTTGGCCATCTTCTTCGCGATAATCTGGATTACGGCCGCCATTTTTAGCAACCCAAACATCGTCCAAATACAGATTAATCTTGCTAACATCCAAATCATTCACACCCGCGTAACCAATCGCGGCGAGAATCCGACCAAGGTTTGGATCGGATGCAAAAAAGGCGGTTTTAACTAAAGGTGAATGTGCGATCGAGTACGCAATCTTGCGGCATTCCTCTACATCTAAACCTTCTTCAACAACAATGCTAATAAATTTGGTAGCGCCCTCGCCATCGCGAATAATCATGTGCGCCAATTTTTGCGACAAGGCGATCACCGCTTCTGCGAGCGCGTTATATTCTGGCGTATCGAGTTCGTTGATCTCTAAGGCAGAAGTACCGGTCGCAATCAACATGAATGAATCATTGGTCGAAGTATCGCCATCAATCGTGATGCAATTAAAAGAATGATCTGCTGCTTTCTTTACCAGATGATCCAAAACCGCTTGCGACACTTTTGCGTCCAAAGCCAAATAACCCAACATCGTCGCCATATTTGGCTTGATCATGCCAGCACCTTTACTGATGCCAGTCAAAGTTACTGGAATACCATTAATGACGACTGAGCTTGAAGCTGCTTTCGGCTGGGTATCGGTGGTCATAATCGCTTCTGCAGCGGCAAACCAATTATCTTCACTTAAACTGGCAATTGCTGCCGGCATACCAGCAATCAAGCGATCAACCGGCAATTGTTCCAAAATAACGCCTGTCGAGAATGGCAAAATTTGCGATGGCTCGCATCCCAAATATTCTGCCAAGGCATGGCAAGTCGCATTTGCTGCGGCGAGTCCTGCATCGCCAGTTCCTGCATTGGCATTACCGGTATTTACCACTAGTGCGCGAATTGGGCCAACCGCCATGTGCGGACTCTCTAAATGGGCTTTGCACACTTGCACCGGCGCTGCACAAAAACGATTCGTCGTAAATACCCCTGCCACTGTCGCTGTTGGTGCTAACTTCATCACCAACAAATCTTTACGATTTGCCTTGCGAATACCTGCCTGAGCAAAACCCAGTTCAATACCTTTCACTGGTTTTAAATCGGCGGCGAGTGGAATCAGAGAATTAACGGCCATGGTGTCAGTCCTAGCGTAAAAATGAACAATGAAGCCGCTATTTTAGTTTATTTGCAGAACGTTTTAGTAAGGATGTTCTTTGTAATTCGGAAAAATTATCCGCAACGATTTTAGCCAGAAATAAATCGAATTAAATCATGATGTTAAAATGCATTTCCAATGCTAAGCATCAATTTCAGGAGAGTCCATTTTGACACATAACATTTCCTTAATTACCACCTTAGCAGCAGGCTTTGGCTTTGCGCTGATCTTTGGCTTCATCGCCGAAAAGATTAAGTTGCCCGCCTTAGTCGGCTATCTCGTTGCTGGGATTTTGATAGGCCCAGCCACACCAGGCTTTGTTGCTGACGCCAATATCGCTTCGCAACTCTCCGAGATTGGTGTCATGTTATTGATGTTTGGTGTCGGCCTCCATTTTTCTTTAAAAGATTTATTAGCTGTCAAACGCATCGCCCTTCCTGGTGCGGTATTACAGATGGGCATGGCCACTGGCCTAGGCATGTTGATGGCATGGTGGTTAGGCTGGAGTTTTGGCAGCGGTTTGGTGTTTGGCTTGTCTCTTTCTTGTGCCAGTACTGTGGTACTGCTAAAGGCTTTAGAGGCACGTGGCATTTTAGACTCGATGAATGGTCGCATCGCAGTAGGTTGGTTGGTGGTCGAAGATCTGGCGACAGTGCTCTTTTTGGTTTTATTGCCAGCGCTGGCTGGTGTGTTGGGTGGCACGGTCAGCAGCGCAACACCAGAAACACCGCTATGGATGGCTTTAGGAAAAACCTTATTGCAGGTGGTCGCTTTCATCGTCTTGATGTTGGTTGTTGGTCGCCGTGTATTACCTTGGTTGTTATGGCAAGTGTCACGTACAGGATCGCGTGAGTTATTTACTTTATCGGTGATTGCTTGCGCGATCGGCATCGCGTTTGGCGCGTCTGCCTTGTTCAGTGTGTCGTTTGCACTCGGTGCTTTTTTCGCTGGTACTGTGATGCGCGAGTCAGAATTTAGCCATCGTGCTGCCGAAGAATCACTGCCATTACGCGACGCATTTTCAGTCTTGTTCTTTGTCTCAGTCGGCATGTTGTTTGATCCTGTGATTGTGATCGAACAACCGTTGCGTGTATTAGGCGTGGTGGCCATTATTATCTTTGGTAAATCCTTAGCGGCAGTTGCCTTGGTCATTGCCTTCCGCTATCCACTCAATACCGCACTAACAGTGGCCGCGAGCTTGGCTCAAATTGGTGAGTTCTCGTTTATTCTCGCTGGTCTTGGTGTTAGCCTCGGTTTAATGCCAGCTGAAGGCATGAGTTTAATTTTGGCGAGTGCATTAATCTCCATCGCGCTCAACCCAGTTCTGTTTGCGGCAGTTGAGCCGATACGTCGATGGGCGCTGGCCAACTCACAATTAGCGCGTAATCTAGAGCAAAGGCAAGATCCTTACGCCGAGTTACCGCAATCGACAGATAATAAATATTTACAAGGACAAATCGTATTGGTTGGCTATGGTCGAATAGGTAGCAGAATCGGTGCCGCATTAAGCGCACAGCATATTCCGTTTGTAGTGGCTGAACAAAATCGCGAACTGGTTGAAAAAATTCGCGGTCAAGGCATCGTTGCGGTTTCCGGTAATGCGGCTGATGCCGTGGTCTTGGTTCAAGCTCACATACATGATGCCGCGATGCTAGTGATCGCGACACCAGATACCTTGAATGCGCGTCAAATGATTCACACTGCTCGCACGCTCAATCCCAACATAGAAATTGTCATGTGCGCGGATAGTGCCGACGAAATGCAATTGCTGAAGGAAGAAACCCAAGCGAACTCAGACATTGTGTTCTTGGGCGAAGAAGAGCTAGCAAAAGGTATGACGAATCATGTGCTAACACGCTTTTTGGCAGATACAGCCAAGGATCACAAAACCCACTAAATGCTAGCGATCTTCTGATGACGATCACTGCAATGACAAAACCCGCGATTCATCAATTTGTACAAATGATGAATCGCGGGTTTTGTTTTTTAACCGCTTACTTTTACTTCAGCTTTAATCTAACTCTCGATTTAGCTTTCACTCTTGCTGGTAGATGGTTAACACAAATCAAAACACAACGCGGTTTGTATTGACTCAATCATGCAAACACTAAATCGTATTTCCAACAATCGGTCCTTTGCCACTGTACTTATCTAGAGCAAGATAGAGCACAGGTGTAATGAATAGCGTGATCGCTTGCGAGAAAATCAAACCACCGACCACCGCCAAACCTAAAGGCTGACGTAACTCGGCGCCCGCACCTAATCCTAAAGCAATCGGCAAAGCACCAACTAGCGCGGCCAAAGTCGTCATCATGATAGGACGGAAACGCTCAATACAGGCTTCACGGATCGCTTCGGTTGGATTCATACCGCGATTGCGTTGTGCGTCGAGCGCGAAGTCAATCATCATAATCGCGTTCTTCTTGACGATACCAATCAATAACAAGATACCGATGGTTGCAATCAAGGTCAGGTCTTTACCAAACATTTCTAACATCAGCAAAGCACCAACCGCAGCCGATGGCAAACCAGCCAAAATCGTAATCGGATGAATGAAGCTCTCGTACAAAACACCAAGCAAAACATAGATCACCAACAAAGCAGAAATAATCAAAATCATTTGCCCAGCTTGTGAATCTTTAAACACCGCCGCATCACCACCATACGAAGTAATAATTGATGAAGGTAATTTGATTTCATCTTTAAACTTGTCGATCTTATTAGTCGCATCACCTAAAGGCATATCCGGCGCAAGATTGAATGACACCGTCACTGCTTGTAACTGACCAACGTGGTTAATCGCCGTTGGACCAACCGTACGCGTGACCGTCGCAAAACTCGACATTGGCACTAAATTGCCGGTGTTACTACGCACATAAATACTGCCGATTGCCGACTCGTCTTTACGATTTTCTGGCGCTACTTCGAGTACCACTGCGTAACTATCCACACTGGTAAATAAAGTCGCAATTTGTCGCTCACCAAATGCACTATACAAAGCAGCACGAATTGCATCGATACCCACGCCTAAAGAATTGGCGCGATCACGGTCTATCGAAATAGAAGCTTGCAAACCTTTCAGTTGTGAATCGGTCGTAACGTCTTTAAAGCCAGGATCAGCACGCATCTTGTCTTGCATCTTGAAAGCCCAGCTACTGAGTTCACTTGCATCCACACTTTGCATGATGAATTGGTATTGACTCTTACTTGGACGACCACCTAACTGTAAGTTTTGGGTTGGTCGCAAGAACACGGTAATTCCTGGTACGGCTTTCAATTTATTACGTAAACCTTCGACCACTTCTTTCATCGGCTTACGCTCACCACGCGGTTTCAGATTAATAAAACCACGTCCAGTATTTTGCGAACCGCCACCGCCATGAAACGAAGAAACCGTCAATACATTGGGATCTTCACGCAAAATCTTAGCGACCTTTTCTTGCAAGATCACCATCGCTGGAAACGATGTATCTTCAGCTGCTTCGGTAGAAACATTAATCTGTCCGATATCTTCTTCAGGGAAGAAACCCTTTGGAATGGTATGGAACAAATAAGCAGTTGCGATAAACGTCAACAGTGCAACGAATAACACAAACTTACGATGCGCAAGCGCCATATCCAAACCGCGCGTGTATGCATGCAAAGAAGCGGTAAAGCCGCGCTCGAAACTATGTGTCAATGCACCCATCCACTTGGATGGCGCTGCGTGATCACGCTCTGCCTTCAAGAAACGGCTTGCTAACATCGGTACCAGAGTCAATGAAACAAAGGCTGACACGATGATCGCCAAACTAACCACGACCGCAAATTCATGAAACAGCTGACCAATCACGCCGGGCATGAAGAAAATCGGGATAAACACCGCGATCAATGAAGTTGAGATAGAAATAATCGTGAACCCAACCTCGCGTGAACCTTTCAATGCCGCTTCAAACGGTGACTCACCCATCTCCACGTGTCGAATAATATTTTCCAACATCACAATCGCATCATCGACGACCAAGCCCACCGCCAAGGTAATCCCCAGTAGCGAAATATTGTCTAGGGTATAGTCAAACGCCCAAAGCAAAAAGACTGCGCCAACCAAAGATACGGGTAACGACAATGCTGGAATGATGGTCGCAACCATATGACGCAAGAATAAGAAAATCACCACAATCACTAGGAAAATCGTTAGTAGCAAAGTCAAATTCACATCATGTAAAGCATCACGCACCGAGACCGAACGATCATTCGCTAGTGTGATATTCACCGACGCTGGTAATTGTGCTTTAAAGCCTGGAATCGCCGCTTTAATCGCGTCTACCACTTTCACCGTATTGGCGTCGGTCTGACGTTGAATCGCCAACATAATCGCTGGCTCACCGTTGAAATTACCAACCGACTTCACGGTTTCATAACTATCTTCAACGCTCGCAACATCACGCAAACGAACAACTTGCCCACCCTTATTGCTGACAATAATATTGGCAAACTCGGCGGCGTTTTGTAATTGCTTATTCGCGACGATGGTTAAGGTTTGTTTGTCACCATCCAAAGTCCCAACAGGGGCAATCGAATTGGCAGCTCGGATACTAGTCGTAATTTCATCGAAACCGATATTGCGTGTTGCCAATGCACCTGGGTCAACTCTAATACGCACCGCATAGCGACGAATACCAAAAATATTGACCTGCGCAACGCCGGCTAAAGTCGACAAATTAGGCGAAATCAAATGTTCAGCATAATTGGTTAATTCCGACAAACTCAACGATGGAGAAGTCAATGCCAGCACCAACACTGCGGAATCGGCGGGATTCACTTTGCGATACGATGGCAACGAAGTCATTTCTATAGGCAAAGAACGCTGCGCGCGCAACAAAGCTGCCTGTACGTCAACCGCTGCATCATCAACATTGCGACTAGGATCAAATTCCAAGGTCAAAGAAGTGGAACCTAGCGTACTGCTAGAACTAATGGTGGCAAGACCCGGAATAGTAGAAAATTGTTTTTCTAACGGCAACGCAACTGAGGTAGCCATCGTCTCTGGACTTGCACCAGGCAAACCAGCACCAACGCTAATCACTGGCGTGTTATAACTAGGCAGAGCAGCAATCGGTATCATGCGATACGCCAAAATACCTGCGATAACCACCGAGATATTCAGCAATATCGTCATCACCGGACGACGAATAAATAACTCCGATAAGTTCATGATGCACTCGCTGCGGAAGCTGCCGCTGAAGCTGGACTTGGAGCAGTTGCCCCTGCAGAAGCAGGAGGATTCGAAGCAGATTTTTTCGCTTCGGATTTATCCGATTTATCTGCATCACCACTAGCGCCATTACCACCAATCGCATCAGCACGATCCTTAATCGGCACACCTGGACGTAAGTTTTGCTTACCTTCAAGCACTACCTTCATGCCTTCTTCCAAGCCGGTCACGATGGCGTCATTGCCATAGCTATACTGCACTTTCACTTGTTTCTGTGCTGCCTTGCCATCTTTATCTGCAATAAAAACCGTCACCGCATTCACACCGATCACCAAAGCATCGCGTGGTACAACGATCACATCTTTGAGCGTTAACACACTCAAATCAATATTCGCGTAAGCACCTGGCCACAGCTTCATTTCTTTGTTATCGAACACCGCCTTCACTTTCACAGTGCCAGAGACTGGATCGACCACATTATCAATAAACTGCAACTTGCCTTTAAAGCTTAAGTTGCTATCTGGCAGACTCGCCATCGCAACACTGTCACCACGCTTCAAGCTATCCAAGGCATCTGACAGATTGCGTTGCGGTAGTGGCAAGGTAATAGCGACTGGGTCCATTTGCGTGATAGTGACCAAGGCCGCGCCTGAAGTACTTGGTTGCACCAAAGATCCTGGGAACACGTTGATTAAACCAGTACGTCCGCTTACTGGTGCAACAATGCGGCTATAGCCCAAACTAACTTTGACGGCAGCGACTGCGGCTTTGGCGGCATCAACCACCGCTTGTTGGGCGTTGACGCTAGTTTGCGCCGCATCGACCACACTTTGTGACTGAAATTTCTGCGCGAATAATTCTTTACTACGTGCCAGTTGTCGTTGGTTCTCCGACAAACTTGCAAGTTCTTTATCTAACTGCGCCTGTGCTTTTGTCAAATTAACCGTATCAGTGCGGTTATCCAGGGTGAATAAAATATCACCAGCGCGCACGAATTGCCCTTCTTTGATGTGGACCTTCTCTATCACGCTAGAAATCTGCGGGCGCACATCAACAATGTTCAAAGAAGAAACGACACCATTGGCTTTTAATTTCACTTCATAGTCGCGTTTCTGCGCTAACACGGTGTTCACAATCACCGGACGATTTTTATCTGCCTTGCCGCCTATCGTCTGTCCGGCCACAATTTCTGTGCTTTCAGAACCATTCTTCTTCCACATCCAATAGCCACCAGCGGCGACAGCTACGGACAAAGCGAGTACCGAGATTTTTGCGTTTTTCATGTTGATTTGATTTTCAGATCGAAGCACCTTAGACAATTGATACGGAGAAAGTTCTGTAACGCATCGTAAATTGGGTGCAAATTATTTCGGTTCAGACAACACACTAACTCAAGACAAACTAAGAAAGTTTTCTGCAAACGAAATACGGAGATTGTTTGATGTACAGAATCTTAACAAAGAAAAAGCCAGCACTTAGGCTGGCTTTGTTCTTTTATACGTTTTGTTACCAAAACGACGCGATCAATTTAAAGATCTACATGCTAAATAGGCAATTTACACAACTGCGCCATCGGTCTCGTCTTTTTCTTTCACTGGCTTGATCAAGTCTTCACGTTTAACACCTAACCACATCGCGATTGCCGCAGCAACGAAAACTGATGAGTAAATACCAAAGCAAATACCAATCGTCAGCGCTTTTGCGAAGCCAGCCAAAGTTGGACCACCAAACAAGAGCATAGACAACACCATCATCTGTGTAGAACCGTGCGTGATGATAGTACGAGAAATCGTGCTGGTAATCGCGTTATCAATCACTTCGGTTACCGTTGCTTTACGCATCTTCAAGAAGTTTTCACGAATACGATCGAAAATAACTACGGATTCATTGACGGAATAACCCAATACCGCCAACACCGCTGCCAATACAGCAAGATCGAACTCCCACTGGAAGAAAGCGAAGAAACCAAGAATAATCACCACGTCATGCAAGTTCGCGATAATCGCTGACACCGAGTATTTCCACTCAAAGCGAATCGCCAAATACGCCATCACGCCGACGATCACAAACAGTAATGCCATCACGCCATCATGAGCCAATTCATCACCAACTTGCGCGCCAACCAAAGCGGTTCTTTGCAGCTTGACATCTGGATGATCAACTTTCAGTGCATTTAAGACGCGCTCGTTTTGCGCGGTAATCATTGCATTCAGTTCTTTTTCGGTCGGCTTGGCTGCGCCTTCGGCAACTTTTGGTAATGGCATACGTATCACCACATCTTGTGCCTTACCAAAAGTTTGCACTACAACTTCACTCAAACCAAGTGCTTTAATCGTCTCACTAATTTTTGTCGTATCAGCAGCTTGACTATAGCTCACCTCCATTGAGGTACCGCCGGTGAACTCAACGGATAAATGCAAACCACGGGTCAGCAAGAAAAATACTGCGGCAACAAAAGTAACTGCTGAGATGACATTAAAAATCAGCGCATGGCGCATGAAAGGTATGTCGCGTTTAATACGGAATAATTCCATGATAAATTCCTAAATCTTTTTCTTAATTGACTAAGTACTGTGTATGCAATTTTTTCAAATTGAAATTACTCAGTAGGCTTCCAAATTTGACCAATTGAAATCGAAGTCAATTTCTTCTTACGGCCATACCAAAGATTCACTACACCGCGCATCACAAATACCGCGGAGAAAATCGAAGTCAAAATACCCAGGCAATGCACAATCGCAAACGCTTTAATAGGGCCTGAACCAAACAACAACAAAGCCAATCCTGCGATAAATGTAGTTACGTTCGAATCAAGAATCGTTGCCCAAGCACGATCAAAACCTTGCAAGATCGCATGCTGTGGTGAATTACCCGCACGTAGTTCTTCTCGAATCCGCTCATTAATCAAGACGTTGGCGTCAATCGCCATACCGAGTGCTAATGCAATCGCCGCCATACCTGGTAAAGTCAAGGTCGCTTGCATCACCGACAAAATACCAACTAATAATAATAAATTGACCGCTAACGCAAACACGCTGAAGAAACCAAAGATCATGTAGTACACAATCATAAACACGGCGATCGCGGCAAAACCGTACATCGTCGAATGAATACCTTTAGTGATATTTTCCGCACCTAATTGCGCACCAATCGTACGTTCTTCAATTACTTCCATCGGTGCTGCCAATGCACCAGAGCGCAATAACAAAGCTAGTTCGTTTGCTTCATTGGTTGAGCGCATACCAGTAGTCTGAAACTTATTGCTGAATACACCTTGAATCGTTGCAACTTGCAAAAGCTCGCCTTTACCTTTTTCAAATAAAACAAAGGCCATGCGTTTACCAACATTCTGACGAGTAGTCTCACCCATACGTCGACCACCCTCACTGTTTAGGTCGATACTCACTGCTGGTTGCTGATTCTGATCAAAACTCGCTTGGGCGCCAGTGATCGCATCACCTGTAACAATTGGTTCTTTATACAAAATCGCTGGACCACCACGGCCGACTTTAAACATTTCGGAACCAAATGGCACTGCTGTATTTTCGTCAACAGGGCCAATTACACTCTCATCAACCAAACGAACTTCCAACGTGGCAGTACGACCAATAATCGCTTTTGCACGGGCAACATCCTGCACACCAGGCAACTGCACCACAATACGATCTGCACCTTGCTGCTGAATGATCGGTTCTGCCACACCAATTTCATTTACACGTTTCGACAAGGCAGCGATATTCTGCTTTACACCTTCGTTCATCAAAGTGGTTAATGCTTGTGGCTTGATTGTCACCTTAAACGCGATATCACTATTTTCAGCCGTCGCAACGGTATCAAGCAAATCTACATCATTCATTTGACGCGTAATGATGTCGCGTGCTTTGGCACGGGTTTCTGCATCACGGAACTTTACCGTCACCGACGAGGCATCGCGCGAAATTCCCGCATGACGAATTTCTTTATCTTTCAACGTGCTACGCAAACTAGACTGCAAACTATTCAAGCGATTATTCAATACGGCTGAAGTATCGACTTTCATCAAGAAATGCACGCCACCGCGCAAGTCCAAACCTAAGTACATAGGGAAAGCGTGTAACTTCTGCATCCATTCTGGCGTATTTGGTAACAGATTCAAGGCGACGGTATACACAGGATCACTAGGATCTACATTCAAACCTTTTTCCAATGCAGCTTTCGCTTTGAACTGCGCGTCTGTTGTCGCAAAACGTGCACGAATCGAACCTTGAATTCCGTTGTAATCAAAAGAAAAGCCAGTCGATTTAATGCCTGCATCTTTAAGCACTTGCTCAACTCGCGCAATCATGGCCTCGTCCACTTTGACTGTGGCTTTTGCACTATTAATTTGCACAGCGACTGAATCACCGAAGAAATTCGGTGCAGCATACAAAGCACCAAAGACCAGCGAAATCAAGATGATGATGTACTTCCAGAGAGGATAACGATTCATAGCGGATTCGAGAAAAAGAACTACACAAACTACGTAAAACTCAGAAACTAAAATAAATCAGGGGCAAAGCGATGCGTTTTGCCCCTGTTGCGAAGATCGCTGATTTATTTCAGCGTGCCTTTTGGTAACAATGTCGTCACTGCGCTTTTTTGAACTTGCATTTCAACGCCATTACTAATTTCTACGGAAACAAATGCATCCGCAACTTTCGTTACTTTGCCAGCGATACCACCAGCTGTAATCACTTCATCACCTTTCGCCAAAGCATCCAACATAGCTTTTTGTTCTTTTTGACGCTTCATTTGTGGGCGAATCATGACAAAGTACAACACCACGAACATCAAAATGATAGGCAAAAAGCTCATCAAAGAAGATTCTGGCGCTGCACCAGCAGCTTGAGCGTAAGCATTAGAAATAAACACGATAAAACTCCATTGAATAAATTTTTTAAAACAAATCAGAGACTTGCACGCATCTTGGGGCAATGTTGAAGATTTAAAGCCCTACAATATTTTTGCCAAAATGTTCAGCATTTTTCATGCCTAGCAACAAAGCGCAACATTCTAGCACTTGGTTCGCTAGATTCTGCCAATTCATTCCAGCAAAGCGAAAACTTGTTGTGCAAACGATTCTTGAAGGCAAATTGATCACAACTTGTCTCAAGAATCCGATGTTGGCTGATATTTTCAGTATGAACTTACAAAGTTTTTGGCCTAACTACACCCCACGCGCCCGATCCGCTTTAAATTGCGCCACGAACTCAGGGAAGCGATCTTCATCCAAAGACAAGCGAATCTGACGCATCAGCTCTAGGTAATAATGCAAATTGTGGATAGTATTTAAACGTGCGCCGAGGATTTCTCCGGTGCGGTGCAAGTGGTGTAGATATGCGCGGGAGAAGTTTTTGCAGGCGTAGCAGGTGCAAGTTTCGTCTAATGGCGCTTTGTCTTCTTTGTAACGTGCGTTCTTGATTTTGACATCACCAAAGCGGGTAAAGATCCAGCCGTTTCGCGCATTGCGAGTTGGCATCACGCAATCGAACATATCGATACCGTTCGCCACACCCGCAACTAAGTCTTCTGGTGTGCCGACACCCATTAAATAGTGTGGTTTGTTTTCTGGTAATTTAGGGCCGACGTGCGAGAGGATGCGCAGCATATCTTCTTTTGGTTCACCGACGGACAAGCCGCCGATCGCCATACCGTCAAAACCCATTTCATTCAAAGCCGCCAGAGACTCGTCGCGCAAGTTTTCGAACATGCCGCCTTGCACGATACCGAATAAGGCATTCGGATTTTCACCGCCTTTAAATTCATTCATCGAACGTTGCGCCCAGCGCAAAGACATACGCATGGATTTGCCCGCTTCTTCACTCGTCGCTGGACGACCATCGATTTCATATGGTGTGCATTCATCGAATTGCATCACGATGTCGGAATTCAAGGCACGTTGAATTTGCATAGAAATTTCCGGTGACAAGAACAAACGTTCGCCACTAATCGGGGAAGCGAACTTCACGCCTTCTTCGGTAATCTTACGCATCGCACCGAGTGAGAATACTTGAAAGCCACCGGAGTCAGTCAAGATAGGCTTATCCCAACCCATGAAATCATGCAGGCCGCCAAATTTATTCACAACGTCTAAGCCTGGACGCAACCACAAATGGAAGGTATTCCCCAAGATGATGTGGGCGTCGATTTCTTTGAGTTCTAGCGGCGACATCGCCTTCACCGAACCGTAAGTTCCCACCGGCATAAAAATCGGCGTTTCGATCACGCCATGATTCACGGTAACGCGACCGCGACGCGCAGCGGTGGTTTTGTCTTTTTTGATTAATTGAAATTCGAGCATAGGGTTTACCGACCTAGATAAAAAGTTGGGACTAAAAAATTAAAAGCTTAACCGCAGAGGGGCAGAGATCGCAGAGTTTCTTAATTATTTTCTCTCCTCCGCTTTGTTACACCGTGCACACCTAGAAATTCAAGGTCAGGGATGCAGTACAAGGCACCAAGCACAGCAATACGTCGGTATTGCGTGCATTAGCAACGCAGTGATGCGCCCTGAGATTAGATTTATTGGTGTGCACCTGAGCGATTGGTTAATAACATCGCATCACCATAACTAAAGAAACGATACTTCTGCGCGATGGCATGCGCGTAGGCTTCGCGTATCGCATCGTAGCCTGCAAATGCTGAGACTAGCATCATTAATGTTGATTTTGGTAAATGGAAATTCGTAATCAAACGATCTACTGTTTTGAAGACATATCCTGGCGTAATGAAGAGACGCGTGTCACCACTACCCTCTACCAATTCACCAGTTTGTGAAGCCGATTCTATCGCTCGCATACTCGTAGTACCAACGCAGATCACGTTCTTACCCGCTGCTTTGGTCGCACGCACTGCCGCGACTGTCTCTTCTGGTACCGTGTACCACTCGCTATGCATGTCATGTTTGCTCAAGTCTTCGGTGCGCACAGGTTGGAAAGTGCCTGCGCCTACATGCAAGGTGACAAAAGCGAGTTGTATGCCTTTGGCTTTACATTTTTCCAAAAGTGCTTCGTCAAAATGCAAGCCGGCAGTCGGTGCAGCGACCGCGCCTGGTACTCGTGAATACACGGTTTGATAACGATGTTCATCAAAATCATCGGCTTCGTGATTGATATACGGCGGCAATGGCAGGCGACCATATTTCTCGATGAGCTCAAACACATCACCTGGAAAATGCAGCGTAAAAAATTCACCAGCGCGTTCACCAACCGTGACATCAAACGCATCCGCCAAGCGTATCTTGCTGCCAGCCAGTGGAGATTTTGAGGCACGTAATTGGACGTGCACAATGTGTTCGTCTGCATTGTTCTTGATCACGCGTTCAACCAACATCTCCACTTTGCCACCGGTTTCTTTCGCACCAAAAAAACGTGCTTTCAAGACGCGAGTATCGTTGAATACCAATAAATCGCCTGCATTGAGTTGCTCCACGATGTCGGCAAATTGACGATCAACGATGCCTGTGTCACTCACGTGCAACAGGCGCGAGGCGGTACGATCCGGCAAAGCTGTTTGCGCGATCAACTCGGGTGGAAGTTCAAAATCAAAATCACTGAGTGAGTACATAATTACACCAAAATAAAAACTACTTATTGTTCGCAATGTTTGCTGCATGAGTTCATCTACAGCGCGCCTACACTTCGACCAAATACAAATTGTCGACAATCATCCAATCGTCATTCAAACGCCCTTCTCCCGCAAGCGGGAGAAGGGGCGGGGATGAGGGTGATTGAGTACGCGTCGCGCCAAATTGGAAGAATGCTCTCTCAGCATTTCTACATTATGTGTAACTAGACGCCATGCAGTTTCTGAATCACCCTCACCCTAGCCCTCTTCCGCTTGCGGGAGAGGGAACGTCATCTGCCCTACGAAAAAGCTCCACCACTGTACAAAAAACCAGTAGAATCAACACCATTTCGTTTCAGACCAACCCGCCATTTTACCCTATGTCAGCAAGCACACCTATTCAGCCTGCCAGCAAAAAAAAAACTGCACCTGCCAAACCTGTGCGCTTGGAAGAGAAATTTGCCAAGCTAGGTCTGCGTTCTGACATGGATTTTGTCTTGCACTTACCCATGCGTTACGAAGATGAGACGGAAATTGTCTCCATGCGCGATGCTGGTTTTCGCGGTGGTAGTTCGGTGCAAGTCGAGGGTGAGGTGACGGAATGTGATATTCAATATCGCCCACGCCGCCAATTAGTCGTCACGATTAGCGACAATACTGGGCAAGTGGTTTTACGCTTTTTGAACTTCTACGGTAGTCAAATAAAGCAGATGGCAGTCGGCATGCGGGTACGGGCGCGAGGCGAATTACGACATGGCTTCTTTGGTGCCGAAATGGTGCATCCGACGTATAAGATGGTGAATGAAGGTGCTGCGCTCCCCACTGCGCTGACACCTGTTTATCACGCGGGCGATGGTGTTTCGCAAACCATGCTGCGCAAAGCCATCACCAGCGCGCTCAACAAAGTGCAATGGTACGACACGCTCTCCCCTACTTTACTGCAACAACTCGGTTTGCAAGACTTTAAATCCGCAGTGAAGTTACTGCACAACCCACCACCCGATGTCGATCAATATGCGCTACTGGAACACGAGCATCCGGCTTGGGAGCGCATGAAATTTGACGAGCTGTTAGCACAACAACTCTCTCTCAAACGCGCACAAGCCTCGCGCAGATCGCAAGGCGCGACAGCATTGCCCATCGTCGGCGCGTTAACACAGGCTTTTTTAGCGACCTTACCTTTCAAACTTACCGGCGCGCAAGAACGCGTACTGGAAGAAATTCGCGCTGATCTAAAACAAGCTTTTCCTATGCAACGCTTATTGCAAGGTGATGTAGGTAGCGGCAAAACCATCGTCGCCGCACTCGCTGCGACGCAAGCAATCGACAGCGGTTATCAAGCTGCTTTAATGGCACCGACCGAGATCTTGGCGGAACAACATTTTCGTAAAGTAGCGGGTTGGTTAGAACCCTTAGGGATCAAAACCGCATGGTTGACAGGTAGTTTAAAAAAGAAAGAAAAAGAGCAAGCAAACGCCCTGATCGCCTCTGGCGAAGCGCAATTGGTGATCGGCACCCATGCGCTGATTCAAGACACCGTGCAATTTGCCAAACTCGGTTTAGTCATCGTCGATGAGCAACATCGCTTCGGCGTAACGCAAAGGCTGACGCTACGGAATAAAGCTGAAGCAGGTAAGACGCCGCATCAATTGATGATGTCAGCCACGCCAATTCCGCGCACGCTGGCAATGACCTACTACGCCGATCTAGAAGTGTCGGTGATTGATGAATTACCACCGGGACGCACGCCTATCGTCACGCGCGTGGTCGATCAAAATCGTCGTGAGGAAGTGATAGAACGCGTTCATGCCGCCGTGCAAGAAGGCAAGCAAGTGTATTGGGTTTGTCCGCTGATAGAAGAATCCGAAGCGCTACAACTGCAAACGGCGACAGATACCCATGCGATGCTGAGCGCTGCCTTACCCGACTGCCGTGTCGGTTTAGTGCACGGCAAACTCAAGCCTGCGGAAAAGCAAATCGTGATGGATGCCTTCACCCGTAATGAAGTGCAAGTGCTGGTCGCGACCACCGTGATCGAAGTCGGCGTCGATGTGCCAAATGCGAGTTTGATGGTGATCGAGCATGCGGAGCGTTTCGGGCTATCCCAATTACATCAATTACGCGGACGAGTGGGTCGTGGCGCAGCTGCCAGTGTTTGTCTTTTGCTATACCAGGGCCCCCTTGGTCACACTGCCAAACAAAGATTACTGACCATGCGCGAAAGTACGGATGGCTTTGAAATTGCGCGTAAGGATTTAGAATTGCGCGGCCCGGGCGAATTTCTCGGTGCGCGACAATCGGGCGAAGCATTACTGCGTTTTGCGAATTTAGAAAAAGACCAATATCTCGTCGAAAAAGCCCGCAACCTCGCGGTGCAACTGCTGGCCAATGATATGCCGACTGTCGAGGCACATTTGCAGCGCTGGATGGGGCATCGAGAAGAGTTTTTGCGGGTTTAAGGATTGATGCATGTCAGCTAGACGAATTCTTCGAGAAATTTGCGACCTCTTTCCTCTCAATTTCAGTTATCGTATCGCCTCCGTTGTCGGGGCAATCAAATAAGTGGTGACCAGTCACTATTTTGCTTTTGACCAATCCGTCCCGACAAAAAAGCTAGATACTGAAACTGCATTACAATCATTTGATCCAACATTAACAAACTCATCTTAAAACAGGAGTGCGCATGAGCTTAGATTTTTCTGGTCGCGTTGCGATAGTCACAGGCGCTGGTGGTGGCCTTGGTCGTGAACATGCTTTGGCATTGGCCAAACGCGGTGCGAAAGTCGTCGTGAATGATCTTGGTGGTGCGCGTGATGGATCTGGCGGCTCGGCAAGCGCGGCGCAAGCGGTGGTCGATGAAATTATCGCAGCTGGCGGTGAAGCGATTGCCAACAGCGCATCTGTCACTGACTTCGCTGCAGTACTAGCGATGGTGCAAGAGACCATGGATAAATGGGGGCGCATCGACATCTTGATCAATAATGCCGGCATCTTGCGCGACAAATCCTTTGGGAAAATGGAACTCGATGATTTCCGTCTGGTGATCGAAGTCCATCTGATGGGCAGCGTGAATTGTTGTAAAGCGGTTTGGCCCATCATGACGGCGCAAAACTATGGTCGCATTATGATGACGACATCGTCTTCTGGTCTCTACGGCAATTTTGGACAATCGAATTACAGCGCGGCCAAATTGGGCTTGGTTGGTCTGATGCAAACTCTGTCTATCGAAGGTGCTAAACATGACATTCGCGTCAATGCCTTAGCACCAACCGCAGCGACCCGCATGACCAATGGCCTGTATCCAGAAGCTATGCTGAATGCGATTCAAGCTAGCGATGTGGTGCCAGCGATGTTGGTACTCGCAGCACAAGATGCACCTAATCGCACCATCTTGTGCGCGGGCGCAGGTAGTTTTGAGGCTGCGCATATCAGCTTAACCAAAGGCGTTTATTTGGGACGTGATGAGAATGTGGAGGAGGCTTTATTGGCACGCTTGTCAGAGGTAACCGACCCTGCAGGACAAAGTATTCCTGCCAACGGAATAGCCCAAGGGCATCAAGAAATCACTGCAGCAATGAGCGCGCAACAATTCTGAAATCCCTCGTTATCTTGAGTCGAGCAAAGATGAATAAAATCATCTTTGCTCGACTCAACGCAGCAAATCACAAGTCTCCCGCAACGAGCTAACGTCCGTTGACTTTCAACTTAAATGCCAAAGAAAATCCAGAAAGTATCAGCATTTTCTAATAGAATTCGCGTTTATTGATTGAATTTAAGATGGATGCAAATTGGAACTACTCAATATTGATTGTTTGGGCAAGGCACTCAGACTAGAAGGCTCCTTAGCTGGCTGGCAGCAATTATTCTGGGACAATAATTTGGTCTCGCAAAAAAATGCCAGCGCTGACAACGAAGGTTTATCGGCGCATGAATTTGAAATTCGCGTCACGCCGACAGCGGCGAATGCCGCCACAGAAAACACCGAGTCCGCACAAACCGCACTAGAACAGACTTTCCTGATTCGACTAGAAAGCAATCTGCATTGGCAACCTTTTTCGATCGACTATCGCCTGCTGATCAACAATGAGCTGATCACCGAAGGGAAAAGAACCACGCGCGATATTGAACGCCAAGTACCTGCTGTGCCAGTGAGCACGCCACAAAAAATGAGCTTGCTTGGAATACTTTCGCTCGGTTTCAAATTACTCAAAAGTGCAAAGATCATAAAGGTGTTATTGGCGGGAGCAAGTTTGGCCGCCTATTCTTGGCTATTTTCGTTTCAATTCGCGATCGCTTTAATCGCCTGTTTGATGGTGCATGAATATGGTCACATTCGTGCGATGAAATATTTTGGTATGAAAACCAAGGGTATTTATATCATTCCGTTTTTAGGAGGCTTGGCATTATCCGACGATAAAATTAATACGCGTTGGCAAGATGTGACGATCTCAATTATGGGACCCGTGTTCGGCTTGCTATTGTCATTGGTGCTGATGCTGGTGTATTGGATCACTGGGAATATTTTCTTTGCTGGCTTAGCCAATTTTAATGCGCTGATTAATCTAATTAATCTACTACCAATCTTGCCTCTAGACGGTGGGCATATTCTAAAAAGCATAGGCTTCTCGGTGAATGGTAAATTTGGTTTAGTGGCATTGGTGCTTGGCTCGATCATCGGTATTTTTGGTAGCTACACTTTAGGCTTAAGCTTCTTAGCATTCTTTATGTTGATAGGCACGATAGAAATTGCGATGGAGTGGAAATTACGCCATCAAAGCCACCTCTTACCTTTAGATCGTTATGGACAAATCTTTTCCAGCATTTGGTACTTCGTGACAGTTGCAGCACTAGTAGCAATCATGTGGTATTTCGCAAAAAGTGGCGATCAAATTTTATCCGCGCCTATGCATATTTTGCGCAGCTAGTTGCACGAATACACACGAAAAAATTGGCGCACCCGAAGCAAATAAAAAAGTGTGTCAGCGTTTTTTACTTGTATCAAACCCTGATGGAGATATCACATGAAAAAACACTGGCGCACTAGTATCCTCGCAATACACTTAAGCCTGTTGCCTATCTTCAGCATAGCTCAGCCAGCACCACAAGCAATCAACTCAGTTAGCGAAGCTCAATCTAGGGTAGAAATCCGAGACTTAACTTGGATGCTTGGTAGCTGGACTGCCGTCACAGAAAAACAAATTATCGATGAACATTGGGCATTACAAGGCCAATCATTGATGGGCATTTCCCGCACAATCGAGGCGGATAAAAGCAAAGCGGTGGAATTACTTTTTATTGAAAAACAAGACCAGGACTGGATAGTACGCTTACGTTTCTTCGGTCCAGCAATAGAGAAAGCCACACGCGGCAAGGATGAACCGTTACGATTAAAGGTGGTCCACGCCGACACCACAGAATTACGTTGTGAAGGTATTGGTGGCGAAATTGGTACGACACTCACCTACACAAAACTCACCACGAACAGTATGCGTGCAGAAATTCGTAAAGTACGCGAGGGAAAATTGGTTTGGTCTGAGACTTATCAATTTCAACGATAAAAACCAGCAACAAAAAATCATTACAAGTGCTTATAAAAAAACGCTTATCAATCTTCATCGATAAGCGTTTTTTATTGCTCCAGTTACTGAGCCTAACTAATGCACATTCAGTTAAAAGCTACAAGCTATAACTCAAACGCGCATACACAAAGCGCCCCGAGCGTCCAAATGGAGAGAAGTTAGAGAATGAAGTCGCACCCGCTGTATTCAAAGCTGGCATACGTGGATCGCTATAGGTATCAAATACATTATCTGCACCAAGCGCTAATTTCAAACGTTTAGTAAAGTTGTAGCGAAACTCCACATCAACCAATGTTTTTGCTGACAAGACTTGATCCAAGGCTGCTGTGGTGCCTGGATCTAACACTTCACCATAACGCGTTGCGCGGAAAGTCGCGGCATAGTCTGCCAACTTCCAATCGACGCTCGCATTGATTTTATTGCGCGGTTGTCCGCGCTCAAAGATCAAGACATTCACGCGATCAAACAAAACTGGAGAAGGCGACAATGCCGATAATTGTGCTGTCTTTGGCACTTTGGTTACTTCGGTTTTTGTAAAATTACCCGCCAGAGTAAAATCAAAACGGCCGGACGATTCGGTCATCATCGGCCAATTCGACACAATATCTAAACCCTGTGTTTTCGTATCCACACCATTGATAAAGAAGCGTCCACCACCAATGCCAATAAAGCCTTGTGCAGTCAAATAATTACGCACATTGGCAGCGGTTAAGTTCTCGGACAAAACGATGCGATTACTAATTTCAATGCGATAGGCATCAACCGTGACACCTAATTTTCCAAAACTAAATACGGCACCTAAAGATTGATTAAATGATTTCTCCGCATCCAATGGTTTGGCACCCAGTGCAATCGCCGCCGGATCGCTAGGCTTGAAGGTAGTGATTTCAAACGGTACGCCGTTAATAAAATTGGTTGCCGTCGAAGTGAAAAACTGTTGCTGTGGCGATGGCGCACGGAAGCCATTTTGTATCGAACCACGCAAGCCAAACTGTTTGCTAAAGTCGTAGCGAGTTGCAATCTTACCCGTCACATTATTTCCAAAATCAGAATAATGCTCTGCACGAATTGCAGCCGACGCTTGCCATTCTTTGTTTAAGTTGGTTTCGACATCAATATATGCACCAACCGCACTACGATTATTATCGGAAGCATTTGCTGGGGTGAAGCCAGGAAAAACCTGTGCTCCCGGAGCTGTTGGACTGCCATTAGCCAGCTTCTCGCCACCGAAACGATATGAATCTGGCTCACCGGCAAATAAGCTATAGCCTTCTCTACGCGCTTCAAATCCGGTCGCAAAACTGATAGGCGAAGAAAAATCTGGCAAGCTAAAACTTCTCACCGCTGACAAATTAAGCACTAACTGATCATAAGAAAAACCACCGGCCTCGAATTGCTTTTTACTAGTTGGACCAATTGATCGGTTGATCGTATCTTTGATCGTAAACTGCATCTTATTCTTGCCATAGCCTAATGACGCATCCATGTCCCATAGTCCTGCGGTCCAACTGATACCAGCAGTCGCACTGTAGTCATCAACTTGTGGTGCAATCTTGGGCAAAAATCCGTTGGGATAAACAGAAATGATATTTTGGTCTTGCAAAGCACGGCGAAAGAATCCCGCAGATAAAGCATCGCGTCTTTGATAACTTGACCATGCATACAGCTTGGCGCCACCTTCCAACATCTGTCCGGCGTTGACAAACACGGTCGATTGTTTCAACTCAGGTTCACCATACCAAGCATTAAATCGATTGGCGTCTTTTTCACGCGGATCAAATGCACCGTTCACCAACGGGTATTGTTGACGAAAATCCCAACCGCCACGGTCTGTATACTTTTGATCTTTTAATTCTGCAGCGACTGTCACGTAGCCAGTTTCGCCAAATGACAAGCCTTTCCAAATACTCATAGTCGCGGTATTGCCGTCATTGCGACTACGCGTCGTACCTGGAGCACTCCACGTGGCACCGGTTGGAGTGGTGCCAGGGATAAAATCGTATTCCGTAATTCGTTGCCCATAACTCGCTGTGACTTCACCACCGTCGCGATTCTCACGCAAACGCAAGTTAATAACACCGGATAACGCGTCGGATCCATATTGCGCCGATGCACCATCACGCAATACTTCGATGTTCTTCACGATCGCACTCGGAATCGTATTTAAATCCACAGCAGCAGTACCACGACCCACCGTACCATTTACATTGACTAAGGAAGATGCATGACGACGCTTTGAATTTACCAATACCAAGGTTTGATCCGGCCCCAATCCACGTAAAGTCGCCGGACGTATCGTATCAGTGCCATCAGTTAAACCTGGTCGAGGAAAATTAAGCGAAGGCAAGGCAACTGATAACGCTTGATTGATTTCACTCACACCTAAATTTTGCAGGGACTCGGCAGAGATCACATCGACTGGCGCAGAAGTATTGGTCGCAGAACGATTTTGCATACGCGTACCAGTCACAATCACCGATGTTGGCTTTTCATCCTGAACCTGCGCAGCTGTTGCTTGTGCATGCGCCGATGATGAATATCCAAACGCAGCTCCAAATAATGAAGTAATGGCAAGCGCGAGTATCGATTTTTTGGGTATAGTGTGCTGCATTGGAAACCTCCGAACGGAAAATAAACACAAAGTGCAAACGAAGAAATGAAGCGGCTAGCAAAACAAGCTCAATTCATCATGACACCAAGAAAAACCGAAGTCAATTTAAGTCCACCTAGATACAACATAATGCGTAACTGATTTTGCTATCCTGCCTAAAGTGGTTTGTCCACGCGGCTTTGCACGATTTTAGTGCGACTAAACTGGACTTGCTTATTAGATCAATTCAATTAAAAAAACGCATTTCAACATCACTGCACATTTCTCTACTCAGCTATGCAAGCCATTAAACTATTTTCTCCAGCTTGTGAAAGAAACCAAGAGCCTATTCTTTCACAGCTTAAAACTTATTTAGATCAAGCCAACAAAGTATTAGAAATTGGTAGCGGAACTGGTCAGCATGCGGTTTATTTTAGCCATCACTTACCACATCTAGTTTGGCAAACCAGCGATCGCGAAAAGAACCACGCTAGCATTCAAGCGTGGATAAATGACGCGGCTAATGACAGAGTTCTTACACCAATCTCGCTAGATGTTGGAAGCGAGAATTGGCCCGCGCAAATTGTCGATGCAGTGTTCACCGCGAATACCTGTCATATCATGCACTGGCACGAAGTGCAGTGTATGTTTGCAGGGGTGAGTAAGATTCTTACTGAAGGCGGACTCTTGATTATTTATGGCCCCTTCAATTACGCGGGTCAATTCACCAGTGACAGTAATCGCGAATTTGATGCTGCCTTAAAATTACAAGCAGCCCATCGCGGAATTAGAGACATCGCAGATATGCAAGAACTAGCAAAACAAACCCAATTCATCCTGCAACAAGATATCGAGATGCCAGCAAACAATCGCTTACTCGTTTTCAAAAAAATGCGCCCATAGTAAGGATTATGGGCGCGATTAAATATTAGTTAAGTAGCTATCCAGCAGCAATCAAATAAGCTGGTTCACTACCTATGTCCGACTCAAATTCTCAATAAGCCCGATCAGGCGCGCAAACGTAATTGACCGCCGAATTGGCTGGTATTTTGATATGTACTACTTGAGTTGACTTTAAATATGCTGACTAGATCTGCTAATTTGCTAGCTTGATTTTGTAGCGCTTCTGCCGCTGCCGCTGCCTCTTCAACGAGTGATGCATTTTGCTGCGTGACTGTATCCATCTGCATGACTGCCTGATTGACTTGATCGATACCGGTCGATTGCTCTGAACTGGCTGCGGTGATTTCAGCAACAATATCACTGACGCGCTTCACACTCTCGACCACCTCATTCATGGTATCGCCAGCCTGATGAACTAATGAAGAACCAGCCTCGACTTTTTCGACCGAATTATTAATTAGCTCTTTAATTTCTTTCGCCGCCGCAGCACTACGCTGCGCCAGACTACGCACTTCCGAAGCGACTACGGCAAAGCCTCGTCCCTGTTCACCAGCACGTGCAGCTTCTACCGCGGCATTCAATGCCAAAATATTGGTTTGGAAAGCGATGCCATCAATGACGCTAATAATATCGACAATTTTCTTGGACGATTCATTAATCGAACTCATTGTCGTCACCACCTGAGAAACAACCCGACCGCCACGCTCCGCGACTTCAGAAGCAGAGCCTGTCAATACATTTGCTTGCTTAGCGTTATCCGCATTTTGTTTCACTGTCGAGGTTATTTCTTCCA
Organism: Affinundibacterium macrobrachii; assembly: GCF_014652415.1. Classification (GTDB taxonomy): domain Bacteria; phylum Pseudomonadota; class Gammaproteobacteria; order Burkholderiales; family Burkholderiaceae_D; genus Undibacterium; species Undibacterium macrobrachii. Next base: position 494,522 of record NZ_BMYT01000003.1, read on the forward strand.
TCGACGCTGCAGTTTCTTCCAATGAACTAGCTTGTTGCTCAGTACGCGAAGACAATTCCAGATTTCCCGCCGCTATTTCGCTTGAGGCTGAGGCGATAGTCTCGGTTCCAGCGCGCACCTGACTCACAATGACACTCAGGCTATCACTCATTTTTTTCAAAGCTTGTAATAAGCTACCCAACTCATCATTAGAGCTATCATCAATATTCCTAGTTAGATCTCCAGCAGCGACCGTCTCTGCCACCAACACGGCTTCACGAATCGGTCTAACAATGCTATTCATGAGCCAGATTCCCATACCAGTCGCAATAACAAGCGCAAGTACAAGACTGAATATCGTTACCAACTTGAAATTGGCGAATGCCTTCTGGGATTTCTCATACTCCGCTTTTGCAACTTCAGCCTGTAATTGAATCAGGTTATTCATGACTTCTCGTACAGGAAGAAATACCTCACCAAGCTTACCAGTGACAATTTGTTTCACTGTTTCGTTATCACCATTTTTTAGAGCCGCCACTGCAGGCTCCAAAACTTGTGTCAAAAACGCTTCTCGCTTACGTTCAAAATCTTGTGCCATCGCTTTTTCTTCTGGCGTCAGAAAGGTCGCCATATACTCGGCCCAAACTTTGTTGGCACGATTTCGATTGTCTTCCACCTCGGTTAAAGTAAGTTTAATTTGTTCTGGCGATTCAACCGCTGCGCGTGAAATGGCTATCTGATTACCTTGAATCAAACGAATTACACTGTCTAACTGACTTAATGCAATCAAACGATCATCGTAGATCGTTTTAATCGAGCTGTTGTTACGATTGAGCGCAACAAATCCCTCAAAACCAATCAGCAAAGCAACCAAACTTAGTATCACAAGACTAATGATTAGTTTTGCTTTAATCGTCAAATTCTGCAACATACATTCCTCCTGATTGGACAATTGTATCGAAGGTAAAACTGATGAACTTAATGTCCATCTTGTCCGAATTCAAATTTCAATCGCAAACAAAAATATTTCCATGTAGGAACATACTAATAGACAAAGTATCTCGCAGCTACACCGAAATCGTTAATTTTTGCAAATTCATTTATCAAACTAAATCCTAGTTTTCGCAGAAATAAAACTAAGCAGATCTCAAGGTAAACCAAAATACACTACCGCTAGGTGTAGCGGTGTCATACCCAACTTCACCACCAAGCTTATACACAATGCGCTGCACGATAGACAGGCCTAATCCATGTCCATCCGCTGAACTATGCCCAAATTGAACAAAGGTTTTAAATAATTGCTCTTGTTGCTCGATGCTCAACCCAGCACCAGAATCTTTCACCCAACACTTCACAAAACCATTTGCCAAATCTGTGACGCCAATTTCAATTTGTGGTCGAACGCCTCCATACTTAATTGCGTTGGAGAGATAATTTACCCAAACCTCTTCGGTCCACTGTTCGTTTGCCATCACACGTGGCCAATGACCAGAAAACCGGATTTGCGCGCCTTTTTCTATAGCAAGTGCAGACATGCGCTGACAGGCTTCGCGTGCGGTATGTTCTAAACTTATTTTCTCTAAAATCAGATTCTCATCTTTTCTAACTCTCGCCAACAGCAACAGCGAATCAATAATCGTGTGCATCTTGATGGAGGATTGCTGAATACTCATCAATAACATGCGATTCTTCTCAGCGGACAATTCCAGATTGTCAGCATTCAACAGATTGGACGCTCCCATCAAATTGGTGACAGGTTGTTTCAGATCATGCGCAACAGTATGTGCATAAGCATCAAGCTCACGATTTTGTAAAACTAATTCTTCGGATTTTCGTTCCAGTAATTTAGTTTTCAATTGCAAATCGGCAGTGCGCTCCGCTACTAGTTGCTCCAATTGTTCGCGGTAGAGTGCAAGTTCGGTATCTAAGATGTCACGCTTACGCATATCGTCATAGATTCTCGATCGCATAGAATTAATCGCATAGACAACCAAGTCGAGTTCATCACGTTCATCGCTTTTGGGTCGATCTAAAAATAATTCTTGTTCCAAATTATTTAATTCAAGTTGCTGCACATAACTTGCAGTTTTTTCTAAGTGTCGACCGATCCAGCGCCGAAAAACAAATAGAACAAACAAGGCGGACATCAACAAACTAACCGAAGTCGTAATCGCGATACTTTGCGCAGTTTCCCACATCCTTGCGTGAATATCCTTTGCCATTAATTCGACATGTAGAACCCCAATTTCATAAGCATCGTCTCCTTCACGATAGACGATTTTGAAATCTCGTTCCAAAAGAATTTGCAAATGCTCTGGATGTTGTCGTTCCCATGCATCATTCAGTTCGCCACGCAAACGCAGACGACCGACATCAGGAATTTTGGCAATACCGTCTAACAAGGTATCGATTCTCGGCATATCTACGGACCACAAGCCAGCCGCTAAACTGGGTAAATAACTATTTTCGATTTCTGTAAATCGTTGCTCCAAATTACCCAAGGCCGATTGATAGGCACGATAGATTTGCACTGCCGTGACAAGACTGGCGACAATCAGCGTGTACAGCAACACCGCCACCACAATTTTATGTCCTAGGTACTTGCGTTGGCGGTGGGATGTTGGATGAAGAGAGTCTGAATTTGCCATTTAAAATCCCAGCACCGGTGAGAACCACAGTTCAGTTTTTAGTAGCGGCGTTTGCTCTGACAATTGCGGATTTCTTATCGTGATCACTTCACGCTTATCCAACTGTGCTTGTTTAATCATGTTCCCAAAATGCCGTACAAATAACTGCCGCATACTTCCATCTTTCATGGCGATAGTCAGCCCTCGTTCAATCGCTTGTGCCAGAGCGTAATTGTCTTTTTTTACAAAAAAATACAATGGCGCTGGATAATAAATCACCCAGCGCGGGGCAATTGCAAATGCTTGCTTTTGATGTGCATCGACCTCCGCTTGAATTTCTGTCATCGATCTTGGGAAGTAACGAATGCGACCTCGCTCAAGCATCGCGAATAGGCCTTGATAACTTGAGCTCGATGTCACGTTAAATCCGTTTGCTTGCAAAATCGGAAAATCGGGCCAATCATGCCCTTGCCCAGAGCGTAAAGCTTTTAACTGATCAGCACTTTCTAATCGTGCAAAATAATCTGAATCGGATCTATTCACTAGAAGTAAGCGCCAGCCCAATAGGCCGCGATCAATTGGAATGCGGATCGGTAACAAATCGCGTTCACGCTCTGGAGAGGTGAAGGTCCAAACCACATCAAGCTCTTTCCCCATTTGAACATGGCGCAAAGTACGCCATTGCGGCATATCATGTTTGCTCGGCTTGGCTTCATATGCCACACCAGATTTGGATAATGCGAGCTTTAACAAAGAAATTGGATATTGACCACGCTCATCCTGCGCCATAGACGCCGCCCAAGCATAAGTCACTGACTGCGCTGGCTCAGATTTTGTAGCATGTACCGGAAACGTACAAACGACCAACAATCCAAAGCACGTAGCAAATTCGCGCCAACCGTGAATGCAAAAAGCAAATGTATTCCAATGATTCATATCAGCATCGTAAGAAATGATTCATTCAATAAGCACTTTAGGCACAATATGCACGAAAAGCATTTCAGCTGCATTTTTATAACCGTGATTTTTTTCTGAATCTACATGACTTCCAAACACAAAGCTACTAACAAGCGCGAACTGTTGTAAAGAAGTAAGTCAATGCGAACATATTATTTTGACAGCTTAAAAAAGCAAATCACAACATCGCAAACACGTATCGTTGCTTAGTCTCCGCGTCTGTGCGAACATCGTTTGCAAGTAAGTTCGAAAATTCTCATTCATGACAAATAAGACATGAAGATCTACTATCAGTTTCTATCACTGAGCTTGGTACTGATGCTATCAAACTTTGTTCACGCATCGTCAGGCGCGCGAACACATCTAAAATTTTGCTTTGAAGATGAAGTCCAATTCCCTTGGACTAAACCAGATGGTAGCGGCTTGACCATAGAATTATTAAAACGTGTAGAAGAAAAATTGGGGGAACGCTTCGAATTTATTGCAAAGCCGTGGAAGCGTTGTCAGGAAGAAGTTAGTAACGGTGTGCTCGACGGTTACTTTGGCGCCGCATTTTCTGAAGAGCGCCAACAATTCAGCGTATATCCACGTTTACCTGACGGCAAAATTGATGTTGATAGCGCACTGCATATTGATCAAACACGAATTTTTCTGCGACGGGATACTGCCGTCAAATGGGATGGCCAACACCTCCGTCACGTAAATAAACCCATACTTGTTCAACGTGGCTATTTAATCGGCAACATACTGAGCAAACAGGGCTATAAAATCAGAGAAGTCCGCACCGTGCATGAAGGGCTAGGCTTGCTCGCTGCAGGTGAAGCGGAAGTCGCCATTTTGCCTGGATTCGAAGCCCAATTCCTTGTGCAACAAGATTTACAGTTCAAAAAGAATCTACAAATTCATCCGCTTACTTACGCGTCTTTACCACTTTATCTAGCGATTAGCAGACATCGTTATCAAAACGATGCAAAACGATTTGATGCGATTTGGAATGCCATCAAAAGCGTACGCAATTCCGCCAGCTATCAACAAGAAGTAGAAGCCATTTATATTCGATTAAAGACAGACAAATCATCAAACGTAAAATAAAGTAAAGCGAATTGTCTTTCGTATCTCAGTCCGCTATTGTCATTTAGTTGTCACAACTTAGTCTTACTATTTTTAACGTCAACTCGATCAATCGATTCTTCTAGTTATTGGAGCCTTACATGAAAAAACTACTTTGCGTTATCGCTCTCTTGAGCCCAATCGCGTTCACACATGCTGCGCCGCAAGCCGTGACAGCTCAACAATCCAAGATGGTGACTTGCAACAAAGATGCCACAGGAAAAAAAGGCGATGAACGCAAAGCTTTTATGAAAGAATGCTTGTCCGCAAAGCCTGTCGTAGAAGAGAAAAAACTCACGACGCAACAAGATAAAATGAAAACCTGCAACGCCGATGCAAAAGGTATGAAAGGCGATGAACGCAAAAAGTTTATGTCGGAATGCTTGAAAAAATAAATACCGTGGTGACCGCACGGCAATCACATAGTCACCGATTAAGGCAAATAAGCTAAAACGTGAATTGTGTGTGATCGGTCTGATTCGCACAATTCACGACAAATACATTGGCGGAAATCACGTAACAGTCTCAAATGATCTAGCAATCGCCTACATGACGACAAGATTGTCGCGGTGAATCAACTCAGGTTCTTCAACAAATCCCAAAATACTTTCGATATCAACTGAAGCTCGACGCATAATTCTGCGCGCGTCACCACTTGTGTAATTTGTCAGGCCTTTCGCAATCACACGACCTTGCTCATCAATGCAACTGACCACAGCACCACGTCCAAACTCACCTCGTACCTCGCAGACTCCAATCGCCAATAAAGATTTACCTTCGTCGCGCAATTTAAGTACCGCACCAGCATCCAATATGAATTGTCCTGAAGTTTGCAAGTGATCCATCATCCATTGTTTGCGCGCGGCTAATGGTGCCATATCGGATCGTAATTCCGTGCCGATTGCTTCGCCTTTGGCTAAGCGAACCAACACGTTTTGCTCTCGCCCCCACGCAATCACCGTATGCGCACCAGAACGTGCAGCACGCTTTGCTGCAATAATTTTTGTCAGCATACCGCCAGTACCAACTTGGCTTCCAGCACCACCTGCCATCAATTCCAGAGCCGCATCACCAGCGCTCGCCTGATGAACAAATTCGGCATCAGGATTTTTGCGCGGATCGGCTGTATAAAGCCCGCGTTGATCGGTCAAAATAATGAGGGCATCCGCTTCGACTAAATTCGCCACCAGTGCAGCGAGAGTGTCGTTATCACCGAATTTGATCTCATCTGTGACCACGGTATCATTCTCATTAATCACAGGAACAATACCCAGTCCCAACAAGGTAGTAAGCGTTGAACGTGCATTTAAATAGCGCTCACGATCTGCTAAATCTGCATGGGTCAATAAGATTTGTGCCGTTCCTATGCCATGCGCACGAAAGCTCGTCTCATAGATCTGTGCCAGCCCCATCTGACCGACAGCAGCACAAGCCTGTAACTCATGCACGCCGGTAGGTCGCGTCTCAAAACCCAAACGTTGTCGCCCCTCTGCAATCGCCCCCGAACTAACTAGAACGACCTCTTTTCCAAGATCACGCAAAGCAGCAATCTGTTGCGCCCAATTGGCAATCGCGACTCGGTCGAGACCGCGACCTTCATTCGTGACTAGAGATGAACCGACTTTGATAATTAGACGCTTGGCGTTTTGAACTTGAGATTGCATGAGAATAATAAATTAATTTTCATTCGGAATTAAATGATTTTAATTATACATTATTCTGATTTATTTTAATCTGCGGAATTTTATTCCGAAAATTGTGTGTAAGCATACTTATGCTTCGATCTAAAAACAAAAAGAGCCGAACAAGTCGGCTCTTTTTGTTTCAAATTCGATGCGCTTAATCAGACAATAAGCAGACATTAATCAATCACTTTAAAGCGTGGATCATCTGGATCGATCGACAAAATTCCCTGCGCTTCTTCTTTCATTTGGGTTTCTTGTGAGCGCTGCTCAGCCGTACGTTTCTCTTCCAAATGCACGTAGATGTCATTGATCAAGGCTTGACAACCTTCATGACTCAAAGCAGAAATTTCGAACACAGGGCCTTTCCAACCGAAACGCTTGACGAAATCCTTGACGCGTTTCTTACGTTCGTCTTCACTCAAAACATCAAGTTTGTTCAACACTAACCAACGTGGTTTGTCTGCCAGTGTTTCATCGTATTTCTGCAATTCTTTGATCAAGGCTTTCGCATCTTTGACCGGATCTGCACCTTCATCAAACGGCGCCAAATCGACAATATGCAAGAGCAAACCGGTGCGCTGCAAATGCTTCAAGAATTGGACACCAAGACCAACACCATCCGCAGCTCCTTCGATCAAACCTGGGATATCCGCGATCACGAAACTCTTTTCGTGACTAACGCGAACCATACCTAAGTTGGGGTGCAAAGTGGTAAATGGATAATCGGCGATTTTTGGACGTGCATTTGACACTGCCGTAATGAAAGTTGATTTACCGGCATTCGGCAAGCCCAATAAACCCACATCGGCCAAGACTTTTAATTCAAGTTTGAGTTCGCGACGTTCACCTTCTTTACCATCGCTACGCTGACGCGGTGCGCGATTCGTCGAGGATTTAAAATGGATATTACCCCAGCCACCCTCACCACCACGCGCCAACAAAACTTCTTGACCATGCTCAGTAATATCAGCAATCACTTCATCGGTATTGCGATCAACAATCAAGGTACCAACTGGCATACGCAAACGAATATCGTCTGCACCTTTACCGTAGCAATCCGCGCCACGACCGTTTTCACCATCTTTGGCTTTGTGTAATTTAGAGTAACGGAAGTCAACTAGTGTATTGATGTTGCGGTCGCCAACGGCGTAAATACTACCGCCTTTACCACCGTCACCACCATCAGGACCGCCAAATGGACGGAATTTTTCACGGCAGAAAGAGGCAACACCGTTGCCGCCATCACCTGCAATGACTTCGATTCTTGCTTCGTCAATAAATTTCATGTTTTGCCGCCTAAACGAAAGGGCTTTTCAGCCTTGAATCCCAGTCTTTCTTTTGGTGGCATCTACTTTAAACAGACGCGCTTCACACCGAACACTGGGGAATTACGAATTGAGAGTCTGAACGAATTATTGTGCTGTTTTATTCTGCATGCAGCAATAGACAATGTTCTAAGACAAAATAAGCTAGTAGCGATTACTACCAGCATCGATGATTAATACCATCATTACAATTAGTAGGGATCAGCTTCTTTGCCTTACCTACTCTAAAAACTAAAAAGGCTCTACCTATGGCAGAGCCTCTTTTTAAGCTTGCGCTTACAGCAAGTTGTCAGCTTAAATTAAGCAGCAACAACTGTCACTGTTTGACGCTTCAATGCGCCTTTGATTACAAATTGTACTTTGCCTGTTACCAAAGCGTACAAAGTGTGATCTTTACCCATACCAACGCCTTCACCTGCGTGTACTTTTGTACCGCGTTGACGAACGATGATGCCGCCAGCATTGATAGCTTGGCCGCCGTAAACTTTAACGCCTAAGCGTTTTGACTCTGAGTCACGGCCGTTGCGCGTGGTGCCGCCGCCTTTTTTATGTGCCATTTAATAGCTCCTTGAAATCTAGTGAAATTGCTTACGTTAATGAACAGTTAAAATTAACCGTTGATAGAAACGATTTGCAGTTCAGTGTAATTTTGGCGATGACCTTGGCGCTTTTGGTAATGCTTACGACGACGCATTTTGAAAATGCGAACTTTGTCGTGACGACCGTGGTCGATTACCTTAGCCAGCACCGTAGCACCTGCGACCAATGGAGTACCAAACTTAATTGTTTCTCCAGCACCCATAGCGAGTACTTGATCAATGGTGATTTCGGAGCCAATGTCTGCAGGTATCTGTTCTACTTTAAGTTTTTCACCAGCGACAACTTTATATTGTTTGCCACCGGTTTTTATGACCGCGTACATGTGAAACCTCATCAAATAAATAATAGGAATTCCCTGAAACTCTTTTTTGACATCGCCAACAAAAAATCAAGGGAACTGCGAATTATACATAGCTTGCCGACGTCGGTCAAAGACTTTTGCGTAAATTTTCAGCAGCAAGACAATACTAAGCTCGATTTTGAGCTAGGTTTCGGCATATGCTCCCAGCGATTTGTAAGTATTTATTTAACCTTAGACTTGGGAGAACTTAGTCTTTGCAATTGCGCCCAAGTTTGCGGGTTTCGCCACTCTGCTGAACTTAATTGCAAATCCCACAATGCGACACCAGCTCCCAAATTTTCAACTTCCTGCAAATGAGCGCTAATCGTTGTTCCCAAGCCGCCCTCGCCCCATCGCGCTAGCCAGGTTGGAAAGCCCATGACGATTTGATCTGTACGATATCCTAAGCGCTGACCATAAGCCAATTGCCAACTGTATCGAAAGATTGCAGCACCATTTTCACATACAGGTTTGCCTTCGGGTCGAAAACTAGCTGTACTACCTTCATAGAGATCTTGATAACCCATACTGTGAATTGCATCAACATAGCCCAACCAATCCCCCCACCACGCCATATTCGGTGCGTTCGCACAAGGACTATGAAAACTATCTATCGTCAATAATTTCTGCTGTTTCTTTAAAGCCGAACTTAAATTGCGCACAAACTTCGCATATGAAGCCCGATCGCCTTCGAAATCACCCTCACCTTCCAAGTCCAAATCCACACCATCTAAGCCATATTCATTCATCACGACAATCAAAGACGCAATAAATTCATTGGGGTGATCACGAAATGCGCGCTGTGCTAAAGGCCAGTCCCAATGATTTAATACCTGCGAATTGTTATATACGGTTAATAAAACTTGTATTTGATGCCGCTTCGCCCATGCGATAACTCTTTTCACATCAGCAGGCAACAAGCGTCGCCCACTGTTATCGACGGGTGCCAACACTACACTTTTGCCGTCTGGAGATGGATTCCAAAACTGCAGTCCTATACGCGTGAGTCCTTTCGTTATATGGGGATTTTCTTGCAAGGCTTGCATAGATTTTCCAACGCCGTAGACCGGAATCCAGCCAACAACTTGCGACTTTTGCGCGTGTGCTTGCGCACTCAGAAATAAAAAAGTCAGTCCGACCAAGTACAAAACTATCCAGCGACAATGCATAAATCTCATCTTCTTTCATTCAATCGAAACACTACAATCAAAAATCAACAAGACGCATAATTCAATTAATTCCTAAAGGAAACAATTAGGGTTTTGACTTAGGCTAACTTGATCAAGTAATTCCATAGATCGACAATTTGCGTAACCGGAAGTCTTTGATATGTAACAAGATTCTATGAAAAATGCAGGTTTCGGGTGAGTAAAACTCTGCTGCTTTTTCTGAGTTTTTGTGCAGCCCTCCTCTGACATCGTATAATCACGCCACATTTTAACTTTGCTATTGCAGGATACGCCCTTGTCTGCCACGCCCAACCAAAACTCTATTAATCAACTAATCGCTCCTGAAATGGATGCAGTGAACTTGGTTATACGCCAACAGTTGCATTCCGATGTAGCGCTTGTTAGTCAAATTTCTGAATATATTATTAATGCGGGCGGCAAACGCATACGCCCCGTGTTGGTTCTACTGATGGCGAATGCTTATGGCTACCAAGGTAAGTACCACTACGATTTAGCGGCAATTGTCGAATTCATTCACACCGCGACCTTATTGCATGATGATGTTGTCGACGAATCGTCGATGCGACGTGGAAGACAAACTGCAAACGCCTTATTTGGCAATGCTGCTTCTGTCTTGGTAGGTGATTTCCTGTATTCACGCGCGTTTCAAATGATGGTGTCTATCAACAGCATGCAAATTATGCAAATCTTGGCAGATGCGACAAATGTGATTGCCGAGGGTGAAGTTTTGCAATTACTGAACATGCATGATCCAGATGTCACCGAAGAACGCTATTTAGAGGTGATTCGCTGCAAAACAGCAAAGCTATTCGAAGCCGCTGCAGAAATCGGCGCGTTGATTAGTGGGGCGAATTCAATCCAAATTGCAGCTGCTGGCGAATATGGGCGTTCACTGGGGACCGCATTTCAACTCATTGACGATGTCTTAGACTATTCTGGTAAAGCAGAAGAAATCGGGAAAAATGTAGGTGATGATTTACGCGAAGGTAAGCCAACCTTACCTTTGATTTTTTTGATGAAAAATGGCAGCGCAGAAGAACGTGCATTAGTAAAAGCATGTATCGAAGAAGGTGATGAATCGAAATTCGATGCCATATTGCATGCGATCACTCAATCTGGAGCCTTGGCCTACACCAAAACGCAAGCAGATAAGGCGGCAGAACAAGCTGCACTAGCGGTGCAAGATTTACCCGATACGCCTTTTAAACAGGCTTTACTCGACCTCGCCAATCTTGCAGTGAATCGCAATCACTAGGCGACACTACTTACTGTAATCTTGGATTTCTGCATACAAAACCGCTCTAAAATTATCACGCGCCGAAAATACAGGTGGCGCGTGCATTCCTTCTACAGACAGCTTTTGGTATTAATGAAGTGCTGCTGAAGCTCATCAAGTTCTATCTAGCTGTATCGTGTTTATACGACACTGCAAGGTGTTAGTAGACCTAATTCAATGTCATGTTCTCAATAGCACAGCCGGACGCATCTCTAGCAGATTGAAGTGAATTCACGACAGAAGTAAGCTAATTGACGCTAAATCCCTCAACAATTACTGCGTAAACATATGCACATGAAGCAATATCCCTGTTTACAAAAGTCTTACTTAGTTGCATTATCACAAAGCAAGCTTTGATACCTCTTCTTTCCTTATAAAAATTATGTCAGCTGTCCCACCAAATTCGGCTTCGATTCAACCTGCCTCGGGCTTAGCGCGTGCTTTAGCACAAGCAAATTTGCTTACCGCTGCGCAACTTGATGCGATACAGAAAAAGGTACAAATTGAGAAATCCAATTTTTTAGATGGATTGCTACAAAATGGCGCTATCAATGCGCGCGACTTAGCGACTTTTTGTTCTGAAACCTTTGGCTACCCGCAGCTTGACTTGAGTGTGTTCGATGAGTCGATGTTGCCAGAGAAGATCATTGACGCAAAGATGATGCAATCTCAACGCGTCATCCCTTTATCGAAAAAAGGCAATAAGGTTTCCATCGGCATTTCCGATCCAACCAATACAGTCGCCATCGATCAAATTAAGTTTCAAACTGGTCTTAGCGTCGATATTGTGATCGTTCAGCATGACTTGCTACAAAAACTGATTGATAAAATCAGCAAAACCTCAGAACAATCGATTTCTGATTTAGCTGGCGATGACTACGACATCGAATTTAAAGAAGAAGATCTCAACTCAGGTGTAGTAGACACCCAAGCAGCTGAGATTGATGACGCTCCAGTCGTTAAATTCTTGCAAAAGATGTTGGTTGATGCGATCAATATGGGGGCATCTGATCTCCATTTTGAACCGTTTGAAAAGTTCTACAGAATTCGCTTCCGCGTTGACGGCGAATTACGCGAAATTGCACAACCTCCTTTAGCGATCAAAGATAAATTAGTCTCTCGTATTAAAGTCATCTCCAAGCTAGACATCTCTGAAAAACGTGTCCCTCAAGATGGTCGCATGAAGCTCGTTCTATCAGCGAGTAAAGCAATCGATTTTCGTGTGAGCACACTACCAACGCTATTCGGCGAAAAAATCGTAATGCGTATCTTGGATGGATCGCAGGCGCAAATGGGTATTGATGCGCTCGGCTACGATCCAGATCAAAAAGAAATTTTATTAGACGCAATTCAGCGCCCATACGGCATGGTGCTCGTCACAGGGCCAACTGGCTCGGGTAAAACGGTATCGCTCTACACCTGTTTAAATGTGATCAACAAACCGGGGATCAATATTTCTACCGCAGAAGATCCAGCGGAGATTAATTTACCAGGCGTGAACCAAGTCAACATTAATGACAAAGCAGGTTTAACCTTCCCGGTCGCGCTCAAGTCCTTCCTGCGCCAAGATCCTGACATTATCATGGTGGGTGAGATTCGTGACTTAGAAACAGCGGATATCGCTATTAAAGCGGCACAAACTGGTCACATGGTTTTCTCTACACTCCATACTAATGACGCACCATCGACATTAACCCGATTAATGAATATGGGTGTGGCGCCTTTCAATATCGCATCGTCGGTCATTCTGATCACGGCCCAACGCTTAACGCGACGTTTATGTACCTGCAAAAAACCTGTAGAAATTTTGGACGAAGTTCTATTGGCAGCTGGCTTTCTTGAAGAAGAATTGGACGGTACTTGGAAACCATACGGACCAGTCGGCTGCGAGCGATGCAGCGGCTCTGGATACAAAGGACGGGTTGGTATTTACCAAATTATGCCAATTACTGAAGCAATTGAAAAAATTATTCTAGCGAATGGCACCAGTCTTGAGATCCGCCAGCAATCTGAGGCGGAAGGGGTCAAAGGTCTACGCCGCTCAGGCTTACAAAAAGTGCGTCAAGGGCTTACCAGCTTAGAAGAAGTTCTTGGCTGCACCAACGAATAAAAATACAAGGAATCCGAGATGGCAACATCAGCAAGTAAAGGCGGCAAATCTTCGCAAGTTAAAGAAAATCTCTATTCTTGGGAAGGTAAAGACAAGCAAGGCAAAACCGTCAAAGGTGAATTGCGTGCGGGCGGCGAAGCGATTGTCAGCGCCACGCTGCGCCGTCAAGGCGTGATGGTGACCAAAGTCAAAAAGAAAAGTTATAGCTCAGGTCAAAAAATTACCGACAAGGACATCACCTTGTTCACTCGTCAATTGGCAACGATGATGAAAGCTGGCGTCCCTTTGCTTCAATCATTTGATATTGTGGGCAAAGGCCATGCCAATCCCTCGGTGTCAAAATTATTGCTAGATATTCGCGCAGATATCGAAACTGGTACTAGCTTAAATCAAGCTTTCCGCAAGTACCCGCTTTATTTTGATCCCTTATTTTGTAATTTGGTCGGGGCTGGTGAACAAGCGGGTATTTTGGAAGATTTGTTAACGCGCCTAGCAATTTACAAAGAAAAAACATTAGCAATTAAAGCTAAGATTAAATCTGCACTCACTTATCCTATCGCGATTCTTTCGATTGCATTTATTGTGACTGCAGTAATCATGATTTGGGTTGTGCCAGCATTTAAGGAAGTATTTAAGAGCTTTGGAGCAGATTTACCTGGCCCCACGCTATTGGTTATGGCTATTTCAGATTTTGTCGTAGCCAATTGGTATCTCATATTTGGTGGAATTTTCGGTGCTCTCTATTTCTTCTTTCAATCTTGGCAACGCTCTCTTGAGATGCAACGATTCATGGATAGAATTTTGCTACAAGCACCAATTTTTGGTGCTGTGATTCGCAAAGCAACGATAGCACGCTGGACGCGTACATTAGCAACGATGTTTGCTGCGGGTGTGCCTTTAGTCGAGGCTTTAGACTCTGTGGGTGGCGCATCTGGTAACGCGGTTTATCTTGACGCCACAATTAAAATTCAAACTGAGGTAACAACCGGTACCAGTTTGACAGTCGCAATGCAAAATGCTGGCGTGTTCCCTAGCATGGTGACGCAAATGGTTGCCATTGGTGAAGAATCAGGCGCCTTAGATGGAATGTTGGGCAAAGTAGCTGATTTTTATGAGGAAGAAGTTGATGAAGCAGTCGCTAACTTATCCGCACTAATGGAACCAATGATTATGGCTATTCTGGGTGTCATCATCGGTGGCTTGGTTGTTGCCATGTATTTACCAATCTTTAAACTTGGTTCGGTGGTCTAATGCTAGATTTAGTTTTATTTGTCGCACCAGAAAATCTGCTAGCAACAATCTTATTTGGAATTTTGGGGCTTCTCATCGGAAGCTTCCTCAATGTCGTCATTCATCGTTTACCGATTATGATGCAGCGAGAATCCGATAACTACGTCGCCACGGAGTCAGGTAAAGAACCGGCACACACTTCTCGTTACAATTTAATTGTTCCGCGCTCAGCTTGTCCGCATTGCCAACACCAAATCACGGCCTTGGAAAATATCCCAGTCATCAGCTATTTAGTCATAGGCGGCAAATGCCGCGGCTGCAAAGCGCCCATATCTATACGCTACCCTATCGTGGAAGCGATTACGGGACTACTTAGCGGCCTTATGATCTGGCATTTTGGAAGTGGCACTGCTGGTTTAGGCGCCATCGTATTTGTCTGGTTTTTAATCGCGATGACTTTTATTGATGCCGATACCCAACTTCTTCCTGATGACCTGACTTTGCCACTACTTTGGCTAGGATTACTACTGAACTTGCACGGCACATTTACTTCACTTGAGAATGCCGTCATTGGCGCGGTTGCGGGTTATTTGTCTTTATGGACAGTTTACTGGGCATTTAAACTGCTCACAGGTAAAGAAGGCATGGGCTATGGTGATTTCAAACTACTAGCAGCACTTGGCGCTTGGATGGGTTGGAGCATGCTACCTTTAATCATCTTACTGTCTTCCGCGGTTGGTGCTGTGATCGGCATCTCTATGATGGTTTTAGGCAGACTGGGCAAAGGGAAGCCCATTCCATTCGGTCCATATCTTGCGATTGCTGGGCTAATTGCCTTGCTATGGGGACAAAATATCAATAGCCAATATTTAGGTTTGTTCTATTGAGATGTCAACGACCTCGTTAATCGTATCTAACAATCTTGATTTCTTCAGCGTAGGCTTAACTGGTGGAATCGGTAGCGGCAAAACGACAGTCGCCAATTTTTTTGCAGAGTTGGGTGTCAGCATCATAGACACAGACATCATTGCACACAACTTGACACTGCCTGGTGGTGCGGCCATACCTGCGATTCAAAAAGAATTTAGCGACGATTTTATTAGCGAAGATGGCGCCATGAATCGGCAAAAAATGCGTGAATTTGTATTTGCCAATCCAGCGGCAAAGCAGCGTTTAGAGCACATCCTCCATCCTCAAATTCGTACTGCTTGCGAAGAAGCTGCGCGTCAAGTACAAGGTTCATATGTGATGTTTGTTGTTCCCCTGCTGATTGAATCTGGCACTTGGGCGCAAAGAGTAACAAAAATCGCTGTTGTCGATTGCCAAGAAGAGACGCAAATTTCTCGTGTAATGCAACGCAATCACTTTAATCGTGAACAAGTTTTAGCTATCATGCGAGCACAAGCAACAAGAGAACAACGCTTGCAACATGCGGATGATGTGATTAATTCAGAACAGAATTTCAGTTCATTGAAACAGCATGTAGAGCAACTGCATCAAAAATACCTAAAATTATGTGAACTAGGCTAAACAAACGCACACAATGTTTGTAATTTTCGTCAGCTTGGTTCAGAATCACGTGAAACTAATTGCGCACCACATGAGCACCATATTTACAGGGAATTTATTTTGATTGTTTACGAATACCCTTTCAACGAGCGTATTCGCACGTTATTGCGGTTAGAAGACCTGTACGAAAAGTTTTCGTTTTTCTTGCACCAGTCCGATCCGCTGCAACATCACGTCGCGATTGCCACCATATTTGAGATGCTCGAAGTGGCAGGCCGCGCTGACTTAAAATCCGATCTACTACAAGAATTAGATAGACAGAAAAATACCCTAATCGGCTTTAAATCCAATCCTAATGTACAAGCGGATATGCTCGATCAAGTCATCAATGATGTTGAAAGAGCTAGCGCTACTTTAATGGGGTCGACCGGAAAAACAGGTCAACATATTCGAGATAATGAATGGTTGATGAGCATACGCGGCCGCACCATCATTCCTGGCGGCGCTTGTGAATTTGATTTGCCGAGTTATCACGCTTGGAAAAAACTGCCAGCAGAAAAGCGCTTTGCCGATATTTCAGCTTGGTTCGCTCCGATCGCGCCATTGTTCGATGCTATTAATGTCGTACTGCGTTTATTGCGTGAATCCGGCGGCACCACCAAAGTAATTGCACAAGCAGGCAGCTACCAACAAATGTTGCAGGGTAAGGTATATCAACTGCTACGCGTCTCTATCGATCAAGGCATGGGCGCAATTCCTGAAATTTCAGCGAATAAATACATGCTGTGGATACGCATCATGTCGCAAGATGGCGATATGAAACCGAAGCCATTCGAAGGCGACGTTCCGTTTGACCTCACTCTCTGCAATTTCTAATTACCAAATATCCTAGCTATGGCAACTGTTGTATCTTGCCCCACCTGTGGGGCTAAAGTCACTTGGGAACCGGCGAGCACCTATCGCCCGTTTTGTTCTGATCGCTGCAAGCAAATTGATCTCGGTGCGTGGGCAGAGGAAAAATACACGATCCCAACAGTGAATTTACCCGAAGATCCTAATCATCCTGATACTCCCGATCTCGGTAGTCTCAATTAAAACATCCAAAAACAAGGTAACGATTACTTCTTAGGAATTCCGTGCTTGCGCAATTTGGCTGCGATCATGGAATGAGAGGTGTCTAATCTAGCGGCTAATTTTCGGCTAGATGGAAATTCTTGATAAAGCTTGCTGAGCAAAGCTGATTCAAATTGATTGACGGAAGCCTCCCAGGTTTCCGCCTCTTCAAAAACGACCGTATCTGCCTGCATAGAATCTTCCGCCCAATCCAAATCGGCAGCATCCAGCACACGTTGGTCAGACATCGTAATCGCGCGAAAAACTACATTCTGCAACTGTCTTACATTGCCCGGCCAGCGATTATTCAGCATCGCAGTCGTCGCTGCTTGATTGAGACGCGAGACTGGCTTTTGTGCTTGCGTACAAGCGCGTTCAATGAAGTGGCGTGCCAATAACAAAATATCGTCAGCGCGTTCACGCAATGGCGGCATTTCTAAATGCAGAACATTCAAACGATAAAACAAATCTTCACGGAAGCTGCCTTCTTGCACCATCTTGCGTAAATTACGATGGGTCGCGCTGATGATACGTACATCGACTTGAATTTCTTTATCACCGCCGATACGACGAAATTTCCCATCGTTCAAAAATCGTAGCAATTTCGCCTGCAAGTACAAAGACATCTCACCAACTTCATCCAGAAAGACCGTACCACCGTCGGCCATTTCAAATAAGCCGGGCTTACCGCCGCGATTCGCACCGGTAAAAGCGCCCGCCATATAGCCAAATAATTCGCTCTCAGCCAAACTTTCAGGCAAAGCGGCACAATTCAATTCGAGAAACGGTGCATGACTACGCGCACTAACGCCATGACAAGCTTGCGCCAGCAACTCTTTTCCCGTTCCCGTTTCGCCCGTAATCAACAAAGGCGCATCCACTACAGCAACCCGCGCTGCGCGTTTTTTCAAGACACGAATTTGTTCAGAATCACCGATAATGGCTTCAAAGCCACCTATCTCAGCGCGTGAAATCGCATGCAAACGCTCACCAATTCGCTTAGGCGCAGTCAAGGTCAAGAGCGCGCCAACAGCTTTGCCGTCGCTCGCTGTACCGGCAGATAATGGCTCAAACACGGGCGTGACGTCCATCATAAAAGGCTCGCCATTCAACAAGACTTCGCGCGTAGGTGCGCAAAATTCGTTGGCAATTAATTCGTGTTGGATCGTGCTATCTTGCAGCACTTGATATAAAGATTTTTGGCAGAGTTCTTTTTCCGTACAGCGCGCCACTTCCGCTGCTGCGGCATTGGCGATCACGATGCGCCCTAAAGCATCAATCGCCAGCACTGGATCTTCCATCACCGCCATGATGGTATCGAGATTAAGACTGCGACGCATGCCCGGCAAAATATCAACGACTTCTATCGTCCCAACACCAGCGACTTGATCACAATCAGCTTGCAGACTAGCGAGCATGCTTTGTTTTAACTCGGGAATGTCGATATAGATATTCGGCGGATCAACCTCCACCGCTTGCACGTTCAAACCCTGCCGCGCCAATACCGCGAGAATCTCGTGAGCGATACCGACTCGATCTTCAAAGGGAATATTGACGCGCATACTTTACTTGACCTTCTGAATTAAGAAATCAAAAACATCTTGCCGCCGAGGCGCAGAGAACGCAAAGAAAATACACAAGTCACTCTGCGTTCTCTGCGCCTCAATGCTTCTTAAATCGCAATCGGGCGATTCATGCTGCCATAACGATCCATGTACAGGCCCTCGGTCGAGATTGCTGGCTTCTTGCCGGAAATCAAATCCGCCAAGAATTGACCTGAACCACAAGACATGGTCCATCCCAAAGTACCGTGGCCGGTATTCAGAAATAAATTGCGATACGGTGTAGGGCCGACAATCGGTGTGCCATCCGGAGTCATTGGACGCAAGCCAGTCCAGAATTCGGCTTTACTAACATCGCCACCATGCGGAAATAAATCAGTGACTGAATGCACCAAAGTCTTACGACGAGATTCACGCAAACGCAAATCGTAGCCTGTGATTTCAGCCGTGCCGCCAACGCGAATTCGGTCGCCCAAGCGCGTAATTGCGACTTTGTAGGTTTCATCCATCACCGTCGATTCTGGCGCACCTGCTGCATCCGTAATCGGTACAGTGATCGAATAGCCTTTGATCGGGTACACCGGAATCTTAATACCTAATTCACGCAACAAAATTGGCGAGTAGCTACCCAATGCTAAGACAAATTTATCCGCAATGAATTGGCCTTTGGAAGTTTGCACGCTCTTGACTTGATCACCCTCAGCAATGATGCGTTCTATGCTGACGCCATACTCAAATTTCACGCCCAAGCCCTCTGCCAGCTTCGCCAAATTCTGCGTGAATTTGAAGCAGTCACCCGTTTCATCACCCGGCAAACGCAAGGCACCGACGAATTTTTCACGCACATTTTTTAATGCAGGTTCAACCCGTAAGCATTCGTCGCCACTTAAAGACTCATATGGCACGCCATAGCGTTTCAGGATATCGATGTCGGCTTGTGAACCATCAAGTTGCTGTTGATTGCGGAATAACTGCAAAGTTCCCTGCGTACGTTCGTCATAGGAAATACCAGTGTCTTCACGCAATTGCTGCAACACATCGCGGCTGTACTGCGCCATGCGCAACATACGGCCTTTATTGATCTCATAACGCTTGGTTGTGCAGTTCATCAACATCTGAAACACCCAGCGCCACATCGCGGGATCCATACTCGGACGAATTGCCAATGGACTATGTTCCATCATCAGCCATTTGATCGCCTTCATCGGCACACCTGGACCAGCCCATGGTGCAGAGTAACCAGGAGAAACCTCACCTGCATTCGCAAAACTGGTTTCCAAGGCAGCGCCGCTTTGGCGTTCAATCACCGTCACCTCATGCCCAGCTTTGGCAAGGTAATAAGCGGTGGAGGTACCAATAACGCCTGCTCCCAAGATGACTATTTTCATGTTGTTTTCCAATAAAATATCTGAATGCTTTAATACGAAAAATTCTTTTTTACCGCGGGGGCGCAGAGTACGCTGAGTGTATTTCTTACAGAACCTCTGCGTTCTCTGCGCCTCTGCGGTTCCAATCCGAACTATTTAATCAACATAATGACGTTGATAGCGCGGGCCTAAACTGGTCAAGATTTCATAACCGATGGTGCCAGCGCGTTTCGCAACCTGATCCACCGTGTTATTTGGGCAAATCAGATCTACCAATGCGCCCGGATATAAAAGTTGTGGATCGACATGACTCACGTTCAAGGTGATCGTATCCATCGACACATTACCGACCATAGGCACTTCCACGCCAGCGATATGTGCCACACCACAATTACTCAAACTACGTAACCAACCGTCAGCATAACCAACTGACACCGTTGCGATTTTAGATGGTTGTGTTGCGCGCCACGTTTTGCTGTAACCGACGCTGGCACCCATAGGAATTTCGCGCGTCTGAATAATTCGACCTTGCAGCTGCACCACTGAATGCATAGGACTAGCCTGCCCAGCAACAGGTGCAACACCATACAAAGCCGCGCCCGGACGAGCCAAATCAAAATGGAAATCAGTGCCCAAGAAAATGCCTGAAGAATTAGAAAAGCTCGCTTTTAAAGCGGGATAATGTTGACGCAACTGCGCCAATAAATGTTGAAAGCTCTTCAACTGCATTTGATTCATAGGATCAAGTTGATCTTCTGCGCAGGCCAAATGACTCATCGCGTAACGCACGTCAATCCCATCGGTAATACTAAAATCATTTAGCCAAGTAATGAGTTCCGCTTGCGACAAACCCATGCGCGCCATGCCGGTATCAATCTGTATCACAGCAGGCAATCTTTCTTGCCTTTCCTGCGCGAGCTTGCGCCATGCAGTAATTTGGTCGAGGCTATTTAACACTGGCGTACAGCCATATTCAATAAACTCCGCTTCGTAACCCACTGGAGAGCCATGCATGACATAAATCGCCACATCACGTGGAATATGGGCACGCAAACTAATCGCCTCTTCCAGCTGCGCCACAAATAGATGGCGACAACCTTCATCCACCAAAGCTTTAGACACAGGAATCGCGCCTAAGCCATAAGCATCGGCTTTCACTGCAGCGCCACAGGCCGCTTTGCCTAAGCGCCCTTGCAAATAACGGTAATTCGCACGAAGCGCGCGTAAATCTATTGTCAGTAGCGCCCCAGCGCGTCCCGCCTCTTGCAGCATACTTTGCAGCATAGCAACCTCAAAAAATCATCAACTGCATTGAAATAGCAATTGCCATGCCAAGTTCTTCAGGCGATACACACCGAGCAAAATCAATGACTTAGCAATATACGCGGGAATTCTAACAGAATAGACTGTATCGAAATAAATACAAGAAGAAATTTTTCGTATCGATAAGCTTCGACACGCATAGGGAAAATAAAGAGAATCCGTAATCCGTACCGTTTTTAATACAGAGTATGGATTTTAATACAGTCAAAAGCCATTCAAATTAGTAAATCTAAGCGAAGGAAATCTTTAGCTAGATGCTGTCGGCTATATGCAAAAAGAAAATTACATAAAAAAGAAACAACAATAAACATCAAATCATACAAAACAAAGTAGTCGAACTACGCTCCCCACAAATCGCCATTCGGATTCATGCGCGGTGCAGTCAAACCAAAATGCTCATAAGCACTGGCAGTGGCGATACGCCCACGTGGCGTACGTTGCAAATAACCTTGTTGAATTAAATATGGCTCTAACACGTCCTCGATGGTGTCGCGCTCTTCGCCGATGGCGGCGGCGACATTATCTAAACCGACTGGACCACCGCCAAATTTAAACAAAATCGCTTCCAGCAGTTTTCTGTCCATCAAATCAAAACCAACCGCATCGACATCCAGCATTTTTAGAGCAGCATCGGCCATAGCTTTGGTAATTTCGCCATTACCTTTGACTTGCGCATAGTCACGTACGCGGCGTAGCAAGCGATTAGCAATCCGCGGCGTGCCGCGCGCACGCTTGGCAATTTCAAATGCACCATCATCTTTGATCGGCACTTCAAGTAAGGACGCCGAACGGGTCACGATACGACTTAATTCTTCCGAAGTATAAAACTCCAATCGTGCCACGATCCCAAAGCGATCTCGCAAAGGATTGGTTAACATCCCAGCGCGCGTAGTCGCACCCACCAAAGTAAAAGGTTGCAAATCAAGTTTGACTGAACGCGCTGCAGGCCCTTCACCGATCATAATGTCGATTTGGTAGTCTTCTAAAGCAGGATATAAAATTTCTTCCACTACAGGCGACAAGCGATGGATTTCGTCAATGAACAGCACATCATTCGCTTCTAAGTTCGTCAACAAAGCAGCCAAATCACCCGCGCGCTCCAACACGGGGCCAGATGTTTGACGCAAATTCACGCCCATCTCGCGCGCGATAATATGTGCCAAGGTAGTCTTACCCAAACCGGGTGGACCGAATAACAAAGTGTGATCAAGTGCTTCTTTTCGCTGACGCGCAGCACCGATAAAAATCTCTAGCTGATCGCGGATTTTTTCTTGACCTACATATTCATCAAGTTGCTTAGGGCGCAAAGCGCGCTCAATCGCCTCTTCATTGGGAGAGGACGGCGTTGCCGCGATAATGCGCGTATCAACAAGTTGCGAGGTGAGATTGTCAGTTTGTATGCTCATATGGTTCTACTTGTATTTAGCTCTTCGACAAAGCTTTCAAAGCAGCCTTGATGCCATCCGAAACACCTGATCCTGCTGGCACCAATTTCAATGCGGCCAAGGCTTCTTTATCAGAATAACCTAGCGCCAATAAGGCATTCAAAATATCCGAGCTATGATCGCCCGCAGCGGCAGCCACACCGGCAGCACCCAGATCCGCACCCAGCTTACCTTTAAGTTCTAACAACAAACGCTCTGCGGTCTTTTTACCTATCCCCGGGACTCGCGTTAAGCGCCCAGCTTCTTGCAACGTTATGGCCTGCGACAAATCTGCCACCGACATCCCCGACAAAATGGATAAAGCGGTACGCGCACCGACGCCACTGATTTTAATTAGCTGTTTGAAAGTCGCCCGCTCTTCAGCGGTACCAAAACCAAACAACACATGTGCATCTTCACGAATTGCTAAATGTGTCAACAAAGCCACCTTCTCGCCAATTGCCGGCAGATTATAAAAAGTGCTCATAGGGACGTCGATTTCATAGCCAACGCCTTGGCAATCAACTAGGATTTGCGGTGGATTCTTTTCGATCAGGGTTCCGGCGATGCGACCTATCATGCTGGGCTTTCGTACTGTATAAATAAACAGTGATAGTAAACTATTCTTGAAGTCTTGTGGTGGCGATGTTTTTGTTGAGTTGTTGAATTGTTGATTTCAACTCTTACCACTGATTAGCTCAACTGAACGTTTGCTGGTCGGGTGTGGCCCGACAGCCAATTACCTTTTTTGCTTCGCCAAAAAAGGTAATCCAAAAAAGGCGACCGTAGACTCGCCCCTGCGGGGTGCTTACGCTTCGCTTCAGCATAATTTGTGCGTCACAAAAAATGGGAAAGTGTTGAAACTCGCCTTTGGCTCAAACAACAACACTTTCTTATCCATTTTCTGTGACGCACAAATTACATCGTCTCAAACGGGGGTAGGTCAAAGTCAAAAACAACGACCTACAACTGATGTTAGAAAAATATACGACCGTTGGTTCTGATTGTTTTGAAGTTGCCGTTGCTTTTGACTTTGTTTTTTGACCTTTACCCACTTCTGACACTGCCACTTGTGCAAGACAGAAAATGGATAAAGAAAGCTTCGTTGTTTGAGCGTAGCGAGTTTCGAAGCTTTCCCATTTTTTGTCTTGCACAAGTGGGAAGCCGAAGGCCAGTGGCAGCGTGGTCGCCTTTCTTTGCTTGCTTACTTTCTTTGGCGAAGCAAAGAAAGTGAGTGGCTGTCGAGCCACACCCGACCTGCGAACGAAAAAATAACCCAGAAGTTAATATGACAGCGGCTCCATGCCCAAAGAGAATACAAAGTCATCTAACAAAAACCACAATGTATTTATTTGAAAAGAAGTCGTACCAGTTGGACTTAATATTTCGCGCCTCTGCCATTCGCGTTTGATCAAATCCCGAAATTGCCTTTAGTCTGTCCAACAATCCAGTTCGCAATAAATCTCTTTCAAACACGACCACTGTAGAACTAGCAGAGTGAATCCTTAACATAATATCTCGCTCACCCGTCTCCGGTGATTCAAAACTGCTTGCCTCAATCAAGTAAATATCCTGAAATCGTACTATCTCTCGAAGCCTAAACGTATTAGCGAATTCAAAGCCATCGTCGATTATTCGTATACCTCTCATGGATCGTTCGGGGAAAACAATTACAAACAAAAACAACAAACCGGTGATCAGAAAAAAAATACCCCCAACCGACAGATATAAATAAGTTGAGCCAAAAAAAGAAAAAGCTGAAAAAGCAACTGACAAACAAAAGTAAAAATATGCGTCTCTACGGGCAATTACAGGTTCAATTGTAGAACGTACTTTCCAATTCATCCGAGCCACCTCTTTTGATTAAACAAACTCACCCAATCAACCTACCCGCCCTAACCCGCAAACCCTTCTTAGCCAACTCAGGCGCAATCGCACCAAGCGTCTTCAAAGTATCCCCACTATGCGCATGACAAATCGCCACGCCCAGCGCATCGGCAGCATCACTACTAGGCGTTCCAGATAAAGACAACAAGCGCTGCACCATGTCTTGCACTTGTTCTTTTTTAGCTTTGCCATGACCAACCACGCCTTGCTTTACTTGCAGCGCGGTGTATTCAGCAACAATGAGTTCAGCTTGCACCAAAGCACAGATCGCGGCGCCACGTGCTTGCCCGAGCAAAAGTGTAGATTGAGGATTGACGTTAACGAATACCTTTTCAATTGCGGCGCAATCGGGTTGGTAGGTTTGGATGATTTCGGTAACACCCGAGAGAATAGTTTTCAAACGCTCAGGCAAAGTGCCTTCGACTGTTTTGATGGTACCTGAGGCGATGTAAGTGAGCTTACTGCCTTGCTTATAGATGACACCGAAACCTGTGGTGCGCAAACCGGGATCGATGCCGAGGATTTTCATTTGTGCTTGCTTCTGATGAATGATCGTTAGCAAATTATACGCAGAACTTGGGTTTTCACGTATGAGTTCTTCCCACAGAATAATCGCCTTAGGCTAGGGCAAAAAATAAGCTAACAATAATGCGCTTGGAATTCGAGTATCGAGATGCAGTTCAAGGCGCAAAACACAGCAATACGTCGGTATTGCGAGTATTTGCAACGCTGAAATGCGCCCGAGAATTTGATTATGGGCGCATTCTTTTAATGACGGAAGTGACGCACGCCGGTGTACAACATCACCACACCACGCTCATCCGCAGCATCGATCACTTCTTGATCACGCATAGAACCGCCTGGATGAATTACACAGGTTGCGCCTGCATCGACGACGACATCAAGACCATCACGGAACGGGAAGAATGCGTCAGACGCGACTGCTGAACCTTGCAGCGTTAAACCCGCATTTTGCGCTTTAATCGAAGCGATACGTGCGGAATCGATACGGCTCATTTGACCTGCGCCCACACCTAAAGTCATGCCGTTACCGCAGAACACAATCGCGTTGGATTTGACGTATTTAGCGACACGCCATGCGAACATCATGTCGGCCATTTGTTGCGGTGTCGGTTGCAATTTGCTGACGACGCGTACATCAGCAGGCAAGACGTTTTTCGCATCTGGCGCTTGCACTAACAAGCCACCGCCAACACGTTTAACGTCGTATTGATTCACGCCAGCGCCCAATGGGATTTCTAGCAAACGTACATTTTGCTTCGCAGCGAAAATTTGTTTTGCTTCCGCTGTAAATGAAGGAGCGATCAAAACTTCCACGAATTGTTTTGCGACTGCTTCTGCTGCTGCGCCATCACATACGGTGTTAAACGCAATAATGCCGCCAAACGCGGAAGTTGGATCTGTTTGCAATGCTTTGCTATAGGCTTCCAATGCAGTCGCGCCGATGGCTACGCCACATGGATTCGCATGCTTGACGATCACGCACGCGCCTGTGTCGAAAGACTTGACGCATTCCCATGCTGCATCCGCATCAGCGATGTTGTTGTAAGACAGTTCCTTGCCTTGCAATTGCACATAGTTCGCCAATGCACCTGCGACTGGCGCCAGATCACGGTAGAAAGAAGCAGATTGATGTGGGTTTTCACCGTAACGCATTTCTTGCACTTTTTCGAAATGCATATTCAAAGTTTGTGGATACGCACTGCGTGTTGTATGCGCTTTATCTTCACCCAAACTGGTCAAATAATTGGTGATCGCGCCATCGTATTGTGCGGTGTGTGCAAATACTTTTTTCGCCAACATAAACTTAGTGTCATACGACACCACATTATTACCTGCCTTCATTTCCGCTAAGACTGTTGAGTAATCACTAGGATCGCAAATTACGACTACGTCTTTATGATTTTTCGCAGATGAGCGCAACATGGTTGGGCCGCCGATATCAATATTCTCAATCGCGTCTTCCAGAGAACATTCTGCTTTTGCCACAGTAGCTTGGAATGGATAGAGATTGACGACCACCATATCTATCGTTGGAATACCGTGCTTTTCCAAGGCCGCTTGGTGTTCAGGAAAGTCACGACGTGCCAAAATGCCGCCGTGTACTTTTGGATGCAAAGTCTTGACACGACCATCGAGCATCTCTGGAAAACCTGTGTAATCAGCGACTTCAGTCACTGGCAAACCATTGTCAGCCAAGAGTTTTGCTGTACCACCTGTGGACAACAGTTTGACGCCCATGGCATTGAGTTCACGGGCAAATTCGAGAACACCAGTTTTGTCCGATACGGACAGGAGAGCTTGTTTGATCATGACAAAGAAATTAAAGAGATTGAAATAAAATTAAAGAAGACCGTGTTGCTGCAATTTTTTGCGCAAAGTATTGCGATTAATACCGAGCATGTCTGCAGCCTGAGATTGATTGCTATCGGTGCGTGTCATGACCATTTCTAACATCGGTTTTTCAACCGCCAACACCACCATATCGTAAATATTCGAAGCGGGTTGTTCGCCCAAATCGCGGAAATATTTTTCCAGATTTTTGTGAACTGCTTCTTGAATGCTTTCTTTACTCATACTGAATTTTCTTCTTATTAATGAATTCGACTGACGATAAAACCGCCGTGAATTCAAGGGTTAAACTAAATAAAACTTCCACCAAAATCGTCACAACAAAAGCAATGAGAAAAGCTTAAGCAGCTAAGGCCTGCGCTAATTCATCGTTCGTATTTATCTCGGAGGGGCGGTATTGTAACCGTTCTGTCGGTCGACTATCAAAAAACATGTTGACCGCCGCCAATTGTTCCTCACAAGTTTCCAACTTATTCATTTGCTGGCGAAAGGCTTCGCCATCGACCAAATCTTCCACATACCAACCTATGTGTTTGCGCGCAGTACGCACACCCATAAACTCACCATAAAACGCATAATGCTCGCGCAAATGACGGTCTAACAAAGCTTTAACTTCCGATACTAAAGGCGCTGGTAAATACGTGCCGGTCTTTAAGTAATGATCGATTTCTCTAAAAATCCATGGACGTCCTTGCGCCGCACGACCAATCATGATGGCATCAGCACCCGTCACTTCCAACACGTATTTGGCTTTTTCAGGTGTCGTAATATCACCATTCGCTACTACGGGAATACCGGCTTGTGCCTTCACTGCGGCAATGGTCTCGTATTCCGCATCTCCCTTGTAGCCATCGGCACGCGTGCGTCCATGCAAAGTCAACATCGCAATCCCGGCCGATTCGGCAATACGGGCAATTTGCAAAGCATTCTTGTTCGCTCTATCCCAACCGGTGCGAAATTTCAAAGTCACGGGCACATCGACCGCCGCAACTACCGCATCCAAAATCTCGCCGACGAGTTTTTCATCTTGTAGCAGAGCCGAACCGCACCAGGCATTACAGACTTTTTTGACCGGGCACCCCATATTGATATCGATGATTTGCGCACCTTTATCGACATTGTATTTCGCGCATTCCGCCAACATCTTGGGATCTGCTCCGGCGATCTGCACTGCCTTGGGTTCCATTTCACCTTCGTGATTGGTACGGCGCGTGGACTTTTCGGTTTCCCACAATTTAGGATTTGATGCCGCCATCTCAGATACCGCATATCCCGCACCCAAGTCTTTACACAATTGGCGAAATGGTCTATCCGTAACACCCGCCATGGGCGCGACAAAAATATTATTCTTGAGCTGATAGGAGCCAATGTGCACGATGTAGAACCTTGGGAGAATCGGAGGAATTTCGAGGAAGCGCTATTCTACCTGAAAAGCTGCCTAAATAATTAGCAAAACTGCGCCAAACTGTGGGTTTGGACGAACAATTTTTTTCAATTTAGAGGAGCTTTTCAATAGACTTTCTTGTGATTTGTTGATCCATTATCACAAGAAAAAAACAAAGATGAATCAAATCAACGAGCCGAAATCAAATCAAGACTTCGCGAGTTCTTTTGCAAGTAATTGATTTAATTCGTCAAATGAAGGTTCACCAACATATCGTTTAACAATATTGCCTTGCTTATCAATCACAAAGGTTGTTGGTGTTAATTTGACGTCACCATAAGCCTGAGCAATTTTGCCTTGATGATCGAGTACAACTTGAAATGGCAACTTTCTGGTTTCGGTGAAATTTAAAACGTAGTTTGGCGGATCATAGCTCATCGCTACTGCAAAAAACTCTAGCCCCTGTGAACGATATTTTTCATAACTTGCGATCATCTGCGGCATTTCTTTAATACAGGTCGCGCATGATGTTGCCCAGAAGTTGACCATGTACACTTTGCCTTGCAAAGACTGCTGTGTCAGTGTTTTACCTTGAATGTTGGTGAAATCTAACTTAGGTGCAGCCTGCTTGCTATTAAATGATTGGTAGGCAAATATGGCGACAAGCAACAAGACAATACCGACAACAATACCGAGTTTAAACGCCCCTGCTTGTTTGTTTTGATTGGTTGAAGTTGCGATCATCATAAGTCTCTTAAGCGCGAATAAATAACAAGTAATACCAGCCACCAGCTAATTGAGCCCGAATTATACTTGCGTTCTTCAGCGACGGTTCATTTCTGCTCAATTTCCACGAGCGTCATAAGTAATTTCACTTATGCAGCAGACGGCACTTGATTCGCAATCCAAACATCGGGCGAGGTTGGTCGTGAGTAGAGGAAACCTTGCATTGAATCACAATCATTCTCGATCAAGTAATTTGCTTGTTCGATCGTTTCGACCCCTTCAGCAACCACTTTTAATCCGAATTGTTTTGCCATCGATAAGACTGAAACAACGATCGCCATCCCGTTCGCATCACCAGGAACATCTTGCACAAAACTTTTATCGATTTTTAGTTCATACAAAGGCAAACGTTTTAAGTAATTCAAACTCGAATAGCCAGTACCAAAATCATCAATCGAAAAACGTATTCCTAAATCCGCCAGCATATTCATACGTGAGATCGTTTCAGGCAAATTATCAATGAACAATCCTTCGGTCACCTCAAATATTAAGTATTCACCACTGACCTGATGCTGCTCTAAAATTAAACGCACTTTCTCGACAAAATCCTTTTGCCGAAATTGCTTAGGACTGACATTAATCGATAGCGGAAATTGAAAACCGTTTGCATGCAAACGTTTCAATATAGTGCAAGCTTCGGACAAAACCCAATCACCAATTTTGACAATCAAGCCCGACTCTTCCGCCAAAGGAATAAATAAGGCGGGTGAAACCATGCCGCGTGTCTTACTATTCCAGCGCATTAATAATTCAGCGCCAACCGCTTGCGCATCTTTATTGACTTGCGCCTGCATCACCATCTGTAATTCATTTTGCTCCAAGGCTTTCGCCAGATCGCGTTCAAGTGTCAAACGTTGTTCGACCTCGATTTGCATATTTCCTTCGAAGAAGGCAATTTGATTGCGACCAGCAGATTTAGCTCTGTACATCGCGGTATCTGACTCTCGCAATAGATCATCTGCTTTCTGTCCGGCTTTAGGCATCAAGCTAACACCGATACTGCAACTTGAGCTATACACTTGCCCGTTCAAAATAAAATCCTGAGAAAGCGCATGGCGAACTTTTTCTGCAATAGTTAACGCTAGTTTTCCCGCGACTTCGATATGCGGATCAAGACTGTCGACCAACACAACAAACTCATCACCACCGATACGCGCTACCGTATCGACTTCTCGCAATAATTGATTTAATCGACTTGCCACTTCCACTAACAGCAAATCACCAGTTGCGTGCCCGCGCGCATCGTTGATCGTTTTAAAGTGATCCAAATCGATAAACAAGACTGCGCTGTAGTTACCAGTTCGTTGCGCATTGGCGAGTTGCACGCCCATGCGATCACGTAATAGACGTCGATTCGGAAGACCGGTTAGTACGTCAAAAAATGCCAAACGATAGATATCTAACTCTGCCTTTTTCCGATCTGTAATATCCCGTTCAATCGCCACATAATGCGTGCATTTTCCCTGCTGATCATTAATCGGACGAATATCGACTTCCAACCAAAATTCTTCTTGAGATTTTGTATAGCTAATGATTTCTGAACGAATCGCCTGTCGTGTGCTCATTGCCGAACGAATTCGATGTACTTCGTGAATATCAGAATTGGGGCCGTATAACATTTCCAAATTACGCCCAATTGCCTCTGCGCGACTATAGCCAGTGCTACGCTCGAAGGCCTTGTTCACAAACACTAAATGCGGACCATCTTCTTGCAAATTACTATCAGTAATCATCACCATGTCGTTCAAATTCTCGACCGCTGCTGAAATCAATCGCAATTCTTCGTTCGCCTTCTTCAAGGAATTTTGCTCTTCTTGCAAAGACAAACTAATTTGCAATTGCTTACGTAATGATTCTTCGAGGCGGCGCAATAAAACCGCGCATGAAACCGTGATCACCGAGCTAATAAAGGTGAAATTGAGAGTGATGATAATCCAGCGTAAAAATGGCTTGTCGTGATAACGATCAAACTGCAAATCGATATCAAACGCGTACCCAACTGAAATCAGCGTTACCGCATTTAGAACCAAGACAAAAACAGCGGAGCGCAAACCTAGCAGCAGTGCGGCTAGAACAGGAACCGCCATTAAATATATCTGACTGACTGGGCCAACTTTAAATAGGAAAAAGACCCCGACACCATAAACGATGAATAAAAAATTCCAGCTTTTTGCGCTAAAGCTAAGGAAGTGCCCTCGCCATAAAACAAACAACCAGCTAATTGCCAATACATCGATCAAAACGATGGAATAGAGAGCATCGCGGATCGCCATAATGACACTAGGAATAGCCGTCAGCGTTCCTAGCACCAATGCGACGGAGAGAATGGCGTTGAGCATTTGATCTCGCCAGAATTGGAGATCTCTTGCAGGTAGACGTTGAGCGCGCAAAAAGCGGCGTAAATATGGACGAACAATCTTCAATTATTGCCCCATAGATATAGACTTAACTGCCATACCAGTTGCATCGAACAAGCGTCATCGATTTATCTTTCTTCGATGCGATTCGCGTCAACATTGCATCAACATTAAATAATCACGATGACAAAATCGTAGCCAGCGAGTGTTCTTTTATACGCTGTTTTATTCTTGCTGAAAAGTATTTTTTAATAATTCAGATCGAAAGCCCACACTAATTTTTAGGGCAATTCTGTCCCGCTAGCGGCCCGCCACAAATCAAACCACTGTTCACGACTCAAAGGACAATTCAAGGCCTGCACCGCTTCCGCCAATACTTTTACTCGGCTAGAGCCGGTTAATACCATAGGACGAGAAGGCAATTGTAAAATCCATGCGATGGCAACACATGCAGCAGTAACGCCCAATTCACTGGCAATACGATCCAACTGTGCTTGTAGTTTTTGCGCTTGCTCGCCTTGCTCGCTAAACAAACGTCCACCAGCGAGCGCTGACCAAATCATCGGCGACATACGAAGTCGTTGGCACTGATCAAAGGTTCCATCATAGATAGGCGCGTGATGCAGCAAAGAGCATTCCACTTGATTAGTAACGAGAGGAAAACGCGATGCAAGTAATTCAAACTGTGCCGGGGAAAAATTGGACACGCCAAAATGACTGACTTTGCCAGCTTGCTTCAATTGCGAAAATGCATCTGCAATTTCATCGGCATCCATCAATGGATCAGGACGATGAATCAAGAGCAAGTCAATTTTCTCGAGGCGCATGCTACGCAAAGAATTCTCTGCCGAGGCAATAATATGTGTAGCGCTCGTATTATAAATATGCGCACGTTGATGCGGCCTCTGCGCCGAAGGAAACTGAATCCCGCATTTCGTCACAATCTGAAACTGCTGCCGCAATTGCGGTTCCAAGGCAAATGCTTCGCCCAGCAAAAGTTCGCTTGTATAGTCGCCATAAATGTCTGCTTGGTCTATCGTCGTAATGCCAAGATCTAAAGCTGCATGTAGAAAAGCAACGCGCTCGACAGGCGTCATTTGCCAAGCAGATAAACGCCACAAACCCAAAACAATGCGAGAAAATTCCGGCCCCTGCGGAGCAATTTGCAATCGGGAAGATAATGAAGGCATAGGATTAGCTTATTTAAGTTGAACCAAGTTGATAGCTCGCTCATTATCTTCGATTTTGTTAGCAACAAGCGCAACAACTAGAACATCTTTTTTAAGCTAAATTCAAATTGCGACAGTGTTTTTTCACTTGAACGAATGCGATCAATGCTCAAGTGTAAAGAGACGTCTTTAGATTTGAAATATTTAGACTGGACAAAACGAAAATGCATATGAGATTGATCATTCCCTGCTAGGTCCGATGTCATTACGACAGAAATCCGTGATTTCATATCAAATACTTCACGCAATATAAAGCCTATTTCTGGCTGAGCGTACAATTGCGCCCGCCCTGATTGCCAACGCACACCAAGTCCAAGAAGTGCAAAACTATCCAAATCATTGCCTGCACGATGTGTTATACCAAGCCCACCTTCGATAAATGCTGCTTTATTAGAACGCAGTTGCGCATCATAGTGAGGCGCAACTCCAATACGAAAAGCACCTGAAATACCTCCACTCATTGCATCATAAGGAATCAATGATTTTGCGGAATAAACGGTGAACTGATCGAGTAGTATTTGTCTGCTGCGAAGATCTTTGAGTATCGACACGTCAAACAAAAGTAACTCAGTCTCGCTAAAATACTGACGATTATCATCATCAAGTTGATGCGAAGCTGGAGTTAAGTTCATACGCAAATAAGTTTGCTCATCACGTCGCGTTAAGCCAATCGCGATCTGCGAGTCTTGAGGCGACTCTATCGGATTCTTCTGTTCCAGCACTTGCAAAACATGACTTGGATATTTTTCCTGCAATTCGTGCGAAATCTTTGACTTGAGTGAATTGCTTAGCACCGCTAGTCGTTTGTCTTGAAACTTTGTGGTTTCTGTTTGATAAGCAAGATAAGCTTTCGCCAACTGCAAATGCAGGAAGGCTTGATTCGGTTCCAACTGAGTTACCTCGGGTAGACGCAGGGCATCGATATCTTCTTGAATTGCTTTACTTTGATCAGAAGGTAGTTGCTCACGTAATGCCCGAATCAACCATCGATTTGGTGAAATCAAACGGCTTTGTTCAATTAGATTTAACTTTTCAGCGCGTTTCACCACGTCTTTGGGCGTTAACCAAAATCCGGTATTGTTTAATGGCTCAGTTGCGGCTAGTGACAATACAAAATCAATGACCGTAGCACAGTTATATTTCTGAAAAAAATATACTAGGTCGGTTTGACGCAATTCAATTAAATGCGCCTGTATCAATTCCTTTTGAAAAGCGCTCAATTTAAGAGAGTATTCCCAAATACTACGTTGCTCTTCGCCCAAATAGAGTGCGATCTTCTCTTGATATGGAGATAGACTAAAGTAACCAGTTTTACCAACGACCATGCTTTCATAAAACAACTTGGGGATATTGATGCCGCCTGCATCAGTAAAAAATGAGATCGCATGTTCAAGTGGATTACCATTCGAATCAAGTCCACGCAACTTCAAAAAGATGTGCCCCATCATACTTGAGGGCTGCGCCAAATTTTCAGAAGCAAATGCAAGACTAATTTCTGTTGCTGGCGCACGCGTTTTAAACTCTTGAAACTCCGTGCAATCTTGCAATGACAATTCGGGTAGATCGAGCTGCTGACGCAACCACAAATAACGCGCCGGGAAGCGACATTGCTGATTCCTCTCGCCACCGTAAAGTAATTCTAGCGTCGCATTTAATTCTGCAACCAAGGAAAAAGAATCTGCTGTCAATAAAAATTGACGACTATAAATATTGGGTCGACCATTGCTTACGTGTAGCAGACCTGACCACACAGGGTGTCTAGCCAAATTCTTTTGCTGCGCCAGTTCAAAATATTTGTGCAAGTTTTCTGGTGACTGATGCTGTGCTGCAGCAGGAATGGCTTGACTACACCAGCATCCCAAACAAAAGGAAATTAGAAAACGTAATGAAAAAAAAGCGGCTAGAGAGCCGCTTTTTTTGCTAACGGGAACGCGAATTATTTGCATGAAACAACAACATTCTCTGAATAACGCCACATTTTTTCTGTGGAATAGTCTGTTGTAGAACCGAACGCACCACCGCTGAGGATGTTAATAAAGAACTTTGGATCAACAGATTTCTCTACTGAAGTTTCTTTTGCGCAACCATCGGTTGAAACCAATACCATCTTATTTTTGTTTTCGCGTGTGACATTCACAACTCCTGGTGCTTTAAATGTCGCACCATCAATCGTGCCGCTGATTTCCTTGCCATTTGATGCAGAAAC
Organism: Affinundibacterium macrobrachii; assembly: GCF_014652415.1. Classification (GTDB taxonomy): domain Bacteria; phylum Pseudomonadota; class Gammaproteobacteria; order Burkholderiales; family Burkholderiaceae_D; genus Undibacterium; species Undibacterium macrobrachii. Next base: position 529,471 of record NZ_BMYT01000003.1, read on the forward strand.
ATTAATTGCTTGTGTCTTGTCATTCAAAATAGATGCGCAGCCAGACAAAGCAAATACGGCGAACAAAGAAGTGAATAAAGCTGTCTTTTTCATTAGAGAATTTCCGATCTTTCTAGATATAGTTTTCAAAAAATATGAAGCAATATTATACATCAGACAAGTTTTATTTTGTTTAATATTTTTCTGCATATTTTTTAATCAATTCAACTAAAACCCTGCAAAACTTCTTTGAAATTTCTAGCAATCACTTCAGCCTTTGCATAGCCCGAACTCAACATATGCAAGCCATCTTCTCTAACTAGCAATAGAACTGGAAAACCGCGCACGCCCCACTGTTGGATTTGTTGAAAATGCAGTCGTGTTTCATCCTTACATTCTGCAGAAGAGAGCGTCTCTAAGAAACTATCGTAATCAAAAATTTCCGCTTGCTCGAATCGGTTCAGCGCTTCGACCGCGATCTCTGCAAGTACAGCCTCTTGGGTAATATCCTTTCCCTCTGCATAAAAGGCATGCTGAATCGCTTGAAACACGGCGAAATTGATTTTCGTTGGCATATCTTGCGTCAGCATTTTCGCAGCGACGACGGCACGACATGCAGGTTCCGTATCATAGATAAAATTTGGCTTATTTAAGCCTGTCATATCAAACGGTAAACCGCTCACTTGCTGTACTTTTTCCCAATGCGACAAAATCATATGGCGCTGGTCTGCGTCCATTTTTTGCGTGTTATATGCGCGCAATCCACCCAATACAATATCCAATTCAGCGTCTGGCATATCAGCTAAAAATGTTTGCAACTCCAAACTAAATCCATAGCACCAAGAGCACATTGGGTCGGCGATATAAAGAAACTTGTTTGTCATAATCTGATTCATCGTCTATCAATAAATTTAGGCTGGATATAAAGCGCCGAGAATTCGTGCGCCACGTGCCGCGGTTACTTCGCTCAAGTTAGCCGTCTTTCTTTGCACAAATCGTTGTGCGAGCCAAGCAAACGCAATTGCCTCTACATGATTCGCAGCAATCCCCAAACTATCGGTCTTATCGATCTGTCTGTGCGGCATCCGATTTGCGAGTTGTTGCATCAAGGTTTGATTGTAAGCACCACCGCCACATACATAGACTGTTTGACAGTCTGGTGCGAATTGCGCAATCGCATCGCTAATCGTCGCAGCAGTGAAACTACACAAACTGGCTTGCACATCGACTGGGCTTAATGTGGCAAACTGCGCCAACTTGGCTTGCAGCCACGACAAATGAAAAAGATCTCTTCCGGTGCTTTTTGGTGGCGGCATCTTAAAAAAATCTTCATCACACAAACTCGCAAGCAAACCGTCATGCGTTTGTCCTTGAGCAGCCCACGCACCATCGGCATCGTAAGCAAGTACATGATATTGGTGTATCCAAGCATCCATTAACAAATTACCTGGGCCAGTATCAAATCCTATCGTGCGGCCATCTGCATGCAGTACGCTGATATTGCTAATACCGCCGACATTTAACACCACACGGCACTCGCCCTCTTTGGCAAACATCGCGCGATGAAATGCCGGAACCAAGGGCGCGCCCTGCCCACCCGCCGCGATGTCGCGACTACGAAAATCAGCGATGACATCAATTCCAGTCAACTCCGCTAACAGTGCGGGATTATTCGTTTGTCTAGTAAATCCCAAATCAGGTCGATGCCGAATAGTTTGCCCATGCACACCAATCGCTTTCACTAACACATCTGGGCACTGGCGACATAACGCGTGTACACAGTCAGCGTAAATCCTTACCAATTGATTTGCTAATAAGGCTTCACGTTCTATCTCATTTTCGCCTGACTGCTGCAATTGCATCGCTTGCTGTTTTAACTCGAAAGAAAATTGAATGTGCGCGCTGGCATGCAATTGTAAACTTGCGCCTTCAGCTTCGGGTAAGGAAACCAATACGCCATCAACACCATCCAAGCTCGTTCCTGACATGAGTCCAATATAGTAGGTCGATTTTTCTTGCATAAGCATTCGCTCAAAATAGGTGTTTACAACAAAAAAGCCGAACTAGGTTCGGCTTCGTTGACATGCAAGCTATAGCTTAACGTGCCGCGACCAAAGTTGCGGAATTTCTTTCTGGTCGCAATAAATCAAAACGGTGTGCCATTTCAGCAGCAACTGCTCTGAACTTCGGCAACTCATGCGCCGCCAAAGCAGCTGCACTTTGCACGCTAATGGTATTCGGATCACGCGGCTCATTGTTAACGCGGAACTCATAATGCAAATGTGGTCCAGTTGACCAGCCGGTGGAGCCAACATAACCAATCACTTGACCTTGTGTCACTCGCGTGCCTTTGCGAGCGCCCGGTGCAAAACGGCTCATGTGTGCGTAGGCAGTGCTGTAACCATTCCAATGTTTAATGATCACCATATTGCCATAACCACCTTGTGGCCCAGCGTGTTCGATGGTGCCATCCGCCGATGCGCGGATTGGTGTTCCAGTTGCAGCAGCGAAATCGATGCCAGTATGACGTTTCCACTTACCTGAGATTGGATGCACACGCATAGAAAAACCGGAAGATACGCGAGAGAATTCAAGCGGCGATTTTAAGAAAGCTTTTTTCAATGATTTGCCATCAAAGCTATAGTAACCACCTTCACCAGCACCTTCATCGAACCAAACAGCTTGCGACAATTTGCCAGAATTTTTAAATTCACCAGACAACAAACGTCCGGTCTTCACTAATTCGCCATTGAGCCAGAAAGTTTCGTACACAACGTTGAAATAATCTCCACGTTGCAAACGACGAAAATCGATACTTGTTTCAAACATCTTCACGATTTGATCGGCAACCGCCGCTGGAATCAATGCCTTATCCGTTGCAACGAACAAGGAAGATTGAATATCACCTGAGCGCATTTCAATCCGACGTTCAAGTTGTTCATTCACTTCAGCAGCTTGAAATCCATTTTGATCACGTCGAGTTACGAGCAAAGTCTTAGCACCGTTATCGTTGCCATCCAAACCCACGCGCAACCACTCTAAGGTACCTTCATCGGTGGTCTTTACACGAATCGATTTGCCCGCACGCGCTTGCAATACGCCGCGCGCAACCGGATCAGTTTTTAAAAAATTAGCCGCATTAACATCATCAACGCCTAGGCGCTGCAACAAAGAAGCCAAGGTGTCGCCACGTTGGATTTTTTCTTCTTTGACATAGTGCTGTTGCTGTAACACGATTTTAGAAATTTGCTCATCTAAAGATGGCAAAACCAAATCTTGCGTCACCGTCTTGACGGGAAGATTGGAAGCGTCTGGTGCCAATGGAGCAACACCGACCGCACCCACTGCACATACGGCAAAGAACAAGCCTGTAAAAGGAATCACGCGCGATGCACGCATACCACGTGCATTTGCAATGCTGACTTCAATCAGGGATTTGACTTTAACTTGCGTAGTTGCAGCTAATTGACGGAATTTATCGGATAAACGCATGCAATAAGTTAAAATTGATATTTCGCTGTCAGATCATGAAATCTGGCACCAAATAGCTTGTTTGCAAACCCACTTCTTTTATTTTTATCAATTTATTATTAAAAATGGGGGCGAAAATTAGTCGCCCGATTGTAAAGCAAATGGCGAATAATGCAAGCTAACGATTATGCGAGCGAGCGACTTTTTTCGCTAGTCTTGTTACAAAACTTTTTGACATACTTTGATTCATCTCGAATTCTATTTAATTAATTAGTAAATACCATCATGACTTTGCCACAATCCAATGATAAAGCGCCTAGCGCAACGACTCTTCTGCCACTCTCTGATGCAGTGCAACACGCATTAGCAGTTACCAAACGCGGTGTCGATGAACTATTAATTGAATCTGAATTTGCACAGAAACTAGCTCGCAGTGAAAAAACTGGCAAACCACTGCGCATCAAATTAGGACTTGATCCTACAGCACCTGATTTACACCTAGGTCACACCGTAGTCTTGAACAAGATGCGCCAATTGCAAGATTTGGGGCATACCGTCATTTTCTTGATTGGTGACTTCACTTCAATGATTGGTGATCCATCTGGCCGCAACGCAACTCGCCCGCCATTGACGCGTGAACAAATCGAAGAAAATGCGCAAACTTATTTTAAGCAAGCATCCTTGGTATTAGACCCAAGCAAAACAGAAATTCGCTACAACTCCGAATGGTGTGATCCGCTCGGCTCACGTGGCTTGATTCAATTATCGTCTAAATACACCGTGGCGCGCATGATGGAGCGCGATGACTTCACCAAACGCTTTAAAGCAGGTACGCCGATTTCTGTGCACGAGTTTTTGTATCCCTTGATGCAAGGCTATGACTCTGTCGCTTTGCATGCGGATTTGGAATTGGGCGGAACAGATCAGAAATTCAATCTGTTGGTCGGTCGTGAACTACAAAAAGACTATGGACAAGAGCAACAATGTATTTTGACGATGCCATTACTAGAAGGTTTAGATGGCGTGGAAAAAATGTCCAAATCGAAAAACAACTACATCGCGATTACCGAACCAGCCAACACCATGTTCGCCAAAGTCATGAGTATTTCTGACGAAATGATGTGGCGTTACTATGATTTGCTGTCGTTCTGTTCCTTAGAACAAATCGCGCAATACAAAAAATCTGTCGCAGAAGGGCAAAATCCACGCGACATCAAAGTCGCCATTGCACAAGAAATCGTCACGCGTTTCCACAACAAACAAGCGGCAGAATATGCTTTGGCAGATTTTGTAAATCGATCAAAAGGCGGCATCCCTGACGATATCGCTGAAGTGACTTTAAGCGGCGCACCTATTGGTATTGCACAATTATTGAAACAGGCTAATTTGTGTGCGTCCACTTCAGAAGCGATGCGCATGGTTGATCAAGGTGGTGTGCGTATCGACGGCGCAGTGATCAGCGACAAGCAATTACAAGTACAGGCAGGTACGGTAGTGCTGCAAGTTGGCAAACGTAAATTTGCGAAAGTCACACTGACAGCATGATCGCTTTACTGCAACGCGTCACACATGCCCAAGTCGTCGTCGATGGCGCTACCATAGGCGCGATCGACGCTGGATTGATGGTGCTAGTTTGCGCTGAACGCAATGACACCGAAAAAGATGCTGAGCAATTACTCACACGATTGCTCAGCTATCGCGTATTTTCAGACGATGCTGGCAAAATGAACCGCAGCGTCACTGATGTACAAGGCGGCTTGCTCCTAGTGCCACAATTTACCCTTGCCGCCGATACACAATCTGGTACGCGACCGTCATTCACACCAGCAGCGCCACCTGCACTCGGCAAACAATTATTTGATCACTTTGTCGCGTTGGCAAAACAACGACATGCACGCGTCGAAACAGGCCAATTTGGTGCAGATATGAAAGTCACGCTGACCAATGACGGCCCCGTAACCTTTTGGTTACAAACCAAAGCCAAAGCAGATAAATAAAGTAGAACAATAAGTGCGCACAGAAATTTTACTCATTCGTCACGGCGAAACAGCATGGAACGCTGTACGCAAATTGCAAGGTCACTTAGATATCCCACTCAATGCGGAGGGGCAACGTCAAGCCAAAGCACTTGCCGCCGGATTGCAGCATGAAGCGCTGGCCGCCATCATCTCTAGCGATTTACAGCGTGCAATGCAAACGGCTGGCGAGATCGCCCGCTTACAAGGCATACCGACCAAAATCGATGCAGCATTGCGCGAACGCTGCTTTGGTGATTTTGAAGGAAAGCTATACAGCGAACTACCTGAACTTTATCCAGATGAGTACGCGCAATGGCGCGCGCGCGATCCTGATTTTCATTTTCCTGCCAAACAAGACGATCGCAACAATGTTGGTGAGAGCATACGAGAATTTCAGCATCGAACCATCGATGCAATTTCGCACTATGCAGCCCAATATCAAGGCAAGAAAATCGCCATCGTTGCCCACGGCGGCGTACTCGAATGCGCCTATCGTGCTGCGATGAAGCTGCCACTGAATGCCGAACGGACCATTACCATTTACAACGCTAGCATCAATCGCTTTTCTTTCGAAAACGGTGAGCTCTCACTCATCGACTGGGGTGATGTTACTCATCTAGGAAATGCAATTCTGGACGAAATTGCAGGCGATACTAAATAAGCCTTCAACAAATCAATGAGCGATTTGCAAGGCACTCCTATCTTATAATCGCTATTATCGGCAACTCAGACTAAGCTTTGACCATAGCTTTTAGAAAAAACAAAGGCGGTATGTCAACCGCCTTATGAAGTTACATCAAAATCAGTTCAATTACTTCTTCAACAAATCCAACAAAGCAATCACACTCGCTTCAACGCCTGCCCGTACTGCTGGTTCAGGTGTGATTTTAAATAAAGGACTGTGATGACCTGGCACGGCTGGGCCGCCTTTGCTTTCTCTTTCAAAATCTTCTTTTGGGGTGCCACCGATTGAAAAATACACGCTAGGGATGTACGGTTCACTCACGAAGAAAGGAAAGTCTTCCGCACCCATGCCGTCACGCATTTTCGGTGTTGCGAAGGCGTCTTTGCCTAGCTTCTCTGTCCAGACTTTTTTCAAATGCTGGGTCAGTGGAATGTCGTTCAAGGTCGGAGGTGTTGGCGTATCGACTTCGACCACTTCGGGCAATAAATTTTCTGGTAAACCTGCTGCGCGCGCGGTATTGAGCGCGACACGTTTAATTGCAGACAATAATAGAGCGCGTGTTTCTTTGCTTTCGCTGCGCACACTTAATTGCAACTTCGCTTGGTCTGAAATAATGTTGGACTTCGTACCCGAATGGAAGGAGCCAACAGTGATCACTGCTGGTTCACGCGGCGCCACTTCGCGCGTGACAATGGTCTGTAGCGCTAAAACAATTTGCGAACCGATGACAACCGGATCTTTACCCAAATGGGGATAGGCGCCATGTGTACCAATACCGTGTACGGTGATCTCCACTGTATCGACACCAGAATATGGCGAGCCTTCTTCGGCGACGATCTTGCCAGCTTCTGAGCCAGAATCAACATGGAACGCTAAAGCATATTTGGGTTGCCCAAAACGTTTCCAAATTTGATCTTTCATCATCGCCGCTGCACCACCAACCCGCTCTTCGGCTGGCTGTCCAATCAACATCAAAGTGCCTGACCACTGTTGCTTACGTGCAGCCATTTGTACTGCGGTCCCAACTAAACTGGTGATATGCACATCATGACCACAAGCATGCATCACATGCTGCATTTTTCCATCTGGATCTTTTTGCTGTACTTTCGACGCATACGGCAAACCCGATTTTTCTTCTAAAGGCAAACCATCCATATCTGCACGTAACATCACCAATGGTCCCGCGCCATTTTTTAATATGGCAACCACGCCGGTCTTACCAACACCCTCAGTCACTTCAAAACCAGCGGCACGCAATTCCTTTGCCAGACGTGCCGCAGTATTGGTTTCCATAAACGAAAGCTCAGGATTTTGGTGGAAGTACTCAAATAAGGGCTTCAACTGCGATTGATAATTTTTTGCAATTGCCGTTTTGAGTTCACTATCCGCCGCGTATGCAGATTGTGCAAACGCCCCCATCATCGCCACGGCGACTCCGATTGATCGCAAATTGAATTTCAAGCTTGATCGAATAAGTTGCTTAGTTGGTTTCAAGTGCATCTCCATAAGTTAATCATCGGCATCGAGTTTCCATTGTGCACGATTCATTTTAAACAGAGGATTTTTATGAAGACTTCGTCACGCAATCTGACGCTGATACAACAAGCCTTATTGAAAACAAAATAGTTAGAACTAAATAATGGACGCCGCTACCTATATTCGTTGCCAAAACTAAGCCTGTCAGCGCCAAGCGAGAATCAATAGATTCACCGTTGTTGAATTTGTCTACTATATGCATACGCCATCAAAGCATAACCAAGTATCGGTCCTGCACCAAAACCCAATAACGGCATAGGGGTAAGTTGTAAAAATGCACAAATATCGATCACAAGATAGTACAAGGCAGGCAGATAGAATGTGGTGTGTTGATGTCGTCGTCCAATCCAAATTAAAGAGATGGGGACAATTGCCAGCACCAACAACAATATTGCAGCAATACTCAAATGCATAGTCGCGCCTAACTGAATCACGCCTTCTACATACGACACGGGTTGTAAAGGATCGGGCTGCGCAGACGACAAAATACTTGCCGCTAACAAGGTAATGATGCATGTCAGTTTTATCACCGTCCTATTATCCGTGCGCATAATCGATATAAGTCCAATCAATGCGACAGCCAAACTTTGCGACGCATCAGGTTGCCAAGCCAAAGCCGCAGCAATGACCGGATAGAAAAATATCCAAATTTGAGCTTGCGTATTTCTTTGATGAATCAGATTTTCTAGAAGTAAAACGAGTAAGGGTAAGACGCAAGCAGCAATGTAGAGACGAAAGCCTCCCAGCACTAACCACCGTTGCGGATCGGGACTTGATCCGAGTACTGGTGGTAAAAAAAGTAGCAGACCCAAAAATAGAATTAGATAGATCTGCCATTTCGTCGACACCGCAACAAAGTTTCGTCTTGACATTGCGTAGGCAAGACCCAGAGCGAACACACTGACTACGACTTGTTGTATCCACACAAACCTGCTAACACCGACAAACTGCATCAAGACGATACTCATCAACAAAGCCGGAATCGGTGCAAAAAAAAGTAAAGATCGCATATTTCGAGAAAAAGAAGAGTTATATAGCATTATTCGTTGCGTCAGACTTACACGTCTTTAGACATCACACTTAATTCTCAGTTCTGTGTATTTAGGTTTGAGCTATCGATGCATTCGTCTAGATAAAGCAAAAAAAGCTAATCAATTTGACGAGCTGATTATATTGATTCCACGACACTCGAAGTTGCGTTTATTAATTAAATTTATCTTTTACCTTAGAACTTGTTAGCATGTGCAATAACAACAGCCTCTCAGGTTTATACAATGCAATCAATACATTCACCGCTTGCGGCATTGGACAGACCAATTTAGAATAAACCTTGTCTGCTTGACTTCACTTTTCACGCTTTTCTTCACGCTCTTCACCATATCGACACTCAATGAAAAAAGTTGCTGCTGCATTAGAAAATATCGCGCCAGAACCACGCTTATATCGCGTTGTCTCTAACCGCATCCAACAACTGATCAAGGACGAAAATATCGCAGCCGGAGAGCGTCTTCCATCTGAACGCGATTTAGCTAGCAAGCTTAATGTCAGTCGTGCCTCACTACGAGAAGCCTTAATTGCCTTAGAACTAGGTGGAATTGTTGAAGTGCGTGGTGGCTCAGGTGTCTATGTCAGTGAACAAGCGAAAGCGGATAAGGATGTGCCAGAAGGTGGTCCAGGTCCGTTTGAAGTGTTGTCTGCACGTCGCTTAATTGAATCTGAAGTTGCCGCCATCGCGGCAAAGAATGCGACCGATTCTGCAATTGATGCCATCCTAAAAGCGGTGTTAGAGATGGAACGTCATCACGACAATCGCAACGAAAATGAAATGGCAGATCGCAACTTCCATCTGGCGATTGCACGTGCGACCGGCAATAGTGCTTTAGTTGGGGTGATCGAATATTTATGGAATCAACGCGGTAGCTTGTGGCACAAGTTAAAAGAACATTTTCAAACCGAAGAGTTACGCAAACAAACACTGCTTGATCATCGTGCGATCTTAGAAGCGATCGCAGCGCATGATGCCAATGGCGCAAAACAGGCGATGCGCGCCCATCTTGATCGAGTCAGCCGGACTTTTTCACGCGGATAAATTTTCGCGTATTCTTCTTAAATTTCGCCCAACAAACGACCAGCTACTAGCTGGTCGTTTGCTTATGTGGGTTTATGTAAGCTTATGTCGACCTATATTGACCTGAATTGACATAAATAAGATAACTCGTCTCGCTAAACGCCTCACAAACTTGATGTGTAAGCATGTGAATGTAATAAAGTCACATCCTTAGTTATCATTATTTTCAAATAAAAATACGACATTCGGCTAGTCCACATTGCATATTTGGTCTTACCACATTAAAATGGTCTGACCAAATTTAAGCTATTGCAATTAAAGTATTCGATCACGATCAACTCAAAATCATAAAGAGACCGCTATGAAACTTCAGACTACCTTGCTCTGCTCCTTACTTTGCTCGTGCTTGTTGAGCGATATTGCACTGGCCGACAAACAGTATAGAAATCCAGACAATCCTAATTTGACGGATAAAGGCGAAGGAACGTATCCGATCCCGTATAAAAAACCCGTGATTAAAGAAATTACGGACTCCTTACATCAGATTCGTAACTATCTCGAATCAACTACGCCAACGCGAGTAATTAATAAATCGACTGGCGCGCCGATTAGCGATTTTAAAAAGCCAATTAAAGAAGCGATCTTTGAACCGAGCAAAGGTGACTACGGCATCATGGTGTATGAGATGGGCGTGGTGCATTCTGGCTTATTGAAAGCGCGCGCCGCAACGGATGACAAAAGCTTCACCAATATGACCGAGCGTCACTTCCGCTTCTTCGCTGACACCATGCCTTATTTCAAGGCGCAAGAAGCGCAATTCCATTTGGAACGCGCAAATAGTTTTTCTCGTTTTCTAGACCCGCGTTCGTTAGACGATAGTGGCTCGATGTGTGCTGCGCTTATTCGCGCACGCTTGGCCAACGTTGGGCCAGATTTAAAGCACATGATCGACATCTGCGGCAACTGGGTTTCAAAACAGCAGTTCCGTTTAGCAGATGGCACACTCGCGCGCAAACGTCCACAGGCGGTTTCCTTATGGGCAGATGATATGTACATGAGCATTCCGGCACTTGCCGAATTAGGTCGACTCACCGGCGACAATGCCTACTTCGACGATGCGGTAAACAATGTGCTGCAAATGTCCGCGTATATGTTTAATGCGCAACGCGGTTTATACACACATGGTTGGAATGAGAACAATCCAGATGCACCACGCTTCTATTGGGCGCGTGCGAATGGTTGGGCGGTATTGGCGATGTCGGATCTGCTCGACGTACTACCGAAAAATCATCCTGGTTATCCTAAAGTACTGAATCAATTGCGTGCCAGCTTGAAGGGAATTGCCGAGCTTCAATCCGGCAAAGGTTTATGGCATCAAATGTTAGACCGCAATGATTCCTATCTCGAAACGTCAGCGAGCGCAATGTTTGTGTATGCGATTGCGCATGCGGTCAATCAAGGCTGGATTAGTCCAAGTACTTGGGGCTCTATCGCGCAAGCTGGTTGGATAGGTTTATCAACACGGATCACCGACAAAGGCGAGATTGAAGGAATCTGCGTTGGCACTACCTTCGCTAGCGATCACGCGTACTACTACAATCGTCCGACCAGCGTCGAAGCGTTGCATGGCTATGGACCGATGTTGATGGCTGGAGCCGAAGTCATACAAATGTTAAAGAATCCAGCGTTTAACATTGAACACAAGGTCAGAACTTATCACTACGTGCCGACGGGTGCTGCAAAAACCGATTATCGCGAGCATCACTAATACAAACAGCAAGCGCAGAATCGAAACGATACCAACACGGCCTAAACCTAAACAATTCAGTGATAGGAACGAGACATGCTTACAACTAGCCACCACAAGACACATTCATCGGGTAAGCGTCATGCACAATTCAAGCTTAGAGCAACTACACTGGCATTGTGTCTGATGCCAGCAATCGGTCTAGCTCAAGATAAATTCAAAGTAACGGTAACTCATCAGCTAGCTGATGCGCGTCCTTCAGAAACTATTACGATTCCATGGGCGCAAGTGAATCAATATTTGCCAGGTGCGTTGATACAGAAAATCGCAATCAAAGATCAACACGGCAAAGTATTGCCACATCAGGTCACCAATATTGCGCCACAAGCCAAAGACCCGCAGGGAATTGGTATCGCTTATGGTGAACTGATCTTCCAACATCACTTTGCGGCAGGTGAAAAACAAGCAAGCTTTACGATAGAAAAAATCGATACTGTCGCGCCCGTGTTTGAGACAAAAACCTTCGCAAGACAGATACCAGAGCGGCTCGATGACTTTGCTTGGGAAACCGATAAAATTGCGCACCGCACCTATGGCCCTGCATTAGCAGCGCCCGCACCTCCTGGCGTGACCAAGGAAGTATTAGTCACCAGCGGTATCGATATTTGGTTTAAACGCGTGCCCTATCCTATCGTAGATCGCTGGTATAACAAAGGACACGATCATTATCATAAAGACGAAGGCGAAGGTCTGGATATGTATAACGTCGGTCGCTCTCGCGGATGCGGTGGCACTGGCATTTGGGACGGCAAACAACTACATACCAGTATCAATTATGCGCAGTGGAAAATACTCGCGAATGGTCCAATCCGCACCATCTTTGAACTGAGTTACCAAAGCTGGGATGCGGCAGGCGTTGCCGTTACTGAAACCAAACGCTTCACGATTGATGCAGGCCATTATCTCGACAAAATTGAGAGTACGTTCCAATTCAATGCATCAACTGCCAATCCTCAACTTATTGCCGCTGTTGGTCTCAATAAAACACCGTCCGACAAAGGTCAACAAGCCAAGATTCAAGTCGAAAAAGATCAAGCATCATCTTCTTTATCACAATGGATAGAACAATCGAGCAACGGTGCGATTGGCACCGCAATTATTCTTCCAGGTGCGGATGCTTATAGCGAAGATAGTCTCAATCATCTGATCTTGAAACCTGTCACCAGCGGTCAAAAAATGACTTACTACGCAGGCGCAATTTGGGAGCGCTGGGGCGATGTTAAAACACAAGAAGCTTGGTTGGATTACATAAACAAAATGGCGGCACGCTATCGTGATCCGGTCAAAGTAAGCTTAAGTTCGATCAGCAATCAAACGCGTTAATGCTGACCAGATTTTAATTTAATCATCTAAACACGAACATCAATTTTTGACCCAAATCATCGAGCACATCATGCCAACCCATCAAACAATCAACCAACAGCGTCGTTCATTACTGCGCTACTCTAGCGCTGCTAGCCTATTCGGCTTATCGACACTTCCTACGCTGAGCCAAGCGACGAGCAATCCTGTAAAACACGATCCGTGGAAACATGCAGAACAAATTATTGCGCAGTTTACTAAGCCAATTAAATTTGCCAAGCGCGATTTTCTGATTACACAATTTGGCGCAAAGACGTGCGAACTGCAAAATATCAACGGCCAAGTTGCATCAGATACCGAAGGTGCAATCGAGGGTGTTATTCCAACACCTCAGACTGGCTCAGCAGATTGCTATCAAGCGATTAACCAAGCAATCATCGCTTGCAATAAAGCCGGCGGTGGACGCGTTGTGATCCCTGCTGGGAATTGGTACTGTGCAGGACCAATACGTTTACGCTCAAACGTTCATCTACATCTAGCTGCGAATGCACACGTCTTCTTTAGTGCCAATCCCGCTGACTACGCCAAATATGGCGATGTCGATTGCGGCAAAAATGGCAAGCTCGTGATCTCTCGTTGGCAAGGCAATGATTGCCTCAATTACTCGCCAATGATTTATGCCTACAACGAAAAAAATATTGCGATTACAGGCGAAGATTGGAGCAGTATTTTCGATGGTCAAGGCGGCACGCCTTTTGAAGATGGTTCTGGCAATTGGTGGGATTGGAAAGGTCGCAAGAATCCTAAAAAGCCGATCCAATTTTCAGAAGTGAATGTGAATGCAAATAACCCAGAAAATCTAGATCAGCTTGCGCCAAACTTAAGCGAAGATGCTAAAAAATTGGTGCAAGGCATAGGCGATAAATGGCGTACTGATTCACGCTTTCTACCGGTATTGTCCGAACTGGGCATTCCAACCTCGCGCAGAATATTTGGTATTGGACATTATTTACGTCCGAGCATGATTGAATTGATCGGCTGTCATAACGTGCTATTACAGGGTTACAAAATACAAGCCGCACCGTTCTGGCTGCATCATCCTGTCAAGTGTCGCAAAGTACACATCAACAAAGTCAATATGGATAGCATGGGACCCAACAGTGATGGTTTTGATCCCGAATCTTGCGATACTGTTTTGATCGAAAACTGCACCTTTAATACCGGTGATGATTGTATCGCGATCAAATCTGGCAAAAACCGCGACACGCAATTTGGTCCAACGCGTAACATTGTCGTGCAACACTGCGTAATGAATAGCGGTCACGGTGCAGTCACTTTAGGTAGTGAGATGGCGGCAGGTATTGAGTATATCTATGCGCAACATTTGGATTTCCGCAATATGAATTGGGACCATGATCCTTTAAATACGGCAATTCGAATGAAGACCAATATGAATCGGGGCGGTTTTCTACGTCACTTCTATGTACGCGATGTGAGTATTCCGAATGGCGTCAAAACCATGCCCGCGTTTTATAAACCTTTGCCAAATTCATTGATTGCACCGCAGTCGGTTCCGTCAACAGCGGGCGCGGTTATCACCATTGATTGTGATTACGCGCCAGCGGATGACAGCGTGCGTATCCGCCCACCTGTAATATCTGAAATCCACGTCTCTGATATTAAAGTTGGCACTGTCAATATCGGTGGAGGAAATTACTCGAGTTATCAAGCATTTGTTTTGCTAGGACCAGTCGCTTCCAGCTACAACGGCAAAACCAAGCAAGCGATCTTGCCGATACAAAATGTCAGCATCAGCAATTGCGACTTTGGTACCGTGCGCAATGACAAAGCACCGTGGTTCTTACATCATGTGCAGAATCTGCAATTGCGTAACATCACAATCAATGGAAAATCTTATTCAGAAACGATTTCGACTTAAGCTGGACTGGCGCTAAATCGATGCTGATTTGAAGCTAAATTAAAACTAATTTAGATCTAAGGCAAGCGAGTCATTGCTCAAACAATGACTCGCAAAATATGCCTCATAATTGAAGCGCATCGTAGAGTAACTTGAGTCCTGAAATACCCAATAAGCTAGTAGCCAGCGAATAAAAATAACGCTCTGGAATAATCTTCAATACATACAAGCCCAGCCACACTCCCAAGGGCGCAAAAATCGCCAAACTTGCAGCAATCTTCCAACTATCTAGCGTGAAAAATCCCATTGCGGCATAGGGTAATAATTTACCCGCATTGAGCACTGTAAAAAATACCGCGGTGGTGGCGACGAAAGTTTGCTTTGCCAAGTTTCTCGCCATCAAATACACCAGAATCGGTGGGCCACCAGCATGAGCAACCGTGCTGGTGATTCCAGAGATGATGGCACACAGACGTGCGAATTTTTTTCCAGGTAAATCATGCCAATGTAGTCGCTGACGTAACTGAAAAATTCTGTTCATCAAATTGGACGCAAAGGGGTACTGCGATGCTTATGGAGTAGCGGCGCTACTCAGGCGAAAACAGCAACAGCATTTTTCTCCAGAACCACATTGGTGACTGGTGCGGTTCACGCAACAGCAAGACAAAGCAAAAGGCTTGAAGGCATTTTGAGTTGCATGTGTGATGGCGTTATAGAAAAATTTTTATCGCGGTAATTTGCGTGTACTTGGTTCGACTACTCGACTATCGGGGGACTTATGAGTGACTCCATGCTTGTTGCAATTGGATAATGGAAGAATGGGGAATTTAGCGCTTTCCTCAGCCGCGCAACGACCATATTGAGACACTTAACTGCACTCCCCACGATACCGTGAGCTCATCACTGGGACATTGAAACAGCCCCCCGTTACTACCTAAATATTACTGTTTGGCTGCTTTATCTGCTTGAATCTTCATTTGCACTGCATGCTTCCAAAGCGTCTCGAAGATATTATAGAAGTGTCCAGATTCTTCGTCATGCATTGAGGTATTTGTAAACAGAATCACACCGATTTCCTTGTTTGGATCTGCCAGCATGATTGTTCTCACTCCGGGATCGGATCCGTTATGCCCAATCCTGGTGGTGTCGTGCTTCGTGGCCCAGAAAATTCCAGAATTAACCGAGTCTTCCCCTTGAATGTTGACGTTGTCTGGCTTATTTGCACTCGTGTACTGGAACCTGAGCATCTCGTCGACTGACTTCTGCTCAAGCATTCGTGTCCCTTCATATTTGCCATCATTCAGCAACGCGATAAAGAACTTGGAGAGGTCGGATACCGAGGTGCGGACGCCACCTTCTGGATATGTCGTTATCCCGTATTGAGGAATAGGAATGCGGAGGCCTTGCGAGACGTACAGCCGTGCATGCTTCGCAGGCAATATTTCAGATAAGAACCAGCCAGAGTTTTTCATTCGCAGAGGGGCAAAGATGTGACGCTTGGTATAGGTATTGAGCTTCTCGCCGACAACAACCTCGACGATGTAGCCAGCCAGCGCAGCTCCGATATTCGAGTACTCGCGGGACGTCCCCGGTTTGGCCTTTAGGAAGTTGTCGCTCGAATAGTATTTACCGTTGCGCGCGAAGTAGCCCCGCAAAAACTCTCCAAGGGCTTCCGGGGAGTCACCTCCGAAGTGATACACGCGTTCGTAGACCGACGGTCTATCTGTGATTCCCGAGGTGTGGGTAGCCAGTTGCCTGAGTGTGATAGGCTCGCTCGGATGGTGGGGATTAATGACTTTGAAAGGCAGGTAGGAATTGATGTTTTCATCAAGAGAGACTTTCCCCTCTTGCACCGCTCGCATCAACGCTACGCCAGTAAAAGTCTTACTGATTGATCCGATATTCATAATCGTATCGGGAGTGAATGCTATCGCGCGTTCCTTATCGGCGAAGCCATATCCCTTCATCCAAACTACTTTCTTGTTCACGATGATGGCGCCACCAACTCCAACCATCCCTCCTTCTTTGATTCGTTGCCCGACAATGGAATCGATTTGAGCGTTCACATCTTCAGATTGCGTTCTAGTCTTAACACCTCCATCTGACGACATGCTTGTTTTCATTGCGAAGCTATTACACGCCGACAGTAGCAATACCACTAAGGAAAAAAAAGATAAGACATACCTTGAACGTTTAGTAGACATCGCCCACCCTTAAAATAGTAAAAAAGAATTCGCACTATACATGTCAACATACTTTTGAGACTTCAGAAATATTTATTTAAAATGTATAGAAAATGTATGCTTCTAACATAATCAGGTATTAACCTCTCGGGACATGAGATGCTTCCTCGCCCCTTTTGCTCTGTTGTTGAAGGGGATCGGGTTTTTGAGGTTGGTTGTGCCGTAATTGTAGGCGACGATGCCAGGTTGATCCGTGATGCGAGTTACCCTGTTGGGTCGTCGTAGATTTGTTTGTCCTTACCCCCTATTTGCAGACTCTTATGGACTCTTCACACATTTAATTTGCCCTATTCTTTCAAGTTTCTCGTACTCCCATACATTTATAGAGCGCAGCTTTAGCCTTAAGAGTACCCTCAAAATTTAAAGTTAATACCGATTTGCCATCTAAAAGAAGTTCTACTTTACTTTTATCTTCGGCAGCTTTTAAAGTTGCCTCCATTTTTACAGGTATGATCAATGCGTTTCCTATGTGGAAAAATGGAAACTTTCCCGTTTCACCATTCACACGCATGGTAACCTCGACCTTTTTCATCTCTCCTTTATTTTCAGGAATGCTGCCTCCCCTGTACACTATACTGGACATAGCATCCTTTCCTATTCCCCAGTTATAGAACATGCCTCCCGAATCAAGCTCCACATATGCTGCCATGCAGCGCGGTCCTATTTCAACCTTCTTCCCGTCATATAACACCCAAACACTGTCATCACGCGCCTCATAAATTAACTCTGGATCAGACAAGCCTGGCATCGAAGGCACTGGCATATCATACATTCCTTTGTACTTCATCTTGCTTGTTGGTACTCCTGATGCTCCAAACAATATATTTGGCAGCCCTACATTAGCTTCTTGTGGATTTGCCCATGCAGCAGAACTTGCATTTGGTAGACATAAGTTTATTGCAGCCAACAACAAAATTTGTCGTGAAATTTTTTTGTACATCTAATTTCTCCTCCTTTTTCTTCCTTTGATTGTCTAAATTTTAAATACTTGCTTACTTAGCAGAAGCATTTTGTGGAGTCTTAATTAAATCTTGACACGCATTACCACCGGCACGAATATCACTTGTCGAGGTACTGATACGAACATCTGCCACCCTGAAAGTGTGTTTTTTATCCTTAGCTAAAACAAAATCCACATCGCAACTTCTCAAAACACCACTCTCAATCACTTGTCCTGTTGATCTATTTTGCAAAAAAGCACGGTTATCAAAACTTTGACTGTAACGCCTAAAACGCAATTGGTCAGCTTCGCTAAACAATCCTGCCCCCATTCGCATAATAAGTAGTTCTTCAGTTTGACCTTGCCAAATCATGATGGCAGAAGATTCTGTATTACTTAACTCTCTTGAACCACGGATTTTTAAAGCATATTTGGCAAATGCATCGTCGATATGTTTTTTTTCAATTTCAGGCAAATATTCCTCTTCAATTCGCGACTTCAATGTATTCATCTTTTCGCTAATTGAACCTAATTGCTTTGCTCTTTCATCAATCTCTGCTTTTGTCAGCACTCGATCTGCTGGGCTAACTGGCTTAACGCTCCCCTCCCATAACATCTTCCATGTAAACGCAGTAAGTGCGGGCGCTGTAGCATCAACATCAACCACATGAATTGGTGCTTGAAAGCCAAGCAATTTGAGTTTCTGATTAAAGTCTTCTTTATTAAAATGATTGTTCTTAATAGCATTCACCACTGCTTTAGAAACTTGATTTTGTTCATGTTCCAGACACGCAACTTTTTGCGTTTGCAACATTACATGACTGCCAATTGAAGAAAACTCTGTTTCGGGAATCGCCTCACCGTTAAGTGTTCGACGAATAAAATTCACACTATTATCTGCCACTCGTACTTGCACAGGGTCAGTCGCATTCGGAACATTAGCAAAGACTTTACCCAGATGATCTTTCTTATGATGACACACGAATTGTAAACGCATGATTGACCATTCTGGCTGTGGTTCAGCTTCATAGACAATGTACATGGTAATTTGACTAACGTATGTCGATGCAAACAAATCCTTCATATTGACAGGCGTTCTAGAAAGCACGTTTGATCCAACATAATAGGCAACACGCTCTCCTTTTTTACCTTCCATGCTAACCAAATAGGTAAATTCAGCAAAGGCCAAATTAGACATCGAAAGAAAAACCGTTAATAACCATGAAGTTCTGAAAAATTTTATGTATCGCATCGTAGCCTCACATGATTAACGTATATATGAATCGTACTACCTAGTTTTAGAAAAATTCAGCGAAACAATCCACTCACCAACACAAAAAAACATTTTCTGGGTAGCATGCGCTATTCAAGAGAAATGTTTTGCCTTCTTATCGAGCTTGTCTTCGCCACACTACGTTTTTCAAAATACCAAAATCTGGTCAAGTAATGATCGCCCCCAATTGGAACATTGAAACAATTTAGGTAAACGGCAGCTAGAGCGTGTTGCAGCTTCGGACTGCCAATTTGGTAAGACGATTACTTGCTAGCTCGTTCATTGAAGCACTCTCGTCAAGTCGCATTTTTACGTCACTTAGGGGAAAGTTTTTTTGTTGAAGTTGAATAAATTAAATTTCCTCCGATAAAGCCAGTGGTTTATTACTTGGGCGCCTCAAAGCCCCTAGTACACAGTAATCCTCCTACAGCCCAATCTTCATTTGACGCCGAATATTTCGGCGGTACACTCAGACAAACATGGGCACGACCCGCCATCAAATGCCGTCAACCACCTTACACTCTCTTTGCTGCGCTGATTCTCGGAATATCTCACTGAAATGCTGACAGAACGTTCCATGAGTCACCTTCCTTCTGCATTGAACTTTCCCTTATTTTGATAGGGACTAAAGTTTCAAACTGACCGTCGAGTAGATTAAATCTTGGTAAGCCCCCCCATCAGAGCCGAGGGAATTGCCTTATGTATTTAAAGTAAACACTAATTACACAAATATATTACTTTATTAAATTCTATTTTATTTAACCATTTAAAAAAACTCAAGCCGAAAAATGCACCGTCACTAGCCACAGAATGGAAGCGTGGCCTAAGTTTCCCCCAAATCTATTGTCGCGTTGTCTTCACTTGCGATTCAATCTAGGCAACCATTTCCGAGTATCCCAATCGTCTTCAGAAAAACCTAACTGCACTTCTTTAGAATAAGGATAAGCACTGACCTCACGCTCATCATTGATGATAGTGCCGCGCCCTTCTGCGATGTAGTAAATCACGCGCGTATCATCCTTATCTCTATCCCAAGGACGGGCACCTGCATATCGTAGTAATTCCGACTCGACCATTCTTGCATCGAGTACCTTAAGGTCTTGCGGCCAGTCGATAGGCTTTGATTGTAAAAGTAGCTGGGCTCGCGTCTCACCATAGCGCCCGAATAGCGGGAGTTGATTACCAAACTGATCGACCGCGATATTATCTTTCGCAAAGTAAGCGAGATCACCATCCCCACCCAACATCATCAATGGTAAAGCTTTCTTGGTTGACATTCCACCTCGCAACACATTCGCGACCACATTCAGCCTACCTGTTTGATATGGATGATCGCCCCATTCCAATGCCATCAAGTTGTAATGAATCGCTTTTGACCTTGGGTTGTAAATCAAGTTATTCGCAATGGTCGCGCTGGCGCCGCCTTTTAACAGAGGATTACGTTCTACGTTATGCGCCCATATATTGCGATAAAAAATCACATTCGTCACATTGTCATGAACTAAGCTTCCTTTTGAATGTTCGCCCTTTGCGTGTGTCGATTCTGCCAAACCTTCTGCTGCAAGATTATTTGAAAACAAAATGTGATGACTGGTTGCATTGCGCCATTCTTCTGGCGTATTCCCTTTAAACCGAGGACCAGATACCGACATGTTTTCATCGATGGCCCAACTCATACTACAGTGATCAATAATCACATGGTGTGCCGCTGAAATATTTAAACCATCAACTTCCCAGCCACTTGCTTTGGCCTGCCCGTCGGCACCAGTGCGGATACGAAGATGCTGAATAATCACATGCGAGGCACGAATATTGATGCCACCGCGAATCAGTGTAATGCCTGGTGAGGGCGCGGTTTGCCCAGCAATCGTCACGAAACCTTCGTTGACTTGCAATACACTGCGCTCTAAATCGATCACACCGGCAACTTCGAAGACGATGGTTCTAGCTCCCTTGGTTTCTAGCGCTGCACGTAAGTAACCTATACCTTCTTTTCGTAAGTTCGTCACACGAATAATCTTGCCGCCTTGCCCTCCTTTTACTTCATCTAACCAAGCAATATCATTCGGATGCGCGTAGTTTTTATGCAGAGCATCGATATCACTTGCCTTACCGCTGACGACAATGAACAGATTAATGAGGATGGCGAGTAGCGCCAGAGAAATAAAACGATCAAGCCGTAAACCAAGTCCTTGTCGATTAAAAAAATTGCCAGTCATTTCACGCATCATCATTCGCATTCCATCGGTTCTCAGTGATACTGCAAACAACTAGCATCACCGCTTTTCTTACCAAAAAAAATAGCGCAACTTAACGAGGGAGTCTTGTTAAGTTGCGCTATCGTCTACTGCACACGATGATCAATCAAACGAACATCGCTTTCGTCCTGGGGAGGATGAAATTTTAGAATTTATAACGAACACCAAGTAAATATTCACGACCTGTCACATTGTTCACCACGACGCTATCGCGCAAGCGGCTAATGAATTGATCATTTGCTTGATTGGTCAAGTTAGAACCTTCAAAGCTGATTTCCCATTGATTGTTGATCTTGTATGTGACCGAGAGATCAACGTTGACTGTGCTATTTTTACCTTCGACGTCATTATTATTTTGACCTGGAACACGAGTCACAAACGAAGAACGTTTGGAAGCAGAGACGCGGGCACTGAATGAACCATCATCGTAGTACAGAGTGGCATTCCAAGATTTAGGAGAGAGATTCAACAAATCATCGGTAATAGTTGCGCTACTGGTTGGTGAAACCACATATTCAATCTTCGATTTCACATAGGTGTAGTTCAACAAAGTACCAAAGTTTTTACCCCAAGCTGGCAAGAAGGTAAATGGCTGCTGATAATTCAACTCAAAACCACTCAACTTACCGCCCTTGGTATTAATCGGTGCGGTGACTTGGAATACTTCTTCTCCAGTAAAGTTCGCAGGCAATAAAGACATTGGCAAACCCGTATCTTTATAAGCGACGTTAGTACGAATACTTTGAATATAGGTATTGATATTCTTTTGGAATAAACCCAAACCTAAGAAAGCGTTTTTACCGAAATACCACTCAAAATTAGAATCGAAAGTATCAGCACGGAATGGCTGCAATAATGGATTGCCGCTCGTCACCGATAAAGTACCAGTAGTCGAAATCGTGCCGCCTGGATTTAAGTTACCCAACTGTGGACGTGCCATGACTTTGGCGGCAGCAAAACGCGCGATAAAATCACGGCTCACATTAATCGCGATGTTCGCAGATGGTAAGAAATCATTGTAGGTGTTACGTACGGTAACTGGCGTACCACCACCCGCAGCTTGATAGCCAGTAGCGATTTGCTCAGTTTGCACATAGCGCGCACCGAAGTTACCACGCACGCGATATCCTGCTACGGTATTGTTAAAATCACCCATCAAGAAAACGCTCTTGTCATTTTCTTCGACAGCACGATTATTACCTCGCGCATTACCGTTCGTAATCGAAGACAAAGTGAAATCACCGGGGCCACCCACAGGTCCACTCTTCAAACAATTACAATAAATATCGTATGCTTTCGCAATTGCGTTCAAGTCAGGAATCAACCACGAAGTTGGAGTGCCCGCTGGCAAATTTTGACCACGACCAAAGCCCGTTAATTGGGTCGTTAAACTAGCGATATTTGTTCCCGCATTCGGCGCAAAAATCGTGTCGTTTTGATTCACACGACGCGACTCATAAGAATTAAAATTATATTTCTTCACATCTGCGCCGGCACGCAAAGTCAATTTATCTTCAATCGCATCCCATGAGAAATCGACATGCACAACATCATTACGGTTATTCGCACCTTGTGGACGAATACGAATTTCGCTCGTGGTTGTGTTTGGTACGGTTCCAGCTTGTGTGCCAGATGTCACTTGTGGCACGGTAGCCAAAGTCATTGGTCCAGTTGCCGAGGTGACATCGAATGGATACGTAATCACTGGCGCACGATCATCACCGCGAAAATCCAAGGCGTAACCGTTGACATTAATTGCATCTAAAGTGGTGGTGGTTTGCACAGGATTCGCGAACTTGGAAGTAGCGCGACCAATCCGTGCATTCATACGGAAAGTGTCACTGAATTGATGATCCAAAGTGAGTGTAGGCTGTGTGAATGTGGTGGATAACTCATCGAAGCGCGATTCTGCACGCACATCTACACCGTTATACATGCCATACAATAGTGAGCCATTTGGCGCGTATTCCGTTTTAACCACGCTGGTTTGTGGCTTACCACCTTGACTGGCAGAACGGCTAAATGAAATCGCCTCCAAAAAATCTTCTTGACGTGTTGCTTCGAGTTTTGAATACAGCATATCGAATGAAAACACCGTACCGCGTTGTGGTTTATATTGCAAAGAAGCGGTTAAACCAAGACGATCTTGGTCATGCGTTAAACGACCATAGCGCGGTAAACGTGGCACAAAATTATTCGCTGAACTCGCCAAATTATAGGCGGCAATATTTTCTGCTGTGCCAGGTAAACGTGACACGCCTTGCGCCGCAGGTCCGCAAGTCGTTGCTGTCGAATTACTTGGATTTGCTGGAGTCACACCCATCGGTGCGCACCAACCACCAGAAGATGGGCCATTGTCCCAACGCACTGTACTGAAACCTTCTTCAAAAACTCGGCGCTTAGAAAACGCACCGGACAATAAAGCGCCGAAAGTATTATTCGCAAACGTATTCGAGACTAAGAAGCCAACACGCGGATCGGTTTTCTGTGACAAATCATTGTAGCGACCTTTCGCCATCACACTTGCATTGAAGCCACGCAAATCGAATGGACGCATGGTTTGCAAATCTACGGTCGCGCCCAACGAGCCTTCATCAACATCAGCAGAAGCACTTTTACGAACAGTTAAGGAATTAAATAATTCTGATGGGAAGACATTGAAGTCAAAACCGCGCGAGCGGTTTGCACCACCTGAACTATCGGTACCGCCAGTCGTCGCCAAGCCTTCAATACCATTGATACGCACACGTGTGAAATCTTGTCCCAAACCACGCACCGTGACGCTACGTCCTTCACCCGCATCACGATCAATCACGACACCTGGAATACGTTGCAAAGACTCGGCCAAGTTTGTATCCGGAAACTTACCCATATCCTCCGACTTCACCACATCGACGATGCCATTATCATCGCGCTTCTTATTTAAGGCACTTTCCAATGATGCGCGTAAGCCAGTGATGACAACCAAGGTTGGCTGCTCTTCGGTTTTTGGCTTGCTGTCTTGCGCATACGCACCACTAATTGCCATTGCCATGACGGAAGCGGTCATGGCGAGTCGTCCGAATTTTTTTCTAAAGTTTCTGTTACGCATGATGTTTGTCCTTTTGGTCTCGAATAGTTTTTATAAAGCTAGAAGTTAAAAAATATCTGGCTTCTTGTTTTCCTCTGATTCATTGGGCGCTGATCAGACGCACCAACACGGCAACAAAAAAACGATTACATTTCGACTTTTTTAACTTTGATTCGATTCTAAAAGTATTTATCAGCCCAACGCGAGAACTTTTAACGATGTAAAAATAGTAAATTTAATTAAAATGCATCCATTGAAAGAATTTTTAAAATTTTCCCTATTGGCATTTTTATCGCAAAAATCATTTAAATCCAGTTAAATTACACGCAAATTCTTCCAAAATATTTTTTATTTCCATAAATAAATAGACTTATTTTTACTTTTTATAGACTTATCGGCGGTAAAATATTTATCGATCTAGCGTCCAAAAAACAACAATTGGTCTTACCAGATTTATTTTTGGTTCACCAAAAATATGACTTTGGTCAATCCAAATTACGAAAATAGTCTTACCACTTATATCAATTCTAGGTTCATTTTGAATTAATCTGCGCAAAAAAAAGCAGCCTGCTTAGGCTGCTTTTTTGCTTCTAGCGATTCTCTTCAGCTGCTCTCTTCAACTGCACTGTACGATTCGTACATCACGAAAGCTATCTATTCTGAGCGCCTGTGAGATCAGGGATTAGAACTCTGATTGCACACCGATAGAGAAGTTAGTCACACCAGAAGTTGTCTGGGTAAAGCCAGACACCTTCACACGACGGTGATCAACTTCAGCACGAATCGCCACTTTTTTATCGACGTAATACAAAGCGCCTAATGAGATCAAAGGCTGACCCGAGTAATGTGTTTCCGATGCAGCGAAATCACGCGTACTCGCCACAATTTCACCTTTCATAAACGCTACGCCCAACTTAGCAAAACCAACAAAATTATTCATTGGTGTGGTCTTAACAATTGCTGCCAAATCAGCACCACGACCATTGAAAGTCGCTTTCAAAGCAGAATCACTAGCACCCACTTCGTTTAAGTAAATATAGCTACCTTCCACACCAAAATTTGGTGAAAACTCATAGCCGCCATACAACTTCCAGCTAGCAGCCGCAGTGTGGCAACTTGTTGAGCCAGCGCAGTCAAAATTCCACTTTGCGCGACCAACAGAACCGCCAAAATAAGAAACCTGTGCTGCTGCATGAGCACTGACTAATGCACTACCTAAAACAAAGGCCGCAGCCAGAATATTTTTCTTTAACATGAGGATTCACCTATCAAGGAGTTTTTAAAAAAACCACCGCAAATTTTAATTGGTCATTACCAATGAGCGACCAAGCATTGCCGGAGTTTCGTACAAAATTGGCATTTTACCCGCAGGCAATCGTCTACGTCAGAATTTATTTGTAATTCGTTGCAGAAGTCGCAGAATTACAGCAACCGCCATCGAAGTATCAATAACTCTAGCGAATCGGTAAGGCACTAACTGGCTTAATCTCTTCCATGCAGATCATCGAGCGTAAGTTGCCAACACCCTGAACCTGCATCAATTTATCTGTCAAAAACTGCGACAAACTCTTCAAATCACTGGCAACTACTTTTAATAAATAATCGAAGTCGCCCGAAATCGTATGACATTCGATAATGTCGGGAAAAGCGCGCAAATTGCCTTCAATTTCTCGCACATTACGGTATTGCTCACGATCTAGCGATAAACTCACGAAAGCCATCACGCCAAGACCAATCGCCTCTGGTGCGACTTGAGCGGTGTAAGCGCGAATCACTTTACTCTCCTCTAAAGCACGCACACGGCGCAAAGTCTGCGGCGGCGATAAGTGAATCTTTTCAGCCAACTGCAAATTACTAATACGACCATCTTCCTGCAAGTGGCGCAATATACTTAAATCGTAGTTATCCATGTAGGCCTCAATAAGTTCAAAAATTCCACTTCGAATGACAAAAGAGGAATTAAATTACGATTTAGTGGCACATCAGGAATTTAATTTCTCATCAAACGATTATATACAACAATTACGAAATCAAAAATTTTCTATTTCGCTCTATAATTCAGCCTAATCAACGCCATCAATGAATCGTGTTTGGCGACGACGAACATGAAGTGCTTGTGTGCAAACGGCTAGCGCACAAACTGCACCACATACTCTAATCAGCTCTTTTGAAAGTGAATGCTCAATAATGAAAACCATCTCACTCATAGGCGCACCTACGGATGTAGGCGCGAGTGTAAAAGGTGCAGGCATGGGGCCTGATGCCCTTCGTGTTGCTGGCTTAGTGCAAGCATTAGAAGCAAGAGACTTGAACGTGATCGATCATGGCAATCTGCATGGACCCGCCAATCCTTGGCAAGCGCCGGTGAATGGCTTGCGCCATTTGAATGAAGCAATCGATTGGAACCAAGCAGTTTATGACGAGGTAAGCAATGCTTTGCAAGCTGGTCACATGCCGATGATGCTAGGTGGCGATCACTGCTTAGCGATTGGTTCTATCAGTGCGGTGGCAAAACATTGTAAAGAGCATGGTAAAAAATTGCGCGTATTGTGGTTTGATGCGCATGCGGACAGCAACTTATCAACGATTAGTCCAACCGGTAATATCCACGGCATGCCAGTTGCATGTCTAATGGGTCATGGACCTGAGCAATTAATTGCTTATGGTGGTTACACACCAGCGATGCAAGCTGATGAGATTCGTCAAATAGGCATCCGTAGCGTCGATGATGGCGAGCGTCAATTTATTCACGACATGGGCATTCCCGTGTTTGATATGCGCTATATCGATGAACATGGGATGCGCGCTGTGATGTTAAAAGCCTTAGAAGGCGTTGATGAAAACACACATATCCATGTGAGTTTTGATCTCGACTGTCTCGATCCAGATATTGCGCCCGGTGTTGGAACCGCGGTGCTTGGCGGCCCAACATATCGCGAAGCCCAACTGTGCATGGAGATGATTGCTGATACTGGTTTGCTTGGTTCTTTAGATGTAGTTGAACTCAATCCTGCTTTAGATTTACGTAATCAAACGGCGATCTTGGCAGTCGATTTAATCGAGAGTTTATTCGGCAAATCAACCTTGGTTAGAATTAATCCTAAAGCCTAATTCGACTGAAATTAGTTAGTCACTAAAATACCAAGACATTTCTATTTTGGTGGCTAACTCAGTAGCTAACTTAGTTACTAAGTACGCGCATTTTTACAACCCGTTTGATCCTTGCCAATCTGATCGGATAACTGGTCAAGAATAGGACAGTCAGGACGGGTGTCGCCATGGCAAGCCTGCGCCAAATGCGCCAATTGCTGCCGTATCAACATCATCTTCGCAATTTGTTCATCAAGTTCAGCGATGTAAGATCCAGCTAGCTTTTTCACTTCCGCACTCTGCCGACTGCGATCTTGCCATAGCCCAAGTAAGGTTTTAATACGCTCTAGAGAAAATCCCAAATCCCGTGCGCGCCGAATAAATCCTAATGTATGTAAATCATTTTCCGAATACTGCCGATAGCCTGCCTCAGTACGATCAGCAGTCGCTATCAAACCTACGCTCTCATAATATCGAATCATCTTTGCGCTCACGCCAGAAGCTTTTGCTACCTGACCAATGTTCATCATCGTCATTATTTTTCTTCCTGGGTACGCGTCGGTTTCCAATTGCGTAATAGCAAAGCATTTGACACGACACTGACACTAGAAAGCGCCATCGCCGCTCCAGCCAACATAGGATTCAGAAAACCAAAGGCAGCTAAAGGTATGCCAACGATATTGTAAATAAATGCCCATCCAAGATTTTGACGAATTTTGCGATAGGTTCTTTGCGAGATTGAAATTGCATCAGCGAGCAGCAAGGGGTCACCGCGCATTAAGGTAATTCCAGCCGTATGCATCGCGACATCGGTACCAGTCGACATCGCAATTCCTACATCTGCGGCTGCTAATGCAGGTGCATCGTTAATCCCATCCCCGACCATGCCGACGCGCAATCCAGATCGCTGTAGATCACGCACGATATTCGCTTTATCCGCTGGCAGAACTTCGGCTCGAACATCATTAATACCAACGACTGCAGCAACCGCATTTGCGCTGCCATAGTTATCACCGCTCAACATAATCGATTGCGCACCCAATGCATGCAAACGTCTCACCGCATGGGCTGCACTCGCCTTCACTTGATCACCAAAACTTAACAGTCCAGCTAGTTGCAAATCTCCATTCGACGAGATCGCTAGATATGACACGGTACGTCCCAATTGCTGCTGTTCTTGCGCCACTAATTCATATCCACCACCATCGACACCCAACTCTTGCATCCACCGCAGATTGCCTAAATACAGTGTCAGCTCATTCAATTGCGCCTGCACTCCTCGACCTGGTGATGCCTTCGCATCCGCTACTACGTGCAGATTCAAACCAAGTTGCTGCGCTCTTTGCAAAACCGCGTGCGCAAGTGGATGATCACTATATTGCTGCACTGCTGCAGCCCATTCCAATAACTGCTGTTCGCTGTAGGTATGACTAAGCGTGGCAGTCAGATGTGGCTTACCTTCGGTCAAGGTGCCCGTTTTATCAAATGCGATTGCGTTTAAACTATGCGTGATTTCTAAAGCCTGAGCATCTTTAATCAGAATCCCAAATTTAGCAGCGACACCAGTACCAACCATAATTGCCGTCGGGGTTGCCAAGCCCAAAGCACATGGGCATGCAATCACCTGCACCGCAACTGCATTCAATAAAGCAGCCTGCCAATCTCCCGTTATCCAAGCCCACAACAATAAAGTAAGCAAGGAAATACCCAATACAATAGGTACAAAAACCGCACTGATTCGATCGACCAAAGCCTGTATCGGCGCCTTCACTGCTTGCGCATCTTCAACCAACTTGATGATTTGTGAAAGCATCGTAGCGCCACCAACACCGCGCGCAATCACTAATAAAAGACCATCTGCATTCACTGAACCACCGATCACAGCATCACCAACATGCTTGCTAACGGGCAGACTTTCTCCCGTCAACAGTGATTCATCGAGATGGCTAATTCCTTCCATAATCTCACCATCAACAGGTACACGATCGCCAGGACGAATCACCACCATATCGCCAACCCGCACTTCCGATACAGGCACTTCTACCTCAAGTCCATCGCGACGAACTAAGGCTGTCGTGGCGCGCAAAGATTCCAATGCACGCAAGGCTTCTAATGTTTGATGTTTGGCTTTCGCTTCCATCCACTTACCAAGCAATACCAAACTAATGACCACCGCAGACGATTCAAAATACAAGTGTTGCATGCCATGCGAGACGTGATCGGTCTGCCAAAACATTAAATACACGGATAAGCCATAGGCCGAGCTGGTGCCGATTGCCACAAGCAAATCCATATTGCCGCTACCAGCGATGAGCGCCTTCCATCCCGCTTTATAAAATCGCGCGCCAAGCCAAAACTGCACAGGTGTTGCGAGTGCAAATTGAACCCAAGCTGGGATCGCCCATTGAATTCCAATAATCGCCAATAGCATGGGAGCCATCAACGGCAAACTCAAAGCCATCGCGATAACTACCAACCAAGCTTGACTCAGTCCGGCTTGCTGCTGGGACAACCTGGCCTGTTGATCATCGACCAACTGCGCTGGGTAACCCGCTTTTTTTGCGGCAGCCAATAGGCTTAGCAATTCCACCTCTGCAAGCGTGGTGATTTGCGCTTTTTCAGTCGCCAAATTCACGCTGGCATTGAGCACGCCCGGCACCGCTAGGAATGCCTTCTCAACCCGACCAACACATGAAGCGCAAGTCATCTCTGCTACCTGCAATGTCCAAGTTTTAGTAGGTACGTGATAGCCAGCTTTTTCAATACTAGCGAGCACATGCTGTAAGCTAGCGCCCGACTTTAGCGCGATGCTGGCTTTTTCCGTTGCCAGATTTACTGTGGCCTCTGCCACTCCTTCCGTAGCGAGCAAAGCTTTTTCAACCCTTCGTACGCAAGACGAACAGGTCATTCCTTCAATCTGCAAACTGATTTTATTTTCCATACAATTTCTCTCTGATTAAACCACCGCTTTGGTGATCATCATGAAGCTGCTGATCAACGGATTGTGGTGCAGCAGATTTCTGACATACGATCAGGATATAGCTTCCCATTATGGTAGGGTCAAGGAAAAATTGAGACTTCATGATGGAGCGCAAGCAAAGCGCAGTCAGAACCACTACAATCATTCCATTCAAAGGCTTTCTAGGAGAATTTTCATGCCACGGTTTCAAGTAGAAGATATGACATGCAAGCATTGTAAAGCGAGCATCAGCAAAGCGATTCAAGAGGTCGATGCGCAAGCCAGCATCACGATAGATCTCGCCGCACATTCGGTTACGATTAATTCCACACAATCAGACGCAGCGCTTGAGGCGGCGATTCGTGAGGCGGGTTTTACGCCCGTACTACTTACAGCTTAAAATAGAACGAATGCAAATACAGAACGAGATCTATCAAAGATCTCCTATGTATGTCGAGATTGATGCTATTTGAAAAAATAGTTCACAATCACTGGCACAAAGGTCGGTGCCAGTAAGGCAGTCAAAACACCATTCAATCCCATTCCCAAACCAGCGAAAGTGCCAATTTCTCGGCTCACCTGAAAAGCACGTGCAGTACCAATTCCGTGCGCGGCTAAACCCAATGCAAAGCCACGAATCTCTGGTGAGCTAATTCGCATCCAATTGAACAAATACCGTGCGACTAATGCGCCAAATGCGCCTGTCAAAATGACGATAGCAGCAGCAACGGAGGGAATGCCACCAATCTTGTCGGCGATACTCATCGCGATCGGCGTAGTGGCTGACTTAGGACCAATTGATAGTGCCAACTCTTTCGAACCGCCCATCCAAATAATAATAAAAACCGCGGAAATGATTGCAGTGATCGATCCGCACAATAAACCTATCGTTAAGGGCAAAAATCGACGCCGTAATTTTGGTAATTGACGTGCCAATGGGATTGCCAACGCGACAGTCACCGGTCCAAGCATCAAATGAATCACTTGCGCTGAAGCGAAATAAGTTTCATATGAAATGCCGGCAGTGCTTAATACGAGAATAATCATCGCGACTGCCATCACGACAGGGTTAGCGAGTGGCGAAAAATTGAACTTAGAAGATATCCATGTAGCCAACAAATAGGCAGATAGCGTCAAACAAATAGCGAGTATTGGAGAATGCGCCAGATAATGCCAAACCGCCATGAAATCGAAAGCCGAACCCATATCATTGATCCAACCTGGATGGCGTCGATGGTTTATCTGCCATCACTTCATCTATGGCTGGCGGCGTCGAATTCATCAAGCAACGCATACTGATAGCAGTGATAGCTAAGGTTAATAAAGTGCTGGAGATGATGGCAATCACAACGGCCAGCCAATGCTGCATGACACCCGCCGCAGAAACCATAATGCCAACGCCTGCTGGAATAAAAAACAGCGACATATGTTTGAGAATATGGTGGCTGGATTCTTCCACTTTTTCCATCAATCGCGGTGAGACAAGTAAAGCAAAGAACAACAGCACCATACCAATCACCGAACCTGGAATACTCAGCGCCAATCCCAAGGCGATGAGTTCTCCCACACATTGGAACAACAGTAAAACGGCTAGGGTATAAAACATAGGGACTTATAATCTAAGAGACGTACAGACGCACGTGATATCAGCAAGAGCTAGCACAAGCATGACTCAATTTGCTTTGGTGTACTGCTGTACAATCAATTGAATCTTGCCTTCGCGACGCAATTTGTCTACTGCATTTTGTAGTTTCTCAATCAGAATTGGATCTGAGTTGATATTCATACCAAAATACAAGGAACCGGCATCATAAAGCTTCATCAGCTTTACCAACTTATCGGCGCCAATATCAAATTGCTGTTGATTAACTGCCATACCAATTTCTGTATTAACGACAACATCAATCTGCCCTGCTTTTAACATACGCATTTCATCTGTGTTTGAATTAAAGATACGTATCGCAGAAGATGGAACACCGGCCTCCGTTAAATCGGTTAAGGAAGCTTCGGCACGAATCACTCCGACTTTAAATTTCTCCAAGTCTTTCATGTGGAGAATCTTATCGGCGACTTCAGCGCGCGCGTATATCCATGTCGTGCGAGGAAAAAGTGGGCCTATCCACACAAATTGTGTTTCACGCGTCGGAATACGTGCAATCGTATAAATAATCGTATTTTTAGTTTCTTGTACCGTCTTATAGGCACGCGTCCACGGCACAAGTTGAAATTCACACTGTAGATGAGCGTTACTGCAGGCAGCACGTAAGATATCTGTGGAAATTCCTGTAACTTGTTTACCATTCAAAAAATTATACGGCGGCCATTCTTCTGTATAGGCCTTGATATCAATAGTAGAAGCAGCGACGCTATGGGCAAGCAAATATAGCACGCCCAAGCAGCAAGACTTCCAAAATTTGGTTGGCAACAGTCGCATATAGAATCAATTCAGCCAATAAAAATAAGACTGAAACAAGAAAGGTCAATCCGAAAACCATTATGGCATAAAGCAGTATTGCCTTGTAGCACAACTCTGCGAAAGCACCCAACAAAACAACTTTACTGAGCTTGGGTGGAAAAGGGACGAATCTTGATGAAGATGCGAAACTCTAAAATCTAGAATCAACTATGTAAGGAAGAAATGCCGAAACAATGCTGAGTCGAATCGATTGTGCAGTGAAAATGCACAATAAAAAAGGGCTCACATTTCTGTGAGCCCTTAGTACTACTGGTGCCGGCTGCCGGAATCGAACTGGCTACCTGATGATTACAAGTCAACTGCTCTACCAAGTGAGCTAAGCCGGCGGAAATCGTTTCAATCTTTATTGCATCACTTTTGTTTTGCAACGAATCTTGAAGAACAAAATTATAGACTACTTTATGACTTTTAGGGAAGGTTTTTCTGATTTTTTTTGTGTTTCTTTTGATTCTTTTATTTCTTCCGCTTTTTCCACTTCGATTAAGGGCTTTTCTTCCCTCACATTCACCGATGCCAAACCAATGCTTGGTCGACTTGGCTCCGACGGTGGTGGTTCAGACATCGGCTCGTCTTCAATCGCATCAAAAACCATTCCTTGTCCATTCTCACTCGAAAAAATCGCCTGCACATTTCGCACAGGAATATAAATATCTCGTGATACACCACCAAATCTGGCTTTAAAGCTAATAGCGTCATTATCCATTTTCAAACCGCTGGTGGCAGAAAAAGCGATATTCAAAACAATTTCACCTTTACGCACAAATTCCATCGGAACTTGTACAGCACCACTCACTTTTACTGATAAATAAGGTGTAAACCCGTTGTCCGTGCACCACTCGTAAATAGCACGTAACAAATAAGGCTTTGTAGAAATTTCTGACATGGATTTGAAATACCTTCTTGAGAATCATGAAAAAAACGACTAAGTGGGAACTTGCCTCACTTAGTCGCCCATTTCATTAACGACGCATTACTTTTTCAGACGGTGTCAAAGCTTCGATGTAAGCAGGACGCGAGAAAATGCGTTCTGCATATTTCAACAATGGTGCCGCTGTTTTGGATAAGTCGATGCCATAGTGATCAAGACGCCACAACAACGGTGCAACCGCAACGTCTAACATGGAGAACTCTTCACCCAACATGTATTTGTTCTTAACAAACAACGGCGCCAACTGTGTCAAACGATCACGAATCTCTGCGCGCGCTTTGTCCAACACTTTAGAAGAGGCATTGTTTTTCTCATTTTCCAAAGTATGCACATGCACGAATAATTCTTTTTCAAAATTAAACAACATCAAACGTGCACGAGCGCGTTGCAATGGATCAGCAGGCATCAATTGTGGGTGAGGAAAACGCTCATCGATATACTCATTAATGATATTCGATTCGTACAATACCAATTCACGCTCTACCAAGATCGGCACTTGGCCGTAAGGATTCATGGTTGAGATATCTTCTGGTTTGTTGAACAAATCAACGTCACGGATTTCAAAATCCATGCCTTTTTCAAACAAGACTAAACGGCAACGTTGAGAAAATGGGCAGGTTGTACCTGAGTAGAGAACCATCATTTTTATAGTTCCTTAAAAACGATTAGGGCGAGGCGCAAAAAGCGGACCTCACCCTGGGATGACACATCCGCTGAATCTCTCAGCGGACGACTAATTTACTTCACTTCTTTCCAGTAAGAGGCATTCAAACGCCATGCTAATGTTGCGAGCAAGGCCATAAACAAAACAACCCAAACGCCTAAACGCTTACGATCATTTTGTGCTGGTTCACCCATCCACTGCAAGTAAGCAACCAAGTCACCGACAGCATTGTCGTACTCGACTGGAGTCATTTTTCCTGGCGTTAAAGTCTCGAAGCCAACAAACTTATGTTCCATCTTGGATGGATCATGTGCATCTTTAACTTCTTCGAATTTAGCACCGCGTACACCTTGCAACTCCCACAATGCATGTGGCATACCAACATTTGGGAACAACATATTATTCCAACCAGTTGGACGACTTTCGTCTTTGTAGTAAGTACGCAAATAGGTGTACAACCAGTCTGCGCCAGTACCAGCGCCAGATGCTTTAGCGCGAGCGATAACTGACAAATCTGGTGGAACAGCGCCGAACCATTCTTTCGCATCTTTTGCGCTCAAGCTTGTTTTCATCAATTCACCAATTTTTTCTCCGGTGAATAATAAATTGCTCTTGATTTGATCATCAGACAAACCAATGTCACGCAAACGGTTGTAACGCATGGATACAGCAGAGTGGCAATTCAAGCAGTAGTTCACAAACAACTTCGCACCATTTTGCAATGCAGATAAGTCGTTCGTACGTTCTGGAGCGCGATCCAATGGAAAGCTTCCACCGCTAGCCAGCGCTAAGGCTGGAGCAAATGCCAAGCTTAAGATCAGTTTTTTAAGTAATTTCATGCTAATTTTTCCTCGCTTAATCTGATCAATGCGCAGCAAAAGTTACGCGTTTTGGCACAGTCTTAAATGTACCCATACCGCTCCACCAAGGCATCAACAAGAAGAAACCAAAGTAGATCAGCGCGCAAACTTGTGACACACGCTCGCCCATTGGGGATGGCGCTTGTACACCGAGGTAACCCAACACGATAAATGCGATACCAAATACGATGTACACATATTTATGCCAATCAGGGCGATAACGAATCGACTTCACTGGAGATACGTCCAACCAAGGTAAGAACGCCAAGATCACAACAGAACCGCCAAACAATACAACGCCCCAGAATTTTGCATCCAAGCCGAAAGGCATCATGCCGATAATTGCCAACAATGCGATCACTGCAATTGCTGCCTTAGTCATAAAGCCCAAAGAAGACTTCAACCAAATCAACGCAACATACGCAGCAACACCAGCTTGAATCACATACAAGAACTCAGAAGTAGTTGCGCGCAAGATGGAGTAAAACGGTGTGAAATACCATGTTGGTGCAATGTGTGGAGGCGTTTTTAATGAGTCAGCTGGAATAAAGTTATTGTATTCCAAGAAGTATCCACCCATTTCTGGAGCAAAGAACACCACTGCTGTAAAGATCGTCAAGAACACAGTCACGCCAAAAATATCATGGAAAGTGTAGTAAGGATGAGAAGGCACGCCATCAACTGGATGACCATCTGCATCTAAATTCTCTTTGATTTCAATTCCGTCTGGATTATTAGAACCGACTTCATGCAAAGCGATCAAATGCGCAACCACCAAGCCCAACAATACCAATGGAATAGCGATAACGTGGAAAGCGAAGAAGCGATTTAATGTCGCATCAGAAACAACGTAGTCACCACGAATCCACAATGACAAATCTGGGCCGATGAAAGGAATCGCACCAAACAAGTTCACGATAACCTGTGCACCCCAGTAAGACATTTGTCCCCAAGGTAAGAGGTAACCGAAGAAAGCTTCTGCCATCAAGCACAAGAAAATAGCGAAACCAAACAACCAAATCAACTCACGTGGCTTGCGGTATGAACCGTACAATAAAGCACGAGTCATGTGCAAATACACAATGATGAAGAACGCAGAAGCACCAGTGGAATGCATGTATCGCACTAACCAACCTGATGGAACTTCACGCATGATGTACTCAACAGAAGCAAAAGCTAAATTCGCATCTGGTTTGTAATGCATCACCAAGAAAATACCAGTCACAATCTGAATAACCAAAACCAGCATCGCTAAGGAGCCGAAGATGTACCAGAAGTTAAAGTTTTTTGGTGCGTAGTATTGACCCCATTGATCATTCCACAATTTTGTCAGTGGAAAACGAGAGTCAACCCAATTTAATGCTTTCGCTGCGATAGGCGCATCGTCAGGAAGTTTTTTCTCAACAAATGCCATGATTAAGCCTCGCCTTTCTCATCTTTACCGATGATGATTTTGGTATCTGATAAAAACATATGCGGTGGCACGTCTAGATTTTGCGGTGCAGGTTTGTTTTTATAAACGCGACCAGCCAAATCAAATGTGGAACCGTGGCATGGGCAGATAAATCCACCATCCCAATCATCTGGTAACGATGGCTGTGCGCCTGGCGTGAATTTGGAGATTGGTGAGCAACCTAAATGGGAGCAAATACCAACTGTCACCAAAATATCACTATGTTCTTTACGAGAACGTGTTTGTTTGTCGCAATACGCTGGCATATCCATCGTATAAGGCTTTTCAGATTTTGGATCTGCTACTTTTGCCTCTGTTTTTTTGAGACTTTCCATCATCTCTGGCGTGCGCTTTAAAATCCACACTGGCTTACCACGCCATTCTGTTGTCGTCATTTCACCAGGTTTTAATGTGGAAATATCCACTTCAACCGGTGCACCCGCCGCTTTTGCGCGCTCGGATGGCTGAAAAGTACTCACTAGTGACACCGCCGTACTGACACCCACTGCTCCACCTGCAACACAGGTAGCAACGAGTAAGCCGCGACGACTTGGATCGACCTGCTTTTCGATACTCATACAAACCCCAATCTATCAAAAATCAAACTTGACGAAGCACAACCCCACTTCTTACAACCTTAAATTATAAAGGAGCCGGAAGGTGAATTAAAGAAAAAGATGCTTTACAGGCCGATTTAGCTTGTTTTTGCACCTAAATGACCCACATGCTACAAATTTTCTATAAAAAAATAAGCGAACCGTGGCGGCATGAACGGAGAATTACAACAAAACGATGCGCGATTCACAAAAATTGACAATATTATTCAAGTCGAAAGCGCTTTTGCGGATTATCATATTGCTGTTTTGCCATATTCTTAGAGCAAATACTTCACATTTGAATTTGATAAATCTAAAACTAGTTAGGGGAATTTTTATGGGCATGATGCAAGAGTTTAAGAGCTTTGCGGCACAAGGGAATGTGATTGACTTAGCTGTGGGCGTTATTATTGGTGCCGCGTTCGGCAAGATTGTCGATTCATTAGTTGGCGACATCGTAATGCCGGTTGTGGGAAAAATTTTTGGCGGCTTAGATTTCGCTAATTACTACTTACCATTAAATGGCCAAGCGGCGGATCTAACTTTAGCTGAGGCAAAAAAAGCAGGCGCGGTGCTCGCTTATGGTAATTTCTTAACGATATCTTTAAATTTCATTATCTTGGCGTTTATTATTTTCCAAATGGTGCGCTTGGTAAATCTAATGAAGAAGAAAGACGCAGCGGATGCCGCAGCAGCACCTGCGGCACCGCCACCAACGCCCGAAGACGTGATGTTATTGCGCGAAATTCGTGATGCATTAAAAAAATAATTTACAGAATAAAGTTCTCAAAAAAAATGCCACCAATCTTGGTGGCATTTTTACAATCAAACTGGATTGGCGATGTCAACAAACTGATGTTCAATGCCAAATTCCCGCGCGATCATTTGCCCTAAGGCTTGAACACCATAACGCTCGCTGGCGTGATGACCACAAGCCAAATAGCTAACACCGGCCTCTCTCGCCAAATGCACAGTGGGCTCAGAAATTTCACCGCTAATATAAACGTTTGCACCTGCGTCGATCGCCGCAGCCAGCATATTCTGCGCGGCACCCGAGCACCAAGCAATCGTCGCCACCGCTTGCTCTGCATCGCCGATCACTAAGGCTTCGCGCCCTAATTTCGAAGAAATATGCTTAGCCAATTGTCCAACTTGAGAAATCCCGGCATCCATTGATCTTCCAAGCCAAGCTATATCATCCTCACCAAATCGACC
This sequence comes from Affinundibacterium macrobrachii, assembly GCF_014652415.1. GTDB lineage: Bacteria > Pseudomonadota > Gammaproteobacteria > Burkholderiales > Burkholderiaceae_D > Undibacterium > Undibacterium macrobrachii. The sequence goes on from NZ_BMYT01000003.1 coordinate 568,280, forward strand.
TGTTACTTCAAACCCAAAAAGCCGCGCCAATTGAGCGTTATTGCCTAAACTAGGATGCGAATCTAAAGGAAGATGATAGGCAAACAGTGACATTTCGTGTTCTATTAAGGTTTTGAGACGCTGATATTTCTGCCCTACTACACGCATATCCTCGCCTTTCCAAAAATATCCGTGATGCACCAAAATGGCATCCGCTTCAAGACGAACCGCTTCGTCTAAGAGCGCCTGACAAGCGGTGACACCAGTAATGATCTTCTTAATTTCTTTTCGCCCTTCCACCTGAAGCCCATTTGGGCAATAATCACGGAAACGCGCGACTTGCAATTCGTTCGCCAAAAATTGCGTCAGCATATTTCTATCGATTGATTTTTCTAACATATACTCCTCATGATGCGTCGTCTATGGCTGTTATTTGCGCAAACCGTTACTGTCGGCTTGGCACTGTGGTTTATTGTAACCAGCTTAAAGCCCAATTGGGTGCAGCAAGGCTTGGTAATTAACAAGAATGTGAGTTTGACTTCATCGGCCACACTGAAAGAAGCACCAAGCAGTAAGAACAATGCGCCAGGCACCTATCATCTTGCAGCTAAACGCGCGATGCCTTCGGTCGTCAATATTAGTGCGACGCGTAGCTCAAGCAATAACAATCCTCTTTTAAATGATCCGTTTTTTCGACGCTTTTTTGGCGAGCAAGCTAAACCTAGAACGGAACGCCCATCGAGTAGCGGCTCTGGCGTCATCATGAGTCCACAAGGTCATATTCTGACGAATAATCATGTCATCCAAGGTGCAGGGGAGATCGAAGTTGCCTTGGCAGATGGCCGACAAGCTACTGCTAAAGTGATTGGCACTGATCCAGACACTGATCTAGCGGTTTTGCAGATTGACTTAAAGGATCTGCCAACTATCACGCTTGGTCATTCAGAAGAAGCAAACGTTGGCGATGTGGTCCTCGCAATCGGCAATCCATTTGGCGTAGGCCAAACGGTTACGATGGGAATTATTTCCGCGCTTGGCCGCAATAGCGTTGGCATCAATACCTATGAAAATTTCATTCAAACTGATGCAGCGGTCAACCCCGGTAATTCAGGCGGTGCTTTGGTTGATGCGAACGGCAATTTACTTGGCATCAATTCCGCGATTTACTCACAAAATGGTGGTTCGCTAGGAATCGGTTTTGCTATTCCTGTTTCAACCATCAAGATGGTGATGGAAGCGATCATTACAGATGGTCAAGTGGTTCGTGGCTATCTTGGTATTAGCCCTGAAGATATTACAGAAGAAATGGCAGAGAGCTTCAACATCAAACAAACCAAAGGCTCGATTGTTGCCGCAGTGGTGCGAGGTGGACCTGCTGACCAAGCCGGTGTTAAACCAGGTGATATTTGTACTGCGATTGACGGCAAAGCGTTCTCCAATAGTCGTGAAATGATGAATCAAATCGCACAGCTCAAGCCCAATTCTAAAGCCAAGTTGACGCTGGTACGACAATCAAACGAAATGCAATTAGATATCGTGGTCGGCAAACGTCCACCATTTAAACCGGAAGATTAATCACCATGCACGTCGCCGAACTCAGTCGATTTCTGTTTGAATTATCAGAGAATAACAACCGTGCTTGGTTTGTTATGAATAAACCGCGCTACGATATTTTGCGTGCGGAATTTTTACAAATGGTGACACGACTAATCCAAGAGCTAAGCAAATTCGATCCCGCAATCACGCAATGTGATCCTAAGAAAGCCCTATTTCGGATCAATCGCGATGTGCGCTTTGGCAAAGATAAATCACCGTATAAAACTTATTTCTCCGCGTCGATTTTACCGAGTGGTCGCAAGAAACCCAGTGAAGGTGGCGGTCCCGCCTGCTATTTTCAGATCAGCCAAAACAATCGTTTGTTGTTTGCAGTAGGCGAATATATGCCACCGTCAGATCGCTTAAAGAATATTCGTCAACATATCCTCGAAGATGAAGCCGGATTCAAAAAACTGATCAAAAATAAAGCGATGAAAGACTGCTTTGGTGAATTGCAAGAAGAAGGGAAATTGATACGACCACCCAAAGGTTTCGATCCTGAGCATGCTTTAATCGAGTATCTAAAACTCAAGAGCATGATGGTATGGACCGAATGCTCTCTAGAGGGCATGCTGTACGAAGACGTACACAAAAAATTATTAAGCGGATTTAAAACAGCCCTCCCACTAGTCACTTGGTTAAGGGCTGCAAAATTTAGCTAGTACAACTTAACTATCAGATGAAGATTCGGGTGCTTGCGTCGCTTTCACAAAAATCGGCGCAACAAATAAGCCTAATTCAAACAGCATCCACATAGGAATTGCCAACGCCAGTTGGCTAACAACGTCTGGTGGTGTCACGATTGCTGCAATGATAAATGCACCGACAATCACATACGAGCGTATCGCTTTTAGTTTCTCTACTGTCAGAAGCCCTGTGCGTACCAAAACGATCACCACGATCGGCACTTCGAAGGTCAAGCCAAAGGCCAAACACATCGACATAATGAAATCGAGATAGTTTTCGATATCGGGAGAAACGGTAATCGAGGTCGGCGCAAATTCGGCAATAAACTTAAATACACGACCAAAAACAAAGAAATAGCAAAACGCCACCCCTGCGGCAAACAGCACGGATGAAGAAATCACCAATGGTGCGATTAAACGCTTTTCATGCGCGTACAAGCCCGGTGCGATAAAGGCCCAAGCTTGATACAACACCCAAGGCAAAGCAAGCAAGAATGCCAATAACAAAGTGACTTTCATCGGCACCAAGAATGGCGAAATCACGCCGGTCGCGATCATCTTCGAACCCGCTGGCAAAGCGGAAATCATCGGCTGCGCCAGAAAATCATAAATCGCTGTAGTTCCTGGCCATGCAAACAAAGCTGCACAAATAATGGCGACACCCGCACACGCCTTCACTAATCGATCTCTTAATTCGACCAGGTGCGAAATGAAGGTATCTTGCATACCTAAGAAATTATTATCACTCATGACATGCCCTTAAATAATTTATTGAGAGCATTTAGAAAAAACTCGATGAAGGGCTGCGATTGACACGATGCTTTGCCATCCGCGCCGCACCTGAAATGACCTGACTACGATGGCCATGTCGGCTTTTATACCAATGAGGAATGTTCGAAGTCTTAGCGACTTTTCGGCGACGAAAATTCTTCGCCTTCTCAATCATCGCTTCATCTGAGGGAGACGCATAAGTGTCATGTCCAGCATAAATAGAATTTGCAGATGGCTGCACTAATTCATTCAATTCCTGCTGGGCTTCAGAAAATTCTTTATGAATATCTTGCTCGAAATTTTGCGCTGCAGATTCAACTTCCTTCTGCATTTTGCGCAACTCTTCCATTTCGATTTCACGACTGACTTCGGATTTGACCTGGCTGATATAGCGTTGCGCGCGACCAAACAAGGTGCCAGCCATGCGCGCCACTTTAGGTAAGTCTTTGGGGCCAATTACGATCAAAGCTACCGCCCCAATCAAGGCGAGCTTGGTCAATCCGAGATCTATCATAAATCTGCTCTAACACCATCCGAAGATTAGTGTATAGATTTATCCTTTGCATCGACATCGATCGTTTTTTGTTCATCGGCTTTTGGTGATTTCTCATCTTCACCTTTCACGCCATCTTTAAAACCCTTAACGGCTTTACCCAAATCACTACCAACATTGCCGAGTTTTTTAGTGCCGAATACTAAAACGACTACAACCAATACAATTAGCCAATGCCAAATACTAAATGAACCCATCATGCTTCCTTCAAGGCCGGAGCCAAAAATCAATCAATTAAAATATCGTAAATCACGCTAACTTCGCGCCACCAATCACATGCATGTGTAAATGATAAACAACTTGACCACCGTCCGGTCCGGTGTTGATCACCGTTTTAAAACCACCCGACTTTGATCCATCTGCATGCTCTATATATGCACAAGCTTGTTGGGCTGCTAGCTTGGGAGCTAATTCCAACATTTTACCTAACAATACTGCATCTTCGGCACTCGCATCGGCCAAACTTGACAAATGCTTCTTGGGAATAATCAAGAAATGGACAGGTGCTGCAGGATTTATGTCATTAAATGCCATTAAATCATCATCTTCATACAAAATAGTTGCAGGAATTTGCTTCTCAACGATTTTACAAAAAATGCAGTTATCCATACTGTCCGCTCAAAGATTGTTACAAAAAACCAAAATTGAAGCCTATCAATTTTGGGGGCGAGAAGCTTTCTCTTCTATTCCAGAGATCCCTTCACGCCGTGCCAACTCATCCAGTACTTGTTGCGGATGCAAATTATACTGGGCTAACATGACAAGCGAATGAAACCAGAGGTCCGCGCACTCATACAATAAATCCGATGTGTCGCCAGAAACGCGCGCATCTTTTGCCGCCATCACTGTTTCCGTCGCCTCTTCACCAATTTTCTTCAAAATCGCATCATCGCCTTTATGGAACAACTTAGCGACATATGAGGTATCTGGATTACCACCATTGACCGCCTTACGGCTTTCAATCACTGCGGCGAGTTGATGCAATATAGATTCTTGAGTCATTGCGTAATGAAATTTACTTAGTTATTTACTTGTTTTTTTACTTATTTATTTACACATTTAAATAAGCAACAAAGACATATCGACTGATAGCGCAATTATTTATAAATTGCTTCAGGATCTTTTAACACAGGGTCTACTGTTACCCATTCACCTGCGTCAACATTTCCCTCAAATTTTTGGAAGAAACAAGAATGTCGCCCCGTGTGACATGCGATTCCTTCGACTTGTTCGATCTTCAGAAGAATCACATCTTCGTCGCAATCGAGTCGGATTTCTTTCACTTTTTGAACATGGCCAGACTCTTCGCCTTTGTGCCAGAGTTTTTTACGTGAACGGCTCCAATACACTGCTTCACCAGTTTCAACGGTACGACTCAGCGCTTCACGATTCATCCAAGCGAACATGACTACATCATTGCTACCAACTTCTTGCGCAATGACGGGGACGAGACCAACTTCATCCCATTTCACTTTATTTAACCAACGAAAACTCATGCTAACCTCATTGGTATATGTTGTGCTGCCATAAATTGTTTTGCTTCCTGCACTGTATGCTGTCCAAAATGAAAAATACTTGCTGCCAAAACGGCATCTGCGCCACCGAGTTTAATGCCATCGGCAAGATCTTGTAAGCCGCCAACCCCGCCCGAGGCAATCACTGGAATGTCAATCGCATCGGAGACTGCTCGCGTTAAGGCGAGATCAAAGCCAGAACGCGTTCCATCTTTGTCCATACTCGTTAATAGAATTTCCCCCGCACCTAATTCTGCCATCTTGCAAGCCCACTCAACGGCATCGAGACCAGTCGCATTGCGACCACCGTGGGTATACACTTCCCAACGACCAGGCGCAGTCGCTTTCGCATCGATCGCAACCACGATACATTGAGAGCCATATTTATGCGCTGCGTCCGCGACTAACTGCGGATTTGTCACCGCCGAGGTATTCATTCCAACTTTATCCGCACCAGCATTCAGTAGTCGACGTACATCAGCGACTGTTCTAACACCGCCACCGACAGTCAGAGGAATAAATACTTGGGATGCAACAGCCTCAATCACCGGCAAAATCAAATCGCGATCATCAGAAGAGGCTGTGATATCCAAAAACGTGATTTCATCCGCGCCTTGTAAATCGTAACGGCGCGCTACTTCCACAGGATCGCCTGCGTCACGCAATTCCAGAAAATTGACACCTTTTACCACTCGTCCAGCGTTCACATCCAGACAAGGAATAATCCTTTTGGCTAAAGTCATTCTTCGTCTTCTTCGTAAATCAAATCACCACTAAGTTCATCAGCACGATCTTGTGCACTTGCCAAATCTAAAGTGCCTTCATAAATGGAACGTCCACAGATCACACCCTCGATACCTTCGTCTTGAACCTCGCACAAGGCTTCAACATCAGCAAGCACATGCACACCGCCAGATGCGATAACCGGAATCGAAACCGCCTGTGCCAACTTCACAGTAGCTTCAATATTCACGCCACCCATCATGCCATCGCGGCCGATGTCGGTATAGATAATCGCTTCGACGCCATAGCCTTCAAATTTTTTCGCTAAATCAATCACATCATGACCCGACATTTTGCTCCAGCCATCTGTCGCTACTTTGCCGTCTTTAGCGTCAATACCGACAATAATTTGACCTGGAAAAGCACTGCATGCATCCGCCAAAAATCCTGGGCTCTTCACTGCGGCGGTGCCGATAATGATGTAAGAAATACCGGCGTTTAAATAACGCTCGATGGTATCAAGGTCGCGAATGCCGCCACCTAATTGCACCGGCACTTCTTCAGTTTCTGTTTCTTCTGCATATTCACGCACGGTTTTGATAATTGCCTTGATCGCAGCCTCATTTTTTGGTTTTCCAGCGAAGGCGCCGTTTAAATCCACCAAATGTAAACGACGTGCGCCTTGCTCTAACCAGTGACGTGCCATATCAGCAGGTTCTTCGGAAAATACTGTGGCTTGATCCATATCGCCTTGTTTAAGACGTACGCAGTGACCATCTTTCAGGTCGATAGCAGGAATGAGCAGCATGATGAGTTTATATAATATGTAAAAATAGAATCGAACAAAAACGTATTAAACAACAAAGACCAACAATCAAACGATACAAGCATGAATCATTTGAATCACTTCTATCCCTTCATTAAGGATTCCAGTGTACAAAATTTTTATATAGTTGCAATCCAGCAGCCGCACTTTTCTCTGGATGAAACTGTGTCGCAAAAATATTCTCTCGTGCAACGGCCGAAGTAAATACTTGACCATATTCAGTGGTGCCAACCACATCTTGCTCATGTTCAGCTTGCACAAAATAACTATGCACGAAGTAAAAATAACTATCGTCAGCAATGCCATTCCAAAGCGGATGTGCTTGCGTTTGATGCACGCGATTCCATCCCATTTGTGGCACTTTATAACGGGAACCATCTTCTTGCAATTGTCCGCTTAAATCAAAGCGCACAACCTTACCTGGCAGTAAGCCTAAGCATGGCGCATTCCCTTCGGCGCTGATGTCAAACAACATCTGTTCACCAACACAGACGCCAAATAAGGGCTTTTCGCGTGCTGCTTGTAGCAAGGCCTCCTGTACACCCGATTCTTGCAAACTACGCATGCAATCGGGCATCGCACCTTGACCTGGCAAGACTAAACGATCAGCCGATTGAATATCCGTAATCAAACCTGAAATCAGGACCTCGGCTTCAGGGGCAACCGCACGTAATGCTTGCGCGACAGAGCGCACGTTACCCATGCCGTAATCAACGACAACAATCTTATTCATAACAATGAGGGAGTAGACATAGTGAAGTATTCGCGAATAGCATAAACATGCAAGCTTTATGCCATCGCTATCGCTTTTTTATAGACTACCTTTTGTGGATGGAATGGTGCCCAAGGCGCGTTCATCTAACTCGGCTGCCATACGCAGCGCGCGACCAAAGGCCTTAAAAATAGTTTCACATTGATGATGTGCATTTTCACCACGCAGATTATCAATATGTAGAGAAACCAAAGCATGATTCACAAAACCTTGGAAAAATTCATGGGTCAAGTCGACATCAAATGAACCGATCATCGCTCGTTTAAAATCGACATGGTATTCCAGACCTGGACGACCAGAAAAATCAATCACGACGCGTGACAACGCTTCATCGAGTGGCACATAGGCGTGACCATAGCGACGTATGCCTTTTTTATCACCGATCGCTTGTGCAAATGCTTGGCCCAAAGTGATACCAACATCTTCCACCGTGTGGTGCGCATCAATATGTAAATCGCCATCGGCTTCGATATCTAAATCGATTAATCCATGACGTGCGATTTGATCGAGCATGTGATCCAAAAACGGCACACCCGTCTTTAAAGATTGTTTGCCAGTACCATCGAGATTAATCGCGACGCGAATCTTGGTTTCATTGGTGTTGCGTGTTACTTGCGCTGTACGTTGCATGATGAGATTTGCTAATTGTGGTTAGCCAGTTAGCTACAATGTTGTTGAGTGAAATTCGACAGAAAAATTTTAATAGAAATTTCAAAGAAAACTTAATCTAAAGCCAGTTTAAAAGCATGTAAAAATTGGGCATTTTCTTCCGGTGTGCTAACCGTGATGCGCAAACAATTCTGCAAAAGTGCATGCATTTTACCCACATTTTTCACCAAAATTTTTTGTTCCAACAATTTTGTGAAGACTTCATTGCCATATGTCTCACTTTTCTTTGGATTTGACACGCGAATTAACAAAAAGTTTGCCGCAGAGGGAAATACTTCCACGCCTGACAAGCTGGCAAGTTGACTAGACAACTGACTGCGTTGCGAGCGCAATTGTGCCGCTTGCTGCTCAAACACATCAGCGTGTTCTAGCAAGCAAAGTATCGCCGCTTCGGTCAACACATTTACGTTATAAGGTGGGCGAACTTTATCAAATTCTTGCAGTAAAGCGGCAGACGCCGACATGTATCCTAGGCGTATTCCTGCCAAGCCTAATTTGGATACCGTGCGCATCACAACCAGATTCGAAAATTCTGGCAAACGCGACATAAAACTTGTTTGCGCAAATGGTTGGTATGCCTCATCGACAATCACCACACCGCTATCACCCACTGCCGAAATAATTTCTTCCATATCGGCAGCATTAAACAAAGTGCCAGTTGGATTATTCGGATAGGCCAAATACGTGATCTCCGGGCGATGCTCAGCAATCGCTGCCAACATCGCCGCTTTGTCTAGCGTAAAATCTGCGTTGAGCGGTACGCCAACAAACTCCATGCCAGCAAACTGCGCAGACATCGCATACATCACGAATCCCGGCATTGGCGCCAATACTTTTGCGCCCGGTTTGGCACAAGCAATACTGATCATCGCGATCAATTCGTCGGAACCATTACCCAATACTAAGTCGTAACCATCAGGCACGCCGAAGTTGGTTTTCAGCGCCTCTTTCATGGCCAAATAATTGGGTACAGGATAGCGATTTAAGGCTGTTTCCGACAATCGTTTCGCCAATGCTTGCTGCAAGGCTGGCGTCAAGGTGTATGGATTTTCCATCGCATCGAGCTTCAAAAAACCCTTTGCGTCCGGCACGTGATAAGCCGACAAAGCGCGCACATCGGCGCGAATAATATTTTCTACTAAAGACATGAGACTGTTGCTCGTTTTAAATTCAATGAATAATTCTTAAGAATCAAGTTTCAAGTGACGCTGCACTCTTTTTTCGAACTGTTGATTTCGCCGGTTCAGCTTTCGCCTTAGTAACCACCGTCTTCGCTTTACTGATTCGTTTACTTACTTTATTAAGTGCAGGTTTGGCTCGCACTGGTTCGGTCGGTTGATTATTCAGAACTTGTAATTCTGCCTCTGCCGATTGTAGACGCGCCGCGATGATGGCGCAGTAATCTGGATTGAGTTCAAAGCCGACAAATTGTCGACCACAACGTCGTGCTGCAATCGCTGTTGTGCCACTGCCCATAAACGGATCAAGTACCACCCCATTCTCTGGACAAGATGCGAGCACCATACGTTGAATAATTTCTAAAGGCTTTTGGGTTGGATGCTCGACACGTTCTGCGTCTTCTTTATGCAAACGCGACACACTCCACAAATCTTTTGGGTTGTAGCCGAGTTCTAACCACTTGGCACCAACAAAGATAGAGCGCGAACGCGCTTTTTTGGTCGCCGCATCATAAGGAATACGCACCGCATCTAAATCGAAATAATAATTTTTCGATTTCACGAATAAGCCTATCGTGTCATGCACCGAAGAAAAGCTACGTGTGCTACCGCCCATGGAAGGTACACGTCGATCCCAAATAATTTCATTGATCATCGTCATGCGCTGCTTGAGCATCACGAAAATTTCCGGCGAATAACGCCAAGTCAAAAAGATGTACAGCGAGCCAGTTGGCTTGAGTTTTGGCAAAGCAGCGTCTATCCAACGCTCAGTCCACGCTAAGTAATCCGCTGCTTCCTGCTTGTCAGAGTCATTGCCGTAATCCTTACCCAAACCATACGGCGGATCAGTCAAAATCAAATCAATACTGCCATCAGGAATGCGCTGCAAACCAGTGATAGCATCTTCATTGAAGATCTGATTTATGAAACTGTTCATGTGATTGAACGAATAGAAAAACTTTGCAGCAACGGTGCAGCAAAAGCAGAGAAGTTTTCTATACTTTCCTCTACGTACTCTGTATCTCTACGCTTAAAGATTTTGTTTTCCATTGATTATTTCAAACGCAATTCAGCACTACGAGCATGTGCAGGTAAGCCTTCGCCATACGCGAGTTCTGCAGCGATCTTGCCTAAAGTTTGTGCGCCCTGCTCACTGACTTGTATCATCGATGAACGCTTCTGGAAATCATACACACCTAAAGGCGAAGAAAAACGTGCGGTGCGCGAAGTTGGCAAAACGTGATTCGACCCAGCGCAATAATCACCTAAAGACTCAGACGAAAAACGTCCAAGAAACATCGCACCAGCATGACGAATTTGATCTGCCCATTGCTGCGGGTTTTCTGCGGAAATTTCTAAATGTTCTGCCGCGATCTCGTTCGCGATTTCGCAAGCTTCTTGCATATCGCGCACTTTGATCAAAGCGCCACGATCTTTGAGAGAAGTTCGAATAATCTCAGCGCGTGGCATCGTTTCAATCAACTTATCGATACTTGCATGCACAGCATCAATATAGGCTGCATCTGGGCATAGCAAGATGGATTGCGCGAGTTCATCATGTTCCGCTTGCGAGAACAAATCCATCGCAACCCAATCTGGATCAGTGGTGCCATCGCATAAGACTAAAATCTCGGAAGGTCCAGCAATCATGTCGATACCCACTGTACCAAATACACGGCGTTTGGCGTTCGCGACATAGGCATTACCTGGTCCCACAATTTTATCGACTTGCGGAATGCTCTCCGTACCGTACGCCAAGGCGGCGACTGCCTGGGCGCCACCGATGGTGAACACGCGATCAACACCCGCGATCGCGGCAGCAGCTAATACCAAAGGATTGCGCACGCCATCCGGTGTCGGTACGACCATGATGATTTCACGCACGCCAGCAACCTTCGCTGGAATCGCATTCATCAATACCGAAGATGGATACGCCGCTTTACCACCCGGTACGTAAATGCCGACGCGATCTAAAGGAGTAACTTTTTGTCCAAGTATCGTGCCATCTGCTTCGGTGTAGGAGAATCCTGCCGAACCACATTCACGCTTTTGCACTTCGTGATAGGCGCGCACACGCTGCGCTGCCGCTTCCAATGCGCTACGACGCTCATTAGAAATACTAGCGAGTGCCGCATGCAAATCCGCTTGTGGAATTTCCAATGCTTGCATCGAGCTGATACCTAGCAATCGATCAAAACGCTGCGTGTACTCTAGCACCGCGGCATCGCCGCGAGTTTTAACTGCCTGCAAAATCTGCACTACACTCTGATCAATCGCGGCGTCTTCACTCGCTTCAAATGCTAGCAATTGGCGTAAGGTTTGCGCGAAACCTGACTGTGTAGAATCTAAGCGAGTCAGTGCTGTTGTGAAGCTCATTACTTGCCCTCCGACGCACGTTCGAACGCTTGCAAGATTGGCTGTAATCGTTCGCGCTTCAATTTCAACGCAGCTTGATTCACGACTAAGCGTGAAGAGATATCCATGATCTCTTCCACTTCGACCAAATTATTCGCGCGCAAAGTGTTTCCTGTGCTGACCAAATCAACGATTACATCGGACAAACCAACCAGTGGCGCCAACTCCATCGAGCCATACAGCTTAATCAAATCGATATGCACACCCTTGCTAGCGAAATGTTGACGCGCGGTTTCGGTGTATTTGGTTGCGACACGCAAACGTGCACCTTGCCGTACTGCGTTCGCATAATCAAAGCCTACCGACACCGCCACTGACATGCGGCATTTTGCGATCCCTAAATCAATAGGTTGATACAAGCCCGCACCACCATGTTCAAACAACACATCTTTACCTGCCACGCCAAAATCTGCCGCACCGTATTGCACATAGGTCGGCACATCTGAAGCGCGCACAATAATGACCCGCACATCAGGATCGTTGGTCGCCAAAATCAACTTACGCGATTTTTCTGGATCTTCAGTCACGTGGATACCCGCCGCCTCTAACAGCGGTAAAGTTTCTTCAAAAATGCGTCCTTTGGACAAGGCCAAAGTTAGTTGCTGAGAACTCATATCGATAGTTTCGCTAATTTATTTCGTTATTTTTGACGCTGTATCATTTAACACGCTGGATTTGCGCACCAACCGCTGATAGCTTCACTTCCATGCGATCGTAACCACGGTCGAGGTGATAAATACGATCGATCAAAGTCTCGCCTTGTGCCGCTAAACCAGCGATGACCAATGATGCGGAAGCGCGCAAGTCGGTCGCCATTACTGGTGCACCCACTAGTTTTTCTACACCATTCACAATTGCTGTATGGCCATCGATTTCAATATGGGCACCGAGGCGATTCATTTCTTGCACATGCATAAAACGATTTTCAAAAATTGTTTCGGTGACGCGTGCAGTGCCGTTCGCCAAACAGTCGAGCGCCATAAATTGCGCTTGCATATCGGTTGGAAAGCCTGGATATTCAGTAGTACGGAAACTCACGGCTTTCGGACGACCACTCATTTGCGCGCGTATCCAATCAGTGCCAGTAGTAATGATCACGCCAGCTTCACGCAATTTATCTAATGCCACGTCCAGAATGTCGCTGCGCGTATTTTTCACCGTCAAATCGCCGCCTGTCGCAGCGACCGCACACAAGAAAGTGGCGGTTTCGATGCGGTCTGCGATCACGGTATGCATTGCACCGTGTAAGGCTTCAACACCTTGAATCACCAAACGATCAGTACCTATGCCAGAAATCTTAGCGCCCATCGCCACCAGCAAATTTGCGAGATCAGTTACCTCAGGTTCACGCGCTGCGTTCTCTAAAACAGTTTCGCCATCTGCCAAAGTCGCTGCCATCAACAGGTTTTCTGTACCCGTCACGGTAATCATATCGGTGACGATGCGCGCACCGCGCAAACGTTTCGCTTTAGCGTGGATGTAACCAGCCTCAATCGTGATCTCCGCGCCCATCGCTTGCAAGCCTTTGATGTGCTGATCAACTGGACGAGAACCGATTGCGCAACCACCTGGCAGAGAGACTTTCGCCTCACCAAATCGTGCCAACAAGGGGCCAAGCACCAAGATTGACGCGCGCATGGTTTTGACCATATCGTAAGGCGCTTCTAACTTATCAATCGCTGCGCCATTTAAGGTGACGACACTGTTTTCTTCAGTAACGCGCAAACCCATTTGCTTGAGTAATTTCAACATCGTAGCAACGTCTTGCAAATGCGGCACGTTGTGTAAAACCACATCGCCAGCACTCAACAAACCGGCGCACAAAATCGGCAATGCCGCATTCTTAGCGCCAGAAATAATGACATCGCCATTCAGGCGATTGCCGCCTTTGATCAGTAACTTATCCATGCTTATTGAAATTCTTCCGGAGTTAAAGTTTTCATCGACAAAGCATGAATTTCTTCACGCATGCGATCGCCCAAAGCGGCATACACAATTTGATGACGTTGAATCAAACGCTTGCCAGCGAATGCAGGAGAAACGATGACCGCAGTGAAGTGCTGACCGTCACCTTCCACTTCAAGATGTGTACATTCCAAACCGGCAGCGATGTAATTTTTAATTTGTTCTGGTGTAGGAAACACGATAGTTCTTTCTAAAATATTTTCTAAAATGAATTCTTAAGGGCGAAACTAAGTTATTTCATCTTCTAATTAGTGGCGTAGTTTATAACCACTACGCAGCATCTGCATCGCAACCGTCGTCAATGCCAGCAAGAAAATCATCACAATCACAAGGCTACGGACGGGATCGACATCTGACTGACCAGTAAAGCCATAACGGAAGCCATCAATCATATAGAAGAAGGGATTGAAATGCGAAATAGTTTGCCAAATCGGCGGCAGTGAATTGATCGAATAAAACACGCCCGACAAAAAGGTTGCTGGCACAATCACAAAATTCTGAAAGCCTGCCAACTGATCAAATTTTTCTGCCCAAATACCGACGATTAAGCCCATCGTACCGAGCACGAAGGCACTCATCAAAGCAAATAAAGCTATCCACAAGGGCGCGCTAAAACTCAAGTGCGCAAACCATGCCGTCACCACAAACACACCTAAACCAACCGCAAGGCCGCGTACAACGGCCGCCAACACATAGGCAAAAAACATTTCCCAATGCGACAACGGTGGCAACATGATGAATACCAAATTACCGGTAATTTTGGATTGAATCAAAGAAGAAGATGCATTCGCAAACGCGTTTTGCAAAACGCTCATCATCACCAAACCTGGAATCAAAAATGCCATGTAAGTAACGCCATGCACTTTGACATGACCTTCGAGCGCTTGACCAAAGATCAGCAAATACATCATCGCCGTCATAATCGGTGCGGTAATCGTTTGCGTCGCGACTTTCCAGAAGCGCAAAACTTCTTTATACAATAAGGTGCGGAAGCCTATCATTGCGGATTTCCTCCACCCATAATTTGTAAGAACACATCTTCCAGATCGGCTTGTTGCAATTGCAGATCCTCAACAACACAACCCGCTTGACGCAGATTTGCCAGTATTGGCTCAACTTCAGCGTAATTTGTAATCCGCAATGCAAAGCTATTCGCCTCGGCTTGGGTATCGGCAGGAATAATCAGATTGTGCAATGAAGATGGCAAGGGTGCTGACAATGCGCTTTGCGCCAGTTGCACTTTCATTTGTGAACCAGAAATGCGTTTAATCAGTGCAGACATGGTATCAAGAGCGACAACTTTACCTGCTTTCAACATTGCGACCCGATTACACAAAGCTTGCGCTTCTTCCAAATAGTGCGTGGTCAAAACAATGGTATGTCCTTCGCGATTTAGACGCGAAATAAACTTCCACAAAGTTTGACGCAACTCCACATCAACACCCGCGGTCGGCTCATCCAAAATAATCACTGGTGGTTTATGCACCAATGCTTGTGCGACTAAAACACGGCGCTTCATGCCACCCGATAAAGCCCGCATATTCGCATCGGCTTTATTGGTTAGATCAAGGTTTTCCATGACCTCGTCAATCCACGCATCATTGTTTTTAATGCCGAAATAACCAGATTGCAAACGCAGGGTTTCACGCACGGTGAAGAATGGATCAAACACCAATTCTTGCGGAACCACACCAAGCTTGCTGCGTGCAGCGCGGTAATCGCGCACGACATCATGCCCTTGCACCAAAACTTGGCCAGAATCAGCGCGATTCAAACCCGCAATGATAGAAATTAAGGTCGTCTTACCTGCGCCATTTGGCCCAAGTAAACCAAAAAACTCGCCTTCTTCAATCGCAAGTGAAACACCACCTAGAGCCTGTAGCTTTTTGCCTGCAGACTGATAGGATTTTTGTACATTACTAATTTGTATGGCAGCCATGTGGCATTCGCGCTTCAGCGCATTGATTACGAACTCTCAAGCAGTCAAAAACATGGATGCGTCATCCGATTTTACTGTTCAAGCAGCTCAACAAAATATCTAACAAGTTCACGACAATTGCCGTGAAAACACGAGATTATAGGGGATTTTGTCCGATTATGGGTTGCGCTTTATTGCAGCACTTGTATAGACAATCGGTATAAAAGATATGAGGATCAATGTCGCTCAAATGAAGTGGCCTCGACCAAGTCAAAGAACTCAGTCAAACCATAAAGAGAAATTAAGCTCATCAAGCTTGCAGGGACACCAACAAATTGCAATGCTTGATTGGAAGATTGCGCCTGACGTTGCCACGCAAGCATTACTGCAACCGCGCTCGAATCTACCGCCTTCAATGGCGACATATCGATTTGATTTGAGCCAGCATGAATCGCTTGCAAACCCGCTTCTGACACGGATACTGCGTTACGCAAACTTAATTCTTGATCTTGCAAGACCATGCTGGACTCCGACATTAAATAAATAATTATTTCTTAGCAGGCGCTGCTGCCAACTTTTTGTTTTTCTCGATCAAAGTTTTGATCAAACCATCGACGCCACTCTTGTTCACTTCTGCTGAGAAGCTACCTTTGTAGGTTTCAACCAACCATGCACCTAAAACATTGATGTCAAAAATTTTCCAGCCAGACGCTGTTTTTTCCAAACGGTAGCTCAATTGCAAAGGTTCGCCACGTGTTTGAATCACCAAGCTTTTCACTTCCACTTCAGTATCATCTGGAGCACTGCGGAAAGGCTTAAATTCAACGCGTTGATCGCGAATTTGCGTAATCGCACCTGAATAGGTATGAATCAACAAAGTGCGAAATTCCGTCACCAACTGTTTCTGTTGCTCTGGTGTAGCGGTACGCCAGCTTTTACTCACAGCCAATGATGTCATCCGTTCGAAATTAATATGTGGCAAAACCTTCGTTTCGACCAGATCATTAATACGTTGACGATTTCCAGACTGAATATCCTTATCGGTCTTCGCCGCATCGATGATCTCGGTGCTCAAGCGTTTAATCAAAACATCCGGTGCTTCTTGCGCTTGTACGGCACCGATCAAACTTACACCGATAAAAAGACTAACTAAAAAACGACTAATTTTTTTCATCATATTTTCCTGATTTGTGAGATTACTTGTGGAATAAATCCATAGACTGCAGTTTGAGGTTGCTTTGACTTTACTTTAGCCTTACTTGAACCTTACTTTTACCTTACTTTTACCTTAACTACGGCTATGGACATTTGGTTGACGCTTTTCCAATCTCCCCTTACACCTTTAAACAATCAATGCAGATTCAGCAAGTTCACCAAGTAAATTAACCTCGGCTTATTCCTGCTCTTCTTTTTTGCCTGCACTAATTTGACTCTCTCTTCTTTGCAAATAAGCACCGCGAATGAATACATACTTATCAAGAGCAGCCTCTTCAATCAAACTAACTGCATCTAAAGCGGCAGCGCGTTTGTCGATCACTTTCAATACCGAAGTCGAATTTTTCACTGCGGTTGAGGTTTGCGAATACAAAATATCGCCTTTGAAATCAATCGGTGTCGCAATCGTATCTCGCAAGGTTGATGCGCCTAATACCGGCAACATCACAAACGGCCCAGAGGGGACACCCCACACACCCAGCGTTTGACCAAAGTCAGCACGATGTTTAGGCATACCAGCGGCACTTGCGATATCAATCAAGCCTGCCAACCCAAATGTCGTATTGACGCCAAAACGTAAAATATCATTCACGCCGTCACCGATATTGCCTTGCAAAACATTATTTACCGCGGTCCAAACGTCGCCGATATTACTAAAGAAGTTGCCAATCCCTGTTTGCACAAAATCAGGCGTAACGGATTGGTACGCTTGCGCAGTTGGTTTCAAAACAGAGGCATCTAAACTCTCATTGAAATTAAACATAGAGCGATTAAAGCCTTCCAAAGGATCATCTGGATTATTCCCGATACCTGTGGTTTCGCTCACTTTCTCTAAGGTAACCAATGCTTTCGATTTTACTTTTGTCACCGTTGAGCAAGCAGTCATGCTAAAGCCAATTGCGCACAAGATAAGCACGCGTAAAGCAAAACTACTGAGCTGTATGCGATTTAAAAACTGGAAACTCATTTTTGTTCTTCCTTGCCTTCAGCGGCTTTGCTGAACAAGAATTGGCTAATCAGGTTTTCCAAAACTACTGCTGATTGCGTCATCGTAATTTTGTCACCTGCTGCCAAATTCTTCACATCGCCACCCGCTTCTAATCCAATATACTGCTCGCCTAACAAGCCAGCCGTTAAAATTTTTGCAGAAGTGTCTTTGGGAAAGCTATAACGCTTTTCCATTTTTAGCGTCACTGTCGCCTGAAAAGTCTTATCGTCAAAATTAATCGAGCTCACACGCCCCACCACAACCCCTGCACTCTTCACGGCAGCGTTTGGTTTTAATCCACCAATATTGTCGAACTTGGTAGTGACCTCATACGTTTGTTCAAAAGACAGGCTGCTCATATTGCCCGCCTTCAAAGCCAAAAATAATAAAGATGCCGCACCTAGCAGGACGAAAATGCCTACCCAAAAGTCGATTGATTTTTTTTGCATTGTTTTTACCTCTTACCAAAATCCACCGTGACATTGTCGCCATCAGTGCGATTGTATAAATTCAAATTCAAACTCAAAGCCAAACCCGAAGCCAGAAAGCGCTTTATTGGAACATCCATGCAGTTAGCAAGAAATCCAACCACAGCACCAGCAAAGAAGAAATGACTACCGTACGCGTAGTCGCACGTGCCACACCTTCAGGTGTTGGTGTCGCTTCGTAACCTTGATACAAGGCGACAAAAGTGACTGCAAATCCGAACACGATACTCTTGATAATGCCGTTACCAAGATCACCCCAAATATCGACACCAGCTTGCATTTGCGACCAGAAGGAACCGCTATCAACACCAATCAGCGACACGCCGACTAAGTAACCACCGATGATGCCCATCGCATTAAAAATTAGCGTCAGAATCGGCAAAGCAATAACGCCTGCGATAAAGCGCGGTGCAACCACACGTTGCAGCGGATTGACCGCCATCATCTCCATCGCCGCCAATTGCTCACCCGCCTTCATTAAACCGATTTCTGCAGTTAATGAAGTACCTGCCCGACCAGCGAAAAGTAAAGCGGTAACGACTGGTCCAAGTTCGCGTACAAGCGACAAGGCAACCAACAAACCCAAGGCTTCTTCTGAACCGTAACGATTTAAGGTGTAATAACCTTGATAGCCGAGTACGAAACCAACAAACAGACCCGAAATCGCGATGATTACCAATGAGTAATTGCCGATGAAATGCACCTGATCGGCGATCAATTGCGGCCTACGCCATAGGCTAGGAGAATTAACCACGATGCTGACAAAACTGCGGCTAGCATGACCAAGATTTTCGATGGTCTCGCGAGTGAATTGACCGAGGCGACTAATTAACTGTGTCATCATGTCGCATCTCCAGAATGTCGCTTCAAGCCAAGCTCGTCAGCCATCGATTTGCCTGGGTAGTGGAAAGGCACAGGACCGTCGCTTTCTGCATGTACGAATTGTTTGACGTATGGATCGGTTGATTCCAACATTTCCTTTGGCGTACCTTGCGCGACAATTTTTCCTTGCGATAAAAAATACACGTAATCGGCAATAATAAAAGTCTCATGCACATCATGAGATACCAAAATACTTGTGGAGCCAAGCGCATTATTTAAATTGCGAATCAAAGTAGCCGTCACACCCATAGAAATGGGATCTAGGCCTGCGAATGGTTCGTCATACATAATCAACTGCGGATCAAGTGCAACCGCACGCGCTAAAGCGACACGGCGCGCCATCCCACCAGAAATTTCTGATGGCTTTAACTTCGCCGCGTTACGCAAACCAACTGCGTTCAGCTTCATCATCACCAAATCCTGAATCATGCTGTCTGATAACTTGGCATGCTCTCGCAGTGGGAAGGCGACGTTATCAAACACACTCAGATCAGTAAACAAAGCGCCATGCTGAAACAGCATGCCCATCTTACGACGCAGGGCATATAGTCCATCTGTTTTGAGATGATGAACAATTTCACCATTGACGGACACATGACCACGCTGAGGCGCGATCTGTCCGCCAATCAAACGCAGGATAGTGGTCTTACCTGAACCAGAACCTCCCATGACGGCAATCACTTTGCCGCGCGGGAAATCCATGTTCAAACCGGACAAAATATTCCGGTTGCCATAGCCAAACTGCAAATCACGAATTTCAACTAGATTGGGCACGACGATCAATTTCTGAAATAAAGGTGAGATTGTAAACCAGAACGAGAAATCGAGTTGTCTTCCCGTGCTATGAAAAATGTAACGAAATAATTAAATTTGATACATAATTAAAATATCGGAATTTAATTCAGCTAAACAATAAATAATCGATTTAAATTCTTTTGCATCGCACAAAATCATGCAAAATAAATGAACTTAAAGTCAGCAACGATGCTAAAAGTCGCTTTTTGCGATATAAAAAATGGCATAAAACACGAAATTATCGGTTTTAGACCCGAAATTCAGGCGGAAGTTTGAAACCAAGCGAAAACTAAGCCGAATTTATTTTGATAGGCGCATTTAACAATCCCAAAGGTATTATTAAACAAGACCAAAATGTTTTTTTGATTAGACGTGTGGAAAGAAAATTCGATCGAGACAACTACCAGCCCTCGACTGCCAGCCCACAATCACAGTGGCAATGAAGCTTATTGACATCGCAATTTGCACTCTCACGCTAATATCAACGACTAGGAATTCAAATTAAGCACTTGCGACCAGACGTTTGCGCTCCTCTGTAAAACACCACCATGCGCGCGCTGGCTCACCATCCATAAACCGTGTAATCGAAATAAATACATCGATCACACAAGGATCATGTCTTTGTTGAGTCAACCGACACAAGTCATGATACATCTGCAACGGATCACGGCCGACTAACTGGTCTGGAAGAGTAATGCCAAGCAACACCAGGTCTGCAGCCCCTGCCTTCCCGATATTGGGTAAGTCAGTCAATACCCGCAGGCGCTCACGACAAACTTTTTCCGGATGCATTTTCAAACACCTTAGCAAATGAGTGAATTGGAGATATCGGTATCATTGATTAAGTGCGTTGATTAAGTGCTTTGCTCGTCGAAGGTCTCGGTTTGCGTGTTCCAAACATATTCAATTTCATGCGTGAATGGCAGATCAATCAGTGCTCTAAACTGATCGTCCAAATTCAATACTGCACCAAGAGACACGAAATGCCAATTGTCAGGATTATCGCAATATTCGTCAGTTTCATCACCCGCAGCCAAAGTCCAGCCACTATATCGACGTGCAATATCTTCCTCATCCAACGTTTCACGATACAAGACGCGCACCGGACGCCTGTCCTTCCACACCGCACTAGTTACAAAACATCGCTCGGTGTACTGATCAGCCAAGCTAGGAACGGGATCATCTCTTTGTGATTGAATGATATGGCAAGCAGAAAAACGAATCTCATCATTGACTTGCAAATCAGGGATAAATCGTGGCGAGTTATCTAGCCTTCCAACAAACTCATCGCCTTCGCGAGAAGTGATTTCTACCCACATACGCTCAGCAGAATAAGCATCCTCGCTTTCAATCTCGCTTTGAATTTCGAATTGAAAGATCAATTTCACCAGATCCCCAACTTGCAATTGCGCAATCAACTGTGCGGATGGCAAGTAAAAAGTATAGGGAGCCTCAATTGCTCGACCAGACACATCCTCTAATTCCCAAGTTCTCGACATATTTATCTTACAAATAAAAACAAGAAGCGATCAGTCTACTCGAATATTCCACAATAATTCGGATGAAGGATATTGTGCGCTTAGAATTTAGTTTTTGACGGAAGCTTCAGACAAGCTAGAAACTCTCAATATATCTTGATGTTCAAGCAGAGCAAAGACAAACGGCAAATACCAAACACCACACTTGCACCAAAAATCAAGCAATAAATTTCTTAAATTAGGTCAAGAAATAAGCTAACTTTACTTGCCAATCACAGACGATTTGTGGATACTTTGCGCCAGAAAGATTGAAGGCTTTCTCGGCGTTTTATTCCATAAGAATCCAACGCCACAAACAAAGAAAAATGCTGCACCACAACACAGGTGTAGTGAAATATCACCACTTTTGCTCGACACAATTGAGCAAGGAGACAAACCATGCCACACACAGAACCGTTACGTTTACACGTACCGGAACCCACCGGCCGTCCCGGTCAAAAAACCGACTTTTCCTATTTGCGTTTATCCGCTGCTGGCGAAGTGCGTCGTCCAGATATCGATGTGACGCCAGTCGATACGCGTGACATCGCTTACTCGCTAATTCGCGTGCTCGATGAGCAAGGGAACGCAGTTGGACCTTGGGTTCCTGATATTAGTATTGAGACCTTGCGCGCTGGAATGCGGGCAATGATGAAGACACGCATTTTTGATTCGCGCATGTTGATCGCACAACGCCAAAAGAAAATGTCTTTCTACATGCAAAGCTTGGGCGAAGAAGCAATTGGTGCGGCGCAAGCAATGGCTTTAAATCGCGACGATATGTGTTTTCCGACCTACCGTCAGCAAAGTATTCTGATGGTGCGTGACGTACCCCTCAAAGGCTTAATTTGCCAATTGCTGTCTAACGAGGGTGATCCACTCAAGGGGCGTCAGTTGCCGGTCATGTATTCGATTAAGGAAGCAGGCTTCTTTTCGATTTCCGGCAACCTCGCTACCCAATACATACAAGCGGTCGGTTGGGCGATGGCTTCTGCAATCAAGGGCGACACTAAGATCGCTTCTGCATGGATAGGCGACGGTGCCACTGCTGAAGCGGACTTCGATACGGCACTCACTTTCGCGCATGTGTATCACGCTCCGGTGATTTTGAATGTGGTGAATAATCAGTGGGCGATTTCCACTTTCCAAGCAATTGCGGGTGGTGAGAACACGACCTTTGCTGCACGTGGTGTAGGCTGTGGCATTGCAGCCCTTCGCGTCGACGGCAATGATTTCCTCGCAGTGTATGCAGCGTCGAAATGGGCAGCCGATCGTGCACGTAATAATCTTGGCCCTACCTTGATTGAATGGGTTACTTATCGTGCAGGCCCTCATTCCACATCAGACGATCCATCTAAATATCGTCCACTTGACGATGCCAGCCATTTCCCGCTCGGCGATCCGATTACGCGTCTTAAACAGTATTTAATCAATCAAGGAGCATGGTCCGAACAAGAGCATGAAGATACCCAGAAAGAACTAGAAGCGATGGTGATCGCTGCCCAGAAAGAAGCCGAAACGCTCGGTAGTCTGGCGGATAACCATGTGTTTAGTCCGGCAGAGATGTTTGAAGACATCTATGAGCATATGCCTGAGCATCTGCGTCAACAACGCCAACAATTGGGCATCTAATCAGGTAGCTAAAGGAACCATGCAATGAGTGAAGATCTAAAAGGCAAGACCACGCCGATGACCATGATCCAGGCGCTGCGATCAGCGATGGATGTGATGTTAGAGCGTGATGATAATGTCGTCGTTTTCGGACAAGACGTCGGCTACTTCGGTGGTGTATTTCGTTGTACCGAAGGTTTACAGAAGAAGTATGGCAAATCGCGTGTGTTTGATGCGCCGATTTCCGAAAGTGGTATCGTGGGTGCAGCAATTGGTATGGGCGCATATGGCTTGCGTCCTTGTATCGAGATTCAATTTGCCGACTACATCTACCCTGCGTACGATCAAATCGTCTCTGAAGCAGCACGTCTGCGTTTCCGCTCCGCAGGTGATTTCACCGCACCGTTAACCATACGCACACCGTGTGGCGGTGGCATCTATGGTGGTCAAACACATAGCCAAAGCCCCGAAGCCGTGTTTACCCATGTCTGCGGTTTGCGCACAGTAATGCCATCCAACCCTTACGATGCCAAAGGCTTACTGATCGCTTCCATCGAAAACAATGACCCTGTCATTTTCTTAGAGCCTAAACGCATTTATAACGGCCCTTTCAATGGCCATCATGATCAACCGGTAGTGCCATGGTCTAAGCATCCTATGGGCGATGTGCCGGAAGGTTACTACACTGTGCCACTCGAATCGGCTGCTGTCTTCCGCGAAGGAAAAGACTTAACCGTACTGACGTATGGCACCATGGTATGGGTGTCTGAAGCGGCGACCGAAGAAAGTGGTATCGATGCTGAAATCATCGATCTGCGCAGCTTATGGCCACTCGACTTACCCACCATTTTGAAATCTGTGAAGAAGACAGGACGTTGTGTGATTGTGCATGAAGCGACCCGCACCAGCGGCTTTGGCGCCGAACTCACTGCACTAGTTCAAGAGCATTGTTTCTACCATCTGGAAACACCTATCGAACGCGTGACAGGCTGGGATACTCCCTACCCGCATGCGCAAGAATGGGATTACTTCCCTGGTCCAGCCCGCGTTGCCGCGGCATTTAAACGTGCGATGGAGAAATAAGATGGGTATTCATGTCATTAAAATGCCAGATATTGGTGAAGGCATTGCAGAAGTAGAGTTGGTTGCGTGGAATGTGAAAGTGGGCGACATGATCGTCGAAGATCAGGTGATGGCGGATGTCATGACCGATAAAGCGACCATTGAAATTCCTAGCCCTGTGCATGGCAAGGTGTTGGCACTTGGTGGTGCTGCTGGTCAGGTGATGGCGGTAGGATCTGAGTTGATACGCATTGAAGTGGAAGGCGCTGGCAACGTGGATGCCAACGCAGCTACGCCAGTGGCAGCCGCACCAACAACGCCTGCACCTGCAGCAGCAAAACCAGCGCCTGCGGTAGTCGAAAAACCAGCTCCAGCTGCATCTACTCCAACGCCAGCTACAATACCAGCAAGCACTGCGCCAGTCGCAGCCAAATCCAGCAGCAGCTTGCCAAGTGCGGCTCGCGCTAATGGTGAGAAGCCGATCGCTTCGCCCGCAGTACGTCGTCGCGCTTGGGATTTAGGTATTGAGTTGCAATTTGTGCCGGGCACAGGAACCGCAGGTCGCATCACGCATGAAGATCTTGAAGCATACCTTGCGCGTGGTCCGGTTTCTGCAGGATCGGGCGGTAGCACTTATCGCGAATTGCACGAAGAAACGGCAATTCCAGTGATTGGTCTACGTCGAAAAATTGCACAAAAAATGCAAGACGCAAAACGTCGTATTCCGCATTTCTCTTATGTCGAGGAAGTTGACGTCACTGAACTTGAAGCTTTGCGTACGCAACTGAATCAAAAGTGGGGCAAAGAACGCGGCAAGCTCAGTTTGCTACCGCTGCTGATGCGTGCAGTAGTGTTAGCAGTACGCGACTATCCACAAATCAATGCGCGTTACGATGATGAAGCAGGTGTGGTTACCCAATTTGCTGCGGTTCACCTAGGTATTGCGGCACAAACACCAGCGGGTTTGATGGTGCCGGTGGTACGTCATGCGGAAGCGCGTGACCTCTGGAGTAACGCCAATGAAATGGGACGCCTCGCCGAAGCAGCGCGTACTGGCAAAGCAACGCGTGAAGAATTGTCGGGCTCTACTATTACGATTTCTAGCTTGGGTGCTTTGGGCGGTATCGTATCAACACCAGTGATCAATTCTCCAGAAGTAGCGATCATTGGTGTCAATAAAATGGTGGAACGCCCGATGATACGCAATGGCCAAGTGGTAGCACGCAAGATGATGAATTTATCCTCGTCATTTGATCATCGCGTGGTCGATGGTATGGATGCGGCGCAGTTTATTCAGACGATACGTGGTTATTTGGAGTGTCCGGCTACGTTGTTTATTGAATGAAATTGAAAGATAAAAAACGCTGAGGTGTAAATCGGAGCACGATAAAAACTCCTTCCCCTTCAAGGGGGAGGGCTAGGGTGGGGATGGGTTACAAGCGCTCGCAAAAATTATCGCCTTTAACCCATCCCCATCCCAACCTTCCCCTTGAAGGGGAAGGAGTGTCAATGACACTTACATCATTCATTACTAACTTAAAGTTCAAATAATTCTATCCAGATCCAAGAACACATCATGCAAACAACATCTACAACCCTAGTCGTGATCGGCGGTGGCCCTGGCGGCTACATCGCAGCGATTCGCGCTGCACAGCTTAAAATTCCGACTATCCTGATCGAAGGCGATCAGCTCGGCGGCACTTGCCTCAATATTGGCTGTATTCCATCCAAAGCGATGATCCATGCCGCTGAAGAATTTGAAAAGGCCAAGCATTATGCGCATGGCTCATCTATCGGTATCCAAGTCAGCGATCCCAGCATCAACATCGAGCAAACTGTCAGCTGGAAAGATGGCATCGTCAAACGCTTAACTAGCGGCGTCGGTGCGCTGCTCAAGAAAAACGGTGCGCAAGTCATTAAAGGCTGGGCACAAATTATTGATGGCAAAACCGTCGCCGTCATGCAAGATGGCAAAGAGTTGCAGCGCATTACTTGCCAACACTTGCTGATCGCATCTGGCTCAACACCAGTCCAATTGCCTTTCATGCCCTTTGGTTCTAGCAATGGCAAAGTCATTAGCTCGACCGAAGCGCTCTCCCCCACTGAAGTTCCTAAGAAATTAGTCGTCGTTGGTGGTGGCTACATCGGCCTCGAACTCGGCATCGCGTATCGTAAGCTCGGTGCAGAAGTCGCTGTCGTAGAATCACTCGATCGCATCTTGCCTGCCTACGATGAAGAACTCACCAAGGTCGTCAAAACGGCACTCAAACAATTGGGAATCGAAGTCCACTTGGGCTGCACCGTACAAGGGATGAATGCCGACCATAGCGCCGTGCGTATCAAAAACGCGGCAGGTGAAGAATCTGAACTTGCTTGCGATAAAGTCTTAGTCGCGGTTGGACGTCGTCCTCGCACCGAAGGCTTTGGCTTGGAAAGCTTAATGCTA
Source organism: Affinundibacterium macrobrachii (assembly GCF_014652415.1). Lineage (GTDB taxonomy): Bacteria > Pseudomonadota > Gammaproteobacteria > Burkholderiales > Burkholderiaceae_D > Undibacterium > Undibacterium macrobrachii. Next base: position 594,849 of record NZ_BMYT01000003.1, read on the forward strand.
GACATGAACGGACGCGCCATCAAAATCGATGATCAATGCCGCACCTCTATGCGTGATGTATGGGCGATTGGCGATGTGGCGGGCGAACCTATGTTGGCGCATCGCGCTATGGCACAAGGCGAAATGGTGGCAGAAATTATCGCAGGTAAGCGCCGTCATTTCATACCAGCCTCGATCCCAGCAGTATGCTTTACCGACCCTGAATTAGTCGTCGTCGGCAAGTCACCGCAAGAAGCACAAGCAGCAGGCATCGAAGCAATTAGCGCGATGTTCCCATTTGCAGCGAATGGTCGCTCCATGACTTTAGAATCAAGCGAAGGTTTCGTACGCGTGGTCGCTCGCAAAGACAATCACTTGATCCTAGGCTGGCAAGCAGTCGGTAAAGGCGTTTCTGAATTGAGCGCTGCATTTGGATTGTCCTTAGAAATGGGTGCCACCTTAGAAGATGTCGCTGGCACCATCCACTCACATCCCACCTTGGGCGAAGCAGTGCAAGAAGCTGCATTACGCGCTTTAGGGCACGCTTTGCATATTTAATAAAATCGTTTAGTGCTAATTCGTGGGGCAACTCGCTAACACGCACTAAACGAATTCTATCCTTGCGACTATCTTCGCAATAATCTCTAAATACCAACAAACTTTTTCAAGCTGAATCTCGCTGTTGCATTGCGTATTATCGTAGTGATACACTAATTCGCAATGAACTACGATATACATCCATCTAGTAGCACGCCAATTTTTCGCCAGATCATGGATCAGGTGAAACGCTATATCGTGAGCGGACAATTGAACGCAGGCGATACTTTACCGTCGGTACGCAGCGTTGCTTTGCAATATGCAATCAATCCAATGACTGTCAGCAAGGCCTACAACATGCTCGAGGTAGAAGGTGTATTAGTGCGTATGCGTGGTGTCGGTATGGTAGTTGCAGATCGACGGCGCAACACAAAAGATAAAACGAATTTGGCCATGCCCGCAATGCTCAACGCTGCGCAAGTTGCACAGCAACTGGGTTTAGATCATTCACAAGCTTTGAAACTTTTTGTTCAAGCACTTAGAACGCTAGGAATTGAAAGCAAACATGACGCAGACTAATACACATTCCTACGCAATCGAATGCGATCAATTGCATCTTGCTTATGGATTCAAATCTGTTCTGAACGATATCAACTTAGCGATACCACAAGGTGCGGTTGTTGGTTTAATTGGTGCCAACGGAAGTGGCAAATCTAGTCTGCTACGCTGTATTGTCGGCTTACAAGTACCACAAGCAGGCGAGGTTCGCATTTTTAACACACCAACTTTGTCGATCAATGATGCTATTCGAGAGCGACTAGGATTTGTCGCGCAAGCCGCTGATTTATTCCCATGGCTAACTGTTGAAAAACACATCAAAATGATAGGCCAAGCATATCCACGCTGGCAAGAAAGGCGAGCGCTTGAATTAGCGATCCGCTTGCGTTTGCCGATGACGCGAGAAGTCAATCAATTGTCTGGCGGCGATCAACAAAAGCTAGCCGTCGTGCTGGCACTTGCCCATCAGCCTGATTTAATCGTGGTGGATGAACCTGTTTCCAGTTTAGATCCAATGACTCGACGCGATTTCATGCGTTCACTGTTTCAAGATAGTGCATTCAATATTGATTTCTACTCAAACGAGGACAAAGAATTCGAAAGTGATACAACATCTTCTACTCAGCAATTTCAATACCATCCAACTATTATCATATCGAGTCATTTACTTAGCGATTTAGAACGCGTCATTTCACACGTCGCATTTATTCGTGATGGGCGCATACAATTGTTTGAAGAGTGGGACAATGTCTTAGCGTTCGTTCGCATCATACCGAAAACCACAACGCCAGTCCCGCAGCAACTTTGTATCGCAGAAAACTCACAGCAACAAATCGTCGATATTCGTAAGATAAAAGATGCTGTGAACAATCAAGAAACATCGTTCATCAACGCAACGGCAATCGAAGCTATGTCACCGGTAAACAATCTCGACGATCTTTTCATCGCACTAAATTCATGATGATGAAAACATTCACATACGATTTTCAGTTCGATCACACCTATGCGGGCTACTTTAGTAAGCTTTGGTTTCTACTCTTATTGATCGCATGGAGTGCGCTTTTATTGAATCAAGTAGTGTCACCAATTTTCACTACGCTATTTATCGCTGTCAGCTTGATGAGCTTGTTTGTCGCGGGCTATCGATGTGGTTGCAGCATGCTAGCTGGCGCAAAAGTTTTTGCTACGCTACAAACACCAAGTTCACTTTGGCAAGCATGGAAAAACACGTTAATCAAACGCGCTTCACTGTGGTCGGGCTTATTACTTATATCGGTAAACCTTATTGAAATTCGTCACTCAATATCATTCTCAACACTCGATTTATTGGCGTTTACATCGCTAAGCATTAGTCTGGGATTCATCATCCCCTTATTCCTAAATCGCTACTTCAATACAATGTTGAATAGCTTGATCATCGCAACGATTATTTGTCTTGTTAGCCTCCACGAGATATTACAAACTAGCGACTCTGAAATTGTATTGTGGTTAAAAGGTTCTTGGTGTCTTGCATGGCCAATCATTGCTTTTTGTCTGCACTATCACTGGGAAAAAGCCCCATTATCAAAAGGCATCTCGTTTCATCAAGAAATCAAAAATCTGAATATTGTTCAAGTAATTAAGCATTTCTATCTTAGTTTTTATAGCTTGAATATTCGCAAACCATCATCAAAATCAGGGACACTGCCAAGTATCGATTGGGGCATAAAAATACTAGGATTGATTTGCGTTTTCATCCTTGCCAGAGGTATGACAATTGCGTGGGGACAAGGTGTATCGTTGCCACACTGCTTAGCATTCATTCTCTTTGCGATGGTTAGCAGTACGCACCTAATGGGAAGAAATTTGCATTGGCGTCACCTGCTACGCCCTGGCTCACTTCGCGAAGGGTCTATCGCTACGCACCTCCTGAAATCAAGCGTGATCTACCACTTGATTTGGATAGGAGTGGTCTTGATGATAGTCATCATTTTCAATATGCTGTTCGCACGAGAGTTTACATTGCCCACGTTTTCAAGCTTGGTCGCTGGAGTCACTCTCGCTATCGAACTATTGGCTGCCTACTGCATTGGCATTCTTATTCGTGGCTGCCGCAATCCTTCTAGAATAATTTTTTATCTGTTTCTATCTAGCTTATTGTTTGCTGCACTGATTGGCATGGCCTTCTTTCTGCGAAATCGAAACCCCATGTCAGCCGGTCTATTTGAATTGGGCTTTGCCTATTTATTTGGAGTTATCTGCTTAGGTCTAGTCACGCTTGGTTTCGCGAACAAGCTGTGGACACGCAAGCACCTACTTGCACACCTGTAAGATCGCAAAACCATCACAAACCACTAACACCCTTCACCAAATAACGATGCGTGTGTTTATCAGTACGGATGGAAATTAATCCTTCCGCCCAACATGCTTCTTCGCCCGTTCTCAAGGTTAATTTGACTTGCAAACGCAATTGCTCTTTTGCGTAGACTTGCTGACGGCTTGTGCCTGTCTTGCATTCGGCGTTTGGATTCTGTTGTAGAGCGCGTAATTCGGTTCGCGTACCGTTTAAATTGATGATCGCAGTTTTAGTGTCATTACTAATGATGAGTACCAAGTCACCACTACCATATGCACCTTCATCTTTGGAGAAATTAGCGACTCGAAATTCATATGGTGCATGTAAAGATTTCGCTTCTTGAGGTCCTAAAGCCAACAAGGCGGTTTGTTGTGCTGACACCATATTGGTGAAAAATAAAACGACGATCGACAAGCCCAATTTAATGCGAAATTTTTCCATCTTATGTACTCCTTGATTTCTTGCGACGTATAGCGACTCAATTCGATTCTGATCGAAGCATAGATTCCTTGGCATGCGCCAAAGTTCAATACTGCAATGCTTGATTGCACCACTCACTGGCATGCCTTAATTTAAAAATCACTTCTATTGAAGATACGCCTCTAACGTCAGAGGTGTATTCAACTTGCTGAGTTCATACCAAAGCATATTGACAAGTAAATTATTTAAATTGTTCTCATCCATCACAAATGTATGCGTACAGCAACTGTTTCATATCACTATATGACATTTAAACAGTCGTGAAGCACTTAGCACAAAAATTCGATGCTAAATTAGTGCTAGAGCGAATTGTAAATCGCCCTATCAAAATCGGATTACAAGTTAAATCGGTGTATTTGCATTTACGTCAATGTCTTTCAAATGAGAAGGAGGATGCGCAGTGCGGTTATTTGGGGATTCGTTCAACGCTAGCATCCACTTTTTACTTGGCATCGTGCTCTTGTGTAATGCGATGTATGCCAACGGACAAGTGCCGCAAACCACAAATACGATCGCCCCTATCGCGCCCATGCTGGGCTCGCCTATTATCCACAATTACGATTCCAAAACGTATAAAGCACACAGCCAAAATTGGATCTCCGTTCAAGATCAGCGCGGCATTATTTACTTTGGTAATTCTTCTGGCTTAATTGAATTCGATGGGCAGCGTTGGCAGAAGATTACAACCACTGGTAACCCTATTGTCCGCGCATTAGCGATTGCCCAAGATCAAACGATTTTTTATGGTTCTATTGGCGATCTTGGCTATCTCGCCGTGGATAAAAAAGGCAAAGTCGAAGCGATCTCGCTGCTGGAAAAGATTCCTACCCACGAGCACAACTTTAATGATGTGTGGCAGATTGAAATCACCTCGCATGGAACTTACTTTTTAACGCGTAGCAGAATTTTTCGTTACCACCAAGGTCAGATCAGCGTCATAAATGGAAAGTTTGCTTCATCGCAAGCGATGGTGATGAATGACCACCTTTTCTATGTGGATAGCGAACTTGGATTAAGTATGATTGCCGCTGGCGAAATCACCGCACTTCCGGATTTTGCAAAAGTGGCTAACGGTAAACGTGTAGTACTAAGTTCTTTTGGCCCACATCAAATTCTTGCAGCACGTGCTTCAGGCGACTTTCTTACACTCGATCTCGGCACACTCTGGAACGATACACAAAAAACTTACCGCGCTCATAGCAACGATAAAACAGCAACGCTGATAAGCAAATTCAACACAGAAATCGATGACTACATCAGCATCGATCAACTCTTTCTCTACAAGATGATACCGGTAGGTGAACAACTATTTGCCATCAGCACTATCAAGGGCGGCCTCATACTGCTCAATCGTCAAGGGAAAATACATGCGGCAATCAATCGCAATGCGGGCTTGATCGACAATACAGTTGCCAGTGTGATGCTCGATAAAGCCAACAATCTTTGGGCGAGCACCAACTCAGGTATTTCTCATATTGAATTGAGTGTGCCACAAACTGTTTATAGCGCGCGCAATGGCATCGATGGAATTTCGATCTCTAGTATCGCGCATCAAACTGAGTTTTATGTTGGTACCTATCAAGCCATACTCAGACAAGTACCGTTTCACTATAAGCAATCACACGACGCCGCGCAGTTCGTCGCTATTCCCAATAGCCCGAGCGAGATTTGGCAGTTCAAAGAAATCGGCGGTGATCTGATGATTGCCTCTAGCCGTGGTTTATTCAAACTCGCAAATAATCAAGTGCAACGCATCAACGATTCTGGCACCGATGGCTATGCAATTGGTACTTCGCCACGTTGGCCCGATTATCTATTTATGGGAAAAATGGGTGGACTTGAAATTTTCAAACGCGAAAATAAAGAATGGAAGTTACTCCATCGATTCCCACAAATTCACGAAAACATTCGACGCATTAGCGCCGATGCTAGCGGCGATTTATGGTTATCTTCTGAAGTGCAAGGATTAATTCGCCTGCACTTTACAGGTGATGATCCTAGTCAAATTAGACTGCAACGAATCGGGCTTGAGCAAGGCTTACCGCATCTGAATGGAAATCGCGCCAAATTTATCGATGACACTTTATTCGTTACCACCAGCAAAGGGCTGTATAGCGCAAACATCGCTGCATGGTCAGATACCGCAGAACAAACACAATTTAAACCAGACCCACGTTTTGGTGCACGATTTAGTGATGGCAGTCTTGGTGTAAGCGATATCAATGTGGTGCAAGCAGGCACTTATCTATTACAAACCGCAGAAGGTGTACAACTACTTCAACGCAAACCAGACGGTAGCTTTGAAAATAATAGCCAAGCATTTCGTGGCTTGAGTGCAAACGACGAATCAGCCTATGTGCATCCTGATGGCAGTATTTGGTTAATGGGAGAAAACCTTTATCGCATTAATACTCAAGCAGAAAAAAACTATACGCAAGCATTCTCCACCATGATAAGACGCGTGGCGGCGAATACTTCCGAGGTCATTTTTGAAGGTAGCTATGGCAATCAAGCTGCCATTGAGAATGCATTGACCGCTTTCCAATTAAAGCAAACGGCATCTTATACTCCACAACTCGCTTATCAACAAAATGCCTTAATGTTTGAATTTTCTGCCGACTTTTTTGAGAAGCCAGGTAGCACCCAATTTCAATATCAATTAGAAGGTTTTGATCCAGATTGGAGTGAATGGAGTAGCATCAGTTCCAAGGAATATACCAATATCCCAGAAGGTAATTATCACTTTCGTGTCAGAGCTAAAAATATCTACGGCACCATATCGGACGAGGCAGTTTATCAGTTCAGTATTCTGCCACCGTGGTACCGCACCCATTGGGCGTACGCCTTATGGATCATCATGATCGGCGCCACCATATTTGGTGGCATACATCTATACACGCTGCGCTTACGTGCCAATAAAAGACACTTAGAACAAGAAATCATAGAACGCACGCGAGAAGCCATGCTGCAAAAAGATGCCGCCGAACAGGCAAGGCATAAAATCGCGCTACTAGCAGAGATGGGTAAGCAAATCACCGCCTCGTTAGAAGTTCATGCAATCGAAAAGAGCCTGTACACCTTCGTCCAAGAACTAATACCAGGCAACACCTTTGGCATAGGCATTGTTGATTGGGAACATCGCGTCATTCGCTTCGACTACGTGATCGAAAATGGACAAGCAATTCCATCTTATCAACGCAGTCTGGATGCAAGTGAACAACCTGCGACACAATGTGCACTGTCGGGCAAAGAACTACTCCTCAATGAACTAACCCTAGACACTAGAGAGCTAGACAGCTTCATTAGTCTCGAATTTAATACCAGCCAAATTAAACTCGCTGACAATCAAGCGATGAAAATGCCACGCTCCGCGATTTATGTACCAATTATGTTGAACCAGCGCGTGATAGGCGTGATCGCAGTACAAAGTGAAGATAGCAATACCTACCAAGAAAATGACGTCACCATCCTACGCTCGCTCGGCTCTTATGCAGCAGTAGCGTTTGACAATGCGAGTTCTTATCAACGCCTGCAGATAACGCAAAGTAAATTAGTCGAACAAGAAAAACTAGCGGCGTTGGGTTCGCTCGTTGCAGGCATCGCGCATGAACTTAACACGCCTATCGGCAATAGTTTACTCACCGCGAGTTCGCTTGATGAACTCAGCGAACAATTAGTACAAGATGTTCAATCGGGAAGCATTCGGCGCTCGCGTTTAGAAAATTTCAGTGCGCAAACCAAAACCGCTTGCACGCTGTTAATGAGAAATTTAGAAAATGCCGCCAATCTGATTACCAGTTTCAAACAAATTGCGGTTGACCAAACCTCCGACAAACGACGCGTATTTAACTTACAAACCGTCACCACCGAAGTCGCCTCCACGCTAGGTGGACGGATACGACGCGATCTACATCAACTCAAAATTCAAATCCCTTCGGATATCGAATTAGACAGCTACCCCGGCCCCTATGGGCAAGTAATCAGCAATATGATCATCAACGCACTGGTGCACGCGTTCGACGAAAAACACAGTGGTGAAATTCGTATTACGGCCAATCGCATTAATTTAGATAAAGTACGAATTCAAATCAAAGACAATGGAAAAGGCATCAGCGAAGACAATCTCAGCCGCATCTTCGATCCCTTCTTTACCACCCGCATGGGCCAAGGCGGAAGCGGCTTAGGCTTACACATCAGCTACAACATCGTCACCGCGATTTTGGGTGGTAATATCAAAGTCAAAAGCCGCATTGGAAAAGGCACGATATTTGAATTAGTCCTGCCACTGATTGCGCCCAATCCATCAACAGAGATAGCTACGAAAAAATAGTTCTTAAACCTATGCATACTTGTATCGTTCAAAAGACCTTGTCGAATGAATAAGCTTAAAGTGTTCGACAATTCCTAGGATACAAAGATACTTTTTAATCAGGACGCTCAATGCAAAACACTTCTCTAAATGCACTAACAATTTAACTCTAGCCATCACTTGTGTCTATCAGGCGTACTGTCACCAACTTAAGTACTACATCAACAATATTGCACGATAAGAAGATATCGAATAAAAAAACCTCCAACACATCTGATAAAAGACACATTGGAGGGAAGCCTTAAACAACACGGTGCTACTCAAAATTTTGGTACAACTGCAGTCACCACAGAATAATCATCGTGGCAAAACGGATTCTCCCATCAAGAACGCATCAACTTCACGTGCGCATTGGCGGCCTTCGCGGATTGCCCATACAACTAAAGATTGACCACGGCGCATATCGCCAGCTGCGTAAACTTTTTCTACATTGGTTTTGTAGCAGCCTTCACCATCGGTCGTAGCGCGTGCATTGCCGCGGGCATCTTTATCGACACCGAAGGCTTCTAAAACTTGGCCAACTGGTGAGACGAAACCCATCGCTAACAGTACTAAATCTGCCTTCATTTCGAATTCAGAATCAGGCACTTCACTCATCTTGCCGTCTTTCCATTCGACGCGACATGCGATCAGTTTTTCTACTTTGCCGCCCTTACCTTCTAAGCGTTTCGTCGCTACTGCCCAATCACGATCACAGCCCTCTTCATGCGAAGAGGATGTACGTAATTTGGTAGGCCAGTAAGGCCATACTAAAGGCTTGTTTTCTTGCTCTGGTGGTTGTGGCATCAGTTCAAATTGAGCGACTGATTTTGCGCCATGTCGATTCGAAGTTCCTACGCAATCTGAACCTGTATCACCACCACCAATCACGACCACGTGCTTACCGCTTGCCATGATCTGATCTTTATATTTGTCTCCTGCATTCACCTTATTTTGCACCGGCAAAAATTCCATTGCGAAGTGCACACCTTTGAGCTCGCGACCAGGCACAGGCAAATCGCGCGGCACTTCTGCGCCACCTGCAACGATCACAGCATCAAATTCTTTTTTCAACTCGTCGGGAGACACTGTCTCTTTTGACCAGTTTGTAATATTGCTTGGGAAATTTTTACCGACTAAAACGCCAGTACGAAAAGTCACTCCCTCTGCTTGCATTTGTTCAACGCGACGGTCGATATGAGATTTCTCCATTTTGAAATCAGGAATGCCGTAACGCAGCAAGCCTCCAACGCGATCATTTTTCTCAAAAACTGTGACATCATGACCAGCGCGCGCTAGTTGCTGAGCCGCCGCCAAACCTGCTGGGCCAGAGCCGACAATCGCCACTTTCTTACCAGTCTTCTGCGCCGGAATTTGTGGTGTAACCCAACCATTTTCCCAGCCTTTGTCGATGATGAAGTGTTCAATCGATTTGATGCCGACTGGCAGTTCGTTGATCCCGAGTGTGCAAGCAGATTCACAAGGTGCTGGGCAAATTCTTCCAGTGAACTCTGGAAAGTTATTCGTTGAATGCAGCACTTCCAAAGCTTGTTGGTAGTTGCCGTTATAAGTCAGATCATTCCAATCAGGGATGATGTTATTGACTGGACAGCCGTTATTACAAAACGGAATGCCGCAATCCATACAACGTGCAGCTTGGATCTTGGCTTGTCCATCATCCAAGTGCATCAAAAATTCTTTGTAATGCTTCAGGCGTGTTTTAGGCGCTTCACTCGCTTCTTGCAAGCGCTGGTATTCCATAAAACCGGTTACTTTTCCCATGATAAAACCTCTAATTTGCTAGGCGCTATGCGCGTGTTTTAACTTTTTAAATCTTTTTGTAAAGGCCGCTGTAAGCGCAGATTCGGAGTCGTGAATTCCCTCCCCTTCAAGGGGAGGGCTAGGGTGGGGATGGGTTTTGGTGGTACGAACAAACAAACCCCATCCCCATCCCAACCTTCCCCTTGAAGGGGAAGGAGTAATACCAAACCACCGTTTCTCTGCGACCTCTGCGCCTCTGCGGCGATGTTACTCAGCCCTTAAGCCGCTTTTTCCAACTTCAAAGCAGCCTGTTCCGCTACATACATCTCAGCCAAGGCGCGTTTGTATTCGTTCGGGAATACCTTCACAAACTTCGCGCGGCTGCGTGCCCAGTCGTCCAGCAAATTACGCGCACGGGTGCTGCCTGTATGTTTGAAATGACGTTCAATCGAACTACGCAAAATCGCTTCATCCGTTTCACGCTGACCACCGCGTGTTTTCGCGTGCCACAGAGATTTGTCTATGGTTTTCTCTTGCTCATCACCCGCTAACACCGATTCCAAACTCACCATCGCCATATTGCATTTCGCTGCAAACTCGCCGTCTGGATCGTAGACATACGCAATACCGCCTGACATACCTGCTGCAAAGTTACGACCGGTCGCGCCGAGTACCACCACCGTGCCGCCTGTCATGTATTCGCAGCCATGATCACCCGTGCCTTCGATGATCGCTAATGCACCAGAATTACGTACCGCAAAACGCTCGCCCGCTACACCGTTGATGAAAGCTTCACCGGCAATTGCACCGTACAACACTGTATTGCCACAAATGATGTTATCGACTGCCCAACCACGGAATTCGGTATTTGGACGGATGATGATGCGACCACCTGACAAGCCTTTACCAACATAGTCATTGCCTTCGCCAACCAAATCCAAGGTCACACCACGTGCCAAGAACGCGCCAGCAGATTGGCCCGCTGTACCTTGTAACTGCACGTGGATAGTGTCATCGGGTAAGCCAGCATGGCCGTAACGTTTCGCCACTTCACCCGACAACATGGCACCAACCGTGCGGTTTAAGTTTTTAATTGGCTGGATGAAAGAAACTTTTTCGCCGGTTTCCAAAGCCAATTTCGCTTGTGCGATCAACTTATTGTCGAGTGCCTTATCCAAACCGTGATCTTGGTCTTCCACATGACGAACCGCAGCATCAGCACCCGCATCCACTTGATGGAAAATGCGACTGAAATCTAAGCCCTTGGCTTTCCAGTGCGAGATCGCTTTCGACTTGTCTAACAGATCAACGCGACCAATCAATTCGTCGTAAGTGCGGATACCCAATTGCGCCATAATTTGACGCGCTTCCTCTGCGACGAAGAAGAAATAGTTCACCACATATTCTGGCTTGCCAGAGAATTTCTTACGCAGTTCTGGATCTTGTGTTGCCACACCGACCGGGCAAGTATTCAAATGGCACTTGCGCATCATGATGCAACCTTCCACCACCAATGGTGCTGTCGCAAAACCGATTTCATCAGCACCCAACATCGCAGCAATCACCACGTCACGGCCAGTCTTCATTTGACCATCAGCCTGTACGCGAACACGACCACGCAAACCATTCAAGACCAAGGTTTGCTGTGCTTCGGACAAGCCGAGTTCCCAAGGCGTGCCAGCATGCTTGATCGATGACAAAGGCGATGCACCAGTACCACCGTCATGACCTGCGATCACGATGTGATCTGACTTCGCTTTGGTCACACCAGCAGCAATCGTACCGACACCCACTTCGGATACCAATTTCACAGAGATCGATGCACGTGGATTGACGTTTTTCAAATCATGAATCAATTGCGCCAAATCTTCGATCGAGTAAATATCGTGGTGCGGTGGCGGAGAAATCAGGCCCACACCTGGCACAGAGAAACGCAATTTAGCGATGTAATCAGATACCTTATGACCTGGCAACTGACCACCTTCACCTGGCTTCGCACCTTGTGCCATCTTGATCTGAATCTGATCAGCGGAACACAAGTATTCTGCAGTCACACCAAAACGACCAGACGCGACTTGCTTAATGCGTGAACGCAATGAATCGCCTTCTTGCAAATCAATATCCACTTCGACTTGATCACGCCCAATCACCGACGCCAAACTCGCGCCCTGCTTGATCGGAATACCCTTCAATTCTTGTGTGTAGCGAGCAGGATCTTCGCCGCCCTCACCGGTATTCGATTTGCCGCCGATACGGTTCATCGCCACCGCCAAAGTCGCGTGCGCTTCGGTACTAATTGATCCCATAGACATCGCGCCAGTTGCAAAGCGTTTGACAATCTCTTTGGCTGGCTCAACCTGATCCAGCGGAATCGCTTTGCTAGGATCAATCTTAAATTCAAACAAGCCACGCAAAGTCATATGACGTTTGGATTGATCATTGATGATCTGTGCGTATTCTTTGTAGGAATTAAAGTTATTCGAACGTGTGGAATGCTGCAACTTCGCAATCGAATCTGGCGTCCACATATGGTCTTCACCACGGATACGGAATGCATATTCACCACCCGCATCCAAAGCATTGGTCAGCACAGGATCGCTACCAAAAGCGGCCTTGTGCAAACGCATCGCTTCTTCTGCTACTTCAAATACACCAATACCTTCGACATTCGATGCCGTACCTTTGAAGTATTTATCGACCAAGGATTTATTCAAACCAACGGCTTCAAAAATCTGCGCGCCGCAGTAAGACATATAAGTCGAGATACCCATTTTCGACATGACTTTATGCAAGCCCTTGCCGATCGCTTTGGTGTAGTTGTAGATGGCTTTTTCTGCGTCGACATCTTTCAGCTTGTTTGCCATGTCAGCGAGCGTTTGCATCGCCAAGTATGGATGTACCGCTTCTGCGCCATAGCCAGCCAACAAAGCGAAGTGATGTGTTTCACGCGCTGAACCTGTTTCTACGACCAAGCCGGTAGTGGTCCGCAAACCCTTGCTCACCAAATGTTGATGCACAGTAGAAGTCGCCAACAAGGCAGGAATCGCCACAAAATTTGCATCCATTTTGCGATCAGTAATGATCATGATGTTGTGACCAGATTTGACCGCATCGACTACTTCCGCACAGATGGATGCTAAGCGCGCTTCAATACCATCTTTGCCCCAAGCGACTGGATAGCAAATATCGAGTTCGTAAGATTTGAACTTGCCGCCCGTATTCGCACTGATATTGCGCAGCTTGGCGATATCGTCGAAATTCAAGATCGGTTGCGATACTTCCAGACGCATCGGTGGATTGATGTTGTTGGTGTCGAGCAGATTCGGCTTAGGACCAATGAAAGACACCAAGGACATCACCATCGCTTCGCGGATAGGATCGATCGGTGGATTCGTCACTTGCGCGAATAACTGTTTGAAATAGTTGTAGAGCGGTTTGAGCTTGTTGGACATCACCGCCAAAGAAGCATCATTGCCCATAGAACCAATCGCTTCTTCACCCGATACTGCCATCGGTTCCATCAAGAATTTAATGTCTTCCTGAGTGTAACCAAACGCTTGCTGGCGATCCAATAAGGACGCAGCTTCTGGCGTATTGTCTGGCTCGCCTTTCAAGGAACTGAGCTTGATACGCACTGAATTAATCCACTGCTTGTATGGCTTGGCATTCGCGTAGGTATCTTTGATTTCTTTATCGTCGATGATGCGACCTGCTTCTAAGTCGATCAAGAACATCTTGCCCGGTTGCAGACGCCATTTTTTGATGATGCGAGCTTCTGGAATTGGCAATACGCCCGATTCCGACGCCATCACCACTAAATCATCGTCAGTAATAATGTAACGCGCTGGACGCAAACCATTGCGATCCAAGGTACCGCCGATTTGACGGCCATCAGTAAATGCCATCGCCGCTGGGCCATCCCATGGTTCCATCATCGCGGCGTGGTATTCGTAGAAAGCGCGACGGTTGTCGTCCATCATGGTGTGGTTTTCCCAAGCTTCAGGAATCATCATCATCATCGCTTGGGCGATTGGATAACCTGCCATCACCAATAGTTCAAGCGCGTTATCAAAACTTGCGGTATCGGATTGACCTTCAAAAATCAGTGGATAGAGTTTTTGCAAATCGTCACCGAGCACCGCGGACTTCATCACGCCTTCACGTGCACGCATCCAGTTGAAATTACCTTTAACGGTATTGATCTCACCGTTGTGCGCAATCATGCGGTAGGGGTGAGCCAATGGCCATTCAGGGAAAGTATTGGTGGAGAAACGCTGATGCACCAAAGCCAAAGCTGACACACAACGTTCGTCTTGCAAATCTTTGTAATAAACGCCGACTTGGTCAGCCAACAGCAAACCTTTGTAGACAATCGTGCGCGCCGACATCGAAGGCACGAAGTATTCTTTACCATGCAAGAGGTGCAAAGCCTCAATCGCGTGTACTGCCGATTTACGAATCACGTACAACTTACGTTCCAAAGCATCGGTCACCATGATGTCTGGACCACGACCGATAAAGATCTGGCGAATCACAGGCTCTTTTTCACGCACAGTCGGCGACATCGGCATTTCACGATCCACCGGCACATCGCGCCAGCCCAAGACCACTTGGCCTTCAGCTCGCACCGCACGTTCGATTTCTTGTTCGCACGCCAAACGCGAAGCATGTTCCTTCGGTAAGAAGATCATGCCCACGCCATACTCACCTGGCGGTGGCAAGTCCACACCTTGCTTCGCCATCTCTTCGCGATAGTATTGGTCAGGAATCTGAATCAACACACCCGCACCGTCACCCATTAAGGCATCAGCACCGACCGCGCCACGGTGATCCAAATTTTTCAGAATCAACAAACCTTGCTCAACGATGGCATGCGACTTCTTGCCCTTAATGTGAGCAACAAAACCGACACCGCAGGCGTCTTTTTCATTACTTGGATCGTATAAACCTTGTGCGTGCATAACATTCCCCTACTTTGCGTGATACCGAAATACCTACTGATGTTTTGCGAGAACCTCCAAATAAAGTTTTGAAAACTCGCAAACAGACAATGAAAATTCAAACTTGGGCTCAAGAATAGTGCAGCGCAACAGGAAAAACAACAAGAACAATTAGGGTCAGAGTTTATAAAAATTGGTCTTATTTTTCATCATTTTTTATTGGGGACGGAGTAAATATAACTATGCGCATTGACCACTATGAAACAGGCGATTAATTATGCTCTCTTGTTGCATTTCGTTTGTGAAGTGGTTATGTGGAGCCTGTGAAAGTTAGTGCGCGCTTTGCACCCAAAAAGGTCATTAGGGCGAAGAACAAACAACAAAATTTGTCCAACTCAGAGGTTCCTTTTGTTAAACTGGACTTATATACAGTATAACAACGAAGCCTCAAGCCCCATCTGCTTTACACAGGCATTAGAACATCATTGCATTAAATGCATGCATGTGTTAACTTTGGTTTTTTCACTTTAAAACAAGTTCCCTGGAAATAGAGAGCTAGTGTGTAAATTTGGGTAACCAAATATAGTACACAATAACTGTATGTTTATACAGCTCGAAAAAAATGCTATTTAGTGAAGCGATGAACACCAGCGCGAATAACGACAAGTCGTTGATTCGGACAGGCGATCATCGCTTCAGGTATAAAGCATTTGAACGGGCAAAATTTTGGAGAGTTCGTGGATAAAATTGCTTTGCCGTTGCTCGCCGCTCTCTATTCCAGAGAACGTTCCACTAGAAAGGGACATCGCAAAAACCGCGATGCCCTTCAGTTAAATAGTTAAGTGCCTATGCATCCAGAAGTCGCAAAATTGGCGAATCTAATTCAAGAGGCGTCTACGTTATTGCTGACGCATGGTGAAAATTCATGGGGAGATCGGCTGCGTGTTGACGCGCAAAGAATACGTAGTTTAGATTTTTATGGCGTTGAGCACATGCTTTCTGCGTTTGGCGGGATGGGTAGTATCAATGATTTAGTGCTTAGCCCGATGAACGGCCATAATATCGAAGAGAAGGATGTCGCTAGTGCGAATAAGAAAATTCAGAACCTTCTTGGACGTATTTATGAAGTTGCGAAGAAGCTCGCCAAAGAGGAAGCAAATGCAACAAAAGACACTTAACAAGACGGTCGGCGGTGAATCGCCAATGGCGATTTCTCACTTTATTAATTTTCCAGTGGCGGCGATCCCGGCACCTCTGCGTTAAGTGTAAGAAATGAGCGCTATCGAATACAAAAACAATGGGTTTCAACTTTCTCTTGATCCTCTAGAATTCGAGGAGAGAACAAGCTCAATCGCTTTTTCAATAAGCCTTTCATTAAAAGCAAAACCTCACTATAGCCTTTTGACACAAAGCATTGAATATAAATATCCTCATGTTTGGGTAGAAACAGACGAATTGAATCGCTTTGAGAAGGAGCTAAAGGAGAAACCAAAAGCGCAGCTCAGAAATATGAGCGGCTGCGTTTTGTTTTCGGTTTATGAAATAAAAGGAATTACTCAGTTAGAAATAAATCCCGAAGGCGAACATAGCTCTTCAAAAGAAGAGCGTATCCACGCTAAGGTTTTATTAGGGGCTGGCGTAAAACAGGCTCTATCACTCTCATTTAGTGAGTATCCGAAATGGTGGTAGCGGCACTTAACAAGGTCATCAAGCTGATGGTTTGTAAGTCGCCAATTTGCGCATGGCTTCGCCATTATTGCGCAAACCGTCAACTTACAAACCACAGCTTATAACAACGTTCTATGCGTACTCTTCTCGCTGTGTTGAGTTTTATTGCGTTGCTAGGATGTACAGAACAAGCATCGACCAACACGCCTCTTCTGTCCAATCCTACATCCGAGTCTTTTGACGACATGCTGAGCCCTGATGATCCACACTTTTCCGTTGAGGAGCGACGTGTTGTTTTGCGCGTGCAAGCCTACCTTGAGAAGAGCGCACAAAAGTCGGTCGATGCACGCTACAGAGTTAAACAGACGAACGAGGGCTTTGAAGTATTTGCTATTTTTATCCGCGGCTACTCAAATGGCCGCCCTTTAACCGCACCCGGTGGCCACGTTACATTGATTTTGCATTCAGATGGCAATGTTATTCGTTACATACCAGGAGAATGAGGCAATGACCGAACTTAACATTACATTCGAGGATGACGGCGTGATATTGTTTTGGTTTCGTATGAGCGGCGTTGTGCGGCTCACCTCAAATCAGCGTTAAAGCCCCTCCACCTCGCCTAATTCAACCACCTGATGGCACATTGTGGATTAGACCAACAACTTCCGCAGACGCAGCAAGAACTGAATAAGTATCAGCACTCATGTTCACTTTCCTTCGAGTTCATATGCAACTTCACATACCAATCCCACACATGCGTAAATTGATGATCACCAGCTTAGTTCTTTTCTCTACGCTGACTTGCGCAATCGCCCAAGATATCGGCACTGCATTTTCGATTCTGAGACCGGGAAATTTCCAAGACGAAGATCTTGATAAGTTTACTTTTCCAGCTTACGGCTGGCTGGCGCTGGTCGTCAAAGATGGGCGCTGGGAATTGATGCCAACTAAGGTCAGCATTGAGAATCAAGTGGTGACATCGAACTATGACAAGGCCATTGCGTTACTACACGAGTGTAGCCTTACACCAGGAAAAGTCGATACCCCCAATATGAAATTTTCTGGTGAACGAAGGCGTCTGTTTAAAGACGAACCCGGCACGATCAAAATGAACTACAAAGGTATGGAGTATGGCCTCACCATGAACAAATCCGGCAAGATTACGCTTTATAACGGCGTACTTAGCACGACCTTAGAGGAAGTTCGTGCTGGCGTATCACTGGTGTGGGCAGGCGACCTCGATAAAGATGATAAGCTCGATCTCATTATTGAAACCGAGACAGAAAACAACGCAACTTACTGCCTGTTCCTATCGGGTACGGCTGGAGAGAAAGCATTGGTGAAAAAAGTAGGATGTCAGTTCTATAGCGGCTAAACTCGTCTTTAATCTTGTACCCAAACTCGAAGACCAGTCTATGGTTCTGAGCTGCAAAGCAAATTTTTCACCTACACATTAGTATTTTCGGAACATATCCATGCACATCAATTTCAGAAAACTAATTTGCGGCTCAATTTTGGGGACTGCTTTATGTATATCCAACTTTGGTATAGGTGCCGAAAACATCGCTACTGCGTCTCAAATAATTAAGAAGATAGAGGGCGTTTATAAAGAAAGATTTGAAAACGCGCTGGTTTCGGGTGAAAAGTATCAATCTGAAGACATCATTGAAATTGTGCCTTATTCAACAGATTCCATATATTTTCGAATATCACTACAGTTTTATAATGGGCACTCATGCGGCATTTACGGTATTGCAAAATATCGCGATAACGCGTTTATTTATAAAAGCGGAGATGAACAAACAGAACAACGAATCTGTACTTTAAAAATCTCCGCTGACGAGAATGCTTTACGCATTACGGATAGACTGACTCCAACTTCCGCGTCCACCTGCAGCGCCTATTGTGGTGCTCGAGGAAGTCTAGGCAAATACGATGTCAGCCTCGATAAAAAGAGAAAGATTCGCTATATGCCGATTATTCTGAAGTCGAGACAATACACCGAGGCCGTAGACGAACATAAGAAACAAGCTAACTTGAATTAAGCCTAATTCGATGTAACGGTGTTCTCACAAAAATACTACCTCAAATTCACCATCAACTTGATCGCATCAAGAGATCGTCATCATGACAAAATACTTAATTTCATTCCCTGCCGCAGCGATGCAAGTACCTGCGCATGAATTAGCGCAAGTCGGTCGCGATGCACATGCCGTGATTGAAGAAGCGAAAGCAGCAGGTGTTTATGTGTTTGCTGGTGGCATCGATGAGAGCGTTGCCCCTACTTTGGTTGCTGCGGACGGCACTATCGCGACGGGTGGCTATACTTGGGCACCTACACTCAATGGCGGTTTCACAGTATTGGAACTCGCCTCATATGAAGAAGCAATTGCTTGGGCGGCACGTATCGCCAAGGCTTGTCGTTGCGATCAAGAATTGCGGGTGTTTGGCCTTGATACTCAATCGTAATTAAGTCACGAAGAACACAAGTTTGGTACATTCGTTCAGTCATCGATACATTGCTCCATCTCACTTCATTCAGCCTAAACACATCACAGTTATTTAAACTTTTTTAACAATCCTGTCATCGCATTTCAAAACACACGCGTTGAGTACCCAAGAGGTAACCGCGGATTGTCTCTCCTTTTTTAAATACATCTTTTGCTTAAGTTTGACAGACTGGTTCTAACGCCAATTTGCCATACACGATGTATTTTATTTTTAAAGAATCAGTGGAGAGTTGTTATGGCCTACATCTATGGTGATGGTAGTTATTTTGATGAACGAACCAAAGGGTTTGATTCGAATGGTTTAAGTTCGACATTTAAGGTGCAACGCGACATGGTGTCGTTCGGTACTTTGTCAGCGAATGATTTAACGGATTGGTACCAACTGAATCTCGACGGTGCTGGACATTACACAATTTTGTTATCGACTGATCCTATCAACAATTACAGCAATACGCATAATTGGAATGAGCACGCTAGCGGCATACGCGTGACCATCACTGACCGCTTTGGCACACCACTCAGTGGGGTCGATTCTGGCTTTGCAAATCTGACTACCGATGGTCGTATTAGCTTTGACTACCATGGCGACTACTCGCGCGGCGATTACTTTATCAAAGTGAGTAATTTATCTTACGCCGCCACCGACTATGTGATCGGCTTGGAAGCGACGAAGGTAGCTGGTGTCGACGTCTATGGAAGTTATAGCCATGATTATCTGCGTGGCAGCAAAGGCGATGACCATATCGAAGCCTACAGCGGCAGCGATACGATTCTCAATAGTGCTGGCAATGACTATATCAATGGCGGCAGTGGTCTCGATTTTCTGATCATGGCAGGCAAGATTGATGAGTACAACATCAGCGGTAGTCTCAACAACTTTTTGGTCAAAGATAAACTGGGTGAGGAAGGCACAGATCAAGTCGTGCAAATCGAACGCTTACTATTTGATGACTATGCATTGGCGTTTGACGTAAATGGCGCGGCAGGTCAGGCTTATCGCTTGTATCAAGCAGCGTTTAATCGCAAACCTGATTTGGAAGGACTTGGTTACTGGATCGATAAACTCGATGATGGCGTCAGCCTGACTAGAGTAGCTAATGAATTCTACCGATCCGCCGAATTCCAAACTAAGTACGGCAGTTACACCAGCAACGCCACTTTCATCACAACCTTGTATCAAAACGTATTACACCGCGCGCCGGACATCGGTGGATACGATTACTGGAATTACAAACTCAATAGTGGCGACATGACACGTGCCGAAGTATTGGTTAGTTTTAGTGAAAGTGCAGAGAATCAAGCGCAGATCATCGGGCAAATTCAAAGTGGGATTGAATATCTCGAATGGGGTAATTGAGCGAAGTATCTAGCAACAATCTCCAAAACTCTTGATGTCAATAAATTACATACGGCTGTCGACAGCTTTCGCCAAGCGGTCAACAGCCGTACTATTTTTCAAATCAGTATCGTCCTGAAAAGACAAATGCAAAAAGCATTTGTCCACTCAATGCGTTGACGTACCTCCCTTAACTTTGTTGCACAGGGGACTCCGACTATCAATATAAAAATCAGTAGTAACCCGCATTTTCACTAGCGTCATCACTCATACGATAGTTTAATTTCATCGTATTTTTATGCATATCACAAAGATATTTTCCGCATAGTGAGCCGATCATAAAAATCATATACTTTCTGCGATAAAACTCACGTAGCAAATCTCTGACAGCTAGGCGAACTTTATCGACATACCTTATTTAATTCTTATAGGAGGAGATTTTATGAAGCGATTACTATTGGCCTTAGCTTGTTCTATCGGGGTAGGAATGGCATTTTCCGCTAGCGCAATCAATAATGGAGGCTGCTTGAATGGTTGCGGTATAGGAAAAGGCAAGTGCCTAGCGAAAGCAACTACAGACCAACAAAAACAAGCTTGCAACACCTCGTGGTCAAACTGTACTAAGAGCTGCAACAAGCATGGGAACAAATAACATCAAGAAATGACCGTGGTTTTTGCTTGTCGTATGCGACCTCAATGCAATTTAAATCATCCTCAATCTATTAGAGGATGATTTAATTTTCATCGATGATCTTTCTAAAAACTCGATTACATCTATTTGAACCTTCTTAGCACATTCGCTCCATCAATCAATAAAATTAATGAAGATTAATTACTATCTCAAACAAAGTCTTTACCTTGTCGTGACGATTATTGTCGGACTAAGCATTGGGAATGCCATAATCAACATAAAGGAGTTAACAAAAAAATCCTACATGGAAGGAGATTATTCAGAGTTTTACGTAGGAACAAAATCGCAAGTTATCTTGTATGGAACCACGACATGCCCATTCTGCAAAGAGGCACGCTCATACTTAAAAAGTAAAAATATTTCTTTTGTAGACTACGATGTTGACTTACATGAACAAGGGCGAAAAGACTTTCAAAAACTAAACGGAGAGGTCGTCCCTTTAATATTGATTGGCGATCGAAAGATTTCTGGTTTTAATTCCCAAGCGATTGATGATGCGCTCTCACAACTAAATAATTAAAACCTCTAAAATCTGAAGTCGAATCAGAATGCACTCAACCTGCACCGTTGCTATCCGCTTCCCACTGCAAACGGACTGTTGCGCCATCACCAATCTCGCTATCAATTGACAATTGAATTTTTAAGTCTTTTGCACGTTCATGTAGATGCCGAAGCCCTCTACCACCCAACACCATCAAAGGATTGAATCCCCGTCCATTGTCTCTTATGATTAACCTATCATATAGACCATATCCACCGGCCTCCACAAAGATTTCCGAGGCATGTGCATGTTTAATTATGTTTGCGAATATTTCACGAATCATATGTTCAAACTGAATTAATTCGTTCGATGTCCAGTTGATCGTATCAAACGGCTTGACCCGCCAATGCAATTGAATTTTTAAACGTTTCAAGCGAGATTCGTAGCGAAAACGAAACTGAGCCAATACTGTCGTCAAATCATCTCCACTTGGACTCAAGGTATCAATTGTCGCTCTAAGCGTATCAATCACTTGCTGTAATTCAAACTCAATTTCCGTATGCTGCGTAGGCGCAGTTTGGACCAAAGACATCAAGCCCACAAGCTGAGATCCCAAACCATCATGCATATCTTTCATAATTCGACCACGCTCCAAACTAATTGCTTCTTGCTGAGCTCGAACCGTCATTTCTTGATGATGATGTTCTAATAGCTGTCGTTGTTTGGCAACCTCTACTTCCAATTCGTGTCTATACTGAGCGTCACTTCGTATGGCATGCACATATCGCAGATTCAATACGATACCAATCGCAAGAATGAAAAACAAAACGATCAAAGGTGTGAAGTAAAAGCGCTGATATGCGTCAGCTGCATCGGAAATCCAAACATTCCAATGATCGTATAAACCGACAATCAACATTAGCAAACCAGCCAGAGCAACTGCAATATTTGAAGACGACGGATTTCGTATACTCTGTCGTGCTATAGCCAGCAAGGCAAATGCCCCAGCCACAACGATTAAATCAATTCCTAGCGCCTTTAACACAGATGGCGCTCCAAAAATTAAGGCAATTGAACTAAGTAAAAAAATGCCAAGAGATAACCATTGTGCCTTCTCCAACCACTTGCTTCGAATTTGATTTACTCTCAACGCGAGAATACAAATCAAAGACATCCAAATTCCAAAACACAAATCGATCAGAAAAAACCAGTAACTGTATGGAATCGGCAAGTCATGCATGGACCAAAGCCATGCTCGCAACGCCCAAAGTGCTGACGCAATCCCAAACAGCAATGCATTGGAAGACCTGTACAAAATGGCAGCAGATAAGCTAATAAATCCTAAGATGGCACAAATAACTATGATGGCAATCGTTGACCACAAGAACGTACGCAGTTTTTCAGCATGTAAAGCTGAAAGATCTTGCTGAGATCCTATTAAAACTTGAGACAAGCCAGAGTATCGTCGACAGTCACCTGCAACTTGAATATAAACAAAGGAATTCAGATTTTTCGTTGTTTCTAATTTCGGAAAAGATACGATGATTGCATGATTACTATAGTCTGAATCAGAATCAAATAAGTCACCATATCTTGCGACTATTTGGTCATCGAGGTAGAAATGAACACGATTTCCAGCTCGATATACAAGTGCAGCAGAATCATCGTTTTTTGGGAAAGACGTCACCGGAATCCGATAAGTCCAATGCCCTTCTCGACATGGCTTATGGCGTCGCCATACGTCAGATAACGTAACTGACGACCAAGTGACACCTATCGAACTTGATCTTGTTTGTAATCCAGGTGCTATCTCCGCATTTCTCACTAGTGAAGTCTCAGCATATGCAAGCCCACTCAACAATACAGAGGAAATAATACCAATGAGAAATGGCTTCTTTCTCAGAAAACTCAATAAATTATTTGAGATCCAATATCCCCATACGAGTAGCCGTATTAATTGCTTGAGTGCGTGAATTAACATAAAGTTTGCTATAAATGCTCTTAACATGATGACGTACTGTGTTCAAACTCATCTGCCTCAACTCAGCGACTTCCCCATAGGTGTAACCGATTGTCAAATCTTTAAGGACAAGCAATTCTTTTGAAGTCAGCGAAGGACCGCTAACGAATGATTTTTGCTCAAAAGTCGTATTGCCGAATCGATTTGGTGTCGTGTAGTCACGCAACTGCGTTAAAACACGTCTAGCTATTTGTGGTGACATTGGTGAACCACCATCCATGAGATCTTCTAAATGCTCAGCTAACTCATCGTCTCCCTGTCCTTTTAATAGGTATCCTGAGGCGCCAGCTTCAACGCAACGAATCACATTATCCTCGTCACCAAAAACCGAAATTATCAATACCTGACAACTTGGATAGTGCGCAAGAGTCCAAGGAATCAGGTCAATCCCATCTCCGTCCGGCAAACCCAAATCCAACAACAAAACGTTTATCGAATCTTGAGAAATAGCGTGGCGAGCTTCGTGCCATTTCCCACATGCAAACGCAATACTCCAATTTGCGCGTGATTGAATAGTGCTTACAAAGCGTGACAAGGTTCTCGGGTCATCTTCAACGATACCTATCTTAATTTCCATACATAAAAATAGAAAAAGGAAACGAAATAAATTTCAAAACAAAATAGTAAGGAGTTTACAGAAACTTTCTATCACATCTTCATGTGATTTCAGCGGGATAAGTATTTTATAAAATATTTCAACTAGCTAATAGTCTGAACAATCAACTATTCTTTATTGACCTTTCCAAACCAAATATCTATGCACAATCTTCATCAACAAATTCGTCAAAAAAATCAGTATAAGAAAAAAAGCTGCGCGATTCTCATCGCCAGCATATTCGCATTAACTGCCCCACAAATTCACGCGCAAGGGCTATTTAACAAATTGATTGAGAAGGTACAAAGTTCTACCCAGTCAAGCGGTGGCTTATCGCACGCTGATCTCAGCGCGTCTGATAGAAAACAATTCGAGCAAGATAGAGCAGACAATAATTTAGACAAAAAACCAGTGACCGCTGATAAGCGCGGAGTTAGCGGCATATATTTTTCAAACGTACCAATGGGTGGTGTATCCCTAAATCAATCTGCCACTTTTGCTATTGGAAAATTCTTAGTTGAGTACGACGACAGTACTGGCGTAGCGACCATCTCAACGCGCTATGGTTTCGAAGCGAACGACCCATCTAAACTAGTGCCAAAAGCAAAATTCACACGCTCCTCAACTTACAAGGATCGCAATTTACGTGCACTACAAAATACTACGCATTTTCTACTACCAGAGGGCAATCCCGAATCAAGAATGCACTTACTGTACGGACAAATGATTCATAAAACGGATTTGCAAGGTAATAAAGTAGCGGACAAATTAACTCCAACCGGATTAAAAAATTTGTTAGAGCTTGAACCTGGAATTCTGTATATTGGCGAAACGCCATTTGCTGGAAATAAGACCGAAGCTGACGGTCATAACCTGCTTCTTCCTGGAATGGTAATGCCTCTATTGATTAAAGAAGGAAAAGAGGAAGCGGCAAAAGCGTGGACAGTAGAACGCATTATCAAACAATATCGTGCCGCCAATGCAGCGTTCGACAGCGCTTTAGAAGACACAGCAGCAACTGCCGATCCTAATTTAAGCTTACGTGAACCATCAAATGATTTGCCGACGAAGCAAGAGTTAGACGCCGCGAAAAACCAGTGGAACATTTTAATCAAGTCACAGGCAGTTGGCGGCACCCAATCCAAACGCCAGTTCAAACTTGTCTATGCTTATCCAGCTACCTCATTCGAAAATCAAAACAAAAAACAATGGGTGAATAATACATACACGGACACAATAGTTACCCGTAGCCGAGTTTATGTCGCAGTGTTTCAAGATCAGGAAAACAAGTACTGGACAAATCGCTTCTATTTGGTTGAAAAAGCACCATTGGGCGTTTTCTTTGGCGAGCGGTGGTCTGGTCAATATGAATACGCATTGCCTGCAAGCGCACTACCTGTGGCGATAGACAAAACTGCTGCACTAAAGTATCAATCTGTGGTCAAAACAAAATAAGCTAGCTTCTTTTTCTGGCCTATTTCAAAGAACAATTTAGATGAAGAACGCGATGGATTAACAGATTCATCGCGTCATCAATACCGCAAAAATTGTTTGACTTAACAACTGAACCTCCTACATCACAACAGAGAACATAGGAAACTCCACAAAAAATATCGTGCCGCCAAGTGGATTGGGACAGAAGCCAATCTTGCCATCCATGCGTTCTACTAACTCTTTGGCAATCGTCAAACCTAGTCCAGTGCCGTCTTTGGCACGCGTGTCAGATGCATCTTCTTGTGAGAATTTTTGGAAAATTCTTTCGCTAAAACTGGCAGAAATGCCTGGACCGCGATCAATTACTTCGATCCGTACATGACCTTCTTTGTTCGGTAATAAACGGATGCGAACATGTTCTGCTGGTGGAGAATATTTACAAGCATTCGACAAAAGATTCGCCATCACTTGGGCGAAGCGATCAGGGTCGACCCGTAAGGCGTAATTCGGGATATCGCTATCGATCAACAGCGATACACCTAGACGTTGAGCAAACGCTTGGTTTGATTCTAATACGTCAGCGATCAAGCCAGCCAATGGCAACTTTTGAAAATTAAAGTCCATCATATTGGCTTCAATCTTTTGCATATCCAACAGATCATTGATTAAGCGACCAAGGCGCTCGGCGTTATTTAAAGCGATCTGTCCCAATTTGGCCGCAGCAACTGGCAACTCGCCAGCCACACCGCCGACCATGAGGCCAAGACCACCGCGAATTGCGGTTAGAGGGGTGCGCAATTCATGGCTCACGGTCGAGACAAATTGCGTTTTCATCCGCTCCACTCGCTTTTGCTCGGTGATGTCACGAACAATTAAAATGAATTTTCTTTCTCCTGCATCGGCAAATCCACTCAGTGATAGTTCCGCTAAAAACAAGCTGCCATCGGCGCGTACTTGTTGTAGCTCCATTTCGCTGTGCCCCTTGCTGGCGAAATCTTCACTAGCTATCTTTGCCTGCAATTGCTCACTCACATCCTCTGCACACAAGCGAGCAAAAGGCATGCCTTTAATTGCATCAAGATGCCAACCAAACAAGGCTAAGCCAGCACGATTACATGACTCTATCTTCCAATATTTGTCGGTGGTTAAAATCGCGTCCGCTGCATTTTGAAGAATAGCTTGCATACGCTCCGCGTTATCTCGATTGACTTGCTGTTGCGCGACCAGTTCTTGCAAACGCTCTGCCACCAACGATTCTAAACGTGCCTGATCACGCGTTAAGTGTGCAACTCGCCAACGATAAATACCAAATAAGATCGCCGCCGTCAGCAACAGCATCAGCCAACGAAACCAGGTCGTTTGCCAATAACGTGGAGGAATCGCGATTTTGACACTCGCCACTCTGTCACTCCAGACGCCAAGATCATTCGCCGCTTTGACTTGAAAAACATAATCGCCTGGATTCAAATTAGTATAAGTGGCGCTACGACGCTCGGCATCGACTTCAACCCAATCGCGATCAAATCCTTCTAAGCGATAGGCATAACGATTCAATGATGGATTGGTAAAATGAAGCGCCGCAAATTCAATCGAAAACACTGATTCTTGCTGCGTAATGACAAGTTCTTTAGGAGCGGTTACTGGGCCAGATAGACGTACTCCATTTGGTGGCAAGCCATACTTTAAGGATCGATTAAAAACCGAAATATTCGTAATCGCGAGCTGCGGCGGGATTGAAAAACTGCGCACCGCACTTGGCTCAATCGCCGTCAGGCCTTTGGTGCCACCGAAATAAAGCACGCCGTGAGCATCACGATACGAAGCGCCAGAAAAACTATCTGAAATACCGTCGCTAGCAGAATAGCGTTTAACCACGCCACCGTCCGGATCAAAGCAAATTAGACCATCAACTGTACTTAGCCACAACTTACCTTGTAAATCACTTTCGATGGCAACGATCTTCGCTGGGCCAATGCTGTTGTTATCTGAAAAATGACGGAACGATATACGTCCATCTTGCGAGGTAATGATTTGATTTAAACCATTTGATGCACCGACCCAAATACGTCCTTTTGCATCTTCATGTAACGAGGAAATATTATCCGCACTAATGCTTGCAGCATCAGCGGGATTATGTCGAAAATGCGTGAACTTACCGGTCTTTTGATCTAATAAATCTAAACCGCCACCTACCCATTCCGAACCCGCCCAGAGACGCCCGCGACTATCTTGCAAAATCGTGGTGGTTCCCTTTGCGCTACGGCTATCGGGATCGGCTGGATCTGATAAATATTTATGATGTTCACCCGATCGAATATCGTAACGGATTAAGCTATTTCCGGTACCTAACCACAGTACGCCATCATCACCAGCAGCAATGGTATTGATATAGTCATCAGCAATGCTGCCGAAATGAATCACCTTAAATTTCGCATCGCGTCCACTTGTATCATCAAGGCGATTTAAACCAACCGACGTTCCGACCCACAATGGTCCATTGGTTTGTTTATGTATGCTGTACACCAAATCATTACTCAAAGCGCCAGCTTGATTTTTATTTGCTCGGAAGTGCTTTAACACTTTGCTGGTAGCCACATCAAATAAGGCAACGCCATTATTATTGGCTAACCAAATCCGCCCGTCTCCACCACTTGCAATCCGCCCAATCGCATTATTCGGGCGCGGATTTTGCGCATCGGCATCAAACGGAATAATTCGACGAAAGCCCTTACTATTCAGATTAGTGATTGCGATTCCATCAGTTAAGCTGGCGACCCACAGCATGCCACCACGATCATGCAATATCGCCCGCACATCATCTGATGGCAAACTATAAGGATCAATTGCTTGCTTAACGAATTGCTTGAATTTTTTTGCGCTTGCATCCCATCGCAACAAGCCCGCAGATAATGTCGCAGCCCAAACAACACCATGACGATCGGCATAAATATGATTGACGCGACTAGCTGGCGTATCGACGCGCCGACGGGTACTCCAATCGCTTGCCGTATGCCAAAGTACGATGCCATTTTCTGTCCCTATCCAAAGCATCCCTTGCGCGTCGAGATACATAGAGCGAACGATGTTTAATTTCGAATCGGGCTGCTTTTCATCATCAATACGAAAATGACGAAAACGATTGGTGCCAGGTTCTAAATAATCGATGCCGGCTGGCCAAGTACCTGCCCATACACCGCCTTTTGTATCAACTGCAATCGCGTTCAAATCATTCGTGGCTAAGCTATCACTGCGCGCAGCTTCATGAGCGTACAAAGTAAACTTTGCCTGAACCGGATCGAAGTGTTGTAAGCCGCCCCAAGAGGCAATCCAAAAACCGGATTTGCCATCGGACATAATGGATTTAATGATGCGCTGATTTGCCGCGCCAGAACTTGGGAAGTATCGTGTGAAATTATTCGTCTCGGCATTAAATTTGGCGAGGCCATTTTGCGTGCCGACCCAAATTTGACCGTCACCGTCTTCATACAAAGCAGAGATACGATCATGCGGCAGGCTAGTACTATCGGTTGCTGAACTTTGATATTTCTCAGTTTGATAACCATCAAAACGATACAAGCCCGCGTTGTTGGTACCTATCCAAATAAACCCTTGACGATCTTGCAGCAAGGACAAAGTAGAAAGCTGCTCCGCCCCCAATGCCGTCAGCCGTTGAAAGCGCAACTCCGAGCTAGTTGATGCATACACCGAGTAGCAAAAGCATACCAACACCAAGGTCGCCAAGCAGCAACGACTAAAGTACCAATACGATTTTTTCAACATTGTTTGCAATAGATCACCCATGAAAGTAAGGCAACTGATCCGTCTCGAAATCAATCAAATCCACTTTGCCAACCCCTATCTTCACTGTCAACCGCTTTCATTGTTAGCAATGTGAGCGATTGTTAGATTTAAGAAAATTCGGCCTTTTTTGCAACAGCCGATCTGTTTTTTGATCGGTTATTTAGATAATCACAAACCATCTTGTTGCTCCTGCGCC
The DNA here is from genome assembly GCF_014652415.1 of Affinundibacterium macrobrachii. Lineage (GTDB taxonomy): Bacteria > Pseudomonadota > Gammaproteobacteria > Burkholderiales > Burkholderiaceae_D > Undibacterium > Undibacterium macrobrachii. The sequence goes on from NZ_BMYT01000003.1 coordinate 624,519, forward strand.
CCATTACATCAACCTAAAAAACGCCAGTAAGTATTCAACACGACGAGTAATTGACATACTTTGCTATAAAATTAACAAAATAGTTCATCAAATTAATGCTTCATTACCCATATGTTGGTTTGATCAATATGAAAAATTCACTCAGCACAGAAGCCACACAACAAACGCTTTCGATTTTAGAAAAACGTTTCGCGACCAACCCACATCGCCATCCGAATATCGATTGGCAAGTGATTGCACTGCGTTTAAAACAATTTCCAGAGAAGTTAGCCAGCTTAGCGGAGATGGAATCAACCGGTGGCGAGCCTGATGTATTTACTTACGACGCGACCACAGATACTTATTATTTTTGCGATTGTGCGGTTGAAAGCCCGGCTGGTCGACGCAGTGTTTGCTACGATCGCGCCGCCTTAGAAGCTCGCAAGGAACATCAGCCGCATAACAGTGCGGTCGAGATGGCGACCGCGATCGGAGTCGAGCTAATGAGCGAACAACAGTATCGATTGCTGCAAAGTCTCGGTGAGTTTGATTTAAAAACATCTAGTTGGATTCTAACACCTAGCAATATCAGAAAATTAGGCGGCGCATTGTTTTGCGATCGTCGCTATGATCATGTCTTTGTTTATCACAATGGCGCGCAGTCTTACTATGCTGCGCGCGGATTTCGTGGGGTGCTTAAGTTGTGAAAAATCATGGCTACGACCTCAATCGAACCATCGTCTGCGCGATTATGAGAAGCCATTTATACTCAAGTTCTCATTGCAAGCACTCATTACAACTTCTACACTGAATTTAATCGACACCTATGCGCGCAAAAATTTCTTCGCAAAAAAATTCACAATTCCTCGGCATACCGCGAATCGTGCTACCAGCGCTAGCCTTATTGCCTTTACTTCTAACTGGTTGCGGACATCCCAACATCGTCAAAATCCATCACGCGCCGGATTACAAACAACCGATCAGCAAAGAAGGACGCTATCAAAATACGTATCCTGGCCAACAAAGCTATCCGTTCACTTGCGAAGCGGATTGTTATCAAGCGCAAACAACACTGCAATGTCAAAGCGATAGCCCAGCGGAACAATGTCGCTACACAGGTCCACAAGCCAACATAGAAAATACCAGTGGTTTTAAAGTACGATGGTTTGGTCATGCGAGTTTTCAAATCAGTACTAGCGATGGTCAGCAAATTTTGCTCGATCCAGTCACCGAACAATTTGATTGGCCAGTGAATTGGGGTTTTCATTTATTACGTGGGTTTAGTCGCGGATTGCCCCAAGGATTGAACGATCAAATTTTATCGAATGCGAATGTGGTCTTATATTCACATATCCACTACGATCATTTCAATAAAGCAGACATCGAACGAATCGGTAACAAACCAGACTATTTGGTACCACTTGGCTTCGCTGATCACTTTCCTAAAGGCGCATATCGAATCAATGAAATGGCTTGGTATAGTCAGCAAAATTTTTCATCACTACAAATTCATGCCGTGCCCGCACATCATTTTAGCAATCGCATTTTAGTACCGCTGGTGTACGAGGATTTTGCGAAAAGCGCTTGGAATGGCTGGCTACTTCAATCACACGGCAAATCATTATTCTTTGCCGGCGATACGGGTTACTCACAGCACTTTAAAGATATCCGCCAACGTTATGGTGCTATCGACGTGTGCCTGTTACCGATTGCCTCGTATTATCACAAAGAAGACGGTGCTCGCTACCGCAATGTTCACACCACACCCGAAGATGCGCTCAGCGCCGCGGTTGAGCTTGGCTGTAAAGTAATGATTCCTTGGGGCTATGGTAATGCTAGCTGGAAAATGGGCGACCACAGCAGCCATTCAGCCTTACAACGCTTATTGACCGTGCGCCAACGAATTCAAGACAAACCGGAAGGCAAAGTACCTTTGTTGATCTTGAATGAGGGCGAGGAAGTTAGGCCTTAAATTGATGAACACATCCCCTATTATTTTGCACCCAGTGACAAGAGATCATCTGGAAGCGGGTCTAGCGATTCACTGCAATCCCGAAACCAATCGCTTTAATCCATTTGGACCACCGACACCAGAACGTTTTGAACAAGCCTTACTTGATTGGATTTCGCACTGGGAAAACTATGGCTTTGGCTATTGGGTAGTTAGTTTAATACAAGCGCCAAAACAAATAATTGGCTTTGGCGGCGTGATGGATACGATGGTTGGAACGCAGGTCGGTTTAAATTTGTATTTTCGTCTGTCTCCATCAGCTTGGGGAATTGGCGTTGGTACTGCCATCGCGGAAGCAGGACTTCATCAAGCCTTTGTTCAACAGCATAGAGATGCAGTGTTAGGACTGGTCAGACCCAAAAATCTGCCATCGCGCAAAACACTTGAAAAAGTGGGAATGCTTGCATTCGACACTTGCAAGGACGTGCCCGATCAAGAACCGAGCTTGATTTATCGCATCACCGCACATGAATATGCAAACCGCAAAAAATAAAGAGGAAGAAAAACGGTTGCAGTAGACCCGCTTGGATGTTGATCACAATTGCGCATAAAAATCATATTTACAATTTCTCACAGACTTCTGGCCGAACTCGCATAAAATGCCAACTTCGTTTCATGTTTATTCAACATGATTTTTCATTTATCTTTTTTAAAATGAGCTTCCTATGAAAAAAGTTTCCCATGCTTCGTATTTATTGATGGCATTGAGCTGCGCTCTGGCACTAGGCTGTAGCAAGAAAGCACCCGAAGCATCTGCTGAAGTTGCAGCGAGTGAAGTGGCACCAGTAGCAAGTGCAACAGCACCAGCACCTGCGCCAAAGCAAGCCGAACCGATTTCAAGCGAGCCAACTGCGGAACAACGCGAACAAGAAAAAAAGAAAGCCTTGATGGATTACGCCAAGATGGAAGATCAATATTTGAACGACACCAAGGCGCAATGGGCGAGTAGCGCAAAAGCGAGTTCTACATTTGGTGAGGAAGGTAGCTCTGGCCCTTCGCCGTACAATGTCGCGAGTAATGCCAAAGGTGGTGTCGATGGCAAAGCATGGACCAACGGTCGTCAAGATATTGGTTTTGACTGGCTAGAAGTCAATTACGACAAACCCGTCGCGGCGACTGAAGTACGGATTGTCTTTGATGATGGCAAAGGCGTTGAATCGATTAACAAAATCGAATTGCAAAGCATTGATGGAAAATGGAATACCGTTTGGGACGGCATTAGCGACCAAAAAGCGGATCGCCGCGGCAACCGTACTTGGTTCGTACGAAGCTTTGACAAAACCGATTACAAAGTGAAAGCGGTTAAAGTCACGATAGCGAATAACTTAGAACGCGGTTACAAAACAATCGACGCGGTGCAATTAGTCGGCGAATAAGTATGTGTGAGTGACTCGCTAGCGTATCTACGCCTCTTGCACCAGCAGAGGCGTAAGCGTCTCTCGCTGATAGCTTCTCTAGCAATCGCGAATCAGCTTGATGTCGAAATCACTGCGTTCTTTCTAGGACGTCCTCGAGATACCGGTTCAACGCGCCGTTCAGTTAGTTTAGCCATTTCTGCCTTGAAGGTGGCAGAACCGAGAACCCATGCTTTATTCGTCGCATCATTAATCGCTTGCAAAAGTGTTGACGACAAACCATTCTCAAGCAATTGACGGTAGGCTGCTTCGCGTTGAAATGGCGTATTCCCCAAGCCCCAATACATCGCATGATCGGCCAACAATGGATCAGTACGCATCCCCAAATGATGCTGGCAGCTCGACCACCAATAACTGCTCGGCTCTTGCACCAAATGCTGACGAACCGCCATCTCTTCTAACATGACACAACAGGGCAAAAAGTATTGGCTTGATTCCAGCACCGTCGCCTTAAATCTACCCTGCCACAGGAAACCACTACGCTGATACTTCGCATTAAAGTAAGGCACGTAATATCTTCCTAACCACTGCATCAATTTTCCCAAGCCAAGTTCGTCAGTGGGCGTTACTAATAAATGAAAGCGATTCGGCAATATGGTGTAGGCATGTACTTGCACCGCGAATTGTTTCGCCCCTGACTTGAGCCAATCTAAAAAAACTTGATAATCTGCAGTATCGACAAAAATGATTTTATTATCGATACCAGCTTGGGTAATGTGATGAGCCTGATGTGGAATTACCAGACGCGGAAGTCTTGCCATGATGAGTGTTTTGCAAAGCCGATTTAATTGGGGACATTGTAGTAGAAAATGCTCGCCATGGGTCAACATCAGCGCCAAAGACATCCTCCTCGTAAAGGATAGGCATACTCGGCAAAGCCGCTCTTAACATAGCAATTAATATAAAAGTTAATGCACTCACAGTGCCAACCTCGGGTCGATTTATCCACACATAGTGCGGAGCGCGTCTACGCGTTTCACGCACGATATCAAACAGCGTTAATCGTGCCTTCTCTGCATCCAAACACTCAACTACATAGGCAGAATCTCGCCACGTGCCAAGCAACATACTTTCTTGATTCGACGCTGTCGATGTTAACAAGCGCTGACCAAGTTCTGCTAGTGGCGGCACAATCAATAGTATCTTTGTTTTCATAAAGCACCTTTAAGAGAAATAGGCAGGAACTATAGAAAACCTATGTGATAAAACGATGTGTTTGCTGTGAGCTTGGAGTGAGCTTGAAGTGATGCCGCATTGAGCTTGCAATGTACATATGAGCAAATCGATATACCTAAACTTTTGAACCTTACTCAAAGCGCGAAGATACTCAAGTTAAGTTGGCGCGAATATTGCATCAAACTTTGCATATCTCGTTTTAAATGTGTCGTCTCGATCCATCTTTGGAGTCATACTTGTCTGATCTGCATGCTTCAAGTTTAAAAATAGTCGTCATTAATACGATAACGTCAGCATCTGGGCAACACGATCAAGATGCGATCGCATTACAAAGACAAATGACGCGCTCGCGCGATTTGCGTATAGGCTTGTTACAAGCGGGTTATAACATCATCGCCTCGATCCCCGGCGATATGTACTTGGTTGATCGCTTAACCCAGTTGCAACCCGATATGATCATTATTGATGCCGAGTCCGATGCACGCGATGTATTGGAAGAATTGGTGCTAGTCAGTCGTGATGCGCCGCGCCCTATCGTCTTATTTACCGAAGAGGACAATCCCTCACAATTGGCGTCCGCAATGGCAGTCGGCGTCTCGGCTTACGTCGTCGCAGGGCTGCAAGTCGAGCGTGTCAAACCTGTGCTAGAAGTCGCTGTTGCGAGATTTCAAGCTGACCAAAAATTACGTACAGAACTGCACGATACCAAAAATAAACTAGCAGAACGCAAGACCATAGAACGTGCCAAAGGCTTGCTGATGGCACGCCATCAACTCAGTGAAAACGATGCCTATCAACGCCTGCGAAAACAAGCGATGGAAAAAAATCTGAAACTAGTTGAGCTCGCACAGCGTATCTTAGATGTCGCTGATTTATTGGGATAAGCGGTGACACAGTTTGGTGCAATGCACCAAGTTGGCATCCAAAGCAGTGCAGTAAGATAGTAAAAATCTTATCAACAGCACCCTTTTAAGCTGAAACTCCGACAGAACCAGTTGGCACACAACTTGCAAAGAAAAGCTTAAGTACCGTTTTGGTACACCACGAAAACTTGCCAACGGCGGCAATTTTCACAAGACAAAGGCGTCTTCCTACCTACTCCAATGAGTGCGGTAGTAAGACGCCTTTTTTCGTTCTGACTTTGAAATTTATCATTTGAATACCATCACGCTGGAGTCTGATCATGCATAAGCAAAATAAGTCCATCCTCAAACCGAATGAAACAGGTGCTCTCAATGAAAACTTTGCCACAGAACGCAAGACCGAACTCTCAGCCAAAAATCAAACTCGCCGTGAATTTATACAAAGCGCCAGCAGCGTGGTCGGTCTTGGAGCAAGCAGCATGTTAGGCCTAAGTTCGATGGGAGCGGCCAGCACTGCGTGGGCAGCGGGCTCAGACAAGCCTGAAAAAGAAGAAGTCAAAATCGGTTTCATTCCGCTCACCGATTGCGCCTCGGTGGTGATCGCTGCCGTGATGGGTTTCGATAAAAAATATGGCATCAAAATCGTGCCCAGCAAAGAATCCTCTTGGGCCAGCGTACGCGATAAATTGGTCAATGGCGAACTCGATGCAGCGCACGTTTTATACGGTCTCGTGTATGGAGTACAACTCGGCATCGGTGGCCCCAAGAAGGATATGAATATCCTGATGACGCTCAACAATAATGGTCAAGCGATCACGTTATCGAAAAAGCTAGCTGACAAAGGCGCCGTTGATGGCGCAGGTCTTGCAAAACTCATGGCGCGTGAAAAGCGGGAGTACACATTCGCGCAAACCTTCCCTACTGGCACCCACGCAATGTGGTTGTATTACTGGTTAGCGGCACACGGTATCAACCCGATGAAAGACGCGAAAGTGATCACCGTACCACCGCCACAAATGGTGGCGAATATGCGGGTCGATAATATGGACGGCTATTGCGTTGGTGAGCCTTGGAATCACCGTGCGGTGGCAGATGGCATCGGTATTACTGCTGCGACCACGCAAGATATTTGGCGCGATCATCCTGAGAAAGTCTTAGGATGCACCGCAGAATTTTCGCAAAAATATCCCAACACCGCACGCGCCTTGATCGCGGCGATTCTCGATGCGAGTCGTTGGATAGATGCCTCGCTCATGAATAAACAAAAGATGGCAGAAATCATCGCTGAGAAATCCTATGTCAACACTTCTGTTGATGTGATTAATCAACGCATTTTGGGACGCTATCAAAATGGTTTAGGCAAGACTTGGGATGATCCTCACTACATGAAATTCTTCAATGATGGTGCGGTGAATTTTCCTTACTTATCAGACGGTATGTGGTTCTTAACCCAGCACAAGCGTTGGGGCTTACTCAAAACAGATCCAGATTATCTGGGGGTGGCAAAAGCCGTCAATCGTATCGACATTTACAAAGATGGTGCAACGCTGGCGAAAGTCAACGTACCGAAAGATCCTATGCGTAAGAGCAAGCTCATCGACGGCACAGTATGGGACGGACAAAACCCTGCAGCCTATGCCGCCGCATTTAAGATCAAAGTCTAAGGATTAGCGATGACTACTCTGCTTTCAACTTATTCGGCAACCGATTCAGCTAGTGCTGACAACAACCCGCCGGAAAAAACCAAAACTGCAACGGCAAGCATACAAGTAATCAAGAAGGACACAATGATGGCCAAGCCCTCTGTATTCGCTAGTCTTACAATCAAGCTCAAAACGCTCGCTTTCAAGCTCTTACCGCAATTTCTGGGCTTAGCAATGCTGGTGTTGATTTGGGCAATTATTGCAGAGAAAAATACCTCGCTGCCCTCACCTTTGCTGACTCTGCAAGAAGCCATCAAATTATTTTCTGATCCCTTCTATCAAAATGGTCCGAATGATCAAGGCATAGGGTGGAATATCTATGCGTCCTTAAAACGCGTCGCGGTCGGCTTTGGTCTTGCCGCTGTGATTGGCATTCCACTTGGTTTCATGATTGGTCGCTTTAGTTTTATGGCGGGCATGTTTAATCCGATTATTAGCTTGCTCAAACCGGTCTCACCCTTGGCGTGGTTGCCGATAGGCTTGTTGGTATTCAAAGCCGCGCATCCAGCAGCGATTTGGTCGATTTTTATTTGCTCGATTTGGCCTATGGTCATCAATACCGCCATCGGTGTGCAACGCGTACCGCAAGATTATATGAATGTCGCACGCGTTTTAAATCTGTCTGAATGGAAGATTCTGACGCGGATTTTATTACCTAGCGTCCTACCATATATGTTGACGGGCGTGCGTCTGGCAATTGGCACCGCGTGGTTGGTAATCGTGGCAGCAGAGATGCTCACCGGTGGCGTCGGTATCGGCTTCTGGGTGTGGGATGAGTGGAATAACTTAAACGTACCGCACATCATTATTGCAATTGTGGTGATTGGATTCGTCGGCCTGCTATTAGAACAAGCACTGGTGGCGATGGCACGTGCGGTCACCTATGAAGAAACAGGAGCGTGAATATGGAAAAGCTAAACACTGCCGAAGCAAACGATAAAAAGTATATCGAAGTCCAACATGTAGATATGCGTTTCGACACCAAGAAGGGCAGTTTTCATGCGTTACGCGATATCAATTTGCGGATTGCGAGAGGTGAATTCATTAGCCTGATTGGTCACTCTGGTTGCGGCAAATCCACTTTACTCAATTTGATTGCGGGCTTAACCAGCGCGACTTCTGGTGCGCTGTTATGCGCGAATCGTGAAATCGCTGGTCCGTCGCCAGAACGCGGTGTGGTGTTTCAAAATCATTCGCTGCTGCCTTGGCTCACCTGTTTTGAAAACGTCTATTTAGCAGTGGAACGCGTATTCGCGGCCACAGAAAATAAAGCGGAATTAATCAATCGCACCCGCAATGCCTTGGCACTGGTGGGTTTGACTGCGGCGGATAAAAAGCGCCCACATGAAATCTCGGGGGGCATGAAACAACGCGTTGGCATCGCTCGCGCGCTCGCCATCGAACCGAAAGTTCTATTAATGGATGAGCCTTTCGGCGCACTCGATGCACTGACGCGCGCGCACCTTCAAGATGAGTTACTCAAGATCGTCGCCAAGACGCAATCGACGGTGGTGATGGTCACGCATGATGTCGATGAAGCTGTACTCCTGTCTGACAAAATCGTGATGCTTACCAACGGCCCAGCCGCGACTATCGGAGAAGTGCTATCGGTGGAATTAGCACGACCACGTGAACGGGTCGCGCTAGCCAACGATGCGCAATATGCGAAATATCGCAGCGCGGTGCTGGAGTTTTTATATCACCGCCAATCGCATCCTAGCAAAGAAGTCGCTTAAACCAGTCACACTAGACCCGAATTACCAAGAGAAAACATCATGAAAAAACTCAAACTCGTCATGGTCGGCAATGGAATGGCAGGTGTGCGCACCTTAGAAGAATTGCTGAAAATTTCGCCGGATTTGTACGACATCACGGTCTTTGGCGCAGAACCTTATGCCAACTACAATCGCATTTTGTTGTCGCCCGTATTGGCAGGCGAACAGACGATCAAAGACATTATGCTCAATGATGTCGACTGGTATGCAGAGAATAATATCAATCTCCATCTGGGAAAAAAGATCGTCAAAATTGATCGTTATAAACGCGTCGTGATCGCCGAAAACGGTATGGAAACCGAGTACGATCGACTACTGATCGCCACCGGCTCTACACCATTCATGTTGCCCGTGCCGGGCAAAGATTTACAAGGCGTGATTGCCTATCGCGACATCCACGATACCAATGCCATGATCGCTGCAGCGGCAGAGCATACCCATGCGGTTGTCATCGGTGGCGGACTACTCGGTCTAGAAGCCGCGAATGGTTTAAAGATGCGCGGCATGAACGTATCAGTTGTACATTTACCCGCATGGCTGATGGATAGGCAGCTCGATGTAACGGCTGGCAAGATGCTGCAAAAATCCTTAGAAGATCGCGGGCTCAATTTTCTATTGGAAAAAAATACCGAAGCCCTGCTCGGTGATGAAAACGGTCACGTCAAAGCCATTCGTTTTTCTGATGGTTTAGAAATTCCTACGCAGCTAGTCGTCATGGCAGTGGGCATTCGCCCGAATACTACCTTAGCAGAATCCGCCGGGCTGTATTGCAATCGCGGTTTGATTGTGAACGACACCATGCAAACTTATGACCCGCGTATTTATGCGGTCGGCGAATGCGTAAATCATCGCGGCACAGTGTATGGCTTGGTCGCACCTTTATTCGAGATGGCAAAAGTTTGCGCAAATCATTTGGCAAATTTTGGCATTGGTCGTTATCAAGGATCAGTCACCTCGACCAAACTCAAAGTGACCGGCATTGATCTTTTTTCGGCTGGTGATTTCTCCGGCGGTAAAGATACCGAAGAAATTATCTTGTCTGATCCTATCGGCGGCGTCTACAAAAAACTCGTGCTGAAAGACGACAAACTCATCGGCGCTTGTCTGTATGGTGACACCGTCGATGGCAGTTGGTATTTCAAATTGCTACGAGAGGGTAAAAACATCGCCGAGATACGTGATTCGCTGATGTTCGGGGAATCAAATACTGGCGACGTTGGCCATGAAGGTCACACCAAAGCCGCAGCGATGCCAGACAATGCTGAAGTCTGCGGTTGCAATGGCGTATGCAAAGGGACGATCGTCAAAGCGATTAAAGAAAAGGGATTATTTACCTTAGAAGATGTACGCAAACACACCAAGGCTTCGGCATCCTGCGGTTCGTGCACAGGCTTGGTCGAACAAATCATTATGTTCACAGCAGGTGGCGATTATTCAGCTACACCGAAAGCCAAGGCCATGTGCTCATGTACCGACCACTCGCATCATGCAGTGCGTGAAGCGATCAAAGCCAATCATTTATTGACCGTGGCAGCGGTTCAACAATTCATGGAATGGCGCACGCCGAATGGTTGCGCCAGTTGCCGCCCTGCTTTGAATTACTATCTCATTTCAACTTGGCCGAAAGAAGCAGTGGATGATCCGCAATCGCGCTACATCAACGAGCGCTCCCATGCAAATATCCAAAAAGATGGGACTTACTCGGTCATTCCGCGTATGTGGGGTGGCGAAACCAATGCTTCCGAGTTACGTAGGATTGCCGACGTCGTCGACAAATTTAAGATCCCCACCGTCAAAGTCACTGGCGGTCAGCGTATCGATTTACTCGGCGTGAAGAAGGAAGACTTACGCGCAGTTTGGCAAGATCTGGGCATGCCATCCGGCCTCGCCTATGCCAAAGGGTTGCGCACGGTGAAGACTTGCGTGGGCAGCGAATGGTGCCGCTTTGGCACGCAAAATTCGACGTTGATGGGGCAACAATTAGAACGCGAATTGGCACGCATGTACGCGCCACACAAAGTCAAACTCGCAGTATCGGGTTGCCCGCGTAATTGTGCTGAAGCCGGAATTAAAGACGTTGGTGTGATCGGCGTCGACTCTGGTTGGGAAGTGTATGTGGGCGGGAATGGTGGCATCAAAACGGAAGTCGCTCAATTCTTAGTCAAGCTCAAGACCCACCAAGAAGTCATGGAATATACAGGCGCATTTCTACAACTGTATCGCGAAGAAGGTTGGTACTTAGAACGTACTGTGCACTACATCGCCCGCGTTGGCCTTGATTACGTCAAACAACAAATTTTAGAAAATGCTGCGCGACGTAAAGAACTGTATCAACGCTTGCTGTTCTCGCTGGAAGGTGAAGCGGATCCTTGGCATGAACCGGAGAAGGCGCAAGTGGATACGCGGCAGTTTGAGCGCTTGTCGGGCTAGGATTATTAACACCCGATTTCTCACCTAAACAGCACTCTAGATAAGAGCTTCTACAAAAATTTGAAGTTCGATGAAAGTCCCCTCCCCTTCAAGGGGAATCGGTCAGACGAAAAAACCTGTTTCTTCGTCTGACCGATTCTAAGCTGCATGATTGCAGCGCAGTGGACGGGCTAGGGTGGGGATAGGTTGAATGAAGAAAGCTGATAGCGCTCAATTGTGGTAACCCATCCCCATCCCAACCTTCCCCTTGAAGGGGAAGGAGCATTAATCGAAACTCAAGTTTAGGTAGATGCTGGTGCATAAAAATCTTTGATTGAAAAGGAAAACCTATGTCCAAAGAATGGCAAATCATCTGTCGCATAGACGACATTCCTGTACTCGGTGCGCGCGTAGTCAAACGTCCAGCGCAAACCGATGTCGCTATCTTCAGAAACAAGGAAGACAAAGTCTTCGCATTATTGGACAAATGTCCGCACAAAGGCGGCCCCTTATCGCAAGGCATCGTCTTCGGTGAAAAAGTCGCCTGCCCTTTGCACAACTGGAATATCGAATTACCGACTGGTTGCGCCGTCTCGCCTGACGAAGGTTGCACGCAAAAATTTAGTGTCAAAGTGGAAGCCGATCAAGTGTATTTATGTACGCAGGAATTACTCACGTTAGCGATCGATTCTTAACGCCAATCAACGCCTACGATCAAGGTTAAATACGATGCTAGAAACTAAATCTACCTGTTGTTATTGCGGCGTTGGTTGCGGTGTGATCATCGAATCCGATGGCGCTCAAGTTATCGGGGTGCGTGGTGATCCGGCGCATCCTGCGAATTTTGGGAAGTTGTGCAGCAAGGGTAGTAATTTACATTTGACGGCTCAGCCACTATTGCAACAACAGGTACGCGCACTGTATCCCGAAATGCGCACTGCACGCAATCAAGAAAGACAGCGTGTGAATTGGGATGTTTGCTTAGAAACGTTGGCAGATAAATTCGCAGATTGCATACAAACGCACGGTGTAGACAGCATCGGCTTCTACATCTCCGGTCAATTACTGACCGAGGATTATTACGTCTTCAACAAACTAGCAAAAGGCTTGATCGGTACCAATAACATCGACAGTAATTCACGGCTTTGCATGTCAAGCGCAGTCGCTGGTTATAAGCAAAGTTTGGGTGCCGATGCGCCGCCTTGCAGTTATGAAGATATCGAACTAGCGGACTTAATTTTTATCGCTGGCTCGAATACCGCTTATGCTCATCCAATTTTATATCGCCGCATAGAACAGGCGCGTGAGAACAATCCCACTCTCAAAGTAATCGTGGTTGATCCGCGTCGTACCGATACCGCTCGAGACGCTGATTTGCATCTGGCGATTTTACCCGGCACTGATGTGGCGCTGTTTCACGGCATGCTGCATTTATGTTTGTGGGAAGATTTAATCGATACCCAATTTATCGCAGAACATACTGAAGGTTTTGCTGAACTCAAACAAACAGTGCGTGATTTCACGCCCGCATTTACTGCGCAAATTTGCGGCATCGCTGAAAAAGATTTGATTCAAGCGGCGCGTTGGTTTGGGCAAAGCAAAGCGGCATTATCGCTGTATTGCCAAGGCCTAAATCAATCGAGCGCAGGTACTGCAAAAAATAGCGCCTTGATTAATCTGCATCTGGCGACTGGGCAAATCGGCAAACCCGGTGCTGGTCCTTTTTCTTTAACTGGACAGCCAAATGCGATGGGCGGTCGTGAAGTAGGTGGTATGGCAAATTTACTGTCAGCACATCGCGATTTGAACAATCCTGAACATCGTGCTGAAGTTGCCGCCATGTGGGAAATACCTGAGGTTCCCGAACAAGCTGGCAAAACTGCGGTGGAGATGTTTGAAGCCGTGCGTACAGGTAAGATCAAAATTATTTGGATCGTCTGTACCAATCCAGCGCAATCGATGCCGGATCAAAATTTAATACGCGCAGCATTAGAAAAAGCAGAGCTGGTGATTGTGCAAGAGGCATATCACAACACCGCGACGGTAGCGTATGCAGATGTACTTTTGCCTGCTTCGACCTGGTCAGAAAAGTCCGGTACCGTAACCAACTCTGAACGTAGAATCTCTCGCGTACGTGCTGCGTTACCAGCCATCGGGGAAGCCCGCCACGACTGGCAAATTGCCACACAGTTCGCACAAAAATTGGGACGAAAATTAAATAAAACAAAACCCGATTTTGCTTACGACCATCCTGAGACGATTTGGAATGAACACCGTGACAGCACTGCGGGACGGGATCTCGACATCAATGGTTTGTCTTATACATTCCTAGAAAATCATGGGCCGCAACAATGGCCCTTCCCTGCTGGTGCCACCAAAGGCAAAAATCGTCTATATCAAGACCATCAATTCGCCAATACAAGTGGTAAAGCACGCTTTATCAATTGCAGCTATGTAGCACCTGCTGAAAAAATCACACCACGACACCCATTTGCTTTAAATACTGGACGCTTGCGTGATCAGTGGCATGGCATGAGTCGCACCGGTTTGGTCGCGCAACTGTATGCCCATGCGCCTGAGCCTTGCATAGAAATGGCAACTCAAGATATGCAACGCAGCTTCATCAATGATGGTGATCTTGTCGAAGTCAGTAATCAACGAGGGACACAAATCCTGATCGCAAAAGCGAGTGCGCAACTCAAGGCTGGGCAGAGCTTTATCGCCATGCATTGGGGTGAAGAGTTTGTCTCGGGTTGCCAAGCGAATCAAGCCCTATTCGGTGTGAATAGCTTATGTAATCCGCGCTTTGATCCTATTTCTAAACAGCCAGAGCTAAAACACAGTGCGGTCAAAATCAGCAAAATTGACTTGGCATGGCAATTCCTCGCCTGTGCTTGGGTTGATTCCTCACAGATCTTCAATGTACAACAAACGCTGCGCCGCTATTATCCTCACTTCACTTACGCGAGTTGCGTGCTATTTGGACGCGAGCGTCAAGGTCTATTATTTCGTGCTGCGCATAGCATTGCGGTTGCAGCGGAGGTTATACACGCGATTGAACGCCTACTTGGCTTGCATGGCGAGTTTGTGTTGCAATACGACGATATCAAACGTGGGACTGGGCGCAAAATTTTAATTGAGACGAAACAAACTACACTTCCCCAAAAATGTATCGCGGGTTTTTCTTTAGCAGGCGATATTGCAGCAGAAAATTGGCTCAAACAATTGCTATTAGATGAAGAAGCGCTAACGATTACACCCACCTTGCTCGCCCGATCTCAGCCTGCCGTGAGCAAGGTCTCTGGTGGCCAACAAGATAATCAAGTCGTGTGTACATGTTTCAATATCAAGGCGCAACAAATCAAACATTCGCTAAGCTTGCATAACGGAGATGAGAAACAGCGACTTAGTCAGTTACAACAAGCTTTAGCTTGTGGTACCAATTGCGGGTCTTGCATACCTCAACTAAAGCAGTTCGTGCGCGAGGCCGCGCTTACTGATTAAACTTCTAATGATTAAACTTCTAAGTCAAATTCTGCTTTTTTATCCCACCATCGGTTGATTACAGCTTGCACCAGCATCCCATTGTGTGGCACTCTCGCAGTTCATTTTCTGTCCGACCTCACATGCGTCGGACTTTTCTATTTGGACTAAACAAGTATGCAACATTTTCGATTATCTATTCTTATTTCTCTGATTTGCTTAGGCATCGCAACCTATTGGGGTTACACCCATGGCGGTGTGACTGCGGCAGCCAGTGCGCTTGGTATTGCGATGATTTTGGCGATATTAGAAATCTCGCTGTCATTTGATAATGCCGTCGTCAATGCTTCTGTCTTAAAGAATTGGGATGCATTTTGGCAAACTCTATTTTTAACAGTGGGTATTATCATCGCGGTATTTGGTATGCGCTTGGTTTTCCCTCTGGTGATCGTAGCCGTTGCGGCAGATTTGGGATTGGCTGAAGTTTGGAACTTGGCGATCGACAATCCTAAGGAATTCTCCACACATCTAATTAATCATCATGCTGAAGTAGCTGCTTTTGGTGGTGTTTTCTTATTGCTGGTATTTCTCAATTTCTTATTGGATGATGAAAAAGAAATGCACTGGCTTGGCAATGTCGAAGCCAAAATCGCCAGCTTTGGTCGTATCAGTTCCATCCCTGTGTTGATTGCACTTGGCGTCGTGGTTGGTAGCGTCAGTTTGGTCGAAGCGTCACAACAATATGCTGTCTTATTATCTGGCGTGTGGGGCATCATCGTGTACGTTGGTGTTGACTTCATCAGCAGCTTGCTAGAAAAAGAAGAAGCAACGGATGTCAATGTCGGCGCGGTTGTTAAAACTGGCGGCATTGGCGGCTTTTTGTATTTAGAAGTGCTTGACGCCTCATTTTCATTTGATGGCGTGATAGGTGCATTTGCTATCACCAGCGACGTGGTCATTATTATGTTGGGTCTTGCAATCGGCGCTTTGTTTGTGCGTTCAATGACTGTGTATTTAGTGCGCCAAGGCACGCTCGAAGAGTATGTTTATCTTGAACATGGTGCACATTATGCGATTGGCATTTTGGCCTTAATCATGTTTGCGAGTATGAAATTTCATATTCCAGAAATCTTTACCGGATTGATTGGCGTTGCATTCATCGTGGCGTCGTTTTGGTCCTCATTGAAACATAAACGACTTGAGCATACGCGCTAGAAAGTGAGGCTGAGCACTAAGCACCAAAGCGAGGCAGGGACGTGGTGAAGACGAGAAAGATCACATCTCTGCCTCACAGAGTGCAGGCGTAGAGAGCATCACTTTTTCAAAAATTCGGGCGGGTGCTAATTTGCTGCGTAGTCTTGTAATTGCGCCCGATAGAAATCAATAAATGCTCTCACCTTGTGCGGCACATGACGACCCGGTGGTAGCACTGCATAAATGCCACCGGATGGCAGTCGCCATTCGGGCAGTAAGTGTTGTAACTTCCCACTCTGCATTTCTGATTTTGCACTCATCGAATCCATCACCGAAATCCCCGCACCTTGCTGCAGCAAAGCCAATAAACTACTTGGTGCATCAACTTGTAAGCGGGACCGCATATGTACCGTCTGCATCTCACCATCAATATGACTGAACTGCCAAGTTAATGGCGTGGGCAAAAGGTTTAAAGCAATCCAGGCATGATTACGCAAGTCTTGTGGCAATTGAGGATGCCCATGTTTTTTCAAATAGGCAGGTGCCGCTAGCAAGATTTGATCAAACTCACTCAACTTGATCGCCCGCTGTGACGAATCACGTAGCCAGCCCATACGAAACGATAAATCGATGCCATCAGTGACTAGATCACTAATGCGGTCGTTACTGCGCAAATCAATACGCAAATCGGGATGTAAGGCAGCAAAGCGTGCCACTGAAGGTGCCAAGGATTGACTGGCATGCATCACGCTGGTGGCAATTCTTAACACCCCAGTCAGGGCTTTATTCGCCGCCCCCACTTGTAAGATAGCATCTTGCAACCCTAATAAAGCTGGTTGGCATTGCTCATGCAATTGACGCCCAGCATCAGTCAAACTCAATCGTCGCGTGGTGCGGGTGAATAAAGCGGTGCCCAATTGCTGTTCTAGACGTGCAATTTGCACGCTGATCTTCGCCTTCGCCACATTCAATCGGTGTGCCGCTGCGGTAAAGCTCCCTGCTTCGACCACCGCGTCGAAAATCCCAAGTGCATTGAGATCAATTTGATCGAGAGTCGGCATGATGGCTCCGTCTTTGTGATTTATTCGTGGATTGAATACTTGCTTCTATGGAGATTGCAACGACAGAAGTCAATTCATCTGCTTCATATCTCAAAATCGAATCTCTATTGATAAGAATATGAGAACAATGAATTGTAGATTTGGTGGTTTATCTAGTCAATTAATTCGCCCATACTGCGTTTCATGCTGAGTTCTGTAATACAGACAAGCACAAATTCTCCATACATCTACGTCTTAACATCTACAACTTAACAAGGACTTCATCATGAATATCGCACTCATCGGCGCGTCAGGCTTTATCGGTTCCGCATTACGCCAAGAATTACTTAGCCGCGGACATCAAGTCACGGCATTCGTCAGCCAGCCCGCCAAATTAGCGGCACAAGAAAACTTGCGCGTAGAAGCGACCGACGTACAAGATTTAACGAGCTTGTGCACACAGCTTGCCAATTTCGATGCGGTGATCAGCGCATTTAGCGGGCATGCGCAAGCGAATACACTTGATTACTATGTATCTGGCATCAAGAATATTATTCAAGCAAGTAAGTCGGCCAAAGTGCCGCGTTTGCTGGTAGTTGGAGGTGCTGGTTCACTCGAAATCGCACCAGGTTTGCAGTTAATTGATACACCTGAATTTCCTGCTGCTTATAAAGCAACTGCAGAAGGTGCGCGTCAAGCTTTGAATTTATTGCGCGCAGAGACAGAACTGAACTGGACTATGCTGAGCCCCGCAGGCGTGATCGCACCGGGGCAACGCACTGCTCAATTTCGCCTCGGCAAAGATCAACTCCTTACCGACGCAGACGGCAAGAGCCATATTTCGGTAGAAGACTATGCAGTGGCGATGGTGGATGAATTAGAGTATCCGCAACACCTCAAGCAACGATTCACACTAGCTTACTAAGCACATCCTATGGGCGAGAACGATGCTAGATTCTGCGCATCACAATGCCATTCGAGTTACGTCGATCTCGCCCCGCTGTGTGAATTAATCAATAGAAGTAAAGAATAAACGCAATACATCCATCCCAGATCAAGAACAACTTGCTAGTAACAGAATCAAAAGCTATTCTGCAAATCTTCATTACAAGAATTTGGATGGGCGTCTATGCGAAGTATTTTGATACGCATCGTGTTGTGCTGTAGCCAGTTGTTGCTGATCAGCGGATGTGCGACCAAGCCAGTGGCACTGACCAACGATAATCTGTTCCATGACGAGCTGTTCGCGGCACCTACCGATCTTGTCAGTGCCGAGAGTATCTTCCAGCTCAGTCCCTCGATGCATCAATTTCTTGATCGTGAAATCCGTAAGCAATCAAGAATACACAGCGACCAACGTGCTCTGTATATGGCGCTCTACGATGAGGGCAAACTGCAATTACGTTACGATGCCAGTTACACCCGTAATGCCTCTGACACCTTTGAGTCTCGATCTGGCAATTGCTTATCCCTAGTGATTATGACCGCGGCGTTCGCGAAGGCAATGGGATTAACGACCAGCTATCAAAAAGTATTTCTGGAGGAGGAATGGAGTCGTGCCGGCGAACTCTATTTTGCGAGTGAACACGTCAACGTCGTGCTCGGACAAAAAAGACTAAAACTCTATAACGATAGTACTGGGCCAGAAACCATGGTGGTCGATTTCTTGCAACGTGGTGAAGCCGCCAATTTGCGTTCGATAGAAATCGATGAAAATACCATCGTTGCCATGTTCATGAACAATCGCGCAGCGGAAGCGCTAGTGCGCAAGGATTACAACCAAGCATATTGGTTTGCGCGGGCGGCAATTCAGGCAGATGATCAGTTTGCGGCTGCCTATAACACGCTAGGCGTGATCTACATGCACCGTAATTATCACGAGCAAGCCTATCGTACGCTAAGCACGGCATTAATCCTTAACCCTAAAAGTTTAGCAACCATGTCAAACATGGTGCAAACACTGAATAATCTTAATCGCGTGGCGGAAGCCAAACAATTAAGCCAACGGCTATTGGATCTGCAACCACATCCACCGTTTCATTTCTTTCAGTTAGGTTTGGCGGCGATGAATAAGAATGATTATGTCGCGGCGAAAGCGATGTTTCAAAGAGAACTAAAACGCGCGCCTGATTATCATGAGTTTCATTTCTGGCTGGGCTTGGCGCACTTTCGCTTAGGTGAATTAGCTGATGCTGAAAAAGAACTGAATTTAGCGAAACAAAATAGCATCAATCAAAAAGACTATGCTTTGTACGCTGCCAAACTGAATTATCTCAATGCGCTCAATGCAAACCAATAGGATGTTCGACTTCTGACTAACTCAGGATGCTAGGCCATCATTCCTTAGTGTGTACTAGTGTTTGCTGGTGTTCATTGATAAATAAAAAACTGCCAAACTTGTTGGCAGTTTTTTTGTTTTTTTAACAGGAAACTACTTGAGCTAGCGTGCTCGGTTTATCGAGAATGACGAAGTTTGTTGGATGCAACAATCTAGAGGCACCTGCTCGCACCAAGGCAAGCTAGATGCAAGCACACTCGTATCGAGCGGATCAAGCAGCTAAAAATACAGGTGCTTTCGCCGCAACTGGAACGCGCACAGCAGGGATATCTGCTAAATGCGTCGCACCACTCATTAATTCAGCGATACGATCAGTCAAGGCTGTTTCTTGGGTTGCCAATTGAAAATGCGCAGGACGTTGCGTTTGTACGATACCCCAACGAACGATAGGGGAGCGTCCACTGCCATCCAATAAAGCATGGTCACGCAACCATTGCTCAAAGAAACGTGTAGGCATATTGCTTTCCACCCAAATCAGATGATCCGATGTCATCAATTTATTGTAGGATGGGCGAACTAAAATTTCGTAGATCATTTTGACAACTCCCTAAATGTCTTTGTCTTGTTGGATTCGACAAAGCTGCTGTTAGGCAAAAAACGTGATCGACTTCAGTCCGGTTGACACAAATACTTACAAGTTTCGAGATTTTTTAAAAAATTCGCGATTATTTTTATCGAAATCCACATTTCCATACAAAAAAGGCCTGATTTTTTTCAAATCTAGGCCTTTTATTGCTTTTTTGAAGTAACTAAATCACTTCTTCTTATGGCACTTATGACACAAATGCCGGGCTTGTACGTTTGACAGGATTGCTTGTTTGAGCAGTATTGGCATGATCACCAATAAAACCGAACAAGTTCTTAGGATTTTCCATCGCTGGAATCAAGGACAAGGTTTCACTCATGCCCATCTCAACGGCGACATCGCGCATAAAACGCAATGCCGAGTAGTCTTCTAATGCAAAACCAACGGAGTCAAAAATAGTCACTTGATCCGCACTGCTACGCCCCACAACTTTGCCCGACAATACTGTCCACAATTCAGTGACGGGAAAATCTGCAGGCATTTGCTGCATATCGCCCTCGATACGCGATTGCGGCTCAAATTCGCAGAAAACTGGTCCCATGCGCAATACATCTGCGTGCAATTCTGTCTTACCTGGGCAATCGCCGCCAACACCATTGATATGCATACCCGGCTCAACCATATCGGGTGTGATGATCGTCGCATTGGTTTTATCTGCGGTCACCGTGGTAATAATATCCACGCCTTTCACTGCCTCTTTGGTGCTAGCAAAACGTTTGGTTTGCAAACCCATTTTGCGCAAATTCGCTTCTAATTTATCCGTGGCGGCAGTATCAATATCAAACAAATGGAACATTTCGACGCCAAGCAAATGGTGGAAAGCTAATGCTTGGAAATCGCTTTGTGCACCATTGCCAATGATCGCCATCGTTTTGCAATTGTCACGCGCTAATGCGCGTGCTGCTACTGCAGACATCGCAGCAGTGCGGATTGCGGTTGTCAAAGTCAATTCGCTAACCAATTCAGGCACACCTGTTTCGACATCCGCCAAAACACCAAATGCCATCACGGTTGGTAAATTAAAACGGTAATTACTTGGGTGACCATTCACATATTTAAATGCATACGATTTGTCGTCAGCGATTGGCATTAATTCGATAACACCCACATCTGAATGGTTCGCGACACGCGCACATTTGTCGAAAGAATTCCAACGCAAAAAATCTTGGTTGATGTAAGAGGCTACGCCAGTAATACAAGCGCCAATGCCGCGCTTTTGAATAATTTCTGCGACGCGCTCAGCGCTTAAATATTGCGTCACGGCGCGACGTGGTGTAATGACTTGTTGGGATTGTGTAGTGTGGTTTGGGTTACTCATATCGGTCTCCGTTTATTTGGTTTACTAATGAGAACTTGCGTAAAATTTCTACAACCAGCTGAGAGAAAACTAAGCACTTCACCATTAAAAATATGAACAACTAATTTCGGTGAATCTCGCTGCAACAACTTTGCGTAAGTTCTTAAAAAATTTTGATAGAAGCATCTTACGGGATGTCGATGTTAAACAGAATCAGCAGAAATGTACCAAATTCATCAAATTTCTGCCAAAATGACAGCATTATTTGACGAAATACACAAAATGGACGCACTAGATCAACAACTCATCAGCTTGTTACGCACCGATGCGCGGATGAGCATCGCCACCCTCGCACACAAGCTCAAAGTATCACGCGGTACGATTACAAATCGCATCACCAAACTCGAAGACGATGGCATCATCGTCGGCTATACGGTACGTCTTCGTCCCGATGCCCAACAAAACGAAATTCATGCATGGATCAGCATCGCCGTCGAAGGGAATGAGACCCGCGCGGTTATTGCTTCCTTATTAGGCGAACCGGGCATAGAAGAAATTCACGACACAAATGGTCGCTGGGATTTATTAGCCAGTCTACGCGCAGCTAATTTGTCTGAACTTTCATCCGTACTAGAAAGAATACGTTTGATTAAAGCGATACAAAATACCGAGACCAGTATTCATTTGCAGACTTATCGTACTTCTAGCAAGACATAAAATAAGTTCATCACAAACTATCTATCCAAACAAATTCAGCACTTCAAATCTTGTAAAAGATAATCACAAAAATCCCTAGCTTATTAAACAAGCGTAGCACTTAGGCACAATTTCTGCTTTAACCCAAACTGAAATAATGCAATTGAACTCAACACACGAGTTTCCATGCATAAGAAAAATAAACTTAGGGATGAACGATGAACTTCTTCAAAAGACTTTTAGGCATCGATAAGAGTGCCGATAAAAAATCTTCACTCAAGCAAACGCCAGAAATCAAAGCCGCACAAGAACGTATCAAAGCACGACAAGAAAAAGAAGCGAAATTAGCAAGCGAAAAACAAAAACAAGAACGCGTGCTTAAAACGCAAAGTGCATCGGCTCGCGCTTCGCATCATCAATCCGTATCAGCACAAGAAGAATTGCGCCGCTTAGAAAGAAGAGCGCAACAACATCATCAGGACAAACTACAAGCCGATAGCGGCATAATGGCAAATAGCAAAATGGACTTATGGATGAACAGCATCGCACCAGAAGATCCACCTGATACCATCGCACCACACCTACGCATCCCCGATACCGTCTTTAATGTAGAGACGAATAAATTCGAAAAATCCTGATTACATGTAAATTAGCGCAATGTTTTACAGGTGATCAGCGCTTGAATGATTTCGACCGTGAGCGTTCCATCTAGCTATTTTGCAAGTCAACTAAGCATGCAGCAAAACAACACGATCACCAATCGTCGTACGTGTCACATCCTCGTCATCAAAACTTGAAACAATCAGCAGCAATTTAGGTTCGGCAATGACGCGCCTATCGAAGGTACTTTTTACGTACTTTTTTGCGTGCTGATTTGAAGTACTCATTTGAAGTACTTATGTGCATTTTCATTTCATTTTTTAATTTACGAAGGATCTTCATGTTGAAATCTGGCCGACGCCATTTAATGGCATCTCTCATCATTCCTATCTCTATCTTAAGCGGCTGTGGCGGCAGTAACGATGAGGTCAAAGAGACCACCACTCCGGTTGCACCAACGCCAGTCAGCATGACATTAGAGAAAATCGGCAG
The DNA here is from genome assembly GCF_014652415.1 of Affinundibacterium macrobrachii. Classification (GTDB taxonomy): domain Bacteria; phylum Pseudomonadota; class Gammaproteobacteria; order Burkholderiales; family Burkholderiaceae_D; genus Undibacterium; species Undibacterium macrobrachii. The sequence continues at coordinate 647,576 of NZ_BMYT01000003.1, forward strand.
CTATGATGGTGTCGCACTTGGTGCTGCGGAGATCACTGCGTTTGATCCTGCCAGCAAGCGACTCTTTGTGGTGAATGGTGCTAATGGTTCTGTTGATGTGCTCGACTTAACTAACCCAACTACGCCGAAATTAATTAGCACCATCAATGTCAGCAGCCTTGGCGGTGGTGTCAACAGTGTGGCGGTTCATGATGGCTTAGTCGCACTCGCAATCGAAGCAAAACAAAAAACTTCACCTGGCGTAGTCGCCTTTTACAACGCAGCTGATTTGAAACTGCTGCACTCCGTCACAGTCGGCGCTCTACCCGATATGCTGACTTTCACCTCCGATGGAAAAAGCTTATTGGTCGCCAATGAAGGCGAACCAAATAGCTATGGCTTAGCCGACTCGGTCGATCCAGAAGGCTCAATCAGCGTGATCACAGTCAATCGCAGCGGAACTTCAACTGTTAGCACAGCGGACTTCAAAGCCTATATTGGTAAAGAAGCCGAGCTACGCAGCAGTGGCGTACGCATCTACGGTCCTGGCGCGAATGCAGCGCAAGATATAGAACCTGAATACATCGCCATCAGTGCGGATAACAAAACGGCTTATGTGACTCTGCAAGAAAACAATGCGATTGCGATCGTCGATATTGCAACGGCAAAAGTCACCGCAATCAAGCCATTGGGATTTAAAAATCATAATGTCGCTGGCGCTGGTTTAGATGCAAGTGATGAAGATGGCGGTACCAACACCAATAGCGGAACGCCTGCAATTAAAATTGTTCCGCAGCCAGTAAAAGGCATGTATTTACCTGACGCGATTGCGCGCTACACCATCAATGGAAGCACTTATTTGATTACCGCGAATGAAGGTGATGCCCGCGCCGATTGGCCTGGATTTAATGAAGAAACGCGCGTAGCCACGCATTGCAAACTGGGTTTAGATCCAGCAATATTCGGCAGCGATGCAGCTAACTGGTTATTTGATTCCAATCTCGGACGCTTGCGTATCACCACGACACCAAATGGTGGCAGCGCAGGTAAAAATGCAGCGGGACTCTGTACTGATTTATATGCCTTTGGCGCACGTTCATTCTCGATCTGGTCTAGCGACATCGTACGTGTTTACGATTCTGGCGATGAACTGGAGCAACGTACCAAAGCGCTCAACAATGTTGCGTTCAATGCCAGCCATGACAACAATACACTTGATGGACGCAGCGCCAGCAAAGGCCCTGAACCTGAAGGCGTGGTAGTCGGTACTTTTGGTAACAAGACTTATGCCTTTATCGGTATGGAACGTGTTGGCGGTGTGATCGTGTATGACGTCAGCAATCCAAACGCACCTAGTTATGTAACTTACCTCAATACCCGCAATGCACTAACAGGTGATCGCGGTCCAGAAGGTTTAACTTTGATCGCCGCAGACAAGTCACCGAATAGCAAACCCTTGCTCATTGTTGGCAATGAAGTCAGTGGTACGACTGCGGTCTATCAACTGAATTTGACTTACTAACTCTGCGACTATCTTGGGACTAATTAAGAGCGCAAAGAGTATAAAAAGATAGTTATTGTGGATATAGAATCAGCGCAGATTGAAGCAAGAAATTCAAGCGACAATCTACGCTGATTCGCACAATACTAGACCGACAACAAGCTTAATCCCAAGCAGTCGCGGGTATCTCTCCCAAGCCTTTAAAAACAGGCTGACTAAACCAGTAGCCCTGCATCAACTTGATGCCAATCGAAAACAGAAAATCACGCTCGGCGCGTGTTTCTATCCCTTCGGCCAAAATCTGAATGTTCAATTCTCGGCAGATCGTGGCGATCCCTCTTACAATCGCTTGACGCGCTTTATCGGTATCAATACCACGCACCAAATCCATATCAATCTTAATGATGTCGGGCTGATATTCAGACAGTAAATTCAAACCCGCATAACCCGCACCAAAATCGTCGATCGCGGTTCTAAAACCGAAATTGCGATACTGTCTAAAGATATTCACCAAATGTGGTCGATCTTGAACGCGCTCGCCTTCGGTTACTTCAAAGATGATTTTCTCAATCGGGAAGTTATGTTCACGCGCAGCCTCGAAAGTGGTTCGAATACACACTTCTGGTTTGTATACAGCATTAGGTAAGAAATTGATCGACAAAAATTCTTGCATACCCAAGCGCGCCGCCCCCTGCACAGCTTTTACTCGACACAATTGATCAAAACGATAGCGATTACGATCATTCACTTGCGCTAAAACACTCGCTGCAGATTCCCCGTTTGGACCACGTACCAAAGCTTCGTGCGCAAAAATAGTTCGCGATGCAAAATCGACGATAGGCTGGTAGGCAAATTCAATCTCAATCTCAAACGGACTGTCGCTTCGGCAACCACCACAAGCATCACTTGCAGCTAGCGATTCGGCATCATTAGCGCCTTGTAAAAATACGGGGATAGTTGGATTGGTCATATCGATCTAGATGCGCGCTACCTCATACATAGGTTCAACCAACTATATGTCAATGCGGAGACTCAAATCAAGAGGAATTTTGGTTTGAGTAAGGTACAGAAATGACATTATTGGTGAAGTCGTTTAAACATAAGGATTTAAGAAAAATATGCTGTGTCACAAAATACCAACAACCAACTCAATTAGCATTTTTATCTAATTTTAAAATTCGAGAAACATGTTCTTTGTATACACGACCAACCGGAATGAGCGTGCTACCTAGTTCAATTTCATTTGCACTGATTAAGCTAATCGCATGATGAGCGATGATATAAGAACGATGTACGCGACTAAATTTATCCTTCGGCAAAATCTTTTCAAAATCCGAAATTTTCATCTGACTGAGGATATGGCCATCGGCATGATAGACCGAGGTGAAGTTGCCATTCGCTTTAATATAAATAAGCGCATCGAGTGCGACCTGATGCTGCTTTTTGTCGTCCTTGATGAAAATATGTTTTGCCATAGACGAAGTGCTACCAGACTGCGCTTGCAGCAGCACTGCTTGTTTGGCGATATCTTTTTCTACCTTTTCAATCGCATGGGAAAAACGCTGTAAATTAAATGGCTTCAACAGATAATCGGTGATCGCATATTCATAGCTTTCTAAAGCGTAATCCTTATGTGCAGAAATAACGATGACGTGTGGCGGGTCGACCAGATTTTGTAAAAATTCAAAACCACTTTGCGCAGGCATTTGAACATCCAAGAAAATCAAATCCACTTTTTGCGTATCTAGCAAAACCTGCGCATCCGCAGCACGAAATGCGCTACCGACAAAGTGCAAGCTTCCCAATGTATCGGCAAATTGCCGAATCAATGTATGCACAATAGGTTCATCATCGATAATCAGATAATTTAAAGCCATAGTCGTTCTTTTGTAGTCCTTATTTTAGAATTGCTAACTTAAGTCGATATTCACTTCGGCTCGATAACGGTCACCGCTAAGCTCGGTACGATACTGATGCTTATTCGGGAACAACAAAGCGAGTCGTCGCTTTATGTTCTCAGTCCCTAAGCCACCTTGCCCACGTTGTCGTTTATTTTTCTCTAGCACCTGCGCATCAAAATTATTTTCTATCGTAAATGCAATCGACTTCGCATTCGTGCGTAAGCTAAATTCAATGAAGGGATCGAGGCTCAAGGTCTCTACACCGTGCTTAAACGCATTCTCCAATAAATTGATAAACAATAAGGGCGGTATGCGTTGCTCAGGGTTTTCTATCTGTTGATCAAAACGAATCGCAATTCTATGCTGCTGACGAATTTGATTGAGTTCGACAAAATTTTCGAGATAGGCGATTTCTTCCTTCACACTCACGCTATCTTTGCGTCCATCATAAATCGTAAAGCGCATCATTTGCGCCAACTTATGTATGACTTCTGGTGCAAGATCCGATTTGGCAATCGCCAAGCCATACAAGTTATTCAATGTATTGAAAAAGAAATGCGGATTAATTTGACTCTTCAATAAATTCAATTCAGCCTTCAGGGTTTCTTGCTGTAAATGATCGATGACTTGCGCTTGCTTGTATTTATCGACGATCAAATAAACGATAGGAATCATCAATGATAGCGTCACAAACACCATCAATAAATCGGCATTATTGAGACGATAGATGGCATACAAAAGAGCGGCATAAATGCCACTCGCAATACTAATTTTGATGAGCGTTTTCAAGGATCTACAGTGGTGAATTGGTTGTTCGACATGGTTTAAGCGTCGTTCGTCATTAGCTTATTTATTTTTATTTTACTAGCAGTATGATGAAATCGATCAATACTTTTTGTGCTACCAGCCGGAATTTCTAATTATGCTCACACTACGTAATCTCTCAAAAACCTATGACAATGGCGTGCAAGCCTTGAAGGCGATCTCGCTTGATATCGAACCGGGTTTATTTGGATTGTTAGGCCCGAATGGCGCTGGCAAATCCACCTTAATGCGTACCATCGCAACGCTACAACAAGCCAGTCATGGGCAAATCAGCTTTGACAATAAAGACGTGATTCAGAACCCGAATGTCTTACGTAGTTGCCTCGGCTATTTACCGCAAGAATTCGGGGTTTATCCCAAAGTATCTTGCTATGACTTGCTCGATCACATCGCACTACTCAAAGGCGTGGTTGACCATAAAGCACGCAAGGCGCAAATCGAACAATTGCTACACCAAACGAATTTGTACGACGTTAGAAAGAAAGATGTGAGTTCTTATTCTGGCGGCATGCGTCAACGTTTTGGTATTGCGCAAGCGCTACTTGGCTCGCCACGATTGATCATCGTAGATGAACCCACCGCCGGACTCGATCCGCAAGAGCGTAATCGCTTTCATAATTTATTATGCGAGATCAGCGAGAACGTGATCGTCATTCTGTCTACCCACATCGTTGAAGACGTAAGTCAACTTTGTCCTAACATGGCGATTTTGATCAATGGAGAAGTAAGGCTGCAAGGCAAACCCGCCCATTTGATACAAGAAATTGATGGCACGATCTGGAGCAAGCTGCTGCCGCGCAATCAAACTGAACAATACAGAGATAAATACAATGTTATCTCAGAGAGATTAGTCGTCGGTCAAACACAGATACTCGTGCAAAGCGAATTCCAGCCAGAAATTGGTTTCGAACTGGTGTCCGCCAACCTTGAAGATGTGTATTTTGCGACCTTGAAAAAATTTGAGCAAGGAGCACAACATGTTCGGTAATATGTTCGGTAACTTGCTCAAGTTTGAATTCAAAATCTATCTCAAACAAGCTGGACTATGGTTAGGTGTCTTGCTGTTTTCTGCACTAGCTGCACTCATCACGACCCAACGCAGCTTTGCCAATTCTTCGTACGCGATTACGCAAACCTTGCTCTTCATCTCCCCGAATATTATTTTTTTGGTGTGCGTATTAGCGACGCCGGTATTGCTAAGAGATAGCCAGCATAAATTCGAATCCTTCATTTACACCACGCCACTCGACAAATTTGTTTATCTGGTCAGTCGTTACTTAGGCTTAATGTTAGCGAGCTTATTGGTGATGATAATCATGATGTTGGCAATGATGACGACCGCCCTATTTCTTGATCCGAAACAGGCAGGTAATTTCAATCCGTTTTACTACTTGTCTAGTTTCGCGATTTTCATCGTGCCGAATGTCTTGCTCTGTGTTTCCATTATATTTTCGACTGCGATATTTACTAAAAATACCTTAGCCATGTATGTCGCAGCAATCGTGGTTTATGTGTTGTATATCATCGGTTCAGTTTTAGGGAACTCACCTATCCTCGCCAATTCTTCTCCGCTTACCGCAGGCAACTACGGCTTCTCTGCTTTACTTGAGCCTTACGGACTAATCGCATTTTTTGAGCAGTCCGCCTATTGGACAAGCACGCAAAGAAATCAACTAGAACCAACGTTGGCAGGTAGCCTGTTGAGCAATCGTCTACTGTGGCTTGCCGTCAGTGCAGCGATGTTTGCTTACACTTATCAAAAGTTTTCTTTCAAATTATTCGAAGAAAATTCAAAGAAAAAGCAGGCTACAGAAACAACGATTGCAGAACCGATTCAGTCATACAAAGCGGTGAATCCACGCCACAACTTGGAAGATTTTCATATCGATATTTGGTTTTCTAAACTCAAACTGGAATACTTGAGTCTGGCGAAAAGTCGCGTGTTCTTGGTGTTGGCACTCATCACCATCGTCTTCACTGCGGTGCATCTGCTGAGCGAAATCTTGACCGGGCCTATCAATGGTGGGCGGCCTTACTATGCGACTACGGGAATGATTTTAGAATCACTAATTGAACCCTTAGTCATCTTTGGACAATTGATCGCGATTGTGTACGCGGTTGAACTCTATTGGAATGATAGAGCCGTGAATTTTCACGCTATCATCGATGCTAGCCCGACTAATAATCTCACTTTTTATCTAGCGAAACTCTGTAATGTGGTGGCTATTTTGTTTAGCTTCATCACACTCAGCGTGTTGACCGCGATTGCGTTCCAACTGATTCTCGGTCTACAGCGTGGCATGCATGAAATTAATCTTTCGCAGTATGTTCTGCTGTATTACTACGCGGGCATTCCCATTTTGTTGGTGGCTTTGTTTTGCCTATTTTTGCAGGGATTTGCAAAGAACAAAGCGATCGGTTTGCTATTGGGCATGGGCGTATTTTGTTTAAACATCATCTGGAAAACCTTCAGCATCAAACATCCTTTGTTGGTATTCGCGTATGTTCCCAAATTCTATTACTCAGAAATGGCGGATACGATTTATCACCATGAAGCCTTTCATTGGATTAGCGCCTATTGGCTATCGCTAGGCGGCTTATTCGCGCTGCTTTCTGTACTTTATTGGCGCCGTGGCGACTACAGTATTTTCAGCAATATGATAAGCAATGGTGGAAGCCGTAAGTGGACCTCGACAAGTCGCGTCTTATTGTTATGCGTCCTCATCAGCTTTATCGGCACGGGTAGCTATGTGTTCTATCAAACCAATGTTTTCAATAGCTATATGAGCGCCAAAGAGAAGTTGGCTTGGATGGCGCATTACGAAAAGAGCTACGAACAATACAAGAACATGCCGCAACCAAGTATAGAAAGTGTCAAGGTTGAATTGCATATTCAACCCGAGCAACGTTCCTATCAAGCTACAGGCCAGTTACAAATTCGCAATCAAACATCAAAGACCATTCATAAGATTATGGTGAATGTGTTGAGGCAAGCTCACCTTCAACACAGTGTCAAATTGCAAGGTGCAAAACAAGCGTCTTATGATGCGGCTTATCAAACTTATTGGTTCGTCTTAGACCACCCCATGCAGGCGCAGGAGAGTAGACAACTCACATTTACTTTGGATGTCACGCATAATGCATTTACCAAATTAGATGGCGAACATTGGGTCACTCAAGGAGGTAGCTATATCGAGCTAGAGGACGTGTTGCCGCAATTTGGCTTTGATCAACGCTATATGATTAGTGATGAACAAGAACGACTCAAACATGGCTTGGCAGCGGTCGAGTTGGCGGCACCGACGGCGCAAGATCAACTGAGCAAAGACGATAATGTGACCTATGAAGCGACGCTATCAATGCCCATCGCAAGCCAACAAACCGTCGTCACGGTTGGTCAGTTACAAAGAGAATGGCAAGATGAAGGACGCCGCTATTTTCACTACAAGAGTCATCAAAAAGTAGGATTGCAATTAGCCATCGTTGCAGCCGACTTTCACACCACAAAAGCACAACACAAGGATGTGAACATCCAACTATATCGCAGCCCTAAGCACGATAAAGATGATGCCTTAATGCTAGAAGCTTTGACGCAAACCATGGATTATTTTGCGACGCATATACAGCCGTATACCGACAAAGAATATAGCGTAGTCGAACTCCCTTACTTCGCCAAAGCGCAATCATTCGGTAGCGCGCAGCCGGGTATGTATTTGGGTGTAGAAAATCGTTTCTTCAATTTAGATAATCGCGGCATAAAAAGTAATCCATTATTGAATGGTGTTTCACATGAGTTTGCACACCACTTTTTCGGATTTGCCGTTGATCCAAATTACGTTGGCGGCTACCCCATGTTGACCGAAGTATTATGCAAATACATAGAACTCGTCATGAGCAAGAAATACCAAGGCGAAGCAAGTAATTTAGAAGCGATACATCAAGCAATAGATCGATATTTACGCCAACGTCCGTATAGCCAAAACACCGAACGACCATTGTTCAGCGTAGGCATGGAACCGCATATCTATTACAACAAAGGGCAACATAGTATGTACGCGCTGATGCATTTAATTGGCGAAGACAAAATCAATCTGGCCTTACGCAATTTACTCCAGAATTTTGCTTATCCACGCAAGCCAACTTCCTTAGACTTACTCAATCTGTTTTACCAACAAGCAGACGCGGCACAAGTCAAGATCATCGACGATCTATTCAAGCGCATCGTGTTCCATGATTTCACCGTACACGATGCCAAAACAGTACAACTAGCGAACGGCGAATTTGAAACCACAGTCGATTTAAGTGCGCTGAAATATGTGCTCAATGAAACGACGGGGGCAGAAGAGCAAGAGACCATCAACGACGACATAGAAATCGCCTTGTTCGCAGAATTTCCAATCAAGAAAGAGAGCGATCAAATTCTGTTGAATAAGCAGTCACTCAAGCAGGCGCGCAATACTATCCAACTGCGCAGTAAAGTTCGTCCGCAGTATGTGCAGATCGATCCACGACGTTTGCGGATTGATCGGACGCCTAGTGATAATTTGTTGAAGATTGGGGATTGAGGGTTGATGAGGTTTTGGTAGCGTCAGACGAGGGTTAGCTCAGTGACACGGTTGGTGCAATTGGGCTTAACTCGTTTGAATTTGTGATATTTCCCCGCAAGGAATTTTTGATGAATCCGAGCAAGTTGTAGACATTACGTCTCTCTACAGTATTCGGGAGTTTTTTTGTCGTTGATGGAGCAAAAATACAGCGTTGACACCTTGGTTAACCCGCGCCGAAGGGCGGAGGGGGCCAACATTGGCCATGAAATTAGCCTATATTGGCATCGGCGTTAAACCGACGGTCAGACATTCGCGTGCCTCATTGAGTCTTAGATGAGATACCAATATTTCGCGCTCGCTTGTGAATTATTCTAGCTCCCAACAAGCCTACCTTTACGTAAACCTCTGGAACCTCGGTTTGAGAGAGTTGCTGCTCGATTTGCACTCGATAGCGTTCATAGTGACTTAGCGTGAAGTCATCAAAGCTCATAACGACGATGAAGGCTATGCCATCAGATCCCTTGCTGGTTATCTGCTTGTAGGCCATCGTCAAGTCAGCGTCGAGCTTGCGCAAAAATCCTACGCTGAGCTCATAGTAAATGGATCCGTCAAAGCCCTCCTCAGCCTCCCGGCGATTGATCTGCGCCTCTGAAATACCGATACTCTTTACTTCGCAGTATCTTGTCTCGTTACCGTGACGGTATGACAAGTCTGGCGTCGTTTTGCCGTCCTCCGGCAAGACCGAGACATGCGTATAACCCTGGCGGAGGAGGAACTGATAGGCAAAGGCTTCGTTTAGTTGGTTGAAAAATCCCTGTTTGAGTTGACCTTTCCGATGATCCCGGAAGTGCGCGACGGCTTTCTTTGACAGTCTTTCCCAAGACGCTTGATCCATACAATCGAACGCCTTGTCATAGGCTCGATAAGACGCGCGGGCCTGTTTTGATAGACGCAATGTTTCGCCCACTGACTCAAAAAATTTGTCGTATGGATAGTTTTCCTTGATCAACCGAATGAGTGCTGCCATCCGCCTCATTTGACATGCCTAACGTGATTTAATTTAACAAGTCGCAAAGATAATCGAACATAAAAGAAAAGCCAATTCGTTTTAACTCTCTGCAAACCCGAATTCCACTTAGTTGGCTCTGTTTATACCGATTACTTGCTAGATTTCGTCCACAAAACCCATCCCCACCCTAGCCCTCCCCTTGAAGGTGAGGGGATTTATCACTTGAATTACTCTTGCGGCAAACTGAAAAAGTGCAAGTTAAATCGAAGCAACTTCTTTTACGTTCCATAAAAAAACACCCCAATTCAACACAGGGTTGAATTGGGGTGTTTTAGATTTGGTACTTAATGCTTATCTATTCTAAGGTACGCTTCAGAACGGAATATCATCATCCATATCGGAGAAGTTCGGTGCAGGACGTTGCGCTGGAGCTTGACGTGGTTGCTGCACGGGCGCGCTGTATTGTTGCTGTTGACGTGGGGCTGGAGCGCCGCCGTAGCCGTCGTCATCCATCGGGGCGCCGCCACCGCCGCCCATGCCTTGGCGACTGCCTAGCATTTTCATTTCGTCGGCACGAATGTCGGTTGCGTATTTTTCTACCCCGTCTTTGTCGGTGTATTTGCGAGTACGCAAGCTACCTTCAATGTAAACCTGTGAACCTTTTTTCAGGTATTGACCTGCGATCTCGGCCAATTTGCCAAAGAAAGTCACGCGATGCCATTCGGTCGCTTCTTTCTTTTCACCGGTTTGTTTGTCTTTCCACGATTCTGTGGTTGCTACTGCAATGGTGGTCATTGCATCGCCACTTGGCATGTAGCGGGTTTCTGGATCACGTCCCAGATTGCCAATAATCAGAACTTTATTTAGTGATGCCATATTTATGTCTCCTACTCTCAATGCGATAACATATCAATCTAATTTTAGAGGTCATCGCTGTGTTACAAAGCCTCGCAATACTAGTGTATTGCTACGTTTTGATGCCTTGCGCTACCACTCTATAAGAATTGCTACCTTTATCGCTAATTTATCAACGTAACTCGCGTGTTTCAATAGATCAAAAATGCTTTCCTTTTAGGAGGACAATTTTGCTTACTACTTTTCCGACTTTGCTAACTAACCGGCAGACGCTGCGTCGTTCGCATTGGCAGAATTCGGTTTGCTGGCGCGCTTAGGCAATTCCGGCATCCGGCTTGCGATTATAAGCCAGATCAAGGATAAAACTGCAGTAAATATGAAGACGGAACTAGCGCTGATGTGCTGCTTCATCCATCCACCTACAAAACCACCACAGGCCAAGCCCAGTGCTTGCAAAGTGTTATACACGCCGAGCGCCGCGCCCTTGGCTGAAGGTGGCGCGAGACGAGAAACCAAGGAAGGCTGACTCGCTTCCAAAATATTGAAGGCCAGAAAGAAAGCGAACAACATCGCAATCAGCATCCAAGCGTGGTCAAGGAAGCTCCAAAAGCCCAATTGCACCAGCATCAGCAAAGCAATGGCAGCAATAAAAACTTGCTTCATTTTGCCGCTACGTTCTCCTCGCATAATCGCGAATAGCATCACGAAGAAAGAACCAAATACGACTGGCAAATAGACTTCCCAATGCTTGTCTAGCGGCAGATGCACGGTTTGCACTAAGGCGGATGGCACAACCACAAACATCGCTACCTGACTGAAGTGCAATACAAACACGCCTAAATTCAAACGCATGAGCTCAGAATTTTTTAGCACATCAAGCAAAGGCACTTTGGCGCTTGGTAAAGACGGTGCATCTGGTGTAATCCACATCACCACAGCGATAGCAGCAATTGCCATGATCGCGGTCATGATGAAAATGCCTGACATGCCGATACTCTGATATAACACTGGAGCAAACACCAGTGACAAAGCAAAACTAATCCCGATTGATCCACCCACCATCGCCATTGCCTTGGTGCGATGCTCTTCTCGTGTAGTGTCGGCCAACAATGCCGTAATCGCCGCAGAAATTGCGCCTGCGCCCTGCACTGCGCGTCCAATCAAAATGCCCATCACAGTATTCGACATCGCTGCAATCACCGCGCCGAGTGCAAATAAAATCAACCCAGCGATAATTACTGGCTTGCGTCCATACTTATCCGACGCCATGCCGAACAAAATCTGCAAGCAAGCTTGGGTTAAACCATATACACCCATCGCCATTCCGACTAATGCGGTGTTATCGCCATCTGGCAGAGTTTTGGCATGAATTGCGAAGATCGGCAAAATCAAAAATAAGCCGAACATGCGTAAAGCGAAGATCGATGCCAAAGATGCGCCAGCACGGATTTCGGACGCGGACATTTTGCTAGAAGCGATAGTTGATGAGAGCGAATCTGTGCTCATAGGTGTTGCACTATTCATAAGACGATTAACAGCATTGCAAAAAGCAAAATAACGAGTACGGGTCAGCCGGAACCATGATTCTGAGGACTATTTACAGCGACACTCGCGCTTATTTTTGAAAACCCGTTATAGTATCAGGTTGCTCGCTTTTCATTTCAAAATGCGGCAAGCTTGCGCGGCTTAATTGCATTTCACACATTGATTTGGCTTAAATTTCATCACAAAAAATTGATCTGGCGATGGCACGCGCAGCAAATTAAAGAAAATTTCTACTTTTTATAGCATTTTGAATCCTTATTGATCGACCATCATACGCAGGAAATGTTTCATGACCATTAGCAAAACTAAGAAGTCCCTTAAGTCCGCACCGGCAGAAATCGAATTCGATCAGGTGGACATGCCGCTCCCCAAAAAGGATGCGATCCGGGTTCGTGGTGCGCGTACGCATAATCTGAAAAACATTAATCTCGATTTGCCACGTAATAAACTGGTGGTGATCACAGGCTTATCGGGTTCTGGCAAATCCTCACTGGCTTTCGATACTTTATATGCGGAAGGCCAGCGCCGTTATGTTGAATCTTTGTCGGCTTACGCGCGCCAGTTTTTGCAATTAATGGAAAAGCCCGATGTCGATTTGATCGAAGGTTTATCACCTGCGATTTCGATTGAACAAAAAGCGACTTCACATAATCCGCGTTCGACGGTCGGCACGGTGACAGAGATTCACGACTACTTACGTTTGCTATACGCGCGCGTTGGCACACCCTATTGCCCCGATCATCCAGAAAATCCTCTTGCAGCGCAATCCGTCTCGCAAATGGTCGATGCGGTGTTAGCGATGCCAGAAGACAGCAAGCTGATGATCTTGGCGCCGGTAGTCTCAAATCGCAAAGGTGAGCACGTCGATTTATTTGAGCAAATGCAGGCACAAGGTTTTGTGCGCTTCCGTGTGCAAAGCGGCACGCATGCTGCGAAGATCTACGATGTCGATGATTTACCTAAACTCAAGAAGACCGAAAAACATACGATTGATGTGGTAGTGGATCGCGTCAAGGTCAAAGCCGAAATCAAACAGCGTTTAGCCGAATCATTTGAAACCTGCTTGCGTATCGCTGAAGGTCGTGCCTTAGTCGTTGATATGGATAGCGGACACGAGCAATTATTCTCGAATAAATTCGCTTGCCCGACTTGCGGCTATAGTTTGCAAGAACTCGAACCTCGCTTGTTCTCATTCAATAATCCTATGGGCGCTTGCCCTGAGTGTGATGGTCTTGGTCACATCGAATTCTTTGACCCTAAGCGCATCGTCGCTTTTCCGAATTTGTCCTTAGCGAGTGGCGCGGTCAAAGGCTGGGATAGACGCAATCAATTCTATTTCCAGATGTTGTCGAATCTAGCGGCCTTCTATGATTTCGATCTGGATCTGCCGTTTGAACAATTGCCAGAAGCAGCGCAACAAGTGGTCTTGTATGGATCTGGCAAACAAAGTGTTCCCTTCACTTATGTGAATGAAAAAGGGCGCACCGTCATTAAAGAACACCCATTTGAAGGCGTAGTCACCAATCTGCAAAGACGCTATCGAGAAACGGATTCGATGGCGGTTAAAGAAGAATTAGCAAAATTCATCAATGAAAAAGAATGCCCGTCATGCCATGGCGCACGTTTGCGCGTGGAAGCGCGCTATGTGAAAGTCGGCACGGGCAAACAAGAGCGCGCGATTTATGAAATCAGCGCGATGCCTTTGCGCGAAGGTATGGAGTTTTTTGGTAAGCTCAAATTAACAGGCGCCAAACGCGACATCGCCGATCGCATCATTAAAGAAATCAGTTCTCGCCTCACTTTCTTAAATAACGTCGGCCTTGATTATTTGTCGCTGGATCGCAGCGCAGATACTTTGTCGGGCGGCGAAGCGCAAAGGATTCGTCTTGCCTCACAAATTGGTTCGGGCTTAACCGGTGTGATGTATGTGTTGGATGAACCATCCATTGGCCTACATCAACGTGATAATGATCGATTGATCGGCACGCTCAAACATTTGCGCGATATCGGCAATAGTGTGCTCGTTGTAGAACACGATGAAGACGCGATTCGTTGCGCTGACTTTATTGTCGATATGGGAATTGGTGCTGGTGTGCATGGCGGTGAAGTGATCGCCCAAGGTTCACTCGACGATATCATGCAAAGCAAGCGCTCTTTAACGGCACAATATTTGTCGGGCGACTTGGCAATTGAAGTACCGAAGAAACGCACTGCATTTAATCCCGAAAAACAATTCGTAATCGCTGGTGCCACAGGCAACAACTTAAAAAAAGTCACGATGAAGTTACCCGTCGGTCTACTGACTTGTGTGACTGGCGTTTCTGGCTCCGGCAAATCTACCTTGGTCAACGATACTTTGTACTTGGCAGCATCACGTCATCTGTATGGTTCGCAAACGGAACCTGCTGCATTTGAGAGCATCAGCGGACTTGAACACTTCGACAAAGTCATCTCGGTTGACCAAGCGCCTATCGGACGTACACCACGCTCGAATCCTGCGACTTATACAGGTCTATTCACACCGATACGCGATTTGTTTGCGACCGTACCGGTTGCCAAAGAGCGCGGCTACAGTGCCGGACGATTCTCGTTCAACGTCAAAGGCGGACGCTGCGAAGCTTGCCAAGGTGATGGCGTGATCAAAGTCGAAATGCACTTCTTACCTGATGTGTATGTACCTTGCGATGTCTGTCACGGCAAACGCTACAACCGCGAAACTTTGGAAGTGCAATACAAGGGTAAAAATATCCACGAGATTTTAGAAATGACGGTAGAAGATGCGCATGAATTCTTCAAACCAGTGCCCTTAATCGCTCGTAAATTGCAAACCCTGTTGGATGTCGGTTTAGGTTATATCCGTCTCGGACAAAGTGCGACGACGCTCTCTGGGGGGGAAGCACAGCGCGTCAAATTATCACTAGAGTTATCCAAACGCGACACAGGACGCACTTTGTACATCTTGGATGAACCAACCACAGGTTTGCATTTCCACGATATCGCTCTGCTGTTAAAAGTCATTCATCGCTTACGTGATCAGGGCAATACCGTGGTCATTATTGAACACAATCTCGATGTGATTAAAACCGCGGATTGGATTGTTGATATGGGACCAGAAGGCGGTGCTGGCGGTGGACGAATTATTGCGAGTGGTACGCCAGAAGATGTCGCCGCGAATGAGCATAGCGTGACTGGGCATTATTTGTTGCCGCTGTTGAAGAAGAAGTAAAATCCCTAGCAATGTATAAGGCTCCCTCTCTCGTATGCGGGAGAGGGTTGGGGTGAGGGAAGTTCAGATAGGTCGAATGCTTGTTCAAAGCATCTATCAAAAAATCGGCATATAGACAGAAATCATCGTTTGCTGTGATCCGAGCCCCCTCATCCCCGCCCCTTCTCCCGCTTGCGGGAGAAGGGAGTTGCAATATCAAAATTCGGTCAAATTATTATGAGCATCAAACTAATCGTAGGCCTAGGCAACCCCGGCCCTGAATATGAACAAACCCGCCACAACGCGGGTTTTTGGCTAGTCGATCAACTCGCTGGCAGCAGCTTGCAACGCGATAAAAATTTCAATGCTCTGGTCGCCAAGACGCGCATTGCAGGTGAAGAAGTTTGGCTATTGCAGCCACAGACTTTTATGAATCGCTCTGGACAATCGGTTGGCGCACTCTGTCGTTTCTATAAGATCACGCCAGAACAAGTTTTAGTCGTGCACGACGAACTCGATATCGCACCAGGTTTAGCCAAACTAAAAAAAGGCGGCTCATCGGGCGGGCACAACGGCCTCAAGGACATCACCGCGGCACTGGGTACACAAGACTATTGGCGTATGCGGATCGGCATTGGTCATCCGCGCACTTTGAATTTGCAGCAAGGTGTTGCTGATTTTGTTTTGCATAGACCACGTAAAGAGGAACAACCGTTGATTGATGAATCAATTGCACGTGGTTTGGAAATTATTCCCATGCTGATCAAAGGCGAGTTTGCGGACGCGATGACGAAATTACATACCGTCTCAAAATAATCTAAATAAAAAACACAAAACAAAATGCCCGTTGCACTTATCATGCAACGGGCATTTTTACTTGAGCAGAACTTACATTCTGCTCAAATGCTGCCATCCGTTTCTTAGAACTTGTAAGTACCGTTCACATAGAAAGTACGGAAGCTTGGTGCCCAACCACCGCGCCAGTCGGTTGGGTTTTCTGCCGCAAATACATTACCAACGAAGAAGTTCAGTTTTGTATTTTTAATGCCAGTGTATGACAAGCTGTAGTTCACAAACGTACTTGCATCGATACGCTCACAAGTTGCCATATTTTCTGGCGCTACTTTTTGCGTTACGCAGTAAGTTGGGGAAGACAAGCTATTTGAGCTGTATCCACTTGCATAGTTAACGATAACGGCATTATCCCAGTTACCAGTTTTCAATGCTGCAGTCACTTTTGCACCCAATTGACCGCCACGATCGTAAGTACCAACTACGTTTTTGTTCCATGTGTTATCTGCAACACTGAAAGTTTGATATTTCAACTCGTAGTTACCATCAAGATTCAAACGCAAAGTACCAATGTTATCCAACTTGATTGTTGTTCTCGCGTCGAAATCGAAACCAGAAGCACGTGTTTTACCAGTGTTCACGTATGGGTTGTAAACCATACCCAATTTGCCGATATTTTGGAAAGTAACGCTATTGGTTGGTGCGTATTTCTTCACCAATGCCAAGAATTCGTTATCTGTCGCAGAATTATCAACACGCAACAATTGACCTGCTGGCAAAGTAGCTTCGCCTTTCAAGATGTCAACAACAGAACGTGTGCCGATTTCATCTTTACGTTCGATATTGTAGTAGTCGATACCAAATGACCATTGTTTAGATGGTGCAAATACCAGACCCATCGTGTACGAACGTGAAGTTTCTGGTTTCAAATCAGGATTTGAAGACACGAAACTTGGCAAGCTTGCTGAGCAATCGCCGTTACGATAGCTGTTACCCAAAGCTTTATCCGCTGTTGTTGCCGCTGGGTTGCTTTGAATCAGATTATTCAAAGTAGTCGCGATTGGGCAACGACGCAAATCATTGTTGCCGTTGGATACTGAGCTACGACCCAAACCATTACCAGATTCAACGATGTTTGGTGCACGGAAACCACCAGATGCTGTTGCACGAACTAACAATGCATCAGTTACTGTGTAACGCAAGCCGAGTTTTGGAGAAACGTGAGCATCGAAGTCACCTTGTTTATCCGCACGCAAAGCTGCACTTACTTCGAAGTTCTTCACAACAGGAATAGTCGCTTCTGAGAAGATAGAGTATTGGTTACGTGAATCTTTCACTTGCAAGCCGAAAATACCAACCAATTCACCATTCAATACGTTGTCAGAGCTCTTCATTTCATAAGCTTCATGACGCACATCTGCGCCAACCGCAAATGACAATGGACCAGCTGGCAATTGCATCAATTCACCAGTCAAAGTCGCATCCATAAAGGTGATCGCAGATTTACCATTTGTCGTACGAATTGGGAACATGGACTCTAACAAGGCACGGTCATTCTTTTTGCCAAAAACATAGGTCTTGTTAATGATCGCATCGGTGTAACCTTTAGCGCTAACCGCACGTGTTACCTTATCAGCAGTCGATTCCATATGGCCGAATGCAGATTTCCAATCATAGTTGCCCAAAGTGCCGTCCAACGCCAACATGACACGGTATTGATCAGAATTAGTTTTGTTGAAGTTAAAACCATCGCCAGTATCCATCATACGTGCGCGATATTCGACTGGCGTTGTGTATGGGTTATTTGGGTGGCCAACTGGGAGTTTTGGATAGCTGAATGGGCCAACCATCTTGCCGCCATACACGTTGTACCAGATGCTGCTTGAAGAAGTAGCTGAACCATTACTTACATTGAATGGTGCCAAAATGTAAGAGTCGAAAGACTTAGAGTAAGTAACTTCGAAATTTGCATCGATCTCTGAGCCAATTTTGAAACGTGTGTTACTTGCTAAAGCATAGCGTTCGCTGTTAGTAGTTTGACCACCGTACTGCAAGATATCCATCTTACATTGCTTATCAACTGGATCGATATCACCTGCTGGGCAACCAGGTGCAGCAACAATGTTGGTGCTGCTTAAGAAGTAGTTACCAGTTGGTGAAAAAGAACTTCTTGCATCCCAAGTCGAACGACCTGGTGTTAAACGATGCCAATCTGGGTACAAGTTACGCATTTCTTCAGTGGTGTAACCGTCGCGCTTATTGCCTTCAATCGTCAAATAAGTATTGAAGCCATTTTTTGCAACATCACCGTATCCATAGATTGCTGATACGTTGCGTGTACGACGGTCAGAAAGATTTTCTGTACCTGTGTAACCTGCTTTGATTTGTGCGCCTTGGAAATTTTTACGCAAAATAATATTAATAACACCTGCGATCGCGTCTGAACCATAGATAGCAGATGCGCCATCTTTCAAAATTTCAACACGGTCAATTGAATCCGCAGCAATTGCGTTCAAATCCGTGAAGTTATCTTGCGCACCATCGGACAAGCCATAAGGAGCGATACGACGGCCATTAACCAATACCAGAGTCGCTACTTTACCCAAGCCACGCATACCGACTGCAGATGCACCAGTCGCGAAGCTACCAGAAGAACTAGATGCTGCATTCAAGCTCGTGCCAACAGCAACAGAATCAGTCAAAACGCCGAGCGCAGTCGTTGCACCAGAACGCTCGATGTCTTCACGCGTTAACACTTGCACGGATGCAGATGTCTCAATATTTGTACGTTTAATACTTGAACCAGTAATTTCAATTTTTTGAATTTTTGGTGCAGTATCTTGAGCAAAAGCTGGCGCAATGCTAACCATCGCATGTACGACGCCAACTGCCATTAAGGCCTTAGTCATCTGTTTGAGTTTCATAGTTTCTCTCTTGTGTTTGTTGAAATTCTACCACTATTTTGTAATCACCCTAGCGTACGAGGCAAGGGTGACACTGCCAATTATGAAAGTTATTTTTCACAATCAAAAATGAAGCAACTTGAAATAATACAAGATTTAAGCGGAAACTATCTATAAATATTTTAGTTACCACAACATTTTCAATTGGTTTTGAGGAAGATCACTTGAAATTATGAAAATTAAATTGCAAATTTGAGCAGTGAATCGCCGAACTTCAAAAACAAAAGCACGATCAACAAGATTGGGCAGCAGAATAGAAATTAAAAACCATCAGGGTATGAAGTTGCGCAAGATGAAATTAATTTGCGCGATGGGGCTATTTGCGAAATTTCGATAAGAGAGAACGATCTCTTGAGCGCTATGGGGAAGTTACAAATCACCTTGATTATCGGGCTCAGCGCTCGTCTTGGCATCAAGCTTTCTGCCTCGTTGCTGCAAAGCCTGACGCAACAAGTACTCGACTTGCGCATTTGCGCTGCGCAATTCTTGCGCTGCCATGCGTTCAATCTCGACCCAAAGCACAGGGTCGATACGAAGTGGAAATGATTTTTTACCGGGACTAGCCATGGCGATTTACTGTAATTGAGTGAGGCGTGCCTGCAATTTTGCATAAAGCACTTCAGGCTCAGCAGAACCTAGACGAATTTTGCTGCCATCTTTCTTGTAGATTCGTACTGCGCCATTGCCAGCCGCGTTATACAACATACCTTCTCTGGTAAGGCGTATTCCCTTCCCCTCATACCAGCGTGTACGACAAAGCTCAACGCGTTGAATCTGCGAGATCGCCAAGCACCAGCTTGGCCATTTCAATAGCCCAAAGTGCCAACGCAAAGTTTGTTCGTCAAGCTGCACCGTGAAATGACCGAAAATAAGCAAAGCAATCAAATTGATCAAGCTCATGAAGACCACGAGCTGAATCATCTGCGCTGCTCTTTGTTCAGGCGGCGCATCTACACCAAACAAGGCGACCGCGACCGTGCTGATTGGCAGTATCAACCATAACAACAGCAAAAATTGTCGCGATTCGTATTGAGGCATTTGTTTACTCTTCATTGTTTGCAGGTTCGACTACTGCGATCCTTGCAACAGATTTTTTCTTGGCAGCGATGCCAACACATACGGCAATAAAAACGATGATCATCACAGCTTGCATCATGCACCCCTCTTTCTCAAATCTTACTCAAAATCGAATTTAATTGTACAAAGTACCTGTATTAATCACCGGCTGCGTTTCTTTATCTGAACACAAAACCACTAATAGGTTACTCACCATGGCCGCTTTGCGCTCGTCATCTAATTCCACAATTTGACGCTCCGACAATCCTTGCAGTGCCTCTTCCACCATGCTGACAGCACCTTGCACAATTTTCTTGCGCGCACTAATAATCGCTTCAGCTTGCTGACGACGTAACATGACTTGCGCAATTTCCTGCGCATACGCTAAGTGCGTAAGCTTGGCATCTTCTACATCAATCCCTGCAGCGACAAACCGGTTATGCAATTCTTGTCGCATTGCGTTGGCAACCACGTCCATCCCTGCACGCAAGGTAGTTTCGCCAGTCGCCAAGTCTTCACCATCATCATAAGCATATTGTGCCGCAAGATGGCGAATCGCCGCCTCCGCCTGCACTTGGACAAAACGCTCGAAGTCATCCACGTTAAAAATTGCTAAAGCTGTTTCTTCAACGCGCCAAACAATTGCAGCACCAATCTCCACCGGATTACCACGCTTGTCATTCACTTTAAGCGGTGGCGTATTCAAAGTGCGGGCACGCAAACTTAACTTGCGTTTGGTATATAAAAAATTTGCCCAACGCAGACCTTCACTACGGTCGGTTCCTTTGTAATCCCCAAACAAAGAAAGTAACACCGCCTCATTTGGTTGCAGCATATACAAGCCTGCAAAAATCATCGTGCCAATCACGTTCAATAACAACTTTGCAACCACACTCACTAGCGTGTGCTCACTCGCATTAAGCAATAGCGCAACGCCAGCAACTTGCAAGAACACGCCTAAACCCAACATTGCATAACCATTTTTTGATTGTAATTGGCGCTCTTGAATAATCTTTTTTGTCGATAACTGCTTCTCTTGAACCATCATTTTCTCCGTTAGATTAAGTGATCTGATGAAATTACAAAACGATTCATATGAAATCAAAGTGATATCACTTTAATTTCACTCTAATCAGAAGTCAAGTTTTTTTATCAAAATTTTTCAATGTCCGACAACCAACAAAATTGGCACATCAGGTAAGATGCTTCGCAATAGAAGAATCTTATTTCCCACCCATGAAAACCAAAATACGTACCGAGCTTGCGAAGCTTTGGCAAATTGCATGGCCTGTACTCATTGGTCAACTTGCAACAGTTGGTATGTCTGTTGCCGATGTCGCCATGACTGGGCATCTGAGTGCAGAAGACCTAGCCGCGGTAGCGCTCGGCGCATCGCTCTGGTCCATTATCTTAGTGACCGTCATGGGCGTGATGATTTCAATTAACGCCGTGGTTGCGCACGAGGTAGGTGCCGGCGCATTCGAAAAAATCCCCCACATCATGCGCCAATCCATGTGGATGGCATTTGGTGTTGGCATGATTGCCTGCCTGATTCTCAATTTATCAACGCATGTATTTAGTTACTTGCAACTTGATCCCTTTGTTCAGAAAAAAGCCACCGAATTTGTGCGCGTGATCAGCATAGGCATGCCCGCCTTCGCCATGTACCGAGCGCTGTATAGCTACACCACAAGTCTGAACGAAACCAAGCCAATTATGATGATTGCGATCCTTGGTTTGATATTCAATGTGATCGTCAACTACCTATTCATCTACGGTAAATTTGGACTGCCGCAGCTTGGTTCCACGGGTTCTGCAATGGCAACCGGGATTGCAATGTGGCTAATGTTAGGAGCCATGCTTTGGTGGATACACCATTCGCCGATCTATAAACGAACCTTCCCTTTCACACACAGAGAAAAACCAAACTGGGTAGAAATTCGCTCTATGTTGCGCATAGGCTTACCAATTGGCGTTACTTACTTTGCCGAAGTGTCGGCATTCTCCGCCGTCGGTCTATTGGTGGCACGCTTCGGCGTTGTAGCGATTTCAGCGAATCAAATTGCTTTGAATTTTTCGTCTCTAGTATTCATGGTGCCGATGAGTTTAGGCATTGCGCTCACAACCCGCGTTAGCCAAACTTTAGGTGAAGGTGATGTCGTTCATGCGCGCTTTGTATCGTGGACAGGGGTTGGTGTTTCTTTAGTTTTTGCCGTCATTTCAGCGAGCATGATGACGCTGTTACGTTATGAAGTTGTCGCGGCTTATACTTCAGATCCGATGATTCAAGAAGTCACCGCAAATCTCTTATTGCTTGCTGCAATTTTCCAGCTTTCAGATGCAGCGCAAATTACCATCTCTTGCGCACTGCGCGGCTACAAAGTCACGCGCATCCCGATGTTCATTCACATCATGGCGTTTTATGGTTTCGCAATGCCGATAGGATTAGTCTTGGGATTAGCACCAGATTGGATGCCTTGGCACCCAGCAAAACCGATGGAAGCCAGCGGTTTCTGGATTGGCTTAGTGCTCGGATTAACAGTGGCTGCAATTATGTTAGGCATCTTTCTACATCGTTTATCCACCTCACGTATCGCTTATCATTTGCGTACCAACCCATAGCGCAACGAAGCATACAATGGCGCAAACTAGTCGCGCTGAAAAGCACATAGTGTAAAATGTCGGATTAAATCCAATAATCTTTCCATTTGCGCAATCCCGATTTTGCGTGAATATTTTTAAGCAAAGTTCATTATGAGTCTCCAATGCGGCATCGTCGGCCTACCCAATGTCGGCAAATCTACGCTTTTTAATGCCTTAACAAAAGCAGGTATCCCAGCCGAAAACTATCCTTTCTGCACGATCGAACCAAATGTTGGCGTCGTCGAAGTACCTGATCCGCGCCTAAAACAGTTGTCTGAAATCGTTAAACCAGAACGCGTACAAAATGCGATTGTGGAGTTTGTCGATATCGCCGGCTTGGTTGCAGGTGCTTCCAAGGGCGAAGGCTTAGGCAATCAATTTCTTGCACACATCCGCGAAACCGATGCGATTGTGAACGTAGTTCGCTGCTTTGAAGACGACAACGTAATTCACGTTGCCGGCAAAGTAAGCCCGTTAGATGATATCGAGGTTATTCAAACCGAGTTATGCTTAGCTGACATGGGCTCAGTGGAAAAAGCGATTCATCGCGAAAATAAAAAAGCACGCTCTGGCGACAAAGATGCACTCAAGCTCGTTACCTTGCTTGAGAAAATCATGCCAGGCTTGAATGACGCGGTACCAATTCGCGCGATGGGCTTAGACAAAGAAGAAATGGCGTTGATCAAGCCGATGTGCCTGATCACAGCCAAACCAGCAATGTATGTAGCCAATGTGTCGGATGACGGCTTTACTAATAATCCTTTGTTAGACCAATTGACCGAATTCGCAGCTAAACAAAATGCGCCTATCGTCGCAATTTGTGCCGCGATCGAATCTGAAATTGCGGATTTAGAAGATGAAGATAAAGCCGCTTTCCTAGCAGACATGGGAATGGAAGAGCCAGGATTAGATCGCTTGATTCGCGCTGCGTTTAAACTATTAGGCCTGCAAACCTATTTCACCGCAGGCGTAAAAGAAGTACGCGCTTGGACTATTCATATTGGCGATACAGCACCACAAGCAGCGGGCGTTATTCATACTGATTTTGAGCGCGGTTTCATTCGCGCGCAAACCATCGCATTTGAAGATTACGTCGCACACAAAGGCGAAGCAGGTGCAAAAGAAGCGGGCAAGATGCGCGCCGAAGGTAAAGAGTATGTTGTTAAAGATGGCGATGTTTTGAATTTCTTGTTCAACGTCTAAATCGTATTTCCGTTCATCACGTCCAATGCATCCAGCGTTGGGCGAATAAAAAATCCCACGTACCAAACTAAACGGAGCGTGGGATTTTTTTATGCTCTCTACTCTCAATGTGCGATTAGGTGATCCAACTTCTACAACCCCACCGCGACACTTAGTCCATTAAAATTGCGTTTACGCGACTCACTCGCTTCAGTTTTACTATCTTCATAAACCAGCTCAATCACCGCATCATCAGAATAAGCATTATTGAACAAGCTTAAAGAGTAACTCGACTTTGATAAATCGACAGGAAGCGATTGACGACGATCACCTTCGATGAGGGTTGCTTCCTTCAAGCCCATAAATTCAGCCGGAAAACTAAAGCTCACTTTCTTGGTATTGCAAGGACCACCTAAAGCTCGTACGAAATTTCTCGCTATAAAAGGCAAGTCATCGTAATAGATTGCCCAAAACATTTCGCACTCCAAACGCAAATCGCCAAGACGGCGTTGATTCACCAACACTGTTGGACTACGTACCAAAGGCCACCAGCGGAACATATCTTTTTTTCGATTAATCATTAACTCAGCGTTTTGCTCTTTTGCCTGCGAATCGATAGGCAAACTAAAGCTACCATCTTCGGCAATTGGAATGGGACGAGAGAATGTATCTGTCGATAAACGCAAACTCACCCCACGCAATTCAACTTCAGCGCGACGCGGTTTCAAAATAAATTTATGCGATGCTTGCGGCGCGCGCGCATGAAATTTCTCAAATGCATCGACACCCTTTAGCATGACACGATATGATTTCCAGTCAGGGTTTTTGGCATTCGTTACCTCTACCGTTTGCGTTACGCCATCATCAGATTTCTCTTGTGGCGGAGGCGCCTCGCCTTGTTCCTGCGCAAATGAGATCGATGCAAATGAGAACGAGCAACACAACAATATCAACAGAGTTCGAAACGAGAATTTCATAGATCAAGACAGACGAGTTAGGAGGAGAAGTATTATTGAAGCGCAGAAAAAAATTCGCAAAAGAAATTTACAAAGTACATTCAGCTAAGCCCAATTGGTAGCAAGCAACTTGATTTATGCCTTGCGGAAACTATGTAGTATTAGGACGACATATTCCATGTCACGAAATCGTATGCATGTCGCTCGCATGTTAAAAAGTGTAAGTTGATTCCAGCATATCCAAGCACATGATACAGTTATAGCATTGATGTAGACCGCCTTGATTGATACATCTGTACGCGAGAAATTTATGGACAAGTCACTTACTCCTAGCACCAGCCATGCCAGCGATCCTACGCACCGAGAAATGATGCTAATGCGTGCTCAGCTGCAAGACTTCATCAACGAAGCGCGTCACAATCAGAACATCTTAAATCGTCATCAAACACTTGATCTGCAACTAATTGGTGCGCATAGTTTTCGTGAATTGATTCAACACATCTTCGTTACATTGGCGTCGATATGCGAACTTGATCAAGTCACATTATGCCTAGTCAATACCCAACATAATTTGCAAGAGATGCTGGCTGATCTAAAAATTGATCGTAACGAATTCCCTTTTCTGTTGTTCGCTAATTCTGAGAGCGACCTGCAACTCGGCGGCAAGCCTTTACGCAAATCAGTCGTAAGCGCCTACGATGCTGAGCAACACCACAGTTTGTTCGCGCCCTGCTTTGAGATGCCGAAAAGCGTCGCGATTATTCCCTTGATTCGACAAACCAAATTGTTAGGCTGTTTAAATTTAGGAAGTAAAGATAGCGAACGCTTTACAGCTGACATGGGTACAGATTTTATCGAACGCCTCGGCTCAATTATTGCGATTTGCTTAGAAAATGTGATCAACAGCGAACGTCTAACGCAAATCGGTCTCACTGATGCCTTAACCAATGTCAGCAATCGGCGTTGTGTGGAGCAACGTATGTTGGAAGAGATTGCACGCGCACGTCGTCAACATTACGGCATCGCATGCATGTATTTGGACATCGATCACTTTAAAAAGATCAACGACATTCATGGTCATCAAGGTGGTGATGAAGTCCTTAAAGAAGCAGCGAAACGGATTAAAGCAGAACTGCGACTGAGTGACACCATCGGTCGTTTTGGCGGTGAAGAATTTGTCGTTCTATTGGTCAACACCAACCGCGAGAATGCACGTCATGTCGCGGAGCGCATACGTAAAAGTATCGCGGATAAGAGTTTCCTTCTGAGTATGACCGGACTTTGCGACGTCACCTTATCAATCGGCATCGCCAGCTTATCTGAAGATCATAATTTAGGAGAGATCGAGAATGCAGCGCAATCCCTCTTGTTACGAGCAGATCGCGCGCTTTATGAAGCAAAAGAACAAGGAAGAAATTGTGTTCGAGAAGCGGTAGAAGATTAGTGTTTTTTAGCCGCAGCTTGCAAGGCTTCGTACTTCGCCATCAATTGCTCTTTGGTCTCGCGCCACGCTGGATTAAATGGAATACAGCTAACTGGGCAAACTTGCTGACATTGTGGCTCATCGTAATGACCAACACATTCCGTGCATTTATTCGGATCAATTTCGTAAATCTCTGGCCCCATGTAAATCGCTTCGTTCGGGCATTCAGGTTCACACACATCACAATTGATGCAATCGTCGGTAATTAATAGTGCCATATTGATCTTCGTTACTTGATTACTTTATTGCTGAGAAACTACACATAAAACGATTTACTAAATAAATCGCTGAACAAGGTTTTTTATTTACCTTGTTCAGCGATTTTTTTCCTCAGCCAAGCATCGACCGAAGGAAACACAAATTTTGAAACGTCACCACCAAATTGCGCAATCTCACGCACGATGGTGCCAGAAATAAATTGATATTGGTCAGATGGCGTTAAAAACATCGTTTCGACATCGGGTAATAGATAGCGATTCATACCCGCCATTTGAAACTCATATTCAAAATCAGACACCGCACGCAAGCCACGCACGATCACACGAGCGTCGTTCTTACGGACAAAATCTTTCAATAAGCCAGAAAAACTCTCAACCCGCACATTCGGATAATGCCCTAGCACTTCATTGGCAATACTCAGGCGCTCTTCTAAAGAGAAGAAAGGTTTTTTATTTTTACTATCTGCCACACCGACGATCAGTGTGTCGAACAAGCCAGAGGCACGACGCACTAAGTCTTCATGTCCGCGGGTCAGCGGATCAAATGTTCCTGGATAAACGGCTGTGACCATAACGATTCCCTTGGTGTGGTGATGTTTGCGATATTATTTTTACTAAGTTCACTTGGTAAAACGCGACTTAGCGATTATTTTAGACGGGCATTATCCCAGATTTTAAGCGGCTTCACCGGAATCCGTGTTGCGTTGCAACAAATGAAAGTACACACTCCCCGCTTTATCTTCTCTCAGCACTTGCCACCTCATCGTCTGCGTTGTAGCCAAGCTTGCGAAGGCTTGCTCCGATTCCACATACAAAACGCCATTTGGCGCCAACAAATCTACGCATAGCGGCAACACTTTTTCCAAGAAGCCCAAATTGAATGGCGGATCAAGAAAAATCACTTCGAACTTGTCGGTTTTAGCAAATAAGCTTTTTAACAATACCAACGCATCACCACGCTGCAAGTAAATTTGATCCGCTTTGAGTTTTTCCTTGACCTGCTGTAGTTGGGCAAATGCCGCAGGAAAAGCCTCAAACATGGTCACTTTTTTTGCGCCACGACTAGCAGCCTCAAATCCCAACGCACCACTGCCAGCAAAAACGTCTAAGCATGACAGTTGCTGCCATTGACCATCCCACACATGATTCAACCAATTAAACAGCGTTTCTCTCACCCGGTCAGGTGTCGGTCGCAAACCCTCGCCATCAATCACAGTCAAAGGCGTACGTTTCCACTCGCCACCAATGATGCGGACTTGATGACTTGCTTTGGCATGCTTGGCTGGCTTGCTTGATGATGCGCTTGGATTGTGGCGTTTCTTGATGTGATTCATAGCGGGGGGCGAAAAATCGCGGTAAGGCTCTGTTAGAATGGCAGCATTCTAAAGGTTTTTCGCACACGCTTTGCATTTCTCCGATGATCGGCAACCGACTTCACCGAATTGTCTTAGCCGGCACTCCAGTCTTTGCGAAATCTCTCAACACTATTTTTGAGTACAAGTTCATCAATGTTTAGCTTTTTTAGAAAAAAAACACCTGAAGTCGTTGCAACTCCAGCTGCCTCAGAAACCCCAAATACCCCAATTACCTCACATCAGAGCGGCCAGATCGAGTCCGCTACTGCGACAGCTCAAATTGAAGTTCAAGCCGAAGCTCCAGTTGAAACAAAAGCAGAAGACAAACCAGAAAGCACGCCTGCCAAACTCTCTTGGATTGCGCGCCTAAAACAAGGTTTAGCCAAAACGTCATCCAGTTTAACCACGCTATTTGTTGGCGCTAAGATTGACGATGATTTGTATGACGAATTAGAAGCTGCTTTACTCACTGCGGATGCAGGTGTAGAAGCAACCATGTATCTACTCGACAATTTAAAACGCAAAGTCAAAGAAGAAAAATTAACTGAAGCTGAGCAAGTCAAAGCTGCACTGAAAGTTTTGTTACTCGACCTACTCAAACCTTTGCAAAAACCTTTTGAACTAGGTCGTTATCAGCCTTTGGTCATGATGATCGCTGGTGTGAATGGCGCAGGGAAAACCACCACCATAGGCAAACTCGCCAAACACATGCATGCACATAATCAATCGGTGGTCTTGGCGGCGGGTGATACTTTCCGCGCCGCCGCTCGCGAACAGTTAATGGTCTGGGGTGAACGCAATAATATTACGGTGATTGCACAAGAGTCTGGCGATCCAGCAGCAGTTGCATTCGACGCTGTTGCTTCTGCGAAGGCACGCGGCACCAACGTCGCTATGGTTGATACCGCTGGTCGACTACCAACCCAATTACACTTGATGGAAGAACTCAAAAAAATCAAACGTGTGATTGGCAAAGGTATGGATGGTGCACCACAAGAAGTCGTCTTGGTGATTGATGGTAACACTGGCCAAAATGCACTAACTCAAGTTAAAGCATTCGACGACGCCTTGCAATTAACAGGTCTAATCATCACCAAGCTCGATGGTACAGCCAAAGGCGGCGTGCTAGCTGCGATTGCAAAAACCCGCCCTATTCCTGTGTACTTTATTGGCGTCGGCGAACAAATTGAAGATTTACAAGCCTTCAACGCACAAGAATTTGTTGACGCGCTATTACAGTAATACCGCCAAAAATACGACGAAGGAAAGTTCACGATGATTGAATTCCAACATGTCAGTAAAGCCTTTGGCAACGACATCTATGCCCTAAGAGACGTATCCTTAACTATCGGTGATGGCGAACTAGTTTTCTTAGCGGGACCATCCGGTGCTGGCAAATCAACGCTATTGCGCATGATCGCTGGTTTAGAAAAACCTAGCAGCGGCACGGTGTTAATGAATGGTCAAAATTTGGGTCAATTAAAAGCTAGCAGCCTGCCTTATTTACGTCGTAAATTAGGACTGATTTTACAGGGACAAGGTTTGCTATTAGATCGCAGTGTTTTAGCCAATGTGATGTTGCCGATGATAGTGGTCGGTGAGTCAACGACAGAGGCGGAAACACGTGCGCGCGCGGCATTAGATCGCCTGAATATTCTCGATAAAGCACATGCATCTCCTCTCGCTTTGTCTGGCGGTGAGCAACAACGCGTCGCAATTGCGCGCGCGATCGTCAATCGTCCCAAAATCATTTTGGCCGATGAGCCAACCGCTTATTTAGATCGTGATAATGCCATCATCGTAATCAATGCCTTAAAGGCATTTCAACGCTCGGGCGTGACTTGTATTATTTCTAGCCACGATGAACAGTTTTTAGAGCAAGCGAATCGCGTCATTTATTTAAGCAAGGGCGAAGTTACCGACTCTTGGACTTCCGCAGTTGAGTCAGTTGTTGCCGCTTAAGTCAGACTTCAAGGATACATATTCACTATGACCAATTGGTTCCGTCAACATGCCTATGCCATGCGCAGCGCACTCACGCATTTACGCGCCGCGCCGGGTAATTTTTTATTCAATGTATTGGTGATCGCCATTGCCTTGTCTTTACCGATCGCTGGCTTAACTGTGTTAGAAAATATTCGTCCAGTCGCATCGCAGCTATCAATCGAGCCCGAAGTCAGTATTTTTCTGAAACCAGAATTAGCAAGTGCTGATGCCGCAGCATTGCAAGCGCCGATCAAAAAAACTTTAAAAGATTTACAAATCACGGCAAAGTTACGCTTTGTGCCGAAAGACAAAGCCTTGGCCGCAATGGAAGGTACAAATAATCTTGCCGAAGTTCTGGCCACCTTGGGCGGTAATCCACTGCCGGATGCGTTTGTCCTGTCTTTATCCAGTGCAGATAGCGCTAAAGTTGAACAATTGACCAGCGCCTTACAAGGTCTCGATCACGTCGATGTGGTGCAAGTCGATTCAGCTTGGGTCAAGCGCTTAGCGGCACTTTTACAGGTCTTGCAAATGGCTTTGCTGTTTTTAGCGGGTACTTTGGCTGTGGTTGTTATCGTCGTGATTTTTAATGCGACACGTCTGCAAGTCATCTCACATCAAGCTGAAATCAGCGTCAGCCGCATGTTAGGGGCGACTAATGGTTTTATTCATAAACCGTATTACTACACCGGTGCAATGTTAGGTGTGCTCGCTGGTTGTTTGGCCTTGGGCTTGGTTGCACTTTCATTGCAACCCTTAAATCAAGCGATTGCTGAATTTGCTAAATTATATGCATCAGAATTTCATTTAAGCCCACTCGGCCTTCTGCCTAGTCTAGGCTTAATTTTGATCAGCAAACTACTTGGTTTGTGTGGAGCCTATCTTTCTGTGCGTCGTCAACTGTCTAAAATTCCGGCTTAAAGCACTCAGCCCATAATGCAGCAATGCAATTTTTTGATGAAATTTCAGTCTTAGCCATCAATCTGCTGCCGTAATTTCCACCGAAATTAATTTTTTTACAGCAAAACCCTTGAATTTTGAGAAAACAAACAGATTATTAGCACTCATCCCAATTGAGTGCTAATATTAGAACTTGAAGGTGCCAGAAAAATTTTTGGTACGGCTCTAAAGATACAATCTGATTTGATATCAGGAGGAAACATGACACAAACATCAGCACAAGGCATTTTGCGTTCTTCGGATAGCACCGCTTTAGCACTGGGGTTTACCGGTACATTGGGCAATATTGATGCCTATATCTCTGCGGTCAATCGTTTACCTATGTTGACGCAAGAAGAAGAAACCAATCTTGCTACTAAATTAAAATTACATAACGACTTAAATGCTGCGCAACAATTAGTTATGTCGCATTTACGTCTGGTCGTCTCCATTGCGCGCGGCTATTTAGGTTATGGTTTGCCACATGCGGACTTAATCCAAGAAGGCAATATTGGCCTAATGAAAGCGGTTAAACGCTTCGATCCAGATCAAGGCGTGCGTTTGGTCTCTTACGCGATGCATTGGATTAAGGCTGAAATGCATGAATACATTTTGAAGAACTGGCGCTTAGTGAAAGTAGCAACAACAAAAGCGCAGCGTAAATTGTTCTTCAATCTGCGTTCAAATAAAGAAGGCTTGGATTCTATGACGCCTTCTCAAATCGATCATTTAGCGAGCAAACTCGATGTCAAACGTGAAGACGTCATTGAGATGGAAATGCGTCTATCAGGTCGCGATGTTGCACTCGATGGCTCTAGCGATGATGAAGACGAAAAATTTGCGCCAATCGCGTATTTAAAAACCGACGCTGGTGAGCCAAGCAATGTGATCGAAGCACAACAATATGATCGCTTACAAGGTGAAGGCTTAGAGACTGCATTAGCGAAACTTGATCCACGTTCACGTCGCATCATCGAATCGCGTTGGTTGCAAAATGATGATGGCTCAGGCGCAACTCTGCATGAATTAGCGGATGAATATGGCGTTTCTGCTGAACGCATTCGCCAAATCGAAACTGCGGCATTAAAGAAGATGAAAACTGCCCTCAGCGATTACACTTAAGCAGTTGTCTGGCGCAAGCTGCTCAGTTTGCTCTGTTATGCTCAGTTAAATTCTTAGCTAAATCTAATAAAACAAAAGGCACTCAATTGAGTGCCTTTTGTTTTTTCTGCTTCTTCAATACCAACTATTTTATTTCAAGAGAAGCTTCAAATCATGCACAATCGCTTCAGGCTTTTGTCCATATTGAATATACAAACGAATCCGACCTTGTGGATCAAATACATAACTCGCTGCAGTATGATCCATCGTATAACTTTCTGGCGTTTTGCCTGGGCTCTTTTGATAGAAGACTTTAAATTCTTTTGCGACTTTAGCGGTTGCTTCCGCATTGCCATAAAGCCCTAAAAAACGCTTATCAAAATTAGGAACATACGCTGCCAACAAATCTTGTGTGTCTCGCTCAGGATCTACAGTGACAAACAAAACTTGCACGCGTTCGGCCAATGGCCCCAGTTGCGTCATCACCTTAGTCATTTCAAACATCGTTGTCGGACAAACGTCTGGACACTGGGTATAACCAAAGAAGAAGACGACAGCTTTACCTTTGAAATCAGCCAAGGTGCGCGGCTGCCCATTTTGATCAATCAATGCAAAATCTTTTGCATAAGAAAGTCCTGTCAAATCTGTATTTAAAAATTTTTCTTCCTGTTTACTGCATGCACTCAGTATCAAACCAGTCGCGAGCGCAAAACCGAAGAAGGCAATTCGACTCCAAACAGAACGTATAGAAAGAGTTTTCATATCAGAATTTAATGTAATGATCGACCAACAATGCAGCAAACAATAATGAGAGATAGACGATGGAAAACGTAAAGGTTTTACGCGCCAACACATCATCATAGTGACGATAGATACGCCACGCGTACCATAAAAACCCTATCCCCAAAATCACTGCGCTAATCAAATAAATCATGCCACTCATCTTGACCGCATACGGCAGCAAAGTAGTCGCGAATAAGGCGATGGTATAGAGCCAAATGTGGAAACGTGTAAATTCAGGTCCATGCGTGATTGGCAGCATAGGCAAGCCAGATTTTGCATAATCATCGCGGCGATACATCGCCAGCGCCCAAAAATGCGGCGGCGTCCATACGAAAATAATCAGCACTAACAACCATGCTTGCATCGGCACTTCGTTGGCGATCGCGGCCCATCCTAAGGCTGGCGGCATCGCCCCAGATAAGCCACCGATGACAATGTTTTGCGGTGTAGCTGGCTTCAAGATAATTGTATAGATTACGGCGTAACCAACAAAGGTAACGAAAGTGAGCCACATCGTCAGTGGATTGACCAAGGCATACAATATCCACATGCCCGCACCGCCAATCAAAAACGAAAATGCCAAGATCTGTTTGGTGCTCATCTCGCCTTGCGCACTTGGGCGACGCGCAGTGCGTGCCATACGTGCATCAATCTCGCGTTCAACCAAGCAATTCACCGCAAAAGCGGCACCTGCCAATAACCAAATCCCAATTGTGGCGGCAAGCACGATGCGCCAGTCTGGCAAGCTAGGTGTCGCCAAGAACATGCCAATTACCGCACAAAAAACGGCCAACTGCGTTACTCGTGGCTTAGTTAGTGCCACGTATTGAGAAAAACGATTTAACAAGGTACTTTGAGTTGTCATTGGAGGCAATTAGGATTCATTAGCAACACTGGAGCGAACCCGATAGTTTAACATGCTCAATAGCAGCACAAGCAGCGCCGCACCCGCATTATGCAAAACAGCGATAGCCAAAGGCCAAGAAAAGTAAATTGTCGCTACACCTGTTATCAATTGCATCAGCAAAACCGCCAAAACACCGTTTGATAAGGTTTTGGTATCGGCATGCTTTCTACCGAGATAGGCGACATAAGCTAACAAAGCAAACACCACCCAAGCAAAGGTTCGATGTACCCAATGAATAGTAATCAATGCAGAAAATGGCAGAAAGTCACCACTTCCAGTGCGTCCCAATTCTCGCCACAATACGTAGGCATGTTCAAAATCAAGTTGCGGCACAACTTCACCATTACATAAGGGATAGTCATGGCAGGCTAAAGCCGCGTAATTGGTGCTCACCCAGCCGCCAAGTGCTACTTGCATCAATAAAACAATAAAGGCTAACGGTAATAAATTGCGGAGTTTTAAAGAGTATTTAGTAGTAGTTCGCGGCGATTCGCGCTGCCATGCCCAGACCAACAGCGACAAAATGATCAAGGCAAGAATCAAATGTATCGTCACGATAATCGGCTGCAACTTCATGGTGACTGTCCAGGCGCCGAAAGCACCTTGAATGCCGACTAAAACAAATAAGCTGGTCGCCAACCATGGCGAAAAAGGACGCGTCTTACGCTTCCACCAAGCAATCCCCATTTGCAGCATAATCAAGAATCCAACGCTCATCGCAAGATAGCGATGTATCATCTCTACCCATGCTTTCGCAACTGTGACTGGTCCGGTGGGCAATAGGTTTTCAGCCGCTTTAATCTCACTATGTGCTTGGAAAGGATTGGCCTCTCCGTAACACCCAGGCCAATCTGGGCAACCTAAGCCAGAGTCAGTTAAACGCGTAAAAGCACCAAAAATAATGAGATCAAAGGTCAAAAACAAGGTAACTGCGATCAGCTTCTTGTATTTATTCTGTTCTTTAGAAAACAGCACCACTGCCAGCGGAATCACCGCGAACAATATTCCGATAATAGCAAGTTGAATCAGCATGTTTAGTTCAACCTATCGCCGAGGCTTTCAATAATTTGATCAAGTCTTTTTTGATCTTGTTGGGATCTGCATCTTTGGGATAACGCATCATCAGATTGCCCAATGGATCAACCAAATAGATATGATCTTGCAAGCTAGTGCCATTCTCTGTTGGTAGCCATTTCTCCAATTTGTTTTTATCCCCACGCAACATATGTGTGCCAGCAATACCGGGCTTTAATTGTTCCGGCACAGCCTGCGAATCGGTAATTAACCACACTCGTTCAATGCGATCCATTCCCTTCCCTTGCGCTAATCGTAATTGGCGCATTTCGAGTAATTTGCGTTGACAGGCTTCGGCACAACTCGCCTCGTCGATTTGCAGCATTAACCACTTACCTTTTAAGCTACTTAGCTCCGTAACTTTGCCATCTTGATCAATCAGGTTCAAAGACGGCATAGGATACTGACGCGGATCAATTAAGGTGCCGTAGTTATTTTTGGGACCTGGTTTAATGACGTAATAAGTAAAATAAGAGGCGATCAAAGGTGAGGCGCATACTGCCAACACTGCCAACAATTTCCAACGCCCTGCAGTTTTTTTATTTTCTATTTTTTCCACGACGAATTCCTGTAACTACAAAAAAGATAGCCGCCATCAAGGCTAAGCCATACCATTGAAATGCATAAGCTCGATGTTTGTCTGCACCAGCCGAAGGCTTAGGCCAAT
Source organism: Affinundibacterium macrobrachii (assembly GCF_014652415.1). Taxonomy (GTDB): domain Bacteria; phylum Pseudomonadota; class Gammaproteobacteria; order Burkholderiales; family Burkholderiaceae_D; genus Undibacterium; species Undibacterium macrobrachii. The sequence goes on from NZ_BMYT01000003.1 coordinate 683,048, forward strand.
CACGCACCAAACTGTCGCTCGCGTTCGAAGTCTGCTCTAACACTTTATCAAAAATGGAAAAGCCAGTTAATTTGCTGAGCTCATCCAAAGGAAGGTGCTGGACTATACTTCCTGGCTTTAAAGTTTCAGATTTACCGAGCTGCATGGTGCGATCTAGTTGATCTCGCACGACGCCTTCAATTTCGATAAGGCCATTATCCGTTAACAAAGGCGGTATTTTAGTCCGTTCTACTGGATTGCGTTGAAGCCAACCGCGTGCTACCAAAACGTAGCGATCACTGCCCTCAATCTTAAACGGCATGAGCACATAGAATCCGGCGACGCCGTATAGAGGACGATTATCCAAATAGAGTGGCCAATCTCTTACGAATTGACCGCGCAATTTTACTTTTTGAAATGCTTTTAACTGATCAAAATCTGCTGCCTGCACAAGCACTTTCGGAGCTTGCTGTAACTGTGCTTGAATCAGTGTAGCAATTGCGTCTTTTTCTTCTGCTCTTCGTGTTTGCCAATTTCCCAATGAAATACCGATAGCACACACGATTGCCGTTGCAAGCAGGGGTAATATACGAATCAACTTCGACTTAAGCATTACAATAGCTCTTTTGCGAAAAAAGTGATTAACATGAAAATTCTGGTTGCACTCGCCTTTGTACTCATTCTATTTAGCTTAGCCTCTGCTTTAGTTTATCTCATGAAAGATAAGGGAAGGAGTAATCGAACTGTCAGAGCTTTAGCATTTCGGGTTGGCTTCTCTGTTAGCTTATTCATCTTGATTTTAATCGCCAATCACTACGGCTTAATACAACCAACAGGGATACGTTGATTTACCACTAAGTGACATCAAGGATGCCAACAAATGAGAAAAAGCCGCACTGAGTGCGGCTTTTTCTTCAACTAAATAGCTAACTTCTGGCGCTTACAACCAGTACACAACAACGTACAAGCCCAGCCAAACAACGTCAACAAAGTGCCAGTACCAAGCTGCGCCTTCAAACGCGAAATGATTCTCGGCAGTAAAGTGGCCTTTCATCAAACGATACAGGACGACAGACAACATAATCGCACCCATCGTGACATGGAAACCATGGAAACCAGTCAACATGAAGAAAGTCGAACCGTAAATACCTGATGTCAATTTCAAATTCAAATCATTGTAAGCATGCATATATTCATAAACTTGGAAGCCCATGAAAACAGCACCCAACAAAATTGTTGCGAACAACCAGAACGCTGCTTTTGCGCGCACGCCTTCACGAATCGCGTGATGAGAAATCGTCAAAGTCACGCCAGATGCTAACAACAAAGCCGTATTAATCGTTGGGATTGGAAATGGTCCCATAGTCTTAAATGCTTCTACAGTTCCAGCTGGACCAACACCACCCCATTGTGCAGAGAAATCTGGCCACAATACTTTGTGATCCAAATCGGCTAACCATGGCATCGTAATACTACGTGCATAAAACAAAGCACCGAAGAATGCACCGAAGAACATCACTTCAGAAAAGATAAACCAACTCATACTCCAACGGAAAGATACGTCAATACGCGCGCTGTATTTTCCGCCTTCAGATTCAGCAATCGCATCGCCAAACCATTTATAAAGTACGACCAAGGTCAAAAAGATGCCTGCCATATTCAAATAGGCACCCCAAGTCACACCATTGACCCATGCAGATGCGCCTATCATCGTTAACAACAAAGTAGTAGCACCCAAGACTGGCCACTGTGAAAGTCCAGGCACGAAGTAGTAAGGTGCGTTAGCGTTGTGAGAACTCATTTCCATCTCCCGATACAATTTTCTAAACTGAATTATTGACTAATATTAACTAATTTCTTTATTTTGCGACGACTTGCTTCACGATAAAAACTAAGATCGTGATAAAAATAGCCGCGCCTATCAATCCTGCAATAATCACATGAACGGGATTCAACTGTGCTGCATCCTGTTCATAAGCGCTCTTTTTACGTATCCCAAAAAAAGACCACAACACCGCTTTCATTGTTGCTAAAAATGATGCCTTACGTTTTGTTGCTTGCTTCAAGTCATCCATATTTGCACACCTTTATTTGATCTATTTTAGATCGACTAGACCAAATATTATGATCCTGTTTTGTCAGCAGTAGGCTTTAAACCAACTTCAAAAAACGTATAAGACAAAGTAATCGTCTTTACTTCTTTCGGCAACGCAGGGTCAATAAAAAACGAAACTGGCATTTGGCGTGCTTCATTTGCTTCTAAAGTTTGCTGCTGAAAACAAAAACACTCCATTTTCTTGAAGAAGTTTGCTGCTTGTTGCGGCGCGTAACTTGGGATTGCTTGCGCATCCATCTTATAAGACTGCTTATTCACAACTTCGTAAACGACTTGTGCCATTTCACCTGGATGCACTTGCAAACTAGAAACCGTTGGACGAAAACGCCAAGGTCCTTGTGTATTTGCATCAAATTCAATGGTGATTAAGCGAGTTTTATCGACTTGCGAATTGACAACCGCATCAGCAGAAATATCTTTTGGCGTCAAAATATTGATGCCAGTGATCTCACAAATCTGCTTATAAATCGGAATCAGAGCATAGCCAAAACCAAACATCATGATTGCAATGACCACTAATTTCTTCAACATCAAGAAATTCAATTTCTTAGTCACAACCTGATCTTCGTTCGTTTCTTTCGAAACGCTTTGCTTCAAATCTTCAGACATGCAAATTCCGATGTAGTCTTAACGCAAGAAAGTCTGTTTTGCGAACACGCCAATAAAAAACACTAAAACTACTGACGCAAGTATCAAAGCAGTTTTCAGATTACTTTTATTTTGGTTTTTCATTTTTCAAACAGCCCCAATCTAAGTTGGGGCTGTATTCCATTATTTACTTAACGACTGGTGGTTCTTCAAAGGTATGGAAAGGCGCAGGACTTGGTACTGTCCATTCCAAACCTTCTGCACCTTCCCATGGTTTTGCGTCAGCTGGCTTACCACCTTTGATCGATGGAATCACCACGAACAAAATGAAGTAAACCTGCATCAAACCAAAACCAAAGGCACCAACAGAAGCGATCAAATTGAAATCTGCAAATTGCGCTGGATAGTCAGCATAACGACGTGGCATACCTGCCAGACCCAAGAAATGCATTGGGAAGAAGGTGATGTTGAAAGTAATTAAAGACATCCAGAAATGGATCTTACCGCGTGTTTCGTTGTACATGAAACCTGTCCACTTTGGTCCCCAGTAGTAGTAACCAGCGAATAAAGCAAACAAAGAACCCGCTACCAAAACATAGTGGAAATGCGCCACAACATAGTAAGTATCTTGCAACTGAATATCGATTGGAGTAACCGCCAAAATCAAACCAGTAAAGCCACCCATCGTAAATACGAAAATGAAACCAACCGCAAACAACATAGGCGTTTCGAAAGTCATCGAACCTTTCCACATCGTTGCGATCCAGTTAAATACTTTCACGCCTGTTGGGATAGAAATCAACATCGTTGCGTACATGAAGAACAACTGTGCGGTGACCGGCATACCAGTTGTAAACATGTGATGCGCCCAAACGATGAAAGACAAAATCGCGATAGAAGCAGTTGCATAAACCATAGATGCATAACCGAACAAAGGCTTACGTGCAAATGCTGGAATGATTTGAGAAACGATACCAAACGCTGGCAAAATCATGATGTACACCTCTGGGTGTCCGAAGAACCAGAAAATGTGTTGGTACATGACTGGATCACCGCCGCCAGCAGCATTAAAGAATGAAGTACCGAAATGACGATCTGTCAAAGTCATGGTAATTGCGCCTGCCAATACTGGCATAACTGCAATCAACAAATACGCAGTGATCAACCAAGTCCAGCAGAACATTGGCATCTTCATCAAAGTCATGCCAGGAGCGCGCATGTTCAAAATCGTTGTGATGATATTGATGGAGCCCATGATGGAAGAGGCACCCATGATGTGCACAGCAAAAATCGCTAAGTCCATACCAGGACCCATTTGTGTCGACAATGGTGCATACAAAGTCCAACCAGCAGCGGTCGCGCCACCTGGAACAAAGAAAGAACCAGCCAACAACAATGCTGCAGGGGGCATTAACCAGAATGAGAAGTTATTCATACGGGCAAATGCCATATCAGATGCACCGATTTGCAAAGGAATCATCCAGTTAGCGAAACCAACGAATGCCGGCATAATCGCACCGAAAACCATGATCAAACCATGCATCGTGGTCAACTGATTGAAAAACTCTGGTTGCATTAATTGCAAACCTGGTTGGAACAATTCACTACGAATACCAAGCGCCATAACGCCGCCCAGCATTAACATTGAGAACGCAAACCACAAGTACAAGTTACCGATGTCTTTATGATTCGTCGCAAATAAATAACGGCGCCAGCCATGTGGGTGATCATGATGATCATGGGCGTGGTCGTTGTGACCATGAGAGTGATCGTGTGCGTGATCAGCTACTGTATTACTCATCTCTATCTCCTGTTCAATTACTTACGCGCAGCCAAAACTTCGGCTGGCTGGACGATATTTTCTGCTGCCTTATTCGACCAGCTATTACGGGTATAAGTAATTACCGCAGCAATTTCTGTATCAGACAATGTAGCTTTCCATGCAGGCATACCAGCCTTACCATTCAACAAGATGTTGATTTGATCAGCTTTTGGACCATTTACCATCGCAGAACCATCCAAAGCGGCGAATGCACCTGGAACACCTTTACCATTCGCTTGATGGCAAGCCACACAGTTTGCTGTGTAAACGCTTTCACCGCGTTGTTTCAATTCATCTACAGTCCAAACTTTGCTTGGATCATCTGCTTTCGCAGCCATTTCTTTTTTCTTGGCATCAACCCAAGCTGTGTAATCTGCGTCAGAGACAACGCGCACGACGATAGGCATGAAAGCGTGTTCTTTACCGCACAATTCAACGCATTGACCGCGATACACGCCAATTTTTTCTGCTTTGAACCAAGTGTCACGAACGAAACCTGGAATCGCGTCTTGCTTAACGCCGAAAGCAGGAATTGTCCAGCCGTGAATCACATCGTTTGCGGTCGTGATGATACGAATCTTCTTATTCACTGGAACAACGACTTCGTTATCGACTTCCAACAAATAATTAACGCCACGAGCCTCTGTAGGAGCCAAGCCTGGCGCACCGACTTGCGTGCGTGGAGTAGCCAAGGTAGACAAGAATGAAATCCCTTCGCCTTCACCTTTGAGGTAGTCGTAACCCCATTTCCATTGCATACCGGTTGCTTTGATCGTCAAATCTGCATTCGACGTATCTTTCATTGCCACCACTGTTTTTGTTGCTGGCAATGCCATCCCGATAACAATGAAAAATGGCACGATAGTCCACAAAATTTCAACGGTCGTACTTTCATGGAAAGTCGCTGGCTTGTGGCCCAAAGACTTACGATGTTTCAGAATGGAATAAAACATCACACCAAACACTGCGACAAAAATTGCCAAGCAGATGTAGAGCATGAGGTTATGGATGGAATAGATCTGCTCCGCGATTTGTGTCACGGGTGTTGCCAGATTCAACTGCTTGACGGCAGGACCACCTGGGCTATCTTTAACGGCCCAAGCTGGCATCCCAGCAGCCAAAAGCGAAGCACCGAGCACCAAGGAGGCGCCAAGCGTTCTCGACTTTAATCGCATAGCATGTTTCATGATTTCCCCAAAAACCTATTAGAATTTTCAACAGAAATTGCCAAAGGAAAATACTGACAACTTCCACAACTGCGAGAGTATAAAGCGTAAAGCTGAGCTATATCAAGAAGAAATCATGGTTCAGCTGCGCAAAATCATATTGACAATCTTGATTTTTACTAGGAAATCTCGTAGGCCAATCTGTTTCATTGGCAATAAAACTTGCTGAAATACTTTTACTTTTTTAAGGCATCAAAGCGAATAATCGATTCGCCACTAGCCAGCTTAGTGGGAACAGGTTTAAAGGCGTGACCAAACACCACTTCGATTGTCAGTGGTATGCGGCCATCACTTCCGCGCTTTTTTTCCAACGCAGAACGCAGCGATGCCATCGCTGATTGACTCATTAGACCCCGACGACGATTCGACAAGGGATTCCCGCCTAGAGCACGCACATCGCTTAACATTTTTTGCACATCTTGATAGCGCAGTGTAATACGTTCGACATCCATTACAGGGGTAGCAAATCCTGCTGCAACCAACATGTCACCGAAATCATGCATGTCGACAAATGGAAGCGTATGTGGATAGTCATCGACCTCCGCAAAAGCTTGCTTCAATTCGACAAAAGTATCAGGACCAAAACTAGAAAAAATGACGATTCCATTGCGCGCTAGCACTCGAAACCATTCTTTCAACACCAAATCCGGTTGTGGGTGCCATTGGATTGCTAGATTCGACCACAAAACGTCAATACTAGCGCTCTGCAAAGCCAAGTTCGCAAAATCGCTGCAAGCAAGTAGTGGTCGGGCATATTGGCCTTGTTTGCTAGAAAACAAACGACCAAGCATTTTTTTAAGACCGCCCGCGACATCGCTATTTGCGAATTCTGATTCACTCAGCATCTGCCAAGAAGCATCAACACCGAGAACCGACTGCGCCTGCTGAAAGCGTTGGCTCAGCGTTGGCAAATCCATCCCTTCACCACAACCAGCGTCTAACACACGTTTGGACTCAATTTTTATTAAATCAAGCTTTTCATGCATTCTTTGCGCAACTTCTCTGCGCAAAAAAACAGAATCTTGAAGCAACTTTGGCTTTGAGAACAAACGGCGAACTTCGGACAGATCGATAGGAGCACTAAGCATAATTTTTAAAATAGCATAACAAGTTAACACGTAACTTGATGATGGGACTATAGTAATTGATCAATTCCAGCAGTTTAACCGTTCAAACAAAATCTGACTGAGAGAAGTAAGGACTATCGATGCAAAACTATCTCCATTATTTTTTGCCGACATACTGCGCACTTTGCAAAACCGCATCAAAAACTGGGATATGTTCAGCGTGTCAAGAAGACTTCATCAACGACCAACAACATCGCTGCAGTATCTGCGCAATACCAATAGTCGATCAAAAAGCGAAAATCTGTGGCCGCTGCCTTAAAAGTCCACCCCACTTTGATACAACTATCGCCTGCACAGATTATCTCGCGCCGATAGATAGCATCGTTCTCGGCTTAAAATTTGCAGGTAATTTATCCTACGCCAGCATCATCGCGCAGCAACTGCACGACAGAATCAAACATCCGCTCAATACACAATATAATCTCGCTGCCATCATTTGTCCTGTGCCGCTCAGTCCACAAAGATTACGCACGCGCGGCTTTAATCAAGCTTTGGAAATCGCACGCCCTCTTAGCACACAGTTAGCGATTCCACTTCAAGCACAACTTCTTTGGCGAATTAAAGACACCCAACAGCAAAGTCGCTTACATCCAGATGAACGCTATCAAAATGTTCAACACGCTTTTGCCATCAATCCGCGACTAATGCATTTGATTGAAGGACAGCACTTTGGACTAGTTGATGATGTGATGACGACCGGAACGACCTTGAACGAGATAGCAAAATTACTCAAACGCTATGGCGCAGCACGAGTTTCAAATTATGTTTTTGCTCGAACCAATCGCGACTAAGCGATAAGTTCAAATCGGGAAAGAACAAGCCAGCTCTTTTAGCACTAGTTTGCGCTATCATGCGCAATATAATTTTGGCGCCGATTTAGATTGGAGATTCCGATTGCATAAATCGATCTCATATATGTGCTATGTGGCGACATGTGCACACAGTTTGTGTCGTATCAGTTATCGTATAAATTAAAGGAAATGTTTTGTTTAATGTCGTATTAGTCGAACCAGAAATTCCACCAAATACGGGGAATATTATTCGCTTGTGTGCAAATGCAGGAGTACAACTGCATTTAATTGAACCACTTGGTTTTCCATTAGAAGACAGCAAATTGAAACGTGCCGGTTTGGATTATCACGAATACGCGCAAATGAAAGTCCATAAAAACTGGGATGCGTTTATTGCGAGCGAACATCCAGCAAGCGATCGCATGTTCGCCATGACCACCCATGGCTCATCCACTTTTTCCACGCTCGCTTTTCAAGCAGGTGATTATTTTGTATTTGGCGCAGAAACGCGCGGATTAGCCAAAGAACTGCGCGAATCTTTTCCTACGACACAAAGAATCAGATTGCCGATGCGCCCAGATAATCGCAGTCTGAATCTATCAAACACAGTCGCAATTGTTGTGTACGAAGCTTGGCGCCAAAATGGATTTATTGGCGGCACTTGATACAAAAATCAGGTATTTTCATTTCTTATAGCGTGAATACAACAGCTTTATTTAATTCACATCAATCCATATTGTCAGCCCTTTACATGTAAAGGGCTGACAATCACATAAGTATCACACCGCAACGCTAACAAGTCATTCACACTCTCCAAATTGCACTAGATTACTAGAGCCAAACACGCATTTGCACCGTCCCTAGTCATTCGTTTTTACGCGTTTTTGCACACATAAAAATACACGTCAAACATGGATTTAAAGATATTTAAAACTTCGCAAAAAAAACAACTAGATAACCGGTGACAAAGGCTACAAGTTCATATTGAAGCATGCTAAGCTATATCTACAAAGCAACAAAAAGCATTTTACTTAATCAAATTTGGTAAAGAATGTAGCAGTTTTCATGGCTTGCGTTATTGAGTAGATTAGCAAGTCAAATCCAGCGTCAAAGATTGCTTAAACTAGGATAGTTGATTTCCTCTTTGTGATAGTAGCCCTGAGGTTCTAATGCGATGACCCAGATTATTCCAACACTTACATCACACATCTGCAAGGCATTACCACGTCTGGGCTTAACAGCATCAACACGACAATTGCCTGCTTTTCAGCACATAAGACAATTTTCGGTATCGGTGTCGCTACACGTTCGTTAGCTAATTCTGCAAACAATTAATAATCGAGGGATAACATGGCAAAAACAGTGATGGTCGTTGATGATTCCGCATCTGTTAGACAAGTGGTTGGATTAGCGTTGCGCGGCGCTGGTTACGAAGTGATTGAGGGCATCGACGGCAAAGACGCCTTAGGTAAACTCAAAGGTCAGAAAGTGCATTTAATTATTTCTGACGTCAATATGCCAAATATGGATGGCATCACTTTTGTTCAAGAAGTGAAAAAACTTCCTATGTATAAGTTCACACCCATCATTATGCTCACCACGGAATCTCAAGAAGGTAAGAAACTTCAAGGACAAGCGGCTGGTGCTAAGGCTTGGGTGGTCAAACCCTTTCAACCAGCGCAAATGCTGGCGGCAGTTTCCAAGTTGATCTTACCGTAAAAGGTGGCCTGTGAATTCTCATGCCATTTCTGGCGAGCTAACGATCTACACTGCCGCCACTGAAAAATTGCAACTGCAAAATTTTCTTGAATCTGACGATGAATTAGAACTGAATTTGTCGCAGGTTTCCGAACTAGATAGCGCAGGATTGCAGATTCTGATTTTAATGAAGCAAGAAGCGCTGCGACGTAACAAGAAGTTGCACTACACCATGCACAGCAAAGCGGTATTAGAGATTCTTGAAATGTGTAACTTAACCGCAAGTTTTGGTGATCAAGTCATTCTTACCTAGCTAAATAGCAGGAGATTCCGTATGAGTTTTGAAGATGAAATGAAGGCGGCGCTTGATACCTTTGTCGTAGAAAGCCGCGAATTGCTCCAAGACATGGAAGATGGCTTATTAGGTTTAGAGCACGACGATAATCCGCAAGATGCGATTGGTGCGATTTTTCGTGCAGCGCATACCATCAAAGGCTCGGCTGGGCTATTCGGATTAGATCACATCGTTCATTTCACCCACGTAGTTGAGAGCTTACTCGACATGCTGCGCGACGAAGAACTTGCCATCTCCTCTGCGCTAATCGCTGTACTATTACCATGTCGTGATCACATCAGTAGTTTGATTGATGGCATCGCTGCAGGACAAATGGAAGAAACCGACGAACAACGCGATACCGGAAAAATACTGCACGAGCAGTTGCGACAATTTATTAACGGCACGCCACCGGACTCGAGCTCGGAAGTCATTACACATCAAGACGACCATCATCCACACACTTCTGGTGGAGGTGTGGTCGATTCCGGTAATTGGTATCTATCGCTACGTTTTGGACAAGACTGCCTGCGTAACGGCATGGACCCGCTGTCGTTTATCCGCTATCTCAGTACCTTAGGCGATGTCATCAATTTGATTACCATCACCGACAATATTCCACATCTAGAACAAATGGATGCTGAGAGTTGCTACCTCGGTTTTGAAGTCGTCTTAAAAAGCAATGCCTCAAAAGAAGCGATTGAAAATGTTTTTGAATTTGTGCGTGATGATAGTGTTATTCGCATAGTTCCACCACGCAGCAAAATCGATGAATATATCGACATCATTAATAATCTTCCGGACGATGATGAATTGCTCGGCGAAATTTTGATCAAGAGCGGTGTTCTAACAAAACATGAATTGGACGAATGTTTAAGCTTACAAAAGAAACGTCAAAAGCTAACGCGTAGCGACACTCCTGACGCACCGATTGGTGAAATTCTCGTCAAGCAAGAAATGCTACAAGAGCCGATATTAAACGCGGCTTTACACAAGCAACAAAAAGTTAAAGATACCAAAGCAAAAGAAAAACAAAATATTCGTGTCGATGCAGAACGTCTAGATAAGTTGATTGATTTAGTCGGTGAATTAGTCATCGCTGGCGCTGGCGCAAATTTACGCGCTAGCAAAGCAAATGACATCGCCCTATCTGAGGCAACCAGTGAAGTCATGCGCTTAGTCGAAGAGGTGCGTGATAGTGCCTTGCAATTACGCATGGTTCCAATTGGTACTACGTTTAGTCGTTTCCAACGGGTTGTTCGCGACGTAAGTATTGAACTCGGAAAAGACATCATGTTGGAGATTTCTGGTGGAGATACCGAAGTCGATAAATCAGTCGTTGATAAGATCGGTGATCCACTAATGCATTTGGTGCGCAATTCGATGGATCATGGAATCGAATCGGCTGCCATCAGGGTTGCGCGCGGCAAACCTGCGCAAGGTACTTTACGACTCAATGCGTATCATGAGTCTGGCAGTATCGTGATTGAAGTAAGCGACGATGGCGGTGGTTTAAATCGCGACAAGATTCTCGCAAAAGCCATCGAAAAGGGCTTGATCGCTGACGGTACCGGATTAAGCGATAAAGAAATTTATGCACTGATTTTTGAACCCGGATTTTCCACTGCGGATCAGGTTTCTAACCTCTCAGGCCGTGGTGTTGGCATGGACGTCGTCAAACGCAACGTTACCTCGTTACGCGGCAGTATCGAGATCGACAGCGAAGCTGGAATTGGCGCGACCATGCGCATCCGCATGCCTTTAACCTTAGCGATTATTGACGGCTTTTTGGTGGGAGTCGGTAAATCCTCTTTTGTTATTCCTCTCGATCAAGTGGTCGAATGCGTGGAATTACCGAAAGAGTGCGAAGACCAAGATTACATGGATTTACGTGGTGAAGTTTTGCCATTTATTCGCTTACGCAAAATGTTTGAAATTGATGGTGCCGAGCCACGTCGTCAAAATGTAGTGGTGATCAGTTCTGGTGCCAATAAAACCGGCCTCGTAGTGGATCGTCTGATGGGTGAATTCCAAACCGTGATTAAACCCTTAGGCAAGCTGTTTGGACACTTGCAAGGAATAGGCGGCTCAACCATCTTAGGTAGTGGTGAAGTCGCACTGATTCTCAGTGTGGCTAGCATGACGCAGCACTACTCAAGAATGGAACAGAAACGCTTGCTTGCAATGCCAAACAATAGCAACAGATAGTAAACTGACCAGCCAATTCTTGTAAGGCATCTCCGCTTAACATCCATTGACACTGGTCTTCACTAATTAGATTTTCCGAACATTAGTAGTAAACCCAAATCGAATTTCGTGAGAAACGCTCATACCAATAAGGGGAAATGAAATGAGTCAAGTCAAGACATCTTGGATTTCAAAGCTGGTTAGTGGCGCGCAATTAGAGGCGCAAGCTGCAGAGCTCGCTGCGTTACGAAAACAAATGGCCGAAATGGCGCAAGAGTTAAAAGTGCGATCCGATATTATGGATCTCACCAGTATCGTGTCATTTTCCGACCTCAAAGGCGACATCGTTACCGTCAACGATAAATTCACCGAAGTATCGAAATATAGTCGTTCAGAACTCATCGGAAGACCGCATAACACCACGCGTCACCCCGATATGCCGAAAGAAACTTTTAAGCAAGTTTGGTCGACGATTGGTCGTGGTGGTACATTTCGCGGCGTGATTAAAAATCGCGCCAAAGATGGCTCGCCTTACTATGTCGATGCGGTGATCGCACCGTTTCTAGGTGAAAACGGTAAGCCGACAAAATATCTCGGCGTGCGTTACGACATCACGGTACAAGAACTCGAACGTCAAAATGCCAAAGGCGTGTTGGATGCAATCGACGAGTCTTATGGTTATATCGAATTTGATCTTGGCGGTAACGTACTTCAGGCAAACAAAAATTTTCTGTCTTTGATGGAGTACCAATTAGAAGAAATTAGAGGTAGACACCATCGAACCTTTATGGATTCTGCACAAGCAAATTTGCCAGAATATACGCAATTTTGGCTAGATCTCAATGCAGGCAAGCCGCAGAAAAATGTCTTCAAACGCGTTACCAAATCACGTAAAGAAGTCTGGATACAAGCAGTTTATGCACCAGTTAAAGATGAAATGGGGCGCATTTTTAAGATCGTCAAAATTGCCACCGATGTGACCGATCAAATTAACGCAGCGAACATGTTGAAAGAGGCGGTCGAACAAGCACAGCAAGTCACTTCTGCCGCTAAGGATGGTGATCTGAGCCAACGCATTCCTTTAGATGGAAAATCTGGTCCTATTCTATCGCTGTGTTCTGGAGTTAACTCCTTAATGGAAACCACGTCGGTTATTTTCGACGATGTTAGCCGCGTGTTAGAGTCATTTGCCGAAGGCGATTTATCACAACGCATTGATCGTGATTACTCAGGCATGTTTGACGATGTTAAGAGAAATGCCAACTCTGCCAGTGAAAAACTAACACAAACGATCGAAGACATCGCCCGCATTTTTGGCGGTCTCGCCAGCGGTGATCTCGGTCAGCGTATCACGCGCGATGCCCCAGGTATGTTCAACCAAGTTAAGGAAGATGCGAATACCGCCTGCGAAAAACTAGCCACCATCGTCGGCGAAGTACGCAATGCGACCGATGCATTATCGAATGCATCTGAACAAGTAAGCGCCACTTCTCAAGCCCTATCACAAGCAGCCAGCGAACAAGCGGCCAGTGTCGAAGAAACCAGTGCAAGCATAGAACAAATGGCGGCTGGAATTAACCAAAACGCCGAAAATGCCAAAGTGACCGATGGCATCGCAGGTAAAGCATCGAAAGAAGCCATTGAAGGCGGTGATGCAGTTAAACAAACTGTCTCAGCGATGAAAGAAATCGCCTCGAAAATCGGCATCATCGATGACATTGCTTACCAAACCAATATGCTCGCGCTGAATGCCGCAATTGAAGCAGCGCGTGCTGGTGAACATGGCAAAGGCTTCGCCGTAGTTGCTGCTGAAGTACGAAAATTGGCAGAACGCAGCCAAATTGCCGCAAAAGAAATTGGTGATTTAGCCAGTGGCAGTGTCAAAACGGCGGAACGTGCTGGCGATTTAATCGATGAAATTGTTCCAGGTATTGGACGCACTTCTGATCTGGTGCAGGAAATTGCAGCTGCCTCGCAGGAACAGTCCGCTGGTGTTGGTCAAATTAACACCGCAATGAATCAGATGAACCAAATCACACAACAAAATGCTTCATCCAGTGAAGAGTTAGCGGCAACTGCGGAAGAGATGACTAGTCAAGCAGAGCAATTAATTGATTTGGTGAGTTTCTTCCACGTTGGGCAAGCGCAAAAATCTGCAGGACCAGTCTCCAACAACGAACGTAGTGTTGTTCGCTCTACACCCAAGCGGGCACGCCCCCACTTTGGTAGTTCAAGCGTGGACGAAGCGAAGTTTGAAAGGTTTTAGGAGATCGCTATGAATGCAATCAGCAAAGTGAACAACGGCGCTCTCGCAAATGTCACGGATAAATCATCCTCGGAATCGGGGCAATTTCTTACCTTTGTTTTAGGAGGCGAAGTCTTCGCGCTCGGCATTCTAAACATTAAAGAAATTATTCAGTACGGTGATTTAACAGAAGTACCGATGATGCCGAACTTTATTCGCGGCGTCATCAATTTACGTGGGCGCGTCGTGCCAGTGGTGGATTTAACCGCCCGATTTAATCGCGGCACAACCAGTATCTCGCGCCGCACTAGCATTGTCATTATCGAGATGGAACAAAGTGATCAATCCGAATCCCAAAGTATCGGGGTCGTGGTCGATGCGGTCAATGAGGTTATTGAAATTACAAGCACAGATATTGAACCACCACCATCTTTTGGCGCAAAAATTCGCCCTGACTTTATCAGCGGCATGGCAAAAAAAGATGGGCGCTTCATCATCGTTCTCAATTTAGATCGAGTGCTCTCGGTAGATGAAATGCTGGCACTCGGGAATTCAATAGACACCTCATCACACAATGCTGCAGAGACGGAGCATGAACAATAAGTCGATTCCCTATGCTGCACCAGTTGCTTTAAAAAAGAACGAGTTTGAATGGATCTCTCGCTTCTTATATGAACGCACTGGCATCGCTTTAAACGACGGTAAACAAGCATTAGTGATGGGGCGCTTGGATAAGCGCTTACGTAAACGGGATTTACTATCCTATAGCGATTATTTCGCCTTATTGGGGCGCCCTGGCTATGAAGATGAAACTACCGTTGCGATTGATTTACTCACCACCAATGAGACATATTTTTTTCGTGAGCCCAAGCATTTTGATTTTTTAAAAAATGTCGCCTTCCCACAATATCAGCGACAAAAACAAATACGAATTTGGAGCGCCGCCAGTTCCAGTGGTGAAGAGGCTTACACGATCGCCATGACGCTGGCTGAATACTTTCAAGGTAGTGATTGGGAAGTGATCGGTACCGATATCTCAACGCGCATGCTGGAGAAGGCGCAACGCGGACTTTACCCGATGTTAGCGGCAGACAAAATTCCAAAGCCGCTACTGAAGAAATACTGTTTGAAGGGGCGCGACGAATTTGAAGATTTCTTTTTGTTTGATTCAAGCATTCGACAGCGTGTTCATTTTAGTATCGCCAATTTAATCGAACCCTTGCCCGAACTAGGAATGTTTGAGGTGATATTCTTGCGTAACGTGATGATCTATTTTGATAAAGATACGAAAAAACGCTTAGTCGAAAAAATTACTACGAAACTACGGACCGGAGGTTATTTTATTGTCAGTCACTCAGAATCCCTCAATGGTTTGGATTCTCCACTTAAATTAATTGCACCTTCAATCTATCAGAAGACGTTCTAAGGCTAAACAGCTTTTGCCTGTTATTGACACTTATCTATACTGTATGAATGAACCGAGCTTTTATATCGACATATTTTTGCAGCCCGGAGAATTTTATTTCGGTGATCACGAAACCAGAATCCGCACCATTTTGGGCTCGTGTGTATCGATTACCATGTGGCATCCCATTAAACGAATCGGCGGCATGTGTCACTACATGCTCCCCAAAAACAAACGCAATCCCCACAATATCGGACTCGATGGAAAATATGCGGAAGATGTTATGCGCTTGTTTTTACAAGAAATCAAAGCATCGAAAACATCGGTGCATGACTATGAAGTAAAAATTTTTGGTGGTGGCGATCAATTTCCTGGACAAGATCAGCGGGTATTTTCCGTGTCCGAACAAAATGTGAAAATTGGCCGCCAATTATTACAAGAATACGGTTTTAAAATTAAGTCCGAACATCTGGGTGGTGTCGGACATAGAAATATTATTTTTGACTTGTGGTCGGGAGACGTCTGGGTCAAACATGTTGAAAAGATAAAGGAATAATGAAAGCTAAAATTAAAGTCATGCTGGTTGATGATTCAGCGGTAGTTCGACAAGTGTTAACTGCCCTGCTCACAAAAGATGGCAGTATCGAAGTAATTGCTTCAGCTCCTGACCCTATCTTTGCGATGGACAAAATGAACTCCAATTGGCCCGACGTCGTTGTGCTTGACGTGGAGATGCCAAGAATGGACGGCATTACCTTTCTCAAGCAGATTATGTCGGTACGTCCTACACCAGTGATCATTTGCTCGACACTCACTGAAAAAGGTGCAGCAACATCAGTACAAGCACTAGCAGCGGGCGCAGTAGCGATTGTAACCAAGCCCAAAGCAGGTCTAAAAAACTTTTTAGAAATGGATGCTGGCGACATTGTGCAAGCGGTTAAAGCGGCGGCTGGAGCAAATCTACGCCCTTTCCGCAATCTTAATGTAGCTTCCGCCAACACCGCATCGATTCCACCGGCAAAAATCAAAATTGACGAAGTGATGCCTGCACTAAACGCAAGCCTAACTAGCGCAATGGCAGTTACAACGGATAAGTTGGTGGCGATTGGTACTTCGACTGGCGGCACGCAAGCACTGGAAGCGGTATTAAAAAAATTGTCGAGAACCGCACCTGGCATCGTGATTGTTCAGCATATGCCAGAAAAATTTACTGAGGCATTTGCTGATCGTCTTAACAAAATCTGTGAGATGGAAGTATTAGAAGCCAAAAATGGCGACCGTGTTATCCCAGGTCGCGCCCTAGTCGCACCAGGTGGGCGTCACATGCAAGTCAAACGCAGCGGTGCGCAATATCATGTTGAAATTATCGATGCACCACCAGTGAATCGGCATCGCCCCTCGGTCGATGTCTTATTTCGCTCCGTCGCTAAATGCGCAGGCAAAAATGCGCTGGGGATTATCATGACTGGCATGGGTGACGATGGCGCATTAGGTATGCGAGATATGCACGATGCAGGTGCAGAAACAATCGCGCAAGATGAAAAAACCTGTGTCGTCTATGGTATGCCGAAAGAGGCAGTAAAACTGGGAGCAGTCGATAAGATTGTCCCGCTTGATATCATCGCATCGCTAATTGAAACGTATGGAAAAAAATAGTCGGAGAAACCAATCATTTGCTCGAATCCCTACTTTCATGTCCAACTATGCCTTCATTTTATGCCTTCATTTATCGCTATCGAACATACCACGAACGCAACGACGAAATTCATTTTTTAAACTAGCATTTTTTCGCAACACACAATCAGCATGCACATGAGGGTCAAGGTGGTCTGATGTCGTTAAGAGAACTGTTTTGGTTTTACTAATTCGCCCTCCCGACTTCTGTAATGCGCAAATCAATGCGAGTCCGTTTAATCGGGGAATCTCTAGTCCTGTAATCAACAAATCAAAATGTTCCGCTAACACACGGCCTAAAGCGGAATAGCCATCGGTCGCAATTTCAATGCGAAAGCCAGCAGCTCGCAAGACTTCTTGTAGCATGTTAGTCACGACCTCGGATGATTCGACTATTAAAGCCGAATATCGAGTATTGAATGCAGATTGCCGTAACTGAACTAAAATCTGCTGCATCTCGGCATCTGGCTCGGTCGATTCGGCGTAACTAAGACAAGCTCGTCGTAACAAATCCATATACGCCAAAGCGGTACTAATGAAACCATGATTGAGTGCAGTCGGATGCTCAATAATGTGACTTAGTAAGTCTTCCATTGGATGACATACATCGCTAATAAAAGGCATGCCATAAGTGCCACCACTACCTTTTAAGCTGTGAATGTGTCGATAAAGCTCTTGGCACAAAGCAAGTTGAAAACCCTCAAGCTCCAAACGCAATATTAGCTGTTCAATTTCGTCGATGTGCGCAGGCAAGTCACGCAAATAATCTTTACGTAGTGCTGCCAACATAGCTTTTACTTGTTGCATTTTTTGACGTGGCTAGAGCCTGTTATCATTTAAAGGAGAAATTTACTCAAAACAAATCACTTATGTTGAAGCTCTCATCTTTTGCAAAGTTTTGGTAGTCGATCTGTCGTGTTCAAATTGAATTGCCGCCACTTGACCGCCATAAGCTAACACCGCCTTGCCTTCCGGGATTGAATGCATCTCGTAGTCGCCACCCTTCACATAAATGTCGGGACGCGCAAGTATGACCGCTTCGAGTGCCGTATCTTCATCAAAAGCGACCACTAAATCAACCGACGCGAGCGCTGCCAGTACCGCCATTCTGTCTTCGCAAGTGTTGATAGGTCGATCATCACCTTTACCCAATCGCTTTACCGAGGCATCAGTGTTCACTGCCACAATCAAGGATGCGCCCATCGCTCTTGCTTGCGCCAAATAAGTGACGTGGCCACGATGCAATAAATCAAAAACCCCATTTGTCATGACCACCGGATGAGGCAATTGCTGCGCTCGAATTGCTAACTGCGAAACCTCACATAATTTATTTTCAAAACTTGGCATAGTGATTTAATTCTTGTTTGTTAGGTCGAAACCATTCTGGAGGCGCTTCTTTAAGAAACGCGAAAATTGACTCAATGAAGATTATTCACACTGTAACTGGCTGCGCCATTCTCGGCAACTCTCAGTAACTATTAGCAACTCTTAGCAACCAAGCTCCACTTTTTACGGCGAACTACCGCAGTCAGCAGAACCAAAAAAATTGCGTTAAGATGCTCCATCAAATTGAGATTGATGCACGTGTCTTGCCATAGTGTGGCGCAAGCACCTACGCCAATTAAGAATACCAAAATTACATTTTAGGAGCCTCTATGTCTATCACATCCAAGCTAGTCCTCATCGGTGCATTATTTTTTAGTATGTCTGGTGTCGCTCAGGCGCAAACCGATAGCTGTCCAGAGATTTTGCAACATAGCTTCAATCGCTTGCAAGACGATGCGCCACAAAATTTGTGCCAATTCAAAGGGAAAGTTGCATTGGTTGTTAATACTGCCAGCTACTGCGGTTTTACTAAGCAATACGAGGGATTAGAAGCTCTGTATGCAAAATACCAATCTCGTGGCTTGGTTGTACTTGGCTTTCCATCGAATGATTTCGGCAAACAAGAACCCGGAACGAGTAAGGAAATTGCGGATTTCTGCTTCAATACTTACGGCGTAAAGTTTCCTATGTTTGCGAAATCTTCAGTACGCGGTGACGATGTTAATCCGTTTTATGCACAACTCATCAAAGCAACTAACACCACGCCAAAATGGAATTTCTACAAATATTTAATCGACCGTAATGGAAAAGTCTTGGCTGCTTACGCCAGCACAACAACGCCTGAGAACAAGGGCTTGGTTGCGGCAATTGAAAAAGCGCTTGGAAATTAAGCTTAGACATTAAGTTTAGATATTGAGTTTAGATATTAATGCTTGGCTGCTGATCGATGATTGATCAGCAGCCTCTAAAGATTTAAGCAGGCTGACACCACACAGCTTGCGCAATACTTAAATCTTCTTGGCTGTCGCTTTAGAAACTGTTTTTGAAGCGGCTTTCGGAGCAGCCTTGACGTTGGCGACTGGGCGCACCTTGGATTGCGAACTCGACTTGGTCGTTGCTTTTCTCTGTGTCTTTATTGACGCGTTTTTAGGGCTCGAAGTTACAGTTTTTTTCGTAGTAGCCCTTGCGGCTGGCGACTTAGTTGGCGTTACCTTGTCCGTCGTTTTTTTCACTTTTGCATTCGTTTTATCGGCTTTTTCGTGACTAGTCTGCGCCGGAGAAACGTCTTCATCTTTCATTGCGTGCGTCAAAGCTTGCTTGAATTGATCTTGCAACACAGTCCACCATGCAGCTGGATTGTGAAAACCAGAACTTGGGTTTTCGGTGGGTGGTTTGGCCTCGTTGCTTGCTGGCGAGTCTGCACTTGCCTTTATAGTTTCTATAGTTTCGCTAGAATTAGTGGTGCCTTCGTCTTCAATATCAAATTCTTCCTCTTCATTTTCTTCGACGCTAGGTTCTGATATTGGCGCTGTAGAGCCAGAAGGATTAAAAGACGAACTAGTCGTCTTACTTGCGTACTTACTTGCGTGCATAGGCCAAGCTTGCTTGATCTGCTCATCCACTGCGGCATTGTTCGAATGATTAGATGCAGACGTAGCTTCGGCTCTACTTCCTGCCTGCGCAAAACTTTCTCCCATCGTCTTCAATGCGGATATCGTCGCGCGCTGCACTTCTAAGGCTTGAATTGTGCCTTTTAGCATATTCATGTTGACAGTTAACCAAGACTCAACTGTTTTTAAATCCTTAATTTGCTTATCTAACTCATCAACCGACAGCGTTGGCGTTACCATACCTGGTAGTTGCATATCACCCCAAAGTTTTTTCACAAATGCTAATGGGTCGTGCATGTTGCCACTTGTCGTTTGTTGAAAGGGATTTTGCATAGCTACAACTCCTATAATGAATGTGAAATCGAGGTCGAGGAGAATTTACCCTGCCGCCCTCCACTATCAGACCAAATTGAATTTCTAAGCTTGAGAGATACTAAACATGAACCCACCTTGTCGCAAGATAAAGCAAGAAGGTTTACACTACGGACATGAGCAAGAATTTATCTCCCTTCCCTTTTAAGCAACAACTGAGCAAACCCAGTACTTGGCTCTTTTTGTTGACGACCATCTTACTGCATATTTTCTTACTAGAGTCAGCCTCTTGGAAAGTTTCACCTGCATCGTCTGAATCCGATATTCCAGCAAGTGTGAGCGTCTATTTGCGGCCAGAAACAATTGAAGAAGCACCAGCACCAAGCGCGCCACCAAGCGTAGAAAAAGCAAAAAAAAGTGTCACGACAACAGCACCAGTCACAAAAAAAGAAGCCCCAAGTTTAGATCAACAAACAGATACTAAGGCCGAGCCACCTCCGCAAGAGTCGAGTACGACCGAAACAAACACTACGGCTACCGAAACACCAGTAATTGCTGAATCTACTGCGAATCCAAGTGACGGTGCAGCGATGCCAGAATTCTCACTCAAGTTCCCACCACCTGCAGAATTGCAGATGGAAGTTTCTTACGCCAAAGTCAACGACAGCCCAACCACCGGCGTTGCTACTCTTACGTGGGAAAGAGATATAGAGAAATACAAAATTTCGATCGAGGTTGGCATCAATTTATTAATTACTAAACTCAATTTGATGACGATCACTAGCGAAGGTTATAGCGATATCTACGGCTTAATGCCAGTAGTAAGTCATGACATCCGCAGGACGCGTGCGGCGACAGCCATTCACTTTAATCACAAAGATAAAGTCATCAGTTTTTCATCTTCCAATAAAAGTATTCCAATGGAAAATGGTGCACAGGATGCCGCCAGTATTTTAATGCAGCTAGCCGCAATTGGGGCTGCGAACAAAAGTCAACTTGAGGCAGGACGCGAATTCTCTATCCAAGTAGCGGAAGGACGCGATGCAACACCATTTTTGTTTCGGGTAATTGGTGAAGAAGAAATTGACAGTAAGCTCGAACCAGAAACAGGAAAACTAACAACCGTCCATATTACAAGACCGCCAAAGCCCGGCTTTTACAACTCGCAATTAGATATCTGGCTGGCGCCTAGCCTAGGTTGGTATCCGGTACAAATTCGCAATACAGAAAGTAACGGCACCGTCACCAATCAGGT
Source organism: Affinundibacterium macrobrachii (assembly GCF_014652415.1). Classification (GTDB taxonomy): domain Bacteria; phylum Pseudomonadota; class Gammaproteobacteria; order Burkholderiales; family Burkholderiaceae_D; genus Undibacterium; species Undibacterium macrobrachii. The sequence continues at coordinate 704,743 of NZ_BMYT01000003.1, forward strand.
TGTTACTTCAATCAAACAAAACATTCGCTATGAAAACTAATCGACATGTTTGCTAAAAAAATTTTTTCCGTTATTACTTACGGCCTTTTAATGTTCACTCAGATCACATCGCATGCTGAGCAGTTGACATTCCCGCCTTCCGCCGAATTATTGTATAGCTTGAAGTCGACGCAAAAAGGTGTTCCTGTCAGTGGCGAAGCAAAAGTGCAATGGCAAGTGAACAAACGTGATGATCAAACCAAACTGTATCGTTTAAACTCGGAGACGAAAGTAGCGATTTTTGGGAAAATTTTGGTCAGTAGTAGCAAAGGCAGTATTCAAGAATTTGGCTTGGCACCAGAGCAATTTCAAGAAAAACGATTTCGTCGCACAGAGGTCAACACCTATTTTGATCGCGAACAGAAAATCATACGATTCTCTGAATCGGATTTACAATATCCAATTCAGGGCGGCGAACAAGATCGTTTAAGCGCAACTTGGCAATTAGTTGGACTTGTACAAAAAACCGGAGCGCAGACTAAGCTTGGACAAGAATGGAAGATGTTCGTTGCGGGTACGCGCGATGCTGATCCATGGACTTTCAAATTCAGTGACTTTACCAAAATTCGTACCGCACTTGGCGAGCTTAATGTCATGCACATCATAAAAGCCCCACCTAGTGATGCCCAAGGCCAACGTATTGAACTATGGCTAGCACTAGATATGGGGTTTTATCCGGTTCAAATTCGCTACCAAGACCATAATGGCGACGTTTTAGAACAGAAAATTATCTCAATCAAAAATTAAACAAATATCAAACAAAATTTTTATCGATAAACACAATGACTATAGAAAAACAAAGTGCACTCGTTTTATTCAGTGGCGGGCAGGACTCCAGCACCTGCTTGGCATGGGCGCTGAGTCGCTATCAACGTGTCGAGACGATCGGATTTGACTACGGCCAAAGACATGCGATTGAACTGACGATGCGCCCACAGCTTTTGCAAAAAATGCGTGGATTGTCGACCGATTGGGATCAAAAATTGGGTGAAGATCACATGATCGATCTGTCACTCATTTCTCAATTATCGTCAACGGCAATGACCGAGAATATTGCAATTCAAATGCAAGAAAATGGTTTGCCAAATACTTTTGTACCGGGTCGCAATCTGATGTTTATGATGGTAGCTGCAACACTCGCCTACCGTCGGCAATTGGGAGTATTGGTTGGTGGCATGTGCGAAACCGATTTTTCTGGTTACCCTGACTGCCGCGACGATAGCTTAAAAGCCTTGCAAGTCGCATTAAATCTTGGCATGGCGAGTCGCTTAACAATTGAAACGCCATTGATGTGGATCGACAAAGCAGAATCATGGCGTTTGGCTGAGAGCTTAGGTGGAGAGAAGTTAATTGAATTGATTCGTCACGATACCCATACTTGCTATTTAGGCGAGCGCGGCCAAATGCATGATTGGGGTCATGGTTGCGGAACTTGTCCCGCATGCGATTTGCGGGCGAAAGGCTATCATCAATATCGCGCAGCAAAGAAATAAGTTGCTTGAGTGGTGTAGTGTGTTTGACGCATCTACAGCACTATTTCCACTCACGCAGCCAAGGTTCGATTGCACTCTCTAGCATAGGGCGTGCAATTAAAAATCCCTGCCCTTCATCGCAACCTAAGCGATTTAACACTTCCCAGTGCAATTCAGTTTCGATACCTTCTGCGATAATGTGCAATCCCAGTTTTTTACCTAACTGCGTAATCAGTTCAGCGATACGCGGTCCACTTTCGGAATCAATTTGGGTGACAAATGCGCGATCAATTTTAAGTCGATCAACGGGCAACTTGTCGAGATAACTCAAAGAAGAGAAGCCCGTTCCGAAATCATCAATCGCAATTTGCACGCCCATATTTTTCAAGCGTGCTAATGCATCTTCGAACAATCCAGCGCCATTCATCGTCACTGATTCGGTGATTTCCAGTTCCAAATAATGTGGTGCCAAGCCACTATCGCGCAAAGCATTTTCAACTAGTTCAAAGAAATCCGGCTGTCGAAATTGGATCACCGATACATTGACTGCGATGCGATCTAATTGAAAACCCTTTTCCAATAATTGCACCATCGTAAAACATGCAGTACGCATTACCCATGCGCCTAAACTAATAATCAAACCAGAATGCTCTGCCAAAGGAATAAAGTCGGTCGGTGGAATCATTTGACCATCGTCCGTACGCCAACGTAGTAAAGCTTCAAAACCTAGGACACGACGGCTGCGCAGATCAATCTGCGGTTGATACATCAAATACAAGCGCTCCGCATCAAATGCTTTATGTAGATGTTGCATGAGCATTGCGCGTTCGCGAATCTCTACCCCCATCTCTCGCGTGAACAAAGTGTAAGAGCCGCGTTGGTAGCCTTTGGTGCGCTTGAGCGCAATACTGGCGTCTTTTAGTACATCGGCACCGGATTGTGTGTATGAATCTAAGGCGACCAAACCCATTGACATCGATACCGCATGCGAGGTGTCATCAATAATGAAGGGATCAACAAATAATTTTTGCAAATCGGCAGGTAGTAATACGCGTGTATTCCCCAGCAAGCCAAATACATCGCCACCAATCCGCGCCAAGAAAGCTTGCGCGCCTATCGCATTTTGTAATCGTGTGGCGACCGCTCGTAATAAAAGATCGCCATAGCGGTGACCAAGCACATCGTTGATCTCAGCAAAATCATCGATATCAATCAATACCACCATCTGCTCCGGTGTTCTTTGCTCAATCGAATGATCGATTTGTTCGATAAATCGCAGACGATTCGGCAACATCAATAATTGATCGCGGAATGCGTAATTCTTTAATTGGCTGACTAAGCCAAGATTATCTAAACATACGCCCAAGTTGAAACAAAAGATCTCTAATAATTGTTGATCAATTGAAGATAAGGCGTAAGGTAATTCGATGAATGCCGCGATCGCTCGTTTTCCTCGTCCAGAGAAATACAGCGTCATATTATGTTCTTCGAACAATGAGGTGCGTTCGGACAAGGCGCGACGTAAGGAATCTCTAATCACCGGATTATCGATTTCATCGATGGGCCGATTCATCAAATTGCGATAATGGCCGGCTGAGGCGATGACGCTATAACGCAAACTATTATCAAACTGTAGTGCCTCATCACACTGTGCGCATAACAATCCTTCTGATGGCACACCACACAAGGCGGCAATTTGGGTAATCACACCAGAGGCAAATCCCTCTATGCCATCCTGCATCGAAAAGGCGGAACTGGATGTGATAATTTGATGTAAACCACGACGACTTGCTTCGATGGTACGCAATTGATCATACGATCGAATCGCTGCTGTCAAAGCGGTTAATAATTTTTTTCGGGTGAGTTCGTTTTTGGTCTTGTAGTCGTTGATATCGTAGTCTCGAATTGCATCTTCTTCAGGGGCATAACCTGGCTGCCCTGTACGCAAAATGATGCGAGTGTCGAGCCACTTTAATTCATCGCGAATAAAGCAAACTAAATCTAAACCGGCATGCTCGGTTTCCATCACCACATCCAACAACACCACCGCGATATCGGATTCGACTGCGAAACGCTCATGCGTTTCTGCTTTGGAGTAAGTATGAATAAATTCTAGACGTCGATTGAGAATTTTGACGTCGAGCAAAGAAAACTCTGTCGCCCGATGAACATCTTCATCGTCATCGACAATTGCGATCTTCCAAGTACGTTGTGAGATATTTGCCAAAACCTCGGTCTCAAGGTCTTCTTCAATGAGTATCTCATCATCATCCAAGTGTTCTGACATGCTGCCTCCGCCGTAGGGAAACTCACACTAACAAAGTGCATTCAGTATATCGCAACCACCTTTCCGTGCAACAACAAATTCAGAGCAACTTTACAACAATTGCTGCATCAAATTAAACAGATGACAAGAGATAGCAAAAACGAATCCTCACCTATGATGAACACTCCTAAGCGAAACGTCTTGTGGCATCCCAAGCGAGACCGGCACCGATGCTACCAAACACGTCACCTTGAACTAATTTCGCATTCGGCAACAGTTGTTGCAAATCGCGCCGCAAACCGCGTACGCCACTTGCACCTCCAGTAAAGAACACTGTATCAATGCTTGATGCTGCAACGCCCGCATTATGAATCGCATTAGCAATTGTCTGATTCAATTGTGAAAACAAGGGGGCAATCGCGGCATCTAATTGGGTGCGATCTAGTGATAAAGAATGCAGACGTGAACGATCTTCTCGGCTACGCAATCGCTCCAATTCTAGTTGTACCATTTCTGCATCACTTAAACGGATTTTTGCCTCTTCCGCTTTTAAGGCGAGCCAATGACCATCTCTTTGTTCAATTAATTGCAAAAAACAGGCGCAACGATAACGCAGCTCTGGGTCACTGATGTCTCGACATATATCTTGAATTTCGCGCACCACTTTCTGCGAATACACCAAGTTAATCGTATGCCAAGTGGCTAAATTAAAATAATTTGCGGAAGGCATTTCGATACCATTATTTAAGCGACCACCCATCCCTAATAAAGGCATCAGCTGTTGCAAACTCAGGTACTTATCAAAATCAGTTCCGCCGATATGCACACCTGTATTGCTTAAAATATCGGCTTGCCGATCTATTTGTTGACGGCGCTCTGGTGACAAACGAATCACAGAAAAATCAGCAGTACCACCACCGATATCAACCACCAAAACTAATTCTTCTTGCGCAATACGCGACTCATAATCCAATGCCGCTGCAATCGGTTCGTATTGAAACGCGACTTCTTTAAAGCCAGCGGCAATTGCGATTTCACTTAAGGTGTTTTCTGCTTTTTTGTCCGCGCTAGGATTGTCATCAATAAAGAAAACAGGGCGGCCGAAAACTGCTTGCTCGAATTTTTGTTGGGCGGAATTTTCGGCACGTCGCTTCAACTCAGTGATGTACTGAGTCAACAATTGCTTGTAGCTCAATTGACGCCCTTGCACTTCGGTATATCCGTCAATCAGCGAAGTGCCTAAAAGACTTTTCATCGACCGCATCAGGCGGCCTTCGTAACCATCCAAATAAGCAGCTAAAGCAGCACGTCCATAAGCCACTTCATCTAAGTCGGCATTAAAGAAAATCACGGACGGCAAAGTTGGCTTTTGCTCTTCTAAATTTAACAGCCGCACTTGACTTCCATCGTAAAAACCTACTGTTGAATTTGATGTACCAAAATCCAAACCACATACATTATTCATTCAACATCCCATTCCTGCTGTTTCAGCTTTTTCACAAAACCGAGATCTTAAACTAGTTGGTACGCCCTGTGAGCAATAAAACTGCACAGCTTTCTTATCCATAGCAAAATGAAATTCATCATTTGCGATCAATAATGTGCTTAGCAAGCAAACTCACTGTCATCAAGCAGCAACTTTTAAGGGGCAAAATTAGGCGCAATGATGCGTATTTTCTTGCGCCAGATCAACGATCAATGGTAATACCGACGATCAGCAAAAAATGCGTGAGAATATGCGCTTTCCAAATTTCGGCTATCCTATACAAACTTTATCTGGTCGATCATTGTGCGCCTCCGGTATAACACAAGCAAAGGATGCTTAACTTGAACAGCCCTACCCGCAACTTACTCGAACAACGTCTACAACTGATTAATGCGCCTGCGAACTTGCCACTACTACAGCAAGGCTTACGCGGGATTGAACGCGAAACCTTGCGCGTGAATGCGCAAGGGCAATTGATGCTTACCCCACATCCAATTGGACTGGGATCTGCATTAACGAATCCGCTGATCACAACGGATTATTCAGAATCGCTACTTGAATTTATTACGCCAGCCGAACAAGACATTTCCATTGCGCTCGACAAGCTCGATGCGATTCATCGCTTCAGCTACACCCAATTTAACAATGAGATGCTATGGAATAATTCGATCCCTTGCGAATTACCTTCTGAGGCAGAAATTCCAATCGCTTGGTACGGCACCTCACATATTGGCATGATCAAACATGTTTATCGACGCGGCTTAGCTCTACGTTATGGCAAAAGTATGCAATGCATTGCTGGTATCCATTACAACTATTCGCTATCAGAAAATCTATGGCAGTTGATTGCGCAAGCAGAAGGTGACACGCGTAAACATCAAGATTATCAATCGGAAAGTTACATTGCTTTAATTCGTAATTTCCATCGATATAGTTGGTTACTCATGTATTTGTTTGGCGCGTCGCCGGCACTTTCTAAGAGCTTTTTACGTGGTCGCCAACACAATCTAGAAAGTTTATCGGACGACACTTTGTATCTACCTTATGCGACAAGCCTACGCATGAGCGATCTAGGCTATCAAAATAATGTTCAAGATGGTTTGGTACCACCTTACAACACGCTATTAGACTACATGCGGAGCTTATCGCTGGCGGTACGAAAACCGCATCCTCCTTACGCTGAGTTGGGTATCAAAAAAGATGGCGAGTGGATGCAAATTAATAGCAACGTGCTGCAAATCGAAAACGAATTCTACGCAACAATACGCCCAAAACGGGTGATCAAAACTGGTGAACGCCCCGTCGAAGCGCTATGCGCTCGTGGTGTGCAATATATTGAAGTCCGTTGTATGGACGTTGATCCATTTGAAGCTTTAGGGATTAATTTATCGACCTCACGTTTCTTAGATGCCTTCTTACTTTTTTGCGCCCTCGATGAAAGTCCATTAACCAATCAAGCAGAAGGCCAAGAAAATCTCGATAACTTTGCACTCACAGTGAAGTACGGCCGCAAGCCCAATCTTAATTTACAGAATCAAGGGAAATCGATTTCTTTAAAAGCGTGGGGCGAAGAGCTTCTATCAAAAATAAAACCTCTAGCGTTACTGTTAGATCAGCAAGCGCAATCAACTGAACATCAGAATAGTTTGGCACTGCAATTTGCTAAGCTGGCTGATCCAGAATTAACGCCGTCTTCGCGTGTTCTAAAAGCGATATCCGAACATCAAAACTCGTTTGCACAATTTGCGCTGGCGCAGAGTTTACATTTCGCGCAGCACTTCAAAGCCAATCCGCTGGATGAAAAGCAAACTGCGTTTTTTGAAAAATTGGCGGCAGACTCAATTGCAGAACAAACAGCAATGGAAGCAAACCAGACTGGTAGTTTTGATGAGTTTATTGAAGACTATCGTTCGAGAACTTCGAGCCAAATTTGTTGCGAAGGATTTCAACAGTAAACATTGCACTTACGGCTGATGACTGATTAGTGGAAAGCAGAAATCAAAACGCCACGACTTAGCGGCGCGTTCTGCTGACCACTTCACGAAATCGCTTTAACGTATCATCGTATTCACGATTCGTTCTTTGTATTTCTTGATCATAGAATGCGATCGATTTACGTGTACTTAAAACATTGTTCGACAAATCATCGGCACGTCGTTGGATCGACTCAAATTCTTGCGTGGTTTTTTTCGAGGTCTTTAATTCCGCTTGCAAACTAAGCAGCACTTGATTAAATGTCTCCAACTGCTCATTCGCCAAACGCTTTTTATCCTGCAGAACATCAACCGCACGCTTGCGTGCTGACTCAACATCTGCCTCATTTTGATAGTGCGCTAACAAATAACGCTCCTCGCGCTTGCGCTCTTCTTCAGCGGCTTGTTGCTTCTGCTTTTGCTCTTGTTCTTGCGCGATTTTCTGTTTTTCTTCGGCACTTAAGGGCGGCAGAATATTTCTCTTAAAGCGACCTGCGTCTGAATACACTTTCATACCACGGCTAATACACTCGGGAATCGGACGATCTGAGGTGACAACTTTGCCTTGTGCCGTCGTGCAACGAAAAATATCAGCGTGAACCTCTTGCACAGAAGAGCAACACATGGCACTCAAGAGCGTTATAGGCAGCTTATTCACGATTAGATTTTTATTGGTGGTCGAAAATAGAATCTCAAAATGTAATTTAACTTCAGATGTAAGCAGCTCGTTATCTTGTCGGGTATCAACTATTCGACAGCAACGAAATTCATGCGTACAAACACGTTTGAATTTACACGAGTTCAGTCTGATCAGAAAACAAAATTATGATTTTTGCAGACCACTTCGTCGTTTTTTTATCTCGCCGAAAAAGCGCAAAAAAACCGAGTAGACTCAAAGCCTACTCGGTTTACAGACCCATCTATTTCAAGCTAATTTAGTTCCTTGAAGGGAAAATACCTTCCATCGCAATAATATAATTCAAACCTAAGTAAGGTTGCATATTGGAAATCGTCGCATTTGTTACTACTGGTGCAACCAAAGGAGTTCCCGTTCCAGTATTTCCGGTAGTTACAGTGCCACTGCCAGTTACCGTAGTGGTTACGCCACCAAGATCGACAGGACTCGTTGGCGCTGTACCAGCTGGCAAGTAAATTGCTGCACCAGATGGACCTCCCGCAGTAGCCGTCAGACCACCATTGCTGGCAACTGCTGGTAAGCCACCATTTGTCCCAGTACCAACTGTCACGCGTGTCGTCGCATTTAAGGCATCTAGGGCTAACGTAGCGGGATGATTATGTGCTGGCAAATTAGCCAAAGTCAGCGTGATATTTACTGTGCCGTTGGCAATCACTGTTGTATTGTTCGTACCAGCTTTTTCACCTTGAACAACATTAGACAAACCTGGGCCTTGACCTTGTGAACCTACAATTGTGCGACCACGTAAATCTGGCAAAGCGAAAGTAGTTTGGCCGTCGCCACCATACATCGTTCCCAACAGAGCAAACATCGCGGAATTTTGTGCGATCGGAATAATCTGTCCATTACAAAACATCCAACCGCGTGGTGGGTAATTAAAAGCGACTGGCAGAACGGTACCCATGAATGCATCCATTTATATCTCCTTCGTGTGTAAATGCAGCAAGAACGATAGCGCAATTGCGCCCACTTTATTTTTTAACTTTAGAAAAACAGATAGATTTATCTATTCCTAAAAATTAAAATTCATATAATTACTTACTTTTTTAGTAATGCCTACTTAAAAATTTGATTTTAGTAGTATTTTTATCTAAGCAATTGATATGCCAGCCTCAATATGTTGCTAGTGGGAAGCTTATTTAGAATCGAGTGCGGTCGCCTCTAACTCGTCTGCCAATGCCAAGCCCGCAGGGAATCCAGCCAGACGCAAACGCTCGATTACCTCAAACACGTTGCCGTCATGGATGGAGGGATCGGGATAGCGAGGTAAAGGTCTGGGCACCCAACCAGCTTGTTTGAAGACCTGTTCAAGCCAGGCATTACTGACACAGTCAAGCATCAAATGGATACGTGCTTGCTGACTATCATTGCGCACGCCATGCAGACAGCTTGCATTCAAATACCAAGTATCACCAGCAGAAAAATGTACAGGCTGATGGTCGATCATGAAAATTACTTCAGGCGATGTTTGAATTGGTATATGCAAACGTGTAATACCATCTTCTAAACTAGTACCAGCATCTACGTGCTCTTTAATGATGCCGCCAGCCTCTAGAGACATTAGGCGTATCGAGGTTATCTCGCATTCAAAATGCTTGATCACTTCGCGGAAGTAAGCGCATTGTTCGAGAATAACCGTGTCCTGAAATTCCGCACTGTCGATCGGCAATATGTGATCGATGCTTCCACCAACCGAACGTAAAGGAATACAAGACCAATCTTTCTCGTAAGCTTGTGTATTGAAATGTTTTATCCATGGCGATCGCACCGCCAAAGCTAAATCGTGCTGGAGCCTTGTAATATCAAACGAAAACGGTAATTTCAGGTAGGGGCAACTCGACATAAAGACACATTCATTTAGATTGAAGTTAGGTCACAAAAATTAAGTATTTCAAATCCACAAATTCAAACTACCATGGCAGGATGCCAATTCATTTGATTAAATAAACCATCACTACTTTGTACAACAAAACCTAGCCGTTGATAAATACCGTACGCCCGCGAATTATTGGATTGCACCGCTAAGCTAATTATTTTCTCATGACTACGAGCATATTCTTGCAAGCCAACTAGCACTTGTGTTGCGAAACCTTTGCCCTGCCATTCTGACTTGATCGCGATGTCGACCAGACGTATTGACGACTCATCCTGCGCAAGCACGATACGCCCAACAGAATCTTCTTGCCACAGTAAGAGCCTGTGCAGAGCATTCGGATAGCTGTGCGTTATTCCTTGTGTCTGACTCATTTGCTGCATACGAATCATCTGCTGCATCGCCAATTGCGGTAAGGGCATCGCCAACAAGTCTGGCCGACTATCTTGATACAGTGCATCTAAAAATTCCTGATCACTAGTTTCGATTTGCCGCCATCTCAGCGGTGGTTTTAAATGAATCAAGATATAAACCTCAGAACAGAAATAACACGAACAAAACCAAGAAAATAAAGCAAAGAATATTCCCATACTTTGAACGCCGAATTGGCGTGCTTTGTTGAATGGCACATCACTTGCTATGATTTCATAAAAATTAGGTATTTTTCACAGTTTAAACTCATACTGACCGAAGGTAGTCAATAATCAATATTGGAGAAAATATGTCACTCAGCTTTGCACAAGCGCAAACTTTATTACATAGCAGCTTTATCGTTCATACCTCAGTCGGCACCGTCGAATTGCGTCTGATCGAAGCAACTGAGATCGCGCGACCAGGACTGCCCGCCGAATATCGCACGCCAATGTTACTGGTATTTTCGGCCCCAGCTAGTCCAATACTTGCCCAAGACAATTACTACTTCGACCACCCTAACATTGGTCGCCATTTTTGGTCAGTGGCACCGGTACTCGCGCCTGCGAGTCGCCCGATCACCGTCAACAATGAACCTCTTAGTTTCTACCAGGTCTTATTCAATTGAAGTGTATTCAACATGTAAATTAATTCCATTAGCTTAGGCTTACATGTAAATGAAATTAGCACTTTCACGGACTCAGCAAATCAAAATTACCACTAAGCAATGGTATGGTTTTTGCTAGATTTTATTAATTGCAGCAACTGTGCTCAGCATTAAGGACTTGGAATTTTGAACAGTGCTCAAAACAAATACGCTTTAACGTGGTGGTTGACTGGGCTGTCGGGTGCGGGCAAAACCACTTTAGCAAACGAACTTGCATCAAAACTGCGCGAGCAAGGATTTCCGGTTTGTGTGTTAGATGGCGACGAATTAAGACAAGGCCTGTCAAAGGACTTGGGATTTAGTATGACGGAACGCGAAGAGCAAGGGCGACGCGGCGCTGAAATGGCAAAGATACTCAATGCAAATGGTATTTTTGCGATCATTTCACTGGTATCACCAAGCGCTAGTGGTAGAAGTTTAGCTAGGAACATTGTTGGAAAAAATCACTTTATTGAGTGTTATATATCAACGCCTTTACATATCTGTGAGCAACGAGACGTCAAGGGCTTGTATGCGAAAGCGAAAACCAACCCATCAATTCAATTAACCGGAATTTCAGCTCCATATGAAGCACCAGTTGAGGCAGAATGTACGATTGACACTTCCCAAATAGATCGTGCCAGCGCAGTCAAGCAGCTCTATGCATTTTTGAAAGATTAAGAATTTTATGCCTCCTACCAAGTACCACTTTATCTCTGGATTACCGCGTTCAGGTTCAACTCTATTGGCAGCGCTACTTCTACAAAATCCACGCTTTCATGCTGGCATGACTAGCCCTGTTGGTAGCTTGATGAAAGGCATGCTAAATCAGCTTGGTGCTGGAAGTGAATTTGGTAGCGTGGTAACAAAAGAACAGCGCAAGCGTTTAACGAACGGACTATTCGACTCTTATTACGCTGATCACGCCGATAAAGAAGTCATTTTTGATACCAATCGTATGTGGTGCGCGCACATGCCCGTGTTAATGGATCAATTTCCAGAAGCAAAAGTGATTGCCTGCGTTCGAAATGTGGCTTGGATTATGGATAGTTTAGAGCGCCGTTATCGTGCAAATCCTTATGAAATCACGCGCTTATTTAACGACGATAACGAACGAAATACCGTGTACAGCCGGGTAGAAACCTTGGCGCAAGCAAATCGTTTAGTTGGTTATCCTTGGACTGCGCTCAAAGAAGCATTTTATGGCGAACATGCTGAATCATTATTAATCGTTGATTACGACTTACTCGCGCAAGCACCAGACAAAGTTATGCCGCTGATTTACCAGTTTTTAGGTGAGCCTGAATTTAAGCATGACTTCAGCAATTTAAATTATGACGCGCCAGAATTTGATGCCCCATTAGGCATGCATGGTTTACATAAAGTACGTGCCAAAGTGAGCTATGAAAAACGTGCCAGTATTTTGCCACCAGACCTATTTGAAAAATTCGCCGCGCTCTCATTCTGGCAAGACAATAGCAATAGCCGCTGCAACGTCATTACGCCTAAATTTTCCCCTACTAAAACCGCCTAATTTTGTCTAATCCCGTCTAATTGAGACCGCCATGAAAAACACGAACGATCTTCAAAAAAATACCTTGAATGAAAACACGGTTTTATCATCTTCTAGCCAAGTGTCCAGCGCCAGTCATGCCAATATCGTCTTCATCGATGCTCGGGTACAAGATAGCGCCTCTTTGCTGAAAGACATTGCAAGCGGTACCGAAGTCGTTTTTCTAAAGGCGGATCAAGATGGCTTGCAACAAATAGCCAACTATCTGAATGGACGAGTGGTTGAATCTATTCAAGTGATTGCACATGGATTCGAAGGCAATTTATGGCTAGGCAATTCATTTCTCGACAACAATACCCTCAATACTCATAGCCAAGCCTTAAGCGATATTGGTCAAGCGCTGACGGCTGATGGCGATATTTTGCTGTATTCCTGTAATTTGGCAGCAAACACCGATGGACTCAGTTTTATCGCAAATTTTGCTACTCTCACCGGCGCAGATGTCGCTGCATCCGATGATCGCACTGGCACCGACGGTGACTGGGATTTGGAAATTACGACGGGTTCCGTCGCTGCTATTTCTGCAATGTCACAAGCCGCCGAAAGCAATTACGACTACGCTCTAGCAACCATCACAGTGACCAACGGCAATGATTCAGGCGCAGGATCCTTACGCCAAGCGATTACCGATGCAATCAGTGGCGACACCATCACGTTTAATGCAGGCATGACCGTAACACTCAATGGTACGCAGTTATTGATTACTAAGAATCTGATTATTGATGGGGATTTAGATAACAACAATACGCCAGATGTCACGATCGATGCGAATTATAAGAGTCGCGTGATCGAAATTTTCTCCGGAAATGTCACTCTTGAAGGTTTAGTGATTACACATGGTTCATTATCTGGAAATGGTGGCAACGGTGGTGACAGCACTGGTGGCGGTCCGACTGACGGTAATAGCGCACTTGGCGCAGGCATTAGAAATGCTGGCACATTAACGATCAACAACACCAATATTACCGTCAACGGTGCCGCTGGCGGCGGCGGCGGCGGCGGTGTCGCCAGCACATTTGTTGGTGGTGGTGGTGGTGGTGGTGGTGCACTTGCTACTGGAATTGGTGGTACTGGGGGGAGCACTTTTGGCATTCCTAATGGTAACACAGGAGCCCTTGGTAGTACCGGACAAGGGGGGAAAGGTGGAGGCTCGGGGCCAATAGCGTCACTGGGTGGCTCAGGTGGAACAACCACCGGAGGTGCTGGCGGTTTTTATGCTGGGTACTCGACGGGCGGCGCAGGTGCAACTGCAAATAACGGTAGCATCTCCATCGGTGGTGGTGGTGGTGGTGGTGGCTATAATGCTCAAGGTAAAAAAGGGGGGGGGGCAGTTGGTGGAATTTATAACGCAGCGTCTGGAACCATCAACGTAATTGGTAATTCACTCATTACAAACAATATCGGTGCTGGCGGTGGTGGCGGTGGCGGCGGATACGCTGCTCCTCAAGGAAGTGACTCAAACGGTGGTGATGGAGGTCTTGGCGTAGGTGCAGTTCTGAATGCAGGTACTTTTAACATTACCAGCGCTAACTTTGCAGCAATGAGCGGCAATACGGGTGCTAGTGGCGCAGGCGGATTAGAAACAGGCACAGGTGTATCTGGCACATCACCAACAGCAGCCAACAATATTAGTAGCACTGGAACACTTAACACCAACTACGCACCAGCACCAGTAGTGAGCAGTGTCAGCGCAAGCACTTCAGATGGCAGCTATAACGCGGGTGACATCATCAATGTAACAGTCACTTTCAGCGCAGCTGTTAATGTTTCAGGAACACCCCAGTTAACATTAGAAACAGGAACCACCGATCGCACGATCAACTATGTCAGTGGCACAGGTACTACAACCTTGACTTTCACTTACACAGTTCAAGCAGGTGATACCTCTAGTGACCTCGACTACCAAGGAACAACAGCCTTAGTGCTAAATGCGGGAACCATCAAAAGTGTCAGTGACGCAACCGATGCCGTATTAACCTTACCAAGCCCCGGTGCGGCGGGTTCATTGGGAGCCAATAAAAATATCGTTATTGATACTACAGCACCTAACGCACCAAGCGCACCAGACATGACCTCTGGTACTGATATGGGTAGTTCAAGTACCGACAATAATACCAACGATACCACTCCAACTTTCACAGGTACTGCGGAAAGCGGATCGACTGTCACACTCTATGATACCGATGGCACTACCGTCATCGGGTCTGGCACAGCAACTGGGGGCAATTATTCGATTACGACTTCCGCCCTCAGTGCAGGATCACATACGATCACTGCCAAAGCAACTGATGCTGCGGGCAACACTAGCCTCGCTTCGTCTGGATTGGGCATTACGATTGATACTACCGCCCCTAGTTTAGCATCCGCGATCACCATCTCTGACACTGCACTTAAAATCGGTGATACCGCAACCGTCACATTTACATTTACCGAAGCAGTGGCGGGCTTTACCACCGCCGATGTCACTGTGCCCAATGGTGCACTGTCTGGCCTTTCCTCTGGTGATGGTGGCATCACTTGGACGGCAACACTGACACCTAATGCCAGTTCAACATCTGCCAGCAATGTTCTCACGCTTGACTACACTGGCATCACCGATATCGCAGGTAATGCGGGAACTGGCAATGCCACTAGCGGTAATTACGCGATCGATACTGCACGTCCAATACTGGCATCCGCGATCACCATTTCTGACACCGCGCTTAGAATCGGCGATACTGCAACTGTCACATTTACCTTTACCGAAGCAGTGTCGGGTTTTACCACCGCCGATGTCACCGTACCCAATGGTGTACTGTCTGGCCTTTCCTCTGGTGATGGTGGCATCACTTGGACAGCAACACTGACCCCCGATGCTAGCACCACGGCTTCTAGCAATGTCCTGACACTCGATTATTCCGGCATCACCGATACAGCGGGTAATGCGGGCACTGGCTCGGCTAGCAGCGGCAATTACGCCGTAGACACCGTACGCCCAAGCTTGGCTTCTAGCATTACCATCAGCGATACCGCACTCAAAGTCGGCGATACCGCGACCGTTACGTTCACTTTCAATGAGGCGATCACTGGTTTTACAATCGCCGATATCACTGCAGACAATGGTGCCCTATCAAATTTAACTACCGGCGATGGTGGCATCACTTGGACCGCAACATTGACACCAAATGCCAATACAACCGACTCAAGTAATACTTTAACGCTCGATTACACTGGCATCACCGATCTAGCAGGTAATGCTGGAACTGGTACTGCGACCAGCGGTAATTACACAATCGATACTGCACGTCCTGTACTAGCATCCGCGATCACCATCTCTGACACTGCACTTAAAATCGGTGATACCGCAACCGTCACATTTACATTTACCGAAGCAGTGGCGGGCTTTACCACCGCCGATGTCACTGTGCCCAATGGTGCACTGTCTGGCCTTTCCTCTGGTGATGGTGGCATCACTTGGACGGCAACACTGACACCTAATGCCAGTTCAACATCTGCCAGCAATGTTCTCACGCTTGACTACACCGGTATCACCGATCTATCAGGTAATGCGGGAACTGGTACTGCGACCAGCGGTAATTACGCAATCGATACTGCACGTCCAATACTGGCATCCGCGATCACCATTTCTGACACCGCGCTTAGAATCGGCGATACTGCAACTGTCACATTTACCTTTACCGAAGCAGTGTCGGGTTTTACCACCGCCGATGTCACCGTACCCAATGGTGTACTTTCTGGACTTTCCTCTGGTGATGGCGGCATTACTTGGACAGCAACACTGACGCCCGATGCTAGCACCACGGCTTCTAGCAATGTCCTGACACTCGATTATTCCGGCATCACCGATGCAGCGGGTAATGCGGGCACTGGCTCGGCTAGCAGCGGCAATTACGCCGTAGACACCGTACGCCCAAGCTTGGCTTCTAGCATTACCATCAGCGATACCGCACTCAAAGTCGGCGATACCGCGACCGTTACGTTCACTTTCAATGAGGCGATCACTGGTTTTACAATCGCCGATATCACTGCAGACAATGGTGCCCTATCAAATTTAACTACCGGCGATGGTGGCATCACTTGGACCGCAACATTGACACCAACTGCCAACACAACCGACTCAAGTAATACATTAACGCTCGATTACACTGGCATCGCCGATCTGGTAGGTAATGCAGGAACTGGTTCTGCGACTAGTGGTAATTACGCGATTGATACCGACGCTCCGAGCGTAGTTATTACCAGCGATGTAGCAACACTTAAAATCGGTGAAACTGCAATCATCACTTTTACGTTCAGTGAAGATCCAGGAGTAAGCTTTACTTGGGATGGCAGTAGCGGTGACGTTGTTGTTAGTGGTGGTACACTAAGTGCAGTGAGTGGCACGGGCTTAATTCGTACTGCCACTTTTACACCGACAACCAACACCAATGGCGGCACTGCTAGCATCACAGTAACCAGTGCTACTTATGTCGATCCCGCCGGCAATGGAGGAACTACGGGTGTTACCCCCAGTCTTACTTTCGATACCCTTTCCCCATCGGCCCCAAGTACGCCAGACATGACCGCTGGCACCGATACAGGTATCTCCAGCACCGACAACATCACCGCAAACACCACGCCTACTTTTACAGGAACGGCAGAAGCGAATAGCACAGTTAAATTGTACGATACCGATGGGGTGACCTTATTAGGTACTGGTACTGCGGATGGCGCGGGCAACTGGAGCATTACCAGCGCAACGCTAACCAACGGATCACATACGATCAAAGCTAGCGCAACCGATGCGGCAGGTAATGCAGGCGTCTTGAGTTCAGGCTTGTCCGTTTCGATTGCCTCCCCAGCCATTACCAGCGCCACCTATGATGCTGCTAATGGCATTCTCTCGGTCACTGGCAGTGGCATGATCACGAATGATTCAATTGATGTTAGTAAGTTAAGCCTCGTCGGCGAAAGTGGTGCGTCCTATACACTCACCACACCAAGTGTCAATGCGAGCAGTCCGACTGCGTTCTCTATCACGCTCAATGCAGCAGATAAACTCGCGATCAATGGCCTGCTCAATAAAGATGGCCTACAAGCCGTGAGTGGTACCGTCTTTAACCTAGAAGCAGCACTAAATTGGGATAGCACAAGTAGCTCCGGTGCCGATCTAACAAGCAATGCGATTACCGTTTCTAACGTGACTGCACCAACGATCACTTCAGCGACCTACGATGCTACAACGCACATCTTGACCGTGACTGGTACCAATCTAGTTAAGACTGTTGGCGCCACCAATGATGTGACGGTCTCTACCCTCACCATCACCGGTGAAGGTGGCGCAACCCGTGCTTTGACCACGACTGGTAATGTTGAAGTCACTTCAGCGACTAGCTTTGCCGTCACACTTGCAGGTACAGACATAACTGCTGTCGAAGCCCTGTTCAACAAGAATGGCATTACCTCCACCAATGGCACTACTTACAATCTCGCCGCTAGCGATGATTGGAACAGCGTCATCACCGGTGGCAACATTGCCGATGCAATCTCACCGATTACGGTCACCAATGTTCCCGTTCCGACGATCACCTCGTCGACCTATAACGCTAGTACAGGTGTACTAATCGTAACAGGTACTGGCTTTGCGGGTCTCACTGGTGCCAATAACGATATCCTCGCCAATAAATTTAGTCTACAAGGTGAAGGCGGTGCCAGCTACACCTTGACCACCACGAGCAATGTCGAAGTCAGTTCAGCCACCTCCTTTACTCTAACTCTCAGTGCAGCAGACAGGCTAGGCGTCAATCTCATCATGAACAAGAATGGCACCAGCTCTACCAGTGCCAATACCTATAACCTGATTGCTGCTGAAGATTGGAATGCCGGTGCTGATACCGCCGTCGTTATTGCAGACCTGACCGGCAATGGCGTCACCGTCTCGAATGTGGTGGCACCGACCGTCACTTCAGCCACCTACAATGTTGCGACAGGTGTGCTGGTGGTGACAGGCAATAACTTCCTATCACTGACTGGTGCAAACAACGATATCGTTGCTGGCAATATTCGTTTATTAGGACAAGGTGCATTCAACTACACGCTAACCGATACCGCCAACGTTGACATCACCTCCAACACCAGCTTCACCATGACCATGAGTGCTAATGACAAAGCGCAACTGGCACTAAGGTTGAACAAGGATGGCACAACTTCCACCGACAGCACCACCTATAACATTGGTATGCTGGAAAACTGGAATGCAGGCGCAGATACCGCTGTCGTGATTGCGGATCTGTTTGGTAATGCGGTCACCGTCACAGGCAACAACGTCGCTCCAACCATCACAGGCACAGTCACAGGTCAATCCATCAATCAGTCCATGACGATTGCGCCTTTTGCTAATATCGTCATCACCGATCCTGATGTTGGTGCCTCTGAAACTGTCTCCATTACGCTCGATAACGCAGCCAAGGGCGCTTTTACCGCCGCTTCACTCTCCGCTAGTGGTTTCTCTACCGCCGATGGCGGTACAACTTATACTCATGCCGCAGCCTCTCCTGCTGTCATCCAAGCTGCTCTGCGTGCGCTGGTGTTTCAACCGACTGCAGGTCGTCTTACCATCGGCTCTTCTGAGACTGCGACATTCTCACTCTCTGTCTCCGATGGTATCGCCCCTGCTGTATTGAATAATGCCACTACCGTCACTATCAATGGCGTCAATGTCGCTCCTACTGCGATTGCGTTAAGTGGTGATTCTTTGCCTGAGACCGCAACCAATAACACCGTCATCGGGA
>NZ_BMYT01000004.1 GCF_014652415.1 Affinundibacterium macrobrachii
GGTAGCGACGATCGATGACACCGTGGTCGACAGTGCCTCCCCAGAATCCTTACCGTTAGTGATTGGCGGGGTGACGGGCGCTGGCGGTATTACAGATAATGAATCTGTGCCAACCGTATCAGTTTCAAATGTTACTGTTGCTGAGAATGCAGGATTTGCGCAATTCACTTTGAGTTTAAGCGGTGTTAGCAGTGTTGCGACTAGCTTTAATTTAGCACTGGCAAATGCAGGGGCGACTGGCGGAGGTGTTGACTATGGCGCTTCTGGTGCGACGAATCTGCAGATATCAACAAACGGTGGTGGAACTTGGGTAAACGCTACAAGCGTCACTATCGCTGCTGGTGCTACGAGTGTTTTAGTGCGAACACCAATCCTTACAGACTCTTTGGTTGAATCTGCAGAAAACTTCACATTGACAGCGACAAGAACTGCTGGTGTTACAAGTAATGCCACTGCAGTTGGTACGGCAACAATTACCGACAATGTTTTGCCAACAGTTGCGGCGCAAACAAGGTCTGTGTCAGAGGAAGGATTAAGTTCGGGTATTGCAGATACTGTTGGTAACCCGAGTGATTCAACAAATTCTACTACGACGTCTGGAACGATGACTGCAACAGATCCAGATGGCACAGTTACCGCATGGAGCTTAACTTCGGCTCCAACTGGCCTCACGTCAAATGGTGTGGCGATTACGTGGAATTTGGTAGGGCAGACTTACACTGGTACTGCTGGTGCGACGCAGGTCGCTACATTAAGCATTAATAATTCAGGTGCATACACCTTTAATCTGTTGGCGCCGATTGATCATGTTGCGGGTAATGGTGAAAATATCCGTGCTTTGAATTTTGGCATTGGCGCCAGTGATGGATTTGGTGTTGGTACAGGTACTTTGACAATCAATGTTGAAGATGATGCACCGGTAACTGCAGCGATGACCCACGCATTATTTGTTGGTGTCGACGCTATCTCAGTGAATGACTTAGATGCTGGATTTGTGAATGCAATCAATACAAATGGCAATGCGGTCACTGCCACAAACGTTGATTCACATGATACCTTGGCCGATCGTTTGTTGTGGGGTACAGGTAGCCCACAGTCTGGTTATGATTTGGTTGATACCACAGGCTTTACGACTACAGCAGGTACTGCAGTTACTCTGGGGCAATTGTTTGAGGTTGCTAAATTTACGCATAACAATTTCCCTGTATCTGGCGCATCGTTGGATCGTACCGATTTGAGTCTTGCGTTTGATGTCGTAATCAATGGAGTCTCGACGAGAGTTCCGTTCACCGTCGTTTTAGATCATACAGAAACCACGAATACCAGCGATCCGGAAGCGTCAAAAGACATTATTCAGTTGCCAGCAACAAGTTCCACAATCAATATCGCGGGACAAAATTATGTCGTGAATCTGAATGGTTTTAAAGATGAAAATGGTAACTTGGTAACGCAGATTAGAACATCGGAAAGTGCTTCTAGTACGTTCGGTATTTTTGCTTCGGTCACAACTGTTGAACCATTGCCTGTGGCTACTGGTCGGGTTTTGGCGCAAGGTGGCGCAGACGGATTAACAAATACGGTGACTTGGAGTGGTACAAGTACCTACGGAACTTTTACCGGAAACGCTGATGGTACTTATACCTTTACGATGAATGAGGCGACCAGAAGTTCAATCGCTGTTGGTACGCAGTTGACTGCTTCATTCAATTACACATTTACCGATCGTGATGGAGATACATCAACTAACGTGTTGAATATCACAATGGGTGGATATCGAAATACGGAAGGTACTAATTCTGGGGACACGTTAACTGGGCAGAATAGTGTTGCTGATATTATCTTTGGCTATGGCGGTAACGACACCATCAATGGTAACAGTGGCGATGACGTCTTGATCGGTGGTACTGGCAGCGATACCTTGACTGGTGGTGCTGGTGCAGACACCTTTAAATGGGGTTTGAGCGATAACGGTACTACAGGGACACCAGCGATCGATAGAATTACGGATTTCGGTACCGCAGATTATGCCGCTGGTGGTGATCGTTTAGACTTGCGTGATCTGTTAGTTGGTGAGACGGGCGCAACCCTTGATAAGTTCTTACACTTTAATTGGGATGGTACAAATACGACGCTGTATATCAGTACAAGTGGCGCATTCACTGCCGGTAATGCGATGGCGACTAATCCGACCAACGTTCTCAATAATGATGTGCAGCAAATCGTATTTAACGGTGTCAACTTAACTACAGGCTTCACTACCGATTTGCAGTTAATCAATGATTTGATTGCGAAAGGAAAAATCATTACTGACTAATTAATTGAGTCGATTAGATTTTTTGATGTAGAAGACAAAATGGGACAAGTAATTGTCCCATTTTTGTTTTTGAGGTGTTACTAAACCTAGTTTGAATTCTCAGTTCAAATGCCAGACGTACTGTAATTTTGCCCATGATTTTTCAGGCAAACCGTCCACAGTCCCAGGTTTGAATTTGCATAAACTCAAGCCTTGAATCGCCGCTTTATCGAGTGCGCGCGAGCCACTTGATTTTTCTACTTTGCTCTCTAAAACTTTGCCATCAGGACCAATCAACATGGCTAGATTGACGACACCTTCTTCACCATTACGTATAGAGCTTGCTGGGTAATCTGGCTTTTCACAGGCGTTTGAATCCACTTGCGCTGCAATATGAACAGGATTACTTGCTTTCACAAATTCTGTAGTTTCCTCATGGTTGTTTGTCGTTGTATTGGTGAAGGGCTTTGCTTGATTAAGCTCTTTTTCGACGACAGTAATTGTTTCAGAATCAACACGCTCGGTTCGAACCAGTGGTGGCGGAATAATTGGCGTAGTCGGTGTAGTGGTGGGCATTTCCTTTGATTTTTCTGGCTCTGGTGTTTTTACGGGTGGCGTAATGTTGGCCAATTCAATAATGGTCGGTTGCCGAAAATCGACGATGTTAGTTGCTTGCAACCCCAATCCCAAGGCGATGGCGTGTAAGGCACCTGTGATCAATAAAGATGAGACATTCCTTTTTTGTGTTTGTTGAAAATGATGTGTAGACATAATGAACTCCCATTGAAGTGAAACAGCGAGAATGTCGAGATCGACAAGTTGACGATAGCACTGCAGTATTGATAGTTAGGCCAGCCTTGCGAATCAAAATATACCTATCGTTGGATTAATAATATGCTAGTAACTAGCAAAAGAAAAGAATTTAACTGGTAGATGATGATTCTTTTGTGCGGCAAAATGGCTTTTATATTGACTTAAGCTTTTTAAATCAAGAACTTATGTAGAACTACAAATGTGTAGTGAATTGAAGATAGAATTGCTAGTTACTAGCAAAAATGCGACACTAGACTTACTTTTATAAGTAAAATGAACCCAAAGCGTCATCGTTGTAGAGAAATGACGAGGTACATGCGTGAATGCTTCTGGAGAAAATAATGCAGAATCAATACTTAAATCGCCCACAATCGAATCCGCAAATCATCCGAGTTTTATTGGCTGATGATCATCCTATTGTTATGACTGGCTTTGCTATGTCTTTAACTGCTGAGGGGATGGAGGTGGTGGGGCAGGCAAAAACACCAACAGAGGCAGTTCAACAATTTTTCGCCACGCAAGCGGATGTGATCGTACTTGATATACGTTTTGGTGCCGAAATGACGGGTTTAGATGCGGCTAAACAAATTTTGGAAAAACAAGCCGATGCGCAGATCGTATTTTTGAGTCAGTTTGATCAAGATGCTTTAATTAAGGAAACCTATCGTCTAGGTGCCAAAGCGTTTGTAACCAAAGATTGTGATCCCACCGATTTAGCGATTGCGGTGCGAAGGGCGGCGCAGGGCGAGTTGTACTTTATGCCTTCGATTGCCGAGCGTTTGGCAAATCTCTCTGTGCGCGGCGACACCTCTCCACAAACGGTACTCGACGAACGTAGTTTGGCAATTTTTAAACTGATGGCAGAAGGACTAACCAATGTGGAGATCGCGGAAAAACTTGATCTCTCACAAAAGACGATCAGTAATATCAGTCAATCTGTCAAAGAAAAACTCGGCATCCATCGGCCTGCTTTGATTACTAAATTAGCGGTTAAATATGGTTTGATCGAACCATAAATTGACGAATGCTGATGACTTCAAATCGCATAACACAGTTAGGAATACTTGCTCGCCTATTGCAATGGCGTAGCTGGAGCATACGTACTCGCTTGATGGTGATTGCGATTTTTCCGGTCGTGTATTTGTTTTTCTCATTGATTTCGTATTCGTATTACGCACGGCTAAAAGAAGTCGAAGAAGAGTTACATGCCC
Source organism: Affinundibacterium macrobrachii (assembly GCF_014652415.1). Classification (GTDB taxonomy): domain Bacteria; phylum Pseudomonadota; class Gammaproteobacteria; order Burkholderiales; family Burkholderiaceae_D; genus Undibacterium; species Undibacterium macrobrachii. The sequence goes on from NZ_BMYT01000004.1 coordinate 4,318, forward strand.
GCGCAATCACCATCACAACTGCATTAGCCGATGGAGTTGAATACAACATCGTCGCCGGAAATATGCAGGCGATCAAGCAGATGATGTATAGCGTGATTCAAACCGATCGGAATATCTATCGCATCGCGATTTTGGATACGAACAAAAAAGAACTGAGTCATGTTGAGAACGCGGGGCAAGCCAAACCTGAGAAAAACTATGTTGAGTTACCGATTAAGCGCCACATGGTATGGGTGAATTTACATACAGATGATCATGGCAGTGTAGTGCAATTAGACAGTGCAAAAAGTAGAAGCCAAACCATACTTGGCTATGTGCGCGTCACCATGACCAAGTCGTATTTGTTGAGCCAACAGCGCCATAGATTTTCGATAGAGTTGTTGATGTCGATGCTGGCACTGTCTGTCAGTGCGTGCTTGGCATGGTATTTGTCTAAAGGCTTAAGCCAACCTTTGCATCGTGCCATCAATGCTTTACGCGATATCAGCGCTGGCCAAACAGCGACGCAAATTGTGGTTTCTGATGGTGGTGAAATCGGAATGCTGCAAAATTCCATCAACGATATGGCGAATAATTTGCATCAGTCGCAAACGCATTTAGAAAATACGGTGGCGGAACGCACCAAAGAATTAATCGCATCGCGCAACGAGGCATTGAAAGCTGATGCGGAGAAGCGTCGCTTGATTCATAAAGTCAATGCCATCGTGGAGAATGAAAGGCAAAGTATTGCGGTAGAAATCCATGACGAATTGAATGCGTCCTTGATTGCAGTTAGATTAGAGTCTGAACGGATCGCTAAGATTGCTGCACAAGCTAGTCAACATGAAACACTCGCGCCACAACTCCAAGAAATTCAAGAACGTGCCAAAGCAGTTGCCAAGTTAGCCTTGGATTTATATGCGAATGGTAGAAACTTGGTGCGACGATTACGACCAGAAGTTTTGGATATGCTTGGATTAGAAGGTGCAATAGAAGAAATGCTGCGTATGTACAATGCGGCGCATGAAGATTGCCATTTTGAATTTGAAGCAGAAGGAGATTTCGCGCTAAATCCCGAGCTTGCTATTTCTGCTTACCGCATCGTACAAGAAGCTTGTTCCAATATTTTGAAACACGCGCACGCGAAGAAAGTCGAAATCTCGCTACAAATGAATTTTGAAAAATCTTTATTAAGCATCAGTGTGAATGATGATGGCAAGGGGTTCGATACAGAACAAATTGTGGCCGGAATCGGCATCAGTGGCATGCGTGAAAGAGTGCTTGCTTGGGGTGGCGAATTTGCATTGCAAAGCCAAGTCGGTGAGGGCACGCGTATTTTTATTCAATTGCCAGTGGAGTCAATGAAATGAATAAGGATGTTACTAGTCAGTTGAAAGATGGCGATTACTGCAAAGTGGTTGGCGGTACCCACAAAGGAAAATCTGGCACGGTGCGTGATTTAAATATCAGCAAGACTGGGCATTTGACGATTACGGTAGTGCAAGATAATGGTGAACGCTTTAAGACTTTAGCTAAGAATGTTGTCGTTCATTCATAAAGATGAGCGTTGAAGCACTTGAGAGGAAATTGCAGGATCATCTTTAGTCATGTTTTGACTAGACAAGATAATGGTACTCCCTTGGAAAACGCAAGTATCGATGCAGTCGGAAAGCTTAAGTAGTGAGGCCGAAAAGATAATTGTGAACACGTATGAAACAACAATTTATTGAAGACGTTTTAAGTAACCCCAACAATGTCGAAATTTTTGCCCGTTGGGATGCCATCGCACTGCCTGATAGTTGGCTGGTTGCGGGATGTTTGTTTCAAACCGTTTGGAATCGTAAATCAAATCAAAACCCGACGTTTGGAATCAAAGATTACGACATCTTTTATTTTGATGATGACTTGTCAGCGACTTCTGAGCAAGCGCATCAAGAACGTCTTAATGATCTTTTCAAGGATTTGAACATTACCATCGAAGTATGTAATCAAGCGCGTGTTCATCAATGGTATTCCTCCTACTTTGGGCATACCTACCCTGAACTAAAAAGTGCGCAAGAAGGTATCGATCGCTTTCTCATTCCTTCAACTTGTGTGGGTATGAACCCGCAAGAAATTTACGCACCGAACGGCTTTGAGATTTTGTATCAAGGTGTTTTAGCAATGAACCCGCTTACACCGCATCAAAGTTTGTATGAACAAAAAGCGGATTCTTATCAACAACGTTGGCCTTGGTTGCAACGCATGCAGTGAAGATTGTCGCGTTTTCAGATTCTTCTGATTTTTAAGTTGAAAATATTTAGGCTAGCGAAGTAGAAAACAAAGGAGATAATTGATGTCTGAATTGATTAAAGGCGCTTGTCTTTGTGGTGAAGTTCGCTGGACTTTTGCAGGTCAACCCGACGGTGCGACCGCCTGTAACTGTACTGCGTGTCGGCGCTATGGTGTATTGTGGGCCTACGATTATGAAAATGAAGGTATCCACGTCAGCGGAGTCACGCGTGCTTATGTACGTGGTAAAGCACTAGAATTTCACTTCTGTCCTAATTGCGGTTGCGTGGCATATTGGCGTAGCTTGCAATTAGACGAACAAGGTTGCCGTCGTATCGCTGTGAATTTGCGTCTTGCTGAGCCAGATGCTGTTGCGCAGATTCCTATAGATCATTTTGATGGACTCGATACGTTCGATGATCTTCCGCGTGATGGAAAGTGTGTGGCAGATTATTGGTTTTGATTGCTAGGAATCAGTGCGTGCGTCTAGTTTTTTTATCACACAATCAAATGCAAATAATATGAAAAAACTTTCAGAATGGTGGGTCTATCTAGCTGGCGTCATTGCTGTAATCGGCGTGATTATTCATATCGCAGCTATCTTCGGTGGACCGAGTTGGTACGCTTACTTCGGTGCACCACCGCAGATTGTGCAATCGGCACGCGAAGGCACTTGGCTGGCGCCTGTTAGTACCATGATGATCACTGCATTAATGGCGATTTGTGCAGCCTTCGCATTTTCTGCATTGGGCCTCATACGACGTTTGCCATTGTTACGCACAGGATTGGCTGGTATGGCTGCGATTTGCTTATTACGATCGATGATATTGTGGCCTTTGATGATCAATCATCCAGAATTGCGCAACACTTTCGAAATTGTCGCGGCTATCGTGTGGGGCTTGGCAGGTGTGGGTTTTGTGTTTGGATTCCGTTTGGTGCATGCACATCGTTGATGTTGTGGACGACAGGATTCCTGCGATGAGTTTTGTAATCGCAATCGCTTGATGTGCATCATGTAAATCTAAGGCGTAAAAATCATCGAACGTGCAAGACTTCCTCTTATTTCTATAATGGCATACACCAAAGAGCGAATTCATTCATTTATGATGGATTGATGATGTTCCTATTGGCAATGTATTTCACTTTGAATCAACGATGAGGTAGGCGATGATGAGCAAAAAAATTCTAATACTGGCAGCTTTTTGTGTAGCGTCTTTTTATGGTAATGTGACACAAGCACGGCAGCACCAACATCACAGTAGTGAACACGGTAAGCTGTCACTGAATCAAGGCAAGAAATGGAATAGCGATGCACCTCTACGGCAAAGCATGAATACACTAGATGCAGAGTTTCAGAGAAAAATCGCCGGCAAAAGGCATCAAGCTTTATCCAACACAGACTTCAAACAACTAGGCGAGATAACTCACACCGAGATCGCAAACATCGTCGCCAATTGCAAACTCACTTCGGAAGCAGATGCCGTGCTACATCAGATTATTGCCGAGATGACGCAGGGTGCAGACGTAATGACTGGCAAAGCAAAAGGCCAACCTGCAAAAGCGACACATAAAGTTATCAATGCTTTGAATAATTACGGACGTCTGTTTGATCATCCGAATTGGATAATCTTGAAATAAGAATGCCGACACAATGCTCGTAAGCTTAGCGTCTTGATGTGTGCACAGCTTTAACGTGCACATGCGTTATGGGGGAGTACTGGTTGAGTAAGGAAGCAAGATAGAAAAGATAAACAGCAAAGCTCCATTCTCGTTGATAAACCAAGCAATCCGCGTGGGCACAAAATACCTGCCGCACCCTACCAAGGGTGCGGTATTTTTGCATAAGCGTATAAGCATGAAACCCTTGTCACCTATAATCTTAATTAGGTGACATATCAAATAATTTTAATGCTCATACAAACTTTTGAAAAATAATATGAATACTCAACAGGCACACATTATTCAACTCTTAACCTTCCTTTACGGCGCTACATTCAGTATTTTTTTACTCATAAACAAAAATGCGGATCTGAAGCGCAAAATCTTCCCTTATCTTCTGGCTTTATTTGGGGTACTCATGTTTGGGCTTGTTTGGAGTGACCCAAAAACAGATACATCAGCAATTTACAGTGCTATAGGAGTAGGCTTAGTAATAGCATTAAATTATAGAGCTATCAATTTCTGCACATCTTGTGGAAAAACAGTCTTTAGTAGAAATGTTATTGAGCCTCAATCGTATTGTGGGGGTTGCGGAAATAAAATGACGGTTGAAAAAGGCGAAAGTGATCAAACGTAAATAGAAGTTTTTCTCGGAAAGTTGCACACTCCACGTGAGTAAAATATGGTGTGTAGCCGATAAAACTGGGCGATATCACTCATAGGAGACTACAAATATCGTTGCTAATCGCAAACTTATTTTCTAAGGATGTGCGGTGCACAAGCTTATCGCTGTTAGGCGTTTTGATTGCGAGAAGTAAATGGCCTTGAATAGGGAAAAGTGCGAACGTAAATTGCCAGCATCAAATCAACAATTCTATATGTGTATAAAAAAACTGAGCAACTGAGGCTTATTCCACGTGCGTCAAACAAACTGAAATCAGTAACTCCCCTCAATCAGCAAAGTGAACTTAACAAACTGTAACAGGTCACACCAACAAAGCGTTACAAAAAGCAGCATGAAAATGCCTGAAACTACGCTCCGGTGGGCTGTCGGAAAGCGAAACAAGTGATATGCTGCTACTCTATGAAATTTGGGGTAGGCAAGTTATCAAGCCACTCTCGTGCTGTTAAATTGTATTGGTGAAAGATGTTCGTATTTAGATAGGTAAAATCAGGCTTTGAATACAGTTGATGATAATTATCATCTAGCGTCCGATGCCTGTGCTGCGTTACGAATAATTGGAGAAAGAACATGAAAAAGACTTTAATAGGTATGGCAATCGCTTTGGTGGTTTCTACGCATTTTGCGATTGCGGAATCCGGGCCGATTGCCGCTGTCAATGCACCAGATGTCAATAATACGGCGAAAGCGACGCTGAATTTTCAGCCTTTGCCGCAGCAAATCCAAGCCGCGAATATGACGGCGGAATTCTTTACCCGCTTTCACTATAAAGCAACGCCTTTAGATGACGCGATGTCGGAAAAGATTTTTGATCGCTATTTGAAGTCACTTGATGGTGACCGTATCTTTTTCTTGCAATCCGATATCGATCAATTTTCTGTAGCGCGCGATAAATTAGATGATGCGATTTTGGGGCAGGATTTAACGACGCCGTTTGCCATGTTTAATCTGTATCACCAACGCTTTAAAGAGCGCTTAACTTACGCACGTAGTTTGCTGAATACAGAATTTGATTTCTCACAAAAAGAGGCTTATCGCTATCAGCGTGACAAAGAGCCTTGGCCAAAATCCGAAGAAGAAATGCGCGATTTATGGCGTCAACGCGTAAAAAATGATTGGTTGCGATTAAAGCTTGCAGGTAAAGAGCCAGCAGCCATCAAATCTACTTTGGAAAAGCGTTATGAGACCACACTCACGCGGATGAATAAACTGAAAAGCGAAGACGTGTTTCAGTTATTTATGAATGCGTATGCGATGTCGGTAGAGCCGCATACCAATTATTTGGGACCCAAAGCAGCAGAAGATTTTGATATTTCTATGCGTTTGTCGATGACGGGTATTGGCGCGACTTTGCAGGATCGCGATGAAATGGCGACAGTGCGCGAAATGGTACCCGGTAGTCCAGCCGCTTTGTCGGGCAAATTGAAAGTCGGTGATCGTATTGTTGGTGTCGCTCAAGGTACGGATGGCCCGATGGTTGATGTGATGGGCTGGCGTTTAGACGACGTGGTGAAACTGATTCGCGGACCGAAAGATACGACCGTGACTTTGGATGTGTTACCTGCTGATGCAGGACCAGATGGCGCGCACAAAAAAGTTGTTTTGGTACGCAATAAGATTACCTTAGAACAGCAGGCCGCAAAAAAATCGATACAAGAAGTAAAGACAGCTGACGGTACGCGCCGAATTGGTGTGATCGCTTTGCCGACTTTCTATCAAGATTTTGATGCGCGTCGTCGTGGCGATAAAAACTTTAAGAGTGCGACACGCGATGTAGCAAAACTATTAGCCGAATTGAAGAAAGAAAAAGTCGATAGCGTGTTAATTGATTTGCGCGATAACGGTGGTGGTTCTTTGAACGAAGCAGTGGAATTGACTAGTTTGTTTATCGGCAAAGGTCCAGTAGTTCAGCAGCGCAATTCACAAGGCAAAGTCCATGTCGAAAGCGATAGCGCAGGCGTGGTTGCTTGGGATGGTCCACTTGGCGTGATGATTAATCGCGGTTCTGCATCTGCTTCAGAAATTTTTGCTGCTGCAATCCAAGACTATGGTCGTGGCTTGATTATTGGTGAAAATAGTTTCGGTAAAGGTACCGTGCAGACGGTGATTAGTTTGGACCAGATGGCGCGTAGCGAGAAGCAGCAATATGGCGATCTGAAAATGACTGTTGCGCAGTTCTTCCGTGTGAATGGTGGTACGACACAATTACGTGGCGTGACTCCAGACATCGCTTACCCAAGTTTTACTGATGCCGATAGCTATGGCGAATCGAGCTATGACAATGCCTTGCCTTGGGTACAGATTAAACCTGCGAATTACCAAGCGTTAGGCAATTTGAAAGACGTGCAAGCGATGCTGCAAGTTCGTCATGAAATGCGGATTGCGAAAGACAAGGAGTTCCAATTCATTAAAGAAGATATTGCTGAATTTAAAAAACAAAAAGAGAAAAAAGTGATTTCTTTAAATGAAGAAGAGCGCCGTGCAGAACGTGATGCGCGCGAAAAGAAATCAAAAGAACGTGAAGCAATCCGCGCTGCTTTAGAAGGTAAATCGAAAGTAGCAGGCAAGGCCGATGATAAAGCAGATGCAAAAGCGGAGACAAGTAAGGTGCCAACGCAAGATGATGGTTTGCAAGGCAGCGAACGCAGTTTGGCTGCCGAGTTGGCGGCTGAAAAAGCCAGCAAAGAAGCAAAAGATGTTTATTTGATCGAAGCAGCGCACATCTTGAGTGATGAGATCGAACTGCTCAAATCCAGTAAACGTTTAGCTGATAAAACGATCTCACGTGCGAGTGTGAAGAGCAAAGAAACAAACTAAATTCGATCACAAATTTTTGTGCATGAAGTTGGGTTGAGTTTTGCAGTGCTAAATAAATGTTGATAGAAGTTAATAGACGTTAATATGCATCAAAAAATGATGCATGTTTTAAAAGACGCTTGATAGATGGTGTCACCAATTTGTAGTTGGTGACATGCAAATATCAAGCGTTTTTGATTTAAGAGTATGAAAGATGATGATGGAACAAAAACGGTTTGCAGTTGTTGATTCTGCAGCAGAATCAGCAGCTAAGCGAATGACTAAGGCTAAGGTCGTCGCCACAACATTCACCTTAAAACTGAGACACGCGATTAGTTTTGGATTGATTTTTTTAGCGGGTTTTAGCCACCAAGCTTATGCGCAGGTGAGTACAAAAACAAGTACCTCGGGCAACACGCAAGCGAGTGCGCAAATTATCGCTAGCTTGGATAGCTTGCAACAAAGAGTCAAAGCTTGTGTCGCGTGCCATGGTCAAGAAGGGCGGGCGACAAGTGATGGTTTTTATCCGCGTATTGCGGGCAAGCCAGCTGGTTATTTGTTGAATCAACTGCGTCATTTCCGTGATGGCAAACGTGTTTATCCGTTGATGACATATATGGTCTCGCACATGAATGACGTGTATTTGCAAGAGATCGCCGATTACTTTGCTAGTTTAAATCCACCGTATGCCGCACCACAAACGAGTCAAGCTACGCCTATCGAAATGGAGCGTGGTCGCTACTTGGTGAAGGTTGGTGATACAGAGCGCAAGCTGCCAGCTTGTGTTTCCTGCCACGGCGACAAGATGACGGGCGTTGCGCCATTTATTCCTGGTTTGCTTGGTCTTCCGCGCGATTATTTGGTAGCGCAGTTAGGTGCTTGGAAAACTGGTAGTCGTCACGCCGCCGCACCAGATTGTATGCAAACCGTTGCTAAACAATTAGATGCAAGTGACATTGCGGCTGTCTCAGCTTGGCTCGCAGCGCAGACGATGCCAGTCGATACCAAGGCGATTACTGCAAGCAAAGATTTTAGCTTGCCAATTGCGTGTGGGAGTATGAAGCCATGAGTCACGCTATCGAAAAGAACAAAACAAGCCTTGCTAAAAAGGTGCTCAAGTTCAGTGCGATCTTGATCGTATCGCTATTGTTGCTACTGATCTTGATTGCCTTGTATGGTTATCGTCTTGGTGATGTTTATTCTGATTTGAGTAAAGATACGCCAAGTCATTCTAAAGTAGGCGAGCAAGTAGCATCTCGCCATGCATCAAACGCAATTTTGGAACGTGGTGCTTACCTAAGCAAAATTGCAGATTGCATGGCTTGTCACACGACGCGCGGTGGTGCAGCGTTTGCTGGTGGTCGCGTGATGGAATCGGAATTTGGTCAATTCATTACGCCTAACATCACACCAGATAAGCAGACCGGTATTGGTAATTGGACTGCCGAGGATTTTTGGAATGCATTACATAATGGACGTGGCAAGCAAGGGCAGTTGTTGTATCCAGCATTTCCGTTTGTAAATTACACTCATATTAGCCGCGCAGATGCAGATGCGATATTTGCCTATTTGCAGAGCCAGCCTGCGGTTGTGCAACAAAATCTCGAACATCGTTTAGCATTTCCCTACAATCAGCGAGTTGGCTTGGCATTGTGGCGAGCGCTGTATTTTAAGCCGGGTGAGTTAGCTTATCAGCCAGCGCAAAGCCAAGAATGGAATCGTGGCGCTTATTTGGTAAGAGGGTTAGCGCATTGCAGCGCCTGTCATAGTAGTCGCAATCAGTTTGGTGCGAATAAAGGCAGCGATGATTTCTCCGGTGGTGAGATGGCGGGGATTCGTTGGTATGCGCCTTCTTTGGTGGCGAAGCATGAACTCAATTTGTCGACTTGGAGTGCGACGGATTTAAGTCAGCTTTTGCAACATGGCGTCAATCGTCAATCAATTGTGAACGGCCCGATGGCAGAAGTGGTTAAAGCGAGTCTGCAATATCTAACGGATCAAGATGCGGCCGCGATGGCGAATTATTTGCGATCATTGCCAACGCAAGAAAAAACCGAGCCTGATTTTTTGGATAGAGCAATTGCGCGACCAAGCGTATCGAAGGAGCAAATGCTGCAAATGATGGAAGCCGGTGAGGCGATTTATCGTGCGCAATGTATTGATTGCCACGGTAAAAATGGCGAAGGGCAAGCTGGTATTTATCCAGCACTTAAAGGCAATCCTTCTTTGCAAATGGAGTCGCTGAGCAATCCAATTCGGATTATTTTAGCGGGTGGCTTTTCTCCTGTCACCAAAGGCAATCCGCGTCCATACAGCATGCCACCATTCGCCCCATTTTTAACTGATACCGAAGTCGCGCTGGTGCTCACTTATATCCGTAATGCTTGGGGCAATCAAGCGAGTGCGGTTGGGGCTGCTGAGGTCAATCCTTATCGTACCGCGAGCCTAGATTAAACATCGCAAGTTTGGAGTAGTTAACGCGATCCAAACTTGCCTAGCTGATGTAATTAAACTGTGAAATAAAAAAATAAATTAAATGAGAGATGAGGGAAAATGAAACGTCATTTGATATCGTTGGCGGTATGTACCTTGCTAGGCAGCATGTTCACACCTGTCATCGCGGCACCTGACATCGCATCTGCTAAGATCGATTATCGCAAAGTAAACACCCAGCTACCGCGCCATGTAAGGCCGATTCATTACGATGTATCAATCAAGCCAGATGCAGCACAGGCGCGCTTCTCAGCAAAAGTCGGCATACATTTAACGTTATTGAGCCCAAGTCACAGCATCACACTGAATGCGACGGATCTCACTTTTAAGAAAATTCGCTTACTAGACGCGAACGGTAAAAGCATTAGCGATGATGCAAAGGTGACGATCAACGCAGAACAACAAACCGCTACGTTCACGTTTTCGCAGCGCTTAAAGCCCGCCCAATACAGATTAGAACTTGAATACGATGGATTGATCGGCACGCAAGCGGTGGGATTATTTTCACTCGATTACGATAGTCCACAAGGCAAGCAACGTGCGCTGTATACACAGTTCGAAAATTCGGATGCGCGACGTGTGATTCCTTCTTGGGATGAGCCTGTTCACAAAGCCACCTTCAACGTCGAGATGATCGTACCGCAGGCGCACATGGCGGTGAGCAATATGCCAGTCTTAGCGCGTACAGATCTTGGTGATGGATTTAGCGTGGTCAAGTTTGCGAAGTCGCCCAAGATGTCGACATATCTTCTATTTTTGAGCGTGGGCGATTTTGAACGCGCCACTGTGATGGCAGATGGCACAGAGATCGGCGTGATTGCAAAACGCGGTAGTCTCGATCAAGCCCGCTATGTGTTGGAAGAGTCGAAAGGGATTTTGCGTGAATTTAATGATTACTTCGGCACCCGTTATCCTCTGCCTAAACTAGATAATATTGCCGCGCCAGGACAAAGCCAGTTCTTTAGTGCGATGGAAAACTGGGGCGCGATTTTTACCTTTGAAAGCTCGATCTTGCTTGATCCAAGCTTTTCAACGCAAGCAGATAAACAACTCGCATTTGTGACGGCGGCACATGAAGCTGCACATCAATGGTTTGGTAATTTGGTGACCATGCAATGGTGGGATGATTTGTGGTTAAACGAAGGCTTTGCATCGTGGATGGAAAACCGAACCATGATGAGATTGCATCCTGAGTGGCAGCCAGAATTTAATGCGATTTCGGTTCGTGAACAGGCGATTGCCTTAGATGCTTTAGCGAGCACCCATCCGGTTGTACAAAAAATCGAAACGGTCGATCAAGCTAGCCAAGCGTTTGATAGCATCACTTACCAAAAAGGTGAGGCGGTGATTCGCATGTTAGAGAACTATGTTGGTGCCGATGCATGGCGACAAGCAGTGCGTTCATATATGCGCACGCATGCGTACAGCAACACACAATCGCGCGACTTGTGGAAACAAGTGGAAAAGGCGGCACGCAAGCCTATCGTGGCAATCGCCAAAGACTTTACTGAACAAGCTGGTGTACCTTTAATTTATGTGGATGATGTCGTTTGCAAAAACGGAAAATCGATTATTAGCTTGCGTCAGGGTGAGTTTTCAAAGGACTTACCGAATAAGAAACCTTTGCATTGGCGCGTGCCGGTAGTGGCACAAGTGGCAGGAACCAAGGTGATCGGTAGCACCTTAGTCGTCAATGGTAAAGCGAGTTTGCAGTTGCCCGCTTGCGGCCCCGTCGTGGTCAACGCAGGTCAAATGGGATATTACCGTACACTTTATGCTCCGCAGGTTTTTACTGAGTTGCGCAAAAACTTTAGTGATATTGGTGCGATCGATCAGCTTGGAATTTTGTCAGATAGCTGGAATCTGGGTTTGACTGGGCATCAATCGATTGATGCTTATTTAGATTTGGCGAAAAACTTATCGGCAGATATGAGTCCGCATGTGTGGAATCAAATTGCCAATGTCTTTTCGACGATTCATGCATATTTGCAGGACGATCCAACGCGTCAAAAAATCTTCCAACAATGGGCGTTCCAACGCTTATTGCCGCTGATGCAGCAGCTAGGTTGGCAAGCGCAAGAAAACGAAGCTGAACAGCTTGCGAATACACGTGCGGCGATGATTTCTGTATTGGGAAGTATGGGCGAGCCAAGCGTATTGGCTGAAGCGCGCCGACGTTTTGCGGTGATGGATAGTGATGCTAGTGCAGCACCAGCCGCTTTACGCTTACTCATTTTGGCAATTGTTGCAGAGCACGCTGACAGTGCTACCTGGCAGATCTTGCATGAAAAAGCCAAAGCAGAAAAATCGGCATTGGCAAAACAAAACCTCTATGAATTGCTTGCTGCAAGCGAGGACAAAATCTTAGCGCAACGTGCATTAGATTTAGCCTTGAGCGAAGAACCAGGATTGACCACAAGTGCCGCGATGATTCGACAAGTCGCGGCAAATCATCCTGATATGGCATTTGATTTTGCGATTGCCAATATGGCGAAAGTGAATGATCGGGTTGACGCTACATCACGTAGCCGCTTCTTCCCATCACTGGCAAGTAGCTCATCCAATTCACAAATGATTAGTAAGTTAAATGCATACGCCGACGCCAACTTAGATCAGAGTGCACGCGGAGAACTGCAAACCGTGATCGCAGCGATTGAGTATAAGATCAAACTAAAGCGTGAACGTGTACCCGAGATTCAGGCGTGGTTGGATCGCTTGGTCAAGTGAAGTATTTGGCCCAATCTTCATGATGAATTTGAGTAAGATTTTTAATGGAAAGCTTTTGTTATAGTTAATTTAATTTTCAAAGATTGAGTTGACTCCAGAATAGATATTGCAGAGCAAAATCGGAATCTCATTTTTTATTTCCATACCAGGATTTAAATTGCCTTTCACACCTTTTCACATGGGCGCAGCGCTGCTCTGTAAACCGTTTTGTAAATCAAGTCTGAGTTTGATTACATTTGGAGTCGCCCAAATCCTAATGGATATTGAGCCAGGAATCGGAATGCTTAATGGTAGCAACAGGCTTCATGGGTTCTCGCATACGCTTGTTGGCGCGATCATGATCGCGTTTATCGTAATCTTAATTTCTCCGACAATATGCTCAGCTATATTTCGAAAAGCAAACAGAGAGTTAGGACATTATCGAGTTACGTGGCTTATTTTTCCTGAACGATTGCGTTATCGTGATGTCGTATTTTCCGCATTGTTTGGCACACTAAGTCATGTGGTATTGGATAGTATCTTGCACACTGACATTCGGCCACTTGCCCCATTTTCAGAGTTAAATCCGATTTTTGGACTTGTTTCGCATGATGGGGTTTATGAGATTTGCACTTTAAGTGGCTTCGTCGGTATTTTTATTTGGGCCTTAATTTCGTGGCGGCGGCAAGCAAAAGAAAAGTAACAATCGTATTGGATGAGTATTTTTAGAAATATTTTTAGGCTTTTCCAAAATAAATATCATAAGCATTGGGCCTTAAAATTTCACTTTGAAACGCCTTACTCGTTTCCTGATCGCCATAGTAACTCAATAGATTCTCATACATAACCGGTAAAACCTCTAACAAAAATTGTTGAGCGAATTCGACATTATTTCTGTGCATTACGTAAATTAGAAGAGCTATCTCTGTCGATGTTGATTGTGAACCTCTTGTCTGGTAATGAATAAGTTTATTAATATCGATTTCTATTCCAATTTCTCTGGCAATTAAATAGATTTTTTCGCCAAATTTTTCATCACCAATCAGTAACTCAATGAATCCTACGGTAGTTGTAGGAAGTTCTTTTGCATATTTGAAATATGATAATACTGATTCATGAAGTCGAGCCTCAATCTCTCTCCTATCCATAAGGTATAAGAAGCGCTGATCGTTACGATATTCTGGTGGCAGAAACAAAGCTCTATTTAATCCTGGTTCATTGTAATTTTGAGATTTAAACTGCAGAAGGTGAATGTGTTCGTGCGATATGTGTACATGAAGATCAGCAGCTGTCTTTTTCTTTTTTGCATTAATAAAAATGCGGTTACAGTTTTTAGATGATGCATCGAAATATCCCCCGGTTTGAGAGTCAGATCTGATTACTTTCAAATAAAGACGTAAGAGTATGAACACAACGTACATTATTATTAATGGAGCGAGAATAATCACTAACGGTAGTGCTACTAGCAATCCTAAAAACGATAGCACCATTTTTAGAGGATTGTTTTGTGAACTTTTTTGAGTGAACGTAAAGAAATTGTGAATACGCTGGTTCACATTTAAATTTGGTTGCTCATTCAATTCTATTCTGCTCTTATTAATCTCGGATTTAAAATCTTTGATGAAAATTATTGATCGCCCTATCAGACCCTGATACTTGATGAGCTCGAATTGAATATTATTTTCACTTTTCAGTAACGGTGCGGGAGGGTGTACTCCAAAATCTTCTTGTAGTTGATCGCGTGAATTTTTAATCTCGATTGTATAAAAGTAGCTTTTAATTTTATTTTTTAAGTTCATTGTTGCTTTCTTAAATTTCTTAGAGCACGAAGATTTTGTTTTGGCGCGAGCACCCGTTAAATGCTCTAGGCGTGAATGTGAACAAATCACTGTCAAGCTTCATTCTGCTAGTAATTTTTTAATGTAATTGCTTATTATTATAGAGATCATTCACTCCATCCGTCGTTTATTTTAGTAGCGTAAAGAAAGTCACTACAACAATTCGAGCGACGTGTGCTGAACTCGACAAACCCACATTGAACAAATAATCCTGAATGGCGATTGACTACTATATTTTGTCGCCAATGTATTAAGCTCTTAAGCTTTTATGCGCGCCATTTAAGTAACATGTACTTGTTGATTCTGCGTAAAAATCCATTTAGTTAAAGATACAGTTAGATATTGTGACGAAATATAATTTCTACATTCTTCGTTTTTGGAGCTATTGGTCAGTTAAAATTTTGACTCGGATTGAGTAAATGAAGATGTGGTCAAGTTAAATGTGAAATCAAAATTTTTTTATTTTCCAATACTCCTTTTTCAGAAATAAGAATGAACAATCTCTCCTAAAAAGATTGTTTGACCAAGTACAGAGAGATACTTTGGATGAGTGCAAAAAATATTATCTATACACTAGACGAAATAAAAGATTTATCAGACGACGAACTTTATCAACGTCTCTGCGAATGTTGGGGGATTACTAATGGAAAAATTGAAGTGTGGGGCGAGCTTGAAATCAGCGCTGACGAAAAATGGGCAGGAATAAAAAGTGTAAGAACTGCGGAGAACAATTTAGCGATTAGTTATCCCCTCTACGTTAGTAAAAATATTGATGATGGCGTTTTTCTTCCTCCATTTGACGCAAAAAAGCTACTGAAAGGCCAAGAGAAAGTTTGGATAAAGTGTCAACTTGAATTCGCGAAGCCAGAAGTCCGGAAAAAACACGAGAATCCTTTTCTACTTTCCGTTAAGCGTAATTCGTCAGAGCGATTGGTGACTTTGCCTCGATTTAATAAGGCACAAATTCTTGATGATGAAGTCTCAAGCTACCTCACTGAAACGATTTATAACTTGCATTTTGACGCTGCGAATAAAAAAATTACAGAAGTGCTTGCTGGTAAAGAATTAGAATTGAATCAAATTGAAAGCAAGCGAAAAGAGACCAGTGATAGCGTAAATAATTTAGCCAAGCGCAAGAATGAACTAGAGATTAATCGTGAACAGTTGCAGTCAACTATCAGCACACAAAAGGATAAGATAGCTGTTCTTCTTCAACAATACCAAAACATAGAGCAAGAAATGAGCCAAAAGATTGAAAGATTAAAATCCTATATTTCTGAAAAAGCTTTGTTCTTAAAAGATTTTGAATTTATCGATAGCGAGGATTTTGATCGTTTCATTATCAATGCTAGTCCGTCAAACGAACGTCCAGCGATGCTAGATTTTGCAACTGTGTTTGATGGAGATTATAAGCAGGCAGTCTCCTACATTCAGGCTTATCTTAAAGAACAAGACATTCTTTATCCAAGACATATTATTGAAAATTACCTGACTTTAATACGAGCCAATGATTTGATTATCCTGGCAGGTGATTCTGGTTCAGGAAAAACAAACTTAGTGCAGTCTTTCGCGAGAGCGGTGGGGGGCGTATCAAAAATCATTCCAGTAAAACCAAACTGGACAAGCGCTGAAGATTTATTAGGCTATTACAATCCGTTAGAAAAGAAATATTTGGCGACACCCTTTTTAGAGGCGCTAGTCGAAGCTCAACAATACCCCGAGATTCCTTATTTTATTTGCTTGGATGAGATGAACTTGGCTAGGGTTGAATATTATTTTGCAGATTTTCTGTCGAAGTTAGAGTCACGTGACGTCGTACCTGAAATTCAACTTTATTCTGATGACGAATCTGCGCACGTACTTTCAGAACTTAAGGCAGTGGTCAGTATTATTGCAAGTGCACAGTCTAAATTCTCGAAAGACGGTATAGTTGATTTCGTGAAGTTGATGCAGGACGAAGAGGTGAGTGCTGAAATGAAGCGCGCCTTTGGATTTAGTGATAAAGACTCATTGATTAAGTATCATGGCGATATTAGGAGAATGCTTTCAGGGATAATGAATACGCCTTCTACTATTAAAATTCCATCCAATGTCCGTATTATTGGTGCTATCAACATCGATGAAACGACGCACTATTTGTCTCCCAAAATTCTTGATCGCGCTCACATCATGAAGTTCAAGAGCCCTTTGTTGAGTGATTGGGAAGTGATTCTTTCTGAGATCGCGAGTTATGGCTTTGATGATGTTAGTAAGCCACTCCATTTTGAAATTGAGGCACTGGGGCGGAGAACTCCTTACCCAAAATTTGACCGTGAAGATGCTTTTTGTAAGCTGTTCACTGATTTGAATAGAGATTTTTTTCATCCACTTGGGATTGAGTTCGGGATGAGAACTATTCGGCAAGGTTTGAATTATCTAACATTATTTTTAGAGCTTAATGCAGATAGAGATCAGGCCATCAATAACTTTATCGTTCACAAAGTATTACCTAAATTCACCTTTGACGGAAATAAACAATCTGGAAATGCTACGAAGCTCAATCTGATGGAAAATGCTTTAGTTGAACAACTCAAAGTTGTAATACCAAATTATGAATCTTTTTCCGAAGAGTTTTCATGTATTGCTGGGTTGCAGAGCATGATTGACAATGCAAAAGCCAATGATGGTGTTGTGAATTATTGGGCTTAAACATGGAAGCAAAGTTTGAGGTCAAATACCTTGATGTTAAATGGTATGACAAGGACACAGTGCTATCTGTCAAAGAATCTTTTATTCCTTTAAAGACTGAGTTTGACGCTGAATCGCAGTACTTCAAGTGCAATACTGTCATTTATCCGAAAGTAGATGGCATTAAAAATGGCCGAATGGGATTCCGGTTTTTGTTCAAAAATGTATCTTCACCTTATCTAGAGGCTGTTGATGGGACGCGCATTCCGCTGAAGCTGATTATTGATAATGAGAGCGGTAAAGAATGGTGGATTGAGGCAGATACTTGGATACCAGAGACAAAAATGTGGGGTAGCAAGACCATCCGTACAGCCGGAAAGATGATGGTCGTACTTCAGCATCAGATTTGTCAGGTCAATATCGGCTCAGTAGATTTTACGGTAGATCAGCTAGAGAGATATTTGTTTGACTTTAAAAGTGACTTGTGGGAATTGATTCTAGATGAGAACAGCTATGTCACCGGTAAAGTAAAAAAGATGCAAGATGGTGGCGTGAGCGAGGCAGGAATTCATCTTATTGCGAAACTTCTTACGCATGCACAAAAAATACTTGAAAATCCTAAGTCAGAATTACGTGAAATCCAAACGCTGAAACCGTGGAAAATGGTGAAGCCAGTTACACGTACCTTTATGGAGCTAACAACAAAAGGGGAAAGCCGTTTCTTAACAAGCCGTGCAACTAAGCCAAGTTATAACGTCCCTGAAAATAGATACATACTTTTTGCGTTAGAACGTATTTATAAAATTTTAAAACAGCTCGTTAACATTTTCAGAAGTAGAGTGAATCGTTTTGATGCTGCAATTGAAAAACTTCAAGTACGTTATGAGTCGTTTAGTGATGTGAAACTAATCGATAAAGATTTGGTTAGGAGGGATTTAGAGAGGCTCAGATCTCTCTATAAATTAGACGATTTGAATCAGGCGATTGAACGAAAACTGGGACAACTTAGCTTGCCGAGCGAAAAACTGAAAACGTGGTACTTAAGAGTTGGTAATAAAAGTTCACATGAACAATTTGCATACTCTGTGAGTATAAAAAGTGACGATGATATTGATTGGGTTGAATCAAAACCATACGAGAGAAAAATTTTTTTGAGTTTTAAAGACGATAGATTTAAATCGTTATTTGAGAAAAATATTGAATACGAACTTGATGCGGAAATTAATATAACGAAAGAAGAAGTCATTTCTACTGATCCTCCGCCATATGACTTTTCAATTTCTCAGTATAACTATGTGATAGTTAATCTCAATCGCTTAAAAATTACGGGTGGAATTTCTTTAAAGAATAGACAAAGAAAATTTTCTGAAGAGAAAGAAAAGGCAATGAAGCACAATTCAGAAGGTTGGATCAAAAAATTGTCTTTGCAAGAGTTGAGTGAACAAACTAAAGAAAAGTCATCGATACAAACTCGACTAAAACACGTTGAAGAGCAGTGCAGAACGACTAAATTGGCATTTGATTTGTTGGAGCCCAAATTAGCAAAATTTAAAACGATTTTGATGGATTTGAAGGCTTTAGGTGTAAGACCTTCTGCTACGTTTCCTAATTCTATGACATTTGTGCAGAATCCAAATTATCAGGCGGTTCATGCTGGTTATAAGAATTTACGCGAGATTACAAATTTGAGTGATGAAGACTTACTACTGTCACTAGAGAGAATTGATGAAATCGGCTTAATTAATATGCCGCTTTTATATGAGCGATGGTGCTTGCTTCAAATCATTAAAGTATTAATTCAACAATTTCGCTATTTTCCAGATCAAGACTGGAAGCGGAAATTACTAGCTATTGTCTCTAACGGAACACGTAATCAGTGTCTTCATTTTACTAATGACTATGTAAAACGAAGTATTCAATTATGGTACGAGCCTAAGATTTCTAATGGAAGAACTCCAGATTTTGTAATGGATGTTAAGTTCGAGCAAAAAATGCTTGATTCACCAAAACAGATTAGTAAATTTAACGATGACTCTTTCGGGGTTGATTCTGTTAGTAACGGGGGAAACGATGAATCGAGGAAGCAAACTAAGCGCTTTGTAATGGATGCTAAGTTTTATTCTTTAGATTTATTGCAGAATATTGGGGGTATCGCAAGTGTGATACATCAGCTTTATCATGAAAAGGATTACAGTGAAGGGGGTAAAAATGCAGTGTTTGTTTTGCACCCAGCTGTAAATGCAATTTCTGAAAAAGTGTCTCCGCAAAGTTGGGGTAAAGATAGCTATTTGGGCGAACTAGAAATGTTTAGTTGGGATAAGCAGCTTCGTCAAACTCATTACCATCAGTATGGTGCTATTTGTGCCAATCCTATTAATAGAGCTAATTATTTGGATGAGTTTCAGCGTTTAATTGGTATGTTCTTGCAATATGGCATTGAGAACAACGAGCTTGAAAATAATGAGGATGACGATGTTAGATCAATTAATTTTTGTTTGGCCTGTGGTTCTCATGATGTAACGAAACTTCCAAAATCTAACTTTAATGAAAGATCTAAGTGGTACGTATGCAATGAGTGCAAACACTTTACAACATACAATCACTGTTATATATGTAATACACGGTTAATAAAAAATGGTGATTATTGGACTTACCATTCGCAAATGCCAATGGAACCTTTGAACATCAAATGTCCTGCCTGTGAGAGCTTAGTTTAATTGTGGTTATAGCCGAAAACTGGAAGTAGCCTATACTCAGTTTATGATGAATTTTTTAGTATTAGGAGACAAATGATGAAATCTTCAATGAACGTACGTAAAGCCTTGTGTATTGCACTTGGCGCCATGCTGATTTCTGCACCGACGATCGCCAAACAACCAAGTTGGCTGAGTCTCGATCAAGGTAAGTCGGACCAAAAGCATGGTAAGGGTCATGATAAACATGATAAACATGATAAACATGATAAACATGATAAACATGATAAACATGATAGACAAGAAGACCGTGACGATGATCGACGTCAAAGTGATAGAGGTGAGCGCCAAGTAGCGAGTCATTATTTTACGTCGCAACAACGAACACTCGTGGTCGATTACTACACCAATGAATTTCGCATTAAAGGCTGTCCACCAGGCTTGGCCAAAAAACAGAATGGATGTTTGCCACCTGGCCAAGCTAAAAAATGGAAACGTGGTGCCGCTTTGCCTAGAGACGTGATTTATGAAGATGTACCTCAACGCGTTATTTCTGTCATCGGCGCACCACCCTCTGGTCATAAATATGTACGCGTAGCAAATGACATTCTGTTGATTGCGATTGGTACCAGCATGGTGATCGATGCTATTGATGATTTGAATCGTCGCTGAGTTGACTCTGAGCTGACTATGAGTTGATTCTGCAAGGAGTCTGCTGAATGAACGCTGCATACTGTTCATCGCAGCGCAGCCAGTAGTATCGACGCATCGTCAATTGCGATGCGTCGTTTCATCTTTGCTATTTCACAAATAACGTATCCAAGCTTGTTTGCTTTGACGTTTATATCGCGCAAATTGTCGGCAAGGGTAGTACAGCACAGGCACTAGCAAAGCTGCATAAAACCAGACTTGCCAGACATGTTCTACACCAAATCGCGCACCATGATTGGCACCGAATACTTTTACTAAGATTGTTTGCAAAATCAATAGCAAGTACAAATGCACGATGTAGTAGAACATCGGTGCAGCGCCAATATCTGCCCAAAATTCTGTAAAGCGAGATTGACGCCGTTCTAACCAAGCAAGGCAAATCAAGCCAGAGCCAATCGTGAGTAAGCTAAATAGCAAAGACGGTGGGTATTTTTGGAAATTTAAATATGACATCACAGTCATGACTATATCTTGATGCTGTTGCCAAGCTTGATTTTCTCCATAGATATTGAAGCTACGTAGTAGCAATAAGATCGCAAGTGCGCCACATCCAATCGTCAACAGATAGGTTTGCCGTTGTTTGCTTTGGATCTTCTGCTGATATAGCGGCCCACAACAATAGCCAATTAGTATGATGCCTATCCAAGGTAGTAGCGGGTAACTAATTTTAATCATATTAAATGGCTCAAGTAAAAAGCCACGTTGAAACATCACTGTCCAAATGGTGTAAGCAGGATGCTCTGGACTTAGTTTGATATCGCTAGTGCTATTGTGTCCAGCGACGATCAATAAGCCAATGCTAAATAGTACGGGCAGTGGCAATTTGTGTAGCAAACCTAAGCTGATCATCGCTAAGCCTATCACCCAAATCACTTGCAGATACCAGATGTTTGGCGGGAAGTGACCCGACCAGGCAAAGTTGATGATGGTGAATTCTAATAAGATGAGAAACGCACCACGCTTTACTAAGAAGCCAGTGGCATCACGCTGCCCACCATTTAAATGTGCTGGATGGGCGTATAGCCACGCAGATAGTCCAGCTAGAAAAACAAAAATCGGCGCGCAAAAATGTGCACTAAAACGGGTAAAGAAAAGCGCAGGATCGGTTTGCTCAACCAGCATTGGGTCGGCGACTTGTTTGTGTAAATAGATCGTTTCTCGTACATGATCAACGAGCATCAGCAACATGATCATTCCGCGTAGGCTATCGATTGCGCTAATTCTATTGCGTAAGTTGTTGTCGGTAGTCATAGTATTTTTTTGATTGGGATGAAGATTGAGTGTGATTCAACCGTAAATCTAACTTTGAAGCTAACTTCAAATTCAGCTCAAATCCTTCCTAAAATAGTGAATCCTAAAATCACAATTCGGACGAAATAAGTCCCGGCCGAATTGCATTACTCATTTATTGATCGATGCCAGTAAATTAGAGCGATACACGCAAGTTCACACGCACTTGTCGTTCACTGCCAGGTTGCACCCATAATTGGCTATAAGCACTGGCATAATATTGGCGGTTGAATAGATTATTCACTTGAAGATTTAATTGCATCTGACGATTGATGCGGTAGTCGGCCAATAGCTTGACGGTCGTATAAGCTGGCAGCATAAATTGACTACTGATAGCAACGTCGCCGTATCGTTCTCCGATGTACTGCATGCCGATTCCCAATCCACTGGCATTACCTGCTAGCTGACAGTTCTGCTTGAGTACCAGATTGCCACTGTGACGTGGCACATTAGGAAAACGGCTGCCTGTCAAAATCAAGTTGTCTCCGCGACTGACCTTGGCGTCGGTATAAGCATAAGCAGCGGCTAGTTTGAGGTTTTTATTGAGTTCGCCTTCGAGGTCAAATTCCAATCCTTTGCTATTGAGTTCTCCAGCAGTGACCGAAAAGTCGGTGTTAACGGGATTGGTCGTTAGAACATTCTTTTTGTCGATATTAAAAACTGCAATCGTACTAGAGAGATTTTTTTGCGCGTTTTCCCACTTCATACCTAACTCGTAGGAATGGCTCTGTTCAGCTTGGAAGGCAGTGTTGTCAATGCTGACACCACTGTTGGGGCGGAATCCTTTAGATGCAGATAAATAGAATGCAAGATGCGGAGCTGATTGGTAGACCACGCCAATACGCGGACTATGCGATTGCAAGGATTGTTGATTTACGACTGCGGAGCGACGATTTTCTACGCTTTGTTGGTAGCGATCTATGCGCATACCTATCAATGTTTTCCATTGCGCATTCCAATCAATTTGATCTTGAAAGTAGAGCGCATTGGCTTCTTGATTTTCTTTGGTGTTGATAGAAAGCGCCAGTGGATCTGCTTGTTTTCCATATACAGGTCGAAAATATTAATGCTATACGGATTGCTATTGGAAGGATTGCGTCGCAGTTGTACACGCTCGTCGGCAAATTGCACGTGCTCGATACCAAAAAGGCTTTGGTGTTGAATGCCTGCGAAAGTATGTTTGCCAGCCAACTCAATTCTAGCGCTACGATCGGAAGCAGAAAAATCGCGATAACGTCGTTGACGACGCAAAGTCTCATTATCCGCGAGCAGGGTACTAGCTTCTGTCGAGTAACCTTGAATTTCGCTGTCGCGATAAGATAAGCCAGACTGCAATACCCAATGTGAATTCAAATCGTGTTGAAAAAATACTTGATGTCCCAGCGATTTGACTTGCATGCGACCATCGCCTGGCTCACCAAAAAAACGTGAATCAGGTAAGGCTCCAAGTTGACCTCTGATCGCAACTACACCGCGATCAAATGGCGATTTTTGTTCATTTGCTTCGATTTCATAAGACAGCGTGGTGTGATCATTGATACGCCAAAGCATAGACGGCGCGACAAAGAATTTGTCACTGTTGTGATAATCGTGGCTGCTATTACTCGATTCGCGCGCGAGATTGAGTCGATACGCGAATTGTTGATTGAGAGGGCCAGTTAAATCGACTGCGAGACGTTTTTCTTGAAAACTACCTAGCTGAAAGTCCATTTGAAACGCATTATCGAAACGTGGTTTCTTCGTCAAAATATTAATCGTGCCACCAGGTTCTCCACGTCCATATAAAGCAGAGGCAGGACCTTTTAACACTTCAATGGCGTAGGTATTGGCATTGTCACGCACGCCGTTATAGCCACGACTAGAGTTGACACCATTAACCATATAGTCAGAGCCGAAATTGGGATCGCCAGTAAAACCGCGCATTGCATAGCTATCCCATAAACCACCAAGATTGCTTTGACGTTGTATACCACTACTCAAATCTAATGCATCGCGTAGCGTGGTCGCACCGGTATCGTGTAATAGTTCGGCACTGAGTACGCGGACACTAATCGGTAGTGCGATCAATAAACTATCCGTCTTGGTGGCACCTGCAACAGATAATTGTCGATATTGTTTGTGGCCTTGAATGTGAACTTGCTGCGGCTCAATCTCGTTAATTTTTTCGGACGACGCCTTATGCGCTGTTGTGCTTATTGCTTCGTCGCTTGGAAGCTTTGCCGGACTATCGGATGTCATCTGCGCGCTAGATAGCTGTGGATAGAGACTAGCGAGTAATAAAGCGAAAGCGGTATTGGTAGATGATTTCATATTGGGTAATGTAGGAATTAAAAGTTGCGAGTAATAGCGGTAAAAAAGGTTTAAGACTTAGCGTCGATTTGTTTCTTTATAAGGTGTGACTTTGACCGCATTGAGCCGATAGCCCGCGGTGCCAAGTTCGGTTTGGCTGCGAACACTTTCAAGCTGACCAGAAACCCATACGGCATCCATGGTCTTGATCGTTTGCGCCTGTGCTAATTGAACTTCGATAATTTGGTTAGCTGGGGGCGGGGGTGTATGTAGACATCCACCGAAATAGGGGACTAGCAGAAAAGCACCGACCTTACCGTTCTCAATATCGAGTGGAACAACGAAGCCCGGAATTCGTATTTGCTGTTGATTGAGCAAAGGATTGGTTGGGGCGTTGTCCCACGCTTTTCTGAGCTTTTGAAGCGCAGAAATTGCACGTGGATCTGCATCGTTAAAATTGCCAAGATCCATGTTTTTAAAATCAGCACTAGGGTCCCAATCAGTGGGAATGAGTTCTTCCCAGGAGATGGTCTTAAAACTATTGATCTTGCTTGTTGTCTCCTGTGTCGCCAGCTTGGCTTGATTATTCGGTTTGAGTCGATCACCAACTTGGTAAGCTTTGTTACTGTCATTATTCGCACCTGGTTTTGGCGTGCTGGTTTTTTTTAAGCTGTCGATCTCTTTGTTCTGCGCCATGCTTAGTTCAGAAAGCGCGAGATTGCAAGCGATGACAGCAAGGGTAGCGATGGCGGTGAAGCCTATGAGCTTTAAAGATATTTTCATTTTTTTCTAGTGAAAGTTGGTGTGAATTTGCTATAGCCTATTCGACAGACCATCATTGAGCGTATATCGATAGGCGCGCCAAGCTGGAATCATTCCCGCGAGTAAACCAGCACCGAGGAGTAGGGCGAGTGAGCCTATTTCACTACTACGAATCAAACTAAGTCGTAGCGAGATACCGAAATGGTTTTGTAAATGCGCACTACCGAGTAGGCTTAACAAATCCACCAAGAGCACGCCAAAGGCAATTCCTAATAGACTTAGCATTGCGCTTTCTACTAACAATAAGGTGGCAATATGGACGGGACTTGCGCCGACGGCGCGCAATATCGCTAATTCTCGTCGACGTTCGTTTAAGCTGGCAGAGATCACTGCGATCAAACTGCAAAAGCTGATTAAGCCGACGAGTGCTGCAATACCAAGAAGAAGCTGCTCTACTTGACTTAACATTTGCCATAGCTCATCAAGCGCAACACCTGGAATCACCGCTAGTAAGGCTTCTTCGCCAAAATTATTGACCGAGCGTTGAACGCGAAAAACAGCACTACGTTTTTTTAAGCCAATCAGTGCCGCCGTGATTTGTTGCGGTTCTAGATCGAACTTACGCACATGCTCGGCCGCAATCGAAAATTGTGGAATGGGCGCACCTGCTTGCCAATCTAGATGCAGTGCTTCAATGGCTTGTAGGTTGACGTGTACGGTGCGATCAACCGGGGTACCGGTTCGCTCTAAGATGCCGATCACTCGAAAAGCTTTGTCGGCATGTTCCAGTGCTTGTTGCGCATCCATACCATGACTTAAAGTGATCTCATCATTGATTTGATAGTTGAGTTGGTTCGCAATCTCTGCACCGATAACTGCGCCAAAAACATGATCCGCACCGTCTTGAAAGAAGCTACCTGCACGCAAGCGCAGCTTTTGTTGTTGACCATAACGTAGATGCTCAAAGTACGCTGCGCTAGTGCCAAGGACAGGAAATCCGCGATGTGAATCTCCTAAAGAAATTGGCACTGTCCATGCAATTGCAGGATGGCGCGCAATCGATTGATAACTTTCCCAACGTATGTTGTTACTTGCATCGCCAATGCGAAACACCGAGTACAGCATCAATTGAATTGGGCTGGTTCTAGCACCGATGATTAAATCTGTACCAGCAATTGATTGTGAGAAGCTAGTGCGTGCATCTTGTCGAACCCGCTCGACAGTCAGTAATAGGGTGCAAGAGATTGCAATAACAAACACGACTAGACTCAATGTGTAACGACGGTTCAATGCACTCTGCAAGGCTATCTTTACTAGAATGCGCCAGCTGTATCCAAGAGGGGATTTCATACTTTGGTTTGCCATTCGAGGAAATTCACTTGACGATCAAAGAAACTGGTGAGACGCAGATCATGGCTAACAAATATCAAGCCAGCTGACGAGGAGTGGCATTGCGTGATTAAACATTCCATAAAATCCCGCTGATGTGCTTCATCCAGAGCGGAAGTCGGTTCGTCTGCGATGATCAATTGTGGGTTGCCAATTAAGGCACGTGCAGCGGCAACACGTTGTTGCTGACCGATACTTAAATTGCCTGCGGGCTTATTCCAATGCGATGGTGCAATGCCTAATTGTTCCAACAAATGCTTAGCTGCTTCAGTCGCAATCGCAGCGCTTATTTGGTTGCTACCTGTGGTCGCACATGCCGCCTGTAATCGTCGGGGAGAGAACTGACACGGCAGCATGACATTGCTGATCAAGTCAAGATAAGGAATAAGATTAAATTGCTGAAAGATGATGCCCAAATGATCAACGCGGAATTGATCACGCTGTGCCTTTTTCAAGGTATTAATGTTTTGGCCTAAGAGATGAATACTGCCACTATTTGGTTCCAGAATACCAGCGCATAAACTCAGCAAAGTGCTCTTGCCACATCCACTCGGGCCGTGAATAAAAACGCGTTCATCTCGTGAGAGTGTGAATGTAGAGATCTGTACCTGCGCCGCCTCTGTTTGCGAATCTGTTGACTTCCATTTGAACTGCATATCACTTATTTGCAGTAAAGGCTCAGTCTTCTCGCTTAGATGATGTGGGCAGCTTGGCACGAGATCTGCGCCCGCATCTTGCACTAGGCTTGATTCAGCCATGTTTGGGTTCTGCATTTGTATGCTAGTTGGAGATTTCATCAATAGCACCAAAACTTACCAAACAAAACTTGCGTCATCGTGGTGTAGTGTTTTGGCGTGTTGAACACTTGTTTGTGCAGTTGCTTGTGTCGTTGCTTGCGCTATTGCTGCAACAACTTCCAACTTCAATCGCTTAATGCCTTTGTATTGGTGCAGTACCAATGCCGTTACGCTGCGAAGCTGTTGTGGATTTTTGCAATGCAAATCTACTTCAAAGCGCAAGTCGCCATGTTTTTTTTGCTCATCACTCTTCTGTTTTCCGGTGAGTGCAGGCGCATCAATTTCTAATTGCTTGATTTGGCATTCCGCAGTGTCGCTTAATTTAAACCACGCTAATGGATTGTTTAATTGATGCAAAAGTTGTTTAACTTTTTCTTGCTCTGCATCGTCTTTCGGCGCGCGCTCAAAGCCAAGAAAATTGTCGAGGGGACTAGAAAAACTCATGCTCACTTGCGTTTGATCGATCGCCAACTGTAATTGCGCTTGCCCATGGACATGCGCATGTAATGGCGTTTTCTGCTGTGCAATGACAGGTACTGGTGCAAGACAATGGAAGGCAAAGAATAAGCCAATCACCACACTTCTATATTTGCGAGAGATAAAGTTAAAATCAATCATTGTGTCTCTTGTTTCTTAAATCAGTATTACGATCTAACTATGTGTTTAAGCGATTGCTTGTTGTCCTAATCCTGCCAATCAAATTCACGATGAAAACTGGAACTGACGATGGTGGAGTTGCCGTTGTTTTGCGATGTGCTGTGTGAAATTTCGTGCGATGTATCGACGATGAGCAATAAACAGTTTTGATCTTCGTTCAAGAGAATTTCTTTGACTGGATATCGACCTAGCGGTCTCGGATAGCGACGCCAAATACCGCGACGATGGTTGATAAAATAGTGAGCCAATCCAGTTTGAATCGTGCGTTCATATGCGCGTCTATCCATCCACTCAAATTGCAGGACCCGTTTGCTAATTAGTTCTTGTGTGACACATGGAATCAATCCTTTCTCATCAAAAATTGGTGAGAGTGATTGACCCAAGGCACTTGTAGCGTTGGCGCTAGGCTCGGCCAGTTCAAGCATGTTCATCCTCGACTTCTGATTCGATTTCTGCTTCATCGTCATCATCGATCCACGCGGGAAATGGATCCTTAAAATTTTTCCACATAGCTTCACCCATTTGCATTTCTGCATCGGTGAGTAAGCATTGGTCTAATTCTGAGGACAGCGCTTCTTGATCTATTTGGATACCGATAAAGACCAATTCTTGGCGTCGATCGCCATATGGCGCAATCGACTTATTTAGAATGCGATCAAGATATTCTTGATCTTGTGGCCATTCGGAACGCTCAACTGCTGACCACCATAAGCCCGCCGCATGATGACGACAAATGCTGCCAGCCTGCGACCATTCTCCTGCCAATTCCATCCGTGTCGCGAGCCAAAAATAACCTTTAGAACGAATGACCCCGGGCATGCCTTGGTGAATTTTTTGCCAAAATCGTTGTGGATGAAATGGACGCCGTGCACGATAGGCAAAACTGCGAATACCGTATTCTTCTGTCTCTGGTACATGCTCACCACGCATTTCTTTTAGCCAACCAGGAGCGGCGGATGCTTGTTCAAAATTAAATCGTTTGGTGTTTAAGACGCGATCTAAATCAACTCTTGAGAAACTTGCGGGAACGATATCTGCACGTGGATTCAAACTATGCAGAATGGCATGTAGTTCTTCGAATTCGGTTTGGCTAACGAGGTCGGCTTTATTGAGCACGATCACATCACAAAATTCGATTTGTTCAATTAACAGATCAACGACATTGCGTTCATCTTCTTCACCCATTGATTCACCGCGTTCTTGCAGCGAATCAGTCGATTTGTAATCGCGTAAAAAGTTAAACGCATCGACAACCGTCACCATTGTGTCGAGACGGGCGATGTCGGAAAGACTACGTCCTTTTTCATCGCGGAAAGTAAAGGTTTCTGCCACCGGCATCGGTTCTGAGATACCTGTTGATTCGATCAAAAGGTAATCAAAACGATCTTCCTGCGCTAAGCGATGAATCTCGATTAAAAGGTCTTCTCGCAAAGTGCAGCAGATGCAGCCATTGCTCATTTCAACGAGTTTTTCTTCTGCACGCGATAACTGAGCGCCACCTTCACGTACCAAGTCCGCGTCGATATTCACTTCTGACATGTCGTTGACAATCACAGCTACGCGGCGGCCTTCACGATTGTTCAAAATGTGATTCAGCAAAGTTGTTTTGCCAGCCCCTAGGAAGCCGGATAAAACCGTAACAGGAAGTAGGGTAGATGTCATGTGTAGCCTCAATTTTGAGATAAAACGAAGTTGATGTGTAGCAGTGTTATTCCTGAAAAAGTCATCGGCTCAGCGAGGCGCCAGACATCGCACAGGCTCTGCAATATCCACGATTTTTGATGTGCGCAATGATCAAATTAAGGCCTCCAATACTGGCCAAAATAAGTTCAGCTAATTCGCCATAGCGCGGGCCAACCCAAAACACCGACAACACGAAGCAAATGAAGCCAGTCAAGCCGAACAGTAGAACCACCGCTTGTCGATGTTGGGTAAAGCCTGGTAGCAAGGAGAAAACGATAGGCAAGGCAACCACCGCGATCATCCAAAAGTGGAAGTCATCGTGATGAGGAATTTGCGTGAGGAAGGGAATCAGCAACGCGATCGGAGTTAAGGCGCAGTGCAGTAAGCATAGTGCAGACGCCATTACACCAAAATAGTCGCCAAGTTTAATGAGGAGTTTCAACGTCGATTCCTTGAAATTGTGTTTGCGTAATGCGGGTTTGATTTGTAAAAAACAATTTTTACTAATGTCTATGCTTGCTACGAAACGATAGAAGTTAACTGCAACACAGTTGCAATTCGTTGATTTTAGTTGACCGAAAGATTAAATGCAACTGTGTTGCACAAAATATTTTTTTAGCCTATTATGCAACCCGGTTGCAAGTTGGCGCTGTAAATTAATCTAGCAATAATGACGTATTTATCTGAAATTTATCGCATTTTTATGTTTTTGTAAGAAAAGATATATTCGCTCAAAATCTTTTAAATTTGTCCCTTTGTTGTTTATCTGTATCTATTTATTGATGTGTTGAAGTTGTGTTTGTAGGCAAAATCACTGCAAGCACGATGTCTGACATCAAGCATTCGCAGCGCATTCGTTTTGTCTAATATTTAAATAAAGAATCTAGGAGAGTTGTTGATGAAGCAAGAAATTGAATTCCAGCCTGTAAAAACCTTACTTGCGCTCAGCTTGGTAAGTCTGCTGTCGGCATGCGGTGGAGGTGATAGTGCTGCACCAGAAAAGAAAGATGATACGGCGGTCTCGATAGACACTGCGGGGCGCCTCGCGATTGCGGAGAAAGACAGCAAAAATCTGATCTTGCGCGATTTGGATAATCATCTTACCGAAGCCACGCATCAATTAGACAATGCGGGCGCTAGTTTGTACCCCAGCCCGAACGGCCGCTACGTCGTCGCAACACAGCGCGCGCAAGATCTGGTGCAGTTTGTGGATGGTGGTGTTTGGCAGGAAGATCATGTGAATCACCTACACGATTACAAGCAGGGATCAAAGCTCATGACTTGGAAATTGGCTGGTTCTCGTCCAACCCATTATGACGTTCAAGTTGGCAAGCAGGCGACGATATTTTTTGATGGTGATAGTACCGTTACCCCAATTAAGAATTCCAGCGTTCGATTAATTACTGATGCGTCGATTGCTAGTGGTGCGGTTGCAGCCGGCTTTGATTTGAATTTCTCTATCCACGGTTTTGCAGAGCCTATCGACAATAAAATTCTTAGCGTCAGTCGTGCGGCTGATGCTACCGACACGTTGCCGACGCATGTGCAGCTCTATCAACGCAATGGCAATACTTACACTTTAGATCGCCAATTGGCAACGCGCTGCAATGGCATGCACGGCAGTTTTACCGCGGGTAAATTCACTGCTGTGGGTTGTATGGATGGCGTGATGCTCATCGAACATACAGGTCCTAACACGGTTAGTGACAAGAAAATCCCGACGCCAATTCGCATCGGCACCTTGATGGGGCATGTCAAAGCACCAGAGCAATTTATCGCCATCGGATCAGAAGGTGTAGCGCCAGCGCCAGTGACAACGCGTTTCTACGCCATCGCTGGAAGTAATGCGAGCGCAACAGCAATCACGATCACTGGTTGGGAAAACGGCACGGTACAGCGTGCTTCCGGCTTTGATCGCAGCGGCAACCGTTTCTATATTTTGGATAACAGAGGGAATCTAAGTATTCTCCAGCGTCAAGGCACGACTTGGAGCAATGTATCGCGCATCGTGGGTTTGATTCCTAGCATGCCGACTGCCGCACCTTGGCCTGCAATGAGTGCAAATGGGGCGAAGGATGAAATCTATTTTACTGATCCGGTTGCGCGTCAGCTGGTGCATTTTAATACTGCGACTGCCAGCGTATCGGCTCGCCGCGATCTGATTTTTGTTCCAGCAGCGGCATTATGGGTGGGGATTAGTCGATGAAAAAAGTGTTGATATGCGCCAGCATGATGCTGAGCGCACCAGTGATGGCACAAGTGAAGGATTGGAAACTCGG
This sequence comes from Affinundibacterium macrobrachii, assembly GCF_014652415.1. Taxonomy (GTDB): domain Bacteria; phylum Pseudomonadota; class Gammaproteobacteria; order Burkholderiales; family Burkholderiaceae_D; genus Undibacterium; species Undibacterium macrobrachii. The sequence goes on from NZ_BMYT01000004.1 coordinate 35,959, forward strand.
TGCGGTACTCGATGTCGCCTACACTTCCAAAGAATTGGGCTTGGGCCAACGTCAATCAGGCTTGGCTTTGGGTCATAGTGACGTGATGGCGCAAGGGCCATTGGGCGACTATTTTAGCGCGCAATTTGGCGTTGCCACCCATAGTCACGAGAAGAAAATTGAAACCGAATTGGAGGAAGCTTGGTTGCAAACGCGTGCCTTGCCTTTCGGTTTGCAGGCACGTGTCGGTCGTTTTGGTTCGCAAATCGGGTATCAAAATGAGCAGCACCCGCATGCCGATGATTTCTCTGAACGCCCTTTGTTGTATCGCGCCTTTCTAGGTGGTCATTGGTTTGATGATGGCTTGCGCCTGAATTGGACAGCACCGACAGCACTGTATTTGAGTTTTGGCGCTGAAGTGTTTCGTGGCAAACAATTGGTGCAGGAAGCGATGCCCAGCCCGCAGTTCGGGATAGGCACTTTGACTGCTAAATTGGGCGGCGATGTTGGTCTATCGCATAGCTGGCAAGTCGGCTTGTCGCGCGTTCATAATAAGCGTGAAGCATTGCTTGAAGACGAGCACGATCATCATGAACATGAAGGCGAAGAGCATGGAGAAGAACATAACCACGCCCACGGTGCGCTGTTCCAAGGCAAAAAAATGTGGATGGCGGACTTGACCTGGAAGTGGTCGCCGGATGGAAACAATCAACGTGAGCAGATTAAATTCAATGCTGAATTTGCGCGTGTCTCACAATTAAATCGATTTGCAACACCATCCGACAAGCATTATGCAAGCTCGATTAGCTTGGTGTGGCGTTTTGATCCATCGTGGGAAATTGGCGGTCGTATGGACAGGCTAAAAGTCAGCACCCCACACGGTGATCATTTTCATCCGGGTCGACTAAAAGAAGACAGCGTGAGTTTGGCGTGGAAACAAAGCCATCGCCAAGTCGTGCGTTTGCAAGTGGCGCAGCAGCGTGACGCCTATGGTATGGATCACTTTACAAAACGGTCAGTACAACTACAAACGATATTTAGTTTTGGAGCGCACGGTGCACATACTTTCTAAACTCAAAACCACGTTACAAATTGCCTTGGTCAGCGGCGCTTTCGTAGCTAACGCTGGGGCACAGACGATAACTGTATTCGCGTGCGAACCGGAATGGGCTGCATTGACGCACGTGCTGCTACCCAATGCGAATATCCATGTGGCGACCCATGCCAAGCAAGATCCACATCACATCGAAGCAAGACCAGCGTTGATCGCGCAACTGCGTAGCGCAGATGTTGCGGTCTGCACCGGTGGTGAATTGGAATCTGCTTGGCTACCCATGTTGCAACAACGGGCTGGCAACTCGAAAGTGCAGAACGGTGCTCAAGGCATGTTCTTCGCGTCGGGACAAGTCGAGATGATTGATCCTCGTCCTGGTGTGGTCGGAACACCGTTCTCAGGTGACGTCCATGCCGAGGGAAATCCACATTTTCATACTGACCCGCATCGTTTTTTGAAAGTGGCACATGCTTTGTCCAAACGCTTTGCTAGTTTGTTCCCACAAGAAGCCTCTGCTATCAATCAGCGTACACAAGCATTCAGCCAAATGTGGTCACAGCAAGTCCAGCAGTGGGAGAAGCGTGCTGCCTCGCTCAAGGGAATGCGGGTAGCATCGCAACATACGACCTTTGCTTACTTGTGGCGCTGGCTTGGTATCGAACAAATCAGTGATTTGGAACCGAAACCAGGGATGGCACCAACACCAGCGCATCTGCAGCGTCAATTGAGTTTGCTACAAACGACGCCTGTTGAAGCGGTGGTCGTGGCAGCTTACCAAGACCCGCGCGCTGCTAAGTGGTTAACTAGCCAGTCGGGTATTCAAGCGCCTTTATTGGTCTTGCCTGCGACCACAGAAAACCCTTTAGCAGCCGACGCCTTAGTGACCTGGTATGAGCAACTAATCACTAGTTTGGTGAAGGTGAGAGCCAAATGATGGAGTGGTGGTTTTTAGTGCCTATCCTAGCGCTAGCGTTTGGGGTCATGGCATTAGCACCGCTGGGCGTGCAAGTCTTGTCGCGTGGTGTGGTCTTTATTGATCTAGCGCTGGCGCAGGCTGCCGCCGCAGCGGCACTTTGGGTGTCTGTTGTCATGCATGACTCCAATGCCGTGACCACACAAATTTTCGCCGCTTTGGGTGCGCTGCTGTGCGCGGGGCTAGTAGCGGGTATGGCAAAGCGCTGGCCCGCACAGCGTGAGGCTTTGATTGGCTTAGTGTATGTCGCGGGTGCCAGCTTATCTTTATTGGGTGCGCGTATCGATGCTCATGGTCGCGAAAGAATGGCGGAGTTATTAGCTGCCGATATGCTGTGGGCAAGCTGGCCACAAGTCGCTTCATTAGCGGCTTGTGCAGTCGTTCTTGGTTTGGTTTTGTTATTGGCGCAGTCATCGTTAAAGAAGGATCTGATTTTTTATCCACTCTTTGCCGTGATCGCCAGTATGGCAGTTCCAATTCTTGGCTTGTTTGTGGTGTTCGCCAGTTTAATCAGCCCAGCCTTGTGGGTGCATCGCGGCTTATCTTTGAGCTTAGCGATAGCCGTGACGATTGTGGCTGCGGGTTTAGGTCTAAGTGCATCTTGGTATTTTGATGCACCGAGTGGCGCATGTGTTGCATTGGCTTTGGCGATGTTTGGTGCAGCAAGCGCGCTGCGTCCGCAAGCAAGCAGGCTTGGTACTTGAAATTTCTCTTGTGCGGCATCTTAAGTAAAATCATGCGTGCTGATTAGTCAGCACGCATGACGTTGATCGGCAGTTCAAGAGTGTAATTACAAAAATGCTGATATGTATTGACGACCGATTGCAATCCATGAGGGCTTATTGACCTCATGAACCTCACTACCTACACAAGGCCTAGTTCCTTGTAGCTGACATAGCCCGTCTTGGTGAGCGCAGCGAGTTCCTTGAATAAAGTCTTGTCGGATGCCGCGAAGTTGAAACAAGATTTACCCTGCATACGCGCCTTGAGCTCTGGCGACACGCCTTCCAATAGTTCGGGTTTTACATAGATCGGCATTAGGTGAAAACTGACATAGGCCTTTTTGATCTGAACCGCACCGAAGAACAGCGGCTTCTTGTTCTTTTGAATGTGCGCGGTATCCACATACAATTCAGTGGCATCGTCTTTGATTGAAACAAGCTTCTCGGCATAGGGAAGCAAGATTGCTCGGAGTTCTTTGAAGACGGTTTCAAGGTCGGTCATGGTTTTTCCAATTGGGGGCGTTGAGGTTTGTTTTCGAGAGTTGATGTCGAGGCGTTGGGATCACATTTATATCGACGAATGAATATGAAAGTGTCATTTGCGATTTCAGCGGATTGTCTTGTTAGTGGTTTGCCACATTTCAAAAGCAGACAGCAAGATATCATTTTCGTCGAATACATTTCCAACGTGCTGTATTTCTGTATTCGGTGCTAAGCATTTTAAATTCAACATTAATTCAAACAAGCCTTCAATCGCTCCTCGATTCCATTTCTTACCCATTCTGTAATCTAAGGATATCTGAGTAGATCCTAGAATAAACAAACCAAGGTCTGGAATGATGGCACCGGAACTTGATCTCATGCCTCCGAAAACGACATGGAATGGTTCAGCCTCGCCACTCAGCAAAAGCTCAGCGGGATTTTCACCGAACTTAATTGGAACTTCGATTTCTTTCGATTTCGACCAATAATAGGCACCTTGCGAGACAAGACAAGATGCCTGCCGCTGGACGAGAGCATACGCCCCAGAAGAACGTTTTTCTTCGCCGAAATCAAACTCTATGTCTGGTAACGAACCATCATTTTCAGACAATATTTGAGAAACGGAGTGTAAATTCATTTTGATCGCTAACGCAAATGTGGAGTGAGCCGCGCAATACAGCGAAAACGAAGGCTCAACGATATCACTACTTTACTTTCGCCTGTCTTTTGATGCGAGCCCAAATCAACATGATGAAATACCCTAAAAAATAGCCGATAACGCATTACAACAGACTAATTATGAATAGTAACGGCAACATAAATATTGCTGAGCCTCGTACTGATTCGAAAAGCAGACTGATCGTAAGCGCGACAGCACCGAGTGCAGCGATACCCCCAAAGTATACTGGTGGTTGAGAAATCTTCGCTCCACCTACAAGGGCATTAAAAATAAAGAGGCACGCAATGGCGATGTTGCTTACCTCACCACTTAGCCAACATAGTGCAAAGAATATGAAGACAGTAGCAATGCTAAGTGAGCCTGGGCTATGTCTAATCATTGAAAGTGTCATTGCGCTAGCCTGATTTAATTTCACAAACAAAAAACATACTCTAACATTAATCAAAAGACAATTTGTTTTCATACTTTTGACACCCGAATTGCGTCTGATTGTTCCTAGATGTGAATGATGAATAGTGTTTAACGAAACAACCAAAAACTGCGAGCGATACACAATCAAGTCATCTCATTCTTCACCTAGACGATCTGCACTTACTTTGTGTAGAAAGTCGTTCGAGAGACAACCGTCATGAAAAAATCATGTAAAAAAATCATGATTGCAGCGTACAGCCGTTTAGCAAAATAACCAGTGAGATGTAGTTGAAATGCGCTTTCAATTCCTGGAATTGAAGGCATTATACTGCCAAGGTATCTGCGGTAATGTTTTTGGTAAATTCAGAAATTAAATATGATTTTGCCTACTTAAAAACTGATTTGAATCAATTAGCCGGCAGCGACATCGGTTAAAATTCGTTGGCAGATAGAATTTTCTGTCTTTGTGTTGATTCATAAATCCCTTTTGTTTCCATGCTACGAACCCAACTAAATCAGCGTCTCTTTAGCTGGATCGCCATTTTTGCGATTCTGCTCAACACGCTTATGCCTTTGGTTTCTCAAGCAGTGGAGTTGAAGACGGGTAAGCGACTTAATTTTACTTCTCAGTCGCAAGTGTCGGAGTCGGGGGCTTGGCAAGAATTGTGTTCTGCCAATGGCTCGGTATGGATCAAGCTCGCCGCTGATGGCAGTATTCTTGCTCAAAGCAAGGACAAGCCAGCCGATGCTCCTATCTCGATTCATCTTGAGCATTGCTCTTACTGTGTGACGCACGCGGGTAGTTTTGGGCTCGCTGTTACGCAATTTGTCTATTCCTTTGTTCTGGCGGAACACGCGCGGTCGTATAGTCCGCTTTCAACATTCTTTCATACCCAAATAGCTTGGATGGCACCCGCTGTCCGCGCGCCCCCACGCCTTATTTCTTAATTCCCTTTGTGTTCCTTGAACAGGTTTGATCAATTTTGATCAGGCTTCGCTGCGCTGTGGCGAGCTGATCTCAATCTGTTCTGGTTTTGTTAAAACGCATTGCTTGTTTCTATGGTGGAAGCAGGCGAAGGATAAGAAATGAAACATCATTTAACCCACCGTCGTGCGCGTCAACTTGAGGCGCGTGAAGAGTTGAGCTCACGTGATATGCAATTACTTTGGCGCATCGAGTCAGGTTCTATGCGAATTGATAGTATCGGCGAGGATGGCAGTTTGAACTTTGTTCGCTTGGCGATTGCTGGCGACATCTTGGGAATGGAATACGTTGCAGGTTTGAACGAATCTTTACTGATTCGTGCGCTGGTTCCTGTGCGCTTGGCACCCTTAAATGTCGTTGAGGCACCTCAGCTTATGCCACTCATGCTTGAATCCTTAAGTAAGGTACATCAACGTTGTCGCGAAGTGGTGAGCATGCGAACAGGCGCTGTCGAAGACCGTATCAAACGATTGCTACGTATCTTGTCGGTTGTTGAGGCTAACTCTGATGTGTCTGCAACTTGCAATCTTCCAAGCCTCGGCAATATTGCTGAGATCATTCACTCAACCCCCGAAACTGTCTGCCGTGTACTGGCTAGCCTGCGTAAGCAGCATGTGCTGGAAAAAACGACCCCGACCAATATTCGTAGCAAGGGCTTGGATTTTCACCAACACAGAGTTGCAACACATGCGCTAGCCGCGTGATCCGATAGCTTCTGCTTAGTCACTCTCTGCTCCTTATTGGAGTGGAGCGTGACAACGCGCAGAGACCGATGCAGCAGGAAAAAGTTTTACTTAATCACGACAAAACTATGAAATACAACAATCATTTAATGCCATTAAAAATGGCCGCTTTGATTTGGTCAGCAGTCGAATTGCTGAGTTATTCGGAGCAGGCGCAGGCTTCTTGCGGTAGTAGCTTCTGCTTGGTGAATACCGATTGGGCGGTGCAGGGCGCTTGGATGGAACGTGGATATCGCTACGATCTACGTTTTGAAACCGTGCGTCAAGATCAGCTAATGCGCGGCTCCAAAAAAGTCAATTTGACGGGTTTTGAAGCGCGCGATGCAGAGCAAGATACAGACAGCCGCCGTTGGTTGTTGAATGTCGATCATGGTATTAACGAAAACTGGGGCGTCTCTGCCGCCATTCCTTTTATTGATCGGCGTCATCAACATGCGGAAGCAGGGCAGCCGGTTAGTTGGAATTTTCGCCAAATCGGTGATGCACGGATCACCGCGCGCTATCAAACAGGTTTGCAAGATACCAAGGATGGCGGCGCCGCCGTGGTAGGAGCACATGTAGGAATCAAGCTTGCCACCGGTAAGTTTGATATTGCCAATTTGACGGGAACCAAGGCGGAAAGAAGTTTGCAGCCAGGTACGGGCACCAACGATCTGTTGGCAAGTGTTTACTACCGTAGAGTGCTCTCGGATATCGCGACGACATGGTTTGTACAAGCCAATTTGGAAGCACCATTGCAAGAACGTGATGGCTTCAAGCCGGGTCGCAAAATCGGTATCGATCTTGGTATTCGTACACTATGGACTAGCTCTTTGTCGCCCATGTTGCAATTGAATTTCCAGCACCGTGCATCTGATTCTGGCATCTATGCTGAACCAGCCGATTCAGGCGGGCGCAGCCTGTCGATCAGTCCAGGGTTGAGCTACAAAATTACACCGCAGACCCATGCCTATGGATTCGTACAAGTCCCTGTTTATCAGCAGGTCACCGGTCAGCAACTAAGCCCTAAGTGGGCAGCGACCGTCGGCATTCAATCGCATTTTTAATCGATTACTTACTTTCTTACCCATTTTTTTTAGGATATACAATGAAATTTTCACATACTTCAAGCATCACATCATTCACGATCATCGCAGCAAGTCTAACTCTGACTGCTTGTGGAGGCTCCAGTAGCCCAGCGGCACCAACTGCGCCGACTTACCCTGCGACCATGCAAGTTAGCGTCAATTTTGATTTGCTGGCAAATGGCAGTGCAGTGAAATGCGGCACAGCGATTACCAGTCTTGGAAGCAAAGCGACGACCGCAGAATTAAAAGATGCGCGCTTCTATATTTCTAATGTGAATCTCATTGATGCGAACGATAAAGCTGTTCCAGTGACATTGACTGCGAACGACTGGCAGAACGATAAGGTCACCTTGATTAGCCTGATTGATGGCGGAAGCGCTGCTTGCGGCGGTACGATTTTACCGACGAATGCTGTCATCACGGGCACAGTGCCAGGCGCTGCCTACAAGGGTATCTCTTATGAAATTGGTGTGCCGACAGAGCTAAATCATAGTGATTATGCTGCTGCCGCAAAACCTTTGAATGTGCAAGCTATGGCGTGGAGCTGGACATCTGGCCGCAAGTTCATGAAGTTAGAAGTCAATCCTGTCGGTGGCGTGGACGTGGTACGAACCAATACAACGACAACTCCTCCAACGACAACGACCAACAAGGCTAGCACATGGAATGTACATTTGGGCTCAGGCGGTTGCACAACCAATGCAACGACTGGCGCCTATAGCTGTACCAATTCCAATCGCATGTTAGTCAAGTTGGCGAGTTTCGATTACAACACACAAAAAATCTCTTTAGATTTAAATGCCTTATTTGCAGGTAGTGATTTGACCACCGACTTGGCTGGTGCAACAGGTTGTATGTCTGGCGCTACTGATACCGATTGCAAAGCGATTTTTGAAAACATGAAAATTAATTTGTCGACAGGTGCGACGACCTCGGCGGGCGTGCAATCCATCTTCGTCGCGCGTACCAAATAATGAGATTAATGAAAAAAGTAAATGCATAAATCCGTGAACAATCAACGTAGCCGAAGATTTATCGCTGCTCTGAGTAGTATCGCAGTTGCCAGTTTTCTGGTAACTGCGTGTGGAGCAGGCGGTAGTGGCGGAGGTGGCCCCTCTGCAACGCATTCACACGCGACCCCAACAACGCCAGCGTTGAATGGTTTTCCCGCACCCGTGATTCCGATCTCTAATCCCTTAAGCGATGAGAAAATTGCACTAGGACGTCAATTGTTTTACGACAAGCGCCTATCGGGCAACGGCACGCAATCGTGTGCATCGTGTCATCATCAAGACAAAGCATTTACAGACGGCAAGCCACTAGCAATCGGCTCAACCGGAGAAATCCATCCGCGCAATTCGCAAGGTTTGGCGAATGTGGTCTACAACGCGACCTTGACTTGGGCTAATCCTGCTCTTACAGAGCTAGAGCGGCAAATGGAAGTACCGATGTTTGGTGACAATCCTGTCGAAATGGGCATCAACGATGGCAATAAAGCAGAAGTGCTGAATCGTTTCAAAACGGATTTTGGCATCCTCAATCAGTTTAAGGCTGCGTTTCCAAAAGACATTGAGCCGATTAACTTCACCAACATCATCGCAGCGATTGCCAGTTTTCAACGTACTTTAATTTCGAATGAATCTAAGTACGACCAGTTTTTACGCAAGCAGGTGACATTCACCGAATCGGAAATACGCGGCATGAATTTGTTCATGGGCGAAACCGCAGAATGTTTTCACTGCCATGGCAGTTTTAATTTTAACGATCAACCCAAGTTCGTTGGATTAAGTCCAGTGGAAACGCCATTTCACAATACCGGTTTGTATAACATCGACGGTAAAGGGGGATTTCCTTTCCCCAACCGTGGCCTATTTGAATTCACATCAAAGCCACAAGACATGGGCGCTTTCCGTGCACCGAGTTTACGCAATGTAGCTGTCACAGCGCCGTATATGCATGATGGCTCTATCGCAAGTTTGAAAGAAGTTTTGGACTTTTATGCGGCGGGTGGACGACACATTACCAGCGGACAAAATGCTGGCGATGGCAGATTAAATCCCTATAAAAGTGATTTGATTACGCGGATCAATTTGAGTGAGCAAGACAAGATTGATTTAGTCAATTTTTTGGGAACTTTAACAGACGAGAAATTTTTAAAGAATCCGAAGTTTGCTAGCCCGCAATAAGAAGTGAAAAAGTTTCAATCAATGATACGGTCTACGTAGATGGATTCAAAATGAAAGTTGAATTGGGCGACTAATGCGTGATGGAGGAGTCAGAGCTTATTGTTCTTTTGATTCCTCCACACTATGTTGTTTTAAAATCGAGAAACTACTTAATTTGAAAAGCGAAGTTGGTTCGATTAGCCGCGTTTAAGCTCTAGTCGATTTGCTTATTTTCTAGCTGTGACACTCCACCAGACACTATAAATTTCATCACATTAGTCGGACTAATATCGATGGCTCTTACCTGACTGCTAGGGACGATATAGAGTTCACCAGAGAAGTTGTAAGAGTGCGGAAAATACACGGCTACTTTATCTTCTAAACCCAAAATAGATAAATCTTCCTCCGTCAAGAAGCCCAATTTCTCTAGCTTTGCTTCGGGGTTGATGAGCACTAAAACCGGGCGATTAAATTTCTTTTCGTCGCCAACAAAAGCGGAAAAGAGATCGTTCAATGAGGAGTAGATTTCATTTAGAACAGGAATGTTCTGAATTGAATTTCTGATCAAACGCTTGATTGGCTGCGCGATGAAAGTTTGCCCAAAATAACCGATGACGATCAGCAATAAGACGATAATTAATAAGCCTAAGCCTGGGATATCATGTCCGATCAATAGCTCTAAACTCTCGCGTAGCAAGCCATCTGCAAATTCAAATGAAATCAAGAGAATATAAGCAGTAAGCGCTAAAGGAGAGATGAACAGCAAACCTTGTAAGAAATAATTAACGAGTTTTTTGATCATAAGACGACAATTTTTAGTAAAAAGGCATGTGAAATCCATGCGATGGAAAGGAATGAATAGGCAACGAATATTACTCGTCGCTCAGACGATTAATTGTATCGCGCATACGTACAAAACTATTGACGACATAGGGTACATCATTCAATCCATCTACATAATCACGCATGTAGGCCAGCATAGCATAGGCGGCGCCAGCACTAAATAAGGGAGAATGGGTAAAGTTCCATAACATGCAGATTAGAACTACGATGGTCGCAAGTTCAGTAACCACCCAGGTCAAGTTCTGTGCATCCGATAGCGCGACTTTCCAGCGTTTTAGTAGTTGAAAGTGACGAGCAATACTGACACCTTGAGCATTCTGTAAAATTGTGACCTCGCGCTCAATTTGATTATTCAAACCTCTGTTGTAGCGTTGTGCGCGCGCTAAATACCATTTATTCGCTCCTAGCATTGGAATCAACACGAGGGTTGCCAGCCATCCAGCTTCTTGATCATACGAAAATAACAGTAATAGTGAACCGACCACTGCTGTAATATTTCGAAAAATAGCGGGGACTTCGATTTCCAGAAAGCTCACTAGTTCGCGCGCTAACTCCACTCGCGCTGAAACCTTGCTGACTCCGTGCCCCTGCTTAATTTGCACGATTGCAGTTCGCTCCGCTAGTCGAGCATAAATATCGCTGAATATTCGGGTGTCATAGCGCTGGCGAATAAAGCACAATATTAGTTGGAAGAACCATAAAATCAGTAAAACTAGTAAGCCGTGCATCTTACGCTGTAGTAAATCATCAATAGCCATTCCTATTGCAGCAGGCAAAGCTAATAGACACAATTTCTCAATAAGAGTCAGAACATAGGTAAAGCTGATTGCGTTTCGATGTGTTTTAAAAAGTTGATAGGACGTCATTGTACTTCGTGAAGAAAATTATTTAGAAATCATGATCTTAGTACTTTAGGATTTCATGATATCAAGAAGCTGAATGCTCCAAAAGAAATGCCTTTGATCTAATAAAGAGAGTTTGCAAGATTCAAGTGGCATGCAGTCAGCGTGAAATTAGCTGGCAATTTGCTTGAAATTACGGCTCCAAAGTCGGCACGTAATCGACATAAGCATCAAAAATCCACCCCTGCATATCGATGTACTCTTCTCTAGAACGTAGTGGAATGGAATAGACCTTCACTTTGATCCAACGCCCTTCGCGTGTCGCAATCGTTTCGCAAGGGCGATTGCTGTCGATGATTTCAAACATGGTGCCAAACGGCAGCGTATCGATCTTGTTACTATTGGTATCGGATTCGCCACGCAGCTGTACTTTGTCGGCGATTAATACGGCATAGGGCTTGGTGTTGGCGTTACAACTCAATGCTTTGTTTGGTTCCTTACATTGACCGCTCTTGTAATAATCAAAAATATCAGCAAGTGCTTTGAGGTTTCTTATTTGTGTTTCATTTCCTTTTGGTGGAAAGGCGATGCCGACGCAAGTTTTGCCTGGCATGCATTCGGGAATACTGACGCCAGTTTGCGGGCTGCCAATCGAGCCGCCTTCATACTCGCAGCGATTTTGGATATTGTCTTTTTCTGATTTAGGTAAAGGCGCATCGATGAGCGCGCTGCACCAGGTGTAGCTGTAGGCTCTGCGGGCGATGCTGATGATTGAACGGTCATAGATTTCCATCTTGGTCGTCTTGCGAAAATCTGCGCCCGATTCGCACAGGTTTTTTACCACGCCAAGTTGCGCGTTGGCGGTGGCGTAGGCTAGTGGTGTAACGCCAGATCCATTTGGACTATCGAGTGGGTAGCCTTCTTTCGCTAAGAAGTCGAAAGTAGCTTTATCGGCGCCACTTTCTGCGGCTACGTCAATGACACTGCAATGCTGATTCTGACGACAGCGCTCTAACCATTTAGCTGTTTTGTGAGCGTTCAATATGGATAATCTTTGCGTCGCCTCTTTAATCGCGATGGCTTCGCTCATCAGATAGTTTTCGACGATGGCACGCCATTCCTTGCTGATGTTGGCTGCAATGTAGGCATTCGCTTTGCTTAGATCGGTGTCGCCTGCGCGAGTTGCTGTAACGAGATTCAAGTAGTCATCAAACCACGTCGATTTTTTTGCACCCTTTTTACATAAGCCAGCTTTCATAAAACTAGTGGTAATCACCTCCGCTGCACGCGCTCGCGCATGCAGCAATGCATAGCCTTGATCTTGGCTTGGCGAATTCAAACGCGCGCTAAGGCTTTCTATGACAGATGGCTGTATAATTTTTTTTGCTTCGTGTTGATAGCTGGTATTCACGAGTGGATTGACGTCATTGTTACAATGCAGCTTGACCACAGCAAAGCTACTGGCAACCGTGCTGTCTTGGGGTAAATTCAGTACGGCTGCTGCTTCGAGTGATTCTGCGTCAGATTTGAATCCTTTGCTCAGTAGCCATTCCACCATCTGCGGTCTAGGATTATTCATGCTAGCCCACTGCATCGGTTGGCAATCGCGCAGCTTGTTACAGGCTTTAATCCACCCAAGACTGTCTAGATACTGCGTTAATGCCACATTGCCGGAAGACGCAGCGAAATTAAAAGCCAAACTAAGCTGATCGCCGCTGTATTTTTCCTTAGACAGTATGCGTTTCACCGCAGCTAAATCACCATTGATAAAAAACTGGCCATCTGTTTCTTCCCATGATGAGCTATGTGCTGATACGCTAACCAGAGCAATCGCGGTACACGTGAGGGTTTGGATGAGTGATTTGATGGATGGTTTCATGTGACAAGCTCGTAAGCAAGATGGTAGATGCTAGCTTGTGTTTTGGAAGTTGGCAATGCTGGTCAGTTGTGGGTAATCTCAGATTGGGGTGTACCTGGTTTAAGCATCGCTCAATGCATAAGTGTACGAACAGCTACCCTGATAATTTTTTCTCCACTGAAATGGGATTCCAAACATTCCGATTTTATAGCATGCACTGAATGTAGCCCCTACAGGTACTTGAACGTACAAGTCATGAGGGACATCTAGCGACACGTTTTCTTCAGCCTCTGATACCCATAGATAAATTAAATTCGCATTGGGAGCTTTCCGTTTCTCTAAAATTTCTTTGTGTATAACCTTTCCACGAAAAATTAAAGTTTCATGTCGAACAAAAGCTGTATTCATCCATAAGAAAATAATAGGAACGACTAAAGATAGAAAAAAATAACCAAGAATATAATTTGTTATTAATGTCGGCCATGTTGATCTTCGCAGGCGGTCTTTTTTTTGTTGGCTATTTCGTAGTATGAGACCTAGACCAATGGCGATCGGAGCAGCTAAATAAGTAAGAAAGAAATCCATCAAATACGACTGTGGGGTAACTATCGCAAAACTTAGTTCCAATGCGAACATGAAAAGGACAAAAAATACGATGAGAACAAGAACGTGTATTGATGTTTCTTGAATTCTGTCTCGCCATGTGATTTTTACTTCCTCTTGTACTTTCTTTTCTAACCAAGGTTTGAGTAATGTACGACATTGGATGCAATGGATGTCCGTAGTCTCAGATTGTTGATTACATACTGGACAATGTATAAGGTCTTTTCTTTACGTTAAAGCTTGTTACAATCGCTGACAAAGAAAATTAAAACCTAATTTTCACAAGGTCATATAAGTGGGTGTAACCCGCGCGGTAGTTGAATTTGTGTACTGCTTTATTAAGTTATTGTAATAGTGTAAAACGAATACTCGACAAATCTCAGTTACTCGTAGGCGCTGGTTGTACCCGTCCTACAAACTACAAAGCAACTAGTTTTGTGACTTAAGTAGCTGCTCAATTTCGGTCTGCACTTTTTTGACATTATCAATCGCAAAGAAGCCAAATTTTTCTGTACTCCGATCGCCATCGTTATCTAGATAGGTTCTTGTTTGTAAAACTAAATCACCAGAGCCATTTGCATGTTGAATGCGCTCGATGTTTTTGATTTGATTCAACGGTATGGATTTAACGGTGATTGTCTTGATGCCTGATATAGTTATCGCACGTTGATCTGTCACTGCATAGACCATTGAACGTGCATTCTTTTTCAATCTAAATGGCGAGCTAAGACCAATGATCCCTACCAGAAAAAACGGCAATCCAAACAGTGGAAATAGACTCCAGCCTTCTTCAAAGCTAGGGATTTCAAAGCCTGATGCGCCAGCGATCCAAAATATAGAAAAAGCCGTCCAAGGTATAAAGAAGAACCACAATTTCATACCAGATTTCATGTAAGAACTCGGAATCGGTTGACCAGCCCAGGTGATGAACTCGCCTGCGTTCAATTCAGAACGAAGTCTTTCATGTAAATGCTCAGGGATATTGAATGTGTTGATCATACGTATGGGGCAGATTGAAAAATGATAGTGACCTAGAATTGAAGCGCATGGGTTGCGCAGTAAATTGCGAGGTAAGCTGCAAATGTACAGTTAAATTTCTGTATTGCTTTTCCTAATCATTTTAACAGGGTAAAACGCATAGTTAACAATTTTAGTTATTCGTCGGCGCTGCTTGCGCATGCCTTACCTACTATTTGTCAGTTCGTCTGAGTGTCCCTTTTTTGAGAATGAGCGGTGAATCGCCTTCGGGCTCACCGGCTTTTATCTCCTCCGTGATTTTCCAGTCCAGGCGTTTATCCGTCAGCGTTGCCACTCCTTTGACAACCGCGCCATTGCGTCCGCTTGTTACGCTGAGGAGAGCATGGTTGCCAACGACGCGTCCGTTAACTGTACCTTGCCCGCCTTCATTGATGCGGCCGCAATCGACAGTAGTCATTGTGTGAGAGCCAGTGATCTTCTTGCCCGTTTGCAGTAGAACAAACGTTGCTTCACCACACTTAGCACGCAGTGTCTTCTGCTCCGGCGTTCGCATGTCGACTGACCATGTGCCAGAAAATTTTGATTCTGCGGCATATGTTGAGTGAGCGCTAATTGTACACAAAGAGATGAACAGAAGATTGCGTTTGAATATCGAAACTGCGGAGGGCGCGCACTGATAAGCATTAAATTCCATACGCTTTACATTTTGTTGGTGATCATTGTTTAATGATGCGGCACGATATCGCTCTTGGCTTCGACTTCGAGTACAGGTGCTGGTGATTTGAGTGCTTTGCTGCTTTGTCCTTCAGCGGGGATTTCTATCCAATCGAGGCGACCTTTTTCGCATAATTGCGTAACTTTAAAATACTGCTTGCCGACTTCATCGCTGAGTTTGACTTGGATTGAAAATTCGTCGTAGTAGGCATCGGGCAATTGGCCGCCACTCCACGTCACTTCGCGTACGCCAGTGGTGATGGTTTTGCCATGCGATTCATAAGGTTTGCTCAGGGTTTGGCTGACTGTGTCAATTTTCCATCCGGGTTTGAGCATGGGCTTTGCACCTGTTGCAGCTTCTGGCAAACTGATTTTTACGGTATGCGTGGTACTACCTTCGCAGCCGTGGCCGATTTTGAATGTGAGCTTGTGATAGCTGCCTGCTTTGGCTTTTGTTTGCTCTAGTGTGACGTGGGCATTTGCTAGGCCGGTGATGCTTATTAAGCAGAGAGGCAAAAGAAGTTTTTTCATGATGTTTTTAGGTGGTGCTTTAGATTGAAACTTGGCTAGCGTGATCGCTCGGTGCATTGCTCGGCGTCGTGAGTTTAAGTTCAATCACTGGCGATGTTGGCGTTCTTTGTATCGCTTCATTTAAATAGAAGACGTAGCCGTGCCAGATCGCCAATGCCACAATCGCAGCGACATTGAAACAACGCACGGTGCTGAAAAACATGGATAAATTTGACTTCATATGTCCTCTGGTTTTTGCCTTTGCTTGCTTTGTATAGTTTGAGTGAGAGAATCTAGCAAGATAAAAGTAAAGTCAATGGATCCCTGCCTTCGCAGGGATGACACTTTAAATTTTTCGATTTATCTGAACGACTTCAGATGCTTAATGTTGCATTTTGTGCGCCGTTGTATTCATCGCTTTACCAACTGCTTTGACTTCGATTGTTTGTGTCTTCTTATCTTTACCTTCGATGGTCAGTGTCAATGGCACGACATCGCCTTCTTTGACTTGCGCATTCAAGCCCATCAGCATGACGTGGTAGCTGCCTGGCTTTAGTTCAACTGCTTTACCCGCTGGCAGATCTAAGCTCATGATTTGACGCATTTTCATGACGTCTTTATCCATTTCCATGGTGTGAATTTCTACGGTTTTTGCAGCAGGAGATGTCGCTGAGATCAGTTTCAGGTCTTGTGTTGCGGTCAATTGCATAAATGCGCCAGTAGCTTTCTGTTGCGGTACAGTGGCGCGCACCCAAGGATCTTTTACCGCAACTTGTGAGAAGGCTGCAGCGCTGATGGTTAAGCTGAGAGCGGCGAAGAGTGGAGTGATGATTTTTTTCATGGTCTTTCCTTTCGTTGGTGGGGACTACATAAAATATAAAGTTGATTACATTAGATTGCTGCAAAAAAGCTAAGAAGCATGTTGCATTAATTGACGAATATCCGATGCGAATTGATCCGCGCTATGCTCATGTCGCATCGCCAATCGGATCTTGCCTGTGGTGTCGAACAGGTAGCTCAAAGTCGAGTGATCCATGGTGTAACTACTACCAGTAGCGACCTTAGCATAGAAGACTTTAAATTCATCAGCAACTTGTTTTGTCTGTTCGGCGGTGCCCCGTAGACCAATAAAACTAGGGTCAAAGTTTTGTGTGTAGGCGCGCATGAGGTCTGCGGTGTCACGTTCTGGGTCAATACTGATGAAGATCACTTGTAATTGATCACCGTCTTTACCGAGTTTTTGTTTGACTGCAGCGGCGCGAGCCAGTGCAGTCGGGCAGATATCAGGACACTGCGTAAAGCCAAAAAATACTAAGATGTAACGTCCTTTGAAATCAGCCAGTTGACGCTGCTTGCCATCGCTATCATTGAGTTTGAAATCGCGACAATAATCAGCGCCTGTGATGTCGATGCTGTTAAATTTGAGCGCGGCCTTGTTGCATGCTATGAGCGCAAGTGCCAAGCTACTCATTAAGAAAGTTCGACGTGTTTGAGGGATAGTTCTTGGGGTGTGCATATTAACTTTCTTAAGTTTGATTTTTTTTGTGTCCTAGGAACATTGTCACGACTTCAAATATGAGTAGCAGAACAAGGCTGATGCCAAAAACTGGTAGCGCATAGCCCAACATAATCAAGATAAAGTACATCCACCACGGAATCGCTAGAGCATGTCTGCGATCAATGGCGGGCGCTGAAAGACTGCCCGCTTTCCGTCTTTGTAGCCACATCACATAACCAGACACCACAGAAAAAATCGTTGAGAGGGCGACGAGGATGAGTAAGGCTTGATTCCACCAACCAAATTCGCCTCGATGAAACGGAATCCCGATTGCAGTTGCTTGCGCTAGTAAAGGTAAATTGTCCCAGCCTGATTGATATAGAACAGCGCCTGTGTAGGCATCAAGCACAAGTTGGAAACGTTTTTGCGGTTGGGTGCGATCAAAACTTTCAATGCGCCAGACACCTCGTTCGGATCTGGGCGGCGTCAATTGCATTTGAATCTCGGGGGCTAATTGGAGAGCCTTACGGTAGATCGTTTCTGCGCTCAAGGCCTGTACTCCAGGCGTAAATGCGGATTGCAACTCCTTCGGTATTTTTGGTGAAGATTGCTTGAGTGCAGCTTGCATCGCTCTGAAATTTTCACCTGCATACTTGGACCAAGTGATTCCTGTGAGAAGGATAGTTAAGGTCAGAGCACTAAATACGATGCTGCTGATGCTGTGAAAATAGCGCCAGTTGGCGCGTTGATTTTGGCTGCGATTCCAGCGTAGCACACTGTACCAATTCGCTTTGCCTCGTGGCCACCACAAGTAGATGCCTGTGAGTAGCATCATAATCATCCAACTCGCGCCCAGCTCGATCAGCCAGCGCCAGCCGTCGCCTTGTAATACAGAAGAATGCAATTTACTAGCCCATTCTTTGAAGCGACCATCTTCGGCTATTGTGCCTTGTAGTGCCAGCGTACCTGGGTTTATATAGGCAATGAAAGGTCTGTCTGATCTAGCGGCTTGAGTATGGTGTTGGTGTTCGGTATTGTGTATTTCGATAACTTTCTCTGTTTCAATGCTCTTATTTGTGGCACGTTTTTTCTTGTCACCGAAAACGAATTGTGCGGTCTGTGTGTTGGAAACAGCAGGAATGATTGTGCGTAGCGCATCGTTCGGAAATTGCATTCTCACCGCTGCAATTTGTGCGTCTAGATTTTGATGTGGTGCGATCTTGTTTACAGTATCTAATTCGGCGTGACGCCAGGCTTCGATCTGCGGAGTGAATACATACAGTAAGCCAGTCAAAGCGGCAAAAATGATAATCGGAGCAGTAAGTAATCCAGCCCAGAAATGGAGTCGCCAAAAAATGCGTTGGAGTATGGAGTTGTTGGTTTGTGTTTGCATTTCTTTTTCACCGAATATTGGTTTTTCGTAGGGCTGGCGAAACCCGCGCAGCTCAGTCGCTCGATGTTCTAGCGGCGCGGGTTTTACCGCCCTACAATTTCTTTGCTCAATAATCAAACTTCAATTCAGCTACTACACTACGCTGGGTGTAGGGGTGGAATGCCCAATACTTTTTGTTGTTCAGATTATCGATACCAATTGCTGCACTCCATTGCTTGTCGAGTTTGTAGCGAATACGTAAATCCGCCACCAAGAAACTCGAAAAACCGAAGTAGGTGAAAGCATTGCTGTCGCTATTGTCCAAAGAACCGTATTGACGACCACTGTAACGTACGCCGAGTGTGGTGGTCAGTTGTTCGTTGGCGCGATAGCTGGCGACGAAATTCGCGCGCCATTGTGGTACACGTGGTTGCCATTTGCCGACACTCTTCTGAAATTTGTCGTTCTTAACTATTTTTGAGTCGGCGTACGTCACACTGGCGGATAGATCGAGTCCGTTGATTATCACGTCACTATTTTGATATGCCAGCTCTAAACCATTGGTACGGATTTTGTCGACGTTTTGAATATTTGTAATGTTTGGTGTGACCAAGGTATTGGTTTGCGAATACAAGGCGTCATCGGTGTCTTCATGGAAGAAGGTCGCACGTAATAAACCTTTGCCATCGTTGAGTGATTGTTCCGCACTCCACTCGCTGGTCCAAGATTTTTCTGGCTTGAGGTTAGGATCGTTGTTGACGATGGTTTGTGTTGATACTGTTCCTTGATAAAGTTCAGATACCGTCGGCATACGCACGGCACGTCCTACAGATGCCTTTAGGGTGAGTTCATCCGTTGCACGGAATGCTAATGCCGCTTTGGGTGAGAAGTAATTCTCATCGCGTGTGCCAAAGGCCAAGGTGGTGCTGGCGTTGGAGATAGCACCATCTTTTGCTGACCATTGTTCAAAACGGCCGCCTATGATGGTTTTCCATGTCGGGTTGATGCGCCATGCATCTTGTAGAAAGAAACTGTTCAACTCAGAATCACCGCGGAATGCGGAGAAGCGTTTGCTGGCTGCACCGTTGATCCAGTCGGTAGTGTCGGATACTAAAGTGCGTAATTTGTACGCTTCGCGTTGATAGCCAAACTCGGTGGTGTGTTCGTTATTTGGACGCCAGATGCCTTTTAAGGCGAGCGTGTTCCAGCCTGTGCCGCTGCCATCGGTGATGCGGCCGGTACCACCTGCGTCTGCGCTAGGTATTGCTACGGTTGGTGCACGCGCTATATCTTTGTTGTAGTCATACAGACTGGCGGCTAGTTCCCAATCCCAAGCGCCTTTTGTGTTGCTCTTTAAGTGCAATCCGTGTGTGATATGTTCGAGTTGATTTTTGCTATTCGCCATATCGGTAGGATTGATTGTATATTTTTTGCCGGCGATGTTTACGTCACCGCTATATACCGCATTGCCAGCTGCATCGCGTAAATAGCTTTCAACCGAGCTATTCATATCATTGCGCCAAACACCAAAGGTGTAACTTGCTCTTAAAGTTGGTGTGATGTCATAAGCAAGTTTGACTTTGGCGTGATCTTGTATGGTGTGATATTGCCCAGTTGCTGCCATCAACCACCAATCTTGGCCCTGTGGATTTTTGCCGGCAATTGCACCTGTAACAGCTTTTCCTGCGTTACCTGTGACGCCAGCAGAAACCAGTTTATTGGTGAATGCAATTGGATGACCATCGCTATCTAAACGATTGATATTCACCCACCAAGAGAAGGCACCTTGTTTATCACCAAGGCTGCCACTCAGTTGTTTGCCGCTAAAATTTTTGTCAGTACCGTATTCTTGAAAATTCTCCGAGAAGCCTACCAGCTTGGCATGCGCCTCAAACTTTTCTGGCATGCGGGTGACATAATCGACAACCGCACCTACTGAATTGCCTGAATAAGCCGCAGAAAATGGGCCGTACAAAACATCAACACGTTGGATTTCTTCGGGCGTAACCAAGCCCCAGCGTGGTGTGAAGCTAGCGCCATTACCCAATAAATTGGATAAAAGGATGCCATCCGCATAAACCATAGAGCGCGCACTATTGCCGGTGCCTGATGCACGTGTTGCTAATACCGCGTGGTTGTAATCACCAACATAGCGCTTGCGCACTAGCAAGCTTGGTAGATATTTGAGTGCATCTTCGGCATCAATTGCGTTGATGGTTTTCTCGATATCTTTTGCATTAATCCCTTCGATGGTAGTTGGGATTTCTGTTGGCAAACTGGTTGGTTTATCGCCTTTGATGACGACTCTATCAACGCTCGCTTTATCTTCTGTTGGTTGATGGGCGCTCAGCTTGCTAAGTTCGCTAGCCAAAGTCGATTGTGATAAACAAGGAAAGGCGGCAGCGATCGCGCAAGCAATCACTGCTGGACGTAAAATGGTTTTCATACACGTTAGCTTCAAATCCTGTGGCATGAAGTTGGATACTTCAGCCACAGCTTAATTCAATGGATGAACTAGCGAATTGGTGATGGAATTCATCAAAGCCATGCTAGGTTCGCGATATGTGCAATCCCATTTCAGCGCATAGCTTGATGCACTTACAATGAAGAATTGTCAGATTGAATTAAGCGAGAACTGGTGGCCCGCGGGCGGGTAGGGGAGCCGCAACGATGGCCGCTAGACGAGCAGCAGGAATCGATTGCGTTGCATAAGATAAGGCGTGAACTGGTGGGCAAACTTCAGGTGTGGGAACATCTGGTGCGATGGCAGTGGGCATACAAAACGAACACTCTAAAGTGTGTGTCGTCGTCTTGCCATCAACAATCTTGCCAGACTCGTTGACGAATTTGATACCCGTGCTGGTACAAATCATGCTGATACCTTTTCCACTGAACACAGGCGCAGCCATCGCAACGCTCAGCGTTAATCCATAAAGGAATAACACAGCGATCACGAGCTTGTTGGCGCGACGTAAGCGTTGGAATAGAGAAAATGTCAGCATGGGCGGCATTGTAGCAGGAAACATTTGTGGCTGTGTTGATGCTACGCAGACTTTGTGTTGCGCGATGTTAAACTCGAACTTCATTTTGTAGATTGAACTAATTTCGCTAGAGTTTGTTCTACACAAGTTTAGACTCATGCACATTTGTTCGCTGTTTTTGGATGAATAGATCGATGTATGTTGAGTTAATTAATTCACTTAGTTTTGTTTAGAGATGGGGGATGAATATGTTGGGAAAATATACAACCACTTTAAAAACGAGTATGACTACCGTGCTCGTGACTGCATTCGCCTTCACTTGTATCAGCGACTTCGCACACGCGCAAAAAATTGGTAGTGTCGATACGGTGTTCAAGTTTATTGGTCCTGATCACAAAATTGTTGTGGAAGCTTATGATGACCCTAAAGTAAAAGGGGTGACTTGTTATGTGTCGCGCGCCAAGACTGGCGGCATCAAAGGCGGTTTAGGCTTAGCCGAGGATAAAGCCGAGGCGTCAATATCGTGCCATCAAGTCGGACCGATTAGTTTTGACAAGCCTTTAAATCAACAAGAAGAAGTTTTTAATCAAAGCTTGTCGATCTTGTTTAAAAAATTACGCATCGTGCGTATGGTGGATATGCAGCGCAATAGCCTTGTGTATTTGACCTATTCCGACAAATTGATAGAAGGTTCTCCGCAAAATAGTGTGACTGCGGTGCCAGTGGATAGAAAAATTACCATACCAATTAAGTAATTTTTTATAATTTAGAACATGCTTAGAATTGATTTCCAAGTGGAAATAATGTTTAATACTGAGCACTTGCTATCCCTGCGATAATTTAAAAACTCTTATTAGAAAATGAATCAACAAATTCAACCGGTGGTTAACGACAAACAAGCGGTCGATAATTTATTAAAAACGATCCGCATTCCGCCACGCCCAAGCTTGCTGGTTGATTTGCAAAAAGAGTTAAACAAAGATGAGCCTAGCGCCAAAGGCATGGCAAAAATCATCGCTAACGATGTCGCCTTGGCCGCATCCCTTCTCAAATTAACAAACTCCCCATTCTTTGGCTTGCGTCTAAAAGCCCAATCAGTTGATCATGCGGTCAGTTTAATTGGTACCACACAAACTGGTATTTTGATGACTGGGATCATTGCTCGTCAGTCGATTAGTAGTGGTGCGAGTTCTATGGGGAAGTTTTGGGATTTCTCTAGTAAACGCGCCCAAGCATTAAGTGCAATGGTGCGACGTACTTCTGTTTGTTCAGCTGATGTAGCGCACACCTTTGGTTTATTTTGCGATATCGGTGTGCCTATTTTGATGGAACGTTTTCCTGAGTATGCAGAAACTTGGAAGAAAGCCAATAGCGAATTCGATTTGCCACTAACCGCAGTCGAAGATCAACACCACATCACGAATCATGCCTCAATTGGTTCTTTGATGGCGCGTACTTGGGGTTTGCCTGAGCAAGTCTCAACCGCGATTTTGCTGCATCATGATTACAAAACGTTAGAAGACACCGCTACCGATGATAGCGTGCGTGGCTTAATCGCCTTGTGTGCTTTGGCAGAGTATGCGATTCAAAAATATGAAGGACAAGAGCGTCCTGCCGAGTGGTATAAGGGTGGTGAAATGGTTTGTCAGTATCTTGGTATTAGTGCAGAAGATGCGGAAGATTGGAGCGAAGAGTTGCAAGAGTCCTTCAACTCCGCACATTAATAAAAGCAAGCGATTTACATCAGCGTTTACATCAATGTTGACATCAACGCTGATATTACACATCGTACCGCCGTCGGCGCCATACTTGATATGAACTCAGCAATCGACTAGTTGGGTTTGAATCCCAACAAGCGCGCAGGCAAAAGCAAAATGGCGCGCAATAACTCAAACACCGCATCGACTGTAATGCCGATCAAACGAAATGGCAGTAGGATTAGCCATACCAGTGGATACAGTACCAGTGCCAACAAGGCTAAGGGCCAGCACAAAATAAAAACCACAATCCAAATTAAAAATCCCAACATCGCGTTTCCTCAAAGATGGTTGTTAGACCAGACTGTACGATAGATTATTCGTCGCTAAAACCAAAATCAGATCAACTGCATTTTTTGAGGTATAAAAGCGCGAATAAGCTGATCAGTGGTGATCGCTTCAGGTGAGAATTTTGCTTTGAACGCAGTCTTACAATAACTGCGGCGCGTCATTGTAAGATTGCAAGACGCACTTTATTCTCTACCGCTCGCCAGCCAAGCGATAATTTCATCTAACACGGCTTTTGCTTTGCTAGTTGCGGTCTCTTCGGTATTCATGATGGCAACGACTATCCAGTCTTTCTGCTGTTTGTCACGAACATAGCCCGCAATGGCCATCACATTTTTAAGATAGCCGGTCTTGATTCTCGCTCTTGCCTCTGCGCTGCTATTTTTTAATCGATTACGCATACTGCCATCGACGCCGACGATTGGTAAGCTGCTGGCAAATTCTGGGTACCAATTACTGTTGGCAGCCACACGCAAAATTTGCGCGAGTTGAGCGCTGGAAATTCTGTCTATGCGCGATAAACCCGAACCGTTTTCTATCAGTAAGCCTTGATCTGGAATACGATGTTTGGCGAACCATTCGCGCACAACAGCATTTGCAGCCTGACTAGTATCTGCAAAATTTTTAGCCAGCGTTGATTCTGCACCCAGCGTTAAAAACGCAATGCGCGTCATCGCATTATCAGAAAATTTGTTAATGATACGTAAGGTGTCTGCCAATGTTTCAGAGTCTTTCTGCTGCAATAATTTGGCATTGGCAGGCACATTGCCATCGACGATTTTACCTTGCCATTCCCCACCTAATTCGCGCCAAAGAGCACGTATGACAGTGCCAATATAAAGATTACGTTCTAATAAGTTGAGGTAAACATTAGCTTGACAATTTTTTGGAAAGCTACCTTGAAAGTTAAGTTCAATTTGCTGGTTTTCTAAGAGCTTGATTTGTGGGGCGAGCCAGCCATTTTTCCATTGGTTGCAAGCTGCTTTGCTTGATTTCATTTGATTGATCAAGCGTACATTATCTTGCGGTGTCGTCAGTTTGATGTCGATAGTCGAATTGTCTGATGTGAGGCTAAAAGCACTGATATTGCTGTGGATGAGTAACGCGTCTGGTATCACATTGTAATAAGCGTCAGGATTTTCATCGAAGGCTGGGGCGTTTATTTCCGGACGACTTGGCTGGAAATAACTGCGATCCAAGACAATATCTCCCTGTATCTCGCGTAGGCCTTGCTGGCGCAAGTTTCTCAACATTTGGCTTAATTTGTCCCAAGTAAAATTGGGGTCACCGCCACCTTTCAAGTACAGGTTTCCTTTCAGTTGTGCGGCTTTAATCGGCACATCACTATAGATTTGCGTTTTCCAGCGAAAGTTTGGGCCTAGCTCATCTAAGGCAATGAACGAAGTCAGCACTTTTAAGGTTGATGCAGGACTTACCAATGTTTCTGCTTGATGACTCAACAACGCTTGTCCCTCGTGGGCGGGCAAGATTTGCAAGTGCAATTGACTAGCTTGAAGTCCTGTTTTTTTAATTAGCTGATCGACGTTCGTCGGCAGCGAGTCTTGTGCAAAACTGGGTAAATGACACGAAAGGCTCAAGAGCGATACAAGAAAGAATGCGCGGCTAAGACGTTTAGCCAAGGTTTGATGAAGAGAATGAGGTGACATGCTTGTTTCCTGAGAGATGGTTCTTGGTCAAGTCGTTTTCTTTTAATTATGACACGTTCAATTTGTAATTAAGTGAGCTGAAGTGAGCTTAAATGAACTTTATGGCGTAGGCTAACTCTATTTTCTTTTACTAAAATGCGTGAAATCGTAGTAACTTAGTTGTTGTATCAAATTCATCAAGAGAATGAGATTTGCAGTAAACACAATTGGCGGTATAAGTAGAATCAGGATGTAGAGTTAAAAAGCGGAGTCAAAAATAGAAGCAGCGCTTGATATAAGTTGTCTAGTGAACTGTAGCGAAACCAAATAGTTAATCTTAAGAGGAGACTGTAATGCCTGTATCCATTATTAAAAAAACGACCATCAGTTTGATGCTTGGCGCTTGTTTTGTTAGCGCTACTACATTTGCTGATACTCAATTATTACGCCAACCCAGCGTCTCACGCGATCATTTGGCTTTTGTCTACGGTGGTGACATTTGGTTAGCCGATCGTGATGGAAAAAATCCTACGCGCTTAACACAACATCCAGCAGCAGAGTTTGCGCCAACTTTTTCTCCCGACGGTAAATGGCTAGCGTTCTCAGCGTCCTATGATCGCAATACCGATGTGTATGTGATGCCAGCCAAAGGTGGCGAGGCGCGTCGTTTGAGTTGGCATCCAGGTGCTGATGTTGTGGTTGGTTGGAGCCCTGATAGCAAACGGATTTTATTCTCATCTGGTCGCGAGATTAGCGTTAGCAGAAGTACCCATCTATATGAAGTGAGTGTTGAAGGTGGGCATGAGCAAAAAGTGATGGATGCGATTGCTTTTGAAGGTAATTGGTCTGCTGATGGTAAGTGGCTCGCTTATCGTCCTTTTCCGCAAGCCTACGCTGGCAGTAGTGGCTGGCGTCAACATCGTGGTGGAACCACGCCACCAATTTGGTTGATTGATATTGCAGGTAAAAAGCTAGAAAAAATTCCGCATGAAAATGCGAGTGATAAATCACCAGTATGGATAGGTGATGATGTTTATTTTATTTCGGATAGAAATGACGGTGCTGCCAACTTATTTAGTTATAACCGCAAAAGCAAATCGGTCAAGCAGCTAAGCAAGGAGACGGTGTGGGACATTCGCAGTATGAGTGCGTATGACAAAACGATAGTGTACGAGGTTGGTGGCACTTTTAAAGAGTTCGATACAGTAAGCGGAAAGACTAAAACGCTATCCATCGATCTAAGTGCTCAGACAGCACAAGCGAATCAATTACGGCCGCAGTGGAAAGATGCGGCTGCCAATATGACTTCGGCGAGTTTGTCGCCGACTGGCAAACGTGTTGTGGTAACAGCACGTGGCGAAGTTTTTACTGTACCGGTGAAAGATGGCTCGGTGCGTAATCTGACCGAGACTGCCGGCGTGCGTGAGAAAGATGCGAGTTGGAGTCCGGATGGAAAAAGTATTGCCTATATTTCAGACGCGGGTATTGAGCATAAGATCGTGATTAAAGATCAAACCGGCGGCGACACCAGTAAGAGCTTTTCGCTTGGCAAAACCGGTTACTTCAGTTTGCTTGATTGGGCGCCAAATAGTCAGATGATCGTTTTTCAAGACAATCATTTGCAATTGTTTGTATTGAATATCGCGCAAGGGAAAATTACCAAACTGGATGAGAGTGCGCGTCGTTCTACTTTCAATATTTCGTTTTCGAGTGATAGCCGTTGGTTAGCCTACACCGTCGCTGGTGCCAATCATTTTTCACAAATCAAGCTCTATGATTTTAATTCAGGAAAAAGTACCACCATTACTGATGGTTTGAGCGATGCCGATTTCCCGGCGTTTGCACCGAAGGATTATCTCTACTTCACAGCTTCTACCAATGCTGGGCCTACTCATGTTGGACTTGATATGTCGAGCCAAGAGCGACCATTGCGAAACGGTATTTACGCTGTGGTATTGGCGGCAGATGGCAAGTCACCATTATTGCCGAAGTCGGGCGACGAAGACGTGAAGAAAGAAATGAAGTCGGATGGCGATTCAAATAAAGATAATGCGAAGAAAGACGACGCAAAGAAAGATGATGCCAAAAAAGATGACACCAAAAAAGATGAAGTTGCTAAATCAAACAAAGCCGTAAAAATCGATTTGGCAGGAATCCAACAACGCATCGTTGCCTTGCCGATTGCCGAAAGAAACAATTTATCGCTGCAAGTAGCTAGTGATGGAGGCCTATTTTTCTTAGAGCGTCCGCAACCTGGTGTGAGCAACGATCCTCCAGCCGAGCGTAACGGCAACACCGCTAACTTGATGCGTTTTAATGCGGAAGATAAAAAAGCAAAATTGGTGAAAGCCGGCATCGCGAATTACAGTTTAAGTGCTGATGGCAAAAAACTGTTATTGCAATCGACTGGCGCCAAATTAGAAATTGCGGATGCAGCAGAAAAAATTGATCCTAAACCAATCAACCTGAGTGGCTTAAGAATGCGAGTTGATCCACGCGCTGAGTGGGAGCAAATTTTTAATGAAACTTGGTGGATGCAGAAAGAATATTTCTATGACGCTAACTTGCATGGTATCGATTGGGATGCGATTTACAAACGTTACCATCCTATGCTAAAGCATGTGCAACGCCGTGAAGATTTGAATGACTTAATGGTGGAAATGATCGGTGAATTGCAGGTCGGTCATAACCGTGTCGGTGGTGGTGATATCCATCAAGAGACGCCTGTTGTGGTTGGTTTGTTAGGTGCTGATTTTAGTTTTGAGAATGGCTATGTCAGGATTAAATCGATTTTGAAAGGCGATCGTTGGAGCCCGTTTGCGCCTGCGCCTTTAGCGATTCCCGGTTTGGATGTGAAAGAGGGGGATTACCTCGTTGCGATTGATGGAAAAACGATAGACGCAAAAACTAATTTGTTCTCTTTGTTAGAGAATAAAGTCGGCAAGCAAGTTAACTTAAGCATCATGCGCGATCTGACGAGTAAGGCGACGCATCAAGTGGTGGTGCAACCCATTGCGAACGAAGCCGAGCTACGTCAATGGCATTGGATAGAGAAAAATCGTGAGTATGTGCAAAAGAAAACCGATGGCAAGGTCGCTTATGTGTATCTACCGAATACTGGAGGTGAGGGCTATCAGTACTTCAATCGCATGTTCTATGCACAAGCTGAAAAATCCGCATTGATCGTCGATGAACGTCGTAATGGTGGTGGGCAAGCTGCAAATTACATTACGGATGTATTGAGTCGACAATATCTAGCTGGTTGGAAAGATCGCGATGGCATGATCTACGAAACCCCAGGCGCAGCGATCTATGGCCCTAAAGCGATGTTGATTGATCAGGACGCAGGTTCGGGTGGTGATTTCTTGCCGTATGCATTTAAACGCATGAAGCTGGGTACATTGATCGGCAAGCGTACTTGGGGTGGTTTGATTGGTATCTCTGCTAATCCGAATTTGATTGATGGTGGGAATTTGGTGGTGCCATTCTTCCGCTTCTTTACACCAGATAATGAATGGCGTATCGAAAATGAAGGCGTTGCTCCAGATATTGATGTTGATCTTGACCCTATCGAAGTGAATCAAGGTAGAGATCCACAATTAGATGCTGCGATTAAAGACGTGACAGAAAGATTGAAAACTTATCGCGACATCAAATTGCGTGTGGCGCCGCCTATGCCTAAGAAACTAGGGCAGTAAACTAACTAGCGTTCTAGCTCGCTAGCGTTGTTGATAAGAAAGTGGTTGCATCATACGGTGCAGCCACTTTTTTTATAAGCAGTTGAATGAATTGAATGAATTGTTTAGACCCAATCACATCGTGTCATTTCTGTTGATGGCTGAAGGTCGGTAAATCAATTCTATTTTTACCGTGCAATCAAGTACGCTCTGCTTCTTAAAACGCATAAAATGCTGCCAGCGTAAAGCTAGCTCATCGATCTATTCGGATAGCGCCGATGTAGCTAGCAAGGCGGTTTGTGTTTATTTATGTCTAATATTAATGTCTAGTATTAAGGTCTAATTGATTCCATTTGTCTTTAGTCAGAAAGAGAGAGTTTGCGATGAAATGTCCAGTTTGTGAAAATACGAATTTATTGATGTCTGAACGTCAGGGGATAGAAATTGATTACTGCCCACAGTGTCGTGGCGTTTGGTTAGATCGCGGTGAATTGGATAAAATCATTGAGCGTTCTGGCGTAGCAAGCTCTGCAGCTACTGGTGATGTGGTGAATACGATGCCAGCAGCTACACCAGCCGTGACTAGCTATCCTACGCAAGCGGTGCCACAACCACAGCCGCAACATCAGCCTTATCCGCAGCCAACTCAGCATTATTCTTCACAGCATAGACATCAATCTAGCCACACTTATCCGCAGCATCATCATGGCGGTCATTACAAGAAGAAAAAAGAAGGCTTCTTGTCTGATTTGTTTGACTTTGATTGATCACGGCCGACTGCGTTCGATTGATTCTTAGGAAGAGGCGGATGGTATTGAAGTGCTGATGATAGAAATCGTCTGTCTTGTACTTGCATCATTCAATATGCTGGGACATTGTGAACCGAGGTAGTGTGGTGTTTACGATGTTTTCTCAGCACTTCTTTTTTGTCGCTTCGGTCGCGATCCCATTTTATGTTGAGCTGCGTTACACTGCGAATTCTCTTGCTCAAAATCATGTTTTTAAAGGTTAGACTATGCTCAAAGCGGTGCTCATTCCAACAGCTTTACTTTTCTCCCTCGCTACTTACGCCTCGGCACAAGAATTGAATGCGGCGCCAACCGAACAAATTCAGCAAGATACGCAATCAAGCAAGCCAGCCTTGGTGAAAGATGTTGAGCCATTGCCATTGTGGGAGTTTGGTGCCTCGGCATTTGCACTCAGTCAACAGGCTTATCCTGGTTCGGATACGTATGTGAATCGCTTTTTAGCGGTGCCGTATTTTTTATATCGCGGCGAGCATTTCCGCGTCGATCGTGGTAACACCGGTTATCGCGCAATCAAAACGCCGCGCTTTGAATTTGATGTTGGGTTTGCCGGTGCCTTGGGCTCTAGCTCTGACAAGGTGAGTGCGCGACGCGGTATGGAAAAACTCGGCAATATGATTGAGTTTGGGCCGCGTTTAAAATGGAACATCAGCGAGCCTGAGGCAAATGGTCGTTGGCGTTTTGAGTTGCCAGTGCGTGCCGTATTTGATTTAAGCAATAGCTTCAAGCGCAAAGGTATTACCGTTGAACCTGAGTTGACTTTCGAACGCCGTGCATTCGGTGGCTGGCGCTATAGCACTGGCATTTCGACAGTGTGGGGCAATCGGCAAATGGCTGAAACTTTTTACCAAGTTAGACCCGATCAAGTTTTAGCTGATCGTGCTGCCTATCAAGCCAAGCAAGGAATTATTTCTTGGCGCTTGTCGGCATTTTTATCGCATTCTTACACCAATAACTTCCGTGTTTTTGGTGGTGTTCGCGTAGATAGTGTCACTGGTGCGGCGAATGAAAATAGCCCGTTGGTGAAGCGTAAAACAGCGCCGTCTGTGTTGATAGGTTTGACCTATACTTGGATGCGTTCAGAGCGGCCAGAGATTGAGTGAGCGACGCCTAGCTAGTCAGGCATAACTTTGAGGAATACATGAACTTAAAACTAAAAAGCGTGATTTTGGGTTCCGGCTTGGCGTTGATTGTATTTCAAGTCGCGATACATCTACTTGGCTATTTGTCGGCAGTTGCGCTACCAATATCGATTGCAGAATGGGCGGTAGAAAACTCCGCGCAGATTTTTGTGCTGTTCGTTTGGGATTTGTTGGTGGTTCAATTGTTCGGTATAGGCCTTTTGGCTGCGTTCGCTATTTATCTTCTGTTGCGTTATACGTCACTCAGTTGGTTGTATGTGGGTGGCGCTTTCATCGTCACAGAAACCATAATTTCTAACTACGCGTCGTGGACCTCATTGTCTTGGCAGCTTTTCTCTACCACAAATTTGATCATGCTTGCTCCACATCTTATTGTGATTAGCGTATGTGCTTTAACCGCTGCTAGATGGAGCAACGAAAAACAAGTGGCTGTTTAATTTTTTAGGCGATTGGAAGTCATATTCAAATTTGAAGACGCACGTTTATCGATGTCTTCTGATTACAGCACCGTAGATTCCGAAGTTGATTCCATCGTAGATTTATTTTCGGTCTTCACAAGCAAGCATCAAACTAGCAATTTTCATCGAAGTCATTGGTAATCTTCCGCTGTCTTTTTCCCAAGAAAACAGAAAGCGATTGGCATTACCGCAGATACGTCCTTGGCAGGCGCCCATGCCGCAGCGCGTGTGTAATTTGGCATCGCGCCAATCGCTATGTTGTTCCAATTGCCCGTAAGTTACGTCTTCACAACGACACACGATGGTATCTGCTTGGCATAGATGTTTTAGTTCGGGGCGTAAACCAAATGCTTGATGCAGACGCTGTGCAAAGCCACGCCACTTATGGCGTTGTGCCTTGTGTGTAGATGAAATACTTTGTCCGCTAGCGGCGAGACCTGCGATTGTCCCCTCTGCTAGCGCCAAATCTACACCGCCGATACCCGTACCTTCACCGGCACAATACACGCCATGTAGGCTGGTTTCTTGTGCATCGTTCACCTGTACTTTTGGATAAGTCTTGTCGTCGGTAATGGAGCAGCCCAACGCTGCCGCGAGTTCAATATTCGGCATTAGGCCATAACCGCAGGCGAGCATGTCACACGGGATATCTTGTACCTCTCCTTGAATCGAGACGCGGACGCGGGCTAGTGTGTATTCCTTAATCGTATCGTTTGAGGCTTCTTTCGCGGTTTCTTTTTTTGCACTCTCGTTTGTTGAGGAGTGTGCTGACACTACATAGCTATTTGCGTGATAACGGGTCTCTAGGGTTTTGTGCATCGTCCGCATCAGTTGATAGGCTTGCGTGATTTTGCTTGGCGTTGCAATTAAGCCGAGCGCAAAACGACTCAGTTGTCCGAATTTTGCTTGCTCGATCACGTGAGTAACATGCGCGCCGCGCTCAATTAAACTCGCCGCAACAGCAAATAATAATGGACCACTACCCGCGACGACGATACGTTTTCCAGCGACTGGATAAGCTGCTTTCGCTAAAGCTTGCAAGCCTCCCGCGCCAGTCACACCATTTAAGGTCCAACCAGGGAAGGGCAGTAACAATTCACGCGCCCCGGTACACAAAATCATTTTATTCGCAGAAAAGATCTGCGTCTGATTGCTAGCTTGTTTCTCTACGACGACTTGGTAGGTATCGTCGCATTTTGTCGCATGTACGACTTTGGCGCCAAAGTGAAATTGCACTTGCGTGCTTTGACTTAATTGTTGCCACAGCGCTGTGGCGCGCGCATCTTTTTGGTGATCCGCACCGCCGCGCCAAATTTGCCCGCCCGAAGCATGATTGTCGTCAATGATATCGATGTGCGCACTCGATGCGAGGGCGGCGGCAGCGGCTGCTAAGCCTGCGGGGCCAGCACCGATAATGATGATTCTATTCATGCACATTCTCCCGTCAAAATCTGCATTTGATCAGCGCATATCGTTTGACAGGCGAGTTGATGTGCCGCGCCATTAATCGTTACACGACATTCATGGCACACACCCATGCCGCAGAATGCAGTGCGCGGCATTCCTGTAACAGATAATCTGGTTTGTGGCTTGTCGCACTTTGCCAGTGCGGCGGCGACGCTGATACCGCTTTCCACTTGATGCATCTGACCATTAATGCTGATGGAGATTGAATTAGATGATGTTGGTGCAGAATTCATATCACTGCTCATTTCTATGCTGATTTTGTAAGATACTTTTTTTAACTGTACTTAGCTCGTGCGCCGATTCAATGCGGGTGTAGATCGCGTGAGGGCCAATATGCTTCGACCGCGATCTTGCTCGGTTGACGACAAATCTGATCGCATAAAATTTGCGCAGTGGCGAGCGAGGTGGTGATACCCAAGCCTTCATGACCCGTTGCCATCCATACGTGTTGACGGCTCGGATGTGGGCCAATATAAGGCAAGCCATCTGGTGTCGCCGCTCGAAACCCAGTCCATGCGCGAATGCCCTTTAGCTGTGCGAGTGCAGGCACATAAGTACAAGCTTGCGCTAACATTTTTCCTAATATCGCATGATCGATTTCTTTATGCGTCACATCGAACTGGCGTGATGAACCGATAAAAACTTGTCCAGTGGGACGTGGTTGCAGATTGAACGCGACTGAATCACCATCTGATGCATGTGCGCTTTTGATATAGCCAAGTTCTACCAACTGATGGCGTATGAATTTGGGATAACGGTCGGTGATAAGTAGGTGGCCTTTTTTATAGCGTAGCGGCAGATCATCAATCAGTTTGGTTGATGCTAAACCGTTGGCGACAACGATATGATTTGCTTGAATTTCGCTACCATCTGCGAGCTTGACTGCTTGGTTCATGATGTTGACGACACTTGCTTTAATCCGCTCTGCGCCGTGTTGGAGTGCGATATTCAATAATAGCTGCGCGCTTTTGGGCGGATAGACAAGTGCATCTTGATGGACTAATAAACCACCTGCTAAACCTGCACGTAGCTGTGGTTCGCGTTCGGCTAGTTGACTGGCGCTGAGTAATTCGCAGCGCACATCATGTGCTTGTAAGACCTGTAATTTAGCGCGTGCTGCTTCAACTTCTTCTTCATCTGCTGCGACCCAAATCGTACCGCACTCGCTGTATTCATGTTTGGCGGCCTCGTTTGGATTACGATGTACCAATTGTCGCCACAATTCTAATGAATAACGGCTCAGTGCCAATTCAGCAGGGTTATCATCCATCACCACTAAATGCCCCATGCCAGCAGCAGTCGTACCGCCACCAATCGTACTTGGCTCGATAATGCCAACACGCAAGCCAGCCTGCGCTAAGCTAGCGGCACTGGCACAACCGATAATGCCGCCACCGATAATGAGTGCATCGTAGTTTGTCTTCGTTGTACGTTGTAAGTCAGTCATTGAGCTACTCTTCGCTTTTCGCAGTTTGGTTTCTAGCGGATGCCATACACAAATGGATCATTGTCTTGCAAGATCAAGCTTGATTCTGCATTCACAAATGCTGTCCCACGTATGGTTGGATGGATTTTTCCGCTTTCGCTGTGAGCTTGAAAGCTTGCTTCAAATACGCTGCCAATAATACTTTCTTGACGCCAGATTTCACCTGCCTTGAGTTTGCCATCGGCAGCTAAGCATGCGAGTTTGGCGCTCGTTCCTGTGCCACAAGGAGAGCGGTCATAAGCCTTGCCTGGGCAAAGCACGAAATTTTGACTGTCGTTTTCGGTCGTTGATGGTGCGCCGAATAGTTCAATGTGATCGATCTCTCCACCGTTATCACCTCGAATCCCTGCCGCGTTTAAAGCTTCTCTCACGCGCCAAGCAAAGCTAGTTAAGGCTTCGATGTTTGCCAAACGCATATCTTGACCATGATCGGCAATCAAGAAGAACCAGTTACCACCCCAAGCGATATCGCCAGTGACTGGTCCATGATCTTCCACCTCGATCGTGACCGCATGTTGTGCGCGATAGGCAGCGACGTTGTGAACACTCACACTGTGATCTGGATGTAATTCAACTTCGACCGCACCTACAGGCGTATCGACTTTGTGGCGACCGATTTGCAAAACACCTTGGTACGCTAAGGTGGCAACTAAACCTATCGTGCCATGACCACACATGCCAAGGTAGCCGACATTATTAAAAAAGATTACGCCAACCGAGCAGCTTGGATCGTGCGGTTTGCAAAGCAAGGCACCAACCAAGACATCAGAGCCACGAGGTTCACAAACAACCGCGCTGCGAATTTGATCAAATTTTTCTTTAAATACTTTGACGCGCTCTGATAGCGGACCATCGCCTAGATCTGGACCCCCATCAACGATTAGGCGCGTTGGCTCGCCTCCGGTATGAGAATCGATAATTTGAATTTTTGTCACTTGCTGATTGGCTTGGCTTAGCATGAATAAACTCCAGCTGAATATTGATTTAGATTTGATCTAGTGCGAAATTGAAAGTGTTATCGATAGCGAAATCGAGACCATATCGCAGTGTAGCGATCTTCTGCTCGACTTGTCTTGCTAATTTATGCTGGTTCAGATGCCGATTTCGGCACAGTGAAATTGTTGTACTTGTACCTGTTGTCGTCATCGATTTAGTTTGGTGTCGATGTTGCGGTATAGTCCATGCATACGCAAGTTACTTCGCCAACGAGAGCGGGAACCTATTTGCTAATTCACTTTCCAAGTTGACTTATGAGCTTGGAAAATAGGCTGAAAAATAAGCTGAAAAAGAAACGTGCTGCGCTTGATACATACGCTGTCTTATTACCTAATATTTACTTTTACAAAAGAAAAGCAATAGCCATGTCAAATTTGATTGATTTTAGAAGTGATACCGTAACGCGACCAACTGAAGCGATGCGTGCTGTGATGAGCCGTGCTGAGGTCGGGGATGATGTGTATGGCGACGATCCTAGTGTGAATGCCTTAGAAGCCAAGATGGCAGCGTTGACAGGAATGGAATCCGCGATGCTAGTCGCAAGTGGTACACAAAGCAATTTAGTCGCCTTGTTGACGCATTGTGGGCGAGGTGATGAATATATTGTTGGCCAAAATTATCACACTTATTTGTATGAATCTGGCGGCGCTGCATCCTTAGGAAGTATTGTTCCGCAGCCGGTGCCTGTCGAGGCAGATGGCAGTTTAGATTTGCAAAAAGTTGAGGCGGTAATTAAACCGAATGACGTGCATTATGCAGTATCAAGTTTGCTCAGTTTAGAAAATACGCATTCTGGCAAAGTGATTTCAAATAACTATTTGCAAGCCGCTATCGCGTTTGCGCATTCGCACGATATGGCCTGTCATTTGGATGGGGCGCGCGTCTTTAATGCAGCGGTGGCACAAGCTATTCCGGTGATCGAAATCACGCAAGCTTTTGATACGGTGTCGGTGTGTTGCTCCAAGGGTTTAGGCGCACCGATAGGGAGTGTCTTGTGTGGACCGCGCGATTTTATTCATGAGGCGCGCCGCTGGCGCAAGATGGTGGGTGGAGGGATGCGACAAGCGGGAATTATCGCAGCCGCTATTGATTATGCGTTGGATCACCATGTTGATCGTTTGGCAGATGATCATGCAAATGCGCTGCGATTGCAGCATGCCTTGAGTCAAATCGCTGAACTCAGCGTCGAGGCAGCGCACACAAATATGTTGTACATCGAATTTGCCAGCAAAGAAATTGGTGTGCGCGCAGGTGATTATTTGCGCAGCAAAGGCATCATTATCTCTGCTGGGAAAAGAGTACGTTTGGTCACGCACCTCGATATTAGTGCGGATGATGTTGAGCGCTTTGTGGCAGAACTTAAACAGTTCTTTCTACAATAAAATACCGTCAAAATTTTCTGCAAGTAGGCGGTACTCGGTGTTGATGCGGTGTCGATGATTAGGATGATTAAGCTAATCTGTGCATCAACACGAGGCGGCGATTAAACTGCCAGATCGACTTGCTGCAAGCTGCGCACTTGACCATCTTCTGTCAACCAAATACCAGACGAACGAATTTGTCCCTGAGTTTGATTATTGGCGTTGTTCAGCTCGAACGGGGTTGATGCATTACCTAAAAATAATGCCCCAACATTGGCTTGTTTGAGCTTTTGTAATTGGTCTTTGCCTGCGCCATCTTTGGTCCAAACTTGAAGTTTGTCGAAGATCGCATCATTCTCATCTATCCAATTATTACCGTCGCTATCATAGGCAGCGAGTTCTGCAAAGCCATTGCCGGTACCAGGGCCAAATAGTTCGCTACCGTCATTAATTTTGCCATCGCCATTTTTATCAAACGCTAAAAAGCCAGCTCCTTGGACAAATGAAATACTGTCCTTCTTGCCATCCGCATTCAGATCAAATTCAAACTTTTGCGAGGTAAGCTGCGCGCTAGTGCCTGAGAAATTTAAGGTTAAAGGGTCGATTTTTTTTGCATCACCTTGTCGAATTTGGGTACGACTTTCTTCTTGATAACTGCGGTTCAATTCAAAGCTAAGATTAAATTGAATTTGCTTATTGTCCGCAGTAGTAATGGTGCCGCTCGCTTGGAATCTGGTTTGTTCTGTCTCAGTGTAGCGATGCCGCACATCAATCTCCACACCCCAACCAGCATTCGGACGTGCGGGCGGTGTCTGCTGATTATTAGCAACGGCATTATTGGATTGGCTGACTGCTTTTGCCACATCGCCATTCGATGGCGATTCTAGGTTTGCGGTTTTTAGATGTTCAATTTTGCGTCCCGTCATTAGCTCGATTAAATACTTAATCACCATCATGCGTGGATCGTTTTCTAAGTCGTCTTCAATTTTATCGACGGCTTGACTTGCGTTGACTTCATTGGATTGTGCCTGCAATGCAGCGTCAGATAAACGCACGGTATCGGCTTGTAATCGAGAGAAGTTTTCTTGCAGGATATCGTTGCCGATGTTGGGTGTATCCGTTTCGCTTAATTTTTGTAGCTTTGCTTCCATCGCTTCGAAATCGGGGCGCTTATTTCCTATCCAAGCCCGTGTACGTTCTTGAGTTTCTGTCTTTTGCATAGATGCATAGCTTGATTGCATCAGTATCTCGGAGCTAGCGATTTTCATTTTGAATCCCACAGAAAATTGAATGCGCGGTGCTGTGCTTTGTGCGTGATAGTTGCGTGCCAGATATTTGAAGCGCACTGCAGTGGGTATCGGATGTTTTTTTCAAAGCTTGATTTCTTTGCTTATACAGAATCATCGTAAGACGATGGACTAAACCGCGTTTTTTGGTCTGATGACAGTGGCAGCAAGAAGAAAAAATCGTCGTTTGAAAAACTTAGGCGCAGATTAGATTATTGAAATGATTGGCATGTATAGCGATGCAAATGCTAGAGCAGAATAAAAAATGTATAGGCGAGTTCAGTTGATCGAGTAAAGTAAAAGCTTAAGAAAAAGACACTCAAGGCGACTCTATTTAGAAATTTCAGCTGAAATGAGTTGACACTAGACGACTGGTCTAATATTATTCGCCCATGCAAACATCTTCAATCCCATCATCTCATCAACAAAGCGCACAGCAAGATACCCGTGAACGTATTTTGTCTACTGGGCAAGCTTTGATTTTGGGTAAAGGCTTTTCTGCGCTGGGATTAAGTGAGATTTTGAGTGCTGCCGCAGTGCCAAAAGGTTCCTTTTATCATTACTTTCAGTCAAAAGAAGGTTTTGGGGTGGCGATGTTGGAGCGCTATTTTGCCGATTACCAAATTCGTACTAACCAGATTTTGTTGAATGAAGCGGTGCCAGCGCGTGAACGCTTGATCAGTTACTTTGCGGTTTGGCAGCAGCAAGCTGAATCATCGGCATGTCATAAGCTGTGTTTAGCGGTCAAACTCGCAGCCGAAGTTTCAGATTTATCCGAGGCGATGCGCCTCGCTTTAACCGCAGGCATGCAAGGGATTACGCAGAAAATCGCGGTGGTTTTGCAAGAAGTGCAGCGTGATGGGCATATCTCTGCGGAAGTGAATACGGCTGAATTGGCAGAGTTTTTGTATGCGACTTGGGTCGGCGCTTCGCTGCTGAGTAAGGTGCATTTGCAGATGCGACCAATGGAAGTGGCGATGCAGCAGACCAAAAAGATTTTGGGTGTTTGAAGAACTGATTGCAATTGGCATCAGTTTTGGTAAGCGGTTTAAGGCAGTTTGCGGTAAAGATGAAATAAAAGAATTGTTGTGGGCATTTGCCCATTTTTTTGAAATTGTTTATAGACGACCGGTCTAATTTATTAAGCTTGGTATGTGAGTAATGCAAAGCTTTGGTAAGTGTGATCGGGATTTTTAAGGAAAAAAGATGTTAACGAAATTATTAAGCCCAGTAAAAGTTGGATCAATTGAACTTGCGAATCGTGTGATGATGGCGCCATTAACGCGCTCTCGTGCAGGTCAGCCAGGCGATGTACCACGCGCTTTGAACGTTGAATATTATGCGCAACGTGCTAGTGCTGGTTTGATCGTGACAGAAGCGAGCCAAATTTCTCGTCAAGGCCAAGGTTATGCATGGACGCCAGGAATTTACACTGATGCGCAAGAAGCTGGCTGGAAGCAAGTTGTCGATGCGGTACATGCAAAAAATGGACGAATTTCTTTGCAGCTGTGGCATGTGGGTCGTATTTCTCATAATTTATTGCAAGAGAACGACGCAGCGCCAGTTTCTGCATCGGCGATCACCGCTGAAAATTCTCAATGCTTTGTGATCCAAAAAGATGGCACGCCTGCGAATGTGCAAACTGCACAACCGCGCGCACTGGAATGGGCTGAAATGCCATCCATCATTGCGCAATATCGACAAGCTGCGCAGAGAGCGAAGCGAGCAGGTTTCGACTTTGTTGAGGTGCATGCAGCTAATGGTTATTTGCTACAACAATTTTTGGCAACGAATAGCAATCAGCGTACCGATGCCTACGGTGGCAGTATCGAGAATCGCGCCCGTTTAACTTTGGAAGCGGTTGATGCAGCGATTGCTGAGATGGGACCGGATCGGGTTGGTGTGCGTTTATCGCCAAACTTTATCGCACATGGCATCGCGGATACCGAAGCAGAAGCAAGTGCTTTGTACCTGGCGGCTGAATTTACCAAACGTGGTATCGCCTACTTGCATATCGCTGAACCCGATTGGGCTGGCGGTGCTGAGTTGTCACAAGAATTCCGTCAACAATTACGTGCAGCGTTTCCTGCAACCTTGATTTGCTGCGGTGGCTATACTGCTGAAGAAGCGGATGCCTTGATTCAAAATGGTCTAGCGGACGCAGTCGCGTTTGGTCGTCCTTATATCGCGAATCCAGATTTGGTGGAGCGCTTTGCTGCTGGTGCCGCGTTGAACGAAGCTGATCGCAGCACATTCTATGGTGGTGAAGAAAAAGGATATACCGATTATCCACGTATGTCCGCAGCCTAAAATAGAAGTTTCGTCTAATGTTCTTTTAGTTCTTGTCGCGTGATTTGTGCCATGATCTTGCTTGATCAAGCATGATTTGATCATCTGAGCTCAAACAAATTTTGTTTGAAAATGTGCAAATTCTCTCGATAAGAACATCATGGCTGTATTACAAATTCTAGGTAAAGCAAGCTCAATTAATGTACGCAAAGTCTTATGGACTTGTGCAGAAATTGGGCTTGAATTTGAGCTCACTGAATATGGCAGTGGCACAACAAATTCTGTGACGACACCAGAATTTCTTGCTTTAAATCCGAACGCGATGGTGCCGGTGATTCAAGATGCGGGACAAGTGTTGTGGGAATCGAATACGATTTGTCGCTATTTAGCTGCGCGTCACGGCCGTACAGATTTGCTGCCACACGATCCTATGGGCAGAGCGCAGGTTGAAAAGTGGATGGATTGGCAGGCAACTGAATTAAACAATGCTTGGCGCTATGCTTTTATGGCTTTGGTTCGGCATAGTCCTGCGCACAAAGATATTGCTGCGATTGAAAATAGTGTGCGCGAATGGAATCGTCACATGGAAATTGCTGATCGACAGCTACAAACAACTGGTGCATATTTATCTGGCGAACAATTTAGCTTGGCAGATGTTGTGTTCGGCTTGTCGTTAAATCGCTGGCGGGCAACGCCGATTCCGCATGCAAATCTGCCTGCACTACAAACCTATTTTGATCGACTGTGTACACGTCCAGCTTTCTTAAGCTACGGCGCGAATGGTATCGCTTAAAAATCACATACAGATTGCATAAACATTACTTCAACTTCTGTTAGTCGTGCGGCTGACAAGTGCTGCGGTATTGACGATTATGCGGGATAATCACAGCTCTTTTTTGTTTTTATAAAGCGCTTACGATTATGACTTTCGCCACTTGGTTCTCGTTTTTCTGTGCAGCCTGTTTGATTGCAATTTCGCCTGGTTCTGGCGCGATCTTGTCGATGTCGCATGGTCTGACGTATGGGGTAAAGCGCGCTAGTGTGACGATCTTGGGTTTGCAGTTGGGCTTGTTGCTGGTATTGGTAATTGCGGGCGCTGGTGTTGGATCATTGCTGCTGGCTTCTGAGACCGCATTTGGCATCGTCAAAATTCTGGGCGCTTTGTACCTGATTTATTTAGGCGTGACGCAATTCTTTAGTAAACCTCCAATCGCTACTGAGCGTACAGATCAAGCTACCGACCGCACGCATGTGCCAGATTTTCATCGACGTGTGCTGACAGGTTTTTTGACGAACGCTAGCAATCCCAAAGGTATCGTATTCATGGTGGCGGTATTGCCAAATTTTATTAATAGTCAAGCAGCTTTGATTCCGCAGTTAGCAATTTTGGCGGTGACCATGGTGGTGGTTGATACGACCGTAATGCATAGTTATGCGCTGTTGGCTTCTTCATTACAAAACTTGATGCGCGACGCCAAAGCGCAAGTACTGCAAAATCGTATTTTTGGTGCGGTACTGGTTTTGGTCGGCGCGAGCTTGTTTTTTGTGAAACGTGACGCTGCGGTGGCGGTTTGATTAGCATCGTTAAAGTGCGTTTATAGCTCATCTACAACGCTAACTCGATCACATTTTGTTGCTGGTTTGTCGCAAGATTTCCACTATTGCGCAGGCATGCAATTCACTCTTAAGAAAAACAGAAAATCTGGGATAATGATTGTTCATTGTT
Organism: Affinundibacterium macrobrachii; assembly: GCF_014652415.1. Taxonomy (GTDB): domain Bacteria; phylum Pseudomonadota; class Gammaproteobacteria; order Burkholderiales; family Burkholderiaceae_D; genus Undibacterium; species Undibacterium macrobrachii. Next base: position 77,804 of record NZ_BMYT01000004.1, read on the forward strand.
TCTTATGAATATCAATTTGCATGCGTTTTGAATCGACCATCGAAGAACCCGACCATATTAGCGATGCTGCTGTAGCCAATCGCCGTTTGTTTGGTGGCATTGTGGTTTCTTTGTTGGTGCATGCCATCGTCTTATCTTTGCAATTTGGTATTCCTGGTTTGGACTTCCCTAGTTTAGAAGCACCATGGAAAGAAAAGCGTACCGCGATGGACGCTTTGCAAGTGCAAATCGCCAGTCCCGCGCCAAAGGCACTGCCAGTTCCACCGACACCTGCGGTTACCAAGCCAGAGTTATTTAAATTACCAACACCGATCTTGCCAGCGCCAGTACCTAAGACTGTAATCGAGCCAAAGCCTAAGGCATCAGCGAAGCAAGAAACAAAGGGAATACAATTAGTCGCACCATTGGCTCAAGCGCCAACTCCGGTAGCTGAAGCGAAGCCGCAGAAAAAAAGTAAGTCAAAACCAAGTTCATCACCCCCACCTAGCGTTAAACGGGTACCGCCACCAGCACAAGCACCGACTCGCATCATTGCGCAAGATCTAATTGTGCATGATGACTTTGTCGTGCCTTTGACGAGTGAAGAAGATTTGCTGCGACAAGCAGAAGACAAAAAAGAAGTGAAGCAAAAAATCGAGGCGATTCCAGAAGATGCAATCATCGATAAAAATGCGGATTTAGAATTGCTCGCCGAGGAAAAACGGCAAGAAGAAATCAAACAGAAAAAAATTCAGCAAGAGAAAATTGCACAAGAGTTGAGCGAGAAGGCGAGTGCTGAAAAAGCCAGAGCAGAACAAGACAGAGTTGAAAAAGCACGCTTACGCGCTGAACAAAAAATACAGGCAGAATTAACGCAAAAGAATTTAGCCCAAGCAGCAGAGGAAAAGCTCAAGGCACAGATGGAGCAGCAAATGCAGCAACAAGCTGCGGAAATCAAGCGCCAACAAGCAGCCCAACTTGCGCAGCAACGCTTGCAAGCACAACGTGAACAAGCGGCAGCAGAAGAAGCATTAAGAGAAGCAAAGCGACAAGAATTGTTGACGCAAGAGACCTTAAAGCAAGAAGAACAAAGACGACAAGCAGAGCAAAAACGTTTGCGTCAACTCGCCTTGGAGCAAGAACAGCAAAAGCAAGAAGCTTTGGCGCAAGCGCAATTAAGGCAAAAGCAATTAGAAGAACAAGCTGAGCAAAAACGCGCATTAGAAATCGCTGAACGACAACGCCAGCAAGCAGAGGCTCAGCGTATTGAAGCACAACGTATCGAAGCACAACGCCAAGCACAAATTGCAGAACAAAAACTGGCCGAACAAAAAGCCTTGGAGCAAAAAATACAAGAGCAACGCTTGGCAGAACAACGCGCCGCTGAGCAAAAGATATTGGAGCAGAAATTAGCTGAACAAAAATTAGCGGAACAACGCTTGGCTGAGCAGCGACTTGCAGAGCAACGTGCTGCCGAACAAAAAGTACAAGCAGAAGCAGCCGCTCGCGCCAATGCAGAACGTGAAGCCGCTATCGCTGCGCGTCAAAACGCAGTTGGTAATAATCGTGATTCGCAGGGGCAGGGTAGAGGCGGCAATGGTAGTGATCAAACCGGAAAAAGTCTCGCCTCTGGCAATGGGCAAGGCGATCTCGCATCACGTTTACGCGAGCAAGCTCGTAATTCAGATTTGTTTAAGTCGGCACCATCGAATGGCAAATTGCTTGACGAAAATCGTTCACGTCGTCGTAGTTTTTTGGGCGCGTATGACAAAGAAGTTCCTCTACGCATGTATGTCGATGGCTTAAAACAAAAACTGGAACGTAATGGTAATCTGATTCATGAAAGACGTACCCTAAGTGATGTCGAGCACAACGTGTTGGTGAACATGGTGGTGCGCAGTGACGGCAGTATTGAAGAAGTAGTGATCGTGCGTAGTAGTGGTTTGAGATCGATAGACGAAAAAGCACGTAACATCATTATGACCAATGCACCATTTGCGGCATTTCCTCCTGGTTTGGCTGCAAAATATGATGTGATAGAAATTCAACGTGTTTGGAGTTTTGGCGATAAATTGCGTATTTTGGAAAATCTCCCATCGGCGTTTTGATGTTTGAATAATTCATTAATAACGCCAGTATTTTTTGTTATCAGTAAATCGAATCGATGCTAGCTGAAACAGGCAAGCGATAATGAAGCTAGAGTAACCTAGACCATATTGAGTAGCTTATGCATATCTTAATTACAGGCGGAACTGGATTAATTGGTCGTCGCTTATGCGCGGCACTCTTAGCGCGTGGAGAACAAGTGACGGTGTTGAGTCGTCGTCCGCACTTGGTGGCACAAATTTGCAGTGCTGCGGTGCGCACGATGCGCAGTCTCGACGAATGGACGCCAAGCATGCATTTTGATGCCGTCATCAATTTGGCAGGTGAACCTATCATTGATGCGCGTTGGACCACCAAGCGACGTCAAATTTTGCTCGATAGTCGAGTTGGGCTTACCGAAAAATTAGTAGAGAAAATTCAGCAAGCCCAAGTTAAGCCGCGTGTTTTATTGAGTGGCTCGGCGATTGGTTTTTATGGCACTGATGAGACGCAAAACTTCACAGAAGAAGCGGGCGCTGGACACGATTTTTCAGCTGATTTATGTATGCAATGGGAATTAGCCGCACAAGTTGCACAGACATTCGGTGTACGCGTGGTGCAATTGCGCACGGGCTTGGTACTGGATGAAACGGGCGGTGTATTGAAGAAAATGCTGCTGCCATTTCAACTGGGTTTAGGTAGCCAGCTAGGCAATGGACGACAATGGATGAGTTGGATACATCGCCAAGATTACCTACGCGCGGTGCTTCATTTGCTTGACGATGCAAGTGCGCAAGGCGCATTTAATTTGACTGCGCCAAACGCAGTGACCAATGCTGAATTTACTAAAATCTTAGCCAAAACTTTGCATCGTCCAGCTTTATTTGTTGCGCCCGCATTCGTATTGCGATTGGCGATGGGCGAGCGTTCTGATTTGCTTTTGGGTGGGCAAAGAGTACTGCCACAGAGTTTGTTGAACCAACAATTCCAATTTGAGTTTGCGGATTTAGCACCGGCCTTAGCAAACTTGTTGAAAGCTTCAAAGTAAAAGATATTTACACTTGAATAAGCAAGAACCACATAAGACAGGCGTAGCGAAGGCTGTAGCTGACCTAGCGGAAGTCGACGTGAATAACATAGAAGCAAATAGCATCGAAACAAAGCGTCCAATTTGCTCAATCTGTTTGCGTCCTATGCGTGCCTGTATTTGCGCTTGTGTAGAAGTGATCGCCTGCGCGACTGAGGTTTTGATTTTGCAGCATCCCGCCGAGCTTAAACATATCAAAGGAAGCGCGCGACTATTGCATATGTGTTTGCCACGAAGCGCGATCTGGGTAGACGAGCAGTTCGATGAGGAGCAATTGCAGCAACGCCTAGCGCAAGACAATAAAACCAATATCTTGTTGTATCCAGATAATTCGATTGCGAGTGGAGTAATTGATTCGTTCAACACGAAAAGCAAAAAGGGAACTGGCTGTACTAAACCTATTCGCTTAATCGTGATCGACGCTAGTTGGCGGCAAAGTCGCCAGATACTCGCGCAAAATCCTTTGCTGCAAAGCTTGCCACGTTATGCCTTAAAGGATGTCCCTAACTCGCGTTATCAAATACGTCGCGCTCATGCGCCCGATCAATTATCTAGCTTAGAAGCCTGTGCCTACGCATTGATGCAGTTAGAAAGTACCAATGAAGAATTGCGGCGATTATTGACTGCGTTTGATCGATTGAATCAAATGCAGCTGGAATTTGGCGTACATAATTTAGTTCGTACAAAAAAATAGCGCCAGATGCATCTACTGAATCTGGCGCCGCGTTATTACTCGCTTGCTTGATGTACTAGTCGCTTATAGCGCCACGTTGATAAGCGCATTACCAATTCCGATTAAAGCAGAACCAGCTAATAATCCGGCTGCGACAGCTTGCATGCCATCAACCCAAACTTTATGGCCGAGACTTTCTTTGGGGCTGGTTTTATGTTTTCTTTCCATCAGCCAGAACACAAAAGCACCTACCCACATCGTGAATACCGCTTCAGGTGGAAGTACGACACCCAAGCCTATCGAAATGGCAGAAATTGGGAACTTGCCTTTACTGATGATGCTGGCGGTTTCAAATACCACCGCCGCGATTGCCGCCACGATAATCGAGATAATTGCGCTATGCGATAAATTGCTAAAACCATGTCCGATTAATTCGGCAACGCCTTTCCATTGCATTGCGGCAGGGAAGGCGAACTGGTCAGACACGATTTTTGCCGTATCTCTGACGCCATTCGCATCAGCAGGCAAGAACAATAAGAAGTAGACAGGGATACACGCCAAGGTGCCCGAGAAAATCCCTATCACATGACCTAGCACTTGGTGCCTTGGTTTACCGCCAAGCATGTAGCCAGGTTTTATGTCAGACAATAAGCTGGCTGCACTAGAAGCGACTTCTGCCGACATACCGGCTGGAATCAAGTTGGTAGCGGGATTACTACGGTCCAAAGCTCCCATGGAGAATTGCGTGATTTTTGATAAACCACTGGTTGGAATCCATGAGGTCAAGGCCATAGAATTAATGCAGATCACTGTTAGCAGATAAACCAAAGCGAGGGAAATAAATGCGAACATCCAAGGCACACCAAAGAAACTATGGGTAGCCCAAACACCCAGTAAACTAAAGATAGGCACACCAATATATGAAATCCATAAGGGGACTTCGATATGTGCCAACACATCTTGGGTAGTATCTGGCTTGGCTTCTTTCTTGAATAGGCGAGACCAGCCTTTAAAAATTTCTGGCTTGGCGAATAAGCTGATTAAAGCGGCGACCACCATGATCACGATGCCCCACCACAAAGACCATTGATTCAAAATTTCTACGCGTGATAGGGGCACGATTTGTCCATCTAAACCAACGCGCGGTGCGATCTCACCACGATTGATCATGATCGGGCCAAGAATTGCAAAATTGAGGATGGCGCCAATTAAGCAACTGGTCGCAACACGAATCCCCATTAGTGCCCCTACACCCAACATTGCCGCGTCGAGCGTCAATCGTAAACCTAAGGTGCGGAAATCGACGCCTAAGATTTTTGGTATCCACAATTCATATTTCACCGCCGCCAAATAGTAATAGGTGTCGAGGCGTTCTTTTAAATGCCAAGGTTCTGTTAAGCCTGCCCATTGATCCATGCGGAGGATTTTAAATTGGATCAACTTCATCCAACCGTCACTCAAGATGACTTGTAAGGCAGCAGTCCATAAACCGACTTTTGCTAATAATTTGGCTTTAAACAAACCGCTCTGTGCATCGCCGTTGTACAACGTGTCGAGTACCACACCACAAGCATTGCCTTCGGGGAAGGGGAGTTGATCTTCATTGATAAAGCGACGTTTGAGCGGGAAGGCGAGCAGAACACCCAAGATCGCAATAATCACCATCCAAATCAACATCTGCCACCAGCTTGGAATGATCTTAGTAATCATCATGTAAGCAGGCAAACAAGCGACCAAGGGCATCGTCATATAGCCAGCAGACGTAGCGATCGACTGGGTGCAATTGTTTTCAAGGATGGTGAAGTTATTGGCGAGTCCAATGTTTTCTAAGGCTTTGAATAAACCAAAAGCCAAAATCACCGAGATCAGATTCACCCCAATCGAGATGCCAGTTTTTGCGCCGATATACAAGGCGGTTGCTGATAGGATGCCGCCAAGTAAAAAGCCAGTCAAACCAGAGCGCCAACTTAACTGCGCCATATCACCGCGATAGACATTATTTAGCCACCATTGATCTTTTTGGTGACGCGACCAAGATTTAACTTGCTCTTCATTAAGCTGTTGAATCGCCACTGGTATCTCCACGTTTTTATTGTCCGAGAAGTATCTAGGGCTGTTATTGTGCTGTCAAGAAATTCAAGCAAGATTTTGGAAGATTCAAACAATTTTTGAAAAACTTTAAAGCATTTAAAAAGCAACTATAAAGCGAGTTGAGCGCAAACTTGAAAGCACACTTGTACGATTTAACTAGTAGATAGCAGCATCCTTACTTCACATCCGTGCACCGACCAGGTCACCAACATTCTCACCAATATACTCACCAACATTCTCATACAGAATCACTTATCGACGCGCCAATAAAAAAGCCTCGTTACCGAAGTAACGAGGCTTTGCACAACAGAACGTAGAACGCGGGGTTCTGGTTCGGTTACGGCAAATTACATCATGCCGCCCATACCACCCATGCCGCCCATATCGTGACCACCCATGCCGCCAGCAGCTGGTTTGTCTTCTGGTAATTCTGCAACCAATGCGTCGGTTGTCAAAATCAAGCCAGCAACAGAAGCCGCGTTTTGCAATGCAGAGCGTGTTACTTTAGCTGGATCGAGAATACCCATTTCGATCATGTCGCCGTAAGTGTCGTTCGCTGCATTGAAGCCGTAGTTACCAGAACCACCAACTACTGCATTGATCACAACACTTGCTTCGCCACCAGCATTAGCAACGATTTCACGCAATGGTGCTTCGATTGCTTTCAACACCAACTTGATACCTGCGTCTTGATCAGCATTGTCGCCTTTGATCACGCCAGCTGCTGCACGAGCACGCAACAGAGCAACGCCACCACCAGGAACTACACCTTCTTCAACCGCAGCACGTGTTGCATGCAATGCGTCTTCTACGCGTGCTTTTTTCTCTTTCATTTCAACTTCAGTAGCCGCACCCACTTTGATCACTGCAACACCGCCAGCCAATTTCGCTACGCGTTCTTGCAATTTTTCACGATCGTAGTCAGATGTCGCTTCTTCGATCTGTGCACGGATTTGTTTTACACGTGCTTCGATGTTGATCGCTTGGCCTGCGCCGTCGATTACTGTGGTGTTTTCTTTGCCGATTTCTACGCGTTTTGCTTGACCCAAATCTTGCAAAGTTGCTTTTTCCAAAGTCAAACCAACTTCTTCAGCGATCACGTTACCGCCTGTCAAAATCGCGATATCTTCCAACATCGCTTTACGACGATCACCGAAACCAGGTGCTTTAACAGCTGCTGTTTTCAAGATGCCACGGATGTTGTTCACAACCAAAGTTGCCAATGCTTCGCCATCTACGTCTTCTGCGATGATCAATAATGGACGACCTGCTTTTGCTACTTGTTCCAATACTGGGAGCAAGTCACGGATGTTGGAGATCTTCTTGTCGAACAACAAGATGAATGGGTTTTCCAAAATCACAGATTGTTTTTCTGGATTATTGATGAAGTATGGAGACAAGTAACCGCGGTCAAATTGCATACCTTCTACGATATCCAATTCGTTGTCCAAAGACTTACCGTCTTCAACTGTGATCACGCCTTCTTTGCCCACTTTGTCCATTGCTTTAGCAATGATGTCACCGATGTTTTGGTCAGAGTTTGCAGAGATAGAACCGACTTGTGCGATTTCTTTGTTTGTTGCTGTTGGGCGAGACAAAGTTTTGATTTCAGCGACCAATGCTGTCACTGCTTTGTCGATACCGCGTTTCAAATCTGTTGGGTTGAAACCCGCTGCAACATATTTGAAGCCTTCGCGAACGATTGCTTGTGCCAATACTGTCGCTGTTGTTGTGCCGTCACCAGCGTTGTCAGAAGTGCGAGAAGCAACTTCTTTCACCAATTGTGCACCCATGTTTTCGAGTTTGTCTTTCAACTCGATTTCTTTTGCAACAGACACACCGTCTTTAGTTACTGTAGGTGCGCCATAAGAGCGTTCCAACACAACGTTACGACCTTTAGGGCCCAAAGTTACTTTAACTGCATTCGCCAAAACGTTAACACCGTTAACCACTTTTGCACGTGCGTCATCGCCAAATACGACTTGTTTAGCTGCCATGTTTATATTCTCCGAATAAGGATGAAATTCTGAATTTGTTTTTGAATCCGCGCAAAAGGAAGCGCAAATTCGATAAATAAATACCGTGTAAAGAAGGTATGAGTAAGCGTAGCGAGCAGTTGAAGCTTGAGTCGAGAAGCGTAATCGTACAAGAGTACGATGAGCATCGCAGGCTCAAGATTCGGCTGCGCAGTAGCTTAGTCGTACCTTATTTTTGGACGATTGCGAAGATGTCTTCTTCGCGCATTACGAGCACTTCATTGCCATCAACTTTGACAGCTTGACCAGAATATTTACCGAACAATACGCGGTCACCCACTTTCACTTCCAAAGCGCGCACAGTACCGTTGTCTAATACTTTGCCGTTACCTACAGCCAGTACTTCACCTTGATCTGGTTTCTCAGCTGCCGCGTCAGGCAAAACGATACCGGATGCTGTTTTTGTTTCTTGATCCAAACGTTTAACGATAATGCGATCGTGCAGGGGACGAAGATTCATACTAACTCCTAAAAAAATTACAAAAGTAAAATTACCAAAGTAAATAAAATTGCAAAATAAATGACTTAAACCTATCCAGCTTTGCTCGACTAAGTACGTCCAGCGCACTAAGTAAGAACAGCGCAAGTCTTTTCAAGTCTTATTTCGCTAAAAAAATCTTGCTAGAGGAAACTACCAACAAGCTTACAAAGATCATTGTTAGCACTCTCTCTCGCTGAGTGCTAATTATATGGGCGGGGTGGGGCTTTTTCAAGGAAGAAAGTTGAAAATAGCGGTTTTATTTTAAAAATCAGAGGCTTAGCAAAGTTTTTTTAATATGACTTTTACGATTGTCTTCGCGAATAATGAGATTAGTGATCAGCACTCTAATTTCATAAGATGCATTTTTATGCTTACTTTGATTTGAATTGGCGATGTATCGTAGATCGATCATCGCTTGCAAAGATAGCGATATCAATTACCGTAAAATCACATTGAATGAGAGTAAATGAACTCTTCGAAACTAGCTCCACCAATAGAGCAGATTGAAAAGCACTTTCTTATCTAAAGTAGTTGGCGCTTTTGTTTGGTAATGTAGGCAAGTAGATTAAGACAAACCTAAATTGTCGAGCGGGCTGCGCACACCTCCAGCAATCTTCAGTACATGCGTATAGATCATGGTAGTGCTCACATCGCTGTGTCCGAGCAAATCTTGTACAGTGCGAATATCACAGCCGCTTTGTAGAAGATGTGTCGCAAAACTATGTCTTAATGTGTGTGGAGTAGCTGGTTTATGACACGCATTCTTCTTTAGTGCGAATTGAAACGCACGTCGAAAAGTCTGCGGATAAAGATGGTGTCGGCGTACTATGCCAGAGCGAGGATCTGTTGATAAAGTTTGCTGTGGGAACACCCAAAACCAAGCCCAACTCTGATCAGCACGAGGATACTTTTTGGCTAATGCGAACGGCATATCAACGCCAGGTAACTGATCGCGTCTGTCGATTTCCCAAATTACATGCACACGAGCTAATTGTTCGCGTAAAGCTGTTACAAGGCTTTGCGGCAACATCACGACGCGATCTTTCGCTCCTTTCGCATCGCGAATGAGTATCGCACCATGATCAAATTCCAAATCTTTTACCCGCAATCGTGCCGCTTCCATAATACGCATACCTGTTCCATACAATAGTTTGGCAAAAAGACCAAAGATGATATTACTGGAATCTAAAACTTGAATTGCTTGTTGCACTTCAAGTTTTGTCAGGATAACAGGTAGATGCCTTTTTTCCTTAGGGCGGCCAATTTCCGTCAGCCATGGCAATTCCACTTTCAAGACTTCCTTATACAAATACAGAATGGCGCTCAGCGCTTGTCGATGTGTCGAGGAAGAGATGTTGCGCTCGTTGACCAACATAGACAAAAATGCCTCCACCTCAGGTGCCCCCATCTCTTTCGGATGTTTTAAACCTGACCACCGTATAAAGAAGCGTATCCAATATACATACAGCTTTTCGGTAGCAAGGCTGTAATGTTTATAACGCAAGCTCTGACGAACTTGATCTAACAACCGAGGTGCTTTTGACTCCATTTTTGGCTCCCTTGTTATACTGTATATTTATACAGTATAACAAAAAAGAACTAATAAATATAAGCCTTTCGAGCAAGTTGAAACTTCGTTGCTAAATTTATATAAATATGTTAACTTCGGTTTTTTCACTTTAAAACAAGTTCCCTGGAAATAGAGAGCTAGTGTGTAAATTTGGGTAACCAAATATAGTACACAATAACTGTATGTTTATACAGCTCGAAAAAAATGCTATTTAGTGAAGCGATGAACACCAGCGCGAATAACGACAAGTCGTTGATTCGGACAGGCGATCATCGCTTCAGGTATAAAGCATTTGAACGGGCAAAATTTTGGAGAGTTCGNTGCAGTCTAAGAAATGGATCACGAATATATCATTCACTTAGTAAATCCTAGTTCGCGCCCGCCCTTCTACTTGGTTGCTGATCGTTTGTGGGGAATTGGTTGCAATATCGATTCCGATGGCGATAGCATCGTGCCTGAGGATACGGAATGGACCGAACTTTACTTGCGCCTCCGAGGCGGGTCTGAGTTTGACGAAGTCAACATAGGTCCAATTTCTGACAATCCGCTAATTCTTGCTGTTCGTTCTCCATCAAAATTTCTTTGCGAAAATACTGCAGCGTTTCTTCAAACTATTTCGGGAGGCTCAATTGAAAAGATCGCATAACATAGCGGTCGATCGGATCGCCGATGGCTCCCGCTCACCTCAACGTTAAGCGGCAGACCGACATGACATCGCAGGTTGAAAAATTCGCAACAGTGGCTGCACAGTTCTGCGAGTGGGCCGAGGGCGGTTCGCTTTCACCAGAAAGGGAGGCGCAAATTGCACATCAATTCTTATGCGACCTCTCTCAACTCGCCCTGCAACTCCCGCCCGAGTTTGGTGAGGAAGAGCCGGCCGAAATCACATACGAAACTTGGCACAGCATCTACCGTCGCTTCGGCTCACTACCGTTCAATTACTACTCGCACTGCTTTGACCCGCAGGAAGTGCCGAACGATGCGACAACAGCTGATTTGGCAGATGACCTCGCTGACATATGGCGCGATCTCAAGGGTGGCCTTTCGCTTTTCAGGTCTGGACATGTACAGGCAGCCGTCTGGGAGTGGAAGCAGAGCTATTGGCAACATTGGGGGCGTCATGCTGCGGGTGGAATTTATGCCTTGCACTGTTGGCTTGCAGAGCATCGCGATGTTGTCGCTTAACAAGACGGCCGATAGTGACGCCGTGCTATTGTTCACCTTTCGTGCAAGCTGCAACGTGCGGCGCACATCACTTTTGCGTTAAGCAATCATAGAGGAAAGAGCATGGGAGCATGGGCGGTAGGAAATTTTGAAAATGATGATGCGCTTGATTGGGTTTCTGACATTATCGAATCATCTGGAATAGAAAAGCTTTTATTCCCTATAAACTCAGTTCTATCAAATCAAGAATATTTAGAATCATCAATCTGTTCTGAGGCTTTAGTTTCAATTGAAATAATATCTGCATATAAGAACGCTGATTTCTCAAATGTTCCTGAAGAAGTAAAAATCTGGTTGTCTACGAAAAAAGGGTTTCTCTTCGGAAAGAAGCCCGAATTTACTTCAACTCATATAAAGCTCGCAAAGCAGGCGCTTGAGAAAATTACTTCGTCATCTGAGCTGAAAGAGCTCTGGAAAGATTCTGAGCACTTTGAAGAGTGGTGTGGTATTCAAAATAAACTCGGTCAGTCGCTAGAAAATGCTTAACAATGCGTTCCAGCGCCGTTCCGCTTCGCTCCACTGGACAGCTTTTAAGTCGCATTTTTGTGGTTTTGCTGCGCAAAAGTATTCCACAAAACCGCACCTTAAAAGCTGCCGCTGAACTTAACGTTACACGGAGTAAAAAAATGAAACCTCTCTGGCTGCTATTGACTCTAACTTGCCTTAATGGTTTTGCGAGTGCAGAAACGCCTTTAAATTTGACTCTCTACAAAAGTCCGTCTGCGGAAAAAGAATCCATTAGCGTACATCTTGAAAACATAACAAACAGTCCAGTGCAATTTAAGTCACTATCGCTCCAACAGTTTATTAATAACGAATGGGTTTTATTTATCTATGATATATCTTGTCCTTGTTTGGCAAAATGTAATGCAGTGACTACTGTTGTAGAGCCAAAAAATAGTTTAAGTTTGGATTTTAATTTTAGTAAATTGGGGTGCGGTAAGGTTGAAAAGGGAAGGAAATACAGAGCAATTGCCCAAGGCGCTTGGAATAACGAAAATAGTGCTAGAGTTTTTCTAGGAAAATCAGAACCATTTGTGGTAAATCAGTAAAGTGTAACAAGTCGCTGAAGCATCATTCGCTTCGCTCCTTGGACAGTTTTTAAGTCGCAGTTTTGTGGTTTTGCTGCGCAAAAATATTCCACAAAACTACAACTTAAAAACTGCCGCTTAGCTCGGCGTTAGAGTTCATATGCCCGCTTGTATTTTACGCATTTCAGGATCAACCATCAAAATCAAACGGTTACTTCGCGATTCTTCTTTGGAGCCATCGAAGGTGTATTTTCGCGGCGACCCTGGGTTTCCTAAAAGCCGCGGCCCAGTCGAAAATTCGGGGTTTAATATCGTACTCTCTGGATCACATGGAGGGGCTATCGAGAAGCAAGCACGTGAAGCACTTTCTTATATTCGGAAACATAAAAATGATCTGATGTTGATTAAGTCAATGAAGTTCAAATTTTCGGTTATTGATTTTGGCCTCTATGATTTGGCGACTGAAGATCGGCCATGGCCAAGTTATCGACTGCCCGCAGCTTTCATAGAAGCAGCAGGTGAATTGGGATTTGAAATTACTCTCTCTTTCTATGGTGCTCCGTAAAATGCACTCTAACTTGACGGCCGATAGTGACGTCGTGGTACTGTTTGCCCCTTGTGCAAGCCCTAGTTCGCGGCGTACATCACTTTTTCATTAGAGCTCAATATGTCAGACACACCAAAGACACAAGTAGAGATCCAAAATAAGCTAAATTTTTTGCGCACACTTAGGTTTGTTTGTCTTTTTCCATGGCTCGTCACCTTTCTCTTTGCCGCTAGCTTTTTGGTGCTTCCGTTGGAATTCAAACAAGCGGTTCTGCCAATTTTCCGTTTCTTTTTTTTCTGGGCTTTTGTTGGGTTCTTTCTCAGTTTCTTTATGCACTCATATCTTTGTCCAAGATGTGGCATGAAATTTCACGTCAAACGCTATGGCACTGGTTTTTTTTCGCCCCATGTGCATAACATTTTCTCAAAAAAATGCTTAAACTGCGGACTCAAACTCGACGGAAGCAATTTATGAGTTCTAGTTTCAGCTTCGTAAGGGAAGCGACAGTTCGTATAATTTTAATTTTTGTGGGTTTGTTTTCGCGTATTTCAATTCAACATTAAATCAGTATGCCAGCAGCACATTTTGCCAAGAATGGCTTCATCTTGCTTCAGGACGTCTTAACAGGGGAGCAGGTGGCAGAGCTTGTCGAGTTCTGTTCGGTCTCGCAAGAAGGTAGGGCGGGCGATCGTGAAGTGTTGGCTGAGGAGTGGCGTAGGAGTTTGGCTGCGCAATTGCGAAGCTTACTCGTGGCTCAGTCCCTTATGCCGGAAGACTATGTTGCTATCCAATGAATTTTGTTCGAGAAATCAGCCTCTAGAAACTGGCTGGTGGGCTTGCACCAGGACTTGAGTGTGCCGGTATTGCCTGAATGTGTGGATCTGAGTTGGTCGGGTTACTCTCTCAAGGCCGGTGGCACGTTCGTGCACGCTTCAGAATCCTTGCTCGCAAACCTTGTAGCCGTGCGAGTTCATCTTGATCGTTGTGAGGATGATGACGGGCCGCTTTGTGTTGTGCCTGGGTCGCATGGTTTGGGACGTTTGAACGTGGCACAGTCGTTGAGCATTCGTGAGCGTAATGGCTTGGTTCGATGTCTGGCGGATATTGGCGATGTGCTTGTGATGCGACCTACTCTACTGCATTCATCGTCGAAATCTCGAGGATCTAGCCGACGCAGAGTATTACACTTTTTATTTGCCCCCAAGTTTAATTCCGATGGTTTGATTTGGAATTTCGCGGTCTAACTTGCCTAAGTTAAACACGTAATAAATCTAAGAAGTTAATTGATGAGCGGTATGGATTCGTCTCGCAGTTAGATAACTTGAGCTTAATGCGAAATTGTTACGTATTGGTTTTCTTCGACGAATAACATTTTTACAGAAAGCTTGATTGTCACGTTATATGAAAAAATGAAATTTGTTGTACGGGATATTTCGAGACCTTGTTAGATAGTGATTGCAGCAAATTAGTGGACGTTTAAATTGTTGATTTGAGAGTTTCTAAATTTAGGATAGACGATGAATGTGTTAGTGGTAATTGATATGCAAAAAGCTTTGTTTGAAACACCTCGCTTTAAGCAGGACTTGGTCATTTCAAATATTAATCAGTTGATAGATGCTACGCGCTCGTCGGGTGGCAAGGTAATTCATGTTCAACACAATGGTGATGCGGCAGAAGGTCTTGAAGAAGGTAGTGAGGGTTGGCAAATTCATGTGGATATAGCACAACAAGTGACAGATACTTTTGTACACAAGACTTTGTGCGATGCATTTTATAAAACTAATTTGTTGAATCAAATACTCGCGCTTGATGCTCAGCGCGTTATTTTTTGTGGAGCAGCTACCGATTTTTGTGTTGATACGACAGTACGATCTGCGGTGAGCCATCAGTTGCCAGTGATAGTTGCCGCAGATGCGCATACAACTGGCGACAGACCGCATTTGAAAGCTGATGCGATTGTCGAGCACCATAATTGGGTTTGGACGAATCTAATTACTTCTGAATCAGAGATTGTCGTTGCCGATACCAAGACCATTATTGCGAACTATCTCAGTAATATCTAGTCTCATTCGTAGTAGATTAATATTGATTGATCTAGGTATTCATGATTTGCGTGACCATTAGGTATATTTATGACGAGATCTTGTTTTAGTTTGATCGCTTGAATTGAATCACTTGATTAAGGGAAAGCTCATATGCGCATGATTGTTTTGTGTACCGCTTGTTGTATCGCACTGTTTTCAAAAAATGTGGCGGCGCAAGTTGAAGGCATTCAGACCTCAGCAGCGTTGACTGAGGCGCATACGATTATTGGAATGCAATACTTTGTGGTTGGGACTTTAGCCAAAGAGTGTCAGACCTTGTTGAATAAGCCAGAGTCGTATGTCAAAGAAACCCAAACCGCTTGGTTAGGACGCAATGCGAAATTTGTTGATGCTCTAACTAAGTACCAAAATGCCTTGTTTGCCGAGATTGCATCTAAGCGTGGCAAGGATGGTTTGGAGAGTGAGAAAAAACAATATCGCGATATCGTGGTGGCGCAAGGGTCTGCGATTGTTCAACAATTTTTTTCAAAAGGCGACAAACTCGTTCAGTGCCAAAAAGCCGTTGATGGCTTGGCATCTGCTTATTTTGATATCACTCCGCAGTTCCCACTTTATGCCGAGGCAATGGCTTTGGTTCAAGCTACGTCGCGCTGACTTGTTCATGCTCTAAGGCGCTTCGCTGTGCGTTTTCTGATTTTTATACGACTGCACCTTGGTGCGTCGGCACTGCACTTAAATTAAATTGATTTATTGCTGTTTTAAATTAATGCTTTTGTAGCTTATTATATTTATTAATTTAAATTTGTTTTTAAATTTGGTTATTGATTTTTTCTTAGCTTAGTTGGTTTAAAAACGCAGTAGCCGTGATTGGGATCAGAGATGAAAGCAGCAATGTACGAAAGATATGGCGCGCCAGAGGTAGTTCAGATTAGAGAAATTCCGCGACCGCAACCAAAGGCAAATGAAGTGTTGATTAAAGTGTTGGCGAGCACGGTGACTTCTGCTGATTGGCGCGTTCGTAGTCTGACTGTGCCGGCTGGATTTGGATGGATTATGCGTTTGGTGTTTGGCATAACAAAACCAAAGCAGCCTATTCTCGGTTCTGAATTAGCGGGTGTGATTGAATTGGTTGGAAGTAATGTAAGCAATTTTAAAGTAGGTGACCATGTCTTTGCGTTTAGTGACGCGGCATTGGGTTGTCATGCCGAGTACAAGTGCATGCCACACACTGGATTGATTGCCTTGAAGCCAGTGAACTGTAGTTACGATGAGGCTGCTGCGCTCTCATTTGGCGGCACAACTGCTTTGGATTTCTTGCGACGTGCGAAGCTACAAGCTGGCGAAAAAGTTCTTGTGAATGGCGCGTCGGGCTGTGTTGGTAGCGCAGTCGTACAATTGGCTAAACATTTTGGTGCAAATGTCACTGCGGTATGTAGCGGCGCAAATGTGGAATTGCTCAAGTCGATAGGCGCAGATCATGTCATCGACTATACCCAACAAGATTTTACTAATCATGCGCAGACCTATGATGTGATTGTCGATACGGTAGGGACGGCGCCATACGCTCGCTGCAAGGATTCGCTGACTGATAATGGACGTTTGCTATTGGTGCTGGCTGGATTAACCGACATGCTCGGCGCTTCGCTCGTTTCGCTGCGTAGTCGAAAAAAAGTTATCGCCGGACCAGTGACTTCTCGCGTAGAAGACTTGCGATTTTTAGCCGAACTAGCAGAGGCAGGCAAATTCAAACCCGTGATTGATAAGCGTATTCCGTTTGAACAGATTGTCGAAGCACATCGTCATGTTGACTCTGGTCATAAGCGCGGCAATCTTGTGCTGACTTTTTCACATAATCGATGAAATATTAGCTGCTGTTGGATCGATTGTTAGTTAATCTTCTCGCTAATTTTGGTGAACTTGATTTTGCGATTTCTTGATTCGGCACATTCGTGCATCCTTGCGTTAATAAATTCGCTCATTCGCGTGTGTATATGAAAAGTCAAATTCGCTTTGTAATGCATCCAAATGACGAAGCTGATTTCTTCAGCAAATGTCTTGCAAGTTCAGATATTTTTTTAATTGATGGACCTCGTTGGCAAGCGCCTAATCCTAAGGTGCATCAATCATTAGCAGATATCAACGGAAACTATTGTATCGTGTGGTCAAATCAAGATGCGGATAGATTGCAATCGCGATACGTACATGAGTGTGGTGATTGGTATTGCGATTCAGAGTTTCTTACTATTCAGTTCTTACGTTCACAGTTAATCGATCAGGTGCTTACAGAAGGGCGCCTTGCCGTATCTACTTCTGGTGCAAATGAAGCCCAAACCAAAGCCTTGAGTCAACGATTTAAGTTATATTCAAGCTACCTTAAACGTGAATACAGCAATGCGATCATTGAATGGTTTAATCCAAATTTGCCGGAGAGTTCTCTCGGTTTGAATGTCTCTGCGAATCCAACTAAGCCAGATTTGCAAGTTTGGGTTGGTCCGCATGCACGTAATTGGATGCTTCGAGATGCACGACATCGTATAAAACAATTCCGTTCTTCCGTAGTCGAAGCGCGATTAGTCATGCAAAGCTAGTTTACCCTCATGTTGAGTTTGGGCTGTGAGTGCTCAGTGATTACTAAGTGGCTTTGAGCGGTTAGCCACGTCGATGTATTTGTCCATAGAATGAGGTGGCAAATTGGCGAAACAATTTTGCTAGATTGCGTTAAACTCTCTTCGACATCAGCAAGCCGGATTGATAGTCCAGCGCAATAAAGTCGCATGCAGATTATCTCTTTATCGATTTGAGGAAACGCATTATGAAAGCAAGTACATTATCATCAAACTTTATCGTGCTTGATTCGAAGTTGTGCGCGCATTCGGTGCCAGTATCGCCGAGCCTCTATCCTGATTTGGATGCGAATTTTCAGAATTTTCGGTCTTGTATTTTGGTGGCTGAATATCGCTTTGATGCAGATTGGCCGAGCTGGGAAATGCATCCTGCTGGTGATGAGATATTACTGCTGCTGGCTGGTGCTGCAGAAATCCAGCTGATGCAAAACGGTGAAGTTGTATCTATTCAGTTTGATCAAGTTGGAACAACATTGATCGTGCCAAGAGCAACTTGGCATACAGCTAAAGTTAAAGAGACATGCCGTATCGTGTTTATGACCCCTGGCGAAGGAACAGAACATGCTGAGCAGCCGCCAACAGCATAATCATTGAGTGATACTAAGCTTAAATCGTAATCAATGCTTTACTGGCATTCATGAAATTTCAGGAGATGGGCGTCAACAATGCAAGAAGCAGACCTTTTTTATTACGCACGTAGTCGACAGCAGCAAGCAAAGGTGGCGGCTATCAATGTGATTTTTTTGCCGATGGTGCTTGGTGCGTTTTTATATTTGGTTCGAAGTAGCGAGCAGTTCGAGCAAACACAAAACATTATTTTGATTGTACTCATTATCGCTGAAGTGTTCTTGCTGTTGTTGATTGTGTGGTTGCTTCGTAATCCTGCAAGCTTCTTTATTCGATTAAATCAGCATGAATTGACGACGTTTCATCCTATGTTTAAAGAATGGACTTTTTCGGTTAATCCCTCAGAGATCGTCGAAGTAAGACAATCGACTGATAGCGAAGCGATGCTAAGTTCGATTCGCATCATCATGCGGGATGGAAAGAGCTATGCATTGAGTCCCAACTTTTCTTATGACAGAAAACAGTTGTACCAAGCATTAGCACATCTCAATCCCGCAATTATTTTTCCGAAACATATCGCCTTATTTAGTGCCGATCGACATACAAATTAGTCTAATCGCTAAAGTGAATGGCAAGTCGGATTAGGCAGTCACCAAAAAGTCGATCACAATTTCACCCGGTTCGCGTGAGATATACGCCATTTTAATTTTGTCACCAAAGTGATCGCCAATTTGATGCAATAGCGGGATAGGATCATGGTCATTACAAAAGCGCATAGTTTCTCCCGGCATCAATGCAGAAAGTGCGCCAAAAATAGCGGCATGACGAAAGCGTTTAGCAACGCCGCGTGCATCAAAAGCATAAGTTCCCGCATCGGTCAGCGGGCGTGCGCAATCGTGTGGCATAAGTATCCTCTTTGCGTGTTTAAAATTGTTGTTGCGTTTCAAAATGAAGCTCAAGATCAAGCTCAGTTCGATAAGCCTACGTTGAAATTTTTTAATTGGCGAAAGGAATTAAAACGCGCGATCAGTTATCTTGATGACGATCAGTTTTGCGGATCACTCTCGTACTTGTAAGCTTGAGTCAGGTGGCTTTTTTTATTGATAGCTTGCCTTACTTAGATTGCGTAGAGCACACGTATAACCGACAGAAAAACAGCTTATCTGATCTAGATAAGCTGTCATTTATTTGCACTGTGTGCGTCGTTATTTCAGTTGGGCTCAATCCTCAAAAAATATCTTCTCAATCGGTTTACCAAATAATCGACTAATTGTGAACGCGAGTGGCAAGCTGGGATCATAGCGGCCTGTTTCAATGGCATTGACGGTTTGGCGCGATACTTCTAGATGATCGGCGAGCGTTGCTTGGCTCCATTCTTTCTCGGTGCGCAGTTCTTTTACGATGTTTCTCATTGTTCGCGCTCCAAGATAAATTTGCGCACGAGGGTGATTAAGCCCCAGCTGCCCATAAACACGACATAGATCACAAAGCCGCTTAGTTTGGGATAGCCCATTCCTTCTAGAAAACCATAGCTAAAACTGAACACGGCAGTTAAGCCACCAGCTAGAGCTAAGGCTTCGAGTAGCCAAACGCGCATGTATTCGTCCATGCGTCGAAAATGACGAATGATGGCCCAGAATGCGCCAAGTGCTGGGAAGATAGGTGTCAATACGATGGCGGTACGTAACCAGCCGTTTTCCATAGGCTTAGCGATATAAATGGATGCGAACAAGACAGCGGTGTAGAGGATGATGCTGATCCCTAGTTCGCTGCTATATTTTTTTGCGTCTTTTTTTTCTTTTTTAGAATATTCATTGTTGAACATAGATTTCCTTTGGCATTGAAAAATAAATGTAAAGTTGGCTTGACACAGCTTCGCATAAAAAAAGCAAGACGGTTTTTCGTCATGCCAGTTAATGTGTTGTGCCAATCTCGCTTTACATGTTCAAAAACATTGCTGTGTAAAGCTTAGTTGACATCATAAACGAATAAAAAAATATGTCAAGCATGCTTTACATGTTCTTGCGTGAATATCTTGTTTGTTGTTTCAAGGGACTATTCAGTCTTATGTGAAGCGATTTAGTGGATGTGATGCAGCACAAGAGATGCGTTAGTCATGGTTAATAATCTATGCAAGCAGGATGGCATCGGATTTGCTTGATGTTCGAGGAGCTTGTTTGTCGTGTTCATAAATACGACGAAACCAAGAAATAGTTTCTGTATGAATTGACTTTACTAAATTGAAATAGCAAACTTTTGCGCTATTCACAAGTAAAAATGTTACGGCTCACTTTGGATACTGATGCCCGAGGCGAGCTTGTCGATGCTAGAAGTTTTTTTAGGAAAGAGGGGAAAGCATGTCGAATATTGCGGGCAAAGCCTATGCCATGAATGTGATTACACCGATACGGTGGTACACAGTTTGGCTGAATAAACTGATTTTTTGGATAGCATTAAAGAAGCCTTCGACCCTGAAAGGCTTGATTACCTTATCTTTGATTCACTATGCGCGCTGGGTGATTATTGGTAGGAGGCAGTTTCCGCATCTCGACCCTAAGCAGCCCCGAGAGGAATTAAATTATTCCTACATGCTGTTCTTCAGTAACTTTAACGGTAGCTGGGATCAGTATGTGGATTCATTCACCTTCGCTATTCCAGGTGGATTGGATTTGTTTTGGAAGTGGAATATTCGTTATCCAAAGTCAGTTCCACTGACGCCATTTCATAACTATATTCGCTACAACCAAATTGAAACTATTCACTACTACAACGCCTATCCATTAGCAGCATCCAACGATATCAAGAGTGCGAAGGCGGTGAAAGACGCCTTGATCGCGTTTCAAAAGCAGCCCTTAGATGCAAGTGATGAAGCGTTTATGAAGCGCTATAACGCCTTGGTGCGCGGCTTGCAGCACGACTTAGGTGAAATGCACCCAACCCCGATTATTAGTATGTCGGCGTATCAGGTGCAGCGTCGCCAACGCTGGCATGATGGTCGTTTAAAACAAGAAATCGCAGAGCAAGCAATGCTAGATCGTGGCATGGAATTGGCGAACTCTACCAATAGCAAAGGAGAGCAACATGGCAGGTAATGTTAGCGGTAGAGCTTATGCTTTGACCATTTTGTCGCCGATCAAGGATGCCTACACAGCAGATGAAATTGCTTATGCCGATGTGATCCGTGATCAGTTGCAGCAATGGAATTTTGAGCACAATAGCCCGATGGCGAAGGTGCCTCAAACTTATCTATGCCGTTTCTTTGTGCTAGATGATGTGTACACCGAGTCTTTACCGACTGGTGGCGTATTGGATACGTTGACCGATTTTTTGCCTGCAGTGCCCGATTCAGTGCGACGTAATACCTTGCCTAAAGAGGACCATTTAAAAAATCGTTACTTGGTGTTTTCTTGTAATTTTCATGGCGGCGAAAATGCCGACCTTGATGGCTATTTGCGCGGCATGTGGCAAGCAATTGGCGTGCGTGTTCAAGAGATTTGGCAATACTGTTACGGCTTTGATTCAGTGCATGATGCAGAGTCATTTATTCGTTACATGAAAAAATGCCAGTTACCAGCTTCCTTGTTTTTTAATGGTTCCAATGATGAACCACTAGAAGAACAATTAAAGGCGCTTTATCTCAAGCAAGAATTTGCTAAGTTCACCATTGAAAATCAAGGCTTAGATGCGGCGACGATCAAAATGAATTTGCAAGCTTTTATGCAGCGCGTTGCTCCGACCAATCTCGCCGCGCCGACTTGGTCCGCCGGTAAATACAGACTATAAATAGGTGATGCTGTGACTAAACAATTAGATTTAACCGATATACAGGGCAATGTGATTCGCGCATATGGGCGTTTTGGTTATCCTGTCGCGCGCTATGTTTTTTTGAATATTCGAGATTCTGATCTTGGTCGTGCTTTTGTTGCTGCCGTAAGCAAGCGTGTGACAACCGCAGTCGAGTGGGGTGATGGCGCAGGGCAAATTAAACAACCGAATTGGACTGTGAATATCGCTTTTGCGTATCAAGGTTTAAAAGAGTTAGATTTACCACGTGCGTCCTTGATTGGTTTTTCGCGTGAATTTGTCGCCGGCATGAAAGATAGGCGTGATATTTTGGGAGACGATGGTGCTAGTTCTCCTGAACACTGGGACCCAATTTGGGTTGGCAATCGCGAAACACGTGAACGCGATGTGCATATTTTCATTTCTTTAAATGCGCGACTTCCCGCTTTGCTTGAGGAAAGCTATCAATGGTTGTTGTCGGTGGTGGAGCAGCATCAAGGTGGCGTTGTTATATTGGGCGGACATCGCGCTGATGATGGACAGCTACTCGATTACCAAGACGTTAAAGTGGTCATGGAAGATGGCAAGCCAACCTCGAAAGAACACTTTGGCTACACAGATGGCATTGGTGACCCAGTCTTTGAAGGAACACCAAACTACGATTTAAATGTAGAAGGCCGTGGCAAACAAATGGACGATGGTAGCTGGGCGCCATTGGCAACTGGTGAATTTTTGTTAGGGCATATTGATGAAGCACATGAATATCCACCAGCACCACAACCGATACTGTTATCACGCAATGGTACCTATATGGTTTATCGCAAATTGCATGAAAATGTCGCTACTTTTGATGCGTATTTAGAAGAACATGGGAAAAAATACCCAGGCGGTAAAGAGTTATTAGCTGCCAAATTTGTAGGACGTTGGCGTGATAACGGTGCTCCATTGGTGAAAGCCCCTGATGCAGAAAGTAAAGCAAAATTCGATATGGCATTGATGGGTGCAGATCAACAAGGTAAAGATAAATTGTTGAGTGACTTCACCTACGATGACGATATGAGTGGCGCGAAATGTCCATTCAGTGCGCACATACGTCGGATCAATCCTCGTGCATCATTAGAAATGGTCAAAGGCGAAAAGCCCGGCAGTATGATCTTCAATAAAGATGCTTTCGATACGCCTGGTGCCCTGACTAACCGTCGTCGACTCTTGCGTCGCGGTTTGCCATATGGACAGGTGAAAGATCGTAGTCGGGATGATGGTAATCATGGCATAGTGATTATGATGTTAAACGCAGATATCGCTCGCCAATTCGAATTTGTGCAACAGCAATGGATCAACTACGGTAATGATTTTCAAGCGGGTAGCGATAAAGAAATTTTGCTAGGAAATCATAGTGCAGATGAACAATTTCCGAGTAAAGCGGTGCTGCAAGTAGATCCTGATAGCGATCAAGCTCCGTATTTCTTGAGTAAGATCCCGCGTTTGGTGGAAACGCGCGGCGGTGAGTATTTCTTCGTGCCGAGTATGACGGCATTGAGAATGATTGCGATGGGAGTTATCGATCCTACCTAAGCGCAGTTTTTTTGCAAACTAAGAGCTTGAATAAAACAAGCGCAAGAAGCGGAATGCTTTTTGCGCTTGTTTTGTTTTGATGTAGGTAGGTTTATTGATTTCTTCGCTTATTTCTATTTACTTATTTTGGCTTTTGCCTAAGCAAGTTTATTCAAACTCTTCCGCTAAATTCTTCCAACCCTTGGTTTTTGCAAACTGGCAGAATTCTTCAGGTGCTTCTAATACGATCATTTTACGTTCTTGTAAGCTTGGATCGGTCGCTTCAAAGTCCGGTCCGACATAGCCAATCTTACGCAACTGGTTCAGAATTTGTTGTACCAACGTTTTGTCTCGGTAAGTTCCTGCTTCCATTGGCGCGGCGAAGTCGACGAACACATCGATAATCCCATAGCCTTCATCGTAAATGCGAATGCCTTTGATGCTATGTTCTTTGCCAGTGGAGTCGGTTGCTTTGAAACTGCCGCAGATTTCGATGTCGGTATTGTTGCTCATGATGTATTCCTATTCATTTCTATTGTAAGTATTTGGCATGATCGACTCTTTAGCCCAATTATAAATCGCTGACTCTCAATGCAAATGACTCAGTCTTTAGCAGATAGTGTAGAGGTTTTTTTGGCTGGGTGAGAACTCACGCAAGTTGTTGTATTGTGAGGCGATTTCTTGTTAACGTTGTTTGTCGATAGTTATGGTTGATTGTCGCGATATCAATCGCTTGTGTTGTTATTCTAAAACGAACAAAATTAGCATGGGAACTTTTTCTTATATTTTCCTTCCAATGCGCTGCTTGTTAAAAGCATTTTAGAGCTTTTATAAGTCGCAAATTAGTTAGTAGTAGGTGCAAAAAAGGGCGCAAGCTGTATTGCTGTGCGTGTTGTGAAAAGGGATCTTGCTCAATTGATGATTCAATAGTGTCGATCAACATATAACAAAGATAATGGAATACCGAGACGATGAAAACCACAAAATTCTTATTGGCTAGCATGGCCTTTTGCATTGCAAATGCATACGCGCAAGATAGCAATAGCGCTGCAAATCCGGCGAATGCTGCTACAGCAGTTTCAGCAGCATCAGTAGATAAGTCAAAAGCTGCAACGGTGAATGAGCGTTTATTGCCCGCTGAATCAGCGGTGCATTCTACTGGGCAAGTCACAATCAAGGGCAAGCTTGTTCCTTACAAAGCCACCGCTGGTACGCAACCAGTGTGGGACAAAGACGGCAAAGTGATTGCCTCTTTGTTTTATACCTACTATCAACGTAGCGATGTGACAAACAAAGATAAACGCCCATTGGTAATTTCGTTTAACGGTGGTCCAGGCTCTGCCTCAGTGTGGATGCATGTCGCCTACACCGGTCCGAAAATGTTGAATATCGATGACGAAGGTTATCCAGTACAACCGTATGGCGTGCGCGATAATCCGCATTCCATTCTTGATGTTGCAGACATCGTGTATATCGATCCGGTTAATACTGGTTTCTCACGTATCTTAGACCCTAAAGCCGATCGGTCGCAGTTTTTTGGCGTGAATGCTGATATCGCTTATTTGGCTGAATGGCTGAATACTTTTGTGTCACGCACGAGTCGTTGGAATTCACCAAAATATTTGATTGGTGAAAGCTATGGAACGACCCGCGTTTCTGGTTTGGCGAAAGAGCTGCAAAACAATCATTGGATGTATTTGAACGGAGTCATTTTGGTGTCACCAACTGGTTTGGGAATTAAGCGTGACGGTCCAGTGAAAGATGCTTTGAACTTGCCTTATTACACGGCGACTGCATGGCATCATAAAGTACTGCCAGCAGATTTACAAAAACGGGATTTGAACGAGGTATTGGCGGAATCCGAAAACTTCACCTTAAATGAATTTATTCCTGCATTGTCGAAAGGTGGTTTCATCGATCCAGTACAGCGCCAACACATCGCTGCCAAAGTCGCGCGTTATGCAGGCGTATCTGAAACAGTGATCATGCAGCACAATTTAGCGATGCCTCCAGCTTATTTCTGGAAAGAGTTATTGCGCACACGCGGTCAGACGGTTGGGCGTTTAGATTCACGCTACTTAGGGATTGATCGTATCGAAGCGGGTAGTGGGCCTGACTACAATGCTGAGTTGACTTCATGGTTGCATTCTTTCACGCCAGCGATTAATCATTACCTGCGTGACGTCTTAAAGTACAAGACTGACGTTAAGTACAATATGTTTGGCCCAGTGCGTCCGTGGGATAACAGTAACGACAATACAGGTGAGGATTTGCGTTTAGCGATGGCAGAAAATCCTTACATGCGTTTGTTGGTGCAATCCGGTTACTATGATGGCGCGACCAATTACTTCGACGCCAAATACACGATGTGGCAGATCGATCCTAGCGGCAAGATGAAAGATCGCATGGAGTTTAAAGGCTACCGTAGTGGTCACATGATGTATTTGCGTTCTGAAGACTTGGTGACATCGAATGAACACATCCGTGAGTTCATTAAGAAGGCGACACCAGCACCTGGACAAGCGGCTAAATACTGAAGTCCGTTAGTCATTTTCGCTTGCTTCGTCTGTGGTGAATCAGATGTGTGATTCATAGACATCAAGTCTGAATGATGTACTTATAAAAATAGGGAGTTCTGATATTCAGAACTCCCTATTTTTTTTATCAACTGCGATGCGGTTTTATTTACTGTTCGTGTACTTCACGTCTAGATTCTTTTTTATTCTCTGAGGTCTTTTCTCGCTCTGGGCGCTCAACTCGCATCACTGGCGCAGTTTCACGTCGTGGTTCAGCCATTCTAACTTCTTGTCTTGGCTGTGAAATCTCGCGTGGCATTTCTCGTTGGATTGTCGCCTGCGGACGCTCTTGAATACGTTCTTGCATGCGCTCAGGTACCCGATCTGCTCTATCAACGCGACGCTCTATGCGATCAGAGCGATCAGTGCGATCAAATCTATCCACTCGCTCAACATTGCGCTCATTACTGATATTGACTGGTCGATTGACGCTCATTTCTGCGTTTGATTGCGGCATTGGATTCACAGTGGGATTGCTGTTGACCTCATTACGATATTCGCGAATCGGATCGATACGATTAATCCGTATTCTTTGGTTATTTCGTTCAGCGGACATTTCTTCTACCGTCCGAATACCAGAGGAGGAATTATTCGGCGCTTGCGTCGCTATCGTCGCGTTTTGTTGTGGAATTGATTCTGCTGAATTAAATCCACGCGATTCGGTTTGTGTAGGGCGTTCAAATCGCTGTGCATTCGCGCTGCTACGATCCGTAGCATTCAAGCTGCGTGACTGCGGTATCGTGTTTGGCGTTGCTAGGCTACTCTCCGTACGAATTTCGGGGCGACGCACTTCTGTTCTGTCTGCGCGCCCAAATCGATCATTATCGATAGTGCGATTGTCTGAGCGATTGTCCGAACGATGATCGTCGTAACGATTGATTCTGCCTGCATCATTGATTTTGATTGGCTCACCTCGGCTTGATCCAGAGATAGTTGGCCGGCTACGGAGCTGATCATTTTCTTGCCAGTTGCGTGGACGCGCATCGCCAAACCGATTGTTTTTCTCGGGCACTAAGTTCGGGCCATCGAGATTGACGCGTATATTTTTGGTGTCAGATGTCCTAAGCGAAGAAGAAGCTGGAAACACATGATCGCCGCGTACAAAGGTTTGTGTCGGTACCGAGGTGATGGCGTTATGTACATGTTGATTGCGGTAGCGATCGTTTCGATAAGTGTCATAGCCACGAGTTGAGCGATTAATCACTGTAGCGTGATTGACGATCACTGTTTGATTCACGTGTTGGATATAGCGAGAACTGCGTGTGTAATGCGGATGATAAACTTCGCCAGGCCCAAGCGGGAACCACGATACTGATGGACCATGACTATGGCGAGAACTCAAATTGATTCCTGCACTTAAGCCTCCGCTACCGACCCCAACCCATGCGACTAGTGCAGGAGCGTAGACTGCGCGGTGATGGCGCTCATAGCGGCCTGGTACCCAGCCCCAGCGTTTGCCGACATAGGCCCAACGTCCATAGTGATAAGGTGCGAAACCCCAAGGTGCGCGATCTACCCAAGTCCAGCCCCAAGGTGCAACCCAAACCCATTTGCCATCACGGTAAGGTGCCCAGCCAACGGAAATGCCGCGTGGATACCAAATCGCACCATATTCAACATGCGTATCCCAAATGCCGTATTCATCTAATTGTTGGTAGCCAACCATATCGCGTGGCACGTAGCGGGCAGAAATCGAATTCTCCTCCGCACGATCACGATCGGCTGCCCATTGATCAAAGCTATCGAATGGAGGAACTCGTGCAATCTGTGTGTGATTTAAATTGGTGCCGGAGAAGCGGGTTTGTTCGCCTTCGCGTAAGGTGATGATATCGCGATCGCCTTGAGCGACACCAATGCCACGTCGAACCATCACGGTACTTGTATTGTCATCATTGACATTGATGCGGTACTCACCAGGTTCTTGAATAGAGAAATTGAGATTGGGCGTATTAATCTCAAAATTCTCGCGTTCTTGTAAGGCGCGCACACGCAATACTAAGCTACCTTGCGACAATTGAATTTGCGTGTTTTCATCATTTAATGTGATGAAACTAACCCGGGTTCGTTCGTGCAAACGTAATGCATTCGCGCCTACCTGCAATTCGGCACGACCGCCATCAGGAACCGAAACACTATCGCCGGTCGAAATAGGGCGATTGGCTAATAAAGGAACCCATTGGTTACTACCTGCATCGGCAAAGCTAATATTGCCGAATGCGTAGCCGACGCGTGCGACACGGCTGGGCGGTTCATAATTTTGATCCTCGGTACCATTTTGCACATTATTTGATGCGCTTGATTGCGGCGGCGGTGGCAGATTATTTTGCGCCTGCGCTGCACTGATTACAAACCAGGAACCGATGGCGAGGGCGGTGAGACTAGCGATTTTCTTGGGGTGTTGCAGTATATTCATGATGTTTCTTTCGCACATTTGAATAGTTGAAAGTGTCAGCGGTACTACCTGTGTGCTCATAACGCAGTCGATCTGATTTTGGATGTCACAAAAATTCACAAAATGCCAAAATTTCTTTGTTTCGCTGTATTTTCACTGTTCTTTCACTGTATTAGCTCAATTGTAGGTAGGTTCGTGCGCTGATTCGATCAACTTTACGCTTATTTACAATCACGATTGTGGAGGTCACTTTATTTTTTTTTTAGATCTCTCGTTTCATACGTTTTTAGAAATGCTTCCGTCTCCTGTACGTGATTTGTTAAGCAAATGAGTCCACCTGTCCAAAATTAGGTTTGATGTAATCAAGCTATGGATATGCTGAAAAGAGACATCTTGTATCGCTTGCTTAATTTGAGATGTACACTTTTTTAACTTATCTAACTAAATTGGTAATTAAAACCAATCAGTAAGTTTCACATCAGGCGAAATCCGGGGGGATGATATGCAAACAATAAAAGTAATTACATCAATCCTTTTGTTGGTGTATTGGCGAGTCAAACAGCGTATTCGTGCCCGCCATGTTTTGCTGCAAGTTATACTAATCTTGATGGGCACTTCTAGCCTAGTTCAAGCGCAAACGACTCTTAACAGTGGCGCGACAGTAAATTTATCGATGGCGCAAGGGCAGGCATTCTCAGGTAATTTTGCTGGCACCGGAACGCAAGATAATGTTTATACCGTGGTTGGGGCCTTACCTCCGGCCATCTCAAGTTCGACGATTCCGAAGCCCCCGCCAGCTACATCAAATCATGAACTGGTGATTTCAGGTACGCCAAGCGCAACTGGTACCTACACAGTAACCGTCAACGTAAGTGCAACATTTTTCTCTGCACCAATTGCTTACACCACCACGATCGTGATTACTGTAACGCCTCCCCCAGTTCCAGCACCAGTTGCAAGTGATTCAACTCATACAGTCAGCAAAAACAGCACGAGCAATAATCTGATGCCTACAATCTCTGGCGATTTTAGTTCGATTTCAATAGCTAGTACGCCCTCGCATGGGACGGCAGTTGTTAGCGGTTCAAGTATTTTTTATACGCCAAATACTTCATACCTCGGTAGCGATTCTTTGCGTTATCAAGCTATTGGTCCAGGTGGAAGCTCCGCGTTAGTGACGATGTCGATCAGTGTGACAGAAGCGACTCCCGTAATTGAAACAAGCAGCGCCCGAGTGACTGCTAACAGTACTACTGCCTTGATTACGCCGACCATCAGTGGCGGTGCAACCGCGATCGATATTGCGACACCTCCAAGTCGAGGCGTCGCGACGGTTGAGGGGCTCGCTATTCGGTATGTGCCAGAGCCCGGATTTTATGGTGCTGATCGTATCGCCATCAGAGCAATTGGACCAGGTGGAACATCTGCTCCGATGATGATTACGATCAATGTGGAAGCGCTTGCCCCAGTATTGAGTCCTGCAAGCTTTGAAGTTGCTGCCAATAGTAGCGCTAATCTGATTATTCCAAAAACTGTCGGTATCGCAACAGCTATTAATGTCATCACGCCTGCAAATCATGGAACAACAATAATTCGTGGCACCGATATCTTGTACACGCCCAATGCGGGTTATGTTGGCGATGATGCTGTGACGGTATCCGCAACTGGTCCAGGCGGAGTGTCGAATGCAGTAAGTTTGGCAATTGTGGTGAAGCCTATTGCTGGCGCATTAAACAACATCACAGTTCAAGCAAATAGTGCTAACAACGTTTTACCTGTTCCTTCGCTCGCAGGTGCGGTTCGGTTGAATTTGACTACGCCTGCGACTCAAGGAACTGCTGTGGTGCAAGGGCTGGGATTGAACTACACACCGAAGCCAAACTTTGTTGGTTCTGATAGCGTGACGTATGCAGTGGTTGGTGTGAATGGTAGTTTTGCTTCTGCGACGATACAGATTTCGGTGGTTGCTGCAGCGCCAGTGTTCAAGGATGCGAGCTTAACTGTCGAGACTGGCCGTAGCGCTAGTATTGATTTGGCGAGTTTAATCTCAGGCCCGATGTTTAATGGTGTAAGTATTCGTTTGAATAGTTCACCCACCCATGGCGTCGCAAGTATTAGTGGAACTGTGTTGACGTATAGTTCAACCGCTGGTTATGTTGGATTAGATAGCCTGCAACTAACCGCGACAGCGATTGGTGGTATTTCGAATCCTGCACAATTATTGATCACCGTTGTTCCTCGCCCCGACCCATCAAAAGATCCAGGTGTAATTGCGATGTTTGCCGCGAATACTGCGACGGTTCGCCATTTTGAACAAACGCAAATTGAACACTTTAATGGACGTATGTTGAGCTTAGCGTCGCAATCAGCGAACGGAAAAAGTACTGCGGGTCAGAATACTGTGACTGAATGCGGTCCAATTTCGTATTGGGTTTCTGGTTTAAATAGTGCGGGACGCTATCGCACTATGAATGGTTTGAAGTACTCGACTTTTGGATTGAGCGCGGGTGGTGATCGTTGTTTTGCAGGTGGACAAACGCATATTGGTTTTGGACTTGGTTATGCGCGCGACCATAGCGAATCTGAGCGAGATCTTTCGTTTATGAAGGCAAGTGCCAATACAGCAGCAAGCTATTTGACGACGCAATTATTTCCGTCCATGCGTTTTTCTTTCATGATAGGTGTGAATCAAATTCAAGACCGTTTCGCTCGGTTTGATGTTCACGACCAAGCGCTTGCTTATGGCGAATGGAATGGTACGCAAATGATTAGCTCTGGCGCGCTTAGTAGCGATGTGAGTATTGGCAAAGCTCTCTTGATTCCATATTTGCGCCTCGATTTAACGAAACTTCAATTAGATCCATTTTCGGAATCTGGCGGTGGTGCTTATCTATTGCACTACCATAAACAGACAATGCAAAGCCAACGCAGTACGTTAGGATTTAATAGCGAGATCAAGCTTGCGACTTCTTGGGGTGAGTTGGTTCCACGCTTAAAGCTTGAATTGCAACGAGATTTTGCTAGACGCGATAGCTTGAAGATCAATTACGTCGACATGCCCGATGCCGTGTATTTGGTGCCGAATAATGATTTAGATCGGCGCGTGGTATTGGTTTCGCTGGGTGCAGATATGATTTGGAAAAACGGCATCATGGCTATCTTTAATTTTAGTCATACCAATGCGAATGCGAAAAATAAATCGAATCGATTCAATGTAAGATTCTCTTATCAATATTAATTTTTCAAAGATGAAGATGCTGGCAGCGAGTAAGCAGAATGCTAGTTCTTGATGCAGTTGAATGATTTTGGTATTGGGTAACGACCGTGTGTGTTTAAATTTTGAACACACACGGAAGAATTCACATGAATGAAGATAACGTAGTTGTGTAACTAAAGCAGGAACAAATGTTCAATAGGTACATTAACTAGCAAGTCATCAAGTGCACAAACTAGTCGATCAAGTCGTGCTAAATGAATGCAGATTGAATTTAAACTCAATGTTTAATCGCATTCGGTGCAACGACACCATCGACTAAGGTATTAGTAGTAAATAATTGCGCACAATCGACTTGATCAAAACTGTAGTGCTTGCCGCAGAAATCACAATTGATATCGAGTTGATTCAACTCTGCAATGGCTGAATTCACTTCCTCTTCGCCTAACATCTTTAGCATGTCGCCCACTTTTTCACGCGTGCAATTGCAATGAAATTGTGGATGTACAGGGTCAAATACGCGTATCGTTTCTTCCCAAAACAAACGTGTCATCAAGGTGTTGACATCGGTACTGAGTAATTCCTCTTGTTTTAAGGTACTACCTAAAATGACTGCGCGATTCCATGCTTCGGTTTCATCTTCTACGCTGGATTCGGTACCACCAATTTTCGGTAATTTTTGCAGTAATAGCCCACGAGCCACTTGCGCATCTGCAGCTAACCACAGTTTGGTATCAAGCTGTTCTGAACGCATCATGTAGTTTTCTATAATGGTGGCAACCGAATCACCGTCTAGTGGAACTATCCCTTGATAAGCCTGTTGGCCCGGCAATTTGTCGTTCGGGTCTAAGGTAATAACGAAACGACCTTGTCCGTGGCTGTGTACTAACTCTGCCAGTGTAGCGTTGTCGGTAATCACTGCGTCCGCTGCAAGCTTGGCGGTGGCTCGCAAACGTTGTGCAGAATCACACTCCACTACCAGTAGTTTAATTGGCCCATCACCATGAATTTGCATGACCATCGTGCCGTTAAATTTGAGATTGGCACTGAGTAGGCTGGCTGCCGCCAGAAGTTCGCCCAAAATCACCTTTACGGGGTGCGGATAATTTTGATGTGACAAAATTTCTTGCCAAGTCTCAGAAAGTTCAACCAATTCGCCGCGTACACCGGCATGTTCAAACATAAATTTTTGCAGATTATCGTTCACAGTTATTCCTAGAGTTGATTCAATTACCGTTGCTTGTTTTTATCGACACTGAGTGGTCGTTTTTTTATTCGACATCAATGCGTTTTAATTGTGTTTTAAATTCTTGCGCACGACGTACATAGTTTTGCGTGTTGGTGTGCATTTTTGCGATTGCGGCTTCATCGAGTGTGCGGATTACTTTTGCTGGTGAGCCAACGATCAGCGAATTATCAGGAAACTCTTTTCCTTCCGTGACCAACGCGCCCGCACCGACCAAGCAATTTTTTCCGATTTTCGCACCATTTAAAATCACTGCTTGGATACCAATCAAGCTGCCTTCGCCAATTGTGCATCCATGTAACATCGCTTGGTGTCCAACTGTGACGTTGTTTGCAATCGTTAATGGAAAACCTGGGTCAGTATGTAATATGCAAGATTCTTGCAAATTGCTGTTGGCGCCAATGTGGATACGTTCATTGTCACCACGTATAACTGTGCCAAACCAGACACTCGCATTTGCCTCGATGGTGACTTTGCCTATGACTTGGGCGCTGTCGGTGATGTAGGCACTGGCATCAATTTCAGGGGAAATGTCAGCTAACTGATAAATGGCCATGATTATTCCGTAAAATAGAGGGATTCCAAATTTAACGCCATTTTACCGCCCAACGCATGAATTCGCCGACTCTCGCACCAAATTCCAATTCAACTTTAACAACTACACTTCCACTTGAACTACGTGAACAAGCCTTATTTTGGCTGGCCGAGCCTGATGCTCGCTTAAAGGCACAAGGTGTCACTGCAATGCGAGCGGCTTATTTGGATCGTCAACTCGCCTTAAATACCGAAGCAGACTTGTCTTGCGCTTATCAAATTCCGGGGAGACCAGCGCGACCAGAGTTAGTGGCGCCTTTAGATGTGAAACGACGGGCAATGAATACGCCCGAAGGTCGCGCTAGTTTGATTCATGCATTGGCGCATATTGAATTTAATGCAATCAATCTTGCACTTGATGCAGTCTGGCGTTTTCCGAATATGCCTGAAGCGTATTACCAAGATTGGCTACAAGTGGCACAAGAAGAGGCTTACCATTTTGGTCTACTCGCAGATCACTTAGTGACGATGGGCTATCAATATGGTGATTTTTCTGCGCATAATAGTTTGTGGGAGTTGGCGGAAAAAACGCAGGGCGATGTATTAGCGAGAATGGCCTTAGTACCGAGAACGATGGAAGCGCGAGGTTTAGATGCAACGCCAGCATTGCAAGCCAAATTGGCACAAGCGAAAGATCAAGCCGCAGCAGAAATACTCGATATTATCTTGCGTGATGAAATCGGCCACGTAGCAATTGGTAATCGTTGGTTTGGCTTTCTTTGCGAGCAACGGCAACTTGATCCCATTACTTGCTTTGCTGAGTTGGCGTTGCAATTTAGAGCACCAGTATTGCGTGCGCCGTTCAATGTAGAGGCGCGATTGGCCGCGGGTTTTACCCCGGCAGAGTTAAGTGCGATGAAGATCGCATAAAAAAGTCGCATAAGAAAATCGATAAATTAAAATTAAAAGGGATGTAAATGATGGGACATCGTATTCAATGCTTATTTGATCCTTTCGTTAGTTGTGATCGCGCCGATCGCGTCGATCGTCTAGGGCTTAGCGCAAATCCAAGAAAATCAAACAGCACAAAAAAAGCTTGGATGACAAGCATTGTTTTGATGTTGGTGCTTTCGCAAACTGCATGCAGTCTTTTCGTTAAGCCAAAGCCTGTGCCGGTTGTCGAACATCGCGTATTAAAAAAGAAAATTGTCATGACTGGTTTCGCCGTCAAAGTGCCATTGCAAGTGCAGGATTTAGATGATGTGGCACAAGGCATCCCGCGAGAGATGCTCAGTCGACTTGAACGTACCGGCAATTTTTTAACGCGTCAGTCGAAAGACTTGTTGTCGTTTGAACTGAAACAAGATCCGCCATCTGCTCAGTTGGTTAAACAAGTCGCTGCGGAAAATGATGCGCAATTTGTGATCGCTGGTGAAGTACGCAATGCCGGCATTCGTAGCGATAAAAAACTATTCGGTCTAATGGAAAATCGTAGCCGTCACATTGAAATTGAATTCGCTATTTATGATGGTTTGACAGGCGCATTTTTGAGTCGTCATCATTTATATCGCCCTGCTGAAGATGATGCAAAAGTGGGGCGCGATAAACCTTTCGGTAGCGTCGCCTTCTATGCAACGAGTTTTGGTAAAGCGATTGATTCGGTGATAGAAGAATCGGTTGCTTGGATTAGAAAAGATTTGGCGGTATTTCCAATGATGTCGCGCATTATTCAGGTCAATGGCAATCAAATCATGTTAGATGCCGGCGTGAATTCGAGTTTGATTGTTGGTGATGTTGGGCTGGTGGTTTCTGATTATGATCAGTTGCCGACCATAGGTCTCACCGCATTGCAGGCACGTCCTAGCTACTACGGTATGGCACAGGCCAGTATGGGTAATGTCAAACTGAATCAAACTCAATTGCAATTTGCGATAGGTGAATTACAAGATAGCGGCGAAGCAAAGGCGGTCAAAGTGAAGGTGGGTGATTTTGTTCGCTTTGATGGAGCCAAGCCTTGATCTGTTGATCTCTTATTTGTCGCCTTAATCAAAGCCTTGGAAGAGAAAATCTCCAAGGCTTTTTTTGTGTGATGCAGCATTTTCGTGATGATGGGTTATAATAATCGAACGGTCGTACTATTTTTGTTTAAAGGTTAATGATATGAAAGCCAGCCGCTCCGAATTTATCGCCCTGCGTGGATTGAATATGCACATTCGTCATTGGGGCAATCCCGACGCACCTAAATTATTTATGGTGCATGGATGGATGGATGTTGCCGCTTCGTTTCAATTTGTGGTGGATTGCTTGGCGCAAGACTGGCACGTGATAGCGCCAGATTGGCGAGGTTTCGGCTTGACCGAATATCCTAAAGTTGAAAGTTATTGGTTTCCTGATTATGTGGCCGATTTAGATGCGATTTTGCTGCATTACTCTCCAGATCAAGCTGTCAATTTATTAGGACATAGCATGGGCGGTAATATTGCCATGCTATATGCTGGTGTGCGCCCGGAGCGTATCGCTAAGTTAATTAATCTAGAGGGCTTTGGTATGCCGATGACGCAGGCCAAGCAAGCGCCTGGCCGCTATCGTAAGTGGCTAGATGAATTGCGTGAAGTACCAAGCTTGCGCCCGTACGCGAGTCTTGCCGAAGTTGCCGCAAGATTGCAAAAAACTAATCCACGCTTATCAGATGAGCGCGCAAATTTCTTAGCGCAGCATTGGTCCAAGGAGAATGCAC
Organism: Affinundibacterium macrobrachii; assembly: GCF_014652415.1. GTDB lineage: Bacteria > Pseudomonadota > Gammaproteobacteria > Burkholderiales > Burkholderiaceae_D > Undibacterium > Undibacterium macrobrachii. Next base: position 113,880 of record NZ_BMYT01000004.1, read on the forward strand.
AAGGTTTGTGGGAATTATTAGCAGATCCTGCACATAAAAATTCTAGCCCTTTGCTATATCACGTTGATGAAGTCTTAGAGTGCTGGCAGAATATTTCGGCGCCAGTGTTGTGGGTCGAGGCAAATGATACGGATATCTGGCGCATGATCGGTTCTAAGCAAGAAGCGCGCGTGGAAATTGATCGACGCATGCAATTCATTCCGCAATTGCAGGCCAAGATCGTGATGGATGCAGGACATATGTTGCATCATGACCAACCCGAAGTATTGGCGCAGATGATAGAGGAGTTTCTGGCGCGGTAAATTGGCACGATGGCGTAATGACGATTCGATTTCTGAAGCTGCCGAGATTGGTGAAGAGTCACTTTGGAAATTGTAAATCGATTATTAAAACCTGTAAGACATTAAAACCTTACAGGTTTTTTTTCGCCTAATGTTCTTGTCGAGTAAAAAAATATCGAGTACAGCAAATTACTTCGCGATAATTTGGGAACTTTTCTTTATCTCAAACGGAATAGTAGTATGAACGCAGCTTAACCAAGAATAAATCCATCACGAATGAGCGACTTGTTACCGGATATTGAATTAGTTCGACGAATGCGCAATGGCGATCAAGCGGCTTTTGTTGCCTTATATCGTCGTCATCAGGCGGCTTTGTATCGTTACGCTGTATTGCGTTGTGGATCAACGCAAGTAGCGGCTGATGTGGTGCAAGAAGTGTTTGTTGGCTTGATGAGCAATCAATATCACTACGATGGATTAAAAGGAAACCTGCTGTATTTTCTGTTTGGTGTCGCGCGCAATCTTGCAATGAAGTTCGATGAAGTTACTCAACATCGTTTTCAAAATCTTGAATCGGTATCGACATTGTCTGATTCTGAGTCGGATGATATGGATGAATCGATGGATGTGATGAGTGAAGAACCTAATCCCTTAGAGCGATTGCTGCAACATCAAATGGCAGAGGATTTACGTGTCGCGATCAATGATCTGTTACCACATTATCGTGATGTTTTGATTCTCTATGAAATGCAAGAAATGTCGTATTTGGATATTGCGGATATTTGTCAGATCAATGTAGGCACGGTGCGATCTCGTTTGTCACGCGCACGTCAAGCTTTGGCTGAGCGCTTGCAAGCATATCGACGTGAGGCGGCTTGAGACAGATTGTCTTCTATCAAGCCAGTACATAAGCAGAACAGATAAGCAGATCAGATTCACCAAAAGAAAGAAATGAAATGGTAGACCTCGATCAAGTGAATGCACAGTTAAAACCTGCATTTACGGTACTCAAACAAGAAATGCATCACTTGCAGACTAGTCCGCAAGTAGAAGAAAACTTATTGAAAGCGTTTCAGCAGCAGTATCTAAAGCCAAGCTGGTGGCGCAAATGCCTTTCTGAGCCATGGCAGTGGAGCGGTGTGTTGGCGATGAGTCTGTTGGTGTGTTTGCTAGTGCTGAATAAGCCGACTGTTTTTGAAGTCAGCCCGGGATTTGCAGCCGATGCAGATACGCTCTATGAAGATATCCCATTTATCGCGATTGAGAGTGGCGAGACGATTTTGCAGCAAGAAAGTATGCGCATTGTGCGTGCCGAGGTTCCGCATACAGTATTGGCTTCCCTAGGTGTGCCGGTCAATCCGCAAGCGGCAAGTGATACCACGAGAGCAGAGATGTTAGTAGGTGAGAACGATGAGTATTTGGCGGTTCGATTTATTCCTAGCGAATAATTCATTCGTAGAAGTGCAATAGAAATTAGAGCGCTGAGTTGTCATCAGTGCGCTTAAAAGTAGGTTTAGAGAGCGCTCGCAGAGTACTCGAACCAAATCGAAAATATAAAGAAGGAGAAAATATGTTGACCAGAACCAATTTTAAAAAGCCTATGTTGTTAGCGATGATGTCCGCCGCGATATTTGCGACACCCGTTTATGCGACTAAGCTCAATGTCACAGCAGATAAAATCGTCGCGTTTGAATTTCATTTGAGTGACACGGATAGTCCACAGAATGAAAAAGCAGCGACAAAAGAAACCGAAAAAAAGCAAGATAATCGACGTGAAATGATACGTAGCGAAGTATTGATCAAACAAGCGCCGCGTGCGGATTTGATATCGAACGTTCAGAGCATTCGTATCGGTGAAAAACTTGTAAAAAATGCGCCATATAGCGCGGAAGTGGTTACCGAAAACCAGCAGAAATTAGCAGATGGTAATCTGATTTCAAATAAGGTCACGATGCTTACTTACCGTGATTCGCAAGGACGCACGCGAGAAGAGATACGCGACCCTAAAGGCGAAGTGAGAAGCATCATTATTCACGACCCCGAAAATGGACGCCTAATTCTGAATCCAAAATCGAAAACAGCGCTCAAGATGCTGCCAGTCGGGCAGTGGAAAGAGGGCGGTAAACAGTCGCTCAACATCGTCACAGAAAACATCACCAAGGCTGCCGATGGAAAGGATGTGATTGAATTGAAGTTAGCAAGTGAAGGTGATAAACAAGGTGAGCGCCACGTGGTGATACGCCGCGCCGTCAAGTCAGCTGACGGTAAAGTAATTTCCGGTGATGTAGAGAAAAATATGACGATAGATGTACGCGGTCCTGAAATGGGACGAAATATCGAAGTGCATGCAGGAAGCGCGGTTTTTGACAGCAATTTCTCTCGTGTCTTTAGTGACGCAAAATGGTCGTCCAAGCGACAAACCAAAGCATTAGGAAGTCGCGACTTTGACGGCATCAAAGCCGACGGCAAGTTGGCAAGCTATGAAATCCCTGCAGGTGAAATTGGTAACGCCAATCCAATTGTAGTGAGTGATGAAAGTTGGGTTTCTCCTGAATTACAAATCACTGTGTATTCTAAGCACAGTGATCCACGATCGGGTGATCGCATCTATCGTCTTCAAAATGTAAAGCGCGACGAAGTTCCAGCATCCATGTTCACCGTACCTAGTGATTACAAGGTGACTGAATTCGGAAAACAGATGGGCAAGGCGATGAAATTTGATTGGAGTGATAAAGCAGACAAAGCGGACAAAGCTGAGAAAAGTCCAAAGATCGAACGAGAAATTCTGATCGAAAAGAAATAAGCAATTGAACTCGATTATGAAATCAAAGATTTGAATTTGATTTTAGATCACATCGGTTTTGCCTAGCCAAGGCATATAGCGAATCAATACCATCATTGATTCGCTATTTTTTTAAAGATTAATTGATTAAATACATAACTCTTAAAGAATAATGCTTTAATTCCTAAATTTCAGCTGAACGATATTGAACTGAAGTTGGAGTGGGCAGCTCGCTATTGAATTGTCTTACCCAAAAAAACATTGAGCTTTCAGTCTGTTGAAGAAGCGGAATAAGCGCAATTCCAAGCGAATCGATTTTGTGAATCGGTTCGCTTTTTTATTTTGACTTTGATCGCGATAGGCTCGCTTGCGCTTTATCTAATTTACTTGAAGTTTGTCTATGGAACTCGAGCAGAGCAAGCGCTGAAACTAGGTTAAACTCTTAACTTTGATAAACCATTTATCTATTTTTATCATGAGCACAGCGAAGCCTTACGGATTTACCACCACCATTTTGCACAATGACCGTCAAAAAGAAATCGAACATGGTTCGCCACATAAGCCAATTCATAGCTCGGTGACTTATGGCTACAAAAATGCAAGGGAATTAGCCGATGTATTTCAAGGCAAGCAAGCCGGTTATCGCTATGGACGTCAAGGCAATCCTACCGTCGCCGCATTGGAAGATAAGATTAGCAAAATGGAAGATGGCATCGCGAGTTTGTGTTTTGCTACGGGTATGGCGGCAATCGGCGCAGTTTTTCAGGGATTGTTGCGTCAGGGCGATCATATTATTTCTTCGCGGTTCTTGTTTGGGAACACTAATAGTGTTTGGCAAACTTGCGCGGAGCAAGGGATTCAGCTGTCCCTAGTCGATGCGACCAATGTTGCAGAAGTGGCAGCCGCGATTACGCCAGCAACCCGTATGGTGTTTGTCGAAACGATCGCGAATCCGCGTACGCAAATCGCCGACCTCAAACGTATCGGTGAGTTGTGTCAGCAACATGGCATTCTGTATGTGGTGGATAACACCATGACATCCCCTTATTTATTCCGCCCTAAAGCGGTCGGTGCTGGCTTGGTGGTGAATTCCTTAACTAAATCAATTGCGGGTCATGGCAACGTATTGGGTGGTGCATTGACCGATACGGGTCTGTTTGATTGGGCTAGTTATCCGCATATCGCTTCCAATTTCCGTAAGCTCGCTTCCGCCCAGCAAGGAATGGCGCAACTACGTGCAAAGGCTTTACGTGATTTTGGTGCATCCATTTCGCCCGATGCCGCGCACCAAATTGCCGTTGGTGCCGAGACACTGGCGCTGCGTATGCAACGTGAAAGCGAAAATGCCTTGGAATTAGCGCGCTTGCTTCAGGCTGATCCGCGGGTGGCGGTGGTGCACTACCCAGGCTTGGAGTCACATCCTCAACATGCGCTCGCGAGCGAGTTGTTTCGTGCCTATGGTGCTTTATTGAGTTTTGAGTTAAAGCCAGAAATTGATTGTTTTGATTATTTGAATCACTTGAAACTAGCGATTAACGCCACACATCTGGGGGATACGCGTACCTTGGTGATCCCAGTTGCGCATACGATTTTCTTTGAGATGGGGCCGGAACGTCGTGCTGAAATGGGTATCGTTGATTCCTTAATTCGTGTCTCAGTCGGAATTGAAGATACCGAAGATTTATTGCAAGACTTTGCAAATGCTTTAAATCAGTTTGATTAAGTTTTTGTCGCTGCGATTATGCCGCCATTTGCTTAGGTGAATTGCGGCACTTAGTAATATTGATTACAGACCTGCATTGAGCAAATTGACGTTTCAATTTGTGCTATTGAAGCTTGCCCCGATTTTAATTTGCAGCTTGGTCGATATCGCCATTAGCATCAGTAATTATTGTATGGTTTGTGCTTATTGTAGAAACCATACTATCCGTAACACTTGTACCAGCAAATTCCTTAGATAGGAGCACCATGTTTTCATTTATCTTGCCTATAGCAGTTCGCATGACGCAGCGCGATTGGCGTGCTGGTGAACTTCGATTTTTGTTAATTGCCTTGATGGTCGCGGTGGCTTCATTATCCTCAGTCGGATTTTTTGTCGATCGTATGCGCAGCGGCTTGGAGCGCGATGCACATCAAGTATTAGGTGCGGATTTGTTAGTGGTATCGACACAGGGGATACGTCCAGAATGGAAGCAGCTAGCGCAACAAAATGGATTGAAGACTGCCGAGACGGTGGTTTTTCCTAGCATGGCTTTGGCGGGCGAGGGTGATGCTGCGATGAGCAAATTGGTTACGCTAAAAGCAGTGACCGATGGCTATCCGCTACGTGGTAAGTTAAAACTGGTTCAAGGCGAAAAGGAAGTCGCCGTTGATCATATTCCCGCGGTCGGCACCGCTTGGGTTGATCCTGCATTATTAGGAAGCTTAAAGATCGCAATTGGTAGCAAGATTAGTGTCGGTGAACAGCAATTTACTGTTACGCAAAGTATTGCAGCTGAGCCAGATCGCGGCGCTGGTTTTCTTGGTTTTTCACCACGTGTCATGATTTCCGAGAAGGATTTGGCGGCGACAAAATTAATCCAAGATGGTTCGCGCATCACGTATCGCTTATTACTTGCGGGCGAAAAGCAAGCCGTAGAAAACTTTCGTGTGACCTTAGATAAAAGTCTGACCGAACAAAATGTCAAAGGTGTACGCATCGAGACGATTACGAATGGCAATGAGCAATTGCGTACGACTCTGGATCGTGCGGAACAATTCTTATCGATGGTGAGTATGCTATCCGCTATGTTGGCAGCGGTCGCCGTGGCGATGGCAGCGCGCCGTTTTATGCTGCGACACATCGATGCGTGTGCGATGTTGCGTTGTTTGGGTTTGACTCAAAATCAAGTGACTAGCATGTATCTGTTAGAGTTTTTGATGCTAGGTATCGTCGGTAGTATTGCGGGTGTCTTGATTGGGTTTGCAAGTCATTTCCTATTATTGGAGTGGCTTGGTGGTTTGGTGTCAGTTGATTTGCCTGCCGCCAGTATGCTCCCTGCATTGCAAGGGATTGCAGTCGGTATTTTGTTACTGGTGGGATTTGCGATGCCACCGATTTTGCAGTTACGCGACGTGCCACACAATCAAGTGATTCGTCGCGAGCAAGATGCGCCTAAGGCAATGAGTCTTGCGACTTATGCATTGGGTCTTGGTATTTTTATCGCTTTATTATTGTGGCAAACCGGCGATGTCAAAGTTGGGCTAATGGTGGCAGTCGGTTTTATCCTTGGTTTATTCCTGTTTTCTTTCATTGCTTGGTTGAGTATTTTTGTCTTGAAACGTTTGCGCACGAGCTTTAATTTTGCCGCTTGGCGTTTTGCGATCACAGCTTTGCAACGTCGACCTGGAGCGACTGTGGTGCAAGTGGTTTCTTTGTCTTTAGGGCTGATGGCGCTGCTGTTGTTGACCGTGGTACGTGGTGATTTAATCTCTGCGTGGAAGCAATCAACCCCAGCAGATGCGCCGAATCATTTTGTGATCAATATTCAACCTGATCAAAAAGAAGAAATTGCACAGCGTGTAGAGAAGTTTGCTAAACCCATGATTTATCCGATGATACGTGGGCGTTTAATTCAAATTAATGATCAAGTATTAAAACCGAATTCCTATCAAGATGAACGCGCTAACTCTTTGGTGGAGAGGGAATTTAATCTCTCGACTATGAGCGAATTGCCAGCTTTAAATAAAGTGGTAGCTGGAGAATGGTACAAAGATGTTAGCGCAACGGAGCCAGAAGCTTCGGTTGAAGAAGGTTTGGCGAAGACTTTGAAGTTGAAATTAGGCGACCAAATGGTGTTTGATATCGCTGGTCAAAAAGTATCTGCCAAAGTCACAAGCTTGCGTAAATTGGATTGGGGATCAATGCGCGTGAATTTCTTTGTTGTGATTAATCCCAAAGCAATGCAAGACATGCCGCAAACATTCATCACTGCATTTCGCGTACCTGACGAGCAAAAGCAATTTACCAATCAATTGACATTAGATTTCCCGAATTTAACTGTGATGGATGTGGGCGCGATTTTGAAGCAATTGCAAGACATCTTAGATCAAGTCGTTACCGCGGTTGAGTTTTTGTTCTTATTCACTTTAGTTTCAGGCATTTTAGTTTTATATGCTGCGTTGGCTGGATCGCAGGATATTCGTATGCGGGAAGCGGCGTTGCTACGCGCTTTGGGTGCAACGCGTAAGCAATTATCGCAGGCGCAGTGGGTCGAGTTTTTATTAGTTGGTAGTTTGGCTGGGGCGCTTGCAGCATGCGGCGCCTTAGCGATCGGTTGGGTACTCGCCACCTTCGCATTTAAATTTGCTTGGACTTTCTCGCCTGTGGTGATCGGCGCTGGTGTTGTCGTCGGTGCAGTTTGTGCACTGCTTGGCGGTTGGTTAGGTTTGCGCAATGTGTTGAGTCAACCGCCTCTGCTGTCTTTGAGAAATAGCTAGCTTGTCGCAAAGTGGGCAATGCGCAAATAGACAATAAAAAGACAGTAAAAAGACAGTCAAAAATATTTAAAGAAGTTGAGAAATAATGCAAGAACAAGAAGAGAAATCGAATCTATACGAATTGATAGGCGGTGCTGAAAAACTGCGCGAGATGGTCGATCGTTTCTATGATTTGATGCAACTAGAAGCGGAGTTTGCCGGTATCAATCAAATGCATCCGCAGCCAAATGATAGTTCGCGCGATAAGTTGTTTTGGTTTTTATCAGGCTGGATGGGAGGCCCGAACTTGTATATCGAACAGTTTGGTCATCCACGTTTGCGCGCAAGGCATTTGCCCTATGCAATTGGTGTTGCTGAGCGTGATCAATGGCTGCGTTGTATGGCGTGGGCGATGCAGGATGTAGGAATTGAGCAGGCTTTGCAAGAACATTTAATGAATTCGTTTTATCAGACCGCTGATTGGATGCGCAACACTCCAGGATAATGTCTTGAGCTATGGTTTGATTTTTCTTTACTCGACCGCCATACAAGCTCTCGGCCTTTTCATTGACACATAAGACAAAACTACATGAACACCATCGAAATCATCTTGAGCCTTGCAATTACCGTAGTCGTTGTTTTGCAGCTACTCATTTTAATGCGCAAGCAGGGCAGTACTCAGGATGCGCAATTGTTAGCTTTGCAAACGCAACTACAGCAAATGCAGAATCAACAGCAGCAAGCACAAGAACGTAGCGAACGGAGTTTGCGTGAACAAGTGCAATCGACAGCGCAAGCAACGCGACAAGAGCTAGGCACCAATTTTAGCCAATTCCAGCAGACCGTCAGCGCGCAACTAACCAGTGTCGCCACGCTGCAAAATAATCAGATTGATGCGTTTTCACAGCAGTTAGTCAAGCTCAATGAAAGTAACGCGCAACAATTAGAACAGATGCGTCAAGCGCTAACCTTACAAGGCCAAAGCGCCCGCGAAGAATTGGGTTTGAGCTTGAAACACTTTGCCGATACGCTCAATCAAAGCTTAAGCAGCATGACTGAATCGAATGCGCAACGAATGCTTGAGATTCGCGCCACCTTAGAACAAAAAATTCAGCAACTGCAAGCCGATAACGCCAGCAAGTTAGAAGAAATGCGTAAGACAGTTGATGAAAAATTGCATGCAACTTTAGAACAGCGTTTAGGCGAGTCATTTAAGCAAGTGTCGGAACGCCTTGAGAAGGTGCATCAAGGTTTGGGTGAGATGCAACAACTGGCGATCGGTGTCGGCGACTTAAAACGTGTACTCACCAACGTGAAAACACGCGGCACTTGGGGCGAAGTTCAGTTAGAGATGGTGTTAGAGCAAATGCTGACACCTGATCAATACGCCAAAAATGTTGAGACGATTCCGAATAGTGGTGAGCGAGTTGAATTTGCAATTAAGTTGCCAGGTAAGGATGATGATCGGGCACCAGTTTGGATGCCAATCGATGCGAAATTTCCGAAAGAACAGTATGAGCGCTTGTTAGATGCTGCAGAACGTGCTGATGCCGACGGTGTCGCGCAAGCAGGCAAAGAGTTGGAGCGCGTGATTCGCAATGAAGCAAAAACTATTGCAGAAAAATACTTGTCGCCGCCTTTAACGACCGATTTCGCTTTGCTGTTTTTGCCGACCGAAGGTTTGTATGCGGAAGTGATGCGTCGCCCAGGTTTGGCTGATGAATTACAGCGAACTTATCGCGTATCGATTTCTGGCCCATCAACCTTGTCGGCTTTGTTAAATAGCTTGCAAATGGGCTTTAGAACCTTGGTTTTGGAAAAACGTTCATCGGAAGTATGGCAAGTGTTGGGTGCTGTTAAAACGGAGTTCGGTAAGTTTGGCGATGTTTTAGCTGCGACAAAAAATGCCTTGGTCAAAGCTGCCGACAATATTGATAAAGCAGAAGTACGCACGCGCCAAATGACACGTAAATTAAAGTTAGTTGAGGCACTGCCTACCGATACCGCACAAAGTTTGTTAGGAATCGAAGACAGTGGCGAGGATGGTGAAGCCTAACATTGGCATAGATCAAGCCCACAATTGAGGCTTATTCACCATTAAATAAAATACGACGACCATTGCAATAAAGGCGGGATAACCTAAGTATTCCCAATAACGTGCGTATCGCCAATAACGCGCAGATAAGCTTGCTCCTTGTTGATAAGCAGCTTCAGCCATGCCCTTCATTTGAATTTGTAACCAGACCACTGGCAGCCAACACGCTCCCGCTAATAGATACAGCGCGATACTCAGCATAATCCATGGCGTATCTAATTGCCACCCAGCCAAATACATCATTGCGATACCGCTCAGCGGTTGAATGATGACGGCTGGTGTAGTGAAACACCAGTCTGCGATGACCACCAAGCGCGTTACTGTCGCAATTGCAGCGAGGTTGTTACTGCGATGTGTGAAGTATAGGTAAAAGGCGGAACCAAACCCTGTGCCCACCAAGAGAACCGATGAAATGATATGCAGTGTTTTTAGTAGTAGATAGGTGTTCATTTTCTTTCTCCTGCAAGCAGTACGAATAGGATGGCAAGTATGGGAAGGTTTTTCAAAATCGGTCCAAATGGGTGAACCAAAAACTCAGGCAAAGCAAGGCTGATGATCAGGGAGTACAGCAAGATCACGAGAATTTGGATTTGCCATAAACGTCGGCTAGGATGAGTGAGTGTGATGATGCCGATGGCAAAATCTAGTCCACTCGCTGCGTACAAAAGCGGCATGGTGTAGGCGTCGCTAATCCCCACTTGGGAAAGCAAAAGTGCGCTTTCTTGGTGTGGGTAAATCCACAATGAAATGATGCCGGTTGCGATCCACAACAAGGCGAGCACGAAGCGAAATAAGACTTTAGACCAAGTGGCGATTGCGGCTGCCGCCAAACGACTAGCTTCACTTTGGTGAAACCACGCGTTTGCTGCTTTCGGTGCATGCCCTAAATAGTCACTGAACTGTGCACAATCTGCCGTATTACCTTGTTCTAGCATGCGCAAGGTTTCGGGAGCGAATACTTTTTGTGGCAGGTATTGTGCAAGCACAGCACCGATACGCATGATCGCCATAGGAATTGGCAAGAAGCAGCTTGATCCTAATCCCATCGATTGCCGATAATGCGCCAGCATTTGGCGATAAGACATAGTCGTCGGGCCGACCGCATGCATAATTTGGTGCGGTTTTGCTGAGTTATTTTCTATTTGTGTCACCCATTTGCCTATGCAATGGCAAAGGTCATCGATATGTACGGGTTGTAGAGTTTGCTCACCTTTACCTGGCAAGCCAATCAAAGGCATGCTAGCTAGACTACGAAATAGTTGGCTACTGACGCCATCGACTCCAACGATGAGAGAGGGGCGCAAGATTAAATGCGGACAGGCGAGTTGACTTAGAAATTGATCTGCATCGCGTTTCGTTTGCAAGTAAGGACTAAGTGTTTCCGCGCTTGAGCTTGCATCATGTTGCGTGTGATCGTCTAGACCCAAGGCCGAAATTTGTACGATGCCTTTGACCCCTGCATTATTCGCTGCTTGAAATAGCGCGATTGGTGTATCGCGGTGGATCGCTTCAAAAGAGGCACTTTTATTGGAGTTAAGAATGCCTACCGCATTGATAACGATATCGATGTGGCCTGAGTTAGCATGGTGATCAATCGGTGTAGAAGGTGCTGCACTAGCCAAGGCCGCAAAGCGTTTTTCCCAGATACTGCTTGACGTGTCCTTACTATAGTCAATCAATAGTTGATTATTTTTGCTACTAGCCACATCACTAAATTGATGCACACCATCAATGATTTGATGTCCTGCTTCTATTAGATATTGGCGTATATGCCGACCGACAAAGCCATGGGTGCCGCAGATGAGGATCTTCATACGAATTTTCTTTCAGTCTGAATTCAAACGTCAATAAATTTAGGCATCACTTTTTTCTGCGCGGGTTCTTAGCTCACATCGACCATCTTTGCATACTTGGCTGTTTCTCAATGCACGCTTAGCAGCACGATCGGCAGCAATTTTGAATAACACGCCAGAAAAGCGGTTTGATAAACGATAACGATTGCGAGCAACGCGAATATATGCCCAATCAAACAAGGGTTTGAGTAGTGGAAAATTGGTCGGTGCCGTAATCCAGCCCAAGCCAACTGCACCATAGGCTAAACGAAATACTTCAACTCCTTTCACTATGCTGCCGTCGGCGCGCACTGCATGAATGATTTCCATCATTTCTTTCTTGTTGGCTTGATAGCTTGAGTCATCAAAATCGTCTGCGGAAACGTCGATGAAGCGCAGTAGATCTTGCGTATCGCGGGCACGTAGATTGTCGATTTCTAACTTACACAGTGGACATGATTCATCGTAGAGCAAGGTGAGTGGGTAGGTATTCGCTTGCATGATTTTCCTTGGTTTGTGATGCCTGTTTAAGTTTAAGTTTGAGTTGAAATTAGGCTAGAGGCTTCGATGTCCGCCAATGAGTTAAGCTTTTCATTCGAGTATTCCTTTAATTCAGTTATTTCTGTCTAGACAGAAATGGATTTCAAAAAAAAATGCGCATCGATGAGCTGTGACGCGCGTTTGTTTATGTGTGCATCTTCTCTATTACTTTTCTTCGCCACGTACAAATTGTTGTACCTTTGCGCCCATTTTTAATAGCTTCATCAAGGTGCTGGGTTCCAGCCGCAACATTTCATCAGTCCAACTTGTTAGCGTCTTCATTAAGGCTAGCGTCTCAGCAATACGTGCTTTGCTGGCGCGGTCTTCTTGATCGATCTCTGGGCTGTCTAAACATGCTTGCAGTGTTGTGATGGTCGGGCTTAATTCGCGCTCTTTGCGTTCGCGCACTACGGTACGAAACAGTTCCCATACATCGAGTGAGGTTTCAAAATGCGCACGGCGGTCTCCCATCACATGGGCTACTTTGACCAATTTCCAATTCTGTAATTCTTTAAGTGAATTCGACACATTCGAACGTGCGACACCTAGCGTATCGGCAATGTCTTCTGCAGTCAGCGGCGTACCAACAATATATAAAAGGGCGTGAATTTGGCTGACGGTGCGATTAACACCCCACATGGTGCCCATTTCGCCCCAGTGCAGAATAAATTTTTGTTTGACAGGTGTAAGTTCCATGTAGGTAGTGTAGGGATTTCCTTAATTTCTGTCAAGACAGAAATTAAGGAAATATTCAATTGTATAAAGTTATTTTTCGATAGGGCTATAAATCCACACTTCTATCGAAGAGTATTTGATCGTATAAACGAACTTCGCTTGCAATTATTTACAGTGATCTGTGGCGGCCTGATACGCGACCACGAACAAGGATAAGATACTTGCACCTTGGCGTAAGCAGTCTGGCTTTGCTGCTCGATTTGCCGCTTGTTGGAATTGATCGTGTTTAGACGGCTTTGAATTTTCTAGAGTCGTACCGTTTTTTTCAGCCATCTTTTGAATATCTGATTTACTCGCTTCATAAGCACCTCTTACCCCAGCGCTATCGAAACCATATTTGGCGATGTTACTTTTATTGACTTGATTAATTGGGCTCGCGATCGAAGAGCTATTACCATTCTGTTCTGGGAAAATGGTGATCAATTCACGTTCAGTTTCTTGTTCTTGCTTGATTTGAGGATCGCCGACCACTACTTGGGTTTGTGTACTTTGTGGCGCAGTTTGTTGGTTTTGCTTACTTTGTTTGGTGATAGATCGAGTATTTGGTTCCTGATTTAGTGCTGTAGCATTTGCCGAAATCAGAGGTTTTTTCTCAAGCGTTGCAGCAACTGGCCGAGTCAATGTAAACATCATCGTAGTCGGCATTGATGTGTTGGTGGGTACGATTTTTCGCAAGAAATCTTGATTTAGCTGACTAATGAAGAGTGTACAGACCATCAAGGCGACACTCGCAGAGAAAATTCGTTGGGTCAGCGAGTGCTGAAAGTAATTAACATCCGACTGATGGCGCTGCAATGACAACATGAGGATGATCCATAGGCAAGCTGAAAGTCGCTAGAATAATGTGCTTGACATGATTTAGGCAATTAAATTGACAAACCAGCGGAGAGGATCGTTGAGCAATACCTTGGGTATTAATAAGCGATGCTAGAGAGTGGTTGCTTGTATTTCGAATTGATAGAAGCAGCAGAAGCTAGTACCGCTACGAAAATTTGGTATCGATTAAGAAAAAACATGATATCGATTTTTACCGGATTTCTTCGCGTAATACATTGCCTCGTCGGCTCGCTGTAAAACTTTCGCCATATCAAAGTTGGCCTGATCGACCAAATTAATACCAATACTTGCGCCAATTTGAATCTGGATCGATTCGCCAAATTCAATCATTTGCGAAGCTTCATGAATAATCTTGCTTGCGATATGCTGAACTTTTTCAATCGCATCGACTTCTTTCAAGATGACGACAAACTCGTCGCCACCAGTGCGTGCGATAAAGTCTGATTTGCGAACAATCTTGCTCAGCAGTTGCGTGAAGTGTAGTAATACCTTGTCACCTATCTCGTGACCGTATTGATCATTGACCGCCTTAAAGCCATCAAGATCAATCATCAACACATAAAAGCTGCCGATTAAACCAGCATGCATTTCAAACTGAATTTTGGCGACATTTTTTTCTAAGCCTAAACGATTCGCGACGTTGGTAAGGTGATCCGTCATCGCCAGTTGATTTGCCGATTCTTCTAACATCTTGCGTTCGGTAATATCATTGACCAAACCTTGTAAGACTTTATTTTCCACTGAGCTCAGCACCAAATTGATCCATTTTTTTGCGGCGGGTTTCCCACTTCGAGCAAAAAATCTTCTGACGAAACTTGCTCATCATGTGTCGCATTTTCTAGCATGCCTTGTAATCGTAGTGCATAGTCATTTAGGTTTTGAATTAAGCTAAATTTAATGGATTCTGAAGAGACCTCGTCACTAATAGCGAATAAACGTCGATAAGCAGGATTCGAAGAGAGTACCTCACCATTCGGGTTCAGTAAAAAAATTCCGGTTTCCGAGTTTTCGAAAATGGCGCGAAATTTTTTCTCGCCAATTTGATGTTGTACGCGCAAATCACGTTCATCTTCCAAAAGATGGGATAGTTTAGAAAACAAAGTGTTGACATCGCGTACCAATTGTCCAATTTCATCAGCTTCATTGCCGGGTGGGAGCGGTAGCGTGGTCTTCGCATCGGCCGATAAATGATGTAGACGATCGGAGATGGTTTTGATCGGGCGTGTGATTAAATACATGACGATGATAACGACCGCGCCAGCCATGATGAGCGTCTGTAGGACCAGTAACAGCGCAATGAAGCGCGCCTTGGTGTTGATTTGTTCACGAATGAAACTGATGTTGGGTTTGATTTCTATTTGGCACACCGCCTCAGCAGGATTAAATGGCGAATAAACTTCTCTTTGTATGATCAAGTTCTCTTTTAGTTTATTGAGTAAGCGATTGCTTGATTGTGGCGATACATTTTTGAATAAATCTACCAAGGTTTGTTCGAATAAATCTTTACGCTGGCGACATCTTCATTTTTTAATAAACCTTGCGCGACTTCTTTTGCGAGATTGGTGTCCGATAAATAGCAGGCGATACTCACTGTGTTTTCGACGGTGCTTAACAAGGTGCCCATACGATTTTTGGTGAGTTCTTGTTCAGTATTTGATTCCCACAAATAGGTAAAAGCTGCAAACATACCACCAACACATAAAGCAATAGACAGTACTAGGGCGCTGCTACGATAAACGATGCTTGTACGTAGCAACTGTAGTAACTGTAGTAGTTTATGCATGAGTGACGATGTTTGTTTAGAAAATCATTAGTTACGGCTAGGGTCAAATACCACACGTACACGCTTATCAATTTTCTTTCTATCGACGTAGGCAATTGCGCCTTTGAGTCTACCAACTAATTCAACGGCTTCCTCTGCTGAGGCAACCTGGCGTGGTGGCGAACCTTGTCCTGAGAACATCAATCTTGCCCAGTAAGAGCTAATTTCAGATAACTCTTTATTCACCATGATGTTATAAAAGTTGGCTTTTTCTGTCAGTGGGTTTTCTAAGTCTAGTGGTTGCGCGGTGACTCCGGACGATAATTTTCGATTTCTACCCATGTACACATTAATCACTTCATCTTTGCTCATTTTTTCAATGCCAGAATGTGGATTGGCGATCACGACGAAATCATTGCTTGCATGGTTAGCGCTTGCATTAGTGCTAGCCACAATACTAGCCGCAGCAAGTATCAGCAAGATGATGCATAGAGATCGTTGTACTAACATAGTAGGACTATCGCTCTGCTAAAAAATGAAATTGTAGCTAACGCCAATGATCGTTGCTTTGCCATTCCAATCGGCACTGGTATTTCTCACGATGAACGGGCCACGGTTATGGATTTTATCTATTTGTAGCCTGACATCGCTTTGTTGACTGACACTGTATTTCCATCCAAGTGAAATGGACTGCTGTTCGTTTCTAGTTGATTTCAGATAGTTTTGTATGTGCGTTTCTAATTGTCCAACTATTGGATTTACGCTTGCTGATAGACCTGTTACAGGCGATGCTGAATGTAAGGGACGCACTTTGGCAAAGCTGATATACGGTATCCAAGACCGAATACGGTAAGCAATTGTCGCAAACGCCGCCATATTGGAGTTGAAGCCCCATGTTTGTGATTTCAATCGCCCTAACATGAACTGGGCTTGCATTGGCCCTTCGTCATAAACGATACCCGCCGATAAATACTGGATTTTCTTATCTTTAAAGGATAGATGGTTGGCCAAAGAGTTCGCCTCCGGACCAAATTGAGCAAATGCTGGTGACCTCAATGTAGTTAGTAAGTCCTGAAAGCTAGGAAACTCGCTATTAAATTTGAGCTCAGAATAGCCTATGCGCGCTAACCAAGATGAGGATTGATATTCGACATGCGTTCCCCATATGTGCGAGCCATCGATAGAGAAATATATATCAGGCGCGGCAGCCAACATGCGTTCACGTGCATTGCCTGCATAGACTTTGAACTTAACTTGATTATTCCCATGTGCATACTGAAACACGGCATCCGCACCATCAATATAGCTAACGATAAGTTCACCAAAGTATTCGACTGGTGGCCTAATCCAGATGTATGAATAAGCGACATTTCTTGAATCTGCTAGCGGGTAAACGTCAAATCCTAAACGACCGAATCGTAAGTCAATATCGTCTTGCGGACGATATTTGATGAATCCCCAGGTGATATCTGTTTGTAAATCTTTTTCACCGCGGTGTATGACCGCTTGTACGGCAGTCTCTAGTTGATCGCTCCAACGTCCTGTTACTTGCAATCCAACTAGCGAATCTAGACCAAAATCGAGTTGCTTGCGTTTACCCACACCATTCGATTGGAGTAGGTCACGCACATAATCGAATTGGCGACTACTGTTATAACTTGCACCTATCGTCCCAAAACCACTGAATTTGATTGAAGGATAGGCTTGCTCATTTGCCTCATCCTCTACAGGTTTCTCGGCATTTACTTCTTTCTTGTCTTGTTGAACGCTGGGAGCAGTATTTGGTGGAATGTTTTCTGAGATCACTTGCGCTGACCCAGTGGCGCTTAGCAATAGCCCGAATGCGTTGGTGATCGCCATCAATGCGAATAGGCTTGCGCGCGCAAAGTGGTTGGGACGTCGAATGAGGAATTGGCCAGAATGCGCTTTCATAGTACCCCGTGAAGAGTGAAATTGCTTCTTGATGCAAATACGCAATTTCATCTTACACAGTCACAAATCTGCTTGCAACGTCTTATTTTCTTGGGTGTATGAAAACGACAGTCTGCCAATATATGAACGAGGAATCGGACAAAAATACACTTCTATTTAGTGGGAAGCAAAGGCACTTTTACCGTCATCGCTAAATGGTAAGGAGCTTGATGGCGCTAGCATGTTCTAGATTGAATATGCTAGCCCAATTGGAGATTTACTTTACCGTAGCAACTTGAAGGATGAGCTTGCCAAAATTTCTACCGTCAAACAGCATCTGTAAAGCATTTGGAAACTCATCTAGACCTTGTACGATATCTTCGCGCGTATGAAATTGGCCTTGTGCCATCCATTGACTCATTTCTTTGATGGCTTCTGGATAGCGCTTGACGTAATCGAATACGACGATACCTTCCATTTTTGCGCGGTTCACGAGTAACGCGAGATAGTTGGATGGTCCTTTTATCGCTGTCGTGTTGTTGTACTGCGATATCGCGCCGCAAATAATAATGCGCGCTTTCATGTTGATGCGCGTGAGCACGGTATCAAGTATCTCGCCACCGACATTATCAAAATAGATGTCAACCCCATTGGGGCAATGTTCTTTCAAACCATCTTTAACTGAACTATTTTTGTAGTCAATACAGGCATCAAATCCGAGTTCATTCACAACAAAGTCGCATTTTTCTTTGCCACCTGCGATGCCGACTACGCGGCAGCCTTTGTGTTTGGCAACTTGACCTACAGTTTGACCTACCGCGCCAGCCGCACCCGATACCACGACGGTCTCTCCAGCCTTCGGCTGGCCAACATCAATGAGACCAAAATAGGCGGTCATGCCGGGCATGCCAAGCGCATTTAAATAAGCGGGTAGGGGGGCAAGTTGCGGATCTATTTTGTAGAACGCGCCATACTTGTCATCGGCTTTGCCTGTCCAGTATTCTTGAACACCAATACTGCCAGAGACATAGTCGCCAACTTGAAAGCGATCTGATTTAGATGCAATCACGATTCCAATCCCGCCAGCGCGCATCACTTCGTTGATTTCGACGGGGCGTATATACGACTTGCCGCCATTCATCCAACCACGCATGGCGGGATCAATCGAAAGGTATAAAGTTTTGATTTGGATTTCACCATCATTCACTGGTGGCAAGGCTTCTGATGTGTGTAGCCAATTGTCTGGCGTGGGAAAACCAAGCGGGCGAGCAGCGAGTCGAATTTGGTGATTCATGATAGTCATATTGCGATCTCCGAATGAAGTGATGGCGCGTGTAGTGAATTGATCTTGCACGCAGATTTTAAATGTCAAAAAATCAGAAGCGGAGACAGAATATACCCTAAATAGAACGACTGTGCTTTTATTTTGCAAAGCAATAAAAAGAAGCCGAACATGCGACAATGTGGGCTGTTTTTTTCTTTTCACTTTTTGCTTGTTAGGTTTTGTTTTTTCTATCTCAAGAAATCAATTATTTATGCGCCCAGAATATATCCTGACTTTATCTTGTCCCGATCAACGCGGTATCGTCCATAGCGTTTCTGGTTTTCTTACCAGTCACGGTTGCAATATTATTGATTCAGCGCAGTTTGGGGATGCACACTCGAAGTTGTTTTTCATGCGGGTTCATTTTTCGGTAGAGGAACTGGAAATTAACGAGCAAATCTTACGTCAAGAATTTAAAGAAGTGGCGCAAGCGTGGCAAATGGAATGGCAGTTACACGATGCGCATCACAAGCCGCGCTTGGTGTTGATGGTGTCGAAAATTGGTCATTGCTTGAATGATCTTTTGTTTCGCTACAAGAGCGGCTTACTGCCAGTAGAAATCAAGGCGATCATTTCTAATCACACCGATTTTTATCAATTGGCTGCAAGTTACAATATTCCTTTCCATCATTTGCCATTAGCGGCTGGTGCAAGTGCGGAAGAAAAACAGGCGCAGGAACAAAGAGTCTTAGAAGTCATCAACGCAAATCAAGCCGAGTTGGTGGTGTTGGCACGTTATATGCAAATACTTTCGAACTCCATGTGCCAAGCTTTAAACGGTCGTGCGATCAATATCCATCACTCATTTTTACCCAGCTTTAAAGGCGCTAAGCCCTATTATCAAGCTCATGATCGTGGTGTGAAATTGATTGGTGCGACCGCGCATTTTGTCACCGGTGATTTGGATGAGGGACCGATTATTGAACAAGACGTCGCGCGCGTCGATCATGCGATGGACCCAGAAAAATTGACGGCAATTGGTCGTGATGTGGAATGTGTGGTGTTGGCACGTGCAGTGAATTATTTTGTCGAGCATCGCATCTTATTGAATGGCCATAAGACGGTCGTGTTTAACTAAGCACGATTTTTTAAGACGTAATTGGAGCTTATGCACTTCATTCACATTCAAATTAGAAACTGGATTGAAGTCAAATAGCTAGCGCTAGTGATAGTGGAATTAATGAGTAAGCTTAATGAGCAAAATTGAACAGCAGGATTAAACAGCAGGATTAAACAGCAGGAATAAACAGCAGGAATAAGAATGGCATTGAAATCAACAATTTATAAAGCAGAACTGAATATTTCCGATATGGATCGTGGTTATTACGCGGATCATAGTTTAACCATCGCCCGTCATCCATCGGAAACGGATGAACGCATGATGGTACGCGTCGTCGCCTTCGCGTTGCATGCTTCTGAGCGCTTGAGTTTTGGTAAAGGCATTTCGGATACAGAAGAACCTGATTTTTGGGAAAAAGATTACACCGATGCCATCTTATTGTGGGGGGAAGTTGGACAACCCGACGACAGACGCTTGTTGAAAGCTTGTGGTCGTGCCGAAAAAGTGGTGGTCTATAGTTTTTCACATGCCAGCAATATCTGGTGGAAACAAATGAATAGCCGCCTTGATCGCGCAAAGAACTTATGCGTCAAAAATATGGCATCAGAAACGAGCCAAGAACTCGCCAAAATGGCTGCCCGCACAATGCAATTGCAGTGCACCATACAAGATGGTCAGATTTGGATGTCTGCGGGAGACCAATCGGTACAAATCGATCTGGAGACTTTTAAGGATTTTGAATAAGTAGGCGGATTGATTCTGTTGCCAACAATTAAGATAACAAGCTAAGACGGTGCTACCGTCCTAGCTTGTGAGCAAAATTGTTTATTGTGCAGATAAAGCGACGCCATTGGCATCGAAGTAGCCATCAAATAATATCGAGCTTAAATAACGCTCTCCAGAATCAGGCAATACTACAACAATCGTTTTACCTGCATTCTCAGGTAATTTGGCGAGGCGAACTGCTACTGCGGTGGCAGCGCCGCAAGAAATGCCAGCGAGTATGCCTTCTTCTTTTGCCAGTCTTTGTGCGTATTCAACTGCTTCTTCGTTGCTGACTTGCTCAATCAGATCAACTAAGGACAAGTCTAAAACGTCTGGCACAAATCCAGCACCAATACCTTGAATCTTGTGTGGCGCTGGTTTGATTTCTTGACCTGCGCGTTTTTGCGTTAATACTGGACTTGCGGTTGGCTCTACTGCCACCGTCTGAATTGCCTTCCCCTGTGTTTGTTTGATGTAGCGAGATACACCGGTAATGGTGCCGCCGGTGCCAACGCCAGAGACAAAGATGTCGACTTGACCTTCTGTATCGTTCCAGATTTCTGGACCAGTGGTTTTTTCGTGAATCGCTGGATTGGCAGGATTTTTGAATTGCTGGAGTAAGACGTAACGATCAGGATCGCTGGCACGAATTTCCTCTGCTTTGGCAATCGCACCATTCATGCCTTTTGCGCCTTCAGTCAGAATTAAGTTTGCACCGAATGCCACTAATAATTTACGACGTTCTATGCTCATCGTTTCTGGCATAGTCAACGTCAAGGGAGTGCCTCTTGCAGCGGCAACAAAAGCTAGTGCGATACCCGTATTGCCACTGGTTGGTTCGATTAATTCTTTTCCTGGGCCGAGCAAACCACGTGCTTCGGCATCCGCCACCATCGCTGCACCAATTCGGCATTTAACAGAATACGCAGGATTACGACCTTCGATTTTTGCCAAAATTGTCGCACCTGCACCATCGCTGATGCGTTGCAACTTGACTAGTGGGGTGCGACCAATAGAGTCCGCATTATTTTGATAGATAGGCATAATTTCCTCATCGCTAAGTTTGTTCAAGTGAGACACCGGCATTCGCCGTCAGCCACGTCGCAAGCAATTTGTGACTGCTGCGTAAGCGTCTCAAAGATAGACGATGAGAATAAGCCAGCTCAAATAAAACTCAAAAGAATATAAGGTCATATTCTTATATCGAATTGATGGCACAGCGTTTTACACGGCATGCCATCTTGAAAATCGTCGCATTTGTTGAACTCAATTGCCGAACTTGATTAACTAAGCTTGATTGACTCAATTATTTGATCGGTTGCAAAACAAATCGTTGGCGGGTGTTTACCTCAACTGCCTGTCGTGAATACAGTAAAGGAAAGTATTCACCTTTCGCCCATTTGTCTGCCAAATCGCGGTAATGTGGACTGCTTGGGTCGCCAGATTGTCCTGGCGCATTGATTGCGCGCGAGTTATCCCATTGCCCAACATCGACCACGACTCGAAATGAAGGACCATTGAGTTGTATGAAATCACTCAATCGATACGATGATTGATTGACGGTATTGGCACTACCACCACGAGGAAGTGGGCCGACATCAAATTGTGTTTTTGATGCGCTATCTAAAATCTTTGAGAATGGGTGTGCGAATACCGTTTTCTGTAGTTGTCCCCACTGCCAAGCGTGTTGATCTTTTCCTAGTGTTTGTTCAAGCGTTTTGTAAGCTTGCGTGAGACTATTGAGTAAGAGCTGATCACGGATTTTGTTTGCTTGTTCATCTTGATTTGTGCGTTCGAGATAGTTCAACATACCTGACATATCAGGCATGCTGGGTACCAAATTCGCTTGTGCGCCTAGCATTAATTCTTTATACGCTGGTGCCAAAGTTTGACTTAGCCAGAACTGAAATAGAGCTGCTGCTGCCGAATCTGCGGTTTCTTGATGATCCCATTGGAGTAACAGTTTCAGTGCTTTTTCGGTTGCTTTTGTATTGTCATCATCGGTTTGATGACGAGCTTGATTGTTGATTTTATTGTTGATCTGATTGTTGATTTGGATACGCTTCAAAATCTCTGTGATGCGTTTAGCAGGTAGCGACATCACATCATTTTGTAGACGCATGGAATCCTCGATTGAGAATTTTTTTGCTTGCGACAATACGGTAGCGATACGTTGGTAGCGTGCTGGGTGCGGCCATTCGAAGCCTAATTTGTGTTGTTGGTAGGGATAGCCCTTAGGTAAATTCATTTCATTTGCTGAAGCAAACCACCCTGATTTTGGCTGATAGCTAATTGGCAGCTTGTCGCCAGATAAAAAGCCCTCCCACTCATAACGTCCATCTCCAGGAACAGGTAATAAACCATCCCAATTTTTGTGTATTGGCGTCATGCCACCAGGAACCCAGCCAATATTTCCTTTGACATCCGCATAGACTTGGTTCTCTGTTGGTGCGCCCCAATGCAGCATGGCTTTCTTAAACTGGACAAAATTGGTGGCACGCATGTAATCAATACTGCCAAAATAAGGCGCCATTCCCGCCTGTAGCCAAGCCGTTCTCACCGCGTAGGCACGGTTTTTTTGATGGTCTTGAAAAATGATAGGGCCGTGACGTGTAAAGAGTAATTCTGCGGTTTGATCGGGACGGTCTTTGACTTTAAAACTTTCCGAAAGTGGCTTCATGTTTTCCCACTTGCCACGGTAGCGGTATTGCATGGGATTAGCGGGGTTTAACTCATAGACATATAAGTCTTCTTGATCAATCCCCATAATCGTCAAACCGAATGCGATGTTGCCATTATGTCCGATGGAAATTCCAGGTAATGCTGGTTCGCCCGCGCCAATCACATCTAAACCAGGCGCACTTAAATGCGTGATATAGCGTAAAGACGGCGCTGAGTAAGCGCGATGCGGGTCATTTGCCATGATCGCGCGACCAGTGCTGGTTTTGGACGGTGCGAGTACCCAGTTGTTACTGCCTTCCATTTGATCAGGGTTTGTTTCGTATAGCTTAGTGATGTTTGTATTAGGGGCTTCATTTGTTGCGGTTGTAGGCGTTTCAATTTGTGAGATACGCATATTCTGCTTATCAAAAACGACGTTCTGTGTCGCTAAACTGAATTGACGCAAGATGCCTTCGGGTAAACATGGGTCGAGGCCTGCGGGGAGTGTGGTTTTCCACTTAGGCGATAAATTTTGCCGTATTTCGTCTAATGCTAATTGACCGTTGCAAGCAAACTTTGCGCGATTCACTTCGGCGTTGAGGTTGCGAGTTAAGCCATGACTGCGGATACGCACCACGTCTTCAGCTTGCCATTTAGCCGGCAGATATTTCAGGATTTTAAATTCCGCGGGTAAGGCATGGTTGTTCTTACTGACATAATCGACATAGGCATTGATCCCAGCCACAAATTGTTTGGTGATGCGTTCGGCTTGTGCTCCGTAGGCATTCCATTCTTGTTTCATATCACCGCGGTAGAGGAATAAACGCGCGGCACGATCTTGTTCAAAGAAGCTGTAGCCAAATACTTCGGATAGTTGGCCGAGGCCACGTCTGCGCCATAGATCGAGCTGAAATAGGCGATCACGCGCAGCATTAAAGCCTTGTGCGAAAAACAAATCATCTTCATTCTTGGCATAAATATGCGGTACGCCCCATTGGTCGAGCAAAATCTCTGCGCTTTGGCTGATGCCATAGACTTGCCATTCTTGCGTGGTTTTAATCGGAGTTGATTTTTTCTGAGACGTATTTTGGGTGCTTGGTTTATTGGCATTGCTCGCATTTGCGCCCACTTGCGCATGGACTTGTGGCGAGCAGATGATGCCTAACAAGCCTAGCAGCATTAGTGCGTTGGTGAGTTTGAATTGATGTGGGGTGCGCAGGCTAAAATCTTCCACTAGGTTAATTTTGTTATTGATGATGGGTTTGTTGCCCTTGGGTAAGGCTAGCTTAAAGAGTCTCGACATATTTTTTCTAAAATGAGAATTTGAGTGCAATGTGAATTTGTATGGCTTGAGTATACGACCAATTAAAGTAATTTCATTCCCTTGATTTCGCATTTCATCGCAATGCTATCGATTCTTGTTGGCGATCTAACTAGTATGTCGATGACAAAATGCGATCATGTGTCTTCATTTGCGTGTTCATATCTGGCCCAGATTGGGAAGTCTGGGTTTAACCTAACCTGAAAACAATAAATCATGATGGAATCATCTACCAATACTGGAAGCTCGGGCAGTGCGGGCGGTGCCAGCAGCGTCAATAGCACTTTCCCTAATCCTTCTGCTGTTCTAAAACCTATTCTGAAGCCAATCTCGGCGAGTGAGCGTATTCAAGCTTTAGACGTGATACGTGGCTTTGCCTTAATTGGTATTTTCTTCATGAACATTGAATGGTTTAACCGCTCATTCTTGACGATGGGGACGGGAATCCCGAGTAATGTACACGGCATAGACTGGTTGGCCAGTTATTTTGTGAACTTCTTTGTGGCTGGTAAGTTCTGGACTATTTTTTCTTTGCTGTTTGGAATGGGTTTCGCGGTGATGCTGACGCGCTCAGAAGAAACAGGGCGAGCATTTATCAAGCCCTATATTCGCCGCATCATTGCATTAGCAATCTTTGGTATTTTGCATAATGTCTTATTGTGGCCTGGCGATATTTTGTATAGCTATGCGTTCACTGCGGCTGGCTTGTTGATTATTTTATTTGGTCAGTGGAAATGGATAGTAGCGAGTATAGTCGGTCTGATTGGCTTCTGTTTTATCCCCGGTATGGGATCATTTGCTGCGGTGGTTGGTGGTATCGCTTTTATGGGATTCATCGCAATTTTTATTCGTAATGAACGAATTGTTTCCTTCCTTGGTATGAAGATGCCATTGTTTTCTGCGATTTGCTTGGTCATCACGATACTTGTGAGTTTGGCTGCGTTAGCAAGTTGGTTTGTGCCTGCAATGCGCGAAGGACGAAATGGTTTGACTGGAATGTCAGCTGCGTTCTTGATCATCACATTTTTATCAGCAAAATATCATCAGCCAGCGGAAGCGCGATTTTGGCGTGCTGGTGTATTGATTTATAGCTTGCCTTTTGTGATTGGCATGGTGTTTGGAGTGATCGCCTATCAGCAACCTTTGACTAGCGTTTTTAATTCAGCAGAAGCAGTCAAATTAGCTGCAGAAAAGCAAGCGAAAAAAGAAGCCGACGAAGCTGCAGAAAAATTGGCAAAGCTTAATCCTACAAGCAGCACAAAAAAGGATGAAAGCAAAGAGGATAAAAAGCTTCCAAAATCCGAAGCGCAAAAGAAACTGGAACGCGATGCAGATACGATTAATCGTATCAATGAAAATCGTAAAGAAATCGAAAAAGATTTGAAGGCGATGACGCAGGCGAACTATCCTGATTTTGTGAAGCATCGCTTTGCGGATTTCATGGATGCTCCATTTGGTAGCGCGGGACAAGCATTTGCAGCGATTGCTTTATTTTTGATCGGTGTCTGGTTTGTTCGTGCCAAAGTAATTACCAAGGCTGCGGAAAATTTATCGCTATTCCGTCACATCGCTTTATTAGGATTGCCTGTGGGGTGGGGATTGAGTTTACTGGCAAGTAGTATCGCAGTGAGTCATGCGCCAGGTGTATCAGGCGATGGTTGGCAATTAACACAAATGATTTTGAATTTAGCGAATCTGCCGACTTGTCTTGCTTATGTCAGTATCATTGTGTTGATGTTATATAGCGGTTCCGCATTGGCTAAGATTCAGGTGTTGGCACCATTTGGTCGTATGGCATTGACGAATTATTTGATGCAATCGGTGATTCAAGCAAGTTTCTTTTACGGTTGGGGATTGGGGCAATTCGGCCTCGGTCGCGCGCAACAATTAGGCTTTGCGATTGCGGTAATTTGCTTGCAAGTTTTGTTCAGCCATTGGTGGTTAGGCCGTTTCCGCTATGGCCCTTTGGAATGGGTATGGCGTGCGGTCACTTATTGGGAATTGCCTGCGATGAGAGTCGAACATAAGGGTTTGACTCCTCACTTGGGTTAGTCAATATCAATGCTAGCGAGGATTGTTTAGTCATGATTAGATGATTTAAAAATGCCAATATGGTTTGCAATTAAGGCATAATTCATCTAAGGCTAGTCAAATAAACGCGGGTTAAAAAGCGTCACGATACAGGTCGTGGCGCTTTTTGATTTATGCGACTTGTGTCTGATCTAACAAGTTCATTTATATCGAGGAAGATATGCATAGAGATGTAGAAAATGAATCCAGCGTGATGCTGAATTTGACGGTTGAGCCAATGGTTGCGCCAGCAGTTGCTCCAGTAGATGCGCCAGTTGCGGCACCGGTTCAGGTTCAAGACAGAATCGCGATTCTCGATGTGATTCGAGGGTTTGCTTTGATTGGTATTTTCCTCATGAATATCGAGTTTTTTAACCGCTCTGTCGGTGAGCTTAGTGACGGTATGCCAGTCGGATTGAGTGGCGCCAACTGGCTGGCTTCTTACTTTGTCGCGTATTTTGTTGCGGGTAAATTTTGGACGATTTTCTCCTTATTGTTTGGTATGGGATTCGCGCTGATGTTGATGCGCGCAGAAGAAAAGGGACAAGATTTTTTTAAGACGTATTTTCGTCGTTTGCTTGCCTTGGCGACTTTCGGTGTATTGCATTACATCTTTATTTGGCCTGGTGATATTTTGTTTAGCTATGCGATAGCGGCATGTGGTTTATTAGTTGTCTTGTTCGGTAAAGCGCGTTGGATTGTTTTGGGTGTGATCGCTTTGGGTTTGGTCGCGGCGATCCCTGCGTTAAATAAAGTTGCTGCAATTGCGACCGCACTGGCATTGTTTGGCGTGATGGCATTTCTGCTTAGAAATGACAAGACCTTAATTGTATTTGCAAAACCACGTCCGATTATCGCGGTCATACTTTATGTGGTGGGTGCGCTGTTGTTTTTAATTGGTGTAACCAGTCTTGTAGTGACTACTATGAGTTCCGCTCGTCCTAGTTTGGTGTTTGGATTGTTTGTGTTATTGATCGCTTTTGTACTTGATCGTGCGCATCAGCCCAAACAAGCACGCAGTTGGAAAATTGGTAGCTTGTTGTATACCTCTTTATTTTTATCGATGGCGATAGGTGGCGCCGCGCAGTATTGGGGGGCTGGAAAAACTCAAGTACAAGCAGCTAACCAAACGCAGCAAGCTAGCTCAACAGTAGTTAGCGCATCGGCACAAGCAAACGAGGAAGTAAAAACAGACGCAGAAGCTAAAAATACGGCATCAGATAAAGCTCCAATCATCGCGAGTGCTTCAGAAAAGAACAAAGCGAGCGAGAAAGAAGAGAATAAAAAGAAAGAAGCTGAGCGCCTTCAAAAACAGTTAGAAGATAACCGTCGAGAAGTGGCGATTCTGTCTAAAGGAACTTATGCCGAAGCTTTAGCGTTTCGTGTTAGAGAGCTTTCTGAAAACTGGACAAATGTTGCGATTTTTAGTGTGCTGATTAACTGTATGTTCTTGATTGGATACTGGTTTGTGCAATCGGGCATTATGCGCGATACGAAAGCACATTTACCTAAATTTAAGAAAATGGCTTTACTCGGATTACCTTGCGGGATAGGTTTGGGAATCGCTGGGAGTTTTATTACAACCTCGGCGGTTCCTGGTTTAGAAAATGATCCGTATATGTTCGCAATGGCCTTGATTTATCTTGGTAACTTGCCCGCGTGTTTGGGCTATGTCGGTTTGCTTGTGTTGATGTTTCATAGCACTGGCGTGTTTTCGAAAGTGAAATTGCTTGCACCTTATGGACGTATGGCTTTGACCAATTACTTGTCGCAGTCTGTGATTTGTTCGGTGATTTTTTACAGCTACGGTTTAGGTTATTACGGAATGCAGCGCGCGCATCAAGTTGCTGTGGTGCTGATCGTCGTGGTGCTACAAATATTATTTAGCCACTGGTGGTTAAGTAAATTCCGTTATGGACCAATGGAGTGGTTGTGGCGTGCGATTACCTATTGGAAGCTTCCTGCACTCAAGAATTAATTCGTTGACTAAATACAGATTAGCTTTTCGCAAAAATAAAAAACGGGCAAACTAAAGTGGCCCGTTTTCTATTTCGCTTGTTATCCCGTTTATTTCTTCAAGACTTTGCGTAGCCAAAATCCAATATCCATAATTTCTTGTGGCGATACGGAATGCTGCATCCAATAATCATGCCACTCAACTGGATAACCCAAGCTTACCAGCAGATCGCGAGATTGCTGTGCACGTTGGATAGGAATTACTGGATCAACCGTGCCGTGTACCAAGAAAATCGAGGTGTTTTGATTGGCAGGGTGGCGTTCCTCTGCAATTTTGTCTGCTAAAGGAACATAGCCAGACAAGCCCATAATACCGGCCAATTTTTGAGGATGACGTAAGCCTGTTTGCAGACTCATTGCACAACCTTGTGAGAATCCTGCCAAGATGATGTTTTCTGTGGCAATGCCACGCGCATTTTCGCGTGTGATCAAAGCTTCGACTTGTTGTTGCGATTGGCGCAGCCCCGATTCGTCTTCGCGTTTATTGATGTCGGTACCAGCCGCTGCGATGTCATACCAAGCACGCATGATATAACCACCGTTTAAGGTAACCGGAATCTGCGGTGCGTTGGGGAATATAAAGCGAATGGCGGGGCAATCACGCAAATCTAATTCTTTGACGATAGGCACAAAGTCGTTTGCATCAGCACCTAAGCCGTGCATCCAAATAATCGCGGCACTGGGATTCGCACCGCTTTCAATTTCGACGGTTTCTAACAGAGTATTGGTCATGATGTGAGTGAAAATGTTTAGACGTCAGACTTCTTTACACGTATTGCAGATTTAGGGCGGAATGCTTTGCAAACCGCTTCGTGGGTCTCAACATAAGGACCACCGATGAGATCGATGCAATACGGGATCGCGGCAAAAATACCTGCGACAAGTTGCTTACCATCTGCGTCTTTTAAGCCTTCTAAGGTTTCCTTAATTGACTTTGGTTGGCCTGGTAAGTTTAAGATTAAAGCTGCATGATCAGCGGTCTCGCGAATCACCGCAACTTGACGCGACAAAATTGCAGTCGGCACAAAATGCAGACTGACCTGGCGCATCTGTTCACCAAAACCAGGCATCTCTTTGGTCGCTACTGCCAAGCTAGCTTCTGGGGTGACATCGCGGCGTGCCGGTCCAGTGCCACCCGTGGTAATAACCAGATCGCATCGGGCCTGATCAACTAAATCGATTAAGGCTTGCTCGATTGCAGGACGCTCATCTGGAATCAAACGCGTTTCCATCACCCAAGGCGTGCTGAGTGCGCTACTAAACCAAGCTTCCAAAGCTGGCAAACCTTGGTCTTGATAAACGCCACTAGAAGCGCGATCAGATACCGAAACGAGTCCAATACGCAGCGGGCGATCTAAATCAGTTGTCGTCATCGTCAGAGTCTTCGTCGTTTTCTGCATCTGCGTCAGATGCATGCGCGGCTTTATTCTTGTTTTGAATTTCTTTCAGAATCTGAAAGATTTCACGATAGGCTTTGGGTGGTTTGTTTTCCGCTTGCTCTTTACGTGCATTGCGAATTAAGGTGCGCAAATGTTGCACATCGAGCTCTGGGTTTTCTGCCATCAATTCCGTTAAGGCTTCGTCTTTTGCGAGTAGCTTTTCACGTTTGCGTTCCAAAGCATGCATGGCGGCTGTTTCGGATTTGGATGCACCTTTCCAGCTATCGATGGTTTTTTGAATCAGCGCAACTTCTTCTTCATCCAAAGTACGCATTTTTTTGCCGACGAATTGCATTTGACGGCGACGACCTTCGTGGTTGGTAATCGTTTGACATTCTAGAATGGCATCACGCACATCTTCAGGCATGGGAACACGTTTAACGCGATCGCGTGGAGCATCAACCAATTCTTGTCCAAGTTTCTGTAACGCCGTCATTTGGCGTTTGAGCTCGGATTTGGATGGACGGTCGTATTCTTGTTCAAACTCGTTGGACTGATAGCCGCAAGAGCCTCGATTCGGATTTGGCATTGGTAAATCTTCTATAAACTTATTGAAACGACTGCTATGATACTCTCTTTATCCTTTCAGCTAAAGAAACAGAAGCTATGTCTAAACCAGTTTTTACCCATACTCAGGATCAATTCAAGCAAATTACCCAAGATATGTTACGCATCGCACGTAACAAAGGGGCAACAGATGCGGCGGTAGAAGTGAGTGAAGGTGGTGGATTGTCGATTAGTGTGCGCAAAGGCAAGGTCGAAACGATAGAGCAAAATCGCGACAAAGGCATAGGAATCACGGTTTATGTAGGTAAGAAGCGTGGAAATGCTAGCACTTCTGATTTTTCTGCTAAGTCTTTAGAAGATACGGTTGAGGCAGCTTATAACATCGCGCGTTTCACCGCAGAAGATGATTGTGCGGGTTTGCCGGATGCAGAGATGCTAGAAATGCAGCCACAAGATTTGAAATTATTTCATCCTTGGCTGATCACGGCAGAACAAGCCATTGAGCTTGCTCGTCGTACGGAGGCCGCAGCTTATGCGGTCGATAAACGTATCAGCAATTGCGAAGGTGCTAGCGTCCATGCGCAGCAATCGCATTTTGTCGCAGCTAACTCGCGTGGTTTTGTTAGTGGATATCCTTTTTCACGCCACACGATTTCGGTCGCGCCGATTGCCGGTAGGGGATCGAAGATGCAGCGTGATGATTGGTATAGCTCGCACCGTAATCCAAAGAAAATCTCAAGCCCAGAAGCCATTGGTCGCTACGCCGCAGAACGTGCGCTAGCACGTTTGAACGCACGCACTATTGATACGCGTAAGTGTCCGGTATTATTCGAGGCACCCTTGGCCGCCGGATTATTAGGTGCTTTTGTACAAGCTGTTTCTGGTGGAGCTTTGTATCGTAAATCAACTTTCTTACTTGATACGCTAGGCAAGCAAGTTTTCCCGAATCACATTCAAATAGTTGAAGATCCGCATGTACTCGGCGCGGTAGGTTCCTCTCCCTTTGATGATGAAGGTGTGAAAACGATCAAGCGCGAGGTGGTGACAAATGGGGTGTTGAATGGCTACTTCCTTTCAACATATTCAGCGCGCAAATTGGGCATGCAAACTACGGGAAATGCTGGTGGTTCGCATAACTTAAGTTTGACTTCGGATCTGACCAAGCGTACCGATCATTTTGCACAAATGCTGAAAAAAATGGGCACAGGTTTGTTGGTGACCGAGTTGATGGGGCAGGGCGTGAATTATGTCACTGGCGACTATTCACGTGGGGCATCGGGATTTTGGGTAGAAAATGGTGTGATTCAGTACCCAGTGGAAGAAATCACGATTGCTGGCAATATGCGTGACATGTTTCAAAATATCATCGCGATTGGCAACGATACACTGACGCGCGGCACAAAAACGACGGGTTCGATCTTGATCGAAGGCATGACCGTCGCTGGAAATTAAACAAGTCACAATCAATCAAAGGCGAATTGAAAATCGCAATGCACAAAATAGAATGATTGCTTGTGTAATCAATAATTCATAAAATGCACTGGAAATGTAAGTCTGTGCCGACAGATCATGTTCTCGCAGACTTAGTTTGACTCACTCTTTACACCAATAAAAATGGAGATCGCATGGAACGTCGTTCGTTTTTGAAAAAAGCAGCTGTAGGCGCAACTGCCGCTAGTGTGGCAGCACCAAGTTTGGCTGCGGATGCATTGCCAACCTTAACTTGGCGTTTAGCTTCAAGTTTTCCGAAAAACTTAGACACGATCTATGGAGCTGCAGAAACATTTTGTAATCGCGTAAAGGAATTAACGGACGGTAAATTTACTATTCGTCCATATGCGGCGCCCGAACTGGTGCCTTTTAATGCGGTATTGGATGCTGTCAAAGATGGAACCGTAGAAATGGGGCATACAGCCTCCTACTATTATTACGGTAAAGATGCGACATTTGCTTTCGACTGTGCAGTGCCATTTGGCCTCAATTCACGTCAACAAACAGCATGGATGTTGCAGGGAAATGGCATGAAGTTGATGCGTGAGTTCTTTGCCGAGCATAACGTCGTTAATTTTTTGGGTGGAAATACCGGTACTCAAATGGGTGGTTGGTTTCGTAAAGAAGTGAAAAGCGTTGAAGATTTAAAGGGCTTAAAATTTCGTGTGGGTGGCTTCGCTGGTAAAGTATTAGCGAAGTTGGGCGTGGTGCCCGTGCAGGTGGCTGGTGGTGAGATTTACACCTCGCTAGAAAAAGGCACAATCGACGCCGCTGAGTGGGTAGGCCCCTACGACGATGAAAAACTCGGCTTTAACAAGGTAGCAAAGGTTTATCACTATCCGGGCTGGTGGGAAGGCGGTGCGCAATTGTCTTTCTATGTCGGTAAAAAAGAATGGGATAAATTACCCAAGCTGTATCAGGCGGCGATTGAAACCGCCAGCTTAGAAGCACATGTACAAATGCAGGCCAAGTATGATGCGCGGAATCCGTCTGCGTTGGCGCGGCTGATGCAAAATAAAACGATCTTAAAACCTTTCCCGCAGTCAGTGATGGAAGCCTGTTTTAATGCTGCGCAAGAGACTTTCACCGAAGAGGCGGCTAAAAATCCGAAGTTTAATAAAGTGTATGTGGATTGGATGGCTTTCCGTCACAATCAAAGTCAATGGTTTAATGTGGCGGAACAAACTTTTGCACGATTTAATATGATGCGTAAGTTGAAATAAAATAGTTTCAAATAAAAAAACGCTCGCTAAATTTTCTGTTTAGCGAGCGTTTTTTTATTGCAAAATTGGGTCAAACTTGGCGATTGTGCCAATCAATAATTCTGTGTAGGCGATTTGCGATAGCGCGTCCTACAGTATCTGGATGCAATGAGTGCCGTATATCTAACATTGCTTGCTGGCCTAATTGCTCACGTAATTCAGGTTTATCCAATAGTCGTTGAATACAACTAGCAGCGTGTTCTATGTCCGCCTCTGCCCATAAGGGGCCTGCGGGATACGCGCCAATAGTCTTTTCCAATGGTTTAAGTTGGAATTTGACTGGCATAGAATTTTTTTCAGTCATGAAGTCCATATTGGCAGACCAACCCGTGGCAACTACGGCTTTTCCTAAGTACATCATTTCTGCAGGAGCCAAGCCAAAGCCTTCTGCGCGATGTAAAGAAATCAGAATATCGCAGCAAGATTGTAGGTCCCAAGTTTGTTGACGCGTCAAAAAGTCGTCGATCATGACGGTATTAGGTAAATCGCTCAAATAATCGCTGAGTTCTTGCGATGCTTCAGGATGTTTATCGCGATTGATCGTTTTAACAACCAAGACTGCATCATCACGGCCTTGGGTAGCAAGACGGAAGGCTGCAATGGCTGCTTTCGGGTTTTTGCGGTGCTGATAAGAATGAAAATCATACATTACTAGAGCGAGTACTTTGTTCTCAGGCAGACCAAAACTGCTGCGCCGTACATCTGGCGACGGTTCAAATTGCAATGCATGTGGGAAGACCATGACCGGTACTGGAGATACTTCAGCCACAGCATCACGTACAAATTGTGATGGGACCCAAACTTCATTCAATCCGGCAAATGCGGCAATATGCGCGGCTGGGATTTGAGGTTGTTCCCAATGCCAGAAGCCAATTTTGTAGCTGCTCTTATGATCTAAACTTTGTAAGTGCTTGAACGTGTTCTCAGTTTGATCTGCGTTCACGTACAGTAAGTCGATTTCAAAATGCTCTTTAGATGCATTTTTCAAAGCCTGTGTGTCTCGCTGTAAATTAGAAGATTGAAAGCCAACATCAATCACCGAGTAGGGGACATTAACCGCTGAGCATGCGCGAGCTAAAGAACGAGCGGCTTCACCTACACCTAACTCAGCCGCGATATAGCCAATTAAATTGATGCCGCAAGTGGTAATCGGTTTGCGCTGGATTTCGGTTACTTGTTTTGTGGCAGTATTGAGATTACTGCTTACAGTTACTGGCGGTTTTTTTGCTATCGCTAGGGAATCTGTTCTCCCTAAGATATTTTGTAGCAGGCGCCAAAGTGGCCAGAATAAGACGCGACGTATCCAACGTGGTTGCTTTCTACTTTCAGGCGAAAGCGCAACACCCAACAATAAACGATAGTAGCCGCGTGTGGTTCCTACGATTTGGCGATAGCGTTTTAGCGCATCTGCCTCTGGTTTGCGCCATAAAAAGTAATCGTAAATTTTTTCTATACGAGCATTTGTTTCAGGATTGTCGGCAACAGTGGTATCGATTGTTTGTGCAAAGGGTCTTTGTTTTAAAGCGTTTCTGAAAGCTTCATTTTCGCGGAAGTAAGTACGTGTCTTCTCTGGAATAGGTCGTCCATCTTGAAAGAAGCCAAAGCCATAAGGTAGGTTGCGATATTTTTCTATGCCATTATTACGTACAGTTTCACTATATTCCATCGCCAAACGGGTGACTAATGGATTCATATTGTCCAGCGTGTAGCGATTCTGATGTTTGGAAAAAGCTTGTGGATTGGAAGGATTTAGACCACTAAAGTGGAAGAACACCAAACGCTCGCCATTGACCGACAGTGTTCCATCCGTATTTTTTGTCACATCTCTTTGTGCCAGATTCCAATAGGCGACGTTATAACCATGGTGACGCAAAATGTTCACTTGCTCAAATAGAGTTGGAACCAAGTCCATCCAACTTTGATCCACAAAAATGCCACGACTGAAATCAACGACACAGTCACGTTCTAATTTTCCTTGCCACCAATGCAGAAAATGACGCGTTATCGCTTGATTGCTGATCGCGCAGAATCCCAAATTGTAGGTGCCCGCATTGCGTATTTGTAGTTCAGTCGGATTTTTATCGTCCGTCATCGGTGCTAATAAATGCGGCGTCAGAATGATGCTAGTCCCGCAGGAAAGCAAGTCGCTAATTTCGGTCAAGGGACTGTAAAGATAGATATCGGGATCAATATACAAAACCTCTTCGTAACCAGCGTCGAGCAGGTGTTCTAAGGCCCAAGGTTTGACCGCTGTATTCAATTCCAAAATGGTGTATTGGAATGCAAATTCATCACCGAATGGCAAGTTTAATTGCGACATGGCCAGCGTAGTGAACTCTTCTTTTAACTCCGAGGCATATGATAAATCAGTATCGACAATGACGCAGTAGCGTTCCGCATGCGGATGATGTATTGCGACACTTTGCATTAGACTACGGGCAAAGTGTAGATAGTTATTTGAAACGATAGTGATGATGGCTTGCTTTTTCATTGGGTAGTTGAGTATGTACAGATAAATTCAGGTTTAAAAATACTAATTTTATTTTTTTGTATTTTTAAAATTAGTTATACGGTTTTTGACTGTCTCATCATTTTTTGTAGTCTACAAGCTATGTGCTGGAGATGTTTGGGTATCGCGCATTTCATCCATACCGCTTTCTTTAGGTAAATCAAACGAAGGTGCTGGCATGTCATCTACAGGGGGCGTTATATCTAGCTGAATTTCTTCCTTCTTCGCCTCTTGGCTATCGACGGAGACAAGGTTGGGAAACGCGATAATCAATCCGACCATGATGATCTGTGCAACCACAAATGGAATCGCACCCCAGTAAATATCACTGGTTTTAACGATTTTTGGTGCAACTGAGCGTAAGTAAAACAGGGCAAAGCCAAATGGTGGGTGCATGAAAGAGGTTTGCATATTCACGCCTAACAGCACGCCAAACCAAATGAGATTGATCCCCAATTTTTCGGCAACTGGTGCTACTAGCGGAACCAAAATAAAGGCGAGCTCAAAGAAATCGAGAAAGAAAGCCAATACGAAAAATAGAATGTTCACTGCAATTAAGAAACCGATTTGACCGCCGGGTAGACTAGTCAATAGATGTTCTACCCAAATGTCACCATTGATGCCGCGAAACACCAGTGCAAATACGGTTGATCCAATCAAAATAAACATCACGAAGCTGGATAAGCGTGAGGTGGAATCAAGCGCTTGTTTCGTCAGTTTCCAGTTTAAACGCCCATTCATTAATGCCAAAATGATTGCGCCTAGTGCGCCCATGCCGCCGCCTTCAGTAGGCGTTGCAATGCCTAAAAAAATCGTGCCTAGCACCAAGAATATCAATGCCAATGGCGGGATTAAAACAAAAGTGACTTGTTCTGCCATGCGAGATAGCAAGCCGATTTTGAGTTTTCGATTAATTAAAGCTAAGACAAAAGCGATGCCAATTCCTACACATCCGGCATAAATTCCCAAGGCATCTTTGGCGATTTCAGGGTACAGATTTTGATAGTAGCGGCTAAATGCATAGGCTGCGAGACCGCTGATGACGATCAGTACAAGTAAAGATGGCACACCACTATTTCCATTTGGCTGACGCAAGTTGCGTGCTTCAGCCGGTAAGGCTGGAACCCATTTGGGGCGGAATAGGGACAACATCAAAATATAGCCCGCATACATCATGGTGAGTAGTAGGCCAGGCAAGAAAGCAGCTTGATACATATCGCCAACCGATCTACCCAATTGATCTGCCATGACGATCAATACCAAGGATGGCGGAATAATTTGTGCCAAGGTACCCGAGGCAGCGATCACGCCAGAAGCGACTTTTGCGTCGTAGCCATATTTGAGCATGATTGGTAATGAAATTAAGCCCATTGATATGACAGAGGCGGCGACCACACCGGTGGTAGCTGCAAGCAGAGCACCGACAAAAATCACCGCATAGGCGACACCACCACGTAAGGGGCCGAATAATTGTCCTATGGTGTCGAGCAAATCTTCCGCCATGCCTGATCGTTCCAGAACCAGCCCCATAAAGGTGAAAAATGGGATCGCAAGCAAGGTGTCGTTCGACATGATGCCGTAGATACGATTGGGTAAAGCTTGTAAGAGTTCGGGTTTG
The DNA here is from genome assembly GCF_014652415.1 of Affinundibacterium macrobrachii. Taxonomy (GTDB): domain Bacteria; phylum Pseudomonadota; class Gammaproteobacteria; order Burkholderiales; family Burkholderiaceae_D; genus Undibacterium; species Undibacterium macrobrachii. The sequence continues at coordinate 151,156 of NZ_BMYT01000004.1, forward strand.
AGTAGGCCTAGCTCAATCCCAACTAAACCAAAAAATAGGCCATTTGCCGCGAGTGCGAAAGCAACGGGGAAACCTGATAATAAAAAGATGACCAGCGCCGCAAACATAATTGGCGCCAGATTAGCGATCAAAAATGCTTCCATTATGATGGTTCTCCGGTTGCTGTATTTCGCAGTTTGTCGCGATTGGCTAATTTGATAGCATCAATTTCTTCTTGTGGTGTTTTTACTTGCTTGTCGAAGGCGCTTGCTTCGACTTCGCCACGTAGATAACCGATGCGTTTGATGATTTCAGATACGCCTTGCAGTACTAATAGCGCAAATCCTAGAGGAATGAGGATCTTCGCTGGCCATTCAATCAAACCACCAGCATTACTCGACATTTCTTGACGCGTATACGCATTGATCGCGTAGGGAATACCTAAATAGAGAATCAAGCCAGCCATAGGCATGAGAAAAAATACAAAGCCGAATAGATCGAGCCAGACTTGGGTACGTTTTGAGAACTTTCCTGCGATCACATCAATTCGCACATGTTCATTACGACGCAAAGTGTAGGGGGCCGCGAGCAGGAATACGGCAGAGTAGAGATACCATTGCAATTCCATCCAGCCGTTCGAACTGTGATTGAAGCTGTAACGGACGATAGCATTGCCTGCGCAAATGAGTACGGCTGCTAACAATGCCCAGCTAAGTAGGCTGCCTATTTTGTCGTTGGCAAGATCTATTTTGCGCGATAGTGCAAGTAAAAATCGCATGTTTGGTCTCCTCATTTTTATACTCTGATTTGTACTTTGATACGTTCAGATTCTGTATTTTTGTACTACAGTAAAACGTCATCAGATCTTGCTGCAACTATTGCAATCAAGATGTGATGACGTTTTATTATTTAAGCAATTATTTGCTATGATAAATGAATATGTGAGCGGCTAGTTATGGATTTGATTGTCCGTGGATTAAAAACACACAGTAAGCCGCTCTGATCTTATTTATTATCGATTTAATTAAATATAAATTTCTGTGTGATTTACTTTATTGGGTCAATTTGCATTCAACTGTTTACGTAGGCGCGCTATCGCCAATCTAACTTGATTCGGCGCAGTGCCACCAATATGATCACGTGCGGCGACCGAGCCATCTAAAGTCAGTACATCAAACACATCGGCTTCGATTAAATGACTAAAGCTTTGTAATTCCGCCAGTGGCATGTCGCTCAAATCACAGCCTTTATCAACGCAGGTGCGAACTGCCAGCGCAACCGCTTCGTGTGCATCACGGAAAGGCAGCCCTTTTTTCACTAAGTAGTCGGCCAAGTCGGTTGCTGTTGCGTATCCTTGTAAAGCGGCAGCGCGCATCGCTTCAGGTTTGACGGTAATGCCGCTTGCCATATCGGCAAAAATACGCAAAGTATCAACCAGGGTATCGACGGTATCAAATAAAGGTTCTTTATCTTCTTGATTATCTTTGTTATAGGCCAAAGGTTGGCCTTTCATCAAAGTGAGCAAAGCGATTAGATTGCCGTTCACACGTCCCGTTTTACCACGCGCGAGCTCAGGTACATCGGGGTTTTTCTTTTGCGGCATGATGGAGGAACCGGTACAGAAGCGATCAGCGATATCAATAAAGCCAACACGTGGACTCATCCAGATAATGAGTTCCTCAGACATGCGTGAAATGTGCGTCATCACTAGAGATGCTGCCGCACAAAACTCAATTGCGAAATCACGATCTGATACCGCATCTAAGGAGTTATGGCAAACATCGTCAAAACCTAAAGTACGTGCGACACGCAAACGATCAATCGGGAATGTGGTACCTGCCAATGCTGCAGCACCCAAAGGTAGACGATTGACACGTTTGCGGCAATCCGCCATCCGTTCAGCATCGCGCCCGAACATTTCGACATAAGCCAAAATATGATGACCAAAAGTAATTGGTTGCGCGACTTGCATGTGGGTGAATCCAGGCAAGATCGTATCGCTGTGTTTTTCAGCTAAATCCAATAATGCCAAACGCAAGGCCGCAATTAGCTCAATGATGTTATCAATCGCATTACGCATGTATAAACGAATATCGGTAGCAACTTGATCGTTGCGTGAGCGCCCTGTGTGCAAGCGCTTGCCAGCATCGCCCACCAATTCAGTTAAACGTTTTTCGATATTTAAATGTACATCTTCTAAATCGAGCAACCACGTGAATTGGCCAGATTCAATCTCAGCACTAATTTGCGCCATACCTCGTTGAATATCGGCATAGTCTTGGGCGCTGATGATTTGTTGCGCTTGTAACATCTCCGCATGGGCGAGCGAACCTTGAATATCAACAGTCGCCATACGATTATCAAAAAATACGGAAGCGGTGTAGCGTTTCACCAAATCGGAGACAGGTTCAGAGAAGCGTGCTGACCAAGCCTCGCTTTTTTTGGAAAATTGTGATGTCATAGTGGCTGTAAATTAAGATAAATAGTGAAGCGACAAAAAACGTATGGAAGTTGGCTGTGCGATCAGATTGGTGAAGCTAGTTCACATTAAAGGCGATTGTGTCGCTTTGAGTGACTTTGTTTGATCATCCCGAATAGAAGTGGGGCATTCGACCAACATTTGATGCAGCTCTGGGGCTTCTATCGTTTGTTCTGTAAAAACCAGTGAGGATTATACCGCGAGACAAGCTCGGCTTTTCGATTTTGCGGCATATTCTCTTAAGCGCGCTGAATTACATAGTAATCACACGCATCACATCTTATCTATTTGTGATTAAAGTCATCTTAAATAAGCCCCTACATCAATGAAAATAAAAAAAGAGGAACAAGCAACGGAGTTATTGATTCCCGATTGCTGCAATTTAGGCATTCTTGTTCGTGTTTTGGTATCCGCCAATTTGCTGGTGTTCGTAGTGCTATTAGCACGAGGGCAGGGATGGGCGCAGAGTTTTCAAGAATTTGTCGAAACCTCGATGTTGGTGGAGTCGATTTGTCTACTCTCTTTGCTGTTCTTGTGTGGCTTTCGGCGCGTGCTAGAGCGCGAACCTGCGTCAGCCTGGATGCAAAGAATCGTGTGCGGCACTGTGCCAGCTTTAGTTTGTTATGTGGTGATCTTTATTCTGGGCGATCTTGAGTGGTTTGCCTATAGTTTTCCGAATTTGGACATGCTGCTGTCGGTTATGTTTTGTTTTTTGATTGGACTGGGATATCAACATTATTTTGAATTGCGTACGAAGGCGTTTTCACCAGCGCTCGGTGAAGCACGTTTGCAAGCCTTGCAAGCGCGAATTCGCCCGCATTTTTTATTTAATAGTTTAAACGCGGTGTTATCCCTAATCCGTACCGAGCCTCGTCGCGCCGAGACCGCTTTAGAAGATTTGGCTGATCTGTTTCGCGCTTTGCTGCGTGACACCAGAAATATGTCGACGTTGGCAGATGAAATTACCCTGTGTCAGCAGTATTTGGCAATTGAAAAAATTCGACTGGGTGAACGACTTCAAGTCGATTGGCAACTTCAAGACCTTCAGCAGGATGCGCTTGGTACGACAAAGATACCGGCCTTGTTGTTACAACCACTGCTAGAGAATGCGATTCATTATGGTGTAGAGCCAGCCAAACAAATGTCACCTGTGTCTATTTCGATTCAAAAAAGCTTGGATAAAATTGAAGTCAAAGTGATAAACAATTATGATCCTCATGCGCTGCCTTCGAAAGGCAATCACATGGCATTGGACAATATACGACAGCGTTTGAAGCTGCTGTACGATATTGAGGCACAGTTACAAACCAGTCAAACTGAAGATCAGTTTGTGGTGCAATTGATTTTTCCCGATAAAACTTAATCTCGACTTAATTGAGTGACGATGACTTCTCTACGTATTTTGATTGTGGATGATGAAGCTCCCGCCAGAGCGCGCATGAAAACCTTGATTGGCGATATCCAAGAGCATTGCCAATGCGAATTGCTGGCCGAGGCTGAAGACGGGCAAGCTGCACTCGATTTGATTGTGGAACAACAACCCGACGTTGTCTTACTTGACGTTCAAATGCCCGGTATGACAGGCATTGAGTTAGCGCAGCACATCGCTGATGCAGAGCTAAGCGTGCGTCCTTCTATCGTATTTGTCACAGCCTATGATGAATATGCATTGCAGGCATTTGAAGTACATGCGATGGACTATTTGTTGAAACCGGTGAAAGCTGCAAGGCTACAGGATGCCTTGATTCGCATTCACGCATTTCGACAGCAAAATAGCGCACAGATGCAGCAAGAGAAGTTACGTGAATCGCTGAAAACTATCCCAAAGCGTCGACAAAATTTCTCTGTACTAGAAAAAAATCGGGTGCTACTGATCCCAGTTCGAGAGGTTTTGTTTTTGAAAGCGGAGCAGAAGTATGTGACGATACAAACTTCGTCTCGTGCTTACTTGACCGAGGAATCTTTGGTATCCATTGAAGCTGAATTGGGCGAGGTATTTGTACGTGCGCATAGAAATGCATTGGTCGCTAGAAACGCAATTCTTGGCGTTGAACGGGCGGTGCATATTAGCGAAACAGATGTAGATGGAGATAAAAACGAATCAGAAAAAGTCGTCGATAGTTGGCAGGTCATTGTACGTGGTTCCGATGAGCGTTTGCCGATTTCGCGTCGACAATGGCCTCTGATTAAAACCTTGGTGCGATGATTAGAAGTACCTTTGCTGATTCATTGGTGACCTGTCAGTGCGGTGACTCGATATAGAAGTTGACACATTGTCTGGGTTTAGCGGACGCAAGCTAAATCGCGTTGGGTAGTATCGTGAACGAGTTGTTTCTAGCGAGGCAAAACATGCAAGCGAATATCGATCCAGTGGATGTCGTGCACGTGCAAGAAGGTCGAGACCGAATTCAAATTAATGAAGTTGGCATTCAGCTTCTTTATGGCATCGCTATTACAGCGTTCTTTGCGTGTGTCGCTGCATTCTTTGCAAATCTGTATTTTGGTAAGGGGATCGGTAATTGGGGCGCGATTATCGGCGTCGTCATTTCTGCATTGGTAATACATTTATTGCGACGCCAGCGAGTGAAGTTTGCGCTGATCTTGATACTTTGGGGTTTTGCACTGATTCCTATCGTGTTTGGCTTCCGTACCTTTGGTTTTAATGCGCCTGGCATTGTCTGTGTGCCGATTTCAATTATGGCGGCGAGTTGGGCTTTATCAGTACGCCATGCGATATCGATGACGGCGAGCGCTTGTTTAGCTTGCGTTGCTTATTATTTATTGATTCAGAACGGTGTAATTGTTCCCCTTGAACCAAACTTGTTGGCACGATTATTAATTTTGATCGGCGTCTTGATTATCGCTTTACTACTCGGTTTGGTCGGCGTTTGGGCCTTGCGTCATGAATTCACACGAGTGCATGAATTGGCGGCATCCTTAGATCTGAAAGCGCAGGAATTAAGTCGCTCTGAAGCCTCGTTTTCTGCGCTATTTTTATCTAATCCTTTGCCCTCGATTTCTGGAAATATTGATGGTCAATTGATCGACGTGAATCATGCGTTCATAAGTGATTTTGGATATACTCGTGAGCGATTGTTGCACCAATCAATTGATAGCTTGCGTATTTTTGAAAGTGAGGATCAGCGTAAGATCATTGCGCGCCAAACACTAGGTAAAGGCGTGATTGGTTATCCAGTGATGATGCGATTAGCGAGCGGCGAATTACGAAATTTTCTGGTGAGCACAGCGACTTTTGAGTTGTCTGGCGGCTGGCGATTTGTGGCATCTTTCTTGGATCAAACAGATCGCTTAGCAGCCGAACAAGCACAGCATGTTTTGAACGTGGAGTTAGAGCAGCGTGTAGATACGAGAACGACAGAATTAAGTGAAGCACTGCAATCTTTAAAGCGTACTCAAAGTGAACTAGTACAGTCAGAGAAATTAGCCTCTTTGGGATCGATGGTGGCTGGTATCGCGCATGAACTCAATACTCCCGTTGGAAATGCCTTGATGGTGGCTAGCGCGTTGCAAGATCAACGTGCACAGTTTGAAGCTGGCTTAGATGGAGGGCTGTCGCGTTCGCATCTCAATCAATTTTTATTGCACCTACATGACTCCGCAGATATTTTGAATCGCAACCTAAGTAGAACTGCCGACTTAATTAATAGTTTTAAGCAAGTTGCAGTCGACCAAACCAGTGAGCAAAGACGACGTTTTAATTTGCACGATGTTGCACGAGAAGTGGTTGTGACCTTAAGTCCAACTTTGCGTAAGACCTCGCATCAGTTCATCAATCAAGTGCCTGAGGGTATCTTGCTTGATAGTTTTCCTGGCCCTTTAGAGCAAGTGTTGATGAATCTTACCAACAATGCTCTGCGTCACGGATTTGAGGGGCGACAGAACGGACGGATCTTGTTGCAAGCAGATTTGTTGCCGAAAAATTGGGTACGTATCCTTTTTCAAGATGATGGCGTGGGTATTAGTGAGCAGAACTTGCTGAAAATATTTGATCCGTTTTTCACGACGAAATTAGGGCAGGGCGGTTCTGGTTTGGGATTAAGCATTGCCTACAATATTGTCACCGCGATGTTGGGAGGGCGAATCGAGGTGACAAGTGAGCTTGGGAAGGGCACAACGTTTACGATAGAAATTCCGCTCACCGCCAGCGTGGAGCCGGCGGTTAATTTAGCAAATTAGGCCTTCTATCAAAATGGAAACACCGATAGCTTAGCAAGCCGCGTGATTGACGGTGACCACGTGAATCGCTAACCCGCCCAAGGATGTTTCTTTGTATTTAGCTTGCATATCATAGCCAGTAACGCGCATGGTTTCGATGACTTGATCGAGACTGACATGATGCGTGCCGTCACTCTTTAAGGCAAGTGATGCCGCTGTAATCGCTTTCACTGCGCCCATGCCATTGCGTTCGATGCAAGGAATTTGTACCAAGCCACCAATCGGGTCACAAGTCATGCCCAGATGATGCTCAATGCCGATTTCAGCAGCTGATTCGATTTGTTCATTGCTACCGCCTAGCGCCGCTGTCAAGCCTGCTGCTGCCATGGCGCAGGCTACACCGACTTCACCCTGACAGCCGATTTCAGCTCCAGAGATCGAGGCGTTTTTCTTACACAGCATACCGATTGCCGCGGCAACTAACATGAAATCACGTATGCCTTTGACGGGATCGCTGGGGTGACAATCTTGAGAATAGTATTTGATGATGGCAGGAATAATCCCTGCTGCACCATTGGTTGGTGCAGTGACGACACGACCGCCAGCGGCATTTTCTTCATTTACCGCCATCGCATACAAACTCACTTTATGCATGCCATCGTGCGGCAAACTATTGTGGGTTTCATTGGCGGTGAGCCAGAGTTTGGCGGCGCGACGTTGTACATGCAAGCCACCTGGTAACTCGCCAGTGATTTTTAAGCCGCGTTCTATGCAAGAGTTCATCACATCCCAGATTTTGTCTAGGCCTGCATCTAGCTCGGCTTCGCTGCAATGACTCAGTTCGTTTGCACGCAATAAAGCTGCCAACGATAATCCAGTTGCTTTACCATGCGCCAGTAATTCAGCCATGGTGCCAAATGGATAGGGAACACTCACCGATGGCGTGATCACTGCGTTCGCGTTGTTATTCAGTTCTTCTTCGGTGTAGATGAAGCCGCCGCCAGTTGAATAGAAAGTTTGACTATGGGTGGCACCATCTTGGCGGGTGAGAGTGAAGCTTAATCCGTTTGGGTGACCTGGCAATACTTCTTTTTTATGCCACAGTACATCGTCCAGAATATCGAAATCGACTTTGACTTGTCCCAATAAGTGCATGACGCCTGATTGGGCGAGTTCAGCTAGTTTGTCTTCGACGGTATCGGGAGCGACGTCTTGCGGTGTTTCTCCCATTAAACCAAGTAATACAGCTTTGTCAGTGGCATGCCCCAAGCCTGTTAATGCAAGTGAACCATATAAGGCCACTTGCACTTTGCGTGCCTGATCTAAATTTGGACATTCCAGCAAAAAACGACGCGCTGCAATCATCGGTCCAACAGTATGAGAACTCGATGGACCAACACCAATTTTAAACAGATCAAACACACGCATATCCATGCCAATATTCCTTATTTTGAGACCATAGTAGTCAAGCTTTTATCGATAAAACGATCTCTAATTAGAACAATACACATGACGCCGTTTACTCTAATTAATTGGCGACTTTCACGTTCTTTAACATGTCAGTGACCAATGCCGGGAGATCGATTTCTGCCTTCCAACCCCAATCTTGATAAGCGGCCTCATCATTCAAACTTTGTGGCCAACTTGCCGCGATTGCCTGGCGGCTATCCGGGGCGTAGTGTACCTGAAAGTTTGGTAGGTTTTTAGTGATTTCACTTGTGAGTTCTTGTGGGTTAAAGCTCATACCACTGACGTTATAAGACGAACGGATTTTGATGTTTTCGGCAGGCGCTTCCATCAAACTAATCGTCGCACGAATCGCATCAGGCATGTAGATCATTGGCAGTGATTGTTGCGCTTCGAGGAAGCATGAATAGACTTCGCCCTTCAAGGCAGAATGGAAAATTGCGATCGCATAATCGGTGGTGCCGCCACCTGGAGGCGATTTATAACTGATGATGCCAGGATAGCGAATACTACGTACATCGACGTTGTATTTCTGGAAGTAATATTCACATAGGCGTTCACCAGCTAACTTGCTGATGCCATAGATAGTGTTCGGGTCCATTACCGTATATTGTGGCGTGTTGACAGCTTCGGTGTTAGGGCCGAAAGCAGCAATGGAGGATGGCCAGAAAACTTTGAGAGGTTTGCCAGCTTCGCCACGAATACGTGCTAGTTCCAGAATATTCAACAAGCCATCCATGTTCAATGTCCAAGCTTTCAATGGCGCTTTTTCACCGGTAGCGGACAATAGCGCTGCTAGTTGATAGACTTGGGTGATGTCGTACTTGTCGTGAATTTCGGCAAGGCGATCGGCATTCAACACATCAACTACTTCGTAGATTTTTGCGCCGTACAAACTGGCAGGACTAATATCCGCAGCAATCACATTATCCGCGCCATGTTTAGCGGCTAAAGCATCGACTAATTCGCTACCGATTTGGCCGTTCGCACCGATGACTAAAATTCGTTCCATTTTCTTTCCTTACTAATTTTACTATTCTTACTATTCGATTGACTGTCTTATTGCCGCAGCGATGTAATGGTCGCAGAAGAGTTATTGAAAAACTTCTCCACGTACTAATTGTTCATGCACCTTAGCGGCTAGTTGTGTTTAGAGATTTACTTAATTAAACCCAACTCACGACCCGCTTGCGCAAATGCAGCGAGCGCAGTTTGCAATTGTTCTTTGGTGTGTGCCGCGGATAACTGCACACGGACGCGCGCTTGACCCATCGGTACAACTGGATAAAAGAAACCAGTAACAAAAACGCCGAGTTCGTACATGCGCGCGGCAAATTTTTGCGCGACTGGTGCGTCGAATAACATCACCGGAACCACTGGGTGTGTGCCAGGTTTGATGGTGAATCCTAGTGCTTGGATTTCTTGACGGAAGAAAGCGGTGTTTTCATGCAGACGATCACGCAATTCAGTCGATTTCGACAAGCGTTCTAATACCGTTAAGGACGCACCAGCAATGGATGGCGCCAGCGTATTCGAGAATAAATATGGACGTGATTTTTGACGTAAGGTATCGATGACTTCTTTACGCGCAGCGGTAAAACCACCCATCGCACCACCCAATGCTTTACCTAAGGTACCAGTAATAATATCGATGCGCCCCATGACGTTGTGATGTTCATGCGTACCACGGCCTGTTTTACCTAAAAATCCAGAAGCGTGGCATTCGTCAATCATGACCAAGGCATCATATTTGTCTGCCAAATCGCAAATCTTATCGAGTTGGGCAATCGTGCCATCCATGGAAAACGCGCCATCAGTGACGATGATGCGATGGCGTTTATCGGCTGCCGCTTGTAATTGTTTTTCCAGATCAGCCATGTCATTGTGGGTATAACGGAAACGTGCCGCTTTACATAAACGGATGCCATCGATAATGGAAGCGTGGTTCAAGGCATCAGAAATGATCGCATCGTTTTCATCGAACAGAGGTTCGAATACACCGCCATTCGCATCAAATGCGGCTGCATATAAAATCGTGTCTTCCATTCCCAGAAAATCTGCAATCGCACGTTCAAGTTGTTTGTGTACAGTTTGCGTACCGCAGATGAAACGGACTGACGATAAGCCATAACCGTATTGCTCGGTCGCTTTGATCGATGCCTGCACAGTCGCTTCATCACCCGATAAGCCCAGATAATTATTCGCACACAGATTGATGAGCTGACGACCATCATCACATTGCACCAAGGAGCCTTGGCGCGATGAAATCACACGCTCTGGTTTGTACAAGCCTTGTTCACGCAAGCTATCCAGATTGCTGGCTAAACCTGTAAAAAATGAATTCTTCTTGGCACTCATGTTTGTCTCCTGAAAGGAAAGGGGCTTCTGGTATGATGGAAAAAATTAGAATTTTCGTGGTATTTGTTACTTATATCGAAAATTCGATAAATCTACTGATCCATTTAAATATTCAATATATCGAACTAAAATTCAATATAGCGAATATTATCTAGGCTAATTTAATTTTGCAAGCGAAACTATGAAAAAAGTGATTGCACCTGTGACAACGCCTGCTGCGCCACCTGAGGTCGGAGCAACTTTACAGCGTTTACGGCTGGAAAGAGGACTGACTTTGGAAGACTTATCCCGCACTGCGGGAGTATCCAAGTCGATGTTGTCGCAAATCGAGAGAGAAAAAGCCAATCCAACCATCGCTGTGGCTTGGCGATTGGCGAATGCGCTTGGTATTGGAATGGCAGAATTACTCACCTCCGAAGCGCCCAAGGTCGATTTAATTCGTATGCTAGAACCGCATGAGACACCAACATTGCCAGGTGAACACTCAGGCTACGTCTTGAAAATACTAGGCCCCATGGAATTGGCAGGGCGATTTGAATGGTATGAGTTGATTCTCGCGCCCGGTGGCGCTCTAGTCTCCAACCCTCATGACCCTGGTACTTCAGAACATCTGACCTTGATCACTGGCAGTATTGAAGTTGAGGTAGATGGCGCGAAGAAAAAACTAAAAGTTGGTGGGACTGCCCGTTACGATGCAGACCGCACGCACGCGATCCGCAATATAGGCAAGACAGAGGCGAAAGCATTGATGGTGGTCACGCATCGCTAGTCTGTAGCAAAAAACAAATGAAAAAATTTTTGCTTGGCTAGTCGATGTTTAGACGTTTCCTTTTCATTTGTTGATTGTTTTTGTTCAGCCGCCATCAGTTCTCCATGGATTCCATGGAAAATTTGCCGTTTCTTTGCAGGAAATTCGCTTGCCGCCGAATTTCCTGCTGCAATGCAAGATATAATTAAGTCGAATCCCTTCTTTGCTTACTTTTATCTTTATTCTCAATCATGCAATACCTGTCTACTCGTGGTTACGCAACATCCTCTGATTCTTCCGTTTCGTTCTCTGAAATTTTACTTGGTGGCTTAGCGCCTGACGGTGGCTTATATTTGCCGAAGTCTTATCCGCAAGTGACAGCAGATGAATTGAATATATGGCGCACGCTCAGTTATGCCGATCTCGCGTTTGAAGTGTTGCGTAAATTTGCAACAGATATTCCTGAAAGCGATTTAAAAGCGATTACGACCAAAACCTATACCGCAGAGGTATACAAAAACGCGCGTCAAGATGAATCTGCACAAGCAATTACACCATTGCGTACCTTGCAAGAGAAAGACGGTACCAAATTGGTTTTGCAAGCCTTATCCAACGGCCCGACTTTGGCTTTTAAAGACATGGCAATGCAATTGCTGGGCAACTTGTTTGAATATGCATTAGCGAAGAATCATTCTGAATTGAATATTTTTGGTGCGACTTCTGGCGATACGGGAAGTGCTGCTGAATACGCAATGCGTGGGAAAAAAGGCATCCGCGTTTTCATGCTATCACCGCACAAAAAAATGAGTGCGTTTCAAACCGCGCAAATGTTTAGCTTGCAAGACCCGAATATTATTAATATCGCTGTGAATGGCGTGTTTGATGATTGTCAGGATATGGTAAAAGCGGTGTCGAACGATTTAGAGTTTAAACAACGCCAAAAGATTGGTACTGTAAATTCAATCAACTGGGCGCGTGTAGTTGCGCAAGTGGTTTACTATTTCCGTGGATATTTATCGGCGACCAGTAGTAATGATCAGAAAGTGTCGTTCACCGTGCCGTCCGGTAATTTTGGCAATATCTGTGCTGGTCATATCGCAAGGATGATGGGTTTGCCAATTGCACAGTTAGTCGTGGCGACAAATGAAAACGATGTACTAGATGAGTTCTTCCGCACTGGTGTTTATCGCGTACGTAAATCGGCAGAGACTTATCACACCACCAGTCCATCTATGGATATTTCCAAAGCCTCGAATTTTGAGCGTTTTGTTTATGATTTGCTGGGTGGCGACAGCGCTCGCGTTGCCGCTTTGTTCAAGAAAGTAGAGACCGAAGGTGGGTTTGATTTGTCCGGGCGTCCAGGCAGTGATGGCGATGAATTTAAGAAAATTGCTGAGTTTGGATTTGTCTCGGGTAAATCAATTCACGCAGATCGTCTGCAAACTATCCGTCAAGTAGAACAAGCGTATGGCGTTACCGTCGACACACATACTGCCGACGGCATTAAGGTAGCGCGTGAACACTTGCAAGCGGGAGTGACGATGATCGTATTGGAAACGGCATTGCCAGCAAAGTTTAATGAAACAATACGTGAAGCTTTAGGACGTGATGCCGAGCGCCCAGCAGGCTTCGAAAATATTGAAAGTTTGCCACAGCGATTTGAGGTGATGGATGCCGACGTGGCAAAAATGAAGGCTTTGATTACTTCACATACTGGTTTGTGAAAATACACATTAATTCAGCAAACAAGTAGTTGAGTAAGATAGTCGGTGAGCCTTTGCTACAAGCAAAGCTCACCGTTTTTTTTTGTATTGAATTATTGTATCGAAATTTTCTTTTGCGAAGTAAGTGTCTAGTTCGAAGACGTGGGTAGTTTATTGTTAGCATTGACGATAGGTAGAGTGAAGTAAAAGCTTGAACCTTGTCCTTCAATCGAATTGAATCCAATTTCTCCCTGCATTCTCTCTACCATCTCTTTGCAAATCGATAGACCAAGACCCGTGCCGCCTTTGCGACGCGTGCTGCTACCATCGACTTGCGAGAATTTCTTAAATAAGCGATCTTGATATTGTTGCGGTATCCCTTCACCGTAATCTCGCACCGTGAATTTAAGCTGATCTGCATGTCGCGTAATGCTGACTTCCACTTTGTTTCCTGCACGTGAGAATTTGGCAGCATTCGACAATAAATTCGACATCACTTGAAGTACGCGTTGCGCGTCTGCATTTACTATGAAGTCTTGTTCCGGCTGATCAAATTCAAAGTTGATTTGATATTGTCGGGCGTAGCTTTGATTATTTTCTATACTAGATCTCACTAGCGTGCTGGCACTCAATTCTTCGAGCTTAAAGTCCATTTTGCCTGCGACTAATTTATCCATGTCAAGAATGTCATTGATAATCAGGGCAAGCTGCTGGCCATTCTGCAAAGCGATATGGATCATGCGTGCTAAGGAATCCGGCAAATGCCCAAAAATGCCACCTTCAATCAACTTTAGTGAGCCAATAATCGACGTTAATGGCGTTCTTAGCTCATGACTGACGATGGAAACAAATTCACTTTGCATCAACTCTAAGTATTTGCGTTCGCTAATATCTCGTAATACAAATATCACATCGGTCTGGTTCTTTTGTCGTGTGAAGGAAATACTAAATTCAATGTGAATATCATTTCCTAAATAATCTTTGATGACATTTTCACGTTTGAAGTAAGCCGATTCGGTCTCACTTTCCTCCAGTTCAATTGCCGTCGATGCTTGAATAAATTGCGCCACTTCCGCCAGTAATTGGTGGTTTTCTTTGCCGCATATGAGTTGCAAGAAATCGATGTGCAGGAAACTCTCGTCAGGAAATTTTAAGATGCTGATTGCAGCGGGATTGATGCTGAGTACGACACCGCTAGCGCTTGTACAAACGATTCCCTCTGCAACATTATTTAAGATTGCTTGAGTATATTCCGCATTGGCTTGTATTTGCTTTTCCGCGGCGACCCGTCGACTGATATCGATAATTTGAAAAATCCAATACGCTTTCTCTAATTTTTCATAATCAATCAGAGCGAGGCTGAGCAGGCAAGTGACTTCGCTTCCATTGCGATGTTTTAAATTGAGTTCGTATTGCAAACTACTATTATTCTGTGATTTCCATTCGCGCTGTAGATTTTGAATCGCCAAATCGGGGGCGATGTCGGCGAGGGAAATTTTGCGTAAATCGGATTCTTTATAGCCAAGAATTTGGCACAGCATCGGGTTTGCACTAATCCATAAGCCATCTTCATCGACCAAAGCCATACCTTGCGGTGCCGTATTAAAGGCGCGCATAAATCGTTGTTGACTCTCATTTAGTGCAAAATACGAGCGTGATTGTCGGCGATAAAATTGAAATGATTTGGCGATCAAGACGCTCAGAATTATGGCGACTGACCAGCCGGCAAAGCGCTGAATGTGCGTAAAGAATTGATTTTGCTTGCTAGGAGGCACCGCATGGATTTCAATTTGACGGCCTGGCGCATTCACTTTTAAGCGGCTGACAATATCTTGCTGTGCGGTGATATTTCCATACAATGGCTTTGCATCTGGCGCTAAATCAAGATCGATAACGGCAAATTGCAATTGCAGTTCTTCACCCCGTCGCTTGGCTTTTGCAAAAACTAATTCAGCATCAAGTATCGTGCTGACTAAGCCCCAATATTGGCCATCTTGCAAAAACACCGGTACACGGTAGGCTAAACCGATGCCACCTTGTTTCAAGGCAAATGGTCCAGCTAAAGCAGGGCGCTTACTGAGGATGACTTTTTCCACCGCTGGCCATTGCTGGGCATTGTCGGGAAAATACATGCCGATTGCGGATTCGTTTCCTTGACGTGGGACGATGGTTTGAATGCGATTGGCGGGGGCAAGCGTAATATTGCGAATACTCGCTTCTTGCTTCTGTAGGCTAACTAGCCAAGGTTCAATTTCTTCTAACTTATAAGTACCCTTATTCGCTTGAATAAAGGCGACTAGGCCTGAGGCCAAGTGGATAGTGGCATTTAGTTCTGATTCAAGAATAGCTCTAACTTCGCCGGCGTTACTAATGACTTTTTGTTGATCGAGGCTTGCTTGTCTGCTGCGCTCTTCGAAAAGAATAAGTTCGGTAGCGATTCCCGTGCCTATCAAAACGATCAAAGGCAATAGTCGACCTAACAGTCGACGGCCAAAGGATTCGTGCTCTAAAAATCTGAATTGAGGAACGGACATGAGTCAGACAGACGGATGGCTTGTTAGCATCAAATATATTCACTAGGTGTGCTTTTGATTTTGCCTTATTTCCCTCGTCGAGTGTTGAAAAGCTGGATGTAAAAATTGAAAAGAAGCAATTTTTTGTGGATTTGATGTTTTTTTGAAATACCGATCGTTGGAATTGACTGAAAGCTAAGTGATCAGCAGCCCACAGCTAAGTTGGTTCGTCGTTCCAAATAACTTAGAGCTAACTTTATGCCAACTTAGAACTACGCTAACGCCAACCCACAATTCATCCAAAAAAAGCCGATTTGTTTTGAGTCTGTTGACGGCATGATTTTTAACCACTTAGTAATCTGATTGATGTAGAAAAAGTGCGCTCTATTCCTAGTTTTGTGCGTTTCGTCTGAAAGCGCCTATCCGTTTGAATCGCTTGCTTTATTGTGACTCTATCGATCTGTCTCATTAATTGTTTTTGCTTTCTTTTTTCTTGCGACAGAGTTCAATTTACAGGAGGTGTGTGATGCTAGAGATACGGAATGTCGTAAAAAAATATGGAACGAATGTGACTGCTGTGAATGATGTTAGTTTGCAGTTGCAACGTGGCGTTGTCGGTTTGATTGGACATAATGGCGCGGGCAAAACGAGCTTGATGCAAATGATCGCGACATTAACTAAACCAAGCAGTGGTCAGATAGTGTTTCAAGGTATTGATATTCTCAAACATCCCGATGCAATTCGTACACGCCTAGGTTTTTTGCCACAGGATTTCGGTGTTTATCCGAATTTGAGTGCACTCGAATTCATGCAGTATTTTGCTGCCTTAAAAGGTGTGCGTGATCCCGAGCGGATTCATTACTTACTTGAGTTGGTGAATTTAACGGAGCATGCGCAACGCTCTGCATCTGCATTTTCTGGTGGTATGCGACGTCGTTTAGGTATTGCACAAGCTTTACTCAATGATCCAGATATCTTGGTGGTGGATGAGCCAACTGCAGGTTTAGATCCAGAAGAGCGCTTACGTTTTCGCAATTTACTCAGTGAATTGGGTAACGAAAAACTGGTGATCATGTCGACCCATATTGTGTCTGATGTGGAGAGTGTTGCGAGTGAGTTAGCAATTATGCGCAATGGCAAATTAATTGGTTTCGATACACCAGACAATATGATAGAACAGGCACGCGGCAAGGTTTGGTCTTTGCAGTTACCGATTGCCGATGCCGAACATCTGCGCCAAAATTGGCAGGTATTACATGCGCAGCGTCAGCATAGTTTGATGACTTTGCGGATTGCCCATCCTACTCAACCGCATAGTGATGCCGTGATGGTCTTGCCTAATTTAGAGGATGCGCTGATGGCCCAACGTTATTCGTTGCAAGAGGTGGCATGATGCGCGAATCAATTGCTGCTGTTAAAACACCGAAAGCTGCGGTTCAAGCTGACAGCTACCAATCTCAATCAACTTTTCAGTTTAGACGGTCGTCAGGTATACGACAAACGATGGATTTATTGTTGGTATTGTCGCGCAATGAAGTGCGATTACGGATGCGCAGGCTTAGTACATTGTTTGCTGTGATGTTGATGGTAGCGCTAAGTTGGGCAATGATTGTTGATCCCAAAACAGGTTCTAGCCTGATGGCGATAAATCAAGCACGCGTGTTGTATACGAGTTCTGCATTGGCAATGGGAAGTGCGAGTTTGCTGAGTTTTTTAATGGCCTTGATAGGTTTTTATTTGGTACGTGGACGCATCGTCGAAGATATTCGGAGTGGTATAGGCGGTGTTATTGCCGCAACGCCAGTGAGTAATAGTTTGTTTCTAATTAGTCGCTGCTTAGGCGGTGTCGCATATATCTTGTCGTTGGCGATGGTCGCGATGTGTTCGATTATGGTATTGCACGCGATACGTGGTGATGGCCCAATACAAATTCTTGTTTATGTAAAAACTTACTTGCTTGTATTGGGGCCGATGGCTGTTTTTGCGGCGAGTGCGGCGATCTTGTTTGACAGCATTCCGCTGTTGATGGGGAAAGCCGGTGACTTTTTATATTTCATCGCATGGGTATTTCAAGTATCGATCGTCACCAAAATCGCCGATATGAACGCGGGTTTGATTTCAGCGTGGCTACTAGCAGATTTTAGTGGCTTGGTAAGCACCATCGTTGTTTTGAAAACGCATTTGTTGACCAATAATTTTTCACTTGGTGCTAGCACTTTTAATCCTTTGATTACACCGATTAGTCTGCCGGTGGATATGTGGACCAACCCTATGTTGTTTATGCGCTTGAGTTCGGCGGCTTTGGCGCTTTGCCTACTACTACCAGCATTTGTATTGTTTCATCGCTATTCTCCCGATAAAGTAAAACAGTCGCATGCGAGAAAACGCCGCACGCCATTGGAATTACTGAACGGATGGACGCGCCCTTTAGCGAAACAAGTACAACCCATTTTGATGTGGTCTGCCAAGTCGGCTAACTTTGCTGGTCAGATCGTTGCGGACGTCGCTCTGACTTTAGTGAACGCGCCATCTGCGATTGTTGCGATTGTGGTTTTTACCTTACTCAGCGCACTCCTTAGTGTCGATGCCTTGTCTGGTTTGGCGATTTTTTCGCTCGCATTTTGGGGCATATTAATCAGCGACATAAGCACGCGCGATTTTCAAGCCGCGATAGAAAGCATGACTGCCGCAGTGAAAGGTGGAGCAGTTCGTCGCTACTTTAGACAGTGGGTTGCGACGATGGTGCTGGGATTATTGTTGACCGGTGTGATTCTGTTTCGACTAAGTTTTGTGTCGCCTTTGCTGGCCTTGGCTTTGTTAGTTGGATTGTTCAGTATGTCGGCTGTTGCTTGTTGCTTGGGAAAGCTGACCAATACCGCAAAAACTTTTATGTCACTTTATTTGTTTGGATTATATGTAGCAACTCAAGCGCAGGGCGTAGCGGTCTTGGATGTGTTCGGATTTAATGGAGTGGCGACGCTTCAGACCATTTTGCTGCAGACGGTGATTGGCGTTGGCGCAGTGTGCATTGCTTATTTCTACACGATGTATAAACACAGGTAATTTTTATACCAGTCTTTAGGCAATTGAGCTTGGTGTTGTAGCAATTTGCTGAGTTTTTGCTGCGTCATAGTGCAGAGGGAATAAGGACCCTAAGTAGTTGATTTGGCTTAAGGAATTACTATGCGTCCTTGTCCTTCCCGCGTTTAAAGGCTAAAATGCGCGTGTTTTGGTGCCCGCCGACATAGTCTTGTCGGCAGTTAAACGGGAAACACAATGCAATTTGCATACGTGTGCTGCCCCCGCAACGGTGTACAAACGTCTAATCGTATCTACATACTTAACTGCTTTGGATAGTTAATTTTGTTGAGATTAGACCAGCCATCCTTCATCGCCACTGTGTTTCGGCATGGGAAGGTGTGATGGTGATGTTTGTCAGCCCGGATACCGGCCAAGATAAGTGAAGTATTGCGAACGGGGATGTTCGCTGATGTTTTTTCTGATTTTAGTTTTGCGAAAAACTAGTTCATAGAATTAATCATTTCAGCTGAAACCTGCGAACCAGCATTGTTTGGTTTGCTTGAACTCATTCAAATCATACTTTGTATTTAAGCACCCAACGGGGATCTCGGTGGCTTATGACCTGCTAATTTTCATCACAGGATGTGAGCGACTTTGCGCAATCACGTATTTATTATGACTCAATATTGCAAACCTATTTGTCTGGCATTGGCTGTAGCAGCCTGCTTTTCTCCATCTATTTCTGCACAAGCGCAAGACAGCCAAGCGCAAGTCTTAGTTACTGCAACGCGTCAACCGCAAGTTGCGAAAGACGTGTTGGCTGATAATGTCGTCATCACCGCAGAGCAAATTCATTTATCCGGTGCGACTAGCATCGTTGACTTATTGCAGCAACAACGTGGTATCGAGATTTCTCGGACCGGTGGCGCAGGCTCAGTGTCATCGGTTTTTATTCGTGGCGCAGCGAACTCACAAAGTGTCGTGTTTGTTGATGGTGTGCGCATCGGCTCATCAACTACGGGTGGCGCAACTTGGAGCAGTATTCCTTTGTCGCAAATTGAGCGTATTGAAATTGTTTATGGCCCTTTATCTAGCTTGTACGGTGCCGATGCAATGGGCGGTGTGATTCAATTATTTACAAAAAAATCGGGTCCACAATCACGTACTAGCTTGAATGTTGGCATGGGCAGCAATCATCTGCGTAAATACGAAGCTGGTATTTTCGGCTCGTCTGCGAGTGATTTTCAATATAGTTTGAATTCTGCTAAAGAGAGTAGCGACGGTTTTTCTGCATCGAAACCCGCATCAGGTGCCTTCACCTACAACGCCGATAAAGATGGTTATACACAAAAAAGCTTTAACGGTAATTTGGCATGGAAGCTCAACTCTGCGTTGACGCTAGGTGTGAATTTTGTACAAAGCACTTTAGATGTCGATTTTGATGCCGGACCAAGTTACAAAGATCGTGGTCAGCAAAAATTTGACAATGTTGCGAGCTATGCGAAAGCGAAATTAGCACCCAACTGGAACTCTAGCTTGCAGCTCTCTCGCAACACAGATCGCGTGTACACCGACGCTTCTTACGGCAAAGGCAATGCGGATACAAAGCAACGCGGTTGGACTTGGCAGAATGATGTTAGCTTCGGCAAAGACGTATTGCAATTTGTCTTTGAGGACAGAGAGGAAGACGTACGCACCAATACCGCAGGCATCAGTGGTAAGCGTGATACGCAGTCCTACGCATTGGCTTACACCATGAAACAAGATGCGCATTTGGCCAGTTTGAGTGGACGAGTCGATGACAGCTCTCAATACGGCAAACATAGCACGGGCAGCATTGCTTACGGCTATAAATTGTCCGATGTTTTGCGCGTCAATGCGAGCTATGGTACTAGCTTCCGAGCACCTACTTTCAATGAACTGTATTACCCTGGTTTTGGCGTAGCTTCGAATCGTCCTGAACTTGGTAAAAATGCTGAAGCAGGTTTGTTCTATGACGACAATGTGTGGCAATTGAGCGCGGTTTATTATCAGAATAAAATCACTGATTTATTGGTCAGTACAAATCCATGCCCAGTCGAAGTGGCAACGCATCGCTATGGTTGCGCGTATAACGTCAATAAGGCGACTTTATCTGGCTTTACCTTGGGCGCATCGGCGCGATTAGGCCAGTGGAATCTACGTGGCACGATGGATATTCAAGATCCGACTGATGACACCACTGGAAAACGTTTGGCACGTCGTGCCAAGCAGCACGGTAGTTTAGGCGTCGATTATCGTATGGGTGATTTGACCTTGGGTGCAGAAAGTGTGTTTTCTGGTGAGCGCTACGATGATCCAGCAAATCGCAATCGTCTAGCCGGTTATGGCATTGTGAACTTGATCGCAACGTATAAGTTGAGCACCTCATGGCAATTACTGGCGCGTTGGAATAATGTCGCTGATAAAGAGTATGAGTTGGCACGCAACTACCGCACGCCAGAATCTAACTTCTACCTTGGATTAAGCTACGGCTTTAAATAAATCAAGGTATTGATAGGATGTCTAACATCCGGTAGAACCTAGATAAGAGGACGCCACAGGTGAGAATTCAGACACAAAAACGCGCAACTAGTTTGATACTAGCGATGTGTCTGCTCGCCTTGGTGAGCATCGTGTTTGCATGTCTAATCGGCTCTGTTCCACTGTCTCTGCGCGAATTGTGGCAAGCCTTGTTTGACTTGTTGCAAGGGCAATCATCAAGCCTAGCAAGTAGTGTGTTGGATTTACGCTTGTCGCGTGCATTGTCGGGTTTTGTGACTGGTGCCACGCTTGCTTTGTCTGGGGTGTTGATGCAAGCACTATTACGGAATCCATTGGCTGATCCCTATGTATTAGGATTGTCGGGCGGCGCTTCGGTGGGCGCACTCGCGACAATCTTGTTCTTTGGTGTTGGCGCAATGGTGGATATTGCGGCGTTTGGCGGTGCGATTTCGGTTGCCGCTTTGCTGTTTATGCTCGCATACCGTGATTTGCGCGGCTCAGGTAGTTCCGAGGGAAGTGCTCCATTATTGTTATTGACTGGTGTGATCGTGGCGGCAGGTTGTGGTGCCGTGGTGACCTTGTTACTATCGATCGCGCCAGATAGCAGTTTGCGTGGCATGGTGTTTTGGATGATAGGCGATTTGTCGAATACCCAACCGCGATATCTATCGTGGCTAATCTTGTTATCGGTTGCAGCATTGATGATGAAAAATGCACGCGCAATCAACATTGCCGCCATGCACGCGGATAATGCCAGTGCTTTAGGTATCAATATTGGCCGTTTGAGAAAAACTTTATTTGTATGTGCAGCGTTATTAACTGCAAGTGCGGTTAGTTCGGCTGGCAGTATAGGTTTTGTCGGCTTGATTATTCCACATGCGTGTCGCTTTGCTCTTGGTCCCGATCATCGCTTATTGATCCCAGTAGCGAGTTTGGCAGGTGGTAGTTTTTTGGTTTGTGCTGATGCATTGGCACGTACAGTGGTCGCGCCCCAGCAATTACCTGTGGGAGTCATTACCGCCATCATCGGTGTTCCTGTATTTTTGATACAGCTACATCAGTTAAGGAGAAGATGATGCAGGCACAAAATCTGTTCAGTGCCGATCAATCGTGCGCAAACTTATTGAGCACGAAGCAATTATGCTTGTCTGTCGGTGCTAAAACTTTATTGCGCGATTTGGATTGGCAAGTGCAAGCAGGTCAGTGTTGGTGTGTGATCGGACGTAATGGAGCAGGGAAAAGTACCTTATTGCGTTCGCTCGCGCGCTTACGAGAAATTGAATCTGGCACCATTCAATTGCACGGCAAAGATATACGCGAATGGAGTTTGGAAGAGCTCGCCAAGGAGCGTGCGTATTTGTCGCAATCTCGCGTCGATGCATTTGCTTATCGCGTCATTGAAACCGTGCTGAGCGCGCGTCATCCATATCACGACACGCATTATTGGGAAACCGCCCAAGATCATGAAATCGCCTTGCAAGCTTTACGTCTACTGGACGTTGAAGAGCTGGCACAACGAGACGTGCGCAGCCTTTCGGGTGGCGAGCGCCAACGTGTAGCGATTGCCGCCTTGCTTGCCCAAGATGCGGGCTTGTTATTATTAGATGAGCCAGCCAATGCACTCGATTTAAGCCATCAAGTCAGTGTGATGCAAATTTTGGCGCGCGAATGTAAGAATGAGAATAAGGCGGTTGTGATGGTCAGTCACGACTTAAATTTATCGTATGGGGTCGCCACGCATGCCTTGTTGATGATGCCCGATGGCTCATATCTGTGCGGCGATAAAGCACAAGTGATGACTGTTGAAAACCTTAGTCTATGTCTGGCGCATCCGATTGAACGATTTGTGCACGGCGATCAGGTGTTATTTCTTCCAAGTATCCCGGTTTAAGTTAATTGCCCTAGATGGCAGAGAAGTGCTTGCGTTGCGCTAAAAGTACTCTTTTTTCTTGTTCCCAGTTTTTGAATAGGTTTATATGAATCCATCAGCCTCTCTGTCGTTGGCGCCAGTAGTCATGATTTCGGCGATTGCCTCAGGGCAGGGGAAAACGACGGTCACAGCAGCGCTAGCGCGCTACTTCACGCAGCAAGGAAAGCGCGTACGTGTGTTTAAGACGGGCGCGGATTTTATTGATCCTATGATGCTGCAACAAGCATGTGGTAGCCGAGTATTTTCTTTGGATTTATGGCTATTAGGTTTACCAGCCTGCCGAGCCATGTTGAAACAAGCTGCGCAAGAATCTGATTTGGTCTTGATCGAGGGCGTGATGGGTTTGTACGACGGTACCCCGTCTTCAGCCGATTTAGCGAATGCTTTTGGAGTACCTGTATTGGCAGTGATCGACGCTTCTTCAATGGCGCAGACTGTGGGTGCGGTGGCACTGGGTTTGCGTGACTTTGGACCAGTTCAATTAGCTGGTGTAGTAGCAAATCGGATTGCCTCTGATGGACACTTGTCGATGATAGAAAGTGCTTTGCGCGATATTCCCGTATTGGCAAGTCTGCGTCGACAAGAGCAAGCATTACCTGAGCGCCATCTCGGTTTGGTATTGCCTGATGAAGTGGGCGGTGTAGATCAAATCTTAAATCGTATGGCCGATAGTTTGACTGTCGACATGGCTGCATGGCAGGTCATTCCGAGAATGCAGTTGCTAGATGAGGATGCGCCTATCGCAGATGTTCCGCAAATGTTAGCTGGGAAACGTATCGCGATAGCACGCGACGCTTCTTTTGCGTTTATTTATCCAGCAAATTTACTGGCTTTAGAGCAGATGGGGGCGCAGCTTGATTACTTTTCTCCTTTAGCAGATCAAGCAATACCAGCAAATGCGGATGCCTTGTATTTGCCCGGAGGCTATCCAGAATTACATGCCGCAACCTTGAGTCAAGCGCATTGCTGGCTAAGCTCCCTAAATGCTTTTCAACAAGCTGGTAAGGTGATTTATGCAGAATGTGGTGGCATGATTAGTTTGGCTGAATCCTTGGTGGATTTGGAGGGGAAACAGTGGCCGATGGCGGGATTAATTCCAGGTCAAATTCGAATGCAGAAACGCTTAGCTGCGCTTGGTATGCAAAGTTGGGACACTCAGCATGGCGAATTGCGCGGTCACACCTTTCATTATTCGACTTTTGATTGCCCATTGAGCGCAAGTGCGCATACGATTAAACAGAAGACGCAGGAAAATGGCGAGGCGATTTATCAAATTGGGCAACTGCGAGCGACGTATTTTCATGCCTATTTTCCGTCGAATTATGCGGCGACCGCAGCTTTGTTTTCAGTCGCTGAGATTTAGAATTGTAGGATATGAAGTTGAACTTGCACCATGATCTAAAAGCGAAGCACGAACTAAACTAATTAAATAAATTTAACGCAGAACCAATCCCAACTCGAATCATGAATATACAAACTTTAATGGTGCAAGGCACGACTTCTGATGCAGGCAAGACTACCGTGGTTGCTGCGCTGTGTCGTTTATTGCATCGGCAAGGTGTCAAAGTGGTTCCGATGAAACCCCAAAATATGGCATTAAATAGTGCGGTGACTGCCGATGGCGGTGAGATTGGTCGAGCGCAAGCCTTGCAAGCGCAAGCGGCAGGATTGCCCGCGCATACCGATATGAATCCGGTTTTGATTAAACCCTCGTCGGATATGGGAGCGCAAATTGTGGTGCACGGCAAAGTGCGGGGCGATATGGATGCGCGTGACTATGATCAATATAAAACTGTCGCGATGTCGGCAGTGCTTGAATCGTATGCGCGCTTACAGCAGCAATACGACAGCATCATCGTTGAAGGCGCGGGTAGTCCAGCTGAAGTGAATTTACGCGCGCGCGATATTGCTAATATGGGTTTTGCCGAAGCAGTTGATTGCCCAGTGATCTTGGTGGCAGACATTGACCGAGGTGGTGTGTTTGCGCATTTTATTGGGACGCTTGAATGTTTATCTGAATCAGAACGAAATCGCATCATTGGTTTTGTAATTAATCGTTTTCGCGGTGATATTCGATTGTTGGAGCCGGGTTTGGAATGGCTAGAACAAAAGACGGGTAAGCCGGTTTTAGCGGTACTGCCTTATCTGCATGGTTTGATGCTTGATGCAGAAGATGCGATACAAATTAAGCAAAATCGAACTGGCAAATATAAGATCATCGTGCCAGCGATACCACGCATCTCCAACCACACCGATTTTGATGCACTACGTGCGCATCCCGAGGTTGATTTGCAGTTTATTGGCCCTGATCATCCTATTCCACCCGCTGATTTGATTATTCTTCCTGGCAGTAAAAATACCCGTGATGACTTAGAGTTTTTGAAACAACGAGGTTGGCAAGCCGTACTAGAAAAACATTTGCGCTATGGCGGCAAGCTCATTGGTATTTGCGGTGGTTATCAAATGTTGGGTCAAATCGTCAGTGACCCGCATGGCGTTGAAGGCAAAGTTGGCGATTCGATCGGATTAGGTTTGCTCGATATTACGACTGAGTTGACTAAAGAAAAGCGTTTGCAAGAGGTAAGCGGCTATTGTTTGTTTGGAAAAGATCAGACCGCCAAAGTAGAGGGTTATGAAATTCATATGGGCGTTACTTACGCCAGCAGCGAGACCCTGCCTGCATTTATGATTGATGCAGAAGATGGAGTGCAAGAAGAGGGCACTCGTTCGCCTGATGATCAAATATTAGGCACCTATTTACATGGATTGTTTGATCACCCACAGGCATGTCAGGCATTGCTAGCTTGGGCAGGTATGCAGTCGGATACCACGGTTGATTTGAATGCCTTACGCGAACAGAGCATTGATCGGGTTGCTGACGCTTGCCACCCTTTATTGGACGCATTGCAGCGCATCGCTTAACTTGATTCTTAGAGGCGGACTTGTTAAGTCTGTTTTTAATACTATTTCTAATCCTATTTCTATATTTCTGTTATACCTATCACTCCTATCCTCTCATCAATTACTGCCTTGTCGGTCAAGCCAATCAAGCCAAAGCAAAAGTCGCGCATCAAGGTATAATGCGCGACTTTCGATTTTTCGATGTATTTTGCCGCTAGCAAATAAGCAAGTGAGTTAGCAATTGAGGCTTGCATACATTGAGAATTGAGCGAAATTTAGCGAAATATTTGACGCTATGTTTCACTAGGTTTTTCTATGTTTCTATCTGCCCAGCTTTTGTATCAAAGTGTTTCCTTTTGGGTATGGTGCTGAACTTTCTGCACTGTCCACAAGTCGAAGCTTTATCTTTCATTAACTCTTGGTATTTATATGTTCTCTGTTCCTTCGCATTTTCGTTTGGCTTTGATTCCTTTGTCTGTATTGTTAGCTTATGGCTCGACAGCGCATGCTCAACAAGCACAAGAAGAAGCTGATAAAACGAAACAAAAGCAAACGGCACCTGCCAAGCCAGCGGCCACGCCAGCAGCACCAACTGGCGCTGTACAAAAAGTTCAAATCAGTGGTGCCAAAGGATATGACGAGCGTCGTCAAGATACGGCAAGTAAGATCGTGGTCACGCAAGAGGATATCGTTCGCTATGGTGATACCAACATCGGTGATGTATTGAAGCGTTTGCCTGGCGTTACTATCGGTGGTGTGCAAGGCCGTGGTGGTGCGATTCGTATGCGTGGTTTGGGTGCGGGTTATACACAAATTATGCTCAATGGCGAACCTAGTCCACCGGGTTTCTCTTTAGATTCGTTAGCGCCTGACAATATTGAACGTATCGAAGTGATTCGTGCCGCCACCGCTGAATTAAGTACGCAATCGATTGCTGGTGCAATTAATATCGTATTGAAAAAAGCGATCGTTACTGCTCAGCGCGAATTGAAGTTTGGATTCAGCGAAGAAAATGGCAAACCAGGTGTGAATGCCAGTTTGCAATTGTCTGACAAAGTCGGCAAGATGTCTTATTCGGTGTCGGGTAATGTGAATCATGGTGAATTTGGCCGTCCAGACTCGAGTACCGAAGTGTTTACTGACAACAAAGGTCAAGTCACTTTGTCGCGTAAATCGAATACCGAAAGTGAAGGAAAATTTCAATCTATCGGTATCTCACCACGTATTAACTGGGTGTTAGATAACGGTGATATGCTCACTTCGCAAAGCTTTGTGAATGCCAACCGCTTTACTAACCGCAATCAGCAAACGACAGATACTTTGATTGGTGAAAAGCCATTGTTCTTGGATGAATATTCAAACAATCGTTCCGACAGCACTTCTATCCGTACTAACTTAACCTATGTGCGCAAGTTAGCCGATAGCGCCAAACTCGATGTCCGTTTTGGTGCGAATTACAATCAACGTGAAGGTGATAATAATTCCAATGCAAAAGGGGTATCGCAAACTTTAGTGCGCACTTATAGTTCAGAAAATACCGATAATGGTTTCACCTATGGTGGCAAATACACTGCGCCATTTGTCGAAGATCATGCCTTAGCTGCAGGTTGGGATGGCGGTTACAGTAAGCGTAGCGATAGCAATACCCGTCGCGATGTGATCACTGGCACAGGCCCAATTACAGCGTTTAATGCAGATGAAGAATATTCTGCAAATGTCAATCGCTTGGCATTGTTCGTGCAAGATGAATGGAATTACACGAAGAACTTGTCGATTTATGCAGGTGTGCGTTGGGAAGGCATTGATACCAGCAGCAAAGGTAATACTTACGCAGAAATCAAAAATCGCTCCAGTGTCTTGAGTCCAATTTTGCAAACCTTGTACAAAATTCCTGGCAGTAAAAATGATCAAGTACGATTAGGTATTACACGTACTTACAAAGCACCAGACACAAGTCGTTTGGTACCACGTCGTTTCTTATCGACGAATAATAGTGCAACGAGCCCAGACAATATGGGTAATCCAAACTTGAAACCAGAATTGGCATGGGGCTTAGATGCGGGATTTGAGCACTATTTAACCGATGGCGGTATCTTGAGTGTGAATTTCTTCTTGCGTCGAATTGAAGACTTTACGCGCACATCGATTGTCAACGACGGCCGTTGGGTGGCAATGCCAACCAATGATGGTTTGGCGACGACACGCGGCGTTGAGTTTGATGCGAAGTTCCCATTGCGTAGCTTAATGGAAGACGCTCCAGCAATCGATTTCCGTGCCAATTTGGCGTTTAACTCTTCAACAGTTAATTCGGTGCCGGGTCCGAACAATCGTTTAGATTCACAAACACCAGTCAGTGCGAACTTTGGCGTTGATTATAAGCTCGATGATGTGCCCTTAACTTTGGGCGGTAATTTAAGTTTCCAAAATGCGGGTCCAGTACGTATCTCTGTTAATCAAAGTAGTTACGGCATTCCAAAGCGAGTATTAGACGTATACGCGTTGTGGAAGTTTGATAATAAGTCGAATGTACGCGTTGCCTTGGGTAATGCGCTGCATCAGGATAACTTCTCTTCTAGCACCTACACCGATGCTAGCGGTTCATTGGTTCGTACAAATACCTCAAAAACCAATATGGCGTTACGTGTGAACTTTGAACACAAGTTTTAATTGAGTAGTAGGTGAGGCAGTAACTTGTCTTACTGTCCCAATATGTTGGGGTAAATAATAAGGGGTAACAAATGAAAATTTGTTACCCCTTATATTTTGTACTTAGTCTGGATTATTGTTTAGCGAACTTAAGGCTTTGGTTTATCACGAGAACGGCAGATCAGTGGCAAATTTTGTGGATCAATCGTTGTTCTATCGGTGCCTTTTAATGTCATCTTGTCTGGCGCGCCAGCGTTTGCACAAATCCAAGTGATAGGCACAACTGGGGCATCAGTGACGACAGCAGGACGGAAAGTTAAAATTTTATTTTCTAAAGATTTGTTGGCGCGATTGCCAAACTTCATGTGAATTGCGCCATCTTCAACGGTCACGCTAGTCACATAGTTACTGACGATTTTTTCAGGTGGTGGTAAACCAGCGGCATTGTTATCGACTGGAAAAATTTGTTCGGTCTTCCATGCGGTTGCGATTGGTGTTTTTGCGATCTCGATTAAGGGAATCGAGGTTTCAATTTGTTCGCGAATGATTTTGAATAAGTAAGACGGCAAAGCCATCGCCGCCAAAATTGCAATAATTGCGACAGCAACCATAGCTTCTAACAGTGAAAAACCGAGAATTTTTTTCATAAGTATCGCGTAATTAGGTGAGTGTTTGAAATGCTAATGAATTTTAACAAGTTATTTGTGGCAGGCGTGGATTTACTTGATTTGATTCATTTAGATTGATTATTTTGATTTGCCTATTGCGTCGCTGATCCAGTTTGCCCAGTTTGCCCAGTTTGCAACAATAGCCAAGATCGAAATGCTTGCAGTGTTGGTAAATTGCTGTTTTCTTCGGGATAAACCAAGTAATAGCCAGTCTGTTCGGGGAGACTTAAATCAATAGGTATTTGTAATTTACCATTATCTAAGTGATTCTTGACCATGTAATGTGGAATCAAGGCCACACCTAAGCCGGCAATCGCTGCTTCGATTAACATCGTGAATAGTTCGTAGCGCGCGCCATTGACGGCACAGATATCATTTTCGTGCTGGTGTAGATCGAACCATCGACGCCAATCTTCTAATCGTGTGCTCAGATGAAGCAATGGCATCTGTGCAAGGTCTTGCAGGTTTGCTTGTTTTTTTCTGCCCAAGTACTTTCGTAATAATTGCGGACTACACACAGGAATCGCCTGATCCTCTGCCATCAAATAATCGCCTTTGGTGCCAGGCCACACCGCATTGCCAGAGTGAATCGCGGCATGAAATAACGAATCCGGAAAAAGAAATGCACTGGTTCTGGTGCTCAGATTGACGGTGATGTCAGGACGTAATTGTTGGAATTCGGCCAGCCGAGGAATCAGCCATTGTGTTGCGAAGGTTGGGATGACTGCGAGCTCTAACACGCCTGCACCTTCTTTGTGCGCCATCAACTCTAAGGTGTCGCGTTCAATTTTATCGAGATGTCGGCGTATTTTTTCTGCATAGTCACGCCCAGCACTACTGAGTTGCACACGTTTTTTTACCCGTGCAAACAAGGCAAGGCCCAGCCAGTCTTCTAAATTCGCGATTTGTTTGCAGACCGCGCTTTGGGTAAGTGCGAGTTCGTCGGCGGCTTGGGTAAAGCTCTGCAAGCGAGCAGCCGCCTCAAAAACAAGCAAGGCATTTAAGCTAGGAACTTTGCGACGCATAATATGTATTCCATTTTTTCACTAAGTATTGATTTTAACTCCTTTGAACTGCTGCGCCAATTTGTCTACAGTAATGTGAATATTGAATGAAGAAATCTATCACCATAGGCGACATACTCATGAATAGCAATTTGATGCATTTGCTGGAACAACAATTAGGTCAAACCCAAGCTTTAGCACTCGTAAATTTAATGCATATTCCAATACGATTTTCTCGCTGCGAGATTGATAAAGTATCTCGCGCAGAATTAGCGCAGGCTTTGAATATGTTGTTGTTTCATGGTGTATTACAACGTGTTCCTAGCGGTCAACAATACACGCAAGAGATCGCTTCGCGAGGTGAGCGCGTGATGCTAGATCACGGTGCTTTACGCACGGTACGTTGGTTTGATGCTGGGCGCTTACCTGCGGGTGAAGTCGCCATCACTAGAATTTTGCGGCCGCTTGGCTATGTATTAAATGGTGTTTATCCATTAGAAAAACTCAAAATGACTGGGCGCTCTTACGCGCATCTTGATGATCCTGAAAATATTTCTCAATTCTTTGTCAGTGAATTGCATCCAGAACGATTTTCCACGGCGTTTCAACAAGCTGTTAGCCGAGTGATAGGGACGTCGATAGATCCGCTCACATCCACTGCGATAACTTTGTTGCATGAACTTGAACGTGATGGCCATTTGCAGCTGGCGCAAGCGCTAGATTTAATGCCGGTCTTATTGGCTTGTTTTGCACGGCAACATGGCGCGCCAACTGTAGTGGACTATGAATTGCTGCTCACAGAATCAGCCGAAATGGCATGGATCGCAACCGAAGGGAACGTCTTTAATCATGCGACGGATCGTGTTGCAGACGTGATCGCGGTAAGTGAAGCGCAGAAGAAATTAGGGCGTCCGATTAAAGAGAAAGTCGAAATTTCTGCTTCTGGTCGCGTACGCCAAACGGCGTTTAAAGCGGACTTAGTTGAGCGTGAATTGATTGATGCGGATGGTCGAACAATTCTTAAAAAAGTGCCGGGATCGTTTTATGAATTGATTAGTCGTGACACGATTCCTGACACCAATCCAGCGCGTTTAGATCTTGGATTTGATACTAGCAATGCACAGGGTATTTTTAAAATGACAGCAAACTCGAATGTTGTAAGTCATACCGAGGCTTGATTGTGAATGATATGTCCTCATCAAATACGCTAGCCATGACGCTGCACGAAAACTCACTATTCGTTAAGTTAAAAAACCTCTTGGGCGAGATTGGATTTCTATCTGATCCCGTTGATTGTCGACCATATTGTCGAGGTGCTCGTTATGGTCAAGGCGATAGCTTGGCGGTATTGCGACCAGATAGCCACGAACAGGTCGTTGAGATTGTGCGTTTGTGTCGCGAACATCATCAAGCGCTAGTTTTGCAAGGCGCGAATACGGGCTTGGTTGCTGCGAGCACGCCAGATGGAAGCGGGCGATTTTTGGTGTTGAGTCTGGAGCGCTTGAAAAAATATATTGCGATCGATGTCGTCAATCGCTCTGTTGAGGTGGACGCAGGTTTGTGTTTGCATGAGTTAAATCAGGCATTAGAGGAACATGGATTATTTTTTCCTATTGACCTCGCTGCCAATCCTTCCGTTGGCGGCATGATTGCTGCAAATACCGGTGGTGCAAAGTTGATTAAGTATGGTGATGTTAGGCAAAATTTGCTTGGCTTACGCGCTGTACTGATGGAACCTGCGGGGCAAGTATTAGATTTGCGTCATGCTTTGCGCAAGAATAATACAGGCCCTGATTTGAAGCACTTGTTTGTTGGCAGTAGCGGCAGCTTTGGTGTGATAACGCGTGCTGTGTTACAGGTTCATTATTTGCCAAAACAAACTGCAGTGGCCTTAGTCGTGCCGCGTGATCAGTCTGCGGTGTTGGAATTATTGCAGGTGTTAGAACGCGATTGTGGTGAGTATTTATCTGCCTATGAAGGCATATCAGGTGCCGCTCTGGATGCGGTCTTGCGCCATGTGCCTGCTATTACCCAGCCATTTCATCCTGAACCCTGTCCGGAATATTGTGTATTGATCGAGCTCAGTAGCCGTGCTGATGCATCTACCGGTTTAGATCTCAATGCACTATTAAGCACTTGTTTGGAGAAGTTGTTTGGGACAGTAGTAGAAAATGCCGTCATTGGTCGAGCGAAAGATCTTTGGCGGATTCGCCATGCAATCAGCGAGGCGCTAAGACATGAAGGGCGCGTGATCGCTTTTGATATTTCTATGCCACGTTCGAATTTAGTTGATTATCGGGCGCAAGCTTTGCAACTGATCGATGCGCACTATCCATGGATACGTGTGATGGACTTTGGACATTGGGCTGATGGTGGCTGTCATTTCAATTTGGTGTGGCCAAGTGATGCCGCAGAAGGATTCTCGGATCGCATTGTTCAACAAATTCGTGATCAAATATATGACTTAGTGGTGTTGCGTCATCAAGGCAGTTTTAGTGCCGAGCATGGCGTCGGTCCATACAATCAAATGTATTATCAGCGTTATACATCGCCGATGCAAAAACATTTATCTGGGCAAATTCAGGGATTGCTTGATCCAGAAAATCTATTGGGGCTTTGTCGCTTCGGGGAATGATTTGGTGATTGATTAAGTTTTTGCACTTCCGTCTTGGATTGGTTTAAACAGTTTTCTATTTGCTTATCTATTCATTGTGCTTGCATAGGGTTATGATGCGCAGGGCGCAATTTGACTGTTCCGTATGTGATGCAGTTTGGGCGCTGAATTTCGTAGAATAAATAGAAAAGGACATCATGAAACTGAAACTGAACGCGGTCTTGAGCGCGCTTTCTTGTGCGCTGACTTGTACTCTGATTTGTGCGCCAACGACGCTACTGGCGCAGCAAGCGAATGCCACTAACCCAAGTGCTGGCAACAAAAAGACATTTACCATTACCCATGAAGCGCAACGCACTGCGGCCAAAGACCAAGCGCGTACTAACACTTGCTGGAATTTTGCAACCGCTTCTTTTATGGAAAGTGAAGTGGCGCGTCAGGGCGGCAAATTAATTGAGTTATCGGAGGTCTTTGGCGTTCGTCATGCTTATCCACTTAAGGCTGATGCGTATTTGCGCGTACAAGGTAAAGCGACGTTTTGGGAAGGCGGTAACAATCACGATGCGATGGAAATGTTGCGTCGTTATGGCGCTGTTCCGAAAGTGAATTACACCGGTTTAAAGGAAGGTGAAACACGCCTAGATCATGCCGAATTAGCATTGACCACGAAGGCATTTTTAGACGCGGTGATTAAGTCGGGCCGACCAAGCAAATCTTGGCGCGCTGCGTTTGAAGGAATTTTAGATGCCTACATCGGAAAGCCACCAGCGAATTTCGTCTACGAAGGAAAGCTACACACACCACAAT
The DNA here is from genome assembly GCF_014652415.1 of Affinundibacterium macrobrachii. Classification (GTDB taxonomy): domain Bacteria; phylum Pseudomonadota; class Gammaproteobacteria; order Burkholderiales; family Burkholderiaceae_D; genus Undibacterium; species Undibacterium macrobrachii. The sequence goes on from NZ_BMYT01000004.1 coordinate 184,693, forward strand.
CCTTCCGCGACCAAGTTTTGAAACTTAACCCAGATGATTATGTCGAAGTGACTAGTTTTAGTCATCATCCGTTTTATCAGCGTATGCGCTTAGAAATTCCTGATAATTGGTCACATGATAGCCGCTTCTTGAACGTACCTATCGACGATATGGAAAGAATCATGACTAATGCCTTGACCAATGGCTACACCATTTCTTGGGGTGGTGATATAAGTGAAAAAGGCTTTAATGTGAAAGAAGGCTTTGCTGTATTAGACGATGAAGCGAAAGACGTGACACAGAATGCAAGACAAGAAGCGTTTGACGATTGGCGCAGTACAGATGATCACAGTATGCATATCGTTGGCATGAGCAAAGATGATCAAGGTAAATCCTACTTCTTAACGAAAAATAGTTACGGTACCAGTAGCGGTCCGTTTGAAGGTCATTTGCACATGAGTAAAAACTATATCCGCATGAAGACCATATATTTTATGGTACACAAGCAAGCTATCCCTGAGGATATTCGTCGTAAAGCTGGATTGAAGTAATGTCGAATTGAAGTACATGTTCGCTTGACACGGTGATGTTAGATCATCGTGTCAAGCGAAGTATCGAGGTAACACTGAAACCCATAGTTCGACTAAAATGCTTTTAATCTTATGCGTTGAGTGTGATTGCTTAGTCGAATCATGCTTAGCGTCATCGATGAAAAAATCATCTCTCTTGAATAAGGAAAATAAAAATGAAAAAAGTAATTTCTGGCCTAGGCATCGTGTTCGCGACCATTAGTTTAAGCGCATGTATTTCGGTTAGCGAAAGCAATCTAGAAAGCGGCAAACAAATTTCTATCATGTCGCAACAAGCGATTGCCACTTGTGGACAAGGTAATGTCGACACGGTATCGACTTCTAGTTTTAAATGTAAATCACAAAGCACGCGCTAAGTAGGTTTGTAGGTGCGTAGGCACGTACGAGATTGTTCAATTTTAAATGGCTTGCCACTAGATCCTAGATTGCAAACCGATAGCAGCTTAAATGAGCGCCAAATTAAATGAGCACCAAATGCTTGAAGCAAGACTTGGTGCTTTTTTCTTTAGTAGGAAGAAATCATGTCTAAGAACTCGACGGTTGATGCAAATTATCGGTTTATCGCGGCCTATCAAGAAGTCAATGCACGGATATCTCAACGTCAACATGCCTTAGCATTGTATGTGACACTAGTCGTCAGTTTGTTGGCGGCTTTGGTTGCCTTGAAGTCGAATGAAAGTAAAGGCGAAGTGCCGGTGGAATGGCTGATGTTAGGCTTTCCAGTCGCGTCGCTAAGCTTAGCGTTTCTTAATTATAAAGCGGAACGCGCGATCACGAATTTACGTCGCTTTTTATCTGCGTTAGAACAATTGGGCGATGCGCATGAAACTTTGCCGAGTTATAACACGCATCAAAAATGGGCAAGTGGCGCAAACAAAGCGCGACGCTTTCATGATTATGCCTCTGCTGTGCTGGTTGCTGGTGGCAACTTAATCGGGCTTGGCGCGGTCATGCGTATTTATCCTTCGCGTATTGGTGATACCTCAATCGCATTTTGGGTATCGGTTTTCATTACGGTGATTTCAGTATTGACGATTCTATTGAGCCCACAATGGAGCTTTAAACCCGAGGAAACGGCATAAAACCGATTGTTGTTATAGAAGGCGACAATTTTTGCGTTTGGGTTGATCATGACGATAATAATACCAATGAAATCTCGACAAAAACGCCAATAACAGCCTTGTTCCCTTAGCGATGTTGTGAAAGGTGATACCGATGCAAAACGAGCAAGTATTAAACACTACTTCGACAGATCAAGCACGATTCTTAGTCGAACAATTTTGGCAGCTGATGGCCAGCAATGATTTCTATTCTGTGAGTGCTGTGTTAAGTGAAGATTTTGTATTGGAGTGGCCACAATCTGGCGAGCGTATTCGTGGCGCAGAGAATTTCGCAAAAATGAACGCTGAATATCCCGCGCATGGACCATGGATTTTTACGGTGCATCAAATTGTGGCTGAACATGAGAAGCTTGTTAGTGATGTGTCGATAACGGATGGTGTGCAGCGGGCGCGGGCACTTAGCTTTTTCACTGTTGCGAACGGTAAAATTCAAAAAATTGTTGAGTTTTGGCCCGATCCATTTGTCGCGCCAGAGAATCGTCGGCATCTTGTTGAGATCATGGCCTAAAGAGCAGCGATGTCACACGCAAATAGCGCCTTCATTTTTTGCGTAAAGCATCGATAAGCTTTTGACCAAATACATTAAATAATAGACCTGCCATTACAATCATCGCTCCAATCATTTGTGTTTGATTGAGTGATTCGTCCAGAATAAGCCATGCAGATGTAAGCCCAACGACAGGCACCAATAGACTCAATGGTGCCACTACGTGCGTAGGCAACGCGGCTAATAATTTGCCCCACAAAGTATAGCCAATCAAGCTAGCTGCGCCAGACAAATACAAGATTGCTAGTACGGCAGTCAAGCTAATGTGCGTCAGACTATGCCAGACTACCGTAACGCCATCCATCAAACACGATAGCAATAGGAAGGGAATGATAGGTAGTAAGGCGCTCCATGCAACCAAGCTGAGCATATTGACTGCGCCCATTTTTTTGCTCACGATGTTGCCGCACGCCCAAGAAAGTGCTGCACATAATGTCAATCCAAAGCCCGCCACACTCACTTGTGTAGCGCTGTTTGTGATGCTAGCGCTACCAAGTAAGAGTAATCCAAGACTCGCAATGAAGATGCCGATAACATTGCTCGGTTTTAAGCGATCACCGAAAATTAAAGCCGCTAAACCAACAGTGAAAAACGCTTGCGCTTGTAATACTAATGAGGCCAAGCCAGCCGGCATGCCGACCGCAATCGCAGAAAATAAAAACGCAAATTGGGCAAAACTAATTGTTGTCGCATAAATGACTAGCCATTTCAGTTCCACCTTGGGTTTGGCTAAAAAGAAAATGGCGGGGAAGGCGACGAAGGTAAAGCGTAATGCCGCTAACAATAATGGAGGTATCCCTTTCAAACCAATTTTAATCACGACAAAATTCATGCCCCATAAAACAATCACGATGAAAGGGGTGATTAAATGGATAGGTTTGAGATGGGTATGTGTCATCTGGATGTTCTATTCTGTAGTAGGCAATTTGTAGTGGGTTTATTTGCGGTAGGCTTTTCTGGAGCCATCTTCGAACACTTCGTCATCACTACGCAAAGCGCCTTGTTCATTCCACGATTTTTGTCGATAAATCTTGCCAGCAGCATCGTAATGATATTCATGGGCGAGATTGCCGTTTTCAAAAAAATGTTGATGTATGCCGATGGCACGGCGACGGTAAGTCGATTCAAGCACATAGCTAGCCGTTTCGATTAACTTACCTTTGTCAGAAAAACTCTTTGCCTCAAGAATCGGATACTTTTCTTCGTATCGGTATCGGTCTTGTACGCTAGTTTGACCATTCAGATAAAACTTTGTTTCTTCCATCAAGACATTGCGTCGACGTCCATCTTGTTCAAGCATCGTGAATTTTTGTTCTTTAATGAGAGAACCATTTTCATGAAATTCTGTTTTGCGAATGAACGCGCGTGATTTTTCTGCTGTGTTGAAAACAACTTGGTAGCGCTTATTGCCGTTGTCGCCGTAGCTGGTCTCGGTCAGTTCATTATTTTTTAATTCGCTGGTGCTGCGCACTTTGCCGCTGTTGTAGTCAAATTGGGTAGATTCTTGTACGACCCCAGCTAGCAGGGTTTCGGTAGCGCGTTTTTGTCCGTTGTCGTTGAAGTAGGTGAGCTTAGATGGCTTTGCTTTAAATCCACATAAGTTGGCATCATCGACATGTGGCGCCAAAATCGGTTTATTTGCACAGCGCAAACTATTAAGGCTGCCGTCTGCATTCCAACGTATGCTGGCAGATTCGGCTTCATTATTACCGATCATTTCTAACTTTTTGAGCTTTCCTTCCGTTGTCCATTCTCTTTGCAAGCCTTTGCGCTTGCCATGATCTTCGGTTTCTTCTTTGATCAACTTGCCATTGCTGGCGTATTCACGTCGCAGGCCGTGTCGCTGTCCATTCTCTTCATCATGAAACTCTAAAACTAAAACACCATCGCGGTACTGACGCGATAAACCATAGATTTTTCCCGCCTTAATTTCTCGTTCTCGACTTAGTTTTCCTGTTTCTCGGTCTTTGCACTGGATGATTCCAGTTTTGCCTGCGGTGGTCGCACCGTTATACATGCTGACAGATTCACCGTTCAAAGTGCAATCTTCAACAGCGAAACTGACTGGGCTGAATAGCGATCCAAATGCTAGGCTGCAACTGAGCATGACTGCTTTCGGTGAAAATGCATGGTGCATAGTGTGATTCTCTTATTCATGGGGAAATGCAAATGATTATATGTCAGCTTGTTCAAGGCATCGCGTTCAAATGCCGAGATCACAGAATTTCGTAGATGGCGCATCTTTGAACGTCCTCTGTTTAAAATTTTTTATCCGCCGATTTCACATATAAGAGTATTTTGGACGCTACTTAACAAAGTTTGATCGACGAAATTGGTTGTTCTCAAATCGATTGTGAAATGCGTTTTATAATCAGATCAGATTGCTTGAGAATGAACCATCTCGGCGAAAGACAAAATAGACACAGAATAGACAAAAATAGGTGAACTAATTATGTGGATAGACAGCCATTGCCATCTTGATGCGAGTGAGTTTTCTGGTAAATCATTAGCCTTAGCGGATGAGGCCGCGCGTATGGGCGTGTCTGCGATTGTTATACCGGCAGTGCATCGAAGCAATTTTTCGGTAGTTGCGGAACTAGCGCGGCAAAGAGCCGATTGTTTTTTTGCCCTAGGTATACATCCTATGTATGTAGCGACTTCGCATGAAGATGATTTGCAATTTCTACGTGCTGAAATTGCGCGCTTATTGAATGATCCTGACTTGGGGCAAGCATTAGTTGCAGTGGGAGAGATCGGCCTGGATTACTTCGTTCCGGCATTGTGTGAGTCACCATTAAAGGAAAAACAGGAATTCTTTTACAGCGAGCAATTGAAAATAGCGCGCGATTTTGATTTGCCTGCGTTGTTACATGTGCGAAAATCGCAAGATAAAATATTAAAATATTTGCGACGCATTCCGGTGCGGGGTGGAATTGCGCATGCTTTTAATGGCAGCACACAACAGGCGCGACATTTTATCGATTTGGGATTTAAATTGGGGTTCGGTGGTGCAATGACTTTTACGCGCGCATTACAGATACGTCGTTTGGCTAGCGACTTACCGCTCAGTAGCATAGTGCTTGAGACTGATGCGCCGGACATCGCGCCACGCTGGTGTCATCCAGGGGTTAATACTCCGGGGGAGCTGGTACAAATCGGATATGAACTTGCTAGTTTGCGTGGTCTAGATCAGCTTGAGACTGCACGACAAACGACTGTGAATGTGCTTGCTGCCTTGCCGCGCATGCAGGCAGGTTTTGTGTTGAGATAATTCTAGTGCGTAGCGCGATTCTGAGTTTTGTCCTTGGTGTCGCGTTATTGCAGCAACAAGCTGCTGTATTCGATCTTCTTCCTTTAAGTCTGGCATTTGCGATTTTGTGTTTGTTGGCGCGGCAGCTAAGTCGTCGTCAAGTCGGACAGGGCTCTCGATTGATGGCAGTGACCGTCAGGCTAATAATTTGCTTCCTCGCATTCGGAATTGGATTTTGTTGGGCTAGCTTTTTTGCGCATTATCAATTACGTCAAGAATTACCCAAAGAGTGGGAAGGACGGGATTTGCTAGTGCAGGGCGTAATCGATCAATTGCCGGTAAAGACAGATAACGGTACGCGCTTTAATTTTTCCGTTGAGCGTTACATTCTTCCTAGCGATTTAGTACCCCAATCGAGTCGGATAAATAGACAGACTCAATTAAATTCGGCAACACAGCAACAGACACAATCAACACGACAAATCTCGACAGAGTCATTTCCTAAGCGGCTGGCGCTGGGATGGTTTGATGATGCGGATGGAGTGATTGATACACCATCGCTACAACCAGGGCAGCGATGGCAATTGCTGGTTCGTTTGAAACGCCCTCATGGTAATGCTAACCCTTATGGCTTCGACTATGAGGCATGGCTGTTTGAGCAGGGCTTGCGGGCGACCGGCAGTGTAAGACTGCGCTTAGGTTCCCACGCTGATCATAATGCACAAAACGGTAGACCGAATTTACTATTAACTGATTTTGTTTGGAGCCTTTCCAATTTAATCGAACGAAGCCGATTTCACTTGCGTGAGCACATGCTGCGTGATCTCTCTGGCTCAGCTTACGCAGGCATATTAACTGCTTTAGTGATTGGTGATCAACGCGATATTTCTTCAGCAGATTGGGCAATGTTTAATCGCACTGGTGTCGGTCATTTGATGTCGATCTCAGGTTTGCACATTACAATGATTGCCGGTTTATTTGCTAGTTTGATGCACTTTTTGTGGCGGCATTCTTTCTTTACGCGGGCGCAATTGCCGCTGATAATTCCTGCTCCAAAAGTAGCCGTATTATCGGGTTTGATTGCTGCGATCATCTATGTCACTTTAGCTGGTTTTGGTGTTCCTGCGCAGCGCACTTTGTGGATGCTGGCAGTGCTAGCGATCGCGATATGGTGTGGTAGAGGTGCGAGTAGCACTCATGTATTAATTCTTGCCTTGGGGGTTGTTGTTGCACTTGATCCTTGGGCTGTATTGTGGCCGGGATTTTGGCTGTCGTTTGGTGCAGTTGGTGTTTTATTGTATTCGAGTGCGGGCAGAATTGAGGTGCGCGCAGCGGCGGCCGATAATCAGGGTTTTTTGCACCAATTTGGATTGCGCAAACTAATACCGCAGCTGCGCATTGCCGCACGTGCCCAATATGCGATTACCTTTGGCTTGGTGCCATTGACTTTACTCTTGTTTTCACAAATCTCTGTCCTTAGTCCAATTGCTAATGCTATCGCCATTCCCTTGGTAAGCTTTGTTGTCACTCCGCTGGCATTATTAGGAAGTGTGTTGCCCGCACCTTTATCGGCTTGGTGCTTATTCGTTGCGCATGAATGTGTCGCGCTTTTGGTGCAGTTTCTCGAATTATTAAGCGCTACTAGCATAGCGGTTTGGCATGCCCCAAAACCAAGTTGGTGGATGTTTGCTGCGGCTAGTTTAGGCTTATTGTATTTGCTTGCCCCGCGCGGTATTCCTATGCGTTGCTTGGGCGCGATGTGTTGTCTGCCTTTATTATTGCAACCTGTACAGGGTCCTGCAAAAGATCATTGGCAGGTGACCGTGTTCGATGTCGGGCAGGGATCGGCAGTGTTGGTGGAAACTGCACGCCATCGTCTCCTTTACGATACCGGACCAGGAACTTCTGATGATAGCAATAGTGGCACACGCGTGTTGCTCCCTTATCTGCAAGCACGTGGTATTACACATCTTGATCAATTAATTTTGTCACACAGCGATAATGATCATTCTGGTGGTGCGATTAGCATTTTGAAGAATTTGCAGGTTGGTCAATTGCTTTCGTCTTTACCTGAGCAGCATCCGATTACGCAGCATGCGAAACAGTCATTGCGTTGTGTCGCAGGACAAAGCTGGGAATGGGATGGCATTAGTTTTGAAATTTTGCATCCTGTGCCTGTGATTTATACCAGCGACAAATGGAAACCGAATGCGCTTAGTTGCACTTTAAAAATATCAAGTAAATCAAATGCGATGCTATTGACGGGCGATATCGAGGCAGTTCAAGAGGATCAGTTAATTCATAGGATTCCTGAAAAGCTCGCCGCCGATGTGTTGTTAGTGCCACATCATGGCAGTGGTACCTCGTCAAGTGCTGCCTTTCTTCGAGTGGTAAAGCCGAGTCTGGCTTTATTTCAGCTGGGTTATTTGAATCGCTACCATCATCCGAAAGATTCGGTATTGCAACGCTATCTTGATTTTGGAATAAAGCCTCTAAGGACGGACACAAGCGGTGCAATCACATTACAATTTGGCAGCGCCATACAAGTGAGTGAATACCGTAAAGACCATGCACGTTATTGGCATCAATAGTATTTTAGTTTGCTGATTGCATGCGTCGTAGAACTCAACATCGTGGTAAAACAAAGAACAAATCACTTTTCAAACAAATGTCTAAACCTATCGTTCATTTTTGTCACGGCAATAGCTTTCCAGCGGGAAGTTATCGTCAAATGTTTAATGAATTATCTCCACATTACGATATTCAGTATTTAGACATGCATGGACATAATCCGGCTTATCCAGTTACCACCAATTGGCCGTTTTTGGTGCAAGAGTTGATCGATACTTTAGAAGCACGTTACCAAGAGCCAGTGATTTTATTAGGACATTCTTTAGGTGGAATTTTATCTTTAATGGCCAGTAGTCAACGTCCTGATTTAGTGCGCTGTGTGGTAATGATTGACTCACCTGTGGTAACTGGTTGGCGTTCTATGTTCTTAAAGACTTTTCGTGTATTGGGTTTGCTAGAGAAATATTCCCCGGCTCAATTTGCTTTAAAACGACGCATGATATGGCGCGACAAGCAGGAAGCGTTTGAGCATTTCTCATCGAAGGAAAAGTTCGCTATCTGGCCGCCAGAAGTATTGCGCGATTATATTGACGCTGGAATGCAGGATCATCCCGAAGGCATTTGTCTCAAGTTTACCCGCGATATAGAAAGCCAGATCTATATGACCTTGCCAGGCAATCTCGGTGCTGTGGCCAAAAAATGTACACAATTGCCAATCGGCTTTGTTGGTGGTACGGAGTCGATAGAATGTCGGCAAGGTGGTTTATCAACCACGCGTCGCTTGTGTGGAGAGAACTTTGTGCAATTGCCAGCCGGGCATTTATTGCCGATGGAAATGCCAGAGAAAACCGCAGCGGCTTGTCATGCGATGATACAAAAATTGCTGAAGAATTAGTGTTGGTAAAATCCTCGCTACAAATGTTTCAATGCGGTATTGATCGCGTAAAATGGTATTCTCATCTCGCTACCATGAGTTCATTATGCGTTCATCTTTTTCCTTATTTTCATTTCCGACTACTTCAAGTACAAAATTCAGTGCAGGACAAATTACGCGTTCTAGCGCGCTTTCATGTGCGCTGATTTCCTTGTTCATCAACGGTGAAGCGCTGGCGCAGGATAAATTGACCAAGGAACTAGGTGGTTCGTGGTTACCATCGACTTCTGAGTATCAACAAGTGCAGGCACAAGGTCGTTCTCAGTTTGTTGTAGACGTAGAAAACGATAGTTTGCTAATGAACAAAGATGATGGCTTCTATACCAGTGGAATACACTTAATCCTAAACAAGACGCTGCGTATGCCAAGCCAATCAATTAGCTATGGTTGGCATTTTGGTCAAGATTTATACACTGCTTCTGATATTAAATTAAAGCCGGAGCAAATCAGCCCAGTTGATCATCCTTATGCGGGATGGATCTACATGGGTGTTTTTCGTGAACTACAAAACAGCGATGGAAGTGGCTTGCGTCTAGGTTTGGATGTGGGTTGCCTTGGTCCCTGTGCTGGTGGTGAATGGACCCAAACCAATTTACATCAGGCTTTAAATCAACCACTGCCGCAAGCATGGCGTACCCAGTTGCGACAAGAATGGGGTATGGTTTTAAATGCGGAACTAGCACCGGCTCGATGGAGTTGGATGCCAGAGATGGACCTCGGTAGCCGATTCAAATTACGTGCTGGGAATATCTTTACCGATGCTAAGGCTGAGTTAGTCTGGCGTTACGGTCGTTTAAATGCGCGACGCGAAGATCAAGCTAGTTTTGTATTTGCACGTACCGAATTGCGAGCGAGTGCGTATAACGCAACTTTGCAAGGTGGGTATTTCAATCAACAAAGTTTGTCTATGCATCCACGACGCGTGATACCTGAACTGGAAATTGGTTATCAATATCGAGGTGAAGTCTGGGGCTTTTATGCATCGGTGCTGCGTCGAGGTAGCGAGATCAAAGAGTTGTCGAATGCAAAAGCGGCACAGAATTTTGCCAAACTTCAATTTGTCTATGCATTGAAGTAAAGTGTTTTGTTGCTTTCTTTGTCAATGCAGTTCAGCGCTTGGGACATAAGATTGTAGGTTGGGTGATTTTCTTAATGCATGACGTGCTCGGTGAAGAACTACCATCATATGATTTTTGCTCATGTTAAGTTGCTCACAAATTTCGGCGCTATCAATGTCTAAACAGTCCGCAAGTTCGAAAGTGTGTGCATTTTTTCTAGGAAGTAATTTCAATGCTTGTTCCAGTTGGATAAAGAATTTCTTTTGTTCCAATGCGGTAGGAGGGTCAAATTCTTCGCATAAACTGCTGCGGCTTATACCGTAGCGGATATCTGCAACATGAATTGATGATTCATAGTCGCAAGTGGCGAGTGTATTAAGTTCGGAATAGGTGTTTTGTACGTGCTTTGCGCGTCGAAAGCTATCAATAATTTTGAACTTTAAGATTGCTAATACATAGGTTGCTAGCGTTGACCTCCCTTCGAATCGCTCTGGTGCTTCGAGCACAGCGAGTAGTGATTCTTGCACTACATCCTCGGCAATTGCGTCATCATAAATTCGCTGTTTTGTGAAGCGCAGCATTTGTGGCCGTAATGTGCTGAGTTGGTTTTGTAAATTCATGCTAATACTCATTATGTCATCTCTTCTTTCTTTTTTTGTATAGAAGTGGTTGTTTTGTTCGAATGAGTAGCGTCGCTGGTCAACGACGATATCAGTTGGCTGTGCCGATAGATCCGTTTTGATACCGTCGCTTCGATACTACAAACCGTCTTTTTGCAGATGATTATTTGCTGACGATAGGGCGTTGCATCGGTGCGAGTTTTGAAATTAATTTATTGGCAATAGATGACGGTATTTGGTTCATCTCCATCGCGATCTGCAAGTCTTCAGCGAGTGCATTAAAGTGAGCATTGCTGATGTTCATGCCTTGATGAGCTTCGTACATATCTTTCCCCTTGTATTGGCAAGGACCACCTGCAAGTTCGCAGAATTGCGCCACCAATAAAGCGCTAAATTCATCCTTCTTCATTTTCGCAAAGAAAGAGTTGATACGCGTGTCGGCTAAGATTAGCGGTACAAAATCATTGACGATTTTTGTGATCCCTTCTGTTTTACCCAAGCCTTGATAAAGAATGTCATCTTTTTTGGTTTCCTGCGCATGTGCTCCAAAGTTAGTAAAAATGACTATTAAAGTAATGCCGATAAATTGAAAAAAATTATGATTGAATGCGTTGTTCATAATCGATATCTTTCTAAATTAGATAAATTGATGTTTGATGAATTGGATTGGCGTCTCTTAAAAACCTGCTTGCATCGATAGATACCAACCCTGCTGTTTTTTAGGATTGAAAATCGTGATATCGCCAAGTTGGACAAAAGCTGCGGTGACAGAAAAGTTTTTGCTGGGAAAGTAAGCAACGAAGATGTCTGAGTAATCTTTTTCATTATCGACACCAAGATTACGTGGCTTCATTCGGTACTCTGCACCGATAACAAGCTTTCGATTAACTAAATATGCAATTGAACCTTCAAGTTGTGCTTGGTATCGATCTTTTTTATCGCCGCCGAAGCCAAGTAGACCCATTTGATTTGCTTTGGTCATCCTGACAGTTCCGTTGACTAAGAGGCTCTGCGCTAAATATATTTTGGTGGCCGAAAGATAATAATCAATACCATGATCGTCTTTTGCCCCTAATTGTTTAACATTGGTTATGCCAAGCGCACCGAGGCCACCAACTTTCGCATCACGTTTATATTGCATCCCACCAGAAATTTGAGGCATCCATCCAGCTTGATCGTACACGGCATCGCCAGCCAATTTGACTTTGATACCGAGAATGTCTTGCTTTAGATTGAGTGCATTGAGTGGTGCGAGGCGACCAGTAAATTCTTGTTGTGCGATTGAAAATTCAACTTGATCTGCAATGCCAATCGCGACACCGTGGGTCTTTAGACGATAATCTTGTGTGTTGACTTGGGTATAGTGTGCGTTTGCACCATAGCTATCCCGAGTTCCATAGCCAGTAATCAAAGCCCAAGGTGTCAAACCACCACCACCAGCACCCTCGACTTGACTCACACCACCGGTTGCTGTGAGCTTTCCCATGTCTGGTAGGCGTGAATCTTGTGCCTGCACTATACTGGTGAAAATGCTAATGCCAGTGACAGTGATGAGTTTGATTGATGGAATTAGTTTAAATCTAGTCATGTGAACTCCCTAAGTGTTTAGTCAATGAGTCTTTGTGAACGTGTTGTGTTTCAGTCGACTACTACAGACTTATACGAAAGGTAGTTGCAGCTGGATTCAGAATTTTTAAAATATTTTTGCGATTGTTTTTTTACCTCTTGCTATAAAAAAGCCATCCAAACTGTCATGTGTGGATGGCTCGCTTGCCCTTTTGCTGATTAGTACAATTTAATTGGTAAGTTAGTGCGGCGCTAAGTAGTCTTAAGCCAGCTACCTTTAAATAGAATTGGACCACTTGGCTTTTCTGGATTAGCTGATCCGCCTTTAGGCTCTAAGCTAATCGCGAGTAATTGTGGCGTGCCACTGTTAACTTCTTTTGGGAGGGTAATGCGCAATACATCTTTTTCTCCCGTATTGCTAATCAACCCGAGTGAGCGTATTTTGCCCTCCTTAGAAATCGACCAAAGTTCTAAGCTCTTGTCAGTTGCTACAGTAGGTTTTTCAATAAAGCGCACTAAGATTTGATGATGATTGACATCACTGGAAATCACCGCTATCGGGCGCGACTGCTCATCCGACAGTGTCGCTACGTACAAGTCGGGGACAACACCTGGGTCTGTAGGCTTGAGGATAAATACAGCCAATAGAATCAGTGCGCTACTTGCGGCCAAACTAATTCCCCTCCAAAAACTGAGTGAATCCAAAAAATTAAATAGCGTGTTTTTACTTTGTACTGCTCTCAATTTGAGTTGCTGTTCAATATTTTTCCAAACGTGGGTTTCGGGTATCTGCTTGCGGCTAAATTCCATCATCGGCATTAGATGCTGCTCCCACTCTCGGACGATTTGTTGTAGGTGTGGATCGTCGATTAACCAATCGCGGAATCGGCGACGTGCACCTCCTCGTAATGTGCCCAATACATATTCGGCTGCTAGTTTGTGTTGCAGGCGCTTGTTGTGTTTGATATTCATAGTTTTGCACCTACACCAATACTGCCAATCTGAGTAGTGTTATTTGTATTTAGACAGAGTCTTAATTTTTCTAAACCACGACGTATCCAAGTTTTGATCGTGCCGATAGGCAACTCCATTTGTTCTGCGACTTCGCTGTGAGATAAGTCATGAAAATATGCCAAACTCATCGCTTGTCGATGTAACCCCTCTAATTTCGTCATGCATCGTGCAAGAGATGCTGCGTCTTGGCTGAGTTCTAATGCTTCCACTGGAGTAGTATCTTGGCTCTCCATTGTTCTCCATACTTCTGTTTCGAATTGATCCGTATCGTAGCTGACGGTCAGATGTTGACCATTATTTAATTTTCGCAATAGATCGAAAGCTCGATTACGTACGATTGTTGTCATCCATGTCATTGGTGATGCGAGGCTGCTTTGATAACTATCTGCATTATTCCAAATGTTGACGAAGCTCTCCTGGAGGACCTCCTCAGCTAGCTCTCGGTTTTGCAGAATTCGCAAGACGAAACTAAACAATTTTGCTGAACTTGCCTCATACAATGCTTTGAAAGCTTTGGCATCTTGCTTGGCAACAGCGACTAAGCATAAATGGAGATGCGCAGGGTCTGAGGCTAAATTTTGAGTATGTAGGCTTGGCAAGGGATTTCCTTATAAAGAAAGTTAGTTGTATCTGTTGAAATTAATTAATTTCATTTTTAACGCTCACAATTTATACGTTTAAGATAACGAATCGGATGCAAAATTCTTCTGAACTTTTTAAGTTGATTACTTATGCAAAACGATAAAACACAATTTGCCAAGTGTGCTTACTTTGTCTGTTTGATGCGATTATTATTTTGGTTCAGATATGATTTAGGATGCTCGAATATGACTCAGTATCCAGTAATCCCGCGCTCTACCATGAATGTGTTTATAACGGCGAAGTAGTCCCTCACGCTCAAATTGGCATCGTTGCAATACATTCAGTGAACGAAAATTGCTGTCTAATACACATGCTTGGACCCGCACTAAACCAATTTCTTGGTGCGCCCAATTGGTTAGTGCTTGGCAGGCACTGCTAGCAATACCTTTGCCCCAATAAGCAGGCGATAAATCATACGCAATTTCCGCACTGAAATTCGCTTTAGCGTAGGTGTGAAAACCTATGGTGCCGATTAACTCATCTTGCTGATTGGTGACGGCAAATTTGATTTGAGCCAGCGGCTGTGACCAGTCTTGCACTTGAATGAATTGTTGTAAGTCTTCGGCCGATTTGAGCTGCCAACTACTTTGCTCTTTTACCTCAGGCAATCTCAGATAATTGAACCAAGTAGGCAAGTCTTTGGCGAGTATCGGTCTCAAGTAATATCCACTTAAATTAAGCGCTGGTAGTGGTGAGGAGCCAAACGGATTTTTGGCATTGTCTTTTGATCCTTGTGGCCCATTAGGAAAAGTTAATTTAGGTAATCCAAAGTTCACTTTGTTTTTTTGACCTTATTTTAAATAATTGGATGTTAAAAAAATTGACTAAATGCACTGATGTTGAGCCGCTTTTTGTCGTCATTCAGTCGATGAATTGATCGTTTAAATAAATGCAATTTAGCATCAATTTGAGTGTACTACCACTGCAAAAAAACTTCTTGCTGATGTGCGTCGCGGGGCATCATGCGGTATAATTCGAATTTCCCGCTTGTGCCGTTGGGCACCTTCTGCAATGACTAAGTTCGTATTCGTTACTGGGGGCGTCGTCTCCTCTCTAGGCAAAGGCATCGCTGCTGCCTCACTTGCTGCTATTCTTGAATCACGCGGCCTCAAAGTTACCATGCTCAAACTCGATCCCTACATCAATGTGGACCCGGGTACCATGAGTCCATTCCAACACGGTGAAGTGTTCGTTACAGATGACGGCGCTGAGACTGATCTGGATTTGGGTCACTATGAGCGTTTCATCTCTGCGAAGATGAAAAAAGTAAATAACTTCACGACTGGCCAAATTTATGAATCTGTGATTCGCAAAGAGCGTCGTGGTGAGTACTTGGGTAAAACAGTGCAAGTTATTCCGCACATCACGAATGAAATTCAAGAGTACATCCATCGCGGCGCGTCAGGTTTTGACGTTGCTTTGGTTGAAATCGGTGGCACGGTTGGTGATATTGAATCCCTACCTTTCTTGGAAGCAGCACGTCAATTGAGTTTGCGCGCTGGAAAAAATTCATCTGCTTTCGTGCATTTAACTTTGGTTCCTTTCTTGGCGTCGGCTGGTGAATTGAAAACCAAACCAACCCAGCACAGTGTACAAAAATTGCGTGAAATCGGTATCTTCCCTGATGCCTTATTGTGCCGTGCTGATCGTCGCATTCCGGATGATGAGCGTGCCAAAATTTCTTTATTCTCAAACGTCGCTGAAGAAGCAGTGATTTCTGTTTGGGATGCAGATACGATTTATAAGATTCCACAAATGTTGCATGATCAAGGCTTAGACAAGATCATCTGCGACAAATTAGGTCTGGCACCAAAACCAGCCGATTTGAGCATGTGGGATAAATTGATTTATGCATTAGAAAATCCAAAAGAAGAAGTCACGATCGGCATGGTGGGTAAGTATGTTGACTTGACTGAGTCCTACAAGTCTTTGACCGAAGCTTTGCGTCATGCCGGTATTCATACTGAAAGCCGCGTCAATATCGAGTATGTCGATTCGGAAGAAATTGAAGCGCATGGCACTAAAGCATTGGAAAAATATGATGCGATTCTGGTTCCAGGTGGCTTCGGTAAGCGCGGTGTCGAAGGCAAGATTTTGGCAGCACGTTATGCGCGCGAAAACAAGATTCCTTATCTCGGTATTTGCTTAGGTATGCAAGTCGCTTTGATTGAATACGCACGTAACAAAGCGGGCTTGGCGATGGCGAACTCGACTGAGTTTGATCTCGAAACAGAACAACCCGTGGTTGCTTTGATCAATGAATGGCAAAGCCACGATGGTAAAGTCGAATTGCGCGATGAAAATTCCGATCTCGGTGGCACCATGCGTTTAGGTGCACAGACCTGCGCGGTTCAACCAAATACTTTGGCATCCGATATTTACGGTAATGTCGTGACTGAACGTCACCGCCATCGTTATGAGGCAAATAACCATTACTTAAAACGCGTTGAAGATGCGGGCTTGGTTGTATCTGCACGTACGCCGACCGAAGATTTGTGCGAAATTATTGAATTACCGAAGAGCGTGCATCCATTCTATTTAGGTGTGCAATATCATCCTGAATTCAAGTCGACGCCACGTGATGGCCATCCATTATTCACTGCATTTGCAAAAGCGGCCTTGGCACATAAAGCAGCAACAAAAGCAGCTTTGGTGAACAATCAAGCGCAAGCATAAGGAGTTTGACAATGAAATTATGTGGATTTGACGTTGGTCTGGATCAGCCTTTCTTTTTGATCGCAGGTCCTTGTGTGATCGAGTCGCATCAAATGGCGATGGATACGGCAGGTGCTTTGAAAGAGATCACGAGTGAACTCGGTATTCCTTTCATTTATAAATCGTCCTTTGATAAAGCCAATCGTTCTTCCGGCACCTCGTTCCGTGGCTTAGGCATGGAAAAAGGTTTGGAGATTTTGGCGGATGTGAAGAAGCAATTGAATGTGCCAGTGCTGACGGATATTCATGAGATCGATGAGATTAAACCAGTGGCAGCGGTAGTCGATGTTCTGCAAACGCCCGCATTTTTGTGTCGTCAAACCAATTTCATCCAAGCTTGTGCGCAATCCGGCAAGCCGGTGAATATCAAAAAAGGCCAATTTTTAGCACCACACGACATGATCAATGTGATCGCAAAAGCGCGCTTGGCGGCAAAGCAAGCTGGCTTGCCCGAAGATAATTTCATGGCCTGCGAACGTGGCGTATCTTTTGGTTATAACAATCTGGTGTCCGATATGCGCTCACTAGCCATCATGCGCGAAACCAATTGCCCAGTCGTATTTGATGCAACGCATTCTGTACAACTGCCTGGTGGTCAAGGTACTTCGTCTGGCGGTCAACGTGAATTCGTGCCGGTATTGGCGCGTGCAGCAGTAGCGGTGGGTATCGCAGGCTTGTTCATGGAAACACATCCAAATCCTGCGCAAGCGATGTCTGATGGTCCGAATGCAGTTCCACTCGGACGTATGAAAGAATTGCTCGCAACCTTGTTAGATTTAGATCGCATCGTTAAGAAAAACGGATTTTTAGAATCTAGTTTTAATTAAGACTAAATGCCTCGCAAAGCCGAATGGTTTTGCGGGGCAAATTTTTATTGTGGCTTTGCTCCTTTTCCTTCATGGGGAGGGGATAAAAAACATACATAGTGGTGCTTTGATATTTTGAGCGAACGACGAGTTTTTATAGCCAATTTTTTGGTGAGTTGTGGAAAAAGATAATCGCTTCAAAACCACACGTGTGTATTGAAGCTAAGAGTAACCAGACCCTTGAAAACACCAAGGCGTTTGCCGCGATTTAACGAGTTTTTATCCGAATACTTGTGATTGTCTACACCATGAACTAGCTCTGTTTGAGCCGTTTTTTGTTGATTAATTTTTGAATGAATTTTGATTGTTTAGGAGAATTTGCATGAGTGCTATCGTTGATATTATCGGTCGTGAAGTAATTGATTCACGCGGCAATCCAACTGTGGAATGTGATGTGTTGTTGGAATCTGGCGTAATGGGTCGTGCTGCTGTGCCTTCTGGTGCATCAACAGGCTCTCGTGAAGCGATCGAATTGCGCGATGGTGACAAGTCTCGCTACATGGGTAAGGGTGTATTGAAAGCCTGTGAAAACATCAACACCGAAATCGCTGAAGCGATCATGGGTTTAGATGCGAATGAACAAGCGTTCTTGGATCGTACCTTGATCGATTTAGATGGCACAGAAAACAAAGCACGCTTGGGCGCAAATGCGATGTTGGCGGTATCAATGGCGGTCGCGAAAGCGGCAGCGGAAGAAGCTGGTTTGCCTTTGTACCGTTATTTCGGTGGCTCAGGTGCAATGCAATTGCCAGTGCCAATGATGAACGTGATCAACGGTGGCGCACATGCAGACAATAACTTGGATTTGCAAGAATTCATGATCATCCCAGTTGGCGCACCAACTTTCCGTGAAGCGATTCGTTACGGTGCCGAAGTATTCCATAGCTTGAAAAAAATCTTGCACGACAAAGGTTTGACGACCGCTGTTGGTGACGAAGGTGGTTTCGCACCTTCAGTAGAAAATCACGAAGAAGCGATCAAGTTGATCATTCAAGCGATTGAAGCTGCTGGTTACACACCAGGCACACAAATCGCCTTGGGCTTGGATTGCGCCGCAAGCGAATTCTACAAAGATGGTAAATACCATTTGGAAGGCGAAGGTTTGACTTTGTCTTCAACAGATTTCACTAACTTGTTGGCGACATGGTGCGATAAATATCCAATTATCTCTATCGAAGACGGCATGGCTGAAGGCGATTGGGAAGGTTGGGCGATTCTGACTGAAAAACTCGGTAAGAAAGTACAAATCGTCGGTGACGACTTGTTCGTCACGAATACCAAGATTTTGAAAGAAGGCATACAAAAAGGTATCGCTAATTCTATCCTGATCAAGATCAACCAAATCGGTACTTTGACAGAAACGTTTGCTGCGATCGAAATGGCAAAACGTGCTGGCTACACTGCAGTGATTTCACATCGTTCTGGTGAAACAGAAGACAGCACAATTGCTGACATCGCAGTCGGTACAAATGCATTGCAAATCAAAACAGGCTCGATGTCTCGTTCTGATCGTATGGCGAAATACAATCAGTTGTTGCGTATCGAAGAAGATCTGGGCGAAATCGCTAGCTACCCAGGTCGTGATGCGTTTTATAATTTGAAATAATCGCATCGAGTAGCTTAATCGTCATACCGGGCTTGACCCGGTATCCATGTAATTAACATATGAGTGAAAAAAATGGATGCCGGATCAAGTCCGGCATGACGCGAGAGCGTTAGTTGTTTGTTAGATAGAAGTTATCGATGTATTTTCTAAAAACTGGCCTAAATTTTCTTTGAATTATTTCTCTGATCTAAGATCGCATGCGCCTAATTACTATCGCTTTGTTGGCTTTGTTAGTCCTGATCCAGTATCCGCTGTGGTTAGGTAAGGGCGGTTGGCTGCGCGTATGGGAATTGGACAAGCAAGTGAATGCAGCCCATGCAAAAAATGAAGAATTGAAAGCGCGCAATGCGAAATTAGATTCTGAAGTACAAGATCTTAAAAATGGTACAGCCGCAGTTGAAGAACGTGCCCGTTTTGAACTTGGAATGATTAAAAAAGACGAAATCTTTGTGCAGATTTTGGATGCGGGAAGTAAGTTAGAAAGTAAGCCCCAAACCAGTGTTCACAAACCAGCGAGCGTGAAACCAAATTAAGTTAGCTTAAGCCTCTATAAGTTATATCAGAACTATTTGCTCATCAGTAAATTTGTGTGATCGAAGCAATTTAGTGTTTGACGCGAATATTGATTACTTGCGTTTCCCCAGTAATTTTTCAAACGCGATTTCAACTTCTGCAACGCTTGGTGGTTTTCCCTGATCACCTAAATTGATGATCTTGTCTGACCAGTTTCCCTCAGTCTTCCATTTTGGTGAATCGCAATAAAGTTCTATGGTCGGTGTCTCATAGGCGGCAGCGATGTGAACTAAGCCTGTATCGACACCTATGACCAAGGCAGCTTTTTGCGCTAATACCGTAGCTTCTTGCATCGATAACTTAGGTAATACAACTGCATTGCTCATGTGTTCTGTCATTGCTTCCGCTTCGCGTTTTTCCGCTTCGCTACCCCATGGCAGCAAGATAGGCCAGCCAGTTACCTGTAAATCGCGTGCCGTGCCTATCCAATTGTGGCGCGACCACTTTTTTGATTCTCCTGCGGTACCATGAAAGAAGACGATGTAGGGCGTTGCGGGCATCCATGCTGGTTGTAAATCGAGTTTTTGCAAACCAAAACTCGCAGGTGTATCGACTTTGTAATTCAGCGCTGCAGCTGCCACCAAGCGACCACGAAGAACAGCATGTGTTCGACGATCGACCGGTATGCTCACATCATGAAAAATTCTGGAGACACCTTCATAACCAGAGCCTTCGGTACCATTGGCTAAGCCTACTTTTTTACCATTGACTGACTTACGTGCCATCCCCATGATGACGCCGGTTTTCAGCAGACCTTGAGTATCAAAAATAAAGTCGTAAGCTTCTTCACGTAGGGTGCGATAAAAATGTTTGATCTCGGCACGCGTTTCTTTATTGCCCAAACTCTTACGCCAGCGTCTTTGCGCGTAGGCGATGACCTTATTCACTTTCGATTGAAGTTTGACCAAGTTCACATAAGCTTCTTCCACCACCCAATCAATTTGAGCGTCAGGATAGTGCGCTTTGATGTCATCCACCATGGGCATGTTGTGGAGCACATCGCCAAGAGAGGAAACGCGGATCAATAGAATTTTCACGTTATTGAATTGATTTGATTTAAAAAAATGACTGTCAGCTGTTTGAATTCTGCTTGTGTTTACTCCCTTCTCCCGCGAGCGGGAGAAGGGCAGGGGATGAGGGACGTCGTGTAGGTAAAATGAAGTTTCGTTTTAGCATCCAAATAGAACGACATTTAATATACCTTTAGCCAACCTGAACTACCCTCACCCCAACCCTCTCCCGCCTGCGGGAGAGGGGGTGTTCAACTGAATTTAATAGGGTAAAACCGCATCCGGTTTCACTGCCAAAATCGCAGCTTTCAAAGCTGCCTGAATTCGTGCCAAAGCTTCCGGCGTTTCTGCTTCAAAACGCATGACGATGACTGGCGTGGTGTTTGATGAGCGCGCTAATCCAAAGCCGTCGGGATATTCGACACGTAAACCATCGATATCAATGATTTCGGTCGCGCCAGGGAAATTTGCATTTTTTTGCATCTCAGCGATGATTGCAAAATTTTCGCCTTCACTTAGTTTGATTTGTAGCTCTGGCGTGCTGCTTGATTGCGGTAAGTCTTTCAGCGTGGTAGTCATATCCGCGACTTTACTCAGGATTTCCAATAAGCGTGCGCCTGCATACAAACCATCATCAAAGCCATACCAACGATCTTTAAAAAACACATGACCACTCATCTCGCCACCTAGAGGTGAGCCGGTTTCTTTGAGTTTGGCTTTGACCAAGGAGTGACCCGTTTTCCACATCAAGGGTTGGCCGCCATGTGACTTAATCCAGCTAGACAAATGACGCGTGCATTTCACGTCGTATAAAATTTGCGCACCTTTATTGCGACTTAATACATCGGCCGCGAATAACATTAGTTGGCGATCTGGATAAATGATGTGACCATCTTTGGTGACGACGCCAAGTCGATCACCATCACCGTCAAATGCGAGCCCAATTTCGGCATCAGAATTTTGTAAACAACGAATCAGATCTTGTAGGTTTTCTGGATGGGCAGGATCGGGATGGTGATTCGGGAAATTGCCATCAACCTCGCAAAATAATTCAGTCACTTCGCAACCCATCGCACGGTATAAGTCACCTGCGAATGCGCCTGCAACGCCATTGCCGCAGTCCACCGCAATCTTGATTTTGCGTGTGAGCTTGACGTCGCTGACGATGCGTTCCAAATATGCCGCTTTGATGTCATGGGTGCTGTATGTTCCTTCGCCAACCGCGAAATCTTTGGCGACGATGCGGTCGTACAAGGCGAGTATGGTATCGCCATAAATCGCTTCGCCTGCTAACACCATTTTGAAGCCGTTGTAGTCAGGCGGATTATGACTGCCCGTGACCATGATGCCGGATGTCGCGCCTAATACGTTGGTGCCGAAATACACCATCGGCGTGGCGACCACGCCGAGGTCAATCACATTGATGCCTGTCGCTTGCAAGCCCATAGCCAAGGCTGCCGCTAATGACGGACCCGATAAGCGTCCATCGCGACCGATGACGACGGTTTTTTCGCCTTTGGCAAGCGCAGCACTACCGAAGGCTTGTCCAATCGCGTAGGCAACATCGACATCTAATGTCTTATCAATGATGCCGCGGATGTCGTAGGCTTTAAAAATACTTTTGGAAAGTAGGGACATAAAATTTACCTGTAAATTAATTTTTTTAAAACCTCTCAATACCGAGGTTTTTATGTTTTGTTCTTCAACTGCCAAATAAAATCTTCAATACCGCACTGCGGTTGATATTCAATAACCAATCGCTGTATCAAACTGCGAATTTTTTCATAATCAAAATGCTGGCAAGCCTGCTCTAATTCTTCTAAAGCTGCTCGTAGTTCTTCCCAAGCTAATTCGGCTTCTTGCGCGCGCATGATTAATGGATGCGTGGTGCGTTCCACATTGTCGCCAATCAGCAATTCTTCGTACAGCTTTTCGCCAGGGCGTAAACCGACTTCACGGATTTCTATCGTACCTTCGGGATGTTCGGCTGATTTCACTTCCAAGCCGCACAAATGTACCATGCGACGCGCTAAATCGATGATACGGACAGGTTCACCCATATCGAGTACAAACACATCACCACCTTGTCCCATCGCGCCCGCTTGCAATACCAATTGTGCTGCTTCGGGAATCGTCATGAAATAGCGCGTGATTTCCGCATGCGTCAAAGTAATCGGGCCGCCTTGCATAATTTGCTTGCGGAATAGGGGAACCACAGAACCAGAGGAGCCTAGTACATTACCAAAGCGAACCATGCAAAAACGTGTGCCAGTTTGACGACGTGCGTTGGCTTGTAAAATAAGTTCGGCTAAGCGTTTGGTCGCACCCATCACATTGGTCGGACGTACCGCTTTGTCTGTTGAGATTAAGACGAATTGTTTAACGCCCGCATCGATTGCCGCTTGCGCTAATTTGTAGGTGCCAAATACATTATTGCGTATCCCTTCGATGGGGTTATGTTCGACAAGTGGCACATGTTTATAGGCGGCTGCGTGATATACCGTATCAATTTGAAAACCGCGAAAAATTTTGTCTAGCTTGGCGCTATCGTGTATCGATCCTAAGAAAGGTTTGATCTCGCATTTCAATTGCAATTGATCGAGCAAAGCACTCAATTCTTGCTCTATCGAATACAGTGAAAATTCTGACATTTCCAAGAGCATTAAGCTGTTGGGTTTTTGGCGCAAAATTTGGCGACATAATTCCGAACCGATAGAGCCGCCCGCGCCGCTGACTAAAACATTTTTATTCGTAATGCAAGTGGCTAGTAATGCTTCATCGGGTTCTACCTGATCGCGTCCTAGCAAGTCTTCAATTTCGACATCGCGAATATCTTGCACACGCAATTCACCATTGATCAAACTTTTGATCGATGGTGTGACTTTGACGCGCAACTTATAAGTTTCTAGATGATCGAGAATTTGTTTTTGTTTGGCTTTTGAAACACTAGGTAGAGCAAGCAAGACTTCTTTGATACCAAAGTTTCTCACTAGCTGAGGAATTTGTTCAACCGCATAGACTTTGATGCCCGCGATTGACGAGCCATGCATGGAACGATTGTCATCGATGAAGGCGATACAATCGAGTTCGTGCCCTGCGCGTAAAGCATTGGCGAGCTGCATGCCAGCGGTACCCGCACCATAGATGGCGATTTTGGTTGCGTTGGGATTGCGGCGTAAACCGCCGAGGTAAGCGCGTGCGGCTAAGCGACTGGCACCGACGTAAAGTATCGCGCCAGACCAGTAAATGACAAAGACCGCACGTGAGATTGCGGTTAGCTGCAACATAAAACTGAGAAAGGCAAGCGCCAATACAGATAGACTTACGCCGATGATAACGACACTGACCATTTTGTGATCAATGTAACGTATCACCGCGCGGTATAAACCAATTTTGATGAAGATCGGAATGGCGAATAGAGGTACTGCTGCGATTAACCAAGCATAGTGTTTGATTAATTCAATATTAATCGTCTCATAGCGAGTGAGGATCGCCAGCATAAACGCAAGCGGCAAAAAAATGGCGTCAACGGCACCCGCAATAATTTGTTTTTGTAAGCGTGGAAGATTAACTAATGCTTGCATCATGATTTAGGAGTTTGCCCAGTTTGATTTGTCTTAGTGGGTGACGCCATCACGTTTAATCACTTTAAAGAAAGTGCGAAACAAAATTTGAATATCTAGTAGCAATGATTGATGCTGTAAATAATAAGCATCCAATTCAACTTTTTGTGGAATTGGTAGTTCATCACGACCATTGATCTGCGCCCAACCAGTTAAACCAGGAACGATGGTGTGAACTTGCTTCTCGGTACGCAAAGCAATTAAATCAGCTTGATTGTACAGAGCGGGGCGTGGGCCAACAAAACTCATATCGCCTATGAGAATACTCCATAGTTGTGGCAATTCATCTAGACTTGATTTACGCAAAAACGAGCCAACTGGTGTCAGATACTGATCTGGATTACTTAATAAATGCGTCGCAACTGCTGGCGTATCAATTCGCATAGAACGAAACTTCGGCATCTTGAAAATACGATTGTAGCGACCAACACGATCAGACCAATAAATCACTGGTCCTTTCGATGTTAGTCTAACCATCAGCGCCACTATGACGAATGGAATCACTAAGATGATGGCCGCGATCAAAGCGAGTATTAAGTCAGCTAGTCTTTTCATAAATTCTACTTATTGATTTGAATGAGGCTTGTGATCTGAAATCAGGCTTGCAGCACTTTCTCGCAAACCTTGCTGTATGGTGTAAGGTGGCGACCACTCCATTTGCTTCTGCGCTTTTTGGCTATCGACACGTAATGATTGACACAAACGATCTGTAATATTTTTTTTGCCGATTAATTTTGCCGCAAAAGTCATTAAGCTAACCGGGAATGGAAGTAATCGCGAAGGCACTTCCAGCGCTTTTGCCGCTTCTTGTAGCAATTCTGTTGTGGATAAATCTCTGCCATCAGAAACCAAAAAGACTTGGTTAAATGCACGCGGGTCTTGCACACAATGCAGAATAAAGTCGCACAAATTTTTAACGAAGACAATGCTACGTTGGTTATGAATACTGCCAAGCGGCAGCGGGATTTGTTTTTTTACCCAAATTAATAGGCTAAGAAAGTTGGCCGCAACGCCCTTACCGTAGACTAAAGGAGGACGAATGATGGTGATTGCCATGCCTGAACGTTGTCCCAATTCCAGTAGTGCCGCTTCGGCTTCTTGTTTGGATATACCGTAGGGATCACTTGCCGATGGTGGATCGTTTTCAGAGAATGCTTGTCCATCGATCGTCATTTCGCCGTTGACTTTGACGGAACTCAAATAAATAAACTGACGCACTCCTGCTGCAGCAGCTTGTTCAGCTAAACGTAAGCTCCCGTATAAATTGACTTCACGAAATGCGGTCAAAGGGTCGGTCGCAGTATCGTTCATCACATGCACTCGCGCAGCACAATGAATCACCGTATGGACATTGTTTAAATGCGGCTGCCAATCAGTTTGACGATCAATGTTTTGAATTTGGCTGGCCCGTGAATGTGATGTCGCATTTTTGCTTGCACGGATAGGGCAAATGACTTCGCGATTTTGCGCCAAAGCCATTTGTAAAAGATGTGAGCCAACAAAACCAGTTGAACCCGTGATGAGGATTTTATTATTCATAGTGCCGCAACTAATTTCTAGTATCTGGTGTGCTTTTGCCGGAATAGGCAGGGCTTAGACGCAAGTAACGACGTAATAGAAATTTGGAGAAACTGTGAAAGAACCAGCGTGCATGCTGCGAAAAAATATTGCGATTCTTATGTGCCGCAGTATGAATAGCTTTTAAGTGCGGGTAATAGTAGACCGCTTGCTGATGATAGAGTCGTGCACGGTAGCAGATATCGACATCTTCAAAATACATAAAATAACTAGGATCGAATCCACCTAGAGCGCGATAAAGCGCTGGTTCAAACGCTAGAAATGCACCAGAAGCCCATTCAACCGCAATCGCATCTGTCGCTGCTGCGATTCTATCTTTATCATATGTTTCGCTGAAGGTGTTCACCAAAGGCATCTTCATAATCGATAGCATGCCGGGAAAATGCCGAATATTTTTATCAGGCACCTGCATCGCTTGATCTCGGTAGAGATTGAGCGTTGCGATCGCGTGGCCTGAAGTGCGCATTTTTTCTGTCAACGCAAACACGGTTTCAGGCGTAACGGTAATATCAGGATTCATCACCAGGAAGAAATCGTCAACCTCGAAACCTGATTGCGCTTCGATCAATTTGAACAGGTAATTATTATTTTCACCAAATCCTAGACCGGCGTCAGCATCGGTGTAAAACACTTGATGTTGCTCGCAAAAGGTTTTTAACGTGGCTGCAGGCTTATTATCTTTGATCCAAATTTTTAGATGCGTGCGTTCGTCCAACAGTCCGCCTAGCCGACTGTCGATTAAAAGTTGCTCGTGCCCATGACTAATAATAGCAACATGAATCATCTAGGCAATCCTACTAAATTCGTTGGTTGATGAGTCTCTTGCATCACGATGATAAAAGTGTTTGATTGGTCGAGTCAGATTTAAATAGACGTCGTGCCGCAAAGTGTAATAGTACCCAATCCACGCTTACTCGGCAGACCCAAGCGAAGGCTGCCCCCATTAAACCAAATTCTTTTGTGAGTAAAACCAGCAAAGCCATATAAAAGAATAATTCGAATAAATGGAATAACGCCGTTGTTTTGGTATTGCCCGTTGCGTGTAGCAGGGTATATGGTACTACAGCGATGCCGTTAATAAAGGTACCGAATACTAAAACCACAGTGATAGGGAAAGCTTTTTGTGCAAATTCGGGTGAAATCCACCATGAGAATCCAGGATAAGCGATCACTAAAGTCAGCACGCAAAGTCCCGCCATGATTTTTACCATGCGGCGTAAGTTACTAGAGTAGGAAAGATGTAGTTCTGTTCTTTGCGTGATTGTGGCAAAGACGGGCATTAATGCGCCGCAAATAGCTATAGGGATCATCAGTAAGCGCATCAAGCCTTCTTGTGGAATCGCATATTCTGATAATTTATCCGCACCCACCAAGGCGCTGACGAAAAAACGATCACCATAAACCATTAACGGACTCACTATCCCAGTCACTGTGACCCAAAATCCATACGAGACAAGCTGACGGATTTGCAGCTTCATGCTTCCCAAGTTCTGTTTAACTTCTGCTACTTGATGGCGAATAAATAAATAGTGTTTGAGTTGAAATGCGCCGTATAAAACGGTGATCAAGCGGGCCGCAACCAAGTAAACAGTGATTTTCCACAAGCTATTACCATGCAGCATGATCGATAGCGCAGGCAGAATAAACATGCTAAATCCAAGAAAAATCTTGTTAATGTTGGATTCTTTAAATTGACCGAGTCCTTCAAGTGCGCCACGCATGCCGCTGGTGAGCGTCGCAGGAATTACGCCTAGGGCGGTGATTTGTAAAGCAAGCTTGGTTTCGTGCTGCCATGTTGGTGTAATTTTTAACCAATCATGTGCCAGTGGATAGGCGAATCCCATAATTAGCAAGAAACCGAGTACACCAGTTACTGCCGTCAATAATAATCCAGCGTTCAGAATATGGTGGATTGCATAGCGACGTTGCTCAGCATTCGCTTCCTGCATTGAGCTTTGAAGACGACTGACCTCATAGGTTAAAGCACGTCCAGCGCCAAAATCAAAAAAATTGAAATACCCAATCAAGGCCCAAATCAACGTCAAGACGCCGAAACCCTCGGCGCCTAATTCTCTTAAGGTGTAAGGAATGCAGAACGCTGCTGCGAGCAAAGGAGAACCGCTGCCAATCAGATTCCAGATGGTATTTCTTTTTAGTGACATATCAGTTGTCAGCTTCGCGCTGTTTGGCTTCCGCCATCGCTTGTAGGCAAGCGTGTAAAGCCACATCCCAAGCTGGTAGCTTAATTCCAAATTGATGAACTAGCTTGGTTTTATCCAAACGTGAATTTTGCGGTCGCTGGGCTGGGGTAGGGTAGGCTGAGCTTGGGATGCCGTGTATTTGCGGCAGCGGTGCGCTTAATAAACCAAGTTGTGCCGCATAGGTCGCAATCTCTTGACTGAATTCGCACCAATTAGTCACGCCATCTGGCGTCAGATGATAAATGCCTTGGTGTGTTTGCCACCATGTCTTTGGAGATTCTGCTTGTTGTAATTGAGCCAGAATTTGTTTCGTGGCATCGCTCAGAAACATCGTTGAACTTGGTGTGCCCCATTGATCTGCGACGATATTGAGCTCAGGCTTTTCTTTTGCTAAGCGCAAAATCGTTAGTAGGAAATTTTTGCCGAAATCGGAATAGACCCAACTTGTGCGAAGAATCATATGCGCACATCCGCTATCGACGATGGCCTGTTCGCCTGCCAGTTTGCTAGCTCCGTAGACATTGAGTGGCGCGCATTGATCTTGTTCTGTGTAGGCGCTAGCCGTTCCATCCGAATTGATTTTACTACCATCGAAAACATAGTCGGTTGAAAAGTGGATTAAGCCAATACCCAAACGCTTTGCTTCCTGTGCTAAAACGGCCGGAGCTTCGGCATTGACCCGATAAGCTAGTTCGCTTTCTTTTTCTGCCAAATCAACTGCAGTGTAGGCAGCCGGATTGATGATCAAATCGGGTTTGCATTGTTGAATGTAGGGCGCAATCGATGCACTGTTTGATAGATCTAAATCGGCTCGGCGTGGGGTGATCAGTTCAGCGACATCAGCTAAATTTGTCGCTAAAGTACGACCAAGTTGACCGCTTGTTCCCGTCAACAAAATTCTCATGCAAAAACCTCAGCATCGGCCAATAATTTGCCCAATTGATCTTTGCCAGACAAAGCGGGTGCGCCATTCACAACACCATCAAGTGGCCAGTGAATCCCTAATGCAGGATCATTCCATAGCAAGCAGCGCTCATGTTCTGGTGCCCAATAGTCGGTGGTTTTATACAGAAATTCCGCATAGTCACTGGTAACAATAAATCCATGAGCGAAGCCAGGTGGAATCCACATTTGGCGCGAATTGCTGGCGGATAAAACCGCTGAGGTCCATTTGCCGAAGTTGGGCGAGCTACGACGTAGATCAACTGCGACGTCGAATACTTCACCTGCGATTACACGTACCAATTTACCTTGCGCTTGTTGAATTTGATAATGTAATCCACGTAATACACCTTTGGCAGAGCGAGAATGATTATCTTGTACAAATTCTGTCTGGATGCCTGTGCATGCGGCAAAGGTTTTGGCATTAAAGCTCTCGTAAAAAAAGCCACGTTCATCGCCAAATACTTTGGGTTCTAATATGAGGACTTCTGGTAAATCGGTTTGGATAATATTCATAAAATACTTTTAAAAACTTGTTTGATTCAGTAAGCGCAATAAATATTGACCGTATTCATTCTTTTTTAAGGGCTGTGCCAAATTCTCTAATTGAAGTGCATCGATGTATCCCTTGCGGAATGCAATTTCTTCCGGACAGGCGACTTTTAAGCCCTGACGTTTTTCTATCGTAGCGATAAATTGGCTCGCATCCAAAAGGGAGTCATGCGTGCCGGTATCCAACCACGCCATACCGCGGCCCATCAATTCAACTTTCAACTGACCCTGCTGTAAATAGACATTATTCACATCAGTAATTTCTAATTCGCCACGCGCCGAGGGTTTGATGTTGGCCGCAATATCGCAAATTTGTTGATCGTAAAAATACAGGCCAGTGACGGCGTAGTTTGATTTTGGTTTGAGTGGTTTTTCTTCTATGCTGATTGCATTGCGCTGTGCATCAAAATCCACCACGCCATAGCGTTCAGGATCATGCACGTGATAGGCAAAAACGGTTGCGCCTTCTTGATTGCTATTCGCACTACGCAGCATAGCTTCAAACTCGTGACCGTAATAAATATTGTCACCTAGAATTAAAGCTGATGGTGAATTGCCGACAAATTCTTTACCGATAATAAAGGCTTGTGCCAAGCCATCTGGCGACGGCTGAACCGCGTAACTAAGATTAATACCCCACTGTGCGCCATCACCAAGAAGCTCTTGAAAGCGAGGCGTATCTTGTGGCGTTGAGATGATGAGAATGTCTCGTATGCCCGCTAACATCAACGACGTTAGTGGGTAATAAATCATGGGTTTATCGTAGATCGGTAACAACTGCTTGGATACCGATTTCGTCACAGGATAAAGGCGGGTGCCTGAGCCGCCCGCCAATATGATGCCTTTACGTTGAGTTTGCGTCATGGAAGTCTCTTCTTTTTAGTTTTCTTCGTATCTTAGTTATTACGGATTTATTGCGGGTTTAGGCTTGATTTTGATATTGCAGATTGACCCAATTCTTGTATTCGCCAGAGAGAACTTGTTCGGTCCAAGCATCGTTTGCCAAGTACCAACTAACCGTTTTACGCAAACCAGTTTCAAATGACTCGGCTGGTTTCCAGCCAAGTTCGCGCTCAATTTTGCGTGCGTCTATCGCATAGCGTTTATCGTGACCGGGTCTATCTTTTACATGGCGAATTTGATCGCGATAGCTGCCACTCGCTTTTGGCTGCAATTCATCCAATAGGTCGCAGATGGTGTGCACTACATTTAAATTGGTTTTTTCATTCCAACCGCCGATGTTATAAGTTTCACCTGGGCGTCCCGCCTCTAAAACTCGGCGAATGGCTGTGCAATGATCACTCACGTATAACCAATCTCTGACTTGGCTACCGTCACCATAGATCGGTAAATCTTTTCCTGCACGAGCATTGGTAATCACCAGTGGAATCAGTTTTTCTGGAAAGTGCAGAGGGCCGTAGTTGTTCGAGCAATTGGTGGTTAAGGTCGGCAAACCATAAGTATGGTGGTAAGCGCGTACCAAATGATCGGACGCAGCTTTTGATGCTGAGTAAGGGCTATTCGGCGCATACGCTGTGGTTTCAGTGAATGGAGGATCGTTCGCTTCTAAGCTGCCATACACTTCATCGGTTGAAACATGCAAAAAGCGAAATGCAGTTTTTTCTGCATCTGGCAAAGCTTGCCAATAACTCCGAACGGATTCTAAAAGGCTAAACGTGCCGTTGACATTAGTTTCGATAAACGCGGCAGGGCCATGAATTGAACGGTCAACATGGCTTTCTGCTGCAAAATGCACAATCGCTCTGGGACGGTGTTCTTGTAATAGACGATCAACCGTTACTTTGTCATTGATGTCGGCATGCACAAACAAATGGCGTGCGTCATCTTTTAATGATCTGAGATTATTAAGATTGCCAGCGTAGGTGAGCTTATCCAGATTAATGACCGACTCATTATTTGTTGCGAGCCAATTCAGAACAAAATTTGCACCGATAAAACCTGCGCCGCCAGTCACTAAAATCATGCTGAAATCCGATCTTGATTGTTTTTTTATGAAAGTCCGCAATTTTACGCCACTTGGGTGTTATTTCGGTATCTGAGTAGTGCTTTTTATACCTCGCTGGATATGCAAGTTGCAATTAAGGTAATTTGACTTCAATATTTCTCACTTTTTGCTAAGTTATTTCTGTTTTTTACGCAAAAAAGCGCATTTTTCCTCTTGAATTGTTGAATACCCACCTCATTTATATGGGCAATGCTTGATTTTTATGGAGATTGTGAATGCAAGAGCAAGATAAGCCAGTAGAAAATACTGAAACAATAGCAACATCCGTTGATGTTGAAGCCTTCCAGGCAGCTGCTGCGCAAAATCAGGTTGAACCTGAGGCCGTCATCGAGCCAGGTGTTTCAGCGGAGACTTTGGCGCAGTTAGAAGCGAAAGTGCTGGAATTGCAAGATGCGTTTATGCGTGCCAAAGCGGAAGGTGAAAATATTCGCCGTCGTGCGCAAGAAGATATTTCAAAAGCACATAAATTTGCGATCGAAAGCTTTGCGGAATCTTTAGTCCCAGTAAAAGATAGTCTCGAGATGGGTTTGAGAGTTGAAACGCAAACGG
This sequence comes from Affinundibacterium macrobrachii, assembly GCF_014652415.1. Taxonomy (GTDB): domain Bacteria; phylum Pseudomonadota; class Gammaproteobacteria; order Burkholderiales; family Burkholderiaceae_D; genus Undibacterium; species Undibacterium macrobrachii. Next base: position 216,826 of record NZ_BMYT01000004.1, read on the forward strand.
TCGAATCAATTAAAGAAGGTGTTGAGATGACTTTAAAGCAACTCAATGCCGCTTTCGAGAAAAATCGCCTACTTGAAGTTAATCCACAACAGGGCGAGAAGCTTGACCCGACAAAGCATCAAGCGGTATCGATGGTGCCTGCAGAACAAGAAGCAAACACGATTGTGACAGTCTTGCAAAAAGGTTACATGATTGCAGATCGTTTGTTGCGCCCAGCATTGGTTACCGTTGCGCAAGGCAAGTAAATTCAGCAAGTAATATTGATTTAGAGAGCGTCTAAATGCGCTCGATATGCACTGTAAATCAGTCTGAAACTAGATAAAAGCAGTAAAAAGTAAGAGAAAACGCATAAAAATCTAAAGAAAATGCGAAAAGTATCTTGAAAAGCAGTTTATTTGCCATACATCAGAAACAGAAGAGCGCAGTTTGTTGATTTTTGCAAAATGTAGCTCGCCAAGTTCAAAAATATAATTTTTAAGGATAGGGAAATATCATGGGAAAAATGATCGGTATTGATTTGGGTACAACCAACTCTTGCGTCGCTGTAATGGAAGGCGGCCAGCCAAAAGTGATCGAAAATGCAGAAGGTGCGCGTACCACGCCATCCATTATTGCGTATCAGGAAGATGGCGAGATTTTGGTCGGTGCATCAGCAAAACGCCAAGCTGTTACTAATCCAAAAAACACTTTGTATGCGGTAAAACGTTTGATCGGCCGTAAGTTCGATGAAAAAGAAGTACAAAAAGACATCGGCTTGATGCCATATAGCATTTCTAAAGCAGACAACGGTGATGCATGGGTTTCCGTGCGTGACAAGAAGTTGGCGCCACCACAAATTTCTGCAGAAGTGTTGCGTAAGATGAAAAAGACCGCTGAGGACTACCTCGGTGAAGAAGTGACTGAAGCGGTTATCACTGTTCCAGCGTACTTTAACGATGCACAACGTCAAGCAACCAAAGATGCGGGTCGTATCGCTGGTTTGGACGTCAAACGCATCATTAACGAACCAACTGCTGCGGCATTGGCTTTCGGTCTCGATAAAAAAGAAAAAGGTGATCGTAAGATTGCAGTGTATGACTTGGGTGGTGGTACGTTCGACGTTTCTATCATTGAAATCGCTGACGTTGATGGTGAAATGCAATTCGAAGTATTGTCAACGAATGGCGATACTTTCTTGGGTGGTGAAGACTTCGACCAACGCGTGATCGACTACATCATTGACGAGTTCAAGAAAATCAATGGTTTGGATCTGTCCAAAGATCCTATCGCTTTGCAACGTATTAAAGCATCTGCAGAACGCGCGAAGATCGAATTGTCTAGCTCACAGCAAACTGAAATCAACGAGCCGTATATTGCGATGGCAAACGGCGCACCTGTGCATTTGAACTTGAAAATCACTCGCGCTAAGTTGGAAGCTTTGGTTGAAGAGTTGATTCAAAAAACGATCGAGCCATGCCGTTTGGCGATCAAAGATGCAGGCGTAAAAACCTCAGACATCGATGACGTGATCTTGGTCGGTGGTATGACTCGTATGCCAAAAGTGCAAGAACTGGTCAAAGAATACTTCGGTAAAGAACCACGTAAAGACGTGAATCCTGATGAAGCGGTTGCGGTTGGTGCGGCGATTCAAGGTTCTGTCTTGTCTGGTGATCGTAAAGACGTGTTGTTGTTGGACGTCACACCATTGTCTTTGGGTATCGAGACTTTGGGCGGCGTGATGACCAAGATGATTCAAAAGAACACGACGATTCCAACCAAGTTCAGCCAAGTGTTCTCGACTGCGGATGACAACCAACCTGCGGTGACGATTAAAGTGTTCCAAGGTGAGCGCGAAATCGCTGCACGTAACAAAGGCTTGGGCGAATTTAATTTGGAAGGTATTCCACCAGCAGCACGTGGTACACCACAAATTGAAGTGACTTTCGATATCGATGCGAACGGTATCTTGCATGTAGGCGCAAAAGATAAAGCAACCGGTAAAGAGAACAAGATCACCATTAAGGCAAACTCAGGTTTGACTGAAGAAGAAATTCAAAAAATGGTGAAAGATGCGGAATTGAATGCGGAAGAAGATAAAAAAGTCAAAGAATTGGCTGAGTCTCGCAATCAAGGTGATGCATTGGTTCACTCAACCAAGAAAGCCTTGGCTGAGCACGGCGACAAGTTAGAAGCTGGTGAAAAAGAGAAAATAGAAGCAGCAATTAAAGAGTTGGAAGACGTCTTGAAATCAGGCGATAAAGCAGAGATCGATACCAAGCTCGGTAATTTATCGACAGCATCGCAAAAGTTGGGTGAAAAAGTGTATGCAGATATGCAAGCACAACAAGCCGCAGCCGGCGGTGCGGCAGGTGCGGCACCTGGTGCAGATGCGAAACCACAAGATGACGACGTCGTCGATGCTGACTTTAAAGAAGTGAAAGACAGTAAGTAATCTAGCGGAAAGTAAGTCAAAACCTCTAAACACAGAGGCTCAGAGACACAGAGGTTCACAGAGAAAAACAGGTGCTTTAATTGTTTTTCTTTGTGCCTCTGTGTCTCTGTGTTGAGAGGTTTAGAAGCTTGATAAACGCAATACTCTAATGAAAACAAGGTGTAATCGAGATGGCGAAGCGTGATTTTTACGAAATTCTGGGCGTTGCAAAAAATGCCTCAGATGATGAAATCAAAAAGGCTTATCGCAAGCTGGCGATGAAATATCATCCGGATAGAAATCCGGACAGTAAAACTGCGGAAGACAAATTTAAAGAAGCAAAAGAAGCTTATGAAATGCTGTCTGATCCGCAAAAACGCGAAGCTTATGACCGCTATGGTCACGCTGGTGTCGATCCTAATATGGGCGGCGGTGGCGGCGGTCACGGCGCTGGATTTGCAGATGCATTCGGCGACATTTTTGGCGACATTTTTGGCGGTGGTCGTGGTCGTAGTTCTGGTCCACAGGTGTATCGTGGTGCCGATTTACGCTACAACTTAGAAATTACCTTGGAGCAGGCTGCCAACGGTTTTGATACGACGATACGCGTACCAAGCTATGACGAATGCGAAACCTGTCATGGTTCTGGCGCCAAGCCAGGTACTTCACCCGTCACTTGTACGACTTGTGCAGGTCATGGCCAAGTGCGTATGCAACAAGGTCTGTTCAGTATTCAACAAACCTGTCCTAAGTGTCATGGCACAGGTAAGATGATTACCGATCCATGTAATCCATGTAATGGAACTGGTCGTATTAAGCGCAACAAGACTTTGGAAGTGAAGATTCCTGCTGGTATCGACAATGGCATGCGGATTCGCTCTTCAGGTAATGGTGAGCCAGGTATTAATGGCGGTCCACCAGGTGATTTGTATGTTGAGATTCATATCAAACCACATCAGGTCTTCCAACGTGAAGGCGATGATTTGCATTGCGAAATTCCGATTTCCTTTGTCAAAGCTGCTTTAGGTGGCGACATCGAAGTACCAACTTTGAGTGGTAAAGCGACATTCACTATTCCTGAAGGTACGCAATCGGGTAAAACTTTCCGTTTGCGTAGTAAAGGCGTCAAAGGTGTTCGTTCTGGCTATGCTGGCGATTTGTTCTGCCACGTTGTGATTGAAACGCCAGTGAAGTTGACTGAGAAGCAGAAAGATTTGTTGCGTAGTTTTGAACAGTTGACGACTGAAGGTGGTTCTAAACACAGCCCGCAAAGTAAATCTTGGATGGATAAAGTCAAAAAGTTCTTTGAATAGAGAATTTATTGATGGTAAATCAAAGCGCAGATAATTTTTTATCTGCGCTTTTTTTATGCGCGGACGTTTAAGGCTTTGATTTTGTGGGGTTTAATTCGATTGATTCCTCTAAAAAAGGTAAAATGTCGTCGCTAAAAATAAATAGGGAAGAATATGAGAGAAGTTATACGCGGAAGCGTTACTCCGGATCAATTATTTGAAAACAATCGTGATTGGGCTGCAGAGATTCTGAGCCGCGATGCTAATTTTTTTAAAAAACTTGCAGAACAACAAAGCCCTGAATATCTGTGGATAGGTTGTGCAGATAGCCGTGTTCCCGCGAATGAATTGTTGGGCTTATTGCCGGGTGAATTATTCGTACATCGTAATATTGCTAATTTAGTTGTTCATTCTGATTTGAACTGCCTGTCGGTATTGCAATTTGCGGTAGATGTATTGAAGGTAAAACATATTATTGTGTGCGGCCATTATGGTTGCGGCGGTGTGCAAGCGGCTTTGACTGGTCGTCGAGTCGGTTTGGCGGATAACTGGTTACGCCATGTACAAGATGTGCACCAAAAACATGAAAAATATTTAGCTGAAGTGCTGCCTGAAAAAGTACGCGTCGATCGCTTGTGTGAGTTGAATGTGATCGAGCAAGTCGTGAACGTTTGCCAAACGACGATCATTCAAGATGCTTGGGAGCGTGGACAATCAGTTGAAGTGCACGGCTGGGTGTATGGTATTCAAGATGGCTTGTTAAATGAGCTTGGTATGTCGATCAATTCACCACAAATGTTGGCGCCACATTTGGAGCGTAGTTTGGCGAGATACGCGGAATAATTTGAAGTAGTGTCGTCTTGATTTAATGAGGAAGCGAAGTAATCCAGTTTGGATACTTCGCTTTTTTGTTGTGATCTTGTTGCCTCTTGTTTTTTAATAGCCCAGTTAAAAACAGCAGACTTAAGAGTAATGCTGTTCAGTTAAGCGAATAAGTTCAAAGACTGTCATTCCCGCGTAGGCGGGAATCTAGCGTCGTGGAAGTCTAAAGACACTAGGGCCCTGCCTCCGCAGGGATGACACATCAATTTTTTGGGCTTAACTGAACGGCATTACAGACTTAAGAGAATCTTATTTTAAGAATAGTGAGACAAATTGCCCTGATTTCATGAATAATGACCAGCTTTTTGGCTGGAGATCCAAGTCTTGTGCTGGATCTTAATTTTCTCCCTTCTTAAGCAATCTCAGAGCATGAAATCTCTTGCCCCACCTATCTCTCGAATCAATGGTTTAGATACCTTGCGCGCCTGCGCGATCCTGTTGGTTTTGATGTATCACTACATGGTATTTGTCAGCCATGAGCCTAGCTTTGGTTTTCTGAGTGAAATCGGTTGGGTTGGGGTTGATTTGTTTTTTGTCTTGAGTGGCTATTTGATCGGTAATCAAATATTTGCAGGTCTAAAAAGTGAGCAGGGGTTTTCGCTCAAGACCTTTTATATCCGCCGTGCATTGCGAACTTTGCCGAATTTCTATGTGGTGCTGTCGATCTATTTTTTGTTTCCGGTCGAAGCAGGTGGAAAGGCAGTGACGCCGCTGTGGAAGTTTCTTACCTTCACACAAAATTTTGATTTAAAACCCGGCTCGGCATTTTCGCATGCGTGGTCGTTGAGTATCGAAGAGCAGTTTTATGTCGTCTTGCCTTTAATAGCGATTGCCACGATTGCATATTTAAAATCGGTTCGCGCCATGTGGTCCGTCTTGTTGTTAGCAATGGCCGCGGCTGCAGGCATGCGTTATTGGATGTGGCAGCAAGTTGGTGATGACTATACCCAGTACTACATCCATATTTACTATTCAACTTGGTGTCGTTTTGATGAGTTGCTGCCCGGCGTGGCACTGGCTCTGTTGAAAAATTTTCATTCACCGATTTGGACCCGCTCACTCAAGTACGGTCACCATAGTTTCATCGCGGGCGTGGTAACGACTGCGCTTGCGATGGTGTTGTTCACTCACTTTAGTTTTGTTGAAGCGCAGGGCTTTTTGTGGTTCACCACGACCTTTGGCTATAGCATTTTAGCTTGTGGATTTGCGCTATTGACTTTGGCCGGATTAAGTCCGAATTCTTATCTATATCGTTGGCGCATTCCCGGCGCATCTGTTTTGGCGCTGTGGTCTTACGCACTTTATCTGGTGCATAAACCATTGATGAATGCCTTGCTACGTCCATTTCAAGTTTGGGATATTTCGGTGAAATCAGCGCTGGGAATTGCTGCGATGTTTGCACTGAGTTTGTTAGCAGCGTATGTATTGTATCGTTTGGTCGAGATGCCGTTCATGCGCTTACGAGATCGTTATTTTCCGTATAAGGGATAAAAAATTGTCCGGTATGAGTACGAGTGCAGTTTGACCCGCATTTCTTAAGGCCACGCTGATAGCGATCTGGAATACTAAGAGCTTCAATTTCTTTTCGCTTTAACTATGTCCTACAGCGTTGTTTGGTTTAAACGCGATTTGCGCTTGCATGATCATGCAGCTTTGTTCGAGGCGGCTTTACGCGGTCCTATCCTTTGCTTATATGTTGTCGAACCAGAGCTGTGGCAGCAAGCGGATGCAGCGCGCCAGCATTTTGAGTTCATCCTAGAGAGTTTGCGTGATCTCTATGTGGAATTGAAACAGCACGGCGGTCGTTTGCATGTCGTGACTGGCGATATGTTGGAAGTGTTACAGGCTTTGCATGAGCGAGCGCCTTTTCATAGTTTGTATGCGCATGAAGAAACGGGTAATGCTTGGACTTATCAACGTGATTTGGCGGTTGGACGATGGTGTCGTACTCAACAAATTAATTGGCTAGAGTTCCGACAATTTGGCGTGGTGCGGCGTTTGGCTGATCGTGATCTTTGGAAGGCGAGTTGGGACGCTCACGTTGAGCAAATTTGCTTGCCTGTACCTGCACAATTACAGTTTGTTGATATGCCGTGGCAAGATGCGTTGCCGCCTTCTGCCGATCGACTTCATTTGCACCAAGCTGATACGCCACGTCGGCAGCGCGGTGGGCGTCAAGTCGGTCTTGCTGTATTGTCGTCTTTCTTACTTGAACGCAGTGCCTATTATCGTGGTGGAATTTCTTCTCCCTTATCAGCGCCTGATGCTTGTTCTAGGCTTTCACCTTATTTGACGTTTGGCTGTTTAAGCTTGCGCGAGGTCGTGCATGCGACGGTACAGCGTATGGAGCAACTGCATGAGGATGCTGTGATGTCGCAGCATCCATCCGCGGGACGGATGAAGCAGGGCTTAAATGCTTTTATTAGCCGGCTTTACTGGCATTGCCACTTCATTCAAAAATTGGAATCGGAACCCGAGATTGAATATCAAAATATGCATCGCGGTTATGATGGTTTGCGCGAGCAAGATTGGAATGAAGCCCATTTTCAGGCATTCATACAAGGTCGTACAGGTTGGCCTATGGTCGATGCCTGTATCGCCATGTTGCGTGAGACTGGCTGGATTAATTTTCGTATGCGTGCCATGTTGGTCTCCGTTGCGTCCTATCCGCTGTGGTTAGATTGGCGGCGCGTTGGGACTTGGTTGGCGACGCAATTTATCGACTATGAGCCGGGGATACATTGGAGCCAAATGCAAATGCAAGCGGGTACTACAGGCATCAATGTGCCACGCGTCTACAACCCAATTAAACAAGCGCATGATCATGATCCGAAAGGCATCTTTGTGCGACGCTGGTTGCCGGCGATGCGTAAAGTACCTGATTTGTTTTTGTTTGAACCTTGGACCATGCCTGCAGATGTCCAAGCTGCATGTGGCATACAGCTTGGACGAGAAATTCCTATTCCCGTAGTTGATCTAGATGTCGCGACACGTGAAGCAAAAGCAAAACTATTTGCAGTGCGTGGACAAGCGGAAGTGAGGGCAGCGAAGTCAGCCGTAGTCAAGAAACACGGATCACGTAATACACGTAGTGCAGGAAGTACAAAGCGCGCAGGAAAATCGACTAAACGAGTAAAACAGCAAGACGCCAGTTCGACCAGCGATATCGAACAAGCGCCCCAACTGGGATTTGATTTCTAAATTCTCATGTTGAAAATCTAGTTCCAAGAAATCTGGTTCAAAAATCCCGATTCTTCTGATCACGCGATTTAAATCGCATCACATCTGTGCTGCGCAAAGCTTGATGTTTTGTTTTACGACCAGTCACCCGGCTACGCCACATTTTGAAGCTCGATGCTTTCATCGACTTACGCATTAGCCGAATCACTGCACTCTCGTTCAAGCCAAATTGGCGTTGGATGGCGTCGAAAGTGGTGCGATCTTCCCACGCCATTTGTATCACTCTATCGATGGTAGCTTGATCGACGCTTGCTTGATCCATGGCCGCTTGATCAATTGTTGGCGTCATGGTTTAGGCTTTCTTTGCCCAAGCCATGCACCATCCTTTTGCTGCGACTTGCTTGTTGCCCAGAGCAGCACAGTTTGCCCATGCGTCTGTTGCTTTTCCTTGATACAGCATGCAGTTAGCGCAGTTCTTTCCAGCGGCATATGCAGGGAATTTTTTCGTGTCCACTTTGCTTGCGTCATGTTTATAGCCAAGAGCAACTGAACCGGGCGCTGCTTCATCGACGCGATTTGCTTGAGCGTTGACCTTGAGTGCGGCTCCCAAGCCTAAGGCAGCGGGAACGGCTTGAATTAAAAATTGACGACGTGATTTCATCATGAATTCCTTTATAGATAATGTAATTAATTGATTTGATTCTCGGTACTGCTTAGTTGATCAAACTTAGCGATCAAATTTTTCGCCAATTGGCTTGCGCCAAAGCGGTCGAAACTTTAGAAAGACGTGGTATAAATTATCTAACAAAGCAATTACCCAGCGCCTTTCGAGTAAGGGCGTGATCCAGCCAAGGGTAGGTAATTGTCGCCACATCACAATAAATGCAGCCGCTCCTGATACGAGTTGTCCCGTTTCATCACGTGCGTGCAACTTGTTGAGTGCTTGTTGTCGATTGAGTTGTGTTCCTAGCTCGATTTCTTCGCAGCGGCTTGCATCTACCCATTCAATTTTGTCAGCGCCTCGCCATGTTTGGTAGGTGGCGATTTCTTTCGCACACAAGGGGCATGCACCATCGAAATAAACTGTGCAAATTGGCTTTGCTGCCTGTTTTTCGTGGTGCGTATTTATTTGTGTTGGTGCGTTTTTCATTGCTGTCATTGTTATCACTGCTACGTTGCGTGTAATTTTGATAATGAATTATTGGGTCATTCTATTTGATATAGAGTAGTCCAAAACGGAAATGATGTCCAATAAGTGAACCGTTAAAACTTGTGTTATGATGATTTTATTCGGTTCAATATCGGTTCTTTTCTGGTGTTTTGTCATTTTCTTGAAATGCTTCTTTTACGATCAATTTGCTAAAAAAGTGGGTGAACTATGAATAATCAAACAGTAAAGTCGGCCGCCAATGAGGCGAATGCCACTTACCGCAGTGGTGCTGCGGCACGTTTATCAGGTGTTCCTGTGGAGACTTTACGCGTGTGGGAGCGGCGCTATGGCGTGACAGATCCGAGTCGTTCAGAACGTGGGCAGCGGCAATATTCATTTGAGGATGTGCGGCGTTTAGGTCTGATCAAACAATTGGTTGATGCCGGCAATTCGATTGGTGCGGTGGCGCATCTTGATTTGCAACAGTTACTGGCGATGTTAAGCGCGGTGGCAAATTTGCCTGCGGCACAGTCGCAAGTTCAACTCAGTAATGGCATGTTGAGAATTGCGTTGGTCGGCGTGATGTTGCGCCAATCCTTGATTAATTTAAATCCAGATCAAAGCAAATTGAGCTTGGTGCAAACTGCCTTCAATCTGAAGCAAGCACCGATGCAGTTGAAAGATGTCAAAGTCGATGTGATGGTGGTTGAACAAGGCGAATTGACCGCACCAGAAGAACAAATTCCACTCTTAGGAATGGCTCAACAAGCTTGTCAGGCGACGGCGGTGCTAATTTTGTATCGATTCGCTTCAAGTGACGCGATTCGTCAATTGCGACTTGCGGGTTTTCATGTTGCCCGCATTCCTTCAGATATGCTGGAAATAGATCATCTATGCCGCGTTGCGATGGCACGCGCACTCACGCTTGTGGAGCAGCAAGGGCGTATGGGACGCCTGAAGAAAAATGGTGCTCGACCTGCCGATGCCGCGCGAAATAAGAAAAGCAATGTAATCCCAGCACGTTTGCTCGATGATGAACACTTAACGCACATCGCCAAATTCGCCACGAGTATTCATTGCGAATGTCCACGTCATTTAGTCGATTTGCTGCAAATGCTGACCAGCTTTGAACGCTACAGCGCGCAATGTGAGAACCGCAATGAAGACGACGCTAGTCTACACCGTGACTTGCATTACACCGCGGCGCATGCACGTTCTGCACTGGAGCAAGCCTTAGTGCGTGTAGCGCAGGCAGAAGGTATTCAGTATTGAAATTGAATATTCTCGAGAAAGCGCGCCATGAAAATGCGTAAAAAATCGGATTTGCCAAGCAAGCTATGTGAAGTCTGTGGTTTATCTTTTACTTGGCGTAAGAAGTGGGAAAAAGACTGGGCCTCAGTCAAGTATTGTTCTGAGCGTTGTCGTCGAGCACGGTCTAGCGCATCGGTGAAAAATTTAACTAGCAATTCCGTAATCGCCTCGGTAAAGCACATATGAAAAAGCTTGTTATTTATCGGTTTCGAAATGATCTTCGAGTTGAAGATAATCCGGCATTGAATGCTGCCTGTGCATACGCGCGGCGTACGGGAGCGCAATTACTTCCGCTGTTTTGTCACACCACCGCGCAAGGCGCTTTGCATGTTGAACACACGCAGTGGGGTTTTGCGCGTTTATCCGCTCATCGTCGATTTTTTTTGCGCGATAGTTTGTTAGATTTACGCGAGCAGTTGCAGCAGTTTGGATTTGAATTAATTGAATTGGATGGCGAGCTTAGTGCGCAATCAGCATTTTGGATAGCGCTAGCGCAAACCTATACGCTTCACACTATCTTTTGCGAAGATATCGCGGCACCAGAAGAGCGTGCGCAGGTAGATGCTGTGAGGGCATTGCAGATCGATGTGCAAGCGGTATGGCAATCGACAATGTACGATCCAACATCGTTCGATTTCGACATAGCGCAGATGCCAGATCAGTTCACGGCATTTCGACACAAGATAGAACACGCGGCATATCCGATACGACAAGTAGTGCCATGTGCGCTCTCTGCATCGTTCGCATTGCGTGACGCCACATTAGAAAAGTTTTCTGTGCATTTGAGTAAGCAAAGCCAGCCTCAGCTTGACGCCCTTGATGATGTTGATACTCAAGTCATGCATGATCTTCATGATGTGCGCAGTTCGTTCCCATATTTTTTGCCCGAGTTTCGCGGCGGCAGTCGTGCTGCACATGCGCATCTAAAAAACTACTTCTCTTCCGAGTTGCCACACTCTTATAAACAAACACGTAATCAATTACAGGGTACGCGCTTCTCGACCAAGTTCTCGCCATGGCTGGCGAGTGGTGCGCTTTCGGCACCGCAAGTGATAGCTGCATTGCGCGAGTTTGAAGCGGAAAAAGGGCAAAGCGACAGCACTTACTGGATTTGGTTTGAATTGCTGTGGCGTGATTATTTTCGTTTTTTGCATTGTAAGTACGGCGTGCGGCTGTATCGTGCCAGCGGTTTATCAAAATTGCCGGTCGATTTGCCTGCTTTTGATGAGCAAAAATTTCAAGCGTGGACGCAATCGATGACGGGTGAGCCTTTAATTGATGCAGCGATGCGTGAGCTGATCAGTACTGGGTATTTATCGAATCGCCTGCGTCAGCAAGTCATCAGTTATTGGCTACATGAGTTAGGTGGTGATTGGCGCGTTGCTGCTGCTTGGTTTGAATCGCAATTGCTTGATTATGATGTGTACAGCAACCAAGGAAATTGCTTGTACTTGGCGGGTTTAGGAACCGATCCTCGCGGCTATTTAGGAGGGCGTTGGTTTGATCCGCAGAAGCAAGCAAAACAGCATGATGCTGATCGAAGCTATCGCACACTTTGGAACACAAGGTAAACAAAATCATGAACAACTATCAGCAACCAGCGCATACCTTGCGCCTGATCTTAGGCGATCAGTTAAATTCACAACACAGTTGGTTTGCGCATCAGCACGACGATGTGTTGTACGTGATGATGGAGGTGCGTCAAGAGACGGATTATGTTCTGCATCATGCGCAAAAGATCATCGCGATCTTTGCTGGTATGCGCGAGTTTGCTCGCCGTTTGCAGTTGGCAGGACATCGTGTGCATTACTTGACTATAGATGATCCAGACAATCTACATGCGATTCCTGCCAATATTGAGAAACTGGCACAAATGGTGCAAGCGCAAGAATTTCAATATCAAGCACCGGATGAATATCGCTTGGATCGGCAATTACAAGCATTTGTGCAAACCACGGCGTTGCGTTGCTATATGTTTGATAGCGAACACTTTCTAACGCAGAGAGAAGAAGCAGGCACAATTTTTGAAGGCCGCAAGAAATGGTTGATGGAGCATTTCTATCGACAAATGCGCGTCAAATATCAAGTGTTGATGACGGGGCAAGATCCTACCGGTGGTGCATGGAATTTTGATCACGATAATCGTAAAGCATGGCCAGGATTGCCGTGGGAACCAGAAGATTTTCGGCCTCGCCACGATCACAGTGCCTTGTGGGCGACGATACAAAATGCAGGTGTGAAAAGTTTTGGTGAACCCAATGCCAGTGCGTTTGCTTGGCCTTTACACCGCGACGAAGCCTTGACGCAATTGCAGGCTTTCGTGCGTTTGGCATTGCCGCATTTTGGAGATTTTCAAGATGCGATGAGTAGCAAGGCATGGCGTTTATTTCACTCGCTGTTGTCGTTTGCATTAAACGTCAAGATGTTAAGCCCGCGCGAGGTGATCGCCGCGGTTGAGGCGGCGTACTCACGTGGAGAGGTATCGATTGCCGCCGCCGAGGGATACATTCGACAAATTCTCGGTTGGCGAGAATACGTGCGTGGCGTGTATTGGCATTTTATGCCCGATTATGCGCAAGAAAATGTGTTTGATCATCAAGCCGAATTGCCGACTTGGTTTTGGACTGGCAAGACCAAGATGCGCTGCCTATCGCATGCGATTGGACAATCTTTGCAACAAGCGCATGCACATCACATTCAACGCCTGATGGTGATCGGTAATTTTTCGCTACTTGCAGGTTTGCATCCGCAGCGTGTTCACGAATGGTATCTTGGCGTGTATATCGATGCATTTGAATGGGTAGAACTACCGAATACTTTGGGCATGAGTCAGTACGCTGATGGTGGTGTGTTAGCGACCAAGCCCTATGTATCGAGTGCCGCTTACATTGATCGCATGAGCAATTATTGCAAGGGCTGTCATTACGATAAGAAGCAACGTACCACCGAAAATGCTTGTCCATTCAATGCGTTGTATTGGGATTTTTTCTCGCGTAATGAAAAACAATTGGCGAGCAATCCACGCATAGGTATGGTGTATCCGCAGTTACGAAAAATGAGTGCAGAAGCACGGCAGGATTTGAACGAACGAGCGATTGTTTTGCGCCAGAATTTAGATGCGCTGTGACTATAAAAAGTGAGGTGAAAATGCATTCTCCAAATCAAACGCAATCACAAACAAGAGGTCGCCCAGTTCAACTCAATCCGAAAAAACTCTTGCTGACGAAATGGACGGCGGTAAAGGTCATCGCCAAGCAAAAACATTTTTTGGTCAGCCGTGTGCTGCAACCTGATGACCTAAGTTTGCCGATTACCGAAATTGAGATGGAAGCAGTTTATTCGGGTAATAAACAAATCATCGCTTGGCGAGAATTGCAAGATGCCGAACGATGGAAGCAAGGTTGGCTTTGATGTGCGCTCTACAAGCTTTGATGTTGGCATCTCTAGGTAGCAAAAAATCAAAATTGGAGGTAAGTGGTAGGAGCCGAAGATTCCCGCCCCTTCAAGGGGCGGGTTAGGGTGGGGATGGGTTTAATTTGCACAGGAAGTACGTCAATTAATCGATTGAAACCCATCCCCATCCCAACCTGTCACCGCGCCGCTTATAAGCGGCTTAGAAATTGATGGCGCAAAGCATGCTTTGCGAAACCCCACCAATTTCCCCTTGAAGGGGAAGGAGTAAACGGAGCGTTTTAGCCGTTTCAGGATCGTCCTTATTTTAGTTGACACCTACGCAGTTACATTCTCCATATTACATTTAACCACGCTTTATTTTGACAGAGATCCACCCAATGCAATGTCAATCCTTCCCAGAACAATTTCGCGCATGCGTGATCGGTGCGAGCGGTGCCATCGGTGCAGCATTTGTCAGCGCCTTGCAGCACAATCCACGCTGCGCCGAGGTCGTCGCACTGCATCGACACTCAGATCCAGCAATCGATTTGACTGATGAAGCCAGCATACAAAACGTGGCAGAACAGATCAAAGCAAAAGGACCGTTTCATTTGATTATTCACGCCGCTGGTATTTTGCATCAGCAAGAATTTATGCCCGAGAAAAAATTAGGTGACTTGAACATGGCGCAAATGCAAGCGACCTTTATGGTGAATACCTTTGGCCCCGCGATCGTGCTGCGACATTTTTCCAAGCTACTCGATAAACAGCGTGGTGTGTTCGCGCTGCTTTCGGCGAAGGTGGGTAGCATAGAAGACAATCGTCTTGGTGGTTGGTATAGCTATCGTGCATCAAAAGCGGCATTGAATATGATGATCAAAACTGCCGCCATAGAAATTAAACGAACCCAGCCCAATGCAATCGTGTTTGCGCTACATCCGGGTACAGTCAATTCGGCACTATCACAACCTTTTCGTGGTGCAGAGATTGGTCGACCCGCCGAGCAAGCAGCGCAAGAAATGTTAGAAGTGATTGATCGACTACAAGCAGACGATCACGCGAGTTTCTTGAGTTATAAAGGAGAGCGCTTGCCGTGGTAATAACTGGTTTGTAAAGTTAGAATGCGCTTACCCCCAATGTAACCTCTAGGTAATTCATTTAATCAAGAAAGCGAGTAGTGCATGCAAAAAATGACGATTCAACTGTGGTTGAAACGGAGCTTGTCTTTAGCGCTGATTCAGTTGCTGCTTGCCTGTGCTGCGATAGACCCGAATCACATACTCACGCGTGGGTTCGGAAATAATGCCCCTGCGGCTGGCGTCGCGTTAGATAGCGATACCAAGCAACGTGCTTATGATTTTGTATGGAACCGCGTCAATGAGGCTTATGTTGACCCTAACTTGAATGGCGTAGATTGGAAGAGAGTTGGTGAAGAATATCAACCACGTATTTTTAGTGCGCCAAGTGATGAAGCATTTTGGAAAAGTTTAGACAACATGGTGGGCGAACTGGGCGATGCGCACACCCGTGTGCTATCAGCAAAACAATATGCGTATTTTAAAGAGAAGGCGGCTTACACCATTGGTTTAGGTGTCGCGGAATTGCAAGGCGAATTGATTGTGACGGGTGTTGCGAAAGATTCGCCCGCTGAAAAAGCGGGTATCACCAAAGGTAATCGTCTATTAAAAATTGAAGGCGTCGATGCAAATGAATGGTGGCGTTTTCAGTTGAGTAAGGTACGCAAAAATTCCTCGGAGCGAGCGCAAGCCAAGTCGGTGAAGCGCATATTAAATAGCGGTGACTTGGATGCTCCGAGCGACAACATCGCTCTACAAGTAGAACGGAATGATCGCAGCACTATGGATGTCGTTTTACAACGCACCCAATTGCCAGTAAGCGATAGTCTGAACGGCAAAATGTTGGATGAGCAGATTGGCTATATCCGCATGAGTAGTTTTGATGCCAGCTTGGGCAAACAAATCGAAGCTAATTACGACAAAGTGCGCGCGGCCAAAGGTTTAATCATTGATCTGCGTGGTAACGGCGGCGGCTCACTCGGCGTTTCTCTAGCCATGATGAATCAATTAGTGCAAGGAACAGTGCCGATCGGTAAGCGCATTACGCGCAGCGGCAAACCACCGGCTCTGTTTTTTGGATTAATTAGCACCGGCAAATTAGAACTCGAACTACGCGGCGTGAAAAATCCTTATCTTGGCCCCGTGGTCGTTTTAGTCGATGGCGACAGTGCAAGCGCGAGTGAATTTCTCGCCAGCAGTTTGCAAGCCATAGGTCGCGCCAAAGTCTTAGGCGAAACAAGTTGCGGCTGCTTGCTCGGTTATATGGGCTACGCCAATGTACCCGGTGGTGGTGCCTTGGCGTATAGCGAAATCGACTTCGCCCCCGTCAATGGCAAACGCATAGAACGCGTCGGCGTGATTCCAGATCAGCAAGTGAGTTTGAACAAGATGGATTTGCGCGCAAACAAAGATGCAGGCTTAGAAGCGGCAATTCAAACTTTAAAAAACATGCAGCAAGACAGCATCGTGAAATTAGCCAGTGCAATTGAATAAATTGAGCTGAGTGCCTTAGTATAAGCTCTGTCGGAAACTCCCTACTCCCGCAAGCGGCGGGGTTGCAAATTCGGGGGCAGCGGATGAGGGCGCCTCAGCAAATGCAAACGCATTCAAGCAAGCAAACTCTAATTGCCAGTGCAATAAAACCAAATCAATCCTCAAAACTAGCCAACTGCTGACGCTGGCGATTCACCACTAAACGCGTGACATCCGGCCGAGAATAATGTCCAGCAACATCAAAATTCTGCCGTTCACGCCGAACGTGATTTCTATCCAAAGTCGCAATCAATAAACACTCTTGATCAATCACGGGTTCGACAACCCAGCTACCATCCGGTGCAGCAATACACGAACCACCATTCGCCAAGACGTCCGGGCAACGTGCCAAAATCAGATCCAAATGCGGAGTATCTACCGGAAAATCCTGTTTGCGCATCAAGCCAGATACGGCAATACTAAAACTACGGCCTTCCTTCGCAATAAAGCGCGTCAAGTCTTCGGTATTGCGCAAATTGCCAGGCCAAATCCCCACATGCAAATCTTCTCCTTGTGCATACAAAGCGGCACGCGATAAAGGCATCCAGTTTTCCCAACAATTCAAACCACCTACAGTAAAACCATCCAGCGCATGCGTACGCAAACCATGTCCATCACCCGCCGCCCACGTCAGGCGCTCTTCGTAAGTCGGCATCAATTTTCTATGCACTGATCCGATCACACCGTCAGCGCCGATATACACGCAAGAGCAATACACGCTATAACCCGTGCGATCTTTCGGACGCTCCAAACAACCGAGCATGATCGCGATCTGATACTGTTTCGCCGCCGCATAAAATGCATCAAGATCACCCGCTTCAATATCCACCCCTTGCGCCACATAATGCGAATGCAAATCCTTTTGCACCTCATCATTAAAACGCGCACCATCGGTCAGATCTAACCAAAACGGATAACCGGGTAATAAAGTCTCACCAAAACAAACCAAGCGCGCACCTTGCTGTGCGGCTTGCTGTACGTAATCAAGCATTTTCGCAGTGGTGGCGATGCGGTTCAGCCAGACGGGGGCGATTTGAGCTAGAGCGACGGTGATTTTGTCTTGGTGATTGGTGATCATGAGAATATTTGTGAGATAGAGTGGAAGAAGAATGTTGAATGGTGAAAGTATCAATCGAAATTTAGTCTTGATAGCCAGCTTCGCGGTGATGTCGAATCGCCAGAACAAGAATCACATCATCGATTTCTTCAAAACTGTATAACCCAACACAGCCAGTGTTGCCGCGTGAAATAATTAACTCGTGTAGATCATTTTTGATAGGGCGACCAATCAGCGGATGATGCTCCAGTAGCGAAATAGCTTCTTGAATTAAATCGACGGTTTGTAAGGCGATGTTAGGATCACTGTCGAACAAAAAATCGACGAGTCGTTCGAGATCATCAAGCGCCCGTTGTGAATAAATTATGCGCGCCATGGTTTGGCAGTGAGTTTTGTAGGCGCGACAGTTTTTTTCTTACTCGCCGCGTCCATTTTTTTCTGAATACGGTCACGCAAGTGTTGATGAACCTCATCAGCCGCATAGCCCAATCCTGATTCTAAAGTCGCAGCACGCGCGGTCCGTGCGTCATTGATCAATGCAGCTTGTTTTTCTGCAGCGAGCGTCGCTTTACGAATCGCTTCCACCATAAAGGCATGTGGCGTGACACCCAAATCCATCGCAGCAGCACTGGCTTTCTGCTTGAGTTCGTCGGGTAGTTTGAGTGATGTCGTGGACATGGCAAGCCTCGGTGCTTTGAAAAAATAATGGGTAACACTAAAGTAGCACCTTTTGTTTTTCTGTGCAATGTAAGAGGCTGTTAATGTGTATTGTTTTTTAAATTATTGGATGGGGGTATGGAGTTGTACCTATCTGAGCCCGATCACGACGGCACCGCTGATTTTTCCAATGATAAGCAGTTGCTTAATTGGATGCGCTAATCGAGTAGTATAAATAACTGAGGGATTTACGGTGGACTGTGAAGTGATAATTTTGTCGATTTAGTGATGCTATGTTTGCGTTCAGTATAAGCAAGTCATGCTAGATTTCATGCGCACTTCAAGTGGCTTCGAACAAATTATGTTTCTTTACTCGACAATTTAGTATTTATTTTTGTTAAATTAAATTAAAGTTAGACTCAACAAATAATATCGGAGTTTTTGATGGAAAATATCGCTGTACCCTTTTATATGGACTGGAAATTTTGGGCTGTCGTTGTCTCAATTACTTCCCTAGTTTTGTCTCAACTTCCCCCTATTCACGTAATGTTGAAAAGAGCTAAACTTGACTTAGAGCTTTATTCAAAAATTTCAATCACGCATAAATTAGGTAATCCAAACCTTCAATTGCATCTTATTCTTAATAACATTGGAGGTCGTAGAGTCAGAGTTAAAGATATTAAGGTATCTATCTCAAAAGATGGGAAGCATTTGGTAGAGTTGCCAGCGCAAAATTACTTGCAGAATCAGAATGATCAAAACACGGTTCTCTTTACGACCTTTTCTTTAAATCCAAGCGATGAGTGGGCACATATTACAAACTTTCTAAATTTTTTTAGCAGGGACGACGAAAGGGAGTATCAAGAAATTGAGGGACGCCTACTCGCTGACTTTAGGGCGCATAAAAAAGAAATAAAAGATGATGAAAGTCATAAGGAGGTCTATGAACATCCAAGTGAAATTGTTCTGCCTGCATTTACTTTTTTTGAAAAAAGGTTCTGTTGGAAGTCAGGTGAATATGGCATGTCTATAACTGTTACAACCGACTCGAAATCCTCAGATATTAGTAAAAACTATCGTTTTACATTATTTGAGTCGCATACGGAAACATTGAGTTCAATCAAAGAATATTTCAAATATGGTGGTGGTATTTACTGGAATCCGAACACTCAGATGAGTGTAATATTAGAAGTAGCAGAGGCCTAGCAAGCGGTTCAAGCATGACGGCTTGTACTACGCGTCTTTTGTGTCTCTCGCTGACGCTCGAACATTAGCACAAAATCGCTCCGTACCTGCCGAAGCTCAGCTGGGTGCTAAAAACAATGCTCAGCAGCAGGAAAACTCTTATCCTTCACA
The DNA here is from genome assembly GCF_014652415.1 of Affinundibacterium macrobrachii. Classification (GTDB taxonomy): domain Bacteria; phylum Pseudomonadota; class Gammaproteobacteria; order Burkholderiales; family Burkholderiaceae_D; genus Undibacterium; species Undibacterium macrobrachii. Next base: position 236,123 of record NZ_BMYT01000004.1, read on the forward strand.
GCCGCCACATACTCCTTAATCGCCGCATCAATATTGGTTTGCCCCTCCATAAAATTCCTCACAAAACGTGCTTTGCGACCGGGGAACACGCCGAGTAAATCGTGCATGACTAAAACTTGGCCTGAGCAATCGGGGCCTGCGCCTATGCCTATGGTGGGGATGTGTAAGAGATCGGTGACTTCTTTTGCCAGGCCTGCGGGGATGGCTTCTAAGACTAATAAGCTTGCTCCAGCTTCTTGTAATAATTGCGCTTCGGCTTTGAGTAGATCTGCTGCTGCCGTGGTTTTGCCTTGGACTTTGTAGCCGCCTAATTGGTGCACTGACTGTGGCGTTAGGCCTAGGTGGGCGCAGACGGGGATGGCGCGTTCGGTCAGGAATTTGATGATGGGTGCGATCCATGTGCCGCCTTCGACTTTGACCATTTGCGCGCCAGCTTGTATCAACTGCACCGCGTTGTTAAATGCGGATTCGGGTGTGGCGTAGGTACCGAATGGCATGTCGGCGATGATGAAGGCTTTGTCGTTACCGCGTGCGACGGCGGCGGTGTGATAGGCGACGTCGTTGTTGGTGACGGGCAGGGTGGAGCTATGGCCTTGGCATACCATGCCGAGCGAATCGCCGATTAATAAAATCTCTACGCCGCATCGATCCATCATGGCGGCAAAGCTGGCGTCGTAGCAGGTCAACATGGTGATTTTTTCGCCTTGCTCGCGCAGGGTGTTGAGTGTCGTGATGGTGACCGCTTTGCGGTCTTGTAAGTATTCAGCCACGATGTTTCCTTTGGTTTGTGAAGTTCACATGTTACTTATAAAGCGACATGATTTGGCTAATTTGGGCTAATTTAGGATGCTTGAAAAACTGTCCCAGCTAGGCGTAGCTTCGCAGACAGTACCTTGAGTACGGCAAGACGCTACAACAAGGCTGCGGCAGTTTTTTTAACCCAGATTTCCCATTAGGATTTGTGATGATGACGGATGCACTTTTTGAGGCAGTTTTGTTGCGAATGAGGCGTCAATAGCGAGCTATTGACAACGAAGAGCAGCAAAAATGGCCAAAAATGCACCGTCAGCACACAAATAGCACTGCAGGTGCGCCTAATGGAAAATCTGGGTTCAAGCATCCTAACTTCTAAAAATAAAATACACAGCGCCCACTAAGCATAATCCCGCCCACACATAGTCTAACTTAAACGGCTGATTCATATAGATCATCGAAAAAGGGACAAAGACTAAGAGCGTTAAGACTTCTTGCAGAATTTTGAGTTGCGCCAAACTGTACTGAGTGTAACCGATACGATTCGCGGGGACTTGGAGTAAGTATTCAAAAAGGGCGATGCCCCAACTAACAAATGCTGCAATATACCAAGCCTTGCTATTGAGATTCTTAAGGTGACCATACCATGCAAACGTCATGAAGACATTCGACAGGATTAAGAGACCAGTAGTTTGAATGATGACAGGGATTTGCATGGGCTGAGTTCGCTTAGACTAATGAGCGCTAGAGTTTTCGTATGCCTTGATCCGCCACTGCTGGGGCAAATTGATGGGCGGCGCCTTTGCCTGGGATCTGAACGAAGGGATCGAGCTGAAGTAGCGGAATTAAGACGAAGGCGCGTTCCGTCATGCGTGGATGGGGCACGTTTAAGTGCGGCACGTCGATGATGTGTTGACCATAGAGCAGCAAATCGAGATCCAAGGTGCGCGGCGCGTTGCGATACGGACGTTCACGCCCGCATGATAATTCTAGAGCTTGTAAATGTTCAAGCAGGGCGAGCGCCTCTAATTCAGTGTTGACCGCAACCACGGCATTGATATAGTCATCGCCACTGGAGTCGATGGGGGCAGTGATAAACAGTGACGAGGCTTGCTCGAATTGTGTTTGCGGCAAACTACGGAGCTTTGTTATTGCATATTCAACCATCGCGCGTGCATCGCCGAGGTTGGCACCGATCCCGATGTAGGCAGTGATGGTCATACTGTTATTCTGTAATTTATTCTGTAGTTTATTCTGTCGGTGCTGCTTTAGGTTTGCCGCCGGATTGACGATGCGGGCTGCGACGTGGGCGGCGTTTTTTTGCAGGTGCGCTCTCGGCTGATTTTGCTTTTGGTTTGATACTTAAAAGACGCACACGTTCTTGCTCGTCACCGTTGATGAAGTCAGTCCACCATTCGCCAAGCTCGGCGTCGATTTCGCCAGATGCACAACGCAATAATAAAAAATCATAGCCAGCGCGTAGGCGGTTGTTTTCTAATAATTTGTAAGGCGCTTTGCCTACGCGTTTTTCAAAGCGCGGTTGCATCGCCCAGATGTCGCGCATGTCGGTACCGATTTTACGTTGCAGAGCGAGTGCGTCGGTTTGGGTGTTCAAGACATCGTCAGCCGCCAAGTGCAATGCGGGAATAGGGAGTTCGCCAGAGACTTTGTAGGCTTCCCATTTTTCTAAAACCTGATGCCAGAGTAATGAGGCGAATAAAAATCCAGGGGAAACGGTTTTGCCTTGTTGTACGCGTTCATCGGTATTCGCGAGCGCCAAGGTGACGAAGCGTTCGCCTAAAGGCTGTTCCAACACAACATCGAGCAATGGCATTAAGCCGTGGTGTAAGCCTTCTTTGCGTAATTGCTGCAGACAAGCCATCGCATGGCCGCTCATTAAGAGTTTGAGCATTTCGTCAAAGACGCGCGCGCTTGGCACGTTGTTGATGAGGGGTGCCATCACTTTGATCGGCGCACGTGTATCGTCGTCAATCGTGAATTTGAGTTTGGCAGCGAATCGCACCACGCGCAGCATACGCACTGGATCTTCGCGATAACGTAATTCTGGTACGCCGATGATGCGCAAAGTCTTTTTGCGAATATCGGCAATCCCGCCGTGGTAATCCAATACCGTTTGGCTGGCGGGGTCGTAATACATGGCGTTGATGGTGAAATCACGTCTTACCGCATCTTCGTGTTGTTCACCAAAGGTGTTGTCGCGCAATACGCGGCCGTGTTCGTCTTTGGGTGCTTCATGCTTGGCTGCGCCGCGGAAGGTGGTGACTTCAATCAGATCTTGTCCAAACATGACATGCACAATTTGAAAGCGACGACCAATGATGAACGCACGGCGGAATAATCGTTTAACTTGCTCGGGAGTGGCGTTGGTCGCGACGTCAAAATCTTTTGGTTTGACGCCAAGCAAGAGATCGCGCACCGCACCACCGACGATAAAGGCTTTGTATCCGTTGTCTTGCAAAGTTTGCGTGATGCGTATCGCGTTATTCGATACCAAGGCGGGATCAATCCCATGCTCTTTCGCACTCAAGACTTTTGGCTTGTTTTTCTTCGCGCTGGCTTTGCCTTGATCGAGGGTGTCGTCAGGGTTCTTAACGCCTAAGATTTTGCGGATAAATTTCTTAATCATGCTTCGTGCTTGTTGTCGTTACTGTTAATCATGTTGCGCAAATAATTGCAGCGTCGGCCAGCCATTTGCTTGCGCATGGGCCAGTAAGAGTTGATTCGGATTGGTCGCGATCGGGTGCGTCACGATGGAGAGCAATGGAATATCATTTTGAGAATCGCTGTAAAAATAACTCTTAGTAAAGTCGCTCAGTTGCTTGCCTTGTTGCGCCAGCCAAGCGTGTAAATGCGTGACTTTGCCGGGGCCAGAAGTCGGCACACCGCGCAGTTTACCAGTCAAATTGCCTTGTTCATCGAAATGTGGTTCTGCCGCCAATAAATGTTCAACGCCTAGCGCTTGTGCGATGGGTTGGGTAACAAAACGATTGGTCGCGGTGATGATGGCGATTAAGTCGTTTTGCTCTTGATGTTGTTTGAGCAAATCAAACGCCGCTGGCAGTAGGGCAGGGTTGATGACTTCTTGCATAAACTGCGTATGATAATCATTCAGTTGTTGACCTGAAAATTGCGCCAGAGTGCCTAGTGCGAATTCTAAATATTCCACCGGATCTAAAGTGCCAGCCTGATATTGTGCAAAGAATTCTGCATTGCGACGACCAAACTCGTCTGCATCGACTGCACCAATGCGGCATAAAAATTGACCCCATTCGTAATCCGAGTCTATCGGCAATAAGGTATGGTCAAGATCGAATAAGGCGATATTTTGCATCGATTGTTTAGTCATCATTGTTTATCTCAATACATACTCAGGGTGCTCGTTTTTCACCGCAGTCAACTTTATTCTGCGTGATCTCTTTGCAATAATTCGCGCAATAAGGGTAAGGTAATAGGGCGTTTGGTCTCTAGTGAATAATGATCGAGCTCACCCAGCATAGAACTTAGCGAACGCATGTCGCGGCGATAGTGGGTAATTAAATACGGCAACACGCCTTGTGCTAATCCGATTCCTTTGGCCTGCGCTGATCGCTCTAATGCGTCGATTTTATCTTCATCTGATAAACCAATAACTTGGTAAATCAAGCCCCATCCCAATCGGGTACGCAGATCCTCACGCACGTTTAAAATCATTGGCGGATGGTTCCCCGCTGCCACAAAAAAAGCACCGTTTGCACGCGCTTCATTAAATAAAGCAAATGCATCAATTTGAGCCGCTGGCGACAGTTGGTCGCAATCATCAAGCAAGTAAAGATTAATCTCGGGGCTGTACCAAAATTCCTCTTCCGCCGCGTTTGCGCTGATGTAACGAGTATTGGGCGTCTGTGCAATCGCGTTCAGCAGATGTGTCTTGCCTGCGCCGGCTTCTCCCCATAGATATACCGAGCGTTCGCCATATTGGCTCGCAATACGTTCTGAAAACAGGCACAAGATTTGTGCCAGTTCTGCATTTTGTCCAACTACAAAGGTGTCTAGCGACGGAGGGCTCTCCGCATCTAGATCAAGTAAAAGCTGTCTCATTGTCGTGTATATCGTCAAAAATCAGTTTCGGCACCACTCAAGACATTACAAATTGTCTTCATTGTGATTGACGATAAAAGGAACTATTTAAATAAGAAATACGTAGGTTTTTCGCCGCCACCGACAAGACTGCCGATGCAGGAAGTGCAACCAAGATTCCTATGAAACCAAATAACTGACCAAAAGCCATTAAGGCAAAGATGACCGTCAGCGGGTGCAAACCAATCCGTTCTCCGACTAATTTGGGTGTCAGGAAAAAGGATTCTAAGGCTTGGCCAGCGCCATAAATAATCGCTACTGCAATCAAACCATGCAGATCACTGAACTGCAGAACTGCACTGATCAAGGCTAAAAATAGGCCCAATCCAAAACCTAAGTAAGGAATGAATACTAATAATCCAGTCAAAATCCCGACTGGAAGAGCGAGATCAAATCCAGCAATTGCAAGACCAACGGAGTAGTAGCAAGCCAACACGACCATCACCAATATCTGACCACGTAAATATTGAGCGAGTAATTCATCGACTTCTTTAAACCATGATTGGGTTTGCGCTAACCAGCGGCGAGGAATGAAATTGCGCACTCGCGCGATTAAGGCATGCCAGTCAACCATTAAATAAAACAAAACTATAGGAATCAAAATAAAGTTAGCCAGCATACCTAATACAGCAGTTCCACCAACGCGAATCGAGGACAAGACTGCTTTGCCAATCACATCACCGCTACTGGACAGATGGCTGCTGATTAAGGCTTTGATACCCTCGCTATCAATATTGGCTTGGATGCCAAAGTCATGTAACAGCGGACCGATTGTGGTGTTGAGCTTGTCGAGAAATAATGGAATTTGATTATGTAGCAAGGGAATTTGCTTTTGTAAAATCGGTACCATAATGAGGACGATTGCCAAAATACACGCAACCACAAATAAAATCATCAAGGTTGCAGCGATCGGTCTGGGTAATTGCCTATTTCTAAAGCGTAGCTGGCATAAACGGTCTAACCAAGGATTAAGTACATAAGCCAAAATCGCTGCCACAATAAATGGCATCAAAATCGGTCCCAATAACGATAGCAAAAGAATAAACGCGAGGGCGACACCTAACCACGTTAAAGATTGTTTTTGCTTACTGGTCAAATTAAATGGCATAGACTTTAGTCAGTTAAACTTCGATATGAAACGCTGGATTTGCCTAAAAACTAGGTAAAACGCAGGTCAATTTGTTAAAATACCGCTTTTGGTTTTACTAAAGTTCGTATTCTCCCTGAATTTTTAAGGAAATTACGAATTTTTGTGAACTACGTTTCTGGCAATTCCGCTATTTTACCGCCTCAAGCCCCTACTGACGAATATCCTATGAGCACAAATACTCCTGTTTCTCTTTCTTATGCCGACGCTGGTGTCGATATGGTTGCTGGCGACGCGCTGGTCGATGCGATTAAACCGTTTGCAAAACGTACTATGCGTGAAGGCGTCATGGCTGGCATCGGTGGTTTTGGTGCGATGTTTGAAGTCAGCAAAAAGTACAAAGAGCCGGTATTGGTCTCTGGTACAGACGGTGTTGGTACTAAATTGAAATTGGCTTTCCATTTAAATCGTCACGATACTGTCGGTGTTGATTTGGTTGCGATGAGCGTCAACGACATTTTGGTACAAGGCGCAGAGCCACTGTTCTTCCTTGATTACTTTGCTTGCGGCAAATTGGATGTGGCGACAGCGACCGATGTGATCAAAGGCATCGCGTTTGGTTGCGAACAAGCGGGTTGCGCTTTGATTGGCGGAGAAACAGCAGAAATGCCTTCGATGTATCCAGAAGGTGAATATGATTTAGCTGGTTTTGCAGTCGGTGCGGTTGAAAAATCCAAGATCATTGACGGTAGCAAGATTGTTCCAGGTGACGTAATTTTAGGTTTGGCGTCTTCAGGTATTCATTCCAACGGTTTCTCTTTGGTCCGTAAGATCATCGAAGTCGCGAATCCAGATTTAAATGCAGATTTCCACGGTCGTAGTTTGGCAGATGCCTTGATCGCACCAACGCGCATTTACGTCAAACCTTTATTGGCTTTGATGGCGAGTATGGAAGTGAAGGGTATGGCGCATATTACTGGCGGTGGTTTGGTAGAAAACGTACCACGTGTCTTGGGCGATAAACTCACGGCGATCTTGGATAGTAAATCTTGGGAAATGCCACCATTGTTTAAATGGTTGCAACAACATGGTGGTGTGGCTGACGCAGAAATGCATCGCGTGTTTAACTGCGGTATTGGTATGGTTGTCATCGTGGCAGCCGATCAAGCAGATGCTGCAATGGCACAGCTCACAGCCGCAGGCGAAACGGTGTACAAGATTGGCGCGATTCGCGCACGCGAAGGGAATGAACATCAAACTATCGTTGTGTAACTCAAATTTCGACGTTGTTTGTCTTGATCGAATGTATGCGATGTAAGGCAGTTATAGAGAATTAATACTAAGTTCGCTGTAGTTCTTTATTTTTAGCTCGTCAGCCATGCTTATTCAGCAAGATAGTTTGTAGTTCGTTTTATGAATAAAAGAAAAGACCAGAATCTGTATTTCGCAGATTCTGGTCTTTTTGTTTGGGGAGTTCGTGATTATAGAATCAGAAATATTCGTTCAGCTTAATTTAATGGATTGCTTTGCGCACTGTTTTGAAATTGATTGATGTTGTAACCGAGCGTTGCAGCTTTCGCTAGAATTTTCTCTTGAATTGATCGATCGAGTTGAGTAGAGCGCGACAAAATCCAGCTATATTTCCGACTTGGTTCACCAACCAAAACCCACTGATAATTCGGATCTAAATCGAGTACCCAATAATTGCCGTAGAACGGCCTGAAGAAGCTAACGCGTAGCTTAGCGTTTCCACTGGCTTCAACAAGTTTGGCAACGCCATTTGCCTCTTCAATACTGCCGTCTTTGATTCGACAACGATTAATCACGCGAATTTGGTCGTCATCGCGTTGGTATTCAGCTTGTGTATCGGCCACACACTTCGATTGAAACTTGTTGGGGATAAAAGCAACTTGATACCATTTTCCAATGTAGCGATTTAAATCGACTTTTTCTACGGTCGCTAATGGCGCATATTCTTCATTGCAAGCGCTTAATAAGCTGGTACATGCGAGCGCTACGACTGTCAAAAGCTTCTTCATGATTTTAGGATGTGAAGTTGAAAGGACTTCATTCTAAAGTGTTTTTGCTTTGGAAGATGGCTGTACAGAATCTCTTTGAAGGAATCTTCAATCGCTTAATTAGCTTAAATAACTTAAAGAGTTGGAATATTTTGCGCTGGATATCTTTTAAATAAAAAAAAGGCCGGGTATGAGAACCGGCCCTAAGAGGGAGATTAAGACTTGAAAACTGGATTGATCACTGTGTTTGTATCATTGAGTTAATTAACACACTTGTGACCGGAACATTTTGTAACCCGCCACGGGTTGATGTTGGAACGACCTTAATTTTATCGACGGTCTCAATACCACTCACCACTTTGCCGAATACTGCATATCCACCAGCATTGGTATCGAGTGCTTGATTATCAACGACGTTAATGAAAAACTGTGCGGTAGCCGAATCTAAAACCTCAGTACGTGCCATCGCGATCGTGCCGCGTAAATTGCTCAGACCGTTACCAGCTTCTAACTTGATTGGCGCTTGTGTTGCTGGTTGTGTTAAATCTGCATTGAAACCACCACCTTGAATCATAAAATCTTGAATCACACGGTGAAAAATCTTATTCACATAAAAACCGGATTCAACATAGTTCAAGAAATTATCGACAGTGATAGGCGCTTTTGCTGGATTTAATTCAAGCACTACGCTGCCCAATGAAGTTGTCATCGTTACTTGCGGCTGTTTCGCAAGTGGGATGGTCACGTTATTGGCATACAGAGAATTTGAACTGCCATCACTAATAACAATAGGAACACTTCCAACACCGATAATTTTGCAACTGAATACTTTTTGCGTTGGAGTGCTACCTGTTAATTCGGTTATTTTTAGGCAACCTTGATGCGACATATTGATGCCTAAATCTAAGTTTTGCCCTTTCACAGTGATAACACTTGTTTTACGATATACCAATTGGTCACTGCTTACTTCAGAAATACTAACTTTTCTCGTTGCTGGGCTTGAACTGTCGCTACCACTGCCACCACAAGCGCTCAATAGCGCAACAGAACTCAATAAAAAAACAGGTAATTTCAAGAGGAACTCCAAAAAGCTTGATTAGATAAAACAGCAGTATAGGCTGCCGACTGAGGATCAGAAATTGTTTTCCTGTCCTAATTTTGTAGCAATATGTAGCAATTTGTATGTGTGAACAAAGGGCTGCAATCGCGAGCGATGATAGTGTGTTTATTGATCTCTTTTTCTCCCTTTTTGCTTTGCATTTAATTTGCTCAATTTACTTAATGTACGATCAATGTCGCTGATTAATTTGTCATTTTTCCCTTTTAATAAAGCAAATCGAATTCCGTCTTTGAGCACAGGAATAGGTAGTACAGAAAATCGCGTTACTTGATGTGCTGATAAGTCCGTTTCGTTTTCTTGCGGGATTTTGATTGTTTTAATGAGCGCTTCGACTTCTTTGTGGTTTGTTAAGGGGCTAGCAAAAATCATCGCGTCGATACGTCGATTTTGTAATTTTTTCAGGCGAGGTCCGTAGGCATCGATATCATCATCGGTTTTAAATAAGACATTTTTTAAACGATCAAATTCTCCACCATACTTGGAACCACGAACGACGCCGATGGTTTTTCCTTTTAAATCTTCTATCGTATTAAATGGAAATTGCTGATCTGCGCGCGTTACTAACCATAGATATTGATAAACAACAGGTTCCGAAAAGCGAAAAATCTCTGCACGCTCTGGTGTCAAACTTAAGCCAAAAATTAATCCGCCCTCTGTACTGGCGATTTTTACGGCACGATTCCAAGGATAAATTTGTAGACTAAATTGAATATTGTGATCTTTTTCGATTGCTGCAAATATGCTGGTAAAGCGCTCCGGGATAGGGTTGAGCTCGCCTTTTTCATTGCGATTTTCGCCAAAAAGTAGAGGAACTTTGGTTTGCGCAAAACTGGGAGTAACAATCAAATAGCAACAAACAAATAAAGTAAGAGCGAGTAAGCCGATTGTTTGTGATAGCCAATACTTCGTCACACCAATTTGCTTGCGCATTAGGTGAGGGGAATTGAATATAAGTTCTTTGGATTGTTGCATTAGGCCCACGTGGTCTTCATAATTTCTGTGCTGCAATTATAAGTGGGAATGGGGGCCCTGCGCAGGATGTATACCTGATTCGAATGAGCAAATATGATTTTTTACATTTTGTTTTGAATTGACTTTTGAAAACGGATAAGTTGACTTAAAAAAACAGAGGGATTTATACAAGCCCCTCTAGCAGTAAGATATCAACCAAAGTGCCAGCAACAACATCCGCTTGATCTTCGTTTAACACAATGATGCAGTTAGCCTCTGACATTGACCGCAGCATGCCAGAACCCTGTGCGCCAGTGATGTTCACTTCCAATGAGCCGTTGCCATTGCGTCTGACAATTCCACGTTGATATTCGGTCCGCCCTGGCCGTTTGGCGATAGCTTGCGTCGATGTCGCTGGCACCAAAATTGGAGACGTAATGATTGCGCCATTGAGCTGTTGTAGTGCTTGTTTCACAAAAAAATAAAAACTGATCATGGTTGCGACTGGATTGCCTGGTAAGCCAAACAAATAGGCCGAATTGCCGTTTGATTGAATTTCACCAAAAGCCAATGGGCGTCCTGGTCGCATTGCAATGTTCCAAAAATTAATTTGTCCTAATTTTGCCATGACTTGTTTGGTGTAATCGGCGGCACCAACTGAGACACCACCTGATGTAATAATCGCATCGGCTTGTTCGCACGCACAGCGCAGTGCTTGTTCTAAAGCTTCAGGTTGGTCTTCGACGACACCTATATCGATGACCTCGCAACCTAGGCGAGATAGCATGCCGAATACGGTATAGCGATTGCTGTCAAAGATACACCCAGCCTCTAGTGTTTCTCCCAGTGAGCGAACTTCATCGCCAGTTGAGAAGTAGGCGACTTTTAAGCGTCTTTGTACGCTGATTTTTGCAATGCCGAGTGAAGCGAGTAGGCCTAACTCCGCTGGCCCAATTAGCTTGCCTTTAGTGATGGCGCAGGAGCCATTTCGTAAGTCTTCACCACGCAGGCGACAATTGTTTCCTTGTTTTATCTTGTTGGCGGGAATCTGAATTTGGTTTGACGTCAAGCTGACGAATTCCTGAGGAACAACGGTGTCGCAAGAATCTGGCATGACGGCACCGGTCATGATTTTGATACAAGTTCCTAACCCGACTTGCTGTTGATACGGATGACCGGCAAGTGCCTCGCCAGCAATATTTAGATGTAATATTTGATCGGGGTGTAACTGTGTTCCGTTGAAGGCATAGCCATCCATGGCTGAATTATTATGCGCAGGGACATCGATTGGCGAGAGTACGTCTACTGCAATGACGCGGCCAAGTGCAGATTTGAGATCAAGCTCTTCGCTATCCGTTATGGGGCTTAAATTAGATAAGATCCAGTTTCGTGCTTGATCGACAGATAGTGGGGAACCATCTTGTTGTGAATTGCTGTGCTGCGTATTGGTTGGCTTCATAAGGGTGTTCTTTAATGAGATTAAAGAGGTGTGGGAGCGTAATTGCGCTTTGTCGAAGCGTTTTAATTGGCAAATAATATCAATTCTTCTTTGGTATTGATATTGCGAAAATCAGCACTCTGTTCAAACGCAACCTCAACCACGCTTAATTCACGATACCAATCACTGACTTTGCGACCACCATTTTTTAGGAACGCTTCCAAGTGCGATTTCAAATTGGTTTTGAGTAGACAAAATACAGGTTGCTGTTGCCATCGAAGGCTGTGCTCATGATGAGCATCGATGTCAGCGGTAATGACTACCGCTAGCTGAGTATTTGTTTGTTCTAAAGCAGTCGCAAGCTTCTGTACCAAATCGAGCGGGAGAAATGGCGAGTCGCAAGGTGCAGTCACCATGAAGTCACTTTTGCAATAATTTAATCCAGCATGTACACCAGCCAGTGGGCCGGCATAATTGGGAAGAATATCGGCGATTAAATGATCAGAGAATGGAGCGTATTGATCTCCATCTTGATTTACATTGATCATTAATTGCCCAACTTGTGGCGCTAATCGACGAACCACGTGCGAAACCATCGCTTCATTTTTAAATGTTTGTAGACCTTTGTTCACGTGCCCCATGCGCGAGCCCCGACCACCAGCTAATATCAACCCAGAGATTTGTTCAATCGGGATCATGCGAAAGATTTCTTTATTGTGAATGTGAATAAATGGCTTACTGTAAATTAGACAGTTAGTACGCGATCATCGCCCCATTTTCTCGATGCCTTGCGCGGCCTAACCACCAATATATGACATCTCAATTTTTTGCGATGCCACATCTTTAGCAATCATTGCGCTCCCACGTAATTCTGAGTAGCGATCTTGGCGATTCTGCCAGATTGAAGCGACTAAGTTAGAGATTTTTACGTCTATTTGATTGGAATCTTGATTTGGCTCATTGCTGCGTAAGTATTGTCGTAAATCGTAGCCAGCTGTGGCAAACAGACAGGTATAGAGCATTCCTTGGGTAGATAGTCGTGCACGACTGCAATCGCGACAGAAAGCCTTGCTCACACTAGAAATAAAGCCTATTTCTCCTTGCCCATCTCGATGCTGATAGCGTGTTGCTGTTTCACTTTTACTGTTAGCTTGAAGTGCTACTAATGGCATACCTGCATTTGCTAGCGTATCAATAATCTGCGCTGTTGACATCACTTCATCCATGCACCATGCATTCGATGATCCCACATCCATAAATTCAATGAATCGAAGGATGTGCGGTGTGTTTTTAAAATAGCGAGCCATCTCAATAACTTGGTTGGCGTTGACACTTTTTTTAACAACCATATTGATTTTGATTTGCCCAAAGCCAGCCGATTCTGCCGCTTGGATTCCTTCAAGCACTTGCGCTACCGGAAAATCAACATCGTTCATTTGTTTGAAAATATGGTCATCAAGCGCATCGAGCGAAACTGTCAGACGATTTAATCCAGCATCTTTTAGGCTTTGTGCTTTTTGCTTAAGCAATGCGGCATTTGTAGTTAAGGTGAGATCAATTTGTTGACCGCTAGTGGTGCGTATTCCGCTCAACATATGAATTAATTCTTCGAGATTTTTCCGTAGTAGGGGCTCGCCGCCAGTTAAACGAATTTTCGTGACGCCATGTGCAACAAAGAGTTTCGCTAATCGGGTAATTTCTTCAAAACTGAGTAAGTCACGTTGTGGAAGATACGCATAGTCTTTATTGAATATCTCTTTGGGCATGCAATACATACAGCGAAAGTTACAGCGGTCTGTCACTGAAATTCTTAGATCTTGCAATGGACGATGCAGTTGATCCTTTAGTGCTCCAGTTGAACTGTCGGAAGGCAAATTATTCCAAGATAAATCGACCAAATCGTTGTCGCTAGGGAGCATTGTTATTGGAATGAATTGTTTAGACATAAGTCAGAAAAATCGATAAGAAAATTTCACGAACAATATCACGAGTTGACATGTTTTGTTGAAGCTGCTGTGAAAGTAAGCACGCTTGATTGTTGAAACAATGCGCGCTGAAACGTCAATCAAATACCAATAAAAAATAGCCCAGTACCTGAGGTGACTGGGCTATTTTGTTATTGGCTAGTCTAGCTGATTAGCCAAACCAACGACAAGGTCGATTATTTTTTTGTTTCGACGAAAACTAAAGGTTCATCAGCGACGACTGCAGCTGGCTTGCGTTGACGTCCCAAGCGTGGCACGGCTGCTACTTGGCTTGATGTTTGTTGTGCAGCCTTTAATTTTTCTGGATCAGTTGCTGCCAATACCAGACCTGCTTGCGCCAAGACCGAATTGAGATCGACTGTTGGCGCAGGTTCTACGACAGGTGCTGGCGTAGAGATTTGTGCAACAGGCGCGACTTCGGCGGCAACAGCTTCGGCAAACATCGGTAGTGTTTCATTCATCGCTACTGGTGTGCTTGTCACAGTTGTTTCAAGCGGTTTTGCTGATGCTTGAACAGCAATGTCAGCTTCTGGTGCTGAAGTTGCAGCTGATTCTTCGCTTGAATTTGTGCTGGAATTAGTGCTTGAATCTGTAGCCTGAGTAGGGACTTCAACAGCCGCGTCTGCGGAGGTCGATACAGATGAATTGACAACTGCTTCTGTATTCAAAATAGTCGCAGCTTCAGCCGCAATGTTGACACTTGTTACCTCAGAATTGTTCGTTACAGGAGCATTTGCAGAGACGTTTGAGTCTTCAATGTGCGAAGCAACTACCTCGATGTTGGAAGCCGGCACGGTTGCAGAAACTGCTGCAGGAGCGAGATCCAAGCTGGTTTGAACTGGTGAATCAACGGCGACTTCTTGATTTGAAGATGCAGCCACCGGTTTTTCCTCAGTCTGGACAGTAGTAAGCTCTACAGCAGGGCTAGCACTGATCGTCTCATTTGCAACTGGTGTGTTAATCATTAAATCAGCAACAGGGATAAATGCTGGTGGATCCTCATGCTTTTGTTCAGCATTAGATTCGTTTGCATTTGTTGCCAAGTCCGCATTTTCTACACCATTGCGATCGCGACGATTGCGGTTGCGACCGCCACGACGACGACGACGACCTTCTTCTGCCTGAGGTTCTGCGCCATCTTGCTCAGGTCCGGTTACCAGGTTCTCACGTGGCTCGCGCAATTCCTGAGTTTTTGGCTTGTTCAGTGCTGGTGAAGTTAAGTTAGTTGCTGCTGTGCTTGCAACATCGTCTGCTTTTACTTCTGCACTATCTTTCTTCGCGTCGCGTTGGCGCTGTTGACGATCACGACGACCTTCTTGCGTCTCTTTTTCTTCGCGAGGAGGGCGTGCCGGTTTGTTTTGGCGCGCTTGAGTTTCGGAGCTAGACTTTGTTAAATCTTTATCTGCAGACTTGTTCGCATTGCCATTGTTGTTACTATTTTGGTTTGCATTGCTCGTTGCCGCGCGGTCATCTTCTGCTCCGTTGCGACCATTTCGACCATTGCGACCATTTTGACCACGATTACGTTGACGATTGCGATCATTTCTATCGCGACCATGTTTTGGCTTGTCTTCTGGTGCAGGTGCTTTTGCTTCTGAACCGCCAAAGATAGAGCTAAAGAACTTCGCAATACCGGCGAATAAGCCACCTTCTGAACCTGCTTTTGGACTTGCCGCTACCGGTGCTGGTTTACGCTCAACGATAGGTGCGGTCTCTGGTGTAATGCTCTTAACAACGGCTTCTTGACGCGGTTTTACTTCGTCTTTTTGACGCTTGTTGTAACCGATATCAGTATCCGCTTGTTCCGCCATAGCGTAGCTAACATGCGCTTCTTCCAAACGTGGATCATCGTGTTTCAAACGATCAAGTTTGTAATGGGGTGTTTCCAAATGTTTATTTGGAATCAAAATTGCCGTCACGCGATGGCGATTTTCAATTTTGAGGATTTCGCCGCGCTTTTCATTTAATAAGAAGGCAGCGACATCGACTGGAACTTGGACGTGGATCGCGGCTGAATTTTCCTTCATCGCTTCTTCTTGGATGATGCGCAAAACTTGCAATGCGGAGGATTCAGTATCGCGAATGTGACCTGTGCCATTGCAACGCGGGCAAGTCACGTGGCTGCCTTCGGACAGCGAAGGGCGCAGACGTTGACGCGATAATTCCATCAAACCAAAACGGGAAATCTTACCCATTTGGACACGCGCACGGTCATAACGCAATGCGTCTTTTAAGCGCGTTTCAACCTCGCGTTGGTTCTTGGCGTTTTCCATGTCGATAAAATCGATCACGATCAAACCACCCAAGTCACGCAAACGCAATTGACGTGCCACTTCTTCGGCTGCTTCGCAGTTGGTATTGAATGCCGTTGTTTCGATATCTCCGCCGCGAGTTGCACGCGCCGAGTTAACGTCGACAGAAACCAAAGCTTCTGTATGATCGATCACAATCGCGCCGCCAGATGGCAAAGGTACTGTGCGTGAGTACGCAGTTTCGATTTGATGTTCGATTTGGAAGCGAGAGAACAAAGGCACATCATCGCTATAGCGCTTAACACGGTGCACCATGTCGGGCATCACGTGGCTCATAAATTGCTGTGCTTGTTCGTAGATGTCGTCGGTGTCGATCAGAATTTCGCCGATGTCCGGTTGGAAATAATCACGGATAGCACGGATTACTAAGGAAGATTCTTGATAGATCAAGAATGCGCCTTGTGCAGATTTGCCAGCGCCATCAATTGCACGCCAGAGTTGCATTAAATAGTTTAAATCCCATTGCAATTCATCAACATTGCGACCGATGCCGGCGGTACGAGCAATCACGGACATGCCTTGTGGCAAATCCAATTTATCCATGGTTTCGCGCAATTCTTGACGATCTTCACCTTCAACACGGCGAGAAACACCACCACCACGCGGATTATTCGGCATCAAAACCAAGTAGCGGCCAGCCAAAGAAATGAAGGAAGTTAAAGCTGCACCTTTGTTGCCGCGTTCTTCTTTTTCTACTTGTACGATGATTTCTTGACCTTCGCGCAATGCATCTTTAATTGATGAATTGCGGACGTCGATACCTTCTTTGAAGTAGCTGCGAGCAACTTCTTTGAATGGTAAAAAGCCATGGCGTTCTTCGCCATAATTGACGAAACAGGCTTCTAATGATGGTTCGATGCGGGTGATAACCCCTTTGTAGATATTCGATTTACGGAGTTCGCGTCCAGTGGTCTCGATATCAATGTCAATCAGCTTTTGCCCATTAACAATGGCTACGCGCAACTCTTCTTGCTGCGTAGCATTAAACAGCATACGTTTCATATTTTTCTCCATGGCACTAAAGCCATATTTCACAATGATCAGCTTGGCTGAGTAATCGTGAGGTGCTTACATTGGATGTATGCGAGAACGGAGAGTTTGAGGGCGTGGGAAATGCCACTGGCATAAAGAAATACAAAAATCTCCTACGAGCGATCAGCCAAATGCTGGAATCATTCAAAGGAACTTTTTACTTCTGTTATGCGCTTGGCGCGGATAGTTCTCACCTAGGCGAGTGCACATGTCTCCGAGTATTCTTGCTTGTACTCTGTCATCTGGTGATGTACAGCAGCTTTAACCAAGCTAATATTATTCAGGCGATGCGCAACTTACTAAAATTAATAGTGTCAAAGCGTTTGTTAATCAAATTAAAGCAAAACGTATGACGGAATCGACCGGTACTTTTCAAACTATCAACCGGCAAGCCAACGAATTTATGTCAATTCGCGTCTCTTGCCAGACTTATCCTTATATTTCAAACCTTCTGATCCAAATCGCTTTGCATGAATCCGATTGCCACAATTGGTTGCAACCTTGACCTGTAAAACGATGTGCATACACATCTTTTCTATCGAATTTGCAAAATGGCGAGGCCGATAGACACGCCCCTGTGTAGAATAGTCGTCTTTCTTACACATGCTGAAGCTTGGTAAGCTTCAGCTGCAGCGATTATATATTCAAAATGAAGGACTTAGCGATAAAAATGGCGGCAAATTCTCAAAAACCATCTAAAAAAGTGGATGAACAGCCAGCCTCGCAAATTTTTGCACAAGTGCAACTGATTACGATTAATGAAGAAGATGCAGGTCAGCGTATTGATAATTTTTTGTTGCGCATTTGCAAGGGCGTACCCAAAAGTCACGTTTATCGCATACTTAGATCAGGTGAAGTGCGTGTCAATAAGGGACGTATCGATCAGTTATATCGCTTACAAGCGGGTGATATCGTACGTGTACCACCAACTCGAATTGCGGAAAATGAAACTACGCATGTCCCAGGTGCTGAGTTTGCTATCATTTTCGAAGATAATCATTTGTTAATTATCGATAAACCAGCTGGCGTTGCAGTGCACGGTGGTTCTGGCGTGAGTTTCGGCGTGATTGAGCAATTACGTGCTTCTCGCCCCGATGCCAAGTTTTTAGAATTAGTACATCGCTTGGATCGTGAAACCTCGGGCTTATTGTTGTTAGCAAAGAAACGATCAGCGTTAGTCAATTTGCATGAACAAATGCGTGATGGCCATACAGATAAACGGTATTTAACCTTGGTTGCTGGTGATTGGAAGAATCAACGTCAACATATTAAATTGCCATTGCACAAATATACGACGGCTGATGGTGAGCGACGTGTAAGGGTGCAAGCGGATGGGATGGAGTCACATACGGTATTTAGTTTGAAGAAAAAGTACACCGATTTTGCGTTATTAGAAGCAGAACTTAAGACTGGTCGAACACATCAAATTCGTGTGCATTTGTCATCCAGTGGGTTTGCGATTGCTGGGGATGATAAATACGGTGATTTTGCACTGAATCGTGCATTGTTGAAGGCAACTGAACATCGAGGCGCGCTAAAACGCATGTTTTTACATGCACATCAAATCACCTTCACTCATCCAGAAACTGGTAAACAAATGACTTTGAATGCACCTTTGCCGAAAGAATGTGAAAAGTTTCTACAGAGTTTGCATTGATTGTGTTAATTGCAATAATTTGTTGTTTGGAAAAAAGATGTTAATTTGCATTGTGAAAAAATAATAATATGGCAAAAAAGTTATTTGATTTTATTGTATTTGATTGGGATGGTACGCTGATGGATAGCACAGCGACCATCGTAAAATGTATTCAAGCTGCGGCCAGAGATTTGCAGCTTCCTGTACCTGATGATGCAGCGGCTGCCCATGTGATTGGTTTAGCCTTAGCAGACGCGATGCGTGCGGTTATGCCTGATGTTGATCCTAAGTATTATCCAAAAATGGTGGAGCGTTATCGTTACCATTATTTAGTGCGGGATCACGAGTTACCTTTATTTCCAGGTGTTCGAGAAATGCTAGCAGATCTGGCGCAACAAGGTTATTTTTTAGCCGTTGCAACTGGCAAGAGTCGTGTCGGTTTGAATCGCGCAATGAATAGCGCTAAAGTCTTGTCGATGTTTGATGCGACACGCTGCGCCGATGAAACTTTTTCTAAGCCGCATCCTGCCATGTTGCAGGAATTGACTCGTGAGTTGGGGCAAGATATGCAACGCACCTTGATGATTGGTGATACGACACATGATTTATTGATGGCGGCAAATGCAGGTGCTGCCGCGGTTGCGGTCGAATATGGCGCACATGAACCCGAGTTGTTGGCCACTGTGCCTAGTTTGTATTCAGCGAAGAAAGTGGCAGATTTGCATCAGTGGTTAACTGAAAACGCATGAAGCCTTATCGATCAATAATTTAGGATGGAGAAATGGCTGAGATTTTTATTTGTAATTCGCTAGAACTAGAAGAAGGTGGAAAAGGGATACGCTTTCCCTTGCTTGCAGGTAGTGACGAAGCAACTGGATTTGTTGTGCGCTACGATGGAGCAGCACATGCTTATTTAAATCGATGCGCGCATGTGCCCGTTGAATTGGATTGGTCTCCGGGCGAGTTCTTTGAAGGTAGTGGTCTGTATATCATGTGCGCAACACATGGTGCGATTTACGTTCCTGAAACAGGTCACTGCACCGGTGGCCCTTGCCGAGGTGGTCGATTACGAAAAATTCAAGTGATTGAAGTGGATGGCAAGATTTATTGGCACACAGATGATTATCTGACCGTTAAATCGTCTTCATCAGTATCTTAGTCTGCTGTGCAAAACGGCATGCTTGTCTGCTTGGAGCTGCTTTAATTTCTTTAATCTTGAAAATCATTTAGATAGTTAAAATTTTCTTCCTATCGCGTATTCTCTCGACTATATTGAAGTCGTAACTGGTTCAAGCGAGGAGGTCAATATACATAAATATTTTTGTATTTCAGACGAATGGCATTTGAGCTCCGGTGTGGATGTTTTGCCGGTTATGAATGAAGTAGAAGGTCTAGTTTGTACGATCAGTACTTTCAGTACTATTAATGCGAAGAAATCATCGAGTGAATTTTCCTCGGTTTAGAGGCTTCTAATAAGCCCCAATGTGATAAAAACGATGGCTAATGCCATCGTTTTTCATTTCTGAGTAGGTATTTTCAATTGTTGGTTTTGTAGAATTTGCTTGCGTCAAATCAAGAAAAAATGCACATACTCCGTTATCATGCGAGAAATCATATTGAAATTTTTGTTTTCTTATGCAATTAGCCCTGTCGCACATTTATGGCACTTATTTCTCGCGTTTGTTTAAGCGCGAGAAATGCTTGTGCTTTCACTGTGGTGAAAGCATGCGTAAAGATGGAGCATTAATGGCGACGTTTCAACAAATGCAGCAGCCCGTGTGCTGCCATGGATGTTTGGCTGTGCTCAACACCATACAAAGTAATGGTTTGATTGAACAATATTTGCAATCCAAACAAATCAATGAAAGTAGTTCGCCCAGATGAGCATCGCGAGTGAGCCCTCAACCACAGGTGAATTGCCAACTTCAGACCAGCAGATACAAACAGAATTACTCAGCGTAGCAGGTATTCGTTGTGCCGCTTGCGTGCAATTGATTGAGTTTCGAGTTTCTCAATTAACTGGAGTTGAATCGTTTCGAATCAATCCTATTTCGCAGAAGGCGCAATTGCGTTGGGATTCAGCTCGTTTGAGTTTAAAGGAAATCATTCAATCGATTGTCGATCTTGGTTACGCAGCTTTTCCTGCGAATCAATCTTTAAGCGAATACCAAGCCAAAGAAAAGAAAATCGCCCTATGGCGTTTGTTTGTCGCTGGATTTGCAATGATGCAGGTGATGATGTATGCGTTTCCTGCCTATCTTGTGCCCGTGCCGGAGATTGATGGTGATCTCACACCCGATTTGGATCGACTATTAAAAATCGCCAGCTTAGTTATTACAATTCCTGTCATTACTTTTTCTGCAGTACCATTCTTCCGCGGTGCGATACGTGATCTTAGACAGCGCTTTATTGGAATGGATGTGCCAGTTTCTCTCGGCATATTGTTAACTTTTTTCGCTAGTTCTTGGGCGACTTTTTTTGGTGGTGCAGTTTATTTTGACTCTGCCATTATGTTTGTATTCTTGTTGTTGGGCGCGCGTTTTATTGAAGACAATGTAAGACAGAAAACGTCAGCAGCGCTCTCTGTATTGACGCAGATTCATCCGACCATGGCACAAAAGCTGCCAAATTATCCTTCAAGAGATTTGCTGATTTCATGTCGTGCTGATGAAGTTCAGCGAGGTGATTATTTGCTGGTTCCCGCAGGTGAGCAGATTCCTTGCGATGGCGAATTAATCGAAGGTCGTAGTGAGTGCGATGAGGCACTGATGACTGGAGAAGCGCATCCAGTGAGCAAGAAAGCTGGTGATAAGCTAATTGCTGGGGCGGTAAATTTGCATAGTCCTCTAGTGATGCGTGCAACGCAAGTTGGTAACGATACACAGTTAGCCAATATGATCGCGATGATGGAATCGGCAAGTCTAGAGAAGCCACGCTTGGTTGCACTTGCAGATAAACATGCGAGCCGATTTCTGTTTGCAATTTTAGTTATCGCTATCTTGTCTGGCATTGTTTGGGCTTGGATTGATCCAGATCGTGCTCTTTGGATCGCGATTAGTGTGATCGTGGTGACTTGTCCGTGCGCATTATCTTTGGCGACTCCCGGAGTCATGTCCGCAGCGATTGGACAATTAGCGAAGTTTGGTATGCTAATGACCAAAGGTTCCGCGATCGAAAATTTGGCAAATTTGACCCATGTCGTGTTCGATAAAACAGGTACGCTAACTTATGGAAAGTTAAAGCTTGTTAATGCTGTTTATTTGAATTCAGTCGGCGATCGAGAGAGCAATTTAGAGCAGCAAAAAAAATTGATTGCAGCTATCGCTGGTATGTCCTTGCATCCGGCAGCAAAAGCGATTGCGGATAGTTTGCTTAGTCTGCAGTCGCAATCTCCCGTAATGAATGAGGTGGTGATTAAGCATAGTCAGGAATTGGCTGGTGCTGGAATTGAGGTAAGTATCGGTGAGCAAACCTATCGCTTAGGTCGTCTTGATTATGTGAGCGCATTGAGTCAAAGCGAATGGCAGATTCCATCTGAATTCTGCAATAAATCAGTATCTGTTTTCGGTGATCAGGAGCAGGTATTGGCTTTCTTTGTCATGGAAGACGGTTTGCGTGAAGAATCCGCAGCCGCGGTGCGAGAGCTACAAGAGCAAGGAAAGGTAGTCGTTCTCTTATCTGGCGATAGACAAGATGTGGTTGCTGAGGTTGCGCAGCAATGTGGCATTGTTGATTTTCAGGCAGATTTAAGTCCTGCGCAAAAGCATGCTTATATTTTACGGTTGCAGCAGCAAGGTGCAATTGTTGCCATGATTGGTGATGGAATGAATGATGGCCCCGCCTTGTCGTTGGCGAATGTTTCTGTCGCAATGGGGCAGGGTGCGCCAATATCGCAGACCCGTAGCGATTGTTTGCTGATGTCAAATCGATTGAGTGATTTCACATTTAGTGTAGAGTTAGCGAAGAAGGCGTATCGTTTGATACGTCAAAATTTAGCCTGGGCCTTGCTTTATAATGTCATTGCTGTTCCTGCTGCAGTATTGGGTTTCTTGGAACCTTGGCATGCAGCATTAGGTATGTCGCTGAGTTCATTACTTGTTGTCGTAAACGGACTGCGACTATTCAATTTAAAGCC
This sequence comes from Affinundibacterium macrobrachii, assembly GCF_014652415.1. Taxonomy (GTDB): domain Bacteria; phylum Pseudomonadota; class Gammaproteobacteria; order Burkholderiales; family Burkholderiaceae_D; genus Undibacterium; species Undibacterium macrobrachii. The sequence goes on from NZ_BMYT01000004.1 coordinate 258,727, forward strand.
AGCTGATTACGAGCTTCCTGTCAGTTGAAGACTGGTTGTTGACTGATCCTAAAGTGCAAAGTTAAACGCATGGATATTTTATATTTGCTAGTTCCGCTCAGCGTGATCTTAGTGTTTGCAATTGGTGTTGTATTTTGGTGGGCATTAAATCATCGCCAATTCGAAGAGCTCGATGAAATCGGGCAAAGTATTATTGACGACAAAGATGCCTAAGCAGTTTATCGTCTATCATCTTCCGCTAAAATTTGTTGCGCAAGTTGTTGATAAGCAGAATCTGAATTGTCGCTAATTTGGTAGACCTTAGCCTGCTGAATTAAAGCAAAATTGCGTGCGATGGCTTTTTGATAGGCTGGATCATAATGCTTCAGTAGTAGTTGCGCGATCAACTCTTCTGTCTGTTTTTGCTTGGCAAGTTCTGACCATAAATGAATTTGTTCTTTTCCATGTAGGTTGGTCAGGCAAGCAAGCTGTTCACTCAATAGTTGGTTGTCTTCGATGAAGTGGCGATAGTCTTCGCTCAGTAGTGCGATACGATTTGCTAATGATAATTGTAATTGTATGCAAGCTGATCGTCGCATGCTCTCCATCATCGCATCTGGCACACGTAAATCGCCAACTTTCTTGCTCTCTGCTTCAACATAAATCGGTTTGCTGAAGTCAAACTGTCGCAGCTGTTGCCAAATGGCGGTTTCAAAATATTTTTGTGATGGCTGCTGGTTGTCCGGTAGCTTGCCGAGTACCGAGCCACGATGTTGCGCTAGTTGTTCGAGGTCGATGACTTGTGCGCCCTGTATTCTTAATTGCTGAAGTAGTCGACTTTTGCCAGTACCAGTCTCGCCACACAAAACGACCCAATTCGCCTCAGCGGCTAATTCTGGCAATTGCTGATTGACGAAGCGCCGATAGGCTTTGTAGCCGCCATCAAGCTGCATCGCATGCCAACCAATCTTTGCCAAAATATGTGTCATCGAGCCACTACGATTACCGCCGCGCCAGCAGTAAATCAGTGGTTTCCATTCCTTAGGCTTATCGAGAAAAAGTTGTTCGATATGTTGACCGATGTTTTTCGCCACGAGTGCAGCACCGATTTTTTTTGCTTCAAATGGACTGACTTGTTTGTACGTGGTGCCGACTTTGATTCGCTCAGCATTATTTAAAACGGGGCAATTGATTGCACCGGGAATGTGATCTTCTGCAAATTCATCTGGGCTGCGAACATCGATAATGCAATCAAAAGTAGATAGCGATGGATAGGCCAGTTCGAAACTGATTAAACGCGAATTACTCAAAATGGACTCATTTCCTCAGTAATTTTTGTAATGGTCCCCATACATTTTCTAGCATGGTGGGGTGTGCTTCAGCCGTTAAATGAATGCGATCAGGCTGAAACATTTCTGGTTTGTCGGCGACCCCTTTAAGAAAGAAAGGAACTAACGCGGATTGTGTTTCTTTGGCTAATTTGGCGTACATAGAGAAGAACTTATCTGTATATGCTTTGCCGTAATTTGGTGGAATTTGCATCGCGACTAATAAGGGTTTTGCTTTGCTTGCTTTCGTCATATTCAACATATCTCGGAAATTTTGTTCAGAGACATTGAGGTCTAACCCGCGTAAAGCGTCATTGCCGCCTAGTTCAATAATAACGATATTCGGTTGATGGATTTTTAATAACGCACCTAAGCGAGTTTTTCCACCGCTACTAGTTTCACCGCTGATGCTGGCATTGATGACGCGCGCATTTATTTTTTTCTCTTGCAGCTTTTTTTCTAGCAAAGCGACCCAACCTGTACCACGTGTCAGCCCGTATTCTGCGGATAAACTATCGCCAAGCACAAGTATAGTTTTTGGTGCAGAATGCGCATGTCCTGTCATGAGTAAACCGAGAACGACAAAAAAAACTGCGCTGAAGATGTTCAGTGTTTTCTTAAAATTTAAACGCATAAATCTAACATGAGCCTTTCTAATCAAAGCAGTATTCCAGCTATTAATGTCAAGAATCTGAGCAAGCGCGTGGCTGATGCGACAGGTGAATTGACTATTCTACATAATATCGAGTTTTCTGTTGCAGCGGGTGAGACTGTCGCGATTGTTGGTGCATCAGGTTCTGGAAAGTCGACCTTGCTAGGCATTTTAGCTGGATTAGATACGCCAAGTGAGGGCACGGTTGAACTTGGTGGTGTCGATATTTTCGCCTTAGATGAAGACGGTCGAGCACTATTACGTAAAAGTCAGCTTGGTTTTGTGTTTCAGTCGTTTCAATTATTAATGCATTTGAATGCGCTTGAAAACGTTATGTTACCGATGGAATTGCGTGGCGATAAAGATGCGAGGTCAAAAGCAGAACAGATGTTGGCGAAAGTGGGACTGTCTAGTCGTCTTAAACACTATCCAAAATATTTGTCAGGTGGAGAACAGCAGCGTGTTGCCTTGGCGCGTGCTTTTGTGACAGAGCCACCTTTGTTGTTTGCAGATGAACCGACAGGTAGTTTAGATGCAGCGACGGGTGAAGCCGTGATTCAATTGATGTTTGAACTGAATCGTGAACGTGGTTCAAGTTTGGTGTTGGTGACTCATGACCTATCGATTGCGGCGCGTTGTGGACGCACAATTTCTATCGCAGCAGGACGATTAGCTTAGTGTGAGTGTCAACTTCTGAGTTGTTCGAAATGAAAAGCTCAAAGCGATTGCTTTGAGCTTTTGTTTTTAGAAGCGATAAGTCGCGACGGAAAATATAGTCACGGGTGTACGTTGTGTGACAAATGGATTTTTGCTCGGTGAGTTGAGGATATGACGAGCACTGATACCTGTAGATAAGGTCCAGTTGGTATCAATATTCCAATTCCAGCTACTGCCAATTCGTAATTCAGGTCGATTAAATTGATTGGAATTTAATGACAAGAAATTTTGCGATTGACGCCAGTCCTGCATGGCAAGACTATTTTTAGACAAATTCGCAGGGGTGTTCCAATTCACACTAAAAACTGCGGTTAGCTCATGTCTTTTATTGAATACACGATTCGCTTTTGCTGCCAAACTCAGACGTGCACCATTTTGTTTACCAATCCCATACGACACCGATGAGCCCAACGAGAAATTTGACGTAAGTTTGTAGTCGAGAAAAGCGCTAGTGGAGAAATTTGTTTGGGGTGCTGAGTTACTTGGTTTTTCAAATAGATCATCGAAAGAAGAACCAACTTGACGCTCTGTATCAAAGCTGATGCCATAATCTAACTTACCAGCTTTGGAAAAATGGACTGTGCTCTTATTTGTTTGACTCACAAATAGTCCGGCTTTGTTTTGCTTTACCGGCGTATAACTAGCATCAAAAGGCGAGCTCATCGCGATGGTTTGTGTGTAACGTACGCCTGCGAGCGGTACTTGCTGAGATGGATAGACTGCCGCTGCCGTAGAAAACTGCCCAGAGCGGAAATTTTGCGCATGCGCAGCAGAAGATGCGATTCCAAGCATGCCCAAAATTAATAGATAAGCCGTTTTATTCATGATCTAGACTCTCGTTAAATATGCATCCAAGCGAAAGCAGCGATACCTAATCCAGCTGCTGCAACACTATACGATGTGTATTCTAACCATTTTTTCTTTGTTAAAAGCGCAATTGCTGCCAAAGAAATAGCTATTTGTACTGCGGTCATTGCTTGTGCCCAGCGATGATGCTGATGCAATGCCGCATCAGAAGCTTTTTCTAATTCTACTACTCGTTGTTCAAAAGCTTCAGCTTCTTTTTTGATTTGATCTTTTTCGGCCTTATATCGTTCAATTTCTGTCTCATATTTTTTCACATCGCTTGCAGGCAAAAGCAGGGCCAATTCTGCTAAGTTTTGTTTACTTGATTTTGCTTGGTAGTGACTCCAACGATTCGATGCTTCAGTTTTGTTGATGGCAGCACTATTTTTTAGCATGGCTGCCGTATTTTGGGTCGCACCACCTTCGTAGCCAAGCAAGGCACCCACTGTTGCCATGATCGCTGTCATAACTGCAATCTTGCTTGAAAAAATATCATTGCTATGTGCTGCATGTTCTAATTCATGGTCATGTGGGCCATGCACATGAAAACCGTGTCCTGCCATTTTGATTCCTATTTTCTTGTATATGAAACAATCGCATAAGGCAAATTAGTGCTTTCTGCGACAAAATCTTGTCGTTGATCTTCTTGCCAGCTGTTGCGATCAATTTCAGGAAAGAAGGCATCGCAATCAAATTGTGCTTGAATTTCTGTCACGATGAGTTTTTGCGCTTGCGCTATCGCTTGTTGATAGATCTGCGCGCCACCAATCACAAACGCTTCTTCACCTTCACTGTGATCTATGGCTTCTTTGATTGAACCAACACAGGTTACGCCATCATGTCGCCAATCTGGGTTGCGGCTCACCACGATGTTTTTTCGATTTGGCAGCGGCCGACCAATTGATTCGAAGGTTTTTCTACCCATGATGATGGTGTGACCAGAAGTCGTACGTTTAAAGTGTGCTAAGTCTTCTGGTAAATGCCAAGGTAGTTGATTATTGATGCCGATCCCATTTTTTTTATCGGTAGCAACGATGAGAGTCAAAGTGGTCATAATTTTGCAAACTTAAACAGCAACTGGTGCTTTGATATGGGGATGGAATTGATAATTCTCAATCACGAAATCTTCAAATTTATAATCAAAAATACTTTCTGGCTTACGTGAAATTGTTAGTGTTGGTAAGGGATGGGGGGCGCGTGATAATTGTTCTTCGACTTGTTCCATGTGATTGCTGTACAGATGACAGTCACCTCCAGTCCAAATAAAGTCCCCAACTTGCAGATCAGTTTGTTGTGCGACCATATGTGTCAATAATGCATAGGAGGCGATATTGAATGGAACTCCAAGAAAAATATCCGCACTACGTTGATATAACTGGCATGACAGCTTGCCATCGGCAACATAAAACTGGAAAAAAGCATGACAAGGTGGGAGCTTCATATTTGGAATTTCTGCCACATTCCAAGCAGACACGATCAGGCGTCTTGAGTCAGGGTTCGATTTAATTTGTTCAATCAGTTGCGCAATTTGATCGACATGACCGCCATTGGGTAACGGCCAGCTACGCCATTGAGAACCATAGACTGGACCTAAATCACCATTCTCATCAGCCCAATCATCCCAAATAGATACGCCATTTTCTTTTAAATAAGCGATATTGGTTGACCCAGCTAAAAACCAGATAAGTTCATGAATAATAGAGCGTAAATGCAGTTTTTTTGTGGTCACCAATGGGAAGCCTTGGCTTAAATCAAATCGCATTTGGTAGCCGAAAACCGAGCGCGTACCAGTGCCAGTTCTATCTGTTTTTATGTGCCCATGCTGTTGTACATGACGCATCAAGTCGAGGTATTGTTGCATTCTATTTGGCTCTTCAAGTCATTAAAATTTGAGAGAATATGGAGTGTAGAACAACAATGCCTTGTGGTTGAAACCGACAAGGCATTGTTGGGTTGATTTGCGTTAGTATAACAGCCACGCTTAACTTAAGTGTCGATAATCTGTCCTACGTGTTCGGTGCTGCCTGGCGCCACCAATGGAATTGACATTTCAAAGCGGGCGCCATGATTTGGCTCGCTGGTGACTTTAATTTCTCCACCAAGCACATTGGTGATGATATTAAACGTAATACTTAATCCTAAGCCGCTTCCACCTTTGCCAAACTTCGTTGTGAAAAATGGTTCGAAAATGCGTTTAATAATATTCGGTGGAATGCCTTTACCAGAATCTTCAAAAACGATCAGAACGTGATCACCCTGACGCCTTGCCATACAACGCATATAGCCTTGGCTCATCCCATCAAGTCCATGTACTACCGCGTTATTGACTAGATTACTAAACACCTGACCCAAGGGACCGGGATAGCTATCGAGTTCAATATCATCTGGAATATCCAATTCCAAAGTATAGGGCGTTTTACGCAAACTTGAATGCAATAATGCAGCCAATTCTTGGAATACTACAACTAAGGTAAATTTCCGTCGCTGCGCGCTAGATTGATCGACGGCGACCTGCTTGAAATCACCAACCAATTGCGCTGCTTGTTGTAAGCCTCGCATTAACAATTTGCTCGATTCTGTTGCCGCTTCAACATAATGGCTTAAATCCGATCGGCGCATAGTGCCATCCGTCATTGCTTTGCCAATTTGACGCGTTTCATCACTTAAAGTGCTTGCCACTAATAGGCAATTACCTAGCGGTGTATTCAATTCATGCGCAACACCGGCAACCATAGAACCAAGTGCCGCCATGCGTTCAATCCTTGCTAACTCATTCTGTGCGCTATTAACACTAGCTAATGCGGCCTCTAAATGATGATTGGCGTTTTCCAGTTCTTGTGTGCGCTGGCGAACTTTCGATTCGAGTGTGCCTGAATACTCGAGCAATTGTTGATTCTTGATTTCCAACTCATTGAATGATCTCTGTAACGCCTGTCGGGTTGCTTCAAGACTGACCGCTAAATGTCCAATTTCATCTTTGCGATCAAATGAGATGACTTCGTTTAATTCACCGTTCGCTAACAGATCGGATTTTTCGATCAAATCTTTGATCGGTCTAACCAAGCGCCATTGCAATACGATGTAAATACAAATTACGGACAATAAAAAGGACGTTGCGGTAACGAAAATGGCGCGATAAAAGTTGTCGCGAATTTCAGTTCGCATAATTTCTTCAGTAAATGTGAGTTGCACTTCACCGATTACTTGCTCACCGTGCGAGATCGTGCGTGATTTTGTTCTATATGGACCTTGTTGCGTATCTTTTCGCGAATTGGTAATGAAGGTTTTTTTGTCCGGCAGGGTAATGACATGGATTTCCGAAACATTTGGATTCGAAAATACCACATCACTGGATTGCTTTGCGATCTCGGGCGTGATTTGCCACACCGGTTCACTCAAGATGACTGCGAGAATTGCTGCTGAACGTTGATGATCGTCTTCAAGTTTTTTGAGACTGTCTGCTTCAATCGTATCTAGTTGGAGGGGAATTAAAATCGAGGATGTGACTAAAAGACCGAAGAAAACTGCAAGAACAACCGCAAGCCGTAAAGTAATACGACTAAATATCGAAGAAATGAAAGACGGGGGATTCATTACTTACGCTCCTTCTTTCAATTGGCATTGGCTTAGCAGCATATGTCGTCTCTCGTGACACAGAATTCTTGGCCATGGCAGCTTATGAATCGTGCGTGGTTTACAGGAAAGAGGTTTTATTCGTGGTTTTTTATAAGAAACTGTTTCTGATGGTAAAAGGTTTTAGTCATTTGCACAAGTGAGAGAAGCTCACTTGTGCAGATTCATTTCTTGCATGATGCAAAAACAGACAAATTTGCTTGCCAGAGCCTAATTAAATAAAAAAATGATATAACTAGATTCAATGATTCTCACGTGCGTGATTGATCGTATATTTCGGAATTTCTATCGTGATGTCTTCGTTACCAAGTTTGACTTGGCAAGATAGGCGTGAGGTAGCTTCTAAGCCCCAAGCGGCATCCAACAAATCTTCTTCATCATCAGATGACTCATTCAGCGTGTTAAAACCTTGGCGAACTACCACGTGGCAGGTGGTGCATGCACAAGACATTTCACAAGCATGTTCAATTTCAACTGCATTCTCTACCATTGCTTCACACAGAGACTTGCCTTCTTCGACCTCAATGGTTTTGCCAGATGGGCAGAGTTGTGCGTGCGGTAATATCGTGATTTTTGGCATGATGGATTCTTCTATTGATTCTTAAATTGTCAACGTTGTCTTGTTTAAGCTTAGTTTATTCAAACTCTGTTAGATTTTTTCCAGCTAGCGCACTGCGTACACTTTGGTCCATACGACGTGCGGCGAACTCTTCGGTACCATCTGCCAACGCGGTGATACTTGCTTTAATCGCGTCGTGGTCATTGCTTGATTTTGTCTCGCGTAAGTTTTGGATGAGGGCTTCGATCTGTTGTAATTCTGTTGCGTTTAATAATTGCTTGTCGCTCGCTAATGCCGATTCGATAGCGAGCAATAAACGATCAGCCTCGACTTGTTCTTCGCGCAAAGCACGTGCTTGCATGTCTGTCTCGGAGGAGCTGAATGAATCTTGCAGCATGCGTGCAATATCATCGTCTGCTAAACCGTATGATGGTTTGACGACGATAGACGCTTCGACACCCGAGCGCATTTCGCGTGCGGAGACGGACAACAAACCATCGGCATCGACTTGATAGGTGATACGAATGCGTGCGGCACCTGCAGCCATTGGTGGAATTCCGCGCAATTCAAATTTCGCTAGGGAGCGACAATCGCTGACTAATTCGCGCTCACCTTGGACGATGTGAATTGCAAGCGCTGTTTGACCATCTTTAAATGTGGTGAATTCTTGCGCGCGCGCGCAAGGAATCGTGGAATTTCTAGGGATGACTTTTTCCGACAAACCACCCATGGTTTCGATACCGAGTGACAAAGGAATCACATCCAGCAATAACCAGTCATCGCCAGCAGCGCGATTTCCTGCCAATAAGTTAGCTTGAACCGCAGCACCAAGTGCGACCACTTTATCTGGATCGATATTGGCCAGTGGCGTCGTTTGGAAAAATTCACCGACCGCTTTACGTACATGTGGCATACGAGTCGCGCCACCAACTAACACCACACCATCGATATCATCGACAGTCAGCTTTGCATCGCGCAATACTTTGCGGCACGGTGTAATCGTTTTGATGACGAGATTTTCGGTAATCTCGGCAAAAATATTTTTCGTGATTTGAAGATGAACTACATCGCCCGTCGATAATTTGGCATCGATATAGGTAGATGTTTGAGTCGATAAAATTTCTTTGGCTTCACGTGCTTTGACCATCAATACGCGGGTGTCAGCATCGTTCAGTAAGGACAGGCCCGCTTCCTGCAAAATCCAGCAAAATAAACGATGATCAAAATCGTCGCCACCCAAGGCGGAATCGCCACCGGTGGATAAGACTTCGAACACACCTTTACTCATGCGCAAAATCGAAATGTCGAAGGTTCCACCACCTAAATCATAAACTGCGTAGATGCCTTCTGAACCATTGTCGAGACCATAGGCAATCGCCGCAGCGGTCGGTTCATTAAGCAATCGTAAGACATTTAAGCCAGCTAGCTTGGCAGCATCTTTAGTCGCTTGGCGCTGTGCATCATCGAAGTAAGCTGGGACGGTAATCACCGCGCCGACCAAATCATCTCCTAGAGCGTCTTCTGCTTGCTGGCGTAAAGTAGCAAGAATTTGTGCTGATACTTCGACCGGGCTCTTGATGCCAGCGACCGTTTTCAATTGCACCATACCAGGTTCATCATGAAAATCGTAAGGCAAATTTTCGGCATGCGCGATATCTTTTAAACCGCGCCCCATAAAACGTTTGACTGAGACGATGGTATTTTTAGGATCAGTCGTTTGTTCTGCCTGCGCTTTGTAACCGATGTGTGCATGACCGTTCGGTAAATAGCGAACCACCGAAGGAAGCAAGGAACGTCCTTCTTCATCGTTGAGAATCTCAGGGATACTGTTGCGCACCGTGGCAACTAAGGAGTTGGTGGTTCCTAGATCGATACCCACTGCCAAGCGATGTTGGTGTGGTGCTGTCGACATGCCGGGTTCTGAAATTTGCAGTAATGCCATAATCTTGTCGTGAAGAAGGCGCAAGGCGCCATCGGTTTGGGTTAATCTTAGTAAGGTGCTTGAATCACAAAGTCGATCTGACCTTAAAGTAGCTATCTAGCGGCTTATCAACTAATTGTTCTGCGCAATATTCAGTAAGGTTTTTGAGACTTATTTGGAGCTCATTCGTCAAAAGCGGCGATATCGGTCAAAAATTTTTCTAAAAACAAGCAAGTGCGAATTTCTTGGGCTGCGGTTTGAAAATCACCTTGTTTAATCGCTTTTCCCGCATTTTCGGTTTGTGCCTTTAAACCTGCTTGTACTTCTTTTTCTAGCCGCATCATCGCTGCCATATCATGACCGTGACGTGCATCGTCGAAAGCCTCACGCCATTCCATTTGCTGCATTAGAAAACTCGCAGGCATGCTGGTGTTCGACTCAGTTTGCAAATCCACGCCGTTTAAATTGCACAAATAGGTCGCGCGTTTCAACGGGTCTTTTAAAGTTTGATACGCCTCATTCGCTTGTGTCGCCCACTGCATTGCGACGCGCTTTTCCGCGTCACCGGCTTGCACAAATTTGTCGGGATGGACACGTGATTGCACTTCGCGATAAGCCGTATCGAGTTGTGTTCTATCGAGCTCAAATTGCATAGGCAAATTGAACAACGCGAAGTGATTTTGCATCGTCATTCTGAATTCGCCTTGGCTTAAATGCGGAAACTCTCGCCACAACCGCATTCGTCTTTGACGTTGGGGTTGTAGAATTTAAAGCCTTCATTTAAGCCTTCGCGGGCGAAATCTAATTCAGTACCATCGATGTAAGGCAGACTTTTTGGATCGACGAACACTTTCACGCCGTGCGACTCGAAGATTTGATCTTCGTTGCCCATCTCATCGACATATTCTAATTTATACGCCATGCCTGAGCATCCGGTGGTGCGAACGCCGAAGCGTAAGCCTATGCCTTTGCCACGACGCTCCATATAACGGATGACGTGCTTTGCTGCTTTTTCTGTCAGAGTAATCGCCATGATCTATCCACATTGCGCTAAAGCTGCGCGAAAAATAAGTTGAATAAAATTATTCAGCGCTATGTTTGTTTTTGTAATCGAGTACGGCTGCCTTGATTGCATCTTCTGCCAAAATAGAGCAGTGAATTTTGACTGGTGGCAGGGCTAATTCTTCCGCGATTTCGGTGTTCTTAATGCTCAATGCTTGGTCTAAAGTTTTGCCTTTGACCCATTCAGTCACCAAGGAAGAGGACGCAATCGCAGAACCACAGCCATAAGTTTTGAACTTGGCGTCTTGAATCACACCATCCGCACCAACTTTAATCTGTAATTTCATCACGTCGCCGCAAGCTGGCGCACCAACCATGCCCGTACCAACGGAGTCATCACCTTTTTCAAATGCGCCTACGTTGCGTGGATTCTCGTAGTGATCCAATACTTTTTCTGAATATGCCATGATAAAAATTCCTTTTATAAGCTGCTAAGTAATAGTTTTTGCTTCATTTACACAAAAATATGAACCTGCTAAAAATTCAATCATTGGGATGCAGAGCAAGCCGCGAACCGCAGCAATACGTCGGTATTGCGAGGATTCGTAACGCCGATATTCGCCCAATTATTGGATTTGAAGTGGTGTTCATTAATGGGCTGCCCATTGAATTGTCGAAATGTCGATGCCGTCTTTGTACATATCCCACAATGGTGACAGCTCGCGCAATTTGCCGACTTTGGATTTCAAGAGTTCTATCGTGAAGTCGATGTCTTCTTCAGTCGTAAAACGGCCAATAGTGAAACGAATCGAGCTGTGTGCTAATTCATCGCTGCGACCTAAAGCACGTAAAACATAGGATGGTTCCAAGCTTGCAGAAGTGCAAGCAGAGCCAGAAGAGACCGCAATGTCTTTAATCGCCATGATCAAGGATTCACCTTCGACATAATTGAAACTCACGTTCAAGTTATGCGGAACGCGATGATCCATATCACCGTTAATGTACGTTTCTTCGATCTCACTTAGACCTTTAGACAAACGATCGCGCATGGCACGAATGTGCGCCAATTCGCTAGTCATTTCTTCTTTTGCGATACGGAACGCTTCGCCCATACCAGCGATCTGGTGTGTCGCTAATGTGCCAGAACGCAAGCCGCGTTCGTGGCCGCCACCGTGCATTTGCGCTTCTAAACGGACGCGTGGCTTACGGCGCACATACAATGCACCAACGCCTTTTGGTCCATACGATTTATGAGCAGAGAAGGACACCAAATCGACTTTAACTTTTTCCAAATCGATCTCGACTTTGCCGGTTGCTTGTGCTGCGTCGGAATGGAAGATAATGCCTTTTTCGCGGCATAATTCGCCGATTTCAGCGATAGGTTGAATCACGCCGATTTCATTGTTAACCCACATTACTGAGACCAAGATCGTATCTGGGCGAATCGCTTCTTTAAGCTGTTCGATAGTGATTAAGCCATTGTCCTGAGGTTGCAAATAAGTCGCTTCGAAACCTTGACGTTCAAGTTCACGTACTGTATCTAACACTGCTTTGTGTTCAGTCTTAACGGTAATGATGTGCTTACCCTTACCTTTGTAAAACTGTGCCGCACCTTTCAACGCCAGGTTATTACTTTCAGTAGCGCCCGAGGTCCAAATGATTTCACGTGGGTCCGCATTGACTAAAGCCGCTACATGATTACGCGCTGTTTCTACCGCTGCTTCAGCATCCCAGCCATAAGCGTGGCTGCGTGAGGCAGGATTGCCAAATTGCGCACGCAAATACGGAATCATGACATCCGCGACACGTGGATCAACCGGCGTTGTCGCCGAGTAATCCATGTAGATAGGGAAGTGCGGTGCTTTGAGCGTATCGATCAAAGATTTTGTTAGCGGTACGGATGCTTGTGTGTTTGCAGCAGTCATTCAAAACTCCAAATTTTAGGAAATAGTGCGTTCGGCATGGCCGTGGCGAACGATAACAACAGGTTTATCTTGGACTTTTTGCTTTTGTTGATTGACCAAGTCTTGTAAAGAAACGGAGTCGAGATAATCGACCATTTTGGCATTCAGGTTTGCCCACAAATCATGAGTCATGCAGTGAATGCCGTTGTCATGATCGCTACCGTGGCAATTTCCTTTGCTGCCGCATTGCGTCGCATCTAGTGGTTCATCGACGGCGATAATGATGTCGGCAACCGTAACGTTTTGCGCTTTGCGTGCTAAATGATAGCCGCCACCTGGCCCACGTACCGATTCAACGATTTCATGACGACGTAGCTTGCCGAATAATTGTTCAAGATAGGATAAGGAAATATCTTGGCGCTGGCTGATGCCTGCCAACGTGACTGGTCCATTGTCTTGACGTAAGGCAAGATCGATCATGGCTGTTACAGCAAATCGGCCTTTAGTAGTGAGACGCATGAGTCAATACTCCAAACTTGTTGAAATTTGTCGGAATTGCGCTTTGAATAAACTTTAATCCCGAGCATTTGACTCAAGTATAGCAAACTTGAGTAATCTTGTCAGGTACTGCTTATTTTTGCGGGATTGGCGCATGGTCGAGGGAAGGGCGGGCGAATTGATCAATTCGCCCTGTGTCGAGATGGCTTTAGAAGTCAAACTGTCCCGAGATTTTATAGGTGCGCGGTGCGCCCGGGAATAAATAGCCACCCAAACTTTGCGTTACATCACGCCAATAGAATTTATTAAAAGCATTATTAATATCGAAGCGGAAGGTGCTGACTACACCTTGAATTTGGGTGGTGTAGCGCGCTCCTAGATTCACGACATTAAATCCAGGTACGGTAACTTTGTTATCTGGGCTAAATGACTTGCTGCCAGAGTATTGCCAAGAGGCGGTCAAGTGCGTACCAGGCCAAGCAGCTAGAGCGTAATCGGTGTAAATCGTCGATTTGAAATTGGGGACATTGGTCACGCGTTTGCCTTCTATGCTGGCGTCTCCCGTATTGTTTTGACGTGCATTTAAGGCGGTGGCGCTTAAACCTAACATCCAATTGCTGGCTAGATTGCCTTGTGCGGCGATTTCAAGGCCACGATGTTCTGCTTCGCCGGCGCTCACAAACATGTTCGTCGCATTCGTGTATTCGAGTGGTTTCGTGATGCGGAAAATGGCTGCGGAAACATTCAAATCGCGATCAATCGCCGATTTCACGCCGAATTCGATTTGCTTGGATTTGCCTGCGTCGAGCATTCTATTCTCGTTGCTGGTGCCGATAGGGGCTACACCGCCATGCTCTAATCCTTCACTCAGACTGAGGTAGGTGTTGGTTGAATGTGTTGCTTTCAATACGAGGGCAGCGTTTGGCAAATTGTAAGATTGTTCGAAGTTTGGGCTGCCTAATTGTGCTCGATCGACATTTAGATGTCGTAATCCTAAATGCAAATCGAGTGCGTCGCTAAGCTTGACGATATCCTGCACGAAAACAGAGCGCTCTTTGTCGGTGCGGCGTAACAATACAGGCCCAGTTTTGCCTGCTGTCTGAGGAACCATCACTGGATGAAAGACATTGCTGCTTCCAGCATAATCATATAAATAGTCGCCATAATAGTCACGTCGTTGTGAGCTCGATGCGCCAAATGCAATGCGATGCTGCACTTCGCCTGTGAAGAACTTGCCGCTAGCAATCACCTGAAGGCCGCGCAGTTTTTTTGTTTCTCCGGTGCTTTGATAGTCATAGACATCATAGTCACCGTTTGCACAATACCCAGGAAACAGTTCTTGCGCTCTACATCCGTAAGGGAAGGCAGTGAAGTCATCGCGTTTGAATTCGTGTGCATTGGCTGCGATTTCTGTGGTCCAATTTTGATTGATTTGATATTCGAATCGCAGACCGAGATTACTGCTTTTTGTGTCGACAGGCTTAACCCAGTTTTGGTTGTTTAGCATCATGTCGGCTTTGATGCCGCGCGGTAGATCTTTGCCATCAAATAATTGAAAGCCTGGAACCGAAATTTGCGATTTATGCTGATAGTCGGCGTCGATTTGAAAAAGCGCTTGTGGACTAATTTGCCAATTAAATGCGAATCCGGCAAATTGGCGTTCTCCATCGGCACCTTTGACATATGAGCGTAACTTTTCAATCGCAGCATTGATGCGATAACCAAACTGTTTATCATCCGTTTTGCCACCTAAATCAACGGCGCCATACAAAGTGCCGCGTTCGCTCGCTTCCAGTGTCGTTGAGCGCACTAATGAATTGGTGGGGCGTTTTGTGACGTAATGAATGATGCCGCCAGGAGTGGTGAAGCCGGACTGCAAACCACTGATGCCTTTGAGAATTTCGAGTCGCTCTTTATTTTCTAATGGGATTGAGGCGTCACCAGGAATGGCGAATCCGTCTTTGCGATAGCTGGACGAATTGTCTAGTGTAAAGCCACGAATTGAAAATTGTTCTGCATAGCCAACTGCATTATAGGCATCGCTGACGCTGGCATCGAATTTCATCGCGTCACTCGTTTGGCGCACGCGCAGATCTTGTAATTGGCTAGCGGAAAAAACATTTAGCGCTAATGGAGTGTCTTGAATATTGATTGCAATAAATCCACCGACTTTGCTGGAATCTACCTTGCTACTGCGACTAGCGCTGACAACAACTTCTTGTAATATTTGTTCTTGGCTTTGCGCGAACGCATTGCTACCAATTGCAAGCAATTGTGTAATGGCGATGGTGATGAGGCTAAAACGAAAACGTGGGTTTGGCATGATCAACTCTTCTACTTGGTTGTGTCTAGACGAGCCAAGCAAAAGAGGGCGGATGAGCAGAGTCATCTTGCGCTTCCCTTCGCTGGCATTATCCAGATCAGGTTCAAGGGACTATCTCACCCGTACACTGTCGTACAGGACCCCTAGCGAAGACGAGACTTTAACATAAAACTGCTTTGAGGGTTTTGTGGATGGGCAGTTATAGTGCTTGAGTGAAAATAAAAAAAGCCTTGTATTTCTACAAGGCTTTTTATTTGGCTCCCCGACCTGGACTCGAACCAGGGACCTGCGGATTAACAGTCCGTCGCTCTACCGACTGAGCTATCAGGGAATAGAAGAATAAACTTCTAAAACTTTACTGCAGCAACGATGAGGTTGCGATCTTGCGAATTCTGTGGCTCCCCGACCTGGACTCGAACCAGGGACCTGCGGATTAACAGTCCGTCGCTCTACCGACTGAGCTATCAGGGAACAGAGACAAACATTATAGGGAGCTTTCCTAATCTTGTCAAAAGTTTTTAGGCCGAGAGTTCATTTTTATGAGTGATAAAAGTTTTATTTCGTCTCGATCGATCTGCTCAGATTTTTTTTCGGTTCTTAATCAATGTTCTACACGTTAGCGAATTGTGCGGTGGAATGTGTAAGTGTAAACTTCGGATACAAGAATACTGATAATATATACAGCTTGCAATTACTTGCTTGAATCGTAGCCTGTGTTTTGCGACAAAAACGAATGTATTTCTATAGCAGAGATGTAAATCTGGGTCTTACCCCTGACGAGATAATAGAGAATTGGTTTAATTATGAGTGACTTGCAGTCAGTTCCTTCCAATGATAATGAGGCGAAATTTGTGACATTTCCAGATTCGCCGTATCAACTATGTCAAATATTTCCCCCTGCTGGTGATCAACCGACAGCGATCGCGCAGTTGGTAGAGGGAATAGAAGATGGTTTGTTTTTCCAGACTTTACTTGGCGTGACAGGCTCGGGTAAAACCTACACGATGGCAAATGTGATTGCACGCACAGGACGTCCTGCCATTATTTTTGCGCCAAACAAGACTTTAGCTGCTCAGCTCTACAGTGAGTTTAAAGAGTTCTTTCCGCGGAATGCGGTCGAGTATTTTGTCAGTTACTACGATTACTACCAGCCGGAAGCTTATGTGCCGCAGCGCGATTTATTTATTGAGAAAGATTCTGCGATTAATGAGCACATTGAGCAAATGCGCTTGTCCTGCACCAAATCATTGATGGAACGACGCGATGTGATAATCGTGGCGACCGTCTCTGCGATTTACGGTATTGGTAATCCCAACGAATATCACAAAATGATTTTGACTTTGCGCGCTAAGGACAAACTAAGTCAACGCGATGTAATTGCGCGTTTGATTCAGATGCAGTACACGCGAAATGAAGTGGATTTTGGTCGCGGAACTTTCCGCGTGCGCGGTGATACGATTGATATTTTCCCAGCAGAACATGCTGAACTTGCAGTGCGTTTAGAAATGTTTGACGATGAAGTGGAGAGTATTGCGTTGTTTGATCCTTTGACCGGGCGCATCAAACAAAAAATTCCACGTTTTACTGTGTATCCAGGTTCGCATTATGTAACGCCGCGTGAGACTGTTTTGCGGGCGATCGAAACGATTAAAGAAGAGTTGCGCGAACGCTTGGATTTCTACCGTCGTGAAAACAAATTGATTGAAGAGCAGCGCATAGAGCAGCGTACGCGTTTTGACTTAGAGATGATGGCGGAAATCGGCTTTACCAAAGGTATTGAAAATTATTCACGTCACTTGAGTGGCGCAAAACCAGGTGAGCCGCCGCCGACTTTGGTCGATTATTTGCCCGCCGATGCACTAATGTTTCTTGATGAATCACACGTACTCACAGGCCAATTAAGTGCGATGTATAACGGCGATCGTTCACGTAAAACCAATTTGGTCGATTACGGATTTCGCTTGCCGTCAGCCTTGGATAATCGCCCGCTCAAGTTTGAAGAATTTGAGAGTAAGATGCGTCAAACTGTGTTTGTGTCAGCGACGCCAGCAGAATACGAAAAGCAACATTCAGATCAAGTGGTGGAACAAGTGGTGCGCCCAACAGGCTTAGTTGATCCGCGCATTGAAGTTCGTCCTGCATTGACGCAGGTAGATGACTTAATGAATGAAATCACAGAACGTGTGAAGCAAAATGAACGCGTGTTGGTGACGACATTGACCAAGCGGATGTCTGAACAATTGACTGAATTTTTAGGTGATAACGGCGTCAAAGTGCGTTATCTGCACAGTGATATCGATACGGTGGAGCGCGTCGAAATTTTACGTGATCTCCGGCTCGGAGCTTTCGATGTGCTGGTCGGGATTAACTTATTGCGAGAAGGATTGGATTTGCCTGAGGTTTCTTTAGTCGCAATTTTAGATGCAGATAAAGAAGGCTTCCTACGTTCGGAGCGTAGCTTGATTCAAACGATAGGTCGTGCCGCGCGAAATCTCAATGGTACGGCGATTCTGTATGCAGATCGCGTCACTGATTCTATGCGTCGAGCGATCGATGAAACTGAGCGTCGCCGTGCCAAACAGATCGCATTTAATGCCGCGAACAATATTACGCCGGCAAGCATCAATAAAAAGATTAAAGATATTATTGATGGAGTATATAACCCGCAAGAAGCGCGCGATGATTTGATGGTTGCGCAAGAGCAGGCCAAGTACGAGGCGATGAGTGAGAAGCAAATTAGTAAAGAAATTAAGCGTCTTGAAAAACTGATGCTTGATCATGCGAAAAATTTAGAATTTGAGCAGGCAGCTAAAGTACGTGATCAATTGGCTATCTTGAAGGAGCAATTATTTGGTGCAGGTGGGCATGATAATGTGACCTCAATTTTGGGGCGTTAACCAGTCAATATTTTCATTAAATTGCGAAGAATAAAAAAGCCGGACTTATCCGGCTTTTTTACGTTTTAAATGCAGTTCGATAGCGATTTAGCCTTCCGCTATTCGCTTCGCAATATGCGCCAATGCTTCTTCCACCTGATCAATCAAAATGAGGCATAAGTCACCTTCACCTAAAGTGGATAGTGCAGTATCAATCGCGATAAATTCACCATTGATTTCTTTGATATCTGTCGTACGTTTTGCGTTTGCTAAACCTGAGCGCAGGAGGGCGACGACCTCACCATCGGCACGGCCGCGCTGACATTGATCTTGATACAAAATAACTTGATCAAAAGCGTTGCCGAGGATTTCGGTTTGCTGACGGATATCTTGATCACGGCGATCGCCGGCGCCACTAATTACCACTGAACGACGATTGCCCGGCATGCTTTCGACAGCTTGAACTAGTGCGGTAATTGCATCAGGATTGTGACCGTAGTCTGCAATCAAAGTTGCGCCGCGATAGTTGAAGACGTTAAAGCGTCCTGGTGCGTTATCGCTATCGTTCATAAAAGTTTTTAAGCCTTTGCGAATCGCGTCCCAGCTAATGTTGGTCGCCCACGCTGCAGCAACCGATGCCATCACATTTTCAACTTGGAAGCCTATTGTGCCGTTACGCGTGATTGGTACTTCTGACAGTGGAATACGTTGAGTCAGCTTGCCTTCGACAGCCACGATTTCATTGTTTTCAATGAACACAACGCG
Organism: Affinundibacterium macrobrachii; assembly: GCF_014652415.1. Classification (GTDB taxonomy): domain Bacteria; phylum Pseudomonadota; class Gammaproteobacteria; order Burkholderiales; family Burkholderiaceae_D; genus Undibacterium; species Undibacterium macrobrachii. The sequence continues at coordinate 277,730 of NZ_BMYT01000004.1, forward strand.
ATGTCCTTTGACGCGATGTGCTGCCATGATAGGTAAATTACTATCAACAGCAAAGAAGGTAACAGCACCAGTACAATTATTCGCCATACCCGCAACAATTGGATCGGCCGCATTCAGAACTGCAACGCCATTGTCGGCCACGTTTTGTACGATGACACGTTTGAGTACGGCCAAATCTTCAACGGTTGTGATGTAATTTAAACCTAGATGATCGCCCGAACCAATATTGGTGACGACCGCCACTTGGCAACGATCATATGCCAGACCTTCGCGTAATACACCGCCGCGAGCAGTTTCGAATACTGCTGCATCGACATCGGGATGTGATAAGACATTGCGAGCACTGCGTGGACCGCTGCAATCGCCACTATCAATTTGACGGCCTTCGACATAAACACCATCGGTGTTGGTCATGCCGGTGCGTAAGCCGCTGGTGGTTAACAGATGAGCGATTAGACGTACTGTCGTTGTTTTGCCATTTGTACCCGTGACCGCGATAATAGGTATACGACCATCATCACCATCAGCAAACATTGCAGCAACGATGGCTTCGCCAACTGCTCGGCCTTTGCCGAACGAAGGCGATAAATGCATGCGTAAGCCTGGTGCAGCATTGACTTCAACAACGCCACCATTTTGTTCTTCGATCGGTTTTAAGACACTGTCGCAAACTACGTCGACACCACAAATATCTAAACCTACCATTTGCGCAGCTGCGACTGCGCGTGCGGCTACTTCTGGGTGAACATCATCGGTAACGTCTGTTGCCGAGCCACCAGTAGATAAGTTGGCATTATTGCGTAACACCACGCGCGTGCCTTTTGCTGGCACGGAGTCTGCGTTGTAGCCTTGCTTGGCGAGGCTCGCTAGTGCAATATCATCAAAGCGAATTTTGGTGAGCGATGTCGCGTGGCCACTGCCACGACGTGGATCTTTATTCACTTGCTCAACCAATTCGCGCACCGAGTGGGTGCCATCACCAACGACTTGTGGTGGGTCGCGACGTGCAGCGGCAACCAATTTGTTGCCAACTACTAGCAAGCGGAAGTCATTGCCTGGTAAATAGCGTTCTACCAGTATGTCATCACGGAATTCAGCCGCTGCGATGTAAGCAGCTTCTAATTGTTCACGCGTTGTGACGTTGACCGTAACACCTTTTCCTTGGTTGCCATCTTTTGGCTTCACTACTACAGGTAAGCCAATTTCTACGGCGATATTCCACGCATCCTCAACATTAAGTGCGGTTCGACCAAGTGGAACGGGTACGCCTGCAGCATCTAATAAGGTTTTGGTCAGTTCTTTGTCTTGTGCGATTGCTTCAGCGATGGCACTTGTGCCATCCATCTCAGCTGCTTGAATTTTTCTTTGTTTACTACCCCAGCCAAATGTCACCAAGCTGCCGCTAGTTAAACGGCGGTAGGGAATATTACGTGCAACCGCTGCATAAACGATTGATCCAGTTGATGGGCCTAAACGTAAGTCTTCATCAAGCTCACGTAATTCATTTAATGCCGAGGCTAAATCAAAATGGCTGTTGTTGAGTGCCGCATTGCATAATTTTTCTGCGAAATCAAAAGCCAAGCGACCAACGTCTTCTTCGGAGTATTCGACCACAACTTGAAAAATACCCGCTTCTAAAGTTGGTGTTGTTCTACTGAATGTCACAGGGCAGCCCGCTTGTGCTTGCAATGCCAGTGTAGCTAATTCAAATACGCGTGCTAGAGGAATTGCATCATCGTGGCCAGTCGCTTGTAATGGGCCAATCTCAGGAAATAAAGCGCGCAAGCGAGACTCGAAATCAGGAATCGCATTGATTGATAATTCCTCAGGTGTGCAACGAACGATTGCTTCCACCGCAGTGTGGTGACTCCAGAGGTTAGGGCCACGCAAGGCCCTGATTCGTGAAACTTCCATAAACCTTTATCCTATCTCTGGGCAGTTTGCCCAAAATGTCTGTGTGTGATTTCGCTTGTTGAGCAAAAATCTAATTTTGAGTCAGCGTTTTTTTAATAATGTTTTTTTGGCGGATTTGAATCAAAATTCCGGAGTGCTGCAGCGATGACATCTGGTGATATATCCAATGCCCACGCAGCGGCGACTGCGGCCATAATCGTTTCTGGCTGTTCTGCTTTGGATGGTTTTAAAGCAGAAAGCGCTAACAATTTTTGTTCGCTGTTGCCAGTGCCTAGAATAATTTCTTCATCACGTAAAAACACGGCGCGCTTGCCTAATTGCAGATGTTTGCAGATCGCAGCATTGTGTGTTGAAAGACCATAAAAAATCACTTCGCCATCCGACAACTCTGCTAACTCTTCTGCACTAGAAATGGCAGCATTAATGACAGCACATCCTTGTGGCAGTACCACATCAATTTGCGTGCGCATCACTTTAAACATTTGTTCTGCTTCGGTGATGTAATAGGCTGATAGATCGTTGTGTCCATCAATATCAGTAAGTACGCCTACCGTGCATTTGTCGTAAGCGAGACCGTCATTCAAAATACATTTTGCATTGGTTTCAAATACAGCCGCTTGTACATTGCGGTTTAATAACAAGCGTTGACCTGCGTTCCACGCGGTGCAATCGCTTTTTACTACTTGGCGTTGATCAAGGTATAAGCCGTCGGCGCAAGCAACACCTGTATATTTGCCTTCCATGCTCAGCATACTGCCAACCAAGCGAGAAATTAAACTAGTACCTTTGCTGCCAGCGATACCAATAATTGGCATGCGACCATTGTCTTCTGATCCAAATAGATGCTCGATGATGGCCGCACCAATATCACGAGCTTGGCCGACTGCGGGTTTGAGGTGAGAAAGTAAGCCTGGGCTGGCGTTGACTTCGATAATCGCGCCACCTTGTTCTTGTAATGGTTTGGAAATGTCTTGGCACACCAAATCGATGCCAGAAATATCTAAACCGACAATCCTCGTTGCTAGTGCAACTAAACGTTGGTTTTCAGGATGTACCTGATCGGTCACATCAATCGCCACATTGCCATTTGGTTGAATCAGAACACGTTGTTCAGCAGCGGGAATGGAATCAGCAGTCATGCCTTGACGTTTAAGGTCAAGAATAATTTCAGCGCTCTCGTCTGGCTTGACTAGACCGAGTGGGAATTCTTCAGTTTCACCTCGACGCGGATCGATATTGATTTGTTGTTCAACCAATTCTTTCACACTGGATTTACCATCGCCAATCACCCACAAGGATTCACCCTTGGCTGCTGCAACCATGCGATTGCCAACGACTAAGAGACGATGTTCGTCGCCGACGATATAGCGTTCAACAATCACGCTTGCGCTGTCACCTTCGGCAGATGCAATCTCATACGCTGCGGTGACATCTTCTTGGGTCATCAGATTTAGTGTAACGCCACGTCCATGATTGCCGTCATAAGGTTTAATTACCACTGGCAAACCAATGTCTTGTGCTTCTTCCCAAGCTTCTTCAGCGCTGCGTACTAAGCTTCCTTCTGGTACGGGAACGCCGCATGCTTTTAACAGCGACTTGGTCATATCCTTGTCGCTGGCGATGCTCTCAGCGATGGCGCTGGTTCGATCGGTTTCCGCCGTCCAAATGCGTCTTTGTCGAGCACCATGACCGAGTTGTACCAGATTACCTTCAGTTAGACGAATGAAAGGGATGTTGCGATCGGTTGCGGCGTCAACAATGTGTGCGGTACTTGGTCCCAGACAAAGTGAGTCAACCATATCTCGCAATTTTTCTAATTCGGTATCGAAGTCATACGCTTGATCCTCAATCATGGCCATGAGTAAATCACGTCCCATGTTGAGCGCAGCGCGTCCGACTTGTTCTTGACGCGTGCGAAACGCCATCTTATAAATGCCTTCGATATGCGTAGAGCGTGTTTGGCCGAAACCAGTACGCATTCCCGCCATATTTTGCAGTTCAAGAACAACGTGTTCAAGGATGTGGCCAACCCAAGTACCTTCTTTTAATCGTTCTAGAAAACCGCCTACTTCACCAACGCCACAACGATGTTGCATCAAGCCCGGCAAGCGTGCGGTTAATCTTTCGTATAAGCCGGGTAATTGATTTGAGGGAAGTTGTTCGAATTCGCCAATATCTAAGCAAACTTCGATGACAGGGCGATAAGTCCAAATATTAGGTCCGCGTAAATGCGAAATTCGGAGCGGCGTGATGTCTTTCTTTTTTGTAGTCATGAATGTCAATTTTAGTATTGAATAGTGAAATCACCATTCGCTTCAATTTTTAATTGGATTCCAATTTGTTTGGATTGCTTGGCATGATGAGTAACGTATCTTCGGCAAACTAGGCTGACACGCATTGTTAATTTCAGCAAAATTGAAAAAAACGCACCTATGCTTGCTGGTATACTTCTGCCAATTACCAAAACAAATAATCACCTTGATCTTGTTTTCCTGTCGACAGAATACCGTAATTTGTCGTTACAGTCATACAGCTTGATGCAATCTTCTACAGTTTTCATCAGCTTTGTTGATGAATAGCGCATTATCTCGTATGCATACGCAAAAATAAGTGCGGTTTTTTTAATATTTTGTTGGGGTTGCGCTTTTTTGGCGAACGCCCATCTATGGAGTTTTCTTTACGATGACAACAGCAACATTAGCGATCACTAGCGCAACTTCGAGTCTGCCTGAGGTATGGAAGGCAGAGTTGAGCTTGCAAATAGGGCAAGGAGAAACGCTTTTAAGTGCAGTGGAAACGGATCTTGATTCGAAATTGCGTTTTCAACGTGGATTGATCGTCGTCACTGATCAACGTCTGTTATCTAAATCGAGTGAGTCTTCTGAGTGGCAAAGCTGGTATTTCAAGCAAGGCCTACAAATGCGTCACCACGATCATGCTGGTGTCGGCCATTTGGAACTAGTTGATGCGAATAATTTGTTGGCGCATTGGCGTTTTACGCTAGGTCAAAACTTGCTGATTATGCGTTTGATGGATGCCTTCAATGAGCAATTACAAGTACGCTTGACTGGACGCCCAGTTGAGAAACCAGAACAGAATGTTTGTCCAAGTTGCAAAGCGATTTTGGAGGCGGATCAAGAAGAATGTCCAGTCTGTACCAAGGTTATTCATACGCCGCCATCGACATGGACTTTGTTCCGTCTGTGGCGTTTTGCTCGTCCATATAAGATTTCTTTGATCATCGGATTTACTTTGATGTTGTTAGGTACAGCGGCACATATGATTCCGCGTTACTTGACTAAGCCCTTGACGGATGAAGTGCTGATTCCTTATCAAAGCGGTAAGGTGGTGGAGACCTCCTTGGTCGCACTATATATAGGTGGTTTGCTCGGCGCAGCGATTCTGGCTTGGCTATTGAGTTGGGGTAAAACTTATATTTTGGCATTGGTGTCAGAGCGCATTGGTGCTGACTTACGCACCGCTACCTACGAGCATTTACTGAAATTATCTTTGGAATATTTTGGTAGCAAAAGAACGGGTGATTTGATGTCACGTATTGGTAGCGAGAGCGACCGAATCTGCGTGTATTTATCTTTACATCTGCTTGATTTTGCTACTGATGTCTTGATGTTTTTAATGACTGCAGCGTTTTTGTTGCAAATTAATGTGAAGCTGGCGCTGGTCACCTTGTTGCCATTGCCATTGATCGCATGGTCGATTCACATGGTTAGAGATCGCTTGAGAACTGGCTTTGAGAAAATCGATCGCGTCTGGGGTGAAGTAACGAATGTATTGGCGGACACAATTCCTGGGGTGCGCGTGGTAAAGGCGTTCGCACAGGAAAAACGTGAAGCGACGCGTTTCCGTGAAGCGAACAAACATAATTTAGCGGTCAATGATAAATTAAATAAAGTATGGTCTCTGTTCTCGCCTATCGTGTCATTTTTGACGGATATCGGAATTTTGGTGGTCTGGGCATTTGGTATTTGGCAAGTTGCTCATGCCGAAATCACTGTGGGTGAGTTAGTCGCTGCTATTGCCTTTATCAGCAATTTTTATGGCCGTATCGATTCCATGAGTCGTATCGTGTCAGTAACTCAGAAATCAGCATCTGCGGCAAAACGTATCTTTGATATTTTGGATCATGTCTCTAGTGTTCCAGAGCCAAAAAATCCGGTGAAAATTACCGAAGTCAAAGGACAGATTGAATTGCGTGAAGTGGGATTCCGTTATGGAAATCGCGCCGTCAATCGCAATGTGAGTTTAAACATTCAACCCGGAGAAATGATTGGACTTGTTGGACATAGTGGCTCAGGTAAAAGCACTTTAGTGAATTTGATATGTCGTTTCTATGATGTCGCCGAGGGTGCAATTTTGCTCGATGGTGTTGATATACGATCATTCGCGGTTGCTGACTATCGCAGTCATATTGGCTTGGTGTTACAAGAGCCATTCTTGTTCTTTGGTACGATTGCCGACAATATCGCTTATGGTAAGCCACATGCCACCAGAGAAGAGATTGTTGCGGCAGCCCGCGCTGCGCACGCGCATGAATTTATTTTGCGTCTGCCACAAGGCTATGACTCGATGGTTGGTGAGCGCGGTCAAGGATTGTCTGGCGGTGAACGTCAGCGTATTTCGATTGCACGGGCCTTATTGATCGATCCGCGCATTTTAATCATGGACGAGGCAACCGCGTCTGTCGACTCAGAAACAGAAAAAGAAATCCAAAAAGCACTTGATAATTTGGTCCAAGGTCGCACCACAATTGCGATTGCACACCGACTTTCAACTCTGCATAAAGCGGATCGACTGGTAGTGTTAGATCGAGGCGAGATCGTTGAAGTCGGTAATCATGATGACTTGATGGCAAAGCAGGGCGCTTATTTTAAATTGTATGAGGCGCAGGCGCGAAATGCTGCCGCGCTGGCAGTAGCGGGAGAATAAACATGACGACTTCATTTCAATTGGCACGAAATAGTTTTCGACAACTGGTACTGACTGATGCGAACGGTGTTGAACATGTCGATGTGCGACCAGTACGCGCTTTTCCAATTCAATCGCCAAATGACGGGATTTCTTTGGTTAAAGAAAATGGCGCAGAGCTTGCTTGGATTGATCATTTGGCTGATTTACCAGCAGCAATTCGCGACCTAATCACCGAAGAGCTTGAAGGTCGCGAATTCATGCCTGAAATCATAAAAATTGTGAGCGTTACTAGTTTTGCGACACCTTGCACTTGGCATGTTCAAACAGATCGTGGCGATACGAATTTTGTGCTTAAAGGCGATGAAGATATACGACGAATTGGAAAAGATTCTTTGTTAATCTCTGATAATCACGGCATTCTTTTTTTCGTCCGCAATATGTTTGAAATCGATAAGCACAGTCGAAAGATCCTAGATAGATTTTTGTAAGCGGGATGGGCGTTGGTTCGACTGCGCATCTAAAACAGAATATTTATTCACTGAATTGGTGCAGTCGTATTACTGGGGTAACGATGCACCAATATCACACGTTCACTACATTACTTTCGATATTGAAGCGCGATCTATACCAAATTTTATAGCAAACATCTATATAGTTTAACGGTGTCGCCAGCGGCTAGTTGAAAGTTGCTTTCAAACTGGAATCCCAGTTTTTCTAAAAGTTGACTGGATGCGAGATTATGGGGCGAGACAATCGCCAGTAATTCTTGCATCGACAGCACCTGTTTCGCGTATTTTAGTAATCCTTGATTCGCTTCATAGGCATAACCCTTGCGTCCAAATTCTGGTAAGTACGCATAGCCAATATCGATACCAGGTAATTCGTCGCGTTGAACCAGGCCGCATAGGCCAATTGCTTGTTGATCTTCTTGTCTTTCCACCAAATAGAGACTAAATCCCAACCGTTCTTGCACATCGCGATGCGCCGTTTGAATTGCATTTTCAGCGTCGGCGATCGTACGTATTCCTTTATCGCGAATATTGTTGATGAAACTAGGATCGTTGACCAAGCGCAGAAAAAAAACGGCATCGCCTGCATTTAAAGTTCGGAGGCGCAGCCGTTCTGTTTCAAAAATAGTTTTTGTTGGATGCAGTGCTTGTGTCATCTATCGCCATTTCTGATGTTATGTGGGAATCGCTATACGTTTTTGAACAGGTTTTGCGCCAGTATATTGCGCCGGATGTAGCTTAAACACGGCAACCGCTTGTGATAAAGCATGGGCTTGTTCTTGCATACTTTCTGCTGCTGCGGCAGCTTGTTCTACGAGAGCTGCATTTTGCTGCGTCATTTCGTCGATATGAGTAATCGCTAAATTGACTTCTTCAATGCCAGCACTTTGTTCTTGACTCGCCGCAGTGATTTCCGCCATCAGATCCGCTAGGTATTTCACTGATGAGACTATCTCATCCATCGTATTTCCGGCATCATAGACTAAGCGTGCGCCATCATCGACTTTGGTCACAGAATCGTTAATAAGTTCCTTAATTTCTTTCGCAGCTCCGGCGGAGCGTTGCGCTAAGCTTCTAACTTCAGAAGCAACCACGGCAAAGCCTCGACCTTGTTCGCCAGCGCGCGCCGCTTCCACCGCCGCATTCAAGGCAAGAATATTGGTTTGAAATGCGATGCCATCTATCACACCAATAATGTCGACAATTTTCTTTGAACTATCTTTGATTGAATTCATCGTGTGAACTACATTGCCGACGACTTCCCCGCCTTTTTTCGCGACATCAGAGGCTTTCAATGCCATCGCATTTGCTTGCCTAGCATTATCCGCATTTTGTTTGACGGTTGATGTTAGTTCTTCCATGGAAGAAGCAGTTTCCTCTAAAGACCCAGCTTGCGACTCGGTGCGAGAAGAGAGATCGGCATTACCTGCTGCGATTTCGCTCGAAGCAGTTGCAATCGTCTCCACACTTTGATTCACTGTTTGAATCGTTTGAACCAAGTTTTGATTCATATGTTCGAGTGCATCGAGTAAAACGCCGGTCTCATCTTCTGCGTTTTTCTCGAAGCTAGCGGTTAAATCGCCATTGCCGACGCGTGTTGCAATATCAATTGCTTCGTTGAGTGGAACCGTGATTGAGCGGGTGATCCAATATGCTAAGAAAGCGCAAACTGTCGTTGCTAAAATGCCGGTGATAATCATCATTTTGATTGACCAGCTCACATCAGCTTTTACTGCTGCTTCTTCTTTCTCTAATTGTTTGCGTTCATAATCGACGACCGCTTTCATGTCCATCGTTGCTTTGGAGAGCGCTGGAAACACGACATTATTCATTTGATTTTCTGCTGCTTCAATATCATCCAGCTCCAGTGCATCGGCGGCTTTGGTAAAAGATGCGACAAATGCCACCCGTGATTTGGTTGCTGTTTCAATCAAGGTTTTTCTTTCGGAATCATTGCCTTGTTTCGCTAATTTTTCGAGTAGCTGTCCTATGGTTTTCTTATTCGCGTCAATGATTTGGTATTGTTCTTTGCGTACATTTTGATCGCGCGTCAGAAATAAAGATGAAACACGGCGGCCATTTTCTTGCATCAGGCGGGCAACTTCGAGGGAGATCTCGACACCACTTACATTTTGATCCAGCATCGTCGAAGTTTGTTTTTCTATATCAGTTAGACGATTTGAATTAAATGCGCTCATCACTAACATTATGAATAACAACATACCAAAACCCAGCCATAGGCGCGTACGAATCTTGAATGAATTCAAATGCATTTGATGCCTCCTAAACTTAGATTGAAATAGAAGTGATTTGTAGAAATTACGGCACAATCAAATTTCTTTAAGGCTTTAGTGCATCATTTGGGCAAAATAGAGATGCCTGCACGTAATAAATCATACACAGACTTCAACCTTTCTAAAATTAATTTATTGTCGGGATCACTGAAAACCAACAAAGCTACACTGTAAAATGGCGAAATTGTCGTTGCTCTTGCATAGCGTACGCGACGCCCTCGTCAGATTTATTTTATTGAAATTAAAAGATATGAAATTAGCTACATTAAAAGATGGTACTCGCGACGGACAATTAATCGTTGTATCGCGAGATCTGAAAACCGCGCAAATCGCGGACGGAATTGCTGCGACCTTACAGCATGCTTTAGATGACTGGAATTTCATCGCCCCTCAATTAAATGAAGTATACGAACGCTTGAATGCTGGTCGCGGTATCAATAGTTTTGATTTTGATCCCCAAAATTGTATGGCGCCCTTGCCACGCGCATTTCAATGGGCAGATGGTTCTTCCTACGTCAACCATGTGGAATTGGTGAGAAAGGCGCGCAATGCTGAAATGCCTGAGAGTTTCTGGCACGATCCTTTGATGTACCAAGGCGGAAGCGATGATTTTATTGGTCCGATGGACGATATTGAATTAATTTCAGAAGAATGGGGCATCGATTTTGAAAGCGAAATCGCGGTGATTACCGGTGATGTTCCGATGGGGGTGAAGGTGCAACATGCAAGTGAGCATATTCGTTTGCTGATGTTGGTAAATGATGTTTCGCTACGCAATTTGATTCCGGCTGAACTGGCAAAAGGATTTGGATTTTTTCAATCGAAACCGGCATCGAGTTTTTCACCGGTTGCAGTGACACCAGATGAATTGGGCGAAGCTTGGAAAGATGGCAAAGTTCATTTGCCACTACGCTCAACTTGGAACGACAACTTGGTTGGTCAACCGAATGCGGGCGTTGATATGGTATTTTCTTTTCCGCAGTTAATTACGCATTTGTGTAAGACACGCAATGCACGTGCCGGTACGATTATTGGTTCAGGCACGGTATCTAACAAAGATCCGAAAAAAGGTTATAGCTGCATCGCTGAGAAGCGCGCCTTGGAAATGATCGCGAATGGCGAGGCTAGTACAGCGTTCATGAAATTTGGCGATAAGATTCGGATTGAAATGCTCGATAAAAACGGCAAGTCGATTTTTGGTGCGATCGAACAAAGCGTGGTTGAGTACACAAAAAACTGAAGAATCGCGGTTTTTTGAATAGGAAATGGATTTTTTCTAGAAAATCGATCCTTGAGTCTATATACTGTCTAAGTTATATAAACTGAATAAAGTTAATATTTATCGTATAAAGAATTAAGTCTTTTTATCCGATAAGCAGTGATTCAACAACGATCCAAAAGCGATCATTTACTTTATTCTGACTCAAGGATGCCTGCATGAACTTACATCAATTGCGCTTCGTACGCGAAGCGGTCAGACAGAATTTCAACTTAACTGAGGCTGCCAAGGCGCTGTTTACTTCGCAACCCGGTGTATCTAAGGCGATTATTGAGCTAGAAGAGGAGTTGGGCGTTGATATTTTTGCGCGACATGGCAAGCGTATCCGTGGCTTGACTGAGCCTGGTCGCGCGGTGTTGAAGTCGGTAGAAATGATCATGCAAGAAATTGATGGTTTAAAGCGCATCGGTAAAGAGTTTGCTGCGCAAGATAGCGGTAGTTTTACGATTGCGACGACGCATACACAAGCGCGTTATGCATTGCCTAAACTTGTGCAAGCATTCATGCAGAAATATCCGAAAGTACGTTTGTCGCTATTGCAAGGAAGTCCAAAACAAATTGCAGAAATGGTGATGCGTGATCAAGCTGATATTGCAATCGCCACAGAGGCAATTACGAGTGTCGATGGTTTGGTATCCATGCCTTGTTATCAATGGGAGCACGTGGTGGTGGTGACGCCCGATCATCCTTTGATGAAATTGAAATCGATCACGCTAGAAGATATTGCCAAGTATCCTTTGATTACTTACGACGCTGCATTTGCGGGGCGCAGCAAAATTGATCACGCGTTCGAAGTGCGTCATCTAAAGCCCGATGTCTTGTTAGAAGCGATTGATGCAGACGTGATTAAAACCTATGTCGAACTTGGTATGGGCGTTGGCATCATTGCTGGAATGGCGTTTGATCCGGAACGCGATCAAAATTTACGCACAATATCTGTCGGCCATTTGTTTGGAATGAATGTTTCGCGTGTCGCGGTTAGACAGGGCGCTTATTTGCGCACCTATATGTACACGTTTATAGAAATGCTGTCACCGACCATGAATCGCAAATTGATCGATCAAGTCATGCAAGGTGGTAAAGATAGTTACGATCTTTAAATAATGATGAGATCGACCCACATAAAAATTTTAATTTATTGTAATCCTGAAAGAATGAAATGAAGCGTGAAGCATTAGCTGAATATTATGCGCAATGCGCTGAAAGCTTTGATGAAAAATATCAAGAACCAGATCTAGAGGAAGACGCTTATGCTGCTGCGGAACATGTCGCTGAAGCACTCGCTGATCGCGATGTGTTGGAACTGGGATGTGGCTCTGGATTTTGGACGCAACATATTGCAGAAACGGCGAAGTCCGTATTTGCAACCGATATCAATGAAGTGATGTTGGAACTGGCGCAAGATCACGATTATCCAGAAGATAAAGTAAGGTTCGCGATCGCAGATTGGCATGACTTGCAATTGCCAGTTGAGCAGAAATTCAATGCTTGTTTTGCTGCTGGTATGTGGTCACACGTTCGTCGCGATGAATATGAATCTGTATTTAAAAATATCCGTAAAGCGATTGGAAACGGTGGTTTGGTGGTACTGATCGACGACAATATTGTCGAAGATTTTACCGCGCCAACAGCGCGCACTGATAGTGATGGTAATACCTATCAGATTCGTGAATTGCCTGATGGTACGCGCGTCGAAGTGATTAAGAATTTCCCTACCGATAGTTATTTGAAGAAAAAATTTGCAAGCATTGCACGCGATATTCGTGTTAGCCGTAATGAATTTTTTTGGATGCTGACTTGCGTGTTGAAATAAGGATTAATTAAAAATGACGCTGCAAATTTGTACTGAAAAAATTAGAGTAAAGCTTGGCGAAGAGAGTAGCTTAAATGCGCGACTTAAGTTTGATTGTGGTGCAGATGGCGTGATATTTGTTGATGCGATCGCCCGTCCGCATCAGGTTGATAACCAGGACCGTGATGCAGACTGCACAGTAAGTCTCGCGCTTGACGACTTAGTTGCGCTATTGGCTGGAGAGTTAAATCCAGTAAGTGGATTTATGAGTGGCAAGCTTAAATTAGCAGGCGATATGAGTATCGCGATGCGACTGCAAAAAGTCGTTTGAGATAGCTCTCATTATGGTGACGCAAGAGATTCCATCAACCAAGCAGTCAACCAAGCAGTTTCGAATTCAACTCGTTAAGCAAGGAATTGAGTTTAGCTGTGCAACGAACGAAACAATCTTGCAGGCAGCATTAAGACATGGAGTGATCATCGCGAATTCATGTCGCAACGGAAGTTGCCGAACTTGCTTGTGCCGACTGCAAACTGGAAAAGTGAATTATGTGGTGGAATGGCCAGGGTTGAGCTTTGACGAAAAACTAGATGGCTACATTTTGCCTTGTGTCGCAACGCCTTTAAGTTCCTTGATTATCGATGAACTTGTGCTGAGCTCTTTGTAAATCGAATGTGCATTAGCATGCGCCGATAGCTTTGTGATTGATGCTTGGGTAGGCTGATTAATCTGAACGAAAACTATCGGCGATGAAATGAAATCGAGATTGATTTTGGGTTTATTGTAACTGCGCGTTTTTACAAGTTCTGAGTTCCCCTGACTTTTTATCCCAACATGCGCTACTTGCTTCTGGGATTGGACTAGGAATACCTTCCTTGTTCAGCTTAGCCATTCTTGTATCCCAGGCCTTGACGCCATGTTGATCAATATGAAGCCGAATAGCCCAGCCTAAGGTTTGCGCCTCGTTATCAACGGCATCAATCATGAAATTGCCTATGCTATAAATAATTGGCTTGCCTTTGTAGGTTTCGGTATCTTGGATTACATGCGGATGGCCACCAATCACGGCATCAGCACCCGCATCAATCATGATTCGCGCTAATTCACGTTGACGTTTATTTGCTGTCATTTCGTTTTCCCAGCCCCAGTGCATAAAGGGGATTACAATGTCTGCACGATATTGTTGACGGGCTGCCTTAATGTCGGCGATCACTTGTTCATCCTCACTCCATGCCACACCGGCTTTGTTGACGTTCGCCTCAAAACTGCGCGGCATAAATTCATCGTAGCCTAACAAGGCGATGCGTAAACCATTCCGCTCAATAATGTGCGGACGATGTGCCTCGCTCAGATTATTCCCGCCACCAAAATAGGACATCTTTTGTGTATTTAGTAGTGTCAACATTTCGCTAAAAGCAGCTGGTCCATAATCACCCGAATGATTGTTCGCAATTGAAATCGCATCGAAGTATTTCTTTAAGAGAGGAATAACACGTGGATGGGCGCGAAATGTGAAGTTTTTCTCTGAGGCTTTTCCTATTGTGGCAATCACACATTCTAAATTGCCTACGCGAATATCCGCACTTTGAAATATTTTTTCAAATGCCGCGAACGGGTCTTGTCCTTGTTCGATGGCTTTACCGGGCAAATCGTCCAACACCATATCGCCAACAAACAAGATGCTCACTTGCTTGGTTGGCTTAGTTGTCGCCTTTGTTGTCGATGTATCGTTTTGTGCGAAGCATGGAATCGCCATACCGCAAATGACGGTGATGATTAGTTGTTGAATTAAGTTTTTCATTGTTGACGCAATCCTAGAAAGCACTGATATTGCAATTCTCGCTCGACTTCTCCCGCATATAGATAATTGATGGGAGTCAGCGCTCGCATCTTGCGTCCAATTTGAATGGGATCTTTATAAGTCGCTTGATGGATAGGTACATCTGCATCTCGCCCTTGTAAGTAGGCATACAGTTTGATGTAGTTCAGCTTTTTATGATCGCCTATCATTACAGCCTTAAAACTAAAGCGACCCCCGATATCGTGAATTGGCGCCACATAAGGATCCGTACTAACACTGGTCTCGACTATTTGTGTACTGCCAGCATATGTAACATTACAGCGCAATAAGGCTTGGTTTTTTGAAGCAGTGGCCTGAGCGACAGGTAAATTGGCGAGCAGCAAAATCGGTAAAAGCACAGCTAGCCTCAATTGGCGATACTTGGGTTGGCTTTTCATATTTTTTGGAAAGAGTCAAACGAGGCGCTAGTGTAGAGGTCTGCTATAAAAAAAACTAGTATCAAACTTTCGTTTGCTCAGAGCAGAGTGAAGCTCTTTTTGGAGAATGGTCGATTCGATCAGGAAATTGTCGAAATACGTTGAAAACACCTCGAAATTTGCTACTTTCAATTTAAAATTTACTTTCCAGAGAAATTGTGCGTATAATCGGGGCTATCGTTGAGATTCTAGGTAGTAGTGCAGTATCAGTCTGTCATTTCTTGCTTGGTTGAAACGATTTATCGGGCAACTGCCCACATTAACTGAAATAGGAAATTGTAATGGCAACAGGTATTGTAAAATGGTTTAATGATTCTAAAGGTTTTGGCTTCATTACTCCTGACGAAGGCGGCGAAGATTTGTTCGCACATTTCTCAGCAATCGTATCTCAAGGCTTCAAGTCTTTGAAAGAAAACCAACGTGTTTCTTTCGACGTGACTACAGGTCCTAAAGGCAAACAAGCTTCAAACATTCAAGCTATCTAATTTGATAACTTGTATGACTTGTTAAAGTCGCAAAATGAAAACCCGACCATTTGGTCGGGTTTTTTTTTGTTGCTTTCTTTTAATTTGCATTATTTTTCAATTGAATATAGGCAATATCTCTTTCGAATTGATCGAAAGCTATCTATACTGAGCTTATGCTAAATCAATATTGATTTTCAGCAACTACGTTATTCTGAAAGAATGCATGTCCATTCTTTCACATACATTTATTTGGAGACAAGCGTATGTTTAATGTCACGATTAGGTTTAGATTGATCGCCACGATGGCCGTCATGGGAATTATGCTGGTCGTCGGTGGTTTGATGGGTATTTGGGGCGTTAAAAATAGCAATGCAATCATTAGTGAATTGTTTGCGAATCAAATGCCGTCAATGCAACATTTGGCCGATTCACGGGTCACTTATTTGCGTGCTCGCGTCTTGCTTGATCGTGCGATTGCCCATCCAGAATTGCCAAATCATGCAGAAACCTTGAAACGTATCGATGGATACCTCGTTGACGCGAATGATGATTGGAATAAATACCTTAAATTGCCAATGACGGAAGAAGAGAAAATTGTTGTTGGAGAAGCCAAGGAATTGTTAGATAAATTTTTGAAAGAAGGATTTTTGCCAACCTTAGCGGCAGTGAAAGCAGGCAATTCTGAGGCTGCAGATAAGATTAATGCAGGTGCAATGGGTAAGTTGTATGAGAACTACTCCCAGAAGATTATCAAACTAGAGTCAATCCAATTTGCGATGGCAGAAGCGCAACTTAAGGCAAGCCAAAACGCATTTAAGGTTTTTATGTGGGTTGATATTGCTGGGGTGCTTGCTGGATTAGTTGCAGTTTCTATTTCTGCGTATTTCTTGCTAGCTGCGATTTCTCATCCTTTACATTTTGTATTAAATCAGTTTGAGGCAATTGGCAACGGTGATTTGTCTACGCAAATTAAAGCGAAATCAAATGACGA
The DNA here is from genome assembly GCF_014652415.1 of Affinundibacterium macrobrachii. Classification (GTDB taxonomy): domain Bacteria; phylum Pseudomonadota; class Gammaproteobacteria; order Burkholderiales; family Burkholderiaceae_D; genus Undibacterium; species Undibacterium macrobrachii. The sequence continues at coordinate 294,183 of NZ_BMYT01000004.1, forward strand.
GATGGGGCAGTTGCTTACCGGTCTCGAAAATATGCGTCAAAACCTAGTGCAGACCGTAACAATTGTACGACAAGGTAGTTCTTCGATTGCTGTGTCATCGGGAGAAATCGCAACAGGTAACATGGATCTATCCGCCAGAACTGAGAACCAAGCAGCTAGCTTAGAGGAAACCGCATCTTCGATGGAGGAATTGACTTCTACGGTTCAACAAAATGCGGACAATGCACGTCAAGCAAATACGCTTGCTTTGAAGGCTTCTGGCGTTGCAAGCAAAGGAGGTCAAGTAGTTGGTGATGTTGTCCATACCATGAATTCGATCAAGGATAGCTCGAAGAAGATTGTCGATATTATTGGCGTTATCGATGGAATCGCGTTCCAAACCAATATTCTGGCGTTGAACGCTGCGGTTGAGGCTGCCCGTGCGGGTGAACAAGGTCGAGGCTTTGCGGTAGTCGCTTCTGAAGTACGTAGTTTGGCACAGCGCTCTGCAAGTGCCGCAAAAGAAATTAAAGAGTTAATCAATGATTCTGTAAGTAAAGTAGAAACTGGCTCACGCTTAGTTGACGATGCTGGACATACCATGGATGAGATTGTTGTCTCAATTAAAGGTGTGGCCGATATCATGGCGGAGATCACCGCCGCTAGTGCTGAACAGAGTGATGGTATCGCACAAGTAAATATCGCGATTACAAAGATGGATGAAGCGGTTCAACAAAATGCCGCGTTAGTGGAAGAGGCGGCGGCTGCAGCCGGAAGTATGCAAGAGCAGGCGAATAACTTGAATCAAGCGGTCAGCATTTTCAAGCTTAGTGAAAACGATAGAAGCCAGCACTATATGGCTGAATCCTCTGCACCGAAACCAGCAGCGAAGAAACCAGTTGTAAAGAAAGCGGCAGTTAAATCCTTACCAAATCAAAGTTCTTCATCCTCGTTTAAGAGTAAGCAAGAGAGTTCCGATCAAGATTGGGAAGAGTTTTAATTGTTAGTGGATGTGATTTAGTTTGAAAACAAAGGCGACTCATAGTCGCCTTTGTTTTTTTCGATAACGCATGTTGACTAATTCTAACTAATGCTAGCTAGCTCGAATCCCAGCATAGTACAGCACTGCACAGCAGCTTAGATCTTGTGCTGCCAATAATTCGGTTTGGCATACGCGGCTCGCAAAAAATCCACAAACGCGCGTATGCGTAAGGGTAAGTGACGACGCTGCGCAAAGATCGCGTATATATCGTTGCCTGGTGCATTGTATTCGTCTAAGACAGTGACCAATTTGCCGGTTTCGATCTCACTGCCAACTTCCCACATTGAGCGCCACGCGAGCCCTTTGCCAGACAAGGCCCAGTCATGCAACACCGCACCATCATTGCAAACCATATTGCCTTCTACTTTGCGCAACACATTTTTTCCATTTTCTCGAAAAGTCCAACCGCGTTGGCTACCATCGCTGCTAAATGTCAGGCAATTGTGGTGGTGCAAATCATCCAAGGTCTGCGGACGACCATGACGTTTGATGTAGTCAGGTGAGGCTACGACCACGCGCTTATTGTCTGCTAGCTTGACGCCGATGAGACTCGAATCCGTTAAAGTTGCAATACGAATCGCAACGTCCACACCTTCGCCAATCAGATCAACTACGCGGTCGTTGAGGTTCAAGGTCAGCTTCACTTCTTTGTGTTCTGCTAGGAAGCTAGGAATCAAAGGCGCCACATGTTGCCGTCCAAATCCTGCGGGAGCGGAGATCGTCAATTGACCACTCGCTTTTGCGCTGCGTTCAGAAACCGATGTTTCTGCTTCTTCTAGTTCTGCCAAAATACGTTGGCAGTCTTCGAGAAATGCTGCACCTTCGATCGTGAGTGCGATTTTGCGAGTAGTGCGTTGCAAAAGCTTCACATCGAGCCTTTCCTCTAAAGCATCGAGTCGTCGACCTATCATTGCAGGTGCGACTCCTTCGGCACGTGCGGCGGCAGATAAACTGCCACGGGTAGCAACTTCAGCAAAGGTCGAAATCTGTTTAAATTGGTCCATCTTTAAGTCTCCACCATACGCAATTCTTCTATGAGAAATTGACTAATCTGATTGAATTGAATTTCCGCACGCGTATTCGAATATCCGTTATTGGTGTATCGAAGTGCGTTTATTTTTGTAGTGAGTGCGTGCCAAATTAAGCTAGTCTTTTAACTAATAGTAACAATAAATTGTTGATATTGGATTATTTGTGATTAAAAGTTAAAAATACTGTGATAAAACGAGGCATTATGTACACATAGATGTTGAATATACTTTGATTTAACTATTCATTTGCATCTAAATCTGCCTTAAATTTTTTATTTTTTTAAGTTTTTTATGAATTTATGACTGTATCAATCATTTCTACTGCGAAAAATCGCTATTGAAGAATAAATTGTGCGCTGCAATGATTGAACCGTATTTCCACTGCTTATTTACTACTAATTTTGTTGATTATTTTTATAGGTGAGCCACTATGACACAACTGACATTACCTGCCGGTATGGAAATTACAGGCGCAATCAAGCCTGGTTTTGAGCAAATTTTGACGCTAGATGCCTTAGATTTGGTCGCCAAATTAAGCCGCCAATTTGAAACGCGTAGGCAAGAATTGTTAGGCACGCGCGCTGCTCGCGCTGCGCGTATGGACGCGGGTGAACGACCAGACTTTCTTCCTGAAACCGCGCATATTCGTAATGGTGATTGGACAATTGCGCCAATTCCCAAAGCCTTGGAATGCCGTCGTGTTGAAATCACCGGTCCTGTTGAGCGCAAGATGATTATCAATGCCTTAAATTCTGGCGCGGATAGTTATATGACCGATTTTGAGGATTCCAATACACCTAATTGGGATAATCAAATTACTGGTCAGATCAATTTGCGTGATGCCGTGCGTCGTACGATTAACCTAGAACAAAATGGCAAAAGTTATCAGCTCAATGACAAGATCGCGACTTTAGTTGTGCGTCCGCGCGGCTGGCATTTAGATGAAAAGCATGTACTAGTTGATGGTAAGCGAGTGTCTGGCGGCATCTTTGATTTTGCCTTGTTTATGTTTCATAATGCTAAGGAGCAAATCGCACGTGGCGCTGGTCCATTTTTCTATTTGCCTAAAATGGAATCACATTTAGAAGCGCGCTTGTGGAATGATATTTTCGTGATGACACAAAACGAACTTGGTTTGCCACAAGGGACGATTAAAGCGACCGTCTTGATTGAAACCATCGTCGCTGCATTTGAGATGGATGAAATTTTATATGAGCTGCGTGAACATAGTTCTGGTTTGAACGCAGGCCGTTGGGATTACATTTTCTCATGCATCAAAAAGTTTAAAAATGACGGCGATTTCTGTTTAGCAGATCGTGCAAAAGTAACGATGACGGCACCGTTCATGCGTTCTTATGCCTTGTTATTATTGAAGACTTGCCACCAACGTAATGCACCAGCAATTGGCGGAATGGCAGCTTTAATCCCGATTAAAAACGATCCTGAAAAAAATGAAGTTGCGATGGCAGGCGTACGTAACGACAAGGCACGTGATGCGACCGATGGTTACGATGGTGGCTGGGTGGCACATCCTGGTTTGGTTGATTTGGCGATGGCGGAGTTTAAGAAAGTTTTAGGCGATGCGCCCAATCAAATTACAAAAAAACGCCCCGACGTCGTCGTGAGTGCGCAAGATTTGCTCAATTTCCAACCAGAAACACCGATCACCGAAGCTGGTTTGCGTTACAACATTAATGTCGGTATTCATTATCTTGGCGCGTGGTTAGCGGGTAATGGTTGCGTACCAATTCATAACTTGATGGAAGATGCAGCAACTGCCGAAATTAGTCGCTCGCAAGTCTGGCAATGGATACGTTCCGCCAAAGGCGTGCTGGAAGATGGTCGTAAGATTACTGCTGCGATGGTGCGCGAAATGATAGTGGAGGAGTTGGTGAAGGTAAAGCAGTCAGTCGGTGAAGGTGCAACTTACGATAAAGCTGCGCAGATTTTCGAAGAAATGTCGACTTCGGCTGACTTTGCAGAATTTTTGACTTTGCCTTTGTACGAAGAAATTTAAGTTGTGATGTGAGGAGATTGCGCCGACAAGATTGATTAGATCGTAGTACGGTGCAGCAAGTTAGCAGAAACAATTGGACACCAGTGATAGTCGTAATTGCTCCGATTGATTCAGTTAACCAATAAAAAAGCGAGCTTAGTTTACGCGAAGCTCGCTTTTCATTTTTTGGGTGTGCTGTGTACTTTACTCGCTCGGTGGCACATAACCTTGCGCTGCATCTGCACCATCACCAAAGAAATGCTTTTCCATTTGTGTCGCCAAATACTTGCGAGCACGTGTGTCGGCGAGATTCAAACGATTTTCATTGACCAACATGGTTTGATGTTTCAACCACGCAGCCCACGCTTCTTTTGACACATTTTCAAAAATCTTTTTACCCAATTCACCTGGATAAGTTGGAAAGTCTAGGCCTTCAGCTTCTTTATCTAATTTAATGCAGTGGACCATGCGGGCCATAATCGGTACTCCTTTAATGATTCAAATTCTAGGGGATAAGCCTTGATTATACGTTTGATTTTTAAATCTAGTTGGCAAGCATGCTTATAGTTGCTTGATTAAGACCAAGGATTTGCGCTGCCAGTTGTACATTTTTTGTCGATCTTTTGGCAAATCATCGACAGTAGCTTGGACAAATCCACGCTTTAAGAACCAATGTGCTGTGCGAGTCGTTAACACAAACAAAGAGTGGAATCCAGCACGACGGGCGCGTTTTTCCATATGTTTCAAGATACGTTCGCCATCGCCTTGGCTCTGCACATCGGGATTCACCGTGAGACAAGCCATTTCGCCCATTTTGTCGAAGGGGAAGGGGTACAACGCCGCGCAGCCAAAGATCACGCCATCATGCTCGATGACGGAGAAGTAATTAATTTCGCGTTCAATTAATTCACGTCCACGTTTGACCAAGGTGCCATCGGCTTCAAGCGGTTCGATCAATTTAATAATGCCACCAACATCTTCAATTGTCGCTTCACGCAAGCTTTCGAGGTTTTCTGTGGAGACCATGGTGCCGACGCCATCATGCGTGAACAATTCAAGCAGGGCGGAGCCATCAATCTTATAAGGCACGATGTGAATACGTGGGACGCCGCCGCGTGAGGCTTTGACCGCATGTTCGAGATAAAAGCTAGCGTCAGAAGCTAGGTACTTCTTCTCAAGTTCTGCTTCCGCTTGTTTATACGATAATTCACGAATCTCGTCACCATCTTGATCGACCATCATTGGTGTTTCGGAGATAAAGATGAGTTTATCCGCACGCAAAGCGGTAGCAGCAGAAACCGCTACATCTTCCATCGTCAAATTAAAAGCTTCACCGGTCGGAGAGAATCCTAGTGGCGACAATAACACCAGACTACCCGCATCCAAGATACGGTCGATTGTGTCATACGCGACTTTGCGGGTGGTTCCCGTCAGTTGAAAATCAACCCCATCGACAATCCCGATCGGTTTTGCCGTAACAAAATTGCCAGAAATAATCCGTATCGCCGCGTGTGCCATCGGTGTATTTGGCAAACCTTGGCTGAACGCGGCCTCAATATCTAAGCGTAATTCGCCTGCGGCTTCTTTCGAACATTCCAGTGCAGCAGTATCGGTAATCCGTATACCGTTATGAAAACGGCCTTCGACATTCCGCAGTGCCAATTGCTCGGCGACTTGTGGACGTGAACCATGCACAATCACAATCTTGATTCCGAGCGCGTGCAGTAGCGACAAATCCTGCGCCAAAACGGGCAGGGCGCCAGCCACCACAAGTTCTCCCGGAAACGCGACCACGAAGGTCTTTCCACGGAAGGCATGAATATACGGTGCGACCGAGCGCAGCCAATGAACGAATTGAACAGAATTTTCCATGGACGGATTATAATCGCGTCCGCTATGTCTGATAATAAAACTCCCCAAAAATCACCAAAAAAAATGCCTGCAGACTTGAAGGCTTTGCGTGACAGCCTGCGTCAAGCGGCACAACAACAAGTCAAACCCGCTGGATTTCCTAAAAAGGATAAGCAAGCCAAGCCTGCTGCACCCCAAAGTCATTCAGGAAGTGGTGCTAAAAACACTAGTCAGCCAGGAAATTTGTCGCCGCGGCCAGCCACGCATAAGCATCAGCAAGCGAAGTCGCCACAAGCAAAAAAGACAGAGACTCGACCAGAGCCTAGTCTGCCATTTCGCAACCCACCGCCGGTAATTACTTATCCAGAAGAATTACCGGTCTCGGGCAGACGTGATGAAATCGCTGAAGCGCTCAAAAAACATCAAGTCATTATCGTCTGCGGTGAAACCGGTTCGGGTAAGACCACGCAGCTACCAAAGATTTGTTTGGAATTGGGGCGCGGCCAAAAGGGTTTGATCGGGCATACGCAACCGCGTCGTATAGCGGCATCATCGACTGCGAAACGCATCGCGCAGGAACTCAATTCGCCGTTAGGCGAGCATGTCGGCTTTAAAGTCCGATTCACCGATACTTTGAGCAAAGGCGCATCGGTCAAGCTGATGACCGACGGTATTTTGCTGGCAGAAACGCAGACTGATCCACTGTTACGTCAATACGACACAATCATCATCGATGAAGCGCATGAGCGCAGTTTGAATATCGACTTCTTGCTTGGCTATCTCAAACAGATCTTGCCTAAACGTCGTGATCTCAAAGTCATCATTACTTCAGCGACGATCGATGCGCAAAGATTCGCCAATCATTTTGGTGAACACGGCAAAGCAGCACCAGTGATTGAAGTATCAGGACGTTTGTATCCAGTAGAAGTGCGCTATCGTCCGATACAAGCGGATGAAAAAGACAAAGAACGCGATCTGATGGTAGCGATCACCGACGCAGTCGATGAATTATGTCGATTAGGTTCCGGCGATGTCTTGGTGTTTTTGCCGGGTGAACGCGAAATTCGCGATGCCGCCGAAGCGCTGCGCAAACATCATCCACCGCATGTAGAAATCTTGCCTTTGTTTGCCCGACTGTCGGCACAAGAACAAGAACGTGTGTTCAAAATTTCCAATGCTCGACGTATTGTGTTAGCGACCAACGTGGCAGAAACCTCGCTGACCGTGCCGGGCATACGCTATGTGGTCGATGCAGGTTTGGCACGCGTCAAGCGCTATAGCTATCGTAATAAAGTCGAGCAATTACAAGTCGAAGCGATCGCCCAATCGGCGGCCAATCAGCGTGCAGGTCGTTGCGGTCGTGTCGCTGCAGGTGTGTGTATTCGACTGTATGACGAGCAAGAATTTAAACAACGTGCCGCGTTCACCGAGCCAGAAATTTTGCGCTCATCTTTGGCGTCGGTCATTTTGCGAATGAAGTCTTTACGCTTGACGGATGTTGAAACTTTCCCATTCATCGAACCACCTTTGGGGCGTGCAATCGCCGATGGTTATCAACTCTTGCAAGAGCTGGGTGCGATGGACGACAGCAATCAGTTAACTGCAGTTGGTAAAGAGCTTGCAAAGCTGCCGCTAGATCCCCGCGTAGGCCGCATGATTTTGGCGGCACGAGATAATCAAGCTTTGAGTGAAGTCTTGATTATTGCAGCCGCTTTGTCGGTACAAGACCCACGCGATCGTCCGATGGATGCACAAAGCGCAGCCGACCTAGCGCACAAAAAATTTGCGGATGAAAAATCCGAATTCACGTCCTATCTCAAAATCTGGAAATGGTTTGAAGACGCGATTGAACACAAAAAAAACAATCGTCAATTACAAGACAATTGCCGCAGCAATTTTCTAAGCCAAATGCGTTTGCGTGAATGGCGCGAAGTGCATTCGCAATTGTTGACCATCGTCAAAGAGCAAGGCTGGCGTGTGAATGAAACGCCCGCCACTTATGAGCAATTACACCTTTCCTTGTTGACGGGTTTGCTAGGCAATATCGGTTTTAAGTCGGAAGAAGATACGCACTACTTAGGCGCGCGCGGCATCAAGTTTTATGTGTGGCCAGGTTCTTACTTGGCGAAAAAAGCTGGTAAATGGATCATGGCTGCTGAGTTAGTTGATACCACGCGTTTGTATGGTCGTTGCCTCGCACAGATACAACCTGAATGGTTAGAAAAAGTTGGGGGTCATTTACTCAAAAAATCTTACGGCGAACCACGCTGGGAAAAACGTACGGGACAAGTGTCCGGCTTTGAACGCGCGACCTTGTATGGCTTGGTTGTGTACAGCCAAAGACGCATACAGTATGGCCTGACGCACCCTAAAGAAGCGCGTGAAATTTTTATTCGTGATGCGCTAGTCGAAGGTGATTTCGATACGCGCGCGCCGTTTTTAGCTTTCAATCAAAAACTGATACGCGAGATTGAAAACATCGAACATAAATCACGTCGGCAAGACGTGTTAGTCGATGATCATTTAATCGCCGCGTTCTACGACAAACATTTACCGGCCGATGTCTACAATGCGGTCTTGTTTGAGCAATGGCATAAAGAAGCGACAAAAAATAATCCCAAGCTACTCTATTTAAACAAAGACGAGTTGATGCGGCATGAAGCAGCTGGCGTTACCACCGACTTTTTCCCTAAGCTCATGCAAGTCTCTGGCGTGGGTTTGCAACTGTCGTATCACTTCGAACCGGGTAGTCCGCGCGACGGCGTGACGTTATGGATTCCTTTGTTCTCCTTAAATCAAGTTTCCGCCGAACGTTGCGAATGGCTAGTGCCAGGCATGCTCAAAGAAAAAGTACAGCTATTACTCAAATCACTGCCGCAAAAAATCCGTCGTCATTGTGTTCCTTTACCGGATTACGCAGCCGGATTTTGTGAGCGCAATGAATTTGGTAAAGGCAATTTCTTAGAAACCTTGATCGCCGATATTCGTGAACAAAAAGGTTTGCAATGTCTGAGCACGGATTTTAAATTTGAGCAATTACCCGCGCATCTGACGATGAATTTTAAAATCATCGACGAACACGGACGTCAATTAGAGATGGGCCGTAACCTCGCCACGTTACGTGCCGAATTCGGCTCACAAGCGCGTGAGAGTTTTCAGAAGATTGCCAGTGCTGACAAATTAGCTTTGTTAGATAGCTCTAAATCAGCAGCAACCGAATCCTTAGTTAACCGTCATTCCCGCGAAAGCGGGAATCCAGTGTCGTCAAGTTCAGCAAACACTGCGAGCAAATCGGAAACAAAAGCCCCAGCAATCCAACAAGAAAACTTAACCGCATGGACCTTCGACGAACTACCAGAACTACTCGAAGTCCAACAAGGCAAACAAACCTTAATCGGATACCCAGCCTTAGTCGATAAACAAACGCATTGCCACATCGAAGTCTTTGATGATCCCGACGAAGCTGCACGCGTACATCACGTGGGCTTACGTCGTTTGTTCGCCTTGCAGATGAAAGAGCAAGTCAAGTTCTTAGAAAAGAATATTCCGAGCTTGCAGCAAATGGGCATGCAATTTATGTCGCTAGGTTCACAAGAAGAGTTGCGCGAACAAATCGTCACGGCTGCCTTAGATCGTGCCTTCATGCAATCGCCATTACCGAAAAATTCTGGCGAGTTTAATAAACGCCGCGATGAAGGCAAAGCTAGACTCAATCTACTAGCCAACGAAATAGCGCGTTTAGCAGGCTTAATTTTGGCGGAATATTACAGCCTACCGAAGAAGCTACAAGGCCTAAAAGCGCACGCGCAAGCGGCAGCTGATATGCAACAACAATTGCAAAACTTAGTCACCAAACGCTTCATCGCCGAAGTCGATTTCGCCCAGTTAGCCCATTATCCGCGTTACTTGAAAGCGATCACGGTACGCATGGACAAACTCCGCGCCGATCCTGCCCGTGATGCGAAGTTAATGGCAGAGTGGAACATCGTCGCGCAGCCATGGCAACGTACGCCGCGTCGATCCGGTGTGGATGCTGATCCTAAGTTGATTGAGTTTCGCTGGTTGTTAGAGGAGTTGCGTGTGTCTTTGTTTGCGCAGGAGTTGAAGACGCCTATGCCTGTGTCGGTTAAGAGGTTGCAGAAGGTTTGGGAGAGTTTGTTGCGGTAGGTTTTGGAGTATGTTTCGCGGAGAGATTTATTGGCATTAAATATTCTGGAATTTTAATGAACATGAAAATTGTTACTTGGAATTGTAATGGTGCGTTTAGAAAAAAGTTTCGAGAAGTCGAGAAACTTGATGCTGATCTATACATTATCCAAGAGTGTGAAAATCCAGAGTTCGTCATTGGAGAATTCAAAGACTGGGCAACAAATTATCGTTGGATTGGTACAAATAAAAATCGTGGTTTGGCGATTTTTGCTACTAAAGAAATTGACTTGATAAGCTTAGATTGGGCTAGTAATAACTTGGAGTTATTTCTTCCTGTTCGAATCAATAATTCATTTAATTTAATTGGTGTTTGGACAAAGCAGGCGAACTCTCCAACATTTGCTTATATTGGTCAGCTATGGAAATACCTGAGCTTGCATAAGTCAAAGTTTGCTGAGCCGACTATACTTTGCGGTGATTTTAATAGTAATAAAATTTGGGATGTTTGGGATAGATGGTGGAATCATAGTGATGTGGTTCGTGAGTTAGAGCAAGTCAATATGAGTAGTCTCTATCATCGTGCTACTGGAGAGTTGCAAGGTGAAGAGTCAAAACCAACCTTTTTTCTACAGAAAAAACTCGAAAAGCCATATCACATCGATTACGCATTTGCGACTGATGACCTGTTTGATTGTAATGAGAATGTGGTGGAGTTATTTTCGCCGCAAGAGTGGTTAAAATTTAGTGATCATATTCCGTTGGTTTTTACTATCAACGCTCGCAAAAATTAGACGAAAGTTTCGTAGGGTGGGCAGCTTTTTCTGTCCACGCGGAAATAGTCAATTTTATTCGCGCGCAAGTCACTGATTTTTATCTGAATATTTACTTGCAAACGTGCTCATCTTTCACAGGTCGGGTGTGGCCCGACAACCACTCACTTTCTTTGCTTCGCCAAAGAAAGTAAGCAAAGAAAGGCGACCACGCTGCCACTGGCCTTCGGCTTCCCAATTGTGCAAGACAAAAAATGGGAAAGCTTCGAAACTCGCCTACGGCTCAAACAACGAAGCTTTCTTTATCCATTTTCTGTCCTGCACAATTGGCAGTGTCAGAAGTGGAACGGCGTTAAAGTCAAAAGCAACAGCAACAGCAAAACATACATTATCAACCGTAAAGAATAGTAGGGTGGGCAGGTATTTTTGCCCACGCGAAAATAGCCATTTTTATTCGCTCCGAAGCCTTCGATTTTTATCCAAATATTTACCTGCAAACACGCTCGTCGTTCACAGGTCGGGAGTGGCCCGACAGCCACTCACTTTCTTTGCTTCGCCAAAGAAAGTAAGCAAAGAAAGGCGACCACGCTGCCACTGGCCTTCGGCTTCCCAATTGTGCAAGACAAAAAATGGGAAAGCTTCGAAACTCGCTACGCTCAAACAACGAAGCTTTCTTTATCCATTTTTTGTCCCGCACAATTGGCAGTGTCAGAAGTGGATGTAAGTCAAAAGCAAAGTCAAAAGCAACACCAAAACAATCAGCATCAACGGTCGAACATTCTTCTATTACCAGTTGTAGGTCGTTGCTTTTGTTTTTGATCTACCCCCGTTTGAGACGATGTAATTTGTGCCTCACAGAAAATGGATAAGAAAGTGTTGTTGTCTGAGGTGGAGCAGGGAATTCGAGGCGCATGCGCCTCGCCTGCGGAACGATGTTCGCTTGCAAGCGAACATTCCTGAGAACAGTTTCAACACTTTCCCATTTTTTTGTGACGCACAAATTATGCTGAAGCGCAGCGTAAGCACCCGAGGGGAGATTGATGGGGTTTCGCAAAGTATGCTTTGCGCCATCAATCTCTAAGCTGCTTGCAAGCAGCGCAGTGGAGACTCTACGGTCGCCTTTTTTGGATTACCTTTTTTGGCGAAGCAAAAAAGGTAATTGGCTGTCGGGCCACACCCGACCTGTGAACTTAATGAACTTGCGAACGCAATTCCAATGCCAAAAATCAAAACTATTGAATATTATCCCCAACAAATTATTCTCGTAGTAACTCAAGCGCCCTCATCCCCAACCCTTCTCCCGCCTGCGGGAGAAGGGAGCTTAGTTTTGACTCGACCTTGGACCTAATCCTGCTCGTGAGATGAACGCTCTCAATATTCCAGCAAAGTCGCCTTACCCCAAAATATCCGATAAGCCATCACCGTGTAAGCAATGATGACAGGAAGAACGATACATGCGCCAACGAAAATAATCATCAAAGATTCTGGTGCGCTTGCGGCCTGCCAGATCGTGATTTTGTCGATGATGAGGTAAGGGAATAAGCTGTATGCCAAGCCGTGAAATGCCAAGAAGAATATTCCTACGGTGCTGGCGAATGGTGTCCAAATCCAGCGTTGGTTCGCTTGTACTAACTGCGCGGGTAGGCGTTTTAAGATTCTATCGATCCACCAAAATAAAATGGCAGTGATCATTGGGATAGGGAATAGCAATATAAAGTTAGGAAAGCTAAACCACTTTTCCGCAATGCTGGGGCTGGCAAATGGCGTGACGATGGAGATGGTGGCGATGCCAACGCCTGCTAACCATAAACTGCGTCTTGCCCAAGTTGCTGCTTTGATTTGTAGTTGTCCTTCTGATTTCATCAATAGCCAGGTTGCACCTAATAGGCAATAAGCAGCCATTAAGCATAAGCCAATCAAACTAGCGAAGGCATAGCTCCAAAAACTGGTTTGAAATCCCAATACCAACATACCTAACATAAAGCCCTGTGAAAAGGCGGCGAGGATGGAGCCGATATGAAAGGCGCGGTTCCATGCTGGTTTATTTTGTGCGTGGGCTTTTACTCGAAAATCGAAAGCCACGCCGCGCAAAATTAACCCTAGCAACATGATCGCGACTGGAAAATACAGCGCGCCTAGTATTTGCCCGTGTGCAGTCGGAAATGCGACCAATAGAATGCCGACGCCTAATACCAACCAAGTTTCGTTCGCATCCCAGAAGGGACCGATAGAGGCGATCATGATGTCTTTTTCCGCATCATTCGCATGGCGCATCAGGATGCCGACACCGAGATCGTAGCCATCTAGAATCACGTAGGCCAACATCGCTAAGCCCATAACGACGAGAAAGGCGAGTGGTAGCCAACCTGCGGCTTGGGATAAATCTGGGTAGAGTGGGGTGATCATGATTTACGCTCTAAGTGTGGTGGTGAATGTTGGCGTTGTTGGTGTCGCTACTGCTGCTGAATTAGCTGTCGAATCCGTGCGATCTGCTTTGCGGGCTAAATAAAAGACGACAGAGATGTACGAAATAATCAAAAAAACATATAGCGCTAAATACATCGCTAGCGAACTCGCTAGCATAGGGACAGGCACTTTGGCTGCCGCTTCTGCAGTGGTGAGGACACCTTGTACCAAGTAAGGTTGACGACCAATTTCGGTGGTGTACCAACCTGCCAGCAAAGCAATCCAACCGGAAAAGCTCATTGCAATCAAAGAGCGTGAAACGAGCGTTGGTAAAGCTGGTTTGCGCCAAACAAACCAGCAGGCCAGCCAAGATATCGCCAACATCAGCAAGCCAACACCGACCATGACGCGAAACGCGAAAAAGACGGGTGCTACTGGTGGATGCTTGCCGACAAACTCATTGAGCCCTTTGAGTTCTCCATTGAGGTCGTGCGTGAGATAAAGCGAGGCTAGTTTTGGAATCGCAATTTCAGCTTTATTCACACGATTTGTTTGATCGGGAATCGCGAACAGGACTGCGGGTGCACCTTGCTGAGTTTCCCAAATTCCTTCCATCGCAGCGATTTTTGCTGGTTGATGTTGTAAGGTGTTCAGTCCATGTAAATCACCAACGAGGATTTGCAAAGGGACCAGTATCGCCGCTAATGTGACACCCGTTTTAATACCAATCTGAATGTCGTCACTGCGTCCGCCACGTACGTAGCGATAAGCGCTAATACCCGCAATTAAAAATGCAACGGTTAAACCTGATGCCAGCATCATATGCGTAAAACGATAGGGCATCGATGGATTGAAAATAATCTGTAACCAGCTGGTTGCATGCGCTTGGCCATTGATCATCTCAAAGCCGACTGGCGTATGCATCCAAGAATTTAATGCGATGATCCAAAACACCGAGAGCGTAGTTCCGCTGGCGACCAAGATCGTGGCGATGGTGTGGAGTCGATTTCCCACACGCTTTTGACCAAACAACATAATGCCAAGAAAAGTCGCCTCTAAGAAGAACGCCGTCAAAATTTCATAGGCGAGGAGTGGTCCGGCGATGTTGCCGACAGTTTCCATAAAGCCCGGCCAGTTGGTACCAAATTGAAAGCTCATGGTGATACCACTGACCACGCCTAACGCAAAACTGAGGGCGAAAATTTTCACCCAAAAATAGTAAGCGCGTTGCCAATGTTCTGCCTTGGTAATGTTGTAGCGCCATTTGAAAAACACCAGTACCCAGCCAAGTGCGATGCTGATGCTGGGGAATAAAATATGAAAGCTGATATTGGCGGCGAACTGAATGCGCGCTAACAGCATGGGGTCGAAAGTGCTTGCAAGTTCTGCTGACATGATGGGTTCTCTTCTTCTCTTGAAATAGCGAGCTAGCGACTAATTTTTTGACTTGTTGTCAAGGCGTAGTCGATCCGTAAACTCAATCAACTTGACGACCTTGGAGCCCATTTTCATCAAGGTTTGTAGCGTCTCCGGAGACAGCTTTTCAACGTCGTCAAACCACGCGCTGGTGAGTTCGATTAGGTCGTGCATTTGTTGAATGCGTTCCAGCGCATATTTTTCGTCATCCTTCGTATCCTCTTTCGCATCGTTTTTAAGTAAGGCTTCGCGCAGCATGGATAAGGTTGGCTCTACTTCGCGGCGGCGACGCTCTTCCACTAGATTGCGGAAAATTTCCCACACATCTTTGGGTGCTTCAAAAAACTCGCGGCGTTCACCGGGGATGTGCACCAACTTCACTAAGCGCCATGCTTGTAGTTCTTTCAGACTCATGCCGACGTTCGAACGAGAAAAGGTTAATTGCTCGGCGATTTCATCGGCACATAGTGGTTTTTCGCTGAGAAAAATGAGTGCATAAATTTGCCCAACGGTACGATTAATGCCCCAGCGGCTGCCCATTTCACCGAAATGCGAGATAAATTTTTCTTTGGTCGGACTGATGCTCATGGTTTATTCCTTATTTGTAGTTCCAGTAATCTTTGAATTTCCAGTATTTTCAGGAAATATAGCATGATTATTTTTTTCGCGTTTTTTTCGCCCGATTTTGCGATTTGTGCGGAGGTACTCTAAAAACTAGCTATTGAAGGATGGTGTGGTGATTCGCACTAAACTGCGCTAAGTAGTACAAAACGACTCACTCTTTTGGTGTGAGAGGAGCCGTGTTCTTTGCTTGTAATCTTGATCTGTGGCTTAACTTAGAGCTTGGTCATTTGTCTATGTTGTCGCCAGCGCCTTTGCCGCGCGCAACAAGCCTATCAGCTCGATCACTTTTGCTGGTTGATAAGACATTGCCGCGACTAGTGCATGCATTGCAATCAAATTTCGTTTGATGGAATTCGCTTGAAACTGCTGCAGATATTGCTTGGTTTTTGCGTAGCCGTGTTTTTCGTAGTGACCGAGAATATCAACAGAAATCTCTTCACTGGTTCTTTCACGTGGAAGAGTTTGAAATCCAAGTTCTCTTATGCTTGCTTCTGCCATTGCCCATACTGACCACGGATTTTGACCTGTAATGAGCTTGTCATGCTGGCTGATTTGTTGCAAATAGCGTGGTCCTTTTTCGATGATTGCACCTTGCGCTCGCAGTTTGTCCTCTAATAAAAAAGGGAATAGTTCTTTCGCATTGGGGATCAAAAATAATTCTTCTTCATTGGTAAACGCACTGATTCTTTTTTGATTAACAAAGGCGGTGCCGTCAGCTAATTTGACTAGACTGAGTGCAGCGGGGCCGTGACAGACTGCGATAATGAGTTTTTGCTGTTGATGAAAATGCTTCACCAATTGATGTATGTGTGGATTGTTCGGGAAATCAAGCATCGTGCCCTTGCCACCGACAAAATAGATGGCATCGTATTGCTCGCCGTCGACATTTGCTAAGGGTATCGTATTGTTGATTTTGTTGACCGCAACGGTATCGTTCAAGAAGGCATAATCAAACTCAGCCATGTCGTCATCGTCTAATATCGCTGGTGCTTTCCCACCTTGTGGGCTGGCGATATCGACTTGGTAGCCGTTGGCTTGAAACACGTAGTAAGCGCGTGCCAGTTCCGTTAATTCATAGCCTATTTTTTTCTTACCGATTTGCGAAGTGCTGGTAACGACCGCGAGAATCTTACCGCGAGTAGCGGGTAGTGAATCGCGCAGATAAGCTATGTCGCTAGGCTTGCTGGTTTTTAATAAATCGGTGTTGATGTCTGGGTCTAGCAAGCTACTTAACCAGATCGCCGAGATCACGAGCACGGCAACGATACTTGCGACTGCTGCGATCAATCCCAAACCTATTTTCTTCCACATCATCATTCCTCCATTGAATAAATTGGATGGTTAATGTAGTTGTAGATTGGTGAAAAAAAGGTGAAAAAATAAGAATTTTTGTGATTAGACTAAGTTTCTTTTTGATGCGATCTTGTTCTGAGTAGTTTAATGACCAGGCTACTAGATTCCGTCAATTCTCATTTGCGGAGGCGGCTTAAAGTAGACTGGATAAGTTGGCGGGTGGTGCATCACCCGCTAATACGCCAGAACCACCGGGCAGACCTTCGCCTTTGCGCACGAGATAATCCGTGTGCTCGTACACATTGCCGCAGCCTGTTTCTGCAATCAGGGTTTTGACGATGGCGACCTTCCATGCATCCACGCCGGCAGCTTGAAATTGACAGGCAAGAAAGCCTTGTTGAATTGCGTGATATTCAACCACCAGGCCCGGCAGTTGATCTTCCTCTGCATTGATGAGCAGCTGTGGCTTACCTAGTTTTACATCAGGCTTCGTAATGAGTGGTAGGCGTTTTGCCAGTGCGGCATGAATACGTCGTTTAAACATAGCATGGTCAACCGCTTCTGTTTCATCAAAAGTCCACACGCGGGCGCGAATTTGTGACTTGGGGCTCCATGCTGCGCGAGCTAAGAATTCGGACTTTGATGATCTTACTAAGCACGTGGCGCCAGACTTCATTTTTTCATGAAACTTGCCGTCGACGCGTTCAATTGTAGAGAGATAAATCCAAGGATCGCCGTCGAGCAAACTTTTTTCTTTGCCTTGTTTAATAGTGAGGATGAGCATAATTGTTTGAATGTGGCGAAAGAAAGGGAGGGCAGTTTTTGATTTGATCGTTTGATCAAGATTGTTATAACCAGAGATTTACCAACGAGGACGATGCCGTCCTTTGCTCCAAGCTGGCGATTTGTCTGATGATGCAGTGTTCATCGGACTTGTCGCGTCATTGATGTGGATTTCTTCGGTGGTCATAAAAATATAACGATTGCCAACGCGACCGCGATAAACGCTATGCGCTCCCGCAAGTTTTTGTGTCACGGCAGCAAACTTCCAAGCATCGTCCATACTACATACGATGTTGCTGGTGCTATACGCGCGATGACCTTGCGCTTGTCCCCAGTGTTTCGCCATCGTTGCATGATTGCGGAGTGAGGAAGGCAAAGATCGTTGCGCCCACGCCCAAGTAAAGGATTGGCTTGCCTCATCATAGATGCCAACAGTTTGAAAATGGCTGGTACCCGTTTTATCACCAGCAAATTGAAACACGATGATGCCGGCTTCTAAATCCGCAGACCAGCCTTTTTCTTTGCCATATTTCCAATTTGCCGCATGCTCTTGATGTTGATTGAGCATCTCCTCATGTGCATGATTAATAAAGGTTTGCGTTTGGGGAGAAACCTCGGCAGGTTTGAAGCCTGGTAAAAGATTGCGAAGAAAGTGAAGAATTCTGCTCATAATTGCTAATAAAAAACCTAGTCAAATCAAAAACTTATCGATGGATCTGACAAAAAATGGATCATTACACATTATAACAGCAGGATTTTCGTTGAATAGGATTCGTGTTTTTGCGGAATGGGGTAGAAGTATATGGTACAAATTGTTGGATTTTCCCGTTGTTTGCTAGCTGTTAGCCTTTAGAATTGCGGGTTCCTAGATGGTGCTATTTACGAGGATGTGTATGAAAGATCGTTTAGAAAAGCTGAGTCAATTGGCCGTGCAGTCAGCCGATAGTGCTGGTCGCGGATTACTGCAAGTGCAATCTAAAGCGCAAGATTTAACAAAAGATCTAACGCAAGGCATAGCGCAAGTCGTGAATGTCGATAACATCAATAAGACATCGGCCGCCGCCAGCTCAATCGCTATCGCCGCGAGCAAATCCGTACATCAATCGCTGAGTAATGTGATTGAGCACGAAACCACGCAAGCAATCGTCGAGCAAGTCAAGGAGCGCGGTTTGCAAATTGCAGATACAGCGACGCAGAGTGCAAAGGCGGTTAGTACGCATGTGATCGATGGCGTCAAAAAGATAGACGAAAAGCTGGAAGAAAATCACCTCGAAATCAAAGAGAAAACAGAAACCGTCTCGATGGGCTTGGGGATTGCCGCTGGCGTTGCTGCTGGTGCAGCGATTATTGGCCCGCCTATCGTGGTTGCCGCCGCCCCTGTTATCGGCGCGGCGGCGACGGTGACGGGTGCCGTTGCTGGCAGTGCGTATTTTTATTCAAAATGGAAATCGAAACAGGCTGCGCCGACACAGAATGAAGGCAGCGATGAATCGCCATCAGTTGGTGGATCGGGCGATGGATCAATCGATTGATTAATCGATGGATTAATTTAGGGGCATGCAAATGAGTAGGGCGCATGCTTTTGATCATTTGCTCAGCCTGATCTTGATTTGCATCTTAGGTTTTATCACGCCGACCAACTCAGAATTTGATTCGAAAATTAATTTTGTTTAACCCATGTACTGAGAACATAATTAGTAGCGAGTAAAACAAAGCTGCAAATATTCCCATCCCGGCCTCAAATCGACGCAAAGGTGATTGTATGCCGCCGAGTTGGAGTATGGCTTCGATTGCAAATGGCAATAAGTAGCAGACGAGCGGATTGATTGCTGCTGGTTTAATCGCAATCATCCAGTTTTGTATCTTGCGTAAATCAATCAGCCAAAATAAGAAACCAAATACAGCGATGCAAATTGCTGCGGAATAGAAGCACCATGAAGGTGTTGCATAGATTTTCGAGATCTTGAAATCTGGTCGTAAGGCAGTTGCGGCAAGTATGAGTATCATAAATAAAATCGCCGCATTGATGAATCGTCTTGGTTCGCTTTTTGACTCGCTTTTTGAATGGCTGATGGTTGAGTCTTCTTCAAAGAAAATTAAGGTGCAAATCACACCTAAGAGCACGATGCTACTGTGAGCGGCATGGCCATCTAATCTGGCAATGATCTTCAATAAAGAAGCGATGGCATGATTATTTTCAATGAAGTGAGCAAAGTAAGCGCTGTGTACTAGTACATAAAAGGCAGTACAAATAAAGACGGAAAAGAGTAAGAGTTTTTGTTGGCCGCGGCACAGTTGATAAATGCCACATGAAATCAAGTAGGCCCAACCGATCAAGCCTAAGATGCCCCACCACTGTGGTGTCATGTTCTGTGTACCGTTTTCTCCTCCTTGATAAATGAGCGCCAATACCACAAGCAACATGACGCCAGTCGCGGTCAGAATGCGATTGATCAGTACATGTTTAAACTGATACACGCCCCAAATCAACAAAAAAGCCAGATAAGACAAGAGCGACCAAGCTTGTATCGAGATCGGCATGGATGCTTGATGATAGCCACTCTCAGCATTCACCATAAACAAACCCATGATGATCAATGCGAGCGCACGTAAAAAAATATGTACATTTAATTGCCACCGGGTTTGAGCTTGTGCAATCCGATGATTAATACCAAATGGAATCGACATGCCAACGATAAATAGAAAGGCGGGGAATACGATATCGGGAAAACTCATCGCATCAGCGTCGGCAGGCATATGCTTGAGCCATACAGAAATACCACTGACGCTGGCTAGTTCATTGACGATAATCATGATCAAAAAAGTGATGCCGCGAAAAGCGTCAATGGAAATCACCCTTTGATTTTTTAGGGTGTTGATGGGTTTTAGCATGAAACGAAACTTTCAAAATACTGGAAGAGGAATGCGGCAATTTCTTGTGACGAAGCACAATGAAATAGTTCCAAGCAGAAATTTACCTTGAGCAAGTTAAAACGACAATGCATAGAACTACCTTCTGTTCTAGGTAAATGTACTTAGTTGATCAGGTGTTCGTTTTCATGAAATCGATTTTGGTGCAAACTACACATCTCTTTTGATCTATTTTAGACATATGAAATTAGCGCATTTCAATAAGTGGCGACAGATTCTAATGGCGGTGATTTTTGTTCTCGTATCGTTTTGCACAACGAATACATGGGCGAAATCATCTGAACTAAATATTTGGATTATGTCCACTACGGCACAGCCTCAGCAGGATATGCGTGAAATATTGCGTCCCTACTTAGTGCTCAATCCTCATCTAAGAGTTAATGTGACGGTGATAAATTGGGAGAATGCTTGGAGCAAAATTAGTGCCGCGGCAGATTCAGGACAAGGGCCCGATTTGGTGGAGTTAGGTAGCACTTGGATAGCTGCAATTGCCGCAAAAAACGCTTTAGAGCCTATCAGCTTGCAACAACAAAAAGAGGTAGGTGGTGACAAGGTTTTCTTTCCTGCCTTATGGGTTACTACGCATCAACATAATCAAGGTGAAGTATTTGCTATTCCTTGGTATGCCGGTGCACGGGTTGCTTATTATCGTAGCGATTTATTTAAAAAAGCGGGTGTGAAGCCAAATGAAGCGTTTGCGAATTGGGGTAGTTTTAAGCAAGCGATGCAAAAAATAAATGGTATTGACTTCGAAGGTAAAAAAGTTGCTGCGCTCGGTTATCCTGGTAAAAATGATTCCGATATTTTGCATAATATCGCGCCTTGGATTTGGAATGCAGGCGGAGATTTTCTGAGTGCGGACCGAAAGTCAGCCAGTATATTTTCACCGGAAACGATGCAGGCTATCAGCTTCTACACCAGCTTTGCGAACGAGGGATTAGTACCGCTATCTGCGCTGGAGAAAGATTCAGTACAAATTGAGTCTGGTTTTTTTACGAATCAATACGCGGTGATTTTTAGTGGGCCTTGGGTGTTAAAGATGTTCAATACACCAAAATCAAAGGGCGGTCAGATGGGCACGGTCGCGGCCAAAAACTTTGGTGTTGCGTCTTATCCAGCAGGAATTAAAGGCAATCAAACTTTCTTCTCCGGGTCGGATTTAGCGATGATGCGATCATCGAAAAACAAAGAGGAAGCATGGAATTTACTCAAGTATCTTGTGTCACAGAGAGCGCAAGTCAAATTCAGTCAACTATCTGGTATGTTGCCAGCACGACTCGATGCTTTATATGATCCCTCACTGATGCAAGATCCGCATTATGCAGAGTTTGTAAAACAGGTAAGCCTAGGGCGGCATTATCCAGTGGTTCCAGCTTGGGCTCAGTTAGAGAGCGTGTTTCGTACCAACATCGCCAAAATTGTGACAACGGTGAGTGGGCAACAAGGTGCGCAATCTCAAGCGCTTATAAAACGCAATCTTGAGCAAGCCTCGCGACAAGCCAATGTGATTTTGCTCGGTGAACGCCGATGAACGAAATGAGCCCCCGATTTGTTGATTACTTTGTTACTGACTTATTGCCACAGACTAGGAGGAATGTCGCGCAATTTAGCGACGAGTTCCATGCTTGTTCTGACATTTAATTTTTGGCAGATATGTAGTCGATGTGCTTCAACAGTTTTAGGGCTGATAGAAAGATGATCGGCGATTTGCTTACCCAAATAACCAGCCACGATCTCGGTTAACACCATACGCTCTCTTTGTGTTAATTCTGCGATTTCTTTCAGTAAACCGGCTTGTCCTTGATGTTCGGCTCTGGCTTTTTCATCGGTGGCAATAGCGCGGCTAATCGCATCAATAATGCTACGATGATCTGCCGGTTTTTCTAAGAAATCGACCGCTCCTTGTTTCAGTACGCGAACAACCAACGGAATATCACCATGACCACTAAGAAAAATAACCGGTGGTAGGTAAAGACGATGCAGTTTGCTACGTCGAATCAGTTCATCAAATAATTCCAATCCATTGGTTCCTGGAATTCTGATATCCACTAAGAGGCAGTTAAAATCAGTCGGAGTCGCTTGGTCAAGAAAATCTTGCGCACGCTCGAATTCGGTGGTTTTCCAATGACGTGTTTCGAGCAACATCACTAATGAACTGCGTACACTTGGATCATCATCGATGATCGCAATATTCGCTTGATGTTCTACTGGATTACTTTGTGACATTTCGGCTTCCCCTTTTGAATTGCTACTCAATTTTTTATATGTTTAACTTATCTGTGTTGGTGCAACTTATGGTGTTTGTTCGGTTTCTAGCGGTAATCTAAATCGAAAAGTGGCACCACCATTCGGATTATTTTCTGCCCAGATTTTTCCACCATGATTTTCTATGACGGTTCTACAGATCGCCAAGCCAAAGCCCATACCGTCGGATTTGGTGGTGTAAAAGGCTTGAAATAGTTTGTCCATGTTTTGTATTCCCTCACCTTGATCCACTACGCTAAATTCAATATGACGATCGTTTCTTTCGATAACTAGACAAAGCTTTTGCGGATGTTCGCCTAGTTTGTGATGTGGATGCTCGATTTTATTTTTTTCGTTTTTCATCGATTCTGTTTTCATCGAATCAAGCGCATTGCGCATTAAGTTAAATAGCACTTGCTTTAACATCACCGCATCGCATCGAATTTGTGTGTCGTCCATATTGAACATCAAATCGATTCGTATATGTAGATGCCTGGCCTGTACTTCAATTAGTTCGATTGCTTCATGCAGCAGTCGTGATAGTGAATACATTTCATGCGGTGCTGCACTCTTCTGAATGAGATTGCGCATGCTATGCATAATTTTTCCCGCACGTCTGGATTCTTCTCCCATTTTTTCTACTGCCTGCTTTATTTTGGGGGAATCAATTTCATTCGCTTCTATCAAGCATTCCGCAGCGGCTGCATAGTTGGCAATCGCTGCCAGTGGTTGGTTTAATTCATGCGCCATTCCAGACGCAAACTCAGCCAAGCTCGATAGATGTGCGGTGTGCTGTAACAAGACATCGCGCTCACGTAAGGCTTGTTGTGCCGCTTTACGTTCTTTAATCCAACGTTGTAATAGGCGTAATAGCCAGATAATCAATATCCCGAATAACAAGACTGCGACGGCTAAGCCAATGAGCAAATTGTCGAAGTTTTGTACTGTACGTACACTCGTTTTGAGTGACAAACCACTACCGGATGGGCCGAAGTCGATGCGATTGCTTTGCTGGTGGTGATTGACGATGCCGCCTTCGCTTGGCGATAACTGTTTGTCGTTTTCATCGACCAAACTGAGATCGTAACGCTGCACAAACCACCAAGGCACTTCTTGCGTGAGTAGTTTGTTTAAGTCATAGGTAACGATGATGCGGTGTAGTGGATGTTGTTCATTGCTATTCGGAAGGGCTAACACCCAAAGCGGCGCAAATTGTTCGATCACTCGGCTATAAATTGCAGAATTTTGGCTACGACTTTGATGAATGGCATCTTGCACCAAGGGATCGCTTAATGGCGGAAGTTGTTTGGGTCTTTCTTCAAATTGTGGTGCGCCAATTAAGCGCTGATTTTGTTCATCGACGATCTCTACTGCGAGAATCGCGTGATTTTCTTTAATCAGTTCATCTGCTCGTTGAATGAATTCGGCGCGAGATTGTTTAGAGTCAGGCCGCAAATCTAAGGCCCAATTCTGCAACATAACTTGTTGCGTGCCTAGCTTATTGCTAATGATCTGTTCCATCCAAAGTAGATCGAGTGAGGATTGTCTCGCCGCGGAAGCACGTTTGTCTGCATACCAAAGCCAACCTAAGGTACTCGATGCGAACAAGCCCACCGTTAGGAATAACATTATTCCTAATAGAGTCCAGCGATTTTGGAAAAAGCGATGTCGCAGCAATGCCATATTTGTTCCTGATCTATAGCGAGGTTTCCCTGACTTTTAGTTCTTGATAATTTTTATATTTCATAATCTAGCATTCAGTAATGAATTAGGCAAAGCACAAGAACTAGATTTGAATTTCTCGTATCACTTTGATGCCATGGATGTGTGGCCATGTTCATTTGCTCCAGAAATAAAAAAAGACGGCAAATCTCGTCGAGAAATTTGCCGTGTAAAGCCAGTTCGTCAACTTACTTAGTTCTTTTAAAACTGGTGCTGCTGTATCCAGTCCTTTTTGCTGGGGCAATGGGGGAGACTCAGCAAACGGAACTAATTGGTAGAACGCCCTGGGGGAAGCGCTGTGTGAACCTGATAATGGTTCGCTATTTGTTTCACCCTCCGTAATCTTTGTAATAAACTTAATGACGATGTTAGTAATTGATAGTGCCGCGGATACCAAACATTCTTGGTGGGTTATAGCTATTGAAGGTGTACCCCCCTGCATTGCCTTGTCCCATCCAATTCTTCACAATATTGTTGCTAAGATTGGTGCCCCATAACTCAATATTCCATTTGTCATCATGGGCGCTGAGTCTTACCGAAGCATTCCAATTGGTGTAAGGATCTTGATAATCGCCGAGCACACGATTGTCGAGATTGCGAACGGTAAAGTACATACGACTTTGATGGCGCATGCCTATGGATGGCGTCATTACCCAGCCGTTATCCAGTGCAAAGTCATGCGAGTAGTTGATGGCATAAGAATATTTAGGTGCCATTGGCAATTGATTGCCGGTCACATCACGTATCGCGCGACCGCGCTTGCTTGGATCGTTACCGAGATAGAGCGGAGCGCAGGCTTCCGCGCCGAACTCTTGGCGATGTCCACACATCCAATTGTCGTCATAAGTTGGATAGGATAAGACTTTCGAATTAAGCACTGATGCATAGCCGGATAAAGTGCCTCCTACCCATGGCCGCGCTTTATATTCGATTTCTAAACCTTGAATGCGTGAATTTCCGATATTCTCGGTTTTCCAGGAGGTCACCACATCACAAGCTGGATTCCAATCTGGGCAAGTTTCGTCAGCACGTAATTTCCTTTGACCAACTGCATTCATGCCAGTGACGTGCATATCATCATATTTGGTATGAAAATAAACCACGCTCAGGTCTAATTTATTATTGAAGTGGCGGCCTTTGTAACCGACTTCAAAATTAGTGGTGAGCTCTGGATTGTATTCAAGGTAGCTATACTTTTGTGTGCTGCCGTCGATACAAGTGCCACCACCGCAAGTATCAAATTTATCGCCAAAGCCACCTGGGCGATAACCCGTTGCAGCAGACGCAAACACCATGCTCGCTTTATCGATGTCATACTGTAGGCCAAGACGATAGGTGGGTTTTTCCCAACTTGCCTTGTGCGTATTGACTACTGGACTAGGGAATACACCGACGCCGGCAAATGGTCCCATCCCAAATGTGAAGTCAGTACCGTTATGTGGTGTGCCGGTACCCGCCGCTTTTGGAACATATTTGCCGTTGTAATACCAAGGTGTATCCGCGCTCCATAATCCAGCGCTAACGCCTCCAATATCTTCGCGACTATCTTTGCTCATACGGAAACCGACTGTCGCTGACAATTGATTTGCAAGCTTGATATCGGCTTGCGCGAATAGTGCTTTTGAATGGACTTGGCGATTTGGTTGCGCATAAAATTGTGCATGCGGCATACCCCAAGGGGCTTCAATTAATTTGTCTTGCGCGAAATTGATGGCGTTCTTTTCTGACATATTGAAGAGACCAGCAACATAGCGCCATTGATCGAAATTTTGTTTAATTTGAAGCTCATTGACCAAAGAGCGATAGTTGGAATCGAGCGTATAACTTGCCCAATCTAAAGCATGTTGCGCGCCCCAGTTGCCCCAAGGCTCCATAACGCCAACATCTTCAGCGAGAAACGATTGCCCACCATCATCGTCATGATGTTGTTCTCGCTTTTGTACCGCGTAAGCGACTTTGTAGCCCAATTCAGTTTGTGGTGATAGTTTCCACACTAAGTTGCTGCGGTACGTGGTGATACTCATATCGAGTTTGCCAGGCACATTAATTTTGGCATACCACTGACCTTGCGGACCGCAGGCAAAGCGTGTACCTGCCGCCATTTTGCAGTCTTTTAATCCAACTTCACCAGCACCAGAATTTTGATAATGTTCGAAGCCGCCAGTCCATTCGAGATCTTTATCAATTGCCCAGCGTGCAGTTAGACGCGTCGCCCATTGATTTGAGTTGGTGTAATAATCTTTAGGTGAAAGCTCGCGATTTAGTCGTTGATCAACGTCAGGTTTGCCGTCGGGCGTAAACTTAGCGCCACCATTACCATCTGACAAAAGTACACCGCGATCAATTAGATCACGTTCTTGTTTGATGTAGCCATCGCGTTTATCCACCATGACGGCGGCACGTAACGCAAAATTATCGCTAATCCCAAAGTTATACACGGAACGTACTTCTTTGCCATTGTAGTTGGCGAGATTTAAAGAGCTCCAACCATAATTGGTTTTAAATTCTGGCTTTGCGGGAAGGATGTTGACTACCCCTGCGGTGGAGTTACGGCCGAACAGTGTTCCTTGCGCGCCGCGCAAAACTTCGACTTGATCGAGGTCGAACATTAGTGCCAACGAGCCTTGCGGTCTGGGTGAGTAAATACCGTCAATATGGATACCAACGGCAGGATCGCCAATTTCCGTAAAGTTGGTAGAAGTCACGCCTCGAATCGAAACTAAAACACCAGAATCGGCGCTAGATAATCCGAATTGAACATTGGGAATCGCACCACTGAGATTTAGCAGTTCTTTGACATTGGAACGGATCAAATCTTCTGCTTTTAGTGCACTGACTGCGACCGGTGCTTTGAGTAATGAAGTTGCTTGTCGCGTTGCCGTGACGATCACCTCAGGAATTGTATCTCTACTTTTGTCATCGACTTTTGTGTTGCTGCTTTGCTGGTTTGAAGTCTCTTGCGCATCAGCTTGAGATGCGAATAATGTGAAAGCACTGGCGATCGCCAAGTACATTATCGATCGGGATCTACGAAATTGAATAAGACGGGGCATTTTAGCTCTCTCGAAAATAATGGATGTCATCAAATATCGAGCCGTTTGTACTCCCCAACACGCTCGATGCAAGACTCACGACAACAAATGTGCAGGCTAAATTGTTGTTAATGAGGCTTGTCGTAGTTTTATGGTTTCGACGATGTGCCGCAATTGAGAAATTTACTCTTGGATCTAAGTGATATTACTTAGATTCTTATTGGTCGAAATGGGAGAAAAGTCTTGCGACGCGAAGACGATTTGCGTCGCAAGTGAAGCAGGAAGGAGATGTCTAGT
The DNA here is from genome assembly GCF_014652415.1 of Affinundibacterium macrobrachii. Taxonomy (GTDB): domain Bacteria; phylum Pseudomonadota; class Gammaproteobacteria; order Burkholderiales; family Burkholderiaceae_D; genus Undibacterium; species Undibacterium macrobrachii. The sequence goes on from NZ_BMYT01000004.1 coordinate 321,749, forward strand.
GGATGTGTAAGTAATTAATTGCTAGTAGCCGATGCCGAAGAATGAAATCTGCGGACAAAATCACAGTAGGCGGTTTGTACTTCCTTTTTACTTAATAAATTATTGTGTCCGGCATCTTTGACGAAAAGATGTTGCTTTTCTTGCGCTGGAATTGCATCAAAAACAGCGCGTCCCAATTCGGGTGGCGTGGTTTGATCATGTTCTGCCGAAATCACCAAACTCTTTCCATAAAATTTTTCCAGTGCTTTGGCATTGTCGATTTCCATTAAGCTAGGAACGATTTCAAAGCGGATAAATGGACGCACATACCAAGGTGTGCGTAGTTGAAGTATGTCGCTCACTTTGGTTGCCGTCGTCTCTAAAATGATGCCATCGACGGCGCGATTTTGTGCGACATAGGCGGTCATAAAGCTGCCTAGCGAATGCCCATGAACAAGAAGAGGGCCAGTCGTATTGGCTTTGACATAATCATAAATTCGTAAAGCATCTTCTTTTAGATTATTTGTGTTTGGCTGACCGGGAGTGCGGCCGTAACCGCGATAATCAAACATCGCAAAATTGATCGGGCAGCTTGCTACATGTTGACTAAGCATTTTGGCAGCATCATCGATGTGTGAGCGATTTCCACCGAAATATAAAACCGTCACCGTGGCTGGTGCGTGTTTTACACTCAAACCGTTTAATTGCACGCGTTCATCAACTGCAATTTGATCATCTTTCAGTGCTGCATTTGGCAATAGTGTTGCCAAGGCTTTGCTGTCAAACTTTCCTTTAGATTGATAAGGCACTACGCTATCAGGTCGAATAAATTGTGACTCTTCGATCACGACGCTTTTGCAAGCAGCTAACATCGCAAGCATCAAAATCGACATACCTAGACGCATCTTTTGCATTATTTCTCCTAATAGAAAATTGAATTCCAATAATAGAAGATAGGGCGCGTCATCGTCAAACGCAGTACTTTGTTCGACTACGCGTAATCGATATCTATTTGAATGCTTGTGCCGCGAGTACGCCGCTTCTGACTGCCGATTCTAAGGTGGCAGGGTAGTCACTGGCGGTGTAATCACCCGCCAACATAATATTTGCGATCTCAGTACGATTAGTCGGTCTTAGCAGATTAGGTGAACAGGCAAACGTCGCACGTTTTTCGGTAATGACTTGCGACCAGATCGGTTGCCTTAATTCTTCACTTTGCAATTGTTGTGCAAGTTGATCGCATACCGCTTTGATCAATTCTGAGCTTGGTTGCGCAATTGCCGCTGCAGAGGCACTAATGACAATTGCCATTAACCCTGATTGATGTGGATCTAATTGTCCGCGATCAAAAATAAATTGTGCCCATGCATGTTGATTCGGATTATCTGCTAAGGCGTAAAACGGTCGATCGAGTCGGCAGCTTGCTGCGTATTGCAAATAGCACGTAGTAATGGGTTCGTATTCAAACGTGGTATTGAGAATGGAGTGGGTTGAGGCAGCCTGCTCATCACTGCCAATTTGATCTGCTGAAGGCGTAGATGAAAACAATCGCTTAGCTTGCTCTGCACCAGTGGCGATAATCACGCCATCAAATCGCTGATTAGCGATTTGTGCTTGTCCGTCAGTTCCTTCGACACGTAAAGGTGCGAGACTGCACTGATTTGATGAATGTGTTGTGATCGATTGAATCGACACGCCAAGTACGACTTCTCCGCCAGATTCAAGCACCAAGTTGGCACATGCCTTAGGTAATAGACGACTGAGATCGAATCGTGGAATCAGCATGTCCGATGCAGCGCGCTTTGCACCTAAACTATCTCGCAGTACATTGAGAAACACTTGCGCCGATGCGCGTTCAGGTGGTGTATTTAATGCAGCTATACAAAGTGGATTCCAAATATAGCGACATAGGTTTTCGGTTTGCTCGTAACGCTGCAATAGCTCTGAGACGGTGCAGTCGTGATTTAATTTCCAATCAATCCAGCGCGCCGTGGTTGAGAATCTTGCTAGCGCCATTTTATCTGCGCGCGATAGCCCTTTTGACGTTAGCAATGCTGATAAGAGATGTAAAGGTGCCGGTAATTTTGCGGTAATAAATTCAATCCCCGTTTGCTTTGGGTACACCATTTGCAAGGGCAGGCGTAATAGGGCGCTTCGCAAGTCTATTTTTAAAAATCGCATTAACTCTAAGCAGGCGGAGTAGGCTCCTAATAAGATATGCTGACCGTTATCGATCTTTTTTTCTTGGATATCGACAGCGCGGGCACGTCCACCTAAGTGACGACTAGCTTCAATTAGAGTGACATGGTGGCCTTGCCGACACAAGGTCGCCGCAGCGGCGCAACCAGCCCAACCAGCACCAATTACCGCGATTCTTTTTGATTTGGATTGATTCTTCACAGACTTGGGCTAGGGGAGTTAACCACGCACATACGTTTTCCACGCCAACCATAGTTTGCGTATCGGTGTTAAAGAAATTCTCTGCTTTAAAACTTGGAACTGGTCTTGTTGAATCTCTACCAGCAGCGCTCGGTAAATTGCAGCCATGATCAAACCTGTGCGCTGGGCACGACGATCTTCATCGGGTAATAGTGCAAATGCTTCGTCATACAGTTTTTGCGTACGTTCATATTGGAATTGCATCAGTGCGACAAATTGTTCGCTATGACGTGCATTTAATATATCGCTCGCTGGCACATTAAATTGTTGTAACTCATTCACAGGCAAATAGATGCGACCTTTGCGCGCATCTTCACCAACATCGCGAATGATATTGGTCAATTGAAATGCTAACCCTAATTTTTCGGCAAATTGTTTTGTTTGCGGATTTTTGATGCCGAATATGCTCGCAGAGAGCACGCCAACGACACCAGCGACATGCCAGCAATAACGCTGCAATCCGATAAAGTCGAGATAGCGATTTTGATTTAAATCCATCTCCATGCCATCAATAATCGCTAAAAAATGTGCGCCGTCTAGTTGGTAAGTTTGCAGATGCGGCTGCAAAGCTTTGGTTACTGGATGGCTAGGATTATTTTTTAGCATAGCTTGGATTTCTTGACGCCACCAAATCAGCTTGTTTCTGGCGACCGATTCATCGGTGCAATCGTCGACAACGTCGTCAACTTCGCGACAAAATGCATACAGCGCGGTAATCGCGCGGCGCTTCTCTTGTGGCAGAAATAAAAAGCTGTAGTAAAAACTGGAGCCGCTCTGTGCGGCTTTTTCTTGGCAATATTCGTCTGGTGACATGCTTGATTAGGTAGGCTGGAATATGAATTAAGGCGTAATGCTAACCGACTGCGCGCCTAAGTACAAACTTCCATCGGTTTGCGTGGAAACGCATATTTGCATTCGTTCTTACAATATATAGACAAAAAAATGCGGCGAGCATGTTGTACAATGCCAGCTTATTGTGCAGTGAATTTGTGTTGCAAGCTGCGTTGAGTCGTTCATATATCGTAATAAGGTAGACTTATCTTGATTAAATTAAATAAAAAAGTAGCAGTTTTGAGTGCTTTGATCGCAGGTGTTTTGGTTGGGTGCGGTGGCTTTGTCTACACGACCGTTGGTGGCACCGTAAAAGGCTTGACGACGACAGGTAGTTATTTGGTTTTGGTCAATGAAGTTGGTTACACTCAGGCATTGTCTGTAGATGGTTCATTTTCGTTTCGTGTAGCCAGCAATGCTTCTTACGATATCACTGTTGGGCAACAGCCGAACCCGGTGAATTGCACAGTAGCGAACGGAAAAGGCAAGATGAGTGGCGAAGCGCCAGTGAATAATATTGCGGTCACTTGTGTACCAAATGTTCCTTTGGCAGGTTCATTAACTGGCCTTGGCGCTAGTAAATCGCTAACTTTATCGATGAATGGTGCGACACAAACTACCTTGACAGCAGATGGCGTGTTCTCGTTTCAGACCTATGCTGTGAACGGTAAAGAATATGCAGCAAAAGTATTTTTGCCACCAGTTGGTCAAGTTTGCAAAATCCAAAATGCCAGCGGCGTTGCGAATTTAAGCAGTCCTCCAAGCAATATCGCGGTAACTTGTGCGACTGGTGTGCCAATCGGTGGATCTTTGGCGGGTCTGAAATCAGGAACATTCTTAACGATCTCAAATACGTTAGCGGATGGCACTACTGATGCACGTAATTTATTAGCTGATGGTGCGTACACAATGTCGTTTAGTTTGTCTGATGGCGAGAATTATGATTTGCAAATTACCACGCAGCCAACTGGCCAAAAATGTACTGTCACGAATGGCAAGGGAAAAGCGTCTTTAGAGAATCCCGCTCCGGCAAGTGCAATTGGCATTACTTGTGTGGCCGCTTAGTTTGGCGTTTCAGCACCGCATCTTAATTTAGCGAAATAATTGATAAATTAAACAGTGGTGTCGAAATAAATGCAGTAGAAAAAGCCAAGTTCGTCTTGGCTTTTTTTATAGGCAACTATAGGGAACTACAGGCAATTTAAGCGCCCATCTTGGCCGAAGTAGTAAATGTCCTCATGCTTAAAGCCCCAGTGACCACCTTTTAAACGAACAAATGGCTCGAAGCTAAAGAAGTTGACGTTCGAAATTAACTGCTGGTTATGCGCTTGGATGTATTGGCGTCGCTCACGTTCGACTTCAATGCTATGTCCGACATTGGTTCGGAAATCAAGATTCACAAAACCGCTTTCACGTATTCGCACATTGCTCCATTGATAAAGTTTGTGAAAACTGGTTTCTGGATTCACCCAAGCACACATTTCTTCGTGTAGTCGTTTGAGAAAATCTATCCCATTCTGATATTCGCGGGTTTTGGGATGTTCAACGCAACAGCCAAATTCGAATGCAAATGTGCGTGAATAATCTGCCCAAATTGCGCCTTGGCATGGGCTTAAGTCGATACTAATCAAGTTCTTGCCGCCAAGCTTTTCTGTACTAGCTTGATATTCTCTGCCTGATACTGAGAGACAGCTACGAGTGCCTGCTAACACTAAGGCAGGGCAGTTGTAATACCAAGTTTCGTGTAAGCCTTGCTCGCATAAAAGTGCATAGGCTTTTGTTGCAATGCTATGTTCGCTATCCTCAGGCGTAATCAGGCGAGATAGTTCAGCCATTACCCGTTTTGCTTGGGTTTGGATTTGTTGGTACGACTGAACCAGCGATGCATCAGGCATGTTTTGACTCGTGGATGAAATAGTTGAACTTACATTTTTAGCGCGCGCCACAACAGCAATGGTGAGTCTGTGGCTTGAATCGTAGGGCGATGCTGAAAAATGTCCATATCTGCCGCTTCGATCTTTTCGAGGATGCGTAAACCACCTTGTACCACCAAGCGCAATTCAAAGCCAAATCGCCCTGGTAGTCTTTTGCATAACGGACTGCCGGTAATCATCATTTGTCGAGTTCGATTTATCTGAAATTGCATCAATGCGCGCCAAGCCTGATTGCAAACACCTTCGGCAATTTGAGACTCGCTAACATGAAAGCGCAGCAAGTCTTCTTGCGGAACATAGACGCGGGATTTTTGCCAATCAATTGCAATATCTTGCCAAAAATTAATAAGCTGTAAAGCGCTGCAAATCAAGTCTGACTTTACCAGATTGTCGCTAGCAGTTTCTTTATATAGATGCAGCATGATGCGCCCAACTGGATTGGCAGAATGATCGCAGTATTGTAAAAGGCTAGTAAAGTAATCATAGCGCTTACATGTGACATCTTGTTTAAATGCGCTTAGTAAATCAAAAAATGGTGAAATGGGTAGCTGATGTGTTGAGATAACTTCAGCTAAATCGTTAAACAAGGGATGCTGGCAAGCTTGCTTGTTACGTATTAGTTCCAAGTTATTTTCATATTCCGCTAAAGCGGATAAGCGCTCAAGGTCGCTGGCGCTGCCTTCGTCAGCAAGGTCATCGGCACTGCGAGCAAATGCATAAATCGTTTTTACTGCTGGCCGCAAATGTGCTGGCATTAGCCACGATGCGACTGGAAAATTTTCGTAGTGATTAACACTCATAGTGGGTGCTGTTCTTTGTTATTTGAATAACTGCAAAAATAAATGACTCGAAAGTCATTGGCAAGGAAAAGATTCGTGATTATAATTAATAACTCATAAGTCAGTAATTGTGTTTGTTTTTTAAATTTTAAAAAAGGCTAGTGTTTCAGAAATCTAGATTTGTTTAGACTTTATTTCTGATTCTAATCACTTGTGAATATCAAATAGCGTGCTATCCATTGGCGTAAGTTTGCAATTCAATTAGTGTAATCTGGATTGTTTTCAAATAGTCCTCGATTAATGTCTTTATCTATGTATTTAGAACCTATTTGCTGTAGCCTTCAGTCATCCGTAAGCGTCATTGACTATCGCATCATTGATGAAATCGTAAAGGAATAATTCTCGTGTTTAATTCACCATCTCATCCTCACCAGCTTTCTGCGCTTCCTAATTCGACACCAATGATTCGAAAAAAAATATTTTTAGCGATGAATTTGCTGGGTTTGGCGGCAATGTTGTCGCTGACTGCCTGCTCGAAAAAAGTGGAAAAGACGGAGGATATTCGTCCAGTACGCGCGATCCAAGCGCAGTTTCAAGGAACCGAGTCTGCGGTCGAATTGTCTGGTGAAGTGCGGGCAAAAATTGAGTCGCGTCTTGGTTTTCGTGTACCAGGAAAAATTGTCGCCCGTAAGGTTGAGTTGGGCACTGTAGTGACACGTGGTCAAGTATTGATGCAGCTTGATCCACAAGATTTATTGTTAGGCCAAGCACAGGCACGAGCAGGGTTAAGTGCGGCAGAAAGTAATCGCGATTTGGCGAAGGCAGAATTGAAGCGTTACCAAGAGTTACGTGAAAAGAATTTTGTTGCGCAAGCAGTTTTGGATGCCAAAGAAACTGCATACAAAGCAGCGCAAGCTAGCTATGAACAAGCAAAGGCTGCTTTATCGAATCAATCAAATCAAGCAGGATATGCGAGCTTGCTTGCTGATATTGATGGTGTTGTTACAGGAATTGAGGCAGAAGTGGGGCAGGTAGTTGCCGCTGGTACACCGGTTGTGCGCGTAGCGAAAGCAGGTGACATGGATGTTGTGGTCGGTGTTCCAGAAGATAAGATCAATTCGATCCGTCAATTGAATGATATCAAGGTTAAATTGTGGGCCAATAGTGGCGAGGTTTATGCCGCGAAGTTGCGCGAATTATCACCGATTGCAGATCCTGTGACGCGCACCTTTGTTGCGAAAATCGCCTTACCTAATAATGCAAAAGATGTTCAGTTGGGAATGACTGCCAATGTCATTTTTGGCATGAAAAGCGAGGTGCAGATGGTGCGTTTGCCTTTGACAGCATTATTCCAAGAAAAAAATGTGAGTTCAGTGTGGATTGTTGAGTCTGGGGCAGTGAAGTTAGTACCAGTTCAAATTGGTTCTACCAGTGGCGAAGATGTGTTGATTTCTAGTGGAATTCAAGCTGGCCAGACTGTGGTGACTGCTGGTGTTAATTTGTTGAAGGCGGGTCAAAAAGTGCATATTCTCGGCGTGGAATCCGCGCCGACACGGGCGGCAGCAAGTGCTGCACCTGCTTCAGTGTCTGCTTCTGCTGTAGGAGCATCTAAATGAGTCAGGATAATCACGATAAATCTGGATTCAATCTTTCGCGTTGGGCACTGGAACATATTCCGCTAACGCGTTATTTGATGGTTGCATTGCTATTGGGCGGGATTTTTAGTTTTGCAAAATTAGGCCAAGATGAGGACCCACCATTTACATTTAGAGCGATGGTGGTTCGTGCGGTTTGGCCAGGTGCAACTGCTTTGCAGATGGCTGAGCAAGTGACTGATAAGCTTGAGAAAAAATTACAAGAAGCGCCTTACGTTGACAAGATTCGTAGCTATTCAAAGCCAGGCGAGACCCTGATTATCTTGCAATTGCGAGAATCAACACCGCCAAAAGAAACCTCGCAAACTTGGTATCAAGTACGTAAGAAAATTGGTGACATCAAAGGCACTTTGCCTGCCGGTGTGGTTGGGCCGTTTTTTAATGATGAGTTTGGCGATACCTACGGCTCGATTTTTGCGATTTCAGCGGATGGGTTTAATTACGAAGAAATGCGTGAATACGCCGACTTCGTACGGCAGCAATTCTTGCGTATTCCAAAGGTCGCAAAAGTCGAAATGTTTGGTGTGCAGGAAGAGAAAATTAATATTGAGTTTTCACAAAAGAAATTTTCTCAATTAGGCGTACCGTTCGAAACGATCGTCTCGCAAATCAATTCGCAAAATACGATAGATCCAACTGGCGTGCTAACGACTTCCTCCAGCAATTTGCAAGTTCGCATTTCTGGTGCGTTGTTGACGGTGAAAGATTTAGAAAATTTGCGTTTGCGTGCAAATGGAACGACTTTCCGATTGGGCGATTTTGCGGTCGTGAAACGCGAGTATAAGAATCCACCAGTCGATAAAATGCGCTTCAATGGTAAAGAGGTAATTGGTCTTGGCATATCGATGGAAAAGGGCGGAAACATCATCGAGCTAGGCAAAAACTTAGAGAAGGAAGTTACGTCGATTAAATCGCAGCTGCCGGTTGGGATTCAATTGGATCGTGTTTCTGATCAACCAAAAATTGTGGCGTCATCGGTAGGGGAATTTGTTAATACCTTGATCGAGGCGGTTGTGATTGTGTTGGCGGTGAGTTTTTTATCACTCGGCTTGCACACTAAGCCTTGGCGACTGGATGTGTGGCCTGGGCTGGTCGTAGGCTTGACAATTCCATTGGTGTTGGCGGTTACCTTCTTATTTATGCGCATCTTCAATATTGATTTGCATAAAATTTCACTTGGTGCGCTGATCATTGCGCTCGGTCTGCTCGTAGACGATGCGATTATTGCAGTCGAGATGATGGTGCGTAAAATGGAAGAGGGCTTCTCGCGATTTGATGCGGCAACTTTCGCCTACAGCTCGACAGCGATGCCGATGCTGACCGGAACATTAATCACAGCGGCTGGATTTTTACCGATTGGATTGGCTGAGTCTGCCGCGGGTGAATATACCTTCTCGATGTTCTCAGTGAATGCTTTAGCGTTGTTGATATCATGGTTGGCAGCGGTTTTATTTACACCTTATCTTGGTTATTTATTGTTGCGCGTTAAGCCACATGCGGGCGCGGATGGTAATCATGAATTATTTGATACGCCGTTTTATTCACGCTTTAGAGTATTGGTGAATTGGTGTGTCACATGGCGTAAAACAACGATAGCTATTACTTTGGCCGTATTTGGCTTGGGTGTTTTTGGTTTCAAATTTATTGAACAGCAGTTCTTTCCAGATTCAAGTCGCCCAGAATTAATGGTTGAGTTATGGTTGCCTGAGGGCTCCTCTTTTACAGCAACTGAAGCACAGGCGAAAAAATTTGAGGCATTCATTCAGAAGCAGTCAGGCGTGGAGAGTATTACGAGCTATGTTGGCACGGGGAGTCCTCGTTTCTACTTGCCGTTAGATCAGATTTTCCCGCAGACCAATGTGACGCAGATCGTGGTATTGCCAAAAGATTTGAAGTCGCGTGAAGCTTTACGTTTGAAAATCAATCAGGCATTTAAAGAAGATTTTCCTGAGGTGCGTGGTCGAGTTAAGTTATTGCCAAACGGTCCGCCAGTACCATATCCAGTTCAGTTCCGCGTCACTGGCTTAGATGTCGCAAAAGTGCGTGAGGTTGCTGATCGCGTCAAAGCGGTGATGAATGCGAATCCAAATGCCATCGGCGTGAACGATAACTGGAACGAGTCTGTGAAGACAGTTCGTATCGATATGGATCAAGATAAGCTGCGCGCCTTGGGCGTAACTTCACAAAACGTGATGCGTGCCGCGAATACAATTTTGACTGGTACCACTGTCGGACAATTTAGAGAGTCGAATAAATTGATTGATATCGTTGTTCGTCAGCCAGTAGATGAACGTTCGACCGTGCAAGCACTGAGCAACGCGAATATTCCAACTGCTAGTGGAAAAACCGTTCCACTATCGCAAGTAGCAAAAATTTCTTTGGCTTGGGAACCTGGTGTTGTTTGGCGTGAAGGGCGTGAATGGGCGGTTACTGTGCAATCGGATGTGGTCGATGGTATTCAAGGCCCAACTGTGTCTGCTCAAATTGATCCCAAGCTAGATGCAATCCGAGCGACCTTATTGCCTGGCTATAAAATTGAATTGGCAGGTGCTGCTGCTGACAGTGGTAAAGCACAAGAATCAATTGCGGCTAACGTGCCATTGGTGATTTTTATTATTTTCACTCTATTGATGTTGCAGTTGCACAGTTTTTCTCGCTCTGTTTTAGTGTTCTTGACTGGACCACTCGGCGTAGCGGGTGCTGCGATGGCTTTATTGATTTTGCAAAGACCGTTTGGCTTCGTTGCGCAGCTTGGAGTGATTGCATTGTTCGGTATGATCATTCGAAATTCAGTGATTCTGATTGATCAAATTGAACAAGATAGAGCGGCGGGTGTTCCAGCTTGGGATGCAATTGTCGAGGCGGCTGTGCGTCGATTCCGTCCTATCATTCTGACAGCTGCTGCGGCTGTACTTGCGATGATTCCATTGTCCCGCTCCGTATTTTGGGGGCCGATGGCAGTTGCGATTATGGGCGGTTTGATTATCGCTACCGCTTTGACTTTGCTCTTTTTGCCAGCGCTGTATGCAGCGTGGTTTAGAATTAAAGAGCCGGCTAAATCGGCGTAGTGAGATCGTGCAATTTATTTCGGCCTTTCGTTTTTGATTAAAAAAAGACGAAAGGCAGAATAAAAATGACGCAGTTTCAATTTGAGTAGAAAAAAATCGAGACAAGTTTGCGTAAAATCTAGTAGAATAGTTGGTTGAAGTTGAAATGCCACAGCACAAGTTATGGGCGACAATGCAATCGAAGTCGCCCTTTGCTTTTGTGCCGGTCTTTCTACCGGAGGTGTTTTCATCCCGCGAGGATGGCGAAATTGGTAGACGCACCAGGTTTAGGTCCTGACGCCAGCAATGGTGTGGGGGTTCGAGTCCCCCTTCTCGCACCACAGATTTTTTATATTTGGACGATTTTCATGGCAACTGCAGTCGAAACTTTAGAAAAATTAGAACGCCGTATTACGATTACTTTCCCAATCGCAGAAATGCAACCGGAAATTGAAAAGCGTTTGAAAGTACGTGCTCGTACAGCAAAAGCGCCTGGCTTCCGTCCAGGTAAAGTACCGATGAAAATGGTTGCCGCGCAATATGGTTATCAAGTTGAGAACGAAGTTCTTAATGATAAAGTTGGCTTGGCTTTTGCTGAAGCAGTAAAAGAAAACAACTTGCGCGTTGCTGGCTTTCCACGTATTGAGCCGAAGAAAAGTTATTCAGATAATTATTTAACTTTCGATGCAACTTTTGAAGTGTATCCGGAAGTGGTTGTTGGTGATTTGTCTGGCGTTGAAGTAACACAGGTTAAGACTGATGTTACAGACGTTGAAATCGATAAGACGATTGATATTTTGCGTAAGCAACGTGTTCATTTCCATGTTAAGGGTGAACAAGGTCCTCACGGTGATGGTGGTGCTGATCAATCTGCACAATCTGGTGATCGTGCAACAGTCGATTTTACTGGCACTTTGGACGGCGTTGAATTTGCAGGTGGCAAGGCAGAGGGTTTCGCGTTTGTGTTGGGCGAAGGCCGTATGTTGCCAGAATTTGAAACAGCAACTTTGGGTCTGAACGTTGGTGAAACCAAAGTGTTCCCATTGTCTTTCCCTGAAGACTATCACAGCAAAGATGTGGCAGGTAAAACTGCAGAGTTCACTGTCACTTTGACCAAGTTAGAGTGGGCGCATTTGCCAGAAGTCGATGCAGAGTTTGCGAAAATGTTGGGCGTAGAAGATGGCGATTTGGCCAAGATGCGCAACGATATTAAAGAAAACTTAGAACGCGAAGTTAAAGGTCGCGTAAAAGCAAAAACTAAAGATAGCGTTATGGATGCCTTGGTGAAGGCAGTTGAATTTGATGCGCCAAAAGCATTGATTGATCAGGATGCAGAGCGTTTGGCTGAAATGACGCGTCAAGATATGGCACAACGCGGTATGAATGTGCAAGGCGTACCATTCCCAACTGAATTATTTACAGCACAAGCTGAACGTCGTGTTCGTTTAGGTTTGATTTTGGCTGAATTGGTTAAAGCGAATCAATTGCAAGCGACTGCTGATCAAATCAAAGCGCAAGTAGAAGATTTTGCGCAAAGTTACGAAGATCCTCAACAAGTTGTGAAGTACTACTATAGTGATCGTAATCGTTTAGCTGAAGTTGAAGCTCTTGTATTAGAAGAAAACGTCGTTAACTATGTGTTGGGTAAAGCAAAAGTGAACGAATCAGTTTTGCCATTCGACGAACTGATGGGTAATAACGCAGCAAAATAAGATAGGATAATTCATGACAGGCATCATTCATAACTCTGGTTTAGAAACAAATATGCTTGGCATGGTGCCGATGGTCGTTGAGCAAAGCGGGCGTGGAGAGCGTGCATACGATATTTACTCCCGTTTGCTCAAAGAACGTGTGATTTTTCTAGTTGGTCCTGTGAATGATCAGGCAGCAAATTTGATTGTTGCCCAGTTGTTGTTTTTAGAGAGTGAAAATCCTGATAAGGATATTTCGCTTTATATTAACTCTCCAGGTGGTTCTGTGTCTGCCGGCATGGCGATCTTTGATACGATGCAGTTTATCAAGCCAGATGTTTCTACGCTTTGTACTGGATTGGCTGCTTCGATGGGGGCTTTCTTGTTGGCAGCTGGTGCGAAAGGTAAACGTTTCTCTTTGCCAAATTCTCGCATCATGATTCATCAACCACTTGGTGGCGCGCAAGGTCAGGCATCGGATATCGAGATTCAGGCGCGTGAAATTTTGTATTTGCGTGAGCGTTTGAATGGTATTTTAGCTGAGAAAACTGGTCAAACGATTGAGCAAATCGCAAAAGACACAGACCGAGATAATTTCATGTCAGCCGATGCTGCTGCTGAATATGGTTTGATTGATCAAGTATTGACACATCGCGCTTAAAAAGCCGTATCTAGGGTTTAAAAGAAAACGCCCGCAACCTTTTGGTGCGGGCGTTTTTATTTTTGATCATTAGCAGATATCTGCGAAATAAAAACATTGGATTTGTGTAGGGTATTACTGCGAGCTAGCATTTTTTTGCAGTAATATAGCGTTCATAGATTACTTCGTAAAAATTATTAAAAAGTATTATGTCAGATAAAAAAAGTACTTCCAGCGAAAAATTACTTTATTGCTCATTTTGCGGAAAGAGTCAGCATGAAGTAAAAAAATTAATCGCGGGGCCATCTGTCTTTATTTGTGATGAATGTATCGATTTGTGTAACGATATTATTCGTGATGAAATGAGTGCGCTTGAGCCTATCTCTTCATCAAAAAGCGATTTGCCTACGCCGGTAGAAATTACGGAATTACTTGATCAGTATGTGATTGGTCAAGAAAAGGCCAAGCGAATTTTGGCGGTCGCCGTTTACAACCATTACAAGCGCCTCAAGCATCTGGGTAAGAAGGATGATGTTGAATTAGCTAAAAGTAATATTTTATTAGTTGGGCCAACAGGTTCTGGTAAAACTCTGTTAGCGCAAACTTTGGCGCGTATGTTGAATGTTCCCTTTGTAATCGCTGATGCGACTACATTGACTGAAGCTGGGTATGTTGGCGAAGACGTCGAGAATATCATCCAGAAGTTGCTGCAAAACTGTAATTATGAAGTCGAGCGCGCACAAAAAGGGATCGTGTATATCGATGAGATCGATAAAATCTCGCGTAAAGCAGAAAATCCATCGATTACACGCGACGTTTCTGGTGAGGGCGTGCAACAAGCTTTGCTGAAATTAATTGAAGGCACAATGGCATCTGTTCCTCCACAAGGCGGACGTAAGCATCCTAATCAAGACTTTATTCAAATTGACACGACTAATATCATGTTTATTTGTGGTGGTGCGTTTGATGGTTTGGCGAAAATTATTTCTGATCGCTCTGAAAAAGGTGGCATTGGATTCGGCGCAAGTGTTAAGAGCGAGAGTCAGAAAAGTGCTAGCGAAGTAATTTTGGATGCAGAGCCACAAGATTTAATTAAGTTCGGCATTATTCCAGAATTGGTTGGACGTTTGCCTGTAATTGCGACCTTGATGGAATTGGATGAAGCAGCCTTAATTCAAATTTTGGTTGAGCCGAAAAATGCTTTGATTAAGCAATATGCAAAACTGCTTGAGATGGAAGGCTGTGAGTTGGAAATTCGTCCATCAGCATTGCAAGCAATAGCGAAGAAGGCTATCGCCCGTAAAACTGGGGCGCGCGGTCTGCGTTCGATTCTGGAGCATGCATTGCTAGATATTATGTTTGAGCTACCAAGCGAGAAAAATGTATCTAAGGTGGTGATTGATGAAAATACTATCAATAATGGCGCAAAACCTTTATTGATTTATAACGAGCAACCTAAAGTCGCTGGTGCTTAAGTTGCGTCAGCACAAAAATATGAAAACATTGCGCGATTCTTGGGACTTTCTCTGTGAATCGCGCAATTAAGCGGTACAATTTATCGAAACAATAGAAAATTTTGGCTTCAACCGAAAAGCTACCCGGAGTTCTCTCTGTGTGGCTTTTTTTATTGTTTTTTAGGATGACGGGCTTGAGATTTAGCCTAGTGCGCCAATCTATTGAATGAAAGTTTTTTTAAAAAGGTGCGCCATGACAACTTCCACTATTACTGAACGTACAGAATTACCATTGTTGCCACTGCGCGATGTCGTGGTATTTCCTCACATGGTGATCCCATTATTTGTAGGTCGTCCCAAATCAATCAAGGCTTTAGAAGCTGCGATGGAGCAGGGCAAGTGCATCATGCTGGCTGCGCAGAAGGCAGCAGCAAAAGATGAGCCATCAGCAGAAGATATATACGAAATTGGCTGTATTGCGAATATTTTACAAATGTTGAAGCTTCCTGATGGCACCGTTAAGGTGCTAGTTGAAGGGGCGCAGCGTGCACGTATTCACCAGATTACGGATTCTGAGTCACATTTTATTGCCGATCTCACGCCAATCACGGCAGAAGATGGTGAAGATGCCGAAGTCGAAGCAATGCGTCGTGCTATCGTGCAGCAGTTTGACCAATATGTAAAATTGAATAAGAAGATTCCACCTGAGATTTTGGCGTCTTTATCCGGTATCGATGATGCTGGGCGTTTGGCAGACACTATTGCTGCCCACTTGCCATTAAAGTTAGAGCAAAAGCAGGTCATTTTAGAGATTGTTAGTGTCGCTAAACGTCTTGAGCATTTGCTTGGCCAACTTGAAGGTGAGCTAGATATTCTTCAAGTAGAAAAGCGTATTCGTGGTCGTGTAAAGCGCCAGATGGAAAAGTCGCAGCGTGAGTACTATTTGAATGAGCAAGTCAAAGCGATTCAAAAAGAGCTAGGCGAAGGCGAAGAAGGCGCAGATATCGACGAACTCGAAAAGAAAATTACCGGTGCAAAAATGCCGAAAGAAGCGCGCGACAAAGCGATGAATGAGTTGAAGAAACTCAAAATGATGTCGCCTATGTCCGCAGAAGCGACGGTTGTTCGAAACTACATCGATACCATCGTCAACTTACCTTGGAAGAAAAAATCCAAAGTGAACAATGATTTGACTAATGCTGAAAAAGTATTGAGCGATGATCACTATGGTTTGGATAAGGTGAAAGAGCGCATCTTGGAGTATCTCGCGGTTCAACAACGCGTTGATAAATTGAAGGCGCCAATTCTTTGCTTAGTTGGTCCCCCAGGTGTCGGTAAGACTTCGTTGGGGCAGTCGATTGCACGCGCAACCAATCGCAAGTTTGTACGCATGGCTTTGGGTGGCGTACGTGATGAAGCAGAGATTCGCGGTCACCGTCGTACTTACATCGGCTCAATGCCAGGAAAGATTTTGCAAAGCTTATCTAAAGTAGGCGTGCGGAATCCTTTATTTTTGTTAGATGAAGTTGATAAGATGGGCGCCGATTTCCGTGGTGATCCTTCTTCTGCGTTGTTAGAGGTGTTAGATCCAGAACAAAATCATACATTCTCAGATCACTATATTGAAGTTGATTTTGATCTCTCTGATGTGATGTTTGTTGCGACATCCAACTCTTATAATATTCCTGCTCCTTTGTTGGATAGGATGGAAGTGATTCGTCTTTCAGGCTACACAGAAGATGAGAAAGCAAGCATCGCACAACGCTATTTGCTGCCTAAGCAAATCAAGAATAACGGCTTGAAAGAGGATGAGATTTCGGTATCGGAGTCTGCGATTCGCGACATTATTCGTTATTACACGCGTGAGGCCGGCGTTCGTTCTTTAGAGCGTGAAGTTTCAAAGATCTGCCGTAAGGTAGTGAAGATGTTACTGTTGAAGAAGAGCGAGAAGAAAGCCACGATTACCTCGAAAAATTTGGATAAATTTTTGGGTGTTCGTCGATACGATTTTGGTGTTGCGACCAAAGAGAATCAAATTGGCCAAGTGGTTGGATTGGCTTGGACAGAAGTCGGTGGTGATTTGTTGACGATTGAAGCTGTATCCATGCCGGGTAAAGGCGCGACTATTCGCACCGGTACGCTTGGTGATGTGATGAAGGAGTCAATTGAGGCTGCTCGCACCGTCGTACGTAGCCGCGCCGCTCGTTTGGGTATTAAAGCAGATTTGTTTGAAAAGACCGATGTGCATATTCATGTGCCTGAGGGGGCGACACCGAAAGATGGTCCATCAGCAGGAATAGCGATGACGACTGCAATGGTTTCTATTTTTACTGGAATACCAGTGCGTGCTGATGTTGCTATGACGGGTGAGATTACGCTTCGCGGTGAGGTTCTGCCAATCGGTGGTTTGAAGGAGAAACTATTGGCTGCACATCGTGGCGGAATTAAGACCGTGTTGATTCCAGAAGAAAATGCAAAAGATCTGACAGAAATACCTGATAACGTCAAAAACAAATTGGAAATTATCCCAGTGCGTTGGATTGATAAAGTTTTGGAGATCGCGTTAGAACGTCAGCCCGTTGCATTGACTGAGGAAGAATTGGCGGTTCTGGCAGTTGCAAAAAATGACGCTGGTACGGATACTTCAACCATTAAGCATTAATTTGACACTGTCTTTTACCACACTTCATATAGATTTCTGTACTAACTTTTCGAAAAGCCAAATCTTGGTTTTCAAGATTTGGCTTTTTTGTTTTTAGAATTTGAAAGGGCTTAAGTCACTATTGTCTTGAGTAAATACGGATTTCTCTATTCGCTATAGTCTTGCTTGCGTAGCACGCCGGTCAAGATCACTTAGAGATGTAATGACTCCCATAAATTGTCCCAGTCTTCTGCTTTGAGTGTGCCTTCGCGTTTCAGGCTTAAATTGCCGTCGGCATGAATTAAAAAGTGAGTAGGATCGGTGCTAAGTGTGCCGAAGCCTTTTATGCTCTCTGCATTCCCACGCCACATCAAAGGAAATTGTTGGTTTTTCGGGATGCTTGCGGACACTATTTGTGTATATAAATCAAATTCGGGTTTGGTTTTGTCGAGATTAACGCCAATCAGAACAAAGTTTTTGTGATTGTTATCTCTGTAAAATTCACGCATGAGTTTGAGATCGCGAGCACAAACCGCACAGCCTGCGCTATAGAAGCTGATTAAGATTGTTTTTCCTTTCAGCTCTCTCAAATCGATTTTTTTACCACTGTAGCCAGAGCCTATTAATTCGAATTGAGCGGGGGTATGCAGTTGTTGTGCAATCGTGTTTGAGCTGAACACGATGGAAAGAAAAAACATTGATAAGAATATAGTTAATTTACGCATGATTTGATCGACAAAGTTGAACCTTCTATTTGTCGTGTCAGCATGCGAGAAACTTACATAGATAAGTAAAAAAGGCTCTCATCTGAGAGCCTTCAATTGTTTGTCTACTTACGAATGCGATTGTTTCGTAATGGGTGTGGCTCTATATCAAGTATCCGACCACTACTGATGCTAAATGCTGGTGCTGGGGCGTAGCCGCTTGGGCCACAAACGCCTGATTTACTGTAGCTTGCTGCATTTGCCAGCAGTCTTTCATTTAGAGAGCCTAGTTCGTTTTCTAAGTCATCAGAAGCAGGACAGGTTGCAGCAAAACCGTTGACGTAGCCTCCAGTTCCAGCATCATTGATGCCACTAAATTCAATCGCAAAGTATGCAGTGCCGCAATTATCTTTTTGGCTGAAGCCATATGGTTTACCGCAAGTGGTACCGCCAATCGTAATAACTTGCACGAAAGGAGCTAAACCATTAATGATGGATTCGCTGGCGGAGCAGGTGCGAGAACTAGTTAATACAAAGACCCTGGATAAGTTTAATTGTGGCAAATCTTGTCCGGAGCGAGCCTTGTTCGTGAAGAAAAATTTGCTTTCGGCTGTCCAGTCGGGATGCTTGTCATTGTATTGAAGTTGTTCAAAAACACGTCCTTGTGCTTTGCTGCCCGCAATCATAGAAGCGACTTCGTTTGCAATGTAAATATAGCCGCCACCGTTATATCTTAAATCTAAAACCAAGTCGTCAATACCTTGTTGTTTGAATTCGCGCATGCTTTCAACCAGAGGATCTGAGGCGGTCGCGATGTGGTCGGTGAAAACGATGTAACCAAGGCGTTTGTTATCTGGTGTGGCGATAATTTTGTTTTGAAGAACGGGCTTGGTTGTGACCTTGGTCGCTTTCATTTCGACTAGTCGAGTGCTGCTCGCCCCATTATCGCGGATCTCGAATTTCGTGACAGTCTGTGAGCTTGTTGGGTACAGGGCGGCAATTTGATTGTTGTAACTGACTTGTTCAATCGGTACCCCATTCAAGCCAACGATTTGAGCACCACGCTTTATTTGTTGTAAGTCGGCCGGTGAGTTTGGCTGTACAAAAGTGACGCGTAACTTATTATTCTGATTCACTAATTTGTAGCCAAAACTAACATCTTCACCCGCTTCAAAGTAGCCATCAATTTCATCTTTATCTGCGGTAAAACTGAAGCGATCATTTGGCTTGACAAGTAGTGCATCAAAGTACGACTGTGGTGTGCTGTAGTTGGCTACTGGTACTTCCACTATCTGTTTATACCAGAGGTACACATCATTCAAGTGTGCTCGAACCCAGGTCTTTTCCACGCTAGGCGTGCAAATATTCGCATAGGTGCTAGGCAGACCGATTTCCGTGCTGGTTCCATTGTTATTGCCGTTGTTGCTGTTATTGTTGCCAGTATTTCCTGAGTTGTTATTTGAGTTATTGTTACCCGTAACTGAGCAGGCACCTGCCCCGTTGTTGCAGAGGCTTAGTGTATCGCTTCCTCCGCCTGCACCACTACCACCACCGCATGCGCTTAAGCCTGTAATTAATAGAACTCCAAAGAGTTTGGATAATTGGATGGAGCTTGGTTTTGACATTATTAGACCTTTGTATTCTTCGTCGAATCTATGAGTTGTATGCGCATTGTTCTTATGTAACTGCTTTGGGAAGTATAATCGAAGTTGTTTGGTGTTGATTGTGAGCGTGTCTAAAAAACAAAAATAATAATAAATAGAACTAAGTTTAAGTAAATTTAGATTTTGATCGCAGGCATGGTTCTAAAAGTGAAGAGGCTAGGGCTGATGAATAAACCGCGCTGTGGATGGGCAAATATTGCAAATCCACTATATTTACAATATCACGATCATGAGTGGGGCATCCCTTGTCATGATGAGCTCACATTGTTTGAGATGCTTAATTTGGAAGGGGCTCAAGCCGGCCTAAGTTGGGAAACAGTTCTCAATAAACGGGAAAATTATCGTTTGGCTTTTGATTCTTGGGATGCAAAAAAAATCGCGAGATATGATGCGTCAAAAGTAGAGAGCCTGATGCAAAATGCGGGCATCATTCGTAATCGATTGAAAATTCAAGCAGTCATCTCAAACGCGAAAGCATATTTGCAGTTGTGTTCTGAATGCGGAAGTTTGGATGCCTATTTATGGTCCTACGTTAACGGTGAGCCAATTATTAATCGTGGTGAGCGGATTATCACGACGCCGTTGTCGGATCAAATTTCGAAAGATTTAAAAAAACGTGGATTCAAGTTTGTTGGATCGACGATTATTTACGCCTACATGCAAGCGATCGGCATAGTAAATGATCATGCGCGAAATTGCGCTTGGCGTCATTCATCTTTAAAAGAGTCATAAAGAGAAAAAATTGAATAGTAAAAGTGTAGATAAGCATCCCGAGGTTTTTATCTCTGAATTTAGAGGTGTTCGTTCTTTGCATCTTGCTAGTGATGTCAACAATGATACGAGTTGTGCTCCAATACAGGGCTCAATGCGTCTTGCAGTGCCAGATCAAATTGAGCTTGAATATGTACAGCAGATGAATCTGTGGATGTTATTCAATATGTTGCCTAAGCATATTGTGCAATTGGGATTGGGAGCTGCATCGTTAACTAAGTTTTGCTATCGCAATTTTCTTGATGCAAAAATCACCGCAGTAGAGCTAAATCCGAATGTGATTCGAATGTGTCGGGATCAGTTCAAGTTACCCGCTGATGATGCGCGATTAAACGTGCTTGAGATGGATGCATTCGATTTTGTGAGAAATGTAAAACGTCACGGCACGGTGGACGTCATTCAAGTCGATTTGTACGATGCAGAAGCGAATGGTCCGGTGTTGAGTAGCCTTGAATTTTACGAAGCGTGTGCAGCATCTTTAACTGCGGAAGGAATGATGACAGTGAATTTGTTTGCGGATGATGTACAACGCGAAAAGAACATTCACGCCATGCAGCAATGTTTCGACGTGGTGGTTTGGCTTCCCGAAGTACATGATGCTAATGTGGTGGCGATCGCATTTAAGACTGCACCAGTGATCGACTTTGAAACGCTTTATCAGCGCGCCGCAATTTTACGGGTGAACTACAAATTGCAAGCGCCAATCTGGGTGAACGGATTGAAGGAGTGGATGCTGGCGGGCGAGGATTAATCAATTTTAGGCATTTGCCTCAAATTCTTCGTCGCGCAACACCTCAGGCTGCAAAGTGATGTGATCGATGCCATGTTTTTCAAGCAGCATTTTTTTAATGCTCTCTAAAATCCTTGGCCACGCGCTCAAGTCATCGATCTCTAAATGGCCAATTAATGCGGGTTGGCCTGGGGACATATCCCAAACATGCAAGTCGTGTACTGATGCGACGCCAGGTGTTGTTTCCAGATCGGTGCCAATTTGTACGTAATCAATGTGATGAGGAACACCCTTCATCAAGAAGTGAAATGATTCTTTTAGAACTCCCATGGTTGACTTCAAGATGAGCAGCGAAACGAAGATCGATAGTATCGGATCAATTGGCATCCAAGCTGTAAAGTAAATAATCGCGCCCGATACGATCGCTGCTGCGGACCCCAATAAATCTCCCATGACATGAATTAATGCTGCACGTGTGTTCATACTATCTTTGTCGTGAGATAGAACCCATGCTACAACGATGTTAATTGCTAGGCCAATCGCGGCAACAATCATGACGACTTTACCTTGTACTGCCTCTGGCGATTGAAGGCGTTGGATTGCTTCAATGCTAATCCAAGCAACCACGCCCAACATCACCAAGCCGTTGACGAACGCGGCCAAGGCTTCGGATCGTCCAAATCCAAATGTATGTTTGGCTGTTGGTGGTCGTTTCGCAATTAATTGTGCTAGTAGGGCGAGTCCAAGCGCAGCAGAATCGGTGACCATATGGCCAGCATCTGAAATCAAGGCCAGAGAATTTGATAAGAAACCAAAGACAACTTCGACGCCTGCGAAAAATAATGTTAGACCCAATGCCCACGCTAAAATCGATTGGCTGCGATCCGCAAAGTAATGTTGATGTTCCGCATCGCCATGACGGTGAGCGTGTAAATGTGCGCTTTTGGTGTTTTGGGTGCCTACTTTGTTGGGCGTGTGTGCATCGTGTGGCATGGCGAGTTATTTCTATAGATTCGATTTGGTATTGTAAGGTATTTGTGTTTTTCAGCGCATGTATCTTCGATTGGGTTTGCTCTGATTGGCAGGAATTCAGTCATGTTACGGTATTTTTGTAAAATGAATTACATCAGGCTTTTTTGAAATCGAGAAAAAGCACTTTACGATTTAGAGGTTGTTTGCTATAGTCTTACCTCTTCGGGCGGTTAGTTCAGCTGGTTAGAATACTTGGTCGACATCCAAGGGGTCGGGGATTCGAATTCCTCACCGCCCACCAGAATTTTAGAAATAGTAGTACTTTGTAAGAGCGAGAAAGGCATCATGGTTATGACACCGCGAACTACGATCACATTCCTTTGTGAGCGACGCTAGTCGAGGTGTTTTTTCGTCTTTAAGTACGATAGATAAACGCGGCTAGTCCGCGTTTTTTTTCGTCTATTGGTTTCGTTTTTTTAATTTTTTTTGTTTTTTCTTTGGCTTAGGCCCGTATGGAGATGAATATGATTTCAATTCGCTTGCCCGATGGTTCGCAACGACAATTTGAGTCCGCTGTCACAGTGGCGCAAGTCGCCGCCAGTATCGGCACGGGCTTGGCAAAAGCAGCCTTGGCTGGCAAGGTCAACGGTAAGTTGGTCGATACATCGCACTTGATCGAAGCAGATGCTGATTTGGCGATTGTGACAGATAAAGATGCGGATGGCTTGGAAGTGATTCGTCACTCCACTGCGCATTTGTTGGCCTATGCTGTAAAAGAGTTGTTCCCAGAAGCGCAAGTGACGATTGGTCCTGTGATTGAGAATGGTTTTTACTATGATTTCTCATACAAGCGCCCATTTACACCAGACGATTTAGTTGCTATCGAAAAGAAAATGGCTGAATTGGCGAAAAAGGACGAGCAAGTTGTGCGTAAAGTTGTGCCGCGTGATGACGCCGTCGCTTACTTCAAATCGATTGGCGAAAACTATAAAGCAGAAATCATTGAGTCGATTCCAGCAGATCAAGACGTATCGCTCTACACAGAAGGTAACTTCACAGATTTGTGCCGTGGCCCTCACGTTCCATCAACAGGTAAATTGAAAGTATTCAAGTTGATGAAGTTGGCGGGTGCTTACTGGCGTGGTGACTCCAAAAACGAGATGCTGCAACGTGTCTACGGCACAGCGTTTGCGAAGAAAGAGGATCAAGAGCAATACTTGCATATGCTGGAAGAAGCGGAAAAGCGCGACCACCGTAAACTGGGTAAAGCTTTGGATTTGTTCCACTTCCAAGACGAAGCTCCAGGCTTGATCTTCTGGCATCCAAAAGGTTGGACTGTGTGGCAACAAGTTGAACAATACATGCGTAAAGTTTACCAAGATTGTGGCTACCAAGAAGTCAAAGCACCGCAAATTTTGGACCGTACGCTCTGGGAAAAAACGGGCCACTGGGAGAACTATCGCGAAAATATGTTCAGTACCGAGTCTGAAAATCGTAATTACGCATTGAAGCCGATGAACTGCCCAGGGCATGTGCAGATTTTTAATTCAAATATGCGCAGCTATCGCGAATTGCCATTGCGCTACGGTGAGTTCGGCCAATGTCATCGCAACGAACCTTCAGGTGCATTACACGGCATTATGCGCGTGCGCGGCTTTACGCAAGATGATGGCCATATTTTCTGTACCGAAGATCAAATTCAAGACGAGGTCATGGCTTTCCATCCGCAAGCGATGAAAGTATATGATGATTTTGGTTTCGAAAATATCCAAATCAAGATTGCCTTGCGTCCAGATAATCGTATTGGTTCCGATGAAATTTGGGATAAAGCGGAAGATACTTTGCGTGCGGCATTGCGCAACTGCGGAATGACATGGGAGGAGTTGCCAGGTGAGGGCGCATTCTACGGCCCTAAGATTGAATACCATTTGAAGGATAGCTTGGGTCGTCCATGGCAGGTTGGTACGATGCAAGTTGACTTTTCTATGCCTGGACGACTAGGGGCAGAGTACGTCTCTGACGACAATTCACGTAAAGTGCCTGTGATGTTACATCGTGCGATTGTTGGTTCAATGGAAAGATTTATTGGTATTTTGATTGAGAATCATGCGGGTGCTTTACCAACTTGGTTGGCTCCTGTACAAGTTGCGGTATTAAATATCTCTGAATCTCAGGCTGATTATGCGAAATCTGTGGCTGAAAACCTGAAAAAACAAGGGTTTAGAGTGCATACAGATTTGCGTAATGAGAAGATTACCTATAAAATACGCGAACATTCCATGCAAAAGTTGCCTTATATCATCGTAGTCGGTGATAAAGAACGGGATGCAAATACAGTGGCTGTGCGTACGCGCGGTAATCTGGATCTGGGTGTAATGACTCAGGAAGCCTTTTTGTATCGTCTTAAAAACGACTTGGAAACCAAGGCTTAACCAGCTTTTGCCCGCAGAAATGCATCGCTTGTTGATTTAATTTTTTGAAGGAAACTGCAATAGCTACCGAAAAGTCACATCGTATCAACGGTGAAATTACTGCGCCAGAAGTGCGCTTGTCAGGCGTTGATAATGAGCCGTTGGGCATCGTAAAACTGGGGGAAGCCTTTCGCTTAGCTGAAGAGGCTGAAGTGGATTTGGTGGAAATCGCGCCAACAGCGCAACCACCCGTTTGCCGATTGATGGATTACGGCAAGTTCAAATACCAAGAGCAGAAGAAGGCGCATGAAGCCAAGCTGAAGCAAAAGGTTATTTTGGTGAAGGAAGTAAAATTCCGTCCAGGTACGGATGACGGTGATTACAACATTAAGTTGCGTAATCTCGTGAAGTTCTTGGAAGACGGCGATAAAACCAAAATTACTTTGCGTTTCCGTGGTCGTGAAATGGCTCACCAAGAAATTGGTATGCGTATGTTAGAACGCTTGAAGGTCGATCTGGATCCGTACGGTCAAGTTGAACAGTTTCCGAAGATGGAAGGACGCCAGATGGTTATGATTCTGGCGCCGAAAAAGAAAAAATGATTTAGGGCGGGTTGTAACCCGCCTCGCAATCGTAAAGTATTTGTAGTGATTAAAGTTTGCAAGAATCGCGATCACAACAAAGGGCATTGAACTCGATTTCAAGCCCAAGCTAAGTGAGAAGTAGGCATCCAAGAGTGACGTCATTGTCACCACCTACCATCATATAAAAAGGAGCTGTCGTAAAAGACAGAGAAGTTATGCCTAAAATGAAAACAAAGAGCTCTGCAAAGAAGCGCTTTCGTGTACGCCCAGGTGGAACTGTTAAGAGTGGTCACGCTTTCAAGCGTCACATCTTGACGAAGAAAACCACTAAGAACAAACGCCAATTGCGCGGCACCCGTAACATCAACGCGTCTGACGTAACATCAGTCATGCGCATGATGCCAACAGCTTAACCTCTACTCACTATTTTAAGGAGTTATCATGCCTAGAGTAAAACGTGGGGTTACCGCTCGTGCCCGTCATAAGAAAGTTCTCGATTTAGCCAAAGGCTATCGTGGTCGTCGTAGTAAGGTATTCCGTATTGCTAAGCAAGCAGTTATGCGCGCTGGTCAATATGCGTACCGTGATCGTCGTAACAAAAAACGTGTATTCCGCGCATTGTGGATTACTCGTATCAATGCTGCATCCCGTCAACACGGTATGACATACAGCGTGTTCATGAATGGCTTGAAAAAAGCGAACATCGAACTCGACCGTAAAGTGTTGGCCGATATGGCTGTGATGGACAAACCAGCATTTGCTGCGATTGTTAATCAAGTAAAAACGACTTTGGCTGCTTAAGTAGTCATAGTCTGTAGTAGCGTTTTTTGCGTAGCTACAACATGAGCGGGGCAGAGGTTCAATCCTGTGCCCCGTTTGTTTTTGTAGGGCTCAAACAAAATGATTCGGCGATAGCTATCGAATTATTTTGTGTGAGTCTTTTGGAATTTAGCTTCTTCCTTTTCAATAGGAAGGTTGTGGTGGGTTGCAGTCGATTAATTAGAAGCATAATTCTTGACCTTGGCCCATCTCCACTCTAGTCGTCCTTCTGAAGAAGGGGGAGGGCAAGTGGTGCGGCTAAGCTATTCTCATCGTGTGCAACGAAGACTCGATATTTTCTATCATCCACATGAAGTGGGAAAAATCGCATGAACTCATTAGATCAAATCGTAACGCAAGCTATCGCTGATTTTGCAGCGGCACCAGATGCAGCTGCTTTGGAAAATGCCAAGGCTTTGTACCTTGGTAAATCCGGTCAAATTACTGAACAAATGAAAAGTCTGGGCAAACTTGCTCCAGACGAACGTAAAGTTCAAGGTGCAGTAATTAATGTCGCCAAAGAAAAAATTGAAAATGCTTTGACTGCACGTCGCGATGCATTAGCCAATGCGCAGATGGAAGCGCGTTTAAATGCAGAAGCTATTGACGTGACTTTGCCAGGTCGCGGTCGCGGCATTGGTGGTATTCATCCAGTGATGCGCACTTGGCAGCGAGTTGAAGAAATTTTCCGCTCGATAGGTTTTGATGTTGCGGATGGACCAGAAATTGAAAATGACTGGACTAACTTTACTGCGTTGAATAGTCCAGAAAATCATCCCGCACGTTCGATGCAGGATACATTCTATGTCGAGGGTAACGATACCTCAGGCAAGCCTTTGTTGCTGCGCACGCATACTAGCCCTATGCAAGTGCGCTATGCGCGCATGAATAAGCCACCGATTAAAGTGATTGCTCCAGGTCGTACCTATCGTGTCGATAGCGATGCTACGCACTCTCCTATGTTCCATCAAGTCGAGGGCTTGTGGATCGGTGAGGGCATTAGCTTTGCCGATTTGAAAGGCGTGTATCTGAATTTTGTGAAAGCCTTCTTCGAAACAGATGACTTGCAAGTGCGCTTCCGTCCATCGTATTTCCCATTTACCGAACCTTCCGCAGAGATCGATATTGCTTTTGGTAGCGGTCCTTTGAAAGGACGTTGGTTAGAAATCTCTGGTTCAGGTCAGGTGCATCCTTCCGTCATTAAAAACATGGGACTCGATCCAGAGCAATACATCGGTTTTGCATTCGGTTCAGGTTTGGAACGCTTGACGATGCTGCGCTACGGCGTTAGTGATTTGCGCTTGTTCTACGAAGGTGATCTACGATTCTTAAAGCAGTTTAACTAAAAATAATTAGCCGCAGGGACGCAGAGAACGCGGAGTTTGTTCTTTCGCTTCCTCTGCGAACTTTACACCTCTGCGGTTCAAAGCTTTTTATTATATTGATGCGCATTTGCGCCAAATATTAACCAACATCACGGTTGAATTATGCAATTTTCTGAAAACTGGTTACGTACCATGGTTGATCCGAACATGACTTCGGATGAGTTGTCTCACTTGCTGACGATGGCGGGTTTGGAAGTAGAAGAAGTGGAGCCAGTTGCTCCGCCATTTAGCAATGTGGTTGTCGCTGAGATTCGCGAGATCGCTAAACATCCAGATGCTGACCGTTTAAATGTGTGTCAAGTTGATGTGGGTACTGGCACGCTGCTTAACATTGTATGTGGTGCACCGAATGTCCGCGTTGGCATGAAGGTGCCATGTGCGATGGCTGGCGCAGTATTGCCACCGGGTGCAGACGGTAAACCCTTCTTAATTAAGGTTGGCAAGCTGCGCGGCGTTGAGTCGCAAGGTATGTTGTGCTCCGCTAAAGAGTTGAAATTGTCCGAAGAAGGTGGTGGTTTGATGGACTTGCCTGCAGATGCGCAAGTTGGTCAAAATTTCCGTGATTATTACCAGTTAAACGATCTCAAATTCACGATCAAATTGACGCCAAATAAAGCGGATTGTCTGTCCGTACTTGGTGTGGCGCGTGAAGTGTCGGCATTAACGGGTACGCCTATGCATTTGCCAGAGGCGCACATCATGCCTGTCAGTTTGACTGAAAAATTACCTGTCAAAATCAGCGCACCGGATTTATGCGGCCGTTTTGTTGGACGTGTGATTCGTGGTGTGAATGCGAAAGCGCCGACGCCAGATTGGATGAAGCAACGTTTGGAACGTAGCGGTCAGCGTCCAATATCCGCGCTCGTCGATATTTCCAATTATGTGATGTTGGAAATGGGGCGACCTAGCCACGTTTTCGATCTAGATAAAATTCATGGCGGCCTCGATGTTCGTTGGGGTAAAGCGGGCGAGTCCTTAAAACTTTTAAATGGCAATACCGTCGCAGTTGATGAGTGGGTCGGTGTGATCGCTGATCAGCAAGAAATTGAATCATTGGCTGGCATTATGGGCGGTGATTCAACTGCAGTTAGTCTGGAAACAGAGAATATTTATCTTGAGTCTGCATTCTGGTGGCCGCAAGCGATTCAAGGTCGCGCGCGTAAATATAATTTTTCTACTGACGCAGCACATCGTTACGAGCGTGGCGTGGATTTTGAATCTATCGTTGAACACGTCGAACGTATCACTGCCTTGATTGTTGAAATTTGCGGAGGTGCTGAGCACGTTAAGGTCGGTCCGGTGGATGATCTCGTCGTGAATCTGCCAAAACGTCTGCCGGTAAAATTGCGTACCGCACGTGCGAATAAAGTGATTGGTGTTGATTTTACCGACGCACAAATCGCTGATATTTTCACGCGCCTTGGTTTGCAGTTCACCCAAGAACCTGGTTTATTTTCGGTCACGCCACCATCCTATCGTTTTGATATAGAAATCGAAGAAGATTTGATTGAAGAAGTTGTACGTGTGTATGGCTTTGAAAATATTCCATCCTTGCCTCCGGTTGCAGCAAATGCGATGTTAATTGCGCCAGAGAACACACGCTCGACATTTACCTTGCGTCGTCAAATCGCTGATATGGATTACCAAGAGGTCGTCAATTACAGCTTTGTTGAGGAAGCTTGGGAGCGAGATTTCTGCGCAAACGACAACCCTATCAAGTTACAAAATCCAATTGCAAGTCAAATGAGTGTCATGCGTACCAGCTTGATTGCAAGTTTGGTCGCCAATGCGCGCTATAACTTAAATCGCAAGCTCAACCGCGTTCGTATCTTTGAAATCGCTGCAGTGTATCTGCGTGACGAATCTGTGCTTGATGGTGCTTTGAGTTTATCTGGCTACGATCAGCCTAAGCGTTTGGCGGCATTGGCCTATGGTCCTGTTGCTGCGGAGCAGTGGGGACAAGCGACGCGGAATGTGGATTTCTTTGATGTGAAATCGGACTTGGAAAACTTATTTGCGCCTAAGGTTTTGCGCTTTAATAAAGTAGATCATCCAGCGTTGCATCCTGGACGATCTGCGCAAATTGAATGTGATGGCCAAATCATCGGTTTGATTGGTGAGCTACACCCGCGCCTGCAACAAAAATATGATTTACCTTTAGCACCTATCGTTTTCGAAGTTGCGCTTACTGCTTTGCAGTCCGTGGAATTGCCTTGCCATCGTGATATTTCTAAGTTTCAAGCAGTGACACGTGATTTGGCATTGGTTGTTAAACAATCTGTTTCTGCGCAAGAATTAATCGATGTTTTCAAGGCAGAAATAAATAAAGCAGAATCTTGTAAAATCGTGCAAGACCTTGTTTTATTTGATGAATATCGTGGCAAAGGTCTGGAAAATGATGAGAAAAGTCTTGCTTTCCGCTTTAGCTTGCAAGATACTCAGAATACCTTACAAGATGAAAAGGTAGAACTTGCGATGAATGCGCTAGTAGCTGCTGCTAACATCGGTGTATCGGCAAGACTTCGCTAACTCAATCGTTTTTTAACGCTCTGATTGCCAAGAATTTGGCAATTTGGAGCGTTATCGCTTTTAATTAAATAGAAAAAATTGTGGCGAATTTGATTGTTGCTTCTTTTCGTTTGGAACAACAATTCTTGATTGAGACAGCGTGACTTAAATAGATAAATAAATTAGGTAAATCATGATGAACGATGTGACTTCTGCCGATCTTCAGACTTTATTAGATGAAGATTTAAAGCGTGCCGTGCGTGAAGCGCAGGCACGTTCAAAAGCGGAAAAAGATTTGCCCACCTTAACCAAGGCCGAATTAGCTGAACTGCTATTTGAACAAGTTGGTTTGAATAAGCGCGAAGCAAAAGATATGGTTGAAACTTTTTTTGGCGAAATTCGTGATGCGCTTGAACGTGGTGCAGAGGTGAAGTTGTCGGGTTTTGGTAACTTTCAATTACGTGATAAGCCACAACGTCCAGGACGCAATCCTAAAACTGGCGAAGAAATTCCAATTACTGCGCGTCGTGTCGTCACGTTTCACGCAAGTCAAAAATTAAAGGCGATGGTAGATGATTTGCATGCGCCTCATCAATTTAATAGCACTAATCCAGCGTAAATTCTCGAATGAGTGATACTTGTATGGAAAATTTTGTGTTACCTCCGATCCCAGCGAAGCGTTATTTCACTATTGGTGAAGTGAGTGATTTATGTGGTGTAAAGCCGCATGTATTGCGTTATTGGGAGCAAGAGTTTGCACAGCTCAAACCTGTAAAACGTCGTGGAAATCGTCGCTACTATCAGCATCATGAAGTGCTATTAATTCGACGCATTCGCGAACTGTTGTATGAGCAAGGGTTTACGATCAATGGTGCGCGTAATAAGTTGAATAATCAAGCATCGCATGAAGACGTTGTGACAGAAGTACGTGAACAAAGCCCGTTTAGTTTGCAGCAAATTCGTACTGAATTGCAGTCTGTATTGACTTTATTAAAGCTGTAATTTAACGCATCAATAAGGCGTTCAAACTGGATCGAATCGCTGGGATTAATTCACTTGCAGTTAATCCTACAGGTCCTACCCCATTTTCAACACAAAGATCTGCTGCTTTTCCATGCAGGTAGACAGCGAGACATGCTGCTTGTGCGGCGTTTAATCCTTGTGCAAGCAGTGCACCGCAAATTCCCGAGAGAACGTCGCCAGTGCCCGCGCTCGCTAAGCCTGCGTTGCCGCTGCTATTGATCCAAGTTTGCGTCGAGTCAACAATCACAGTTCCAGCACCTTTTAGCACAACACATACTTGTAATTCATGTGCCAATTTTTGTGCAGATTTGTAGCGATCGGATTGTATTTCGTTTGCGCTTGTTTGTAGTAAGCGCGCAGCTTCTAAGGGATGCGGGGTAATGAGCGTTTGCCAGTGTTTTTGTGCGCGTTGGCGAACTAGTTCCTTCAGCGTATCGTCGATCGCAATTATATTTAAGGCGTCCGCATCGATGATTAGACTTGGACTTTCCTCGAGTACTTTTTGCACGAAGTATTTTGCTTCTTCTGATGTACCTAATCCAGGGCCAATCACCACGACAGGTCGATTCAAATTCGATGATCGTGCACGCGCGATCATGAGTTCTGGGTGGACTATGTCGATGCTAGGAAATCGTTCGTCCATCATACCTAGGTGAACTTTACCTGCGCCGCACATTAGCGCAGCCCGTCCCGCCAAAATGGGTGCACCTAACATGCCTGAATTTCCACCTAAGATCAGAACTTCTCCATAACTACCTTTGTGGCTATCTTGTCGTCTTCTTGGTAGATATTGATCGAAGGACGACTCTGTCAACAGATGCGCATCAGCGGGAGGATAGTCAGTGTGATCGAGGTTTAATGTGTTTAGAAAGACCTGTCCAGCAAAGTCTTTCGCTTTCGCGGTATGTAATCCAATCTTGTTGCCGATGAATGTTAGGGTATGGGTCGCACGTAAAGCAATTGCATTGTCTCCAAATATCTGGCCTGTATCTACGTTTAATCCACTTGGGATATCTAAAGCAAGCGTCGGTATACTTTGTCGGGAATTTTGACGATTTAAGTATTCAATTAGTTCGGCGGTATCGCCCTCTATCGGGCGGTTTAATCCTATTCCAAATAGGCCATCGATGATTAAATCCCAAGCGTCTATACCGCATTTTTTACAATCTTCAATGCTGATCCATTTTGCTTTGCTAGCATGCGCTTGTTGTAGGCTTTGATTTGCTTCTACCGAGTAGCTTGCGGTATTCCCTAATAATAGGATGTGAACATCGACTTCATCTTTGCAGAGTAAATGTGCTGTTTCTAAGGCATCGCCACCGTTATCGCCAACTCCAGCTAGTATTAGTACTTTCCCTTTTTTTGCGCCTAATAATTCCAATGCGAGCTCTGCAGCAGCTTTTCCTGCTGCGCGCATTAAGGTGCCGGTCGCTAGTTGTTGCTTTGCTTCCGACTCGATAGAGCGAATTTGTTCACGTCGATAAAGTTCCGTGAATTGCGTTCGCGCATGCAGCTGATTATTTTGCATTGAGCAATGCATGTTCTGATGAACCCTTACGGTTGTTTGATCGGCACTGGATTTGGATAATTGCCAAGCGTATTAATGTTATCCAAGCTGTGTACAAAGATGTTTTCTAGCGGTGCCAATAGATACGGCAGTATCAACATTAGCATAAGGAATCCGACCATAATCGTAATTGGAAATCCGATACCAAAAATATTTAATTGTGGCGCGGCGCGAGTCAAGATGCCAAGAGCGATATTGGTAATCAGTAATGCTGCTACTAGGGGAATGGAAAGCAGCATGCCAATTTTAAATATTTCTTCACCCCAAATCGCGAGTCTTTGTACGCTAAAACCCATGTTTAATGAAGTGGATATAGGGATGTTTTTAAAGCTATTGATCAAGGCTTCAAACATCGCAAGATGCACGTTTAAACTAAGAAAGAGTAGGGTGGTGATAATTACCAAAAATTGCGCAATCGCTGAGGAACGGCCGCGTGTTTGTGGATCATAAAATGTGGCGAAGCCTAGGCCCATTGTTAGGCCAATCACTTCACCAGCCATTTCAACTCCAGCAAAAATAACGCGAACGATAAATCCCATCGCTAAGCCGATTACCAACTGTTGCATCAACACTGCAATCCCAGTAATCGAGAGCGGATCAACATTGTTAAGCGGTGCGATGGTTGGCGCAACGATCAGAGCAAGAAAGACACCAAGTGTAATCTTGACGCGAACTGGAACACCATTATTTCCAAATGGAGGTGCAATCGCAATGAAGCCGAGGATACGCGTTAAAGGCCACATGAATGAGGCTATTAGTGCGACTAGTTCATTGCTATTGACAGAGATCATACGATGGGCTTATGTAGCTTTTGCAGCTTAACCAGCTAACAGCGCAATACCAGTGAACACTTCACGCATATAGTCGCCAAGCACGCTAAGCATCCATGGGCCAGCAATGATTAGTGTCACAAAGATGCCAACCAGCTTGGGAATAAATGACAAGGTGGTTTCATTGATTTGTGTTGCAGCTTGAAAAATACTAACGATAAGACCGATGCCAAGCGCCACTAATAACAAAGGCGCTGAAATCAATAGCGTAATTTCCATTGCATGACGACCCATCGTCATAACACTATCGGGAGTCATAATTTACCTCTACTCAGTAAAAACTACGTGCCAATGAGCCAATCAGTAACTGCCAGCCATCAACCAAAACAAATAACATCAACTTAAACGGTAGCGAGACAATCGACGGTGAAACCATCATCATACCCATCGCCATCAACACACTCGCGACCACCATATCGATGATGAGAAAAGGTATGAAGATCGCAAAACTGATTTGAAAAGCCGTTTTAAGTTCGCTGGTAATAAATGCTGGAATCAGTACGCGTAATGGAATATCTTCAGGACCTTGTAAAGAAGGTGTGTTCGATAGTTTGACGTACAAGGCAATATCAGACTCGCGTGTTTGTTTTAGCATGAATCCCTTTAGAGGTTCTACGCCTTTTTCCATCGCCTGTTGCATCGTAATTTTGTTCTCGGAAAAGGGCAGGTAGGCATCTGCATAAATTTTGTCGAACACCGGCCCCATCACAAATAGTGTCAAAAACAGCGCTAATCCGACTAGAACTTGGTTAGGTGGAGACGATTGCGTACCGAGTGCTTGGCGTAATAGGGACAACACAATAATGATGCGCGTAAAGCTGGTCATCATTAGTAAAGCTGCAGGAATAAACGCGAGCGAGCTTAAGAAAATTAAGGTCTGTATACTCAGAGAATAATTTTGACCGCCACCAGATGCAGGTGAGCTTGTGATAGCAGGTAAGCCGCCGGATTGCGCAAATGCGGTCTGCGAAAATCCCAACAAAATGAGAGCGCTCAATAATGGTAAATATTGGAGCAAGAAGTGGCGCAAGTTTTTCATAAGCTACTTTTAATTTTGCGGCGGATTGCGCTTGTCCATCGTTTTTTTCAACCAATCGGCGAATGGTGCATTCAAGGTTGTGGCGCCGCCCTCAGCCTCTGGTAAGGCTTGCTTTGGCATACTTGAGAGCGTGTTGATTTGTTGTGCCGTGACTCCGAGTACTAACCATTGATCGGCAACCTCCACAACCATAACGCGTTCTCGATTGCCTAAGCTGATCCCACCAATAACTTTGACGGGAAGCTTGTGTCCATTTGCAATCGGTCCTACACGTTTCACCAGCCACGCAAACAGCAACATAATGGCGATAACAAATGCAAGTGCCAGAAAAATTTGCAGTAACCCGGTGCTGGTCGAAACTGTTGCACTCGATGATTGTGCGTACACCAAATTACTGACAAACAATGTCGGCAATAGCCAAAGCTTTGTATGGTGCTGTTTAGCGTCGTTGAATATCTTGGACATTATTTATTCAGCTTACGAATACGTTCGGCAGGAGTGACGATGTCGGTTAAACGAATACCAAACTTATCATTAACCACTACCACCTCACCTTGCGCGATTAAGCAACCATTCACCAACACGTCCATCGGTTCACCAGCCATACCGTCAAGTTCCACGACTGAGCCTTGCGCAAGTTGTAGCAAATTTTTGATCGCAATTTTCGTACGTCCAAGTTCGACTGTAAGCTGTACAGGAATGTCGAGAATAAAGTCGATGTCATTATGCGTTTGAGTTGCGGGCGCTTTCCCAAACTCTTGAAACATACTGGCGCCGGACTGTACTGCGGGCGCTGCTTGAGCAGCCGCAGCACGTGCAGCCGCTTCTGCATCCGCTTTTTCCTGTTCAGCAATCGCCGCACCCCAATCGTCTTCACTGATAGGGCTGTCGTTATTGTCATCCATTGTTTTCTCCGTTTAGCGACTCGTGCGCTATATCATTGACACTTGAGCCTAACATTTTATCTACCCGCAATGCATATTGCCCATTGAATAAACCGTATTTACATTCCATCACAGGTGTTCCATCTACCTTGGCAGAAACAATCTCTGGGACGGAAATTGGGATAACATCACCCACTTTCATATTCAAAATATCACCGAGTGTCATTCTGGTGGTGCCCAAGTCGGCAACAATCTCAACTTCTGCGATCTGAATTTGTTGTGTCATTAAGCGCACCCAGCGCTTATCGATTTCTAGCGTTTCACCTTGTAAGCTACTGGTGAGTAAATCACGAATGGGTTCTATCATTGAATACGGCATGCACATATGCATTTCGCCACTCACTGGACCCAGTTCAATCGTAAACGTCGTCGATACCACAACCTCGTTTGGTGTCGCGATATTGGCAAATTGGGTGTTCATTTCTGAACGAATATATTCAAATTGCACTGGATATACGGGCTCCCATGATTTTGCATAGGTTTCGTAAATAATCTCTAAAATGCGTTGAATAATTCTTTGTTCTGTTTGGGTAAAATCTCGTCCTTCTACACGCGTATGGAAGCGTCCATCACCACCAAATAAATTGTCGACTAATAGAAATACTAGTCCAGGATCGAGCACAATTAATGAAGTCCCGCGCAAGGGTTTCATGTGCGTTAAGTTGAGATTCGTCGGTACTACCAAGTTACGAATAAACTCGCTGTATTTCGATACCTTTACCGTGCCGACCGACACCTCTGCACTACGTCGAAGGAAGTTAAATAATCCTATCCGCAATAGTCGCGCAAATCTCTCATTGATAATTTCTAAGGTTGGCATGCGCCCACGAACAATACGTTCTTGGGTTGCCAAGTTATACGGCCTGACACCAGAGGTATCTTCGTTATCCTCTGATTCATCTTGATCGCCGGTGACGCCCTTGAGAAGGGCATCAACTTCTTCTTGTGATAGAAAATTATCAGACACGATTGTTATTGAACAACAAATGAAGTAAAGAACACGCCACTGACTTTTTGTGACTCACCTTTTGGAACAAATGGAAGATTAACTTGCTCGGTAATTTCTTTGATTAATTCATCTTTCCCTTCAGGGGTCAATAAACCTTCCGCATTTTTACTTGATAACAGCATAATCAAGCGACTTTTTACTTGAGGTAAATTTGCTTTAATTATATTTACTTGCGCCTCATCCTCTACTTGTAAAGTCATTTGTACTTGTAAGTATTTTTCTCCGAGTTCTGATTGGAGATTCACTACGAAAGGCTCTAAAGGTAAAAAAACTGGTGCCTTCGCAGGCTCGGCTTTCACTTCTTTTTCTGGTTTTTTCTTGGACAAAAACACTGCTGCACCACCACCAATTCCACCTAAAAGCAGCACGGCTGCAGCGATGATAATAATCAATTTTTTCTTAGATTTGCCTGCTGGGGCAGCATCTGCTGGTTTTGCTGGTGCTTTTGACATAAATAATTCTCACCGATTTCAATTGTGTGTTTGATTAATAAAAATTATCGCGCATCTGGACTTAATTTGATCTTCGAAATAGAGGCCAATTTCTTGCTCAACTCTAGTTTTTCTGATCGTTCCATTGCATGACTTATCACATGAATATTTGTGCACGCACTTGGTGATGAAAGTCGCTTAAGTAGGTGCCGTCTTCTCTGTGGAAAAACCAAATAAGGTATTTCTTAGTAGAAAGTATTCAGTACACAATTATAGTATCGTTTTCGCTTGGCTAGCCGTGAATGAAATAAGCGTGATGAAAATCAATGATTTTCATCACGCTTCGGCAACATTCATTCAAATATGCTAGTGCTTAGATGTACTGGATTAGACAAACGTATCGACTAAACCTAGATCTCTCCCGGTATTCCGATTGCTTAATGTGTTTAAAACTTGATCTGATTCGATGTCAGATCCTGAGGATAGTGTGGCTTGTGAACTAGTATTGCGAAATGACTTCTCCGCACTAAACTGATTATTTGACTGTGCCGATTCTGCACTCACCGAAAATCCGGATAAAGAAATACCAGCATTTTCCATCATTTCACGCAATTTTGGCGCGGCTGATTCTATCGCTTCTCTGACATCCAGATGTGATGAAACGAAGCTAGCATCAACAAAATTGTCGCTAATACTCAAGACCACTTGCACCGGTCCCAAATCAGGAGGATTTAAAGTAAGTTGCGCACTCTGTTCACCACCCGCTACCATCCAAACAATTTTTTGTCCTACTGCTTGGTCCCAACCTTTAGTGCCGACGCGAGGGGCGATATGGTCAGAGATCATTGGTGTAGCTAAATTCTGGGGTTTGATCGTTGCTACTTGTGTGGTGTTGATGACTTCCTGTTTAGCTTGTGTCTCGTTGACATGATCTTTCACTTCAAGTTTGCCAAATTTTTCTAAATTTTTCTCGTCAAGCTTATTCGAAGTCTGCGCTTCAAGTTCTTGTGCAAATGCATCAGAATTCACTGTAGAGGTATTCCAAGTTTTTGCTGTTGTTTGACTATCTTTATTATCTATCTTTATCGTTGAAATATTCAATTCGACCTGAGATGTTTGTGTCCCATTCTTGTTAGCCAGCTGCTGTGGGTTGGTATTGGCTACAAGGACTTGGGCTTGTTGTTGAGTTAGAGTTGACTCAACAGAAAGCTCTGAGGCATCGTTTGCAATTGGTGTCGATGATTTTGTGTTATTGAGCTGCGCCTGAGACGAAAATACTAGATCATCACTAGATTCTAATGCATCCTTCGAATTGATATCAGGTTCAATGATTTGCTTCTTGTCGGCCAAATCGTTAAGTGGCGTAGAGAACATTACGCGATCATTTTCTCCGATATTTCTATTGATAGTTGAGAGGTCAGGCATATCACTCGCGTCTATATCGGTGCTGATCAAGTCATCATTCACTAAGCTGTCAGTTGTCGCTATTTTCTGAATCTCTTCATTTATATCACCGACGGAACTAGTACTATCGGTTTGAGATAAGGCACTAATATTGTTGACAAACATCAGTAGGGTAGTTGGATCGTTGATTGCAACTGTCGTTTGTTCATCGTCTTGCAGTGGCTTGCTTGATTCAACTTCATTCAGTTCTTTTTGTTCCTCTGAAGTCATGGATTTACTGTTTTGAGTGACGACAGTTTTGTGCTCATTATTGTTTTTTGCTGATACTTCTGCGCTTGTTTTCTTTGACTTGTTCGCTACCTCGTTTTTTAAGACTTGGTTGAACGTATTGGTGCTTTTGGATTCCGTAGGCGCATTAGTCGCCTTGTTTGCGACGATTCCGGGCAAGACTGGATTGATAGTTGGCGCATTGGGCATGTTGTCACCTACGGTATAGATGTGATCGATTGGTTGATAAAACGCGTTTTGATACAGTGGTTGTTTGTTTTGTTGAAGCTAATTACTTGTTTGTTCAGGATTTACTTCTTATAAAACAGCGCTCGTGTCGCGCGTTCGTCCGTTTGTTTTTGATCGCGCTTGTTTTCTTTTTTTAATTCACTGGCGGCATTTCGATCAATTAAAGTCTTGTACGAAAGGCGTTTCTTTTCACATTCTTGCCAATTTTTTTTCGCGATTTCAATGCGATATTCGGCATCCTGTATTAGTTTTTTTTGTCCATCTACCGCTTGGTCAAGTTTCACAATAAATGCTTGAAAGTTGGTGAATTGTGTGACATTCAGTCCCTGTTTTGCATTGCTTTGAAATCTTAGTTCATAGTCGCTGCGATACTGATTTAATAAATTTAATTGTTCGTTCGCATCGTCTCTGGCCTTAATCATTCGGCCAAGATTTTTTGCTGCATTTTCTACTTCATTTTCAGCTAATTCGATTAATGTTGATAAGGCTGAATTTGCCATTTTCTTTGCTACCTATACCGATTGTACGGATGATTGTTTTTTTCTAAGCGTCGAATAGAGCGGAAAGTCCAGCTAAGCTCTCGTTTATGGATGACTTTTCCGTGATTTCTTGTTGTAAGAAGGATTGGATTTGCGGATATTTTTTGATCGCTTCATCTAATACCGGATCAGAGCCGGCAGAGTAGGCGCCGACATTAATCAAATCGCGACTTCGTTCGTATCTGGAATATAATTGTTTGAGCTTACGAGATAGTCGCTGATGCTCAGGTGATGTAATGCCGTGCATTGCTCGACTGATGGATTGCTCAATATCAATTGCAGGGTAGTGGCCACTTTCTGCTAATGTCCGATTTAAAACGATGTGCCCGTCCAAGATTGCGCGTGCTGCGTCGGCAATAGGATCTTGTTGATCATCGCCCTCCGTTAAGACGGTATAGAAGGCGGTAATTGATCCACCGCCTAATTTGCCATTCCCAGCGCGTTCTACCAATATCGGTAACTTAGCGAATACAGATGGGGGGTAACCTTTGGTTGCGGGTGGTTCACCGATCGCTAGTGCGATTTCACGTTGTGCCATGGCGTAGCGAGTTAGTGAATCCATAATCAACAAAACATTTTTGTCTTGATCTCGAAAATACTCTGCGATCGTGGTCGCGTAGGCAGCACCTTGCATCCGCATCAAAGGCGGTGCATCTGCGGGAGCAGCGACAACAACCGAGCGAGCCAATCCTTCTTCACCTAGAATTTCTTCAATAAATTCTTTTACCTCGCGTCCCCGTTCACCGATTAGTCCTACCACAATTACATCGGCAGTCGTATAGCGTGCCATCATCCCTAGCAATACGCTTTTACCAACACCGGAACCCGCAAATAGACCTAGACGTTGTCCGCGTCCAACGGTCAGCATGCTATTGATCGCTCGCACACCAACGTCGAGCTTTTCCTTGATTGGCGCACGTGATAGCGGGTTATAAATCCGTGCACCTAAAGGCGCGGTGGCACGACTGGTAAGTGGGCCTAATGAGTCTAATGGTCGTCCATTGGCATCCAGAACACGGCCAAGTAGCTCTTCACCAACAGGCAAATGTTTGGTTCGGTCTGCATTGCGTCTATGTTGCGTACTTTCGCCTGAGGCAAATGGCGGTGTGACGGGGAATACTGGCGCGCCTGGAATCACGCCATCTAAGTCGCTTTGTGGCATCAAAAAAAGCCGATCGCCATCGAAGCCAACTACCTCTGCCTCAATTTTTACGCCATTTTGCAAATGAATCAGGCAGGCACTGCCAACTGGTAATTTGATCCCGACTGCTTCCATCACTAGCCCTGTCACTTTGACGATACGACCCGACATATTTTCACTGTGGGCCGTTGCTAGGCTTTTTTTGCTTATCGCAAATTGGTCTTTCCAAGCCTGCGATGAAAATAGTTCACTCATGGTGCGACTGCTTGGATATTGTTACCGTTTTCGAGAGCATCTATCAGTCGAGCCCAGCGTGTCTCATAACTTGCATCAATTAGATTTTGGGCTGTTTCAATGCGGCAGCCACCTCGGCTTAGATGTTGATCGGGAATGAGTCGCCATCCATCTTTTTCGAGTTCATTTCCCATGAATTCCTTCAAAAGAAAGAGGTCGTCGGGGTGTAAATAAATCTGCGCAGGTTGATGAATCGCTGGAAGCATGTCTATCGATTCTTTGACGATTTCCACGATCGGGTCGGATTCGTAGGCAAACTTGTGTTTCGTCATCGCACTCGCGAGGCTGATAGCTAATGAGACAAAGTCATGCCCGATCTCGTTATGTGCTTTAGATAATTGCGCTTTAAAGCTAACTTTAAGCTCGTTTAAGTTGGCTAATACCTGAGTTGCTTGTTCTCTCAACTCTTGTTCACCGGCAGTTCGACCTTCTTGATAGCCAAGCGCATAAGCTTCTTTATAGGCTTCAGCGTAAGCTTCATTTTTTGCTTGTTCACGAATGGCGAGCAGTTCAGCTTGAGAAATTTTCTCAACCGCAGCTGCTTTTTCTATTTGTGATGGACGAAGATCGCCAAAGGAGGTCATTTCCCAACGTTGGAATGCAGTGAGTTTTTCTTTAGGGATTACGCTAGACATAAGCGTCTTCGCCTTTCGCACCTAACATGATTTGGCCTTCGTCGGCTAAGCGGCGAACGATGAGCAAAATTTGTTTTTGCTGTGCTTCGACTTCGGACAAACGGACAGGGCCTTTGGACTCCAAATCTTCGCGCATCATTTCGGCCGCACGTTGCGACATGTTTTTGAAAATCTTCTCACGCATGTCTGCGTTTGCGCCTTTTAAGGCAATGATTAAGGAGTCTGATTGAACTTCACGCAACAGCAATTGAATGCCGCGATCATCGATATCGAGAATATTGTCGAAGACGAACATTTCGTCCATGATTTTCTCTGCCATATCGCCATCGTATTTGCGTAGATTTTCCATGATCGATGACTCATTTTCACCGCTCATGAAGTTGAGAATTTCCGCCGCAGCGCGAACACCACCGATAGATTTTTTCTTCAAGCTTTCATTACCAGTTAACAGCTTAGTCAATACATCGTTCAATTCGCGCAATGCAGTTGGTTGAATGCCATCTAAGGTAGCGATGCGAAGTACTGCATCATTGCGTAATCGCTCACTAAAGTGATTAAGAATTTCACTAGCTTGATCGCTCTCTAAGTGCACCAAGATGGTGGCAATAATTTGCGGATGTTCGTTCTTAATGAGCTCGGCGACAGAGGCAGAGTCCATCCACTTTAAGCTTTCGATCCCGCTAGCATCTTTACCACCCAAGATACGATTTAGCAAGGAAGATGCCTTGTCGTCGCCAAGTGCTTTGGTTAACACATTGCGAATGTATTCGTCAGAATCAAGTCCGACCGTTGAACTTAAGTCAGCTTCTGACTTAAATTCTTCTAAGACTTTCGCAATCGTCTCATGCGGAATCGCACCAATTGCCGCCATCGCAGCACCGATTTTTTGAACTTCTCTTGGACCGAGATGTTTCATCACCTCGGCAGCCGCATCTTCACCAAGTGCGAGCATTAAGGTTGCTGCTTTTTGTACGCCGTCTTCACTCATTGCTGACCCATGATCTAATTACGTTGGCTACGATTTTTGGATCGCTTGAAGCTAGTTGCTTTGCCATTTCCATATTTGCTTCGTAGCTTGAATTGTATTGTTTGCTCTTTTCTTCCGCCTCGCCATTGATGCTGACGATCGCAGCTTCTTCCTCTTCTGCTTGGCGCGCTTTTTCTTCCTCTTCTTCTTGTCGTTGACGCTCTTTCTCTTTTTTCAGGGATTCTGGGTCTTTGCCAGTTAATTTATTGAGCGTTGGTTTCAAGTAACTGAAGAACAGGTATAACAACAATAAACCACCTATCAGATATTTTCCAATTTCTTTTGCAGTTTGCAATACATCTGGTTGCTTCCACAGCGGAATATCTTCGGCCGTGACTTTTTCAGGAGTTGCAAATGGGCTGTTTACCACGTTCAGTGTGTCACCGCGCTCTTTATTGAAGCCCATCGCTTCACGCGCCAAATCGATGATTTGATTTTTTTCAACTTCGGTCAAAGCACGCGTAATGGTTTTGCCAGATTTGTCGGTTTCTGTTTTGTAGTTTACGACAACGGCAACGGATAGGCGTTTCAGACCTCCCATCGCTTGTTGGGTGTAGCGTATGGTTTTATCTACTTCATAGTTAAATGTTGCGTCTTTTTGCGTCAAACCATTATTGGCCGCATTTGCTTGTGCATCATTTGCGTTTGCCGCTGCGGTGATCGGTGCCGTTGCTGGTACCGGAGGCTGATTGGTCAGAGCGCCTGGAATGCCAGAAGCGTTTGCTTGTTTTCCATAAGTTTCACTGGTTTGCTGGCTGCGAATAGTGCTTGCTTCTGGAGGTGAGTTCGGGCGATAGCTTTCGGCAGCTTGTTCGCTACGTGAGAAATCGATATCTGCCGTCGCTTCGGCACGAACATTCTGAGCTCCGACAATCGGGGAAATGATCGATTCAACTTTCTTGACGACGCTTTGTTGAAACTCCTGTACGTATTTCAGTTGAGATGGATCTAAATTATTGGTTGCTGTTTGCTTACTTGGATCGGAGAGTAAATTTCCATTTTGATCAATAATCGTGACATTCTTCGCAGGTAACTCAGGAATGCTGCTCGCTACCAAATGAATAATTGCACTCACTTGTTGTTGATCTAAGACTCGGCTTGGATAGAGATTTAATAGCACCGAGGCGGTTGGTTTTTGCTGTTCCCGTACAAATACCGATGCTTTAGGAATCGCCAAATGAACCCGCGCAGTTTGTACTGCGGATACGGCTTGAATGGAGCGAGCCAATTCACCTTCTAATGCACGTTGAAAATTTACTTGTTCTAAAAATTGTGAAATGCCGAGCTTTTGATTTTCCATCAACTCAAAACCGACATTGCCACCTTTAGGAAGACCTTGTGATGCGAGTTTAAGTCGTGCATCGTGTACCTGGTTGGCTGGAACCAAAATTGCGCTGCCGCCCTCGGAATATTTGTAGGGAATATTCAGCTGCTGCAGCGATGCGACAATCGCGCCGCCATCTCGGTCATTGAAGTTAGAGAACAATACACGATAGTCTGGTGCTTGGCTCCATAGCCAGACACCAACCATGATGGCAATCGTAATGGCCGCACCGACAGACAGAATGATCGTTCTTACCGCTGGCGTCTGAGGAATGCCAAACACCACTGGAACTGGTGGCGCATCTAAAGTCGCTTCATTTGCGGTTGCCATTAGTGCCCCCGTCAGTGTGTTGAGTTAATTCAAGTTCACGCATCTTATTTCCCTGTGAAGGTTTTTTCCTTGCTAGCAATTGTGCTACAGGTAAATAAAATCAAAGGCTAGAAAAACGCGGATTTCACCTCTCTAATCGTCTCTAAGCATTTTTGAACAACTGATAATCTAGCGCAAAGTGATGAGATGGAGGTATAACGTGAGTATAGGTGGAATTGATAAAAGTCGAATCGATGCGATGGTGGCACAGCTGCGCGCGGCGGCGGCAAAAATGGAAAA
The DNA here is from genome assembly GCF_014652415.1 of Affinundibacterium macrobrachii. Lineage (GTDB taxonomy): Bacteria > Pseudomonadota > Gammaproteobacteria > Burkholderiales > Burkholderiaceae_D > Undibacterium > Undibacterium macrobrachii. The sequence goes on from NZ_BMYT01000004.1 coordinate 365,719, forward strand.
TGTCACGCCCAATCCGATTGCCGGTAACGCCAGTCCTGCACCGAAATTGGATTTTGCCGATGCATTAAAATCGTCTTTAGAGCAGGTGAGTGCAGCGCAAAGTGCGTCACAAGCGCTCGGAAAACGATTTGCAATGGGCGATGATAGTGTCAATATGTCCGATATGATGATCTCGATGCAAAAGGCGAGCATCTCGTTTCAAGCAACTGTTCAAGTAAGGAACAAGTTGATTTCAGCCTATCAAGATATTATGAATATGCAAATTTGAGGTGTTTGTCGTATTTTTGCCATCACATGCCAGTCATCTTGGCATTTCGCTCGCGCTCTAGCTTCATGATGTATCTCTGAACCGAAGTTAAGGTGCGACTCGAAAGATTCACAAAGGCACAACCAATTCGACGCGTGGTTTTGCCATTCAGCAGTGTCAACTCTTGAGAATTTCGGATTTGTAGTGTTAAGTCGATCAACCCGATATTCGGTATATCTATTTGACAAAATTCATAGCAAGTACCGATAGTGATATCGATTAAATTGCGGTCATCTAGGATCGCGATACCACCACAACTAATGTCTACCAAAGAAAATTTCTGGTTTTGTTTGCCAGACTCCGTTTCGATAGGAATCACACATTTAATCGGCATCGATACCGGCGTGTTAATGCGATAATTTTCTCGGCGTTGTAATCGGATCACCGAGGTTGGCACTGGCATCTGTAGCGCAGGTCGGCCTTCAAATTGTGTGCGCTGCAATTTAGACGATGAGAACTGAATGCTGATGCGATCTAGCAGGCCATCAAAGAATACGCTCGATGCTTCAACAATTCTTTGGTTCGCTTCGTTTCCCGGGGCACTATCGATAATCACGGTGTTATTGGCATCGTCAATATCCAATACCGAGGTGATAAATGCCTCACTGCCATTGTTGATCATTAAACTAATCAACTGAGACTTATCTCTAAACCCTTTTAATAAAGCCAAGATTTCACGTCTGGACTCAACTTGATATGGACTTTGATTTTCTGTTCCTAAAGACGGGAGCGCTAATGACATATTGCTTTATTCTGTAGTAATTGGACGAGAGGTCGGCGAGATTTGTTGTTTTGTAGTTATCTCGGATTCAATATGGTAAAGCCAAGCGAGTAGTTCTGCAACAACTGTGTAAAGAGCAGGGGGAATGTTGTCGTCTAAATCCACTTTCATCAATAATTTGACTAGTTCTGTTGATTGATGAATGAAAATTCCGTGTTCATTGGCTCTAGCGATAATCTCTTCCGCAAGCAATCCTTTTCCTTTGGCGACGACTCGTGGAGCACCATTTTCTGGATTGTAACTGAGCGCAACCGCGCTTTGATTACGATTGTCAGCGTGGTTATCGGCGGAAGAAATGGGCTTTGAATTAGTCTCGTTCTTCATGTTTAACCGAGAATGATTGGATGTGCGCGCCACTTGTTTCTATCGAGCGTTCTAGGGAAGGGTAGGCTGCTTTTAAAAACTCGCTTGAATCTTGATGCTCGGCCTGAATTGCGAGTTGAACTTGGTTATCACGTAGTTGTAATTGAATATCGACTAAGCCAAGTTGAGGCAGATGAATGCGCAAATGGCTGAGCCAACTTTGGATTGTCTCTGAATTGTTTTCCGAAGATGTCTCTTGCTGAGGCTGTTCGTTCACTTCCCATTCTAAAGGCATATTTGGCGCTAATAGCCCCGACCAGGTTAATCTCTGCTGTTCAAGAATATCTAGCTGTTGATGAATGATTTGGGCTAAAGCGCTGTGATGGCTTTCTTCTTTATTGACGAGCACGGACTGTTCTAATTCAACAGCGATCTTTGCTTGTGGTTCTAATTCAATTTCAGTGCGGCTTTTTTGCCCTAGCAACCATTGCGTAACATGCGACTCGTAAAATAATCCACTACTACTTATACTCTGATGCAAATGGCTTTCAATATGTTTTGCGATTTGTTTTTCGGGGATGAAGTTTTTATCAGTCTCTAACAAGGGAGCTAATACTTTGATATTTGATTTTTCTTGAGGATTCTTAGTCTCTTGCAAGAGCGCGTTAATTAATTGTCCGGTAGGACTTAAATCAGTTTGCGAACTTTGGTCTATCGGTTCGCTTGCAAGATATTGATTCGCAAAGCGTTGATTTGCGGTCAGATGTTGTGGTGCTTGAAGTTGAGAAGTTGACAGCTGTTTTGGTGATTGTAGTGTTGTCTCTTGCACAGAAAATGTGGACAGATTAGCTTCGCCGGAGATCGATTTGGATAACTGCGTACTAGATTCATCAGCGAGGGCTGACTTTATCTGTAATGCTTCAATTGAATTTGATTTTCTGGGTGGATCAAGCAAGTTCACTTGGCTTTTTCCATCAAGTAAAAAGATAGTGCGAGGCACCAGCTGAAGTAGCGTTAGTGATAGTTTTTGCCCGATCTGCGTTGTCGTTGGTAGCGCAAGGCGCATGGCAATACCATCAATTTTTGCGATATAACTGCCATCATTTAACTTCGCTAGCACCTCGGCTTGGATATGTTTTCCAACCCCAATTTGACCTAGCCTTTGAACGATTTCATTCTTAATTGCTTCAATGGCTTTTAGTGCGGTTGGTCCTTCCACGCCAGTTGTGATGACCAGATTGGGATCTAAGCGTGGAAAGATGCTCGGCATGATTAAGTGACTCTAACCCATTTGATTCGCACCATAACTTTGAGATAGTTTGCGACTCGTGCTAGAACTCTTCATTAGGTTGGCGAGATTTTTCATCCAAGGTTCAGTAATGTCGCGAATCGCGCGATCATCAGCCAAAATTTGTTTGATAATGGTAATTTTTTTTGCCTTTAAATCGCTAGGCAATTCACTAGGACCTTCAAATTGACGTAAGGTGCTTACTTGATTGCTACAATCATTTTCTAACTTCGCCAACAATTCCCAATCGTTGGCACGTGCGGCTTCAAGCATTTCAGACGTGATATGAGCAACTTTTTCATACACAGTTAACAGTTCAAAACTATTCATAGTTATGCCTCGAAAAAAGTTGCACGGCGCGGAGCGAGCGGATCAACTTGTGGTAGTGGAGCGTCTTGCTTGATCGTATTTTTTTCTGGCGCAATGGCTTCCCAAGAGGACTTTAAATCGCGCAGCAAATTTTGAACCTCAATTAAGCCTTCTGGCTGATTGTTAATATTGGCTTGGAGTAAACGGCTGCTCATATATTCATATAAGGTATCGAGACTAGTTGCGATTTCGCCACCTGCTTTTTTGTCCAAACTAGCGCGCAGACCATTTTCTATGATCGCTATTGCTTTTGAAATGGAGTGACCCTTCGCCGCAATATCTTGATTCTTCATATGCATGATTGCATTGTTGAGCGCAACAATGGCACCGTCATATAACATGACAATCAACTTATGTGGACTTGCAGAAATGACGCCGGTTTCAATGCCTACTTTAGCGTAGGCGTTTGCCCCATGTGAATTAGATGTGCCAAACATAGAAATCCTCAATTATTTGGTGTTGGTGCCAGTTAATGCAGAAAGCTGCTGTGTAAGAAAGCTACTTGTATTGTTCAAACCGCTAATGATCGTATCAAGTGCAGTAAATTGTGCGCGGTAGCGCGCCTCGGTATCAATGAGACGACTATTTAGTGTATCTCGTTGTTTTCCAATATCTTTGATCGTGCGATTGACGCCATCCGTGGAACTAGAAATGCTGCCACCACTTCCAACAATTGAAGTGAACAGATTGCTCAGTTGGCTAGCATAACCTTTGGAAAAGTGGATGGTGCCGCGATCGCCGGTGGTACCACCGGTGACTAGGACTCTTAGCCCCTCAGCCGCTGATCCATTTGATCCAGTTAAAAATTGTCCAGAACCAACCGCGGCAACACCATTTAGTGAACCTGTGACGTTGGTCCCGACTGTGCCGCTGGAAATTGTCCCTGTCAGTGCAGAGACACTGGTTCCGGTACCGTTATTAAGCGAGACATTGGATGTGCTTCCATAGCTATTAGAAGTGAGTTTTAAAAATCCACTTCCAGTGATCGCCGCATTAACTTTGATACCTGCTGCACTGAAGGCGCTGGTACCGTTAATCGAGGTTTGTAATAAGGTAGTCAATTGGCTAGCGGTATAGTTGCCCGCGGCAAGAGAAACTGATGCTGAAGTGCCATCAATAGTGACATTGATGCTGGTGTTGGGATCTATCGTTGTACTAGCTGCATTCAGATCCAAATCACCCGTCAAACTTCCTTGCGTTGCTAGCGCGGTTACATTCAGCGCGTAATTGCCTTGTGCAGTCGCATTCGTTGAGCTGCTATAACTTACTAAGCTATCCGTCGCTTTACCGATCGTAGCAAATAGTCCGCTGATGTCTTTGAAATTGTTGTTGAGCGCAGTTTGTAGCTTAGTCGAGTCAACACTTAATGTTCCATCTTTTTGAAAGCTAATTCCAATCGAGGAGAGCGTTGTTATATTTCCACCCAAGCCATTTACTGCCGATGACAGCGCATTTCTCACTTGACTTTGCGCTCCGCGTGCAGCGGCATCACCAGTCAAAACACCGCCTTTTTTGGTCGAAGCGTCGAAACCTGTTAATGACTTAAATGTGGCTTGTAAATCATTGTACGCTTTGACAAAGCCATTGATCGAGTTCTGTACACCAGATGTGTTATTGCTCAATGCTAGTGTGGTACTACCAGTTTTTGATAGCGTGATTGCAGCGCCTTGAACTGCGTCGTTGACCGTATTTGAAGCGCTTGTAATGTCAATGCCGTTAATCGATAAAGTGGCGTTTTGCCCAGTTGTTGTTTCTTTTAAATTTTGTGTTCCTTCTGGGTCATAACTGAGAAGCGACTGCAATGTGGCGTCACCACTCACATCAATTTTTAGACTCGAGGTAGCACCTGTCTTATTGGAGCTGAGAACCAAGTGGTATGGAGTAGCAGAGCCATCACCAACAATGGAAGCTGTGACGCCTTTTCCTGCAGCATTAATCGCATCACGAATACCTTGTAATGAGTTATTGGTACTGTCAATCGTGACGGTACCAATTGCTTGATTCGCATCTTGAGTAAAATCTGCGCCACTATAAATACCATTTGTTAAGGTTCCACCGCTAATAGTTCCAAACTGAAAAGTAATTGTGGTGGTTGCCCCAGTTCCAATGGTGTCTGTGGTACTTACTTGTCCAGCACTGGAGATTGTTTGTGCTTTCGCTAATTGTGTAACATTAATGTTGTAGTTGCCAGCGGTAGCAACGCTGGTTGTTGTTGCATTTAATATGCTTGCATCACCGACGTTAGCACTTAGGTTCTGAAACGTTGATGTGCTGCTGAGTCCAACGAAGGCACTTTGAAATGTGCTTAGCGCACCATTTAATGAGCCATACGCAGTGAGTTTTGCGAGATAGCTAGCTTCTTTTTTTGCGAGGGAAGTTAACGGTTGGCTCTCTACCTGCATCAGCTTGCTGATCAGGCTGTTGACATCTAAATTAGAGCCTACCCCAGTTGATTGAATGGCCACAACGTTCCCCTTTTGTAAGTATCGTTACTGTACAAGTTTAACGGCAAAAGCAATTCAGACTTTAGAGGGGCATTTCCCTTTCTATTTTCATCTTGCAATAATTTTGACTTGTGAATTGCATAAAACAGAAAGTCGTCATATTAGTGCGCATCTAATAGAGTCACGTGCGTATAAAGACTAAGCCTCTTGCTTGATTAGTAGGCCTTGTAATTTGTCCAGTGATTTAGCGATTTCTAGCGCCTCAACGGACGGTATTTGGCGTAACACTTCTTTTGTTTGTTGATCAATGACTTTCACAACTACTTCCTCAGCGTCAGAATCGACACTAAATTCTAAGTTTTGTGATGAGCTTTGAACCATTTTATTGATTTCACTGACAGCTTTGTTTACTTCGCTTAAGGATGGGGATTTCGCCGCTTGAGTAACAGCAGTAGTCGTTTGCGCATTGGTCGCATTTTGAATATTCGCGACAGCGGGTGAGGAAGGAGGGAGTTTTTCTGCGATCAGTGATCCAGACGGCGAACTTCTGCCTATCGATTGAATGTCCATGATCTTTCCTTTAAGTAAAATTCCCCTGACCAAAAAATTTGGGCAGGGGACAATCTACATCAGAGAATAATGTGATGAACTACATTATTGTTTAACCTCTTAACAGAGCCAACACGCCTTGTGGTAACGCGTTTGCCTGTGCCAAGATCGCTGTACCTGCTTGTTGCAATACCTGACCACGTGTCAATGTTGCAGTTTCTTGCGCGAAGTCTGCGTCACGGATACGGCTACGTGATGCTGACAAGTTTTCAGAGTTCGTTTGCAAGCTAGCAACTGCGGATGAGAAGCGGTTTTGATACGCACCTAAAGACGCACGAGAGGTATTGATCGACTGCAGTGCGGCGTCAATGGTGGTTAAAGCCGCTGTCGCCCCTGCCGCTGTACCTAAATTCAGAGAGGATACGCCAGCGCCAACTGTAGTTGTTGCGGATGTGAAACCACCTGTCAAGTTCGCAGCTGTTAAACCTGTACCAGTACCGTTTGCTAATGTGATACCAGCGGAACTAGAAGAACTCAAGCTCAAGGTTGACGTCGAGATGTCTGTTGCGCCAGTTGCGGACACAGTGATACCTGTATTTGCCGCCGCAGCTGCAGCATTGGTGCTCGCTGTAACTGTAATATTGCGTCCGTCAGCCGCAGCCAAAGCCACAGCACCAGTTGTTGTATTGAATGTTGCTGTAACGCCAGTTTGAGTCGAAATTGCATTAACCGCTGCGGCAACTTGTGCGCCACGTTGTGCGCCAGATGTTGAAGCTGAGAGTGCGCCGAGATTTACGCCGTTAATGGTAATGTCGCCGGATGCAATCGCTGTAGCAGAGGTAGAAGCTGTACCAGCAACTGTGGTTGCACCAACTGTTGCAGTTACGCCAGTGCTTCCACTGATTGCGTTGATCGCAGCTGCTTTTGCGATACCACTGCCTGTTGCATTCGAGAATGAAACACCGTCAGAAGCTGAAGCACCAACTTGGAAGCCGTTGATTGACAAGTCGCCAGCAGCCAATGCAGTCGTTGTAACCGCGCCTGCACCGGCAACAGTTGTAGAGTAGCTAGAAGATGCACCAACACCCAATGCTGAAGATTTAGCGCTAGCGATCGAAGTAATGCTAATTTGATCGTTAGCAGTACCGTTTGCGCCAACTTGGAAAGTTTGAGCAGCAAAAGAGCCATCCAACAAATTAACACCGTTGAAGTTTGTGTTGCTTGCAACACGGTTGATTTCAGAAATCAACTGAGAAGCTTCGTTGTTCAAAGCAGCGCGGTCTGTTACGCTGTTTGATGCATTCGCAGATTGAACTGCCAAGTCACGAATACGTTGCAAGTTAGCACCGATTTGGCTTAATGCGCCCTCAGCTGTTTGTGCTAAAGAGATACCGTCATTAGCGTTACGTGCAGCTTGATTCAAGCCGCCGATTTGTGAAGTCATACGTTCAGAAATCGCCAAACCTGCAGCATCGTCTTTCGCGCTATTAATACGCAAGCCAGAAGACAAACGTTGCAAGGATGTGTTCAACGAACTTTGGGATGTCGATAAATTACGTTGTGCATTTAAAGACGCGATGTTGGTATTGATATATGAAGCCATGATGGTTCTCCTAACTTGGTTAATTCAACTCGACGTTTAGCTTGAACTTCGGTCTGTCTTATTGACCATTGCACCGTCGTTGAATCAGGTAACGGGCGGCATTTTAAAAAATTGAGGAAATTGCTCAAAATAAATATTATTTTTTGTGCTTAAGTTTTTTGGCTTTTTCCGCTAGACGGCAGCTTTTTAAAATACTTAAGGGCTAATTTGAAGAAGATTTACACTTCTTTTTAGGCAATTTGTTGTGAGAGCTAGTTTGTAAAATACTAAAAATTGCCAATTTTTCTGCTTCGTATTAAATTTTTTGTCATGATTTGTTGTTCATTAACGGTCATGAATTGTAGAACTTGGCATTAGCTGGTAAAACAGAACTGTCTTTACACGAAAGAGAATGCGATGAGTAAATCGGGGTTCGATATAAAAGCAACAATGCGTGAAGCGCAGGCATTAGTTAAGGCGGGAAAACTTGCCGAGGCAATTGCCTCCGCTTCAAGAGTAATTCAACGCTTTCCCTTACATGAAGAAGCGCATATATTATTAGCAAAAATTTATTTTCATCTAGATCAAGATGAAAATGCGATCGAACATTTGCAGAGAGCATTTTCGATTTCGCATAAAACAGTAATTGATTCAAAAGCCTATTACACCATTCTAAATCGCTTTGTATCACGTAAGTCGTACGCTTTATTGGAGCAAGCCAGTCGCTGGTTGGTTAATTTGCGCCCCAAGGACGGTATCGCTTGGGACTATTTATCGATCGCTTGTCTTGAGCAACAAAAGTATGAAGCCGCGCACGAGGCCGCATTGCGTGCATCAGAAATTTTGCCGAACAACCCGCATGTGCTCAACAATTTGGCTTGTGCATTGACTTCATTAGAGCGTTGCTCAGAATCATTAGAGGTATTAAAACGCACGGTAGAACTTGCGCCGGAGATGGCGACTGCTTATAACAATTTAGGCAATGCACATCGCTTCCTGGGAAATTATGAAGAGGCGATTGAGAGCTTTTCGAGAGCGATTCAGTTAGCACCTGAGATGGCGTATCTCTATAATAATTTAGGTTTAACTTATCGATCTCTTGATCGCTGCCAATCAGCAATCGAGGTCTATCATCAAGCACTACGAATTCAACCTGATTTATACCAAGTGTATCCAAATCTGATTGAAGCTTATCGTCATGGTGGTCAGATTCAGCAAGCGATTGATTGTAGTCGTAGCGCACTTCAGCTGACCGATCAAATTCCTGAAATTTGGGCAGCTTACGGTGATGCCCTGAGGGATGGTGGATATTTGGATGCAGCGATTGAGGCTTATATTCAAGCTGTCTCTTTCAGAAAAGACGATCATTCTAGTTTTAATCGAAAAGTTTACACAAATATCTTGTTCTGCTTGAATTACCATCCAGACTTGTCTGCAGAGGTGATTTTTAATGCTTATCGAGAATTTGATCAGCGATTCGCGGTGCAACTTCGGGATCGGTGGTTGCCGTTTGATAATGAAAAAGTGCCTGGACGACGCTTAAGAGTAGGTTATGTATGCCAATCCTTTTATAACCAGGTTTGTAAGTACTTCTTGATTCCATTACTAGAAAAACATGATCGGACGCAAGTCGAGATTTTTGCTTACGCACAAATCCCATTTGAAGACGAGGTGACAGAGCATTATAAGAAGATCGTCGATCACTGGATTCCTATTCGCGGAATGACAGATGATCAGGCAGTTGCGCAAATTCGTGCCGATAAAATTGATATTTTGATCGACGTTTCTGGACATACGAATTCGAATCGATTGATGATTTTTGCACAGAAACCGGCGCCAGTATCTTTACATTGGCTCGAATATGGTTATACGACAGGTTTAAGTACAGTGGATTATTTCATGACAGATAGTCCAAGCGTAACAGGTGATTGTGATCATTTGTTCTCAGAGAAGATTTGGCGATTAGACGGACCAGCTTATGTTTATCGACCCGACACACGATTGGCGATATTGAACGAATCGCCAGCGAGTCAGACAGGTATCGTAACTTTTGGTAGCCTGTCACGCACCACAAGGATTAATCATCGAGTAGTAAGAATTTGGGCTGCGATTCTCGACGCGATGCCAAATTCTCGACTGGTAATTAATAGCGGTGACTTTAAAGACCCTTTAGTTCAAGAAGAGATGGCAGGGCGATTTATGCGATACGGAATTGAACGCTCGCGCTTGGATATCGGATTTAGTTCCCCATCGTGGGAAGTCTTGAAGCGTATCGATATTGGTTTGGACTGCTTTCCGCATAACTCTGGAACCACTTTGCTGGAGACTTTGTATATGGGCATTCCTTTTGTAACATTGCAAGATAGACCTCCCGTGGGGCGCATTGGATCCAGTGTATTAATGGGAATGGGGCGTCCGGAATGGATAGCGACAAGCGAAGAAGAATATGCGCAAAAGGCGATTATTCTTGCCCACGATATCGACGGATTAGTGCATATGCGCAAAACGATGCGACAAGAAATGGAAGCATCGATGTTAATGAACGAAGATGCTTTTGCGAGATCCGTTGAAAAAGCATACCGTCAGATGTGGCAAATCTATTGTGAGAAGGGTTCAGCATGAAAGCAGTGATCTTGGCAGGTGGATTAGGCACGCGGATTTCTGAAGAGACGCATCTAAAGCCAAAACCAATGATTGATATTGGCGGGCATCCTATTCTTTGGCACATTATGAAAACCTACTCTGCTCATGGGGTGAATGATTTTGTGATTTGTTGTGGTTATAAGGGCTATCTAATTAAAGAGTATTTTGCGAATTATTTTTTGCATATGTCGGACGTTACTTTTGACATGAAAACTAATCAGGTCGAAGTACATGAACATCATGCAGAGCCTTGGCGCGTGACGTTGGTTGATACTGGTGAAGACACGATGACGGGCGGTCGATTAAAACGTGTTGCGCAGTATCTAAAAGACGAAGAGGCATTCTGTTTCACGTATGGCGATGGTTTGTCTGACGTCAACATTACAGAACAATTGGCTTTTCATCGGCAACATGGAAAATTGGCGACAGTGACTGCAGTATTGCCACCTGGTCGTTTTGGTGCGCTCGAGCGCGATGGCGATTTTGTTAAAGGCTTTGTCGAAAAGCCGCGCGGCGATGGCGGTTGGATTAACGGTGGTTTTTTCGTGTTATCGCCCAAGGTAATCGATTTGATTGCGGCAGATTCGACGAGTTGGGAATCTGAACCATTGACCAGTTTGGCGCAAAGTCAGGAATTAATGGCATTTGAACACTCAGGTTTTTGGCAGCCGATGGATACCTTGCGTGAAAAAAATATGTTGGAAGATCTATGGCAAAGCGGGAGAGCACCGTGGAAATGTTGGTGAGCTCTATTGGCGCGAATCCCGATCCAGCTTTCTGGCGCGGACGACGTGTGGCATTAACTGGGCATACCGGTTTTAAAGGAAGCTGGATGGCCTTGTTGCTCACGCGATTAGGTGCTCAAGTCTATGGTTATGCATTGGCTCCTAGCACGCAGCCAAATTTATTTACGAGTGCGCAAGTTGAAACGCATATCGATAGTCAAATCGGTGATATTCGCAATGCAGACACTTTAGGTGCGTGGTTAGCGAGGGCAAATCCAGAAATTGTTTTTCACTTCGCAGCACAAGCTTTAGTTAAGCAGAGTTATCTCGATCCTTTTGCCACCATGACCAGCAATTTTGTCGGTACTTTGAATTTGTTGGAGGCCGCTCGAACACAAGCCTCAATTCGCGCTATGGTAATCGTGACCACGGATAAAGTTTATAAAAATAATGAGAGTGGACAGGCATACCAAGAGCATGATGCTCTAGGCGGGCATGATCCATACAGCGCCAGTAAAGCAGCTTGTGAAATTTTAGTAAGTAGTTATAAACAGTGTTTTCTGCAGCATATCGGTGTCGCGACAGCAAGAGCTGGTAATGTTATCGGTGGTGGCGACTGGGCTGCTGATCGACTAATACCCGATGCGGTACGCGCTTGGTCGCAGCAGCAGGAATTAGATATCCGCCGTCCCGATGCGATTCGACCGTGGCAACATGTGTTAGAACCATTATGTGCGTATTTGATATTGGCACAAAATTTGGCGCGAAACTGTAGCGCTGGACCTGAATTGAGTAATGCCTACAACTTTGGTCCAGACATTATCGATGCGGTAACTGTACGTGAGGTTATAGAACAAGCGCAGCGAAGCTTTGGTTCAGGGACAGTCAAATTTGCAGAACAGATCGCAGGTCCACATGAGGCTGGGTTATTACACTTAGATAATGGTTTAGCGAAAAAGCAGTTAGGGGTTTATCCACGTTGGAATTTGAAAGAAGCTGTTCAACGTAGCATGGATTGGTACAAATCCTATTTGCACGGAGCTAGTGCAGCTAAATTATGTGCAGCTGATATGGATGCCTATTTGTTTGGCGAAAGTTGAGAAGAAACGCGCTGCAAGTTAAAGTGAACACGGATTTAAGGGCCTAATGTGAGCGGACAAAATGGGTTAGTTGCTAAGCCGACTGCGATTTCTGGGCTTTACGTTATTGAGCGCATCAAACGTGGCGATCAGCGTGGTTTTTTTGAGCGGATTTTCTGTGCAGATACGATGCAATCACTTGGATGGGAGGGGCAAATTGCTCAGATCAACCATAGCTTTACAGCGCAGCAAGGAACAGTGCGAGGTTTGCATTATCAGTTGACACCTTATGCGGAGAGCAAACTTGTGTCATGTTTCGCAGGTGCAGTTTGGGATGTGGTGGTTGATGTCCGACATGGATCGTCCAGCTTTCTTCAGCATGTCGCGATAGAGCTTTCTGCTCAAAATCAAACAAGCTTGTTAATTCCACCAGGCTGTGCACATGGTTTTCAAACTTTAACTGACAAGGTCGATATGTTTTACTGCCATAGTGCGAAATATGCCCCGGATTATGAAGCCGGATTGAACGCCTTTGATACTCGACTCGGCTTGACCTGGCCTTTGTCCGTGACGCAAAGGTCGGAGCGCGACAATGCGTTCGCTTTTCTGACAGAGAATTTTGAAGGAGTCAAACTGTGAAATGCCGTCATTGCTCGAGCCAGCTTGATTTCGTCTGTCTTGATCTAGCTACTGCGCCGCCATCAAATTCGTATTTAAGCAAAGCACAGTTGTCGCTTCCTGAGTCTTATTTTCCATTGAAATTGCTGTTGTGCCGATCCTGTTATTTGGTACAAACCGAGGATTTTTCTCAGCGTGAGTCTTTGTTCACCGAAGACTATGCTTATTTCAGTTCTTATTCGAGTTCTTGGTTAGCCCATGCAAAGCATTATGTGCAAACGATGCAGCAACGCTTTAGTTTGAATTCGAAAAGCAAAGTGGTGGAAGTCGCTGCCAATGATGGTTATCTTCTGCAATATGTACAAGCCCTAGGTATTCCTTGTTACGGTATTGAGCCGACGCGCAGTACCGCGGCGGCTGCTAAGCAACGAGGGATAGAAATCATTGAAGAATTTTTCGGAGAGTCGCTTGCTGCTCAATTAAGTTTAGAGGGCAAACAGGCGGATTTGATTGCGGCCAATAATGTGCTGGCGCATGTACCTGACATTAATGACTTTGTTCGTGGGTTTGCGACATTGCTGAAGTCTACTGGTGTAGCAACCTTTGAGTTTCCTCATCTGCTAAATATGGTCAATCTCAATCAATTTGATACGGCATACCATGAGCATTATTCTTATTTATCGTTAACAGCGGTCAAAAAAATATTTGAAGCAAATGGTTTGTATATATTTGATGTCGAATTCTTGCCTACTCACGGTGGTAGTCTACGCGTTTTTGCTCAAGCGGGTTCACATCATTTAGTCTCAGATCGTGTTAAGGAATGTCTACAGCAAGAAGAAGCTGCTGGAATGTTAGGTGATACATTTTATTTACGATTGCAGAATAATGCCGATCGCGCTAAATATGCTTTGCTGGAGCAGTTAATTCAATTTAAACGTGATGGATTACTGGTTGCGGCCTATGGGGCTGCCGCAAAGGGCAACACATTGTTAAATTTTGCGGGAATACGCAGTGATTTAATTGAATACGTAGTCGATAAAAACCCACAAAAACAAGGAAAGTATTTACCCGGTAGTCGGATACCGATTGTAGATATCGATTATTTACGGCAGCATCGTCCCGATCGAGTCATTATTTTTCCGTGGAATTTAGAGCAAGAAATCACGCAAGAATTATCATTTGTAAGAGAGTGGGGCGCACAATTTGTCATCGCGATTCCGCAATTGCGAATTTTTTGATTGTGATTAAGGAGTATCACTTTGATTGAGATTCATCCGCAAGCAAAAATTTCAAAATTCGCCGATATCGAAGATTCCATACGCGGTACGCGCATTGTGATTGGAGCGTATTCGAGTATCGACAGCTTTGTCAAAGTGAAACCCGCTGGTGGTACAGGCAATGTAGTCATCGGTGAAAGAACGGTGATTAACTCGGGTTGTGTCCTCTACACCGGAAATGGAATAAGCATCGGAAACGACGTTGCTATCGCAGCAAACTGTACTTTTGCGCCAGTCAATCATGCGTATAAAGATAAATCTCGCAAAATCAACCAGCAAGGATTTTTACCTAGCCGCGGTGGCATCGTGATTGAGGATGATGTGTGGATTGGCGCAAACGTCATCATTTTGGATGGTGCAATTTTGCGTACTGGCTGCGTGATTGGCGCTGGCTCGTTAGTGCGAGGAGAAATTCCTGCTTATTCGATACAAGCAGGGAATCCTCTGCGGCACTTAGGATGGCGTGAATGACGAAGGATTTACATGCAACGCTGATTGGTGCGCGTGGATTTGTTGGTAGCCACTTGCTTACACATCTGCGTAGTATTGGCTGGACTTGTGAAGTAATTGCGCGCGATGTACAACCGCAGGCTAATCGTGCTTACGGACATCTATTTTATTGCGCTGGATTAACCGCAGATTTTCGACAACGACCATTCGATACGGTTGAAGCGCACGTCAGTTATTTGGCGAAGTGGCTACAAATTGCGCAGTTTGATTCACTGACTTATTTGTCGAGTACACGTGTCTATGCGAATGCGTCTTCGACCTCTGAGACGGGGGCGCTTATAGTCAATCCTGAAATTGCGGGTGATCTGTATAACTTATCCAAATTGATGGGTGAAAGCTTGTGTTTGCAAAGTGGTCGTCCAGTGAAGATTGTGCGGCTTTCGAATGTCTATGGGGAGCAAATGCCGCCGCAGAATTTTTTGGCAGAGATTTTGAGCGCAGCGGCGCGTTTCAAATCTGTTCAGTTTGGTAGCTCACCAGAATCGGAGAAAGATTTTATCTCAGTGAAGGACGTCGTGTTGGCACTACCACAGATTGCATTGCACGATGCGACGGGTATTTTTAATTTAGCTTCCGGGCGAAATGTTTCGAATAGAATGATTGCCGATTTTTTGACAAGTGCTGGTGTAATTTGCGAGTTTCAAGCGAATGCGCCTGCAATAAAATTTCCGCGTATAGAGACAAAAAAAGTAGAATCCATAGTTGGTTTTAGAACGCATGATTTGGTGCAGGATTTGCCAAGTCTTCTTCAATATTACGGCGAGGCGATATGAATCCGATACAGCAGTTTGAGAAAGAGCGAGAAGCACGCATTGAAGCACTAGCAAGTGATGTTGAGTTTCAAAAACAATCGAGAGTTTGGCTAGAACAAAGCATGCGTCGCCAGTATGTTTATAATTTTTCTTGGTTAGGCCGTCCTATTATTCAAAATCCTATCGATATGATCGCGATGCAAGAATTGATTTGGACAGTACAACCTGATGTGATTATCGAAACTGGTATCGCGCATGGCGGCTCAATTATTTACTCAGCTTCGTTATTAGAATTAAATGCCGCTTGCGGTGGTAACCCGAATGCTTTTGTCATTGGCGTTGATATTGATATTCGAGAACATAACCGTGAAGCTATCTTGCAGCATCCGATGTCCAAGCGCATCAAGATGCTACAAGGTTCAAGCGTAGCGCCCGAGATTGTTCGTCAAGTTGAAGAGCTGGTCGCAGATAAAAAGAAAGTGTTGGTATTCTTGGATTCGAATCACACGCATGAGCATGTGTTGGCTGAGCTAAACGCTTATGCTAGATTGGTTAGCAAGGATAGCTATTGCGTGGTATTTGATACATTTGTGGAAGATGTTCCTGCAGATGTCTTTGATAATCGTCCTTGGAGTCCTGGTAATAGCCCTAAGACAGCAGTACATACTTATCTTGAATCCCACAATGAATTTGTGATCGATAAAAATATGCACCACAAGTTGCAGATCACTGTCGCCCCGGATGGTTTTTTGAAGCGCATTGCTTAAGTGGAGTAGAGCCGGCGTTACTTAACAACGTGTAAAAATGTCGTCATACTGACTACTGATTAGCGAGATTTTTCTGATGCTAGATTTCCATGAACTTGGGGATCTAGCATTTTGACTTTATCAGTTATAGAAAAAATCTTGGTAACTGGAAGGACTGCATGGCATTAGCATCATAGTTCAGTGTCCTACTGCGCAACAATAACCCGATTCTTGCCGGTTTTTTTTGCTTCATACATCGCCTTGTCCGCACGTTTCACTACAGAATCTTGTGCCTCGTGCGGTACTCGTAAAGCGACACCGGCGCTAAATGTAATAAATAGGCGTTGGTCGTTTGCGGTAAAGAAGTGTGTTGTGAGTTCTCTTTGCACTCTGGTCATAGCCTTTGCAGCTTCATCCAAATTTGTTTCTGGCATGACGATGAGAAATTCTTCGCCACCATAGCGCGCAATAACATCGATGGATCGCAATGTTTGTTTGACGATTCTTACTACATGAATCAAGGCTTCATCACCGGCAGCGTGGCCGTGCGTATCGTTTAGTTTTTTGAAGTTATCCAAATCAAGCATGGCGATACATAA
The DNA here is from genome assembly GCF_014652415.1 of Affinundibacterium macrobrachii. Classification (GTDB taxonomy): domain Bacteria; phylum Pseudomonadota; class Gammaproteobacteria; order Burkholderiales; family Burkholderiaceae_D; genus Undibacterium; species Undibacterium macrobrachii. The sequence goes on from NZ_BMYT01000004.1 coordinate 382,291, forward strand.
ACTTGTACCACGGCGGTCTGCGCGGTCTGCTTCACGCTCAAATATGTCATCCATGCCGCGACGATTTAAACTGCCGGTTAATTGATCTTCTCGGACCAATTCACTCATTTGGCTTAGTTTATCTTCTAATTCTTTGATACGAATTTCAGCTTCTTTGACCTCTTTTTGTGCAGCCAGCATAATTTGCTGGGAACGGCTTGCTTCAGATTGAATCGTTTCTGTTTCATTCAAGATTTCACGAATGATGTGTTCTACTTCTGCAGTATTACGTGTATTGCTAATTTCTTTCGAGAAGCCACTAATTTTTTGTTGATAATTGGTGGTGGTGCTCGTCATGACGTCGAGTCGATCGATAAATGTCGCCATCATATTTTTGACCGAGGTTTTTGACTCTGCCAAGCTATGCTTTAACGCACCTTGTTTGTAGATGACATCTTTTAGACTGCGAGTGGCTTCTTGTAGCGCCCGATGATCAATCGGTCCTGCAATCAGGTTTTGTACGACTTCGATCTGTCCGCGTAACCAGTTATCATCGTCGAGTAATTCTCGGACATTTTCTAATAGTAGTGAGAATAAGCGAAGTAAGAGTTCTTGCTGTTCTGCGGTATCGCCACTTTTTAGTTCAATTTGAAAACACAGTTGTTTTAACCGTGAATTGATACTATTGAATTCTGCTTCACTTGAGGCAGTTTTTACCGCATTAGCGAGTGATTCGGATTCTGCAGCAAGTGCAGGGTTGGGCTTGAGTAGAGAGCTCAGCGCCATTCCTAAGGTACGGAATAGCAAATCCTTTAGTAAGCTCTCTGTTTGATTTTCTTCTGACTCGTCATCGACTAGTGAAATTCGTTTAGGTAATGCATTCACTGTTGCTGGTGTGGGGGCTACAGTGTCAACTAAACTGATCGAAGGTTTGTTGCTAACTTTGTTTGCTAGTTCGTTTAAGCCCTTGCTAAAGTCATCCCAATCTTTTGCTTTTAATGCGCGACTAAATCGATGGCCAAAATTGGCGAGTTCCCCACTAGATTTTTGTAAGCTGTTTGCAAACTTGGAGAGCAGATTTTCCGCTTCGTTCGGATCAAGCGTGTTGATCGAATTGATCTTGGGAACTTCAACTTTCACAGGCTCGTCATCGTCGACACCCGATATTTCCACATACAGCTTTTTGTATGCTGCTGGTGTAGGGGCAATGCGCTCAATTGCCAGACGTTTAAATGTCTCGCGTGCGATATCGGTCGGCGTTTTTGGCACTGAATTATTGGGCTTGTCTGACATGACGTTCTTTCAGCAAAGTGCAGCTAAGCTCGCAGCTGAAATAGCTAGATCAAGGCTCAGTGCAAACGAAGTTTTTATTCTACCAGTTCATTCTTAATCGCATAGTGTGTCAACTCTGCGTTGTGGCGTAATTTCATCTTGATTAAAATTCTAGCCCTATATTCACTGATGGTTTTTACCGATAAGGATAATTCACGTGCGATATCGCTGACACTTTTTCCTGAGGCAATCATCATCATTGTTTGATATTCGCGATCGGATAGTAATTTGTGCGGCTCGTTCGCATGTTCGTTGTTCAGGTTATTCGCCATTTCTTGTGCAAGTTCCGGGCTGATAAATTTGAGTCCAGAAGCCACTTGGTTGATGGCCGACAAGAGCTCGTCGGGATCACATTGTTTGCTCAAAAATCCAGAGGCACCTGCCTTAAGTGCACGAATTGCATATTGATCTTCGCGGTGCGAAGAAAAAACGATGAGTGCGATATCAGGGAATTCACGTTTGATTTGTTTGATCACATCCATGCCATTACGGTCATTTAGCGCGATCTCAATCAACATAATGTTGATTTCAGTTTGACGTGCGATGCGAATCGCATCTTGTCCAGAGACTGCTTCCGCAACGATTGCGTAGTCGATATGGTCTTGAACAAAAAAACGAATGCCAGCACGTACTACAGGATGAGGGTCAACAATCATTAATTTAATGCGGGCATTTTTTGTCATGCATAAGTCTTTCTTGGTGAAGTGCCTATCGCTTTAAGCTTACTCTCAATGCTTGGTTTATTGTAGCGTCACTAGCGGAATATCCTCGATAAAATCAATAAGAATATTGGCGCATAGCGAATGCGAATCTGCTTTTTTGCCTTAAGTATGCAAACCAGTTTATCGATGATTTGGATATTTAAGGTAGCCGAGTTTCTGAGCATTATTGCATGATGCACCATGGAAATAAAGTACGCCAAAGGATTTGCTTCAACTTATCGAGTACGTAGCTTGTATCAAGGTAAAATTAGGCCCTAGTCATCATTATTTTTGATGCGTTGAAACAGACAATGAGAGACGTGAAGTGAGTAAAGCATTTGTGAAAGAAAATGATCAAGACGACGATGAAGAGTTCGGCGCGCCACCCATTCCTCCAGGGGTAAAAAATTATTTGACGCCAGAAGGGCATCAAAGAATGAAAACCGAATTATTAGATTTGATCGATAATCAGCGCCCTGAAGTGGTGAAAATCGTATCGTGGGCGGCTTCGAACGGAGATCGTTCTGAAAATGGCGACTATATTTATGGCAAGCGTCGTCTACGCGAGATTGATCGGCGAATTCGTTTTTTAACAAAGCGCCTTGATCTTGCCGAAATTGTTGATCCCAGTGTCCATTCCGGTTCCGATCAGGTTTTTTTTGGTGCAACGGTTGAATATGAAAATCAGCACGGCGACGTCACAGTTATTCGTATCGTCGGTGTAGATGAGTTTGATCCTTTAAACGGCAAAATTAGCTGGATCTCACCTGTAGCAAGGGCGCTGACAAAAGCACGGGTCGGCGATGCAGTTAGTTTGAAAACGCCGCAGGGGACGGAAGAGTTAGTGATTCTAGATGTGCAATATCCGCAGCGATCCAGCTAGTCTCTCTTACACATATTCGCGACGAATTTTGCTAACGCCATTCAGATGTTTGACGTTGCGTAAAATTCGCGCGAGATGTACGCGATCAACAATTTGAATCGTGAAGTAAATCTTAGTCATGTCTTTTGATTCGCCGTCTTCCATATTGACGTGAATAATATTTGCATCGGCTTCGCCAATTTCTGCCGCGATCCGCGCTAACGCGCCGCGCTCATTATTGACGATCACCGAAATACGACAATCAAATCGACGATTTAAATCTTCGCCCCATGTGACATCGATCCAGCGATCTGGTTCTTTCACTTGTAAGCGTTTCGCATTCTTACAGTCATTGCTATGAACGACCAGTCCTTGGCCACGCTTCAATTGACCAACGATGCTGTCGCCAGGAATTGGTAAACAACAGGGTGACAATTGCACTGAAACGCCTTCGCTACCATAGATAATCACCGGGTCGGGTTTGCTCAGTTTTTCATCGCCGATATGTTGGAATGGAATTGAAGGAGAATCATTCTCTACCAAATCCAAGATGTGACGCGCAACAAGTGCCGCCATCCGCTTGCCAATCCCGATATCGGTGTGCAACTCCTCTAAGGTATTTGCACTCGACTCGTTGAGTAATTTGTCGATTAAGGTATCAGGCAGATCAGGATTTAAATGGAGCGAGACCAAAGCTTGTGCTAAAAGTTGTTTGCCCAACTCGGTCGATTCATTCAGATTAATCGTTCTTAAATAGTGACGAATCGCAGAGCGTGCTTTTCCGGTGCGTACATAGGTTAGCCAATTCGGTGTTGGTCGAGAGTTTGGTGAAGTAATAATCTCGACGATATCACCATTTTTCAATTCTGTTCGAAGTGGAACTGGCTCGTTGTTAATTCTTGTAGCGATCGCTTGATCGCCAATGTCGGTATGAATGTTGTAAGCAAAATCCAGTGCCGTTGCGCCACGAGGTAAAGCAAAAATTTTCGATTTCGGTGTGAACACATAAACCGAATCAGGAAACAAATCGACTTTGACGTGCTCCAAAAATTCAGCGGAGTCACCAGTTTGTTTTTGGATGTCGAGTAAAGACTGTAACCACGCATGCGTGCGTTGTTGTAGGTCAGTCAGGCTCGCATCTTCGTTTTTGTATAGCCAATGCGCTGCAACACCAGACTCAGCAACGCGATGCATTTCCTTGGTTCGAATTTGAAATTCGACGGGTGTTCCGTAGGGGCCGATCAAGGTTGTGTGGAGTGACTGGTATCCATTTGACTTTGGAATAGCGATATAGTCTTTGAATTTGCCAGGCATTGGTTTATACAATGCATGCAAAGTACCGAGTGCGTAATAACTATTCTGAAAATTATCGACGACAATACGGAATCCGTAAATATCTAGCACTTGCGAGAAACTAAGTTGCTTATCGCGCATTTTGCAGTAGATCCCGTACAGGGTTTTTTCTCTGCCATCAATCTGTGCTTCTAGACCCGCATCGGCTAGTGTCGTTTTGACTGCGGCCAGAATTTTATTGACTACTTCGCGTCGATTTCCCCGTGCAGCTTTAATGGCTTTTGCTAAGGTGCGATAACGCATAGGGTAGATGTGTGCGAAGGATAAATCTTGCAGTTCGCGGTAAATATTGTTCAGCCCTAAGCGATGTGCAATCGGGACATAAACTTCCATCGTTTCACTTGCAATGCGGCGCTGTTTTTCGGGCGACATCACACCAAGGGTGCGCATGTTATGCAGCCGATCTGCTAACTTGACCAAGATAACACGTACATCACGTGCCATTGCCAATAGCATCTTGCGGAAATTTTCTGCTTGTGCTTCGATGTGGCTTTGAAATTCTATTTTTTCTAATTTTGATAAACCATCAACTAGTGCAGCTACTGGAGCACCAAAGCGCTCAATTAATTCTTCTTTTTTGACATCTTGATCTTCCATCACGTCGTGCAGCAAAGCCGCCATGATTGCTTGCACATCGAGCTTCCATTCTGCACAAATTTCGGCAACTGCAATTGGATGTGAGATATAAGGCTCGCCAGATTTTCTGACCTGGCCTAAGTGCATTTCATCGGAAAAGCGATAGGCTTCTTTGACTTGCTTTAAGTCTGCAGGTGAAAGGTATTCAGATAGACGGTTGGTTAAATCGGTGATGGATGCTACCCCAGTGTTTGGAGTCGGAGTGCTTGGAGCGTGGGTGTTGATGCGAGGTTTTTTGGTGTTTGCTGAGTTGGCAGAGCTGTTGGCAATGCTAGCCGTAACTGACGATGACTCAGCTTGGCTTGGAACGGCGATAGATAATTTGTCGTCTTGCAAATTCATAACTTGTTATCCATAGCCGTTTCACTTTAGTCGCGCAATTCGAAATTAGAATGGGACTTTTTTCAACATTTCAATGCCAATTTTGCCATCCGCGATTTCGCGTAAGGCAACTACTGTTGGCTTATTTTTTGCTTCGACTTTTGGTGTATGACCTTGCAACAATTGGCGTGCGCGGTAGGTAGCACATAAAGTCAATTGGAAGCGATTTGGGATTTGTTTGAGAGAGTCTTCAACGGTAATACGAGCCATGATATTTCCTTAAAACGAGGTAGTGATTTGTATGCCTAACTGAGAGAACACAGTGGCATTGCGCACGATTTGTTGCGAGGTTCGGCAGCGAGTGGCCTTAACGATAGCACTCAATTCTGATAACGCTAATTCAAAATCTTGGTTGATGATAACATATTCGAACTCTGGAGCGTGCGCCATTTCGCCTCCCGCCGCTAAAATTCTACGTGTTATCACCTCTTGCGAGTCTTGTCCGCGTTTATTTAAACGTTCTTCGAGTGCTTCGATCGACGGAGGCAAAATAAAAATACTCGCGACATATGGAAACTGTTTTTTAACTTGTTGGGCACCTTGCCAATCAATTTCTAGCAAAATATCGGTGCCTGCTTGCATCGCCTCTTGAATGAGAATTTTTGAGGTGCCGTAATAATTGCCATGCACTTCAGCAAATTCCAAAAATTCCCCACGATTTTTCCGTGTTAAGAAATCATCTGGTGTAATGAAATGATATTCACGTCCATTTTCCTCACCGGGTCGGGGTGGTCTGGTTGTAAACGATATAGATAATTTAAGTTTCGGCTCTAACTTCAAGAGGCCGTTAACGAGAGACGATTTTCCTGCACCGGACGGTGCAGAAACCATAAACAAGCTACCAGAGGTAAGTGGACTAGTTCGCATGGTGTTTTATGTATTTAATTGGTAAAAAGAGGGGCGATTATTCAAGGTTTTGGACTTGCTCGCGCATTTGTTCGATTAGTAGCTTTAATTCCATCGACGCGTCGGCTAGTTCTTTGAGTGCTGCCTTTGATCCTAAAGTGTTTGCTTCACGATTAAGCTCTTGCATCATAAAGTCGAGTCGTTTGCCAACTTGACCACCTTTTTTAATAATTTGACGGGTTTCAGCCAAATGTCCAGAGAGGCGAGCCAACTCTTCATTCACATCAATTCGAATGCCGTACATAGTGACTTCTTGTCGAATTCTATCCATCACTTCATCGCGAGAGATGCTTGGGGCAGCAGCGCAATCCGGCTTATCTAGTGCGAGTCCCAGTGCTTCTTCTAGTCGATTCACGGCTTTTTGTTGGAACTGTTGAAGAACTGTTGGTAGTAATGGTGTGATTCTTATAACGATCGCTTCCATTTCATCGACGCAGCGTAGTAGCACATTTGCTAGCGCGGCACCTTCACGCTCTCGACTTTGGATAAAGTCTTGTATGGTCTGCTCAATAACTTGGTTGATGTTTTCTTGTAAATTGTCAGAATTAATCTCCGCTTCTTCAATAACGCCAGGCCAACGGAGCAGATCATTCATACTTAATTCAGCAGAGCTTGGGAAGCTCGTCTTTAAGCTTTCTTGAAATTCTTTTAATTGAATCAAGAGCGCTTGATTCAGTGTTTTTTGTTTGCTATCTGCATTTTTCTTGCCGAAGCTAAAGCGACACTCCACTTTGCCACGAGCGATTTTTTTTGTCAGGGCATCACGAAACAAGGGTTCAATCGCACGAAATTCATCGTTAATGCGGAACTGTAAATCGAGAAAGCGTGAATTGACACTCTTCACTTCTATGGTTATTGTGCCGTTCTCAGTTTCTTTGGTACTGGTAGCATAACCAGTCATGCTAAAAATGCTCAATTGAATTCCTTTGTTTCGTGTTGCGATTATGCGAATTGCGAATGAATGATTGATTATTTATCTTGCAAATATCGATGCAGCAAAAGTGACGCTGTACAATGCGTAAAGTATTTCCTTAGCTAAATTGCTTCAGTCGTTGTTGTGATTCGGCTGGATCGCAAGGGATCACACAGAATCATATAGGACCACAATTATTATGGCTGCACAAAATAATGCACCTTTGCCGGATGGTTTAGAAATTGCCGGATACCGTATTGTAAAGAAAATTGCCTCTGGTGGCTTTAGTATTGTATATCTGGCGTCAGACGAAGATGGTAACGCGGTGGCAATTAAGGAGTATTTGCCAAGTTCTTTAGCCTTGCGTCAGGTTGGTGAGCTAGTCCCTGCAATTTCAGCTGAAAATTTTCCAGTCTATCGAATCGGATTGAAGTGTTTCTTCGAAGAAGGGCGCGCCTTAGCGCGTATTTCTCACCCAAATGTGGTCAGCGTTATCAATTTTTTTCGTGCCAATGAGACGGTTTACATGGTTATGGCTTACGAATCAGGACGCTCATTGCAAGAACATATTTTACGACGTCGCGATAAAGGCGAGAAACCGCTTGTATCGGAACGTTTCATTCGTAAAATGTTTAATTTGGTAATGAATGGCTTGCGTGAGGTGCATACCAACAAATTGCTGCATCTCGATCTTAAGCCTGCCAATATTTATTTGCGCATGGATGGTACGCCGATTCTGTTGGACTTTGGCGCTGCACGTCAAACTCTCAAAACTGATATGCCTAAGTTGTATCCAATGTATACACCGGGTTTTGCTGCTCCCGAGTTATATGTAAAAAATAGTAATCTTGGCCCGTGGACTGACATTTATAGTATCGGCGCCTCAATGTTTGCTTGTATGGTTGGTGCGCCACCGCAACCATCTGATCAGCGCAAAACAAACGACAAGATGGAAGCGCATTATAAAAAATTAGAAGGCACTTATTCAGCCGAGTTGATCGATGTGGTGCGTATGTGTTTAAAGCTCGATCCGATGGAACGACCACAAAGTGTCTTTGCGCTACAAAAAGCATTGTCTACCAAAGCGCCACCACAGCGTGAAATTGGATTCTTTGAAAGAGCGAAATTAAAGATTTCCTCTTTGATCGGGAAGAATGGAAAAAATTCTGACGACAGAGATTTTACGACGATCCAAGAGGACACGATTTCTTGATATTTACTTTCACAAACTGAATAAGCGTTCCACTTAGCGAGGCGTTTCTTACAGTGGATGGTGGCAATCGGTATTGGTGAAGTTCTAAGCTTTTATACTCATTAAAAACAGTAAATTTATGCGCTTTTCAGTCTATCAAGAAAGTCATATCGGCGGACGCAAGGTTAATCAGGATCGCATGGGCTACAGCTTTACCCGAGATGCGATTTTATTGCTGTTGGCGGATGGAATGGGTGGTCACATCATGGGTGAGATGGCGGCCACGATTGCGATGCAAACGATCGGTAGTTTGTTCCAGAAGCAAGCTCATCCAATGATCGATAAGCCAGAACGGTTTTTGGAAAAAGGCTTCTTATCCGCACACAATGAAATCCACCGATTTCGTCAATTAAAAAATCTACCTGAGACGCCAAGGACGACGATCGTCGCGTGTTTGATTCAAAATGGAAATGCGTATTGGGCGCATTGTGGTGATTCACGTTTATATTGGATGCGTGATGGCCAGATTTTATTGCGTACCAAAGATCACTCTCGTTTAGAAACACTGATTGAACAAGGCAAAGTTGATCCATCAGAGCGCAACACGCATCCAGATAGAAATAAATTGTTTAATTGCCTTGGTGCGCCAAATGCCCCAATAGTTGAATTGTCTCGCCGTGCTTCACTACAAGCTGGTGACTTGATTTTGTTGTGTTCTGATGGTCTATGGGGAGTGTTGCCGGATCATGTGTTAGCGCAACGACTACATGAGCAAACGATTGTTCGTGCCATTCCAGAATTGGTTCGTTCCGCGGTCGAAATTGCAGGGCGTCAAGGTGATAATGCGACCGCACTGGCAATGATGTGGGAAGGAAATGACATCCTCGAAAACTCGTCGATCATTTCTACCAATACCTTACCAATTGGTTCGATTGCGACTACGATTCAAGTCCCGATGGATGGCGACGATCCGGTTGAAGATGATATTTTTAATGACGAAGAAATCGAAAAAGCGATCAATGAAATACGCAATGCAATTCACAATTCTACGAAGCTAACAAACAAGAGTTAATAATATGTCTGATTTTTTACGCCCAAGTGGGCGCATAGCAAATGCGCTAAGAGAAATTCAATTTACACGGCAATTTACCAAGCATGCAGAAGGTTCTGTTCTGGTTGAATTTGGTGATACAAAGGTGATTTGTACCGCTTCGATTGAGGAGAAAGTGCCCGGCTTCTTAAAAGGTAAAGGGCAGGGATGGTTGACCGCAGAATATGGAATGCTGCCACGATCAACACATACGCGTATGGATCGAGAAGCTGCGAAAGGTAAGCAATCTGGGCGCACGCAAGAAATTCAGCGTTTGATCGGACGTTCATTGCGCGCAGCATTTGATCTAGAAAGTTTTGGCGAACGCACCTTGCACTTAGATTGTGATGTGATTCAAGCCGACGGTGGCACGCGCACAGCGGCGATATCGGGTGCCATGGTTGCAGCTTATGATGCTTTTACAAAATTACACGCGCAGGGTTCAATCACCGCTATTCCAGTAAAGCATTTCTTGGCTGCGATTTCTGTTGGTGTGTTTAATGGCACACCTGTGTTGGATTTGGATTATGCAGAAGATTCAAATTGCGACACAGATATGAACGTGGTGATGGATGAGAATGGTCATTTCATTGAGGTACAAGGTACTGCCGAAGGTCTAGCATTTGATCGTCAGGCTTTGAATCAATTATTAGATTTGGCGCAAGAGGGAATTCAACAAATCATCGTGAAGCAAAAGCAAGCGCTCTCAATTGCTTGATGGCGCAAGAAATGTGAAGTGCGTTTTGCGCATAATCTTTTGCTTAGAACGACTCTGTTCTGATTGAATTGCCAATTTGTGTCGATGCTTTTTTCGGCGTCTGACTTCATTGAATGAACGAAAAAATCCATGAATCAAAAAATTGTTTTAGCTTCTAACAACCAAGGTAAGCTAAGAGAGTTCCAACAAATTCTCGCACCGCTAGGTCTTGAGTTTCATGCGAAAGCTGAATTAGGTGTGCCGGATGCGCCCGAACCTTTTTTCACCTTTGTCGAAAATGCCTTGGCAAAAGCGCGCCATGCTTCGCAGCTCACCGGTTTGCCCGCGATTGCGGACGATTCTGGCATTTGTGTAAATGCGCTTGGCGGAGCGCCTGGGGTGTTTTCGGCTCGATATGCAGGCGAACCAAAATCAGATCAGCGCAATAATCTAAAATTGATAGAAGCTTTGGCTACACACACTGATCGTTCTGCTTATTACTATTGTGTGTTGGTTTATGTGCGTTCCGCGAATGATCCACAACCTGTTATCGCTGATGGAACTTGGCGTGGACAGATAATTGAAGTGGCGCGAGGTGAGGGTGGGTTTGGCTATGATCCTTATTTTTATCTGCCTTCACTTGATAAAACAGTTGCAGAGCTCGAAGCCACGCAAAAAAATCTTCTTTCACACCGCGCTCAAGCCTTACAAGAATTACTCAAAAAATTACAATGATCCCGATTAAGCCGATACCAATTTCTCCAGTCAACGCCGATGAAGTTGGAAAAGACAGGCAACAGAATTTGAGTGACATTCCAGCGCAAGTACAAAGCCATTATTTGTCAGCTGGCGCTTTGAATCTTAGTGCCTTGCCACCGCTTTCGCTATATGTCCATTTTCCTTGGTGTGTGAAGAAATGCCCGTATTGTGATTTCAATTCACACGAGGTCAAAAATCAATTTGATGAATCCGCTTACCTAAGTGCGGTAAGAGCCGATTTGGAAGCAGCACTGCCGTTAATTTGGGGACGCAAAATTTACACCGTGTTTATCGGTGGCGGCACCCCTAGTTTGATGTCGGCTGCGGGTTTAGATCGATTGCTGTCGGATATTCGCACCTTGCTACCGATTGATTCTGCCGCAGAAATTACGATGGAGGCCAATCCAGGGACTTTTGAGGCGGAGAAATTTAAGCAATATCGCGTGAGTGGAGTCAATCGCTTGTCGATAGGGATTCAAAGTTTTAACTCTAAACATTTGAGCGCATTAGGTCGAATTCACAATGGCGATGAAGCACGTCGTGCGATCGCGATTGCACAAGAGAACTTTGAAAATTTCAATTTAGATTTGATGTTTGCATTGCCTGGTCAAAGTTTGCAAGAGTCGATTGCGGATTTGCAGACAGCACTCAGTTTTGATCCAAATCATTTATCTCTTTATCATTTGACTTTGGAACCCAATACCTATTTCGCGAAATTTCCGCCAGCAATTCCTGACGATGATTTAAGTGCTGAAATGCAAGAGCAAATTCAGGTAAGCATGGCGGATGCTGGATACCAACACTACGAAGTTTCGGCATTTGCCAAACCAAATCACGCGTCGCGACATAATTTGAATTATTGGAATTTTGGTGATTATCTAGGCGTTGGTGCTGGAGCACATTCCAAACTGTCTTTTCCTAATCGAATCATCCGTCAAGTGAGGCATAAGCAGCCGAAAGCCTATATGGAAGCGGCTAGTCTAGGGAATGCGATTCAAGAAAGTCATGAGATAACAAAAGATGCGCTGCCATTTGAGTTCATGCTCAATGCTTTGCGATTGAATCTAGGATTTGATACCGGGCTTTTCTACGAGCGGACGGGTTTATTGATCAATTCAATTGAGGGTGTACTGAATCAAGCAGAGACACGCGGCTTGATTGAACGAGATCATCTTCGTATCCAACCAACTGAACTTGGTCGACGTTTTCTGAACGATTTGCAAGAATTATTTTTGTAATCGGCAATCTTAATTTTTATTAGATTCACTCATAAAAACCTCACTTTGGTGGGGAGGCAGAATAAAAATTAAGATTTTCTAATTTAGCTGAGAAATGCGCTTGCAATTGTGTAAATTTCAACTTACTATCAAGCTATAAATTGCTTTACAGCATTTGATCTTAAAAATTAGATATTAGGGAACGTGGATTTAATGATTCCAATTGCTACTCTACTGCCAATAGTCAGCAATCAACAAAAAATACTTGGTTTGTTACCGAGTTTTATTGAAAAAAATGACGCGCAATCCTTAGAATTTTTAGCGTATTTAAGTCAAATTGATTTTTTTGACAAACTTTCCTCGCTTTTAGTTTTTATCCACTTCGATCACCCTTCAAGCCTACCTCTCGATTTCGAAACGCGCGAATATAGTAAGCATGTGGTTCTGTGTTTTAAAGAAGCTAACTGTGATACCAAAGAAGCACAACAAATATTGAAGCATCTGCATCAATCTGGCGTCAGAGTCATGATGGATGAATTTAGCTCGAAATCGCAGTTGCTGTGGCCAGATACGCGCGGGATCGCAATCGATGGTGAAAAAGGAATTCCATCGCACATACAACCTTGGTTGATGAACTTGCAGCATAGCCAGCATTTGGCAAAGAATTTGCACTCGATACAGAATTTTGAACAAGCGCAAAGTGCTGGGTTTAGTTTTTTCTCGGGTGATTTTGCTTTTTCAAGTTCCAATCAAGCTCGCAGCGCAGATCCAAGCGCGCGCTCACGTCTATTAAAACTATTGGGACTTGTTTCCAAAGACGCTGATTCGAAAGAATTGGAAAATCTTTTCAAACAAGATCCAACTTTGTCCTTTATGTTGTTTAAGTTGGTTAGCTCGGCTGCATTTGCACAGACAGTCAAGGTGAATAGTTTTGTACAAGCGATTAATTTATTAGGGCGCCGACAATTGCAAAGATGGCTGCAGTTGTTACTTTATGCGCGCCAGAGCACACAAGGCACCAGTCTGAATCCTCTCATGCTCAGAGCAGCATATCGCGCGGCGATGATGGAAGCGATTTGTCGTGAACAAGGCGGCGACCGCGATGCGCAAGATGCCGCATTTATGGTCGGCATGTTTTCTCTATTGGATTTATTGTTTGCCTGTCCCCTGTGGGAAATTGTGAAACCATTGAGTTTATCTGATGAAGTACGCGACGCTTTATTGGAGAGAAGCGGCAAGCTTGGAGAAAGCTTGCGCTTGGTCGAATTAGCTGATCGTTCAATTTCGAATGAACATGAAACAAGAATGCAGGAGTGTCAGCTATCCATTGATACATACTACGAAAATTTGATTTATGCCTATTGCTGGGTAAATCAGGTTTGCCAGGATATGTGATGCGCCCAACGATTGACTTACAAAACGATTTCACTTTGGGCACAGAACTCTGTGAGGCGATTCTTTATCACACAGATGAGAATTTAGTTGAAGCGGTGAATCGTGCTGTGAATCGTTTAGTAAAGGTGATTTTCTTTGACTGTGAACTTGCCTTCACTAAGGACTTGCCGGATTCGAATCAAGTCGTGTACCGACAAATCTGCGCTGAAAATTATTATGTTTTATCCGGCAAACAAGGGCACATATCAGAAAGTGATTTGGAAAAACTCAACTTTCTTACTGCGCTAACCGCTAAATTGTTTCATTCACGTTTGGCTTTGCATGCGCGTTTTGATAGCGCCATACGGGCGCAATCCATTCATACGCAAATTTTGGATCAAATACATGAGTCCGTGATTACGATGGATTTGGCCGGGTTTATTTTGAGCTGGAACTTGGGTGCTGAGCGATTATTTGGCTATACCGCTAACGAAGCGATCGGTCAAAATATTTTATTTCTATACGATGCGGAAGAGAGCGATGATGCTTCGGTTCACGATGTTTTTCTCCAGCATGGTGGCCCTGAAATGGAAGTGCGTCGACGCAAAAAAACAGGTGAGATTTTTTGGGCTAGCCTTAGTCTGTCTACTTTGTTCGATGAGAAATCTCAACCAATCGGCATGATCGGCTATTTGAGCGATATTACCGAGAGAAAGCGCTCAGAAGAAAAAATTAATCATCTCGCGTATTACGATCCTCTAACTGATCTGCCAAATCGTACTTTGTTCAAGAAGTTGATCGATAACACGCTACAGCAGAGCCAACGCAATGAAGTTGCGATGTCGGTCATGTTTATCGATCTGAATCGATTTAAACCAATAAACGATACACTCGGGCACCGCATCGGTGATTTATTGTTGCAGCAAGTAGCCGAACGTTTTCGATCAATATTACGTGAAAATGATGTGATCGCACGTTTGGGTAGCGATGAATTTGCTGTGGCTTTGCTCGATATCAAGCAGCACTTTCATACTGGTTTAGTCGCACAGAAAATGCTGGCGACATTGGAAAGTGTTTTTCACGTCGATGGACATGAACTGCGTCTTGGGGCGAGTATTGGTATCAGCATCTATCCGCAAGATGGATCAGATGCAGAGGAACTATTGCAAAAAGCCGATATCGCGATGTTTAAGGCAAAGCGACAAAGCGAGAAGGCGAGCGGCAGCTACGCATTTTATGATGTTGAAATGAATCGCATGATTGCTGGTCGCTTGTATCTTGAGTCCGGTTTGCGACGCGCACTGCAACGTGATGAGTTTTTTCTTTTGTATCAGCCCAAGGTGGATATACATTCTGGGCAAGTGTTAGGCGCAGAAGCTTTAATTCGTTGGGCGCATCCCAAGGATGGGATTATTTCGCCGATTGAGTTTATCTCGATTGCAGAAGAAACTAATTTGATTTTGCAAATTGATGCTTGGGTTCTTGATACAGCCTGCGCGCAAGCAAGGATTTGGCAAGATGCTGGATTTGCGCCATTTAGAATAGCTGTGAATGTGTCTGCGAAGGAATTCACCGACTCATTAGCCGAACGAGTTCAACAAGCTTTGCATCGACACCAAATTTCACCACTGTGGTTGGAATTGGAAATTACTGAAAGTATGTTGATGCAGAATGCCGAAGGTGTTGTGAAAATTATGTCAGAGATCACTGCCTTAGGAGTTAAGTTAGCGCTGGACGATTTTGGTACAGGATATTCCAGTTTGTCTTATCTCAAGAAATTCCCGATTGATACCTTAAAAATTGATCGTTCATTCATACAAGGGATTCCCGATGATATTGATGATTGCGCGATCGCGAGTGCCATCATCAGTATGGCAAAACAAATGAAACATCGCGTCATCGCAGAAGGCGTGGAGAACCGTGAACAGTTCGCATTCTTGCAAAAGATGGGGTGTGATGAAATTCAGGGGTATTTATTTTCGCGTCCATTAAACGTCGATGTTTTTACTGATTTGATCGCAAAAAAGATCAGTTTGCCTACATTGATTGCTTAAGTCTGATCTGATTTTTTAAATATTCGAGATAAATAATAAAAAAACCTCCTCAAACTACAAATATCAGATATAATTTCGGGCTTAGAAGATAACTTGTGAAAACAAGGCGTTTCTTAGTTGTAAAGACGGAAGTGTGGCCGAGTGGTTGAAGGCACTAGTCTTGAAAACTAGCGAGGGTGAGAGCCCTTCGTGAGTTCGAATCTCACCGCTTCCGCCAAGATATTAAAAAGCCCTTGATTTTCAAGGGTTTTTTTTTGTGCTTCGTTCGGTATGCCATCTGGTATGCCATTTCCTATCGACTGTAATTGGTTTGCTTTGGCCTAGCTTCCGATTAATTATGCTCTCAATTCGCTGGCCTATTCAGTTTGCTCGACCATATCTAATCCTAAGCTTAATAGCGCATTCTCCCGTTATTTTTCGATGAGCTTGGATTCCTCTAGAAACAATCTGCGTTCATTTTGTGCAATATTTACAGAGTTTAACGATTGATTCATTAGTTTCGATATTTCATCTGGCACTTCCAGATTGATGTAAATTCGACTAGAGTACAAAGTAAACCTGCCAAGGCTTGAGTGAATATGAGAAAAATAAGAATGCTAGCGACAGTTTTGTTGTTGGTTAACATAACATCCTGCAAAGATCATTTGCCGATTGAAGGCACGCCAGAGCATTATGCTTTGCATGGCGTGGTGAATGACGGCAAGACGATTAATGAGATCCGTGTATTTCACCCGAGCGCAACAACTTCAGTGCATCTGAGATTTTCGGCTGGCGATTGGATCGGTGTCACTACACAAGGCTGGAATGATCACCCTCCTGTGAAGATTCGAAAGGGTTATGCGACACTCGTATTTAGAGATAAGGCATTTGACGAGAAAAATGGAGAATTAGTTGACCTTGAAAAGAGAGATGATATGGGCGTAGTCGGGATACATTATCAATCTTCTGTATATAAGTGGACACCAGGAATTTATGGGCCAGAGAGCCCGACAAAACTTTTTGAGCGCGATATTAAGGAGTGGGGTCTTCGTGAGTCCTTGCGAAAGCGGGGTGAAAGAATTGAAGGACGAATTAGATATTTTCCCATTGATAAAACGTTTCATGCGAAAAACGCTGAGCCAATTTGGATGGATTGTAATGTCGGAGGAACTATTGAAACAACGGGTGAGAGTCCTGCTGGATGTCATGGCTATTTTCAGCAGCGAGGTCTTTCAGTGGAACTTTATTTTGACTACCGATTAATGCCACGATGTCGCGAAATTTATGTCGCCGTCAGCAAAGATTTAGACAATATTTTGATTGAGGATTGAGGATTGAGGATTGAGGATTGAGGATTGAAGATTGAGGACATTCGAATACCTTTTTTGTTTGTAACAGTGAACTTAATGTGTATTAGTTCAGGAGTGATCTGACACATCCACTTGAAAAGATGTCTGTAAGTCTCTCATCGTATTGATGCCATCTTAGAATTGATACACAAGCACCTGCGTAAGTTTGGTGTAGTTAGAGGAGGACCTTCTGAATTTTGGACAGAAAACTACGTGCCACCATATAATTACTAGGTTAGTGATTTGTGCTTGTTAGTTGAAGATATCTAGCCGTACCAGTCCACCCCTTTTCTAAATTAAAATCTCTTTTTTTTGAATTTGCGATCGTTGATGTTGTCGTTGCGAAGCCAAATTGTATTGCTCTTACATTCATATATGCGCCAGTTGCTTACTACCTTTCCTTATTCTATTTTTTCTGTATTCGTTTTTGTGTTGACACTCGCTGGTTGCGCTAGTTCGCCGCCAGTTGCACCACCAGTGGCAAAGCTTGCCACGACGCCGGTGGTCGTTCCTGCGCCTAAAGTGTTAAAGCCTGTTCGCATTGGATTAGCTCTGGGTGGTGGTGCGGCGCGAGGTTTTGCGCATATTGGTGTGATTAAGGTGTTGGAAGCGCAGGGAATTTTTCCTGACGTGATCGTTGGTACGAGTGCGGGTAGTGTGGTTGGTGCCATGTATGCTGCAGGTAACAATGGCTACACCTTGCAGAAGATGGCTTTGGATATGGATGAGGCGACGATTTCTGATTGGTCGTTGCCATTTTTTTCTAAAAGTAGTGGTGTTTTAAAAGGTGAGGCCTTACAAAATTACGTGAATCGTATGGTGGGGCAGTCGTCGATTGAAAAGTTGAAGAAACCATTTGGTGCTGTTGCGACAGACTTAAATACTGGCATGCCGATTTTGTTTCAACGTGGGAATACGGGTCTAGCGGTACGCGCATCTTCTTCTGTTCCTGGTGTTTTTCAGCCAGTGAGAATCAATGACCGTTTTTATGTAGATGGTGGATTGGTGTCTCCTGTGCCAGTCCGATTTGCGCGTGATATGGGCGCTGATATTGTAATTGCCGTCAATATCTCATCGGCACCGGAAGGTCAGGCTGCGAGTAGTTCACTTGAGATTTTGATGCAGACGTTTACGATTATGGGGCAGAGCATCAATCAATTTGAATTGAAGAGTGCGGATATCGTGATTAAGCCTGATTTGCCGACGATGAAGGGCAATGATTTTAATGGTCGCAATCTTGCTATCTTGGCCGGTGAGCGCGCTGCAAATGCCGTAATGTCGGAAATTAAAGAAAAGATCCGTGCATTTCAAGAGCGATAATAATTAGTTTTTTGCGGCGTCTTCGTCATTGATTCGACGGGCGCCATTGAATCGTTTTTTCCAATATGCCACGTTCATACTTTCTATTCTGACTTTGCCGCCAGCTGAAGGCGCATGAATGAATTTGCTATCGCCTAAATAAATGCCGACGTGCGAAAAGCTCTTTTTAAGCGTATTAAAAAACACCAAATCACCGGGCCTAATATCTTTTTGGGCGATCTTGTCGCCTTTGTCGCTGATTTCTTTCGCGGTTCTTGGGAGCTCGGTTTCGCTGGAGTTTTTGAACACCAAGCGCACGAATCCACTGCAATCTAAGCCATTTTCAGGGCTATCGCCACCACGTTTGTATTTGATGCCGAGCAAGCTCATCGCATTGATGGTGAGATCAGAGGTTCGGTCACGCAGATCCTTCAGCGCACTCAATGTTTTGGAGCTTTCTGCTGGAGTCTCTGTTTGCGCGTTGACAGTTTGTGCGAGAACACAAAATGACAAGACTGTGAAAGTGATCGCCACCAAGGACTGAATTTTTTTCATAAGTTGGCAAAAAATGATTAGCTAGGCGAAGTGCCAAATAAGGCAATTTCGATCAAGCTGGTAATCAATCTTGTTTTACGGAAAGGTCTGAGTATAGCCTAGATTGTAGACTTCGGCTAATTGATAAATTTGAAATTAAGTTGAATGCGCTTATAACGAAGGCGATTGTGTTTCAAACTATCGACGTATTCATTGAATCGGTTTTTATGGCAAGTAAATCAAGACTCCAATGACTTTACGTTCTTAAGTGAGAGGAATCTTTTCTCGAAGATGAAGAAAATTAAGTCAGCGTTTTATTCAATGGGATCAAAAATAAAACGCTGATTTGGCTATTGGAAGATTTAAGCGTGCTTTTCCATAAAAGCAATGACTTTAGGGCAGACAATTTCACGCCATTTACGACCAGAGAAAATGCCGTAGTGACCACAACCTGGCGCGACGAAATCTTGTTTCATTGATGGTGGAATATTGCTACATAAATCATGCGCTGCCTGTGTTTGACCTGCACCAGAAATATCGTCTAGCTCACCTTCGACGGTGAATAATGCGACCGTTTTAATATCTTGCGGACGGACTAATTTTCCTTCTACTAGCCATGTGCCGCGTGGCAAACGAAATTCTTGAAAGACTGTTTTGATCGTTTCTAAATAGTATTCAGCAGGCAAATCGAGTACTGCATTATATTCATCGTAGAACTTACGATGTTGCTCAGCAGATTCATCATCGCCTTGTACTAGATGCTGGTAAAAGTCCCAATGACTTTGGGCGTGGCGATCTGGATTCATGGCGACAAATCCAGCATGTTGCAAAAAGCCTGGGTAAACCTTGCGACCAAAGCCTGGGTAATTTGCCGGTACGTTATAAATCACTGAGTTTTCAAACCAAGAGAATTTTTTTTCTGTAGCTAAGGTATTGACTTGCGTTGGTGACTTGCGCGGATCAATTGGTCCACCCATCATCGTCATGGTTTTTGGCAATGCTGGATCATTGTCGCTGGCCATTAATGAAATCGCTGCGAGTACCGGAACGGTTGGTTGGCAGACAGAAATCACGTGTAAATCTGGCGCTAAGTGACGAATAAACTCCTGAACGTAATAAATATAATCGTGCAAGTGAAAAGCACCGACCGAGAGCGGTACCATTCTGGCATCAATCCAATCGGTAATATACACATCATGAGTTGGCAACAGACTACGAACTGTGTCACGTAATAAGGTGGCGTGATGACCTGATAGCGGTGCGACAATTAGCACACGTGGTTGAACGAGTTTGCTTGTTTTGCGTTTGTTTTCAGGAAGATTTTTCTTGAAATTTATCAGCTTACAAAATGGCTTAGAAATCGTTACTTCTTCAATGATTTCTACTTTCTCTTCACCGATGTTGGTAAATTGAATGTTGAACTCTGGCTTCTCATATTCTTTACCAAGGCGAAAAACGAGTTCATATGCTGCTGCCATTCTTTGCGAGTAGGGCGTGTACGCAAGTGGAGAAATTGGATTGGCAAATAGTTTTGAAGATGCCTCAGCCCATTTCGTTAGCGGTGTTAAGAATGAACGGTTTAATTCGTGTAATTGATAAAGCATGTTCGCGTTTTCCCTGTTGTTGACGGAATTGCTTTCCTATTGCTGAAACTTTTTGAATGCCAGCGCAGGACAAGATAAGCCTAGTATAACGCTAAAATTATTGCGGTGCGTCATAAATATATCTTTGGCTTGAAGAGTTAATTTTTTGATTTTCTATATTGACTCTAAATCGTGTTTTTTGTTTTGTTTTGATTGCAATGCATCTTCCAAAATCGCATTTGCTTTATCAAAATCATATTCACGCATGGCGTTATCCAGATCTTTGAAAGCAATTGCTTCCATTTTTTCTTCAAATAATAAGCGGTAGGTCCGAAATAGCTCACTTGCATCGCTGTCTGCGCGCAGTAATAGCAATTGCAGCTCTTTTGTGATTTCTACGATGTTCGCTTGGATTAGTGAATTTGTAGTATGTGCTTGCGGATTGTTGTGTTTTCGATGTACTAAATAATTATTGATTTCACTGATGCATTGATCGAGCAATTGTGTGATTTGTTTGAATGCAGTTTCTATCAATATCACATTGTGTTTTACATCCACTTTCTTTAATTCTTGCTCAAATATTGCTAGTTTTTGAGCCAGCTGTGAGGCGCCAATCGTGCCACTCATTCCTTTTACGGTATGTATTAAGCGTTTGAATTCTTCTTGTGTATATTCGGCCTCGCAGGTTGCGCTAAAGTGCAGCAGC
The DNA here is from genome assembly GCF_014652415.1 of Affinundibacterium macrobrachii. Classification (GTDB taxonomy): domain Bacteria; phylum Pseudomonadota; class Gammaproteobacteria; order Burkholderiales; family Burkholderiaceae_D; genus Undibacterium; species Undibacterium macrobrachii. Next base: position 403,187 of record NZ_BMYT01000004.1, read on the forward strand.
GTCGCTGGTTGCGAGCGCGTGAAACTTTGTAGCAGTTGAAGATACAGGGAGTGATTTCCACCGCAGAGTTCCAAACCAAGTTGCGTATCGATATTGATGAACTTGGGGAGAGCAGCAGGGTGCGTCTGCGGATTGTTATACAAATCTACTGGCGTTTCGACTGTATATTGGTTTGGCTTATAGGATAAAAATTTTTCTAACGTGGCAAATAGCACGGACGGCTCGAATGGTTTGCTGATGAAGTCTTGCATGCCATTTTTTTTGCATTCCTGTTTGCTCTCGTCCGAAGTGTGCGCTGTTAAAGCAAGGATAGGGATAGCATCAAATTCAACCTTCTGTCGAATCGCAATAGTGGCTTGATGTCCATCCATGATGGGCATTTCCAAATCCATCAAAATCAGATGAAAATGCTCAGCTGGATTGACTTCGAGTTCGTCGATTAATTGTTGGCCGTTTTCTGTTGCGACGACTTCATAGCCGTGTTGAGTCAAAACCTCAACCGTAATTTCTCGATTGAAGTCATTGTCCTCAGCTAACAGTATGCGAATGGTTTTTTGATCAGCGTTCAATTGAAGAAATCGGAATAAGCGGTTTGGTATTGTTTGATATTAACAGTTGTTAAGTCGAATCTTGTCACGTCATATTAAATTTTTTGCGTTATTACAATTTGAGATGTCGATTTTTGTCGAACTCATTCAGTAGGGATGCAAGTGCTACGAACAAAATAATGTGGAATGCGTAATTAAATATCAATTAAATGTTGTATTGTCGAATTACAATTTCTGAAATTCACTTGTCCTTGTCACGATCAATGCATTTCTGCGTTCTTTCAAGCTAGAATCGAAGCCGAGTTCATCATCTCCGATCCAAGTGACTATGCACGAAATTTCTACTAGCACAGAGAACAATTGGCTTCTACGCACCTTAGATGGGCTCGATATCCTGCGGGACTCTGTTTCGAACGGATGCGCTGTAGCAGAGCAAATGCGCCAAGAAAGTCTGATCAGTAATGATGTTTTGTTGCAGGCGGCGGCTGAAGTCTTGATAGCTTTTGCTGATTACTTTCAAAACAATTTGCAGCAAGCGGTTTCGTCTTTTAAACGCCTATCGGCGACGTTTCATCAATTAGATAGTCCCGAGGGAGTTTTTCTTGCCAATACTGGTTTAGTGATCGTGTATCGCAAACTTGGAGAAGTGAAACTGGCATCGGAATTTGCGGAGCAAAATTTAATTCCTAAATTAGACAGCGTTAGCTCGCGTGTATTAATTTTAGCCTTGAATATCGTTGCGATTCTGTGCCAAGAACGCGGCGAGACCTTGTCTGCAATCCGTTTCTTTTATCGTGCATTAGATGAAGCACGGAAGATTGATTCTGCAAGCAGAATTGCGCAGGTGGCCGCAAATCTTGGTGAAGTTATATATGTGACAGGTAATCCAAGTGATGCCGAAGAGTTTTTGCAGATCGCTTGTGATGTCGCACCATCGTCTTCCGAAAAATGGCTGTTACCGTTTAGTTCCACCATGCTTGCTTTATGCAAGATCGCCCTAGGGAAATTTGACGAAGCTTATAAGGCGATTGCCCAGTATATCGAGAATGAACATATACATGCGGTATACATTAATTCGTATCGATCATTTTATCTCTCGGTAGCAGCATTTACCTTGGCAATGCGAGGTCATTTAGCCGAGGCGATGAATTTTAGCGAGAGTGCTTTGGCCTCGATTGATGCCATCGAGGATGCGCATCTGAAGCCGTATATGTGGTGGGTTAGCGGATATTTACATCGTCGATTTGGTCATTATGAACTAGCCATCGTTCAGCTTAGAAATGCCATTGATGAACTTGGTGAGAGTGGCTACAACCATTTGCCATTATGCGCAATTAATGAGCTTTCCGAAATTTACGCCGAACTTGGGCGCTGGCAAGAGGCTTATTTAGAGCAGAAGCGTCATCAAGCTTTGTATCTGCGTATGCAGGAAAATGCGAGCAAGATTCAAGTTGAAAGTTTAAAAATTCGTAGCGAGTTTAAACAAGCGGAACAAGATAGACGTATCAATGAATTGATTACTATCGAGCGCAAATCCTTAGCCGATGAATTGCAGCGCATGCTGACTGAGCGAGAAACAATTCTAGAGAACTCGATAGTTGGGATGATTTTTTTGAATAGCCAAGGTCGCGTGCAATGGGTAAATACGCCTTTGTGCCAGATTTTTGGAGTCGAGCGCGATCAAGTTCTTGGTGCCTCATTAGAGCCATTTTATGAGTCGCGCGAAAGTTATTTAGAGAGTGGTGCCGCGGTCAGTCAGGCAGTGTTACGTGGTGAAGCTTTTGAGACCGAGCTACAAATGCGCCGCAGTGATGGAAGTTTATTTTGGGTGCAATTCTCTGGACGTGCGGTTAATAAGAATGATCTGTCCTACGGTACAGTTTGGGTCGTGATGGATATTTCAGCACGTCGACAGCTAGAAGACGATTTACATAAATCAGAATATAACTATCGTCTACTAATTGACAATGTCACTGAAGGGATTGTGGTGGTGCAAAATGCGAAGATCGCATTTGCAAATCGGATGATTCAGTCACTCACAGGGCATTCACATGAAGAGTTGATCGGTATGCCGTTCACATCTTCCATTTATATTGAAGACGTGCCTGTCGTTGCCGAGCGACATCAGCGACGTTTGCGTGGCGAGGCAGTCGAACAATATTATCAAATTCGATTACAGCATCGATACAGTCAGCAATTGATTTGGGTTGAGATTTCTTCGGTGTTGATCGAGTGGGAAGGGCAAGCGGCGACTTTATCTTTTGTCTCCGATTTGACGCAAAGGAAACTGCTGGAATCGCAACTCAAAGCAAGTATGGACGAACAAATGCGTTTGCAAACTTTGCAAATGCAAAATGAATTAAAAGTTTCTGAACTGGCGCGCCGCCATGCTGAAGAAACGACCGAGGCAAAGTCTTTGTTCTTGGCGAATATGAGTCACGAAATACGCACGCCAATGAATGCAATTATCGGCATGGCGCATTTGGCTTTAAAAACAGAATTGACGGTCAAACAAAAAGACTACGTAGAAAAGATTCACAAAGCTGGTTTGTCTTTGATGGGCATCATCAATGATATTTTGGATTTTTCTAAGATTGAAGCAGGTAAGCTCGATATCGAAGAATTAGAATTTGATTTGGATGAAGTCTTTAACAGCGTCGCTGTGGTGACCAGTGAGAAGGCTGAGCAAAAGGGCTTGGAGTATTTGTTTGATATCGCGCCAAATGTTCCTAAGCGATTGAAGGGGGACCCACTCAGACTAGGGCAGGTCTTGATTAACTTAGTGAATAACGCAATCAAGTTTACCGAAGAAGGTGAGGTTTGTGTCCACTGCAGTGTTACTGAGGTGTCGGAAAATGCCGATGATCGTGTTCGACTGCGCTTTGATGTCAAAGACACTGGGCTTGGGATGAGTCCGCAGCAATCGGCAAAATTATTTATGCCGTTTAGTCAAGGTGATGAATCGACGACGCGTAAATTTGGTGGCACTGGTTTGGGTTTATCCATTTCAAAAGGAATGGTGAATCTCATGTCGGGAGAAATTTGGTTAAGCAGTGAACAGGGGCAAGGGACCGTGGTTTCGTTTGAACTTCCTTTTGCCAAATTGAGCATTGACCACGTAGAGGTAAATCGTGATTTATTTGATCAATTGAATATGTTGATCGTTGATGATCACCCGCATGCTGCAAAATTACTGGGTGCGAAGTTGGCTTCTTTCGGTATTCGAACCATATTGACGCATTCAGGTGAAGAAGCGATGACGGTTCTTAACGAAGCAGAACAAGAGAATCGCCAGTTTGATGCGGTGTTTGTTGATTTGCATATGCCGTATATGGATGGTGCTGAATTGATTGCACATATTCGGCAGACCCCATTGCGCATTGCGCCAAAAATTGCTTTGGTCGGTGCAACAGCGCGTGAGAACTTAAATTATCGCGAGGAAGCGGCAATCGCTGATGCTTACTTAGACAAACCGTTTAACACATCGAATGTGTTTGATTGCTTGGTGAATATGTTTGCATTTCATCAGCACTTTAATGCCGTCAATACGATACATGGAAGTTTTAAGTGCAAAAATCTGCACGTCTTGTTGGTGGAAGATAATTTAGTCAATCAACAGATTGCCAAGGAATTGTTGGAGTCGGCCGATATTATGGTTGATGTCGCTATCAATGGACGCGCGGCGGTTGATCGCTTATTTTCGCAAGACCCACATTTTTATGGCTTGGTATTGATGGATGTCCAAATGCCCGAAATGGATGGGCATGAAGCGACCAAATTGATTCGGCAAAATTCACAATTCCAAGATCTACCGATTGTTGCGATGACCGCCCATGCATTATTGATCGAGCGAGAACGATGTTTTGATTCTGGCATGAATGCCCACATTGCTAAACCTGTTAATCCGAACGAGTTATATCAAACAGTCGCTGATTGGTGCAGTTCATTTGTGGTGACGAACAATGATCATCGTGCGATCTCCGCAAATGGAAATACAGACAGATCCTTGAGTATTAAAGGTGTTGATACCCGACTTGGACTTAGTCGAACGATGGGGGATCGGCAGCTTTACTTCAAGCTCTTGAAGCTATTTGTGATAGATCAGCGCATGGCCGTGAGTAAGATTAAAGAAGCATTAGCGCAGGCTGATTACAAAACAGCCGAAATGATTGCTCATACGCTCAAAGGCGTCGCTGGCTTAATCGGCGCGGATGTGCAATTACTCGCGGCTCGAATCGAAGCGCAATTAGAAGCTTTGACGCCAGTGGCGCAAATGGAGTCTTTGCTAGAAAGTGCCGAACGACAATTGCACTTTACGATTGAAGCAATTGAAGACTGTTTGAGCAACGAACAAGTTGTGATCGGAAGCCACGGCGAACGTGACAGCGCCAGCTTAAGTACAGAGGAAGTGCATGCGAAGTTACGCGCATGCTATAAATTGGTTGCCAGTTATGATGGCGATGCGTTGGAGTTGTTGCAAGACGCGACGGAGGAGCTAAACCTCGCGTTTGGTTCGGATGTGCAAAAACAAATCATGCGCGCTGCGTCACAGTATGACTTTGATGTCATTCAGTCGATTATGAAAGGTAACGCACATATGATTGGTATGAGCTTGGACTAAATGACCGTAAGTAGTTTGATAAAACGAGGCGAATTAGTTTTTAGGTGTTGACGACAATTGAAACGTTCAACTTATTCTAAGGTGAAATATGAATGATGCTCAGGACCAAGATGCGAAGCAAGTCATCTTAATCGTTGACGATACTCCCGATAATATAACTTTGCTCTCCGCACTGCTTAAAGACAAGTACAAGATTAAGATCGCGACCAATGGCTTGAAAGCCTTGCATATTGCTTCGATTGATCCTAGTCCCGATTTGATTCTGTTGGATGTGATGATGCCAGAGATGGATGGCTATGAAACCTGCCGTCGCTTGAAAGAGAATCCACAAACCAATCACATTCCGATAATCTTTTTGACGGCTAAAAGCCAAGTTTCAGACGAGGAAATGGGACTGAAATTGGGTGCCGTGGACTACATTAGTAAGCCAGTAAGTCCGCCTATCGTGTTGGCGCGGGTGGCTACCCAGTTGAACTTGGTGAGAGCCAGAAATCTCTTACAAGATCAGAACAAGAATTTAGAAGGCTTGGTCAAAGACCGCACTCGCAAGCTTGCTAAGATGCAGGATGCCATCATTATGGCGATGGCTTCATTGGCCGAAACACGTGATAACGAGACAGGTAATCACATTCGGCGCACGCAAAATTATGTCGCTGCGTTGGCACGGCAGCTTAAACATTTGCCTCGTTTTTCAGCTGAATTGACCGATGAAAATATAGAGCTTTTGTATAAATCTGCACCTTTGCATGATATTGGCAAGGTAGGTATTCCAGACAATATTCTTTTGAAGCCTGGCAAGCTGACTTCAGAAGAATTTGAAATTATGAAGCTGCATACCAATTACGGTCGCGAAACGATTTTATCCGTCGAGCGTTATCTCGGTGAAAGTAATGAATTTTTACGTTTCGCGCGTGAAATTACCTATTCGCATCAAGAAAAATGGGATGGATCTGGTTATCCAGAAAATTTATCCGGTGATGCAATTCCCATTTCGGCCCGATTAATGGCAGTTGCCGATGTTTACGATGCCTTGATTTCAAGACGAGTCTACAAGCCGGCATTCACGCATGAAGAAGCGATCGATATCATGCGCAAAGGGCGAGGCACGCACTTCGATCCTGATATCTTGGATGTGTTTTTAAAGATCACGGATGAATTTAAGGAAATCGCGATGCGCTACCAAGAAGGGGAAGGCGGCGAAACTGAAGTGTTTTAGTGACACAAAAAACGCTGATGTATTTTTTGATTTTTAAAATCAATTTATTCGTAAGAGTTTATTGATTAGATCACTAGATGTCGTGGCATTGAGTTTTTTCATCAATTTAGAGCGGTGCATTTCTATCGTGCGCGGACTTAGATGTAAGTTGCGCGCGATTAGTTTGCTGGTTTGTCCCTCGGCTAAGAGCGCAGCGATTTCGCGTTCTCTGGTTGACAATTCTTGTGATACTTTGCGTTTGGCACTCAAGTCGTCAAATGTCCAAATTCCTGAGGCATGTGCATTCGCAGGATCTAGTGAACGGCCTGTTACATGGCACCAAAATAACTCCTGGTTTGCGCGCTTCATGATTCTCTCGTCTGAATAAGTTCCGGTGGCATTGATAATCGGCTCGATGCGCGCGCCGGTTCGCTCAAATTCATCTGGACTCGGATATAAAATCAAGAAAGACTGTCCGATTAAATCCTCTTGCTGATAGCCAAACATGCTTGCCAAAGCTTGGTTGCACGCACTGATCCTGCGGTTTTGTGAGACGCACATGCCGATCGGTGCTAACTGAAAAATACTTTCAAAATCAATGGGTGTGGCAACGGGCATGGCGATAGAGAAGGGAATTAAGTGGGCTTATGAGTGTAATAAGTCCAGTAGAATACAACGAAGCTTATTTTCTGGCGAGTTATTCACCTATGGTGTGCAAAAACGAAGAGACTTTGTGCACACTTTCGCTAGTAGTTCTACGGTATTGCATTGTCAGTAAATGCGCTCTATCCTTAATTTTTTTTTGTACACCTAGAAAAGGGAGACATATGAATAAGCTTTATCCTGATGCCGCCACGGCACTGGCTGATATTGTTAAAGATGGTCAGACTATCGCAGTTGGTGGTTTTGGTTTGTGCGGTATTCCAGAAGCCTTGATCGCTGCATTGCGCGATAGTGGTAAAAAGTACTTAACTGCCATTTCAAATAATGCAGGAGTTGATGGTTTTGGCTTGGGTCAATTACTGACAACGCGTCAAATCACTAAGATGATTTCTTCTTATGTAGGCGAAAACAAGGAATTTGAACGCCAATATTTGGCTGGCGAATTGCAGTTGGAGTTCACGCCACAGGGCACTTTGGCAGAGAAATTGCGTGCTGGCGGCGCTGGCATTCCTGCGTTTTTTACTAAGACGGGTGTCGGTACTATCGTTGCAGAAGGTAAAGAAGTGCGTGAGTTTGACGGCGAACAGTACGTGATGGAGCGTTCATTAGTAGCGGACGTTTCATTGGTAAAAGCTTACAAAGCCGATAAAGCAGGAAATTTGGTATATCGCAAAACTGCACGTAATTTCAATCCTAATGTGGCGATGGCGGGCAAAATCACGGTCGTTGAGGTCGAACATTTGGTTGACATTGGTGAGATTGATCCTGATGAGGTTCATACACCGGGTATTTATGTGCATCGTATCGTTGTTAATGCGAATCCAGAAAAACGCATCGAGCAACGCACTGTATCCCCAAGTTAATTACCGAATAAGAAAAAGGACATCATCATGGCATGGAATCGTGACGAAATGGCTGCTCGCGCGGCGCAAGAATTACAAGATGGTTTTTACGTGAACTTGGGAATTGGTTTGCCAACTTTGGTGGCAAATCATGTGCCAAGTCATATGGAAGTGTGGTTGCAATCTGAAAACGGATTGCTAGGTATTGGCCCATTTCCAACAGAAGATCAAGTTGATCCAGATTTGATCAATGCAGGAAAGCAAACGGTAACGACCTTAGCAGGCTCATCGATTTTTAGTTCTGCTGATTCATTCGCAATGATCCGCGGTGGCAAAATTAATGTGGCAATCTTGGGCGCAATGCAAGTTTCAGAAAAGGGCGACCTTGCCAACTGGATGATTCCAGGAAAAATGGTAAAAGGCATGGGCGGCGCAATGGATTTGGTCGCCGGTGTTGGCCGCGTTGTGGTGTTAATGGAGCACGTTGCGAAAGGCGATGCACATAAGATTTTGAAGACGTGTAATTTGCCATTAACAGGTGTTGCTGTGGTAGATCGCATTATCACCGATTTGGGTGTAATCGATGTTACACCAAGCGGATTGAAGTTGGTTGAATTGGCGCCAGGGGTTAGCAAGGAAGAGATTCAGGCAAAAACGGAAGCAACAATTGATATGAGCGCGGTTTAAACAATGCGGATTGATCGACTTGGAAGTCGATCACGCATTGATTAAATTTGTCGTCCATAAAAAAAGAAAAAAGCCTGAGAAGAAATTTCTTCTCAGGCTTTTTTCTGCCAAGAATTCTACCAACAATTTATTCTATGAATGATTGATCGCGCGATTGATCAATTGAACTCATGCAATCCGCAAATCTTTATTGCGCGACCCAACCTCCATCCATATTCCAAGCAACACCACGAATCTGTGTTGCCGCATCACTGCAGAAAAATACCGCTAGTGCACCTAATTGTTCTGGTGTGACGAATTCGCCCGATGGCTGTTTTTCGGAGAGTAGTGATTTCTTCGCTTCTTCATTGCTGATGTTGTCGCGCTCGGCGCGTGCATCAACTTGTTTTTGAACCAGTGGTGTTAGCACAAAGCCTGGGCAGATCGCATTGCAGGTGATTGCGCTATCTGCAGTTTCTAAGGCTGTGGTTTTGGTGAAACCAACCAAGCCGTGTTTGGCTGCGACATAAGCCGATTTTTGCGCTGATGCGACTAAGCCATGTACCGAGGCGACGTTGATAATTCTGCCCCAATTCTTCGCACGCATTGACGGCAAGGCGAGTCGCGTCGTATGAAAAGCTGAGCTTAAGTTGACGGCGATGATGGCATCCCATTTTTCAACAGGAAAATCTTCAATTGCCGCCACATGCTGAATCCCCGCATTATTGACGAGAATGTCGACGCCACCAAATTCGTTTTGTGCTTGCGTCATCATCTCAGCGATTTGATTAGCTTGTGTCATGTCGGCATTTGAATAAATTGTTTTGACTTGAAACTCTTCTTCAATCGCAGCGCGTAGAGCAGCAATTTCTTGCAAATCGCCAAAGCCATTCAAACAGATATTCGCACCTTCTGTGGCTAGTGAACGGGCAATTCCCAAACCGATTCCTGAAGTTGAACCAGTGACTAAGGCAGTTTTTCCGACGAGTGATCGAGATTGCATGCTGTTTCCTATAGAAAAATCAAAAATAGTGTGAGAAAAAAGAAGTTCAAAAGGATTTTATGCTAAACCCTCGGTAAAATGGCAGCTTACTTTCTTAATCCAACAAAGATTTTTTATATGACCGTTCGTCGTCAATTTGTGCAGTGTTTTTCTCCCGCAGGTCTTCATCGGATGTCGTATAAAGAATGGGGCGACCAGCAGAATCCTAAAGTGCTGATTTGCGTGCACGGTATTACGCGGGTTGGCGATGATTTTGATGCATTAGCTTCGGCTTTGATCGATGAATATCGTGTGATTTGTCCTGATGTTGTGGGACGAGGCTATTCAGATCGCTTAGCAAATCCTCAGCTATATCAAATACCGCAGTACGTCAGTGATATGGTGACTTTAATCGCTCGCTTAAATTCGCAAACCATAGATTGGTTTGGTACTTCGATGGGCGGTTTGATTGGCTTGATCTTGGCGTCGATGAAAGACAATCCGATTCGTAAATTGATATTGAACGATGTCGGCCCCAGTCTGCGATTCGATGGGTTAAAACGGATTGGCGAATTGATCGGACAAGACGTACGTTTTGACACGTTTGAGCAAGGCGTGCAATTCATTCGCGAGGTCTCCAGCTCGTTCGGGCCACACACCGATGCGCAGTGGGAAAAACTCGCTCGTGATGTGCTGCGCCAGAATGCGGAAGGTAAGTGGATACGACATTATGATTTGGGTTTGGCACTTCCTGTTCAAGCGACCACCTTGGAATCCGCGGCGATCGGAGAAAAAATGCTTTGGGCTGCGTACGATGCCATTCGTTGTGAGACTTTATTAGTACGTGGTGCTGAATCGGATTTGTTGAGCGTTGAGACTGCGCAGCAAATGCAAAGCCGTGGGCCACGTGCGAAATTGATTGAGATTCCTGGCGTTGGTCATGCGCCTACTTTTATTAATGCGGATCAAATTGCGATTGCTAGAGATTTTCTGTTGAATTGAAATGAATTGAATTAAGTTTAGTTAAGTTAGATTAGGGAATAGGAGTTTGAGTGTGATGCAACGTTTTCATGTGGGACCACGGTTATCTGAGTTTGCGATTTTTAATAAGACGGTCTATTTAGCGGGACAGGTTCCCGAGGATACGAGTCAAGATATCGTTGGACAAACCAATAATGTTTTGGCGCAAATTGATCGGTTATTGGAAGAAGCTGGTAGTGATAAATCGCGAATCTTGATGTGTCAGATATTTATCACCGATATGGCAAATATGGCGGGCATGAATCAAGCATGGGATGCTTGGGTTGCACCAGGAAATGCGCCACCGCGCGCCACTGTGCAAGCAGCTTTGGCGAATTCAGATTGGTTGGTTGAAATTGTCGTGACTGCTGCGCAAAAGTAATGTGCATTTGAATGTAAAAATATATGGTCTCTCTATCTGCATCGCTTTCTGAGGCACAAATAGTCGAAGGGTTGTCGGCTGCCGATGCCGCACGCGTCTCGCAAGCATTGGAATTCGTTACGCCATTTTTTGAAGCTAGGAACATCGTCACAGAGCAAAATGCTTTGCAATTTGCAATCGGTGTGGCATCGACTTTGGCGATGTTGAAAACCGATGTGGATACGCGTATAGCCGGTTTACTGTTCGAGTTGACGGAAATTAATCCTTTAGCGTCAGAAAAAATTGAAGCACAGTTTGGCAAAGATATTGCTGAACTGGTGGCGGGGGTGCGGCGTTTGATGCGGCTGCGTGAAGCCACATTAACGCAGCATGATGTAGGACGAGGTAAAGACGAATCAGAACGTACCGCGTCGCAAATGGAAGTGCTACGCAAAATGGTATTGGCGATGGCCAATGACATGCGCGTTGTATTGGTACGTTTGGCTTCTCGCGTGACAACGTTACGTTATTTTGCCGAATGCAAGCGCGAGGATGGCGCTGCTCAGCAATACGCAAGTGAGACCATGGATTTATATGCTCCGTTGGCGAATCGTCTGGGTGTATGGCAATTGAAATGGGAGTTGGAAGATCTCTCGTTTCGCTTTTTAGAGCCGGATCAATATAAGCGCATTGCCAAAATGCTAGAAGAGAAGCGCGTCGAGCGCGAAAGCTTCGTGGTATCAGCGATTGCCCGTTTGGAGCACGAATTAAAGACGGTTGGTGTGAAGGCGGAAGTGAGTGGCCGCCCTAAGCATATCTACAGCATCTGGAAAAAGATGAAAGGCAAGCGAGTCGATTTTGATGAGCTATATGACGTTCGCGCATTTCGTGTGATTGTTGATGATATTAAAGATTGTTATGCAGTCTTAGGGATTTTAAATAATTTGTGGACGCCGATCCCACAAGAGTTTGACGACTATATTTCACGTCCTAAGCCAAATGGCTATAAATCATTGCACACGGTGGTGGTGGTCGAAGATGGGCGACCGCTAGAGGTGCAAATTCGTACTAAAGAAATGCACCAATTTTCTGAGTTCGGCGTAGCTGCGCATTGGCGTTACAAAGAAACTGGTGGTTCGAATTTTTCAGCGCAAGAATATGATGAAAAAATTGCTTGGTTAAGACAGTTATTGGCATGGAAAAATGAAGTGTCCGATGTGGTGGTCGATCAAGAGCAATTGCAGCGCGAATGGGTCGAGAAAGTCAAAGCCGCCACGCTCGATGACCGCATATATGTGCTCACCCCGCAAGCGCGCGTAATTGAATTGCCTACCGGCGCGACCCCTGTTGATTTTGCTTATCAGTTGCATACGGATGTTGGTCATCGTTGTCGCGGTGCGCGTGTTGATGGTGTGATGGTACCCTTGAACACGAAGTTGAAAAATGGTCAGACAGTTGAAATTATCACGCTCAAAATTGGTTCGATTCAAACTGGACCATCACGTGATTGGTTGACACCGGAATATTCTGTCGGTACTCGCACGCGCAGTAAAATTCGTGCTTGGTTCAATGCGATTGATCAAGAGATTACACTCTCCACTGGTCGCGGCATGATAGAAAAAACGCTGCAAAGAGAGGGTAAAACCTCGGTGAATTTAGAGGAACTGGCTCGCAAGTTGAGCTTTGCAAGTCTCGATGATTTATTTTTGGCAGTGGGCAAGGAAGAATTCAGTCTACGACAGGTTGAAGCCGCACTACGTGATGATCCCGTGGTGGAGGCTAGTCCTGAATTTATTATCTCGGGAAAAATTCGTTCTTCAAGCGTCGCGCATGGAGCGAAATCAGGAGTCTTGGTCGTTGGTACGGATGGTTTGATGACGCAATTAGCGCGTTGCTGTAAACCTGCGCCTCCAGATGATATTGTGGGTTTTGTGACGCGCGGAAAAGGTGTTTCTATCCATCGATTAAGTTGCAAAAACTTTGCCGAGATGCGCAATAAAGCACCAGAGCGCGTGATACAAACTACTTGGGGAGATGGCGGCAAAGATACAGTCTATCCGGTGGATATCTTTGTGATGGCACAAGATCGACAAGGCTTGCTGAGAGATATCTCCGAAGTGTTTTCGCGCGAAAAAATAAATGTAATCGGGGTTAACACGCAAAGTGCGAAAGGGCAGGCGAAAATGTCCTTCACTGCAGAGATCAATGGAACCAGCCAATTGCAGAGAGCATTGACGGTCATTCGTGAAGTCGGTGGTGTGCAAGAAGTACGCCGCGCTTGATGCATGTATGTAATTAGAAGCCCAATTACATGCGTGCATGGCGCTGCGGAATTCTTATTGCGTACGTATTCATGTTGTCGATGTAAAAGTTTTTCTGTTCATTGGAACTTATTCGCAGTTTCTTGCTCTGAATAGTCGTTTTATTGAACTAATAAAAAAATATTATCGCTAGTTTGTGTAAGAAGCAGAGTGTATCGTTACGTAGATTGATGCTTTGTAGACATGGCGAGATCTTCAAATTAAGGAGTGGGATGAAATGCAAAAGAAAATGAATCGGATGAAGTTGGCTTGTGTCGCGGCATTGGTGTCACAGTGCTTGATGGCTTCTAGTGTTAGTTTTGCGCAGGTAAAAGAGACCGCTGTATCGAAGACGGTACCTACAATCTCAGTCGCAATGCAAGCAACAGTCGACCGTATTTCTGCTGATTCTATGCGAGGCCATTTGACATTTTTGGCTTCTGATTTGCTAGAAGGTCGTGATACACCTTCACGCGGTTTGGACTTGGCTGCTGAATACATCGCAGCACAATTTCGTGCGATTGGTCTAGAAGCGGTTGGCAATGATGGCTACTTTCAAACTGCTGATTGGAATGTGTTGAAGAAAGAAATTCGTCGTCGTCCTGGTGCGCCAGTGCCTCCAGCAGAGGCAGAGCCTACAACACCGACGATAGTAAGAAATGTGATTGGCGTATTGCGCGGATCTGATCCTGTATTGCGCGATAGCTATGTGTTAGTCACAGCGCATTACGATCACGTTGGTATCAAGGCAAATGAAGTTGGCGATAAGATTTTTAACGGTGCAAACGATGATGCTAGTGGCACGGTTTCGGTGATCGAGTTGGCTAAAGTATTTGCCGGCATGAAAGAGCGTCCAAAGCGCAGTATTGTGTTCATGACTTTCTTCGGTGAAGAAAAAGGCTTGGTCGGCTCACGCTATTATGGAAAAAATCCGATCTTCCCTATCGAGAAAACGATTGCCGGGATTAACATTGAACAAGTTGGTCGTACTGATGATTCTGAAGGACCGCAAGTGGCTTCTTTAGGTGTCACAGGATTTGATTTCTCTGATGTTGGTGCAATTATCAAACAAGCCGGTGATAAAACAGGGATCAATGTGTGGAAACATCCCGTGAATAGCGATAAGTATTTTGGTGCAAGCGATAACCAAGCATTAGCAGATCAAGGGATTCCTGCGCATACGATTAGCGTTGCCTATGCTTTCCCCGACTACCATCGTCCAGGTGACGAAGCACATAAGATTGACTACGACAATATGGTAAAGGTGAATCGTGCTGTGGCGGTCGCGGTTGAACAAATTGCGAATAGTCCGGCGATTCCTAAATGGGATGAGAAAAATCCAAAGGCCACGAAATACTTAGAGGCCTGGAAACAACGCAATCCTAACAAGTAAACTTTGTTAGCAATAATTTGCAAGCATGATCGATAACGGCCTGGGTAAGCGTTTGCTCAGGTCGTTTTTTTACTTTTTGGCTTCTGAAATTGAAAATTAACTAGTATCACTAACCGCACTCACAAAAATGAAATCAATAAAGAACTCTGCCGTCGTTCTCACCACCTTATTTAGTTTCGTTGGATTTGCTCAGGCGAGTGATAAATCTAAAGACACTACATGGCCGCAAGCGCGTTTTGAATTAAATAATTATCAAACGACCAGCTCGGTTGCCGATGTTGCGCAGTTTATGTCGGCACTGCAAAAAAAAGATGCGGCTCTGAGACCCTATCAACCCAAAAATGCGCCACGTACGACGGAAACAGGGCAGCCGTTGAATGCTTGGCGTCTTGCCTCGACAGGTAAAGATCCTTTGCGTGTTTACATCAATGCGGGTATTCATGCAGGCGAGGTGGAGGGTAAAGATGCGATGCAAATTATTTTGCGTGAATTAATCCAAGGTAAATATCCAGAAATTCGTCAATCGATAGAAATTGTTACGCTACCGACCTACAACGCCGATGGTGCTGATGCACAAGATCCGCTAAACCGTCGTCATCAACCTAATCCAGCCGGCGGCGTTGGTCCGCGTGAAAATGTGTTTGGCATCGATTTAAATCGCGACATGATGAAGGCCGCTGCTGCAAACACGCGTTGGATGTTGGCGATGTATCAGGATTTTCAGCCTGCTGCGGTTTTTGATTTGCATACAACCAATGGTAGTTATCACGGCTTTCATATTACTTATGAACCAGCGTGGGCGACTGGAGGCGATGCACCATTACAAGGTTTGAATCGAAGAATGTTGACTGATGTAAGAGCGATGATGCTTAAACAGGGAATGCCAACCTACGACTATGGAAATTTTCGCTTTGATAAAGACAAAAAAATTGTTGGGTGGGAATCTGCATTTTCTTCGCCGAATTTAGTGAGTAATTATCCAACGCTGCAATATGCACTAGGTGTATTGGTGGAGTCGTATGTGTATCGTAGTTTTAAAGAGCGGATTGAAGATAATCGCTTATATGTGGTCGAGCTGTTGCGCTGGTTGGCGGCGAATAAAGAGCAAGTAAAGCGCGAACAAATGGCTGCGAAAACACGTTGGGCAGATCAATGGAAAATCAATGATGCGCGTTTGCCATTGCGCACCGAAATGACGCTTGCCGAGACGTATACTTTTGAAGTGGTTGATCCGATCAAAGATGCTAACGGCCAAATTATTGGAGAGAAGTCTCGCACGAAAATGGATTTACCCGCGTATGTCGCGTTCAAAGCCGTTGATGAAATTCGTGTGCCGCAAGGTTATCTAGTTGATCCTGCTTATGCCGAAAAGTTACGCCCAATTTTGCAAGCGCATGGCCTGAAGGTGTTGCCAGGTTCGGCGCGTCCTAAAGGAGAGGCCTTGATGTATTTCCACGAAACGGAGCGCAATATTGCAAAAGATACTTTCCAGGGCATTTTTACCGCACAAATTAAAGGCCAATGGAAAGAACAAGTGCCAGAAAAACGTGCAGGTTATGCTTGGTCCAATGAGGCGCTAGATAAAGCGATTTACGTGCCTTTGAATCAGCCTTTGGGGCGTTTAGGTTTTTATTTGCTAGACCCGCGCAGTGCTGATGGACTTGTCTATTGGGGCTATTTGCATGCTTATTATGCACGTGGCAAAGGTATGTGGGGCGAGCCACCACGTCAACCGATTTTGGCAATTGGTAGCGCAGCAGCGAATCATACAAGTGAGAGTGCTGCTGGAAAGCCAGAGCGCGTGCAGGAGTAGCCTTATTGATGATTCAGGTTGATTAGCTTCTAACAAAATAAGCGCGTTTTTACGCTAATTTGCATAAGACAATTGACACTTTATTACGCAATAAAATGTGAAAAAAAGTGCCGTGATAAGAAATGACCCTAAGGTTTCGGGTTATAATCGCGGCACTTGATCGGGAGAGAGCGTGGCTCAGAAAGCAAACAGAGCAAATCGCCGCCGAAGGGGCTAATACCCAACAAACTCTCAGGCAAAAGGACCGATCAGCGGGGTGGTGTGAAAACTCCCCTACTCTGGAGAGCGGTAGCAGTGCAAAGATAAATCGCGCTGAACTACCCACCGAAGGTGCGACGAGAATCGTTTAAATATGAATCTCGTAATCTCTCAGGTACCAGGACAGAGGGGTAAAACGAAGCAACAGCGATGCGAATGAATTATTCGTATGCGGTTTCGTCCCTTTTTTATGTCCAATCTTGGTACTGAGGCACTCACATGACGCAAGCAACTCTTAAAGTAACTCCCTTGAACGCAGCACACCGTGCAGCCGGCGCGAAGATGGTTGATTTCGGCGGTTGGGATATGCCGGTGAACTACGGCTCGCAAATCGAAGAACATCACGCAGTCCGCACTGACGTTGGCATGTTCGACGTATCCCATATGTGCGTGGTTGATCTCAAAGGCGAGAATGTTCGCAGTTTCTTGCGCGGCCTGGTTGCTAACAATGTCGACAAATTACAAGTTTCTGGCAAAGCGCTGTATTCAGCGATGTTAAAGCCAGAAGGCACAGTCATCGACGATTTGATCATCTACTTCATGAATGAAACTTGGTTCCGTTTGGTCGTCAATGCAGGCACAGCGGAAAAAGACGTCGCATGGATGAACGCGCACAATGCAGCAACTAATGCAGGCATTACGATTACACAACGTCGTGACGGCGCAAATTCTTATGGCTTGATCGCAGTGCAAGGTCCAAACGCACGTGCAAAAGCTTGGGAAGTTTTGCCAGAAACCAAAGCTGCCAGCGCAGAAATGAAACCATTTAATGCCGTGATCGTTGACAACACTTCTTTTGGCGAAGTGATGGTGGCACGCACTGGTTACACAGGTGAAGACGGTTTTGAAATCGCTGTTTCTGCAGAACGCATCACTGACTTATGGAATGCCTTGGCAGCCGCAGGCGTAAAACCAGCAGGTTTGGGCGCACGCGATACTTTGCGTTTGGAAGCAGGTATGAATTTATACGGCCAAGATATGGATGAAACAGTTAATCCATTGAACGCCGGCTTGGCTTGGACGATTGATCTGGTTGCAGAACGTGATTTCGTCGGTAAAAAAGCATTGCTAGAACAAGGTCAAACACAACAATTCTTAGGTTTGATTCTGCGTGAAAAAGGCGGCATATTGCGCGCGCATCAAAAAGTGGTAACACCACACGGCGATGGCGAAATTACGAGCGGCACTTTCAGCCCAACGATGCAAGAAGCGATTGCTTTGGCACGTTTGCCTATGGGCGTCGCGATCGGTGACACTGTGCATGTACAGATTCGAGATAAACAATTAGCAGCAACAGTAGTGAAACTGCCGTTTGTGCGTAACGGTAAAGTATTAGTAGCTTAATTATTTTTTGCCGCAGAGGCGCAGAGTACGCTGAGGTTTTTTGAAATATTTCTCCGCGATCTCTGCGCCTCTGCGGCGAAGGTTTTTGTTTTTAGTTTTTAAAGATAATCATTTTAAATTTTTTTGGAGAACAACATGACAATTCCAGCAGATCGTAAGTACACAGAATCCCATGAATGGGTACGCGTTGAAGCGGACGGTACAGTTTCCGTTGGTATTACTGATTTCGCGCAAGACGCATTGGGCGATATCGTTTTCGTGGACTTGCCAAAAGTCGGTGCAAGCTTAGCCGCTGGTAAAGATTGCTGCGTAATCGAATCTGTGAAAGCAGCTGGCGACGTGTACGCACCAGTGGCTGGTGAAGTTGTTGCAGTGAATGACGCAGTTGTGGACGAGCCTGCTTCTATCAATACTGGCGCATTTGACGCATGGTTATTCAAATTGAAGCCAGCGAATGCAGCTGATGTTGATGCATTGATGTCAGCAGAAGCTTACGCAAAAAATATCGGCTAATTTTTTTGTGCCCGTATAAATCCAATTTTCGGGCGCATTACTTCGTTGCAAATGCGCGCAATATCGACATATTGCTATGCTTTGCGCCTCGTACTGCATCCCGACAATTGAATTTCTACGGGCACAAAATGCTTCCGGATAGTTGATAGTTAGACTCATCCGAGACCTGCCAGAACCTGTTCTAACTAGTTTTTATTCCCAAATACCATGACACGTACTAGCCTTTCCCAACTTGAGGCACATGATGCCTTTATCGCCCGTCATATCGGCCCATCTGAAGCAGAACAAGCTGCTATGCTCAAAGTGTTGGGCTATGCGGATCGTACCGCTTTGATCGATGCGATTGTTCCAGCGAATATCCGTCGTAAAAATGTTTTGCCATTGGCGCAATTCACAGAAGCGAAATCTGAAACCGAAGCTTTGGCAACATTGAAGGCATTGGCGAGCAAAAATAAAGTGCTCAAGTCTTTCATCGGCCAAGGCTATTACAACACGCACACGCCTGGCGTGATTTTGCGTAATATTTTTGAAAATCCAGCGTGGTACACGGCTTACACGCCATACCAACCAGAAATTTCTCAAGGTCGCTTAGAAGCGATTTTGAACTTCCAACAAGTCATCATGGACATGACAGGCATGGACATCGCGAATGCGTCTATGCTCGACGAAGGTACAGCCGCTGCCGAAGCGATGACCTTGATCCAACGTGTTGGTAAATCTAACTCTAACGTGTTCTATGTAGCGCATGACGTCTTGCCGCAAACACGTGAAATCATCGAAACACGTGCTAAACCTTTGGGCATAGAAGTGCGCACCTTGACAGGTAATGAAGCGATCGAAAACGAATGCTTCGGCGTACTCTTGCAATACCCAAGTGTTGACGGTGAAATCCGCGACTACCGCGAATTCACAGCCGCTGTACATGCTAAAGGCGCGATGGTGATCGCTGCTGCAGATTTGTTGGCATTGACTTTGATCGAAGCGCCAGGTACTTGGGGTGCTGACGTCGTCGTCGGTAACAGCCAACGCTTCGGTGTGCCGCTCGGTTTTGGCGGCCCACACGCTGGTTACATGGGCACTAAAGATGCATTCAAACGTTCTATGCCAGGTCGCTTGGTCGGTGTGACTGTCGATGCGCAGGGTAAGCAAGCTTACCGTTTGGCCTTGCAAACACGCGAACAGCATATCCGCCGCGAAAAAGCGACATCCAACATCTGTACAGCACAAGTATTGTTGGCAGTGATCGCGTCGATGTACGCTGTGTATCACGGCCCAGCAGGCTTGAAACAAATCGCACAACGTACACACCGTTTGACTGGCACTTTGGCTGCTGGTTTGAAACAAATGGGCGTTGCGATCGCTAACAGCTCTTTCTTCGATACATTGACAATCAATGTTGCTGATGCCGCAGCGGTACACGCAGCAGCGCAAGCAGCAGGTTATAACTTGCGTCAGATCAGTGCGACACAAGTTGGCGTGTCTTTGGACGAAACCACAACACGTGCAGATGTTGAAGCTCTGTGGACTATCCTCGGTCAAGGCAAAGCTGCGCCAGCGTTTGACGCGACTGAAGCAAGTGTGGCAGATGCCTTCCCAGCAGCATTGGCACGTACAACGAGCTATTTGACACATCCAACCTTTAACCGTTACCACGCAGAACACGAAATGCTGCGTTACTTGCGTAGCTTGGCGGATAAAGATTTGGCTTTGGATCGCACTATGATCCCGCTCGGCTCATGCACGATGAAGTTGAATGCAACATCTGAAATGATCCCAGTGACGTGGCCAGAATTTTCCAACATTCACCCATTCGCACCAAACGATCAAACCGTCGGCTATCGCGAAATGATCGATCAGTTAGAAGCGATGTTGTGTGCAGCGACAGGTTACGATGCAGTATCTCTGCAACCTAACGCGGGTTCACAAGGTGAGTACGCAGGTTTGTTAGTGATTCAGGCTTATCATCAATCTCGCGGCGAAGGTCATCGTAATATTTGCTTGATCCCATCTTCTGCACACGGTACTAACCCAGCTTCCGCATCGATGGTAGGTATGGAAGTTGTCGTGGTAGCTTGCGATGACAACGGTAACGTTGATTTGGCTGATTTGAAAGCGAAAGCTGAAAAACACAGCGCCAACTTGGCAGCAGCGATGGTAACTTACCCATCCACGCACGGTGTGTTTGAAGAAGGCATTCAAACTTTGTGCGAAATCGTTCATGCGCACGGTGGTCAAGTGTATGTCGATGGCGCAAACATGAATGCATTGGTCGGCGTGGCGGCACCAGGTAAATTCGGCGGCGACGTTAGTCACTTGAACTTGCACAAAACATTCTGTATCCCTCACGGTGGTGGCGGCCCAGGTGTTGGTCCTGTTGCGGTTGGCGCACATTTGGCAAAATTCTTGCCGAATCAACGCTCTAACGGTTATGTCCGAAGCGAATCTGGTATCTCTGCGGTGAGTGCTGCACCATTCGGTTCCGCTTCCATTTTGCCGATCTCATGGATGTATATCGCCATGATGGGTGCAGAAGGCTTGAAAGCTGCGACAGAAACAGCGATCTTGGCAGCGAACTACATCGCGAAGCGTTTGGCGCCACATTACCCAGTGCTGTACACAGGCCACGATGGCCTGGTTGCGCATGAATGTATTTTGGATTTGCGTCCATTGACAGATGCAACAGGCATCTCCAATGAAGACGTGGCCAAACGTTTGATCGACTTCGGCTTCCACGCACCAACCATGAGCTTCCCAGTCCCTGGTACATTGATGATTGAGCCAACAGAAAGCGAATCACAAGCCGAGTTAGATCGTTTCATCGACGCGATGATCACGATTCGTGAAGAAATCGCTAAAGTAGCGAGTGGCGAATTCGATGCTAAAGACAATCCACTCAAAAATGCTCCACATACTGCTGAAGTATTGGTTGCTAATGAATGGAATCACGCCTATGGCCGCGAAGTGGCAGCTTATCCAGTCCAAGCTTTGCGTAAGCAAAAATACTGGGCACCAGTAGGTCGTGCTGATAACGTCTACGGTGATCGCAACTTGTTCTGCGCTTGTGTACCGATGAGCGATTACGAGTAAAAAAGGAAGTAGAAATTACGACTCGCTTATGTATTAAATACACATAAGAAGCTGGCAAAGAGGACATGTGAGGTTTGCATGTCCTTTTTTTATGGTGATTTAAGTTGTAAATGCCATGCCTTGGAAACCCCTGTCAAATAAGCTTTTCCACGATTCCTATCTGCGTAGCTTGATATATTCTGGCTTAGCCTAGGATGTGATTTCAAGTTACTTTAAACCGTAAATAGGCTAATCAGAATTGCTGCATGGAATAAATTCATTTTTTTACCACACCATGCAAAATTTAAATATATTTATATGTTTTAAATTTACTTAAAATTTGGATTTATTCCGTTCTGCAGATATTTTCTCTGTTTTTGTGAATGGCAAGATAAATTCGCAATTCAAATAAAATATATCATTGATATTTGTTAAATATATTTATAGGATGACTTTGTCTTTGGATCTTTGACTGATCTCTTCGGGAGGGGAGTTAGCCAGCACGATCTGACTTAGGACTCATGTTAGACACATGAATCCTAAAAAAGACAGACGGATGATTGCGTGTATGCGCAGCGCATACGTCAAAAGTTTGGTTTGATGATGTTGCTTGTGTAAACGTCAAACCACCCATAACTAAAATATATAGGAGTCAATGATGTCATATTTACGAGTATCCATTCTTGCTGCTGGTTTGCTTGCAGCGAGTAGTAGTTGTTTAAGTTCAGCGGCGATACAGGATCATGCCCACGATCATCAAAAGAGAAAGCAAGCGCCAAGGCCAATGCAGCGCGTTGAGTTACCGCCTAGTGTTGAACAAACGAAGTTCAATTTACCAATTAGTAAAAGTGATAAGCAAAAACTTTTCAACAAATCAAGCCGCCAGAGTAAAACGCTGATACAAGCAGATAGTGCCAGCATGGCAGTAGCTACGCCGGACTGTAAAGATATGAACAAGCTTGCAAGCTACAGAGGTGCAGCTTTGGCGGACTATCTAGTGAACTTGCCAGATTATGAGTGTACTTATGGCTTATTTTCGTTATCGCCGTCACAAGCTGCAACGGTCTATTCTGCTTCGAATTTGAACACGATTGTTAATCGTTTTAGCCAAGAGGCGAGTGCATATAACGCAAGCAATATTCGTTTGGTGAATTTAGCACTTTATTTGCGAGCAAGTTTTTACTTGGCAAGTGGAAACGTTATCCCTAAGCCGGCAAGTAGTGTGGTCACTAGCTTGCGTACGCCGATTCAGCAACTGGTTAATGGCAGCGCGCTCTATCAATCAAATACTGCAGGTTCGACTACTGCTGGTGAAGTAATGAAGTTAATTACTAACTTGAACGATGAAGTCTTCTATTTACCGAGTATGAAGACGGTGATCGAACGATTTACTAACACAGCGTCAAACCCGAATGCAGCGAGTGCCTTATTGCAAGATTCCGCCGCAGGTGCATTGACTGGTGCCTTGACTGTGTTTTTCTATGCACATTCACGTCCAGATGTGGGTACTACGATGTTAAACCCTGTCTATTCGAACGCATTGAATAGTTTTGTAGTCAATAATAAATCCGCGTTATTGAATTCCTCCGCAGCCTATCAACTAAAAGATACTGAGAATGAAGCATTTCGCTTTATGCAGTATCCGTCGCTGTTAGCAAACATTAAACCCATGGTCAAATATCAATTATCAACGTCTAGTATGACAGGCGTTGATAGCGATTTGTGGCTTAATGCGGCGGTGGCAGTTGATTATTACGATAGCGCCAATTGTGCTGAATATGGCACTTGCGGTTATAAGACTCAACTGGCGAATGCGGTATTAAAAACCAGTTATACCTGTAGCCCAACCATTAAGATTCGTGCGCAGGATATGACAAGTGCACAACTGCAAGACTCATGCAATATCTTAGCCGCTGAAGAAAATTATTTTCACAATATGTTGTTGACTAATCGTACGCCAGTAGCGAATGACAACAATAAGTCGCTGGAACTAGTTGTCTTTGATGATTACGCTAACTATAACAAGTATGCGGGTGCGATTTATGATATCGCAACCGACAATGGTGGCATGTATTTAGAAGGTGATCCAGCAGATATCAACAATCAAGCCCGATTTATCGCGCACGAGGCCTCATGGTTGCGTCCTACTTTTACCGTGTGGAATCTTGAACATGAGTATGTTCACTATCTTGATGGGCGATTCAATTTATATGGCGATTTTAGTCAGAGTATTGCTAAACCAACTGTGTGGTGGATAGAGGGATTGGGAGAATATCTTTCCTACAAAAATAACTACCAAGCAGCAATTGATGCGGCGAAAACGGGAACTTACAAGTTAAGCACCATATTAGGAAATACTTATTCAATGTCCGATTATGTCACGCGCGCATATCGTTGGGGCTATATGGCAGTGCGTTTTATGAATGAAAGGCACCGTAGTGATATCGATGCAATACTACCGAAATTACGCAGTGGCGATTATGCGGGATACCAGAATCATATCAACGCAATTGGTACGCGATATGACGCAGAATTTGCATCATGGGTACAAACGGCTACTGTCAATGGTGAACCGCCGATGCCAACGCCACCAGTCGTTACTTTACCTGCATGTTCATCAAATTCTCAATTGGGTAAAAATTGTTCCATTCGTAACTTGTCATCAAGTACGCAAGCATACGTTTACATCATGTTGCCGACTGGGGCAAAAAACTTAAAATTATTTACCAATGGTGGCACTGGAGACGTCGATCTCTATGTAAAAAAGGCGGCTTACCCAAGCACCAGCTCCTATGATGCAGCGTCATTGAAGGCGGGAAATAATGAGAGCGTATTTTTTGCCACCCCGAGTTCAGGAACTTGGTATTACATTGTGTTGAAAGCGAAGCAAGCTTTCACTGGAGTGAATATAAATGCCAGTTACGACTAGGTTTCAGCATTTACTCATCGCTACGCTTCCCTAGTGCGTGATGATTTTGCCGGATGAGTTTGATCGCTTGTCCGGTTTTTTTATGATTGATGTGATATCAAACAAGAGAATATATTTACTGTTGACATTAAAAACTGATGAAATTTTGTGCAAAGCTATTGCTCTGCGGGAAAACTTTCTTTAGAATGTCGCCTGTTTCCATGTGGCAATGATTGTTTAATTTCTTGATCAAGTCGTCATGGGTTTCTCTTAATTTATTTCCGGTGATTCGACTATGAAAAAAATCGTATTAGCAGTTGCTTTGTTCAGTTCCGTGTTGGCAGTCAATGCTGCAGAAGTTCCTATGGTAGAAAAACAGACTTGCGAAAAAGCTGTTTATCCTAAATCTTCTTTGATGAACGAAGAAACTGGTACGGTTATGTTGTCCGTTCTAGTTGGTGCAGATGGTAACGTAGTTGATTCAAAAGTTGATCAATCAAGTGGTTCAAAAGCACTTGATAAAGCTGCGGTGAAAATTTACGCTTCATGCAAATTTAAGCCAGCGACAAAAGACGGTAAGGCGCAACAAGCTTGGGCAAAATTAGAGCACGTTTGGAGCTTGTCATAATCTCCTTGGCTATAAACGAACCTAAGTAACTGAGTAGAACATTGCTTTCCTTAGTGTAGTTTATACTGTTGTTAATGATAAAGAGACCGCGTTAATAGACGCGGTTTTTTTTATGTTTAATATCAACTTAGTAGGGGAGCTTCCAGCGACGATAAAGAAAGCTGATTACAAATAAAGGGCCGATTAAGAGAAAGCGTAAGTCTTCAAAAAATGATGGTTTTTTTCCTTCAATTTTGTGGCCAATGAATTGAAAAATCCAAGCTATAACAAAAGCGATCAAGGCAACTTGTAAAATAATTTGTTGCGGCAGATACCATAAAATGACTAGCATAGCTGCAGCCATTACACTCATGCCTATCGCAAATCCAAGCGACAGGCTGAAATAATAAGTTAAGGCAATCACAGTCATCGCAAGCGCTAAAGCTGGATGTAAGCTCCAAAATAATGCAAGTACTGTCCACATAATCACGGGAACACAAATGAAGTGTATGACTTCATTTTTAGGATGCTGATGACTTTCCGCGTATCGACTAAGTAGTTGTTCTACTTTTCTTTGTGGTTGATTTATCAGAGTTGATTGTGCTGTCTCCATAGTATCCTCCTAATGAATAAGTCAATTAGGTTAGAATAAATTTGTCATGAACGGTATTTTGACTCACTTCAATTACATGGAAAACAACAGAGTGATTCTTCTAATTTTTGTCAGCGTTCAGCATTTTTTTTTGTGAGTCTAATCGGTGGTAAAGGGGTGTCGCCATTTGTACTGGTTGGATCTCTAAATCAAGATTGATTAAGGTAAAGGCTTCCGCTCCTGAGTTACTGGAGAAATAAGCGCGACTGTCGGTCTTTTTTCTTAAAACGAATTCAAAACCTAATTGCCCTTTGGCGTCGAGTGGATCGCCAAATGCTAATCCTTTGGCATGGCTTTGTTTGCTTTCCATCAGTTGTGACATTGATTCGACAATCACAGTGTTGGCTAAAATATTTGGTTGAAAATTTGGCGCTTGGTCTGTATCTTCAGACTGCGGTGTAGTGATTAATTGCTTATCGCTAGCTGGAGATATTTTCTTTGTTGCGATATTAAATTGATCTCCATGCGAAAGATAGGAAATTTGCGCATTTTGAAGATTGAATTCTGTGTTGCTCGAATCTGTTTTTGCGGAGCTTAAATCTAAAAGTATTGCTCCTTTGTAACCGATGATTTCTACTTCATTTTGTTGTTTTACCAGCAATGCGGTATTTTCGTCGATTCCCATCCCTAACAAGTAAGATTTTTTTAGCATGGCGGGTAGCATGCGGGCAAATCGCCCACGAATAATTAAATGTTGGTCGATAAAAACTTGCTCACCAATAAAGCCTAGTCCATCCGTAATTTCATCACCTTCAGTGACACCTTGTTTTAGTGTTGTGAGCACACTTTTTGCGTTATTGAACATGGTTGTACTCATGATCGCGGCACCAGCACTGGTTCCGGCGACAACACCACCTTGGCGATAAATCGACCAGATTGCTTTTAACATTAAGCTTGCGTGTCCATGTTGATCGAGCAAAGCGCGCGTGATTTTTGATTGATCACCGCCGCTAAAATAGACGGCTTGTGCTTGCTCAATTTGCGCTATCCAGTAGGGGTTTTTTTGAATTTGCTCGGTTGTTTTATTTGGATCTGTTTCCGCATAGCGTGCAGAGAGTGGCACTATGAAGCTATTGGCACCGTGTGCATTTAAGACCGACTCGGCAAATTCCGCTGCACGTTGTGGGTTACCGGACGCCGCTGGAATAATCGCAATTCGGCTGCCTTTGCCGCCGGCTTGCTTAACAATTGTTTCCCATACCACTGCATTATCTGCGCGTAAGGCACCGCCGATAATCACCAGCGAGCCTTTCACTTTTTGGGTTGAGATATCCGTATGAATTGTATTGTTCGCAAAGACTTGGTCGTTAAATAGAAATGCTTGGATCGCAAACATAAACTTGGTTAGCGCATTACGAGTGAAACGCATGGGAATAGACAATTTAAACATCATCATAAATTTGAATGAATTAATTTCGCTTGATACACAAGTTTGTATAAGAGGTAAAAAAAGGGATAGCGATTCTAAAATCGCTATCCCAAATGCGGGAGAATTTCCGCACAAGAAATCAGTGATTTTCCTGATTGAGAGACCGATGAAAATGGGTCTTTCAATTACTGGGAAAATTACTTAAACGCGTAATTCAAGCGAATGTAGAAAGCACGTCCACGTGGATCTACATAGGTTGAATCAAAGCCTGCAAAATAAGTCAAAGTCTGGTTTGAAAATGGTGGCTTCGTATTCAAAATATTCAAAATACCGCCAGTAATCTTCAAATCTTTGAAACCGTAGTATCCAGATTGAAGATCCCACAAGCTATAGGATGCAACCGTTGGGCGCTTACCATTCGGATCTAATTGTTGATCTTCATGATGCAACTGGAAGCTGTTGGCGATAGTGAAGCCCCAATTGCCGATATCCCAATCTGCGCTCAAACGATGACGCCATTTTGGTGTCACATATTCAAAGCCCCATTTACCCAAGTTATCGAATACTTTTGAGTTGGCAGAAAATTGTTGTTCGCTCTTTGTCATTAAGGTACCAGAGAGGCGAGTCGTCAATTTACCAAAATCGTTGAACTTGGTGCGATAAGCAAAATTTAAATCAATACCACTCTTTGTTTCTTTACCTTGATTTTGCGCTGTCAATGCCCAATTCGTAATGTAGCCATCGCTATCGCGAGTGATGGATTTTTCAACGAATTCCGGATCGGTATCAATTAAAGTTTCAGGGGCAAATTTGATAACATCTGTTTTACGCACACTCCAAAAATCAACCGCAGCAGAAAAGGCTGCTAATGGTTCCCAGACAAAACCCATCGAAAATTGCTTCGACTTCTCTGGTTTTAGGTTGGGATTGCCAGCTTCCGTCGTTGGAATTTGATCGCTAAAGCATTGTGAGTTGTACTTTGCACAGCCGATGCTATCGAAGTACAAACCGCCCGTCGAAGTTTCGACCGCGGATGGATCTAAATCCTTCATGGTAGGTGCTCGGAAACCAGTGCCGAAAGAAACACGGAATAAGAAATCTTTACTTGGTTGGTAACGCAATGCCAATTTGGGATTGGTTGAGCTACCGATATTTCCGCCGTAAGCATCATGACGTAAAGCCATCTGCGCATTCAATTCTTTCGTCAACGGAACATCGAATTCAGCGAAGATCGCTTTCACATCGCGTGATTCAGAAACGCGTCTTGATTTAGATGTGGAATAGATCGTTCCAGCCAAAATTTCGTCAGAAGAATTGTCTTCCAATTTTTCACGACGGAATTCTATACCGGTCGCCATTCCTACTGCACCAGCATCTAGCTGTGCGATTTCACGTGTGAAACGTGCATCAAACACATCGGTTGTGGATTTGCCTTTGCGTCCGTCGATATTGCGTTCGGCTGCATCTAGTAATGCTTGTCCCTCGGCATTTTGCGCACCAAACGGGTTGATCTTACCAGTTTTGAAAGCTGCCAATAGCAAGGCTTTATCGTAGTAGCCATTCGTGAGTGTTTGGGTATTCTCTGATACGGAATGTGCGTAGGCCGTGTTGTAATCCCAGCCAGCGATCACGCCTTCTGCTCCTAGCAACAGACGTTGCTGTTCGGATTCTTGTCCATTAGTACGCGCTCCACCCGGCGTCATTCGCATGCGCACATTGAAAGGTTTGCCATCTGTCGCTACCGTTTGACCAGCTGAATTAACATACGTTTTTGGATAGAACGGGCCACCTGCAGGATAAGTCCAAGCGCTACTGCTGGTCCCTTGGTTTCCATTCACGCCAGTTGGGGATAAACGGTATTTCGCATCATTTCTGGATGCGGTAAATTCTGCGATGAATGTGTGATCCGCGTTGATCGCAAAACTTCCGCGTGTGACCAAATTCGTTTTTTGCGATTCGGGATAGACGTCTGCTGCAGCTTGGTAGTCGAAGCGACAAGCTCCATTGATCAGAATACTTGACGGCGGGGCGCAATCAGGTGCGCTTGGATTGCCGAGATATCGTTTTCCTGAAACCGAGTAAATGCCAGCTGGGAAAGTGTTTGCTGAAGTGAAATTGTCCGGATAGCCGCGTGCTTCTAGTGGACGCCAAGCGCTGACCGCGAAGTCACGTTGTGCGGTACGTAATTGATCATTTTTTTTGTGCTGTAAACTAGCGAAGATGTTGTAACCTTCGCTGGCAAGATTGCCAAATCCAGCCAGCAAGCTAAGCGATTTGTCGCCACCACCACCTTCATGGGTCCACATACCGCTGACGCTGGTTTCGACACCGTTAAAATCTTTACGTGTGATGAAGTTAATTACACCACCCACTGCATCCGCCCCGTACACCGCAGAAGCACCGTCTTTTAAGACTTCAACGCGGTCTATCGCTGACAATGGAATCGAGTTCAGATCGGTACCTTCGCCACCAAAAGCAAATGCTGCCATGCGTCGCCCATTCAACAAAACTAAGGTTGACGAGACTCCAAGTCCGCGCAAATTGGCGCCAGACAGACCACTTGATCCTGGCTTATCGCTAATACTTGCGGATTCTTGGGTGTAGCCTGTATTGGCCGTCAAGGTGCTGAGTAATTGTTCTGCAGTCGTGGCGCCTGTTTTTGCGATTTCCACACGACTGATGACCTGTACTGGCAACGCGGTTTCGGCATTGATACGTTTGATAGATGAGCCTGTGATCTCTACTTTTTGTACGGCGACATCGACAGTTTGAGCTTGCGCCATCGCGTTGTCATTAGTCACACTCAGGACTGCCATGACCGCTAATGCTGACCAGGTTGCAGAGGTGAGTTTTTTCGGTACCACGTTCCATTCTGCTTGTTGACGCTTCATTTCTTTGTGCTCCTCAGTTTTAAAAAAATTGTGCCTAAAATTTGACAAAAAAGCGCTCCCTATCGAGCACTGTTTCAAGTGCTCGTTCTGAGTTTGAAATTCGGTGGGAGATGGACTACTTTTTCGTCTTGCGACTTTCCAGTTGCGTGGTTCTTGAGGTGTTATCGTTATTGTGTAAATAGCCTGAGAGCGCTTCAGTTAGCCTAATTGCTTTCTCGACGTTTTTCTTGTTCGATACCATCATGCTACTAACTAATGCTTCGATGACGGCGGTCGCGGCACTGGAACTACTTGCCAATACAGCGTGGTTGCTGGGTGCTAATAGTAAATAATCGCCAAGCTGGGCGATTGGTGATGCGGATGAATCTGTAATAGCGACGATGCAAGTCGAATGTTGACGTGCGAATTCCGTTAGGCGTATTACATCTAAGGCATAACGAGGAAATGAAATGACGATTAGAACATCTTTCTCTGTAATGTTTGCCAAATTGCCTGCGGCAACTTCGGTACCACCATAGGTAACGACCTCGACCACCCGATTGCAGTAAGGCTGTAGGTGCAGTGCCAGCATACCCGCTAAGTGCGAGCTGATCCCAAAGCCCATGATATACACTGTTCCGGCTTTTGCGAGGCGAGTAATGACTTGATCGATTTGCGCGTCATTTATGCCTTGACTTGCCGCATTAATATTCGCAAGCGCAGATTGCAAACTTGCGTCCATCGGAGAACTGACACTTTTGCGACCTTCAATTGTGTTACGCAACTTTTCAACTGGTGAAAAAATTTCTTGTACAGTTTCTGCAATCTTGTTCTTCAAGGCCGCATAGTTGGCGAAATTGAGATCGCGTGCGAATCGACTAATCGTTGCGGTGGAAACTTCGCATTGTTCCGCCATATCTTCAATTCCCAATGCGGTTACTTTCACCTGATTGCGTAGCAAATAATCCGCAATGCGCCTGTAAGATGAAGAGCCTTCTTTTAGCTGCGTCATCAGAGCTTCACCTAGGATCGATTTCGCAAAGATCAGATCGGGTGAACTTGATTCGGTTGGTGCAATGTTTTTTTTCATTTTCTTGATTCTGAAAAAATCTGAACAATCGGTATGGCTGCACTTTAGAACGAATCAAAAATTTTTTCAATACTTATTGTCAGATTTTTTTCATAAAGATAGAATGTGTAAAAAATCAGACATAAAATTCTTCTCGCCTTTGCTGTCGATATTTTTTAGTTGCCTTAAAAATAGACTATCAATGGCCTATGTTGAAAATGATCGCGTAATCGAAAGTAAAAGTCTGAGGTGAGCTTGTAGGAAGAAGGGCGCTGCGGTTGCTAGTTGCACGATGTATTGATTGTCGTACCTGCCTTATCCAAGCGTTTTGCGTTCATTGAATAAATAAGATTGACATTGAAAAAGAGAGAGTACAGAACCATGCGAATTGAACATCATCCTTTGCCAGCGATTAGTACAGGCACTAATCGGCAGGTCACTAGTATGCATTTTGGGCGAGATAAGCATCTCGATAACAAGGAGAAAACTGAAAACAAGAAAAAAGTATATATTCAATCTTCTCTGCACGCGGATGAAATTCCGGGCATGTTAGTCTGCCATTACCTGAGACAAAGTTTGCTTGAATTGGAGCGAGCGGGGGCAATTGACGGCGAAATTGTTTTGATTCCAGTCGCAAATCCGATTGGCTTGGCGCAGGATATTCAAGGAAGTGCTTTCGGTAGATTTGATCTTGCGACTGGCATTAACTTCAATCGATCGTATCAATACTTGACCCCTGAGCTAACGAAAAGACTGACGGGACGTTTGGGGCCAAATGTAAACACAAATACCGCCTTGATTCGTGAAGAAGCACTTGCCATACTGGCGCAGTGGCAACCAACAAATGAAGCATCTGCACTTAAAAAGATTTTGCAAAGTCTGGCGATTGACGCTGATATTGTGCTGGATCTGCATTGTGATAATCAAGCAGTCATGCATCTTTATACAGGAACTCCTTTTGCTGAAGCGACGATGCCTTTAGCATGCTATTTAGGCGCGCGCGCCTTGCTGTTGTCTGTACTATCTGGTGACGATCCATTCGATGAATCCTGCTCCCGTCATTGGTGGGAACTTGCGCAGCAATTTGGGGCAGCAACACCTATCGCTTTGGGTTGTCACGCAATCACCGTTGAATTGCGCGGTGAGAGTGATTTGGTACATGAGTCAGCAAAACACGATGCGAATGGCATCATACAATTTTTAATTCAAGCAGGTCATATTCAGGGGGGAAGTGATCCTCTGCCACAGGCGCTTTGTCAGGCAACACCGCTTGAAGGCTCTGAGCCTATCACTGCATCACATGCAGGAGCTTTGGTGTTTACGAAAAATATTGGAGACTTTGTTGCTGCGGGCGAATCAATTGGTGATGTGGTTGATCCAATTAGTGGCACTGTAACGCCATTGATTTCGAGCGTCGCAGGCGTCCTTTACGCGCGAGTCGCGCGACGTTATGCGCAACACGGCATGCGAGTCGCAAAAATAGCGGGTGCATTTGCCTATCGTAGCGGTAATTTGTTGTCGATGTAAATCATCGGGAGCGAAGCTTGAAAATGAAATTCGGAGACTTAGCATGTTAAAAAAAATCAGAATGCCCAATACCTTCGTGCTGCTGTTTGCACTGTTGGCGATACTCGCGATTTCAACTTGGTTTGTCCCAGGTGGAAAATATGAGACGCAAATGGTCAATGGCAAAACAGTGATTGATCCCAACTCGTTTCATTATGTTGCCAGTAATCCGCAGGGATTTGTCGATTTGATGATGTCACCGATTAAGGGCTTTGTGGAAGCTGCCTTGATTATCGGATTTGTGTTAATTGTTGGTGGAGCGTTTTCTGTTTTACAAAAAACGCAAGCGATCGATTCTATGATCAAATCAGTCGCGCAAGCACACACGCGCTCACACTTAGTGCGTGTGATGATTATTCCTGTATTTGTGACCCTGTTTTCATTAGGAGGAGCGACATTTGGGATGGCCGAGGAGGCAATTCCTTTCGTGATGATATTTATCCCTTTGGCCTTGGCTTTGGGGTATGACTCGATTGTCGGTGTATCGATTCCATTTGTCGGTTCACAAGTGGGATTTGCAGCGGCATTTTTAAATCCATTCAACGTTGGTATTGCGCAGGGCATTGCTGGTGTTCCCGTGTTTTCTGGTATTGGATTTCGTCTGATTGTATGGGCCTTGGCGACGGCATTGACGATCGCTTTCTTGACGTGGTACGCCGCGCGCATTAAGAAAAATCCTATGTTGTCACCGACTTATGCGATCGACCAAGAACGTCGCGTTCAGAAACAAGATGATGAATTGGCTAGCTTTAAGGGCGTGACTATGACGCACAAAGCGGTATTGCTGATGTTTGCGTTGACACTGGGTGTAATGGTGTTCGGTGTGGTGAAATACGCTTGGTTTATCAATGAAATTGCAGCTCTATTTTTGGTGATGGCGATCGTGGTCGGCATAGTTGGACGCTTGAGCACAGATGAGTTTGTAGAAGCGTTCATTCAAGGTGCCAAAGATTTAATCACGACCGCACTAGTAATCGCGCTAGCACGTGGTACCGTGATTTTGGCGCGTGATGCACATGTCATCGACACCATGTTGTTTCATTTGACACCGCTGGTGCAAGCGGAAAATTCAGTGTTTGCCGCGCATAAAATGTTTGTGATTCAGACTGTGATTAATTTCTTTATTCACTCAGGGAGCGGGCAGGCGGCCTTGACCATGCCTATCATGGCACCCCTTGCTGATTTAGTCGGGGTGTCGCGTCAAACTGCGGTGTTGGCCTTTCAATTTGGTGAATTTACTACGCCAATGATCCCGACATCGGGCATTACAGTTGGTGTGTTGGCTTTGGCGCGTATTCCTTGGATAAGCTGGGCAAAGTGGATGATCCCTTTGCAATTGATTTATTTTGTTTTGGCTTTAGTTATGTTAGCGATTGCCTGTCAAGTGAATTGGTAAGTTTTAACTTGAAACGCGCTACTTAAATTTGAAGGCGTCAACTCAATTTTCTCTAGCGAAAGGTAGTGTGTGAAAAAGCCTGTAGCGTGAAATCATGACTCCAATGGAATAGAAAAAATGCGACATACCAAGTTGTTTTGGTATGCCGCATTATTATTGATGGTGAAGAAATTAGTCGCAGGTTTAAAATTAATTCATTGAACAAACTTTTGATTAATTTTGATTTAACTTGGAGCGTCTACTAGTCTATTGTCATTCAGCATTGCTATTGAACTACGCAGCTTACCAACTGCGCATCAAACCTACGGCTAATCCTTCGAGTGCAAAATCTTGCTCAGTCTCATTGACAAAAATCGTTGAGAAGTCGGGGTTTTCCGGATGCAACTCGATACCTGTTGCAGTTTTTACATAGCGCTTCACTGTAACGTCATCGCCAATGCGTGCAACGACGATTTGCCCGTTGCGTGCGGTGTCAGTTTTCTTTACGGCGAGTAAGTCGCCATCCATGATGCCAATGTCGCGCATCGATAAACCACGAACACGTAACAAGAAATCAGGTTTCGCTGAGAACAGAGAAGGATCTACTTGATACGTTGACTCCACATGCTCCGTTGCTAAAATCGGAGATCCTGCGGCGACTCTACCAACCAGTGGTAAGCTCAATTGCATCAGTGCAGGGTGTGGTAGTGGCAACTGCTGATTGGGCATCGCTCCAGTTAGCTCTGAGTCCAACAAACGAATGCCGCGTGATGTGCCTGCAGCTATTTCAATCACACCTTTTCTGGCCAAGGCTTGGAGGTGCTCTTCCGCAGCATTGGTTGATCGGAACCCTAATTCATTTGCAATTTCGGCACGGGTCGGTGGAAACCCCGTATTTTGAATGGCATCTTTAATTAGATTAAGAATTTGTTCTTGGCGAGCGGTTAGCTTGAGCATATGAATTCCAATTAAGCTGTATATATAAGCAGACTGTATTTTTATACAGTACGTCATCGAATGCAAGTGATTTTGCATTTTTTCTGCATATGCAGCGCTTAGTTGAGTGAGAAATTGGCGGAATTCGTGATTTTCAACACAAATGCGTGCCGAATGTCGCGATTTTTATGTGAGTTGTGGGCAGTAATGTAAGCCGGACTTGATTGTGATGCAAAAGTGCGTTATTATCGTCGGCTGTCCTCTTCCTGCACTCGTCTTGACGCCGAGGCAGGCTATATTTTTTGTCCACAAGGAGAAATTATGCGTCATTATGAAATCGTATTTATCGTACATCCCGATCAAAGCGAGCAAGTGCCTGCAATGATCGAACGTTACAAAGCTACTGTAACAACACGTGGTGGCCAAGTTCACCGTGTTGAAGATTGGGGCCGTCGTCAATTGGCTTACATGATTCAAAAATTGGCTAAAGCTCACTATGTTTGCATGAACATTGAGTGCGACGCTGAAACTTTGCTCGAATTGGAAACAGCATTCAAATTTAATGATGCGGTTTTGCGTCACTTGACAGTGAAAATGAAAAAAGCAGAAACAGCTCCTTCTCCAATGATGAAGTCTGTGCAGAAAGAAGATTCTGCTAAGGCACAACGCGTAGAAGCGCCAGCAGCTTAATAATTTTGACCAAGAGCGTGTTAGGACTGTAAATATAAACTTGTGAATCAACTGAAAGTCGTTGCCACCGTAGTCGAGAAATCGGTGTTGCGTTATACCCCAGCGGGGATTCCTATCGCAACAGCTACTTTGGTACATGATTCTAAGCAAGAGCAAGCAGGCGGCCAGCGCCAAGTTGAGTTTGAAATCCCAGCGATTGCAGCAGGTGAAATTTCAAAACGATTCTTGGATATAGAGTTAGGTGCAGCAATGGTATTTACAGGATTCTTGGCGCGTAAGAACCGCAACAGCAAAAGTATCGTTTTTCATGTGACTGAATTTGAAGTCGCAAAAAACGAAACAAATTTACTAGATTAGGAGCCAAAAATGGCATTCGGTAAAAAATTTGATAAAAGCAAATTGAAACAAAAGCGTCAGCAACAAAATCCTTTGTTCAAGCGTAAAAAATTCTGCCGCTTCTCAGCAGGTCATGTAGCTGCAGTTGACTACAAAGACATCGATACATTGAAAGATTTCATCCAAGAAAACGGCAAAATTATGCCTGCACGTTTGACTGGTACTAAGGCTTTGTATCAACGTCAAGTTGACACAGCAGTGAAGCGCGCACGCTATTTAGCGTTGTTGCCATACACTGATTTGCACACAGCGTAATTCATCGAATAACGCAGATAGAAATTAGGAGAAAAAAATGCAAGTTATTTTGATGGATAAAGTCGTTAATCTCGGCAACTTGGGTGATGTAGTTCGTGTTAAAGATGGTTACGCTCGTAACTTCTTGATCCCACAACGTATCGCTCGTCGTGCAACTGCAGCAGCGATCGCTGAATTCGAAGCGAAACGCGCTGAGTTGGAAAAAGCAGCAGCTGCGAAATTGGCTGAAGCGCAAGCGCAAGGCGAAAAATTGAACGGTTTGACAGTTCAAATTTCTCAAAAAGCCGGTGTTGATGGTCGTTTGTTCGGTTCCGTAACAAACTTCGACATTGCTGAAGCGTTGACAAAACAAGGTTTCGCAGTTGAAAAAGCGCAAGTGCGTTTGCCAACTGGTCCTTTGAAAGCAACTGGCGACCATTCTGTTTCTGTGGCGTTGCACACAGACGTAGTAGTGGACGTAATCGTTGCAGTTTTGGGCGAGCAAGCGTAATTCGTTCTCTTTGAGAGCAAAAAAGAAGCCGGGTTTTCCCGGCTTTTTTTATGGGTAGATTGGCATTATTAAAAGAGCTTGTGTATCTAGTATCGGCTCGAAAGAATCACTATTTTGAATGCGATGAATGCCACACTTCTTCTATTTTTGCGTTCGAATAAAAAGGTATAATGCACACCATGAAACAAGCACCTGATCCTCAGCTAGACTCACTCCGTGTTCCACCTCATTCCATCGAAGCAGAGCAATCTGTCTTGGGTGGCTTGCTGCTGGATAATGCAGCATGGGACAGGATCGCGGACTTTATCGGTGAAGAGGATTTCTATCGATTCGACCATCGTTTAATTTTTCAAGCGATTGTTAAACTGATTAACTCTTCTCGACCAGCTGACGTTATTACCGTTTTTGATTTTCTCAATGCAGCAGGAAAAGCTGATGATGCAGGCGGATTAACTTACCTGAATGCCTTAGCCCAAAACACTCCATCTGCGGCAAATATTCGTCGTTATGCCGAGATTGTTCGAGATCGCGGTGTGTTGCGTAAGTTGATTACAGCCGCCGATGAAATTGCCGGACAAGCTTTGAATCCGCAAGGTAAAGAAGTCAAGCAAATGCTGGATGAAGCGGAAGCGAAGATTTTTGCGATTGCTGAAGAGGGCGCGCGTGGCGCTCAAGGCTTTCAGGCGATTCAACCTTTGCTCACGCAAGTTGTTGAACGTATTGATGAATTATACAACCGCGATCACACCAGTGATATTACGGGGGTACCGACTGGATTTGTCGATCTGGATCGTATGACTTCTGGTTTGCAGCCAGGGGATTTAATTATTGTTGCAGGTCGTCCATCGATGGGTAAGACCGCATTTTCGATCAATATTGGTGAGAATGTAGCGATTGATAGTGGCTTGCCAGTCGCCGTGTTTTCCATGGAGATGGGCGGCGCTCAGTTAGCTATGCGTATGTTGGGTTCGGTTGGTAAGTTGGATCAACATCGATTGCGTACCGGACGATTAATTGATGAAGACTGGCCACGTCTGACTTATGCCATTCAAAAAATGAATGAAGCGCAGTTTTACATCGATGAGACACCAGCATTAAGTTCGATTGAATTACGTGCTCGTTCGCGTCGTTTGTCACGCCAGTGTGGCAAGTTAGGTCTAATTATTATCGATTACTTGCAGTTGATGGCAGGTAATTCAGGCGGTGAGAATCGTGCGACCGAGATTTCCGAGATTTCTCGAAGTATGAAAGGTTTGGCGAAAGAATTGGGTTGTCCAGTCATTGCTTTGTCGCAGCTAAACCGCTCATTGGAACAACGCCCCAATAAGCGTCCTGTTATGTCAGATTTGCGTGAATCAGGTGCGATTGAGCAGGATGCTGACGTTATTTTGTTTATTTATCGCGATCAAGTTTATAACCCCGATTCTCCAGATAAAGGCACTGCTGAGATCATTATTGGTAAGCAACGTAATGGCCCGATTGGCAGTGTCCGTCTAAGCTTCTTGGGAGAATATACCAAGTTCGATAATTACATTGGTTCCTTATCGATTTATGGTGATAATGAGTAATTTGTTTTCATGTTTTCATGTTTTTATGTAGTAATTAGCAGTAACCACTAAGTCAGATGATCTCGGTAATCGGTAAAGCGGTATATCGAGACTTAATATAAAAATTTTCTATTTTCAGGGAAATAACATGTTCGGACGATTAATGCCCACAGAGGGTAAATTTTTTGATCTCTTCAATCAACACGCAGATTTATGTGTGAAAGGTTCGAAAGAGATGGTCGCGTTGATGACCAATTTTGACGATTTGGAAATTCGTGTACATGCGATTGAAGGTATCGAGAAACAAGCTGACACCGTTACCTACACTGCAATTGAATTGTTGCACAAGACGTTTATTACGCCGATCGATCGCGATGATATTCACAAATTGATCACCAAGATGGATGACATTTTGGATTTGTTGGAAGATGCGGCGCAGACAATTTCTCTTTACGATATTCGTGAAATCACACCAGAAGCACAACGTTTAGCAGAGCTGTGCTTGGCATGTTCACTAAAAGTGAAGGATGCGGTTGGTCTATTGCATAACATGGATAACTCACGTCAAATTTTGACAATTTGCGAAGAAATTGATCGTTTGGAGTCTGACGCAGATCACGTGATGCGTGCTGCGATGTCGAAGTTGTTCCGTGATGAACCAGATGTACGTAACTTGATCAAGCTTAAGGCGATCTATGAGATTTTAGAAACCGTCACGGATCGTTGCGAAGATGTGGCGAACATCATTGAAGGCATTATTGTTGAAAACGCATAAATACTTGCCCTTTAATCTGTTTGTCTTTTGCATTGTCTAATCGATGATGCGTAAAAAGAAAGTTCACATCTATGGAAACTTTAAATCCGACTTTGACGGTCATCATTATATTGGTGATCCTCGCATTGCTTTTTGATTTTATGAATGGTTTTCACGACGCCGCAAATGCGATTGCGACCGTCGTGTCTACTGGTGTATTAAAGCCAGGTCAAGCTGTGGCAATGGCAGCGCTATTCAACGTGTTAGCTTTTTTTGTGTTCAGTTTATCCGTCGCTAAAACGATAGGTAAGGGAACAATTGAGCCATCGGTAATCGATCACTATGTCATTTTTGGTGCTCTGATTGGTGCTTTGTTTTGGAACCTTGTCACTTGGTATTTTGGTATTCCATCCTCTTCTTCCCACGCTTTGATTGGTGGCTTGATTGGTGCTGCGGTCGCAAAAGGTGGTACTGACACTTTGATCGCGAGTGGTTTGTACAAAATCATCTCATTCATCGTATTGTCACCTCTTTTGGGGTTTGTACTTGGGTCACTAATGATGCTCATTGTGTCGTGGCTTTTTGTGAAATCAACGCCAAATAAGGTTGATAAGTGGTTCCGTCGTTTGCAATTGGTTTCCGCTTCCGTGTTTAGTCTTGGTCATGGCGGCAATGATGCGCAGAAAACCATGGCGATTATTTGGATGTTGTTAATTGCGACTGGTTATTCCAATGCGTCTGATGCAGCGCCTCCGGCATGGGTTGTTTACTCCTGCTATGCAGCGATTGGTTTCGGTACTTTGTTTGGTGGTTGGCGTATCGTCAAAACTATGGGACAGAAAATTACCAAATTAAAACCTGTTGGTGGTTTTTGTGCAGAAACTGGTGGTGCAGCAACCTTAATTTTTGCAACGATTTTTGGTATCCCTGTATCGACAACGCACACCATTACCGGCGCGATTGTTGGGGTTGGTTCGGCGCAAAAAATGTCCGCAGTTCGATGGGGTGTTGCGGGTAACATTGTTTGGGCTTGGATTTTGACGATTCCAGCTTCTGCCTTTGTGGCAGCGATTGCTTGGTGGGTGGGTACAAAAATTTTGTAATCTGTCAGCTTGAAAAAAAATCCCAGATATGTCTGGGATTTTTTATTTTTTTTGCCTTTGAATTGACGTTAATATCTTTGACTATGAGATCGACTACATTTGTTTAAACAAATGGACGAAACTACGACTCACTTCGAGTTTTTCAGTCAAACCTTTTATCTGCACTAAGTGTCTACCACGCATATCTCTAACTACGCCAGAAATCGCTTTTGAGTTGACAAGGGTTGACCGATGAATTTGCCAAAATAAATGTGGATCAAGTTCTTCCGCTAAATCGCGCACTGGTTTACGGATTAAGGCCTCATAACTTGCAGTTTGAACGCGCGTGTATTTTTCATCCGATTGAAAAAATAGAATATCTTCGACTGGAATGAGTCGTAATTCTTGGCCAATAGAAGCTTGTATCCATTGCAGATAATTCGGTTTGGGCGCAATCCCTAACTGTTTAGCAAGTTGCGCCAGCATATTGCTCATATCATTTGGCTCTGCTGCTGTATTTAAGCGTACTTTTAGGCGTTCCACTGTTTTGCTCAAGCGCTCGGTATCTGCGGGCTTTAAGACATAATCGACAGCACCTTGTTCAAACGCTTCAACTGCATATTGATCATAAGCGGTAATGAAAACGATGTGCGCTTTTGTGCCGATTTCTTTCGCTGCTTCTAAGCCTGTTTTTGCAGGCATGCGAATATCTAAAAATGCGAGATCGGGTTTGTGAGTCTCGATTAATTGGATGGCTTCCTCGCCATTTTTTGCCTCATCTAGAATTTCTAGTTCGGGCCATACTTGTTGCAAGCGCAGACGCAATTGGTCGCGCATCAATCTCTCATCATCAGCAATAATCGCAGTAGGCATGTTTTTCTCTTTCTTCGTCTATCTTATCAATGGTTATTTCGCAATTTCGTAAGGAAGCTCTATGGTAACGCAGACACCACTAGGCTTGTTAGGAGAAATAATCATTTGTGCTTTATCTTTATAAATTAATTTAAGTCGCTCACGAATATTTTGTAAGCCTAAGCCAGTACCGTTACTTGGTGCCGCGCCGAAACCTAAACCATCATCGGTCACGCTAACGCGCAATTTATCTTGAATTAATTCTGCACGGAATTGCAGAGTACCACCTTCAGCTTTGACTTCTAAACCATGTTTGATAGCGTTCTCGACGAGGGACTGCAACATCATAGGCGGGAAACTCGCTTTTCTCAATTCTTCAGGCATGATGAAGTCGATATTCAGGCGCTCTTCCATGCGCATTTTCAGTAATTCTAAGTAGGATTTGACCATGTCAGCTTCGCGGCCTAGATTTGTTTTTGCTGCGTTTTCGCGCATTTGTGGCAATACGGCTCTTAAATACGCGATCAAACTACGTTGCATTTTTGCGGCACGTGGCGGATCGGTTTCAATTAAGAACTCG
Organism: Affinundibacterium macrobrachii; assembly: GCF_014652415.1. Taxonomy (GTDB): domain Bacteria; phylum Pseudomonadota; class Gammaproteobacteria; order Burkholderiales; family Burkholderiaceae_D; genus Undibacterium; species Undibacterium macrobrachii. Next base: position 444,770 of record NZ_BMYT01000004.1, read on the forward strand.
ACGGAAGCGAGCGTGTTAAATAAGAAATGCGGCTCAACTTGCGCTTGCATCATTTGCATCTGCGCTTCACTTACTTGACGTAGTAGGGATTCACGTTCAGCTGTGGCGTTTGCTTCTTTGGCCTTTTCTTCTGCACGTACTTTGCCGCCTAGTAAAGCCTTCATGCCGAATAAGCCAAATACGAGTAGCAGCACGAAATTTTGAAACCAGCGTGATGATTTAGTTTTCTCTTCATCGGTCGCTTCGGCAGCGGCGTCCGCAGCTGCGCGTTCCATTTCTGCGCGAATTTCTCTCGCTAATTCTTTCGGTAACTTGATGTGGACATCATCTTTGCCAAACGTAATTCCGGGTAGTTCTGAGTTTTGCTTGGTCTCTGGTAAATCACTAACCGCTGATTCAATTTTAGAAGCGACTTTTTCTTGGTTTTCATCGATGATTTGCCAACCAGATCCATCAATTTCCACACGTTTGTCACTACCAATCTTTTCTGGTGCTTTGATTCGGATACCCGTGTTGTCAATCTCAATTTTTTTGTCATCTATGGTGACGCTATTGTTTGATGCAGCATTCTTTGAAGCTGTTTTCTTTTGTACTTTTTTAACTTGTTTAGGTTCGTCGGGGGAGAAAAAAGTATTTTGAATAATATCTGCAGAAGCAAGCAATAACACTGCGAAGAGAAAAAACTTCCACCAAGAGAGTTTGCTTACCCAGGTCGCTGTTTTGTCGAAGGCAAAATTTAGCCAAGTCAAGGTATTACGTGTGACTAGTTTGATGGTTTCTATTGTTTTGGGATCCATGTTGGCTAACGATGATTGGTTGAAATTGGCGCTGCACGCATTCACTAGAACCGAAGTGGGCGATATCTATATTTGTACTTTATCGGAATGCTTAAGCGAAGGTGCGCAAAATGCGATGATCTGACAAATCACGGGTATAGAACGAGAATATCGATCAACTTTATTTGCCGAGGCATTAGATCGATTTTCTTGGATTGATCTATGTTGCTATGAATTGATAAATGCGTTTTAGTAACAGTCACATTCTCATGTATCTGTAATGTGAATCGACTCGTCTAATTTAAGCATTATTTACTGGCAAGCCAATTGCGTAGATCTTCTTTGGTCAGTGGTCGCGCATACAAATAACCTTGCGCTAAATGGCAGCCAAAAGACATTAGGGTATCAGCTTGATGTTCAGTTTCTACGCCCTCGGCAATGACTTTAATGTTTAAACTTTGACTAAGTTGTACGATCATCTTAGCAATATTGCCTTCGCCAGACTTGCTGCCGATTTCATTCACAAACGCACGATCAATTTTGAGTTTGTCGACATTCAGTTTCTGTAAGTGACTGAGCGAAGAAAAACCAGTACCAAAGTCATCAATAGAGACTTGTGCACCGAGTTGTTTAATTTGATGTAGCGTTTGAATCAGCAAGGCTGGATCTGTCATTGCCATTGACTCGGTGATTTCCAATTCAACGCAATGTGCCGGTGCTTTGGTGTCGGCCAGTGCGCGTTTTAAACTGTCGAGGAAAAGTGGATGAGAGAATTGTGCTTGTGATACATTCACCGCCATTTTGAATTCGGTGAAACCGAGCTTATGTAATTCCATTAACTCGAAACATGCACTACGCAAGACCCATTCACCGATATCGACAATTAATCCAGAATATTCTGCAATTGGAATAAATTGATCCGGTGGTACAAATTGACCATCTTCGGTTTTCCAGCGCAATAAAGCTTCAGCGCCAACTGCGCGCTCTGTGCGCATATCAATTTGTGGTTGGTACACGACGAACAGACGTTCATTTTCAAATGCAGCACGAAGCGCATGCATCATGCGTACACGTTCGCGAATCTCAACACCCATATCGACAGTGAAATAGCTGAACGATGATCGTTGATGCGATTTCGCGCGTTTCAGTGCAATATTCGTATCCTTTAACGCATCTGAGCTACCACCATCGTAATTGCCAAGACGTACCAAGCCGATTGTTGACGAGAGTTGAACTTCTTGTTGATCAACGTTGAATGGCAACTGAAAGACGTTTGAAATATTTTCTGGATAAACTAGGTTTTCATGGCCGAGCAGGGCAAAGGTGTCGCCGCCGACTCTGGCTAAATGGCAGGCTGCGCCAAAATGATCTAATAAGCGTTTCGCAACAGCGCACAGCAACATATCACCAAATTGATGACCTAAAGCATCGTTGGTTTCTGCGAAATGGTCGATGTCGATTAAACACAAGACACTCTTGTCTCGATTCGATGCAGTCAATGTATCGGTTAATGTTTGCAGTAATTTGAGGCGATTGGCTAAGCCAGTCAGCGGATCAAAATAGGCATATTTATGCAGACGAGATGTGAGCATGACATTGTTGAGTCCGACTGTCACATTGCTACAAAAAACGTCAAGTAGGCGCTTTTCTAAATCGTTAATCGGTGTTTGTAAGTAAACCGCGATATTTCTTTGTCCCACGTTTTCAAAAAACAATACGGTTGCATCTGCGCCAAAAATATTCTTTTTGTTGGTGATGCTTTCTTGAAGTGTTTGGTGCAATTCTTGCTGCTGAATTCGCCCGATTTTTTGCTCAATGCCATTGGCAAAACTGTGGCTGCCAGCGATGATTGTAAAGTCAAGCGCACCTGTTTCTGCATCGCTATCATCTGAACTGCAAATTAAGCCTTCAACTTTTCTACCGAATAAGATATTGAGTTGTTGCAACACGCTGGAGGCGAAATTTTGCAATCCTTTTTGCGACATCAGCTCAGTGCTGGCGTTAACAATGAGCTCTAATCCGCGCTGATTTGCGGTGATCGCACAAATTTGTTCGTAAGAGCGAATTGCTGAGGTGACCGTGGTGTAGAGTTTTGTTCTTGTGAGTTCAGATTTGGTTTTGTAGTCATTGATGTCGTAGTCGCGAATCGCATCGATTTCTGGCGCATAGCCAGGTTGACCAGTGCGTAAGATAATGCGGACATCATGCATGCCTAAAGTCTTTCGAACATAGTTGACTAAATTCAGACCTGCATCTTCTTTCTCCATCACGACATCAAGCAAAATAACGGCGATGTTCGATTCTTGCGCCAAAATTTGTCTTGCTTCTGATGCAGAGTAGGCGTGTAAAAAACTAAGAGAGCGGTTTTGGATTTCAAGATTGCCAAGCGCGAACATCGTGGCAGAGTGCACATCTGGATCGTCGTCGATAATCATGACACGCCAACTTGGCAAAGGAGTATTCATGTCGTTTAAGTGCTCGGCACTTAACTCGTCCATGAATATTAGCGCATCGTCATTCGCATGCATTTCGCTCATCTTTGTTTATGCTCCCTGGCGGTGACATCTCGTCTTTTAAATTATTTTATAACTGCATCATTTAGCCATGATGAGTGTTGCTCCAGTATAAAACAACTAGTGCAAAATAAAGTGTTGGTTTGGTGCAAATGTACTGTTTAAATTTAATTTTTCTATTAAACGATCATGCGGGCTTAGTCTTATCTCTGAAGAATTGGGTTAAGACTGATAAAATGTGTTTAATTTTTACACCTTTATAGCGAAAAAATATGTCTGGAAATACCTTTGGTAGCTTATTTACGGTGACCACTTTCGGAGAATCTCATGGTCCTGCGATTGGTTGTATTGTCGATGGTTGTCCTCCGGGATTGGCATTGTCTGTAGAAGATATTCAACCAGATTTGGATAGAAGGCGACCAGGCACTTCGCGCCACGTTACACAGAGGCAGGAGCCTGATACGGTCGAAATATTATCTGGTGTGTATGAAGGTAAAACCACAGGAACCCCGATAGCCTTGATGATTCGAAATCAAGATCAACGTAGTAAAGATTATGGCAATATTGTGGAGACCTTTCGGCCAGGGCATGCCGATTTTGCCTACTGGCATAAATATGGAATCCGCGATCCTCGCGGTGGTGGACGATCTTCTGCAAGGTTAACCGCGCCCGTTGTTGCAGCAGCAGCAATCGCAAAGAAGTGGCTATTTCAAAAATTTGGTACAACATTCAATGGTGCTATGACTCAGCTGGGTGAGATTGCTATTCCATTCGAATCTTGGGCTCACACTTCTGAAAATCCTTTCTTTGCTGCGACGTCAGATGCCGCCTTGATTACAAGTCTTGAAGATTTTATGGATCAACTACGTAGAGACGGCGATTCTATTGGTGCGCGTATCGATGTCGTTGCGAATAATGTGCCAGTTGGTCTTGGTGAGCCGATTTACGATAAGCTCGATGCAGAAATCGCCTATGCGATGATGGGTATCAATGCAGTCAAAGGCGTAGAAATCGGTGCAGGTTTTGCTTCTATATCTCAGCGCGGTTCTGAGCACGGTGATGAAATTACACCAACTGGATTCCTTAGTAATAATTCGGGCGGAATTTTGGGAGGGATTTCAACTGGTCAGGAGATCCGTGTTTCTATGGCGATCAAGCCAACTTCTTCAATTCGCGTTCCTAAGCAGTCAATTGATAAGCAAGGAAATTCAGTGATGGTCGAAACTTTTGGGCGTCACGATCCTTGCGTTGGTATTCGCGCCACTCCAATTGCTGAGGCAATGTTGGCACTGGTATTGATGGACCATGTTTTGCGCCATAGAGCACAGTGTGGTGATGTCAGTGTTGCGTAAGAATGGTATGGTCGGAACGAAGTATGACTTACATATTTCGTTCCGTTTTGAGAAAAATGTTTCAAAATAAATGATGGTGATTTGTCTGAATCTCGCAAATTTCTGTGTTTATATTCTGCATTTGTGATTTTTAGCAAATTTTATTTTGAGAAAAATGCTTTTAAAATGATCGTATAAGCGGTTTTGCGTTGCACAATTGTGGCATAATCAAAAGCTGTTTTTAGCTTTATGAATTCTTTAATTTCAGGCACCGATTATGGCCAAAACGCTTTACGATAAACTTTGGGAATCGCATGTAGTGCATACCGAAGATGATGGAACTGCAATTCTTTATATTGATCGTCATCTTTTACACGAAGTCACCAGTCCACAGGCCTTTGAAGGTCTCAAACTAGCAGGTCGTCAACCGTGGCGAACCTCCGCAAATCTGGTCGTGGCCGATCACAATGTTCCAACCACCAATCGGCAAGGTGGGATTATTGATCCTACTTCACGATTGCAGGTCGAGACGCTTGATGCGAACGCTAAACAATACGGATTAACCTACTTCGCAATGAATGATTTGCGTCAAGGCATCGTTCATGTCATCGGCCCAGAGCAGGGCGCAACTTTGCCTGGTATGACGGTGGTTTGTGGCGATTCACATACTTCAACCCATGGCGCATTTGCTTGTTTGGCGCATGGAATTGGCACTTCTGAAGTTGAGCATGTATTGGCAACGCAAACTTTACTCGCGAAGAAATCAAAGTCGATGTTGATTCGCGTCGATGGAGATACACCAGCGGGCGTAACGGCAAAAGATATCGTATTAGCCATCATCGGAAAAATTGGTACTGCTGGCGGCACAGGATATGCAATCGAATTTGCTGGCGATGCGATCGCGCGACTTTCTATGGAAGGACGCATGACGGTCTGCAATATGGCGATTGAGGCTGGCGCACGCGCTGGTATGATTGCGGTTGATCAAACGACCATCGATTATGTAAAAGGACGACCTTTCAGCCCTCAAAACGATGATTGGGACAAGGCAGTGGCGTATTGGAATACGTTGCATAGTGATGAAGGTGCCCAGTTTGATGCAGTAGTCACCTTGAGTGCGCAAGACATTCAGCCTCAAGTAACTTGGGGTACCTCACCGGAGATGGTGGTAGCGATTGATGGTCAAACGCCAGATCCAAAAAATGAATCAGATCCGGTTAAGCGCGATGCAATTGAAAAGGCGCTCGCTTACATGGATTTGCAGCCGAATATGCCAATGAGTGCGATTCAGATTGATAAAGTATTTATTGGATCTTGCACCAACTCTCGTATCGAGGATTTGCGTGCTGCAGCGCAGGTGGTTGCGGGTAAAACACGTGCATCCAACGTGAAATTAGCGATGGTCGTACCGGGCTCTGGATTGGTTAAGCAACAGGCCGAGCAAGAGGGCTTGGATAAGATCTTCACTGCGGCAGGATTCGAATGGCGCGAGCCTGGTTGTTCTATGTGTTTGGCAATGAATGCTGATCGTTTGGAGCCTGGCGAGCGATGTGCTTCGACCTCGAACCGGAATTTTGAAGGCCGCCAAGGACAGGGCGGGCGTACTCATTTAGTATCGCCAGAGATGGCAGCGGCCGCAGGTATTGCAGGCCATTTTGTCGATGTACGCAATTTTGCGTAATTTACTCATGAACGGAAATTGAAAATGAAAAAAATCACTACATTCATCACTATCTCGTTAATCATGGTTGGCTTAGCTGGTTGCAATACGATTCAAGGCATCGGTAAGGATGTTAAGAAAGCAGGCGAAGTGGTTGAGAGCGCTGGAAAAAAATAGTCATGAATAAATTTACTTTGCTGCATGGTTTGGTCGCTCCTTTGGATCGTGCGAATGTCGATACAGATGCGATCATTCCTAAACAGTTTCTGAAGTCGATTCAACGCACAGGATTTGGGCCTAATTTATTCGATGAGTGGCGCTATTTAGATCGAGGTGAGCCCGGTGTTGATAATAGCAAACGCCCTTTGAATCCCGAGTTTGTGCTGAATCAAGAGCGTTATCGTGGTGCTTCTATTCTCTTGACTCGCCAAAATTTTGGCTGCGGATCTTCGCGTGAGCACGCACCTTGGGCGCTTGAGCAGTATGGTTTTCGCGTGATTATTGCGCCGAGCTTTGCTGATATCTTTTTTAATAATTGCTTTAAAAATGGCTTGCTTCCTATCGTGCTAAACGAGGCTGTGATTGATCGTTTGTTTAGTCAGGTTAATGCGCAAGAAGGATTTGAGTTAACTGTTGATTTGGAAAAGCAGCAGGTGATTGTCCGCGCTACAGGGGAAGCCTTTGAGTTTGAGGTGGACGCTTTTCGAAAGTATTGCCTATTAAATGGTTTGGATGACATTGGCCTAACCTTGGTGCATGCCGACAAAATTCGCGCTTTTGAAAAGCTAAGGATGTCAGAGCAACCTTGGCTTGCAAATACCATTTAGTTTTATTGATCAAAATATTTTTTGTTGAAGACAAGCATGAAAATTGCAATTTTGCCGGGTGACGGCATTGGTCCTGAAATCGTCGATCAGGCCGTAAAAGTTTTAAAAGCCTTGGGCGAGCCCTTTGAGATGGAATTCGCTCCGGTTGGTGGTGCTGGTTACGAGGCAGCTGGTCATCCCTTGCCAGAATCGACTTTGAAATTGGCAAAAGAAGCTGATGCTGTTTTGTTTGGTGCGGTCGGTGATTGGAAGTACGATACTTTAGATCGGCCGTTACGTCCGGAGCAGGCGATTTTAGGCTTGCGTAAAAATTTGAATTTATTTGCGAATTTACGTCCAGCGATTTTGTATCCCGAATTAGCAGGTGCTTCGACCTTGAAGCCTGAAGTGGTTTCTGGTTTGGATATTTTGATTATTCGTGAGCTGACAGGCGATATTTATTTTGGACAACCGCGCGGTGTTCGTGAATGTCCAGATGGCCCATTTAAAGGTCAGCGAGAAGGCTTTGATACGATGCGTTATGCAGAAGGTGAAATTCGACGCATTGCACATGTCGCGTTTCAAGCAGCGCGCAAGCGTAATAAGCGACTCACTAGCGTTGATAAAGCAAATGTGTTGGAAACTTTCCAGTTCTGGAAAGACATCATGATTGATGTGCATAATGAGTATCCTGATGTGGCATTGGATCACATGTATGTTGATAACGCGGCGATGCAATTGGTGCGTGCGCCTAAGAAATTTGATGTCATGGTTACTGGTAATATGTTTGGCGATATTTTGTCAGATGCTGCCGCGATGTTGACTGGTTCAATCGGAATGTTACCTTCGGCATCGCTTGATGCAAACAATAAAGGCTTGTACGAACCATCGCATGGTTCCGCGCCCGATATTGCTGGCAAGGGTATCGCGAATCCGTTGGCAACAATTTTATCTGCCGCAATGATGTTGCGCTATTCTTTGGGTAAGGCAGAGCAAGCTGATCGTATCGAAGCTGCGGTGAAAAAAGTATTGACACAAGGTTTGCGTACGGCCGATATCTTTGAAGATGGATGCAGTAAAGTTGGTACCTCGGAAATGGGCGATGCAGTTGTGAATGCTTTAGGTTGATTTTTATGTGAAACAGGGAGACCTGTAATTTTTAGGGAAAGATGATGAAACTAGTTGGTTTGGTCGGTTGGCGTGGAATGGTTGGTTCAGTACTCATGCAGCGTATGCAGGAAGAGGGCGATTTTGCTCATATAGAACCAGTGTTTTTTTCAACTTCTAACACTGGTGGCGCAGCGCCAACGATGGCAAAGAATGAAAAAACATTGAAAGACGCAAATGATATTGAAGCGCTCAAAAAGTGCTACATTATTATTACCTGCCAAGGTGGTGACTACACCTCTGAAATTTTTCCTAAGTTACGTGGCGCTGGCTGGAATGGTTTTTGGATCGATGCAGCATCGACACTGCGTATGGAAGATGACGCTATTATCGTGTTAGATCCTGTCAATTTAGACGTGATTAAGAATGCGATGAGCCGTGGTGTGAAGAACTATGTCGGTGGTAATTGCACAGTTTCTTGTATGCTGATGGGCTTGGGTGGCTTGTTCCAGCACGGTTTGGTTGAGTGGATGTCTTCGATGACATACCAAGCGGCATCTGGTGGTGGTGCGCAACACATGCGCGAATTGTTGACCCAGTTTGGTTCTATCAATTCCGAAGTGAAAGCTTTGCTTGACGATCCAGCAGCAGCAATTTTAGAAATTGATCGCAAGGTTTTGGCGAAGCAACATAATTTTAGTGCGGATGAGACCAAGCAATTTGGCGTTCCTTTGGCTGGCAACTTAATCCCTTGGATCGATAAAGATTTGCACAACGGTGTTTCTAAAGAGGAATGGAAAGCTGGAGTTGAAACGAATAAAATTTTGGGTCTGGGAGAAGCATTTGGATCTAAAGCAATTCCCGTAGACGGTTTATGTGTTCGAATTGGTGCAATGCGCTGTCATTCTCAAGCATTGACAATCAAATTAACTAAAGACGTGCCGTTAGACGAAATTACCGATATGCTCGCGCAAAACAATCCTTGGGCGAAGGTGGTGCCGAACACACGTGAAGATTCAATGCGTGATTTAACGCCAGCGGCAGTGACAGGTGGTTTGACAATTCCTGTTGGTCGCTTGCGTAAAATGCAAATGGGTGGCGATTATTTGTCTGCTTTCACCGTCGGTGATCAATTGCTTTGGGGTGCGGCTGAGCCATTACGTCGTATGCTTAGAATTTTGATCGAAAAATAAAGTAACTTTATTTGTCATAGCTTGCAATAAAAAAGGAATGAATTTCATTCCTTTTTTTTATTTGTTTATTTTATTGTTGCTGAAAATTGTCTAGTGGTAACAACGAATTGGCTATGAAAGTGCTAATTCCGCTCTTAATGTATTTACCATATCTAGAATTCACGTTAAGCTTGCGCGACAAGTAGGGTAATGTTATCTTCAGCTAACATACCTTTCGTTTGAGCAATTTTGCTTGATTCAACAGCAATTTTGTGTTGACTAAATTTCCCAGGAAATGTTCTAAAAATGCATAATTACAAACACTTACCGATAAGTTTTTTGGGAAGTAAGATGCTTAAAGCAGCAGCCTTGACTTCATTACTTGTCTTCTCAAATGCATACGCCACTGGCTTGGGAAAGTTAACAGTACTATCCTCACTTGGTCAGCCGCTCAGAGCAGAAATTGAGTTAACTTCACCAAGTAAAGAAGAGATCAATTCTCTGGTGCCGAAACTGGCGTCGATTGAAGCTTTTAGGCAGGCAAATATTGAATTTAATCCAGCATTGTTGTCCTTGCGCTTCGCTGTTGAGCCGCGCGGCAATTCCTACATTATTCGCGTCACTTCGACACAAGCTATGAATGAGCCTTGGGTTGATTTTCTACTGGAACTGAATGCGAGTAATGGCAAGCTAGTTCGTGAATATACTTTTCTGCTAGATCCAGCTGATTTATCGACAGGACAGTCTGCGCAAGTGGTTAATCCAAGCGGTTCTAGTGCAAAAAACGTCGCTACTGGTCAGATTGCAGGCGCAGAGCCAAAGGCGAAAGTTTCAAGCGCCAATCAAGAGTCTGAAAGTATCAAAAAAACGCCAATCAAAAGTGCAGCAGCTAGCACATCAACTAATGCAGATGGCCGCCAATATCGCGTGAAACCAGGCGATACCTTGATGCGTATTGCTTCGTCAAATTTGAATGGTGTTTCCTTGGACCAAATGTTGGTCAGTATTTACCGCGCGAATCCACAAGCATTCGTTGGCGATAATATGAATCGTCTTAAAGCAGGACAGATTTTGACGATCCCTGATACTGAGGAAGCGAAAGCCAGTTCAAGTAGCGAAGCTCGCCAAGTGGTGCAAACACACTCAGCAAATTTTAACGAGTACAGAAATAAGCTTGCTGGCCGAGTTTTAACAGCTCCAGCAGAATCTATCGCACAGAAGAAACAAGCAGCTAGTGGTGCAATCACTGCAAAAGTGAAGGAAGTGCCAACTGCAGCAAATGAATCGCTTGATAAATTAAAGCTGTCAAAAGTAGCGGAAGCTGGGGCTAAAAGTGTACCTGCAAAAGGGTTTTCAGAGGAAGATCGTATTGCCAAAGATAAGGCACTTGCAGAGGCCAATGCAAGAGTTAAAGAGTTAGAAAAAAATGTTGGTGAGTTGAATAAGTTGCTGGCGATGCCATCCAAAACAGCTGCGCCAGCGGTTGCGAGTGCCGCAAGTGCCTCCAGCGTATCTAAAGCGAGTGATGTTGCTTCTGCATCGAAATCTGCTTCAATGAGTGCATCAGCATCTGCTGCTTCAGTTGCAGCAAGTGCAGCATCAAGTGTGGCCGCAAGTGCAAGCAAAGCTGAGAGCGCGTCTGCGTCAAGTACTCAAGTTGCGAGCGCTGCTAGTACTGCGGCAAGTGCAGCGAAGCCTAAGCGCACGCCACCGCCTCCGCCACCAGTAGTTGAGGAAGAATCTTCATGGTTTGATTCTAAATATTTAATCGCAGCTGGTTTGCTGGCTGCTCTGGGTGGTGCAATCGGCATTTATTCTTCGCGTAAGAAAAAGGTGTCTCATCAGTTTGAAGATAGTATATTGACGGGATCTAGCCTAAAGGCAAACTCCATGTTCGGTTCTACTGGCGGGCAAAGTGTTGATACCAATAATAGTGTATTCAATTCGAATTTTGCACCTTCAGCTAGTCAGCTAGATGCAAATGAAGTTGATCCGGTCGCTGAGGCAGATGTGTACATCGCTTATGGACGAGACTCTCAAGCAGAAGAAATTTTGAAGGAAGCATTGAAGACACAGCCAGATCGTCACGCGGTACGTCTAAAACTCTTAGAGATTTATTTTGGTCGCAAAGATTTGCGATCATTTGAGTTGTTTGCTGGTGAGTTGTACGGCATGACCCGTGGTGAAGGTGAGGATTGGGGGCAAGCTGCTTCAATGGGTATTTCCTTGGATCCAAATAATCCATTGTATGCTGGCGCAAGTGCGCAGCTCGAAGCTTATGCTGGTGCAGGCTTGGGTCAGCCAACTCAACCGCTGGAAGATCTCGATCCAGAAGCCTTGTTAGAAAACTCCTTGTCAGAGGATATGTTGGAGTCGATCAGTATTATTGACACTGCGTCTGCACTATCGGATGAGGCAGCAAATGAGAATGATAAAGCCGAATCAACTCAAGCATCTTTAGATGATGGTTTGGACTTTGATTTGGATATCGCAGAAAAGCAAGATGATCAGGGTGAATTGGAAGAATTCCCAGTTACTTTGCCTGAAATTGATGCGGTAAGTTCAATCAAGCCGCCAGTCGAGGAAGAAATGCCAGTGATCGACTTCGGGTCTATCGATTTCGACTTGGGTGGAGATGATCCAGTTGAAGCTGCACCTGCTGTTGTTCAGGAGCCAGTGGAGTTGTCATTATCAAACGAAAGTCCAGCGATTGAGGCGCAAGAGGAGTTTGATATTGGTTCCTTGGATTTTGTGTCAGTAGATGAAGTTCAAGAGCCAATTAAAGAAGCACCGCTGATGATGCAAGAAGAGGTCAAGTTAGATTTCGGTTTGGATGCGGCAGATGCGGCGCCAATTGAGTCAGCCGATTCTATTGAAGATGTTTCGCCTTATAATGCGGAGATGGCAACTAAGCTTGATTTGGCTGTCGCTTATCGTGAAATCGGCGATAAAGAAGGCGCTAGAGAATTGTTAGATGAAGTGATTAAGGGCGGATCTAGCGAGCAAGTTGATAAAGCCAAGAAAATGCTCGAAGAGTTGAGTTAAAAGTTTTATTTGCAAACTGAAAGGGCGCTGCATGTTGTCAGCGCCCATTTTTATTTTAAGCGCAGCGGATTGATGTCATTGAATAGAATTATTTTGGGTGTTGAATACCAAGGAACTGCTTATCAAGGCTGGCAGACGCAGCCCAATGGCAATACTGTGCAAGATATCTTGGAAGTGGCGCTGCAGAAATTTTCAAAGAGCCCAATTCAGACTATGTGCGCGGGACGTACTGATGCGGGTGTGCATGCGATTGAACAAGTTGTTCATCTTGATTCCCCGTTACAGCGTGAGATGTATTCTTGGGTGAATGGTGTGAATGCTTTCTTGCCGCCAGATATTGCAGTACGTTGGGCAAAGCAAATTCAAGTGGATGAACAGGATGAGAATGCTTTTCATGCGCGATTCAGTGCGTATTCACGCACGTATCATTATTTGTTGCATAACTCGAGTATTCGCTCTCCAACCTGGTCTGGAAGAGCTGGGTGGTTTTTTAGACCTCTGAACATAGAGCCTATGCGTGAAGCAGCCGAATATTTATTAGGAGAGCGCGACTTTACCGTGTTTCGTGCGGCTGCATGTCAAGCAAAATCGCCAGTGAAGCATATGTACGAGATAAAGATTCGTCAACAAGGTGAGCTAATTGTGTTCAGTTTGCGTGCGAATGCATTTTTGCATCACATGGTGAGAAATATTGTCGGTTCTTTGATTTTTGTCGGAATGGGGCGGAGAGACCCAGTATGGATTCGAGAATTGTTAGAGTCTCGAGACCGAAGTTTGTCTGCCCCAACATTTATGCCAGATGGTCTGTATCTCGCAAAGATTGATTACGAGGATAAATGGGGCTTGCCACCAGCACGATGTGAGAATCTCCCTTACGGACTGTCATTTTAGTTCCAGTTTAATTTGTCCTATTCACTGCTTTTAAGTTTAGCTAAGTTGTAAGCTTTTAGTCTTGCTTGAAGGAATTTGAGACAGGTGTAGGTGAAATCCGGTAAAATGTTGTTTTTGCATAACCCAATTTTTAGGCGCTAGCCTGGGGAAATTGCCCAGTATTGGCGCCTTTTTTGTAATCGGTTTTAGTCTATCTAATGAATAACATTCGTAATTTTTCAATTATTGCTCATATTGATCACGGTAAGTCGACTTTGGCGGACCGTATTATTCAGCTGTGCGGCGGTCTGTCCGACCGTGAGATGGAAGCACAGGTTCTCGATTCTATGGACATTGAGCGTGAGCGTGGAATTACGATTAAAGCGCAAACTGCGGCGTTGCAGTATAAGGCGCTCGATGGTCAAATGTATAATTTGAATTTGATCGATACACCTGGGCACGTCGACTTTAGTTACGAAGTGAGTCGTTCTCTATCCGCTTGTGAAGGTGCTTTACTCGTTGTAGATGCATCGCAAGGTGTTGAGGCACAAACTGTAGCGAATTGCTACACCGCAATTGAGCTAGGTGTGGAAGTTGTACCTGTTTTGAATAAAATTGATTTGCCCTCTGCCGACCCCGATAACGCTATTAATGAAATTGAAGAAGTAATCGGGATTGAAGCCAGTGACGCCGTGCATTGTTCTGCAAAAACAGGCTTTGGTGTTCGTGACATTTTGGAATCCTTAATTCAGAAAGTACCACCACCACAAGGTGATCCAGATGCGCCTTTACAAGCTCTGATTATTGATTCGTGGTTTGATAATTATGTCGGCGTTGTGATGTTGGTACGTATCGTAAACGGTACCTTGCGTCCAAAAGATAAAATTTTGTTCATGGCGACTGAAGCGCAGCATTTGGTTGAAAGTGTCGGTGTGTTTACACCAAAATCGCTCAGCCGTAGTGAATTGTCCGCGGGACAAGTGGGATTTATTATCGCTGGCATCAAAGAATTGAAAGCCGCGAAAGTCGGTGACACGATTACCACAGTGGGTCGCGTTGCTGCTGAGCCGCTGCCGGGCTTTAAAGAGGTTCAGCCACAAGTATTTGCTGGTTTGTTCCCAGTTGAAGCCAATCAGTATGATGCATTGCGAGACTCACTCGAAAAGTTAAAACTCAATGATGCTGCGCTGATGTACGAACCTGAAGTATCGCAGGCCTTGGGATTTGGATTCCGTTGCGGCTTCCTCGGCTTGTTGCACATGGAAATTGTGCAAGAGCGATTAGAACGTGAGTTTGATATGGATCTCATTACGACAGCGCCAACGGTCGTGTATGAGGTTGAGATGGGTGATGGCACTGTGTTGATGGTGGATAATCCATCAAAGATGCCAGATCCGTCGAAGATCGAAGAAATTCGGGAGCCAATAGTTACCGTCAATTTATACATGCCACAAGAGTATGTTGGATCGGTAATTACACTTTGTACTTCCAAGCGCGGTGTGCAAATGGATATGAGTTACCACGGGCGTCAAGTCAAGCTTACTTATGAAATGCCGATGGCAGAAATTGTGTTGGATTTCTTTGATCGTTTGAAATCCACGTCACGTGGTTACGCCTCTATGGACTATGAGTTCAAAGAGTATCGTGCGTCCGATGTCGTTAAAGTTGATATGTTGATCAATAGCGAAAAAGTTGATGCCTTAGCGATTATCGTTCATCGAGCCAATGCGCATTATCGAGGTCGCGCAGTTGCCGCTAAGATGCGCGAGTTGATCCCACGTCAAATGTTTGATGTGGCAATCCAAGCTGCGATTGGTGCCAATATTATTTCACGTGAAAATGTGAAAGCTTTACGTAAGAACGTGTTGGCGAAGTGTTACGGTGGTGATATCAGCCGTAAGCGCAAGTTACTTGAGAAACAAAAAGCAGGTAAGAAGCGTATGAAACAAGTGGGCTCTGTAGAGATTCCACAAGAAGCATTTTTGGCAATTTTGCAGGTGGAAGAGAAATGAGTTTTCAATCCTTAATCAGCAATTTTGCGTTGATTCTATTTGTTTTGATGGTGGTTACGGGTGTAATCTGGGCTTTCGATCGCTTTGTGTTATTGCCTAAGCGAAAAGCGAGTGTATCGGCCGCTTTACAAGAGCTGGAAAGAAACGGCAATTCGGATCAGACAAGTTGTGCCCAGTTGGAAGCGAATATGATGCGTCAACCAGTATGGGTTGAGTATTCGGGTAGTTTCTTCCCCGTGATTGCTTTGGTTTTTGTGTTGCGTTCGTTCTTGTTTGAACCATTTAAGATTCCATCAGGTTCAATGTTGCCAACGCTGTATGTTGGTGATTTTATTTTGGTGAATAAGTTTACTTACGGTATTCGTCTTCCTATCCTAGATAAAAAGATCATTTCGGTAAATGAGCCTCAGAGAGGTGATGTGATGGTGTTTAGGTTTCCAAAAGATCCTAGCCAAAACTATATTAAGCGCATCGTCGGATTACCTGGTGATACCATTGTTTATAAAAATAAAAAATTAATTGTGAATGGTGTCGAAAGTCAATACGAGTCTTTACCTGACTTTTTGCATGAGGGGCCACAACTGAGTTACTCAAAACAGTTGAATGAAAAGTCTGGCAGTTTGACGCATCGTGTTCTCAACGATGATGATCGTCCAGCCGGTATCGCTATGTTCGGAGAAGCAAATTTCCCTTATGCCGATCAATGTATTTATGAAATTGAGGGCGTTACTTGTAAAGTGCCCGCTGATCATTATTTTATGATGGGTGATAATCGAGACAACAGTCAAGATAGTCGTTATTGGGGATTCGTGCCTGATCAGAATATCGTCGGTAAGGCTTTTTTCATTTGGATGAATTTCAGTGATTTAAAGAGAGTTGGTAGTTTTCAATAAAATTGGAGAAATACTATGCGTACATATCAACAATTAGCTCGCCCCAAAAGTCGAGGAATGTCTTTAGTTGGATTGATATTTGTTCTTGGCATTTTGGCTGTATTAGTCGTTTTGGCATCAAAGATTGCGCCGACCGTGATTGAATACATGTCGATAAAGAAGGCAATTACCTCAGTTAAGTTATTGAATAGTAATTCTGCATCTGAAATTCAGTCAGCGTTTAACAAGCAGGCTGACGTTGGTTATATTACGTCGATTACCGGTCGAGATTTGATTATTGAGAAGAGTGAGACTGGCTTAGAAATTGGATTTTTTTATACTAAGAAAATCCCGTTGGTAGGCCCAGCAAGCTTGTTGCTGGAGTACCAAGGAAGTACTGCAAAAAATCCACAAGCTCAAAAGAAACAGGAATAAGTTGGCTTTATGAACGAACAGTTGCTGCAAAAGCGTTTGGGGCACCAATTTAATGATGTTGCACTTTTGCAGCAAGCATTGACACATCGTAGTCATAGTGTCTCTCACAATGAGCGTCTTGAGTTTCTCGGAGACTCTATTCTCAATTGTGTCGTTGCTTCAATTTTGTTTGACACATTTGACAGTATCGACGAGGGAGATTTGTCGCGAGTTCGTGCGAATTTGGTAAAGCAACAATCGTTGTTTGAGATTGCGCAAAAAATGGAACTGTCTCAATTTTTGCGACTTGGTGAAGGCGAATTAAAATCAGGCGGTTTCCGCCGACCATCGATATTGGCAGACACATTAGAAGCTGTATTTGGTGCGATTTATCTCGACGCCGGATTTGAAGCCGCACGTAAAGTGATTAAGTCTTTATATGAGCCGATTTTGGTTTCAGTCGATCCCACGACCTTGGGTAAAGATGCGAAAACTCTATTGCAAGAATTTTTGCAAAGTAAGAAGATCGCTCTGCCTCAGTACAATGTAGTTGCCACACATGGCGCTGCACATAATCAAGAATTTGAAATTGAGTGTCTGGTTCCGAAATTAGAGGTGCAAGTGTTTGGTACCGGCGGTAGTCGCCGCGCAGGCGAACAAGCTGCGGCTAAATTGGCTTTGGAAACAGTTGTTAAGTTGCTGTCAAAAACACCAACAAACAAAAAATCAAAACCACGCACTTCGCAATTGAAGTTAGCTGGTATAGCTACGATACAATCGACTACCGCTGCAAATGATCAAAAGCAAACCGCGCAATCGAGTGTGAATCAGCACGATGAGCAATTGTCTTTGGATGTTTCACTTCCGCAGACCATACAAAAGTAAATTGATGATAAATGAAATTTTAGAAAATCCTGAATATCGCTGTGGTTATATCGCGATAGTTGGACGTCCTAATGTCGGTAAATCGACTTTGATGAACGCCTTGATTGGGGCGAAGGTAAGTATTACTTCGCGTAAGGCGCAGACTACGCGTCATCGTATTACCGGGATTCAGACCAAAGATCAAACACAGTATGTGTATGTGGATACGCCAGGATTTCAGACGCGTCACTCAAATCCACTCAATCGCACCTTGAATCGCACAGTCACGAATACCTTGATGGCTTCGGACGTTATTTTGTTTATTATTGAAGCGGGTACGTTTGGACAGGCTGATCAGCAGGTCATTGATTTGTTACCAAAAAATGTGCCTTGTATTTTGGTGATTAATAAGTCTGACAGAGTAAAAGATAAAGCAATTTTGATGCCTTTCGCGCAGAAAGTGATGTCATTGTTTCCGTTTGCTGCGGTAGTGCCTGTTTCGGCGACACTTAAATTTCAGTTAGATAATTTGGAACGCGAAACGCGTAAGTATTTGCCATTAAATCCACCTATTTTTGGTGAAGATGACATTACTGATCGCAGTGAGAAGTTTTTAGCGACAGAGATTGTACGTGAAAAATTGTTCCGATTTGTTGGTGATGAATTACCCTATACAAGTACTGTATTGATCGAGAAATTTGAGCAAGAAGGAAATTTGCGTCGCGTATTCGTCGCCATTTTGGTCGATAGAGATGGACACAAATCGATGGTGATTGGTAACAAAGGTGCGCGCCTCAAAGATATTTCGACACAGTCGCGACAAGACATGGAAAAACTGTTCGGTGGTCCTGTGTATTTGGAAATCTGGGTGAAAGTGAAATCTGGATGGGCCGATAACGAAGCAGGTTTGCGTGCCTATGGCTACGAGTAAGCGCATTCCATCAGTGAGATATGATTGAATAAAGAAGTCAAAGTCGTGCTTACGAATCCTAAACGTAGGACACGCACCAGCGAACGTAATGCTACTAATCAAAGTGCGTTCGCAACTCCATCGCGAACCAACAAAGAGCTTCGCATTCTTCATCAGCCCGGTTTTGTGCTGCATTCTTATCCCTACAAGGAAACTAGTCTTATTGTTGATGTTTTTACTCGAGAATATGGACGGGTTTCGCTTGTTGCAAAAGGCGCAAAGCGTCCGACTTCAGCCTTGCGCAGCGTTTTACAGACTTTTCAGCCATTGAATATTTCTTGGACAGGAAAGTCCGAGGTTCGTACTTTGACTGCCGCAGAGTGGGTTGGGGGAATGTTGCCGCTAGAGAAATCTGCTCTGTTGTGTGGCTTTTATCTAAATGAGCTCTTGGTAAAGTTCTTGTTGCGTGATGAAATAAATGTGACGCTATTTGACTTGTATGTGTCGAGCTTGAACCAACTCGCGCATAATGAAGCGCCAGCTATTGTATTGCGTAAGTTTGAGCTTATACTTTTGCAGCAGGCTGGATTATTAGGTGATCTGACTTATTGTGTTAACACGCGTGGCAGTGTTATTGCAGACGAATCGTATGTGCTGGAACCGGGTGTGGGGGTTCGTCAAGTAGATGAAGTTGAGCAAATTCCCCATGTCAGAGGTAAGACTTTGCTAGATATGTCGATTGGCAATTATGCTGATCCGCAGACACAAGCGCAAAGCAAACAATTGATGCGATTTTTGCTGCACTATCATTTGCATGGCGTTCCACTGAATACACGTCAAATTTTAATTGATTTACATAAGCTATGAATATACTCGGACAAACCCAGACTATTGATCTGGGCATTAATATCGATCATGTGGCAACGCTTAGAAATGCGCGTGGCACTATTTATCCAGAGCCTTTGAAAGCAGCACTGTTAGCAGAAGAAGCCGGTGCAGACTGTATTACTTTGCATCTGCGTGAAGATCGACGTCATATTAAAGATCGCGATGTCGAGGAAATTCGCCCACGCTTATTAACTCGGATGAATTTAGAAGCCGCAGTGACGCCAGAGATGATTGATTTTGCTTGTCGAATCAAACCTCAAGATGTGTGCTTGGTGCCTGAGCGACGAGAAGAAGTCACAACTGAAGGTGGCTTAGATGTGATTCGTTACTACAAACAAGTTGAAGCAGCTTGTAAACAATTGACGCAAGAAGGGATACGCGTCAGCTTGTTTATCGATGCAGATAGTCAGCAGATTCAAGCAGCAAAAGACATTGGCGCGCCAGTGATTGAACTCCATACTGGACGTTATGCAGATGCGACCTTAGGTACTGAGCAAGAGCGAGAACTTGCTCGCATTGCGAAGGGCGTTGAGTTTGCATTGAGTTTAGGTTTGAAAGTAAATGCTGGTCATGGATTGCATTACACAAATACGCAAGCGATTGCAGCGATTCGCGGAATTTCTGAACTAAATATTGGTCATGCCATTGTTGCGCAAGCGGTTTTTGTCGGGTGGCAAAAAGCAATCTCTGATATGAAAGCCTTAATGGTAAAGGCGCGATTGGACGCGAAATGATATTCGGAATTGGTACCGATATCATTAAGATTTCGCGTATTCAAGCCGCGTTGGAGCGTCATCCACACCGATTTGTAAAAAGAATTCTCGGCACTGATGAGCAATTAGTTTATCAAGAACGCGCAGCGCAATCTTCGCGTCGCGCGATTTTGTACTTGGCGACGCGTTTTGCGGCGAAAGAGGCTTTCGCAAAAGCGATAGGATTGGGTGTGCGCCATCCGATGAATTGGTATTCAGTTCAGATTTGTAGTGATCAAATTGGCAGGCCGCACTTTCAATGTGAAGGTGAATTGCTAGCTTGGATGCAAGCTCGTTCACTCGTCGCACATTTATCCATGTCAGATGAAGACGAGTTTGCTATTGCCTATGTGATTGTCGAACAAGATGTGTCAAGAGGCTTCAATGAGTAAAGCAAGCGTATCTAATACCTCCGAATCGATGTTGGATAATGTGCTTGCATTAGTCGCTGCGCTGCCAAATTTGCCCGGTGTGTATCGCTACTTTGATGCGAATGATCAGGTTTTGTACGTAGGCAAAGCGCGTGATTTGAAAAAACGTGTTTCTAGTTATTTTCAAAAAAATCTGAGTAGCCCAAGAATTGCGATGATGGTGGCGAAGATTGCGCGTCTCGAAACTACCGTTACTCGAAGTGAAGCTGAGGCTTTAATCCTCGAAAATAATTTGATTAAAGCGCTCAAGCCTCGCTATAACATTTTATTTCGTGACGATAAATCTTATCCCTATCTAAAAATTACGCAGGAGAAGACGCCGCGTATGACTTATTTTCGCGGTGCAATCGATAAGAAACATCATTATTTTGGGCCGTTCCCGTCCGCCTGGGCGGTGAAAGAGTCGATGCAGTTGTTGCAGAAGATTTTTCTTTTGCGTAGTTGTGAAGATAGTGTGTTTTCGAATCGAACTCGCCCTTGTCTGCTGCACCAAATTCAGCGTTGTAGTGCACCTTGTGTCGATTTGATTTCTGCAGAGGATTATCAATCTGATGTTGAGGACGCATCGAATTTTTTACGTGGTCGTCAATCTATTGTCTTAGCGAAGCTAGAACAAAAGATGCTGGGATATGCGCAAAATCTGGCATTTGAAAAAGCTGCGGTGGTGCGTAATCAAATGTCTGCTTTATCAAAAATTCTGCATCAACAAAGTATGGAGCTAGCGGGCGACGCGGATATTGATATCGTCGCGGTAGTCGTAGAAGGCGGTCGTGCTTGTGTGAATTTGGCGATGGTCAGAGGTGGTCGTCATTTGGGTGACCGATCTTATTTTCCAAGTCATCTTGAGTTGCTTCAAACAACGCCGAACGATGGAATAGAAAAAGAAGTGATGATCGCCTTTATGGCACAGCATTACATCGATCAATTTATCCCTCATCAAATTATTTTGAATGTCGAAGTTGATGCGCCAGAATTGATGCTTGCATTGATGGAGCAGTGTGGGCATAAGATTCATCTGAGTTTTCAGCCACAAGAAACCAAGCGCGCGTGGTTAGATATGGCAGAAAAGGGCGCTCGACTTGCTTTGGCTCGCGCATTATCTGAACAAGGTGCTCAGCAGTTGCGCACAAAAGCATTGCTCGATGTGATGGATCTCGAGATCGCCGACATAGATTTATTTCGCATCGAATGTTTTGATATCAGTCACACTCAGGGTGAAGCGACGCAAGCATCTTGTGTCGTCTTTCATCATCATGCCATGCAAAACAGTGAGTACCGTCGCTTTAATATTCAAAATATTACACCTGGTGATGATTATGCGGCGATGCGTCAAGTCATTTATCGTCGTTTTGAAAAGTTTGCGAATGCTGCAGAAGAGTCATCTGATCTGCAGGCGATTATGCCGGATATCGTGTTGATTGATGGTGGCAAAGGGCAAGTTGAGGTAGCTCGTCAAGTGTTCGTTGAGCTCGGTCTTGATTCCAGCATTATTGTTGGTGTCGCAAAAGGTGAAGGGCGTAAGGTCGGCTTAGAAACTTTAGTATTTGTTGATGGACGAGAACCGAAAGAGCTGGGGAAAGAATCGGCAGCCTTAATGTTGATTGCTCAGATTCGAGACGAGGCTCACCGATTTGCGATTACTGGAATGCGAGCAAAGCGTGCGAAGGCGCGCCAAACTTCTAAGTTGGAAGATATCGATGGCATTGGACCAAAGCGTCGTCAAAAATTATTGGCGCGATTTGGCGGCATAAAAGGTGTTGAAGACGCAAGTGTAGAAGACCTAATGGCGGTGGATGGAATCTCTCGCGTTTTGGCGGAAGAAATTTATCAACGTCTGCGATAAATTTGGGCGGTTCATGCCCAAATTTTTGATTTGCTTAGTTGAAATTTGAAATTATTTGTGTGAGTCTGTCTCAGGCAAAATATAATGTGACGAAATCTCTATTGACCAATAAAAATGCCATTCAATTTCCCCATTCTATTAACATGGTTACGCGTTGCTCTTATCCCTCTGGTGGTAGGAGTTTTCTATTTGCCAGATTCGATTCTTTCTCCTTACGAAAAGAATCTCGCTGCGACATTGATTTTTATCGTTGCAGCGGTAACTGATTGGTTTGATGGATTTTTAGCTAGACGTTGGAATCAAACTTCAGCATTTGGTGCATTTTTAGATCCAGTCGCAGATAAATTGATGGTGGCTGGCGCACTATTGGTACTTGTCCAATGGAATCGTGTGAATGCAGTAATTGCCTTCATTATTATTGGGCGCGAAATCACAATCTCTGCTTTACGTGAATGGATGGCGCAAATTGGTGCGTCGAAATCGGTGGCGGTAAGTTCATTAGGTAAGATTAAAACAGCGGCTCAAATGATCGCTATTCCTATGCTGCTGTTTTACGGAGAATTGTTCGGTTTCATTGATACGATATTGTGGGGACGTATATTGTTATTGATCGCAGCAGTACTGACGGTGTGGTCGATGTTTTACTATTTACAAAAAGCATGGCCCCTCATTAAAGAAAAAGCAGGAAATCTTATAGATCATAATTCTTGACAACTTTTGCAGGTGCTATATAATGCACGGCTGTTGTCGCAGCGCGGGAATAGCTCAGTTGGTAGAGCGCAACCTTGCCAAGGTTGAGGTCGAGAGTTCGAGACTCTTTTCCCGCTCCAAGTTTTTTTGCGGCAATGAAGTTTGGTAGTGCAATGCGGGAATAGCTCAGTTGGTAGAGCGCAACCTTGCCAAGGTTGAGGTCGAGAGTTCGAGACTCTTTTCCCGCTCCAAGTTTTTTGCGGTAATGATGTTTAGGTAGTGCAATGCGGGAATAGCTCAGTTGGTAGAGCGCAACCTTGCCAAGGTTGAGGTCGAGAGTTCGAGACTCTTTTCCCGCTCCAGATTCCGAAGGGAAGCACCGCTTCCCTTTTTTGTTCGTAAGATGTTCCGCTTTTTGTTTGTGTTTGAGTTTGTTCGATGCGATCAAAATAGCAACCCTTGGCGGGGTAGCAAAGTGGTTATGCAGCGGCCTGCAAAGCCGTAGACGCCGGTTCGATCCCGACCCCCGCCTCCAAAAATTTTGATAGTTAAGTTTCGAACTATCATGAAGTAACAAGCTAGCAAATTGCTAGATGCAAGTTGAGTGCCCGAGTGGTGAAACTGGTAGACACATCGGACTTAAAATCCGCCGCTTTCCGTAAAAGGGGCGTGCCGGTTCAATTCCGGCCTCGGGCACCATTTTATATAGTAGTTTTCTAAACCCGCTCTTCGTTTGAAGGGCGGGTTTTTTTATTGCTGTTAAACTGATGTTTTTAATGTCGAGGTCAAGAAATGGAAGCGACAAAAGTAATTGAGTTTGAGCGCCCTCAGATGGATGTTGGGAGTAGTTGCGTAGCGTCAGCGTGGGCGCGTGTGCCGGATATGCCAACTGCGGATGAGAAAGTGCAATTAAAAAAGAAAATTGCGGATCTGCTGAAGGAAAAGCAGGCTGTGTTGGTGTCGCACTACTATGTTGATTCCGATTTGCAGGATCTTGCCGAGGAAACTGGTGGATGTGTTTCTGATTCCTTGGAAATGGCGCGTTTTGGGCGAGATCATGCAGCAAAAACTTTGGTTGTCGCTGGTGTGAAGTTTATGGGTGAGACAGCCAAAATTCTCAGTCCCGAAAAAACGATATTAATGCCAGATTTGGATGCTACTTGTTCATTGGATCTTGGTTGTGATCCTGTTGAATTTGCTGCGTTTTGTGATGCGCATCCTGATCGCACGGTCGTTGTGTATGCGAATACAAGTGCGGCTGTAAAGGCGCGAGCTGATTGGATGGTGACGTCGAGCGTCGGTTTGGATATCGTCGCGCATTTGCATGCGCAAGGAAAGAAAATTCTGTGGGCGCCTGATAAACATTTGGGGAGCTATATCCAAAAACAGACAGGCGCTGATATGTTGTTGTGGCAGGGCTCGTGCCTCGTTCATGATGAGTTTAAGGGTGTCGAGTTAGAAATTTTGAAGGAGTCTCACCCTGCTGCAAAGATTTTGGTGCATCCGGAATCCCCGGCGGCGGTAGTTGCTTTGGCGGATGTGGTCGGATCTACTTCGCAATTAATTAACGCGGCAAGAACTTTGGATGCGCAAGAGTTTATCGTTGCGACTGATAATGGGATTTTGCATAAGATGCAAATGGCTGCGCCAAACAAGAAATTTATTGTGGCGCCAACGGCGGGTAATAGTGCAACTTGTAAGAGCTGTGCGCATTGCCCTTGGATGGCGATGAACGGACTGCGTAATCTTTTGCATGTGTTAGAAACTGGTGAAAATCAAATTGACGTTGATCCTGTCATTGGCCGAAAAGCAAAGTTATCAATTGATCGTATGCTGGATTTTGCCGCTGCTCGAAAAACGAATGTGAAGGCGAGTGGTGATCTGGCTCAGGATGGAAAATTGTTTTCTGGTGTTGGTCCAGCATAAGGATTGTTATGGCTACTCAAAATACAAATTTACAAAACGCATTTGCTCCTTTTGATTTGGATTTGTCGAAAGCATTAAGTGCGAGTGTTGCGCTTGCTTTGCTTGAAGATGTTGGAAGCGGTGACTTGACGGGCGAGCTGGTGCCGGCCGACGCACAAGTTGTTGCGCATGTAGTGGTGCGTGAAGAGGCTGTGTTGTGTGGTGCGCCTTGGTTTGATGCGGTAATGTTTGCGCTTGATAGTTCGATTGTTATTGACTGGCAATATACTGAAGGTGATCTGATGAGTGCGAATACGATCGTTTGTAAAATTCAAGCCCCAGCGCGTAGTTTGTTAACTGCGGAGCGTAGTGCGCTCAATTTTATGCAATTGTTGTCGGGTGTTGCGACCGCTACTCGTCGTTATGTGAAATTAATTGAGGGAACATCTGCTGCTATTTTAGATACGCGTAAAACTTTGCCGGGTATGCGTCTCGCGCAAAAATATGCGGTGCGTGTTGGCGGCGGTAAGAATCAGCGATTGGCTTTGTATGACGGAATTTTGATTAAGGAAAATCATATTGCTGCAGCGGGCGGTATTGCGCCAGCATTGCTTAGTGCGAGTGAGGTTGCAGCCAAATATGATCGTCAAATTAGTGTGCAAATTGAGGTTGAGTCTCTAGATGAATTGCGTCAAGCATTGGATGCGGGGGCGACTTCGATCCTATTGGATAATTTTAATACGTCAATGATGCGCGAAGCTGTGACTGTAAATTCTGGTCGTGCCTTGTTGGAGGCATCGGGTGGAGTGGATTTGACGACAGTGCGTGCGATTGCAGAGACTGGTGTTGATCGTATTTCAATTGGTGCGCTGACTAAAGATATTCGCGCGGTTGATTTTTCATTGCGGGTCCAATCTTAATTTGTATTTGATCTTGATGTAAAAACGCTCCCATTGTGGAGCGTTTTTTTATGGGAAGTTTGAAACGATTTATTTGATTTATTCGGTATAGTGAAATAAGCCTTGCCAAGGAGGTGAAGGGTTTGCTATAGTTCGCCTCCCGCAGAAATGCTGGGTTTAAAATAAGAGTAATGCAAACAGTAAGACGTTGATATTCCTGAGGTTTGAATCGAGTAGCAAGAAACGATTTAAATCAAAACTAAAAACAGGGGGTTGACGAGAAGTTAGAAGTGCTGCATAATCTCGTTTCTCTGCTGCTGACGAACA
>NZ_BMYT01000005.1 GCF_014652415.1 Affinundibacterium macrobrachii
ACGACAGAATCAAACTGAAACTAAAAGGGCTGAGTCCTGTGCAATACAGAAATCAGCCCTTGCATGCCTAACTAACAAACTGTCCAACTTTTTGGGGTCAGATCAGAGATTATCCGGCATTTTTTTACATTGAAATTCTTCTCATTTATTCATTAACTTCTGTTTTGTCGTGTTCTGATGTCAGAGTTAAGTCTTCGATAATTTCATAGCTGTGTGACATCTGTGCAGTTTTACTCAGCATAATCGAAGCTGAGCAGTATTTCTCATGGGAGAGTGCGATTGCGCGTTCAACCAAGTTTGCTTTCAGATTGCGGCCAGTCACCACAAAGTGGAAATGAATTTTTGTGAACACTTTCGGTTCGGTTTCAGCACGTTCTGCACTTAATTTCACTTCGCAACCACGTACATCTTGTTTGCCTTTACGCAAAATCAAAACTACGTCATAAGCTGAACAACCACCAGTTCCAAGCAAAACCATTTCCATTGGTCTCGGTGCAAGATTATGACCGCCACCTTCGGCAGCTCCATCCATTACGACGGCATGACCCGATCCAGTTTTGGCTAAAAAACTCATGCCGGAAGTTCCGGTCCAGGCTACGTTGACTTCCATTTCTCTTTCCTCCGTATGGGTATGTATACAAACTGGTCTATTGTAACTGAGTCATGCAAAGTCTTGTTTTTATGCAAGAGGGCGCATTTGACAAGAAAATGAAGAAGAATCTGCGCCTTCTCGATTGTAAATGTCACGAAATATGCTACTTCGAGTAGCGAATTTCGATACTTTCTAGATGGTGTGAAGTTTTCCTAGTATAGAAGGATTGATTCGCCTAAGATGATTCCTCAGATTTCGTGTGAGTTTGTCATTGATCTCTGCACGCATCTCCTCCGTCACACCAAGTGACTTATCCCGAAGCTCACCTTCGGGTTTTTTTTGCCCTTTAAAATTGTGCTTTTAGGTTTTTTGAGGCTTGTTTCAACAAAAAAGAAACTGATAATCGATTTAAAACTGCTTAAAACTTAAACAGTGCGTAAAGAGTGCTTGCGCTAAGTCTTTGAAAATACTATAATTTCCGACTCTCTGTTCGCCCAGGAGAGAATTTAACAAGGGAGCGTCTGCCAGAAGTTGTTGGTAGAACCACCGAAATCAGGGTGTTTTTTATCTTTTTTATTTAGGATTCAACATGAAAACCTTTTCCGCTAAGGGCCATGAGGTTCAGCGCGACTGGTTCGTGATTGACGCGACAGACAAAGTTCTCGGACGTGTTGCCAGCGAAGTGGCACTCCGTTTACGCGGCAAGCATAAACCAGAATTTACTCCACACGTTGACACGGGCGATTTCATCGTCGTAGTGAATGCAGCTAAACTGCGCGTGACTGGTACTAAAGCTCTGAACAAAGTTTACTATCGTCATACTGGATACCCAGGTGGTATCTACGAAACGAACTTCCAAAAAATGCAAGCTCGCTTCCCAGGTCGCGCATTAGAGAAGGCTGTTAAAGGCATGTTGCCAAAAGGCCCACTCGGTTACGCAATGATCAAGAAGTTGAAAGTGTACGCAGATGCAACGCATCCGCACGCTGCTCAGCAACCACAAGTACTCGACATCTAAGGAATAGCCATGATCGGTAATTACAACTACGGAACTGGCCGTCGCAAGAGCGCAATCGCTCGTGTATTCCTGAAAACAGGTAGCGGCAAGATTGTGGTCAACGGTAAACCAGCTGACCAATATTTCTCTCGTAAAACTGGCTTGATGGTTATTCGTCAACCACTCGAGTTAACAAATCACCTCGAAACATTCGACATCATGATCAATGTACACGGTGGTGGTGAATCTGGCCAATACGGCGCGGTTCGTCACGGTATCACACGTGCTTTGATCGACTACGATGCAACTTTGAAATCTGAATTGTCCAAAGCTGGCTTCGTTACTCGTGATGCTCGTGAAGTTGAACGTAAGAAAGTTGGTTTGCGCAAAGCACGTCGTGCAAAACAATTCTCCAAGCGTTAATTTGCTTATTGCAGATTTTTGCTGGAACAAAAAAACCGCCACTTGTTGGCGGTTTTTTTTCGCCTAGAATAAATTTTGATTGGCATAGATATTTTTTCGACGCAGAGGCGCAGAGGGCGCAGAGAAATTTTAATTGCAGCCCGGCTCGCCCTAGCTTATACGACTCGTACTAGTTCGAAGAACTCTTCAGTTGAGCCGCCGGAAAAACTCAATTAAACACATTACATCAAACTCTGCGGTCTCCGCGCCTCTGCGGCAAAAGGTCTCAAATACATTTCAAAGATTCCTGCGGAAACAATCGTCTATTGGGAAATCAGGTTTCGACTGCTAGAATGCACGCACAATTTCTTAATGGCACCAGTTTTAGTTTAGGACAATCAACATGATCAAAATCGGTATTGTAGGTGGAACAGGTTACACAGGCGTTGAATTATTGCGAATTCTCGCAACCCATCCACATGCACAGTTGACCGCCATTACCTCACGTAAAGAAGATGGTGTACCTGTTGCGCAGATGTATCCATCCTTGCGCGGTCGTGTTGACTTGGCGTTTTCTTCACCTGACAAAGCGAATTTAAATGAGTGTGATGTGGTGTTCTTTGCGACGCCGCATGGTGTGGCGATGGCACAAGCGCCGGAGTTATTGGCCAATGGCGTAAAAGTGATTGATCTAGCAGCGGACTTCCGTATGCAAGATGTCGCGCAATTCGAAAAATGGTATGGCATGGAACATAGCTGTAAAGATTTATTACCAGAAGCTGTTTATGGCTTGCCAGAACTGAATCGCGCGCAAATTAAAGATGCTCGTTTGATTGGAAATCCCGGTTGCTATCCAACCACGATGCAATTGGGTTTTGCGCCATTGTTAAAGGCAGGTGTGATTGATGCGAGTAATTTGATCGCGGATTGTAAGTCAGGTGTGTCTGGCGCAGGTCGCAAAGCAGAAATTGGTATTTTGTTTTCAGAGACGAGCGATAGCTTTAAGGCTTATGGTGTTGCTGGTCATCGTCATACACCTGAAACTATTGAGCAATTGCAGCGTTTGACTAAGGATAAAGTAGAGTTGTTATTCACGCCTCACCTCGTACCAATGATTCGCGGAATGCATTCCACTTTATACGCGCAATTAACACAAGAAATTAGTAATGAAGCCTTGCAAGCTCTGTTCGAAACTGCATACCAAGATGAAGCTTTTGTCGACGTGATGCCTTTTGGTTCGCATCCTGAGACCCGTTCAACGCGTGCTTCCAATATGTTGCGCATAGCTCTGCATCGTCCAGGCAATGGTAAGCATGTGGTGATTCTGGTGGTGCAGGATAATCTGGTTAAGGGCGCTTCTGGTCAAGCCGTGCAATGTATGAATATTATGTTTGGTTTGGATGAAAGCACAGGTTTACAGCATGTATCTGTCAATCCATAAATCGATCGTTCATCATTGATTATGCCAATCTCAAAATTTTTTCGGCGCCGCATGGCGGTGTCAAAGATGACGATCAATCAGCATTTGCCATGGCCAATCAAGTTTGCCTTGTTTGCAGTGGTGATTGGCTTAGGTGGTGCAATTGCGATGTGGACTTATGACATGGGACGTAGTTTTGCGTTTGGCCCCAAGTTTTCGCCCGAGCAAATGACTGCCTTGCAAGATAAAGTCGCCAGCTTGAGTGCGGAGCGCGATAAGTTACAAGCACTTGCTGCCACCATTGAAAGCCAGCAAAACATTGAAAAGTCGATACAAAAACAATTGACGGATCAAATCAATACTTTAACCGCTGAAAATAATCGGATTAAAGATGATTTAGCTTTTTTTGAGAGCTTGATGCCTTCAGCCAATCGTCCACAAGGGATTACTTTGCAGAAGGCGAAGATAGAGTTGGTAGGTCCGAATTTGTTGCGTTATCGCGCCTTGGTTATGCAGGGGGGCAAAGCGGTTCGTGAATTTAGTGGTGAAATGCATGTCAGCTTGACACTAATTCAAGATGGTAAACCTGTTATGATGGAATTTCCCGATCCTAAATTAGGAGAGGCTGCAAAGTTAAAACTCTCATTTAAGCATTACCAAAGGTTAGAGGGGCAGATTACTTTGCCAGAAGGTGTAACCGTAAAATCAGCACAGATGACAGTTCTCGAAAAAGGTGAATTGCGAGCTAAGCAAGCGCTTAGTTTGTAAGTTTGTCGCGTAGCGCTAAGTGTTATAAAAACCATCTTTTTATTAAACACTGTCAATATTCTAAAAACTGAGGAGTTTGCATGTTTAATCGTAAAAACAAAAGCACGATAGATAGCCTGATCGGTTCTAGTACCAGTATCGAAGGTGATATCCACTTTAAAGGTGGTTTACGCATTGATGGGCGAGTGAAGGGAAATGTCATCGCTGAATCAGGCACGACAAGTATTTTGATTATTTCGGAACAAGCCGTCATTGATGGCGAAGTGCGGGCTGGCCACGTGGTGGTAAATGGCGTCATTAATGGCCCAGTGATTTCCACAGAGTTGATTGAATTGCAAAGCAAAGCAAAAATTTCAGGCGATGTGCACTACAAAGCGCTGGAAATGATGAATGGTGCATTAGTTTCAGGAAAGCTTGCGCATGATCAAAATGCAGAGCCAGTCTTGAAGTTAGCTGCTTCCAACTAGCTTGTGAAATAAGGTCTATAATAGCAACCTGATTTGAACCAATTTGAGCCACTTTGTGCCAACTAGCAGGAGCCGATTATGAACGCTGTTACCGATATGCCAAGCCCAATTATTTTCACTGATAGTGCAGCTGCGAAAGTTGCACAATTGATTGAAGAAGAAGGTAATCCAGATTTGAAATTACGTGTATTCGTGCAAGGCGGCGGATGCTCTGGTTTTCAATACGGATTCACATTTGATGAAGTGACGAACGAAGACGACACCATCATGGACAAAAATGGTGTGCAATTGTTGGTTGATGCCATGAGCTATCAATATTTGGTTGGTGCTGAAATCGACTACAAAGACGATTTAGAAGGTGCACAATTTGTGATTAAAAATCCAAATGCACAATCAACTTGCGGTTGTGGTTCCTCATTTTCTGCATAAGCTGTTTTCCAGATGCACACAAAAAAAGACGCTGCGGCGTCTTTTTTTTATCCAAAAATTATTTCCTACTCACAAATTATTCACTACACGCTACACTGATTGTGATCACTAAATTCAGTGAAACTATGAGGTAAGTCATGGATAGTGTACAGACTCGAGCGGCTATGCTTGCGGCTTTACGCAAGCACCTGCCGGCACATTGTATTTTGTCTGATGCAGAAGATACGCGTCCTTATGAATGTGATGCATTGAGCACTCACAAGCAGTTGCCTTTGCTCGTGGTGTTGCCAGAAAATGAAGCGCAGATTGTTGCGATACTTCAGGTTTGTCGTGATTTTCAAGTGCCCGTTGTGCCGCGTGGTGCTGGAACAGGCTTATCGGGTGGTGCAACGCCTATTCAAGATGGCGTAGTTTTGTCTACTGCAAAATTGAATAAAATTTTGGAAGTGAATCCTTATGCGCGAACTGCAAAAGTGCAACCTGGTGTGCGTAACTTAGCGATTTCAGATGCAGCCGCGCATGCTGGCTTGTATTACGCGCCTGATCCCTCATCGCAACTGGCGTGTACGATCGGCGGCAATGTTGCCGAAAATGCTGGTGGCGTGCATTGTCTAAAATACGGGCTGACCATACATAATGTGTTATGCCTGCGTATCGTCACGATCGATGGGGAAGTTTTAGAATTGGGTAGCCAGGCTTTGGACGCTCCCGGCTTGGATTTGCTGGCGATTTTTATTGGTTCAGAAGGTATGCTTGGCATCGTCACCGAAGTGACTGTCAAGTTAATTCCGAAGGCGCAAACTGCACAAGTGATTATGGCTTCATTCTCTGAACTAGAACAAGCCGGACACGCTGTGGCACAAATCATTGCAGAAGGGATTATTCCAGCGGGATTAGAGATGATGGATCAAACCTCGATCAGAATGGTGGAGCCATTTGTTCACGCTGGTTACGACATCGATGCGGCGGCAATTCTTTTATGCGAATCGGATGGCAATTCAGAAGAAGTTGCCGAAGAAATTGCACGTATGAGCGCAGTTTTAAAAGCTGCGGGTGCTAATAATTTGACGGTGTCGTTTAGTGAGGAACAACGCCAACAATTATGGTCGGGGCGTAAAAATGCCTTTCCCGCCGCAGGCAGAATATCACCAGATTATTATTGTGTGGACGGCACTATTCCGCGCAAACATTTGGCGCAAGTATTAAACGCGATTCGTCAAATGGAACTTCGTTATCAGATGGTGTGCGCAAATGTGTTTCATGCCGGTGATGGGAATTTACATCCTTTGATTTTATTTGATGCTAATCAGCCGGGAGCTTTAGAAAAAGCAGAGGCATTTGGCGCTGATATTTTGGATCTGTGTGTTCAACTCGGTGGCAGTATCACTGGCGAACATGGCGTAGGGATAGAAAAACTCAATGCAATGTGTGTGCAATTTAATGCTGAGGAATTGCTGAGTTTCTTTGGCGTCAAACATGCCTTTGACCCTTTGAATCTGCTCAATCCAAGCAAAGCAATTCCGAGTTTGCATCGCTGCGCTGAATTTGGCCGTATGCATGTCAATCAGGGAAAAATTGGGTTTCCTGATTTATCACGCTTTTAATCTGAAAGAGAACTGAACTTGACGATGAGTGATACCTACAATGAATTGTTACAGCAGTTTCGCCAGCAGATTTTGACTGCGGGCGAGGTTGGTTCATCGCTTTGCATACAAGGTGGTGCTAGTAAGTCTTGGTATGGCAATCCTGTAGCGGGCGATATATTGGATACACGTCCATACCGAGGTGTCATCAGCTACGAACCGACGGAGTTATACATCACCGCGCGCGCTGGCACACCATTGTGCGAGATCGAAGATTTGCTGGCACAACATGGCCAAATGCTGGCGTTTGAACCACCGCATTTTGGCGCGAATGCGACCATTGGCGGTATGGTTGCTACTGGTTTATCCGGTCCACGTCGGGCTACGCATGGAGCATTACGCGACTTCGTACTTGGTGTATCGATGATGAATGGTAAAGGCGAATTTTTGCGCTTTGGTGGACAAGTCATGAAGGATGTCGCGGGTTACGATGTGTCGCGATTAATGGCTGGTTCGCTCGGCAGTTTAGGCTTGCTATTAGACATTGCTCTGAAAGTAATGCCGCGCCCAGCATGCGAAACTAGCCTAGCATTTGCGATGTCCGAACAGGATGCCTTGCA
The DNA here is from genome assembly GCF_014652415.1 of Affinundibacterium macrobrachii. Taxonomy (GTDB): domain Bacteria; phylum Pseudomonadota; class Gammaproteobacteria; order Burkholderiales; family Burkholderiaceae_D; genus Undibacterium; species Undibacterium macrobrachii. Next base: position 7,279 of record NZ_BMYT01000005.1, read on the forward strand.
TGTCTTGAATCTTTGGGCGGGTCAAGCTTTGCCGATATCGGCGAGTTGTTATCATGCAGGACGTTTGCTAGTTCGCTTGTCGGGTTCTGAATCTGCGTTACGTTTGGCGAAGCAGAAACTAGGCGGGCTAGAGTTGCCGCAAACGGAATTGTTTTGGCAAAATTTACGTGAACATCAACATCACTTTTTTATTCCTGAAGATGGCTTAGCTTTGCTGCGTGTGTCCTTACCACCGACCGCGCCAGCTTTAAAAATAAAAGCAAAATCATTGATTGAGTGGGGTGGTGCGCAACGGTGGTTATGGACACATGAGCCGATTCCTTCTTTGCGTGAACAGGTACAAGCAATGGGGGGGCACTTGACGCAGTTTCGCTATGCCGATCCAACACAAGCTATTTTTACGCCCCTGAGTGCACCGCTTTTAAATATTCATCAGCAGCTCAAGAAAAGTTTTGATCCCGCATCGGTCTTTAATCGCGGTAAATTGTTTTCTTGAGTGGTTTTTCGGTTTAATTTGAATTATTCAACTTAGTGGTCTCCAAGTATGCAAACCAACATTAGCGAAACATATAAGCACACCACGGAGGGGCAAGAGGCTGAACAGATTTTACGTCAGTGTGTCCATTGCGGAATGTGCAATGCGACTTGTCCGACTTATCAATTATTGGGTGACGAACTCGACGGGCCACGCGGACGGATTTATCTGATTAAACAAGTGCTGGAAGGCAAACAAGCGACGCAAAAAACACAGACGCATTTGGATCGTTGCTTGACTTGCCGTAGTTGCGAGACGACTTGTCCTTCTGGTGTTCAATATGGACGATTATTAGAAATTGGACGAGGTATCGTCGAGCAGCAAGTTGCTCGTTCTTGGTCACAAAAATTGTTCCGCTCAGCATTGAAGAATGGTTTGAGTAATCCTCGTTTGTTTCAACATGCCCTAAGGTGGGGACGCCGCTTGAAGCCTGTATTGCCGCAGCAGTTACAAGAAAAAATTCCAGCCATAACCGCACTTACTCCGAGTTCACATCCGATCGCGGCAGGCCAGTACCAGCGTAGGGTCATTTTGCTTGAGGGCTGTGTACAAGGCAGTTTAGCGCCGAATATTAATGCGGCAACTAAGCGTGTATTGCAGCGTTTGCAGGTCGAATCGATAGTGGCGACAGAGGCGGGGTGTTGTGGTGCTGTGCGATTACATTTGAGTGATGTCTCTGGCGCACAAGTGGCTGCAAGACAAAATATCGATGCATGGTGGCCAATCATCAATCAGGCTACAGAGTCAGCGCAAGCGGAGATAGCGATTGTGATGACAGCGTCGGGATGCGGTGTTACGGTCAAAGATTACGCCAGTTTGTTAGTGCATGATGCAGCGTATGCAGAAAAGGCAAAACGCATTAGTGCACTGACTGTGGATTTGAGTGAATACCTAATGAACTTTTTACCAGAATTAATCGCCTTAGTCGGTGGCGATATTCCACAAAAACTGACTTGGCATGCGCCATGTAGTTTGCAGCATGGGCAGCAAGTACGAGGTAAGTTAGAGAAAATACTAGCTAGTCTTGGTGTTGATGTGCGTAGCTGCGAGAATAGTCATTTGTGTTGTGGCTCTGCTGGGACTTATTCGATATTACAGCCGACTTTGGCGAGACAATTACGAGACAATAAAATCGCTGCATTAGAGCGAACTCAGCCCGACATTATCATTAGTGCGAATATGGCGTGTCAGCAGCATTTACAAGCAGCTACAAAAATTCCCGTCTTGCATTGGATAGAAGTACTCGATCAGGCGATGGATACATTGCTTACCACGACCAAAGAGTCGCTTGCACCTATCTTAGTGGCAGAGCAAGCTGAGACAGTTGTACTGCCTGCGCAAAGTTCAACAAACCATTCTGAAAATGCGTCACATGCTGTCAACGATAAGACAAAAGCGGCTTTAGGTCCGAAGACCAATCTAGCAAAGAAAAAACAAAGCAAAAAGAAATCAAAAAGAAATCAATAAAGAAAAAAGTCGCCTCGCTATTAGCACGGCGACTTTATTGCTTTTAGTATCTAATTAAAACTTAGATTAGAAACGGTAGCCTACACCAACACCGATCAACAATGGATCAACTTTAACAGCACTTGCTTTCGCGCCAGCGATTTTCACATCGCTACGAATTTGTACTTTTTTCACGTCTAAGTTTAAAGACCAGTTTTTGTCGATTGCGAAATCAACACCAGCTTGTACAGACAGGCCAAAGCTGCTGCTTTCCAAACTGCCTTTGCCACCCAACAAATTCACTTTAGAGATGTTTGTGTAGTTCACACCAACGCCGAGGTATGGGTTGATGTTGGAGTTTGGTGCGAAGTGATACTGAGCAGACAATGTTGGTGGCAAGTGTTTGAATGTACCAATATTGTTACCATCCAAATACACATCGTGTTTTTGTGGGTAAGTCAAAATCAATTCAGCAGATACGTTTGGTGAGAAGAAATAAGAAATATCGATTTCTGGAATTGTCTTTTTGCCGACTGTGATGCGGTCTTCCGCGCCAACACCGCCAACTTGATCAGATTTGTTTGCTGTGTCGATATTAACAACGCGACCACGAACCAACCATGGGCTATCTTGTGCAATTGCTTCTGCGCTGATGAAACCAACTGATGCTAAAGAGAGTGCGAGAACGAGCTTTTTCATTTTCATTTTCCTTGGTTATTAATACAAATTTTGATTCTTTTGGTTTAGCGATTTGTTTCCTAAACTCGATGGAAACAGTTTAGTTGCGCACTGCAGCATGCGTCTTGAGCTAGATCAAATTAGCTGTCAGCTGGATAAAAAATCTGATGGATTTGTTTTTTCGCTGTTTTGAGTGCATTTCGATTTGATTGTTGAGGCAAGCCCACTTTATTTGCCGCTGTCTATAGAGCACAAAGTAAGTTGAAAAACTACGCGCACAATAAAAAACACCAGCGTTGAGATTTCACGCTGGTGTTTTTTTATAGTTTGATTTTCTTGGTGCTACTTCGTCTCTTCCTACTACCTCTACTACAAACTGGTATTACTGCTCTGCGCTAAGAATTCAGCATTCATTTAGCATTTATGTGGCAAGCATAATACTGTATTTTGCCTATTGCGCAAACACTTTGTATTCCCAAGGTTTGAGATTAAATTTGACATTGGAGCCAAGTGGTGCTTTTGCGCCACTATGAATATCACGTAGTTTGCCTTTTGCCAGCGCGGATTGAACATCGGCGGTTTGTGCCTGATTCGATAAGTTAAAAATCGCCACAATTTTGTTACCATCTTTTTCACGGGTAAATGCAAATACCTTGTCATCTGCACCAGTGTGGATACGTTGCATTTCGCCACCCGCCACGCCATTCCACAAAGCCTTGTTAGTTTTCTTTAATTGAAACAGTTTGGTATAGAGCTGTTTGAATGGGTGTGCTTTCCATTCGATAGGATCGCGTTCAAAGAAATTCAATGCCTTGTTATTCCCCGCTTCTTGGCCGCTATACATCAAAGGCATGCCTTTCATGATATTGGATAAGACTAAGAAGGTTTCTACTGCATCGCCAAGACGTACAAATTCGGTGCCTTCCCAACTATTCAAATCATGATTGGTGATGTGCAACATACGATAGGCGTCGGCGTGGTAATTTTTTTCTTCCCCATTTAAGTAAGCATCTAAATCTTTTACTGATTTTTTACCTTGGGCGATTTCATTAAATAAATCCTTGTATTGCCAGCCATACGTCATATCGAATGCTTTCTCGTGCAATTCAAACTCATGTGCTTCGGCCAGCATGAAAACTTTTTTCGTCTTATCGAGTTCTTTGCGCGTGTCATTCCAGAAATCAGTCGGTACCATCGCGGCGACGTCGCAACGGAAGCCATCGATATTGTATTCAGTGAGCCAGAAGCGCATTGCATCGACCATTTCTTTACGCAATTGTTGATTACTATAGTCGAGCGCAATCACGTCAGCCCAATCTGGTACCGGTGGCACGAACTTACCGTCCTTATCTTTCTTATAGAATTCTGGATGCTTTTCAGTCCATGGATGATCCCATGCAGTGTGATTTGGTACCCAATCAATAATCACATACATACCTTGCGCATGGATGGCTTTTACGAGTTTTTTGAAGTCGGCTGGTGTGCCAAATTCAGGATTGACCCCTTTGTAATCGCGCACTGCGTAGTAGCTACCTAATGTGCCTTTGCGATTCTTTTCACCGATAGGATTAATCGGCATTAACCAAATAACTTTGACGCCCATTTTTTTGAGCTCGGGTAAGTACTCTTCAAACTTTTGAAAACTACCTTCTTTAGAATATTGGCGAATATTCGCTTCATAAATGGTGGCATTTTTTGTCCAAGCTGGATGCACTACTTCGCTACGTGTTTGTGCAGTCGCTGGCATGGCGCTCAGAGCGCCGATACTAAGTAAGAGTGAGAACAGTAAATTTTTCATGATGTGACCTCGTTGGGGGGATGGTTTGCTTTGCTACAGAGTTAGTGCAACTCCAAAATCATTGCTGACTTGGCGTTGACGTTGAGTGTTTTGTCTAAAACCAAAGCACGATTATTCATAATCTCAATCGCACGCTGACTTCCTTGAAGTGCTTCATTAAAGCGCGATAAGTCGAGTTGGACTGCTTTTTCGTTGCGATTAATAATGACCATTACTTTCTGTTTGGCGTCGCTGCGGAAGTACACATAGCAATTATTTTCAGGAATAAAGTGAAGCAGTTTTCCGTGATGAATTGCGCTAGCGGTTTTACGCCAATTGAATAGACGCGTTACAAAATTTTGCATGTCTTGTTGCGCTGGGCTTAAATTTCTTCCGGTAAAAGCATTGACTTCGTCACCCTCCCAACCACCTGGAAAATCGCCTCTGACTTTGCCATCATCGCGCTGTTTGGGGCTGGTCATTAAGACTTCTGCGCCATAAAACATTTGTGGAATACCACGTAGTGTTGCGAGCATGGTGAATGCAAGTTTGTTTAAATCGACATCCTCATTCAGCGCTGAAAATATGCGTGGCGTATCGTGATTGCCCTCAAAAATGGTTAAATTGTCTGGTTCAGCATAAATGAAATCATTGGCAATCGTCTCGTACATCGTCATCATGTCGACGCCTTTGCCATAGCCACCGACTAAGCTCGCGTGCAAGGCTTGATAGGTAGGGAAATCCATCAAACTTGGAACTGATGAGCGATATCCATCATGATTTTGTTTGCCACGCTGCCAGTAGGCGACGATGTTTGGATTCATACTCCATTCTTCACCGACGATATTGAACTGCGGGTATTCTTCCATCACACGTTGCGACCAACGCGCTAGAAACGCTTTATCCGAGTAGGAATAGGTATCCGTGCGTAGACCGGACAGATCTGCAAACTCGATCCACCATAAACTGTTTTGGATTAAATACTTGGCTAGAAATGGATTGCGCTGATTCAAATCCGGCATGGTTTTAACAAACCAACCATCTGCAAATTTTTGTTTATCAATTTGCGCGGCGTGCGCGTCTTGCAAGGTGCTGCGAATATGGTTGGTTTCCGTATATTGCTGCGGAAAATTGAGCCAATCCTTGCTCGGCAAATCCTTCATCCACCAATGATTCGAGCCGACATGATTCAGCACAATGTCTTGGATAACGCCGATGTTTTTTGCTTTTGCTTCTTGCACGAATTGCTGATAATCGCGATTGCTACCAAAACGTGGATCGATGCGATAGAAGTCGGTTGCTGCGTAGCCGTGATAAGAATTAATCTCCTGCGCATTTTCGACCAATGGAGTCGGCCATACCATCGTAAATCCCATTTTTGCAATGTAGTCGAGATGTTGCCGCATACCCTCAAGATCACCACCATGTCGTCCACCTGGGACATCACGTGCATGTTTGTCGCTGTAGTTGTGTTGATTGTCGTTGCGTGTGTCGCCATTCGCAAAACGATCTGGCATCAATAAATAAATCGCGTCACGAGGAGCAAATCCTTTGCGTTGTGCAGAGCCTGCGCGTCTAGCATGTAATTCAAACTTGATACTGCTTGCGACTTTTGCCGCAGAGTTTTTTGTTTTATCTGATGTTTGTAAAAACTGGATGGTGAGCGCACCGGGTTTGGTTTGATCTGCGATCTTTAGATCGATGAAAACATAGTTAGGATTGTCGCTACGATTTACTTGTTTGATGCTGACACCAGGATAAGAAATTTTTGGAGTCAGTTCAGTGATATTTTTTCCATGCACCATCAGTTGCACTTCTGGGTTTTTCATCCCTATCCACCAAGAGGCGGGTTCTACACGATTGATTTGATATTGTGATTGCTGCGCGTTTGCCGTCGGTATTGCAACTACATTGCTGATGAGTGTGGAGAGTAATACTGCAGATGAAAATAGCGTCGCACCAAAAAATCGCTGGCATGCACTTCTAATCGTTATTGAGGAGCGTATTAATGGCCGTGCTAGTCTAGGCTGTACTAATTGCGAAAGCCGCGTAAATGAACATTTTGATAGAAAAAAAGCAGCGCTGCTACACGCCTTACTATGTGGGGATAGTAAGGTCCCTTGGGAGAATAGCGAGAATTTAGAAAAAAATGCGCAGCGCTGCATAGGGTTCACTCTTCACTTTGTTCAATGGCAAAGGCCGCGCCACTCAGTGCCGCTAAGGTGTCTGTAATAAGTGCGGTTGGAATTTGTTGCAGATAGGATTGGAAGCGACCTTTTGCTTCAAACTTACTACGGAAGCGCGATGTGAAAAAGTAATCGCCTAGACGCGGTACGATGCCACCGCCAATATAGAGTCCACTACGTGCGCCTACCGTCAATGCGATATTGCCGCAGAAACTACCTAGTAGTGCGCAGAAACAGTCTAAAGTTTTGGCGCAAACGGCATCTTGAGCTTGTAATCCACGTTCAACGATTTGTTCTGTGCTGAGCTCTTCGGATTGCAGTTGTAAGCTGCGTGCTACTGCGCGATATAGAACTGGTAAACCTATGCCTGATAACAAGCGCTCTGCAGAAATATGATGAAACTCTAGCCGCGCGTGATTCAAGACACTAGCTTCAAAATCATCCGTTGCTGCAAGTGTCGCATGACCACCTTCACCAGGAATCGCAATCCAACCATGCCGCGTCTCAATCACCGATCCGACGCCCAAGCCAGTGCCTGGCCCGACTACGGCAAGTGTTCCTGAATGCTCTGGTAGGGCGCCGTGAGCGCGTATTTGTTCTGCCTTTAAGCGCGGTAAGGATAATGCTAGCGCTTCAAAGTCGTTCAGTGCAATAAAGCGATCTAGTTGCAATGCCGCTTTGACTTCTGTTCGCGTAAATTTCCAATGGCTATTGGTGAATTGAATTTGTTCTTGCCCTACCGCTGTCGCAACCGCAAAGGCGGCGCATCGGGGGGCTTGATATTGTTTGCCTAATTCTTGCTGCAATTGCTGTAGATAAGTTTCGCTAGCCGCAATTGGTGTCGCAAAGTCGGTGACGGCTAAGGTTTTGACTTGCGTAATATCAGCGCCAGCAGCAGCGACCCAGCCAAAACGCGCATTGCTACCGCCAATATCGGCAATCAGCCAAGGGTAGGGGGCAGTTGGTGTTGGCGGCAAATTCGATGCGGTTGTCATTGCGGGTTATTCCTATAGCGTGAATCGTATTCTGTTTAAGTTGATATTTCTGCGATTAGGCGAGCCAAGATAATTCAACTTATACCGAGATAATTGGAATGAATGTAGCAAAACTACATCAAAGTGGCAATGATTTTCGTGTCGAAATTCTGAATTTCGTGGAAAGTGTGGTTTTCCTCGAATGAAAGATTTTGCGAGAATGCGATTGTAGTCAGATAAAACGGTAGCTTGCTCTATAGATCTAATCGACCTTAATGCTAACTATTTGATTTTGATGGTTTATTGATGTCAGTATAGATGCTTAATCATCCGTAAAAATTTGATTGTTATCAATTTGTCTTATGTCGCAAAGCTTGTGATTACATAATGATTCTGTAGTCTAGTTACAAAAATGTACCGAATAGTCAATCAAATATTTACAAAAAATACCTCGTTGACTGATATATCCAAAATTAGTTTAGTCAGACTACAATGCAATCTCTTGCTTTTTTACTTGCATCTTTATTTGCATTTCAGTGCCGCTTGATGCAAGAAAAGAGCGAGGTAAGCACCGACCATGAGTGAGTTGCGCGTGTTTTGAGCGTATTCGCTTTGTTCAGATTTGATCCGTAAAACTTCGATTTTGGAAAATTATGCAAGCCCATCCAGTTGCTCGCACTTCAACCGCGCAAATTGCGCAATATCAGACCCCTCATTTGTTGGCAGATATTGGCGGTACTTATGCACGCTTTACTTTGGAAATGGGGCGGGGCGATTTTCAATATACGCACTCTTTGCTGTGTGCTGATTACGCCGATTTCTATTCAGCCGTGAAGGCATATTTACAAAGTTTGCCAGATCTTCATATTGAACATGCTGCAGTCGCCATCGCTAACCCTGTCGATGGTGATCAAGTCAGTATGACCAATTACCATTGGCAGTTTTCGATTGAAGAGATGCGGCAAAAGTTGGGCTTGGATACATTGTTGATCGTCAATGATTTCACCGCGCTAGCGATGGCATTGCCTCGACTTGGACCGAACGATGTGCAGCAAATTGGTGGTGGTGAAGCGCGTAAACAAAGTGTGATCGGCTTATTGGGGCCGGGTAGTGGTTTAGGTACCTCGGGTTTGATTCCAGCGGGCGATGGCTGGATTTCTTTGGGTTCGGAAGGTGGTCACACTAGCTTTGCTCCGCGTGATGAACGTGAAATTGCGATTTTGCGTTATGTCTGGAAACATTTTTCCCATGTCTCATTTGAGCGCTTAGTCTCTGGTCCTGGCTTAGAGTTGATTTATCAAGCTTTGTGCGACTATGCGCAAATACAAGTACAGGAGTTGACCGCGCCAGAAATCACCCAACGCGCCCTCGATCGAACCGATCCGCAATGTGTTGAAGCGCTGGACGTATTTTGCGCATTACTAGGAACCGCGGCAGCCAATCTTGCGGTCACTCTGGGGGCGATGGGGGGAATTTATATTGGCGGCGGCATCGTGCCTCGTTTGGGTGAGTATTTCGCCGCTTCAAGTTTCCGCGCTCGATTCGAAGAGAAAGGGCGGTTTAGTCGCTATGTTGCCGCCATTCCAACATTTGTGATCACAGCCGAGCATGCGACTTTTATGGGAGCCGCCGCCATCTTAGACGCCCAATTGCGTAGCTTGCAAACCGAACCGGGCTCGGCAATTTTGGGGCAAATTCGTCGGATTCGAGCAGATTTGTCACCGGCTGAATTGCGTGTTGCGGATCATGTGTTGGCGCATGCGAGAGCGGTGGTGAATGATCCGATTGCCGAGATTGCACGGGCTGCCGATGTCAGTCAGCCAACTGTGATTCGCTTCTGTCGCTCTTTGGGGTGTGAAGGCTTATCTGACTTCAAATTACGATTGGCTTCTGGCTTAACCGGCACGGTGCCAGTCACGCATATTCAAGTCACGGACGATGATTCTGCATTGGAATTAGGTGCCAAGGTGTTGGGAAATACCGCCTCATCGATTTTGCAAGTGCGTAATCAATTAAACCGCGACATGATAGAGCGCGCGATTCAATGCATTAGTAGAGCGAATAAATTAGAGTTTTACGCGATTGGCCACTATGGTGTGGTCGCGCAAGATGCGCAATTTAAATTCTTACGTTTAGGTATTCCTAGTATCGCGCATACCGATTCACGTTTACAGCTGTTGTCTGCAAGTGTCTTGGGTGAAAATGATGTGGTGGTTATCAGTAGCAGCAGCGGTCGCTTACCAGAGTTAATTGAAGTAGCTGAGAAGGTGCGTGAACGTGGCGCCAAAATTATTGCGATTGCCGCCAGTCACTCTCCCTTGATTCGTAAAGCGGATATTGCTTTGATTGTTGATCATGTTGAAGATGTCACCACGCACTTGCCTATGGTGAGCCGTATTTTGCATTTGCTGGTGATTGATATGTTAGCAGTCGGCGTAGCGATGGGGCGCAATCCAGGCGCTGCAAGCTTAATGTCGGGTGAGGCTGATGAGCGTCTAGATGAAGCCATGCCCGTTTCTAAAAAGCCCGCTGCACGCACGCAAGCACCTGGCGTGAGCCTCGCCACCCCTCTGGCGACTTTGACTTCACATAGTCGTTAAATCAACTAGCCGCCATCACTATGTGGGTCTCAAGTAGATTTCATTTCCTTATGTAGCATGAAGTAAGCGAATGTAAGCTAGCTGAGACTTCAGGTAGGTATTCGCCTATCTGTGTCGCCCTCCCATTTGTCGTTTAAGTGCCGATTTTGTAGCTTAATCCCGTGCTTTTTGCATTTCGTCGCATGTCGATAGCACTTGACTTAAAGCTTGATTACAGTACACCCATCGAATCACGATTCGATGCAAGAAAACAGTAAAACTTAAATCTTATTAAACGACATCTTTAGGAGAAATATCATGAAAACACTTACCGCTACCGCTATCGTTTCTGCAGCTTCTGCTTGCGTAACATCGTTGATTTTTGTTGGTATCGTCAATGTGGCAACGACCACCCAAGTAGAAGCTTCACCAGCACCGATACAAACAGTGACAGTGCGTCATGCACGTATGACAGAAGCAGAAAAACTCGCTTATGATCAAGAAACATCAATGATGCAAACCGTGGTGATTAGCGCTAAGCGTTTGACACCAGAACAAAAAGCAGCGATGTCTGCCGAGTAATTCAGCCTTGCCTATAGTTGAATAACATTGCTAAATTGTCGTATCGCGTTAAATTTTTCGATGTGATGTAGCTGGTTTAAACGTCATTAAATCGCGCTAGATAATTTAGAAAAATAAGGTGGCAAAATTAGCGTCAATTTCATCATGAGAAAGTTCTGAGTAGAGTCATGAATGAAATCAGAGTTGACGTAACAGTTGGAGTCACAAACAAGAGTTCGAGTGCCGGCTCTTGCGTAATTGAAGTTAATCCGCCGTTGTCTATCCTCAGAGCGGCGATGAAGAGATTTAAGTAACGGAACATCTCCTCAGGCACTCATTTGTCTTCCCGCGTTTACTTATCCCCAGATCGATCAAATACTTCTCAATACAGCTGATTGTGGCTGATGTCGACAGTTTTGTCTTGCGCATAATCTTTGTGTTCATGTAGGTGGTGCGTTAGCACTACAGAGAGAATTATTTTCAAAGCATTTTCAAGTTATTTTGCATACATCTTCTTTGCAATTTTTTTCCTGTTCTAGTCATTTCCAACTTATCTTCAAGCTGCTATCAATTTTCTTTCAAGTTGATTTGAAATCGGAGTGCATCGTCAGCGCACAAGTACATTATTTCTTTGAATATCTCCGCAATTTCATAAGGCGCTTTTTGCCTAAGATGTGAACTACATTCGTTCACCGATTGATTACTTTAATTCCCGCATTTCCGTATTTCGGTCGCGCAATTTTGCAGTTCGTCGCATTGCCCTAGAACTTGATTTTGTGCTTGGATATAGTACACACATCGAAATGCAAAACGAAGCGCAAATCGATCAAATAAACAGCGAAATCAAATGACATTTCGCACTATTTTTGAATCTAACTTTGGAGATTTATCATGAAAACATTTACTGCAACTGCGATCGTTTCTGCGGCATCTGCTTGCTTAACATCACTCATTTTTGTTGGTATCGTCAACGTCGCGACCACAACAGAAGTTGAGGCATCAGTTGCACCGATTCAGACCGTGACAGTCAGCGCAAAACGTATGAGCGATGAAGATAAACTTGCTTACGATTTAGAGTTGGCGCAAATGACTGTAAGCCAAGTGGTAGAAATTCGTGCGAAACGTTTGACTGCTGCTGAAAAAGCAAAGATGGCTGCGGAATGAATTTGTGTCGTCTTATAGACGTAATGTAGTTCGTATCTAGGGTCAATATTAATTGAGTAGATACAGTTGTTTTGATTGTCGCGTTGTTCAATTGGCTTATTTAATTAAGCAATGCTTAGGTAAGTCTTAGATCATATTTTGATCAGTTGTAGTAGTAAAACAGTACAAAATTTCACCAAAGCTTGCGCACTTAAGTGAGTGTTCAGCAAGTCCTCAGTGAGCAAGGATCGTACTGTTAGTCATCGGGTGAAACGCCTGTGTGAGGTTGGTAATCACGCGTAATTCACCCGCCGTCATGGTGACAACACATCATGTCAACGTATTTTCAAACATGCGATTTTAAAGTCGAACAGGTTGCAATATCCTGTCGGTCACATGATTGAATTGTGACGATAGCGCATCAATCGCACTTGGTATTCTTTGTAAATTCCTCCTTAATAAAAAGCATAGAATCATTCGATAAGTCTTAACAAGACTAACTAGGTTCTAGTGGGCGACTTCAACGTCTTTCTTGTCAAACTTGATGTGGATCAAAGTCGATTAGAGTAAACTGAGGAAAGCTCATATTTTTTAACATCGATTGTCGGTGTTTTGCTTTTCTGGAGTTCTCTATGTCAAACCATCTGCTTTCCAAAATGGATGCCACTTATGCAAAGTCAGATAAGCTGATTTTTGTGATCTTAATTGGTATGCAATTATTTGCTTTTGCTTTAGCAAGTTGGCATGACACCTGGAAGATGGCATTCTTTGTTGGTTTGCCTTTGTTGTTAATTCCGGCCTATTTGATGTATGTTTTTCCGGGTCAATTAGTCACACGCTTAGTCAATGCATTTGCCCTGATGTCTTTTTGTGCTTTGCATATACAACAGGCATTAGGCATGACCGAGCTGCATTTTGGCATCTTCGCATTTTTAGCGTTCTTATTGATCTATGCTGATTGGCGCGTGATCTTGGTTGCTGCATTAACCATCGCGGTGCATCACGCTAGTTTTGGTTACCTGCAAGAACTAGGTTTTGGTGTGATTTGCTTTACCAAGCCAAGCTTCGCTATTTTTCTGACACATGCCGCTTATGTGATCGTAGAAGCAGCAGTGCTGTCCTATATTGCTGTGCAGATTAATCGTGATCGCGTGCAAGAAATTGAGTTGATGAACTATACCTCTGAGTTAGATGGGCAAAATGGGGTGATTAATTTGCGTGATCATGAAATGCATCCCGCTAGTGATTCTGGTAAGGCATTGGTCTACGTGATTGAGATGCTGCACAAGTCAGTCAGTGAAGTTAAAAATGGTGTCGACGCGATTATCAGTGCATCACGTGAAATGGCTGATGGCAATGCTGATTTATCGAATAGAACAGAGGCGCAGGCAAATTCACTCGATCAAACTTCTGCCACGATGGATAAGTTGACGGTAACAGTGCAGCAAAATACTGAGCACGCGATTCAAGCAAATAAATTGGTGCTGGCGGCTTCTGACATTGCGCGTAAAGGTGGTGAAGTGGTCAGTGAGGTCGTGCAAACTATGGGTTCGATCAAAGATAGTTCCAAACAGATCGTAGATATTATTGGTGTGATTGATGGCATCGCATTTCAGACCAATATTTTGGCATTGAATGCGGCAGTCGAAGCAGCACGTGCGGGCGAGCAGGGGCGTGGGTTTGCGGTGGTCGCATCTGAGGTGCGTAGCTTGGCGCAACGTAGCGCAAGTGCGGCAAAAGAGATCAAAGAACTGATCGGCAATTCTACACAAAAAGTGGATCAGGGTAGTCGCTTGGTTGATGAAGCTGGTCAAACCATGGAGGCGATTGTTAATAGCGTTAAGCATGTCGCCGACATCATGGCTGAAATCGCCGCAGCGAGTGAAGTGCAAAATGCTGGAATACGCCAAATCAATGCAGCAGTGAACGATATCGATAGCATGACACAGCAGAATGCGGCCCTAGTCGAACAAGCCACCGCAGCATCAGAGAGTCTGTTAGAACAAGCAGGGCACTTGCGTGAAGTTGTTAATCATTTTGTGATTCGTTGATGTTTGATCTGGGATGTTCGATCTAGGCCTTAGGTTTTCGATTTGGCATCTAAGAAGTCCATAAAAGTAGCCTCGGGCAAGGGTTTTGAGTACCAGTAACCTTGCCCATAATCACAAGCCATTTGTTGCAATAATTGATGTTGTTGCTCAGTCTCTACGCCTTCTGCAATGACCTTGATTCCTAGTTTATGCGCCATCACGATGATAGCTTCACATAGCGCGTATTCTGATGAATTTTGGCTTAGGCTTTGTGTGAAAGATTGATCGATTTTTAAATAGTCGACATCAAATTTCTTGAGATAAGATAGAGACGAATAACCTGTTCCAAAGTCATCAATCGCGACTTGGATTTTTGCATCGCGATATTGCAATAGGCTTTGGGTAACACGCACATCATTGTTGATTAACACGCCTTCAGTGATTTCGATCACGATACTCTCGCCATCAACCTCTGATGCTGCAAGCTGATCTAGCCAATTGTGTTGATCGCCGCGCTCAATTAAGAACTGTACCGGTGATTTGTTAACACTAATTTGGAATGGATAAGCCAACAGCGATTGGCACGCGCGTACTTGTTGTAAGGCTTGCGAAAATACCCAATCGCCAATTTGATGGATGGTGCCAGTGTCTTCTGCGATGGGTATAAAACTTGCTGGGGAGATAAATCCGAGTTCAGGGTGTTGCCAACGAATCAGCGCTTCAGCTTTACAATATTTGCCATCACTTAAGTTGATGATAGGCTGATAGTAAACCATGAATTGATTTTGCTTTAATGCATGGCGCATATCGTTTGCTAAGCGCATTCTTTGGGTCGCGTCTTCTTGCATGGTTTTTGTGAAGAACCTGAAACATTGTCGGCCACTATCTTTTGCAGAGTACATTGCCTGATCAGCATTTTTTGTGAGTTCCACAACGTTACTGGCATCATCGGGATAGAGGGCAATACCGATACTTGCAGAGACATAGGATTCAATCCCGCCGATCACAAATGGCAGCGAGAGATGCTCGATAATTTTTTCTGCGAGATGACCGACATCGGCACTGTCGTGAATGCCAGTCAATATCACGGTAAATTCATCGCCACCCAAGCGCGCTACAGTGTCATAAACTCTCACGGTAGATTTGATCCGCGTTGCTGCTTGTATGAGTAACTGATCACCAACATCATGCCCTAATGTGTCGTTGACTTCTTTAAACCGATCTAAATCGATAAAAAGTAGTGCGATGCGTTCATGTTCACGGCCCGCTTTTTTAATGTTCTCTTCAATTCGATCATAGAATAAACGCCGGTTTGGCAATTTGGTCAGTGCATCGTAGTTAGCTTCTATCCAAATTTTTTCTTCCGCATTTTTCATTGCAGAAATGTCTGTATGGGTGCCGACCATACGAAGTGATTTGCCGAATTCATCTGTGCTCACGACCATGCCGCGACCGAAAATCCACTTGTAAGTACCGTCGGCACAACGCATCCGATATTCTGCAGAAAATTGCTTGGTTTGGTGACTTAAATGCCTCTGCATTTCGTCGAGCAAGTGACCTCGATCTTCAGGGTGTATGCAATCAATTAGTTCGCGATAGTCTTCAGAAAATGAGCCTGGTGGATAGCCGAGCATGTCGAGATAACGCTCAGAAAAATTTCCTTTTCCGTTGACAAAGTCGATATCCCAAACGCCGTCACCCGCACCATCTAAGGCAAATTGCCATCGCAACTCAGCCTCTTTCTGTTGCGTAATGTCATTAAAGTTCACAACGATTTGTTTGAGTTGATTATGTTCATCGTTCTCTAGAAACGCGCTAACTTGCACCCAGCGAATCCCAAAATGATTTGGATGGCGAATGCCCATAATCATCTCAGTGAAGGATTTTTTGCTTAACAAAGCGCGATTGACTGGATAGTTATCGGGATGCAGCTTGATGCCAGCTTCATCAACAAAACTCCAAGTTGGATCAGCCACAAACTTACCTAGCATTTGATCTTCATTGAGCCCTAACATTGTGGCTGCGCGCGAATTACTAAATAAAATGCTGGTGTCGGGCGCATGAACGACGATCGCAGTATGCAGTTTTTCTAACAGTGATCGGTGCTGATTTTCTGAGCGAATCAGGGTTTGATGTTTTAACTCTAGTTGTTCAGTACTATTTTTTAAATTGATGATGACTTCATCATATTGACGCCATGCAAAGCCAATTCTGTGAGCGAGGTAAAGCAAACACAAAGTGAATAGCGCGATAACGATACCAACCGAAATAGCTAGATTTCGCCATCCAGATAGGGCGACTTCGGTCGATAGACCAACGTTGATGATGTAGTGATACTTGCTGCTCCGTTGAAAAGAATACAGTCTAGTGATGGGATCGGTGCTGGTCGCGTCGCTGATATAACTACCGGATTTGGCGTTGCTTTTTAGTGCTTCTTGGAACGGCTGTGAGATTGTTGTGCTGCCGATCGGAATCGGGTTGCTTTGTTGAAAAGTGTTGCGTGCAATCAAATGGACATTCTGATGGCGTATGGCGATTGACCCGCCTGGTTCCATATGAATCTGGTTAAACAGTTTTTCAATTTCGTCGGTGTAAATCGAACCATAGACTACACCGGCAAATGAGCCATCAAGATGATTGATGCGGCGCGCGAAAGCCCACACCCATTTTTGTGCAATTTTTGCAAACACTGGTTCGCTGATTACTAAACCTGCATTCGGATCATCGCGTAGGCGTTTGAAAAATTCACGGTCATCGAGATACGTGGTTTTTCTGCTTTGATCAACGCCATAGATGATTTTGCCGAACTGATCCGTACTACGAATAAAAGCGAGGTGTGGCACACGCTTGGCTTGTCGTTCCAGTAAATGGCGAATGCTGTCTGGATCTACATTCTTATTAGCGTGTTGTCGACTAATTTCATCGACAGCAGAAAGTAAAGCAACATCGATGGTATTGATCATGCCATCAAAAGTTTGTTGTAGCGAACTTGCGAGATTTTCGGTGGTGCGCTGTGCACGGGCTGTCGCTTCTTGCCGCAAATACATCAGCGTTATGATGGATGAAGTAATGAAAAATATGATAACAAGACCAATACCAATATATAAAAACCGGCGCCGACTATCGGCAGTCGTTTTTTTCAAGTCGATAGTTGATTTGTTGTTCATAGATAAGGTACAAGTGGAGTAAGGATCGCGTGCTTTGCTTGAACCTAAGTAGTATTTGTGGTCTGAGTTGCTTTATAAGCTTTATTAATCTTCAGGCAAATTTCTCAATTTATCCAGCGGAATTTTTTTTGAGCTGTTATTTAAACGACAGACACAAAACTGGATAATTTATTGCTTCGTTGATGTCACTAGCATATTACATAGCGGTGTTGATTAGTGAGCGGTATGTTTTATTTTTTCATTCTGTTGTTGCTTGGTTTTATTTTGAAAATGAAAAAAACAAAAAAGCCCTGTTATTGCTAACAGGGCTTTGTGTTCTGGTGGTGATAGGTGGATTTGAACCACCGACCCCAGCATTATGAGTGCTGTGCTCTAACCAACTGAGCTATATCACCAAGAAGCCCAAGATTATGCCAGTGGAAGTTTGATGCGTCAAGAATTAATCTGAAATGCTGCTGTGAATTTATTAAAATTGCTTAAGATCGCTTAATTTCTTTTATCTATACAGTTTGAATTATTTGTTGGCGAGCGCGTATTGTAGAACTTGCTGATTAATATTGTCTTTTGTGCAGTCAACTATGTGTCGTTCTGGAATCGATCTACACCAAGTGAGTTGGCGTTTGGCGAGTTGGCGGGTGGCGATGATGCCGCGTTCGCGCATTTCTTGGTAGTCGATGCTGCCGTCTAAATAATCCCAAGCTTGGCGATAGCCTACGCAACGTATTGATGGCAGATCAGCGCTGAGTTCGGGTCTTGATTTGAGCGCACGTACTTCGTCAATAAATCCCTGTTCAAGCATCAGATCGAAGCGTTTGGCGATCCGATCGTGCAGGAAGCTGCGCTCACTTGGTTCTAAGGAAATCGGTAACAAGTCGAAAGGGGCGGCAGCTCTGGGCTGTTGCGCGATCAGTGCTGACATAGCTTGACCCGTGAGCTGATAGATTTCTAGCGCGCGTTGAATGCGTTGGCTATCGTTGGGCTGTAGACGTGCGGCGGTGATGGGGTCGACTTGCGCTAGTCGTGCATGTAAGCCTGGCGCGCCAATCTCTGCCATGTCGGTATCAAGTTGCGCGCGGATGGCGGGATCTGCAGGTGGCAGATCGTCGATGCCGTTGATCAGCGCTTTGTAATACATCATGGTGCCACCAACCAAGATAGGAAGCTTGCCGCGCTCGCGTATTTCTTTGACCAGCCTGGCGCTGTTGTTTAAGAATTGGGCGACTGAATACGCTTCGCTCGGGTCGATAATGTCGATCAGATGATGCCGAGCAGCGGCGAGTTCTTCGGCATTGGGTTTTGCCGTGCCTATGTTCATGTCGCGATAGACCAATGCTGAATCAACTGAGATAATTTCAGCAGGAACTTCACGCGCAATCGCCAATGCCGCTGCGGTTTTGCCGGAAGCGGTCGGTCCCATGATGGCGATAATTTTTTGTTGTTGCATAGCTTTAGAAAAAATTCTGGAGATTTGGTAGCGTCAGAAAATAGCTGAGTCGGGATGCAGCGCTAGGCACACGACGGAGCAATACGTCGGTATTGCGATTAAGTACAACAACGCGATGCGCACCACTGAGACGTTTGATGACATTACTGCCCACGCATAAACATTCTATCTAAGTCATTTAATCCCAATTGCACCCAAGTCGGACGTCCATGATTGCACTGATCGGCGCGTTCGGTTTGTTCCATTTGACGTAGTAGGGCATTCATTTCGACGATGGTTAAACTGCGATTTGCACGCACTGCGGTGTGGCAGGCGAGGGTGCCGAGCAATTCATTGCGTCTATCGATTAACACGCGAGAACCGCCATATTCTCGAACTTCGCGTAATACATCGCGCGCTAAAGATTGGGCGTCGGCGTTCTTCAATAATGCAGGAACCGCGCGCACTGCCAATGTGGTCGGTGAGATTGCGGCAATATCAAAGCCTAAGGATTTTAAAATATCTTGATTCTCTTCTGCGGTTCCCACTTCAACGCCGTCGGCGTGAAAAGTCATCGGGATCAACAACGACTGCACAGGCATTGCGTTTTCATCTAAAGCATTTTTGAGTTGTTCGTACAAAATACGCTCGTGCGCAGCGTGCATGTCGACTAACACTAAACCTTTGCTGTTTTGTGCGAGAACATAGATGCCGTGTAGTTGCGCGAGCGCGAAGCCGAGTGGATGATCGTCGTTGGGTAAATGTGATTCCGACCCTTTCGCTGATTTGTCGCCAAAAAATGCGCCATAACTTTCTGCGGACTGAGCGACTCCTGCGCCTTGCGCACGTTGTTGCATGAAACTGTAATCGTAGCCAGTGCCGCCGCTATTGTTGCTAAAACCACCGCTTTGGTTCAAGTCACTATCTTTGATAGTAAAAGCCGGCGATGCAAATTGCGCTGAAAAGCTGGTTTGTTCGCCACCTATCCATGGCAGTCGTCCGCTATTGTTTTGCACTTCGCCGATTCCAGCCGTGGCGGGCGCGGGTACGGTACCAAAAGAGGTTGCTGAAGTTTGCGCTAACGCGCGATTCACCGCATGGAAAACAAATTGGTGCACGGCACGGCTATCGCGAAAACGTACTTCAATCTTGGACGGATGGACATTTACATCAACCAAGGCGGGATCGAGATCGAGTGCGATGACATAAGAGGGATAGCGATCACCATGTAAAACATCTTGATAAGCTGCGCGCACTGCATGTGTTAATAATTTGTCGCGAACAAAGCGGCCATTTACATAAAAATACTGTGCATCTGCGCGACCTTTAGATGCAGTTGGCAAACCAATAAAACCATGTAAACGCAATGGTCCTGCACAATCGTCGATAGGCAAGCGCGCATTCGCAAAACCTTCGCCCAAAATGGTGGCACTGCGTTTATCGATTGCACTGACATTCCAATGATCGACGGTTTTGCCGTTGTGCGACAGAGAAAATGATACGTCGGGGCGTGCAAGCGCAATCCGCCGCACCACCTCAGCGCAATGACCAAACTCAGTTTGTTCGGATTTTAAAAATTTGCGTCTTGCGGGAGTGTTGTAATACAAATCTTGAACATCGACCGTGGTGCCTTGTGCGCCAGAGGCTGGGGTGATTTTGCCATTTTCAATTTGCCAAGCATGCGGTGCATCGGCGGTACGCGTCGTCAAAGTGAGAATAGCAACCGAAGAGATCGATGCTAAGGCTTCACCGCGAAAGCCGAGCGTCGCAACATTTTCTAATTCTTCTAGTGAGCTGATTTTAGAAGTGGCATGGCGTTGAACCGCAAGCGGTAATTGATCCGCTGGGATGCCGCGCCCATTATCAATGATTGCAATCCGTTTGACGCCGCCTTCTTCAAGCCGCACCGTAATAGTTGAGGCACCTGCATCCAATGCATTTTCGAGTAATTCTTTTACTACGGCAGAGGGGCGTTCCACCACTTCTCCAGCGGCAATTTGAGAAATTAAGTGATCAGGCAGTGCCTGAATTGGGCGGGGAGTTAATGTTGTCGTCATGCTGTCATTATAACTGTGTTCGCTTAGTGTATGATGTCGCCGAGAGGCGATCTCGCGTGACTTTTTTACTCAATATAATCAATAGAACTTGCCCACAAAGAAAGTTGAGCATTATGGATTTTATGCAGTTTTTAGATATGGTGTTGCATGTCGATAAGATGGGGCAACTGATCGAACAATATGGAACGCTGATTTACGTCGTGTTGTTTGCGATTGTGTTTTGTGAAACCGCTTTTGTTATTTTTCCATTCTTGCCAGGTGATTCTTTGTTATTTATTGCAGGGACTTTTTGTGCTGCAGGTGCAATGGACCCTTGGTTCTTGATTGCGATTCTCTTATTTGCATCGATCTCTGGTAATTCGATTAATTATTGGATAGGTAGTACAGTCGGTCACAAGGTGATGGCAAGTAACTCGCGTTGGATTGATAAAGCTGCGTTGGAAAAGACGCATGCTTTTTATGAGAAACATGGTGGTAAAACCATCGTCTTAGCGCGCTTTACGCCTATCGTGCGTACTTTTGCTCCCTTCGTTGCCGGTTTCTCAGAAATGAGTCATCGTAATTTTCAGTTCTACAATGTACTTGGCGCGATCTTGTGGATCGTTTCCTTGGTTTTGGCTGGTTACTATTTTGGGCATATTCCACTGATTAAAAATAATCTGTCGATTATTGTGATGGTTGGTGTAGGCGCGGCGATCGTTCCAATTATTCTTGGCTTGGCTTGGAAGTTCGGTCGTAAATTATTTGTTAAGAAGTCCTCTTAAGCTAGTTTGATCAGTGATGAATTCCTCGGGACATGATCATCAAGTGATATGGTGTCAGCCCGAGGCACCATCAAAACCAATAGTCGGACAAGCTTGTAACGGCTGTGGTGTTTGTTGTTTAGCTAGCCCTTGTCCCGTTTCCCGACTCTTCTTGTGGCAATGGCGTGGCGCTTGCCGTGCGCTAGAATGGCATGCCGAGTCTAGGCAATATCGATGCGGCATGCTGTTGCGGCCCGCATACTATCTCAATTCTCTTCCTGTATTTTTAGAACCCATGTTTCGTCGTTGGGTTCGACGCTCTATTGCGGCCGATGTTGCATGTGATTCTAGTGTATAAGTCACTAAATGCTTTGAGCTTATAAGCTAAGCTTTTTAAAAGATTGGATAGAGATAAGCGACTTCGATAGAATGTTTCGTATCTTGACTTAGCTTTATCCGGCTTTGCTCAATTTTTGCTCAATTGCGAACAACCAAAAGGGAATTCCTCCGTGATAGAAATCGCGCAATTAGAAAAAGATTATTTGGTACAGGGACGACAGGTCTCCGCGCTGCGTAATATCAATTTGCACATCGCGCAAGGCGAAGTGTTTGGTATCATTGGTCGTTCCGGTGCTGGTAAAAGCACTTTGCTGCGTGCTTTAAATTTATTAGAGCGACCTACGCGTGGCAAGGTCGTATTCGAGGGCGAAGACATCACGCAATTTGATGCATCGCAGTTGCAAAGTCTGCGTCAACGGATTGGTATGGTGTTCCAACATTTCAATTTGTTGAGTGCGAAAACTGTCGCGCAAAACATTGAATTTCCACTTAAATTGACTGGAAAATATACAACCGAAGAACGCACAAAACGGGTTGCTGAGTTGATTGATTTGGTAGGTTTGCAAGAGCATGCGAATAAATATCCAGCGCAATTATCCGGAGGTCAAAAGCAACGAGTGGGGATTGCTCGCGCATTGGCCAATTATCCGCATTTATTATTATGTGATGAAGCAACCTCGGCACTTGATCCCGAAACGACGCAACAGATTTTACGTTTGCTGCTCGATATCAATCAAAAGCTGGGCTTAACGATCGTTTTGATTACGCATGAGATGCAAGTAATCCGCAGCATTTGTGATCGGGTTGCGGTCATTGATAGCGGCGAGATTGTCGAAACTGGCAATGTGGTCGAAGTGTTTTTGCATCCACGACACACGGTTACGCAAAGTTTGGTAGCAGAGAATCAAGCTTTAGATCTGAGTTTGTTGCAAGAGTTGGCTCAGCGTGGAAATGTGGCCGAGCATAGTTATTTATTACGTCTAACGTATGTAGGAAATGCGACGCATGAACCGATATTAAGTCGCATTACCGCGCAGACCAGTGCTGAGATTACCATTTTGCAGGGCGTGATCGCGCGCATTAAAAATACCCCCTATGGTCAATTAATTGTGGAAGTGCTTGGATCAGAAATTGAAATCGATAAAGTCTTAAAGCTGTTGGGACAAGCGAATATTCGAGTAGATGTCTTGAATCACTTGGTGCAGAGTTCGATTAATTCCACAACAGATCAAACACAGGAGAACTAAGATGGATTTTTCAGTGATTGATTGGGAAGATATTCTGCAAGCGACCTTGGATACGTTGACCATGACTGGTGTGTCTTTGGTTTTTACTATTTTGTTGGGCTTGCCTTTGGGCGTGCTGTTGTTCTTGACTGGTAAAAAGCAATTGCTAGAACAGCGCGGGATTTATGCATTGTTGTCGTTTGTCGTGAACATGCTGCGTTCCGTGCCTTTTATTATTTTGCTCATCGTTTTGATTCCCTTAACCTTGATTCTGGTAGGAACATCGCTAGGTGTGGCAGGAACGATTCCGCCTTTAGTGATAGGAACGACACCGTTCTTTGCGCGCTTGGTCGAAAACGTCTTGCGTGAAGTGGATAAAGGCATCATCGAAGCATGCCAGGCAATGGGTGCTAAAACGCATCAAATTATTTTGCAGGCCTTGCTGCCAGAAGCCTTGCCTGGCTTACTAGCTGCAGCTACGGTGACGACGATTGCCTTAGTATCTTATTCCGCGATGTCGGGCGTGATTGGTGGCGGCGGTTTGGGTGATCTAGCTTTGCGTTATGGTTATCAACGTTTTCAAACTGAAGTCATGATCGTGACCGTGGCGATCTTGGTGATTTTGGTGCAGTTGTTTCAATGGTGGGGCGATCTGTTGGTCGCTAAATTTACACGCAAATAATCGTTGGTAATAACTGCCTCCCCTTGAAGGTGACGGAGTTAGAGCCAGCTAGTCGTACAGACGAGAAAAAATTTTTACAAAGAATTTAACAAAATACAGAGAGCTTTTATGTCCGTTTTATTTCAACAAAGTCGTCGCGTTTTTACCCTTGCTGGATTGAGTCTATTGCTATGCGCGAATGTGGCACAAGCACAAGAAACATTGACGATTGCAGCAAATCCCGTTCCACACGCCGAGATTTTAGAGTTCGTAAAACCTCAGTTAGCAACACAAGGTGTAACGCTAAAAATCAAAGTGTTCACCGACTACATCCAACCTGGCGTACAGGTCAACGAAAAGCGTCTTGATGGTAATTATTATTTGACTCAGCCTTACTTAAACGAATTTAAGAAAAGTCATAAAAATGATTTGCAAGTGCCCCTAGTGAAAGTGCATGTAGAACCATTCGCGGGCTATTCCAGCAAATACAAAAAACTCAGTGATTTGCCAAACGGCGCGACGATTGCGATTCCGAATGATCCTGCCAATTCTGGTCGTGCTTTGATTCTGTTGGCAAAGCAAGGACTATTGAAATTAAAGGATATGAACAATATTTCGGCGACCAAAAAAGATATCGTTGAAAATCCTAAGAGCCTGAAGTTCAAAGAGTTGGAAGCAGCGACTTTGCCACGTATCTTAGGGCAAGTCGATCTGGCATTGATTAACACTAATTACGCGATTGAAGCAAAATTAAATCCTTTGAAAGATTCCTTATTTATCGAAGATGCGAATTCACCGTATGCCAATTTGTTGGTCGCACGTGAAGATAATAAAAACAGTCCAGCGTTTAAGAAATTGGCAGCAGCGTTAAATTCGCCAGAAGTGAAGAAGTTTATTCAAGAGCGTTACAAGGGAGCGGTTGTGCCTGCGTTTTGATGGAGATTGATTCGATACCAGAAAATTTTCTTAGTCATCTCTGTGCTCTGTGTGTGGCGGGCGGCGCCAGTATTGCCGCCCTACATCGTTACTCACGCAATTAAAGCGTTATTGGTTTAAGCAATCTTGCCACGGTTTAAAGGTGGGTTCTTGGCAAAGTATTTCTTAATTCCACGAACGATCGCTTCTGCTAATTCATTTTGATAGGCTTCATCGGTTAAACGCGCTTCTTCTTCAGGATTGGAGATAAAGGCTGACTCAATCAAAATGCTAGGGATGTCGGGCGCTTTTAGGACCGCGAATCCTGCTTGTTCTACCGCAGGTTTGTGCAAACGATTGACGCCCGAAATCTCTTTTAACACGACTTTGCCGACTTTCATACTATCGTTGATCTGCGCTGTGGTCGAGAGATCGAGTAAAACGCCAGCTAATTGTTTATCTTGATCTTTAAGATTGATGCCACCGATTAAATCTGCATCATTTTCTTTTTTTGCCAACCAGCGTGCTGCGGTTGAGCTTGCTCCTTTTTCTGAGAGCACGAACACCGAAGAGCCACGTGCTCTGGGTTCGATAAACGCATCAGCGTGAATTGATACAAATAAATCTGCTTGTACACCACGCGCTTTTTTGACGCGAGTTTGTAGCGGTACAAAATAATCGCCATCGCGCGTTAACATCACGCGCATATTGTCTTCTTGTTCTAATTGATGCTTAAGGCGTTTGGCGATTGCCAACACGACATCTTTTTCGCGACTGCCAGCACGACCAATTGCGCCCGGATCTTCGCCACCGTGGCCAGGATCAAGGGCAATGGTGATCATGCGAATTTGTTGATTCGATGTTGGTTTATCGGTTTTTTGTTCTGCTTTATTGTCGTGCTTATTGTTGTTATTCGCGGCATTTTCGTTTTTGTTATTGCCAGACATGGCAGCCGTCAGTGCATCATCTTTGTGCCACTCACCTTTTTCAATTAAGGCGGTGATAGGATCAACTGGATTGGCGGGATATAAATCAAATACCAAGCGATGTTGATAATCGCCTATTGGCTTTAGGCTAAAAACTTGCGGGTTAATTTCTTCTTTTAAATCAAACACTAGTCGCACCACATTCGGACGATTTTGTCCTACTCTGACTTGTTTGATATAGGGATCATTGGTTTGTATTTTTGCGACCAGATCTTTTAAGGTTGCGTTCAAAGTCAAACCTTCGATATCCACCACCATGCGGTTCGGATCTTTGACTAAAAAATGGCTCGCTTTGAGTTCAGCATCATTTTCTAGCGTGACGCGCGTGTAGTCAGCCGCTGGCCAAACCCGTACTGCTAAAATTTGCATGGCGTTGGCCGCCATTGGCGCGATGACCGATAGCAAAAGGGTAGAACCTGCTTTGAGGAAGGTGCGACGATGAGCAGGAGTGCGACTAGACATGATGAAGGTCAACTTAAAGATTTGGTGCAAAGTGCAATTGGCTTAGACAAATATTACCCTTGTCTGATAAAGCGCGTAATTCTACCTCGCGTCCGATTTCTGCAATAGTAAAATGTATTGCTAAATCAGGTAAAGGCAAAATGCCATCTCCTTTTTCTGGCCATTCAATAATACAGATGGTTTTTTCATTCATCTCATCACGAAAGCCCGCTTCAATAAATTCGTCTGCACTACGCATACGATACAAGTCGAAATGCATTAACTTGGTCGCTTCGCCTTTGACAAGAATTTCATATGGTTCTGCTAAGGTATAAGTCGGGCTTTTGACGGTGCCTTGATGACCCGCTGCGTGCAAAATGGCTCTGGTGAGTGCAGTTTTACCTGCACCAAGATCACCGTGTAAATGAATTACGATGCCCGCCAATAAGCATTGCGCCAAACTTTTGCCCAATGCTTGGGTCGCTGCTTCATCTGCCAAGCTTGTTTTATAATGTTGCATTCTGAATTCTTTTGCTGCCTTAGAAGGCTCAAAACATACCATAACATGACTGATTACGTCCAACTTGCGCAAGAAATCAAAGAACTTGGCAAGCAAGCGGGTTTCGCTGATATTCGCATTAGTGATGTGGATTTGTCGCATGTAGTTGAACGGTACCAAGCTTGGATTGCAGCTGGATTTCACGGCGATATGACGTATATGGAAAGCCATGGCAGCAAGCGGTATCGGCCTGATGAATTGGTACCCGGAACAGTGCGGGTAATAACCGCGAGAATGGATTACCTTCCGAGCGATACAACTAAGGATTGGCGCGATGTTGAGAAAACGCGGGCGGCCGATCAAGCGGTGATTTCGATTTATGCACGTGGACGCGACTACCACAAAGTCTTGCGGCAACGCTTACAGCAATTGGCTGATGCGATTGCCTTAAAGCTTGGAGATTTTGGTTATCGGGTATTTACCGATTCTGCACCCGTGATGGAGGTGGCCTTAGCGGAGCAGGCTGGCCTCGGTTGGCGTGGTAAGCATACTTTGTTATTAACGCGCGAAGCCGGATCTTTGTTTTTCTTGGGCGAGATTCTGGTTGATATTCCTTTGCCAGTGGACCCGCCCACTAGTAATCATTGTGGCCAATGTCAATCTTGTATTACCGTCTGCCCGACGCAAGCGATTGTCGCTCCTTATCAATTAGATGCACGACGTTGTATTTCTTATTTAACGATAGAACTGCACGGCGTGATACCGCTTGAATTCCGTTCTTTGATTGGTAATCGCGTCTATGGTTGTGATGATTGTCAGCTTTACTGTCCTTGGAATAAATTTGCCCAGCCTGCGACCTTGAATGACTTTGATGTCCGACATGGCTTGGATCAGCGCACCATGTTGGAATTGTTCGCGTGGAGTGAAGCCGATTTTTTACGCAGAATGGAAGGAAGTCCGATTCGTCGTATCGGTTACGAACGATGGTTGCGCAATCTAGCGGTCGGCTTGGGAAATGCGGCTAGTGAGTTCAAAGGACGTGCCGATATCGTCAATGCCTTACAAGCGCGGCTTGATGATAGCTCTGAGATGGTGCGCGAGCATATTACATGGGCATTGGCACAACATCTGAACTGAAATTATTTTAATAAACCCGCTAACTCAACTGCGGACTTGATCTGCATTTTGTCAAAAATATGCGCGCGATGGACTTCGACAGTACGCATGCTAATACCAAGTTCGTCGGCAATATTCTTATTCATTTTGCCTTGTAAGATCAATTCTAAAACTTCGTGTTCGCGTTGCGATAAGCTTTGCAAGCGCAGTTGAATTTGATGCGCTTCGCCCGCTTTCAGCGATTGCTGCAATGCCTGTTCTACTCTATCCATTAAGGCATTGTCATTAAATGGTTTTTCAAAAAAATCAAAGGCGCCGCGTTTGAGACTATCGACCGCCATTGGTACATCACCATGACCAGTTAAAAAGATGACGGGTAATCGTTGAGTCAATTGACGCGCGCTGAGAATGTCGAATAAGGCAGTGCCGCTGAGTTCTGCCATCCGCACATCAAGCAATAGACAATCACCGTGTTTTGATGCGCTAAACCCTGCATCGGATAGCGCTGCCGCATCGATGGCAGCCAGAAATGCCTCGCCATTGACATAGGTTTTTGCCTCGATCTGACGCGAACTAGCCAGCCATAACAAAGCATCGCGCACCACTTCTTCATCGTCAACAATATGTAACATGCTTAGCCTTACTTCTTATGCAGATCATTTTTCTGAGCATCGCAGGGGAGCGTAAATTCAAATACCGTACCGCCAGCGGGATTGGCGCGATACTTTAAGCTGCCACCATGAAACTCTATCGCAGTTCTACAGATATTCAAACCCATGCCCATGCCAGTCGCTTTGGTCGAAAAGAATGGCGAGAATAATTGTTCGGCGACTTCTGGCGCAATGCCGTGTCCTTGATCGATGACTTGCACCAGCAGCGACCGACTGTGCGGTAGATGTGGGTCAGCAATCACGTGTGCATGTATTTGCATTTGCCTTTTTGCATAGGCGACATCGTGCATCGCTTCGATGGCATTTCGGGTCAGATTTAATATAACTTGCTCGATCAGAACTTGATCGCCAAAGACTTCTGGCAAATCAGGATCGATTTGATATTGCACGTGGATGTGCGCACTTTGCGATTGTAGTGCGATTAAAGGCATTACACTTTGTAGTAAGGTCTGGATATGAAACAAAGCACGACTAGCTTCGCGTTTTTTGACGAATTGATGTACGCTGCGTATGACTTGCGCTGCACGTTGCGCTTGTTGTGTCGTTTTTTCTAGTGCATCACTTAAAGATAGTGTGTTGACCTGATCGCTTTGTTTCAAAATATTTAGCGCACCGGTGGCATAGCTAGAAATCGCGGCGAGTGGTTGATTCAGCTCATGCGCCAGCATTGATGCCATTTCTCCCATCGTCGCTAAACGTGCGTTTTGATGTAATTTTTCTTCTTGTTGGCGACTTAGTTCTTGCGCGCGTTTGAGTTCGGATACATCCAAAATCGAACTCATCCAACCAGTTTGCTTGCCATTTTCATCCACCAACGGCGACTCATAAATTAGTACTGGAAATCGTTCGCCATTGGCACGTTGGTAGATGGTTTCAAAACCTTCAGGTTGTACCGTGCCAGTCAATATTTGCGCGAAGCGATTTTCATATTCGGTAATTTCTTCCGGTGCCCAATAAGGCATAGGAGGCAGTTTTCCTATTAATTCCTCTGCGGGGAAGCCAAGCATTTTGCAGAAGGATGGATTGACATAAGTGAGTCGACCTTCCATATCACGTGCCCGCAATCCAGTAATCAAGGAGTTCTCCATTGCCGCCCGAAACATGGCTTCTTTGCGCAGTGCGCCTTCTGCCTGCAAGCGTCGATTGATATCTCGCCACAGCGCGATCAGGCTCCACACTAATCCTAGCGAGAGTAGTACTACTGAGACCACCAATAAGTTAGACAGTAATTTGGGTTCAGCCTTGGTGCTATTGGTATGTAGATTTAAACTTAATTGTGGAAAATCAAGTGCTCGATTGTGGGTGTAGACATTTTTTCCCGCACCAGCAGCAGCGCGTTTTGCTAGTATTTTTTCGTCTTGATCCAACAGTGAAATTTCGTTTTCTTGTGCAAACCACCATGGTACGGTTTCATCCAATAAGGTTTGCAAGCGATAACTAACCGTCACGCTGGCGAGATAAGTGACATCACTGAATAATGGAAAGCGGCAGTACAGGTTAGCGACTTGTTGTTGGCTTTTAACGCACGAGGCTTTGCGTAATTTCTGAGTGAAATTGGCGTTTGACTGGAGAGCTTCGATCAAGGAGTTAGGTGGAGATTTTGTTCCCGACTCAATATTGCTAGCAACTAGCTTGTCACGTGCATCCCACAACGCGAGTTCGCCAATTTCATGATTATTCGTTGCGTATAAATTTAGGCGTGCTTTGAGTACTTCGACGCTGACTTTGCCGCTAGCGAAATCTTCCGCGATATTCGACAAACTTTCTTGATGCCGATTGAGTTGAAATTGCAATGCTTGTTCTACCCACAGCGTATCAGCGATGAGTTGCTCTTGGCGCTCATTGGTTTCCATCCTTTGTGCTTGCCAAGGTAACCAGATCAAAACCGCAACAAACAATAAAACCAGCACGATAGGTAACATCCACGGTAGCGTGGTTGGGAATCGTTGGCTGGATAAGGTCTTGATTTTCATATTAAAAGTGTAGCTGAACTACTGTTGAATGCCCACTTTGACAGGCTTTTGTCACCATCTGGCGACATTGTGGTTAACCACAGTTGTAAATTGGCGTCCGAACGGCTAATAATGATTGCACAATAATTTAATTAGGAGACTTTAATGAAACATACAGATATGCGCATGTCTAAAAGGCAGAGCTTGCGTCAACTGCTCACAGCGATCGGCACCAGTTCCTTAATGGTAGCTAGCTTTAGTCTAAGTGGGTCGGTATTTGCACAAAATCCGATCGTGATTAAATTTAGCCATGTGGTGGCGAACGATACGCCAAAAGGTAAGGCTGCGGAACGATTTAAGGAATTGGCCGAGAAGGCAACCAAGGGCAGGGTTAAGGTTGAACTGTATCCAAATAGCACGCTGTATAAAGATAAAGAAGAACTAGAGGCATTGCAGCTCGGTGCAGTGCAAATGTTGGCACCATCTTTGGCAAAATTTGGTCCACTGGGTGTCAAGGAATTTGAAGTATTTGATTTGCCTTACATCTTTCAAAACCGAGATGTTTTGCATCGTGTTACTGAAGGTGCCGTCGGTGCCAGTTTATTAGCTAAGTTAGAACCAAAAGGGATTACCGGTTTAGGTTTTTGGGATAACGGCTTCAAGGTCATGTCCTCGAATGTGCCGATGCGTGTACCTAGTGATTTGAGAGGCAAAAAACTACGTATCCAGTCCTCTAAAGTACTCGATGCACAAATGCGTGCGCTTGGTGCAAATCCGCAAGTGATGGCGTTCTCTGAAGTCTATCAGGCTCTACAGACAGGCGTGGTCGATGGCACAGAAAATCCACCATCGAATTTATACACTCAAAAAATGCATGAAGTGCAGAAGCATGTGACGATGACCAATCATGGCTACCTAGGTTATGCGGTGATTGTGAATAAAAAATTCTGGGATGGCTTGCCAGCAGATATCCGCTCAGAACTTAATAAGGCAATGAAATCGGCAACCCAGTATGCGAATGCGATCGCGCAAATTGAGAACGATAACGCGCTCGAAGCAGTTAAGAAATCTGGCAAAACCAGCGTCTATGTACCGACCGAAAAAGAGCGCGCAGAATGGGTGAAAGCCTTGATGCCAGTGCAGCGTTCGATGGAGAGTCGAATCGGCAAGGAGCTAATTCAAAGCGTGCATAAAGAAGCACAAGCTTTAGGCTTGAAGTAATCCTTCCTTTCGTCAATCCAGCAGAGAATTGTTGAAGTTCTTTAGTACGCTGGATTGACTCCTCACACTTATTTTTTCTTACCGGGAGCTGGCATGAAATTGCTTGATCACTTGGAAGAGTATTTGATCGCCTTGCTGATGGCAACCGCGACCCTGATTACCTTCGTCGCGGTACTACATCGTTATATGTCGGGTTTCGATATTCCTGTAGTGCAGGATTATCTGATTAGTTTGAATACCAGTTGGGCACAAGAATTGACGATCTACTTATTTGTGTGGATGGCCAAATTTGGCGCCGCATATGGTGTTCGTTCTGGGATTCATGTCGGCGTTGATGTTTTGGTCAATCGTATGAATGAAAAGAACCGCAAGGTGTTTACCTTGATTAGCCTCGGTTCTGGCGCATTGTTTACATCGATTATCGGTAGTTTAGGTGCGTATTTCGTTTATGGTATCGCGCAAACCGATCAAACTTCACCCGATATGGAAATCCCGATGTGGTGGGTCTATATGGCAATTCCACTTGGGTCGTTTTTAATGTCCTTCCGTTTTCTTCAAGTGGCTTGGCATTTCATTCAACGTGGCGAATTGCCCAAGCATGATCATGCCCATGTCGAAGGCTTGGATAAAGAGGTGCAAGCATGAACGCGCTGATTATTTTTAGCTTGTTGCTGTTATTGATGCTTACTGGCATGCCGATTTCGATCGCGCTTGGTTTAACAGTATTGACCTTTTTGTTTACGATGACTTCAGTGCCAATAGAATCGGTTGCTTTAAAACTTTTCACGGGAATAGAAAAGTTTGAAATCATGGCGATTCCGTTTTTTATCTTGGCGGGTAATTTTCTTACTCATGGTGGAGTCGCTAGGCGCATGATTAACTTTGCGACTTCGATGGTGGGACATTGGCATGGCGGTTTGGCATTAGCCGGTGTTATCGCTTGTGCCTTATTCGCTGCGGTGTCCGGTTCGTCTCCAGCAACGGTGGTTGCGATTGGCTCGATTATTATGCCGGCGATGGTCAAACAAGGTTATCCAAAAGGATTTGGCGCGGGTGTGATTACGACTTCCGGTGCTTTGGGGATATTAATTCCACCATCGATTGTGATGGTGATGTATTCAGTATCGACGAATACTTCGGTAGGCCAATTGTTTATGGCAGGAGTGATACCAGGTTTAATGTTGGCTTTTTTTCTTGGCTTAACGACTTGGTACTTAGCGCGTAAGCATAATTATCCTCGTATGATCAAGGCGACTTGGGGTGAGCGATTTGTCGCTTTTCGCAAAAGTGCTTGGGGACTATTGCTAATTGTGATCGTCATGGGGGGAATTTATTCTGGCATGTTCACGCCGACAGAAGCGGCTGCCGTATCTGCGGTCTATGCGTTTATTGTTGCCGTGTTTGTGTACAAAGATATGAGCATCAAACAAGTCCCCAAAGTCTTGATTGATTCTGCCGCAATGTCAGCGATGCTACTGTATATCATCACCAATGCGGTTTTGTTTTCCTTCCTAATGACTAGTGAAAATATCCCACAATCGATGGCCGCATGGATATTGGATAGTGGCTTTGGCATGCTGAGTTTTTTGTTGGTGGTGAATATTTTGTTGCTATTGGCTGGCAATGTGATGGAACCATCTTCGATCGTTTTGATCATGGCACCCATCTTATTTCCGGTGGCGATGAAGTTAGGCATTGATCCTGTGCATTTCGGCATCATCATGGTCGTCAATATGGAGGTCGGTATGTGTCATCCTCCAGTCGGATTAAATTTGTATGTAGCTACCGGCATTGCGAAAATGGGCATTACTGAATTGACAGTCGCCGTACTGCCTTGGTTGATGACAATGATTGCGTTTCTGATGTTGATTACTTATGTGCCGATTATTTCAACTTGGCTCCCACGTTTGATTTATGGTTGAACGATTTGCTGAAAGTTTGAAACTTCGTCTGAAACTGAATTCGCGTCCGCGGTACAAAGATAGCAAGCTAGGTTTTCAGGTTTTTGTATAGAATAAAAAACGCTTCGAATAAAAATCGAGGCGTTTTTTTATGTTAGAAATTTTTTTGTGACGGTCGATTTAGTACATCTGCGTGGCAATTCTTGTACGCTTAAATTTTGAATTTACGATGCTGGCGAAGCTTATCTATATGTTTAAAAATTTCTCCACGGAATTGCTAATATTTCCCTATGGTAAATTAAATAAATCATTTTTGATTTAGCACATTTTTTTTGTAATTTGCGATCTTTCTCTGCTGCAGAAGCACAAATGCAACAAAGCTTTTTTTTAATCAAAAGCCTTGCCTAATTTTTTGATTAGCCATGCTATATTTCGCACACCTTAATAATTCGCTGGATCAAATGATCGCGAGTTCCTTTAAGGCAGCAGAAAATAAGGCAGGAGAAATAACAAAGCTATATTCGCTCCTGATACAGGTTATGGAAGTGCAATAATAGTGCCCAATAGGGCGCAGTCAAAAGGGGGGGAGATTCGCGTTTCAAGATAAGCTGAGTCCTTGTTCGAAGAGACTAAACAGCACAAACGTGAAAAATTTTAGAAGGCGCATCCAGTGGATGCGCCTTTTTTCTTGCGCGTTTCTGTAGGACAATCACGTTATTCTTATGAATGGAAATGTGATGGCAACTCCCGAATCAATCATTGAAGCGGCTATTTTCTCGGCAATTGTTCCTGCACCGTTTGGTTACATCGGTGTGCGCACTGAAAACGCAGAACTAAGTGAGCTAGTCTATTTACCGCAGCGCTTCCAAGAGAAAGCGCCGAGCGACGCTATCGCGCAAAGCGCTGCTGAACAAATTACACGCTATTTCGCCGATCCTGATTTCCAATTTGATTTGCCATTAAAGTCTGTAGGAACAGCGTTTCAGCACAGAGTATGGCAGGCTATTTCTAGTGTTCCGCGTGGCCAAGTGCGCACCTATGGTCAAATTGCACATCTGATCGGATCGGCACCGCGCGCAGTAGGACAGGCTTGTGGTGCGAATTGGTTTCCATTGATCATTCCTTGTCATCGCGTGACGGCATCCGGTGGACTCGGAGGCTTCGCACATCATGATGATGCGACGGGATTTCATTTAGGCGTTAAACGTTATTTACTACGCTTAGAAGGTGTGCCAGAGTATAGTCAGCCTGAATCAACGCAACATCAGGAGTCGATGTGGTAAAACCTGCTGAAAAGCCCGTATCGGTAGAGTTGCCAGCTCTAGTGCAAGCGCAAATTGATCAGTTTTGCGATAGCTTATGGTTGGAAGATGGTTTGGCAAAAAACTCTTTGGATGCCTATCGTCGTGATTTGCGTTTGTTTGCCGAATGGTTACATCAAACCCATCAAAAGCATTTATTACAAGTAAGCGAAGTCGATATTTTTTCCTATGTCGCTGCCAAGCACCAGAGTTCTAAAGCGACTTCGGTGAATCGCCGTATGTCGGTGTTAAAGCGTTACTACCAGCAAGCATTTCGCCAACATCAAATTGCGGTCAACCCTTGCACCAAACTTAAATCAGCAAAACAGCCAGATCGTTTGCCTAAGACCTTAAGTGAAGCGCAAGTTGAATCGCTATTACAAGCGCCAGATGACCAGACCCCGCTGGGATTGCGCGATCGCACCATGCTTGAACTGCTCTATGCCTGTGGTCTGCGGGTGACAGAATTGGTGTCGTTGAAGGCGTTCGAAGTCAGTTTAAATGATGGGGTTTTGCGTGTGACGGGGAAAGGTAGTAAAACGCGTTTGGTGCCTTTTGGTGAAGTAGCGCGGATGTGGTTGCAACGTTATTTGAGTGAAGGTAGGCCAGCAATCTTAAACGGACAGATTGATGACGCGTTATTTGTTACTGCTCGCGGTGGTGCAATGACACGTCAAATGTTTTGGGTGGTGATAAAAAAATGCGCTGCGCTAGCCGGAATTACCGCGCCTCTGTCGCCTCACACATTGCGTCATGCGTTTGCGACACATTTACTGAATCATGGTGCTGACTTACGTGTGGTGCAATTATTACTGGGGCATGCTGATATCTCCACAACGCAGATTTACACGCATGTCGCACGTGAACGTTTAAAACAGCTGCATGCGCAGCACCACCCGCGCGGTTAAAATAATGCAATTTTGTAGAGCTTGAGAGAATTATCTTGGCAAAAAAAGAACACGTATCAGAAACACCCGCAACCCAATTATTGCGAAAGCATGGCGCGGTTTTTACAGAACATCCTTATGCGTATGAAGATCATGGCGGCACTGCTGTTTCTTCACGCGAGCTAGGGGTTGAAGAGCATGTTGTGGTAAAAACTTTGGTGATGCAAGATGAACAGGCTAAACCCCTGATCGTTTTAATGCATGGCGATAAAACCGTTTCCACCAAAAATTTGGCGCGTCAGATTGCTTGTAAGTCAGTAGAACCATGCAAACCAGAAGTGGCTCAGCGCCATTCAGGTTACATGATTGGCGGCACCTCTCCTTTCGGTACCAAAAAGGCGATGCCTGTTTATGTCGAGGCATCGATCTTGGCGCTAGAAAAAATCTACTTGAATGGTGGGCGTCGAGGATATTTGATTGGCATCACGCCACAATTATTGGTCGACTTATTATCTGCCAAGCCAGTCAACTGCGCTTTATAGCGTTGTTGCGCTTTGTTAAACACTAGAGTTTCATACCTCGATGTGTAAGAATGTCGCGCTAGTTCGGATATTCGCTTTTGCCTTGATCCGGACGAAAAAAACAGTCAAATGAAATTTAAAATAATAGGATGGAGAAGTAGATGAACGCAGCGATTGCCATAGCGGTGGCATATTTAATCGGATCGATTTCCTTTGCGGTGGTAGTCAGTCGTTTGTTTGGATTGTCCGATCCGCGCACTTATGGCTCTAAAAATCCAGGTGCTACCAATGTTTTGCGTTCTGGGAATAAAGCCGCTGCGGCATTGACGCTAGTTGGTGACGGTTTTAAAGGTTGGCTCGCGGTTTGGTTAGCGATGGTTTATCAAGATCAATTCAACTTGTCGGATACCACGGTTGCGCTAGTAGGATTAGCGGTCTTCGTTGGTCATTTATGGCCTGTCTTCTTTAAATTTGTTGGCGGTAAGGGCGTTGCGACTGCTTTGGGGGTTTTGTTAGCGATTAATGTTTGGTTAGGATTAGCCACTTTTGCGACATGGCTAATCGTTGCCTATGCATTTCGCTATTCATCGTTAGCGGCACTCATCGCGTCTTTGTTCGCTCCGTTCTATTACGGCCTGCTATTTGGTGCAAACTTCACTTTGCTAGCCGTCGCAGTGATGAGCGCCTTACTGATTTATCGTCATGCACAAAACATTGCGAATTTGATGAGCGGTAAAGAGAGCCGTATTGGTAGTAAGAAAAAATAAGATCTTTGACTTTACCGAACTAGAAGCGTTCCTGATCGCAGGATCTGTAGTTCACAGTGAATAGAATAAATCCCTCGACCTATTGGACTTCAGTTCATTGGGTGCGAGGGATTTTTTTATGCAGAAACCAATTCATGCAATGGCCAACGCGGGCGCACATTGAAGCTGTAATTTTTTGTTGCTAGTTCCGGGTAGGCTTGCAAGCGCATAGCTCCCGCAAAAGCAATCATGGCGCCATTATCGGTGCAGAACTCTAGTTCTGGATAATAGACTTGAAAACGTTTTTTCGGATTCGATGCATTGGCTGCTGCATTGAGTGCCGCACGCAATTGTTGGTTGGCACCGACGCCACCCGCGATGACTAAGCGTTTTAATCCAGTTTGTTTCATCGCAGTTTGGCACTTGGCTACTAGAACATCAATAATCGCATCAACAAAACCGCGTGCAACATTAGCTTTGTCATTGTCAGTCAATGCCTCTGGGTATTTTTTTACTGCAGTAAGGACAGCGGTTTTGAGTCCAGAAAAACTGAAATTCAAGTCTTTCGAATGTAGCATCGGCCGTGGAAATTGATGTATCAATGGATCGCCGCTCTGTGCTAATTTAG
Source organism: Affinundibacterium macrobrachii (assembly GCF_014652415.1). Classification (GTDB taxonomy): domain Bacteria; phylum Pseudomonadota; class Gammaproteobacteria; order Burkholderiales; family Burkholderiaceae_D; genus Undibacterium; species Undibacterium macrobrachii. Next base: position 44,589 of record NZ_BMYT01000005.1, read on the forward strand.
AAATGGCGGGGCCACCAGGATAATCGAGTCCGAGCAATTTGGCTGATTTATCAAATGCTTCACCTGCGGCATCGTCCAGTGTCTCACCTAATAAGCTGTATTGGCCGACGCCATCGACGCGCATCAATTGTGTGTGTCCACCAGAGACGAGTAAGGCAATAAACGGAAATTCAGGCGGCTGGCTAGCTAGTAGTGGCGATAGCAGGTGGCCTTCTAAATGATGGATGCCAATTAGTGGTTTGTCTAATGCTAAACCTAATCCACACGCCACGGATGCCCCGACTAAAAGCGCACCTGCTAAGCCAGGGCCTTGAGTGTAGGCGATGGCATCGATGTTTGCCGCTTGTACTTGGGCTTTAGTTAAGGTTTCACGCAGTAAAGGAAGTGCACGTTTGACATGATCGCGCGATGCGAGCTCTGGTACCACGCCGCCGTATTCTTGATGCATGGCGATTTGGGAGTGCAAGGCATGCGCCAACAATCCGCGGTTGGTATCGTATAGAGCGATGCCAGTCTCGTCACAAGAAGATTCGATACCAAGAACGATCATAATGAAATTCTAAGAAAATGCGATGATGTGGAAAAATTATCCCGCATTATAAAGCATTGCTATAGATCACTCGTTATGAGTGCTGTCGGTTCTGGTTATGAGGCAAAGATGTCAACCAATCACCGAGCGTGCTGCCGTGTAGTGGCTTACTCGCAAAGTAACCTTGCATGGAGTCGCAACTCAATTTGATTAAGGTGTCGCGTTCGGCTTGGGTTTCTATGCCTTCGGCGATAACATGTAGCCCCAAGCTATGCCCCATTTCTACAATGGTTTTAACGAGTTTTTGAGTAGATTCTTGCTGATCAATATCAATCACAAAACTGCGATCAATTTTTAATTCTGATACGGGTAGTTTCTGCAGATAGGCGAGCGATGAGTGTCCAGTACCAAAATCATCGATCGATAATCCGATACCTGTAGCACGTAGACTGTGCAGTAAGGGAATGGCATCGTCGGGATTTTCCATGATGCCACTCTCGGTTAACTCTAATTGTAAGTTCATCGGAGAAATTTGGTATTGATGGATTAATTGCTTTACCCTTTCTGGTAGTTTTTGGTCGCGTAAATCATTAGTGCTGACATTCACCGCGATACTTAATTGCGGGTATTGGTTTTTCCATTGAGCCAAGGTTTGTACCGCTTGTTCTAACATCCAGTTTGTTACGTGACTGATGTATCCAGCGCGTTCTGCAAAAGGTACAAATTCGATCGGTGAGATAAATCCTCGCTTTGGATGTTGCCAGCGTACTAGGGCCTCAAATCCATAACAGTGCATATCATTTAATCGTATTTTAGGCTGTAGCCACATTTGTAATTCGTTGTTTTGAATGGCGGAGCGAAGATCTGACAATAGGCTTAAGTGACTTAGACGAGATGCTTCTTGCGCATCGGAATACCAAGCAAATGTCTCGCTACGTTCTTTCGCTGCATAGAGTGCGACTTCGGCGTTTCGGATCAGTGTGGTTAAATTGTTGGATTCGCTATTAGCTATTGCACTCCCAAATACGAGATTGACGTCAATACTATAACTACCGCATTGAACCGGTACGTTTAGTTCGAGTTGGATGTCGTGAATGATTTGTTCGACCAAATTTTGCGTGTACGAGTCTGAATTATCAGCACAAAATAGAGCAAACTGTCCGCCCGAGAATTTTGCCAAAAATGTCTTTTTTTCAGAATGTTTGCCAAGCGCTCTTTGTAATCGTTGGCTAGTTTCAACAATTAAAGTATCGCCAGTCCCAAATCCCAAAGTCTCATTCACAATTTTCAACCGTGCGATATCCATTAAGATCATTGCATGGTGTCGCAAATTTTGCTGTGAAAACATTGTTAGCAAGCGCGTACGATTTGGTAAATTACTTAAGCTATCGTAGTAAGCAAGCTGCTCAATTTCCGCTTCACGACTGGCGATTGCATCGGTCATAACGTTAAGTGCATGGCTTACTTGAGCAACCTCAGTGGTGCGAGTCGTCGGCACCTTGCTGTTGTAGTCGCCCGATGCGATTCTTAGTGCACTATGTTCTAACATACTGAGTGGTTGTACGACGCTGCTTTGCGTAATAAAGGCAAGCACCATACCTGACAATACTATTAACACGGAGATCGCAAGGATGTGAAGTTTGAGTTGCGCCAAATCTTCTTGTTCTTCTGCCTGTCTTTGTCGTATGCGTTGTTTCGCAAGTTCTAGCAAAACATTGCTTTCGCTTAAGAAAGCCTGGCGTGCGGGCGCAACTTGCGTTTCGAATACTAGTTTTGCTCCTTCAGTATTATCTAGTTCAATTTCATCAAATAGATTTAAATATGATTGTCGATATTCTTGATGAGTAGAAGATAATCTTTGTAAGCATATCAATTGCGCCTCATCGTCTGATTCGGCACTCAGTTGCTGGATTAATTCATCGATATGTTTTTTCTTCGCATCAATGGCATCGTAAGCGGGTTTTCTTTTTTCCTGAGTAGCATTAAAAATTAAGACTAAAGCGCTGGTTGAGCCTTCAATATCGAGAGCAAGATTTTGTACTTGCAATAATTTCTGCAGGTCTTGACTTGCAAACTCTTGACTGCGTCGTGACACTTCTTGTACTTGCGATACGCTACGGATGACTACAAGGATAAATAGACTCAGTATCAATATATAACTTAGTGCCAAACGATAGCTAATTCTGCTAGGCAGAATGCGTTCGATAAGATAATGATAGGCATTTTTCATGATTCTTTGATTATCAAAGTGTCGACTTTCTGCGTTGACTTGAACACGCAAACCCAATAGTTTGGCTTTACTCGAAAAATCACATTGTTTGCTTGGCGATCAAAATGAATCCATTAGAGCAAATTGCCTGCTTGCTGCAAAGTGAATTTTCAAATTGTTGTTTGAATCGTTGTATGACTATAGTGATTATCAAGTCTCTGCGATCAAATTCACGCCAAATTGTCCCGATTAGTGAGGGGATGGGCTAGAATGAAGTTCTTCATATTCTAAGGATGTTAGGAGAAGTCTATGTTTCTAGATCACGCAAAAATCTCAGCCACGCATAGTGAAACCGAACCAGATCGGATAGAACGTTTGAATCGTGTGTATGGATATGCGATCGCTTTAGCCGATGCAGATGGGAATCATGACTGCATTATCAAACTCGCTAAGCTGCATGATCACAAAGGAACCTTGATGGTGCTGTGGCATCAAGCGCCGACGGAACTTGAGCGAATTTATTTTATGAAAGCTTGGAAAAGTCGAGTTGGCGATGAATCAACCCAAGTTGAGCATGCTTTGATGTTACAAGATGCTAATGCGAATGAAGCGGAAAGCGCTTAGCTGCATTAAGCAATGCACGCATAAATTCAGGCTTAAAAAATAAACTAGGATAGTGCGGCAGGCTAAATAAGAAAATGGCTTGTTGATTTGTGTGATAAATCACATTCATCAACAAGTCATTTTTTTGATTCAAAATACGCTAGAGCAGTTCTAACTCACAATAGAATTGCTAACTACTGGCGTAAGATGCGCCGGAACATTGCAGTTGCGTAGGGCGCCAGTGCCGACCAAGAGAATACCGAAGTCGTGGCCTGTGTTTTCGTCCGATAGACCGCCCAGTTAGGCTAGTCTTGGGCGAGATGTAAGCTCATAGCTTGGTGGAGCGATTCCGAGCGGAACATAGAAGCCATTTACCAGCAACGTAGGCACGCCACGAAAGGCGATCTCGAGCAGCCGAGCCTCACCACCGTGTAGCTTGAAAGATCCGGTGGTGTGAGCCAACCCCTTGTTGGCAGAGTAAAAGATAAGCGCTAATGCTGCTTCTGCTTCGGACTCTTCTCCTGGATACGCTGCAAGAGCTTTGGCCTTAGTGAGCATCGAAAGGCTCGCGAACTGCTCGACGCCCAGATCGTCGGCATTCGTGCGAGCTGAGCGCTCCATTACTTCGGTTGGCGACGTTTTTGAGGCCTTGATGCCAAGGAACTCAAGGACCGCGCGACAGTGAATAATTGCAGACTCGATCGCCGCATTGGTGAAACCGGTAGCTTTACCTTCAATCACTTGTTGGCCGTTGAAGAAAACCTCCATAGATGGAGCCTCTTCCCACGACATATGATGTTGCAATGCTAGATGACCGATGGAAATGGCTCCTAGGCGATAGGCCAGCATGTTAAGCAGAGCGTGGTCCGGAGTTTTCATTAGAGTTGCTAACTTGTATTTTATTATCGGCGCATTTTCAGATCTTCTAATAATTCAGAGAAGCCAGACCAGCCAATTTCAATACCAATACACAGCAAGATAAATGCGGACAAACGCATCAATACAGTTGCGCCAACATCACCCAAGAAACTTTCTAAATTGCGAGCAAAGCGATATGACAAGAAAATCGCAATTGTGGTCAAAAACACGCCTATCGTCGCAGCCAAACCTGTGATCAGCCAATCGACCGGTTTGTTTGGTAATTGCGCACCTAAAGTAATTGACGCAGCAATCGCACCAGGTCCAACCGTCAAAGGGAAGCTAAACGGGTAAAAACTATGGCGACGTAGTTCTTCCTTGGTCCAATTACCGGCAGATGCCGCGACTGAATTGCGCAATTTATCCTGTCCTTGATCGTTCAGTAATTTCCAACCTGCCATGCCGACTACGATACCACCGGCGACGCGCACAATCGGTAATGAGATACCAAAGAAGTCGAGCACGTAAGATCCAATAAAAACGGCTCCCATCAATAGAAAGAAACAATTAATTGCGATTCGCTTGGCAAGTCGATTTGCCATCACTTGATCCATAGGTCCAGTCATCGATAGAAAAATTGGCGCAACGGCGATTGGATTGAGAATCGGTAGCAGCGTGACGGGTACCACAATGAGCGCTTTTACAAAAACGGTTAGTGCGATGCTCATTTTGCCTCCTTGATTTTAGAATAATTGTGATTATGCAATATTTCTTTTATTTGTTGGGGGTTTTCATGGATTGCCGTCCAGATGACTATCGCTACGACGCCACACTCATTATTTGTTGTAGTTTTACATTGTCATAAAACGGACATGCAACTGTCACAGTCTTGAAGTATTCGCTCTTTATTCTGCAGCCTAAATGCTGATTTGAATAAAGGAGACCAGCGCATGCGAGTGTTGACGATACCCGGGGATGCTAATCCTAGTTTTTCCAAATTAAGTCTCAGTCTTGCGAGTACCAAAAAAGAAGTGAAAGAAGTGCAGCGTCTGCGCTACAAAGTCTTTATCGAAGCAATGGGACTGACTGCTTTGGCAAATGATGATTGTTTAGATAAAGATGAATTTGACGAATACTGCGATCACTTAATTGTACGTGATACCAAATCCTTGAAAGTGGTCGGTACCTATCGGATTTTGAGTCCAAATGCGGCACGTCAGATTGGACGTTACTATTCCGAAGGTGAGTTTGATTTGTCGCGCTTGCAAAACATACGTGGCAGCATCGCCGAGGCTGGTCGTGCATGCATACATCCGGATTATCGTAGCGGTGCCGTGATTATGTTGTTGTGGGCTGGTTTGGCTGCATATATGCGTCGTGAGCGTTGTGAATTCCTGATTGGTTGCGCCAGCATTAGCTTGGCCGACGGCGGACACAATGCTGCAGCGATCTACCGCAATTTCAAAGATCAAGAATTTGCTCCCCTTGAATATCGTGTTACACCACATTTGCCATTTCCTCTTGAAAATATGGATGAGGGCTATGAGGCGCGTATTCCTCCACTTTTAAAAGGCTATTTGCGCGCTGGTGCATGGATAGGTGGCGAGCCTGCTTGGGACCCAGATTTTCATAGTGCGGATTTATTTGTGATGCTACCAATCGCGAATTTAGATAATCGTTACGCTAAACACTACGGAACCGAGGATATTGCCAAATGATGCCAGCAGATCAGTTTCTCGATAAGAAAATGCAAAAGCTTTTAAAGCCATCTAAAACGCCGAAGAAAGACATCAAACATTTTCGAACTATCTGGATATCTGATCTGCATCTTGGTACGTCCGGCTGCCAAGCTAAACGCTTGCTAGAATTTTTAAAATCGACCGAATCAGAAACTTTGTATTTGGTCGGCGATATCATCGACGGTTGGCAATTGAAGCGACGCTGGTATTGGGATCAAACCCATAACAACATCGTGCAAACCGTGCTGAAGAAAGCGAAGAAGGGGACCAATGTGATTTTCGTTCCAGGAAATCACGATGAAGCCGCCCGTCAATTTATTGAACTTGATTTCGGTGGCATTCAAGTGCGCGATGAATTGGTTCATACCACCGCAAACGGTAAGCGCATGTTGGTCTTGCATGGAGATAGATTTGATGGCGTCATTGCTTGTGCAAAGTGGTTGGCCTATTTAGGCGATAGTATGTACACCGTGATTCTGAAAATTAATCAAGTCTTTAATCAATGGCGCGCACGCGCCGGGCTGCCTTATTGGTCCTTATCGCAGTACCTCAAGCTGAAGGTCAAGAACGCGGTGAGTTATATTACCAAGTTTGAAGATGCCTTAGCCGACGAGGCTCGTAAGCGCGGTTTAGACGGTGTGATCTGTGGGCACATTCACAAACCAGAAATCCGAGATATCGACGGTATCATTTACTGTAACGATGGTGATTGGGTAGAAAGCTTGTCGGCCTTGATTGAGGAAGCGGATGGCGAATTACGGCTGATTACTTGGCACGATGTGGTACCACATGCACAGGCTGTTGAGGCACAGCAAATTGCCGTGCCTGCTTAAGTTATTGCGGCTTCACTAGAATTGGCTGAATTGTGTAGCTTCAAGTCAGCTAGGTCGAATCCGTTGATGTGACTGTTAGCGATAGGTTTTGATATCAATGACCGCTATCGATAAATAAGTGATCAAGTAGAGCAAGGGCGGTTTTGATCTTATTTGATGACCAAATCAGGCGACATAATTGCTTTTAAATAGGTACGCAAGCCTTCACCATCGCGTTCCTTTTGTGTAATCCACCAGACGTTTGCTTTGCGTACAGCACACTCATTTTGTTTGGGCGTAATTAAGCGCGCTGCTACATCACCTAGACTGGGTTGGTGCCCAACTAACATCACGGTTTCGCGCGCGTCTGGCCAATTAGCTGCTTTGAGTAAATCGTCGGCACTCGCTTCAGGACTAATCTCTGTGGCAATCTTGAATTTTCGATTTAACTTGGCAAGTGGCATCATGGTTTCGCGGGCGCGAATTGCCGGGCTGACCAGAATCCGACAATTATCCGGCAACACGCTGTCTAACCAATACGCCATTTTTTGCGCTTGTTTGTGACCTTTAGGCGTCAGGCGGCGTAGCGCATCGGCTAGTTCTTCATTTCCGGGTTCGGCTTCCGCATGGCGCCAGAGAATCAGATCCATCGACTTTTTCCTCAATATGATTTAGTTATCTTCTGATTCAGGCGAACCTAAAGTCTGCATCAAATATTGTTGTGCGCTAAATGGCTTCTGTTTGCCACGAACTTTTTTGCGTTCATAACTACCGTCAGAGTCAAGCACCCAAGCATTTTGGTTATCTTTTAAGTAGGGATCTAAACCTTCGGAGATAATGCGTTTCTTCAGGCTCTTTTCTAAGACCGGAAACGCAACTTCAATACGACGGAATAAATTACGGCTCATCCAATCTGCACTAGCCAGATAAACATCGTGCTGCAAATCATTCCGGAAATAATAGATACGTGAATGTTCTAAGAAGCGTCCAATGATAGAACGCACCGTAATGTTTTCAGACAATCCAGGAACACTAGGGCGTAAGGTGCAGGCACCGCGAACGATCAGGTCGATTTTGACGCCATCTGCTGATGCGGCATATAAAGCACGGATCACCGATTCATCGACCAAGGCATTCATTTTTGCGATGATGCGACCGGGGCGACCTTCACGTGCGATACGTGCTTCATTCCGAATTGCCTTGATGATTTTGGGTTGTAAGAAGAAAGGTGCGAGCCACAGATGTTCTAGTTTTTTCGGCTTGGTTAAACCTGTTAAGTGAATAAACACTTCGTTGACTTCAGCTGCTTTTTTGGGGTGAGCCGTGAGTAGACCAAAATCTGTGTAAAAACGGGTGGTGGAAGGGTGATAATTGCCAGTCCCTAAATGCGCATAATGACGCAAGCCTCCACCTTCTTCACGGCGAATCACTAAGGCTAGTTTGGCATGCGTCTTTAAACCGACCACACCATACACAACTTGAGCGCCAGCTCTTTGCAAGCGATCTGCCCAATTAATATTTGCCTCTTCATCAAAACGCGCCATTAATTCGACTACCACCGTGACTTCCTTGCCCATGCGTGCTGCGGTGATCAGTGATTCCATTAGATCGGAATTCATGCCGGTGCGATAAATAGTTTGCTTGATCGCTAAGACATTCGGGTCAAGCGATGCCGTTCGTATGAAATCAATTACCGTTTGGAACGGCTGAAATGGGTGATGCAATAAAATATCTTGTTTGTTTAAAACATCAAAAATATTTTTTTGTGCAAGCTTGGAGTCCGATTTGGCTGAAAAGGCTGGGAAGCGCAGGTTTGCTTGATTCACATGGTCGATTAACTCAGATAATCGCACCATATTGACTGGGCCATCGACCGCATAGAGACGGTCTTTACTCAGAGAAAATTGTTCTAGTAAAAATTGTGACAAAGATTCAGGGCAATTTTTGGCAACTTCTAGGCGAACTGCCATGCCAAATTGACGACCTTGCAATTCTCCTTGCAAAGCTTGACGTAGATTTTTCACTTCATCTTCATCCACCCATAAATCACTGTCACGTGTGACGCGAAATTGCGAGTAAGCGAGAACTTCTCGATCATTAAATAAATCACCAATGTGCGCATGGATGACTGAGGACAATAGACAGAAAGCTTGCCCTTTCTCAGTTAGCTCGTCGGGAATCTTGATGACACGCGGTAAAACGCGTGGTGCTTTCACAATCGCGATCGCAGTGCCGCGTCCAAACGCATCTTTACCCGCCAGCGAGACAATAAAGTTGAGACTTTTATTAACAACTTGGGGAAAGGGGTGTGCTGGATCTAAACCTATCGGTGTTAATAAGGGACGTACTTCGCGATCGAAATAGGATTTCACCCAAGCACGTTGAGCTTCGGTTCGTTCGGTGTGACGTAATAAATGTATGCCTTTGCGCGATAAGGCTGGCAAGATGTCTTGGTTTAATACTTCGTATTGACGTGTCTCTAACGCGTGACACTCTTTATCGATACGTTCCATCATGCTAGTGAAAGCGGCGTGTTGGGCTAGTTGCCCATCGATGGTATTTTGCGCTAATAAACTAGCTACGCGCACTTCAAAGAACTCGTCTAGATTACTGCCAACAATACATAAATATTTCAAGCGCTCTAATAAAGGGATACTTTTGTCTTCTGCTTGTGCCAACACGCGCCAGTTAAACGCAATTTGTGATCGTTCTCTATCTAAATAGATTGCTGACCGTGGCAAGCCTAGGCTTGTCATTAATGCCGATTCGCTATCGTTTGTCGCTTTGTGGCTCATGTTAGCGCCTGCTGAAGAAGAGGAATTTGCATTAACCTCTATTGCTTCTGTCGTGTCAATGACATTGTTTATGACATCCGGATTGATCATTGCGATTTTTCGTTTTAAACGATTTTGAACTAAATAAACACGCTGCTTGGCAAGCAAAATAGCCAAGTTCTGCAAAGATTGTAATTATTAATTATGACAAGTTTGTGACAGAAATATTTCCCCAATTCAAATATTTCATAGATCATTAAAGTCTGTCATATTCTTGTCATATTGGGCTAGTACAGTTCGATCCATGTTATTTCAGTGCACAAGCAAATTGCTTAATTCATGAAGTCACATACAGGTTTTATAAAGATTTTTATTAAGCTTGAAGAATCGTTTTCCCAATTACACGAGGTCAATATGCAATTTAATCGTATTGTTAAGTCTTTGGTCATGGCAGCTGGTGCTGCGTTGGCTTTTTCGTCTGTGCATGCTGCTGAAGTCACTGGTGCAGGCGCGACTTTCCCCTATCCAATCTACGCAAAATGGGCTGATGCTTACAAAAAAGCAACGGGAAATACTATCAATTACCAATCCATCGGTTCTGGTGGTGGTATTAAACAAATTAAAGCAAAAACAGTTGATTTTGGTGCAACTGATATGCCATTGAAAATCGAAGATTTGAACACTGACGGCATGATGCAGTTCCCAGCAGTGATCGGTGGTGTTGTGCCTGTAGTGAATTTGGAAGGGATTACGCCAGGTCAATTGAAAATGACTGGTGAGGTATTGGCGAAGATTTACATGGGTACAGTTACTAAGTGGAATGCAGCTGAAATCGCGGCGATCAATCCAGGTGTGAAATTGCCAGCGGAAGATATCACTGTAGTACATCGTTCTGACGGTTCTGGTACAACATTTATCTGGACAGATTATTTGTCTAAAGTAAGCCCAGAATTCAAATCTACTGTGAGCTCTGGTACTGCGGTTAAATGGCCAGTTGGCTTAGGCGGCAAAGGTAACGAAGGTGTTGCTGCAAATGTACAACGTATCAAAGGTTCTATTGGTTACGTTGAATATGCTTACGTGAAACGCAACAAAATGACGCACACACAAGTGAAAAACTTGGATGGTCAATTTGTACAACCAGATGACGCTAACTTTAAAGCAGCTGCTTCTGGTGCAGATTGGGCAAAAACACCAGGTATGGGCGTGATTTTGACAAACCAACCAGGCAAAGCAACTTGGCCTATCAGTGGCGCAACTTTCATCTTGTTGCATAAAGTACCTGCGAATGCAGCGAATACACAAGAAGTTGTGAAATTCTTCGACTGGGCTTTTGCAAACGGCTCAGCCATGGCGACTGAATTGGAATACGTTCCATTGCCAGCAGATGTCGTGAAATTGATCCAAGCTAGCTGGAAAGCGAACTTGAAAGATGCATCTGGTAAAGCGCTGTATTAATCTTCTAAATCTTTTAAATCGTTAGATTGATTTGATTATTGTGAAGTAAGTAAGACACAAACATCCCGACCACACGTTGGGATGTTTGCACATAAAAAGTAAAAATATCTACTCCAGCTTTGAACTCTTCATCTGCATCGATTCGGGATGAAATACAGGAAGATAGTCAAGTGATGACAAGTACTCAAACCACACAAACCATGATGCATAGCTCAACTATGCGGAAACAGAAATTGCAGGATTTTCTGTTTCATAAATTGACCTTTAGCTTTGCGCTAATGGTCTTACTCGTTTTAGTCGGTATCGTCGTATCGCTATTTTATGGCGCTTTACCGGCAATGAAAGAATTTGGATTTGCCTTTATCACCACCGTTGAGTGGGATCCAATCAATGATCAATATGGCGGCATGATTGCGATTGTTGGTACCTTGGTGACTTCAGGTATTGCCTTGTTGATCGCGTTTCCAATTAGTTTTGGTATCGCTTTATTTTTAACAGAGATCTGCCCAGTTTGGCTAAAACGTCCACTCGGTACCGCGGTTGAATTGTTGGCAGGTGTGCCTAGTATTATTTACGGCATGTGGGGTTTATTCGTATTCGCCCCATTTTTCAGCACTTATGGACAGCCATTTTTGGCAAGCACTTTAGGTAAGTTGCCTGTCGTTGGCGTTTTATTCTCAGGTTCGATGATTGGGATTGGCGTACTAACAGCCGGCATCATTCTGGGCATTATGATTATCCCGTTTATTGCATCCGTAATGCGCGACGTGTTTGAAATTGTGCCACCTGTATTGAAAGAATCTGCCTACGGCTTAGGTTGTACACGCTGGGAAGTGGTGCGTAAAGTTGTGTTGCCATACACCAAAGCCGGTGTGATTGGTGGTGTAATGTTGGGGTTAGGGCGCGCACTCGGTGAGACCATGGCAATTACCTTTGTGATCGGTAACGCGCATAAATTACATTGGTCTTTATTTGCAGGTGGAAATAGTATCGCTTCTAGTCTCGCAAATGAATTTGCCGAAGCAGAATCTGAATTGCACGTCGCTTCCTTATTCTTGCTGGGCTTAATCTTATTTGTAATTACATTCGTGGTCTTGGCTTCGGCAAAATTGCTGCTGTTAGGTATGAAAAGAAAAGAAGGTGTGAAATGACCCAAGCTGCTGTGAATTCTGTATATAAGTCGCGTTTGCGCAAGCATAAGATTGGTATTTTCTTTTCTACTGCTGCGATGGCTTTAGGCGTATTTTTCTTAATGTGGATTTTGTTAACTTTGGTCAGCAAAGGTTTGGGCTCATTAAGCTGGGAAGCCATTACCACTGCGACGCCAGCTCCAGGTGAAGAAGGCGGTGGTTTAGCCAATGCATTATTAGGTAGTTTAATGATGGTTGGTTTCGCGACTTTGATCAGTACACCAATCGGCATATTGGCAGGGATTTATTTGGCAGAATATGGTGAGAAAAATTGGTTTAGTGATTTGACGCGCTTTGTGACAGACATTATGTTGTCTGCACCATCAGTGGTGATTGGTCTATTTGTGTACGCGATTTACGTGGCACACATTAAACACTTCTCCGGTTGGGCCGGTACGTTAGCGATTTCTCTGATTGCGATTCCTGTTGTTGTGCGTACTACCGATAATATGTTGGCGCTAGTTCCCACAAGCTTACGAGAAGCTGCATTTGCGCTGGGTGCTCCGCGTTGGAAAGTCGCTTTGTTTATTCGTGTGAAAGCGGTTAAGGCAGGTATTTTGACCGGTGTCTTGTTGGCAATTGCACGCATCTCGGGTGAGACTGCTCCTTTGCTTTTCACTGCGTTGAACAACCAATTTATTAATATCGACATGAATAAACCGATGGCGAATTTGCCGGTGGTTATTTATCAATTCGCAATGAGTCCTTATGACAATTGGCGTGGTCTGGCTTGGACCGGTGCCTTATTAGTGACCTTTAGCGTATTGGCATTGAATATTCTGTCACGTACTGTATTCGCACAAAAAGTGCATAAATAATTTAGAGCTGAACATCATGATTCCAAATACAAAACCAGTAGTAGAGCAAAAAGCTTGCATCGAAACGAAGAATTTGAATTTCTATTATGGGAATAACCGCAGTTTGCATGACGTGAATTTGAAGGTCTATGACAAGAAAGTGACTGCTTTCATCGGTCCTTCTGGTTGCGGCAAGTCGACTTTGTTACGTACTTTTAACCGTATGTATGACCTGTATCCAGGTCAAAAAGCTGTTGGTGAAATTATTTACAACGGCCAGAATATTTTGTTGCCAGGTCAAGACATCAATATGTTGCGTGCAAAAGTGGGTATGGTGTTTCAAAAGCCAACTCCGTTCCCGATGTCGGTGTATGACAATATCGCCTTCGGTGTTCGTTTATACGAGAACCTCTCTAAAGGTGAGATGGATGAACGTGTTGAATGGTCGTTGAAAAAGGCGGCTTTGTGGAACGAAGTTAAAGATAAATTGAGTAGCAGTGGATTAAGCTTGTCTGGTGGTCAACAGCAACGTTTATGCATTGCGCGCGGTGTTGCGGTGAAGCCAGAAGTCTTGCTGTTAGATGAACCGACCTCGGCACTGGACCCAATTTCTACAGTAAAAATTGAAGAGTTGATTAACGAGTTGAAAGAAGATTATACGATCGCGATCGTCACGCACAATATGCAGCAAGCTGCGCGTTGTTCCGATTACACCGCCTATATGTATTTAGGCGAATTAGTCGAGTTCGGTGAGACCGACAATATCTTTATGAATCCCGTACGCAAAGAGACCCAAGATTATATTACTGGCCGTTTTGGCTAATTTTGGCGAGTACATTTGCAAATACCGTAGACGATCAATCAGAATTCAGGAGCTAACATGACAGGCGAACATTCATCGAGTCAGTACAATCACGATTTAGAAGCAATCCGTTCCCAAGTATTGTTAATGGGCGGTTTAGTAGAAAACCATTTTCAGGATGCGATGTCTTGCTATCGCACCGGTAACAGCGAACATGCAGCAGCGGTTGTGAAGTCAGACGAAGAAGTGAATCGTTTAGAAGTCATGCTTGATGATATGTGTAGTCACTTGATCGTTAAACGTCAACCAGCCGCGAATGATTTACGTACCGTGATGGCGACTGGTAAAGTAATTACCGACTTAGAGCGTATCGGTGACGAATCAACCAAGATCGCGCGTATCGCACAAGAAATGATGCATAAAAATCGTAGCAACGCGATGTTTAGTGGATATGAAACTGTACGTGTTTTGGCCAATAGCGTTGGCCAGATGTTGCATCAATCGTTGGACGCATTTGCACGCCATGATGATGCAAAAGCAGTGCAGTTAATCGCATTTGATGAAATTATCGACAGTGACTTTCGTTCGATCATGCGTAATTTGATTACGTTTATGATGGAAGACCCGAGCACGATTTCTTTCGCTCTCGACGCATTGTGGGTAGCAAAAGCGATTGAACGAATTGGCGATCATGCAAAGAATATTGCCGAGCATACGATTTATATCGTTGAAGGTCGCGATATTCGCCATTCCGATTACGTCGCTAGCAAACAAGATAAAGCGACACCACAAGTATAAGTTGGGAAGTAGCGGTGTGAATGAAATCGATTGCACCGCTATTACTTATCCTGTGCAAGCAATTAAAAATATAATCCTAAAAAATATAATCCTATGTCAGTTGATAAAACCACGATTTTAATCGTAGAGGACGAACCTGCGATTAGTGAGTTGATTAGTTTTACTTTACGTGCGGCAGGTTGGAATACAGTTGCTGTTGGTAATACCGCAGAAGCTTGGGAATTCTTGCAACATCGCACGCCGCAATTAATTTTGTTAGATTGGATGCTGCCAGATCAAAGCGGCTTGCGATTGTTATCTAGAATTCGTTCCGATCGCAACTTCAATGAAATGCCGGTCATTATGTTGACTGCAAAAAGCATGGAAGAGGACAAGATTTCAGGCCTCGATCATGGCGCAGATGATTACATCACCAAGCCATTTTCTCCGCGTGAATTAACTGCGCGCATCAAGGCCATGTTGCGTCGTAAGAGTCCAGAGCATGCGCAAACGAGTTTAGTGATTGCCAATGTGCATTTAGATCCTGTTAGTTGCACAGTCAAGATAGACGACAAGAAAATCGAGATTGGTCACGCAGAATATAAATTGTTAAAGTTCTTTATGGCTCACCCAGAACGTGTGTTTTCTCGCAGCCAGCTATTAGACAAAGTATGGGGCGATCATGTTGTGATCGAAGAACGTACCGTTGACGTGCATGTGCTACGTTTGCGCAAAGTTTTAAAGAATGCGGAAGGATTGATTAAAACAATTCGTAGCGTTGGTTATATGCTGTCGGAAAAGTAAAAAATTTTAATCGATAGTTTTGTCTTATCATGACTGAGATATTCTTTCTCAGTCTTTAATTTGAATCACTCAATAATGCGCCCACATCTCGTTTTTTGGATTTCAGCGGCCGTCCGTATGACGATCATTCTGGCAATGTCGGCGGTAGCTGCGTACTTTTTTGGTGTGGTGACAGGTTTAGCACTCGCACTGATTAGCATGATCGTGTTGATTGTGGTGCAGTTGCAGTATTTATTGAACTTGTCTGATTGGTTGGATAATCCCAATAGCGCTCGACTTCCCGATGGTTGGGGGGCATGGACTGAAATCTTTTCGCGGCTCTACAAATTGCGTCGTGGCGACGAAAAAAATCAATCTGAATTAGCTGAATGGTTAGCCCGTTTTCGACAAGCGATGACCTTGTTGCCGGATGGTTTGGTGATCATGGATGACGTGATGTTTTTGGAGTGGTGTAATCCAATTGCAGAACATCATTTGGGTTTGGATTTGTCGCGTGATAAGGGCATGCGCGTGACTAACCTTGTACGCGCACCGGAGTTTATTGATTATATTATTCTTGGTCGTTACGAGACGCCATTGACCTTATCACTACGTGACCGAAAGTTAATCGTGCATGTGATTCCGTTTGAAAATCGTCGTCAAATTTTGGTTACTCATGATATTACTGAATCAGAACGTATTGATATGATGCGCCGTGATTTCATTGCCAATGCATCACATGAGTTACGTACCCCACTTACGGTAATTAATGGCTTTTTAGAAATCGCCGCGATGCAACCGGATATGGAAGTATCGATTCGTTCTTCGCACGTGAAGTTGATGATAGAGCAGGGCGAGCGTATGCAACGATTGGTTGAGGATATGCTGACCTTAAGCCGGCTAGAATCAACTGAATTTAAAGTACGCACAGAACACATTGATATGCATTTGATGTTGCGCCATATTTGCCAAGAGGCGCAGGCATTGTCAGCGGGTAAGCATCAAATTAGCTTAGAGTTTGATGGACCAGATATTCAAGGTAGTAGCGATGAAATTCGCAGTGCGATCAGTAATTTGGTAACCAATGCGGTGCGATATACACCAGAACACGGCGAAATTAAGATCATTTGGAAGAACACACCACAAGGGCCGAAGTGCGTGGTTCAGGACAATGGCATTGGTATCAGCCAAGAGCACATATCGCGCTTAACCGAACGATTTTATCGCGTCGATAAAAGTCGTTCGCGTGAGACCCAAGGAACTGGTTTGGGCTTAGCCATCGTCAAGCATGTATTAATTCGTCATGATGCGCAATTGTTGATTGAATCGACCGTTAATGTCGGTAGTAAATTCTGTGTACAATTTTCACCGCGTGCCGTTGTGTTGCCTAGTTAAAACCCTTGGTTTAACTTTTGCTTAACTTGTCGTTGCGGTCTGATTGTAAATCGCCTTCAGCTACAGCTAGTTGCTGATTCTATTTCTCCGTCTTAGTGCTTTTCTTTACGCTCAGAGGATTGCTGTTGTAATGTAGTCCTTATACAATGGAGCAAAGGAGAATACCTATGTTTCGTGTGATGTTAGTAGAGGATGATGAGCGCCTCGCCAGTTTAATTATCGAATATCTGCAAGCGTATGAGTTTGCTGTTGACCTAGTGCCACGAGGTGATTTGGCATTGGCGCACTTTCAAGCGACGTCACCGGATATGGTGGTATTAGATTTAATGTTGCCCGGCTTGGACGGCATGGTGGTGTGCCGCCAGATTCGCGAAATTAGCCGTGCGCCGATCTTGATCTTAACAGCCCGTGAAGATTCCTACGACGAAGTCTCTGCATTAGAGCAAGGTGCCGATGATTTTGTCAGTAAACCTGTGCAGCCGCGAATTTTATTGGCGCGTTTGCGTGCTTTGGTAAGACGAATTCAGGGTGCAACAAGCTCTAGCAATGCCGTAGATAATGATGGGTTACAGTTTGGTGCCTTGAGTATTTCTCGTAGTGACCGAGTGGTGCATTGGCGTCAACAAGTCGTCGATTTGTCGAATACAGAATTCAAGCTATTGATGGTGCTGGTTGAGTCACCTGGGAAAGTCTTATCACGCGACGATATTTTGAAGAAAATGCGTGGTATTGAATTCGATGGACTCGATCGGAGTATTGATAACTTGATTTCACGCTTACGCCGTCGTTTCGATGATCAAAACTCGGAAAAAATCAAAACCGTGTGGGGCGAAGGTTATTTGTTCTCACCTTCTGCTTGGGAATAAATTTGAATAGCGTTCTGATCGTTTATTCTATCAGAGCGATGATTGCTAAAGGGCTGGTACGTGTATGTATCTGCCCTTTTTCTATTTTGAGGTTGGCTTGCGTGTAGTTCGCAACATTTCCGGGGGCGCCAAAAATTACATTGCTTGTTTTAAAGTGGGGAGGGCTGTCAGGCCATAAACCAGTATTTTCACTAAGCGCTAACGTTGTACTTTGCGTTAAATATTTAAATTCGACAGTCGCGTTAGTATCTTTCTTCGCAAAGGCGAAGCGCACGCCAACACATCGTTTGCCACGAAAATTAGATGGTTCAATATAGGCTTGGTAAGCAAGTGTTTGTTCGCAAGCGGCACGAAGGTCGGCCAATTCATAAATCCCATCGGCTCTGAGATTAATACTCGTTCTAAAGCGAAATGCTGCTTGTCCTTCTTTTTGATTAAGGACTAGTTCTGCATTGTCATCGTAGGCTGCCTTTAATAAGGGCAAAGAGGTGCGCCCGAGCGCATCAAGAGGTAAATCCAGATGGGTGGATTTTCCTAAAATCCGTAATTTCAGTTGATCGATTGTAAGTGATTTATCTGCTGGAATAATTTGTAATTGGAGCTGGATCAGATTTTTTGCTTTTCCATATTTCTCAAACCAAAGCATTGATTTATACGCATCGCGGTAACTCATCCATTCAGCGTCTTTCGCACGTATTGGTTCGCCAGCAGACTGCGCTAATGCATGCGGTGCAATAGTCAGTGTGATTAGGGCGAATAATGCGTTACAGAGTTTCACGGTGAGCTAACTTACTTATAAGTGGTTGAGATAAAAGAGCTTTGATTCATTCAGAAACGATAAGCAAGTGCGGTTGATACATAGACATTCGTTTTGCGTTCAACTAATGGACTTTTACTGGCGTTTCCAACTAATTGGCTTAAGCTGAGTTTGGAGGTTACTAACCATGAGGCGTTTAAATTCCAATTCCAAAAAGCTTCTGCATGAATGTTTTTTATTCCTGCGCTGGACTCAAACTGTGGATTAATGCTGCGTCCCGCTTCAACTTCGGTGACCCCAAAATAGCTATTGGAATAGGCTTTGTTGACAAGGTTGACACCAACGCCGACGATTAATTGGTGGTGACGTGCAATATCTTTGAAGTGATATCGAAGGTCAGAACTTAAGCGGATTCCTTGGCGGTTGTTACCTGCGCCAAACACCAGGGTATTGGTGTTGCATAAGTTCTCGCTGACATGGAAATTGTAGAAGCCGCCTGCCAGCACGCGGGTATGAATATTATCCATGCCCACCAATCGGTTATTTTGTCTAAGGCTTTTTTCGTCTAAACCTGGACCCACTGCACTCGAGTGACCATAAGCTGGTGATTGAATCGCGTTCGATGTTCCATCGGGTGTGCGACTCGGTTCTAGCATAATGATGGGACCAAACTCATGACCATACTGATTTGACATGTGCAAGCCAGCACTCATTCCTGCTACAAATAATCCATTACTCCATTGCATTTGTAAGACAGGAACAGCAACGCGTTTTGTATTCGCAGCGCCTTCATATAAAGGGCGCGATAAAACACCTAAGCCTAAGTACATATCATGACTCCCATCGGGCATCAGGTTCTGTGCTGGGCTTTGCGCATTTGCTGCCTGGCTCAAAGCACAGGCAGCGATCAAAAAGCTGGTTATTTTCTTCATTGTAAATTCTCAAAATTGCAAAAAAAGATGGGTACCCTTCAGCATTTTACAATTGAGAAATAATTTCAGGGTTGAATTTCAATTTTGATTCATAGAAATGTGGGATTGAAATGCCTTCGACCTAGAGAAATAAATTGGTTTAATTCACCGGAAGCTTCACTGAGTTAAATTCCACGGACTCATTACTTTGATCAACTTCTGCGATGTAATAGGGTGTTGTAATCACCGCTGTGCATACATTATGAGGTGCAGGCTCAGTCTCGTAGTAGCTTGCTGCCAATTTGCCATTGTTACGCCATACGCGTAAATCGCTAATATTGTTGCAGCCTGATCCGCGTGAGCCAAGAAATACGGCAATCAGCATTTTCTTCGAGAAATCAACTTGCGCTTGTGATGCATTATTTTCTTTGTTGTGCGCTTGCCAAATACTATTCCAAGTGGCTTGATCTTTAATGACTAAGGTACGTGCATCTTGGATACCTGAATAAAATCCACTTGTGATCGTTTTTTGCGTTACTAAGGATTTACTGACATCGGTAAATTCTACTGGTAAGCCTATCTTCGGTGTCTCGACCATATGCATAGGTGTGCTTGCGGTCGGGCTTTCGGGATCACAGCTCGCAATCGCAATTCTTTCTTCTTGGAAGTAATGCGCACTTAGTTTTTGGCCGTCTGAATTGAGTCGTAAGAAGCGTGTAATGCTGCAGTTATTCGCCGTTTTAAAGAAGTTCACCAAAACCATTTTTGAATTGAAGTCCGGTGTCAACAAGCCAGCATCTTGTTTAATATTGGCAAGTGTCCAGAACGTGTTCCAACTAGCTTGGTCTTTAATGACCGTATTTTGCGGGTTGCTGCCGCGATAAAACGGTGCTGACAATCCTTTGATCGCAATCAGATTGCTCGCTGGTGCAGGGATATTTAAGCTCTGTACTTGATGTCCAGATCCCAAGCCGAGGTCAGCTTTATCAAGGTTTTGAATCATTGTTTTGAATAAACTTTCTGCTGCCGTGTCTGTGCAACTTGTACGTGGCCCAGCGATTGAATCTGCATGAGTACAAAGCAAGCTTTGCACATTATTGCCATACAAATTTTGTGCGTAGGACGCATCCGCGCAGCTGCCTGCTTTATCCCACAAGACATATTTCTGATCTACGATGAATAGACGATTTCTAAAGTTCGCACAACTAGCATCTTTTACCAAATTCAAAAATTCACTGCTAGCGATCGGTGGTGCTATTTTTGCAGGTTCTTGTTGCTTAACACCACCATCACCGCCACAGGCGCTTAATGTGATGCTCAGCGTGGTGGCCAGAGAAATTGCTTTGAGACGAGAATTAAAAGCTGACATTCGAAATTCCTTTGCACGAATTGGGGCTAGTCGATTGGCTAAATTGTCTAAATGGATTAAGTCAGTGTGTTAGTGTCAATGCGCTCTGTTATCAACAGTATTGCATGCAGTGTTCACATCTTAAAATTGATTCAAATTCAAGTCTTCCTCGAATTAAGCGGAATTTGTCGTCAATTTGTACAAAGTTTCAAAATGTGCGCAAAGCCGACGAAAACGCTTAAAAATCTCGTGTTTGGCATAGACATTCTTATAAAATAGCCGGCGAGGAGAATCTTAATGTGGTGTTTTTGCAATAATCTAATAGTCATACATGGCGACCGAGGGTACTTGTGAATCGCCTCTTTCTGCGTTTTTTAATCCCCGTGTTACTTTCTATCGCGTTAGCCACGGTGCTGGTGTACGCCGTGATTACTTGGTTATTCGGTGATCCAATTGAAAAGAATGCAGAGCGTCAGGCAGCGCCGCAAATTTTTTTGATTGAGCAATATATTGATAAGGCAGCGACGGATGAGTGGCTAGCGCGCCTAAATAAGGTACGTGAAGTTTCACAAGTACAATTTGAATTGATCCCGCTCGCGCAAGCGCTTGAGAAAGTCGATCGTGCTCAAGTAAAGAAATTGCAAAGCGGTAAAATCGTCATAGATGCTGCGAATCGTGCATTGTTTCGTCGCGTCGACCTTGATGGTGAACGCTATATCGGTAGTGACGAAGATGTCTTGTATGCACAAAATTTACCGATCGATTATTGGTTTAATATCCGACTTGAGATAGTTCGTTTTATCATTGTCGCCTTTGTTCTCTTGATTCCGATTGCTTTTTGGTCGAGCGCGCACTGGCGGGATATTCAAGCTTTGTCCCGCGTCACAACTGCGATTGGCGAGGGGGAATTATCTGCACGTGCGACAACTTCGAGCAAGGCAAGTATTTATCCCTTAGCGCAACAAATTAACTTAATGGCGGGCAGGATTGAGCAGCTGATTAGCGCGCAAAAAAATCTTTTACATTCAGTCTCGCATGAAATTAGAACGCCAATCGCGCGTTTAGAGTTTGCGCTAGAAATTTTGCAGGATAGTGCTGACAGTGATGTAGAGGACAAGCTGACGAGTGCCGAGCAAGAAAGACGTAGGCATAGAATTCAAGCGATGCAAGCAGATTTGGGTGAGTTGAATATGCTGGTATCTGAGTTACTCAATATGGCTAAGTTGGAAGCGCAAGGGCAGCTAAGTAAGGCACAACTGGATGCTAAAGTCTTGGTCGAAGAATGTTTGCAACATTTACCGCCAATGCCCGCACATTTGCAACTGCAGACAGTTTTAGCGGAGAACGATTTGCTGCTTCAAGTCGATCAACGTCTGATTGTTCGCGCAATTCAAAACTTATTGAAGAACGCATTCAAGTATGCCGAACAGCAGATTATTTTTTCAGTGCGGCAAGACAGCGATCAATGCTTGATTACCGTAGAAGATGATGGCGCAGGTATTCCCGATAGTGATGTAGAAAAGATTTTTGAACCTTTTTATCGTCTAGATCGTAGTCGCGATCGTGCTACTGGCGGGTTTGGTTTGGGCTTGTCGATCGTGAAGCAGATTGTCTTGTTGCACGGCGGCAGTGTGTCGGTTCTTAAATCGGAAATTGGTGGTGCGCGCTTTGATATTCGTTTGCCGATTTAATCTTATCTTTGAAGGCGACGAATAATTTCGTTTGGCGTCATCGACGATTGTCTACTATTGGGAGTACTTCTTGCAGTCCACGCAACTTGATCGTCGTAAGCAACTGATAGGCCTTAGTTTAGCAATTGCTGGGGCAATTTTATTTTCAGCTAAAGCGATAGTCGCCAAATTGTTGTATCAATATCAGCTTGACGCTGTTACGGTGATTGCTTTCCGCATGCTTTTTTCTTTGCCAGTCTTTGGCGTAATCGCGTGGTGGCAAAGCCGTCAACAAGCGCCACTCGCCTTGGCAGATCGTTGGCGCTTAGTAGGCTTAGGATTAGTTGGCTATTACTTGTCGAGTTTTTTAGATTTTTTAGGACTCCAATATATTTCGGCAGGTCTTGAGCGTTTGATCTTGTTTTTAACGCCTTCATTTGTATTGTTGATCCATGTGTGGTGGTTCAAACGTTTAATTCGTCCCATTGAATATCTGTCACTTGGGATAGCTTATCTTGGTATCGTGCTGGTTTTTATGCATGATCTTTCTTTTAATGGAAATCAGGTTGTCCTTGGCGCGGGTTTAGTGTTGGGATCAGCGTTGGCGTATGCCACGTATTTGATTCAGTCTGGCGAAATGGTGGCGAGAATTGGTTCATTACGTTTGGTGTCATACGCCATGTGTGTCTCTAGCGTGGCATGTATTCTGCAGTTTTTGTTATTGAAACCGATCAATCATTTGATCCAGCCTTGGCCAGTGATTTCTTTATCTGTTGTAAATGCGATTGCCTGTACTGTGTTTCCAGTATTTCTAACGATGTTTGCCATTCAGAAGATAGGTGCGCCAAAGGCATCACAAGCTGGCATGATAGGACCCGTATCAACCTTGATATTCGCTTATATTTTTTTGAATGAAGCGATTACCGTTTGGCAGTTAATTGGTTCCAGTTTGGTTATTGTTGGAATGTATTTGTTGAGTCGTAAATAATGCGCTTGGCGCTAGAAAAGAATAATTAAAAGAATAATTTTTTACGTTCAAGCTTCGAGAATACTTATTTTTCTTTTTCTTAGCGTGAGAACGACTAGTCGAATTAATGGAAAACAACTTATACTCAAGTATTCCGTTTGTCCTTAAATTTTAATTTAGGAAAGCAACAAATCTTTATGGCATCAGAGAATTCCCCAGAAACCAAAGAACATTCTACTGAGGACGATGGCAGCCCCAAGTTTGGGCGACTTCTTCTTATTTTGTTAGCTGCGGTTGCATTGATTGTGCTGATCACATTCGCGACCGAGGCTTATCATACGCCTTAGTGAAAAATGGTTGCTGCCGATTTTGAATCATTATTCTGAGTAAGCTATGGATTCCACGCCAATTTCTCCAACTGCTGCTAATACAGCGAAAGACGCCGCTAGCGTAAGCAAGCCCGCGACTGGGCACTTGCGCGAGAACAAAGTATTGGAATCTTCGAGCGCTTCTCGTTTATTGATTTTACAAAGCATGGTGCCGTTGGCTACGAATTTGGTCTCCTCGCAATTAGAGGCACTGTCCAATCGTTTGGCAGAACAATTATTCAAGCTCTCTGATCAAGCCGTGCGACCAGAAGAAGCGCGTATCAGTCTAGATGCCCATCAACTCATAAAGCGTAATAGCACCAGCTTTTATCGTCTGGTTGCTAGCCAGATTAATGCTGCTTTAAGTCGTGAAGTGAGTGTTTTTAATACCAGAAAGCGTGTTAAGAAAGATCAGCAATATTTAGATAACACTGCGCAAACCTATGAGGAAATGGAAGGCAAGATTTTGCTACGCAATGCAAGTCATGCGCTAGAAGTCTTGAATGCGGAACCTTTGGTGATGCTTAATACTTTAATTGGACGCATATTAAACCGCATACCAATTGATGTTTCGCAAAATCCGTTTCGGCCTGAAATCTTTGTAAAAGCGGTGCATCAGGCGTGGATGGAATTAGATCCGAATCCAGCTTCGCATTTATTAGTTTTGCGATTATTGCAGCCAGCGGTGTTTTTGCAGTTGCACCCCATCTTAGATGAAATCAACCAAGCCTTGATGGCGCGTGGCATTCGTCCAGATGGTGACGACTTGGCGGATGCTTCAACCGGGAATTCAGTTTATTTGCCTGTGCAAAAATCGTTCAATATGGATCCTTATCTTCAAGATAAGTTGAAGCGTGTATTTTCCGGACAAATTGAGTTACCGTACACCGATCCTGATCATGGCTTAAGTAGCCTAGCGATGGTTAGCGACACCTTGACCAATCAATTAGATCATGATGCGGAAGAAGATCATGCAGACAAGGCGAGTATCGACCAACAGTTTTTTGAAGATTTGCGTGAGATGCAAATTCGCTATGCAGAAACTGAGAGTAATACGACGCAGTTAAGATCGCGTTTGCACAAAGTGCTGCATTCGCCGTCGGCACAAAAGCTCAGTTTGCTTGAACGGAATACGATCGAATTACTGGCACGAATGTTTGATTATATTTTTGCTGATCCAAGTTTGGGCAGCGATATGAAAAACATGATTGCGCAATTACAAATTCCGATTGTGCGAGTCGTTTTATTTGATCGCGATTTCTTTTTTAGAGAATCACATCCAGCGCGTACCTTGCTTGATATGCTCGGCAGTTCAGGCATTGTGTTGGATCAAGAGTCCAGCAATCCAGACCCATTACTAGGCGTGATTGGCGATGTCATCGAGCGTGTGCAATCTGAGTTTGATGAGCATATTGATTTGTTTTCTGATGTCGTCTCAGATTTAGAATCGTATTTGAAGGAAGAAGAATCGAAAGCGCAGATGGCGATTAGCCAGCCTGTACAAACCGCATTAAGCGCAGAAAAGATGCGGATTGCGAGGGAATTTGCCGAACATGATGTGGCAATCCGGGTCGAAACTGGCGAGGTAGCGGGTTTCTTAGAAGTGTTCTTAGAAGAGCAGTGGATACGCATTTTGACTATTGCGCATAGCGTTAAAGAAGAAAAACCACATGCGTTGGAAAATGCCTTAAAGACGATGGACGATTTGATCTGGAGTCTTAAACCCAAAAATAGCCCAGAAGAGCGTAAAGAGTTGATTGCAAAGTTACCTGCAATGCTGACTTTACTCAATGCGTGGTTGAACGCGATTCGTTGGGATGAACCTGACCGCGTTTTGTTTTTTTCTAAGTTAGCCGAACGTCATGCGGCGATGGCGCGAGCGCCGTTAGAGCTGTCGCCTCGTCGTCAATTGGAAATTGCCGTCAATATCGCACAGCGTGCTAGTAACCGTCGATTAGAGCGATTTGTACATGACAAAAACGTGCAAGAAGAAGATGAAGCAAGCAAAGAAGTCGCGGCTTTAGAGCGAGGAATGTGGCTGGCTTTTAGTGAAGATGCAGAGCAAGTGACCCGCTATAAGTTAGCGTGGATTAGCCCGAAACGCGGTAGCTTTATTTTCGCAAATCGCCAAGGAGATCAGGCATTTTCTATTACAAACACGGATTTGGAAGCCAAATATCGGGCCGGAACAGTCAGCACTATATTGGCTAATTCTTTGGTAGATCGTGCTCTCAGCCATGCCTTGCGAGATTTAGCAGTGTAAAAAATAAGCTGACTTTTTGCTTTTGTGAACCAGCAAGTTAGACAAAAAATACCCCGATGCTTTGTTGTATCGGGGTATTTTTTATAATGGTGCTAATAGATTTGTATGGAACAAGCTTACTTTTCTAACTCGATTTCTACTTTGCTTTCACCAGTCTTGTTTGGAAATTCACGCAAAGCGCTTTCTACTAGTAAGGCGATATAAGGATCAATATTCTCATCAGCCTGAGTTGTTTTTGCGGTAACTGAATACAATAATTTTCCTGTTTTTGCATCATTAATACTGACCTCAATGCCATGATCAAAGTATTGGCGAGCCTCTAATTGCGCTCCGTAAAATGGATCATTTAGACGACCAAATGCCCAAGGTGAATAAATTGGTCGAATATAACGTGGATAGAACACGGAACGCACTCGCATAGGATAGTAAGGGTAGCGCAAAAATCCAGAGTACATAGGGAAGGAATTAAAACCACCCATAGGAATCACTAGACCAGATGGGGTAACGATGTAACTGATAGGCCCGTAAAGTGAAGAGACGTGAACATTGCCGGGAATCGAGATCAGTTGTAAGCCAACTTTTAGCGCTGCGTTTTCAGCTGCAGCCTCGCTAAAACCTAATTCTTGCATACGTGCTTTGAGGTCTTCGGTCGCATGTAAATATTCTGGTTCTTTAGCTTGTTCAGCATGTTCAACAAAGGTGTAGGATTTTTGCGGTAACACCTCCGGTAGTTGATTAACTGTCTTGATATTGCTGGTAAAAGTGCTCGCGCATCCTGTGAGTAAAAAAGCACTGAATATGAGTAAGCTAGCTGTAAATTTTTTCATGATGTTTGTCTCCGGTATTGCTGGATGATACTAGAACTACATAAAACAAAGTGAATTGCATCGATTGTTGTGACTCTAACATGATCTATAAAGCCATGAAAGTCGGTGTCATGGTTCAACGTCGAAATTATCGATGTGCTTGAAACGGTTTGCATACCACTTTAAAAAATCTCACTTCGAACTTAATTAGTATTGAATAAGGAATAAACGTGAACGAGCCGAGTTTGGTAACAATATTTTTCTGCTTGTGGTGGATTTTTATCTAATTTCTTGATTTTTCCGCCATCTTGGCTTGCTTTAATTGCGCTGTGACGACTATCTCAATGCAATTGTTGAGATTTGCAGCCTTCCAGTGTCTGTGCTTGGTAAAATACGGGCTTCCAATTTTTTCTGCCGAATAACACCACTTTCGACAGTTGTTTTTATTCATTTGGGTGAAATTTATGCGAAAACCAGCGCAGGACATGAATATTGCTACTCCCGTCACAATTTATCGTAAAGATTACGTTGCTCCGGGTTTTTGGGTTGATACCGTAGAAATGGGTTTTGACTTACACCCGCAACGTACCCATGTTGCTACCCGTATCACGATGCGGCGCAATCATGAGAGCGCGGAAAAGGACTTAGTGTTGTTCGGTGAAGATATCAAACTGCTGCAATTGCGCATGAATGGTATCAATCTGAAAAAATCCGCTTATAGCTTGAATAAAGAACGCCTAGTGATCAGCAATGCGCCTGATCAGGTGACGTTGGAAATCGAAACCGCGATTGCAGCCGATAAAAATACCACGATGTCGGGTTTGTATGTCTCGAATGGCAATTTCTTCACCCAATGCGAAGCAGAAGGTTTCCGCAAGATCACGTATTTCCCTGATCGTCCAGATGTGATGGCGAGTTACACCGTCATGTTACGCGGTGATAAGAAGTTATACCCAGTGCTCTTGTCGAACGGGAATTTGATAGAGCAAGGTGATCTTGGTGATGGTCGTCATTATGCGAAGTGGGAAGACCCATTCAAAAAGCCGTCTTATTTATTTGCCTTAGTCGCTGGTAAGTTGGTGTGCCAAGAAGAAAAATACAAGCTCAAATCCGGCCGCAAAGTCTTACTGCAAGTGTGGGTAGAAGAGGGCAATCTCGATAAAACCCAACACGCGATGGATTCACTGAAAAACAGCATACGTTGGGATGAAGAGCGTTTTGGTTTAGAACTTGATTTAGATCGCTTCATGATCGTTGCAACCAGTGATTTCAATATGGGCGCGATGGAAAACAAGGGCTTGAATATTTTCAATACCAAATACGTGCTAGCGAATTCTCGCGTAGCGACAGATACCGATTATGCGGGTATTGAATCGGTGGTTGGTCACGAATATTTTCACAATTGGACGGGTAATCGCGTCACGTGTCGCGACTGGTTTCAATTGTCTTTGAAAGAAGGATTGACCGTCTTCCGCGATCAAGAATTTTCTGGTGATCTGGTTGGCAACGAGACTGGGCGCGCGGTCAAACGCATCGAAGATGTACGCGTGCTACGTCAATTGCAATTCCCTGAAGATGCAGGTCCGATGGCACATCCTGTGCGTCCTGATTCGTTCGTAGAGATCAATAATTTCTACACCGTGACTGTGTACGAAAAAGGTTCCGAAGTCGTGCGCATGTATTACACCTTGCTGGGCCACGAAGGCTTCCGTAAAGGGATGGATTTGTACTTCCAGCGTCATGACGGACAAGCGGTGACTTGCGATGATTTCCGTGCAGCGATGGCTGATGCGAATGGCCGCGATCTCAAGCAGTTTGAACGTTGGTATAGCCAAGCTGGCACACCACGTGTGAAGGCGCATGCTAGCTACGATGCCAATGCAAAAACGTATACCTTGAACTTGAGTCAATCTTGTTCTAAGACTGCTGGGCAGGCAAAGAAATTACCTTTCCATATTCCTGTCGCCGTCGGTTTGATTGATGCAGAAGGAAACGATATACCTCTGCAATTGCAAGGTGAATCTGCGATTGCTACGACCAAGATTTTGGAATTAAAAGAAGCGCAGCAAAGCTTTGTGTTCACCAATATTGATCGTGAAGTTACGCCATCCATACTGCGCAATTTTTCTGCACCGGTGATTTTGGAATACGATTATAGCGACGAGCAATTAGCGCATTTGTTAGCACACGATAGCGATCCGTTCTGTCGTTGGGAAGCGGGACAACGATTGGCGATGCGTCGTTTGTTGGGCTTAGTGAGTGCGGTACAAAAGGGTGAAGCCTTGAGCATAGATGATTTGTTCATACAAGCATTGCATAAGACTTTAAACGATCAACATCTTGATCCTGCCTTCCGTGAATTGGTGTTGACTTTGCCGTCGGAAGTCATGATTGCTGAGGAAATGGCAATCGCTGATCCGCATAGTATTCATACCGCACGTCAATTTGTGCGCGCGACTCTGGCGCAGCATTTGAAGGCAGATTTGCTGCAAGCCTATCAAGATAATTTGACGCCAGGCAAATACAGCCCTGACGCGCAATCTGCGGGCAAGCGTGCGTTGAAAAATTGCGCTTTAGCGTATTTAGTCGAGTGGCCAGAAGCAGCTACCTATGCTTTAGCGCATACCCAGTATCAAGAAGCAGAAAATATGACTGACCGTATCGCAGCTTTGAGCGCGATGCTGCATTGTTCTTCCGCATTGGATAAAGCGCACAGCAAGACACGCAAGCAAGTGTTAGCACACTTCTATAAAGAGTTTGAAAGCGAAGCCTTGGTGATCGATAAATGGTTCACTCTGCAAGCGACGGCGCCGACAACGGATGTGGAGCAAGTACGCGCTTTGATGCAACACAAAGCCTTTAGCATGAGTAATCCGAATCGTGCGCGTAGCTTGATTTTTGCTTTCTGCAACGCCAACCCCGCACGCTTCCACGCGGCTGACGGTAGTGGTTATGCTTTATGGGCTGAGTGCGTCATTGCATTGAATAAACTCAATCCGCAAGTCGCAGCGCGCTTGTCTCGTAGCATGGATAGATGGACTAAGTATCCCAAAGCCAATCAAGCATTAATGAAAGTGGCTTTGCAAATAGTAGCAGCGACCAAGAATTTATCGAAGGATGTATTGGAAGTGGTAACGAAAGCTTTGGCGGCGTAACGATCGCCAACAAAAAGATCATTAGATTTATTTTAAAGAAGGAACAATATGAAACGCATTAGTCTGACCCGTTTTCTGGTCGAAGAGCAAAGGCTCAACAATAATATTCCTGCAGAGTTACGCCTGTTAATTGAGGTGGTAGCACGTGCTTGCAAAACCATTAGTCACGCGGTTGGTAAAGGTGCATTGGGCGAAGTCTTGGGTACAGCGCATTCAGAGAATGTACAAGGCGAAGTGCAAAAGAAACTCGATATTTTATCCAATGAAATTTTGTTAGAAGCGAACGAGTGGGGCGGTCATTTGGCGGCGATGGCGTCGGAAGAAATGGAAACCATCCATCCAATTCCCAATCGTTATCCACAAGGCGAATACATGCTCTTGTTCGATCCACTTGATGGTTCTAGCAATATCGATGTGAATGTCTCGATTGGTACTATCTTCTCGGTTTTGAAAGCACCTGAAGGCATGGGCGCACCAACAGAGCAAGATTTCTTGCAAAAAGGTAGCCAGCAAGTCGCAGCAGGTTACGCCATTTATGGCCCGCAAACGATGTTGATTTTTACCA
Organism: Affinundibacterium macrobrachii; assembly: GCF_014652415.1. GTDB lineage: Bacteria > Pseudomonadota > Gammaproteobacteria > Burkholderiales > Burkholderiaceae_D > Undibacterium > Undibacterium macrobrachii. Next base: position 74,991 of record NZ_BMYT01000005.1, read on the forward strand.
CTGGCAATGGCGTGAATTGCTTTACCTTAGATCGTGAAGTGGGTGCTTGGGTACTGACTGAACGTAATATTCAAATTCCGGTGGATACGCAAGAATTTGCAATCAATATGTCGAATGTGCGTCACTGGTATCCGCCAGTAACACGTTATGTGGATGAAATGTTGGCGGGTAAAACTGGCCCACTGAATAAAAACTACAATATGCGCTGGATCGCTTCGATGGTGGCGGACGTGCATCGCATCTTACATCGCGGCGGTATCTTCATGTATCCAGCCGATAAGCGTGAACCGGACAAGGCTGGTAAATTACGTTTGATGTATGAAGCCAATCCTATGTCGATGATCGTGGAGCAAGCGGGTGGTGCGTCAACCGATGGCAAGCAACGTATGCTCGATATTCAACCAAGCGCATTGCATCAGCGTGTGCCAGTGTTTTTAGGCTCTAAAAATGAAGTGGATTTGATTACACGTTATCATTTAGAAGGATGAGCTAGAACTAGCCAGTAAGTTCTCCAAAGAGGGACTTTAACTAGAGTCGGGTGTTTAACTTAGAAGGCACAGACAGAGAGTACTCTGTCTGTGCCTTTTTTGTTTTAGCGTGTAAGCGAATCATTAACACGTTAAATTGGTGAGTCTCTATTCACTTGGAACTCGCTGAATAGTTGTGATTCCTGATTCAAAATTGCTTGCCGCGCAATTTGAATTCCCGCTGTAGAACAATCCTAAGTTCCACCCTTTAAATTCGATATTTTCAAAGATGATTTATTAACTGGCATGTAATTTGCTGTTGTTGAATTTGCGATTGTCAACATGCTTATGCTGATTTTTATTGATCAGAATTTGTAAGCCTGAGATCGCCCGGTTAATTAATCACAAGGAAGATATCTCATGCGTTCTCAACCATTTACCGTAGCCGATTATCTGCTAACTCGTTTACTGCAGCTGAATGTCACCGATGTGTTTCAAATTCCTGGTGATTACGTTAAACATTTCACCCAAGCTTTAGAAAATTTCGATGGCATCAACACGATAGGCGCGATCAATGAATTAGATGCGACTTATGCAGCCGATGCTTATGCGCGTACGCGCGGTCTTGCAGCAGTTTCCCTGCAATATGGTGTTAGTACTTTTAGTGCTTTAAATGCGGTCGCTGGTGCCTATGTTGAACGCAGCCCTATTGTCGTGATCAGTGCTTGTCCGGGCGCAGATATGCGCAATCAAACCAATATGTACGGCATGATTTTTCATCATTCCACTGGTAATTTAGATGCTGATCAGAATGTGTTCAAGAACGCCACCGTTGCAGCAGAAACTTTGAGCACCTCGGTGGGTGCTGCCGAAAAAATTGATGCCTTATTGATTGCCGCACTCACGCATCGTCGTCCTGTGTATATCGCTTGCTACAAAGAAGTGTGGGGGGAACCTTGCCCACGCCCATCGTCAACGCCGTTGAAAGCGGCGCGACTAACAAGTGAAAAACTCGCTTTAGAAAATGCAGTGGAATTGGCATGGTCGCAAATCACTGCGGCGAAAAAGCCATTGATCTTTGCTGGCGTGGAAGTGCTACGTTTTGGTCTCAGCAAGTTACTACAAAAGATCATCGACGCCAGTGGCATGCTCTATACAACGAGCACTTTGGGAAAAACCGTGGTCGATGAAGTGGGCGAGCAATTTATTGGAACGTATGCTGATCAAGCTTCTATTTCCAGTGTGATCACAACGGTTGAACAAGCCGACTGCATCATTTCACTGGGCACGATTTTGACTGATGACTATTTGTGGCTGATGGAAAATAAATACCCTCAAATGATACAAAGTTCCATCGGACAAATGCGGGTCGGTTACTTCCAATACGATGGCGTGTTTATGGAAGACTTTATGGAAGCGCTCTTAAAGCGTTTTAAAAAATCCAAGTCCTACCCGTTAAAAGTACAAGCGCCAGCTAAGCCAGTTTATCCGGAACCTTGGTTATCGAACTCAGATGCGCGTTGGAAAGACAAGCCAGAAGTCATCACCTACAACCGCTTCTTCCAGCACACCATGAAATTCTTGCTGGACCAAAAGATGATGGATGACATCGTCATGGTGTATGGCGTGAGTAGCGCGATGTATGTTGCCAGCAATGCGATCGGTATGAAGCAAGGCAGCTATATCAGCTCCGCTGCTTGGCAATGCATAGGATTTGAAACTGGAGCTGCCTCTGGCGCACAACTAGGTAGCGGCAAACGCGCGCTAACGATCGCTGGTGATGGCGGCTTTATGATGGTCTGCCAATCTTTATCTACCTTGGCTCGCAATAACTTGAACTCAGTGATCTTTGTTATGAGTAACGGCGTGTATGCGATTGAACAAGTGTACGTTGATATCACCGCCTTTCAGGCAGGTCCTCAGCACAAATTTGATCGCTTCGACATCTTGCCCAAATGGGATTACATGGCGCTGGCGCAAGCCTTTGGCGCTAAGGGATTTAAAGTCGAGACGGTAGAGGAGTTGAAACGTGTTTTACCACTGATTAAAAAAATCAAATCACAGCCAGTCTTGGTGGAAGTTTGTATTCCAGAGAAAGATTTACCTCAACAGATGGCACGTTTGGGTAACGAAACTTTACCTGTGTAAGCAGGTATTTACTAAACAGCAAGCGATCAATCATTCTAATTATTTAGTCGGAGACTTTCATGGCAAAAGCAAATTCAAATGCAAAGACATATTCCATCTTTGGTGCTGGTGCTGCGGGCTTATACACCGCATGGCGCTTACTCAATGGCGAGGTCAAAAACAGCAAAGATAAAAGTAAAAAGCTCGCAAAAGGCGATACTCTAGAGCTCTACGACTGGGGGCGATACGACTTTTCTAAAGCCTTTCCCGGTACTCGCGCTGCGGGTGCGCGTATCTGCACTTGGCACTACAAAAATGATCAATCACAGTCCTACCTAGAACTCGGCGGTATGCGTTATTCCGATTGGGATATGAATGCAAAAGATGCGAACAACGGCACTGCACCCGGCCATCGAGTCGTTACGACCGTTATCAAGCAATTAGGGCTCGACAAATATTCTGTGCCATTTAATGAATCGACGAACCCTCTTTACTATTTGCGCAGTAAGAACTTTTTTTTAAATCAAATTACCTCACAAAATCCCGCGCCTTATCACGTTGATCATTATGGCGCAGATGGCGCGCCAGATAATGGATTCTCAACCTTAGAGAAATTATCAGTGAGCAAAAATCTGACCCGTCGTCAATGGGATACTTTTTATCGTGACGGCGTGATTAAGGTGGAAACGGGCGATGCTTCTGTTTATCAAAAAGGCGATAAATTAAAAGACATCGGTTACTGGAATTTGATGTACGACCAATTAGGCAGCGAAGGTTATAACTATGCAGCGGACGGCAATGGCTATAGTTCCAACGTGATCAATTGGAACTCTGCTTACGCATTTCAAGCGAATAATGAGTTCACCCCGGGGAATCAATATAAGACGATTAATATCGGCTATTCTGGCATGTTTAACGCCCTGTTCGAGCAAATCGTCAAGCTCGCCAGAGCGCAGGGCGTGATCTTCAACTATCAACCGAATACGCGCCTGCAATCTATCGTTGCCAAAGATAAAGTCATTCACTACAGCTACGCAACACGTGAAAATCCATGGAAAAAAGCTGACACCAAAACTACCGATGCTGCGTGGTTAGCGATGCCGCGCCACGCGATTGAGCAGGTGGCACAAGGTTCTCGCTTTGATGCTGACGCCGGCGTGACTGATGTTCTCAATCACCGCAAAGTACAGTTGTATTTAGAGGCCGCAATCATGCAGCCATCGTACAAAGTTGGGATGTTTTTTGATACGCCTTGGTGGACTGCGGACGCAGAAAATCCACCGACTTATATGCCGCAATTAACAGGCTATGAGGTGACGCAACGCGCAGTAGTGCAATTAAAGGCTATGGGTTTGTCGAAGGCAACTTTGAAAGCATTAAGTAGTTTAGTTGGCATTCCTTATGCGAGTTCTGCAGACTTGATCGGTGCAGTGGAAGCGATCACGGAAGAGCGTTTAAGTCTTAAACATGAAAACGCTTTGCTACAAGTGACTTTGAATAACACGATAGGCCCTAGCGTGACCGACACGCCAATTCGTCAAGTCGTGTATTTCGGTAATAACGCCAGTGATACCAAAGCTAAACCTATCTATGGCTTGCTAGCCAGCTATGATGATGAAGTCTATACGACATTTTGGAAAGAGATGGAGCTAGAGCCAAATCAAGAGCAGCACATTCCTACGAATGAAAATGTACAAACTTTGCAAGGCCCGAAAAAGGTTCCAGCACGCATGGTGAAAATGTTGCGCAAACAATTAGCCGAAATTCATTTTGGCCCTAATTCAGATTACAGCATGGTGCCAGCACCAGTTGAAGCTGCTTATATGGATTGGTCACTGCCACCTTTTAATGCTGGCTACCACGCATGGGCGTCGCATTTTAATATTGGTGATGTACAACAGAAAATTCGTAAGCCTTCGCAATTGATGGAAAAAACCGATGTGAATATTTTTATTGTTGGTGAAGCGTATTCGAATGATCAAGCATGGGTAGAAGGAGCTTACTGTACTGCAGAGTCAGTGCTGAATGATTTCTTCGGTATCGAGCCAATAATCGATAATCGTGAGTATCCGTTTATTTGTTCCGCGAAGTAAGACTTGATTGTGGAATTGGTTTGGCTAGATAGAATCACACCGAGATTTTATGTAGCCAGTTCTGTCTATTTGATGTCGGTTAGCAATGCCTTCGTACGAAAATTGATGTGTACTTTTTGACTGAAGGTACTGTATTTTAATACCACTTAGTTTATACAAGACGACTTAGTAAAACAAATTTCGATTTCTTTGACCTCAACACTAGACTCGCTTCCATGTTGTGCACAGCGATGAAAAGCAGTGCATACATTGAAGCAGCTGGTTTTGATTACTTTTAATAGAGGTTCATATGTTGAAGAAAAATTTGTTTGTGTCCCTGTTGTTGGTTGCTGGTTTGGGTATCGGCGCTTCCGCTTCTGCACAAGTTTATGTTGGCGGTACAGTTGGACAATCTAAATGGAATGTCGATTGCAATCAATCTGGTGTGAGCTGCGATAAGACAACGAATTCATACAAAGTGATCGGTGGTTATAACATCGATAAAAACTTTGCAGTAGAAGCAAGTTACTTCTCCTTAGGTAAAGTAAAAGCAAATGCCGCGATTGGTGCAGTTAATGCATCAGCAGAAGCGAAGGGTACTGGCTTTGAATTGGCTGGTGTGCTCAAGCATGACTTTACTGAAGAATTCGGTGGCTTCGCGAAATTGGGTGTTGCGCGTGTTTCCGTTGATACAAAAGCGAACGTTCCATCAGCGTTTTCATTCTCTGAAGATACGAAATCAACGCAGCCTGTCGCTGGTTTAGGTTTGACTTATAAAGTCAGCAAAGAAATCGCATTGCGTGGTGAGTTTGAGTCACGCCGTGTAAAAATCGGTGACGAGAAAAATACAGTTAATAATTTCTCAGTTGGTGTGCAATACACGTTTTAATTTGGCGTAGTTGTTAGCTGTTTTTTTGAAATAGATCTTACCGGAAATTACGTTGTTAATCGCAATATCAAGGTAGTACGAACGCGCAATCAATTAACGCTGATTGCGCGTTTTTTTGAGCATTTAGTCGAGGCGTTGAAAACCTTGCTCTAGCCACTTGGATGCGGAAGATGGATTTAATTTGAAATCGGGGCGGACTTTAATTTTCGCAATCTGTTCGCCATTGGTATCGAATGCACTTAGATAAGCGTGTGGGTCATCTTCATCCGGAATGATTTGTAAACAGATTTTGTAATCAGTGTTATCTGCATTGAGCACTAAACTTTTGTTTAGGCTGGCATGCAGTTGCTGTTCATGACGGCGTACAAACTCACTCGCAGTTTTGACTAAAGTATTAAATGCGTTGTGATCTAATGGTTTAGGATTTTTTTTGTCGCGTCCCATTGTCCATGGACCAATTAGTGCTGCTTCCGCTTCACCATCTTTGTACATCGCAACTGCCCAGCCATCATCCTCTTCATTTTTTATCACGCGCGCGGTCCAGCCTTTCGCTTGCCAAACGCGTGCTTCTTGAATCAAAGAATCTTCATCGGATGCTATTGTTTCAGACATGTAATCTCTTATTTGCTTATTTATTTGTTGGATGTTGTGCTAAATACTTTGACGATACTTAGGCCTTCACTACCTGTATTGCAAGTATAAATACCGTCTTTTAATTGTATAAATTGTTCTGCATCCAAATCGACTGTTTGGCCATTCACCATCAAAGAACAACTGCCTTTGAGTACATACAAATGAAAGCTATGCGAAGCCTTAATAGTGATACTTTGATTGGCTGCATAGGTATTGTTGTAGAACTTGAAATTTTCGCTTGGGCGATGTTGCTGACGTACGCTGATTTCTGAAATAGCACTATCGTTGATTGCAGACCAGGATTGAACTTGTGACATGGAATTCCTTAAAAATGAGTTAAATGCCGATACAGCAGAGCGCTGTATCGAGTTGGCATTTAATTGCGATGATTCTGAGAGCTTGGAGGTGATAAGAACAGGACGTGCTTAGTAGTCTGCGCGACAGAAGAAAGCACAGTATACGTGAAATTGGTGATTTCTTGAATTCTTAAGACGTTTGCTAAATGAATCTGTTCGACCCAATGATCGCTTACCCGTTAGTGATTTAGGGATTTGGGTAAGCGATACAGCGTCATTGACGAATTAAGCTGCGAACCAGTTAGCCACCATAGTTGCTTCGACTGGTTTTGCTTCTTTGTGTAAGAACTCGTTAGTCGCACAGTCGTAACGATATGCTGTTGCCCATTCTTGGTGTTGCTCTGCTAATTGTTTGATGCTGGCGCAAACATAAGCGATTTCAGCATTGGTCGTCGTCGGATGAATCGACATACGTATCCAACCAGGTTTGCTCGTTAAATCACCAGAGCTAATTTGGTCAGTGAGTTTATGTGAAGTTTCTTGATCAACGTTGAGTAAGTAATGACCGTAAGTTCCCGCGCAGCTACAGCCGCCGCGGGTCTGAATGCCGAAACGATCATTTAGTAGTTTAACGCCAAGATTAAAATGTAAATCTTGGATGAAGAAAGAGATCACACCAAGACGATTTTGATGTTGAGGGGCGAGTATAGCTAAGTTGGGGATTTTTCCAAGTTCAGCAAATACAAAATCGGTGATTTCTTTTTCGCGAGCCAAAATATTGGCAACGCCCATTTGCTCTTTAAGTTGTATGGCTAATGCAGTTTTGATGACCTGTAAAAAGCCGGGCGTACCGCCATCTTCACGGCTTTCAATATTATCGATGTATTGATGTTCACCCCAAGGATTAGTCCAAGTTACGGTGCCACCGCCCGGGCAATCTGGCACCATATTGCGATAGAGTTTTTTATTGAATACCAACACGCCGGAAGTGCCAGGTCCACCTAAAAATTTGTGCGGTGAAAAAAAGATCGCATCCAAATAGCATTCCGGATCAGCTGGATGCATATTGATTTCAACATAGGGGCCGGAGCAAGCAAAATCCACAAAGCACAAGCCATTATTTTGATGCATTAACTTAGCGACTTCGTAATAAGGAGTCTTAATCCCAGTGACATTTGAGCAGGACGTAATGGACGCGATCTTCATTGCTCTATCTTGATACTTGTGCAGTAAAGCTTTTAAGTTATCAATACAAAACAAACCTTGTTCATCGGCTGGAATCACTTCAACATCGGCAATCGTCTCCAACCAAGAAGTTTGGTTAGAGTGATGCTCCATGTGTGAGATAAAAACGATGGGACGTTTATCTTTGGGCAGGGAGAAATAGTCTTTTAAGGATTCTGGTACTTTGAAACCAAGAATCCGTTGAAACTTATTGACTACGCCCGTCATGCCCGTGCCGTCATTGATCAACACATCGTTGTCATCGGCATTTACATGCTTCTTAATAATGTGTTTGGCTTCGTGATACGCCAAGGTCATCGCAGTACCGGAGATGGTTGTCTCGGTATGGGTGTTGGCAACAAATGGACCAAATACATTGATTAGCTTCTCTTCGATCGGGCGATATAGGCGTCCACTAGCTGTCCAATCGGTATAAATAATATTTTTGGTGCCGTAAGGTGACTCAAATTGTTGATCGATACCGATGATTTGTTCTCTAAATGGCGCGAAGTGTTGTTCAAGTGCGCTAGCGCTAGTGACGGGTGCCGAAGAAGCCGAAGTTGCTACGTTATCCATTGCGATGTTTCTCTTGATGAAGAAGCGAGGTCGAAAAACACGATGTTAACATAAGCTTATGCTAGTGGGGAATTTACAAATTACGAGAAAGTCTATTGATATATTCGAATAAGTTGCTTCTTTAGATATAAAAATGCCCCGTTTGGATTTTCTACTTAGAAAATCGCACGAGGCATTTTTTATTAAGACGACAGTTTGTGATGTCCTTGTTCTTACTTATTTTTACGATGAGCTAAATTTTTTTAAGAAAAATTAGTCGTCGTTATAGTCATTGATTTGGCTAGGATTGCGACGCGCTGTTATTTGGTTGAAGCGATCAGCAAGCCACATTCCTAAGCACATCGTCAGTACAAATGAAGCGCCTTTAGCAATGCCTGCGCCGAGTAAAATAATGCTTGGGCCAGGACAAATTCCAGCGATTCCCCAGCCTATTCCAAACAACAAACTGCCAACAATTAAACGACCATCAATATCCGTTTTTTTAGGAAAACGAAGTGGCTCGCCGGACCACGCTAAGGTCTTCTTTTTTAGGATAGTGAACGGCAAAATAGCGATGCCGATTGCACCCGCCATGACCAATGCCAAAGATGGGTCCCAAGCACCAAATAAATCTAGAAACGCCAACACTTTAGTTGGGTTTGCCATGCCAGCAATGATCAAGCCTAAGCCAAAAATAATGCCACTGATTGCAGCGATGAAAACGTTAATCAACATAAAAAATTAATCTCAATTAAAGGATGTGGCGAATTAGTGCAACTGTCGCGAAACCCGCAGCCATAAACACGATGGTGGCGATGATAGAGCGCGGTGATAAGCGTGAAATGCCGCAAACGCCATGTCCACTTGTACAGCCAGAACCGAGTCGGGTGCCGAAGCCAACGATGAGGCCAGCGAACAAAATTGCAGACCAATCTAGTTGCATATCGATGGCAGGCAGTTCCGCAAATAGACTGTACAAAAAGGGGCTAATAGCGAGCCCAAGAATAAATGCAAGACGCCATGACCATTCGGATTTGTTGGCTTGAAATAAGCCGGTAAAAATGCCCGCAAGAATACCTGTCACACCTGCAATTCGACCAATTCCTGCCATCAATAAAACTGATGCTAAACCGATTAATAAACCGCCACTGATTGCAGTAAACGGCGTAAATTGTTCCCATGCGATGTGCATAGATTGTCCTCAAAAAGTAGTCATTAGGTTGATTTTTAAATAGTAGCTAGGCGGAGCGTATTGAGTATTCGTTTACGGATAAATCGCAGGTATCAGATGCTGATCATCTGAGCAAAAAAATGCAATATCCAATCCCATTATTCAATCTTTAGGCCTAGCTATTGATTGCAAGGGGGGAGGAAAAATTATCTTGTGCCGCTTGCTTTAAAAAATCTAAAAATAATTATAGAGGGAAAAAAAGAAACAAGTGGTTTGGTGCAGACGTGAGAAAAGCAGCAAGGGCGGGGAAAAGGGAAACAGTTGCCGTGATGTTTCCCACATTTGTTAACGTTTTAGTTTGTTTGATGCCAGTTCTTGACATATGCAGGTGCAGCCTGTGTATTACGTTCATGAGGAATGGGCGGCAGTGCTTGACGACAAAGTGGTAAGACGCCTGCCCAAACAGTTTGTGCCATGTCATCCTCATCGTCGTTTGGACCGCCGCTGCGTTGTTTGCATGCTGCCTCGGTCAAAGGAATGCGCATGACGGTCGTTCCTGACAGTTCGGCGTGATTGCCAGGGCGTGCCTCTTGCTGACGACCGGGGGCAATTTTATCCATGAATGCGGCCATTGAAGCAGCTTTGCATTCGCCATCTACACGCTCAAAAATGCCATAAATCATCGCTGAACGATAATTCATCGAGTGATTAAATGCTGCGCGTGCTAGGACTAAGCCATCTAAGTGGGTAATGGTCACGCAGGCTTGTGTTTCACGCATCAGAATCTTTGCTAAACGGCTAGGATTCGCTGCATGAATATATAGAAAATCAGCTTCGCGCCAGCAAGCAGTGGGAATGCAATGACTACCTTTGTCATCGGCAAACGCAACATGGCAAAGATAGGCCTCGTCAATAATCGCGTAAAGCGTATCTTTATCGTAGTTGGCATTGTCGGCAATTCGACGTACCTGCGTACGTTCGCTGGGGGCGGTTGCATTTGTACTGCTCGTCATCGTAGCGTGTCCTTAAAAGTATGTTTGGTGAAAACTACATGAACTATAATCATGTGCTGGTTCTAACTCAAGATCCACTATATCCATATTTTTTAGGACTACATAAATGGACTATGTTTTATTGATAGCGCGATATTCCAAAGAACGAGATAAAGCATGGTCAGCACAAAAGACTTTACATGCAGCCTTAAAAAATGCAATTCAAGATGGTGCACTAGCCGCTGGAGCTCGTTTACCCTCTAGCCGTGTGCTAGCACAAGAGTTAGGAATTGCCCGTAACACGGTGGTGTACGCCTACGAACAACTAGTAAGTGAAGGTTATTTGAGCACTGATAGGCGCGGTAGCGTGGTCAATAGTATGGCGGTGATCGCTAGGCAGTTGCAGACCCTGACGTCAGACATTGAACCCAGCGTGAGTCTGGCACGCCGTGCACAAAATCTCATGTCCTTACCTGTCGCTTCGGATTTGACGTCGGGATTTGCGCCCGGTGTGCCAGCGTTGGCAGATTTTCCTATTGCCTTATGGCGAAAAAATTTAGATGCAACTTGGCGACAGCTATCGGTAGCGCAGCTTGGCTATGCGGATGCATCAGGTGAGTTGGTATTGCGCTCAGCAATTGCTGAGCATCTGCGTGCTTCACGTGGGGTGGACTGTGATGCAGAGCAGGTAATTATTACGGATGGTACGCAAAGTAGTTTGAGTTTATGTGCACATGCTTTGGCGGATGTCGGCGATAAAGTGTGGATAGAAAATCCCGGCTATGTGGGTGCGCAAATTGCTTTTCGGTCTGCGCAGCTCAAGTTGGTCGGTATTGCGGTCGATCAGGATGGTATTGCACCCAAGGCCAATGATTGGCTATTACATTCACCTAAATTTGTGTATGTCACACCCTCGCATCAATATCCTACAGGTCAGGTATTGAGTTTAAGCCGGCGTTTGGAGTTGATTCAACAAGCGCGCTTGCATGGAAGTCTATTGATAGAGGACGATTACGATAGTGAATTTCGTCACGATGGACCGCCACTTCCAGCTATGCAGGGACTTGTTCCGAATGCGCCAGTCATTTACTTGGGAACGTTTAGTAAAACACTGTTTCCTGCGTTACGTATCGCTTATCTCATTTTGCCGAAAAATTTAGTGATGACGATGCGCGCCCTAGTCGCAAAAGCATCTTTACGCGGGCGTTCTGCTGATCAGATTTGTTTGGCAAAGTTTATATATGACGGTCATTTTCTACAGCATTTACGGCGTATGCGTCGTTTGTATAGGCAAAGACGCGATGTCTTGGTGGATTTGTTGCAGACGCAATTGGGAGACATTGCCAGTGTGTATGGCGATACGGCGGGGATGCATCTGTCTTTATGCTTTCATGATGTCAGCTTAAGCGACCAAGCGCTTAGTCAAGCTGCGTTAGCCCAAGGCATTGTGGCGCCAGCCTTGAGTTCGCATGCAGTAGGGCAGCGACGGCAAGCTTGGTCGGGCTTGATGCTAGGTTATGCACAGGTGCAGGCGGACGAGATGCCTAGTTTAGTGACTAGGTTGCAAAAAGTTTTGCGTTGCCAGTGTTGAATTATTTAGGATTCCATTTTCATGGAAATGATGGAAATTCAGACGTAAATTTAATTATTAGTTAGCTTGAAAGACAATGAAAAATAATCTAAACAAAGCTTTGAAAAAGCCTTAAACAAGGAATATACTGTATATCCATTCAGTATTTTTTCTTGTTATGTTTTCCGCTACATCACCACGTTCTCATGTCAATTTGGAAAATCTGCATCCGTCTTTATGGCGCGCATCGCAGTTGGGGCGTAGCTTTGGCGATTATTTGGACTGTGTATATCCCTCGTTGGCCAAGGAATTGCCTGGAGCAGGCTGGCCTTTGGCGAATCTAATTGAATTAGTGGTGCAGCAAGCTGGCAGTGGGGAATTGCAATTACTGAGCCCGGCATTAGCGCAATTAAAAGAGGGCAGGATCATTTTTTTGAATCCACCTTATCAACCGCAAATTCTGGCACTTTCTGCTTTGCGTCTAGATTTGTCGCGGGTGTTATGGCTACCGTGTAGCAAGCCGCAAGACGCTTTGTGGGCAGCAGAGCAGATTGTAAAGAATCAAGCTTGCAGTGCCTTATTGCTGTGGCAATCGACGCGACATCGATTTACCGCTGATGCTTTACGTCGCTTGCATTTGGCAGCGCAAGCGGGGCGGTGTTTGTTTTGTCTGATACGTCCGTGGGAAAGTCAGTTCAGTCCTTCGCCCGCGCCATTAAGGCTAAAACTATCACGCCAGCATACGGGTTTACAAATTGAAGTGTTTAAACGACGAGGGGCGCAGCAGATCAAGCCCATTGTGTTACCAATCAAGGATTTCGTCCCGCAATGTTTATCACCAACGAGTCAGTCTGATAGCCAACCTGATAGTCAATTTTATAGTCAATCCCAGCGCCAGCTTCATAGTCAACATCATGCCAAGCTTGATTCCCCCATTGTGGATAGCCATTTACCTACCGCAGCTCGCGCTGGAGGTGTTTCATCCGCATTGGTGGAGTAATAGTTTTAGTGAAGCTCAAGATGCTCATCAGCGTGATCAGCAAAATCAGCAAACAAGTCATCATCTGGTCGTTTGCGAGCAGCAGCGTATTTATGCTTTGAGTGATGCGCTTCGTGTGTATGGTTTATTGCCTGGCATGCGGCAAAACAGCATAGGCTTATTGTGCGAACAAGCTGTGATCAAACAACGTGATCTTGAATTAGAAAAAGCATTGCGTCAGCAAGTGGCGATGAGTCTTTTACAGTATTCGCCACAAGTATGTTTTTGCGAAGAGCATGCCGATATTATTCAGATCGAGGTCGCTGCTAGTTTACGTTTATTTGGTGGCATACGACGATTGTATCGCCGTATTCGACAAGACTTATGTCACATGGGACTTAGTGCGCAAATTGGGATTGCACGTAACGCCAGCGCGGCTAGTTTATTGGCGCAAAAGAATACACAAATACCCGTATATTCAAGCGCACAAAAAACATCGATAAAAACATCAGCAAAGTCGGCCAGCAAGCCAGTGCGATCGCGCCAGTTGCAAATCTGTTTAAGCAATCGACACTTAGCGCGACATTTGGATGTTTTACCCTGTTATTTACTTCCAAGCGCACAGGCTTATCTTGATTGGTTGCAAGGCATCGCGTGTACTGATTTGGGGACATTACACCATTTGCCCCGAGCTGGTTTGCAAAGGCGTTGTGGTAAAGCCTTGCTGAATGCTTTGGATATTGCGTATGGAGAGCAAGTCACCTTGCATCAATGGATCACGGTTCCTGACCGTTTTCATGCGCGTTGTGAGTTACCTGACCGCATCGATAAAACCGATACCATTTTTCATTTCACTCGCGGTTTGGTTTTGCAATTATGTGGTTGGCTGAATCAGCAACAAAAAGCCATCAAGCAATTTAGTTTGATCATTGAACATGAACGCGGTCGTCAAGCACTTGCACCAAGCTTATTGCCGATTTCATTAGCGCAAGCTTGCTGGCAAGAAGAACACATCACACGTTTGTTAAAAGAAAAACTCGCCCATTGGCAATTAAGTAGCGTGGCGATTGCGATACGTTTAGAAGTCAAGCAGATAGAAGCACGACAAGCGTTCAATACTTCTTTATTTCCTGATCAAACTAGCCAAAGCGAAAGTGAAAGTCGTTTGTTAGAACTCTTGATCGCTCGTTTAGGTGCAGATCAAGTGTTGCAAGCCGCGCCGTGTGCGGATCATCGCCCTGAAGTCGCGAATCGTTGGGTTTCGGTATTGGAAAGGTCCGCTGGTAAAGCGCAGATGCCAGCATTTAATAATCCACGTCCGAGTTGGTTACTGAAAGTTCCTCTTGCACTCAATGTCAGGCAACACAGCCCTTACTATGGCTCGCGTTTAAAACTATTGTCGGCAGCAGAACGGATAGAAGCAGGTTGGTGGAATGGGCAACTGGTGACTCGCGATTACTTCATTGCTGAATGCAGCAACTACTATCGTTATTGGATTTATCGCGAACGCATAGGGCAAGAAAAACTCATGCAAGAAGATGAGGCTTGGTTTTTGCATGGCGTGTTTGGATAAGCATTTTTTGTATTTGCAAATGTTGGGCATATTTAAGCCGAATTAATAAACGCAGTATGGGTATTCATAAATACCGAATCAATAAACGTAAAACTAATAAATACAGAACCAATAAAAGAAAAATCAATAAAAGCAGCAGAAAATCATTATGCTCCCTCACTACGCCGAACTTTACTGTCAAACCAATTTTAGTTTTTTACATGGGGCGTCGCATGCAGAAGAATTGATTGCGCGTGCAGTTAAACTGAATTATCAAGCACTCGCAATCACTGATGAGTGCTCGCTGGCTGGCGTGGTGCGCGCGCATGAAGAAGCGCTGAAACACGATTTTCCTTTGATTATCGGTAGCGTCTTTCAATTAGAAGCAAGCTCACTAGAACCTCAGTTAGCGCAGATGCGGATCATCGCGTTAGTGCAAAATCGCGATGGTTATGGCAACCTTTGCGAATTGATTAGCTTAGCTAGAATGCGTGCGAATGTAGTTAAAGGTAGCTATTTGCTTACTCCTGAAGATTTGAGTGATCCACCTCAAGATTTACAGCATATCGCGGGGCTACCTGATTGCTTATTAATTTTGGTGCCAGCCTATCCACTCCAGCCAGAAATAGTGCGAGCGCAGGCCGCATGGATGGCGCGTCATTTTCCGCAGCGTGCTTGGTTAGGTTTACATTTGTTAACGCAAGCGATGGACGACTGGCAACAGCAACAATTGCAAAGCATAGGACATGAATTCGGTTTGGCCGTTGTTGCTATCGGCAATGTATGTATGCATGTACGTTCACGCAAACCACTACAAGATACCTTGACAGCGATACGCTTAGGCAAAGCAATCGCGGATTGTGGTTATGATTTAGCGCCAAATGCAGAGCAGCATCTGCGCTCACGTTTACGCTTGGGGAATATTTATCCTGCATCTGCGATACAAGAAACTTTACGCATCGCCGATTTATGTCAGTTTTCATTGAGCGAGTTGCGCTATGAATATCCAGATGAACTGGTGCCACAAGGACAAACCCCAGCTTCGTTTTTACGCCAAGAGGTCTATGCCGGTGCGCAACTACGCTATCCGAATGGCATTAGTGCAGCGACGAAAAATAAAATTGAATATGAACTGCATTTAATTAATGATCTCGCCTATGAAGCTTATTTTCTAACGGTGTATGACATTGTGCGCTTTGCTCGTTCGCAAGATATTTTGTGCCAAGGGCGTGGCTCTGCTGCTAATTCAGTGGTCTGTTATTGCTTGCACATTACTGAAGTCAGTCCAGAAAATGGCATCTTATTATTTGAACGATTTTTATCGAAAGAACGTGGCGAACCACCCGATATTGATGTTGATTTTGAACATCAACGACGAGAAGAGGTTATTCAATATCTGTATAAAAAATATGGTCGACATCGTACCGCGTTAGCGGCTGCGGTACATACCTATCGGCCGCGTGGTGCTTTGCGTGAGGTTGGTAAAGCGCTTGGTGTGGACGCACATTTAATCGACAAACTCGCCAAATCTCAGCATTGGTTTGATAGCAAAGAAGCTTTGTTAGAACGTTTTAGTGAAAGCGGTTTAGATCCGCAATCGATGATCGCGCAGCAATGGGCTGATTTGGTGAATCAACTTTTAAAATTTCCAAGACACTTATCCCAGCACAGTGGCGGCTTCGTGATTGCGCGCGATAAATTAACGCGTTTGGTTCCTGTTGAAAAAGCGAGTATGGAAGGGCGCAGTATTATTCAATGGGATAAGGATGATTTGGAGGCATTGGGCTTACTCAAGGTCGATGTGTTGGCACTGGGCATGCTCTCCGCCTTACAAAGAGCATTTAAATTGATGCGACAAATCCCCGGTTGCCCACAACGGATGCAAGATATTCCTGTAGAAGACGTTGTTACTTACGACATGATTTGTCGAGCCGATACGATTGGTGTTTTTCAAATTGAATCACGCGCTCAAATGGGTATGTTGCCACGTTTGCGGCCTCGTTGTTTTTATGATTTGGTAGTGCAGGTCGCGATCGTGCGTCCTGGGCCAATTCAAGGTGGGATGGTGCATCCTTATCTTAAACGCCGACAAGGATTGGAACCAGTCGTTTATCCCACAGCAGCGATAGAAAAAGTTTTATCACGCACTTTAGGTGTGCCGATTTTTCAAGAACAAGTGATGCAAATTGCGATGGTCGCCGCTGATTTTACACCAGGTGAAGCCGATGAATTGCGGCGTGCAATGGCAGCATGGAAGCGCAAAGGTGGACTCGCCCATTATCAAAGCCGTATCGTCGACACCATGGTAAAAAATGGTTATGAAAAAGAATTTGCGCAAGCGGTATTTGATCAAATGCTAGGCTTTGGTGAATATGGATTCCCCGAAAGTCATGCAGCTAGTTTTGCTTTATTAACCTATGCGAGTTGTTGGATTAAGTGTCATCAACCTGCGGTATTTTTATGTGCGCTACTAAACTCGCAACCGATGGGATTTTATTCGCCATCGCAGTTAGTGCAAGATGCTAAACGTCACCAAATTAGAATACGACCGATTGATGTGATGTATAGCGATTGGGACGCGAAGTTAGAAGACTTACCCTTACACAGCCATAGTGAACAACAAGCTGCGGTACGCTTAGGAATGTCTTTATTGCGTGGTATGTCGCAAGCGGCGGCAGAGCGGATTAGTCATGCGCGCCAGCAAGCGGCCTTTCACGATATTCAAGATTTAGCACGTCGTGCACAATTAAATCGTGCAGACCTCGAAGCTTTGGCTGATGGAAATGCTTTAGCTGCATTGACTGGTAATCGTCATCAAGCACTATGGCAAGCAGTTGCTGCCGTTCCTGACAAGGATTTACTGCGCCCTACAACGCTTGCTGAATCACCAGCGCAGCTCAGTACACCTAGTGAGGCACAAGAAATTTTGCGTGACTATCACAGCACAGGTTTAACTTTACAGCGGCATCCAATTGCTTTGCTTAGACCGCGACTTTTAAAACAGCGCTTTTTACCGGCAGAGGTTTTGCATACGTTTCAAAATAAACAGTTCGCACGTGGTTGTGGGCTAGTGACAGTTAGGCAGCGACCTGGTACTGCCAAGGGCGTTTTGTTCATTACGATAGAAGATGAAACTGGGCCAGTGAATGTGATTGTCTGGCCAGCTTTGGTAGACCAATTTCGGCATGAAGTATTGAATGCCAAGTTGTTGGGTGTCTATGGCATTTGGCAAACCGATGGAAAAGTACACCATCTGGTTGCCAAACGCTTGGTCGATATGAGTCACTTACTCGGTGATTTTGTTGCACTTAGTCGTGACTTTTGTTAGCGCATTTATTTAGCTGGGATACGCTCTAAAACGGCCAACAGCAAAGTCCAATATTGGCCAACTGTTTTAATATTCACCATTTCATCGGGGCCATGTGGAAAGCGTATTGTCGGGCCGATAGAAACCATGTCTAAATGCGGATAGGGCTTTTTGAATAAACCACATTCTAATCCAGCATGAATCACCATAATTTCTGGCTCGCGTTGATAAATGCTTTCATAGGTGTCTTTGACAATCGCCATCACAGGAGAATTATTGTCTGGCTTCCAACCTGGGTAGCGACCTTCAAATTGCACGCTAGCACCAGCCAGATCGCATAAAGATTGCAATTGGCTTTCGATATATGCGCGGCCACTATCAATTAAAGAACGTACCATGCACACCACGCTAATATGGTCTGCTGCGGTACTTACTACACCGACATTGAGTGAGCTTTCTACCACGCCAGCTACTTCATCACTCATACGCATCACGCCATTTGGGCATGCATTGATCAAATGAATTAACTGTTGTTGCGAATTGCTGCGCAATACTTTTTCTGGCGCTGTGCAGTCGCTGATAGTTAATCGTAGATTCGGTTCCGTCGCTGCCAATTCTGCTTGCAAGATCGCTTGATATTGCGCGACACGTTGTTGCAATAAATCGAGTTTTTCAACTGGCAAAGTAAAGCTAAATTGTGCCTCACGTGGAATCGCATTACGTAGTGAGCCACCTTGCGCTTGACTAATCGCGATGCCCAATTCAACCGCATGTCCGGCAAAAAAGCGCGCCAATAATTTATTTGCATTGCCGCGTCCTAGATGAATATTGACGCCGGAATGACCACCTTTTAAGCCAGCGATACTCAGGGTGTAGGCTAAGTGCGCTGGATCAGCGTCTTGCCATTGCACAGGTAATTGGATTTTTGCATCGACACCACCAGCGCAACCCATATAGATTTCGCCTTCTTGTTCAGAATCGGTATTGATTAAAATTTCTGCTTCTAAGATGCCAGCTTGCAAACCAAATGCACCAGACATGCCAGCTTCTTCATCCACCGTCAGCAAGACTTCAAGTGGGCCATGTTTGATGTCGGATGCACCTAAAATGGCTAAGGCCGACGACATGCCGATTCCGTTATCTGAACCTAGCGTGGTGCCACGTGCTTTGACCCATTCACCATCAATCCAAGCTTCAATTGGGTCAGTCAAAAAGTCATGGACTTTATCGGCATTCTTTTGCGGCACCATGTCGAGATGCGCTTGGATCACGACAGTTTTTCTATCTTCCATCCCCGCTGTTGCTGGTTTGCGAATAATTAAGTTACCGACTTGATCGACAATCACAGGCAGGCCACGTTCTTTTGCCCACGCTTGGATATGGGCGCTTAATGCTGCTTCGTGCTTGGAAGGATGCGGAATGGCACAGATTTGTTCAAACCATTGCCAGAGTGGCTGAGGGAATAATTGACTGAGTTCAGATTGTGTAGTGGGCGTTGTCATCTCGGTATCTCGGTATCTGGGAATTGCGGTAAGCGCCGTGCGGCGTAAAATGCAAGAGTCGAGAGTTTACCATACCGATGTGAGCGGACTGCTTGATGAAAATCTAGTAAGTTTATCGCTAGAAGCTGGCGGATCGCTTAGTCTGTTACTTGATTGGTGAATTCGACATGCTGATTGCATACCAAAGCAATATAACTATTCACAACGACGAATCACGCGCACTGCTGTCTCACAATAGTCATGAAAACCCATGCGCAAATACAAGGCGTGTGCCGCGTCATTGCTGCGCATTACATGCAGAAAGGGGATTTCATTCGCTAATAACTGACGGCGAATAATTTTATGCATTAAGCGTTTAGCCCATCCTTGTCCTTGGTAGTTCGGATGCGTGCAAACACCACTTACCTCGCGATAGGGTGGGGCAAAACTACGTTCGCCCGCCATTGCAACTAGCTTGGTGTTATCGAAATAAGCAAGATACTCACCCAGTTCAATCGTTCGTAATCCGAATGGTCCGGGATTGGTCAATTGTGCTAATGCCATGGCTTGTTCGGCATCTTGCTGATTGAATGGATCTAAACGACGTGCTTGAAACTCCGGCTCGTCTGGCGGTATTTCACCATCCCACACCATGCGATACATGGTGCTTTCAGCGACAAGCTGCCAGCCACTAGGGATTGTGCCGCTCCATCCAGCGCAATAAAATTGTTCGCCAAGTTCGCAATAGGGTGTAATGGCTTGAAAATCAGGGTGCTGCGCATCTGCAAAGCCGAGGATAGGAGAGAAGCCTTTTGCATAGCGTCGCGCACTCGCTTCACCTTCAGCAAAATGCACTTGTGCACCAGATAAACTGTGCCAAAAGATATTATCGAGTAGTTGTGTCATAGCGAATTGCGAGATTATTTGTTATCAGTCTAGCAGAGCATGCTAGTTTGCTCGTTACAATAATAACGACTATTAACGACTATCTTCCTTTTTTAAAGCTTGCGAATCGGCATGAATCCTTACCAGACCTTAAACTCCCCTATCTTGAATGATGTTGGCTTAAATTGCCATGCTGTGTTTGCCATTGCGGATTTGTCCGAGGAAGTTAAAACAATCTTGTTTGAACGATGTCCGCAAGCAAAGAATTATCAACAGTTAATTTTGATTGGTCACGCAGGTACGCAATTTTGGCAATCATTGAATCAGCATGTGACTGATGTTGCGATTCAGGCGCATCCAATCGACACCTTTACCATAGCGACCGTGCAGCAGTTCTTACAAACAGAGTATCCATCAGCGTCTTATGAAATCGTGTATCCAGGCGCTTATATCGTGAATCTGCAGGATCTTGGTAAGCTCGCTGGGTGGCATCACGCATCACCGTTCATGGTTGGTGTGAATACGCACTTTGGCTCGTGGTTTGCTTATCGTGCACTGGTTTTAGCCAATACCAATCTGCCGATCACCGCAGCGATCCGGACCGCATCACCCTGCAACAGTTGCGAAGAGACTCCATGCACTCATGCTTGCCCGCCACGTGCTTTAGATGATGGTAAATTTAATTTAAAAGCCTGCTTAGACTATCGGTTGCAGGAAAATTCAGCATGTAAAAATACTTGCTTGGCGAGACGCGCATGTCCGGTCGCGAGCGAACATCGTTATACCGATCAACAAATGCAATTTCACTACGGACGTTCGATGAAAATGATAGAGATTTACGCAAAAAAATGATTTACATTTTCGGCGCGAACATCATGCGGCTTAACACTTCTCGTACTTCCAGTTACGACGTTTACCTTCTGCCATCCAGTCTATCGCTTGTTGTAATCGTTTCGCACGAGTAGCATCAGTTTTTGCCTCGGTATACCAAGCCACATACTCTTTTTTCTGCGAATAAGGGAAGGCATTGAAAGTCGCCATCGCCGCCGCATTTTTCTGTAACTCGCTTAAAAAATCCGGTGGAATTTCAAGATCTTTCTTTTCGTTTTTATCTTTATTACGCGATGGCAGCTTGGCGCCTGAGTCGTGTAACTGCATTGCCTGCTTGAGCAATTGGATAAAAGCAGCATCATCAGGTAATTCCGATAAGCTGGTAATACGCCCAAATTGCCCCATAGCTTTTTCTAGCTTGCTATCAATCTGCAATAATTCGCCATACCAAAAACCTAAGGCACAATGCTTCTTGAATGCAGCAAAGTGGCAAAAGATGCTGCCATTGTATTCAAAGTGCGGCATGCTCCATTTAATCGTTTCACTGACATCCGGACAATGCTGATGCACCATAGCACGAATATGCCGCAATATCGGCTGCGCGAAATCAGCAGATTTTTCTATGTAGGTGTCGATGCGAGGATCGGTATTGTTCATTATGAGTGGCCTTGAATCGATATTAGAAAAGGTTCTAAATTATGGGCGTAATAGTGACCTATAAAAATACGACCGCACTTGCCAGTGCAATGCACTTTTTTCGGTTTAGTTATACATGAAGTTTATACAGTATAACGAATTTGAATCAAGTATCATGCGGGTTTCAAGAGGTTTGAAACAAATTGTCTTTTTTGATAAGTCAAGTTAATATGTGTTTATGATAAATTGAAGTTGTGCGTCATGATGACCAAGCAATCAGTGCTCGAAGAAATAGATGAAGTATTCGGACCCGTTATCCGACCTAATAAATTTACGTTAGAAGATGGTGACCCTGAGTGCATGGACCACAATGCGCTCCTTCAATCTAGGGCACGGGAAACGTTGAGTCTTGATGATGTTGGGAATGCTGGGTACGACCCATTGTGTGAATGTTTGCCCGAAGGTATTGCCTATTTTTTTCCGACACTCGCTCGCTTTGCTCTATCTAGTCCGGTAAATTCATTCAGTTGGTACGGTGGACAGTTGATCTTTCATCTTTCATACAACGATAGAGAGAACAGATTTCTTTGTTATTGCTCGAAGTTGCAACGTGCCGCAGTTGCTTCGCTACTTAAATACATCATCGATAATTGTGAAAATTTGATTCGCGATGATGGAGCCGAGATGGAGGAATTTAAGTCTTGTTATTTAATGTGGAAAAGTGAATGCTATTGATGACCAACATGACATTCGAAAATGACACGCGAACGAACTTCCATCTCTAGAAGCAGTTATAAACAATTGCGAATGATACGGTCGTTATTGTGAATAGCTTTATGTTAGCTGGAGAATATCACCGTGCCCAGATATCTCAGGTTTGAAGCTGTGTGGTGGATCACGGGAAACGTGGTACTACTTTTTTTCTGGGCGGGGGTGGCTTGGATCAACTGGCCTTGGCCGAACTATGGTTACTGTGACTTCTGGCCGCCGCTCACTTGGGACTTTGTTGCGGGCTTGGTTCCGAATTTTGCCTTTCTCATCTCGGCGGCTGCAGTTCTGGTCGCGGTTGTCAGAGCGGCGGCTACTCGCACCTGGTTTGGGCTCTTCGCTACTATTGCAACTGCACTCGTTTGGTTTCTTATTGCTCAACATGATTTCGTACCAGATGCGCCCCCAGGAGACGGCTGTTACGACCTCAATAGCGGTTCGCTATCAAGTACATCGCAAGGGCAAGGCCGTGAGCAATAGAGCGTCAAGCCCAGATTGCCGCCAGTGGCGCTTCAAGTTCAACAGTTGAGGCCTATGAAATTAACTCCAACGATTCGTACTACGAGTGATCTACTTCGAAAACCAGAGCGCGAAAACTACAGAGTTCTTTATGCGCGCAATGCACTCCACAAGGCCGACCACTTTCTGAACTTCCGCATCACCACCGACTCAATGCAGGATCACCTATTAGAGCACCTTGGACAGGTTCAAGCAGGTACAGTTAAAGAGTTCCGAGAACGTTGGCAAAAGGAGTCTGCCATTCTTGCTGCCGCAGATAACGCAAACTCCACGAAACACTTTGTGCTTAGGGACAAAAAACTAAACATCCAAAATTACCCAAAACCAAAAATGTTAGTCGCGGTAGGAGTGAGTACGTTGATATTTACGAGGATCGGAGTGGCAATTATTACGTGCAGTTGGTATCTATTCCAGACTATTAGGCCCAGCTGTCGGACAGATCACGGCACAACCTGCACAGGTCCATGGAGGTGGTACTTGCGTTTTGGCGCGATGAACTCACAGTACATCGGGTAAGCGTTAGAAGGCAGCGTTTCGAGAATCTCAGTAGCTCAAGGAATGATGTAAAGGTCATCGAACAAAAATTGGTTTAACTTTCCCTCAAACCACTAATAATTAATCAACAGATTTAGCACGAAGAAAAAAAACTGCAGTCTCCTAATTGGCATTTAATGCGGAATACATTTTATTCCGTGCCAACGAGGAATTGGTGTAATCATAGCGCTACTCGCTAATTTGAGAAAAATAGAGAAGGTGTGAAGCTGTCGGAAGTTTGGTTTTAGCATCATCGACGTTTAATCATTTGGTCACAATACAAGTGAGACAAGTAGCCCTCTCCCACAAAGACAAGTATCACTGATGGACTACATTGAAGCAATGAAACAGCGCATTCAAGCAATACGTCAGATGATTAGCAATTGTAGAACCTGTGCATGGCAATCTTCGCTTTGACAAAAAACTTGATGGCTGAACTTTACATAGAAAATAAGTGATTACGCAATGGCAACAGTACAGCCTCGTTCATGCCATCAAGAAATTAGCGAATCATTGATATGCGATCTAGCGAGAGTAAGTGCGACACATAAAAGGATTTACTACCTTGTACTTGCTTCAATTTGCAGCCTTATGGCACATTACTTCTTATGTAATTAAATTTCACTAATTCCATAAAAGCTTCAGAATCCTCTGCATTCTGTTTGGCTGGTTTTTTAGGTTTTTATATGCATTATTGTTAGAACTAATCGGAGAAAATAGATGATCGATAATCTTAAAAAGAACTTCATAACTTTTGTCCAAGGCATTATGTTCGGTTTTGGTTTTTGTATAGCAGCATCGGTTTTATATTTTGCCTTTCAGGCAAAAACACAAGAAACGCATGAATATCGAGGCGATACAACGACCGCAACATCATCTCCAACAAAAGACAACCAATTTGCATTTCGTGATGTAGAAGAAATTAAACGAAATGGACGTTCCTACTTTATTGGCAGGGTAAAAAACAATGGCTCATTTCCTGCGAGTGGCGTAAGTATTGAAATTAACCTATTCCTCAAGAATAAGTTTGTTGATCAATACTCGTCGTACATTACAGGCGATATTGGACCCGGCGAAGAGAGATATTTCAAAGTTTCTTGCGGATGTAAAGAAGAGTCTCCCACAGAACACGATAGTTATAAAGTCGGTGTTGTTGGTAGCTATAAATTCTAACCTTGCATATATGGACTTGCCAAAAAGTGCAAAAATTAATCACTAGATTTGGCGCGAGGAAAAAGCCTACGCTCGACTATCCGGCATCTAACGCGGAATCTATCGTGTTCTGTGCCGATATGGAATCTGAGTGATCATCGCCGTGAATGATCTGGTTCAGTTGTGCTGTGATGGGTGATTCATCTCTACGTAAACGTCGATGAGAAATTGATTTTTTAACTTTCAAGTTTCGCTGTAATCTTAACTACCACCGACTTCACTGCGCAAGTCGGTTAATTGCAATTCACCTTGAGTAGCACGCGCTGCTGGTTCAAAAACCATTTCACAGCAACGACTCGGTAGCAGCTTTCCAAATGCTTTAGAAAAGGCTGAATTTAAAATCCTTTTGAGTGCTATGTCTCTTTGGTCAGCATCTGCGCCCGTAATTTATCTTTCTTATTCGGCCGTTTTCCCTTGATCCCGCCATTGGGATCGCTTGCTCTAGCAGTTTGCGCTAACGCCAATTTGTCCTCACTAGGAATAAATCCAGCAATCTGCTCTCGTGCGATTTTGATGTTGTGGCGTTTCTCGATTAAGCGGAAATGGGCTTCGTTGGCGGGATCGGCGCAGATAAAGCTGATTGCTAAGCCGGCTTCACCAGCGCGACCGGTACGGCCGATGCGGTGGGTGTAGTCATCGCTAGAACGGGGTAAATCAAAATTGACGACAACTGGTAATTGGTAAATGTCGATACCGCGCGCGGCGACATCGGTGGCGACTAAGATTTTGACGCGAGATGCTTTGAAATCGCTGATGACTTGGCTGCGTTTGCCTTGGGTTTGTTCACCGTGAAAAGCTTCGGCACTGATATGTGCTCGACGTAATTTGGTCGATAATAAGTCGGCTGCATATTTGGTAGCGACAAAGACTAAAACGCGTGACCATTTTTCAGTTTGAAATAAATGTTTGAGTAGTTGCGTTCTCTGTGTTGCTTCAACCATGATTGCGCGTTGTGTGATGTCCGGCTTGCTCGCTTCGGTATCGGGGATATTGACACGCGCAGGGTCGTTTAATAATGTTTGCGCTAACTCAGCGACATTCGGCGCGAACGTCGCTGAGAAAAAGCAATTTTGTCTTTGTGTAGCGATTAGCGCTAAGATTTGTTTTAATTCTTCGGCAAATCCCAATGCCAACATACGATCAGCTTCATCTAAAACGAGACAAGCGACTTGATCCAACTTGATTGCATTTTTACTGTGCAAGTCGAGTAGTCGTCCTGGCGTAGCAACCACGATATCAGCACCGCCGCGTAAATGCAGCATTTGTGGATTGATCGAAATGCCGCCGAATAAAACAGCTAACTTCGGGGGGCGTGCGGCACCCAAACTAAGACTACGCAAGGTATCTCCAACTTGTACCGCTAATTCTCTAGTAGGAACCAAAATGAGACTCTGTACTGTGCGTGCTTGGCTATGTGTAGTTTGTAAATAGCGTTCAAGTAAAGGTAGGCAATAGGCCGCAGTTTTTCCAGAGCCGGTCTGTGCGGTTGCTAGTACATCACGCCCGGTCAACATGACGGGAATCACATCTTGTTGAATCGCTGTTGCTTGCGTATAGCCGCGCGTTTGAATCGCATTGAGTAAAGTGTTGGACAGACCGAGTTGAGAGAAAGACATAGTCGCAAAGTGGAGAGGGGCAAGCAAGTTGCCGACAGACGAGATTTTAAACGATATTGGTGGGGGAACTAGCTTTCTTCAAACTTGGACTTTCTTGGTGTATTCTCGCTGACGCTCGATGTTGTAAGCGAATTTTTTAGTAAGCCCTTAAACTGAGAAAAAGTAAGGATAAGAAAATGAAAATAAAATATGCCTACGCAAAACATGCGTTGCAGAGAGTCGCACTATTTGTCTTTCTGAGTAGCGGTCTTAGTGTTGTTGCCGCCAACCCAAATGCCAACACAAATACCAACACGGTCAATACTGCGTCGAGAATGATCACGCCGCAAGATTTGTGGGCGGTAAAGCGCGTCGATAATCCAGTGGTTTCGCCAGATCAAAAACACATCGCTTTTACTGTACAAACCTGGTCGTTAGAAAGAAATCGTGCGCAGAATCAGATTTGGTTAATGGATAGCCAAGGGCGCAATCAACGTCGTTTAACCACTGCCGATGCGAGCGATAGCGCTCCCGTATGGAGCCCAGATGGTAGCCGTATTGCCTTTACCTCACGTCGCAGCGATGACGAAGCACCTGCACTGTATATTTTGCGCTTAGATGGTGGTGAAGCAGAAAAAGTTTTGGAGTTACCTTTTGGTGTGATCAATCCAAAATGGCATCCAAGTGGAGACAGTTTGATCGTCGGTACCAAGGCGATTCCTGCACTCAAAGGAAGCTGGCGTGTAGATGACATGCAAGCGATGAAAAAGGAAATGAAGCGTCGCCGTGATAGCAAGATGACGGCGAAGGTGACCGAAGATCGCGTGTATCGTTTCTTTGATCATTGGCTCACTGATGGGTTGTCCGCACATTTTTTGCAGTTTGATTTACGCAATAAATCCTTGATCGATTTAACACCGCAATCGACGGAGCTGTTTAGTTCTTCGAGCAGCTTTGATTTTGCGGTTTCACCAGATGGCAAGTCACTGGTATATAGCGCAAATACGATTCCTGCACCACATCACGAAGCGGATAATTCAGATTTGATTTTATTGAAATTGGATGAAATTGGAAAATCAAAAAATATCACCAATGAGAATCGTGGACCAGATTCTTCACCGAGTTTTTCTGCGGATGGCAAAAATATTTATTACACACGTACCAATACGCCTTTGTATGATGGTAGCTCAGCGAAGTTATGGCGCTATGAGGTCAGCAGCGCTAAACATAGTCCTGTAACCGAGGCACGTGATTATGCCATTGCCGAATTCCAAGCGAGCAAAGACCTTAGCAAATTGTGGATGGTCGCTGAAGATCAAGGTGAAACCAGTATCTTCAGCAGTAAAATTGATGGCAATCAGTTTGAACGCGTGATACGTGATGCCGGTATTTCCAAACTTAAATTACTAGGCAATCAATTGGTGTTTTTACGCAGCAGCTTTGATCGTCCGAATGAGATTTATAGTATGGACCTTGCAACTAAGACGCTGCGTCAGTTGACCGATTTTAATGATGAATTGATGGCAAATTTGAAGCTCGGTAAAGTCGAGTCTTATCAATTTAAAGGTGCGAACGATCAGTTAGTGCAAGGCTGGTTGATCTTGCCACCTGACTACGATAAAAACAAAACTTATCCATTGCTACAACTGATGCATGGCGGGCCACATACCATGGTTGGCAATGCATTTAACTTCCGTTGGAACGCGCATGTGATGGCTGCACCGGGATATATTGTTAGCTGGGTGAATCGTCATGGTTCCACTGGCTTTGGCGAACAATTTGCTCGCAGCATTAATGCAGAATGGGGAGTTAAGCCAACACAAGATATTTTGCGTTCGAATGATTATTTGATTCAAAAGTTGGGAAATATTGATAGCAAACGTATCGCCGCTGCTGGCGCTAGTTATGGCGGTTATTTAGCAGCTTGGTTGGCGGGTCATACTGATCGTTTCGTAACGATTATTGACCATGCGGGCGTCAATGATTTAGTTACGCAGTACGGTTCTGATTCAACCAATTACTCGTTTGAAAAAACTCTGGGCGGTAACCCTTGGAGTGACACTGAGGTGATGCAGAAAAATAATCCTATGTCGTATGCCAAGAACTTTAAGACACCGATGCTGTTGACCCACGGTGAGCTTGATTATCGCGTACCGTATGTGAATAGCACAGCTTTGTACGGCGTTTTACAAGGGATGAAAGTGCCTTCACGATTAGTTGTTTTTCCCAACGAAAACCATTGGATATTGTCGCCACAAAATTCGGTCTATTGGTATTGGGAAGTACAAAATTGGTTGCAACGCTACATCGGTGGCACACCGACTTTGCCGCAACCAAAGTTTTGATTTTTAAATCAATACAGATAAGCCATTAAGGCTTCGTCGAGATAGCGGTTTTCGCTCTGCAGGTAGGTGTATTTACGCAATACACCTTCTTGTTGAAAACCGCATTTTTCATACAGTGCAATCGCACGCGCATTTTCTACGCTGACACTTAATTCTATGCGCTTGAGGTTTCTTGTTTTTCCTAATGCAATAATCCCCGCAAACATCTTTTGCGCGAACCCTTGACCGGAAAAACGAGGATCAATCGCAACACCACCAAGATAAGCAATATGCGCAGTTCTGTACTTTAAAGGGATGAGCTTGAACATGCCGATCGGGATATGATTGACCTCAAATACATACAACACCTCATCATCCAGCAATTGCTGAAAAATCGGCGCGAATGCTGATTTTTCCATAGGCTCATAGAGCAGAAATGGATTAATCTCTGGGTGCATGTATAAGTGGTAAATAAATTCAAAATCATCGGCGTTGCTTAATCTATGCATGCTGTTTGGCTTTCGTTGTTAGTTGAAATTGAACCTGTTACTGCATTTTCATCTACGTTTTCATTTGATACTCAGCTTATGCCAAAATGATGCATATTTGCTGAGATTGCAGCCTTATAATAAAAATTTATGAAAAAAATAGCGATTATTGGAGCAGGATTTAGCGGCTTGCTTACTGCGATTCAATTAGTCAAACAAAGTCAAGGTAGTCAAATACATATTTCGCTCATTGATCAAAATCCTTACCCTGGTAGAGGATTAGCTTATGGTACACGCGATGATAATTTGTTGTTGAACGTACCCGCGGGGAATATGAGTGCTTTCCCCGATGATACGCAACACTTTGTTGAATATTGCCAAGAGATTGATCCAGCTTTTCATGAAGGAACATTTGTTTCTAGACGAATTTACGGTGACTACTTAGAAGATTTATTAGCCAAAGCAAAGAAGGAATTCGGATCAAGTTTTGAAATAATTTGCGCTAATGTGTTGGCTGTAAAAAGAATTGGCAATGAAAGATTTTCTGTAAAAACCGCATTAGGACACAGCTTGGTGTTCGACAGAGTCGTGTTGGCTCTAGGACACTTTGAATCACGTAATCCATTCCCTCAGAAGCAATTGGATACCGATAGCAATGTATTTTTGACGAAAAAAGATATTCCAAATCTTTGCCAAAATGCGCATCAACAATCGCTTGTCGTAATAGGTAGTGGTCTCACTGCAATTGACTTGATTTTTCAATTAAGTAGTGCAGGGGTGAATAAAAAGATTTTACTTATTTCTCGGCGGGGTTTGGTACCGCAGTCGCATCGTGTGAATCCTAAAGTTCCGGCAAGACAAATGTCAGATATTCTTGCCGAAGTTCCGAGTACAGTGAGGGCTTTTCTGCGCGCTATACGATTTGAAATATCGCGTCGTCAAAATAGCGGAGGTAATTGGCGAGATGTGATCAATGAGCTACGTCCTCATATCCCAGAGATATGGTCGCGCTTGCCTTTTGATGAACGACGTCGATTTTTAACAAAAGTATTGCCATATTGGGATACCCATCGTCACCGATTGGCTCCAATTGCGTATAAACGATTTATATCTCTAATTGAGTCTGGGCTGGTTGAAGTGCTTGCAGCAAGACTTGAAAGTGTGCAGCCAATTGCTTCAGGGTGGCGTTTGCAAATCAAAAAACGCGGACAAGAAATTGTGGAAGAAATAGACGCGATAGGTATGTTTAACTGCACTGGTCCCAATAGTGATATTCATCAAATTCGCGACCCATTAATACAGCAGTTAGTAAATGATGGAATGATTTGCGCAGACCAATTACGTATTGGCATATCGACGACGTCAAATTACCAAACTTTGGGCAAAGAGGGGCAAGAGGTCAAGGACCTTTTTTATATAGGACCGATGCTAAAAGCGAGTTACTGGGAAGCTATAGCTGTTCCTGAGTTACGCGTACATGCAGCGAAACTGGCTATGGAGATCTTAGATCGTCTTTAAGTGAAGTTGATACCTGAGGATGATCAGTAAGATTGATTGGATCAATAATGCATGAACAACGCACGAGTATATTTGCTTACTCTCGATAGCGATTAAAAATACGTTTTAACTCGCCCGATTTTTGTAAGCTGATGAGCGCTTCTTCTATCATTTTTACATGGCTGTCAGGCAGATTTTTTCTTAAGCCCATATAGAATTTCTCTGATAATTTGGGGCTATCTAATAGGCGTATTTCTTTTGAGAATCCTGAATGTCTAATTGAGGTTTTGATTCCGGGTGAGCGGTGGCAGTAAAAGCGACCACGACCTGCGAGTAGTTTTCTTAAATTCGAGATGGATGAAGTGGCACCATAGTCGATTTTTAAACCGCCCATCTTTTGCAAGATGTCAGTGATGCCAAATCCTCTGATCACTAAGATTGTCCCTTCATCACCTAAGGCTCGAATATCATCCCAGCTATCAATTTGAATGGGGTCGTCCGCTCTGACTGCGAGTAGATAATCAACTGTAAACAGTGGTGTGTTGAGTAGTTTATATTGAGCAGTGTTTCGATCAATATTTTGTACTCCGCAAATAGCATCAATGCGATTTTCAAGGAAATTCGCATCAATGCGTAGGCGTGGCATCCAAGTTTGGTCGCCGCGAAATTGAATTTCAGGGAAGCGTTTCTCAATTGCACGGAAGATATCGACGCAAATACCGCCGATCGCCGCTTTACCATCATGGTGAATTGCAATGTATTTGGGTTCAGAGGATTCTTGGGCAGCGGTGCGAATGACGATCTCCGCAGCGGCAGGCAGGTGTATGCAGAAAAGAATGATGGCTAAAATGCGTCGCCAAGTGATCATAAATTGCCCCAAACTTTTAAAGATACGAGTCTATCTTTAAAATTTCTTAATGAATTCGCATTGTACTCCTTAATATACTAAGCGTTGAAGACCTGATCTTTAAAGAATGCAAACTGTTGTCAAAGTAAGTGAGATTGTATTTCTATACATTGTTTTCTTGATCTTTGGTGTACGAATTAGGAAGAAGGAGGGGTAATTGACTTTGATGAAGATAAGTTAAATTCACAAACAGCTCTACTTATTGCCCTTTACTATTGCAATTGAATTAGCATTCCTGCCGCTACACTCTTTCTAATACCTGATCCAGCTGCGGCATATTTTCGCTGACAGGATAGTTCTGAATAAATTCGGTAGTGATAACCACGATGAGTGAGGGGATGCATGCGTAATTTGATTACTTTAGGTGCAGAAGAAGAGTTACAAATCGTTGATCAAGATAGTTTGGAGTTGGTGGCGCATGATTTTGATCGTGGTCAGCTTGACTATCCTGATTGCAACGGTAGCTCCTCCTGCGAGCTGCATAAGGCAGTGGTCGAATTACAGACGCCTATTTGCCATACCCCAGATCAGATCGTCGCCAGTGTTTCTTCTATGCGTGAAATTATTCGTTTAAGAGCGCATGCGCAAGGCCAACGAATTCTATCCGCGGGGGTGCATCCATTCTCTAACTGGAAGGAACAAGAGATCAATAAAGACCTGCACAAGCATCAGCACTATATTCGTTTAGTGGATGAATACGCTGACATTATGCGTAGTTTGGTGTCATACGGATTTCATGTTCATTTGGGTTTGCCAAAAGGAATTCCGGCTATGGCAGTGTTCAATTCTTTGCGCAATAGTTTGGCTCCGGTGTTGGCGATTTCTTTGAGCTCTCCTTTTTATGAGGGCCGTGACACAGGGATGCAAAGTTGGCGTCATTCGATGTTAGATCGCTTGCCGCGTATGGGAACACCTGATATTTGGCGATCAGAAGAAGAGTATTTCAAACACATAGAATTGTTGCGCAAAGTTGGTACTCTGGAAGAACAGCATGGCATGTGGGAAGACTTACGTTTGCATCATCGTTATCACACGCTGGAGGTGAGAATTTGTGATGCCACGCCATCGCTCGAACACATCTGGTTAATCACAGCCTTGTTGCAATGTGAAGCCGCAACGCTGGTGCAAGATTATCAGCGTGGTCGATTAACTAAGCCGCTGTCACGCGCTTGTTTGGAAGAAAATAAATGGCGGGTACGTCGGCATGGATTAGCTGCTGCCTTGATTGATTGGAATAGCGAGAAACCCATCAGCTTGCATGATTATTTTGATCAATGGCTTGTGCGTTTAACGCCAGTAGCACGAGAATTGGGCTTATTTGAGCGGATGCGCGAAAAGATCCAAGCTTTGTTTATTCAAGGCGTATCTGCAGATATTCAACGCGGTATATTCAAACGTTCTGAAAATTACCAAACATTGGTTCAGCATTTGATTTACGAAACTGAGGAAGCGCAATTTGCACCCGTACAATATAGGCAGTAAGTCAGTGGTGCCTGCTGATCATCCGTTTCATCCGCTTAGTTTTGAGCTGCAACAAACAGCACCTCAATCTAAACAGCGCATCCATGATTTGTGGGCACAAGCAGCCGGGACGCCACATCTGCCACCGCAAGCAGTGCTATTTTCCGAATGGCCGCTAGTCGCATCGCAGTGCTTACAAGACAAATTGACGCAAAGGACAGAAGCACTCTGCCAGGTTTTGCAACCCCATTTACAAGCACAAGCGATTCAGCAACATGGTTGGCAGCATGGTACAGCGGCGGATGTATTAACGATTGATTACGCGATCATTTGCGATGGCGATAGCTGGGATATTCGCTTGGTTGAATTTCAAGCGTTCACTTCTCTGTTGACGATGGGGTACCGCCTACATCAAGTCCATAGCCAATTATGGCCACAGTTAGCCGATTGCCCACCATGGCAAGGAGCAAAGACTGAACAGTCTTGGATGCAAGCGAGTCGCGCATGGTTGGCGGGCGGTGATAATCCTGCGCTGTTAGAATACCAAGCTTGGCAACGTGGCACGCTATTCGATTTGCATGCGAGTTCATTATTATGGAATATGCCGATCGTCGAGCCACATCAGATTGAAGTGGATGCCAATGGCAGACTCTTTTCGACGCAACATGGTGTACGCCAACAGCACGACTATATTCTCAATCGCTTGATCTTGAGCGAATTAGAGGATGATGCGCAATTTTTACGACAACTTCAAAAGTCGCAAATGAATTGGCACAGTCATCCTGCATGGTATTTTTTGGTACACAAGGGCTTGTCTGCAGAACTAACAATTCCTTTTGAGCCCAAAAATGTCAAACTCAGTCAATGGCATGAGCTAAATTTGCCAGCACAAGAAATCGTTGCGAAAAATATTTATTCTTGTGGCGGGAAAGATTTGCGAATTGGTCCATCTGTGCAAGAACTAGAAGACTTATCGCTTGCTGGGCAAGGCGATCAATGGCTAGTGCAACCGCGTTATCGTCCTTATCCTGTCATGCGTTCGAGCAATGGTGTGCCTGTATTTGCAGAAGTGAGAATGATTGTGCAACTGCAAGAGAATCAGCAAGCACGCAGTCAGCAAACACGCATCGCCATGCAAATTCTTCGCATGTATTGCGCTGAGCAAGCATCGGCTAGTTTCTTTCAAGGACGTGAAGGTGAGGGCGCAAACATCTTACATCGACCTCCGAATAATTGAGCTCGCAGAGAACGGATACTAGGTAAAAAATTCGCGATAAGCAATCTGTAGTTACTTATCGCGAATTGTTGGGATTGAGATTGATGCCTAGAGCAAAATATCAATGCAAGTAATGCGGATTAATGTAATTTAATTCTAGGATTTCTGACACGATCAATGGTCTCGGCCCAGGTGGATAACCAAGTATGGAACCAACCATTGACCGCGACTTGATGATGTTTATGCAGTGACCAATACATCCATTTCGCGAGCGTGCCTTCAATAAAAACAGAACCGCTGGCAATTGCGCCCATCAGGCTACCAACGGTACTGTAATTGCCGAGCGAAACCAAAGAGCCATGATCTTTGTAAGTGAACTCTTTGAGTGGTTTTCCTTCCAGTGAGCGACATAAAGAATCCGCTAAACACGATGCTTGTTGGTGCGCTGATTGCGCACGTGGCGGCACATTCGCTTGTCCTTCTCCTTGTGGGCACGCACAACAATCACCGATGGCAAAGATCGAGACATCTGTGCTTGTTTGTAAATTGCGGTGTACCACTAATTGATTTAAACGGTTCGTTTCTAGTCCATCTAAGTTGCGTAAGAAATCAGGCGCTTTGATACCCGCGGCCCACACCACGATACCACTGGGAATAAATTTTCCACTAGCCATGGCAACACCTTCTTTGCTTACTTCAACGACTTTTTCATTGGTATGAATTTCGATAGCGATGCTACGCAACTCTTTTGCCACTGCATCAGACAGGCGTTCGGGCAACATTTGTAATAAGCGAGGTGATGCATCGACGATCACAATTTTTAAGTCTTTTTCAGGATGAAAATTGACTAAGCCATAGCTTGATAAAATCTTAGTGGTCATGTGCAATTCTGCGGCGAGCTCTACCCCAGTAGCTCCGCCGCCGATAATGGTGACGGTGAAGCGACCTTCGCCAGCATTTTGTTTTTGTGATTGCGCACGCAGACAACAGTTCACTAATTTGTGGTGAAAACGTTCTGCTGCTTGTAAAGAGTCAAGCATGATGCAGTTTTCATTTGCACCTTTGGTTCCAAAGTCATTCGTTTGACTGCCGAGCGCTATCACCAGTTGGTCGTAGTGGATGGCTTGCTGTGGTAGTAACTCGATACCTTCTTCGTCCAGAGTTGGCTCTAGATAAATTTCTTTCTTCTCTCTCGATAAACCATGCAT
The DNA here is from genome assembly GCF_014652415.1 of Affinundibacterium macrobrachii. Taxonomy (GTDB): domain Bacteria; phylum Pseudomonadota; class Gammaproteobacteria; order Burkholderiales; family Burkholderiaceae_D; genus Undibacterium; species Undibacterium macrobrachii. Next base: position 110,387 of record NZ_BMYT01000005.1, read on the forward strand.
ACGACCGAGTCGAAATTCAAAATGTTTACTACGTGCTAGCGCAAAGTATTCACGTTCATCTGCATGGCTGTCTAAGGTGCCAGCAGCGACTTGATGCAATAGTGGTTTCCACAAGTGGGTACGACTGGCATCGACTAAAATAATCCTTGCTTTCCTTTTCTTACCAAGACGTTTTCCTAGGCGTACAGCCAATTCCAATCCACCCGCACCGCCACCAACAATGACGATTTGATGCAGTGCTTCGTTTTGCACAGTATTCATGTTGCGCCCTTTAATTTAAAAACCTATTTCAAGACGCACCGATCAATTGTTAAGCCGCATTGATACTTAGCGCAGATTAGTTGATTTCAGATGCCACTTAAAATAGATTTTCAATCGCCACTGCGATTTTACTCCTGCTTGTTCATGCTGGAGTTTAATATTTTAGAATCTCGTATTTGAATCTTATCGACAGCACAATCGACAATCCAATTCAGTCGCTGATTTACATAAAATTTGACTTGTAAAGTCGGTGCGCTTGTTTGTTTGTGTTTATTTGCGCCTAGGATTTGCTTGTACTTAGCTTGATCATTATCGGGGTTTATTAAACTACGCAGCAATTCAGTTGCCTAGTGTAGGTGACTAACTAAAAGAAATACAAATAATCAACAATGCCAATGGTAAAAATACTTTCCAATAATTAGTTTATGTGCGAGACTTATCGGCCAATTCACAGTCTGTAATCCCATCCTTGTTGAATCAATTTTGAATCAATTATCGTCAGAAATTCTCAATCTCATCATTAATTCTATTCCCCCCAAAGTTGCATGCCTAATGACTCACAATTGATCGCTATTGAACACGTTAGCATTGGTATGTTCGTCGAGCTCGATTTGAGTCGACTTGAGCACAGCTTTTCGACGAACGCGTTCAAGATCAGCACTCAGCAGCAGCTTAATCAATTACGCGCCTTGAGACTAAAGCAAGTCCGCTACATTCCATCTAAGTCAGACATCGTGCAACTCAACGTGGCAGTCTCAATGGATAGCATTACCAAAACTAAACCTGAACATTTTGAAAAAAATACCGCGCATGACTCTTCGTGGCGATATGTACTCAGTACGGCATTTGACGATCTTTGGAACATCGGTGCGCAACGCCGTCTACCGTGGTGTGCCCATTGGCCTCTGATCGCTCTTACTGGTGCTTGTGTGGGTATGGCAATCGTCCTTTTTGCGGCGTTGTTTAGCGGTAATCTGCTGCGTATAGAGCGGTGGCTATCGAATTTAGGTTGGGCGATGCTAACTGGTATCACGATCATGTTGCTCTTGCAAGGCAGTTTTATTGTTTTGAGTGGGGTCATCTCGGCGGAGCGACTCTTGCAATGGCGTGAAGGGGTAGGGCGCTCGCGTTGGTTGGCGTATATTGGCGTGCCGGCAATCTGCAGCGTGCTGGGGCTAATTACTCAGGATGTCCTGATGCGTTCGGTCGATACGGGTAGTATTGTGCAACCTCGATTACCGAGTTACGGGGCGCTGATTACCTTCCTTGCTGGCGGTATTCTGCTAGCAGGACTGAGTTGGTGGCGACTGCGCGCTCAGTTGCGAGCGCATAAAGTTCAACAGCAAATGACCGAGGCGCAGCTACGTCTTTTGCAAGCTCAGATCGAGCCCCACTTTCTTTTCAATACCCTCGCTAATGTTCAGGGCTTGATTGATTATGAACCTGCGCTGGCCAAGCGCATGCTTGATGCCTTTACTGATTACTTGCGGGCGAGCCTGCTACAGATGCGCGAGCAAAACGTGAGTTTGGGTCAGGAGTTGGATCTAGTGCAAAGTTATCTGACCGTAATGCAATGTCGAATGGGGGATCGTTTACGTTGGCAACTGGACTTGTCAGTTGAGCTAAGAGACGCACAAATTCCACCGCTACTCTTACAACCCTTGATTGAAAACGCAATCCACCATGGATTAGAACCCAAGGTGGCAGGTGGCCAGCTTGTTTTACGTGCACGCATTGAAGACCATACGCTTTGCATCGAAATCGAAGACGATGGCATCGGCCTGATTGCTGCGCAGGAACGACCCCGTCGAGGTAACGGTGTAGCGCTGAGGAATATCCGCGAGCGGTTGCAGGCTGCGTATGGTGCGCAGGCTAGTTTGCTATTGATGATGGGAGCAAATCAAGTAGGCACTCGCGTGTACTTACGTTTGCCTCTTACATATCCTCCATTGATACCTACTATTTAACGAATATTTAAATTGAGCTGACATCGATGAATATGAATTCCATGCAACGCCCCCGAGCCTTGCTTGCTGACGACGAACCTCATTTGCTACGTGTATTGCAAGATCGTCTTCTTGAACTTTGGCCAGAGTTGGAGATTGTTGCGACGGTACAGCATGGTCTCGCCGCTGCTGAGCAAATCGGACTGCTACAGCCAGATATTGCGTTTTTAGATATCCAGATGCCTGGCCTGACAGGTCTAGAAGTCGCTCAAGGAATTGAAGGAGCGACCCGCGTAGTGTTTGTAACAGCTTACGATGAACATGCGTTGAGTGCCTTTGAACACGAGGCCGTTGACTATGTGCTTAAGCCTCTAAAAATCGAGCGTCTTCAATTGACGGTGGATCGCTTGCGTCGAACCTTAGCAAACCATTCTGCAGTTGCTGTCAATGCGAGTGATGGGAATGCTGCATCGATCGTTCCTTTGTCCGACGCGACGCAACTAGCAAAAGTGCTAGCGCAATTGATGCCGCGTATCGCCAGTCCTCAACCGACGCTGCGTCACCTGCGTGCCAGCCGCGGTAGTATTACCTACGTCATTCCCGTGGAGGACATTCTTTTCTTACAGTCCGATGAAAAATATACCCTTGTTCGCACGGTGGAACATGAGTATCTAATTCGCAGTTCTATTATGGAGTTAGCCAGCCAGCTTGACCCGCAGTGCTTCTGGCAAGTGCATCGTGGCATCATTATTAATGTGGATCACCTGTTGTCTACGCGACGCGATGACAATGCTCGGCTCTACTTGCAAATGCGTGGACATGATGGCGAACTTCCTGTGAGTCGCGCTTATATGCACATGTTTAAGGCTATGTAAGTCTAGTCAGCTTAGTTATCTTAGTTAGCCAAATTTTTATAACTTGAAAATTCTAATAAGTGACGTTGCAATCGGCAGCGTATCTTGCCTTTAAAGTTGAGAGCTACTTATAAGGAGGAATCGTGTCCTAGATTGAACGCTGTTCAATCTTGATTGAGCCTTCAAATCCAAATCGGATGTTCTTCGTCATCGTTCGGTATATAGCTCAGATATTGCACCATTCGTGGTGTTCTGCCGTGATTGGGAGTCGCGCAGTGTGGTAATGCTTGATGCCAAATGATGAAATCCCCAGCTTTGCCGGTGATGGGCTTACTGATTAGCGTTTGCTCGGCGATACGACGAGGATTTTCATCTGGGCCTAATCCGTTCAACCAGCTTGGTATTTGCTGGTGAAAGCCTGGCACACAATGAAATGCACCGTCGTTCTCATTACAATCGCTTAAATATAATAAGCCTTGAAATCGATTTGGGATAGGCTGCGCGAGGCTAACATCCCAATGCAAACCATTTCCACGAAACGAATAGTGCGTTGTTTCTGGTGGATTAAAACTGACGTGATCGATCGTTTTGTAAATTGCCTTACTACCATATAGTTGTTCGTACGCCGCACGAATTCGCGTTGATGTTCGATTGGTATTGAGACGAGGGTGGTTATACAGCGGGAGCATTAATCCCTGTCTCTGTGATTGCGAGCGATACCATGTGCTTGGGTCGTTTAAATCAGCTTGTAAGAAATCAAGAATTGCTTGTCGGCTTTCTGCGCAGGCTTGGGCGTCAATGACCTGCGGCAAAACGAGATAAGCATTTTCTTCCCAAAACGCGATTTGCTCAGCACTTAATTGATAGTCAGATTCGTTTTGTATCGCATCATCAGTTTGATCGAGAATTACATATTCCGAATTCGATCGCACTAGCCAAGTGCGAAATTCTTCCAGACTAGGACGCTCTTCCAAAACAAATTTCAAAGCAATTGGGTGTGGAATATGACAAGCATATAAAGCTTGCACCATCCGTCGCCATGAGTAATTGGTGCGCGGGTCAGAATGATAAGCAGGATCGCAATGACGTTCCCAAAAATTCTTAAGAATAGGCCAGTCTTGCATTTGCCATCTCCCGAAAAGTGCTATTTACTTTAAATTTGCTTTATCGGCATCAGATGAGTTTTCTGGTGATCACATCACTGAAATACTTGTGGCCAGTTCGGATGCATGATTATTTTATGTGCAGACACTGAGTCGTTCTATATGTGACCCAATATATTCGTTGCCAATTGAGTGCTAAGCTATTCGAATTGTTTTTTGAATTCAGCAAACTGAGCGGTAAGCTCCGATACGCTAAGACGTAATTGCGCCACTTCTTCTTCCAAATGCGCGATGCGATCTTTTTGGTTTGTTGAAGGTGTCGCAAAATTTGTCGATTGTTGTTGCTCGATCTCGGCTTCATCGCAACTGAGTAGATGGGCGTAGCGAGGTTCTTTTGTGCCAGGAGCTAATGCTAAACGGCTTACCAGCGCGGGATATTTATTCATTAAAAAATCTAAGGATTTTTCAACATCTGCAACGCTGGCGAATTCATGCAAGCGACCAACTCGATTTCGAATTTCTCCAGCGGTTTGCCATCCGCGTAGCATTAATACCGTTAACACTGCTAGTTTGTCTTGCTCAAGCATCCATTTTAAACGCATGCGATGTTCATACTTAGCAACTCTGGCACCCGCTTGATGCGTCACACCGATTAATTTTTTTATGGCGAGTCGATCAAGTGCTTCGCTCACTTGTGATTCTGTTAGTGACATCACAGGATCACGGCTGGTTAATTGATTACATGCGTTGACTAAAGCGTTTAAAGATAGTGGATAGTTATCTGGCGTGTTTGCTTCTTTCTCAGCAAGTGAGCCTAATACCCGAACTTCGATTTCATCGAGAAATGCATTGTTTGTGCTGTGATCGGAAGGAGTTGCTTCGGTTGTCATGATAATTTTTTGGAGATAGGTAATAGTGGGATTACAGCAGAGGTCGGTACAAAAAAATATGCAGAAACGTGCAGACTGGACGACCTTATTAATCAAAGATTGATTTCATTTTCCTCGCATCTAATTAGATATCGACACCAAGCATCAAACATCAAGCATCAAGCATCGAGAACAAAGATGCCTTGTCTTTTCGTTCCACAGTATTTTACTCCATCTTATTTTTTTGACGGCAGTGCTAAATTTGCTGGTGTGCGCCATAAGTCTCGGCAAACGCCGCCACCGACTTCTCCTTGTGAATCAATGCGAATATCTGCCACCCGCCAATTCTTTTTTTGATCCATGGCGGTGATGAAACTGATGCGGCAACTGCCGCTCGCTCCTTGCGTTGATAGCACTCGACCAGACGCTGCACTTACTAATGCTGATCGATTATCAAATGATGACTGGTAGTTTAAAAATCTCAGTCCACCTACTTCGCTAATCTGTGGTGAACCCATACTTGCGCCGACTTGTTCCTCAGGCCTGCCTTGCCATACTGAAAGTAAGGTTCTTTCTTCTTGGCCGACTTGTCGATCACCTCGAACTTTTCTTACGATTTCTAAAAATTCTAATTCGGCTTGATGTTGTTCTATGATGGGTTGGCCGAAGTTTTGCGCGGCCTCAACTTGCTTCTTCATTTGCTTTTCGATGGCAGCGTACTGAAGATCATAGCGGGCTTTCTCTTCTGGGCTCAGCTTTTTCACCCAAAGCCCTGAAGGGTCAGCACGTTTGCTGCCTTTCCAAAGTACATTCCAGCTTAGGTTAAGCAGATCAATGACTGTTTTTGATTCAAGTGGATGCACAGCTTCTTGCAAACCTATTTTTTGTAAGCCCGAGTTGAAGGCTTCGGCATTCCATTGACCGTTGGCAGTGGATTCTTGCAAAGTAAGGCGTACATCTTCATCTTGGCATGCAAATTTCTGGGCTTTGATCATCGCCGCATTGCTATTGAGTGCCCATTGGGTTTGCTGGATGGGGCGATTGGATAGATCAACTCTGGGTACGGTATAGCTGCGCGGCGCGATACGCATCTTGACCGGATCATTCCATCGTTGCGGATCATTCCAGCCATCGACGATGACGGATGAACTATATTGTTTGCCTTCCTGCCGCGCTTTTTTCGCTGCTTTTTCTGCTTCGCTATAGCTTAGGACACGATATTTGTTGAGACATTCAAATTGTAGTTTTAGCTCATCCCATTCTGGTGCGGTGACGGACTCGTACACAACAATAATGGGCAGTTCTTTGATACTGGTTTTAGCCATGATGTCATTACCTTTGCCCAGCATATCTTCCACTTCGGTACGATCGGTAACACGGGTAATTTGTGCGTACCATGCCTCCCTTTGACCAACTTTTCCTTGTTGGTGAAATAGTGCCCAGTTAGCATCTGCATTACTCATTAACGTCAAGAGTAATGTCATACAACCTAAAGATTTGATCGAAAGCATGGAAGATCTCCTATTGATCGCTTATACGAAAATGCGATGCGCACAATCACTTAAGCTTTGCGACTATCGTTCTGGTAATCGCATGTAATATTGATGATTTGCTTGGCTAAACTAGAGCAAACTACGCGCACAGCAACAACATACTAAAAGCAAACAAAGAAACAAATGGTTTGTGATTTATCTAGCGTGATCTCCACATTATCCCCATCGTTCTTAATTGATACTTGTTTTTGGAAGGTGGTTGGTTGTTTGATGATATAGGACCAATTGACGACTTTATCTTGCGTACCAAGATGTACGCCAGCCGCATTAAACGTATGTGTTTGCCCGACCACTTCTGGAACATTAATCTCCTTATCGTAATTAAAATTAGCAAGCAAGGTGTATTCGCCAGCGGGCAAGCGAGGAAAGGAAAATTTACCTTCATCATCGAGAATTTTTGTACTGATAAAGTGTTTGGCGATCCGTTCGGGAATCTGATCTGGAAGCTTTTTATTAGCTTTGACGTCGGCGAACCAAGCATTAAATTCATCAGTGAGCCATATGAGTGAAACCGCGGTACTGCCTTTGGGTGGATATTGTTTAGAAGCAAGCAATCCACCTTTGAAGTAGGCCCGTCCACTGATTGACGATTTTCCTACTGGACGGATTTCTGCTAGCGCTGCATCCATCGTTTGACCACCGATTTTGCGCCCAGCAACGCAATCGAGCATGGCTGTACGCGCTTTATCAAGTCCATCGTAATTTAATTCGATAAGCAATTTAGGAATTACGCTTTCGGGCATCCATATGCCTAGGTCTTTTTCGCTATCTCGCATCGATTGTAATAATGTACGAATATCGCCGGCAGCAACCATCAAGTTACTAGTACTTGAGTTCGCCTGTTTTGGCAATATCACTCCCTTTAAATTTGACTCAGGCAAGCCTTTCATTCGTAAGATTAAATCGGTTTCTTGTGCCGCATGCGTTACCGGAATTTGCGAACCAGAAAACAATAAGGTGGAATGCTTTGCGGTCGAAGTCGGTCCGAATATGGCAAAGCTATCGACATTGCGTTTGCCCGAAATAAAGCGAATACCACAATTTAATCCCGGCGTTGATTCGTTATAACGAAGATGCCAGGCACCGAGCGCAGAGCGCGTAATAATTTTTCCATCGGATTCTTGCGCATAAGCCTTAGTCCCATTAAGAATTAGCAATCCGATAGACAATATAGTCATACTCATCACGCTAAGAGTAGCGCTTCGCGACCTACATAGTAAGCATCGTTCGGAAAAAGAATAGCGTTGTTGGTCAAGCTTAAACACGAATGATAAAGCGCCAAAACGCTGGATACTTGCCATAAAAAGTTTAACATCGCGCGCGATCATGTTTTATCCAATCTAGTAGGACGTCACGATTGCATTTTGATTGCGGCCAATTGATTGTTTTATTGGTTAATCAAACAAACGTGCGAGTGAGTTGGTGTTGAGGGGAACGCTATTTTTGATTGCATTATATAAAAGTAATCGACTTGGAAATTGTATTAAATTGTACAAAATTAGGTAGTTTTTGTATCTGTGCGCAAGGTTTAGTCCATTCAATCCATCGTCTTTTTTGTATTGGTAGCAGCAGGTATCTACACAAATTGAAAACCAGATAATTCGAACGTTCCCACAAGCGGGAGAAGGGTTACGTTCATCATGATCTTGCGTTGTTGCACTTGTGTAGATACCTATCGCTGGAACGCCAGAGCTCCTTTGTTGTATTCAAACTGTGCTGTTTATGCTGTTTATGCTGTTACTTGGCGCTTTTTACTCTTTCTTTTGTTCTTGTTCTTTTTTTAGTTGCTTGATGATTTCATCAGCAACCAAGGCAGAGGATAAAAAGTTCTGTCCCGTCACCACACGGCCATCAACTTCGACATATGGACCATTCGGTTTGTCGAAGTGAAAGCTACCTTTGTGTTTCATAACCGTTTGTTTAATTAAGAAAGGGAATTGCTTAAAATATTCTGCATTCGCTTTTTCAAAGTCTTCTGGATAACCGGTAATTCTCTTGCCCTCGACTAAGTATTTTCCATCTTTTGTTTTTAGATGGACGATGCCAGCTGTGCCATGGCAAACCGATGAGATGATGCCATTATGCTGTTCGTAAATCTCCATTACTAAGCGCCCGATATCAGCGTCTTCTGCAACACCATACATCGCATTACTTCCACCGATATAGTGAACGGCGCGATAGTCTTGCGCTCGCAGTTGATTTGCTCTTTTTGTATGTTTTAAAGCGTACATAAAGTCGCTGTCATATAAATGCGCCTTATGTAGAGCATTCGAAGTATCGATATAGGCAAGTGGTATTGCACCACCTTCTGGACTTACAAAATCGACGGTGTATCCTGCTTGTTTAAATCGATCATAGGCATTCACGATTTCAGAAAAGCTCGCGCCAGCGGGCAACATGCTGCTACCGTGGTAGTGCGCACTAGAAAGAATAAACAATATACGTGCACCGTTTTGGGTGGATGATTGTTTGACTGCGGCTTTACTAATAATTTGCCATTGATTATTGATGTTTTTTAATAAAAACGTATCAATGTAGCGGCGTTGTTGATGAGGAATAATGATCTCTGCTTTGGCAGTCGCCAAATCGCCACTTACATCGATTTGCAAGATTTCGCCAATGCGTCCATTGAACTTGCCTTGATTCTCTGGCTTATACCAGTTGAGGTATTCCGCGACAGACACTTTGGCAAATGCCTGACCTTCTTTTTCTAATAAGAGATCTGCTGCGGGATTAAACGCTTTGGCGATTTGCTGTCGTCGATTATAAGAAGTTCCCTCAATGTAGTTGCGCAGAACTTCTTGAATTGCTGACACGCTATGCTGATTTTCAGTGGCGAACGGCATTGCATCGCTTGATGGATGCAGGAATAAAAAAAATACAAAAATAAAAAAATAATGCATTGTTGCTCCTTGATTGATTGCGGAAAAAACAGGAGCAAGAATAAGTTTCTAATTGGGGTAGATCTAGCGCGAATTACAATTTCGAATTACGGATTTATAATTTCGGAATGTTGTAATCCTTGCAGAGCCTTATATTTCGCGGGTGTTAGCTGAGTATACTTTTTGAAGGCAGCATAGAAAGTCGATAGCGAATTAAAGCCTGAGCTGTTTGCCAGATCTTCCATTTTCATTGATGAATCACTGCCGAGTAAGTTCTTCGCATGCTCAATTCGATAAAAATTAATAAAATCATTGAACGATTTATGTAGGTTGTCATTTAATAGTTGGGACAACTTTGGGGTTGACCAACCTAAACTTTTCGCTAATTTGGGTAGCGCTAGATTCGCATCCAAAAAGACCTTTTGTGTGAGAACAAATTGTTCTAGCTCGTCGATCAATGCCTGTGCATCTTTATCTGCGATTTTCTTATTCGCGTATGGACTTGGGGTTTTATTTCTTTGCTGTTGTATATGCAAGAATATCGTCATAACCCCGATACCCATTAAAAAAGTGAAGGTCAGTGCGCCTGAGATATATGAGGTGTATGCAGCAAAAAAATATGCAGCCCAAACGAGCGCACTGCCAATGACGATACTTAAAACGATGTAAAGGTCGACATCTTGACGCCAATCGTTTGCTTTAATCGACGAGAGTTTTGGCCAAAGAATATAGATGGATGCAACTGTATAAATCAACCAGACAGCATTAATTAATTTGTAAAATATACCGCCCCACAGTTGTGTGTACAAATGGTAAGGGAAGACAATCCCGATCACAATAATTAATACGCTGGGAATAATCAGATGAAGGCGGTACAGCGAAGACGTTTGAAATCTGCCGAGAAAATGTAAGCAATAACAATACAGTAGCGGACCAATTAAAAAACAGGCGGATAAGCCCACTTGCAAAATTTGCTTACCGATAGCCGGATTAAAATGAAATAGCACCGATTTCAGTACGCGAATGCTCAGCATTAAGACCAGCAACGCTAGAAATCGATTACTCCATCTTCCAGGTTGGCGAAAGAAAAAATAAGCAGCGAGTAGTAATCCATGGCTGCCGCCAAAGCCGCTAATGAGAAGTAAAAGTTGATCTGAAATTGGCATTGCGATGTCAGAGTGTCGCTAGGCGATGTGGCGATAAAGCGCAAAATTATAATGTAATGCGCGTTATTTTAAACGCCTAATTTTTTAACAATCGGCCACAGCGCAGTTCTAATTGAGTTAAGTTGAGCAAGTCAGTTGCAAGCAACCGATGTTCTCTTACTTAACTGAATCGCTCTTTCTATACGAGGGCGATTGTAGCGTTGCAAGATAACTGGATAGAAGTTCAATAGGATATTTAAGACTAATAACCAAACAGATTTGAACACGCCAAATCGTAAGGCAACATAGATATTGAAAGCCAATACAATCAAGAAGATGAGTAAGTGACCTAGTTCAGATTTTTTTGTTTGATGATGTAAGTTAATCAGTGCCTGCGTATTTTTCTCTATCGGATTAGATTTTCGAATGAGCTTTTCCCAACCAACCAAGACTAATATTTTTCTGAAAACATCAACACCGAAATAGGTGTAAATTTTTCCTCGGCGCTCCCATGATTTCTGATTGAAGTATGGCGACTGTAATGTACTCTTTTGAACTTCAATAAAAACAGAAACCCACATCATCAATAGAAAATTCAGTGCCCAAGAAAAAGTGAAGCTCTCCATTTTCATAAAATAGACTAGGGCATAAACCGACGCGATGCTGGCAAGGAAAATTAAAAACAAGCTGATATTTCTTTTCATGATTGAACCCTTTAATTGCCCAAATATCGTGCTTCATCTTTGGTTTAGCTTGGTATTTACTGGGATAAAGTCACCGAAGAAGATACCTTTGGCAGTCTTAGATCACTGATTCTGCGACGATAATTCATCAATTGGTATCGGAGTGTGAAGTATTTTAGTTAGTTGGTCAAAATTAGTTTTTGACATTGAACTTTACTGAGAGGTTTTGCCCACAACATCACTAATGTGAGGAAATGATATGAGGAATCGGATCTGGGGGAGCAGCAGAGCACGATACAAGAACGCAAATGCGTGTTAGCGAATCAATCAACTTTGTGGCAGACTACGCGCTTGGTGTAACAATCACAAAGAGATAAAGATACGATGTTAGCTAATCAGACGATTGAAAAATCAGATACAAAAGATTGTCCAGTTTGCGGCGAGACCATCAAAGCAGTCGCGATTAAGTGTCGCTTCTGTAATACCGATTTACAAGCCTACGCTGCACAAGTAGAGCATGAGTCCGAACGCGTTTTATTTGAAGGTCATCCGGCGACTATTTATAGCGTTTGGCAATGGTTTGTTGTGGTACCGACGCTCGGTATTGGCTACCTCTATTATTGGTTCAAAGCGCGCGGCTTACGCTATGAAATTACCACCCAAAGAGTAAAGTTGGAACGCGGTATATTTTCTAAAGTAAAAGACAACGTTGAGCTTTTTACGATAGAACATTTCGATTTAAATTCACCATTTGGCATGCGTTTGATGGGTTACTGCATATTGCAACTTAGGTCGTCAGATACTAGCTATTCCGAGTTGCATTTGTATGGTATCAAAAATTTAGAAACACTTGCCGATACCTTACGCGATTGTTCCATGCGTGAACGGACTAGACGACGTGTAACAGCGATCATTCATCCTTAGCTATAAATCGCCTACATCAAAGAGTTGAGTTTTTTGCTCCTAAAGTATAACTTTCTTAGTTGACTAATCTAGATTTTCCCTTCACTTATTAAAGTTTAAAAAGGAAAGAGTAATGACGGGCACTAGCAAAGCACTTATGCGGCGGGTTCATGATCAACGGTTTGCAACACGATATTTTGTCGGTAGTGGTATTGATATTGGTTGCGGCTCCGATCCGATTGCGCAGTACCATGAACAGTTTCCTCTGATTACGAGTGTCAAGAGTTGGGATTTGCCGGATGGTGATGCACAGTACCTTGCTACTATTCCAGATGCAAGTTTAGATTTTGCGCATTCTAGCCATAGCTTGGAACATATGGTCGATCCCCGTATAGCGTTAATCAATTGGTTGCGTGTGTTGAGGCCAGGCGGTCATTTAATTGTGATGATTCCTGATGAAGATCTTTATGAGCAGGGACAATTTCCTTCGACATATAACGATGATCACAAGTGGACTTTTACGATTCATAAATCGACTTCGTGGTCATCTCGGTCAATTAACTTAATGCAATTGTTGTCGGAGTTTTCATTGCAAGCTCAGACGCTCAAATTAGAGTTGCTAGATGCAACCTATCGCTATCAATTAAATCGCTTTGATCAAACACTGACGCCTGTGGCAGAATGCGGTATCGAGTTTGTGATGCGAAAACTGACGTCAGAAGAGCTGAAAAAACGTGGACGCTACTCTTCAATTGAACATTTTTAAAGTCAAATAATGCCTATTGCTAATTTACGCCCAATTGCTTTCGTAATCGCAGCCACGAATCACGGAAGTATGTTAGTTAACCGCCACGATTATCGCTTAATAGAGGGGGGCGGATATGGTGTGGGATATCAGCTATTAAACAATTCTGCTTTTGATCCAAGCGAAGTCGATTTTGTGTTGCAACTTCTCAATACCCGTAAGGAATTTGGCGGTCCAGGCGTTGTTGCGATCGATTGTGGTGCGAACATCGGGGTTCACACTATAGAGTGGGCCAAGCATATGCATGGCTGGGGAGAAGTTATTAGTGTAGAGGCGCAAGAAAGAATTTTTTATGCACTTGCAGGCAATATCGCGATGAACAATTGTTTCAATGCACGTGCGATGTGGGCTGCGGTGGGCGCTAATAGTGGAACTATACAAGTACCTGCAGCGAATCACTTCGTGCCATCCAGTTTTGGAAGTTTAGAAATTCGAAAAACTGAACGCACTGAATTTATTGGACAGACGATCGATTATTCAGCACAGAAAACGATAGAAACCAGATTGTTCGCAATCGACGATTTAGCATTGCCGAGAATCGACTTCATTAAAATTGATATCGAAGGTATGGAAATGGAGGCGCTACAAGGTGCAACTGAATCCATCACTCGTTGCAAACCGCAAATGATGATAGAAAAGATTAAATCTAATGAGAAACAATTGACTGAGTTTTTGAAGGCGAAAGGTTATGTGATTTTTGGTTTGGGAATTAATTTGTTAGCGATTCATGAGTCCGATCCAACTTCGAAAAATGTTCGAGTGAATGTAGCATCGAAATAAGGAATAAATTGAATGAATTAATTCGCTGCTACAAGACTGAAAATAAGTCCGCTTGTCCAAATATCTAGCTTAGGTAAATCAATCAGAAATCCCGAGGTGGTGGATCAAGCGGAATGCCTAATTTGTCTGCAATTTTTTGCAGACTTTTTTCTTGCCACTCCTGTTCGTCATGTGTGAACGCGCTCTTGTCGACGAGAATATTTGTGATGATGCTGGCGATGATCATGGGGATAATGCAAAAAATCCAGAAATGCGCAAAGACGATTGCCATCAGGCGACCTTCGATCGTCATGGGTGATAGATCTCCATAGCCAATCGTTAAAGAGGTGACACATGCCCACCATAGACCATCAACAAATGTTTTGCTTTCCAAATGCGAGAATAGAAACGCGGCTCCCAAAATACTGAGCACATACAGAATCAAGATAACTTGAATACGATTCGCGACGTATAACAATAATTTTCTCACTATCAAACTCCTCTTATCGCACGGCAAATCGTCGTGCACTCTCTGTTAATAGAACTTAGTCTGGCATGTTTGCACATGACTTAACTGTTGCAGCTGGCGTGCTTAATTGAATTAATGCAGATACTTAATAAACGCATCGTAACCCAGACCCAATAGCCACGCACACATAGAAAACGTTGAGAATCCTAAAATATAAGCGACCCCTGCCTTGACGTAGCTGAGCTTACTTTTTTGATCGAAGAATTGGCCGATGGCCCATGCCAAGTAGACAAAAATAATTACGCCGAATAGGGTGTTTAGATTAAAGCCTGTCAATCCATAGATGAGAACTGGAACCGCGATGAACAGCATTCCTACACCCATCACGAAGCAAAGTAGGATCAAAATCTCAAAGAAATTCACGTCATGTTTTCTGAAGAAAATTCTGAGCCAACAGGCGATAAAAAATCCCATGATAATGTTGGCGTAGCCATAGTGCGAATGAATCCAGTTCGAAATAGCCAGTTCGGTTGAACTGATATTTGTGCCGATATTGCTTGAGACTTTTTCTACATGAAACAGGTGCGCTATCAGTGTATAAATTAAAGAGGTAACGATAATGAAAATAATTGGCTTCACAAGCCGTGAGCGATTTTCAGTTACATATTCTTTTACCGACGCACCCGGACGCAGTAGTAGCTCTCTCATCGTAAAGAGAAACCCTTTTTCGAAATGCAAAACGTGCTCAATCTCGTGCACAATAAAATGTCCGTCGATGCGCTTGAGTTTCACTGCCTGCCCACAATGAGAACAAAAATTTCCGTGAATCTTGTGCGTGCAATTTTTACAGTTCATAGATGAATAGGGTAAAAAAATGGTGAGGTAGCTTGGTGTATAGAAAAATCTGAAAACGCGACCGACGAGTGGAGCAATTCAAATCTTCAACGATTAGCAGCCTAGGCGCTGGATGCTAGCGACTAATTTTGCGTGTTCATTCTTTCCTGCTTTGGAGGATAAATACAACTCGGTACGTTCGCCGTTATAGAAGGTATTGCGTAAGACGAAATCGAGTTTGCCGTCTCTATCTAGGTCGCCGCTCCAGATCACATTAATTGATTCTGTCTCAATATCGCTTGGCTCTTCGTTTGGCTCGATGATTTCAGTGATGAATTGTTTGAGCTTGGCATTGCTCAAATAAATTTTGCATTTGAGCGGCTCGGTTTTTGATTTAGATTTGGCGCCTTGATGTTCGACTCGTAATTGTTCACTGCCCAATTGATAGATCTCCGCGCTTTCTGCTTTTACCGCTTTTTGAACTACACCATCTTGCAGCCAGCTCGCTTTAATGAACAATAGCGGAGTCGTTTTCCCCTCGCTAACCAATTTACCCGTGTAACTCGCTTTGTTTGACTTTTCGTCAGCGATTGCGTCATAGACTTTACTCACTTTCGGCATACTCTTTCTGAGCACGCTTTGCATGCCTTGTTCTTCTAAGGCAAACCAATTCCGAGCGATCCCATACGACAGCGGAATTTCGCCCCCGTGGTATTGAGCAACTTCCATAATCTCGACACCACTTATTTGCTTAGACAAAGCATCGGCCTGTCCATGCGTCGTATTGCTGATGCTGCTTATGCTAGCGATGATACTTAGTACTAGGATCTTGCGAGTAAATTGAATTTGCATCTTCGATACCATGTGTGGTGTTTAATGCTAGGCGTAGAGAATTTACTCAATTGTAACCAAGTTGTCGGCATGTTCAAATTGATTTTGCGTGGAATTGTTGTCGGTCACAACGGTACTATCTGTGTCGGCTCTGGATTGGGAAATGCAGTTACAGTCAATTTCACACAGATTGCTCTGGACTGTAATCGAATTTGTGAGGCAGAAGTGCATTGTGCAGCATCTCTCACTGAAGAAAAATACTGCACAGTTGATGAATGTTTGTAGTTGATTGATGCGAGCCTACGATCATCATTTTTATTCGATCAGACTAGGCTATTTGATCGTTAAGTTTATTATGTTTGTTAATTGCGTTTCATTTGCATCGTATCCAATACTTCGATGATTTTTTGTTGAAACTCAGCAGATTCATCTTTGTGAATTTGATGGCCAGAGTTAGAGAACATAAATAAGCCTTTTTTCGGAGCTACAACATTTTCAAAATAATTGACCGTGATTGGTGTCGATGTTTGGATATCATTTTTCCCCACCATAAAATAAATAGGGCAGTTGACGGTCTTTAGCGTTTTTGGAAGGTCGATAGCCATCACCTCATTCCAGGCGGGTGACCATGTTTTTGACCACTGCATAAAACCGTTTTTGAACTCCGCACTTGTAGCGAAGGATTTTCCTTCTTTGAAGAACAGCCATTTTCTTAAATAGAATAAGTCTTCATCGACTTTAAAGGGAATATTAACCTGAGCCAGTTCTTGACTAGCCGTTGCGTTTTCTTTTAAAGACTCTTTTAGGATCTCAAGTAATTGCTTCTCGCTTTCTAATTGGCTCACGACCGGATTCGCTGCAAAGTAGGCATGTAATAGTTCGGGGTGATTTCTGACTATATAAAAACCGAGTACATTTCCCCAAGAGCTACCTAGAAGATAAACTTTTTCTTGATGTAATTCCTTTTGTAGAAAGCGTATTACTTCATAGGTATCTTTTCCCATCAAACTCGCAGATGGCGTGATCGGTGATGGATTCAATTGTAAAGTTTTGCCCGCATCTCTTTGATCCCATTGCACGATGGTGAATCTATCCTTTAGGGCGTTGGTAAATGCCTTGGCGTTTGGCATCATGGAACTACCAGGGCCACCGGATAAAAAAAGTAATATAGGACGCTTGGCGTCATCGGTTTTGATTTCAATTGCTTGTTGAATGCCACCGATGTTGGGTGTGTAAATTTGATCGATCTTTACTGGCGCTGCATCAGATTGATTATCTGTATGTTTTGATGCTTGATTGGAATTTAGTGATATTGCTGCGCCAGTAGAAGGCGATGAGGAAGAAAGATTTTTCAACTCAGTTGCATTCGCTACCGTCATCCCACATGAGATTGCGACCAATGCTGCAGTCAATGTTGCAATCTGTGCTGAACGAAAAATGTTTTGTGTTTTTGTCGCGAGTTTCATTTGATCTTCTCCTGTTTGTTGATGTTTGTACTGTATAGAACAGAGAGGTCGTAAATGAGGAAAAAGCGATGAACCGCGATATTCTGGGAATAGAATGAAAAACTTCAAATTATTTTCAGAATTATTTAAGATTAATTTCAAATTCATGAATCCAAATTGATTGATTCAAGTATCTAAGTTGGTAGGTCATCACTCAACATAGAAAGGATTTAAAATGAAATTGATCAAGAAATATTGTGGATTTGTGGTCGCGGGAGCAAGCGTTTGGCTTGCATCGTCTGCCATCGCAAGCGTCATCTCCTTCCCAAATACACCAGCAGCTCAGCTCGCCGCACAGCGTCTTAAAGCCTTCAATGCCGGAGATGCTGCGTTGTTGAAAGCATTTAAAGATGCGCATGATTCGAATCTGTCGGTGGAGAATGAACTGGGTTTGAAAAAAATGATAGGCGAGTTAGAAGTTCTGCGTATTACGCCGAATGGACCACATCGTGTATCGATTATCTTGCGTGAAAAAGATGGCGATCGGGTTGGTACGATGAACTTAGAGGTTCATGAGAACAAGCCAGATCAGGTGAAGAGTTTTGGTCTCACACCAATGCCAGTGACACCAGAAGATTTAATGCCGCAGCGATTAGCTGCACAAGAGGCTTGGCAAAAGCTACAGCGTAAAGCAGACAAGTTGGCCGCCGAGGGAAGTTTTTCTGGTGTGTTTGCGGTGGCGCGGCATGGAAAAATCCTGCAACAACAAAGTTGGGGCTATGCAGATCAAGCTCGGCAACTAAAGAACACTAATCAAACACGTTTTCGGGTTGGTTCTATGTACAAGATGCTGACAGCCGTCGCCATTTTGCAATTAGTCGAACAGCGACGTATCGCTATAGACGCACCAATCGCACGCTATTTGCCCAGCTATTCAAATAAGTCGTTAGCCAATCAAGTAACGATACAACATTTATTAACCCATACCGGTGGAACTGGCGATATCTTTACCGATGAGTATGCGAAGCAACGCACATCAATTCGTGAGCACGCAGATTATTTGCGTCTATTTGGTGAACGCAGTACCGCGTTCGCGCCAGGTAGCCAAGAAGCTTATTCCAATTATGGATATGTATTGCTAGGCGCGATTATTGAAGCGGTGACAGGTAAGCCATATGATCGTCATATACAACAAGCGATCTTACAGCCCGCAGGTATGACGGATACGGGTACAGAACCAGAAGAGAAGGTTAAACAAAAAATCGCGATCGCTTACACCAATGCAGAAACTGGTTTGATCGATGCACACGAGACTTTGCCATGGCGTGGTACTGCAGCGGGTGGTGGTTACTCGACCGCGCGTGATTTAGTTCGATTTGCTGATGCCTTACTGAAAGGTCGTTTATTGTCCGCAGCGTGGCTTGCTAAAGCAAGTCAGGCACAGGTGCCTAGTCAACTCTATGGTTATGGATTTCAATTAGGTGGCTCGAAAGATGCCCGCTATTTCGGGCATGAAGGTGGTGCTGAAGGAATGAATGGTGCCTTGCGCATCTACCCAGCAACCGGTGATATCGTTGTCGCTTTATCCAACTATGATCCACCAGCGGCAGATGGATTGGTGCAATATTACGCCAATCGCATGCCACTAAATGTGCAAGTTAAGCCAAGTCAGGCAGCGATGCCTCGCAATCAAAAAGGAAACTCACCATGAGAATCGAATTTATTCTTCCCTTAATTTTGTGTTTAGCGCCGCTATTAGCGGTGTGCGCCGTACTCGTGTATCGCCATAAGCAAACAAAGGCACGTTATCAAACCTTGATTTATTTAGCGGATAAAGGGATGGATTTGCCAGCACAACTAATGACCGAACCGCAAGTCGCATTTTGTGAACGTCGTCGTGGTATTACTTTAGTTAGCATCGGCTTGGGCATCATTTTAATGTTCTTGGTACTACCGATTGAATTTGATTCTGGTCATCAGATTGGTGAACTATGGGGTTTTGGTCTTTTACCTTTGATCTCAGGTTGTGGTTATTTATTGAGTTGGTGGCTCAATCGTCGTGATGCAGAGCTCGCAAGATAAGGCTGCAGAAGCACGGATTGATCAAGCCTTGGTTGTTCGGGCGCGCCTGAATAAGGATCATCGTGCTTTTGAAATGTTGGTGCGCCGCCATCAAGGGATGGTGCGCGCCTTATTACGTCGTTTGACCAAAGGTGATCATGCGGCGGCTGATGATTTAGCCCAAGAGACCTTTCTAATCGCTTGGCGCAAGCTAGATCAGTTTCGTGGTGACGCGCGATTTTCGACTTGGCTCTATCGCATCGCGTACACACATTTCTTGAAATATGCTGATCAATTTCAGCGTACTCATGATGAGTTAGCTGCGGTTGAAGAACAATCCGATTATGATGAAAACTTAGCTTCGAGTGCGCCAACAACTTCGCAGTACATAGATTTAAAAATTGATTTTGAACGCGCGCTGCAAAGTTTGAATCCGAACGAGCAACTGGTCTTATTACATTGCGTTCAATTAGACTTAAGTCACGAAGAAGTTGCACAAATCTTAGGCATGTCTTTGGGCACCGTAAAATCGAATGCGACGCGTGGCAAAGCAAAATTGCAAACGTGGTTAGACGCTTGGAAAAACAAAATGAAAGGGACAAACACGTGACTCATCCAGTCGAACCCAATATTGAAGCACTATTAAGTGACGCTTATGACGGGCCGGTAGCCGATGATGGCTTTAGTGTTCGTGTCATGCAAAAAATTCCAGCGCAAAGAAAAACACATCATTCTTATTCGTTGATCGCATTTGCTGCCGGACTCTTCGCATTGATGTGGCAAGTGCTATCAAGCTCCTTATTTGAGAAAGCTTGGCACGATCTTGCGCAAGCTCAGTTTTCTGTCACGGTAATGGTGCTATTCGCTGTTTTTTTCGGCGCTTCTTTGTTAGTCTCTGCATGGGCATTGACTGAAGCAGAATAACTATCTTGTGAATAAGAGTAATTGTTGACGAATCGGTGATTTGTTCGTCTGATGAAACTTCATTTGCGCAGCGGCATTGATAACAGTAGTGACGAATCCACATTCATAGATTCATCTTCATATGTTCACATTTAGAAAGCCAATTGGCAGCCTTTGTGTAAGCCTAGGCGATCTCTTAGTCCAGCGCAGTTGCGGTACTTTTCGGTATCATGTCGATTTCCATCTTGAAAACCCAAAGAAAACAATTGGGTGATCTAGCTCAAGCCTGCAACTTAAATATCAGAGTAATTTTTTGATATTCACATCCACACCAAATCAGCATGAAAAAAATTGATATCAATACTTGGAATCGACGAGAACACTTTGCGTTTTTTAGAAAAGTCGATTTGCCTTTTTATAACGTGAACACGCCAGTCGATATCACTGGATTACCTGAATTTGTCAAAGCAAAATCCATTTCTTTAAACAGCACCTTAATTTATTTGACGATTCAGTCAATGAATCAAATCGAGAATTTTCGCTACCGTATTCGTGATGACGCTGTGTTTCTTCACGATGCGGTACATCCATCGTTTACGCATCTTAAAAACGGGGAAGATTTATTCAGAATCATCACCATGGATTGCGGCAATGACTTACTGCAATTTGATCGCGATTTGAAACAAGCGGTCGAAGAATCGACTTGCTATTTCAATTTCAGTAAAGCAGCAGGGCGCGATGACTTGGTATTTATGTCTTCTTTGCCGTGGATATCATTCACCGGTTTAGATCACACCTTAAGCCTAGACCGAGACGACGCAATCCCACGCGTGTCATGGGGACGATATGTCAAGAATGGCGAGCAAACCATGTTGCCATTCAATGTGCGTGTCAATCATGTGTTTGTTGATGGCTTGCATGTCGGCTTGTTCTTTGAAGAGTTTGCACGACAACTCAAGCGGGTGTTGGAACAGAAGTGAATTTTTGATGAAGTAAGCAGCACTGTTGAGCGCTTTTCACAAACAAGTACTCAAAAACAAGTGCTCAACTTAGGGATGAGGAATGCGTCAGTTTTTTTAGCAATTGCTTAGGTATAAGTAAGGACTTTGATATCTGATTTGTTAAAATATGCACTCTTTATTAATTCTTTATTTGATTATGAAAAAGAAAATGATAACTGCTGTGCGTACTGGTTTTTTGCTGGTGACGCTAGCCGCACTTACTTCGGTGAGTTCTCATAGCTTTGCGCAGAGCAGTGATATTTCTAAAGGCCAAGATCATCCCTTGATACAGCGCTTTCAAGCTTCTCGTATGACTGGCTATTTACAGACAGAATGGACTGAGGCGGCAATTCCTCAAGCTAAGGTCGCCAAATTAGATGGCGCTAAAACAGCGGAGTGGAAACTGATTGAAGGCAAAGAAACACGTCTGCATTATCTTTCGCCAGTGGGTAAGACCACTTTAGAAGTGCATCGTAATTATCGCGATGCTTTGTTAAAAGCAGGTATGCAAATCAACGTCACTTGTGATCAAAAATGTGATGACCTGTATCGTGCTTGGCGCGATCAAGCAAAGCCATTTGAACGTCAGTTGAAATGGGATAACGGGCATCACAACGGATATAGTCATTATGATGCGATCGATAATCAAGAAGGGCGGCTGATTGTTGGTAGTTTTCCTGCCAATGGTAGAACGTCGAAGACCCACGTTGTTGTGTATAACTCGATAGCATTTGGTGGTGGAAAAAAAGTCGATCCTATGGTGTCTACTTTTATCCAAATTATCGAAGAAAAAGCCCAGCCAACGGGGCAAGTCAGTGTGAATGCGGAAGCTTTAAAACAAAACTTAGACAATACCGGCCATGTATCTTTATACGGATTGATGTTTGATACCGGTAAAACTGAATTGAAGGCAGAGAGTCAAACTCAGCTAAGCGAGCTAGCCAACGCGCTCAAAGCGCAGAACAATCTGAATATCATTGTCGTCGGACACACCGATAATATCGGCAGCATAGACAGCAATCTGAGTTTAAGCCAAGCGCGCGCTCAAGCCATTGTGCAAGCCCTGATACAAGCGGGTGTCGAGAAGCGCCGTCTCATCGCTAAAGGTATTGCCAACTTCGCCCCCATTGCGACCAATAAGACCGAAGAAGGTCGTGCAATGAATCGACGCGTTGAAATTGTGGTGCAATAATTTGATACGATGAATTGATGTGATGAATTGATTTAGGTAAATTCATCCTCAGTGCGCTTAAGGGCGCAAATCATCGTGAATGTCGACAACTATGTCTATTTTGAGTTGATTTGCGCCTATTTAATTAGCGAAGGCGACGTCTTTCCGCATGACCATGACGAATGTAATGATCTAATCCATCCATGCCAGCTTGCGCCACATCAGGATTGGCTTCTAAATAAGCATTTGCGTCAAAGTGATATGGGCCATCGGGTTGCGTTGAGCGCGTTGAATCAATAAATTGATTTGGAATTTCCCAGCCCGCGTAGCGATTGGGCATAAAATGTCCATTTTGAATATTGATCAATTTTCGGAAATAAATTTGTCCATAAAATGGATCCGAAAATAATGGCGAATACCATGCACAGTCTTCGAAGAAATAGTGCGTAACCTGTGACCAGCGGCTAGCTTGCCGATTGATATGTGGGCTACCACCGTGCAATAAGTTGGCCGCCCAAATTAACGCATCGCCTTTTTTTGCAAGGAATTTCTTAGGTTTGATTCCGTGCGCGTCTACCAAGGCCTGCCACATTGGTTCATACATCGTTTGATCAGGTCTGCTTGGCAAGGTCGAAACGCAACGTCCCAAATGCTCGTTGGTATAGATTGGAAAGCGGTGACTGCCTGGGTAATAAAATAACGGCCCATTATCAACCGTAATATCTTCAAACGCTACCCAAACACCGCACATAAACCGCTCTGGTACCGAATTAAAATGTACTGCATCAGAATGTAGTGCTTGCTGCGTGCCAACCGGAAAATTCAATGTTTGAAAAGGCCATGCTTGCGCACCATAGAGCTTACTCAATAGGTTAATGATGCTCTGATTTGCGGCGATACGACGCACGTTGGCATCAAATTGCCAAGCATTGAGTATGCGTAAGTCAGCAGCTCGCCCAGCACGAAATTGCGCCATACTGTTCTCGTCAAATGCTTTAGTAAGCGACGCTTTGATATCTTCAACCAGCTGGTCAAACTCAGCCTCGGGAAACTTAATAGCAGCAACCCCATAAGTATGTAGTTGCTTCGCTATTTGTTGTAAGTGCGATTCCGCGTTAGCAAATAGCGTTTCAAAAAATGGAGACTCAATTTTCGGTACGCCGGGTAGCAAACGGTGGAGCTCAGATGCAGAATTTTGATTCATATATTGATCGCGTCTAGTCTATTTGAATCGAACGATGCTAATCGCCCGAAATGGTCTTGCGATCAGTATAACTGTGACGTAGAAAAAAGCACATTAATTTTAAGATGTAAGTTGCTTGCAAAATTTATCAATTTCACACTGATTGAATTCTTGAGAGCGTACTTTTGCCGTAGCGTGAGACGGCAATGCTGGTTGAATTTCATCAATCGTAGCGAACTACGCGCGCAAGGTGAGCATCATCCCATCACTATTCGACGCAAATGACTTAGCAATATTTTTGAGCCATTTGAGTTTGCGGTGGTTTGTCAAACTACAGCTCTGACAAATCTACTCAAACTCTCAAATGCAATTATCAACTGATCGTGGCGAGCATCACCGATTGCTGCCATCAAGAAACACAACAAATGCGTGTTTAGTTCGACTTCTTGACTACCAGAGGCTAATGAGTACCCCCGCGGTTTTCTTCGTGTCGTAATAAGAAAGTTTTTTGGGGCAGACAATTGATGGAAAAGCTATATATAGATCTAGATAGAGAGGGTGTTTTTCCCTCTCATTAGTAACTTCTTCAAGTCTGAGTTTAGAGCTTAACTTTATTTTCCTTCGCTGCTTTTTCTTTTTCGGTGCGGTCTGCGTTAACCGCATTATTGAAGGCTGCTTGCTCTTCAAAGAACAACTTACTTTGGTAGATATTAACGAACATTTCCGTAGCAAAGTTACCAGCGGCTTGTCTGATGTAGGCACTGTAGACATTTGCACAATGAGCTCGATGTTCTGCGAACGGAAGATTCATATCCGAAATTGCGCAATCGAGGTTTTTGATGGCCGCACCATCCGCACCGTAGGCCCATATCTGTGTGGTGTCTCGGATAAAGGTTGGCGCGCCAAATTTTTCAGCTAAGCTATCGACTACATTTTTCACCAACATGGTATTGCGATCAAAGCGAAGCTGGCGCGTTATAAAAAGCGCTTTTTTGGATATATGACCAAAGCTGACGTCGATCGTGTCTTTGCAAACGTCATATGGGCCGACGCCTCCAGGCATCGGTGTGCCGCAGCCACGAATCTTGGCCAATGAAGCAGGTACTCCTGGCGCGGCTTTCCAACTCGCATAATCTACAATTTTCATATTTGCGTCGTGTGCTTTTAGAGCCGCTCGTACTTGATCGGCAGTCATACCCAACTTGATGCCAACAATGTCACTGGGTTTATCGGCTGCCCATACAGGATTGGCGGTGCTTAACACAAACGAAATAACAGCAAGTTGGCGAAACAATTTCATATTAACTCCGGTTAAATAAAGAAGAGGCTAACTTTTTTTACATTTTAATTGTTCAGGATAAAAAAGTCATCTGCGGAATGATTGGCCTCAAATTGGATATCGATATTTTGTTAAATTTGAGGTCATATATGTAGATATCTGCAGATCGCAGCGCGAAGACCAAATATCAGCAACAAATATCATTGATCATTCTGTTCTAATTTTATACGGGTAAAATTGACTTTGAATATTTACCCGGGTATTATTTGTTCTTGGGTACTAGCTTGGCTATCAAGTAAGTTGCCATCTAAATTGCGCATAAAGGCAAGGTAAACAAAGTCTTCGCAAGCGAAGCATATCGAGGGTGAAGTATGAAAAATTACACAGTGTTTTGTGAGGATCGCGTCCCCAAAGCAGGAACGTTGGAAGAAGTGGCTTTGTATCTAAAGGAGCAAACCGATGCGCAAGAATTATTTCAAGGCCAATTTCAAGTAATCGATGACCATTTGGGTGATGCGATTGATCTTGATTTAAGCGGAAGTAAATTGGCGGTGAAAGAGCGCTATACGAACTATGAGAAACTAGTCGAACCTACAAATGAAGAGAAGCAGCCAGAGAGTCGCTCGCGTGGGCGGCCTAAGTTGGGTGTGGTCTCAAGAGAAGTGACTCTGTTGCCGCGTCATTGGGATTGGTTGGCATTGCAACCAGGTGGTGCATCGGTGGCACTGCGCAAGCTGATTGATGAGGCACGCAAGCAAAGTGGTAGTGAAGATCAGATGCGCGCAATGCAAGAGCGCACTTACAAAGCCATGTCACACATCGCGGCTCACCTGCCCAATTATGAAGACGCACTGCGCGCCTTGTTTGCATTAGACCAAGCAAAGTTTTTACAAATGATCGAGGCTTGGCCTGTTGATTATAAAAACTATTTGATACGACTAGCTGGCTTAGTGACAGCATAGTAGCGGCTGAATGTGAGTTTAGTGCCGACCAAAGCGATACGATAAAGACTCTTTTTGAGAGAAGAAAACATGAAACAAGATTTGATTAAAAATCAGCAAGACAGCACGCAAGACCATGAGCAATACAATCAGAATAGCGATCAGAATAGCGGTCAGCAAAACCATAAGCACAAGAATAAACAAGGACGAGAAGATTACAAACAGCAAGATGATCGTGCTGGCATCTATCGCGTGTACAACACAGAAACAGGTATGCAGTGGATCGATAGCAGTGCCGACGTGCAAGGCGCGCTAAATCGTATGCAGTTCGAACTCAAACTCGGCAGCCACCGACGCCATGCGCTACAAGCCGATTTCAAAGTCTCAGCGGGGAAAGCACTGCAATTCGAGATTCTCGAACGCATACGCAAGAAAGTTGATCCAAGCTGGAATTTACAAGAAGCGTTAGAGCAAGCTCGAACACTTTGGCGGGAAGAGTTTGCTGCGATTGGGGCGTTTTATACGGCTTAGGTTTGTGTTATCAAACCGTGCTGGTGTTTTACTTCTTAAAAACTTTTTTCGCGCTAACTTGCGAGAATTTAGCTTGATTACTTGATTGCCGGGGTTAATGTTTGACCCCATCTGTGTTCAAATTAATATCAAGAAGCTTCAGATTTAAGGCCCGCTTTCGTTCTTTTCTAGAGCATGAATGAAAATTTTTTTCAAACGTGCGAACCTAAATCCGCATTTCTCCCCACTAGTCTTTTGAATCGTTTGAAATTCAACTGATATTAAGGAGTTATGATGGCGAAATCCCTTCAATTGCAGATCAATAGTCGAGTCCCAGCAAAGAACTGGCACGATATTCAAGGCGAGATGCTACAAGTCCCGCACCAAACTTTATGGACGCATTTGCAATTTAGGCGCTACGCGCAATGCGCTATTTGTAATCTTCATGTGCGTGAGTTTTTCCAAAATCATGAGAAAATTCATCAAGCAGGAATTCAAGAAGTCATCATCTTTCAATCAACACGGGAGCAGCTGGTGGACCATTTGCATGATGGAAAAGTGCGTGTCATTGCCGACCCAACGCGACAGCTGTATGACGCTTTTGGTGTTCAAAATTCCATACTCGCGGTGGCGCATCCCGCTGCATGGTGGTCGGCAATTAAGGGCGCTGCGCAGTTTGGTGTGCATTTGCCAAATGGTGTTGAATCGATGTTCGGTTTGCCTGCGGACTTCTTAGTGAATACCGAAGGTATGGTGGTCGCAGTCAACTACGGTCGTCACGCAGATGATCATTGGTCCGTTGAGGATCTCATTCAACAGCGGAGTGCAGCGCGATGAGTGGTACTGTGAATATCGAACAGATGATGCTCAGAGCGCAAACGGGAGAACCAGTTGCGATTGCGAACTTACTTGAGCACTGGTACCCAGATTTACGGCGATATGCGCAGCGACATTGTCACGCATCGTACGCTGAGGATGCAGTGCAAGAGACCCTGTTGGTGGTGACCCGACGATTTGCTACCTTACGACAATTGACGTCAGCCACTGCCTGGATGTTCACGATCTTAAAGCGACAGTGCTACACGTTGTTTCGTCGATTTCATATCGATCTTCACGTCGAAGATGAAGTATGGGCAGCGATGATCGAAACAAGGCCAGCCGCAGAGCTGCGGCTTGATCTGATTGCTGCGTTGGAGTCATTGCCCCCACATTACTTACAGGTGATTTTGCTGCGAGATTTTGCGGACTTAACGATCACCGAAATAAGCGAGCAGCTCAACGAATCAATAACAGCAGTAAAAAGTCGCCTTCATCGTGCACGTCAAATGGTTCGTGAATACTTGTCGACACCAAGTTAAACCATGAACGTGTTTTAGCGAATATCATCGGAGGCTGGCTTTGAACGAATGGTGCATTTGATCAATCTTGTATGGCAAGTGCACTAGGGCGTAATAGCGCAGCGCTTCATACTGTTTCTGAACTATTGTGAAATGTAAGACTTGATTCCCACGCCCGTTGGTTGAAACGTATTTCAGCGATTCAATTGTAATTGAACTTTAAAAAACAACGCTGTCAAACCGAAGCGAAATACCGAGCCACGATCGTTGTAACGAATAAATGGAGAAGAAATGCGATTATTAAGTTTTGTATTGGTAGTGTGGCTTGCTACCTTCACTTCAGCATGCGCGCATGTAGAAAATAATGTGCCACAAAGCGTGGTTCCCCATGATTTTAACGGCGTCGTCTTTCATGCAGAAAATCGCACAGATGTTGGTCGCTTCTCCGGCTTTGGTTTGCCAGATTTCAAGAATACCCGCAAATTTGATGTAAATACACGCTTTCAAGTGGGTTCGGTTTCCAAGTTTTTCACCGCATTAATTGTTCTACGCCTTGTCGATAAGCAGCAGTTAGACCTTGATGCGCCAATCGCTCGTTATCTTGATGGCTTGCCAAAGCAGACAGGGGATGTTGTTACGATTCGTCATTTGCTGAGTAACGCAAGTGGCATCCCCGACGGTGCAACGGCTGCCTTGCGGCTGGATTCGTCCTTGCGGCAATCATCGATCAATGCACAAGACGCTTATTTGAAGTGGGCACAAGCACCGCTCGCATTTAAACCAGGCGAAGGATGGGACTATTCAGTAACTAATTGGATTTTGATACGAGCACTGCTTGAACGAGCTAGCAAAATAAGTTTTGAAGCGCTAGTCAATCGTGAGTTAATTGAACCACTGAGCTTAGCGAATACGGGACTACCTGCTGCGAGTTTTCCGTTTAGTGACTTGGACGCGAAAAACTATTCTTCTGGCGAACCGCGTCAAGAACAACAAAGCATAATCCCGAAATTTGCTGCGGCATCAGGTTCATTCTATAGCTGTGTTGCTGATATACGGACCATAATGGATGCATTGCGTAACACGCAATATCTGTCGACATCCAGCCTGCAACAATTAAGCACCGTGAATGTCGCTTCCGAAAACTATGCTCTGGGTGGTCGTGTTGTTTTAGAAAACAATCAAGCAACATTCTGGACACCCGGAAAAACAGCAAACTATCGATCCCTAATTGCCTATCGTCTGAGTGATGGAAAATTCACCGTGGTCTTAAACAACGTCAGCGTAGATCAAAGTGTACTCACCACGATTGTGCGTAGCTTAAGAGATAAATAATCGCTGCTTGGGTAGCGATTATATTTTTGAAGCTGCAGGTGCGAAGCAAAAATATACGAATAGATGATTTGCTTCGTCTTCATGTTACGTTCTTAAAATGTCAAATTTAAGGTCTGATAATCATCTAGCCGCCTCCCTCCAATAGCGTATGCCGTTGGAGTAAAGTTGAGTTGCGAAACGAAACTTTAACGGGGAGGACGGTATGTTATTTTGCGGCATAGACCTACATTCGAACAATAGTGTTGTGGCTATTTTGGATGAATCAGACAAAGTGATTTATAGCAGAAGGCATCCGAATAATTTAGACGAGATTTGTGGCGCGTTGATGCCATATCAATCGCAACTGGCTGGTGTCGTGGTGGAGTCAACCTTTAATTGGTATTGGTTGGTGGATGGCTTGCAAGCACAAGGTTTTCGAGTTCACTTGGCCAATACGACGGCAATTAAACAATATGACGGTTTAAAGCATCGTGGCGACGAATCCGATGCACGTCATTTGGCGCATGTGTTTCGTTTAGGCCTATTACCAACCGGGCACATTATGCCGAAGGAACAACGTGTAGTTCGTGACTTGGCACGTAAGCGCATGCAATTGGTACAGCAACGATCGATACATATTTTGTCAATTGAAACGCAAATGGATCAACACCGCGGCGCACATTTATCGAGCAATCTCATTAAGAAATTATCTTCCAGTGATATTGATGCGATGGGTCTCGAAGAAATGGCATCGATAGCGATGAAAGCCAATTTAAGTTTGATGCAATCGACAGATCAACAAATCGACCTGATTGAGAAAGCGCTGGCAAGCCATTGCCGACACCATCCTGGCTTTCCATTACTCAAAAGTGTGGCTGGAATTGGTGATGTACTGGCAACCGTAATTCTGTTAGAAACGGGCTCAATCGAACGATTTAAAGATGTCGGGAATTACGTGTCGTATTGCCGATGCGTTGGCAGCATACATACGTCAAACGGCAAGAAGAAAGGCGAAGGCAATACCAAGAATGGCAATCGCTTCTTAGCGTGGGCGTACGTCGAGGCTGCTAACTTTGCAATCCGCTACAGCGAAGCGGCGAAAAAGTTTTATCAGCGTAAGAAGGCCAAACGCAACGGCATCGTGGCGATCAAAGCGGTAGCGCACAAGTTAGCAAGAGCCTGTTTTCATATGCTTAAAACAGGTGAGGTATTTTCCGTGGAGCGATGCTTCACTTAAGGTTTGGCAGGGCTGCGTGAGCCAGGCAACGGGGTTGGATACGAAGCCATCAGGACTGATTGGACACGCAGCATTTGCCATCACGTTAGTTTGTTCGAAATGAGTCGTCTGCAATGTGAGCCACAAGGGGTTGGAACCGAAAGGTAGCCACAGATCTGCCCATCAATTGGACACAAAGCGGTACTGAGATGCTTCTGGAGTAGCTGCGCTACTTGGGCGAAAACAGCAACACCATTTTCGCTAGAACCACATGGGTGACTGGTGCGATTCACGCAACCACACGACGAAGCAAAAGGCACGATGGCATTTTGAAACAGGCGTGTGGTGGTGTAATAAAAATTATCGCGGTCATTTGCGAGTATTTGGTTCGACTTCTTGACTACCGGGGGCTAATGGGTGACCCCGTGCTTTTCTGAACACCGTTTGCTTCAAATGAAATTTGGTCATTGATTTGGTACTTTAAACTTTTATGTGATCGTGTTGGAACTAGGCGGTCGAAAGAAGTTTTAAATTTCACAGCGCGTTCATCGGTGTCTAACACCCAAATATTCTTGTTCAGTTCTTTGATTTCTATTAATGCATATTCGTATTTATAAATCGATTGTTGTTGGTCGCCATTGGTATTGACTGTTGATTTATGTGAAAAGCTACAACCAAGCAAGAAAAATAAGAGAAGTATCAGAGAGAAATTAGATTTCATGTTCGAGTATCCCTATTTTTCACACTCAAAGTTCTCACGATCTGTACAGCTAGTAGGACTTGTACATTGTGTCCATTCCTTGCGATTTATTAACGAATTATCTAATAAGAACAAGCAATGATTTATGTGTTACGTTATTTTCTGCGTGCTAGCGATATTTGAGAGATTCCTGTTTTACTCGTTGTCTTGTAATGCTGATCGTATAGCGTCTGAGATATCTGAGACATCATTTTCCGACACAAGATATCCCCAAAGCATGAAGAAATGATTCGCACCTAAAAAGAAAAGAATCTCGCTAGGTAATTTAGTGCTCGGTATCGTGAAATAGCGAAAAATTTCAATTGCGCTTGTATAGAAACCCGCACATAAAAGAATCAAAATAATTAATCGGATCGATATTGGAACGCCAAATCTTCCGATAAGAAAGTTGGTGTCATTTTTGAGTACAAATTTCCCAGTGAACTGCGGTTTCATATTTGTCCAGAATGGGATGTTAGATGACTCAATCATTACTTTTGTAGCGGAAATATCGGACGAAAATCTTGGATAAGAACTATTTTTTCGTTTCTCATTTTCAACTTTTTGTTTGAGCTTTTCGACCGAATCTTCAAGCTGAAACTTACTGGAAAATTCCTTATCCTTGCTGAGAAAATAAAAACCGTAAAGTTTATGGAGCATCTTAATAATCTCAATTATTGTGATTTATGTCCGGCACATTCAGTGCAGTAGGGTGTAACAGCATAGCGTACTACATCGTCGCTGTAGAATGACATTCGACGTAATGCGCCTTGCTTTTGACGCTCTGCGAAAAAATATACCTTCGTGCGTTGATTCGTTTGCACATTACGGTCTAATGTCAAATGTAAGGCTTGACCCCTTACTTCCTTTGACCCCTTACTTCGTTATTTCTTCTTACTTCTTTTACATGTCAAGACTTGACCCCACTCTTCAACGCTTTTACGATTTCCCTCCATATCTTTAAAGAAATATAGGGAAAAAGTAAAAGGAAAAAAGCCGCTGAATAGTACAGCGAGCTTCCGGCATTTAAGCCCCAAAACATTTCAAATTCCTCAGTAAATTTTGACGGGATTGTTAGCAATCCAATCCATCCCAAAACTCCAAAGATAGTAATAGCTGGGAATTCACGAAGATTCCTTCCATTTAAAATGAAAAACATCGCAAGTAAAAATATCTGAGCGACAATCAACCCAAGAAAAAAGATCATCAAAATCGCCTGGTTGCCACTTGCATGGGCGGGAACACTAAACGCAACCAAGATCGTTGT
The DNA here is from genome assembly GCF_014652415.1 of Affinundibacterium macrobrachii. GTDB lineage: Bacteria > Pseudomonadota > Gammaproteobacteria > Burkholderiales > Burkholderiaceae_D > Undibacterium > Undibacterium macrobrachii. Next base: position 142,648 of record NZ_BMYT01000005.1, read on the forward strand.
TATAGCAACCTTAGTATTTCTCAACGAAAGCATTCTTTACAACTCCTAAGCAAAAGATGGGTTGGGTTTTGAGTCAATGGTTCTCGTGTAAATGTTGTATGTCAAGACTTGGCCCCATTTTTCGTCAATTCCATGCAATCATCTATCAGTGCCTTACGAAAAAATTGCGCCTTGCCGAGTTGATCATGTCAAATGTAAGGCCTGTCCGCGCACTCTTGCTCGCATTCGCGCGTTCGGAGGGGCGTCTTTATGGCTTAAAGAATTGCTTGTTCATCGCAAATTTCGTTGCGCCGTCTAAGCCCGGAAATAGTGACATAGCATGTGTTCCCATGAATGCAAGGTCTGCAATTGCTCTTCGTGCCTCTGAAGCGGGTATATCAACGATGGTGAGCGGCGACACACCTTGTTGCTTATTAGTGGATACTTTCATGAGATACGACTCGATATCTATAACGTTTGAAATTAGGAATAAACCTCGCTGAAATATTAAGCGTTGATTTCCTTTTGACTTTGGTTTGAAAATATTGATTCGAGGTGCGGTTTCAGACAAGTTTAAGAACTGTGGACTATGCTCTAGTACATATGAACCTGAGAGTATGTAAATCCTTGCCGGCTCTTCATCTTCGATAGAATTTAATCTGTCTGAAAGAGCAAAGTATGCGGCAACATATGCTGATTCACTCCAGTCAAGTAACGGGGTAGGAAAACCATGATGTTGCGCATAGGCCCACATTGCGCCGTTTTCATTGCCAACATTAACGCCACCTATGGTCTCCGCAAGATCACCGAAGACAGGCAAGTCCTCATGACGATAACGCTCTAGATTCGTTCGGCCAAGTCGATGAAAACTAGTTCTTAGTTTGAACGATTTTCTAGAAACACCGCGGAAGACAGCTGCTCTGTCGCGACTATACATGTTAGAAACGAAGTCTTTGTAATCTTGCCACGAATCTAAGGAAGTGGCTTCATGTTCGGCGCTCTCACTTAGACAGTCGATAAACTCGATGTTCTCTGGGTTTTGATCTGATGCTGTGAGCGAATGCCGATCTGTCGAACGATCTAGCTTAAATTCGTAAATAGAATTGTCTTGAATTTCAGTCTTATTCTTTATCCCATGCAGAACCTCAAGTGGTATTGATCGCTTTGCTTTCCCATTAATTACCTTGTTTACTTCGAAAACCTCGAAACATTCATAGATGAAGGATTCATTCTCGGCAGTGTTTATGTACCCAATTCCAACTCCAGGCCTATCTGTATCCGCGTTCAGCATCAAAGTAAATAGTGTCCCTGAATAACGAAAAATGCCTATATATTGGCCATGGTATAAGTTATTCAAGGCGGGCTCCACTATTCGAGTTATTAATATCAGTCTAGTTTAACCTTGGACTCACTTCCCCCACGAGTCCTTCAAAGTAGTAACCCGATTAAACACAGGCTTACCCTTCACAGAATCCACACGATCCGCCACAAAATAACCATGGCGTTCAAATTGCAAACGCGTATCTGGTTCCACGTTGACCATGCCCGGTTCAACAAACGCACGTATCGTTTCTAAAGAAGAAGGATTCAACAAAGCCATAAAATCTTTGCCGCCTGCATCTGGATTCGCATCGGTGAACAAGCGGTCATACAAACGTACTTCGACTTCTAAGGAATCAGACACGCTCACCCAGTGGATGTTGCCTTTGACTTTGTAGTTGGCGCTGCCTTCTGTGCCGGATTTACTGTCGGCGAAGTAGTTGCAGTGCACGGCGATGACATTGCCGTTTTCGTCTTTGTCGCAGCCTGTGCATTCAACCACATAGCCGTAACGCAAACGCACTTTGTTGCCCGGGAAGAGGCGGAAGTAGCCTTTGCTTGGTTCTTCCATGAAGTCTTCTTGTTCTATCCACAGTTCTTTGCTGATCGTGAATTCACGGTTGCCGAGCTCTGGGTGGTGTGGATGGATAGGTGCTGTACAGGCGACCGCTTCGTTTTCTGGGAAGTTGTCGATAATCAGTTTGAGTGGACGCAAGACCGCTGTGGCACGTGGTGCTTTCGGGTCGAGGTCGTCACGCAATGCGCCTTCTAAAGTGCTGTAGTCGATCCAGCCATCGGACTTGGAAACACCGATGCGGTCGCAGAAAAGTTGAATCGCTTCAGGTGTGTAGCCGCGACGACGGATACCGACGATGGTCGGCATGCGTGGGTCATCCCAACCGCTGACGATGTTTTGTTCGACGAGTTGGCGTAGCTTACGTTTGGACGTGACGACGTAGGTCAAGTTCAAACGCGCGAATTCGTATTGTTGCGGCACAGGTTGTTTGAAGAAACCACCTTCGGCTGCGCGGGCGATGATCCAGTCGTAGAACGGACGGTGATCTTGGAATTCCAAAGTACAGATCGAGTGCGTGATGTTTTCAATCGCGTCTTCGAGTGGATGCGCGTAATCGTACATCGGGTAGATGCACCATTTGTCGCCAGTATTGTGGTGGTGCGCATGACGAATACGATAGATCGCTGGATCGCGCATGTTCATGTTCGGTGATGCCATGTCGATCTTAGCGCGCAAGATGTGGGCGCCGTCGGCAAATTCACCGGCCTTCATGCGGCGGAACAAATCTAAAGATTCAGCAGCTGGACGATCGCGGAAAGGCGAGTTCACACCTGGCTTGGAGAAGTCACCACGATTGGCGGCCATGTCTTCTGCGCTTTGGCTATCGACATAGGCGTGGCCAGCTTCGATCAAGTATTCGGCAATTGCGTAGAAAGTGTCGAAGTAGTTGCTGGCGTAGTAGAGGTGGCTGCCGCCGCTATAGGATTCACCATTCTTTTCGCCATAGTTCCAATCGAAGCCTAACCATTTGACACTGTCCATGATGGTGTCGACGTATTCTTGATCTTCTTTTTCTGGGTTGGTGTCGTCGAAACGCAAGTGGCAGCGACCTTGGTAGTCACGCGCTAAACCAAAGTTCAAGCAAATTGATTTGGCATGACCGATGTGCAAATAGCCATTTGGTTCAGGCGGAAAACGGGTGATCACATTTGGCAAGCCGCCGCGCGTGTATTTGCCGTCTGCTAGATCGCGGTCGATGATGCCGCGTAAGAAGTTAGAAATAACCGGTGCGTCTGTTGGTTTGCTATCTGGTTTGCTTTCTGGCTTGTTGTTTGGCTTGTTACTCATTATGAAAATCTTTGCAAAAAAATGTGGTAGATACTTGATTGGCAAACATTTTACCGCAGGGCAGCATATTTAGGCGGTTTTGGGCTTGCGTTGTCGTTTGTTATGCGTATTTTAGGATGAGCTTAGACCGAAGTTACAGCTTAGTTAGAACTAACTACGATGCCTATAGTTAGCTGCTCGTCTGTTTTGCACCGTAATTTTTATCACATGCATGTCCTTAGCAAGTAAAAGCGCATACAAATTTGAACAGCTTAGTCTAAATGACTGATTCCAATTTTTATATGATTCAATATAATACAGCCCACTTTACAGTGACTAAATATAATTGCTCAATTCTTACTAGCTTTTCTGCCACTCTCGCCACTCTCTTAAGACGTTTTTCATTATGACCAACAAGAAAAATCTAGGTGTATCGAACAAATTAAGCCGCTCTCATTTGGTGTCGCGTCTGAAATCAAGAATTGAGAAGGACGGTTATCCGCGTCTGCAAATGATGTTGATGGTGTTGATGACGGGCTTGATTGGTTTTTTAAGCTCTTTCATTTTGTTGCACTCTGGTATGCAAACAATGTGGCTGCGTTATTTGTGTGCGTTTGGGATTGCTTACGTCGGTTTTATTGGTCTGCTGCGGGTCTGGCTGGTGACGCAGCGCGAGCAAGTGGCGGATGTGACTGAGGCTGTGTTGGATATCGCTTATCACGCATCTCGCCCCAGTTCAGGCTCGGGGAGTCAATTCAGCGGGCAGGGTGGTGACTTTGGTGGTGGTGGCACGAGTGCATCGTTTGATAGCGTGGGTTCGCCTTCTGAAGGTGTGATCGACCTGAGCGAGGCCGGTAATGCGGCGAGTTCTGTTAGCAGTGGTGGTAGCGGCGGTAGCAGTAGTAGTGGAATTGGTAATGCTTTATCTGGTGCAGGTGATGCGGATGAATTGGTGATTCCGTTGGCGATTGCGGCGTTTGTATTGGCCTTGCTGCTATCAACTTTGTATGTGGTGTATTCTGCGCCGATGTTGTTGGCGGAATTGAGTGTTGATTTTTTATTGGCGACTGGTCTCTATCGTCGCTTAAAAAAGATTCCTGAAACCGCATGGCTAGGGACAGCGATCAAAAAGACAATTTGGCCTTTCTTAATTACAGCTGTGGTGATTAGTGGCTCTGGCTGGGTATTGCAGAATTCAGCACCAGGTGCGAACACCTTGTCAGAAGTATTGAAGTATCACGAAGCGCATCAAGATGATAAGTAAATCGGTATAAGCTATTTGCAATTTGGGTGTATGTATTGTCTGGATAGTCTGGAACTTTTCTGTTTTGTTAGGTTCATATTGACTTGGTTTTTTGCTTTGCCTGTGTTGGTTTGGCTTTGTCACAGATGTCTTGCGGAAATTTTTTTCGCTGTTTCTGAACTTCCCTCATCCCCGGCCCTTCTCCCGCATGCGGGAGAAGGGTGTGTCAATTTGAATTTGTTGAGTTGCGCTCGTTCGCGCGCTAGAAAATTATTCTAAATAAGCACTCTGAACTAGATTCGCCTTCAATCCTATTCTTGTAGTTTGATTCTTTTTTTGAAAATTCTATGTTGAGACGTATGTTGAAAAAAGCTGCGATGCAAACGCTGCTCGCAACTTGTTTATCATTGATGATCTCTGCTGCGTATGCACAGACCGATCTGATTGTGCCGCGTGCTAAAACGCCGCCACAATTGCAAGATTATGTTGGGCGCGTGCCTGCTGATGCGGGTTTTGTGGTGCGTGATTTTAGGCAGCGTACTCCTGGTGATGGTAATCCTGCCTCATTGGCGACGACAGCCTATTTGTCGTATGACGATACGCATTTTTATGCCGTATTTGTAGCGAAAGATGATCCCAAAAGTGTACGCGCTCGGATTGCCAAGCGCGAAGATTTTGACGGTGATGATTTTGTGATTTTGGAGCTCGATACCTTTCACGATAAGCGCCGCGCATTTTCTTTTTTCGTGAATCCTTATGGCGTACAAATGGATTCCAAACGTACTGAAGGCTTGGAGTTAGATAAAAATTTTGATACGCAATGGCAGTCGGATGGGCAATTAACAGACGATGGTTATGTGGTGCGTATCGCAATTCCATTGAAGAGCTTGCGCTTTAAAAATGCTGATGTACAGACTTGGGGCGTGACACTTGGGCGGGTGATCGCGCGTTTGAGTGAAGAATCGTTTTGGCCGCATATTTCTAAGCAAGTTGCGGGCTTTGTGCCGCAAGCCGCAGCGATGCAAATTCCAGAAAGACTGAGCGCTGGTCGTAACGCGCAAGTGAATCCATTTGTGTATTTGGGTAACTCACGCTTCTTGAATGCTGATGTGCCGACATCACCTGTTTGGCTGCAAGAGAATAAGGTGCAAGCTGGGCTAGATGCCAAGTGGGTGATTGGTGATGCGAGTGCAATTGATTTAACCATCAAACCTGATTTTAGCGAAGTGGAATCAGATGAGCCACAGATTGTGGTTGGTAAGCGTTATGAAGTTTTATTCCCCGAGAAGCGCCCATTCTTTCTTGAGAACGCAGGCTTTTTTCATACACCAACCCCTTTGTTTTTCTCGCGCCGGATTGCGCAACCACAGGCGGGTTTGCGTATCACCGGGCGTCAGGATTCTTGGGCCTATGGCGGCTTGTTGATTGATGATCATGCGGCAGGCGAAGATGCGAGTGAAAATGCAAAAGCAAAGATTGCGATGGCGAGGGTGCAAAATGATTTGAGTCATGATCTTGCAGTGGGCGGTCTCTTCACCGATCGCCGCTTGAATCAAGGTCATGTTCGTCAACGCGATACCGTCGCTGGCATCGATGGACGATTTCAGTTAGACGATAATTGGATACTTCAAGCACAATTCGCACGTAGCCAAACTGATCTAGATGGCAAAAAACTGCAAGGCCATTTGGGGTATCTGGAGGCCAAACATCAAGGCAAGCATCTGGAATATTTGGCGAAGTACTCGGATATCAGCCAGAACTTTGCTAGCAGTTTGGCGTTTTTGCCGCGCACTGATCTCAAGCAATTGCAACAAGAAGCAATGTATCTTTGGCATTTAGACGCTTACCCAGATTTACAACGTATTGGATTTATTGGTAACAGCACGGTGTCGCGCGACCAAGCAAATCAAATGCAAGACTGGTCGGTGGATCTTGGTGTGTTGGCCGAGGGGAGTCGCGATTCTTGGTTAGAAATATTCTCACGTCATGGCTACGAAAAATATGCGGGCCAAGAATATCGCAAACAAGGCTGGATGGTGAACACTGGCACAAGCTGGTTTAGCTGGCTCAGCGTGATGACTGAATTTGGAGCAATCGATAGTATCAATTACACGCCTGCTGCTGGCGTGACGAACCTACTTGGTAAAGGGCGTAGCATTGATTTGACGCTGACTTTCAAACCGCATCCGCAATGGCGCATTGAAGAAAAGCTCTTGTGGAATGATTTGCGCAATAATCAATCTGGCCAGTCAAGCCAATCAAATGAAGCAACTTCGGTGTATCGCAATTTGATGTGGAGAACTAAGCTCAGCTATCAACATAATCGCTTTTTGGGTGTGCGTTTGATTGCGGATTATCATCAGCTTGCGGCAAATCCGCGTTTGAGTAGCCTAGAATCCGGCAAGCAACTCAATACTGACTTGCAGCTGAGTTATTTGCTGTCACCAGGAACAAGCTTGATCGCGGGTTATGGGAATCGCCAAGAGAATTTGGCATTGATTGGTAATCCCGCCTATTTGCAGCGCACCGCTGATCTCTCATTACGTACAGGACGACGTGCGTTTATTAAATTAAATTACTTGTATCAGCTTTAGTGTCAGCTGTAAATAAGATGAAAGAAAATCGCCTTAGTGGATTAGCATTAAGGCGATTTGCGTTCAGGCTGTGCGTGTTTTGGAATGTACTTATTGAATAACCTTGATCGCGAACACATCAGAATCTTTTTGTAGGCAGCCGGTGTCGCGTAGCTTTCTTCTGAATGCCAAAGTGTCTTCCAAATCTTTACTATCAAAATCCCTTTGCGCTCTTAAGATGGCTTTATTGCTTTGCTTAGGATCGATTTGCAATTGCAGTTTGTCGCTATCTAAAAAAAGTTGGCGGCAACCTTCGATCAATTTGATATCAGTCGAATCCATGATAAATTCAAATTGCATTTTTTTTACTTGCTCAGTTGCTTGAGCTGGTTCGTTTGCTGGTGGCTTTGATGGCGTTGTCGCTGGTTTAATCGCCGCGGCTGTATTGGCTGCGGTGTTCGTTGCCGTAGATTGGGGGGCGGAACCTGTTAGCGAAATATTGTCTTTTAATGTGTAGATTTGCACCGTGTAATAGGCGATGCCGAGGGCGCAAAGAAGAATGATGATAATGCGTGTCATGGTGCTTATTCCGTGCAGAGTTGATGTGGCGATCTACTTAAAACAATGCGCCAGACTTAGCTGGCGCACAATATTCTTACTAACTTCTTGCAAACTATTTTCTAGTGCTCATCAGATCATGTTGAGCGTATTTTAGATTTAATATTCCCGCCAAGATTTTTCTTCACGCGTCGGCAATATTTTCAACTTGTGATTAATTGTTTTGGTGTCTTGTGGAGAAATTTTATGGCTAAAGTGGCGCTTTAAAAAATCCCACATGTCTTTTTCTATTGACTCACATTGCAAAACAGCACGGCTTTTTCTTACATGTCGATTTGCATACTCAAGATCATCTGCTTCTGTCTGTTTGGTGGTTTTTTCATAGCGACCGTAGCGATCATAGTAGCGATCAGAGTTTCTTTTTTTGTTTTCGATTTGATCTTGGGTGCGTTCAAACTCGTTTATCGGTAAGGTACAGTTTTCTTTGAAAACCGTTTCTAGCTCTAGGTTGGCAGCGCGGTAGCATTGAGAATTACGATGTGATAAAACCCAGCAGCTCTTTTCTAAGCTCAATTGGCCGTTCAAATTAGAAGCTCGCTTGATTGCCTCGGTTTCTTTGATCTCGGTTGATTTGCCGTCGACTTTGCTGGCACATGGCGCATCTGTGTAGATAGACTTGCCATCTGCCGTAACGCATTTGCGCATTTGTGCCTGTGCCGACAAACTGCTAACCATCAACAAAGAGAAAAAAACAAGTTGAAATAGTTTTATCATTTTGGAAAATTTATTTAAAAATATTAGCTGATGTTGAATACGTATTTGGTAAGTCAATTACGAAACACGAGCCGATGATTATACTGAAACGACACAACACTGCACAGCGTATTTTTGTGCAAATTTTTAAATAGATAAAACTGTATTTTTATGGTGAATTTGGATGCAAGAAATTGAGGATTCCAGCATGTCTGATGAGATGTTGAATAAGCTTGCAGGTTGTACTGCGATGTTGGATTACATCCCTCCGCGTGAATGGCAAGAGGGATGTATTTGATCTGGTTAAAATATCATCAGATTCAATAGAGACTTGCGGTTTTTACGCTTCAACCAAGCTAACTTGTGTTTGTACTTGTTCTTGCGACAGCTTCGACAAGACACTGACCTTGATATTGTTTTGCAAGGAATCGATAGAACCGCCTGTGCGATATTGGAAAGCGACGCGGATCACATCGCCAGCAAGCACATCGATAGGATTGGCTAAAGGCAGTGCCATGTAGTGATTGAGCCAGTCGATGGTTGAATTGGTTTCCATGACGACCGCTAGCACGTTCTTGGTAATAAATCGCAAAGCACTGAGTTTGCCGCTTTGCTCAATCAAGATATCTCCTTCCCAACGCACCCATAAATCATTGGGCTCGCAAAAATCGATAATTTTGTACAGAGCAGGTTGGCCTAGTTCTAAGGTATCGGCGGTGAATACGCCACCCAATTGGAACTGAATAATGGGCGCTTGAAAGCCAGAAAAATCATAGCGTTGTTGTAGCGGCTGCACCGCCATCAAGATCGCTTCTGGAATAAATACCGGCATTTTGATACCAGGGAATTTATCTGCATAGCGACGTTTAAAATTTTCGATTACTTCGACTTGTTTTTCGCGCAGCATCGCGACGTGGATCATCTCGCAGATGACAAAATCAACCGGCTCTGGCGGCAAGTATTCAAACGCGTCAGCATGAATCACCTCAACACGATCGCCATGCTGATTCATCGACAATAATCGACGCGCTTCAACAACCATATCTGGATTAAATTCGACGCAATACACCTTGGACGCAGATTGCGCGGCAAACCACGACAAGACCCCCGTACCGCCACCGAGTTCGAGCACGCGCGCACCTTCAAACACATGGCGCTGAATCGCTGCCTTAAAGTTATCCATACGATTCGCATCCATCAACATATTGTGATGATATTGCAGCGGAATATACTGCCCGAGATAGCAACTCTCTGCTTCGCGTTCGACTAACATGGTCTTCCTTCCATCAAAAGATTGAGATCGCACTGCCGATACATCAGAACCCGCAGTAGTGAATGCCAGTTGGCGCAAAAAGTGTTCGCCAATGACAGGATTATCTGGTTTCTTGAAAGAAACGAAGGGCAGAGTTGCGAGGTGTTTCTCTATCAATTCGGCTTTTGACTTGGTTTTGGTCATCCGTTGATCTTGATTTGAGATGAATAATCAATGCAAAAAACAACATTCTTATTTGAATCTACGAAGTTCTTCGTATATAGTGCTGAAAACCTACGAATTATTTCGTAGATGAGATATTTGTAAGTCTTCATATCGATTACCTGCTTAAGCAAACTAACTTGGTTTTGAGATTAAGCCCAACAAGTTCGCTTTCAAAAAAACATAGGAAACAAAACGATGGCAACTCCGACTGCATCTGAATTAGAAATTTTGGCGATCTTGTGGCGACTGGGCGAAAGCAAGATTCAGGCAGTCAATGATGAGCTATGTAAGTTGCGACCAGTCGGTTACACCACGACGCTAAAAACCATGCAAATCATGGAGCAGAAAGGTTTGCTAGGGCGTAAAAAAGATGGCAAGAGTCATATCTACTTCCCCTTAGAGCAACAGCATGAGACGCAAACCTCGCTGGTCGATCGTTTATTACAAACTGCGTTTGGCGGATCTAAATCGAGCATGGTCATGCGTTTGTTTGAAGATAAGAAAGCGACCAAGGAAGAACTAGCAGAAATCAAAGCATTTCTAAAAAAGATGGAAGCTGATAAATGAAGCTAGTTGAATTGGTAGATATCTTCGACATTGATATCTTGCATGCACTCGCATGGACTTTGGTGCATTCACTTTGGCAAGCCGCTCTGCTCGCGATTGGCGTCACGATCTGCATCGCGTTTACCCGTAGCAATCAAGCCGCATTACGCCATAACATCATCGCGCTTGGCATGGGGCTAGGGTGGGGATGCAGTGTCGCCACCTTTTTTTCGTATTTTCAAAAAAGTGTATTGATGGTGCGTTTTAGTGAGCAAGGTGGCGTCACATCTATCATTCCGCTCAACGGCGAGGCCGACTTTTTTGCGAATGTTAGTCTATTGGTGAATCAACATTTATCACTATTGGTCTTGAGTTGGTGTCTTGGTTTTGCGGCGATTAGTGCAATAGCGATTTACGCTTGGGCGCAAGGCAGAAATCTGGCTAAGCAAGGAACCGATGCATTCAGCAATGAGTGGGAAGAGAAATTCTATGCTTTAGCTCGGCAACTCGGTATTCATAAAAAACTCACTTTTCTGCTTTCAAACAAGATTCATGTGCCTTGTGTAGTTGGCTACATGAAACCAGTCATTTTATTGCCCGCGAGCTTAATGTTGGGGATGAGTCCGCAACAAATTGAAGTGATTGTATTGCATGAACTCGCGCACATTCGCCGACACGATGTGCTGGCGGCGTACTTGCAGAGTCTTACTAAAGCGGCTTATTTTTTCAATCCATGCATGCTGTGGATGAATATGAAGTTAGATCAAGAGCGCGAAAACGCTTGTGATGATTTGGCAGTCCGTGTTTGTCAAAACCCCTTGTTGTATGCGCAAACTTTGCATCACTACGCAGAAATGCATACGCATTTCTTATCCACCACCACATCTCTTATCGGGAGAAAAAACATGTTGAAGCACAGAATACAAAGATTATTTCCGAGTCCAAAAACGCATACGAGTAATGCGAAGAAATTGATGAGCATGATCGTGCTTTTCAGTATGGGCATGAGTACCGCCGCCTTTGCTTGGATGCAATTAGATAAGCGTGGCACCTTCAATTTAAGTGCAAAGAATTTACCGATCAGCAGTGTACTAAAACAGGCGGAACAAGCTTGTCCTGGGAGTACAAAGCAAATTCAATTGCGACAACCTGAACAAGCTATTACGCTGAGTTTTTCTAATTTGGCTTGTGCCGATGTTCCGGCAATCTTTGTCGATATTGAAGAACGATTTGGTATGAAATTTACTAAAGTACAGTTTAACGAAGCACTCAAAGTATTTCAGCAGCAATGCCCCGCGGTATTTCGTGATGTTCGACTAAAAAATCCGACTGCGCTTTATAGCGTCAATATGGTCGACGTGACTTGTTTAGAAGTGTTAAGTTCTGTTGCCGCCTTTGATGCCAAACCATATTTGCAATCGGCTGAGTGAGGTGAAGAGCGGATTGATTTAATCCGCTGCCTCCACATAAGGATTGAAGCTATTTAAAATTGCTTGCCAGACTTATTGTTGCAGTTTCATTAGCGCTTTTCTGGCGGTATTGATTTGATCTCTGCTGCAAATCGTGCATGGGTTTCAAGATCGATGGGCCGGTGTTTGACCACGGTGCTTGCTGGGTTCTTGCCAAGATAATTGTTGCCTTTCCAATTTTTCGATGGTCTGATTGGCCTGTGCACAAAACCTCCACCACAGTTAGGGCAGACATTGCTTAAGATTGTGTCGACACATGTGGCGCAGAACGTGCATTCATAAGTACAGATGCGCGCCTCAAGTGACTCGGGTGGTAATAATTTGTTGCAGTGCTCACAGCTTGGTCTAAGTTCAAGCATGATGTTTCTCTTCCATGAAGCGTAAGGATTGGCTTAACGATTAGTTCAAGGATTCCACATAGCGCTTGAAATTATTCAAAATCGCTTGCCAGCCTTGTTGTTGCTGTTCTAGCGAGTAAGTAGTTTCTGCTTCAAACGTGATGCTGAGTTGGACTCCTGCTGCGGTATTGGTGAATTGTATTGTTGCCTTGCGATCGCCGAAGCTGTATTCGATGCGCTCGTGTTCGACGACCTTGGTGAAGGTTCCTGCAAAATCAAATCCCATGCTGCCATCTTTTGCTTCCATACGTGAAGAGAACTGACCGCCTTCGCGCAAGTCGACAGTCGAGGCGGTAGTGTGCCAATCATCGGATGCGGCATTCCAATTTTTGATATGTTCTGGCGTGTTGTAGAGCGTCCATACTTTGGCGATGGGGGCGGCGATGATGGTTTCGACTGTGATGTCCATGATGTTGTCTCCGTTAAATTTTCATAAAAATGAGGACTTAAGTACAAGCGATGTGCAGGTCCTTAGATTTACCTCGTCGGCGCTTTGTGATTAAGTCCTTTGCAATTTATTCGTTTGCATATTATTACATGCAAGACCATAGTGACTAGCGCTTTACGAAGGGCAGCTTTTTTAGTAATCCTAATGACATTGCGGTTGCGATTAAGACGATCAAGATGCCAGCGACAATCCCTGGCGTGATCGGTTCATCGAGCAGCAACCATGCCCAAACCGATGCTGTTGCGGGAATTAAGAAAGTTACCGTCACTGCTTTGCTAGCTCCCTCTGTTGAGATCAGATGAAAGAACAATGCATAGGCAATTCCTGTACAAACAATCCCCAGAATCACAACAGAAATCAATGCGCTGCTAGTGCCGTATTCGATCGCATGCGGTACTGACGGCAGTGCGAACGGCAGCAATGCGAGCGCGGCAGCGAATTGGCTACCGGCCGCGGTGGCTAGTGATGGAATTTCTTTGGCATACATGCGTGTGTAGGTTGCCGCAAAGCCGTAATTAATCGAAGCCCCCATGCCCGCTAACACGCCAGCAATGACTAAAGGTGTGACGCTGACTGGACCGATTCCAACTAAAACTGCAACGCCAAATAAGCCCAAGACAAATGCACTAATGCGTAACCAACTCAAGCGCTCACCCAGCATAATGAAGCCAAACACCGCAGTAAAAATCGGCGCCAGTGAATTCATGGTTGCCATGTACGCCGATGGGATATGCAGTGCAGACCAAGCGAACAAGCTAAATGGAATCGCCGTATTGCCTAAGCCTATCACCAAGTAGGTCTTAGCATTTTTTTTCCAATGAAATTCGACACCACGCTGGCGGGCAAAAAGGTAGATCGCTAATGCGCCTAAACTAGCTCGCCCAAACGTCGTTAGTATCGGGCCGAACACGGGGGAGGCGATACGCATCAGCATAAAGCTAGTACCCCAAATTAATGCTAGTAATACGAGTCGGGTTAAATTCGATGTGGACATGTGGGTTCTTTTTCGAATGTAAATTTAAAGTTGGAAATTGGCTAAAGTAAGCAATGCAGCTAAGTTCAGAGCAACATGCTAACTGTGGTTTGTTAAAAAGGCGAACGATACTTATTGACATCTTCTGTTAGAAAATCTAACAATACTGGATGTTTCCTACTTCCCTAAATTCGCTTCTTACATTCGAGGCAGCTGCGCGCCATAAAAGTTATTCTTTGGCGGCGGCAGAGCTGCACATTACCCATAGTGCAATTAGCCAACAAATGCGTTTGCTGGAAGAGTCTTTGGGCGTTTCTTTGTTTGAGCGCAAAGGTAGGCAGATGCAGTTGACTGCCGAAGGTCTGCAGCTACATAAGCAAATCCAACCTGCATTGCGTCAAATCACGCGCGCTTTGGCACAAGTCAAAACAGAAAAACGTATGCCGGCAATTCGGGTGGCGACTTTGCAGTCGTTCGCCACATTTTGGTTGTTACCGCGTTTGGGACAATTTCAAGCGACGCATCCTGATTTGGTGATTCATATTCAGGCAGCGATTGGTTTGGTGAATCTCGACAAAACACAAACTGATATCGCGATCCGTTTCGGGCTAGGAAAATGGGAAGATTATGATGCCGAGAAATTGCTCGATGATCAGCTCTACCCCGTTTGTAGCCCCGATTTTAATGCGGGACGATTTCCAAGTAGCCCGAAACAACTACATCGCTTTCGGATTTTGTGTGTGGAAAATGGTCGCGAATGGCTCAATTGGAGCCAGTATGCTGGTGTCGATATCGCCAGTTTTCAACATGAGACGCATCACAGCGATAGTAATTTAATGTTGACTGCTGCCAAAGCAGGGCAGGGCATTGCGGTTGCTCGTCATAGTTTAGTTGCAGGTGAAATCGCAGCGGGAAATTTAGTGCGCCTGTTCGACGTCATAGCTCCTTCTGATTACAGCTATTATTTAGTAACACCGAAAGACCTGCAAAAAAGCGCAGCGCTACTGGCATTTGAAACCTGGTTGATAAGCGAGGCGAGCGCTTTTGCCAGCAATGAGCTTGTGTAATTTAGTCGGGATAACTTCCGGTCTGAACCTCTCCAGCACGCGCGTAGTTCGCAATAATCACGCCAGTTGAAGTGACTTGGCAGGCGTTTAGCTTAAACGCCGCAGGCGCGGTGCCATCGGAAAAAAGGCGTTTTCCACTACCTAAGGTAATCGGATAAATTTTAAGCCATAGCTCATCGACTAAATCATGTTGCATTAAGGTTTGCATCAAATTGGCGCTTCCGTACAAATGCAGATTCGGGCCGTTCTCTTGTTTGAGTCTTTGAATTTTCTCGACGATATCGCCGTTCAAAAACACGCTAGGTTGCCAGTGATGTTCTGTCAGCGTATTTGATGCGACGTATTTAGTGACCTTGTTGACTGCTGGCCAAAAGTCATTGTGCTCGGGCCAATACGGCGCCCAAATATCAAATGTCTTGCGTCCTAGTAAGAGTTCGAAAGGCTCGCGCATTTGTTCACGCATGACCTCAGCTAATACGGGATCAGAGTGCGGCACTTGCCAGCCGCCATAGTCAAAGCCACCACTCGTATCTTCGGTTGGGCCTCCGCCAGCTTGGATTACGCCATCTAGGGTGATAAATTCTAGTGCAATTATTTTTCTCATAGGCTCTACCGAATTATTTTGAAGTGCTTCTAAGTTGATGTGCGCACCGCTGCCTGAACCAGCGCTTGAATTGAAGCTTGATTTGATTCATGGACTAGCAAATTTAATTAATGCTTATCCGCCTTTCTTTGCACATTGAGTGAAATGCGCTGCAAAAAATCTTATCAGAGAAATCTGTTAAATTATCGCCGCGAACCTGAAAATCGCAGCACATTGTGTATTGCATCTGCTATCGCAGAATATTCATGATTTATTTCAATTGATCAAATAATTAGAAGCTTTTTGATAAAGGAAAATTATGGCTGAAGTCAATGCAACTCCTAGCGCACCAGCACCTCAGGGCTGGCTCAATCGTAGCTTGAATACGATCGAGCGCGTTGGCAATAAATTGCCCGATCCGGCAATTTTATTTGCCTTGTTTATGTTGGCAGTTTGGATTATTTCTTGGGCGATGTCCGGGATTAGCTTCAATGAAATTGATCCGCGCAATGGTAAACCGATTCAAATCAATAACTTATTAGATGGCGCAGCGTTCACTACGTTCATGGCAAAGTTGGTCAATACCTTTGTCAGTTTTCCGCCGCTAGGTGTGGTTTTGGTCGCCATGCTGGGGCTAGGTGTAGCAGAGCATACGGGTTTTATTAACGCTGGATTGCGTTCTATTTTGGCAGTTACCCCCAAGATGCTATTGACGCCTGTATTAGTTGCAGTAGGTATTTTGAGCCACGTGGCGGTTGATGCTGGTTATGTTTTGGTGATTCCTTTAGGTGCAGTGATTTTCTATGCGGCTGGGCGACATCCCTTAGCTGGTATCGCGGCGGCGTTTGCGGGCGTATCGGGTGGGTTTTCTGCTTCTTTGTTTATTCCAAGTAGTTTAGATCCTTTGCTGGCAGGATTAACGCAGGCCTCTGCGCGTCTTTCGTCAAATCCGGCGGCGGCTGATTTAATTATTAATCCACTCAATAATTATTATTTCACTTCTGCATCAGCGATTTTGATTGTGTTTATCGGTTGGTTTTTGACTGACAAAGTGATTGAGCCGCGTTTAAAAAATACTGCGATTGATGGTGATCCCGCTAACTTGCCCAAGTTAGATCCATTGACGCCAGCGGAGCGACGTGGCTTGCGTTTTGCAGTATTAGCGATGTTGTTGAGTATTGGCTTGTTGTTTATTTCTGCGCTACCAGCGAGTTCGGCGTGGCGTGGAACCGATGCGAGCTTGACGCATTCTTCAGCGCCTTTAATGCAATCGATCGTGTCTTTGATTTTGGTATTGTTCCTGATCCCAGGGGTGGTGTACGGCTATGCTGCCGGTACTGTGAAGAATCATCGTGATGTGATTCAAGGTATGAGTAAAGCAATGAGTGGGATGGGCTACTACATTGTGATGGCATTCTTTTGCGCGCAATTCATTTATGCGTTTGGACAATCTAATCTTGGCGCGCTGCTTGCAATCAAAGGTGCGGGGGCGTTAAAAGAACTAGCTTTGCCAATGGGCGTTACGCTGGTTGGTATCGTTATTTTGACTAGTCTCGTGAATCTGCTAGTTGGCTCGGCTTCTGCTAAGTGGGCATTGATTGGTGCGGTGATGGTGCCCATGCTGATGGAGTTGGGCGTATCACCAGACTTAACCCAAGCGGCTTATCGTGTCGGTGATTCATCAACAAATATCATCACACCTTTAATGCCGTATTTTCCGTTGATTGTGGTGTTCTGTCAGAAGTATGTAAAGTCAACAGGCATCGGTACCTTGATTGCCTTAATGCTGCCATTCTCGGTAACTTTGTTGGCGTTGTGGACTGCGTTCTTAATGTGCTTTTGGATGCTTGGTATACCGTTAGGAATCGGTGCTAGCTATGAATTTCCAGCGGTAAGCTAAGCTACTTTCTTAAATCGAAAAATGCTAAAGAGCGATCAATCATTGATCGCTCTTTTTTTATCTGCAAAAAAATTTGAGTTGTGCGGCTTGGAAAAGTGTCGTGGTGACTAGTATTTGAGATCGATATTTTTATACGTGCCATCCGCCTTCATTTCACGCAATTTGGCATTTAAGAGGGCAATGGTTTCTGCGCGCATCTTGGGATGACAGGCAAGGTAGTAATCAGAGCTTTGATAATTGAATAGAAAAACGACTTTGCCTTCAAGTTGGTTTTCAGCGATGATTTTTTTACCGTGGGTATCGCCAGCGGTGGCGTAATCAATCCGTCCCAGTGCGACGTTTTTAAAGGTGGTTGATGATTCTATCGAGGTCACAATATTGAAGCCTCTTTCCGATAAATACGAAACCGATACATTGCCTTCTTCGGTGCCGATGCTTGCGTTCTTGATGTCTTCAAGTCGAGTGACTTTACCAAGTTTTTCAGGGCTGCCAAACACTGCCCAGTTGCCAGATGCAATGGGCCCTATCCAATGAAACCAAGATTCTCTTTCTTTGATACGTGCGGTTGAAAAAACACAGGTATTTGGATTGCGGCGCGCTAGCTTAAATGCACGACTCCAGCTCATGATATTCATCTGGTACGGCAATTCGCTACGCTTAAATAACTCATGAAGCTTATCTGCCGACTGACCATAGATATGCGCGCCGTCTTTGTCGACGATATTGAGCGGATATAGATACTCGGTGGTGAGATAAATCGTAGGTGGATTAGTCTGTGCGCTGCTTGAACTGCAAAACGCCAATAGAAGCAAGGAACACATCCAAGAAAATTTACCGTTCAAGTGCTTTATTTTTATCATGTTCACGGCGCTAATTTCTAGTCTCTGATTGCTAATGGTTTGTGTCGGGATCACTTTTTTTTGTAGTTCTGCTTTTGAGGAATTAATTTAATCGCTCAAGGAATTCGGCGCTCAGAGTAATTCAAGCTGTCATTTGGGTCAAATAATGTTCCTATCTTGGCAATTTGTTGGTTGTGCATTACATACGCATTCACGTGTGCATTTGCATGTGCATCATGCGAATGTTATGCACATTGCTAGTTAGATTGATTTTCATTTTGATATGCGTACGGATGATTACGAGAAACGTATTAATTAAGCTGCTAGGTCTTTAAAATTTTTAAAAAAGTAGGCTGTAATTTAAATGCCAACTAATCAACTAGAAGTCTTTAATCTCTTCTTAACCAACCTCGATCTTCAGCGATATCAATTTGCTCCAGCACGTACTGCCATAATTTTGGCGCAGCAGTCTCTAGGTATTGATTGCGTTTTATCACTTGGTGTTTGAATACTTTATTCTGTACCCAACTGCCGCCTTCATTTTGCATATTTTGGATGAGTGGCAGTATGCGATCGATTGCTTTGGCAAATTGCGCATCAGCAGTTTCTGCTTGCTCGAACTCGTGCCACAGAGCGATCATGGTCTCGCGCTGCGGTGATGGCAACAACCCAAAAATACGCTCTGCTGCTGCGGCTTCTTTTTCTGCTTGCTGGCCCAAGATCGTGTGATGATCAAACGCAAAAGTATCGCCTGCATCGATCTCAACAATATCGTGAATTAGTAACATCAAGCATACGCGATGGATATCCACGGTCGCATTTGCATACGGCGCTAAGACATGTGCAGTCAACGCAATATGCCAACTATGTTCCGCACTATTTTCATAGCGATTTTTATCCGCACGGATCAATGCTTTACGATAAATCGCTTTGAGTTTATCGAGTTCTAGAATGAAGTTAATTTGATGGTTTAGTTCTTGCATAAAATGGTGTCAGTAGAATGGAAGTAGTGCGCAGGTGATGCTATTGCCTAGCTTAGTTGATTTTTAATTTGTTCGCCAATTTGACTATTAATGTGGAAGTTAATTGGATTCTCTGAATAGATAGCCAAAACTTCTGCTCACGGTTAAACGCTCAGCGCAGTTTTTAAGAATTACTTCTAAGCGTTCACTATCGATGCGTTCTGCTGATTCGATTGCGTGAGCATTTACCACGGTGCCACGATGAATTTGCCAGAAAATTTCTGGATCAAGCATCTCGATTAAGTCTTTGAGCGCGGTACGAATATAGGCTTCGCCGTCTTTGGTAACGACCCGTGTGTACTTGGTATCTGATTGCAAGAATAAAATATCATTCAGATGAATCAAGCGAATTTGTTTGCCAACACTGGCTCTGAGCCATTTTGGTTTGGTCTTTTTCTCGCTCGTTTGGTTTGCATTCGCGATGCTATTTAGTGCTTCTGCGTGTGACTTAGATACGCTATTTTCTGCTGTTTGCGATGCTGATTTGCTAGTATTTTGAATCCGTTCAATTAGACGTTTGATGGTCTGTTCTAAGCGTTCCAGTGTGACTGGTTTGAGCAGATAATCGAGCGCCGCATGTTCAAACGCCTGTAAAGCATGTTGATCATAAGCAGTGACAAAGACGATGTGTGAGCGTGCGCGAATTCTTTCCGCGACAGCGAGCCCGCTTAATCCCGGCATTTGAATATCGAGAAACACCACATCAGGTTCGTGTTCTAGCCACAAATCCCAAGCATCATTGCCGTTCTCAGCAATCGCGACGATTTGTGCTTGTGGATGGCATTGCTTTAATTGCGTAATAAGGCGTTCGCGCATCATGTCTTCGTCTTCGGCAATAAGCACGGTAAACGTGGGGTGGCTTAAGTCGTTCATAGATGGTGAATAGTGTGAATTAATGTCGCTAAAGTTATGCAGGCAATACTAAGCGAGCAATTACGCCACGCGGTTCATTTTCTTCTAGTTCTAACTTTGCTTTGTCTCCATAGCTCAGTGCTAATCGATTGCGGATATGGTCAAGACCTAGGCCATGTCCAATTTCTTCTCCAAATCCAAGCCCGGTATCGATTACGGTAATACGAATTTGCTGATCGATTTGATGTGCGACGATGCTGATATGGCCACCGTCAACAGCGGGTTCTATACCATGTTTGATTGCGTTCTCGACTAAGGTGAGTAATAACGCTGATGGCAATCGAAATTGCTGTAAATGTGGCTCGTAACTGATTTCATAACTCAAACGGCGCGGTAAGCGTGTTTGCATAATTTTGAGATAAGCATCACAAGTTTTGCAATCATCTTCAAGTGAAATCGTATCCGACCTTAAGCTCTCAAGTGTAGCTCGAAGAAATTGAATCAAATCAGCCGTTAGCGCAGCCGCTTGTGGTGCAGTGGGTTCTGCTAAGTGTTGTACTAGACCCAAAGTATTGAACAAGAAATGCGGCTCAATTTGTGCTTTGAGTAATTTTAACGTGCTGCTGATTTCTAATTGATTGGCACGTTCACGCTCTGCATCATGACGAGCGATGGTCTGCGCAATTGCACGTTTCAATAAAAAGTTATGCGTTAAGAACCACATGACCGCGAGTAAGCTCAGCAACAATTGTTGCGACATGCGCCAAGTCTCGAATTTCAAATCGTCTGCATTGCCAGCGGAGTTCCAGCCTGCAATAAAACCACTAACAAAGTCGCCAAAACTTGAAATCACATAAACGCAAGCCAGTGCGAACATCAAGGCCAAGAAAATGCGCAGCAGACTTTTCTTCAGCACACTCGCTGAATTTGAAGCGCTTGATGCGTTTGCTTGGTCATGCTCCGGTAAGTTAATGCCAAACAATAAATAACCTAGACGAAATAAGCGCTCACGTTTGCTTTCTGTTGGAATATGGGCGTTCATAGATACTTGCTCCTCAATAAAGTTGAATGGCCGATCTGACTTTTTCGTGAATATAAGGCGGATGGCGTAGACCGAAGTTTCCTTGACAATACCAAGCGAGAAAATCCAGATCTGACGAATGAAGCAATCGAGGGCATGAGTGAAGTAAAGTGGGATCAGAGCGCACGTCGTGCGTTCTGTTTTTTGATGTGGTAATGATAAAAATTAAAGAAAAATTGAGTTTTAGCTCATTATTAATCCAGTATCAGATCAGCATCAACTCAGTTACAGGAGGTTGAGGTAGTTGAGCTTATCTGCCGTATTGATTGCCTTGGATAAACATCATTTTGCCATATCGACAGCATTTCTGGCTGGAAGAAATCATCGGATTGTGCGTATAAGCTAATGAGGTATCGAACTGATTATTCCCTAAAAACCATGAAAAATCATAAGGATAATGCGTATATATCAAAGTGTTCTTTTTGAGGGGGGGGCACGAAATATCAGCGGGAAAAGGGTTTACTGTTTTAATCGATCTCATTTCTAAAAAAATAGAGTTGTGGAAATGATGCTACTTATTCTTCTCTCGCTTTAATAAAGTATCGAAAATCGCTCCTTTGTCAGCTTGTGGCGTGTTGATGTCGTCTCGCTGTCGCCTAGATTTGTTTCTAAATTGGTCTTCTTCTCCTAAACTAGGGCTTCGTTTGATTATGCAGGGAAAGGCTATGTCGATAAAAAATCTACGAATTGAAAGAGGTTGGACCCAGGCACAGTTGGCGGATTTTAGTGGTGTTAGTCAACGTACCATTCAGCGAATTGAAAAGGGGCAGCCAGCAACAGCAGAGACGGCAAAATGCTTAGCCGCAGTGTTTGAGGTTCCACTTAAGGAATTAGGGTTAACCGAAGCCTTAGACGAAACTCAATTGACCGAAGAAGAAAAGCAAGAGTTGGAGAATATTCGAAAAATTCGCCACTTTATTGTCGAATTAATTGCTTACTTGATTATTGTTCCTTTGATTTGCTTTGCCTCCTATGTTCATAACGGTGAAATTCGTAATGGCTTAGGTTTGGCTGTTGGTTGGGGCTTTTGGCTGGCCTACCAGGCAATCGACTTATTTGATACCAAGGCATTTTTTGGGGCAAGTTGGGAAAAGCGACAGTTAGATAAACGTATGGGAAGAGATAAAAAATGAAACAAGTAATCATCCAGCTTAAGTTGACCACTAAGTTGGCCACTAAGTTGATCCTTATGTTGTACATTGTAAGCGCGCAAAATTTGATCATGGCGCAAGAGCAGCAGGTCGTGTTTCCAGAACGACATGGACAAGTTAGCCAACAGTTGTTTACCAGCACAAACAAAAAGCAACCCTTGATTGTTGGTCTAGGTGGATCTGAGGGCGGCAATCCTTGGGCGAGTCAATTTTGGAAGGCGCAACGTGATCGTTTTTTAGAGCGAGGATACGCTGTATTGGCTTTAGGATATTTTGGTACGAAAGAAAGCCCCGCTAAACTAGATCGTATTGCCATCGAGGGAATTCATGCCGCTATTATGCAAGCGGCTCAGGCACCAGACATCAACGCAGAGTGTATTATCGTCATGGGCGGTTCTCGTGGTGGCGAACTCGCTTTGCTTCTTGCAAGTCTATATAAAGAATATGATGCGGTGATCGGCATTGTCGCTGGTAGCTCGATATTTCCAGCTTTGACGATGACTATGGATACACCTGGGTGGAGTCACCATGGTAAGCTGCTTCCGTTTGTGCCCGTGACTGAAGCGACCTATCCAGCATTGATGCGTCGCGATTTGCGTGCGGCATTTTCTATCATGATGGAAGATCAGTCCGCAATGGATAAGGCCTCAATCGCGGTAGAAAACATCAATGGTCCAGTGATGCTCTTATCTGCTAAAAAAGACGAAATGTGGCCGTCGACAGAAATGTCTGACAAGATCGCACAGCGCCTCAAAGCAAAAAGCTTTGCATATCCAGTACAGCACATTGCCATTGATGGCAATCATAGTGCGCCACTTAAGCATTTTGATCTTATCGAACAATTTTTAGAACGTGAATTGAAGCAGAGTAAATCCGAGTGTGCACTGTGACAGTATTAAAGGAGGGTTCTGTTACGAGCGAATTGTCGTGCAAGATTGAAACTATTTTATAGACGTATAGTTGGTAGTAAAAAGGGGGGGGCTTTGAGTCACGCAGAAAGACCCCTCAACATCGTTACCCGCGCCAATCAAGGCAAGCTAGATTTCCAAGATTTTCCAGAAATCCAATTGATGATTTCTTGCGCAACGTCGTTTTCTTTGCCCGCGAACCAGTGGTTGGAACCAGGCCCACATGGATGAACTTTGTCGGTGATTTCTATGCCACTTACTAAAATTTTAGGAATAGTAATGGGCGAGAAGTCGGATACAGGTGACACTGGACAAGCGTCTTTCGCGTGATGAACTAGCAGCATCGGCATTTTCAGCGATGACAAATCTAACTTCGATAAACCCGGGCCACTTGATGGCATATTGGGTCCAGGAAGGTAGGCTTGATATAAACCAGAGAGAAGTACCAAGGCGCTGACCTGATCGCCTAAACTCTGTGCCAGATAAGCGGCAGAAATAGTGCCTCGGCTATGCGCCATAATCACCAGACGTGATTTTGGAAAACGGCGCTGAATTTCCTTTACGGCTATTTGCATGTCAGCCACGTGATTAGATGACATGCGGATATTCTGCGTTAAGTCTTCTTGGTCAGAGGGCGCGTTCATCACCATCACTGCCATCTTTTTTTGTAAGAGAACTTCCCGTTGTCCTAAAAATAGATGTGGTCTTTCGGCTTTTGCTTGACCATCTTTTAGGCTCAACCCGATGTTTCCTGAGCCACCAGGAATCAAGAGGATGACCGTTTCTGGATTGGCAGTATGAGGTTCCCAAAGTAGTAGAGATTGGGAGACGTTCGGCCGACTCTTGACTGTGATGAGTTGGTCTGCGAGAGCAAACGGAGTGAACAAAAATGAGATCACCGCGAAGACTATTTGCAGTTGGCGTAAACACAGTGCCTTCGTAGATAAATACCAATTGAATTGAAGTTGTATTGTGTTCATTTGCGTAGCGTCACGGTGATGGAAGGTAAAAAAAGATCACAAAATTTTGCGTTCTACTTATGACTTCCGACGGTAATGTGCGCACATAAACTGATGCCAAGTTCCATCCTCGCTTTGCACGCGCGAGGTCAGTGTACGATGATCCGGCGTGATAAATTCGATGATGTCTTGATACTTTGCCATATTGCCGTTGTCCGCGAAGCTCGGGCCCTCTGAGTCTAGTGCCAGAATTTTTGCAGACGCATCGAGCGTGCCTTTGTACGGCCACAAATGTGTCATCACCGATGCGATGAACGTGCCGACAAAGCGCTGTGCTTGCGGATCATACCCAAGTGTCATAATCGAATTCCATGGCCCACCGTCTGGTGAGTCACTTGTTCCCTCGCCGATAGTCCACAATTTTCCCAATGATCTAACTACTTCACTTCCTGCCGTTTTCATGGGGGGCTGGTCTGGGCCCATGAGGCATTCTGATTCAAAAGTCCATTCACCGACGAGTTGCTGTAGCCAAAGATGTTCTGTTTGTGGTTCTGGGATTTGCATGATAAGACTCCTTCAATAGTGAATATACAGCGTGGATGTTTTAAGCGATGCTAGCTTCCACTTGCTTTACATCAACTGCAAAAGTGAGAATGGCGTTAGGTGTTTGAGGCTTGGACACATTTTGTGCACACCGAGTTCCACGATTAGCAGCGATGTTTTTCTAAGGTTTTTCAAAGAAACCAAGGTTCGCAAGTGAGTTTGAGTTTGAAACTATTGCGGCGATGGAATTGCCGACATATCCATCCAAACCGCGCCCCAGATATGACCATCAGGGTCAGCGAAGTCGCGCCCATACATAAAGCCATGATCTTGTACCGGATTGATATCCGCAATACCACCCATGTGCATCGCGATTCGATTCATTGCATCAACCTCGTCGCGTGATTCGCAAGAAATATTCAAAGCGACTTCGCTTGAAGTGCTTGGGGGAATTGGTCGGGTGGTGAAGCCGCTCCATTTTTCATGCGTTAACAACATCACGCTGATGGTTTCACTCCATTCCATCAAGGCGGCACTGTCGTCACCACATTGTGGATTGAATTTGAAGCCGAGCTCTGTATAGAACGCCTTGGACGCATCGAGATCTTTGACGGGTAAACTAATGGTGATGGTCTTAGCCATGATTTTCCTTTTTGACTTGTGTTGCCTGAGCATGCAGGGTGGTTTATTTGTGTGTGAATTGCCTGTGCTGCGGTCTTTATGTTGTGGCTGCACTTAAATCTAATTCACGTACTGGTCGCACTTCGATACTGCCGAACTTGGCTGGCGGAATTTTTGCAGCCCAGTTAATTGCTTCATTGAGATCTTTGGCATCAATCAAGTAAAAGCCTGCTAACTGTTCTTTCGTTTCGGCGAATGGACCATCGGTCATCGACATTTGCCCATTGCGCACACGTACCGTAGTGGCCGTCTGTGTTGGGTGTAGTGGCTCGGCAGCGATCATATGACCACTTTGTGCTAATTGTTGGGCAAAAGCAAAACAAGTCGTGTCAGGACAGGCATTCCAATTTTCTTCAGACAGATAGACGAGGCAGAGATATTTCATAGCTGGGTTTCCTTGTTCAAATCGACTACTTAGGCATTGGCGACGGCAGCTGGGTCCATCCAAAAAATCTCCCACACATTGCCATCTGGGTCTTGGACGGAACGACTAAACATAAAGCCGAGATCTTGTTGTGGATTGGGGTCTGCCATCCCGCCCGCCGCAGTGGCACGTTCCACAGTGGCGTTGACCTCATCTCGACTATCGAAAGTTAATGCCAATAGGCTAGCACTTGTGGCACGAGCGTCTGCAATTGGCCTACTGGTGAAAGAGCCGTATTTAGCGTGGGTTAGCAACATCACATGGATGGTCTCTGATAGCACCATACACGCCGCTGTGTCATCCGAAAACTGTGGATTTTTTTTGCCGCCAATTGCGGTATAAAAGCGGATGGAATTGGCAAGCTCAGTAACTGGCAAATTTACGAAAATCATTTTTGGCATAGCGAGTCCTTTTTCGTTAACTAATGAATTGAAATTATTTATCCAGCGATTTCTGGCTCAACCAACTTCGCCAATTGTTCTAATGATTCTTGCCATCCCAAGTAACACATTTCTACGGGAATCATCTCGGGAATGCCGCTCTGAGTGATATTTAATTCGGTGCCACAAGCGACCTCTTTGAGCGATACCTCGACGAGTAATTCTCCCGGCAGATTCGGGTCTTCAAATTTGTCGGTGTAACGCAGCAATTGACCTGGGATTAATTCCAAATATTCACCACCGAACGCATGTGAATGTCCAGTTGAAAAATTTTCGAACGACATACGGAAAGTGCCACCTACTTTTGTATCCATGTGGTGGACTGTGCAAGTGAAACCATACGGGGCAATCCACTTAGCCATAGCGGCTTGGTCTAAAAACGCACGATAAACCTTGTCAGGGTTTGCTTTGAGAACGCGGTGCAGTTGAACAGTACCAGTTGCCATCGAGATATCTCCTTTTTGTTGATTTGTTGAAGTCAATATGCTTGGGAAAAAAGCAAAGCTCGTGATGTGAAAGCAATACTTTGTAGTTTAATTTGTTCCCAATCTACAACTAGTCGAACGGCAAAACTTCAAATCGACACTAGCTCAAAAATATTTTGAATTATTTGCGGACTGGCTAGCGAAAATTATGATCTTTCAATTATTTGACTCTAGGCTAGCCCGAAATTTCGCTTGTTAAGCGATTCATTTCGGCGATGCGTTTCTGTAAAAAACGCTGCTCAGCACCTTGCTTAGTTAAGGCGAATGCATGTTCGTAAGCGCATTTTGCTTCTTGGTAGCGAGCCAAACGGCGGTACAAGTCTGCCTGCGCGGCGTAGGCTAAGTGATATTTTTGCAGAGATTCTTCTTCTAAAAGTTGGTTCACTAAAGCTAGGCCGGTCGCCGGACTATCGTGCATTGCAACAGCCACTGCGCGATTGAGTGCAACGATAGAACTGGGCTCCAGCCGAAATAGAGCGTCGTATAAACCGACGATTTGAGCCCAATCGGTGTCAGCACTTGTTGGTGCTTCTGCGTGCACAGCAGAGATTGCGGCTTGTAGACTGTAAGCACCGAATTTCTTTGTGCGTAGTGCTTGTTCAGCCAGAGTACATCCTTCGGCGATCAATGCGGCGTTCCACAAACTACGGTCTTGTTCATCTAGTGGGATTAAGTCATCTTGTAAATTGATACGTGCAACTCGCCGTGATTCATGTAATAACATGAGTCCCAGTAAGCCCATAATTTCTGCTTGCTCAGGTAGTAATTCACTTAGCAAACGCGCTAAGCGAATCGCTTCATTCGACAGATCGCCGCGGGTTAACATATCACCACTTGAGGCAGAGTAGCCCTCGTTAAACACCAAATAAATCACGCGCAAGACACTTGCTAGCCGCGCAGGAAGTTCCGTTGCATCTGGTACTTGGTAGGGAATTCGTGCATCACGAATTTTGCTCTTGGCACGCACTATGCGTTGCGCTAAAGTTGGTGCGGGTAGTAAGAACGCACTGGCAATTTCTTCGGTAGTCAAGCCGCAAACTTCACGTAGTGTCAGTGCGACTTGTGCATCAAATGCTAGACTAGGATGACAACAAGTAAACACCAAGCGCAGCCTGTCGTCTTCCAACATGATTTGTTCTTGTAACTCGTCCCAAGAGGGTGTCTCGTCCGCAATGCTTTCCGCTTGCTCTAGTGCTTCATCCCATGCGGTAAAACGTTGATTGCGCCGAATACCATCAATTGCCTTAAAGCGTCCCGCTGAGATCAACCATGCATGCGGATTGGAAGGAACGCCCTGTGTCGGCCACTTCTCGATAGCTGCTCTAAAAGCCTCATGCAGCGCTTCTTCTGCCAAATCAAAATCACCAAGTAAGCGCACCAAGCTTGCAAAAATCTGCCGCGACGATTGCCGATAAATTTGGTCGATGGTCAAAACAATGTCGTGATTGGTAGTGTGCATACGACGCGCGTGGCTGAACAATAGTATTTATATTATCTGCGCAAGTGGATTCAAAATGTAAATTTAAGTTGATTTCGGCAAATTGCTCTTAGATAAAAACTAATCGGCGTAATCTAAAGTAAGCCTAGAAAAACGGCAGAGCTGGAATGTGTGTTCTGAAAAAAATAATACAAGAATCTAGAATTGCATTGCTGTGAAATTTCTGATGTCTATTCATTAGCACATCAGCTACCTGTGTATTACGCTGTTCGATAGTCGTTTGATCAACAAGAGTTTCTTTTGTGATCAAACGACGCAAAAAATAATTGCTCATCATGGGCACATGTCATACGGCATGATAAGTCTTCGGCTAATTCTATTTGTCTAGCAAGTTCATTTTTTTGCTGCCTTGCGAGCCTCGTCTTCAGCTAGCGATTTTTTGTAGCTTTCTAGATCCCAAGTGAGGTTCCAATTCTGTAGATAGTCAGCGATGGGTCCAAGTCCAACCGCAGCGCGACGCTCATCGAGGCGATCGGGGTCTTCAACTGGCATCAACTTGGTTACGCCGTCGACTGTTTGTAATTGGCTGCCATATAGCTGCTTCTTGCCTAAACCGAAGGCAAGATAACGATCTTCGAGCAAAGCTAAACTGGATGCGCTGGCCTTTTTCTCTTGGACCGCTTTACGCATCATTGGAAGATACTTTTCCCATACTGCTTTATTCGCGTGTTGAACGACTAAGAATAAAGTAGAGCTGGCTCTTTCGCCTACTTGTTCGGGGCCTAGCCAGCCCTTGCTATCTAAAATCTGGGTGACACGTTTCAAGTTAGCCGCATCAAGTCGCTCGATTTCGTCCCAAGTTGCTTTGACTTGCTCAGATTTCTCACCATATTGTTTGATGATTGCGTCTATGCCAGTTCGCAGTTTTTGATCTGCGATGAAGATGTCTTCTAACTCTTTTTTGAGCGCGTGATCATAATTTTTCTCACGTGCAGCAAGTTTTGTCTGTAGCTTGTTGAGCATGATTGGCCACTCAGGACGAACATGTAAAGATTGCAGATCGGTATCTGCCTTCAAGTGGTCGATATTCCACCAATTTTTGTCGATCGATTTATTCAGCCAAGTGAATGCTAGATCATGTTGACCTGCAAGTGCCGCAGCGCAGGCTGCATCATAGTATTCGCCACGATTTGCATCTTTCTTTGCAAATATCGCTTCAAAAACCTTGACTGCTTCGGCATACGATTTTTGATTTAACAGACGTTTCGCTTGGCTCATAGTGGCGCTCTCCTGCTGCGCCAACGAAGGAAAACTGAGTGCCAGTGAAATAATGAAAACTAATCTCTTGAACATGGATTACTCCAATCACTTGAATTGAAAAAATTGAATAGGACGATTTGAAAGATACATCGAATTTGTATTTTTACCCATACCAATTGCTCGCTTTTTAGTGGAGTAATTTTATCAGAATAAATTTTAATTTATGCAAATCATTGATCAGAAAGAGTAGCTTTGAACTTGGCCAAAATGGATGAGTATGATCAATGATTGTGATTAATAGTATGACGGGAGGAGCAATAGCTCGCAGGGGAATGACGCCATTCGGTCATCCTCTGCAAAAACAGAAACCCAACTTAATTTCTGCAACAAATAAGCAAAGAAAAGAATTGTTCGCCACGAACGAACACCTTAAGCAAACACCGTCACTGTCTGGCGACTAATCGCCACGAGTTGACCATGTTCATTCCATATTTCAGCTGCGATGTGGCCATAGCCATTGCGCGCTGCATCTGTGTGTGCACGGTATTGCCACCATGGATTTGCTTGTTGCGACAAGGCTGCCTCGTCTATGCTTGGAAACTCTAGAGTCCAAGTCAAGCTGCTGGCAGGATTTGGGCTATCCAGCATTTGTAGAATCGCTGGTGGCCAAGCGTCGATCAGTGCAATTAAACTCAACAGTGGCGCGCGGGTAGCACTCACCTCAGCGCTATCGATCCAGCGCATCCAGCCATTGATATGCGACTTGGATGACGCGCTAAACGGCAAATCACAATCCTTATAACGAAAGTCGATCTTGCGGGTGAATTCCGGAATGATTCCTTCAAGAAAAGGGAAGGACAAGCCATCTTTGATGTCACCAAAATCGGGCGCAACCTCACTCGTGACGACTACTTGCGAACTACGTGCCACACCAAAACTGGCCAGCGCACTTAAGACGACATTACCTTGTTGCAGTAAATGGCATTGCATTTGCGTGACCGATTTTCCAGCACGCAGCACCTCTGCTTTAAATTCGACTTCACCGACTTCAACGGGTGCAACAAACGAAATCGTCAGCGCGCGCAACTTTGCATCACCGCTCAAGCGCGCTTGCATATGCGCGACAGAAAGGGCCGCCAAAATGCCACCAAAAATAGCGCGACCTTGCCCCCAACCTGGTTCCATCTGCACGAGCGAAGATCGCTCGGCTTGTACTAACATAGTTTCAAAACTCATTGATATCTCTCTTGGTCATTTCAATCTATCTTACGCGGATGAAGTTTAGCAAATTTTTGTAGGCTTAATTGATATGCACAAAATTGTGCTTCCAAACACAGATTGCCGTGTTAGTGAAATTGGTGCGAACCCATCGGACATTTCGTAGGCTGGACGCAGCTTTAATGGGCTTACGCGTGTCGGTTGGAAACGATTAAAAAGATAAAATGAGGTGCGAAGTTTTAGTCTTTATCTCAAGCAGTTCGTCTGTGCGCAAAGATTGTGTTTTCCCCACTTGACTTGGCTACATTGATTTAACGTAGATTGATTTCACCGTTTTCATCATAGGTCTCTTTTTTGTCCATAACTCTATCGAGATTTGTATCGATTTCACATATCTTGATTTTCCCGAGGTGAATTGAGCAGATTTTTTTTGCGTAACCTGAATAGACGTTGATGTATTCAATTGAAGTAGCGACGCCGAATTTGAAATTAGTGATGAAATCAGCGAAGTGATCACCATCGGTGTCGGTTTTCATTTGGGTGATATTACCATTTTCGTAGCTCGCAGTTGACTCAAATACTCCGTCGAAGTTGTCATCGAACTCCGCACTTTCAATCAGCCCATTTTTGTCGAAATGAAAGACAAGATCTAATTTTCCATCGAGATTTCGATCAACTTCATTGAGGAGCGCTACTCCGTTGGGACTGTATGTCCATTGATCGTCTAAACGGCCATCATAGTTATAGTCATAGCCACTTCTATCATATGGCGTCCTTGAGAATGCGTATGCCAATACCAAGCCTAGTAGTAGACCCAAAAAAATCAAACCCAGCGAGCTCTTTCGAGTTCGGGTTGGGATGAGATTTGATGACACATAGGTTTCTTGGGATTGGTTCCACTCATCGATGATCTGATTAGCATTGGCGAAGTCGGATTCAGCCACAAGTATTCTTACGAGATTATGAGCGGGCAAGTCTCCAACGCCACCTTGTAAAAATTCACCTTCAATGAAAGCGTTTATTTCATGTTGCTCCAGCATATTTTTTACCATGTGGGCTTCGATATTATTGCTGGCTTGATAGATTGTTTGCATCGTGAAAGTCAGTTGGTAGTAATCGTTCTATTATATGGAGAAATCGGATGGGCACAGCTACATCGTGCCCACGGATGACGGTTGAAGTCGGTGAAAAAGACAAAAAGCAGGGCAGGGTTTCAGTCAGTGTGCGCAAGCAATCAGCATAGGTAAAAAAAGTGTACTGAGCCTAAACGGCTGACCCAAATTGTCCTCATTGGCACCAATTGTTTTTTTGTGCTGGATCAGCCGAGTCGCACTGGAGAGTGATGTCATCTAAGAAGAAAGTGCCAGTGGATTGACGTTTCTTCCAAGTTACCTTGGCCTTGACATTGCTAAAGTCATTTAGCCCCGTGCTTATTTTGATTTTTCCAGTCAGATAATTGGTGCTGTATTCGGATCTTTCGCCAGTGCTGCGTGACGACTCGGAACGATCATAGCCTATCAATTGAAATCGCGTTCCATGCAGGCGAAAAGTGAATTTTTCATCGACCACGCCATAGCTACCGCAGCTTCGCCAGTCTTGCAAATTGATAGTCAGATTTCCTCTCTCAATCGCGACACCTCCGTTTGCTAAGGGATCGGCCAAACATCCCATATCTTCAACATGCTCGCTTGGTAGCAATGCGTCTCGGCGTATAAGTTCTTTGAACCCATTCTGCGATCCCAATAGAACAATTAGACGACGCGGATTAAGATTCAGTATCGATGGCCCAGATCCGTTGTTTGCTTTGAAGTTGTCAGGATTTCTCTCTTCAATCACAAGTACCACGTCATCGATTCCGTCGCGGTTCAGGTCTCCTTTCTCAAGGTCGCTGAGTTTCCAATTATTGGGAACCCAATTGCTAAAAGTCTCATCGGATTGAGCGAAAGTTGGAGTGGCAAAGAATACTAGCAGCAGAAAAAAATTGTTTCTTAACATTGAGAACCTCTTTGAAATGATGCTTATCTACTGCAACCACATAAGTTGGAAATGAGGAGTAAACGTTAGCTTATTGTAAGTTGTCGCCTTAATTCAAGTGTTGAGGCGAAAGTGTGCTTGTTTAGCTTAGGCGGTGAACAATAATGCTCTTCAACCAATTTGGAGTTTAGCTTAGTGAAATGTCTAATGGCGGATAAAACATGTGTCTTGAAGGGACAATGAATTGCCGTCCCTGCGTGATACGGTTGTTGACGGTAATTGAAGCTTGCAATCAGCAACGTAGCTTAGCGATGGGCCAATTGTGGTCTTGATCGCCCTCTAGGCCGGGAAACCCGCCACTCTTTAATGAACGATCAATGTGTTCCAAAAACGTCTCTGTTACAGGCGATGCGTTGAGAGGAGGATCATTTGCCACGGCAGGAATACTTATCGAGTATGGCGCTCCTCCGCTAACATTGGCCTTGTGCAGCTCGTCTGGCGCAATAATGATTTGAAACGGCTTGTCATACGCAAGACGGTTTCCGTGCTCGTCTTCAAAGTAGTAGAGCGCATAGGAAGCTGGATAGACGATGAGTTGATCAGGGCAATATTCAGTCTCAGTCCAAGAGGGATGGTGACCAGTCAAATTGACGCTTCCTACCTGCCGCCAAAAAAGTTTCAGTGCTTCTGGAATTTCGCCAACCTCACGCTCAATCTTTTCGATGATAGTTTCGGTTTCAGTTTCAGGTCCTGGAAATACTTGTGTGGGGTCTTCGAATACGTAGCCCATATTGCGCAGGCGCTCGATCAACATGGCAATTCTTTGTCCAAGTAAGTCTATTTGAGAACGCATGGTAGTCATTTGTCAGAATTGTTAGGGATGAGCCCGCAGCTATTGAATCGTTTGTTATTGGTGATTATTGTTGCTTGGGCAGGTAATTTATCGGAATGGCTATAGCAAAAGAGTCATGCACTTTTCCGTGCCTTTGACGGTTTGTTTCCATGATATTTCACATTAGGACTTACGAAAAGATTGCACCTTACCGGTTTTTGGATTTTTTGATTTCGGGTGTGTAGGCCTAGAGAAATTATTGCGAATTCATCGGATAGGGCGTAGGGTGGGCACAGTTTGATCGTGCCCACGCGTTACGGTTGAAAAAGGTGAAAAAGATAAAAAGCGAGGTGAGGTTTTAGTCGGCATATCAAGCAATCCGCGTGGGCACATAAAGCGTGCCCACCCTACCTAGCTGCGGTTCAAGCGCACGACGAACGGCCCCTCGGATGGAGGACGACTTGATCAACTTTGAAGCCAGAGCGGTGAGGCTATCTGCCTCTTGAGACTTCCCCAAACCTCGAAGGACTGAGGCGACAAGTTGCACCTCTGAGGCGTAGATGTGGACGTAGGCATCGCGAATGTGTGGGCGCTGCGCCTCGGGAAAGCTCTTGAGGTCTTCGACGTCTTGGTTTAGCGACTCGCTGAGCTGGACGATTCGATTCTCTGGCTGTGCCATATGACGACTGGCAAGGGAGAAGTCGCCAGCGGCAACTATGGCCGGTAGAGCGAGCTTCGCGGAGGATTCGGCGAGCTGTGGGCTGCTGGCTTCGAGCTGGACGAACAGGGCATGGGTCTCCGCTGTGCTGCCGAGGTTCTCGTTTATTGAAATGACGTCGTGGAGCAGTTCGCGATCGCCCTTGCCAACGCGGAGCGCCTCAGCCTTCCTGTCTCTGATTTCAACCAGAACCTCTCTGGCCCTCGGATACTTTTCTGCAAGCTCCATCCAGTAGCTGAGGGCGAAAGACAGACGAACACCATACACCGAAGGCTGCTCTTCGAGTGCGTGATCATGGAACCAGACGTACTCATTCAGAGCCTCCTCGTAGCGGCCTTCGAAGGCCGCATTCCGGGTGGCAGTAAGGCGGTCGCTTGGGGTCATGGTGCAGGCTTAACGTGATTTAATTTTTATTTTGCAAAGATACCCGATAGCGAAGAATTTCGCAATCTGTTTCAAGTCTCTCGAAACCCGCATGTGGCTTGGTTGAATTTGGTTATACCTTATAAAAGTAAGGTATAACCAAATCGAGAAAAGCTGCATAGATTTTCTACCAGATTTTCCCGTTTTTTTGAACCAACACAAACAAAAAAGGGCAACCAAAAGTCGCCCTTTATCATTCAAACCCAAACCAAAAACTTAGAACCGCACATTCCCCGGTGTACGCGGAAACGGAATCACATCTCGCACATTGCCCACACCAGTGATGTAGGAAACAGCACGTTCGAAGCCTAAGCCAAAACCTGCGTGTGGCACTGTACCGTAGCGGCGCAGGTCGCGGTACCAGTAGTACGGTTCTTTTGCTAAGCCGACTTCTTCCATGCGTGCGTCTAATACGTCTAAGCGTTCTTCGCGTTGTGAGCCGCCGATGATTTCGCCTATGCCTGGGGCTAAGATGTCCATCGCTGCGACGGTTTTGCCGTCGTCGTTCATGCGCATGTAGAAAGACTTGATGTCTTTTGGATAGTTTTGCAGAACCACTGGGCCATTGACGTGTTTTTCGGCGAGGTAACGTTCGTGTTCAGATTGCAGATCGGTGCCCCATGACACTGGGTATTCGAATTTTTGACCACAATTTTGCAAGATATTGACTGCTTCGGTGTAGTCCATACGCACGAAAGGTTTGGCGATGATGTTTTGCAATTTCGCGATCACGCCTTTTTCTACACGCTCTTCGAAGAAGGCCATATCGTCGGCACGTTCGTTCAATACTGCGGTGAACACATATTTCAACATCGCTTCAGCGAGGTCGGCATTTTGTGCCAAATCAGCGAAGGCGACTTCAGGTTCTATCATCCAGAACTCAGCCAAGTGACGGCTGGTGTTAGAGTTTTCTGCACGGAAGGTGGGGCCGAAAGTGTAAACCTTGGACAAAGCCATGCAATAGGTTTCCACGTTCAATTGGCCAGACACTGTCAAGAAGGTTTCTTTGCCGAAGAAGTCTTTTGAGAAGTCTGGCTTGCCTTCTGGTGTCTTAGGGAAGTTCATCATATCCAAGGTGGACACGCGGAACATTTCGCCTGCGCCTTCGCAGTCAGATGCGGTCAAGATTGGGGTGTTAACCCAGTAAAAATCTTGCTCGTGAAAGAAGCGGTGAATCGCTTGTGCGATGGAGTGACGAGTACGTGCCACTGCGCCCATGATGTTCGTACGTGCGCGCAAGTGAGCGTTCTCACGCAAGAATTCCATGCTGTGCGGTTTTGGTTGAATCGGGTAGGTGTCAGGGTCTTCGACCAAGCCAAATACTTGCACTCTTTCTGCTTGCATTTCAAAACTTTGACCACCGCCTTGCGATGGCACGATATTGCCTGTTGCAGCAAAGGATGCGCCTGCAGTTAAGTGCAAGACTTCGGCATCGTAGTTAAACAAAGTATTCGGTACCACGATTTGCAAAGTGCCGAAGCAAGAGCCATCGGTGAGTGCCAAGAAAGACACGCCTGCTTTGGAATCGCGGCGGGTACGTACCCAGCCTTGAACTGTTACGCTTGTGTCACTTGGGGCTTTGCCGTTGAGGACGTCTTTGACGCTGAAAGTTGCCATGTTTTGTTTTCTCCAATTCGACGAGGATTTTTGAAAAGGCATTCCGTAATGCTATTTCAAGAAATTCTCAAGTGGCGCATATGATAGCTGTTTGCGCCGTTAAAACCAATTTTGTTGGTGTGTGATTTGCCTCAATTCGTATTGAGTTGGGCTTGGGTGTTGCTTTGTTTCTTGCTGTAGCTATTATTTCTGATGCTTAATAAATTCAGAAAAACCGCGCTCGTTTTGTTCTTAGGTTCCCTCCCTTTCAAGGGGAGGGCTAGGGTGGGGATGGGTTTTGGTCGTGCCGCGACGTTCACGATTTATCCAAACGAAACCCATCCCCATCCCGACCTTCCCCTTGAAGGGGAAGGAGTTAATCCGCAGGACTCTTAATGCTTACCCGTACTACCAAATCCACCTTCACCGCGCTCACTATCGCCAAACTCGTCAACGATGTTAAAGCCGACTTGCAACACAGGCATAATAATCAACTGCGCCAAGCGTTCCATAGGATTTAGCGTGAAGGCATTTTGCCCACGATTCCATGTCGAGATCATCAGTTGACCTTGATAATCGGAATCGATCAAGCCGACCAAGTTGCCAAGCACGATGCCGTTTTTGTGACCCATGCCGCTGCGTGGCAAGATCATGGCGGCGTAACCTGGGTCACCAATGTGAATGGCTAAGCCAGTTGGGATCAAGACAGTTTCGCCGGGTTGAATCGTGATGGCTTCGTCTATGCATGCACGCAGGTCAAGGCCGGCACTGCCCTGTGTGCCGTAGGCAGGGAGTCGGTCTTTCATGCGTGGGTCTAGGATTTTTAGATCTATGTTTTTCATTATTTTGAAATTTTTAATGATGTCGAAATTGGTTCTGAAAATAAGAGAACAAGTGCTTAATTTATTTTCATGGGTGAGTTGTTGGTATTTACTTCGAATATTTCTAAACCGTTCTTGCACCAAAGGATGTATGTGCTGTGCCGTTCATCGGGGATAATCTGATCGACTATCTCATCGACCTCAGAAGAAGTTAACCACCCAATAACGCCTCGTTCATATGGAAGTGATTCGTGCAAGTGTTTTGCTAGTGATACAAACCACTCATGTACTTGCGGTTGCCAGGTTTGGTGATTTGAACTCTCAAAAGGATACCCGCCGACTGGAAAGAATTGTGCGAGCGAGCCCATTGGTATTCCTGCATATAGCCAAACGCCATCTTCGTCCTCAATAACTGAAGTACCGAAGGCAAATTTCTTTCCATCGTTCAGTTCAGCAATGCCGAACCTCGCCTCTGTGTCATTCGTAGATTTCTTTACTTGAAGTTCTGGTTCGATTTGATTGCTTGTGTATGGCCCGTCAATGAACGGAAATTGCCATAGTGTATTACTAATCTTGACCCTAATATTTTTTGATGAGTCATGAATCAGAATCAAAAGCTCGATGCTACCTCCACTCCATGCATCTGGTATCGTGAAAACTCCCTGCATTTAGCATTTGCTCCGTTTCGCAATTTCATCCACCAATTGCTTCGCCAAACTCTGCTTATCCGCCTTAGGCAAAGCCTGATGTCCCTTCGCATCAAATAACACCAACTCATTCTCGTCTTTGCCAAAAGTCTGATGACCGATATTGCCAACTAAGAGGGGAATATTTTTCTTGATGCGTTTGGCGGCGCCGTATTCGAGTAGGTTTTCCGATTCCGCTGCAAACCCTACGCAGTAGGGCGCTTTGGCTAATGCTGCGACGCTAGCGAGGATGTCAGGGTTTTGGGCGAATTGTAGTTGTGGCGTATCGCTGTCGCTGGTCTTCTTGATTTTCTGAACGCTGGCATTCGCTACGCGCCAATCGGCTACCGCTGCTACTGCGATAAAAATATCTTGCGTATTCACTTGCGCCATTACCGCATCGTGCATTTGTTGGGCGGTTTGGACTTGTTGGCGTTGTACGCCGTAAGGGGCATCGAGTGCTGTTGGGCCAGAGACCAGTGTCACGTGCGCGCCCGCTTCCCATGCGGCTTGCGCGATGGCGTAGCCCATTTTGCCTGAAGATAAATTGGTGATGCCACGCACAGGGTCGATAGGTTCAAAGGTGGGGCCAGCGGTGATGAGTACACGTTTGCCCGCCAGCGTTTTGCTTTGGAACGCGGCTTCAAGCTCTGCCAAGATTTGCGCTGGTTCTAGCATGCGACCCATGCCGACTTCGCCGCAGGCCTGTTCACCAGCAGCGGGGCCGAAGACTTGTATGCCGTCTTGTTTGACTTGCGCCACATTGCGTTGCGTCGCTGGGTTGCTCCACATTTCTACGTTCATTGCAGGCGCGATGAATAAGGGTAAGTGAGCAGGGCGGGCGATGCAGAGTGTGGACAATAAATCGTCGCAGGCACCATGCGCTAATTTGTAGATAAAATTGGTGCTGCAAGGCGCGATCAAAATGGCATCGGCATCGCGTGTCAGATCAATGTGCGGCATGTTGTTGGCAATTCGCGCATCCCATTGATCGGTGTACACCGTATTGCCCGACAAGGCTTGCATCGTCACTGGTGTGATGAATTGTGTGGCGCTCTGCGTCATGACGACTTGTACGGTCGCGCCGAGTTTGCCTAGCGAGCGGCAGAGGTCCGCAACCTTATAACAGGCTACGCCACCCGTTAAGCCTAGGACGATTTTTTTACCAGCGAGTCGGGAAGCCATGATTGTTTCCTTATTTTTTGACGCGGCGTAATTCATCGAGAATAAATAAAGCCGCGCCCAAACAAATCGCGCTATCAGCCAAGTTAAATGCTGCGAAGTGATACGTGTCTTTGTAATGGAAATCTAAGAAATCAATCACATGACCATACAGCAAACGATCAATCACATTGCCGATGGCGCCGCCCATGATGAGCGCGAGTGACCAGCAAAACAGTTTTTGCGTCGCGTGTTTTTTGAGTAGCACGGTGATGACGATAGAAGCGATGACGCCAATCGCTGTAAATAAATAACGCTGCCAGCCGCCTTCATTGGCGAGAAAACTAAATGCTGCGCCTTTGTTGTACACCAAAGTGAGATTGAAGAAGGATGTTACCGGATATAGCTCGGCGTATTGAAAGGCCTTCTCTATCGTGATCTTGGTGACTTGGTCGAGCAAAATCACAATGGCAGCTAAGCCCATCCAAACACCGAATAAACTGCCAGAAGATTTAGGTTTGCTTGAGAAAGTGTTGGTTTTTTTAGTCGCCATATTTTTTCGATTTCATTTTTTAACTCCCCTTTCTCGCAAGCGGGAGAGGGGACTTGTTCGTTCGTAGGGCGAGTGCAAGCTATGCTGCTCAGGGGCTTGGCGGCGCGGTTTGCACCGCCCTACATTTTTTTGTGGTCACTCCTGCGCAGACAGGAGTCCAGTGGCGTTCGCGGTACTTAAAAAGACACCGGATTCCTGCCTATGCAGGAATGACGGTCGCTTACGCGTACTTACGTTTTTCACCAGCACCAAACAAATTGCTATTGCAACGACCGCACAAAGTTGGGTGTTCTGCATTGACAGCCACATCTGCACGATAGTGCCAGCAGCGTTCGCATTTTTGATATTTGGATGCGTTGACGACGACTGTTTCTTCAGCTTCGCTAGCGACTTGTTCGACGCTGGCTGCGGAAGTGATCAGCGCAAATTTCAAATCGTCTTCGAGGCTACTCAAGACATTAAATTTATCGCCACTCGCTTTGATCAACACTTCTGCCTGCAAAGAAGAACCGATCGCGCCAGAGACACGCACTTCTTCTAATTGCTTAGTCACGTCAGCACGTACGGCTCGCAAACTTGCGTATTTCGCTTCCAAGGCCTCGCTGTTGGCAATGGCTGGCAGCTCGTAGTAAGTTTGTGTGAAGATAGTCTCGTCGCTGCCTTTGAACGCCTCTGCGCTAGCAAAACTTTCCCATGCTTCTTCAGCGGTGAAGGACAAAGTTGGTGCCATCAAACGCAACAAGCTTTGTGTGATGTGCCAGATTGCGGTTTGTGCTGAACGACGTGCAAACGATGTTGTGCCGCTGGTGTACAAACGATCTTTCAAGATGTCGAGGTAGAAGCCGCCCAAATCTTCAGAGCAGAAGGATTGCAATTTGCTGATGACTGGGTGGAATTCAAACTCGTCGTAGTGCGCCAAGATTTCTTTCTGCAATGCGGCTGTGTGTGCGATCGCATATTGATCGATTTCGAGCAAGTCTTGAGTGGCGACGGCATCTTTGCTGAAGTCAAAATCAGAAGTGTTCGCCAACAAGAAGCGCAGTGTGTTACGGATACGACGATAGGCTTCCGTCACGCGTTTCAAGATTTCATCGGAGATCGAGAGTTCGCCAGAGTAGTCTGTTGATGCAACCCACAAGCGCAAGATGTCAGCACCCAAAGTGTCGAACACTTTTTGCGGCGCGATTACATTGCCTTTGGACTTCGACATTTTTTTGCCTTCGCCGTCGACCACGAAACCGTGTGTCAGCAATGCTTTGTACGGCGCGTGGCCATCGAGCATGGATGCGGTCAACAAAGACGAGTGGAACCAGCCGCGATGTTGATCGGAACCTTCGAGGTAGAGATCAGCAGGGTAGGCAGATTGTTCTTTGTGAGAGCCGCGCAATACCGTGAAATGCGTGGCGCCAGAATCGAACCAGACGTCTAAGGTGTCGCGATTTTTTTCATATTGCGACGCTTCATCGCCGATCAATTCTTCAACCGTGATGTTTTGCCAAGCTTCGATACCTTCTTTTTCGACGCGCTTCGCGATCACTTCTAACAACTCTGGTGTGCGTGGATGGATCTGGCCAGTTTCTTTGTGCAAGAGAAAAGCCATCGGCACGCCCCATTGACGTTGACGAGACAAAGTCCAGTCAGGACGATTCGCGATCATGCCGTGCAAACGCGCTTTACCCCAAGATGGATAGAAGGCAGTTTGCTCAATTGCAGCCAAGGCAGTTTCGCGCAAGCTAGTGCCGCCTGCTTTTGGCGTGTTGTCCATACTCGCAAACCATTGTGAGGTGGCGCGATAGATGATCGGGGTCTTATGACGCCAGCAGTGCATGTAGCTGTGGTCAAACATCTTCAATGAAAACAGCGTACCCGCTTCACGCAATTTGTCGCAGATCGGCTTTGAGGCTTCCCAGATCGTCATGCCAGCAAAGAAAGGCAACCATGACGCATAACGGCCATCGCCCATCACTGGGTTGAGCATGTCGTCATCTTTCATGCCATGCGCTTTGCAGGACAAAAAGTCTTCGATACCATAAGACGGCGCGGAGTGAACCACGCCAGTACCTGTTTCCGTGCTGACGTAGTCGCCCAAGTACACTGGAGACATGCGATCAAAACCTTCGTGCGTAGACGCCAAAGGATGTTTGAATTTGACCAGAGATAAAGCTTCGCCCAAGCAAGTAGCGATGATTTCTGGTTGCAAGTTCCAGTTGGTGAAAGCAGCTTCGACCAAATCTTTCGCCATCAAAATCAAACAGGGCTCACCTTCACGCTCGGTTTTCACCAAGGCGTAAGTGATTTCTGGATGCATGTTCAAGGCTTGGTTAGATGGGATGGTCCACGGTGTCGTGGTCCAGATCACGCAATAACCTTTGTGGAGTGGTAGTTTGTCTAAGCCGAAAGCTTTGGCAATTTTGGCGTTTTCTTCGCCGCCCACAAACGGAAAACCAACGTCGATGGATGGATCGCGTTTGTTTTCGTATTCGACTTCGGCCTCTGCTAGCGCGGAACCGCAATCAAAACACCAGTTCACTGGCTTCAAGCCGCGATACACATAGCCTTTTTCAAGCAATTTGCCGAGCGCACGGATTTCATCAGCTTCATTACCGAAAGCCATGGTTTTGTATGGATTATCCCATTCGCCCAGCACACCCAAACGGATGAAGTCAGCTTTTTGACGTTCGATTTGCTCTTCTGCATACGCACGCGCTTTAGCTTGCACTTCGGCGACAGGCAAATTTTTGCCGTAGAGTTTTTCGATTTGGATCTCGATAGGCATGCCGTGGCAATCCCAACCAGGCACGTAAGGCGCATCAAAGCCGCCCAAGGTGCGCGCTTTTATGATCATGTCTTTCAAGATTTTGTTAACGGCGTGACCTATGTGGATGTCACCGTTCGCATACGGAGGACCATCGTGCAAAATGAATTTTGGACGGCCTTTGGACGCCTTGCGTACGCGTTCGTAAATTTTCTTCTCTTGCCAGCTCTTCACCCATTGTGGTTCACGCTTAGCGAGATCGCCGCGCATAGGAAATGGCGTTTCCGTCATGTTGACAGGGTACTTATTTGCCTGATCTTTGGCTGGTTTTGCTGCTTCTTTTTTTGCTTGCTTATCGTTAGACATAGTCGTTTCGCTTCAATTTGAAATCTAAAATCGGTATAAAAATATTCAGTGGGAGAGGACGCTAGGCGTCCTTCAAATTCGGTCTGTGGCGGAACCGTTGCGTTGCTTAAAATAGCTACGCGCTTGATCGGCATCACGGTTGATGGCGGCGGTGAGTGTGGGCAAGTCCACATACTTTTCTTCGTCGCGCAGCTTTTGTAAAAACTCGACGTGGATGACCTTGCCATACGCATCTACATGCTGGTCTAGGATGTGGGTTTCGAGTAACACACGACCACTATCATCGACCGTCGGACGGACACCCATGCTGGCGACCGCAGGCAAAGGCTGCTCGCTTAAGCCATGCACTTGTACTACAAAGATACCCATCACAGCAGGTTTGTGATGCGCGATGCGCAAGTTCAATGTGGGGAAGCCCAAAGTGCGACCGAGTTTTTGGCCGTGCACAACGTGGCCAGAAATTTGATACGGGCGTCCAAGTAAATGTTTGGCTTCATCAAAATTACCCGCCGCTAAAGCAGCACGTACCGCAGATGAAGAAATACGTTCTCCATTGCGCTCGACAGTATTCATGGTTTGCACGACAAAACCAAAACGCTCGCCTGCTTCTTTTAATGTATGGATATCGCCAGCCCGTTTCGCACCAAAGCGGAAGTCGTCGCCGACCATGACTAGCTTGACGTGCAGGCCATCGACCAAAATCTTTTGGATGAATTCTTCGGGGCTGAGTGCAGCAAAATGTGCATTGAAGTGTTCAACAATCACTCGGTCTACACCAGCTTGATCGAGTGCCGACAAATTATCACGCAAATTCGCAATCCGACTTGGCGCTTTGGATAAGTCGCCTTGCAATTGTGCAAAGAAAGCGCGTGGATGTGGTTCAAAACTCATTACCGCGGCATCGACGTTCAGACGTGTCGCGGCGGCGCGCAAATCGGACAACAAAGCTTGGTGCCCAAGATGTACGCCATCAAAGTTGCCAATCGCCAAAGCGCAGGGGGCGCGTGAAGCCGCATTGGGAAGTCCACGAAAAACCTTCATAGGTCTGAATTCTTAGTTAAATTGCATGTTTAAACCGATCTTGTGCCGCGATTCTGCGTGGCAAAAAAATGGATTAACAAAAACCTTTGATTATAAAGGTATTTAGCTCTGAACAAGCTTGTATTTGTCCGTTTTTGCGATGCAGCAGGATGCAAATCCCTCATTTGGATTCGACTTTGCATCAGGTAAGCAAAGTAATGCGCTTATCTAGCGTGATTTTCTATATTAAAACCTTTTAAGTTGATCTTAAAATTCGTTAAATTAATCAAATCTCGATAAATTTCAATTTTTTTGAGTGCTTTGCACGATTGATGATCGATGGTGAGTTTATCTTGCTAATTTCCAGCGTCTTATCAGTTCCCGCAAGGCCTCTGGTTGATTGATTGGCGCGGGGAAGTTTGCTTGATCACGATGATTGACCCCATGGCAAGATGCACAGACCCGAATCTCTCCAGCTTTGAAAGTGATCCAATTTCTTTCTCTGACGATCGCTTGACCTTGTTGATCAGTTGTTTGCCAAGTTAGCGCACGTTCTGCTGGCACTAAGGCTGCTGTGGAACCATCTTTGGAAATGATGACACTGCTTTTAGGTTGGGATCGGGTCGAATTTTCTGAGTTTGCACTGAGATTGAGCGGATGAAAGTCTTTAATCGTTTGTGCAAGATGCCTGCGTCCCGCTCGATCAGCGTAAGCACGTACTTGCTCTGCTTGAAGAATTTGGAAATGCTGGATCGAATAAAGCTTGCCGTCGGGATTAATTGCCGACAGTGTTTTAATGCCACCCGGCACTTGTAGGTTGTACGGTTGTTGCAAGTCTGCACGATCTCGGCTGGTTTGATTGCGCGTGATAATGAGTGCTAATTGATTTCGTTCCAACCAACCGCGAAATTCAGCCTCATCAATTTTCTCCGCATTTAAAATGTTTTTTTCTGGTGCCTCAAGTTGTGGCAATTGTGCTGGCACTTGTCTACGTGGCTTTAATTCAACTGGATCGAGTTCCCACAACTCTCCTTGATAATGACGTAACTGTTCGCCATCCCACCAGCTTAGCGATTTACGTATGCCCTTAGTTAGTGGCGTTGCCGCCGTATATTGTCCGGAGGAGGTATCTATCGTCAGATATTTTAGGCGCAAGTCTCTTAAGTTTGTTTCTGGTTCTGGTGGTAATTGATTACTTGTGTGACTAGCGATTAGCTTGCCATCCGAGAGCGGGAGTGGATTTCGATAACGTCCATCTTTTAGGTTATCCGATTTGTCGAAACGAGTTACGGCAAGGATTTGCATTTGTTCTGGATTAATGTCTGGTCTGGCATTGACTTTGATGATGCTATCGGTGGTAAATGATGCTGACTCGCGTGCGTTAATTCCAAACAATACGCCAGGTTCAAGTGGGTCTTCACGTAAGTGGAAAATGCCGCCTTCACGTCTTAGTGCTAGACGATTGCGATGTAATTCCTCGCGTGTGCGTTTGCTCAGATTTTTGTCATGCATGAAGCTTGGCGTGAGATAGCCAAAAGAGAGCTCATGTAATCC
The DNA here is from genome assembly GCF_014652415.1 of Affinundibacterium macrobrachii. GTDB lineage: Bacteria > Pseudomonadota > Gammaproteobacteria > Burkholderiales > Burkholderiaceae_D > Undibacterium > Undibacterium macrobrachii. The sequence continues at coordinate 187,538 of NZ_BMYT01000005.1, forward strand.
AGCGTGGTTAATGGTTTCTTCATTTCCGCCGTCTTGATCAATCTGCCAAATGCTAAAGAAGTTGCTGCGAAATGCATGAACTGAACCGTAGGGACTTTCGCTGCCAACTCGTGATTCTGGGAAGATTTCTTCTCGACTTTCAAGTTGTTTTGCTTGTGCTGTTTCGTCGGAATAATTAAATGATTTGAATGGCAGTGCAACGCCGTTACGGCTAGCGTCTCGATCTCGATCGGCCAACTGATCTTGCTGTAAATGGTCCCAGCGTGTGAATATCACTCGCCCTGCATGGTCAATAATGGGTGTAAATGCACCGCTGGGTGTGTGACTTAATAAGCGTAACTTGCCGCTGCTAGGATTAAGTTTCCATAGACCAGAAATGCTGGGCGTCGCTTCGTATTCATCTAACTGTGGGTATAGATGTAGATCACCTGTACGTGGTCTATCTGATGTAAAAATGATTTCTTCATCATCTGCATAAATCGGCGATACATTATTGAATCGCGCATCTTGATTTTTTATTTTTTGAATTACTGCTTTTTGATTTTTTTCTAATCCGCTTATTTCATAAAGCTGCCAGCGGAAGCCTGGGCTTGCCTTAGTTTGTAGCTCTTTCGATCGTCTTGGAGATCCTAAAAGCATACTAAATATCACCTTCTTGCCAGCTGGATGTACCGAAGGTTCTCTCACCGCGATTGCTCTATCTGATTGCAAACCTGACATGCCATATCCAGCTTCGGCGGTGAGATTACGCAAGCTACCGTCAGGATAACGCAACATCAAATCACCACCACGCGGCACATCTTTGACACTGGTGCCATGATTGGCGAATGCCGAGAGTCGCGTATTGTTGTCGTGATCAACTGGCACTTGGGTAACAAATAGAATCGGCTTGCTGCTTTCTACTGCAAGTCGCGGATTTATTGTTGGCTCACCCAATAAGGCCAACTTAGATTTTGTATCGAGGTGAGAGTCCTTCGGTTTCTCGCACCCACTCAAGTAACAAAGTGCAATCAAAAGTAGCGTAATTTTGGAACAAATATGCATATAGGTGATCAATGTAAAAAGCCGCTACAAAAAATTGATGTTCGTTTGCAGTGATTATTTGTTAAGTTCAATCTTGACGTGATGTTGAAATAGTTGATTGGTGAAATCTTACTTGAGTTTTTTCATAAACTGCGCCAATCTTATTAATCTTAATATGCAAAGCGGTAAAATTTTTATCGCCATCATCCAAAGTTGTGCGGGTGATGTGTAAATTAATGCCCAAATTAACCTCATAAAGAACGCGTTAGTGAGTGGGTTCAAACGAATAAAAGACGAGACAGAAAATGACAAGATCTAAAATAGCACCTGTAAAAAATGCGTGGTATCGGTCTAAACAAAGGGTAGGCGTAACGCTCGCTTCAATGCTTGCGATCGCGTCTATAGTTGCGGCATGTGGCGGCTCTGGTGGCGGTAATGCGGTAACTTCGGTGCCCGGCAATGGTAATGGAACCGGTACGACTAATCCCAATCCAGTCGGTCCGCCATGGTTAAGTCATGGCGGTAACGCGCAACACGACGGTTTGTCTGCAGTGGCGACGCAAGCATTTTCACGAATTGTGTGGCAGGCGCCAGTTGACCTCGCTCCTAAGTATTCGACACAAGGCTATTTGTTGGTTCACTATGGATCACCCGTCATCACTGCAAAAAATACAGTGATCTTGCCAGTGAAGTCAGCGGCAGATTTAGTGTATCGCTTCGAGGCGCGCAATGGAAATGATGGCAAATTACTGTGGTCAGAAAATACTGATTACATTATGCCGCCGCATCGTTGGACGCCAGCTTACAACCTAAGTTTGGCGGCAAATAATCGTGTGTATGCTCCAGGTGCAGGTGGAAAAGTGTTTTACCGTGAAGATGCTGATGCGATTAGTGGTACCTTGAAGGTGGCGGTGTTTTATGGCGAGGCAGTTTATAACGCCAATAAAGCCGCGATGGATAAAGCGGTAATGATTAACACTCCCATCACCATCGATGCGCAAAACAATGTTTATTTTGGCTTTATTGCGACGGCAGGTAATCCGGCTGGCTTAAGCAGTGGAGTTGCGCGGATTGCTGCAGATGGTAAAGCTAGCTGGGTCAGCGTCGCTAACCTAGCTGCTGGAACTGGCGTAGCTAAACCAGCGACCAATAGTGCATTTGCAGTATCAAAAGACCAAAAAACCTTGTATGTCGTTGCCAACGATAATATTGCTACTGGGGTGCGTCAAACAGGTTATTTGTTAGCACTTGATGCATCGAGCTTGGCATTAAAGTCAAAAGTACAGTTAATTGATCCCAATGAGAATGGTGCTGCCAATATCTCTGACGACAGTACAGCATCGCCGCTGGTGGGACCCGATGGCGATGTTTATATTGGTGTCTTAGAAAAGACGTATGGTTCGCACAATGCACGAGGTTGGCTATTGCACTTCAATGCTGATTTGTCGCAAACGAAATTGCCGGGTTCTTTTGGTTGGGATGATACGCCATCCATTGTGCCAGCAAATTTAGTTCCCAGTTACAAAGGAAGTTCGCCCTATTTGTTAATGGTGAAATATAACAATTACGAACGCGCAGGTTCTGGAAATGGGATGAATGAAATAGCAATTATTGATCCGCATATTTCGCAGGATGATGAGTTTGCTAACGTTAAAGTCATGAAAGAAGTGATCACCATGCTAGCCCCTACACCAGATCCAAATGTACCAGGTGGCTTTATTGAATGGTGCATTAATACCGCCGCTGTCGATCCATTTACCAAATCAGTGATTGTTAATAGCGAGGATGGCTATCTGTATCGTTGGGATCTAAGCACCAATGCTTTGAGCGAAAAGATACGCTTGACGAGTGGATTGGGTGAATCCTACACGCCTACTGCCGTAGGTGCTGATGGAAAAGTGTACGCGATCAACAATGCAATTTTGTTTGCGATTGGTAAATAGAACTAAATTTAGTAAATTTACTTGCTCCATCTCGTTGATAACTTTGCCGAGTATCTTGTAGGGGATTAGAGTTGCTACTCGGCAAAAATTTATGCTTTGATGTATTCTTTGCTTTGCTAGATTCGATAATCGAGTCAATGATCGCGCAAGGGGATACCACATGTCGCAAGTCATCGTAAATCAAGACAGCTTCGCTACACAGACCGTGCCTGGGTTAAAGTTATCTGAATTGATCAGTGCCCTAAGTCATGCGCTCGATATCACTGAAGGGCAACCCGAAGGGCACTGCATACGTTGCTGTTGGATTGGCATGCATATCGGGCGCGAGATGCATTTGCCGGAAGACCAACTGTGGAATTTGTATTACACCTTACTCTTGAAGGATCTCGGTTGTAGTAGCAATGCGGCACGCATTTGTGAGTTGTATTTGACCGATGATTTGCAATTTAAGCGAGATTTCAAAACTGTCGGTGATAGCTTGCCGCAGGTTTTACATTTTGTTCTCAAACATACGGGTTTAAAAGCGGGCTTGGCCGAGCGTTTTCGTAGCGTGTTAACGATCTTGCGTGATGGTCGAAATATTGCGCAGGAATTGATCGCTACTCGATGTCAACGCGGTGCCGAAATTGCACGCCTATTGCGTTTTTCAGAAGACGTGGCGCAAGGAATTTACAGCCTTGATGAGCATTTCAATGGGCAGGGGCGTCCTGATGGTTTAAAAGCCGACACCATACCGATGTTTTCTCGTATCGCCTTGCTCGCCCAAGTGATAGATGTGTTTCAGATTGCGGATGGTGCTGACGCGGCATTAAACGAAATTCGTGAACGTTCTGGTGTTTGGTTTGATCCCTTATTAATCGATGCATTTGAACGCGTTGCGGAGCGAGAAGATTTTTGGCTTGCTTTACGCGCGGATGATATTCATCTTCGGGTGCTCGCTCTGGAACCGCATTCGTATGAAGTGCCTTTAGATGAAGATTATCTCGACGACATTGCTGCAGCGTTTGGACAAGTGGTTGACTCGAAAAGCCCTTATACCAGTGGTCACAGCGCCAGAGTCGCTTTATATGCCGATTTGATTGCTGAAGCTTTACAACTCAGCCCACAGCGCAGACGATGGTTGAAGCGTGGTGCCTTGTTGCATGATGTCGGAAAACTCGGTGTGAGCAATAGCGTATTGGATAAGGCAGGGAAATTGGATATCTCAGAATGGGATGAAGTGAAATTGCATGCCAGTTACACGGAAACAATTTTATCGCGCATATCGGCATTTTCTGAATTGGCTAAAGTCTCGGCCGCGCATCATGAAAAACTAGATGGCACTGGTTATCCACGAGGCTTGAAAGCTGAGGAGATTAGTTTAGAAACCAGAATCATTACGACAGCGGATATTTTTGACGCGATTACTGCTGAGCGCCCTTATCGCGGGGCTACACCGATACCGAAAACTTTGGAAATCATGGCAGAGAACTTGCATACCGCCATCGACGAGCGATGTTTTGAAGCCTTGAAATTAGCGATTGCGAAATTGGAAAAAATGGAAGCGACGCAGTGAAGCCACTCACTGCATCGATCATTCGTATCGCTTCTTTTTATTTGCTTATTTGCTGATCAGTTGTACGCGATAGCTATTGCATGCCGTATCTTTGTTATTCACTATGTCGAATAATCGGTCGATGTTTGGATGTTTCCCAGGAAACGCGAGTGCATCTGCAGTGTGTTCCGCATACATCGCTAAACCTTTGTTCGCTGCAGCGACATCAATTGCGCCAAACTCCGCAAATAAAGCGTGATACACGCGCACACTACCCGCAGAGCCGGGTTTGTTCTCAATGCGCGCCGCGAGTTGATCATTGGTATATAGCTCGATTGCTTGAAGATGATCAATGCTGGGTAGGCTAGATAAAATTTCGCTAAATTGCATAGAGTTTTCTCGTAAATGAAGGTGTGAGATGCGGGGAGAACATCGCATCGTGTAAATCGGGCGCCATCTTAATCGACGGGCAGTGAATGTACAAGCTTAAAGTTTGAAGTATGTATATAAGTCAAACGCAGGAATAATTTGAGCCTGCAAGTTGATAATTGCGAGTCGATCTCGATCGATGCAATTTGTCAGAATTTTTTATCAACGTCTCTCAATATCTAGCTTTAATTTCGTTCCTTTAATCTTTCGCTTTGATCCGATGTTTGCTTAAATTGTCCCCGCTGGAATCTAGGTGCAGAGTAGACGCCAGCGGGTTCAGATTTAATCGTGTTTTGCAGCGCCGAAGAAACGTTGCATAGCACCTTCATTCATTCCAATCGGATTCGACGCAGATACAGCTTGTAGTTGCTTTAATGTAGGCTGTTGATCGACGAAGGGCTTGATGCCCATGCTTTGATGAATTTCACGCGGATACATTAAATAACCGCGTGTAATTACGGCAGAGATCTTACGAATATCTTCGATGTTCTTGGTTGGATCACCGTCGACTAACACCAAGTCAGCTAGTTTGCCTACACTGATCGAGCCACGTTCGTTTTGTGTGCGGGTATAAATTGCGCCGTTGCGCGTTGCCACTTGTAATGCTTGCGCTGGACTCAAGCCCGCTTTGACTAATAGTGCGAGTTCGGAATGTAGCGTGAAGCCGGTCAGTTCGTCGGTGCCCGCAACAATTGGCACGCCTGCTTTGTACAAACGACCAACGAAATCGATCATTTTTGCATAGGATTTTTCGTAGCGTTGATGGGTTGCATCATCCGCGATTTTCATTGTCCCAACTGAGAATCCGCGACGTACATCCGGTGGCATGTGGTCAGCGATTGCGGCGAAGGGCTGATTGATCGTGCCATCTTTTTGTCGTAAAAATGAGAAGGTCGCCAAAGTTGGATCGATGGCGATTTGTTTGGCTTTTAAGCGTGCGATAAAGTCTTTTACGGGTTTTGAATTAAAGTCGATATCCACCGTTTTTTCAGATGGCAAAATAAATCGATCTAAGGTACGTGTATCGGTTTTTGGCGTCGCTAGAAAATTGAGCATCACTTGGTTGATATGTTGAATCTCGTCATAGCCAGCGTCGAGTGCTTCAAATGCACGTAAGCCAACTGGAATATGCCCAGAAACTCTTAAGCCACGCGTATGTGCGTAGGCGACGGTCTCTTTCAGAATTTCTTTTGGAAATGAGTTATAGATTTTGAGTTGTGGATAGCCATGCTGTGCATACCAATCAATCGCATTCTTCGCCTCGGCTAAGTTCTTAATGACGAAACCATTATTCGCTGAATAGGGACTTTCTCCCTCTAAAAATCCGGCTGGGACAATTTGTGGACCTAACAGGTCACCTTTGCCGATTTCGTTTAACAGCAATTGCATCTGTGCATTATCATTACCCATGTCACGCACGCTAGTGACTCCAGCAGCGATGTTGAGACCGCCATCCCAGCGTCCGACATGGCCATGCATATCAAATAAGCCTGGTAATAAAATTTTTCCTTGCGCGTCAATCTCGGCAACCGCTCCGCGCACCGGTGAGCCTGCTGGCAAGATTGCGGTGATACGACCGCGCAATACATACACATCCGATGCCGCTTTGAGTTGCGCTCTGTCGCTATCGAAAATGCGCGCGTTACGAATCACAGTTAAACCTGGAAGAGGGTGTTGCAGTGTCTTGGCGCGCTCGAGTAGCACTTTGCTTTCTGCAGCTTTCTGAAAGTTCGCCATCGCTTCGCCGTTGGCTTGCCAACCTTCTTCGACCATTTTCATATAGCCTGGAATGACAACCGCGAATAAACGTGGATCAGCGCCAGTGGTCGCCCATACAAAACTTGGTGATAGGCCGATGCCCGTTTGCGCTAACAATTGCACGGTTTGTTTTTTGTCGCCATTGCGGACTTCTAATTCACCAATTTTGCTTTGTGAAAGCGTGCCAGATGGTAGCAAGGTTAAGCGTTTGTCGGCTGATTTTTCGAGTGCGGTGATCGATAGCGAACCTATCGCAAATGAGCTATTGAGTGGGATGTAAAGGGCAGAGCCCTTAACAGTTTGTTTGCCTTGTTCAGAGGTGGATTTCCATTCGGCTTGATCGCCAACGCGTTGGTAACTTTCGTTGACAACAGCACCGAAAGTGGAATTGCCAGTGACTTTATATTCTTTTGGTAAACCGTCTGCACCTAGCCGAAATTCTTCATTTAGTTCTGGGCCACGACCATTATCTTTAAAGATAAAACGCACCTTGGTTAAACCTTGATCATCTCGCTGCACAATTTGTTCGCCCGCTTGTTTACCGTTTTCGACAAAGATTAAATACTTGGTTGTTTGTGTATCCGCAAATGCGCTAGTGGCGTAAAGCAGCATGAGGCTTGATGCAATAATTGTTTTGATGCGTTTCATAGAAAATGTCCTTTATGAGTAAGCAAGAAGGGGAGCATTGAATAGCAAGATACGGACGCTAGACATTGATGCATAGTCAGGAAAAGAAATAAAAGAGCAATGCACTTTAGCATGCTGTGACGCCATCAAGCGCTATCAAGCACTATTAGATTAAGAAAACCAGCGTAAGCGTGGTCAATATGCACAATGGCGGGGGAGAGTATGTAGTGGCTGTGTACGAGTTAATAGAAAAAAGCTGGCAGAGCGAAATCACTCTGCCAGCTTGAAAATAGTTTGAACAAAATTTACGGAATAAAAATCAGTTCGTTGCTGAGTTCATCAGGATTTTCCGCATCTGAGGCAATTGGGAAATGTTGACGCAGCAATTGTGCGCATGCACTCAAAGCTTGGCTCAATCCCTCGATCACATGCGCAGCTGCCAATTCAGATTGAAGTTGTACGCAGATCGTATTCCACTGGTCTTGCCCGACTAATCGGTTGATGCCACGGTCAGCGACGATTTCTATCTTTCGTTCTGCTAACAAAATGTAGATAAGAATGCCGCTATTTTCTTCCGTATCCCAAACGTGCAATTCTGAGAACCAATGAATTGCCCGTTGACGTGCCGTTGTACCGGCGCGTACAAGGGATAGAGCGAGTTGTGATTCAACCACTAATCTGATTTCTCCTCGATGACCTTGCTCAGCCTTGATAATTTCTTGGCTGAGACGTCGGCGATTGGCATCGTTGAAATACTGACGATAGGGATTGGGACTTAGTTGCGCGCGCAAATTTTGCCATACTCGTTTGTTTGTCATTACCAATCCCCCGAGGCGCCACCGCCGCCAAAATCACCACCACCGCCGCTGAAACCATCGTTATCGCTGCCGCCACCTCCACCGCCGCTAAAGCCACCGATTGCACCGCTTTGTAAAACTGCGCCAGCGATGTCCCAGAATAAACGACTACTGAGTAAGCTGTAGATGATAATCATCAGCATGCCGGCCAGCATCGCCATTCCGATCGGTGTTCCTGCCAATAAGGCAGCGCCTGCGCTACCAAGCCCTAAACCACTACGTCCCAACCACGGGCCAAAAATTTTACTCAGGATGAATCCGGCAACTAATAAGCCTAACCATACAAGCGGATGTAATCCAAAAATGTTGAAGTTGTCTTGAAAATGCGCCGTTTGCCCTTGACTGGGCGCGGGTGGTGGCAGTTCTTCGCCAGCAATCACTGCACTGATTTTATCGATGCCGATATTGATACCACCGTAGAAGTCATTTTGTTTGAACGCTGGGCGCACAAATTCCCGAATGATGCGGGCGCTGGTGACATCGGTTAGCGCTCCTTCTAAACCACGACCGACCTCAATTCTTAGGCGCTTATCATTTTTGGCGACCAAGAATAGCACGCCATCGGCAGTACCTTTGCGCCCCAACTTCCATTCATCAACAACACGGATAGAAAATTGTTCTATACCTTCTTCACCCGTGCTAGGAATGATCAACACTGCAATCTGACTACCTTTGGTCTTTTCAAGCGTTGCTAGTTTTTGTGCAAGCGACTCAATTTGTTCAGGTGTCAGGGTTTGCGTCAAATCGGTAACGCGCTTTGATAACTTAGGAACCGGAATTTGCTCTGCAATGGCATTACTACTTCCGAATACAAGGAATATCGGAAGCAGTAAGGCCAAGCAAAAAGTTGTGAAAGACTTCACCGTCAACATTATTTCTTACCGAAATCGACTTTTGGTGCGTTTGAAATTGCTTTTTCATTTTCAACAGTAAAGTTCGGCTTCACATTCATGCCAAACATTTTTGCAGTCAGATTGCTTGGGAAGGAACGTACGGTGACGTTGTAGGTCTGTACGCTTTTAATATAGCGATCGCGTGCAACAGTAATACGATTTTCTGTACCTTCTAGTTGCGCTGAAAGATCACGGAAATTATCGTTCGCTTTCAATGCTGGATAGTTTTCAGAAATCATCATCAGGCGTGACAACGCTGAACTCATGCCAGCTTGTGCTTCTTGAAATTTTTTCAAAGCTTCTGCGTCTTTCGCCAATTCTGGTGTCATTTGTATGCTGCCAATTTTTGAGCGTGCTTCTGTCACGCCGAGTAAGACTTCTTTTTCATGATCGGCATAGCCTTGTACGACATTCACCAAGTTAGGTACTAAGTCTGCACGACGCTGATAATTGTTTAAGACATCAGACCATGCAGCTGACACTGCTTCATCTTGCTGTTGCAGAGTGTTATAGCCGCAACCAGTTAAGCTAGTTGCGAGAAGAGCGATTAACAAAAAACGTTTCATAGAATTTGCTCCTAAAAAATTAGATATTAGAAATAAGAAATTGAGTGAATACACAAAAATTGAACAACAGATCACTACAAGACCCGCGCAGCATACCGTAACTGTGCGATGAAAATCTTCGGTTATTTGGATAAAATTTTTATCACTACTTTTTTGATTTGCATAGCTTGATTTACTGCCCGACATGGACGATGTAACTCGCCTGGAAAGAATACAGCATACATGCCAGCCGTGAGGACAATACGTGTTTCATTTTCTTGTTGCGCGACAAATGCAATATCGCGTTCCGCCAAAAAATCATCAGTCGATTTGAGATTGCTGTTCGCTGGCAAAAAGCCTAATGCCTCTTGTCCACTCAGTAAATATTGGACATCAATATGACGCGCATGAAATTCTGGGAAACCTAGATCCCAACTTTGCGTAATTGGGTCTTGCACGATCGCGAACATGCGTTCTCCATCGATCGGATATCGTCCGGGCGCGATTTTCGTGTAGTCGGTATCGCGTAGATGCTGTAAAGCTTTTTCAATATCCGTGCTGGCACTTGAGTGAATAGTTTGAGTTTGATGCAAGTGACCAAGAATCATAGTGGTAGGTGAGGGCAATCCTCAAGCAAGTGATGTATCAAGAAAGTGGGAATCATAGCACTAAGTGCAATCCTTAAAGAACTTTAGATAATTCATCCACAGCCGCAAAAATTAGAGCAGGCGAAACGCCAAAGCAGCAATGATAGTGGGCCCCAAAGCAGCGAGGAATAGTCCGAATGGATGAATTGCCTCGTCTTTAAAGTGACCGCGAAGAATGGCAAAACCAGCTGGATTGGGCGCATTTGCGATGATGGTTAAACCGCCGCCAGTCACCGCACCAGTGACCAAAGCATATTTAAAGCTATCAGAAAGACCTTCTACTAATGAGCCAAGATAAGTGAGCGCTGCATTGTCAGTTACCGCAGTGAGTAGGGTGGCGCCATAAAACACTTGATCGCTACTCATGCTAAGCAATACTGGTTGTAGCCACCATTGCTGCTGACCTCCCAACACCACTAGACCTGCCAGAAAAAACGCCACTAACAAACCTTCGCGCAAAATCAAACGATCTTGGTATTGTTGATAGGCTTGTGTAATGCCCAGAAAAAACAAAAATAAGCCCATGAAGATTGCTGGGTGATGCGCAAACGCGACCACGGCAGTCAGGAAAGCAAAGTGGGCGATACTTAAGACAAGCGGCGTTTTCTGTACCTCTTTGGTCGGGCTGGCTTGCGGCAATTGAATTAGTTCACGATGAAATAGTGCTGCCATGCAGATAGTACTAAAGCTGATTGCTGCTGCCGCTTTCCACCCTATCATTGTCAGCATGAATGGCATGTCCCAACCCCATTTGCCCGCCACCATAAGGACAGGCGGTGCAGCAAATGGTGTGAGCGTCCCGCCTATGGATACATTCACAAAAAGTAAGCCTAAGGTGGCGTACTTAAATCGATTCGATACGGGGCGTGAGAAAAAACATTCGGCGATCATGAGTGCGGCTAAAGTCATTGCCGCAGGTTCTGTGATGAACGAACCTAATAGCGGAACCGTAATCATGACAATCACATATAAACCTAAACTTCCCGGCAAGGGCAATAGGTTTGCTAGCCATTTCACCGCCGACATACTTGATTGAATGATGGGCCGGGTGCCAGCGATGACCATGATGGCAAAAACGAACATCGGTTCTGTGAAATTGCGCGAGTCGATATAAGTGGTAGCTGCTTGTGATCCTTCTAAACCGAAGATTGCAAGCATCAACACAAATGCCCAAAAGCCAAACACCACCTCGACTTCACCTAGCAGATGCCACAGGCCAGAGTGAGATGGCTTTGCATGCGCTAAACGCTCAAAAAACTTAGTTGAGAATGTATGGATGATCGCGATCACAAACAGAATCGCGCCTATCAATTGGACATGTGTGGGGGATGGCATGTGAGCTTATCGATTCGATGTCGAGTAGTGACAAATGTGTGCTTATGAGTGGGTGGTCGTAATTGGATTGATGGCTAATGCAATTGAGCGTTTTCTTGTGCCCTAGCTTGCGCAAAGATCCAATTCAATCAGATTTGATTTATTATTGTTCGAGCTAATTATTGTAGCTTACACATCCAGACCTCTGCTAAAAATCCTTAAATAAGGAAGCTTATGCCTATCTTGTACTTGAGTCTGATTGCTATCGTTTCGGCAGTGATTTGGCACCGTTTGCAAAAACGATTTCTACTGGCAACTGCCTTGTCGGCAATTAGCGCGACGCTGCTGTTTGAATTGTTGGCGTATGTTGAAGCGGGATCTCTTGACCCATTTTTTATGATTGCGAGTGTGTTTGCGTTTGGCTTGAGTTTTTTAATCTCAGTTGCGATTGGATTGTTGATGCGCAGGCTTCGAGAATGAAATTAGGTATTCGATGATTGAAGTTTTCACTTAGTGATCCTGCATGATCACATCATCTAGATATGAGGCGCGTGAAAGTCACCTAGGATTTGGCCGGTGTTGGATCGGGCAATAAGCATGCATCGATAATTTGTAAGTCATTATCTTTTGCAAAACTCATGACAAAGTGAAAAGCGAGTGGCTCAATCTCACGTAGGGCTTCATTCACCACCACCGAGCGAACGCCATTCAATAGTATAGGGCGAACGTAGGGCGAATATTGCAAATGCGCGTTTCTACCGCCTTCAGGGCGAAAGCACGACATAGCACCACAAAGACGTTCGGCCCAATCGCTTGGACGGAACTGTTTGCCATCACTGGTGAGACCTTGGATAAAGAACTCACTTATTGGCTTGGGAGCGTGTTTGGCTGTATCAGTCATGTGATCCGAGGGCAAAAACGGCAATGCTATGTCTATCAATTCTGGTCGGCTTGATGCTTCAACTATGCCTCAACAACGGTAGATGTTGAACAAAACCAGATTCCTATTTTAACCTACCTATGTATTATATCTTATAGAAGACTTGAACTAAAATCGGGACAGGAAAATTTCTTTGATGCAACGATGTTAAGTATAGTCGATATTCAATCGCTGTAAAGTAAGTCGGATGATCTCGCGAAATTTAATTTAATCCTTAATTATCAATGGCTTATGCTTATCGCTCCGAGAGCTTTAAAGAGAATGTGTTTGTGTTTGATACATTGGAAATAAGCGCAAGAGGAACTTTGTAGAGCTGAACTTGTCTGCTTAATTGCTTTTATGCGCTGTCAAAATCAGCTGGAGTTTTGTTTTATATCACAAGAAAAATCACGATCAAGGGAAAAACATGTTTAATAGAAAAGAGATTCGAACATTGAAGAGCGCTGGATTTGCCTTATTGCTAAGTTGTTTATTTAGTTCTGCGAGTATTTTTGCTGGCCCAGCGAATGACGATAAAAAGCCAGCGGTTTTTAGCGAAAAAGAATTACAAACCGCCGCATGGATACGCGATGCTGCGCGTACCGATAACTTAAGTTACAAAATTCTAGAATCATTGACGACAGAGGTTGGACCTAGGATGGCTGGAAGTCCAGGCGATGCGCTAGCGGTTGCTTGGGCAGAAGCCAAATTTAAAGAGCTTGGTTTTGATAAGGTATGGAAAGAACCAGTGACTTTTCCAAGTTGGAAGCGTGGTATCGAGAAGGCTGAAATTACAGCTCCTTTCCCGCAAGCTTTGGTGATTACGGCGCTGGGAAATACCGTGGCGACGCCACAGAATGGATTAACTGCCGAACTAGTTGAATTCGCGACCTTGAAAGACATGCTAGCAGCGCCGAATGAGAAAGTGCGCGGCAAAATTGTCTTCATTAATCATAAGATGCAAAACTCAAATGAGTATGGCTTGGTGGTGCCTGGCCGCTCCAAAGGAGCATCCGAAGCAGCGCGAAAAGGGGCGGTGGCGATTGTGATTCGTTCAGTTGGTACCGATAGCCATCGCTTGCCGCATACCGGTGTGATGACTTATGACTCCGATGTGCCGCAGATTCCAGCGGCGGCAATGTCAAATCCAGATGCCGATTTAGTAGCTCGTATGCTGAAGCGCGGCAAGCCAGTTTCATTAAAATTAGAAATTAGTGCGAGCGCTGCAGGTACCTACACGTCTTACAACGTGATTGGAGAAATGACTGGTAGTGAATTGCCGAACGAGTATGTCTTGATTGGCGGTCATTTAGATTCTTGGGATTTGGGTACTGGCGCAATTGATGATGGTGCAGGATGTGCGATCACGATGGCTGCAGCAGAATTTATTAAGCGTAATGGACTCAAACCAAAACGCAGTATTCGTGTCGTTTTATTTGCTAATGAAGAGCAAGGGCTGTTTGGTGGAAAGGCGTATTTAGCAGCGTATCAATCGCAAATTACAAAAATTCAAGCGGCTGCTGAGGCAGATTTGGGACAAGGTCCAGTCACTAAAATGGCTTCCTTCGTGCGCGCAGAAGCCTTGCCTCTGGTAAAGCAAATGCACACCATTCTAGCTCCTTTGGGCATAGAAGCTGGCGATAACAATGCCTTTCCCGGTCCGGATATGGGTGATTTGCGAATGGCTGGCGCAGCAAGCTTTGGGTTGGCGTTAAAAGCAGATGACTATTTTGATTTACACCATACGCCCGATGACACATTCGATAAAATCGAACCTGCACGCATCAATCAAGCGGCGGCGACGTATGCCGTGTTTGCGTGGATGGCAGCACAAGCACCGATCGGTTTTGGTTCCGGGCCAGAATTGTTATCCGTGATTAAGGCTACGAAAAAATGAATCGCAAAGAAGTAAATTTTTGCGCACTAATGCACTGTTGAAACGAAATCTGTTAATAGGCTAGTTCCTTGCAGCGATTGTGTAGAAATGTTAGAAGCTAAGTCGAATTGGCGAATATGCGATGAATGAAGTTTGATTTGCTTGGATAAAAAATGAGCGCCTTCAAATTACTTGAATGCGCTCATTTTTATTGGGCACTTGTGTTACTAAACATCGGCGCAAGCGCTAATGCGATTAATGCCAATGCTAGCGGGACGCTAGAAATAAATCCTAGATGTTTGAAGCCAGCCGCACCAAGTACACCACCTATTGCGAATGATAATACTAGTGTGTAATGAAGCCTGAGCTTCTGTTTATTGACGATCACTTTTAAGTCTTGATCGTGTTCGTGATCGCGATTCCAATAGAGTAATTTACCCAGTTCGATACCAATATCGGTGACCAATCCGGTGACATGCGTGGTGCGAATTTCAGCGTGCGAAATTTTGGTGATCAACGCGTTTTGTAAGCCCATCATGTAACACAATAAAATCGCAGTGAACGAGACTGTGATCATTTCGTGCTTTAACAATCCTTGCCCCAGCATGCCGAAGATGAGAAGTAAAACCGCTTCTAAAAATAAGACCGGCGAATAGATAAAGCGAGGAAAATTACGCCGTGCGTAATTCACAATTAAAGCGGTGCAAGCCGCGCCACAAACAAACGATAACATCATAAAAAGCGCTGCGAGCGCTGCCATGCTGTGTCCAAGGATTAGTTCATCTGCAGCGGTTGAAAGCAAGCCTGTCATATGCGAGGTGTACTCGCCAACCGCTAAAAAGCCTCCCGCATTCAGCGCACCTGCAATCCAGCACAAGGTCACACCTAGATGCAGATTTGCTTTCGCATCACGCTTAGGGGAAGTGAGTTTTGCAAGATAGTGCTGAGGCATAGTTGATTCGCGTTGTCGGTGTTGAGTAATCGATGCTAAATAATTTGCTTGGTATTTCATCGAATTACGATATCAAACCCAAGCAAAGTGTATTCAGTTAGAACTTAACTCATCATCGCGCGCTTGCCGTATTTTGGTCAAGTTTTATGACCAGCTTTCCTATTTATGCACTTCCGAATCATAATTTTTTTGAAAATCAATCAAATAATTTATGCTGAGCCTGCGTTTTTTCTTAAAGGTTTGAAAATAATTCGATTTTTTAAATTGGCATGTTGGATTGAGTCAACATACCATCTCCATATTTACTTCTCTCATAATTAAATAAGCCTTTTTTATTCAATGACTTAGGGTTGCTGTGTTGCTTTGCATACTAATACCATTTGCCGAAAACAATTAATACCAATCAAATAAAAGTAATACCACATGAATACCGCTTGACAATTGGTATTGACAAATCTAAAGTGAAGTTTCTTCAAAAATTGATATGTTTAGCTGATTTTAAATCATCAACAAGCGATTTAATTAGGTGAATATTCCTGTGGGGGGAGTTTTTTTGAAGTCGTTTCATTGAGAGCCTGACCAACGAGTTGCTAAATTTGTTCCAACATGGCGAACTTGCTTGGTCGGGAATTCAAAACCGAAACTGTGAAAAGTGGTCTTTATCTGGTTTTGATTATTCTCTTAAAGTGGTTTGGTTTTTCTTGATAAGTGGTAAGTCGCGCGAAGCAGCATAGGATGTTGAAATCTGCTACGCATTGAATGTGTTTTGGTTTTTATGGAAGTCTTGGGGGAATAAATGAAAAGTAATTTGAAACCTGGTTTGACGCCTATTGCATCAGCCGTTTCTATGCTGGTGATGACAGTTGCGATGTCTGCACAAGCGCAACAAGTCGACACTAAGAAAGAGGAATCTCAGCAAGTCACTGTGACTGGCATTCGTATGGCACTGCAAAGTGCAGTGAACATCAAGCGTAATGCGAATTCTGTTGTTGACGCAGTGTCGGCTGAAGATGTCGGTAAATTGCCAGATACTGATGTTGGCGAATCATTGGGTCGTATTCCAGGTGTGACTGTTGGCCGTGCATTCGGCCAAGGTGCTTCTGTATCTGTGCGTGGATCTGATCCACAAATGACTTACACGACTTTGAATGGTCAAACAGTCGCCTCGACAGGTTGGTATGATCAACAGGCGCTGGATCGCTCATTCAATTATTCATTATTACCTTCTGAATTGATTGGTGGTATGGATGTGTATAAATCGTCCCAGGCAGATTTGACGGAAGGTGGTATCGGCGGCACCGTTATCGTAAAAACACGTAAACCATTAGACATGAAATCTGGCACCGCCTATGTTGGTGCTAAGGCTGGTAAAGGCAGTGTGAGCGATAAAGTATCGACTGATTTGTCGGGCATGTTCAGTTGGAAAAATGATGCCAATACTTTTGGTGTGTTAATCGCAGGCGCGCACGAGAAAGGTGACTATATTCGTCGTGGCGTAGAATCTGATTCTCGTTGGTCTGCTGACGTTGCGCCAACTACATTTGTGCAAGAACGTAAACGCTCTGCGCTCAATATCAATCTACAAGCACGTCCAGTGCAAGGCTTGGATTTAGGTTTGAATTATATGAAGTTGGAATTGGATGCAGATAACTCCAACACCAGTCACTATATTTTCCATGATCCAAACTGCACGCAACGCAATACAAGCGTTAAATCTGCCTTTAACCCAGATGGCGTTTGTTTGAAGAGTAATACAACTGCCGCTAAAGCGAGTGATGCTTTCCTTCAAACTTGGGCACGTCAAGGTAAAATGACTTCTGATAGTTTCACCTTAAATGCAACTTATAAAGGCGAAGGCTACAAATTAGATGCGATGGCGGGAACCACCAAGGCAGACGGCGGTACTTCAATGACAACCAACTATTCTTATGGTTGGTGGACAGCTGGGGCAACTTTGCCTAAATGGACAGGAGCGATTGACGCTACTGGTAAACAGATTGTAATTTCTCCAGCATCGAGCCAAAACGTTTCAGTAGCGAATTTGCCAGCAAAAACTGGTCCAGCTGGTTCTTGGGCTACCTCACGCGGACCGAACGCAGATAAAGAAAATTTCGCTCAAGCTGACTTAAGTTTGAACGTCAATTGGGGTGCGATTACGTCTTTCAAAACTGGTTTCCGCAAATCTGATCACACTTTCAGAAAGGCGACAGATCGTGCATCTTTTGCTGCAACGGCGAAAGAGGTTGCTACTTCCAGCTTGTACGACGGTAGTATGGCAATGGGTTCATTGGGATGGTCATCGCCACGTCCAAATATCGCAGCAATGATGGCGAATACAAATCAAAATGTGACTGGCTGGATTGAAGAGCGCGGCGGTTATGGTAAGTTGAATGAAGACAATACTGCGCTTTACGGTATGTTTAATTTTGAACAAGAGCAATGGCATGGAAATTTTGGTCTGCGTTACATTAGTTCTGATGTCACCGCAGAAGGTTATAAGTTGGATGGTACAGCGGTCGCTGCTGGCGATATCGCACAAAATGCTGGTTGGGGTCGTACGAAAAAAACAGAATCAGCCAGCTATAACGATGTATTGCCAAGCTTGAACGTGGCATACGATTTGAATAGTAATTCCATTTTGCGTTTTACTGCATCACAAGCCATCACGCGTCCAAATTATGAAAACATGTTTATTGCAACGCAATCAGGTTTTCAAGACACAGTAGCTGGCAACGAGACCGTGAGTTTTGGTAGTGCAGGCTTGAAGCCAATGAAGTCAACGCAGTTTGATTTGGGCGTGGAATACTACTATGGGAAAGGTAATTTGTTCTCATTGATGTACTTCCACAAAGATATCAATAACTTTATTACGACTGCAACCAAGATCAATCAATCAATTGGTGTAGTGAGTCCTGACAGCGGTAAAGATAGTTGGACTGTGAATCAGTACATTAATGCAGGTGGTGGAAAAATTAATGGTATTGAAGCCCAAATTAACCATGCATTCGACAATGGCTTTGGTGTCGTTGCTAACTACACTTTGTCTGATGCGAAAGCACCATCAACAAGCTATCAGGATCAATTGAATGTATTCACATTGTCTTCTAAGCACAATGCCAATTTAGTTGGTTACTGGGAAAATGAGACTTATTCTGCGCGTTTAGCCTATAACTGGCGCTCCAAATACATGGTACGTGAAACAGGTTGGTATGGAAATCGTATGCATGATGCCTACGGTACTTTGGACGCTAGCTTTGGCTGGAACATCAATAAGAATCTTCGTTTGGCATTTGAAGCAACAAATCTGCTGAAAGAAGATGATGTGCAATATGGTGCAGCTGCAGCGAATACGACGGTGAAAGATCCATTGAAGATGGGTTATCCAGCGTGGTCATTTATTGGCGAAAGAATGTATAGAATCAGTTTGAGCGCGAAGTTCTAATCGATTCTTAGTTTCGTCCTTGTATAAAACAGCCCGACTTTTCATCGGGCTGTTTTTCTTTTGGTAGATCAAAAATCGTAAAAAGTATTGACGGTGAGTCGACCTTTACGTGGATCATCCGTGATGCTGATTGCCGGATTGATGCAGGCGGTATGTAGCAAGCTACCGTGATACATCACCAGTCGATTAAATTTCGCAGGGATCATACCGAGAAATTGAAATTGCTCGGTAGAGTCGTCGAAATAGCGCTGCGCTGGACGCTTTGCATTGATTTCTTGGTAGTACACATCTAAGTAATGCTCACGCGTGCTTTCGGTAATTTGTTGTAGTCCTGTTGCATTGTGTCGATAGAAGCCCGTGCCTCCATGTCGTTCGTTGCAAAGATAAAGTAGAACTGCCATATGGTAAGGTGTACTGGCATCGAAATGCGGCGTCCGTTGTAAAGGTCCGAGCTCAGACGCCGGCATGGTGGTTAGCGAGAAGGCGCAAATACTTTTTCTTAATGCTAGTTGCTCAGGTATATGAAAATTGGTCTTGATGATCGGTTCAAGAAAATCGGTCAGATTCAATGAGTAATCGGTTGGTGCTTGCGCTCTGATGCCAGGGTAACCTTTATGGTCCGCATAACCAGGATAGCGACTGAATTCGCTGTTGACTGCAATTTCAAGTAAATGGCTTGGGTTTTCCAGAAAATCATCAATGATTAAGGCTTGATGGTCTCCAATCTGGACGGATTGAATAACCGGATTTTCGTTAATCGAAAAGTGTTGACTCATGGTTCGCCATTCTAAGATTTTTGCTTAAGTTAATTTTTCGGTGGAACAGTGAAAACGTCACGCCCCTGCTATTTTAAATTGTCTGCATATGAATCAGGTGTATCGCCAATAAAAATCTTCAGATCGTTTTCCTCAATACATTTCCTTTGTGCGATGGGCACAGACATGCATCTTTCGAGTTGTTTCTTTCGTTGTTTCTAAAGCATTCAGGTAGTAATAAGGTGTTCCTAAAAATTATTTTTATTTTGATTTCTTGATGTGCAGGCTTGTTAGATAAGTGGCTTTATGTTCAATGAAATTGGTCTGCATCTCAGTAAATGGCCTGGTGTTGGATTGAGTCAACATACCAATAAGTTGGGGTGGGTTAATTTTTAGAATAAATCTGATTGTAAACAAGTAGTTAGGTTTAATCGCTTTCTATTTGTGTTAATACCAATATAGATTATTTGCATGATACCAATCAAATAAATGTAATACCACATGAATACCGTTTGACAATTGGTATTAATAAAATTAAAGTGAAAGCTCTTCGAGATCTGTAAATTATTCCTGTGGGGGGAGTATTTAGTTTGAAGTAGTCAGATGCTGGAGCGGCACGACAATTTGTATTGATGTGCTTGTTTGGGAAATGAGAGCGTCGATATCACTCGTATGGATTGATGATGTCGTGTTTGGGTTCCGGAGTGAGTAGATGATTTTGAAATTGGTGCAATGATTTGCTGGTAGTTAGGTGACTTAGCGAATCATCTGCATTTTGGAAGTTTGATGAAATCCTTGGGGGAATACATGAAAAGTAATTTGAAACTAAATCTGACACCTATCGCTTCTGCGGTATCTGTTTTGATCGTGACGGCAGCGATGGCAACATCGATGTCGGTACAGGCGCAGCAAGCAGACACGAAAAAGGACGAGACACAGCAAGTGACAGTCACTGGTGTTCGTGCATCAATGCAGCAGTCCTTGAATCAAAAACGTAATGCTGAGTCACACATTGAAGTGATTACTGCCGAAGACATCGGTAAGATGCCGGACAAAAACGTCGCGGATTCTTTGCAACGTGTTTCTGGCGTGACGACTAGTTCAGCTTCTGGTAACGAAGGTGGTTTCGATGAGAATGATCGCGTCAGTATGCGTGGTACGAATCCAAGTTTGACACAAACTTTGATTAATGGTCACAACATGGCTGCTGGCGATTGGTTTGTCTTGAACCAATCTGGTGCTGGTGTCGGTCGTTCTATTAGCTATACCTTGTTGCCTTCTGAATTAGTTGGTCGTATCGAAGTCAATAAATCTTCACAAGCAAGCTTGGTAGAAGGTGGTGTTGCAGGCTCGATCAATGTGATCACGCGTAAGCCATTGGAATTTAAAAAGCAATTAACAGCTGAAGCGTCATTGGGTGTTGTTTATGCTGATTTGCCAAAGAAATCAGATCCACAATTGAGTGGTTTGATTAACTGGAAAAATGATGCAAATACTTTTGGTTTGATGGTGCAGGCGTTCTCAGAGAAGCGTAGTTTGCGTCGTGATGGTCAAGAAATTTTAGGTTGGTCTCAAATTGCTGCAAATAGTCCAATGGCTAAATCCAATCCAGATTTGGCTGGTGCTTATTATCCAAGCTTGATGGGTTCAGCATTGTTTGAGCAAACGCGTCATCGTACCGGTGGTTTAGTTAGTGCACAATTCAAGCCAAGCAAAGAATTTGACATTGTTTTAAATGGCTTTAGCTCGAAGTTGGATGCAGCGAACTACAATCGTAACTATATGTTCTGGGGTTCACGCATTATCGATAGTGGTAATGGACAAGCACCTGAGCCAGGTTACACAGTCGCGAATGATGGTGGCGTGAAGACTTTAACTAGCGCGACTTTCAAGCCAATCGCAGGCAATACATACGGCGTGTATGATCAAATCTCCCGTCCAGATGCAGGCTCAGAAGTTAATTTCTTTAGCGCTGATGCAACTTGGAAAGCCAATGCCGACTTGAAATTTAATGCGCAATTGGGTACGTCAAAAGCGACAGGTAAAACACCAACGCAAGACGTGGCTGAGTGGAATGTTGGTGTTGGTTCCGGTGCATCTTATCGTATCAATGGTGTCGATAATGCGGCAGATTGGAAGTTAGGAAATACCAATTACGGAAGCCGTGCAAACGATACCTTGGGTTGGGTATTTGGTTATCAAAATACGATAGTCGACGACAAAGAGTCTTGGGCGAAGTTGGATGGCGAGTATCAATTAAATCAAGGTGTATTCAGTACATTGAAATTTGGTGTACGTGCTACCGAACATAAACGTAGTAGCGATGCTGCGCTCGGTCAAGGTCCTGGCTGTAAAAATGCTGCTGGTACGCAAGCACCTTGGGATTGGTCACAATCTACATGGTGTCCAGCTGGCACGATCGCGCAAAACGATCCAGCTAAGTTCCCATCCACAGTCAGCCAATATCCTTCTAATTATGGTTCTGGTTTAGGTGGCAATTTCCCATCGAATATTTGGTATTACACACCAGCGCAATTGGCTGAATTTAACAAGTATTCGAACCGCGACAATAACGGAACACGTCTTGACTATGGTACGCAGTTTGCTTTGAAAGAAAACGTCAATGCGTTCTATGTACAAGGAAACATGGAGGGTGAAGGTTGGAGTGGTAATGTTGGTCTGCGTTATGTACAAACGAAGGAAAACGTCGTGTCCACTTTGACTGGCCCAGGTGCAGGTCAGAAGACATCTGATTTTGGTACTTTCCATTTCGCGACAACTGAAAATACCTTTAACGATATTTTGCCAAGTTTGAATTTGCGTTTTGATGTGCAGAAAGATTTGGTTGCTCGTTTCGCGGTTTCTAAAACGATGACGCGTCCAGACTTTGGTGCATTGGCTAGTGCAATTAGCTTGAGTCCACCAGCAACGGCAACAGGCGTTGGTAGTGGTAGTGGTGCGAATCCAAACTTGAAACCAATTCGTTCTAATAATTTGGATGTTTCCTTGGAATGGTATTTTGCGCCACGTGCTTTGTTGTCTGGTAGCGTGTACTACATGGATTTGACTAGCTATGTTGGTATTGGTCAAGTTTCACGTAGTTACTTCACGACTAGCGCTGCAATTCCTCAAGGTGCGATGGTTCCATACGTGTTGAGCGTACCAGTCAACACAAGTGCGAAAGTGAAAGGTTTTGAGTTGGCATACGAACAGCCAATTGGTGCTAACTTCGGTTTTGCTACGAACTACACTTACGCTGATGCAAAAGACGCCAAAGATCAAGAAGTGGTTGGTGCTTCTAAGAACACGTATAACTTGAGTGGTTACTATGAAGACGACACGTTCAATGCGCGTCTGTCCTATAGCTATCGTTCAGCGTTCTACAGTGGCTTGGATCGTGAGACAGCATTCTCACAAGCTGCAACAGGATCTTTGTCTGCTTCTTTAGGTTACAAAATCAATGAAAATTTTGCGATTTCATTTGATGCGCATAACTTGAATAAGCCAACCTTGAAGTATTTCGCTTTGAATGAGAACCAACCACGTTCAATTTATCAAAGTGGTCGTCAATACTATTTGACTCTGCGCGCGAAGATGTAATTGAGATGTAATCAAGCGACGGTCGTCGTAGGAAACGATGGCGACCGGTTTTTGTCAGTGTCAAAGAAAGGAGTGACGAGGCCATTAGCTTCGTCATTTTTTTTCGCTCTTTGTTTTGTTCGATGGCTATGTATTTTTGCGCGTTTTTCTGAGCATAAAGCTGGGTTCTGCTTCACTAGCAAATTGACGCAATATTGTTGTGTTGAAACGAAAGAATGAAGAAAATTTTAAATACCACTTAAATACCTATTGACAGCCACTTTGGAAACACCTAAAGTGTTCTTATATCTTAAATTTTGTCTATCGCTACTTGATAGTTAACGTTTTTTCTTTGGAAATGCCCGTGAGCCAAATGCAGCAAAATCAGCAAATTCAATCGACGCAAATTCAATATCTGATCGGTGTTGATGGTGGTGGCACTGGTACGCGCATCGTGTTGACGGATAGAAATGGTATTGAACTTGCTCGCGGTACCGCCGGTCCGTCTGGATTGATGCATGGAGCAAGCGCTGCGTGGAAAGCTATTTTATCAGCAATTGAGCAGGCATTTGCAACAAGTGGTATTGTTGCTCCTGCATTTCAGCAGATCGCGATTGGTTGTGGTTTGGCTGGTGTGAATAATAAGCTTTGGGCAGCGGAGTTTGTCGCTGCAAATCCAGGTTTCGGTATGCTATTTGCTGAAACCGATGCGGGTACAACCTTGCTTGGAGCGCATCAGGGCAAACCAGGCGCGATTATCGCTCTTGGAACTGGTAGTGTCGGTGAGGTCATGTTGGCTGATGGTAGTCGGCGTGAAGTTGGCGGTTGGGGATTCCCTTCAAGCGATGAGGCAAGTGGTGCTTGGATGGGCTTGCGGGCAATTAATCATGTACAGCATGTACTGGACGGACGCGCCGCAGGTGATGAGTTTGCAACGGCTATTATCGATTTTTGTGGTGGTAATAAAGATGCGGTTTTTGCTTGGTTAGGCGGTGCGACGCAAACCAAATTTGCGCAGTTAGCGCCTTTGGTCATCCAATATGCAGCACGTAATCAAAAAGCGAAAAGCATCTTAATAGAGGCAGGGATAGAAGTAGAAAAAATGGCGAATGCCTTAGATCCGAATTGTGAAATGCCGATCGCTTTATGCGGCGGTTTGGCAGATGCGGTTTGGAACTATTTGCCAGAAAAATTATTGCAGCGCGTAAGTAAACCAATCGGTGATTCTTCTTCCGGTGCGCTTATTTTGGTCAGAAAACATTTGATGAAGTCGTAGTTCAAATTAAAGACTTCAGAAACTCCAGAGACTTAGAGGGATAAAAAATATGCTGGCACAACTGCTCGATTTTAAACCTGATGGTGATAGTTCTACGCCGCTGTATTTGCAGTTGGCAAATAAGTTGGCGAACGGAATTCATAATGGTTATTGGCAGCCAGATGAGGCTTTGCCTTCTGAACGGGTATTGGCTGAAACCTTAGATATTTCGCGTGTGACTGCGCGTAAGGCAATTGAGATGTTGTGTGAGCGTGGCTTATTAACGCGCAAGCATGGTTCCGGTACGTATATCACACCAAAATTAGAGCAACCTTTGTCGCGTTTGACGAACTTCAGTGAAGAATTACGTCAACGTGGTTTCATGCCTGGCTCGCAGTGGTTGTCCCGTGAAACTGGTGTGGCGTCACCAGAAGAAATTTTATCTTTAGGACTATCTCCGCATTCCGTAGTTTCACGCTTGAAGCGTTTGCGTACCGCAGACAATGTGGTCATGGCAATTGAGAGTACGACTATTCCTAATCTGTATTTGCCTAATCCTAAATTGGTAACAGATAGTTTATATGGTTACCTTGATCAGAATAATGCATCGCCAACGCGAGCGTTGCAGCACATTCGTGCTGTCAGCGCGACTGCAGAGCAGGCCAAGCTGATCGGCTTAAAGCAGGGCACGGCGATGCTGTTGATTACGCGTGTCGGTTATCTAGCAAATGGTGCGGCGGTCGAGTTAACGCATTCGTATTGCCGCAGTGATTACTATGACTTTGTAGTGGAGTTGTTTAGATGATTTCAGTGCAGCAAGCTCAACAATCTCCGATGCAAACTAAAATGCAAACCATACAAGGCAATGTATTGACTGCGGATGGATGGGTCGCTGGAACAATTTCTTTTGCAGACAAGATTGAAGAGATACAAGGTAGTGCTGTTGATCCACGCTCGAATAATGCTGCTTATATTTTGCCTGGCTTTATCGATTTGCACGTGCATGGTGCTGGTGGTAAAGACACCATGGAAGCAGGCGACGCAGTTCAGGTAATCTCACGCATGCATGCGCAGCATGGTACGACCAGTATGCTGGCAACCACGATGACCGCGCCCATGTCTGATTTAGAGGCCGCATTGCAAGCGTTGGCAGGCGTTTGCCAACAGCGTACTGCAGGTTCTGCGCGCGTGTTAGGCGTGCATTTGGAAGGGCCTTACATTAATCCAGGTAAGTTGGGTGCACAACCCGATTTCGCGCATGCTGGATCGCTTGAACAAGTAAAATATTTAGACGCGATTGCGCCGATTAAATTGATTACCTTAGCACCCGAAGTGGAAGGTAATTTAGCGATGGTCAGCCAATTGACTGCGCTTGGTATGCGCGTGCAATTAGGCCATACCTTAGGTACTTACGAAGATGGTGTGGCAGCGCTAGAGAATGGTGCTAGCAGTTTCACCCATTTGTACAATGCGATGTCGCGTCTTGATCATCGCGCACCAGGTATGGTTGGTGCAGCTTTGGCGCACGCGAATTTTGCTGAAATTATTCCAGATTTATTGCATGTTCATCCCGGTGCTATTAAAGCAGCGATGCGTGCGATCCCAAAAGTATATTGTGTAACAGATTCTACTTCTGCCTCTGGGATGCCAGACGGCGAGTACATGCTTGGTCGTCAAGTGGTGCATAAGTGTTTAGGCGGTGTGCGTTTAGCCGACGGTACTTTAGCTGGTAGCACTTTGACGATGGATCAAGCGCTCAGAAATTTAGTCAAGATTGGTTTAGAGCTAGACGATGCATCTAAACGCGTTTCTACCTACGCAGCAGATTTTTTAGGATTATCTGATCGCGGCCGTCTGCAAGTAAATGCTTATGCAGATTTAGTAGTTCTTGATCGGGATTTGAATCTAGTTGCTGTTTATATCGAGGGAGAAAAAATTGAGCTCAAAGATGCTTAAAGAAGCGTGTTCGTCTGGGGAATTTGTTGCTGCACAGTTAGGTCATGATCGTGAACGATTTATAGAATTAGGGAAGCAATTACGCGCGACGCCACCTTCTTCTGTGGTGACGATTGCGCGTGGTAGTTCGGATCATGCAGCAAATTACGCTGCTTATTTAATGATGGCGCGTTTGGGTCATATCGTCGCTTCTTTGCCGATGTCTTTAGTGACCTTGAACAAGTCGCCATTGCTGGTGAAAAATGCGCTGGCAATTGCGATTTCGCAGTCGGGACAAAGCCCTGACGTGGTCGAGCCTATCCGTTATTTTAGTGAACATGGTGCGACCACGGTTGCTTTAGTAAATGATGCAAGTTCGCCATTGGCGCAAAGCGCGCAATGGACTATGCCCTTGCATGCAGGACCAGAATTAAGCGTCGCTGCCACCAAAAGTTTTATTACCTCTTTAGTCGCTGGCGCACGTTTGGCAGGTCATTGGCAAAATGATCCAGCGTTCTTAGCGGGAATTGAAGAGCTGCCACAAGTTTTGCACGCTGCTACCCAATTAGATTGGTCGAATGCTTTAGATGTGTTAGTACCTGCGCAACGTATTATGGTAGTCGGTCGCGGCATTAGCTTTTCTGTTGCTTTGGAATCTGCATTGAAGTTCAAAGAGACTTCAGTCATCCAAGCAGAAGCGTTTAGTGGTGCAGAGATTAAACACGGACCGATGGCATTGATCGATGATGGCTATCCATTATTGATTTTCGCAACGCGTGGTCCGGCACAAGCTGGCTTGATTGCCTTGGCAGAAGAAATGCGTGGACGTGGTGCGAACGTTTTGTTAGCGGCTCCAGCAGATGTCAAAGAACGTAACTTGACATTGGCAACTACAGCGACGCCTGATCTTGATCCTATCGCAGCGATACAATCTTTTTACGTGATGGCTGCACATCTGTCAGTGGCACGTGGTTTAGATCCAGATAAGCCACGTCATTTAAGTAAAGTCACCAAGACGAATTGATTGGAACAAGCGGGCGATCATTTAGCATGAAGTCCGCTTTTCTTTTAGCCTATTTTCATTAGCCTCTTTTTGGAAATGTAATGACTCATATTAGTAAAGAAGAAGCACGCCGTATCGCAGGACAGTCGATCATGATTCGCATGCCGGAGACGGTATTAAGCGAAACAACCGCAAATTTTATTCGTGAAAATCATATACGCGCGATTTGTCTGTTTCGCCAAAACATGGTGAATCAAGATCAATTGACCAAATTGACCAGCGACTTACGTGCAGTAATGGGAACAGAAGCCCTGATCGGTATCGATCAAGAGGGCGGCGCGGTGGTTCGTGCTACTTGGGTACCTCAACCACCAGCAGCAATGTCTCTTGGCGCTAGCAATGATCCTGAGCTTTGTCGCCAAGTTGGCGCGGCAGTGGCGCGTAGTGTGAAAGCATTGGGATTTAATTGGAACTTCGCACCGGTTTTGGATTTAAATAACAATGTCAATAATCCTGTGATTTCCGAGCGTTCGTTTGGGGCTGACCCAGTGCGAGCGCATCAATTGGCGAGTGCGTGGATGGAAGGCAGTTTAAGCGAAGGTGTCGCATGTTGTATCAAACACTTTCCAGGCCATGGTGATACGCATGTTGATTCGCATCGAGATTTACCTGAAGTGAATAAGTCACGCGCGGAGCTTGATGCCTTGGAATTAGCACCATTTAAAGCTGCCGCCAAAAATGCACCTGCAATGATGACGGCGCATATTGTTTATCCACAAATTGATCCTGAGAATCCAGCAACGATGTCAAGCAAGATTTTGACTGGTATCTTGCGTGATGAGTGGAATTATCATGGTGTAGTGATTACCGATGGCATGGATATGCACGCGATTGCTGGACGCTATGGTGTTGGCGCTGCGGCGGTGAAAGCATTAGCAGCAGGTGCGGATATGGTGATGGCGCTTGGTAATACCGAGACGCAAATAGAAACCTTAAACGCCTTGGCACTGGCGATTGAAAGTGGTGAAATACCCTATAGCGCTGTGCAGAAGAAGTTGCAACGTATTCGCCAGCTTGCACAACAATATCCTAGTTTGAAGGGGCACTATGACCAACAAACGGAAGATGCCGACCGTGTTTTGATGGCGCAAGCTTGGCAACGCGGATTAACGATATATCGTCAAGCAGTACCGCCAAAACCTGGCAGTCGAGTGCGCTTGGTCATAAGTGCAGACGTGGTCAGCGATGGTGTGTCAGAAGCGGGTATCCCAGCGCATAAAGTCGCCTCAATGTTGTCGCAAATCTATGATGCACAGACCAGCACTTTCGATGATGCTTCTAGTTTTGATTGGTCGAGTATTCCTGCCGATGGAAGAACGCTTATTTTGGCATCAACTGTCAGAATTCGCTATAACGAACATGCTCGTAAAACGTGGAAGCCCGATTTACACTTGGTTTTGTGGAATCCATTTCAAACGCTCGATATCGATGCTCCAGCGTTGATCTCTTATGGCTTTGCAGAACCTGCTATTCAAGCTGTTGGGGCCTGGTTATCAGGAAAGGCCGAAGCGAGTGGGCAGGTTCCTGTTGCGAATTTTGATCAGTTAGCAGCGTCTTAAAAGGATTTTTATGCCTTGCTCATGGTGCTAATTGGGCTAAAAAATAAGGTAGGAAAGTAAGCTAATAAAGTAAGTGAACAAAGCCAGAATATGCTTAAGTATTCTGGCTTTTTTTATCAATTTAAAAGATGCGCAGGAATACTCATCTCTTCAGCTTTAGGCAGGCTTAGGGCTAAATCCCAGCCGGCTGCGCGTTCCGCATCGATTAATAATTTACAAAAACCGTGAAGCAGATTGTTTTCCAATCGTAGGTCTATCGATTGTCCTTGTTGCGCAATAAATTGAATGACCAGAGGCGAATTAGCTTTCAAATGGAAATTAATCGATTCAAGCAATAAGGGAACTTCACCGTGAATTGCTTTGCGCTCTTGGCTTTGGTAACTTTGTCCAAAATTACCTTCTTCTTTAATTTGATCAACTGCTTCTTCGTGTTCGATCTGAATTAACTCTTCACTTGCGAATGCTGTTTCAGGCCGATTTAAGCGCATATGCGAACTAATTGACTCCATCAAGACGGGCCACAGTCTTTGAAGCATGCGACGTGTGATGAACAATTGAACTTCTTGTTTTTCATCTAACTCGGTTTCTTTATTTTTTGTAGAAAAACCAATTCTGAGCAAGATGCGATCTTCGTTTATCAGGTAGGTTAAATTAAGTTGTTCTAATTGCATAGCTTGTTGATGTAACGCAAAATGCTTATAAATTTTTGCAGGGTTTGTTCTTGAAATCAGCTTTTCCCACCTAATCTATCAGTCAATTAATCATTGAATCCTTTTAGGGGGCATTATGCGTTTAGATAAATTGACGACAAAATTACAGGAGGCGCTGGCAGATGCGCAGAGCCAAGCGGTTGGTAATGATAACCAATATATAGAGCCGGTGCACGTCTTACTTGCATTGATCAATCAGGATGATGGCGGTGCGCGCTCTTTGTTGCAGCGTGCTGGTGTGAATATCAATAGCTTATTGGCAGGTTTGAAAAGTGCTATTGATCGTTTGCCAAAAGTTACAGGAACCGATGGGCAAGTTCAAATTGGGCGTGAATTAGCAGGCTTATTGAATTTAGCTGATAAAGAATCTCAAAAGCGCGGCGACCAATTTTTGGCGAGTGAGATGGTCTTGCTCGCTTTGGTCGATGACAAGTCAGAAGCCGGTAAGTTAGCACGAGAAAATGGCTTAACTCGCAGTGCTTTAGAAGCTGCGATCAAAGGTGTGCGCGGTGGTGCGAATGTTGATTCGCCAGAAGCGGAAGGGCAACGTGAGGCTTTAAAGAAATATACGCTTGATCTTACCGAACGCGCGCGTCTAGGTAAGCTTGATCCAGTGATTGGTCGCGACGATGAAATTCGTCGAGCAATTCAAGTCTTGCAACGCCGTAGTAAGAATAATCCGGTTCTGATTGGTGAGCCTGGGGTTGGTAAAACAGCCATTGTTGAGGGCCTTGCGCAGCGGATAGTTAATGGCGAAGTTCCAGATAGTTTGAAGTCGAAGCGCGTGTTGTCACTTGATATGGCCGCCCTGTTGGCTGGAGCGAAATTCCGCGGTGAATTTGAAGAGCGTCTGAAAGCGGTGCTGAAAGAAATCGCAATGGATGAGGGGCAAACCATCGTTTTCATTGACGAATTACACATCATGGTTGGTGCTGGTAAGGCGGAAGGCGCGATGGATGCTGGCAATATGCTCAAGCCAGCTTTGGCGCGCGGTGAATTGCACTGTGTCGGTGCAACTACGCTTGATGAGTATCGTAAGTACATCGAAAAAGATGCAGCGCTTGAGCGTCGCTTCCAAAAAATTATTGTGGACGAGCCTAGTGTTGAAGCTACGATTGCGATTCTGCGCGGACTGCAAGAGAAATACGAAGTGCATCATGGCGTTGATATCACTGATCCCGCGATTGTTGCTGCGGCAGAGCTCTCGCATCGTTATATCACCGACCGCTTTTTACCTGACAAGGCAATCGACTTGATTGATGAGGCTGCAGCCAAGATCAAGATTGAAATTGATTCCAAGCCTGAAGTGATGGATAAATTGGATCGTCGTTTGATTCAATTGAAAATTGAAAAAGAAGCAGTCAAGCGTGAGAAAGATGAGGGATCGAAAAAGCGTCTGGCTTTGATCGAGGATGAAATCAAGGCTTTATCACGCGAGTATGCCGATCTCGAAGAGGTGTGGAAATCAGAAAAAGCTACCGTGCAAGGTAGTACCCATATTAAAGAAGAGATAGAAAAAATTCGCCTGCAAATGGAGGACGCGAAGCGTAAAGGTGATTGGCAAACTATGTCGCAACTCCAGTATGGTCGCTTACCAGAACTAGAGGCACAATTAAAATCAGCCGATTTGCAAGCAGCCAAAAATGCCGAAGCAGGTGGCAAACCTAAGTTGTTACGTACCCAAGTCGGTGCGGAAGAGATTGCTGAGATTGTGTCGCGTGCGACCGGTATTCCTGTATCTCGCATGATGCAAGGTGAGCGTGAGAAATTGCTGCACATGGAAGATGCTTTGCATAAACGAGTAGTGGGTCAAGATGAGGCGATTACCGCGGTTTCCGATGCAATTCGTCGCTCCCGCGCTGGGTTGGGCGATCCAAATCGTCCGTATGGATCTTTCTTGTTCCTGGGCCCTACTGGCGTTGGTAAAACCGAATTGTGTAAAGCATTGGCTAACTTTATGTTCGATACGGAAGAGTCCTTGATTCGTATTGATATGAGTGAGTTCATGGAGAAACATTCAGTTGCGCGATTAATCGGTGCGCCACCGGGCTATGTTGGATACGAGGAGGGCGGCTATTTGACAGAAGCAGTCCGTCGCAAGCCATACAGCGTGATTTTGTTGGATGAAGTCGAGAAAGCGCATCACGATGTGTTTAATGTTTTGCTACAGGTGCTTGATGATGGACGTATGACCGATGGTCAGGGGCGTACTGTGGATTTCAAAAACACTGTGATCGTCATGACCTCTAATTTGGGATCGCATCAAATTCAAGCGATGGAAGGAAGTGAACCTAGCGTCATTAAGATGGCGGTAATGGGCGAAGTTAAATCACATTTCCGTCCAGAATTTATTAATCGTATTGATGAGATTGTCGTTTTCCATGCACTGGATGCAAAAAATATCGGTGCTATTGCGAAGATACAGTTGGATACTTTACATAAGCGCTTGACGCAGATGGACATGAGTTTGCAAGTTACTGATGCGGCATTATTGAAGATTGCCGAAGCTGGATTTGATCCAGTATATGGCGCTCGTCCATTGAAACGTGCAATCCAACAAGAGATAGAAAATCCTTTATCTAAATTAATGTTGCAAGGCAAGTTTGGTCCCAAAGATACGATTGTTGTTGACGTCGCGAACGGAGAATTGCTGTTTAAGTAAATAGACTTTGATTGGCAGACTCTGTTGAGTTAACTTTTTATAGAGCTCTGGACCGTCGGATAGTCTTATTTGTATACCCTACAAATAAGACTATCCGACGGTTTTGTTTTTCTAGACTTTTTGTGTATATTTTGTTGTGACGTCGGCGCGACAGCGTTGATGATTTTAGATATGCACCAATAGATGTGCCAATAGATGTGCCAATAGATGCACGAATCTTTCCCAATAGTATTTTTCAGCAAGAGGAATTTATGGTATCTGCAAACAATACGCAATTGATTGTTCGAACAAGCACTTTGGATGAGATTCCGCAGCTGAATCAAATGATCGTGGAATCAGCGCGTGTCTTAAGTCGAGGCTTTTACACCGAACAAGAAACCGAATCTGCGATCAAGTATGTATTCGGTGTTGATTCTGCTTTAGTGAAAGATGGTAGTTATTTCACCGCAATTTTAGATGGTGAATTAGTTGGTTGTGGTGGTTGGAGTCGTCGCCGCACTTTGTATGGTGGTGATCAGCGTCCAATGGGAGCAGATGAATATCTCGATCCGGCACATGATCCAGCGAGAATTCGCGCGTTCTTTATTTCGCCAAAAGCAGCAAGACGAGGTGTTGGTAGAGCTGTGTTTGAAGCATGTAAGCAAGCTGCACTTAAACAAGGATTTACTAGCTTGGAATTAATGGCAACGCTGCCCGGTGTGCCATTCTATGAAGTTTTGGGCTTTCAAAAACTTGAAGATGTATCTGATGTTTTGCCAGATGGTGTGACTATTCGATTTGAGCGTATGCGTTTGCAGATTGCATGATTTGCTTCAGCTCTAATTAATTTTGTTATCCATTAAATCGGTGTCAGAGCGTAAAAGAAAGGCCGGCGTTACTGCGTTCCGGCCTTTCTTCTTGTTCGTCGTTAAACTGACTGCAAACAAGAATTATTAATTGCTTGGTGTAATGCTCTTCACAACTTTGCCAGCTTCATCCAGCATCTGGATTTCTGCTTGACCAGCGGCGCTTACGATTAACATCATACGTGTTCTACCTTTGGCATCTTTTAGGCTTAGTGCTGATCCTTTATCTCTTGTATTACCTAAGTAGATTCGGTTCTCGGATAGACGACCTTCGTCAGATAATTTTTTCCAGTATGCAGCTTGCTCGGCTTGCGGAAGTTTTTCTGCTTCTGCGCCAAATTTCTTGATGTCTTCTATCGAGCTGACTTTGTACATAGGCACATCATTGATGCGGATGCCGGTTTGTTGATGATTGGCGCTATCCGTACTGATCAGTTGTAACGCCTGATCTTGACGGAAACGGTCGAAGGTGAGTGAGAGTCCAGCATCAATCTTGCCATTTTCTCCAATACTTCCTTTTTGAATAAAACCACCATTTTCAGTACCTTCTTCATTCACAAAGATCATGCCAGCAAAACTGCGACGATCTGGGCGAGCACCTTCTTTTCCTTGATGAAAATCGCCAGGGAATTGTGCGCGATTCGAGATGATCATACGTTTTGTTCCATCCGGTTCGACGATATTGATTCGACCTACGGTGATTTCATCAAAGCGTTCGTTCTTCACGGGTTCACGTGCGCCAGTTAACGCGAATACCGCGGCGAGTGCGGCTGCCATTGTGGTTGCGCCTGCAAAGAAAGTTCTGAGTTGTGACATAGTTTTCCTTCTAAAAAGTAAAGTGAGTCATTGGTAAAACAAAGCGTAAGCAAGTAGATATTTGAAAAAATACTTGAATAAAATCATAGCGATAATTAAAAAATCACTGTGTTGGAATTTTACGAATGCGCCATTCCATGAAGAAACCTAAGATGCCAGTAAAAAGTAATAGGCCACCCAAAAATTGTATAAATTGATTTTGATAAGATTGAACAATGCTGACATCGACTAAATGAAATTTTCGACGACCACCTTCGACGTTTTCATAAAATACCGTGCCAGCATTGTGGCTTTTCTCAACAAAAAGTGGTCGTCTGCGCTTCTCTGTGAAGTCTGCCAATAATTTGCTGGCTTCGTTTCTAGAAATTATGTTTGCATCAAATTTCAAATTGATGATTTTTTCAAATTGATCAAATACGTCTTCGGCCTCGTCTGCGCGAAATACGCCTTTCGACTCGTACTTATAGAGTTTATTCGGGAAAAATATTCCTTCATTCGCGCTCAAGAGGAAGGCGAAGCCTAATGTGCACAACGCAGCGGACCCAAACAGCCAGCGCTTTACGCTATGGGTTTTTACGACGATTGTTGTTTTCAAATAGTGCGCGACTTCGGGTATGTGTTTAAGACTTGTTTGTAGAATCTTTTTATCAATGTCTTTTAAAAAATCACCAGCTTCGATCTCTAGCGATTTCATAATGGTCTGGAACATTTCAGCAGAAGGTACCGATTTGTCGTTTTCCAATTTCGATAAATAGGATTGTTCGATACCGATTGCCTCTGCCATTTGCGGTTGCGTCAGATTTTTCTGCGTTCGTATTTGCTTTAACTTTTCACCAAAATTCATACTCACATCCATTAATTTTCTGTACTGAATTTCTTGAATCAACTTAATTCAATTTATCATCGAAGGCACTATCAACAGAGCCAACAGAGCCGATAGAGCCGTGCAAGTCGTATTCTTTTGTATTCAAGCGGAAATTGGAAGCTGAATATCTTTGAATATTCATGAATATTCAATTTTTAGCCGATTTAGCTAAATTTTTTCGCTGTGACGATCGCGGGATTGAGAGCATGATGTGATAACTGATCACATCATCGAAAATGCTTAAGCTAAATTGAGTGTGAATCTCGATCATTCATAAGTCGCAAAGCTGTGTCTTGATGCAACTTAGAATGCGTTGAACGGTATGCTGTTTAAACGGTATTCGATCAAAAATATTAAGGTGAGATAAAAAAAGGGAGGCAAATTGCCTCCCTTATGCGTCATTAATAGTGCCTTACTTTATGTAATTTGCCTGAACATCAATTTGAGATGTGGTTATTTATGGCAAAGTACACATGCAATGCGCCATCACCATATAGCTGCGATTTTCTTTTCTCAAATCTGCCAGCCAAGCCAAATCTTTAATCATCTCTGTAGCTGCTGCTGGTGGAATGCCATTAGGTGCAACAGCAACTTTGAACTGTTCATTGATTGCACGAGCCGCTGCTTTGGTCGCGCCGTCTTCAAACATGCTAAAGAATCGGTCAAATTTAGAAGGCTCACGTTCGATATACGTCACGCGATATTCGTTACCTAATTTTGCCAGCGTGGCGGCGGATTTTAGAGCATCTTGATAACTACCAATGCGATCAATCAAGCCACGTTCTTTGGCCTGTTCACCAGTCCAAACGCGACCCTGTGCAACCGCGTCAATTTTTTCAGGTGTCGTTTTGCGTGCAGCTGCGGCCTTTGTCGTGAACTCGGAATAAATATTTTCCACTCCCAACTGAATCACTTCGCCAAACTTCGGATTCATAGGGCGCAAAGGATTAAAGGAATCGCTCATCCAAGTGGTTGTTGTACCGGCGGTGCGCACACCAATCTTTTCAACGACTTTATCTACAGTCGGAAAAATCACGTACACGCCAATTGATCCGGTGATGGTCGCTGCGTCCGCAATGACTTCATCGGATGACATGGAAATCCAGTAGCCGCCGGAGGCTGCGACATTACCCATAGAAATGACCACAGGTTTTCCCGCTTTGCGCGTTAATTCCAATTCTTGGCGAATCAACTCAGAACCGAATGCGCTACCGCCAGGAGAATCAACTCTGACTACGAGTGCTTTGATTTGATCATCCTCACGTGCTTTACGAATCAAGTTTGCTGTGGACATACCGCCAATCGCACCAGGTGGTGCATTGCCTTCGCTAATTTCACCTTCTGCAACGATCACGGCAACCGCTGGGCCAAACGAAAAATGATTTTGCGCTTGTAGGTAGTCATCAAAGCTTACTTGTTTGAAGCTCTTTGTCTGCTCGTCCTTCGCACCCAAACCCAACATCATTTGGCGTAGTTCGTCACGCGATTTCAAACCATCAATTAATTTTGCATTGACCGCAAATTGCGCGACGCTTCCGTTTGCTGCTTTTAACATTTCGGGTAAGTTGTTGATGCTCTCCATGATCGCGCCAGCAGGTAGTTTGCGTGCTTTTTCTACGCCATCGGTGTAGAGCTTCCACATTGCGTTGTATAAAAACGCTTCAGCTTCAGACGAGGCTGGTGAAGGACCGTTAGCAATGTAGGGTTCAGCAGCGCTTTTGAAGGTGCCGACCTTCAATAGATTGACAGTCACGCCAATTTTATCTAAGGCATCTTTATAGTAATTGCGGTATCCACCAAAGCCACTCAACATCACATTGCCCATTGGGTGCATATACACTTCGTTCGCGTGCGCGGCTAAAAAGTATTGACGTTGATCGAAGCTAGATCCCCATGCGATCACTTTTTTGCCACTAGCTTTAAATCGTTCTAAAGCAGCTGCGACTTCACGCAGCATCGGCAATCCCGCTCCTTGCATACCATCGAGCATCAGTACGGCATTGTTAATTTTGGGATCTTTGCTAGCTGCATCAATCACGGTCAAAATGTCACGCAATTGTGTGGAGCGCTTGTTCTCCCCCTGCACCTCAGCAATGAAGGCATCACTTGCACTGCCAGCATGCTGTTCAACTAGTTGCCCTTTGAAATTCAAAATGAGCGCGGTTTTATCTTCAATCTTTAACTTGTCTGAAGAAAATAAAGCGTTCAATAGAATTATGACTAGTAACAAGAAAATAAAGTTAATGACAAAACGCCGACTCGTATCGACCGCACTCCAAAACCACTTAATACCTCGTCCGATTGAACGGAAGGGCGTAAAAGCCATAATAACTCCTGATTAAAAACAATTAAGGACAATAAATTACATACCAAGTTAAATCTACAACGTCTAACAAGTTACTGAATAGAGGACATACCAATCATTTTACCCATAGTTTATGCGAGCCAGTGGAAGTCCAGCATTTAAGTATCTATTTTAGCGATACATGTCGACAACTTGATTAGAAAAAATGAAGGCAAGCTTAAATTTATATTGGCAAGAGTTGGTTCGAATTTTAGCGGATTCCATTTTCCACAGCATAACAAAATCAGAAGTAGGAATTAAGGTTAAAATCCGTTTCGATCCGAGTTAAATTTGAGTTTAAATCAAATTTCTTTAATTTATTAACTTACGCGAAAGACCTCAATAATGAAAACCAAAGCCGCAATCGCATGGGAAGCCGGAAAGCCATTAACTATTGAAGAGGTAGATCTTCAAGGTCCAATGGCGGGCGAAGTATTAGTCGAAATTAAAGCGACGGGCATTTGTCACACCGATTATTACACGCTATCGGGTGCAGATCCTGAGGGGATTTTTCCAGCGATTTTAGGCCATGAAGGTGCTGGCGTTGTGGTCGATGTTGGACCAGGTGTGAAGAGTTTAAAAAAGGATGATCACGTTATCCCACTTTATACGCCGGAGTGTCGCGAATGTAAGTTTTGTTTATCGCAAAAGACGAATCTGTGCCAAGCGATTCGCAGTACGCAGGGACGCGGTTTGATGCCTGATGCGACCAGCCGTTTTTCGATTGATGGCAAGCCGATTTTTCATTACATGGGTACATCGACATTCTCCAATTACATTGTTGTCCCAGAAATTGCTTTAGCAAAGATTCGTGAAGATGCACCGTTTGATAAGGTTTGCTATATCGGCTGTGGCGTCACCACTGGCGTGGGTGCGGTCTTGTTCACGGCTAAAGTGGAAGCTGGCGCAAATGTGGTTGTGTTTGGTTTAGGTGGTATCGGTCTAAACGTGATTCAAGCAGCACGCATGGTTGGTGCGAATAAAATTATTGGTGTCGATATCAATCCTGCACGTGAGAGCATGGCACGCAAATTCGGTATGACGCATTTCATTAATCCGAAAGAAGTTGCGAACGTGGTCGATGCGATTATCGGTATGACTGATGGTGGTGCGGATTATAGTTTTGAATGCATCGGCAATACAACAACCATGCGCCAATCATTAGAGTGCTGCCACAAAGGATGGGGACAATCCATCATCATTGGTGTCGCGGCAGCAGGACAAGAAATTAGCACGCGTCCATTTCAATTAGTCACTGGTCGGGTATGGAAAGGCTCTGCATTTGGCGGCGCACGTGGTCGCACCGACGTTCCAAAAATTGTCGATTGGTACATGGAAGGCAAATTAAATATCGACGACTTAATCACCCATAAATTGCCTTTAGAGAGAATTAACGAAGGCTTTGACTTAATGAAGAGTGGCGAATCGATTCGTTCTGTGGTCGAATTTTAATACTGGTGATTTGATCTAAGTGAAGCATACTTAAGAACAATCAATTCATTTTGATTTTGATATTGATATTGTCCGTCATTTGCGCTTTATCTATCTAAGACTTAACTATCAAAGCTTCGATTACTTGTGCCTTGATTTTTGCAATCCCTTTCTCTAAAGCAAAAGAGTGAGGGATTCTCTCCTTATTTTGCGCCTTATTCCTGTAACTTCTACTTAATTTGTCATTTCGAAATGCGAGCGCGGGTCTGCGCTAGCGAGAAAATCACGGTATCGCATGTTAAAATGTGCGGTTATTTTTTTCTAAGCAAAATCTCGCAATGACCGATTCCATCAGCACTCCAGACGATAGTAATGAAGCAGACAACCTTGTCGTCAAAAAAGTATCGACCGACCTCATCAGTAAAGAAGTAGCGCGTCGTCGCACATTCGGGATTATTTCCCATCCGGATGCAGGTAAAACCACTTTGACTGAAAAACTTTTGATGTTTTCAGGTGCGATTCAGTTAGCTGGCACGGTCAAGGCGCGTAAAAGTGGTCGTCATGCGACCTCTGATTGGATGGAAATTGAAAAGCAACGCGGTATTTCGGTAGCTTCTTCAGTAATGCAGTTTGAATATCGTGATCACGTCGTTAATCTTCTAGATACACCTGGTCACCAAGATTTTTCTGAAGACACGTATCGCGTGTTAACTGCTGTCGATTCGGCCTTGATGGTGATCGATGCGGCAAAAGGTGTGGAAGAGCAAACCATTAAGTTGCTGAATGTTTGCCGTATGCGCAATACACCGATCATTAGTTTCGTCAATAAAATGGACCGTGAAACCCGCGATCCTTTGGAACTGCTCGACGAGCTCGAATCAGTCTTAAAGATTAATTGCTCACCAGTGACTTGGCCGATTGGTATGGGCAAAACTTTCCGTGGTGTTTATCACATCTTAAAAGATGAGATCATGTTGTTTACACCAGGTAGTGAGCGTGCCGATCAGGAATTTGAAGTTGTTAAAGGCATCGATAATCCACGTTTGGCAGAATTATTTCCACTAGAAATTGAGCAATTAAAGATGGAAGTTGAACTGGTACACGGCGCTTCACATCCTTTTGATTTGGCAGCCGTTTTGGCAGGTACACAGACGCCGGTATTCTTCGGTTCCGCTATTAATAATTTTGGTGTGCGTGAGATTTTGAACGCGCTTCTTGATTGGGCGCCAGCACCACGCGAGCGTGATGCGACTGTACGTACTGTTGCACCGATTGAAGAGCCATTCTCTGGTTTTGTGTTCAAAATTCAAGCAAACATGGACCCAGCACATCGTGATCGTATTGCATTCTTACGTGTCTGTTCAGGTCGTTTTGAGCGCGGCATGAAGCTCAAGCATTTACGCATCAATCGTGACATTAAAGTGTCGTCGGTGGTGACCTTCATGGCATCGTCACGCGAGCAAGTCGAAGAGGCCTATGCAGGCGATATTATCGGTTTGCCGAATCACGGCAATATGCAAATCGGCGATAGTTTTTCTGAAGGCGAATTACTGCAATTTACGGGTATTCCTTACTTTGCTCCCGATTTTTTCCGTATCGCACGTATTTTGAACCCGCTAAAAACTAAACAGTTACAAAAGGGCTTGCAGCAATTGGGTGAAGAAGGTGCGGTGCAGGTTTTTAAACCTATCGTGAGCAGCGACTTAATTCTTGGCGCGGTCGGCGTTTTGCAGTTTGAAGTAGTCGCTAGCCGTTTGAAAAATGAATACGGTGTTGATGCTGTATTCGAGGGAACAAGTATTAGCAGCGCACGTTGGATTACTTGCGAAGATAAAAAAATGTTGGCTGACTTTGAACGCTCAAGTGCAGGCGCCAACGTTGCTTACGATGCAGCCGGCAACATGGCTTACCTCGCCAGTTCAGGTGTCAATTTACGATTAACCCAAGAACGCTGGCCTGATATCGTGTTCCACGCAACGCGCGAACATGCTGCGAAGTTGGATTAATGCGTTGTTGTTGATTTTGACTGGCACACAAAAAAAGGCAGAAATTTTTCTGCCTTTTTTTATTACTGTTTCTACAAAATAGAAAAGTGAGCGACTTGTTAGCTCAATGACGTGATCTGATGAGTTGGATCGGTCATATCTTTTCGCCTAAGCTTGATTTGACTGCTAGCTACTGGGAACTATCCGCTTCTTGATCTTTAATATTAAGAAAGCGACACAGGAATAAAACTGGTAGTGCTGAGATAATGACCCAGATAAAGAAATTGTGATAGCCCAGCATGGTTTGAATTTTTCCACTCAGCATTTTGGGAATAACCAATCCTAGTTGCATAACGCCAGTGGCGAGGGCGTAGTGTGCTGTTTGGTATTTTCCAACCGCGACTACTTGCATCATAAATAGAATCAGCCCAACGAAGCCAAAGCCGTAGCCGAACATTTCTATGCTTAAGGCTGCGCCAATAATCATTAAATTATCTGGTAATGAAGTGCTCAAGAAAAAGAACACGATATTTGGGAAGTTCATTGTGATAATTAGCCAAGGTAAGGCTCGGCGTAGTCCTAACCAAGAAGTAAAGTAACCACCAAGTATGCTGCCACCCAAGAACGCGATTGTGCCTGCGGTGCCATAGACTAAGCCAACTTGTTCATTGCTCAATCCTAAGCCACCATGTTCTTTTAATTCTTTTAGAAATAGCGGGCCTATGGTTTGGATTTGTCCTTCGCCAGTTCTAAACAAAATGATGAACAGAATTGCCAACCAGATTCCTGGCTTTTTGAAAAAATCGATGATCACATCAACGGTGGTTGTGTAAATGCTGCGCATGGATTGCTT
This sequence comes from Affinundibacterium macrobrachii, assembly GCF_014652415.1. Taxonomy (GTDB): domain Bacteria; phylum Pseudomonadota; class Gammaproteobacteria; order Burkholderiales; family Burkholderiaceae_D; genus Undibacterium; species Undibacterium macrobrachii. The sequence continues at coordinate 228,954 of NZ_BMYT01000005.1, forward strand.
GGATTCTACTTGCTTTACATTGGGTAAAGACCAAGTGTGATAGAAACCAAGTGCAACTAACATCGCGCCTAACAATCCAAAAATAATTCCCCAAGCTTGTGCTGGCGGCATGCTTTTTTCTAGATGCCCAGCCAAGATAACAAGTCCACCAAGCGAAATGAATTTAGCCGCATTAAAAAATGCACCTTGCCAGCCAGCGTAGGCAGCTTGTTGTTTATTATTGAGACTAGCAATATAAAGTCCATCTGCGGCGATGTCGTGGGTTGCAGAAGAGATGGCGACAATCGCGAGTAAAGCAATACTGACCGCGAAGTAGTTGGGTAGTTGCATTGCTAGCGCAACGAGCCCTAGCGTTGCGCCCCCGATTAGTTGAAAGCAGACTACTAGAAATTTCTTACTGCGGGCGGCTTCCAGAAAAGGGCTCCACAAGGGTTTAAATACCCATGCAAAACCAATCGCGCCAGTCCAATAAGCGATCTCTTCGTTTGATACGCCTAAGCTTTTGTACATTAAACCTGCAACGAGTGCGATCGCAAAAAAAGGTAAGCCCTCGGCCAGATAGAGTGTAGGAACCCAAGTAATCGGGGAGCGCGCAGGTTTTTGTTCAATAGTCATAACAGCTGTCTCAGAAGGATGTAAGCAAAGATTCGGTGATATTTTGAGTTTTGCAGTAGGTAACTGAATCCAAACTGGTATATCGACGAAAGCAAGCTAAATTCGAAAATTTGGTGATACGAGCGGTCAGGTTTGAGCGCCTGAGCTACAACATACTATTCCGTTTTTATTCGGTCAACTGGTTTTACAAAAATAATGCCACTTACGTACCAATATGCAACTATACTGATGTTTTTTGTTCGCCTACTCGTCTAAATAGGTGTTTCTAATTGCAATATTCAGTATAGTTAATCAGAGATGGATTGAAGTTAAGGTACTTCGAATTGATTGATGTAGTTACTCTCGATTTTAGATAATTTTACTGAGTGGTATTGAAATATTGAAATCGTTTTGATTTGAAAATATTGGATGAAAAAGGTTTTCATGGTGCTGGGAAATGATGTTGCGGATGGTTTGGAAAAGTATTAATCGGGGGCAGGAATGAATCAGGATATGAATCAAGATGGGCAAGTGCATCAAGCGCACAGTCATGCGCAAGTTGCGAGTTTAAACAATCAACGTTTAACCTCCATTGATGCTTTGCGTGGGCTAACAGTTGCCGCAATGTTGTTAGTGAATAATGCGGGTGATTGGAATTATGTTTATCTTTGGCTTTCGCATTCCAGCTGGCACGGTGCGAGTCCTGCTGATTTCATTTTCCCGTTTTTCTTGGTGATTGTCGGTGTTTCCTTGTATTTGGCTTTAACGCCTAAATTCGAACAAGGCCTCAGCGCAAGACAATTGGCACCAACAATTATTTGGCGTGCTTGTAAAATATTTGCCCTAGGTGTGGTTCTACACTTGGTCGCGGTTGCATTGATTCCCGATCGTCAATTTCGCTTAATGGGCGTGTTACAACGAATCGGATTGTGTTTCTTGGTAGCGGGTTTGCTCTTTATTTATTTACGCTCTTTAAAGCAGCTTTGGTACTTGATCTTTGCTATATTATTGTCTTACTGGTATTTGTTAGCGTCGGCTGGCTCTTATCAAGCACATTTGAATTTGGTTGATCAAATCGACACGCGTGTTTTGGGAAGTCTCGCTTATCATTTCGATCTGCAATCAGGTTTAGCGCAAGAGCCAGAGGGCATACTGAGTACCGTGTCGGCTATCGTTTCTGTTCTATTGGGAATTCAAGCGGGGGCGATACTACGCCGAGGACAGGCTAGCAATCTCTTATTGCTGGGTTTGGTGATGTGTGCGTGTGCTTATCTTTGGTCATTTGTTTTACCGATCAATAAACACCTTTGGACATCCTCATTTGTCTTGTGGACCACGGGATTTGCTTACCTGATTATTTGGCTCATGCATCAACTCATAGATCGCTTGAAGTTGCCCGCAATTGGTTTAAGTTTTGGTGTGAACGCGATTGCGGCATATGCGGGTTCATGGGTGGCAACTTGCGTATTAGCGGGAACAGGATGGATGGATAAAATTTACGGCGGATTGTTTGTCCCCATTTTTACGCCGATCAATAATCCATATTTGACGTCGCTGGCTTTTGCTATTGTATTTACAGCGACATTTGCCGTTTTGATGTTGATCTTACGCAAAATTGGCTGGCGCTTCTCCGTTTGAATAGCCAACTTGAAATTGCTTTTTTGATTGAAATTTGTTGGTGATGATCGCTTTGGAATTTTCTTAGCATTAGCACTCTCGATCTGTTGCATCAATTCATCAGACAAACGCGTAAAAGCTTGTGTCTTGTGCTTACTCTGTTAGGATAGAAGTGAAGGCCGCTCGCAAATCGTTTGGTTTGCTTGCTTGGCGCTTCTCTTAGCTTCGCTTCTCTCTCCACCTAATGGAGTTATGCATGTCGAGTAAACGTATTTCGATGTCAGATATCGTGCTTGGGCAACCTTTGCAATGGGATATCTTTGGCGCCGATGGCAATTTGTTGTTGAGGCGCGGCTTTGTCGTGAATAATGCGCATCAAGTCGAGGTTTTGATTGAACGTGGGTTATATGTCGACGGCGACTTAATGGAGAATGCATCGCGCGACAAGAAAATTCCTAAAGTAGTTGAACAACCATCTGTAGTGCGCATCATTTCGCAAATACGCAATGACCTACGAGCCTTGTCTTACAATTTGAATAGTGTTGAAAATCCTCGCGATAAATTCCTTACCTTAGCGAAGTATGTTTTGTTGGCGACTCGTATTGATATGGACGTCGCTTTAGGTTGTATCTTGTTACATCAGGAAGGCAACTACTCTTCTCGACATTGCGTAGATACCGCAGTGGTTGCGATTGTCATTGGACGGGCATTAAAGAAATCTGAAGATGAATTAATTCTGTTGGCAGCGGCATGCTTGACTATGAATTTGAGTATGCTCAGACAACAAGAAAGACTGCAAGAGAAAAGTGAGTCTTTGAGCGCAGAGGAACAAGAATTGATTTTTCGTCATCCTCAAGAATCCGTGCAACAGTTAATCAGTGTCGGTGTCAATGACGAGCAATGGTTGTCTTGGATTTTACATCACCACGAGAATGAAGATGGCAGTGGCTATCCCGCCAAGAAACGTAGCGCCGAAATCCCTCAAAACGCGAAAATTATTTCGATTGCTGACCGCTATTGCGCCCGCGTTTGCGCGCGAAGTTATCGTAAGTCTTTATTGCCGAATGCGGCATTGAGAGACATTTTAATAGGCGGAAAAAATACCGTAGATATGATGTTGCTGACGCTATTTATTCGTGAATTAGGAACATATCCAATTGGGACTTTTGTACGCTTGGAGGATGGAGCGATTGGCGTCGTTACCAGCAAAGGTGCGACTACCACGACACCTTATGTGCACTGCTTACTTGGACCAAGAGGTGTGCCACTAGCAGCCCCGATTAAACGCGATACACAAAAGCCTTTGCATGCAATTCGTGAAGTTTTACATCGTGATCAAATTGTGATGCGTTTTAGTATGCGGCAACTTTGGGGTGATGTGGCTGCACAGTGAATGGTATTTATTTGGCGTAGAATTTTGTGCGTTTTACGATTAAAGATTGAGATGATATGAGCCGAGACGAATTGGATGTATATGCAGAACAGAACCAGCAAATGGCTGACGAAGAAACACTAGGAGACATCGTAATGAGTGAGTTATCTGAACAAGAACCGACGCGGTATTTTGATCTTGTTTATATCTATTCTGCAGATAATAGTTATGTTCAAGAATTAAGTAATGCCTTGGGTGTGTATGATCATGAAGTGGTAGGTTTTTCTGATTTGGAGGAGTTCCGCTCCGCGATTTTGGTGAGAGCACCGGCAGCTGCTGTGTTAGATATCGATTCTGAGGCAGGTAAGTTGGCTAAAGCTGCAATGTCGACCCGCGTGATCACTAGCTTTCCAGTGATTTATATTTCGGCAAATGATAATTTTGAGGATAGATTATTGGCGGTACGTGAGGGTGCGGAAGGTTATTTTATTAAACCGATTGATGCCCAGGCTTTAAGCGTAAAAATTGACGAGAAGATTGCAAAAAACACGGTACGCTCTTATCGCGTATTGGTCGTTGATGATGACGAATTTTTCTTAAGCTTTTTTGATGCCGTGTTAAGTAGTGCCGGTATGCACGTGCGTTCGTTGATGGATCCGACAGAAATTCTTGATGCGATAAAAAAGTTTAAACCAGAACTCATTTTAACTGACTTATATATGCCTCAATGTAATGGCATAGAAATGGCAAAGGTTATCCGTCAGAATAATTTGTATGTCGAAATTCCTATCGTGTTTTTGTCCTCTGAGACAGAGATGCAAAAGCAATTAGGCGCAATGGAAACTGGTGCAGATGATTTTTTAACCAAGCCTATAGATCCAGAAAAATTGATTGCCTCGATTTCAGCACGCGCTGAGCGCTATCGAAATTTGCGCAAAAAAGGATGATGCAGTGAAGGGGAAGGGGGCGGCTTAGTTTATCTAGCCGCTCTTTTTTATTTACTGGTTTTATTTGCTAATGTTTTAGAGCCAAACTTTAAGGGTAGAAAATTTCTACCTGATAGTTGGATGCCTTTGCGATATTCAGCTCAAAATATAGTTTGTGATTGCTCTCACTGAGTGCGGCAATTCCCTTTGGTAGATCCGATTTTGTATTCAGATATTCACTCGCTTGGAAAACTTTTTGCAATACAGTTTTGCCGCGACGATCTTTTAAAGTTAACTCTAGCGCTGGCCATTCTTGAATGGTAGAGCTCTTATTTTGAATTTGAAATGCTAAGGTGTTGATTCTTAACTCTTCGTTTAAGATCAACAACTCGCTTCCAACCAGTTCTAACATACGGCGCTCTGCCGGTAACTTGATTTGGCATCCAATCATTTGACATGCACGTAGCAAGTGCGGCTTAGTTGCTGGCCATTGTGCTGCAATTTGTGTTCTGAAGAAATACCCACCTTGTAATAGGATAGCGAAGACCAATACTAGACATGAAAAAAACAAAGCAATTGTTTGCCACTTTCCATAGCGCCGTTTTTTTTCTGCCTGCAGCACAAATTTAGGTGTTTCTTCATCTCCATCAATCTCGGCTGGTGGCTGTGAATCAGAAATGCTTTCGATCTGTTCCTCTGTATATATTGTATCCGTATGTGCGTCGGAATCTGCGCTGCTTCGTACAGTTGTTGCATGCGAAGACGTAAATGAAGGCGGACGACTCGTTAACGCTGATTCTGTTAGAACTTCGCCTAAATGAGGTTCATGTCTAGACCATTCTTTGGCATCTTCATCAAGCGTTGCGATTCGATTCTCTAATTCTAATTGATGTAATAAATCCGCTTGTTCAACTAGGGCGCGCTCTTCAGACGTAAGCTCGAACTCCAACTTGCCAGTTAGGGGGGAAGGCTTCTGTTTATCGTTTGAATTGCTTTCAGGCTTAGGCTCTGTAGTGCCACTGACACCTAACTCGGGCTCAATTGTTTCTAATTGTGCCGAGAATTGCTGCATTAAGTTTTGCTGTTGCTGGCTATGAACCGACTCTGATGCCGAACCTAAATTCATCAATTGCTCAAATTCATCAAGCTCTTGATCCGAATTTGAATTGGATTTTTCTTTGGTTTCTACATCAGAGTTGAATTCTGGAGCTAAATTCGAATCGGGATTTGAGTCCAGATTTAAAGCTGGCGCAGTGGTATCAATCGGTGACGCATTTATGTCTATCGTATCCTGCGTTTGTTCTTGTGTAGCTTCATCGTTTGCTGTTACGAAGTCGTGTTCTTCGCCAGATTGACGATTAGATTCAAAATCGAATTCTCGATTTTTTGAATCAGCTGCATCTAGCTGATCATTTTGAGCATCTGCTTCTACAATGTCCGAACCTGCTTCAAACTCAGCTCCAAACTCAGCAATAAATTCTGCCGTAATTTGAGGTTTATGTTCATCGCCATCTTGACTCGCTTCATCTGGAGCTATTTCAGGATGATGAGACTGTTCCCTTGCATCAGATGCGATCGGATGTTCGTCTAAACTTGATTGATGCTGCGGTTCAGTTTGTCTAGAACTAAGCGGCGTTGTGTCCTCGACTGCAGCTTCCTGTTGAAGTGAGCTTGGTGTTTGTTGCTCACTTGCTGATTCTGTCAGCTTGGAATCAGGCCGTTTGCGTGGTGCCTCACCGGGTGCAAGCAAATGTTCGATGCCATTAAAGGTGAGCTTGCAAGAGCCGCATCGAACCATTCCCGCGTGTAGCTTTAGCTGGTCATTCGCGACCCGGAAGCTGGTGTAGCAATGAGGACATTGGGTCGCGAGTGCCATGATGTATGTGTTCGATGCTGAAGTTCAGTTGTTGGATGAGGAACGGCGACCGTGTAAAGCGACCCAGCCTTCGCGCTCTTGCCAAACACTCAATTTGATGAAAGGGGCATAAGCAGCGGCAACTTCTTCAGCTTGACGTGCTAACACGCCAGATAGAATCAGTGCGCCACCTTCTGCGACTCGACCCGAGAGCATTGGTGCCATCAGTTTCAATGGGCTTGAAAGAATGTTAGCAACCACAACATCAAATTGATGTGTCGACGGATATGTGTCACCAAATGCTTCTGGTAGTGAGAACTCGATATCGCATTGATTGCGTTCGGCATTGAAATTCGCTGATTCAATTGCTTGAGGATCGATGTCTACGCCGACTACTTTATTCGCCGCGAGTTTTTTCGCTACCATCGCTAAAATTCCAGAGCCGCAACCATAGTCGAGCACCGATAAATTGCTGGGGGCATGCGCTTCTAACCATTCCATGCATAAACGTGTCGTTGGGTGACTGCCTGTGCCAAACGCCAAGCCCGGATCTAGCTCTAGCACCAACGCTTGCGGGTCAGGGATTTCATGCCAACTTGGTACCACCCAGATATTTTTGCCGATATGAATTGGTTCAAATTGAGATTGCGTTAGGCGCACCCAATCTTGTTCTTCTACACTGCGCGTGGTGAATGATGGCACAGTTGCCAATTTGATTGACGCTGCCGCTTCCGCCACCAGCGCAGCATGGTCGATGTCTGTGTCTGCTAAGGCAACAACACGACTACGTTCCCACGCGCGTTCAGTGATTTCCATGCCCGGTTCACCGAATAATGGTTTTTCAGCGTCTGTTCCTTCATCGGCATCTTCTACTGATACAGATAAAGCACCTGCATCCATTAGTGCGTCGGATAAATTTTCTGCGTGATCGCGCGCAACTTCAATCAGGATCTCGACCCAGGCCATAAATATGCTTTCAAATTCAAAATACGTTTCGTCGCATGGAACAATGCAGACGAATTAAATTAATAGTGCTTACGCAAAATTCCGTCAATTAGGCAGCTTGCTACGAGCATAACGACCTTAGTTTTTGTTTTTCGCAAGTTCTAATCAAAAAACGCGATTGAATATAGTATCTCAATCGCGTCATGGAAACTACCTAAGCAATCTTATTGCCGATGGTTTATTTATCTTTTTTAGATAGCACAGGCATATCTGCCAATTTATGCTCTAAATAATGAATATTGGTACCACCTTCAATAAAACGTGCATCGACCATCAATTCGCGGTGCAGCGGAATGTTGGTTTGAATTCCTTCAACGACCATCTCAGACAAGGCAATTTGCATACGACGAATTGCTTGTTCGCGCGTCGCTCCGTAAGAAATCACTTTGCCTATCATCGAGTCGTAATTTGGTGGTACGAAGTAGCCAGCATAAGCGTGCGAATCAACGCGGATGCCAGGGCCGCCCGGTGTATGCCAAGTTGCGATACGTCCAGGTGATGGCGTAAATTTGAATGGGTCTTCAGCGTTAATGCGGCACTCGATTGAGTGACCACGTAACTCGATATCGGATTGCTTGAAGCGTAGCTTGTTGCCAAACGCGATATGAATTTGCTCTTGAACGATATCCACGCCTGTAATCATTTCGGTGACCGGATGTTCAACTTGTACGCGCGTATTCATTTCGATGAAATAGAATTCACCGTTTTCATAGAGAAACTCAAAAGTACCCGCACCACGGTAGCCAATCTTGCGGCAAGCTTCAGCGCAACGATTACCAATTTTTTCGATTGTTTTACGTGGGATGCCTGGAGCAGGGGCTTCTTCAATAACTTTTTGATGGCGACGTTGCATGGAGCAATCGCGCTCACCCAACCAAACAGCATTGCCGTGTTGATCAGCTAAGATTTGGATTTCCACGTGGCGTGGATTTTCCAAAAACTTTTCCATATACACTTCTGGATTGCCGAATGCTGCACCCGCTTCGGTCTTGGTCATAGTGACAGCATTTAACAACGCTGCTTCGGTATGAACCACGCGCATACCGCGACCACCACCACCACCAGCGGCTTTGATGATGACCGGATAGCCGACTTTACGTGCAGTTTGGACGATCACTTTAGGATCATCAGGTAAGGCACCGTCTGAACCTGGTACGCAAGGTACGCCCGCTTCAATCATGGCGTGCTTAGCGGAGACTTTGTCACCCATCAAACGAATTGATTCGGCACGAGGACCAATGAAAACAAAGCCAGATTGTTCAACGCGTTCAGCGAAATCGGCGTTTTCAGATAAAAATCCGTAGCCAGGATGAATCGCTTGCGCATCAGTAACTTCTGCGGCACTGATAATTGCCGGCATGCTTAAGTAACTGAGATTAGATGGTGCTGGGCCGATACAAACCGATTCGTCAGCGAGTTTGACGTATTTGGCTTCGCGGTCAGCTTCAGAGTGAACGACTACGGTTTTGATGCCCATTTCGCGGCAGGCGCGCTGAATACGGAGGGCAATTTCGCCACGATTGGCGATCAGAATTTTTTCAAACATAATATATTTTGCTTTGGCAGAGGTTGCAGTCCGAAAGCTTGGGAGCGGTAAATTTTGTTTTCGCCAGATTGACTGGCGAATCAAATGGCATCATCAAGCTAGTCGTGCTGATAGGTCGTGCTGGAATTAAGCAATGATAAACAATGGTTGGCCAAATTCGACCGGTTGACCATTTTCGACCAAAATTTGCTTGATGCTGCCAGAGAAATCGCTTTCGATTTCATTGAGCAATTTCATCGCTTCGATAATGCATAAAGTGTCACCACTGTTTACATTTTTGCCAATGTCTACGAATGGTGCAGAACCAGGTGAGGCTGCGCGGTAGAAAGTGCCAACCATTGGTGATTTGACTACATGGCCTTCAACTGCTGCAGGTGATGCTGGAGCAGCCGCGGCAGCGATTGGTGCAGCTGCTGGCGCTGCTGCGGCTTGTTGCATCATGGTCTGCATTTGTGGCTGCATCATCACCATTTGCCCTTGTTGAGCGGGTGCGGATTTCACGATACGAACTTTACCTTCGCCTTCGGTGACTTCCAACTCAGAAATGTCGGATTCTGCAACGAGGTCGATAAGGGTCTTGAGTTTTCTTAAATCCATGTGAAATCTCCTGAAAATTGAGGGCGTTTATCTGTGCATTTAGGCATACTTTTGGTCGCTAAAATGCTATTTTTGGAATTGACGCAATTCATATTTGTGTGATGAATGTATGTTAATTGCGTGAAGATGCGAGAATTTAAAGGTTTTTTAATGCAAAGTCAATCGCAAAGCGATATCCATCTGTGCCTAGACCACAGATCACACCTTTGGCTATATCGGAAAGATAAGAGTGATGTCGAAATGCTTCTCGTTGATGAATATTTGAGATATGGACTTCGACAAATGGAATCGCAACACCTGCCAAAGCATCGCGCAAAGCAACACTAGTGTGGGTGTAACCACCTGGATTGATTACAATTGCGTCAACTTGTTCGGTGCGTGCTGCGTGGATTCGGTCGATTAAAGCGCCTTCGTGATTACTTTGAAAACATAAGAAAACACCGTTGGCGGCTTTAATTTGTTGCTCTGCTGCATTTTCTATGTCACTAAGTGTTTGTTTTCCATACACTTCTGGTTCGCGGGTGCCTAATAAATTCAGGTTGGGACCATTGATAAGCAAGATCTTGCGTGCCATAGAATTTGATGAATTTGCCGAAGTTGCAGGCATTTTGCCGTTAATTGCTCCTAATTGGCAAGCAAAAATCCAGTATCTTTTTATTTTTTTGTGTTTAGTCTTAGGATATCGGCTTTCAATTCCGGCATTTTTAAGCGTCCGGTATAAGCTTTTAAGACTTTTCCTTCAGGTGAAATTAAGACGGTAAAGGGAAGCCCACCAGCTTTGTTTCCCATCGCTTGTGACAGGCTAGTGCCATCCATACCAGCAGCAAAAACGGGATAGCTAATTTGATATTTTTTTGCAAAGTCTGCAATATTGCTTGGTGTGTCGATACCCAAACCAAGTAATTGCACATTCTTATTCGCAAACTCTTTTTGCAATTCGACTAACTCTGGCATTTCTTCCACACAAGGTTTGCACCAAGTAGCCCAGAAATTAACGACAAGAAACTTTCCTTGCCATTGCTTGATTGCTTGCGGTTTGGCGCTTGCATCATTTAAGGTGAGTCCGAACAATTGTTGGGCCGCAGTATCGGCAGCAGGAGCCGGTTCGAATTTCTTTGCGCCTAGAGTTGCACCGAGGCCAGTAAAGATTAAGCCGATCAAGATGGCGGAGATGGTGAAACGTTTATTCATCACATAGTTCCCAATTGTTGGTTTTCTATTAAGGTCAGTAAATTGCTCAAATTGGCGCGTTCATTTTTATCGGTGTGGCGAAGATCGTCGATATCATGCACCAATAGATGAACGCCTTCATTCTTGTGGATAAAACTCAAAGTCTCAAGCGCTTCACCGCGTTTGCCTTGATGTTCTGAGACTTCGTAGTCGACCCCTAAGTTCAATAGGTAAATCGCAACATCTTTGCTGTTGTCAGTGTAAAGCTGTAAATAAATATCGGAGTGTTCGCCCGCAGTGCCGTTTAAAACTGCGCCAATGATATACGGATTGAATGCGTTCAGTTCTTGCATTAGAGCTGCGGCTAATTGTCGCAAGTGTAACAATCGTGCAGGCTGGCTATCGGCGAAGAAGATTGCTTGATACTCACGCACTTGTTGTTCAATTTGCGCATTGTCCGGCAAAATGTTGCCGTTTAGCTTTTGATTGCCAAGCAATTGTTTGACCGCGCGCCGCTTGGCTGCGCCGTATTCGGCACCTTCTTCGGCGATGAATTTTGCCGCAAGCGAGGCAATTTCTTCGCGTATTTGGGTGACTGAGTCGCCATCATTAAAAATAAAATTCGTCATTTGCGCATCATATCGCATTCGGTTTAGTCCTGCCTGCGAGCTTGCTCAGGTAGAATTGCGGCAATTGAAAAAAATTGGTCAAATTGAATCGGATGAGCAGGATTGAACTTGCCACCTTCATGATCAGGCATCTTGGAAAGTTGGCGTTTTTTTATGCATATTCATATTTTAGGTATTTGCGGTACCTTCATGGGCGGGCTGGCAGTATTGGCTAAACAAGCTGGTCATCGTGTGACTGGCTGTGATGCGAATGTGTATCCACCCATGAGTACACAATTAGCCTCGCAAGGAATTGAACTGATCGAAGGTTTTGACCCAGCACAGCTGGATCTGCAACCAGATTTGTTCGTGATTGGTAACGTGGTGTCGCGCGGTAATCCTTTAATGGAAGCGATTTTGAATCGAGGATTGCCATATGTTTCAGGACCACAGTGGATAGGTGAGCAGCTATTACGCGATAAATGGGTGTTGGCAGTCGCGGGTACTCATGGTAAGACCACAACCGCATCCATGTTGGCATGGATTTTGGAGTATGCCGGCTACGCACCAGGATTTTTGATTGGTGGCGTGCCGTTGAATTTTGGTATTTCTGCGCGCTTATCTGGCGACACCGTAGAAGGTCAAGGTAAAACCTCCGACTTTTTTGTAATTGAAGCAGACGAATATGACACTGCGTTTTTTGATAAGCGTAGTAAGTTTGTGCACTATCACGCGAAGACAGCGATTCTAAATAATCTAGAATTCGATCATGCGGATATTTTTCCTGATCTTGCCGCGATCGAAACCCAGTTTCATCATTTGGTGCGCACAGTGCCAGGTATTGGTCGTTTGATCGTGAATGCAAAAGAGCCAGCTTTAGCACGCGTAATACATCGTGGTTGCTGGAGTGAAAAGGAATTTTTCAGTGATAGTGCTTCGGATGCTGAAGTCGATTGGTCTTTGCAATTGGGTGAATCAGAAGATTTTGAAGTGTATTTCAAAGCACAGTTGCAGGGTGTAGTTCGCTGGAACTTAAATGGCGCCCATAATCGTTTAAATGCTTTAGCTGCGATCGCAGCTGCACGTCATGTCGGGGTTGAACCGGTGACCGCGATTGCTGCGCTATCTGAATTTATCAATGTGAAGCGCCGCATGGAAGTGCGTGGTGTGGTCGCCGACATTCAAGTGATTGATGATTTTGCCCATCATCCCACCGCCATCGCCACAACAGTGCAAGGATTGCGCCGCAAAGTGGGTTCAGGACGCATTTTGGCTGTGTTGGAACCGCGTTCAAATACGATGAAGATGGGGGCAATTAAGCAAGCCTTGCCAACTAGTTTAGAAGCTACGGACTTGGTATATGTCTATGGTGCACAGAATGGAAAAGATGCGATTCATTGGAATTTGAGTGATACTTTTTCTCCATTGGGTAGCAAGGCAAAAGCACATCATCAACTAGATGAATTAGTGCGCGATATTGTTAACGAGGCGCGATCCGGAGACGCAATTTTGGTGATGAGTAATGGCGGTTTCGGTGGTGTGCATCAACTATTGTTAGATGCGTTGGCTTTGAAATTTCAGACCGCATCTTCTGCGCAATGAATTAGCTAGATCGTAACGACAATGATTTTGTACTTGCACGGATTTCGTTCCTCGCCGAGCTCATTTAAAGCGCGCTTATTGGCACAACACTATGCCAGCATTGGGCGTGCGGATGACTTTGTTTGCCCACAGTTGCCTGCTTCGCCTGCTGCGGCGATCGCCTTGGCACAAGAATTAATCAATCAGCGTCGCGATGATCGCTTGGTTTTAATTGGTTCATCCTTAGGTGGCTATTATGCGACCTACTTGGCGGAGCAAAATGATTGCAAAGCTGTGTTGGTTAATCCTGCTGTGAAGCCACCGCGTGATTTAGAAAAATACGTCGGTGTCACCTCCGCTTTTCATAGTGATGAGCCGTTTGAGTTTAAGCACGCTTACATCGATGAGTTGAAGCGATTTGCGATTGATACGATTACGCGACCTGAACGTTATTTTTTGATCGCCGCAACCGGAGATGAAGTTTTAGACTGGCGCGACATGGTTGATCATTATCCACAGGCAAAACAATTGATTATTCAAGGTAGTGACCACGGTGTGAGTGAGTTTGCTGAGTATATTGAGACCGTGATGGCGTTCTGTGATGCGGAATAGTTCTTTATCCGTTCTGTCGTCAGGGCAAAAACAAATGCATCGACCTAGAGTCGCTCAATGGCATACGCATACTAATGGTGTGCAAGCGACGCCGATGATGGCGGATTGGTTAAGCAATCGCGATTCATTAACTGAGCGTTTAATTGCGCATAGTCAGCAATTTCGAGTGCAGCGTTTGTACCAAGGTCGCGCGATGTGTTTGCCGGATGAGTTTGCAGAAATTGACTTGGCGAAACCGCAGCAAGTAGTGGAGCGAGAAGTTTTATTGCGATGTGATGATATTGCGGTTGTATACGCACATACCATCGTGCCGCTCACAGCAAATGCGCAAGAGTGGCCTTTATTTGCATCATTAGGAAACCGTTCTTTGGGCACGACTTTGTTCAACGATCCTATGGTGCAACGTGGTCAATTGCAATATGCACGATTGAGTTGGACGCATCCACTCATGCGGCGTATTCAGCATTGTGAGTTTATTCAGCAGGGTGATCTGTTGGGATTGACGCACTTGTGGGCGCGACGTTCCGTATTTACGCGCCACGGCGCAAAGTTATTGGTGACAGAAGTATTTTTGCCGACGCTACAACATTTGCGCTTGGTTGCGCATTCGAATTTGTCGTCGCAGTAATGTAAAGATGTAAGTATTTTAGAAGACAGACAGCATGAATTTATTTTTTGAAGAATCCGGTGATTTCAAGGCAGGTAGCGTGTTGTCGCAAGCGGGTGAGGCATATCAGGTAGAGCTAGCCAGTGGCAAACGAACCAAGGTGAAAGCCAAAGACGTTTTATTGCAATTTACTGCGCCAACTCCACAAGAATTGTTGGAACAAGCGAAGCAACAAAGTACTGAAATCGATCTTGAATTTTTATGGGAAGTTGCGGGTCAAGAAGAGTTTGGTTTTGCCGAATTGGGAGCGGAGTATTTTGGGCATGCACCACAAGCGGTAGAGGCAGCTGGTTTGATTTTGGCCTTACATGGTGCGCCGTTTTATTTTTATAAAAAGGGACGCGGCCGCTATAAGGCTGCACCAGAGACGGCACTTAAAGCAGCATTAGCAGGCATAGAAAAGAAGAAGCAGCAAGCGGTTATTCAAGCTGCTTATGTTGAAGAATTGAAGCAATTGCGTTTGCCTGAACAATTTAAGAGTTTGGGTTTGCAATTATTGTTTAAACCTGACAAAAACAGCATTGAATATAAAGCATTGGTTGAAGCTTGTTCTGCGATGCAAATGAATCCAGCGCGCTTGATGTTGGCAAGTGGCGGATTAAAAAGCGCGAAAGACTTTCACTTGTCTAAATTTTTGCTGGAGCATTTCCCGAAAGGATCTGGTTTTCCGCAAATCGCCTTGCCAAGTTTGCCGCAAGATTTACCTGTCGCCGATGTGCGAGCATTTTCTATCGATGATGTGACGACAACCGAAATCGATGATGCTCTATCGATCACGCATATTGATGATCACACCGTTAAAGTTGGTATTCATATTGCTGCACCGGCTTTAGGTATACAACGTAATGATGCCGTGGATCTGATGGCTCGCGCTCGTATGTCGACAGTCTATATGCCTGGCGACAAAATTACGATGATGCCTGATTCTCTGGTGGATATTTACACTTTGGGTGAGGGGCAAACACGTCCAGCGGTGTCTCTATATGTCACGGTGAATATGAGTGATTGGAGCATCCTCAGCACCGAAACCAAGGTCGAAGCGGTACCTATCGCAGCAAATCTTCGCCATAACGAGCTTGATGCATTAGTCACAGAAGAAAATCTTGCGAACGACGCAGGCGATTATCCGCATAAGGCTGATATCGCCTTGTTGTGGAAATGGGTACAAGTATTAGAAGCAGGGCGTATGGCCAAGCGTGAAAGCTTTGGCTTAAAGCCAGAACAAACCAATCGCGTCGATTTTAATTTTTATGTTGAAGATGACGTGGTTAGTATCGTGCGGCGTAAGCGTGGTGCGCCTTTAGATAAAATCGTTGCAGAGTTGATGATTTTGGCGAACAGCACTTGGGGTAAGTTGTTAGCCGATCATGGTATTCCTGGCATCTATCGCGCTCAAGGTGGTGGCTCTGGCGGTTGGGCAGCCAAGATGCAGGTTCGAATGGTGACACATGCCGCGCCCCATCAAGGATTAGGGGTGGACCAGTATGCTTGGAGCACTTCACCTTTGCGTCGGTATACCGATTTGGTCAATCAATGGCAGATCATTGCTTGTGTGCAGCATGGTGTGACTGCAGCGCTGGTAGCTCCTTTCAAACCAAAAGATGCAGATTTGTTTGCGATCGTGTCGGGGTTTGATGCGGCTTACGCGGCCTACGGTGATTTCCAAACCAATATGGAACGCTATTGGTGTTTGCGTTGGTTAGGCCAAGAAAAACGTCAGCAAGTCGATGCTGTTGTATTAAAAGATGAAGTCTTGCGTTTGTTGGAAATCCCGCTGATCATTCGTCTGCCCGGTATGCCACAAATGGCGCGTGGCGCGCAGGTTCGACTCGAAGTGATTCGTTGGGATGAGTTGGACTTGAGTATCGAAGTGCGTTTGCTAGAAATGTTGGCGACATCGACCGATGAAGATTTAGAAGAGGCACCAGAAGACGAAGTTGTGGATCAAGTTGCGCCAGAGACTGAATTAATTGAGTCGGATGTAGCACATTCGCTGACGACAGAAGTCGATGGTGATCAAGATTTGGCGCTGCAAGAATCAAATTCGGTTGTCGATTTGGCTGAAGGTCTTGATCCAAAATCAGATGGCGCGATGTAGTGCCGAATACAAATCAATCGGCTTAATGCAAGAACTGCAAGTGCTTTGTTTGATCTGCTTGGCGACCGACTTTCGCTGCGCCAATTTTGTGTAAGCTTGATGTAGTGTGGAATTTAATTTGTGAAAATCATTCTCGATAATTTGATTCTTAGTATGGCAGCGCTCGCTTCAGTGCTAGTGCACGCGGTCGCCTTGATGGTGCATTTCGTGATGCCGCCGCCTGAGCCAGTGCCAGCACACGATCCAGGTTTGGAAATCATTTTAGTCAATGCAAAACACGCCAAACGCCCGATGCAAGCGCAAGCATTAGCGCAGGTGAATTTAGATGGTGGCGGTGCGAATGATGAAGGGCGTGCGAAGTCACCATTACCTGATATGCGTCGAACAGAAGATGGTGATAGCGTCTTGGTTGCGCAGCGAAAAATTCAAGAACTAGAAGAGCGTCAAAAACAGTTGATCGATCAAGTGCGTAATGAAACGCGTTTTAAATCGCAGCGCGTACTCGACAAAAAACAATTAGAGGACAATCAACAAGCTGAAAACGGGCGAGACCAGTTAGATAGCAGCAAAATGTTAGCGCGTTCGATTACTGAAGTCTCACAAGCGATTGAAGATCAAAACAAACGTCCTCGAAAGACATTTTTATCGCCGAGTACGCAAGCTGTTGGGCATGCAATTTATTACAAAGCACTGCAGAAAAAAGTCGAAGAGGTGGGAACCATTAATTTCCCTCAGGTGAATGGTAAAAAACTCTACGGCGAAGTGATTATTTATATCCCGATTTTTCAAGATGGCACCATCTATGAAAAAGGTGGGGGACCCAAAGTGGAGAAATCATCGGGAAATGCCGCATTAGATGCAGCTGCATTAAAAATTATTAGGAAGGCCGCGCCATTTGGGCATTTTCCGCCGAATATGCGTTCGAAAGACAAAGATGATATTTGGATTGTGATCACGCGCTTCAAGTTTACGCGTGAACAGCAATTAGAAACCGAGATGCGCGGAGGTCAGCAATGAGTGCGTTCAATAGCTCGGCGCAGTTAGACCGCTATTGCGTGTTTGGTAATCCAATTCATCATAGTAAGTCGCCTATCATTCACGCGATGTTTGCTAGTCAGACTGGGCAAGCGTTGAAATATGCTGCAAGGCTAGCGCCGCTTGATGGTTTTACCGCCTCGGTACAGCAATTTATTGCCGAAGGGGGGAAGGGCGCGAATGTCACTGTACCGTTTAAGTTGGAGGCCTATGCTTTGGCTCATCAATTGAGCGAGCGAGCAGCCATTGCGGGCGCCGTCAACACACTGACGTTTTCTGATGGGATGATTGTTGGTGACAACACCGATGGTGTCGGTCTGGTGCGAGATATCACAAAAAACGCAAAGACCGCGATTGTTGGGCGTCGGCTTTTGTTATTAGGCGCCGGCGGTGCGGCGCGTGGCGCGCTATTGCCACTGTTGGCGCAACAGCCTGCCAGTTTGACGATAGCAAACCGTACCATATCGAAAGCGGAAGATTTGGTGCAATTAGCGCATGCCACAAAAACTTATCGTGGTGATATTAAGGCGAAAACATGGCAAGCCTTGAATGGTAGCTTCGATGTCATTATTAATGCGACTTCGGCGAGCCTACAAAGTGAGGTGCCGCCAATTCCCAATACGGTTTTCTGTGACACCAGTTTGGCATATGACATGATGTATAGCGATGGGCAAACCAGTTTCAATCGTTACGCTGAACAAGCTGGTGCCCGCACGCGTGATGGTTTGGGGATGTTATTGGAACAAGCGGCGGAAGCTTTTTTTATCTGGCGTGGTGTAAGACCGCAAACGGCTCCGTTGTTCGCGCATTTTCGTACTAAAGGGGGCGTTTGAAATATGAAGTTGAAACGCATTTTATTTTGGTTGATTGTTCTGCCGATTAGTTTGTTCTTGCTTCTACAATTGTATTTTTTGATTCAAATTATTTGGTGGCGTAGCTTTAATCCAGAGTCAACAAGTTTCATGCGTCAGCAAGAAGCTATTTTGCAGGAGAAAGATCCTAAGTTTGTTTTGAAACATAAATGGGTCGACTATTCGAAAATTTCCAGGAATTTGAAGCGTGCAGTGATTGCTTCCGAAGATGATGGTTTCTCAGAACACGATGGCGTAGACTGGGATGCGATGCAAAAAGCCTTTGAAAAAAATAAGAAAAAGGGCAAAGTGGTTTCTGGTGGATCAACCATTACCCAACAATTAGCGAAAAATTTATTCTTGTCTGGCGAACGCAGTTATTTTCGCAAAGGACAAGAATTAATTATTACCTTCATGTTGGAAATGTGCATGGATAAAGAGCGCATTTTTGAAATTTATTTGAATTCAGTAGAGTGGGGGATTGGCGTGTTTGGTGCGGAAGCGGCGGCTCGCCATTATTACGGCATCAGTGCAGCATCCTTATCACCAGCGCAAGCAGCCCGTCTTGCAGTGATGCTGCCAAAGCCGCGATACTACGATAAAAATACTGGGTCGGCGTATTTGCAAAAACGCAGTGAAATTATTTTACGTCGCATGAACTCGTCAGAGTTACCAGCGCGATAAAGGAGTTGGCATGATCAATGTATTTGTTTTACACAATGGACGCCTGAGTCAAATACACATCGAGAGTCGAGAGGATCTAGAAAATACCTTGCCAGTGTGGGTAGATTTAACTGATCCAAACGAGGAAGAGCGTGAATGGGTGAAAGGCATTTACGGTGTGACTTTGCCAGGTGAAGACGAGGTCAAAGACATCGAAGCTTCGGCTCGTTACTACGAGGCGGACAATGGCGACTTGCATCTACGCACTGACTTCTTGATTGATGATGACGATGATGATGAGCCTGCACGTACGGTCACCGTCGCTTTCATTTTGGCACGTGAAATTTTGTTCTCTGTGCACACCGTCGATTTGCCGGTATTTCGCCTAGTTAGAATGCGCGCACGTTCGCGTCCAGGCTCAATTGCCGATTACAAAGACGTGTTAATGGATTTGTATGCGACCGATGCGGAATATTCTGCGGATGCATTAGAAGGTATTTATCAAAATTTGGAAGACGTTAGTCGAGCCGTACTGCAAAAGGATTTTTCAGATCAAGATGCAGCCGTTGCTTTGAACGCGATCGCGCAAGAGGAAGATTTGAACGGCAGGATACGCCGCAATATGATGGATACACGGCGTGCGGTCAGTTTCTTAATGCGCGGACGTTTGCTCAATGCGGAGCAGTTTGAAGAGGCAAGACAGATTCTGCGCGATATTGAATCGCTTGATGGTCATACCTCGTTTTTGTTCGATAAGATTAACTTCTTGATGGATGCCACCGTCGGTTTTATTAATATTAATCAGAATAAGATTATTAAGATTTTCTCCGTCGCATCGGTAGCTTTCTTGCCGCCAACTTTGATCGCGAGTATTTATGGGATGAACTTCAAGGTTTGGTTCCCTGAATTGGATTGGACATTTGGTTATCCGTTTGCGCTTAGTTTGATGCTGGTTTCCGCGATCACACCGTTTTGGTATTTCAAGCGTCGAGGATGGCTAAAATAAGATAATCAAATAAGAGCACCAATTCGTTTGTTGCCATAAATTCGTTAAGAATTGTAAACGCCTGATTTTTGATTGCGAATTTCCTTTCAGGAATATTCTTGCTATTGTAAAATCAACCAGATAAGTTTTCCGTCGGGTGAAAGCAAATTAGCTAGCTGCAGACTGATGTACTTCACTAAGTTGTCACTGGTGAAGCTTAGAGTGGAATGGTAGGGATTTACGATGGCGGCAATCGCATGACTCAGCAAGAAAATTTAACTCCTCAAACTGATAAACCAAGCAATAGCACGGGATTCGGCTCGGGTATTCGAGAAGATATTTTGCATCGCGATCCTTTGCTCGATTGTTTGGTTGAGCTAACCCGAATCCATGGTCGGCCGAGTACGCGTGCGGCCTTGACGGCAGGTCTGCCATTGCCTGCAGCGGGATTAACCCCTTCTTTATTTGCAAGAGCTGCGGCCCATGCGGGTTTCTCTGCCAAAGTTGTGCGCCGAGAGTTGTTAAAAATCGACGCAGCTTTAATGCCCGTGATTTTGCTACTCAAAAATAATGAAGCTTGTTTATTGCAAGGTTGGGGTAGCGATGGTGAACGTGCGCAATTACTGATGCCGGATTCTGGGCAAGGTGCGGTGAGTCTAAGTCGAGAAGAATTATTGGCGCGCTACACAGGAGTCGCGATTTTTTCGCGCCCCCATTTCCGGTTTGATCGACGTACCCCACCATTGGTTGAAGTTCCGCAGCGTCATTGGTTCTGGGGCGCTGTGTTGGAACAAAGTCCTATCTTTAAAGATATTCTTGCCGCTGCCTTACTAATTAATCTGTTTGCGATCGCAATGCCCTTGTTCACCATGAACGTATACGACCGTGTGGTGCCGAATTTTGCGTTTCAAACTTTATGGGTATTCGCTGGTGGGATTATTTTAGTTTTACTTTTAGATTACGCCATTCGTGTCTTGCGCGGACACTTCATTAATTTAGTTAGTAATCGCATCGATCTCAAATTATCCGGCTTGATTATGGAGCGGGTATTGGGCATGCGTATGTCGGAACGTCCGGCCTCGGTTGGTGCCTTTGCTTCGAATTTGCGTTCATTTGAAACCGTGCGTGATTTCATTGCGTCTGCGACTGTCACTGCCTTGATTGATCTGCCATTTGCAATTCTGTTCTTATTTGTACTAGCTTGGATTGCTTGGCCTATCGTGTTACTACCGATTATCGGCATCATTTTGGTGGTGATCTATAGCTATATGGTTCAGCACAAAATGCGTGAATTGTCGGAAACGACCTTCCGTGCTGCCGCGCTACGAAATTCCACCTTGGTGGAAAGTCTAACTGCCTTAGAAACAATCAAAGCGCACGGTGCAGAGAGCCAGATGCAAGAGAAATGGGAAAAAACCACCGCATTTCTCGCGAAAGTTAATTCTGAACTCAAATTGCTATCTTCATCGAGTATCAATGGCGCTTCTACGATTCAGCAACTAGTGAATGTGGCGGTGGTGATTGCGGGCGTTTATTTGATTCAAGAAAAAATGATGTCTATGGGTGGCTTGATTGCTGCAACCATGTTGGCGGGGCGAGCAATGGCACCGGTAGCACAAGTAGTTGGCTTGATGTTGCAATTTGAAGGTGCAAAAAATTCGCTGGCGTCCTTAGAAAATATCATGGCGACACCAACGGAACGTAGTGACGAAACCGCTTTCATTCACCGACCTGAAATTAAAGGGCAAATCGAATTTCGTAATGTTCATTTTAGTTATCCTGGCCGAACTGAAGAAGCGTTGCGCGGTGTGAGTTTTAAAATCGCACAAGGCGAACATGTGGTCATTATTGGTCGTATTGGATCTGGTAAATCCACCTTAGAGAAATTAATCTTGGGCTTGTATGCACCGACTAAGGGAGCCGTGCTACTAGATGATGTCGACTTGCGACAATTAGATCCTGCTGATTTGCGCCGAAATTTAGGATACGTAGAACAAGATTCGATGTTGTTCTACGGCAGCTTACGAGAAAATATTACGATTCGAGCGCCTTATGCGGATGATCGTGCGGTCGTTGCCGCTGCTGAGTTGGCAGGCTTAACAGAGTTTGTTAATAGCCATCCAGAAGGCTTTGATATGGCGATCAGCGAGCGCGGCGAATCGATTTCTGGCGGTCAGCGTCAAAGTATTGCGATTGCGCGAGCTGCTTTGCTGGATCCGCCTGTTTTGCTGCTCGATGAGCCAACGAGTGCGATGGATTATCCTTCAGAGGCACAATTTAAAGATCGCATCGGACGTTATGGCAAACATAAGACCATGATTATTGTGACGCATAGACCGAGTTTGATGGATTTGGCCACACGCATTATCGTGCTTGATCATGGTGTGATTGTGGCGGATGGGCCGCGCGACAAAGTTATGCATGCGTTGCAAACTGGTCAAATTGGAAGAGCGAAATTATGAAGTTCTGGCAACGATTAGGACTTGGCGTCTTGTCTTTATTAGAGCGTCTGCGTTTGCGTTTGGGGATGACGCCGGGTGGATGGCTGCAACGCTGGCAAGACGATGTCAGTTTGCCTGAATCAGATTTCATGCGTGATGCGGATAGTATCATTGCGCAGCAGGAACCTTTGCGTGCACGCATCTTACTGCGCGCGGTGATTGTAGTTTGCGTGTTGTTTGTGTTGTGGGCTGCGTTTGTGCACGTCGATGAAATTACCAAAGGAGAAGGCAAGGTCATTCCTTCTCAGCAGCTACAAGTTTATCCCAGTTTGGATGGCGGTATCGTTACCGATATTTTGGTAAAAGAGGGGCAGGTCGTCAATGAGGGGCAGGTTTTATTACAGATTGACCCGACCCGATTCGAAGCATCCGTGAATGAAAATCGAGCCTTGTATTTATCATTGACTGCGAAAGCAGCACGCTTGCGAGCGATTGGTGAGGGAAAAGCTTTTGTGCCACCGCCAGAAGTGGTTGCCGAAGATCCTAAGACAGCCGAAGAAGAGCAAAAATTATATGAAACTGCGACTTCTGAGTTAAACACACAAGTCTCAATCGCGAGACAGCAATACGAGCAACGTAGTCAAGAGCAAGCAGAAGCGATTGCACGCCAAAAACAAGCTACAAATGCTTATGAATCTAGTTTGAAGGAATTGAATGTTACCAAGCCCTTGTTAGCGACTGGTGCTGTGTCAGAGGTGGAATTGCTGCGCTTGGAACGTGATGTTTCTCGATTTAAAGGCGAAAAAGATGTTGCTACTGCACAGATCGCCCGCTCTGGCGCTGCAATGTCTGAGGCTATGCGTAAGATTCAAGAAGTTGAATTAGCTGTACGTAATAATGCCAGCAAAGAATTATCAGAAACGATGGCACGTTTAAATTCATTGATTCAAACTGGCACCGGCTTGGCGGACAAAGTTAAACAGACCGCCATTCGTTCGCAAGTACGCGGTACTGTCAAGCGATTATTGGTTAATACTGTCGGTGGCGTGGTTCAGCCTGGTCGCGATGTGGTTGAAGTTGTTCCAAGTGACGGTAAGTTGATTTTGGAAGCGAAAGTCGCACCAAAAGATATCGCATTCTTGGTGCCAGGGCAAAAAGCGGTGGTGAAGTTCTCTGCTTACGACTTCGCCACATACGGCGGCTTGGATGCAAAATTAGAGCATATCGGTGCCGATTCGGTGACCGATGAACGAGGCAATACCTTTTACACCGTGCGGGTTTCGACGAATAAATCGACTTTGGAAGGCGGACAGCCGATTATTCCAGGTATGGTGGCGGAGGTTGATATCATTACTGGTAAAAAGACTATCCTGTCTTATATGTTAAAACCCGTTTTGCGTGCAAAACAAGCGGCATTTACTGAGCGCTAGGTGATGAAATTGTTTGACCAAAATTGTGTAACGATGCACTTCTTCAGCTCGGCAACGATGGAAATTCCGACTGCTTTGAAGAAAAGCTTTCCCTTGGTTAAATCCATGGAAATTCCTAAACTTAGTAGATTGCCTAGCAACGGTAAATCAATCATTTGGATGCATTTAAGGTCGGGTCAAACTATCGCAGAACAATTGGCACCAGTGAAAGCTGCTGCACCTGCAGCTTTGATCGTGGTCATGAGTGACATCCCAAATGATCTAGAAGCATTGGCAGCATTTTCAATGTTGGCAAAAGCTTATTGCAATACGCATGCAGGCGCTGAGGTTTTATTAAATATTGCGAGTGTTGTAGAGCAAGGTGGGATTTGGATTGGCGAATCCATCATGCAGAAGTTAATCGGCGGGGCAGCACCAGCGGCACCCCAGTTAGATTTAGCTATTGGTAAATGGGCTAAAGTTTTGACTGGCCGTGAGCTGGAAGTGGCGAAGGCAATTGCGATTGGTCTGACAAACAAAGAAATTGCTTCAAAAATGCATATCACGGAAAGAACCGTAAAGGCGCATGTCGGCGCAGTTCTTGATAAATTGCAATTAAAAAATCGTTTGCAACTCGCCTTGCTTGTAAAAGAAGGTTAAATCGATTTTCTCTAGTACTTAGGTACAATTACTTGGCTGAAATGGATTTGTTAGAGTCTGGATATTCAATTTATCCGTCTGGAGACTCAAAATGGCAAATTCAGCAAATATTATTGGCAAAGTAGTTGCGCTTCAAGGTCAAGCTTTCATCAAGTCTCCTGATGGTAAGCAACATCAACTCAAAGTAGGTGATGTCGTCTATGAAAAAGACATCATCATTACCGCACCAGGTGCCCAAGTCGAATTAGCATTTGATTCCGGCCATCATTACTTAGTTCGTCAAAATGAAACTGTGACGCTTGATGCGTCTGTGTTTGCGCCTAGCCAATCCGACATCGCAAAGGCCGCCTTATTGCCAGCGGACGCTAACCAACAAAATGTCGCGAAGGCGATTATAGGCGGCGATAGCCTTGATCAATTACTAGAAGAAACAGCGGCAGGTTTGGGCGGTGGTGAAGCTAGTGATGGAAATAATTTTGTGCGGGTTGGACGAATTGCTGAGAGTATCACTCCAGCAAGTATCGTAGCCGTCACCACCACTACTTCAACTACTCAAACACAGCAAGACGCTCCACCAGTCGTTGTCAACGAAGTTCCTAATGTCATCTCTGTATCGTCGCCAAGTAGTGGTGAGGGTACTAGCCAAGATTTCACGGTAGAACTCTCTGCGCCTAGCACGCAAACTATTCAATTGAATTTGTCTCTCTCTTCGGGTAGTGCAACACTCGGTTTTGATACGAGCACGCAATTCGTCTCGTTTAATGGTGGACAATCGTTTATTCCATTCAGTGGGGGGAGCGTTGATGTTCCAGCTGGTGTGACGAGTGTGATCGTTCGTGTGAATACTGTTAACGATGGTTTGATTGAGGGTAATGAAAATTTTTCATTGACTGCAAGTACATCATCTAATGTTTCAGTAGTCAGCGGCACTGGTTCGATTGTTGACGCCGCAGCTCCGGTACTGTCTATTAGTGGCCCGGTTGAAGTTAACGAGTCGACTGGGGTGGTGACGTTCACGGTCAGCTTAAATTCTGCAAGCACAGCGACTGTTTCCGTTAATTACGCTACTGCTAACGGTTCAGCTATCGCTGGTAGTGACTTTACACCAGTTGCGGGAAATATCGTCTTTGCCCCTGGCGAGACAACAAAAACTATTTCAGTGCCAATTACTGCGGATCGTATTTTTGAAAACTTAGAAAATTTTAGTGTTAACTTGTCAAATCCAAGCAATGCCTTAATTGGTAGTGGCAGTACTTCAGTCAATATTCGTGATGAGGCACTGGTGGTGAGTAGCATTTCAAGTCCGACTGTTAACGAAGGTGGACCGCTTGTATTTGATGTTAGTTTAAGTGGTGTAAGTAATACTGACACCGAAGTCAGTGTGAGCCTCGCCTCAGGCTCTGCGATTTTAGGGGTAGACACTGGGGTTCAAGAATATTCTGTGGATGGTGGAGGATCTTGGAGGCCATTTAACGGTGTGGTGCTCGTTCCACCGGGTTCAATTGGATTTCAAGTTCGCGTTGCGACATTGACTGATAATTTAATTGAAGGTAGGGAAACAATATCTCTTTCTGGAGGTACTTCGCAAAATACGTCACCAGTAGTTGGTACTGGAACTATTGTAGATAGTACTGTTTTGTCAGTAAATATTAGTGGCCCCACCAGTGTAAATGAAGGAGTGGGATCGGTTAGTTATACGATTAGTTTAAGCGGACCAAGTACCACTCCAGTGAGCGTTAACTATCAAAGTAGCGATGGGACTGCCCTAAATGGAAGTGACTATGGTGCTGTCTCAGGTAGTGTTACTTTTGAACCGGGAGAAACTACCAAGGTAATCACAGTCAATATTATAAATGATTCTATTTTTGAAGGACCTGAAAATTTTAACGTGAGTCTTTCAGGTGTGATTAATGCAACTATTGGTAATGGATCGGTCTCAACGACTATTTTTGATGACGGTACAGGATTTGGTGGAAACGACGATGACCGGATTACTGTTAGCAGTGTTTCTAGCCCATCTGTTAGCGAAGGTGGCGATCTCATTTTTACCGTTAATTTGAGTGGTAAAAGTTCTAATGATACTTCTGTATCAGTTAGCGCTTCTTCAGGTACGGCAATTCTCGGCATTGATACTAATGAAGGACAAGAATTTTCACTGGATGGTGGTTTGAGTTGGAATCCACTGAATGGAACGATTGTTGTCCCTGCAGGTGTGGATAGTTTTCAAGTGAGGGTATCCACGAAGATTGATGGAATACTTGAGGGCGATGAGACTATAAGTTTATCTGCGGCAACCGCTCAGAACGCTAGCTCAATTACTGGTATCGGAACCATCATTGATGGAGCGGTACCTTCGATTAGTGTTGTCGGCCCAGCGAGCATCAATGAGTCAGCAGGGACAGTAACTTATACAGTCAGTTTAAGCTCAGCTAGTATTGCTACTGTTAATGTTAACTTTGCCACAAATAACGGCTCTGCGATTAGTGCAAGTGATTTTGTTGGAACTTCTGGGACTATCTCTTTTGCTCCAGGCGAGACAACAAAAACAGTTGTAGTTTCATTGATTAATGACTCAATCGAAGAAAGTACAGAAAATTTCACTTTTAATCTTAGTAACGCTGTTAATGCGACTATTGGCAACGCCAGCTTAGTTACATCGATCATTGATGATGACAGGCCCACGATCACCACAGTCGAACCAGGCGCAGCAGGCCCAGCCGGTGACACGGTGGTCGAAGGCAATAATTTGGTGTACACAGTCAGCTTGTCGGGTCCGACCACAATC
>NZ_BMYT01000006.1 GCF_014652415.1 Affinundibacterium macrobrachii
AGACCAGGACGTTGATAGGCTGGGTGTGGAAGTGCAGTAATGCATTAAGCTAACCAGTACTAATTGCCCGTACGGCTTGTCCCTATAACTTTGGTCAGTTATAGAACCTTTACAAAAAAGTACAAACCTACTTTTTTGTAGCTTGAAGTGATAAAAATCACTGGCAAAGCCAGATGATTTTTAGGAACAAAAGCAAGGTAACTACGACAGGTATTACAATAGTGTGTGCTAAACGTAAGTTTGAGCAATCACAACCGATTATTTGCGACCGTCTTGATCGACGGTAACGCGTGGGCTTAGCCCACCCTACAAGCTTCTTCTTAATTGGATTTGTTGTTCATGAGAACAGCAAATCAACAAGTTATGCCTGATGACTATAGCAAGTTGGTACCACACCTTCCCATCCCGAACAGGACCGTGAAACGACTTTGCGCCGATGATAGTGNCTTCTCCTCTTATATTGCTGTACCGACTCTCTTTTGCGCTCTTTTTTACCTACCTGGCTACCGTCTTCTCTTTTTTCGACAAATTCATTACTTTGACTAGGCCCTTCAGTTTTGCGCCTTCTGCATTTCATTCGGAATTTAGACTTCAATCAAAGTAAGGCAAGCAGAGTACGGCGGCTTGAGCAAGGTATAATGCCTAGTAGAGCTTCTACATCTAGCCTAGTCTTCATGAGATAAAGATGAACTCGCTAGGCCATCACAGATCACGTGCGTATTTTTTCGAATTTTTACTCCTCAACTGAATTCTTTTTAACCATATGGAAGCTTTTCTTGTTTCAACACTGGCGGTTAGTATTGGTGAAATTGGTGACAAAACACAGTTACTGGCACTCTTGTTGGCGGCGCGATATCGGAAACCTATACCGATTATTTTAGGGATTCTGATCGCAACTTTGGCGAATCACACGCTTGCTGGTTTGATTGGTCAGTGGGTTGTTAGTCATATTTCGGCAGAGATTCTTCGTTGGGCTCTAGGACTTTCGTTTCTTGCGATCGCGGTGTGGATTTTGAAACCTGATGATATTGAAGACGAAGGATTGAGCGAGGGGCGCTTTGGGGTTTTTATGCTTACTTTTATTAGTTTCTTTTTTGCAGAAATTGGTGATAAAACCCAGTTAGCCACGGTTGCTTTGGCGGCTAAGTACTCAGAGTTAAGTTTAGTAATCGCCGGAACTACCTTAGGAATGCTGATTGCGGATGTGCCAGCCGTCTTTTTAGGTAAAGTTGCGTCACCTAATTTCCCTTTCCATATTGTGCGCTGGTTAGCAGCCACAGTGTTCGCTGTCTTGGGGATACTTGTCTTGCTCAATCTGGGTGGCATGTAGTCAGTAATTTAACGTGATCACGATCTAATTTTACGCATTTTTTATCGATTGACTTTATGCGTAGGTAATTTGTTGTCGGCAGTATTAAATTGAATTGAATTGAATTGAAGAAAGAGTGTATGAGTACTTATGTTTTGCCAAAAGGGACAGTAGTGAAGTTAGGAACACTGTCGAATAATCTTTATTCATTCTTGAATAATGGCGTACCTGCAGTTATGCCGCGAATCGGCTTGGAAAGCCAACAAAATTTACCGGACTTTACCCAGCAGCAGGGAATCTACGTTGGTGAGCTAATGGCGTATTTTGCTGCAGCAGCGCTGTTCTGTCAGACTACTGCCCAGCTATATACGGAACATAAAGAAACGATGGATCAATTTGTTCAACAGTTGCAAACTAAACGCAGCAGCAAACCAAATATTCATGGTTTGGAAAATCTCTCAGTGCAGATTGGATTGCCTATCGTGTTAGAAATTGTTTTGGACGAAGATTGCGAAGTATTGGCGGATACGCACTTTGAGCCAAGTGACAAAACTGAGAAATGTTGGAAGCACTGGCGTAGCGTAGTGTTGAATCGAGCTGAAGGTATTCCTGCGAGCTGGATAAAGAAGTTTCATTTTCCACGCTTGCTTGATTATCGTGATTTAGAGGGTGCAAAAAATCCACGCGTGCTCGAGCAAACGATAGATACATCGTTGATGGTCGGCGGCATGATGCAAGTGTGGCATAGAGATGCGCCAGCGGATTTGTTAATGGCATTTAAAAAGCAATACGGGGTCATTAATTTTTCCCAGAGCATGGTCTTTAATGCGAATTCGTTGGAGCGTTTCTTCAACCTCAATAGCATGATCGATCCAGCAAGTCGATTATTAAATCAACTCACCATTTGGCAAGACCTTGATGCTTTAGCACAAAAGCAGGGAATTCCTTTGCAATAGACAATCATCGTTTCATGATGGCACTCATTAACTGACTTTTTAAAGTCTTAATGAGTGCGGTTTCATCAGGTGGCACACCTTCAATGGCAGGCAAGCTGCGATCTGCATAAAATAAACCTAGTGGTTTATTATCGATAATGAGCGGCAAAATAATAAAGCTGCGCGTATCGGGCAATAAACTTTTGTACCATTTTGGGAGCATTGCTTGAATCTTAGGATTTAACGCCTCAGCAATCATTAGGTCGACGTTGTTGTGCATGGCGACATGAAAGATAGAGTCTTCATTGTCGACTGAAAATTGAAAAGCTTTTTGACGCTCGACATATTTTTCACCGACAGAAATTCTGGCGGTATATTTCCCTAACTGCAAATCGCGTAAGCAAACAGTTGCGAATCGAAATCCCATTGCACCATAAAGCGTTTCTAATACCAGAAGCACCAAGTCATTGAGCTTGATTTGTTTCGACGCTAACATCTGCGTTGCATCTTGTACACCAGCCAATAATAAATCTCTGGCGTTGCTTGGCTTTCCACTTGGATGCCGGCTGACGGTTTGTATTTGTTGCGTGTCGAAAGCCGGTAGCATGAATTCGCTACAGAAATCGCTCTCTTGAGAAACGGTAGATGTTGATTCGGTAGTTAGATTGGCGAGTGGAACTTCTAAAGTAATCGCTAATTGGCGTGCCTCTTTATCGACATTATTGAAAATTTCTTCGAGCTGATTATTGTGGATGTCGAGCGCACGACCAAAGCGTTTGACGATTTGTGAACAGCGTTGTTCTATCGGTATTTGACTTTCACCATTCTGCACTAGCGTACTCGCTAGCTCTTCACTGAAGCTGGCTACTTGTTTTATCCACTCTGTGTCTTGTGTGGTTTTCTTTACTTCTCCGTGCAGCGGTTGTAATGCAAAGATGATGCTTTCGGGTATTTTCCAATCGTGCAGCACGCTTTGGCCAAAACGCTCAAAACTACAACCTAGCAACTGAATGCACGCTTCATTGATTTGACCAGGATCGGCAAATCCTATGCTTTGAATTTTTTCATACAGAGGATGATCAAAAGCAGCAACTAGAATGCGTCCAATGTTTTTAAACAATGCCGCAACGGCGGCCTCTTCACTTTTTGGATGACGATTTCTTCTTGCGATTTCACGTGCTGTTACGCTGGCGCAAAGCGCTTGAACGAGTTCTTTGCGTACTGATTGGGCTTGTTTGTAATCTTTGAACCCATCAACCAGCAAGGTTGCCATCGCATTGGCTTTAATGGTGTCGAAGCCCAATAAGAAAATCGCTCTGGAAATAGTGGTGACCGATACGCCACCGGCAGTACGATAGGCAATCGTGTTGGATACGTGCAGTATTTTTTGTGTCAGCGCAACATCGGAAAGAATGAAGTGGGCCAGTTCCGAAACAGAATCTTCCCCGGATGAAGTAATTTGAATGACTTTGCTAATCGTCACCCCAAGCGTAGGCAAATTTTTGTCGCTACGAATCTTGTCGAGTAGACGTTCGCGAACATGGAGGCTAGTCGACATAGTCACAGATTTTTTTAGGTTATTTTGCTCGAACAGCGTCAATTCCAAAGCGTTTTTGCAATTCGCCATACAGTGAACGTATGGCTTTCAAACGGTTGTTCATCGGGTCTAAGCGCGCAGCGGATTCGATCAATTGCTTCGCCAGACTACCTGTGGCAGGGTCCCAACCCAAATTTTCAAGGCATTTGAGCGCTGCCAATGCAGCATTCAACACCACTTGCGGATTATCTGGTGATTTTCTAGCGGCGCTAGACATCAATTCTACAGAGCCACGGAAGTCACCTTCTTTCGCTTTTTGAACACCCAGCGCTACCAAGTCTTTTACTTCTTGTTGGCTCTTCTTCACGAGCTCTTGCCCAATATGACCTTTGCCCGCGCTTTCAAATACGCCCAATGCTCTCGTCACCATTTGTTGGTTGGGGGCGTTGCGCATGACTTCCATGATAACTTCGGAGGCAGCGCCTTCGTTATTGTTTTCTAAGCAGCTTTTGGCGAGTCCCAGCTTGAGATCGTTCGATAGGCCTATCTCATCACGATTGGCTTGAACTGCCGCATCGAGCTCTTCTGTTAGTTTTGCCGTATCACCAGTGGACGCGTGTACCAAAGCTGCAGAAATTGCACGACATGCCTCGGTCTTTTTTATTCCAGACATGCTTTTTTCTAGGTCACGAATTACCGATTTTGCTTGATTGTGATCACCTTTTTTAACTAAGGCATCGACCAGCTTGACATGATCTTCAGGGTCGCGAAACTCAGAATATTTTGCTTTGCTAACGACTTTTTTTAATACAGTTTCAGCCGTTTCAATGTCACCTGTTTCTAGTGCGAGTGAACCTAATTTACGAAGTCTGCGCACTGCATGGGGTGAGACTGTTACGGCGGTATCGAGCACCGACTTGGCTTCCGGTAAAGCACCAATGGCTTCATGTGTTTTGGATAGCCAATCATAGGCATCCATGTACTTATTATTTTCTAACACAAGGCTGCTCAGAATATCTTCAGCCTCTTGATACCGTCCTTGCATGTAGAGGGTTTTCGCGAGGCCTAGTTTGGCCCATGCGACAGTTTTCATTTCGTATAATTTGACGTAAAGCTCTTCTGCTTCGTTTGCTTCGCCCAAGATGACATGTAGTTCGGCGCGTAAGCGCATGAAGTCAACGAGGTAGCGCGGTGAAGTCTGTTCACCCTCTAAACAGGCCTCTAATGCTTCACGTACAAAACCTTGCTCCATTAAATTAAATACTTCCATGAAGGCTTTGCGCTTTTCAATTGCTTTAAGCACGCGCTCAAGTAAGGCGTCGGCGGTGAAGGGTTTGAGCAAATAATCGGAAGGAGCTAATTCGGCGGCACTGACAACTTTTGCGTAAGCACGCTCAGCCGTGACCATGATGAAAATTGTCGATAAAGGTGTTAGTTTGTGATGACGAACATCTTCGAGTAATTGCTGTCCATCTTGGCCTACACCTAGGTCGTATTCACACAGAATTAAGTCGAATACCTTTGATTGAATCGCGCGTATCGCGGTGCCGGCTGAAATAGCGTGATCAATTTTGCTGATGCCACATAAGTTCAGCATATTATGCAAACTGACACGCATACCGGAATGCGGCTCAATTAGCAGTGCGCGAATTTCCCCTAAATTACTCATGAGAACCTTTGATGATGTGGGAGTTGCCTGTTTTAATTGTTTTGGCAAAACATCGGATAAAACGAGCAGTCGAATTTGTACTAAGTAGATGACGACTCGCTTGTGCTAAAACTTTAACCGATTCGTTCTGAATAATGTAGCTGTATAGCAATTTTTTTCAAGGCTATTCGCACAACGTCGCTAGAATGCGACGCTATCTTTCATTTGAGAAATTTTGCAATCAAGAGCACAAACAGAGAAAGCAAGACGGTCGAGGCAAAAGGTATAGTAAAAATCTTACCGAATAGCTTGAAGCGTAGATCGCCAGGTAATCGTCCTATGCCTAGCTTTTGCAGCCAAGGGAGTAAATTGGCAAATAAAACCAAGCCAATAAAAATCACTAACACCCAACGGATCATGCTTTGTCCTTTGTTTTAAATAAGATAAATACCTTGTGTAACTTCACCAAAATTACTCGGCTATTTAGTCATCGGCTATAGACAATCTACAGCCGATGACTACGGTCGTACTGCAGCAAGGCATCGGGTAGTTCTACAGCACAACCTAGTATTAATACTTTAAATAATTCACCCATTTCAGCGGGTGACAGTAGCTTTTGTACGGCGTTACTAGCGGGCAGGTAGCGTTGCGAGTCTTCAACTGGAATTCTGCTCAAAATTTGTGTGATGCCACAACTGAGCAAAAAGCCTGCTTGGCTGGTATAAGCCAATAGATCTAAACCGGCATTCACACCAGCGCTTGCGATTGCGGTGAAATCCACATGCGCGGTGATATCTTGCAAGCCAGGCAGATAGAATGGATCGCTGTGCGCATGGTGTCGGTAGTGGCACATTAAGGTGCCTTGGTCGCGCTGCGGTAAGTAATATTCGTGCGCAGGAAAGCCATAATCGAGCCAAATCGCCACACCACCGCGACCTGATGCGGCTTTTCCGGCTAATAACATTGCTGCAACACTACGCATGAAGCCAATTTCAATTGGATGCACTTCGCTTATGTAGCCAATTGGTAGTTCTTCTGCATTGGGAATCTGTGCAATCAGCGCTGCGATTTGTGCATCGTTTTCATGCATTTCAACTAACTTCAACGTCGGGGTGGAACTAGTTGTGCTTGATTCTGTGCTAACACCCAACCGTTTCCAGCCTTGCTCTGATTTACAAACTAGTTCAACCGGCATCGCATCGAGAACCTCATTTCCCAGCACGACACCTGAGAAAGTAGTCGGCACACTTGTTAGCCAGACTACTTGTGGGAAATCTTTCAGGCGTTCTTCTTGTCTAGCTCTGAGTTCGCCGGACAATTCCACGATAAAATAGCGCTTTAGCGGAATTTGAGATTGCTGACATTCGGTCAAAATATCAAATGCCAGTTTGCCGGAGCCGGCACCGAACTCCATGATTTCAGGACTTGTTTGTGTGAAAAGTTGTTGTGCCAGTTGCGCTAAGCTAGCACCAAACAATGCGCTCATTTCGGGCGCGGTCGTAAAATCACCATCCGCACCAAGTTTGGCAGAGCCGCCGCTGTAATAGCCTAAGCGTGGCGTATACAATGCCAACTCCATGTAGCGAGAGAAGGGAATGATGCCGCCATTGCTGCTGATTTCTGTGTGTATAAGCGTTTCAAGTTGTCGCGATACCCGCAGTGCATCGTCCGACGGAACAGGTAAGCTTAATTGAGGGCGAGGAGTTGGATGTAGTTTCTGCATACCAGCATTGTATTAAAAGCGAGGTAGTTCCGGTCAATAAGTGAAAACATTTTCGCTTATTGTTATATCAAACAAGATAAAAAAAACTGATATGGTGCCAGCGTGCCTGCGTCTTGTCATTGCATATCAGTGCAGACCCGAGAAATTGAATGAATATGCTTACGCAACAAGTAACATCTGGGCAAGTCGCATTGGTGACGGGGGCCGCCAAACGTATCGGTCGTCATATTGCCTTGTGTATGGCACAACGAGGTTGGGATATTGCGGTTCACTATCATCATTCAGCTGACGAAGCGGCACAGGTGGTAGCAGAAATAAGGCAAATCGGACGACGTGCGATTGCGGTGCGGGCAGATTTAGGTAATGTTGAGCAGGTCAAGAAAATCGTGCCGCAAGTTGTGCATCAATTGGGGCGCCTTGATTGTGTAGTGAATAATGCTTCTTTGTTTGAGGCCGACAGTGCGGCTGATTTTTCGCAAGCTTGTTTGGATAAACACATGCACGCGAATTTGATGGCACCAATTATGTTGGCGCAAGATTTACATGTGTCTTTGCCTGATGATGTTCCAGCTGGTATCGCCTCTGTAATAAATATTCTTGATCAGAAATTGTTTAATTTAAATCCTGATTATTTATCTTACACATTGTCGAAAGCGGCACTACATACTGCGACTACCAGTTTGGCACAGGCTTTAGCACCTAAGCTGAGAGTAGTTGGGGTAGCGCCTGGATTGTCGATGCTATCGGGAGAGCAAAGCGAAACCGATTTTCAGGCTGCGCATAAAGTGACGCCATTGGGGCGTTCTAGTACGCCAGAAGACATCGCTGAAGCAGTCTGTTATGTCGCAAGTGCCAAGGCAATCACTGGCACTACGATCGTCGTTGATGGCGGGCAGCATTTGATTCCTACTCAGCGTGATGTGATGTTTTTAGCGAAAGCTAATTCAGATTCCTAGATGTCATCGATTACTTTCCTAGCGATTGCTAAACGATGATCTAGTGCTTATTTTTGTTATTTTTAATTTGTAAGTTTTTTAAAGCGATTCTTTATGTTATCCATACTCCACCACCCACAACTCGCCGATTGTCGTCGTTTGTTTTTGCGCAATTACGAGGTATCTATCAATATCGGTGTGCATGAATTTGAAAAGAAGGGGGAGCAAAGAGTCATGATCAATGTTGATCTATACATCCCCTTGGCATTGTCTACGCCAAAAGATGATCAGCTCGATGAGGTCGTTGACTATGATTTTATGCGTGGCACGATTGCCGCGCGTGTGGCGCAAGGTCATGTGCATTTGCAAGAAACCTTGTGTGATGATGTCGCAAAAATTATGTTGGCACATCCTCGTGTACGTGCGGTGCGCGTGTCAACGATGAAACCAGATGTTTATCCAGATTGCGAAGGCGTCGGGGTTGAAGTGTTTCAAATTAAATCGGAAGTGTGAGTCGAATTATGCAAGTCATTTCTATGCCTACACCAAGCAATCCAGCGCAAATGGCAGCGACGCGCTCACCAGAGAAAATCGCTTACGAAAACAATAAATTACATAAACGCTTGTGTCGTTTAGTTGGGCAGGCGATCGGCGATTTCAATATGATCGAAGACGGCGACAAGGTGATGGTTTGTCTTTCTGGCGGCAAAGACAGTTACGCGCTACTCGATATTTTGATGACCTTACGCGAACGTGCGCCGATTCATTTCGATATCGTCGCCGTCAATCTCGATCAAAAGCAGCCGGGCTTTCCCGAAGATGTGTTGCCTGCGTATTTGGATAAATTGGGCATTCCGTATCACATCGAAAACCAAGACACCTATAGTATCGTCAAGCGTTTGGTGCCAGAAGGAAAAACCACCTGTTCTTTGTGTTCACGCTTGCGTCGTGGCATTTTGTATCGTGTAGCAGATGAGCTGGGGGCGACCAAGATCGCGCTAGGTCATCATCGTGATGACATTATGGAGACCTTTTTTCTGAACATGTTTTTTGGTGGCAAGTTAAAAGGTATGCCCGCGAAATTACAATCAGATGATGGCAAACACATCGTGATTCGCCCGCTTGCTTATGTCAAAGAAAGTGATACGGAACGATATGCGGCGGTAAAGCAATTCCCTATCATTCCTTGCAATTTGTGCGGCTCGCAAGAAAATCTGCAACGTAAGCATGTGAAGCAATTAATGCGTGACTGGGACAAACAACATCCGGGTCGTGTTGATAATATTTTCTCTGCCTTATCGACCGTTGTTCCATCACATTTAATGGATAAAGATTTGTTCAATTTCCGCGATTTGGCTTTGACTGGTGAGGCAATGCCAAATGGCGATATCGCTTTCGATGAAGAACCTTGTGCGACTCCAACCAATACGATCAGCACCATGATGCAGTCAAATCTGGATCAAGATTAGTTTGATCGGCTAGTGCCCTATGGCGATTAGCCGACCAAGGAATAAAGTAATCAAGATAGTTTGAGAATGCGCCTGCGGGCGCATTTTTTTTGACCATCGTTAGCCTTCGCTACGCATGCAAGCAATCATTTTGTGTTTTCGCGATAGATAGTTAGCCGAGCTTCGTCACAAATGCGGGGTATTCGTCATCAATAATTCGTCGTTTGTCGCAGCATCGACCATTCTTGCGCAATGCTATTTACACTGTCTTTATCAATTAATCTATGTGTGTGGTTTACGACAAAATTAGGATTTACGCAGAACAGACGCTTGCATCAATGCAGTCGCTTAGTATTACATTTGCATTGCCTTTGAAGACGCGCTTAGCTAGCGGAATTTTGCAACAATCCTAAAACTAACGTAGTTTAAGAGAAAAATATGTATTTTAGATAAGTAAGGAATATGATGCTATTTCTAGTTATCTATTTTTTCAAATAACACGAATTTAGATGGCTCACTTTTGCTGATCGATTTCTGTGCTGTACTTGATCTAAGTGAAATCATCTTTCATAGAAAAGGGAATTCTCATGTCTGCAAATGCAATGTCTGTGTTGACCAAAATCTTCATCGAACCTAAATCTGCCTTTAGCTCTTTAAAAGAACATTCTCAGCCTTGGCTACCATTGGCATTGATCATCAGTTCGACTTTGGCTTTGTTTTACTGGTATTTTGCGACGGTCGATTTCTCTTGGTTGCTTGAACACACCATGAGCGCGAATCAGAATTTAAATGCCGAGCAAAAACAAGCGATGGCGAAAATGATGACCAAAGACAGTATGATGTACAGCACCTTGGGCGGTGTCCTGATTGGAACACCAATCGTGTTTGCCTTGTATGCGCTGTATTTTTTGTTAGCGTCAAAAATAATGGGCAGTAGTATTTCTTATGGTAAGTGGTTTGGATTCTCAGTTTGGGTGAGTGTGCCGACATTGATCGGTGTACCTTTGATGGCATTGCAAATAGTCTCAGGCAAGGGGCAGCTTGCGATGGAGAGCTTAAATATGTTGTCCTTGAATTTTCTGATAACGAATTTGCCAGTTGATCATGCGTGGGCAAGCTTGATGAATAATTTGAGTTTGACGACATTTTGGACTGCCTTTTTGACCTTTGTTGGATTGCGTGTTTGGACTGATCGTGGTGTTACTAGTTGCGTCATTACAGCAGGCTTGCCTTATGTGGTGATTTATGGAATTTGGGTTGCTATCTTGATGTTTTCTAAATGATCGGTATTGAAATGAAAAAAAGTAAGCTCATAGGAATCGCTGTCGTTGCTGCGATCATTATTGTTCCAGTTGTGATCAAATTTTCGGCTAGTAAGCCCAAGTTAGAAGTTGAGATGGCGAAGGTCAGTAAAAAAGAAATTCAGCCTTCAATTCTTGCCTCTGGTAATTTTGTCTTTCGTCAGCAAGTGCAATTGTCGAGTGAAGTGATCGGCAAAGTGTCTGAAGTGTTGGTGAAAGAAGGTGACAAGATCGAACAAGGACAAGTGTTGTTAAGACTCGACCCAACCTTGATTCGTGCTGAAGTCACCCAGCAACGTGCGATTGTTCGCAGTGCGCAAGTCAATATTGAACGGGCGCAATTGAATGTCGATCGTCAGCAAGTGAATGTTGAACGTAGTCGTCGTTTGGCTGAAGCCAAGTTTATCGATGCCAGCAAATATGAAGATGCAGTTCATCAACTGAATGTCGCTAAGGTTGACTTGCATGCGGCGCGCGAGAGCATGCAGCAAGCCAGCGCTTCTTTGGATCAAGCCTTAAAGCGTTTAGATAAAACTGAGGTGAAAGCACCAATCAGCGGTACGGTCACTGCCGTGCAAATCAAAATTGGCGAGACTGCGGTGGCAAGTGCTACTGGCATGGCGGGTTCCTCTTTGATGACGATTGCAGACATCGGCAGTATTATGGCTGAGGTCAATGTGGATGAAGCTGACGTCGCCAAGGTGCAAGTCGGTCAGCAATCAAAAGTGTATCCCGCAGCATTTGATGATCAACCGGTGATTGGTACTGTCGAAGAAGTGTCAATGGCACCTCGCGTGAATTTGGCTGGCGCATCGCAAGGCAAAACCTATGTTGTGAAATTGCGTTTGTCAGAATCAAAGACGGGAATACGCACAGGGATGACCTGTCGCGTGGAGATTATTACGGGTGGTGGTAGCTTGCGACCAGTATTGCCAATTCAAGCGATCCTCACGGGTGACAGCATGAAGTTAGAGAATAAAGATGGCAAAGACAGCAAAGAAGCGAGTAAGAGTTTGGGCGTTGTTTTCACAGTTAAAGATGGCGTAGCGCGCAAGAAAGAAGTCAGAATTGGCATTGCAGATGACAATAATCAGGAAATTATTTCTGGCTTGTCAGAAGGCGATGTTGTCGTGACTGGCCCTGCTAGAGTGTTACGTTCTTTACGTGATGGCGATCAAGTGCAGGAACTGAAGTCGACTGATCCTAAGGCGGCATCGGCTTCTGCTTCAGCATCCGCATCAGCAGCCTCAGCTAACGGAAGTGGGACCAAGCCGTGATTACATTATCGGGTATACAAAAAAATTACCAGATGGGCGATCAAACTGTGCAAGCTTTGCGTGGTGTTGATCTTCATATTGCGCGTAATGAATTAGTTGCGTTTATTGGTGCATCGGGCTCGGGCAAATCCACTTTGATGAATATTGTTGGATGCTTGGATCGCCCAAGTGCTGGCACATATCAACTCAATGGACGTGATGTTGCCACTATGGATAGCGATGAACTTGCCTTGGTACGTAATGCAGAAATTGGCTTTATTTTTCAAAGCTTCCATCTGCTGCCGCGAGCCACTGCTTTGGATAACGTGGCGCAACCTTTGATCTATCGTGGCATCGGTTACAAAGAACGTAATCGGATGGCAATGGAGGCATTGGATCACGTTGGTTTAAGTTCACGTATGCACCATAAACCGAATGAGCTTTCAGGTGGACAAAGGCAACGCGTAGCGATCGCTCGCGCTTTGGTCGGTAAGCCATCGATACTATTAGCGGATGAGCCTACCGGTAATCTTGATTCCAGTACCAGCCTAGAAATTTTAGCCTTGATCAAAGAAGTGCATCGCGCAGGACAAACGGTGGTGATGGTGACACACGAACCAGAAATTGCCGAGCAATGTCATCGAGTCGTGCGTTTGCATGATGGTCGCGTCTTGAGTGATGTGCGCAATGTTCAGCAAGATCCACATGCTCAAGTTGTTGATGACGAGCAGCAACGACATGCAGAGTTGGGAGAATAGCGATGTTTTTATTACTTGAAAGTGTACGCTCTGCGCTTAACTCAATACGCGCACATCGTATGCGCAGTTTCCTCACCTCTTTGGGTATCATCATTGGTGTCGCCTCGGTAATCACGGTAATTTCTTTGATCCAAGGCTTGTCGAAGAGCGTCACCAAGCAATTTGAAGGTTTGGGTGGCAACTCTTTAACGATCACCGCGCACAATACGATGAAGGACGCGATGCAGGGTAAATTTAACGCCTTGCGATTTGAAGATATCGAACATTTGCGTACGCATATTGATGAGATTGCCGATGTCAGTCCCTTGTTTGTGTTGTCGGTGCCGACAGTACGTTTTGGTAGTACTGATACGCCAGCGCGCGTGATTGCAACCACGCCAACCTATCAAGATGTACAGCAGCGGTTTGCTAGTATGGGGCGTTTTTTAAGTGCCTCTGACGAGTCTGGTGCACGTCGAGTTGCGGTGATTGGCCCTAAATTGATTGAGTCCTTACACTTGCCTGATAATCCGATTGGACAGTACATTGGTTTCAACAATGAATGGTTCAAAATCATCGGCGTGATGGAAAAGCGGGGCGAGTTGTTTGGTATGTCGCAAGATGATTATGTAATCATTCCATTCCGCACCGGACGTAGTTTGATTGGGAACAATCAAAGCATGCGTAACATGCAGCTGACCGTGTCATTAAAAGACATTTCGCAGTTAGAAGATGTCAAGCCACGTATCAAGACCGTGATGCGCAAGGCACATCGTTTAGATGCCGATGCTCCAGATGATTTTGAGATTGCCTCATCAGATCAATTATCGAAAAGCTTAGATAACATCACGACCACGGTGACCTTGGTGATGGGCGGGATTGTTGGTATCGCCTTATTGGTAGGTGGTATCGGCATCATGAATATCATGTTGGTTTCTGTTACCGAACGCACCCGTGAAATTGGTATTTGTAAAGCGATTGGCGCACGTAGTCGTGACATCATGATGCAATTTTTGATCGAAGCTGTGACCTTATCGGTACTAGGTGGCTTGATTGGGCTAGCGCTTGGTTATGCGCTCGGCTTTGGCATTTCGAAATTGATTCCAGGATTCCCCGATGCGGTCGTTCCGTGGTGGGCAGTGTTGTTGTCTTTCGTATTTTCAGCAGGTGTCGGCATTGTTTTTGGCGTGATGCCAGCGAGTAAGGCGGCGAAATTAGATCCGATTGACGCATTACGCTATGAGTGATTGTTGAGCCTAATTAGTTTGCTTAATTAAGCTGCTTAATCATCCAATCTAACTTTCGCAAGTAGTTTGAAAAGCTGTAGCTACCTGTATGTGATCTTGCATCAGGTGCTACAGCTTTTTTATTGTTGCGAAGATAAGCGTAAGCTCAGCCAGTGTTTGCCTTCTGCAATTCGAGTCACCATCATCGATGCGATCAAGTCGCCATTCGCATTGAGTAAAGTGGCTATCGGATCAACCAGTGTACCGATTACCATCGCGACTGGCAGTGCTTGTTCCATCGGGAATCCAAATGCGGTGATCGCAAAAACTTCACCAATATAGCCACCGTTGGGAATGCCGCCAGCGACAATTGACACTAGTACCGTAATGCCAAAGATAGCGAACAGCATTTCTGGTGCGGAAAAGTCTTTGCCGAACATCGCAAACAATACGGCCAATTTGATGATGGACGACATGCTAGAGCCATCTTTGTGTAAAGGTGCGCCGAGTGGAATCACGATGTTACTTATGTGAGCTGGCACCTGCATTTTTTCTGCCGCAAGCAAGTTTGCTGGTATGGTCGCAATACTGCTGCAAGTACCGATAGCGGTGAGGGCGGGTGTCAGATTATTTTTCCAAAAAATATTGACTCCCAGCTTGCCAGCAGCGAAGTAGGCGTACAGGCTAAAAAAGATTGCAAAATAAGCGGCACAGCTAAGGTAGTACAGGGCCAAAGGTTGGACATAAACGCCGATAAGTTGTGGTCCAAACACCCCAACTTGGTAGGCAAAATATGCGCCTAAACCTAGTGGTGCAATCTTCATTATTAAGCTCAATAATTGCTTCATCACTTCATTGGCAGCATTGAGAAAACCGACAAACGCTTTGCCTTTTTCTCCGGCGCGTAACGTAGCAAAACCAACGAGTAGTGAGAATAAAATCAAAGCCAGCATGTTCTTACGCGCCATCAATTCAGAAAAATCGTTGACAGTCAGTATCTGTGCCAAATTGGTGGTAGAGGCGGTGGCGCTCGCTGCGATAGGATTATCGAGTGCCGCCTGCATCGCCATATTGCGTAAGGTGGCGTCCTGTGCGATCGGAAAAGCCAACATGACTAACATCATGACAGCGGCCGATAAGATAACGGTCGTGAGAAATACGGCTGCGACGATACCAAATAGCTTACCCAAGCGCGTGCCACTTTGTAGATTCGCAATCGTCGAGGCGATCGTAAAAAACACCAAGGGAATGATCGCTGTGAATAAGAGGTTGAGAAAAATATCGCCGACAAATTTAAAGCTTTCAACGCGATTGCCGAATGCGAAACCCAGCAAGCAACCCGCTGTGATACCAGTCATCAGGTAAAGGATGTTGGCATAGTTGCGCACGATGTCGCTGGCTCGCATGGCGAATTTCATCAATGCTCCTATTCGACTTTGGCAGGGATAGTGACATCGCAAATACTAAAATCAGCACCGCGTTCTTGGCGCGTCTTTTCGATAATCCGCTTCATCTCTACCACACTGGCAATACTGACTTTAGGACGTTCTGTCGCCGGGATATCTGCGAGTAGACGTACCGATTTCATGATATCTGGTCGTGCCGGAGGTTCGCCGTGCGCGAGTTTGAGTAGTACGTCGTTCCCCACCACTACGCGACCAAACACGGTGTAATCTCGATCTAAGCGACGTGTTGCATCCAGCATGAAATAGAGTTCGCTGTTGGCGGAATCACGTGCTTCATTGCGCCCCATGCCTGCACTGCCCATGCAGTGAGCACCCCAAGAGCGTAGCGGCATTTGATTGTTTTTGTTCGCTTCACTGATAGCCAATGATTGAAACGGAACACTTCCTAAAAAGCCGGAAGCTGAATCGCTACTTTGGCTGGCGATATTCTCGATTGCGTCATAGCCAAGTCGGAACATCATTTCTGGCGGTAAGTTAGGGTAAGCGGTTCCACCACCGTCTTTATTATTGGGATTGCCAGTTTGTGCGACAAACTTGGGAATTACTCGATGGAATTGCAAACCATCATAGATTTTTTCGCGGGTAAGTAATTTGATGCGCTCAACCGCTTTCGGAGCCATTTCTGGTCGCATTTCTATAATGATGCGGCCTTGGCTAGATTCGATTAGTAAAGTATTCGCAGGATCGAGCACGCGCCAATCATCGTTTGCCAGACAATTCGCTGGATTCAGAAGTAAGCATGCGCTGAACAGGGCTGTTAAAGCGGGCAGTAGGTTTGATAAGCGCTGTAAGTGCAGTGGATTTTTCATGCAATTCCTTTCCCAGATGGATGACAAATAGTGATCACAGCCATTGTAGGCAAGCGATCAATCGAGGGCTAGTGATATTTCTAAAGTGTTTCTCGTTTTGCTGATGCGTGTGTGATTGTTGTGCATAAAAAAATGGCTTGAATCTTTATCGAATCAAGCCATGATGTAGATGCTGACGATAGAAACGCTAGCGCACTAATGTAATTGTGGTGCGCGTTTTACTTTGTTACCTTGGGCTGTCACCACAGGGTCACCACGCATTTTGAACATATGCACGACTTGTGTTAAGGCCGCAGCTTGTTCTTGCATCGCGGCTGCAGCGGCAGCAGCTTCTTCAACTAGTGCGGCATTTTGTTGAGTGGCATCATCCATCTCACGAATAGCGGCATTCACTTGCTCAATGCCGCTAGCTTGTTCGTCTGAGGCTTTGGTGATCTCTTCCATAATTTGGGTTACATG
The DNA here is from genome assembly GCF_014652415.1 of Affinundibacterium macrobrachii. Lineage (GTDB taxonomy): Bacteria > Pseudomonadota > Gammaproteobacteria > Burkholderiales > Burkholderiaceae_D > Undibacterium > Undibacterium macrobrachii. The sequence goes on from NZ_BMYT01000006.1 coordinate 16,790, forward strand.
GTCAACACTCTCGACGATTTCTTTCATCGTTTCACCGGCTTGATCGACCAACTGTGTGCCCAACTTCACGCTATCAACCGAGTCGCCAATTAAGATCTTAATTTCTTTAGCGGCACTTGCTGAGCGTTGCGCTAAGCTGCGTACTTCGGAGGCGACCACTGCAAATCCGCGTCCTTGTTCGCCGGCACGCGCCGCTTCGACGGCGGCATTCAAAGCCAAAATATTGGTTTGGAAAGCGATGCCATCAATGACGGAAATGATGTCGACAATCTTTTGAGACGAAGTATTAATTACACCCATGGTGCTGATCACTTCATTCACAACCGTACCGCCTTTGATCGCCACACTGGATGCCTCTGCAGCCATTTGATTTGCATTACGTGCATGGGAAGAATTGAGTTTCACTGCGTCGGTTAATGCCATCATCGAAGCAGCAGTTTCTTCCAGTGAACTTGATTGACTCTCTGTGCGCGCTGACAAATCCATATTGCCGCTGGCGATTTCGGTAGACGACGTGGCAATCGAATCGGTACCTTTACGTACTTCGCGAATGATGTCACGTAGGCTGTTACGCATGGTGAAAATGGAATACAACAAGCTGGTTTGATTGTTAGTGTCCAAATCGATATGGACAGTTAAATCACCAGCAGCAATCGCACTGGTAATATCCACCGCATACTGTGGTTCGCAACCAAGTTGTTTGACCAAACCACGTGAGATGAAGAAGCCGAGTGAGAATAATAAGAATGACAGCACGCCTACCGTAATTAACATTTGGATCGCACTCTTATACAGTGCAGCGTCGATGTCATCGATATACACACCGGTACTGATAATCCATGACCATTGCGCATTGAGTTTGAAGTAAGCTAATTTTTCTACTGGTGTGCTGCCATTTGGCTTCGGCCACATAAAGCCGAGATAGCCTTCGCCTTTGCTTTTAGCGATGTCACGCATTTCGACATATAGCACTTTTCCTTTGCTATCTTTTTTATCTGACAGATCTTGCCCGATCAAATTCGGCAAAATTGGATGCATGATCATTCTTGGATGCGTATCGTTGATCCAAAGATAGCCGTTATCACCAAAGCGCATATTTTTGACCGCATTTAAGGCTGCTTGCTTGGCATCTGCCTCGTTCATTTTACCTTCGGTCACTTGCTTTTGATAATGCTCAACTAGGGTATTTGCTAGCTCCACTGCATTTTTGACATTGCTTTGATGCATAGAGAAGAGCGTTTTTTTCTCATTTTGTAACACTAGCAAACTGAGCGCAAAAATACCGAGAATCGCACCGATAACCAGTGCTCCTAAGCGTTTACTTACACTGATTTGATGAATTTGGCTGAAAAAGCCTGACATACTGTTCTCCTGATGTTCTCGTTATGATGGCGACCAAAACAAAACGCCTAACTTGCACTGACCAATCGAGGTTGGAGTGGTGTCAAGCGAGGCGATACACTTTGTTTTCGTGATCTGATGTTGATATGGCAAACAAGCGTCCACGAGAGCGGGTGCGGCTTTGCTGCCGTGCTGCCCATATCATGCTGGCAAAATCCTACCACGCGTGAGCAGCTTTATAGAATACATTTCAGGTAGAACGCATCAGAACTATTGTTAGACAGCAACAAGCTTGCAGTTGAGTCGCAGGATAGTCATTTCGAAGTGTGTATTCTTAAATCTATGTTTGCTTTTCTTTAGGCGATTTGTTTTTTACTACGACGGGTTTTGCTACCAACGCCAACCGCGGTAAAGATGGCTAAAGCTTGAAATAAGGCGATACAAGCGAATACCCATTGTGGGTGATGTGCATCCATAATCGCACCAAACAAGGCTGGAGAAAACGCCAAGCCGATGTCGAGTCCAGAATACACCACGCCATACACGCGTCCCGTGGCATTTTTGGGAGAAGCGGCACGAATCAGTAAATCACGCGAAGGTCCTGCGATCCCCGCGCCCAGCCCAACCGCACCCATTAATACCACAGCCATGCTGGCGGATACCCAGCCACTCGCCAGTAATAATGCGATAAAAGCAGAAAAAGAGAAGGCGACGGTAATTGTTTTATCGTGGTCGGTGGTTTTTGCCGCAATAAAGCCACCCCAAACCATGCCGACCGCGGATGTCAGCATATAAGCGGTGTAGCCAGCGGTCGCCCATGCCAAGGACATACCATAAATTTCTCGTAAAGCAGTAGGAGAAAAACTCTGTATGCCGCCAATCCCCATAGAAATCATAAAGAAGAATAAGAAGCACATCCAAACGGCTGGCAAGCTTAGGAAGTGAAACAGGCTCTGATCTTCGTGTGTGATTTGAGTTTGCGGCTTAACCTGTGGCTTAGTTTGTGTAGTTTCTTGACGGTTGCCAGTGAACAGAGCATCGCGATAGACGAATAAAATTGCCAACACAATGATAGGTAGTATCGATGCCGCAAACAAGGCAATTCGCCAGTTGCTTAAGTTAGCGATTGTGACCAAAAACACTGGCGCCGCCGCCCAGCCAAGATTGCCGCTAATCCCGTGTACCGAAAAAGCATGACTCAAGCGTTGCGTTGTCACACGTTTATTCAGGATGGTGTAATCGGCGGGATGAAATACGCTATTGCCCAAGCCAGCGAGCATTGATCCCAGCATCAACACCAAGTAATTTGGCGCTAGCGCGAGCGCCAGAGCAGACAGCGCCAAGCAAGCGATGCCGAAAAATAAGACTGCGCGAGCACCTATTTTGTCGACCACGAAACCAGCTAAGGCTTGTCCTATACCAGAAACCACAAAGAAGGCACTCATTAATAAGCCTAGTTCCGCATACGACAGTGCAAAAGCTTCTTTTAGCCACGGAAACAAGGGCGCCAAAATCATGTGAAAGAAATGGGAAATGCCATGCGCTAACCCGACCAAACTGATGACGAGTGCATCTTGTTTAAAGCTATTCGGTGTAGGAAGCGGGTGATCGTGGGTGGAAGTAATGCTAGTCATAACAGCAACTTTCTAATGAGCCTTATTAATCTGGTAGCAAATGGCAGATATAGCACTACCAAGGTTCCTACAGTGTAAGGAAAAAGTGGTCGTCTGTTTTAAGATAAACAGTCATAATTTATCGAATAATCGCCAAACTAAGTTTTCGCTTGTGATTCCATACATCCCCGTCGTTTTGAAAGCCTGTTTATGTCTCAATCTCCATTAACGCACACCGGTTCACCTCCCGTGAGCTTATCGCCAACCCCGTCGCGACCAGTGCGCGTGGTGGCGCGCAATCTGGACGCCGACGAATTATTGCGTGCACATCAGCATGCCTGGGGTCAGGTAACTTATGCGCTCGATGGTGCGGTGCAAGTGAATGCTAATCATCAAACATGGTTTGTGCCGCCACTGCGAGCGATTTGGATTCCCCCATTTATTCAACATGAAGTACGCACACTCGAGCGCGCTCAGCTAAGGGCGATCTATGTTGATTCTTCTGTAGCGCCTCTCCGTGGAGACGAGTGTGTGGTACTAGAAGTCTCTGGTTTGATGCGCGAATTAGTGCGTGCTTTGACCACGATTGAGTTAAGTGAAGATGCAAATGAGGGTGCGCAAAAGCAGCTGCGCGAAAGTCATCTAGCGGCTTGCCTATTAGATGAATTAGAGAATGCAGCACCACTGCCCTTGAATGTGCCAATGCCGCGCGATTCTCGTTTGCGTAGTTTGTGTGAGTTGCTGATCGCTAATCCTGCATCGAATCTCAGCTTGGCTGATTTATCAAAACAAGTTGGTGCTTCAGAAAGAACCTTGGCGCGTCTTTTTCAGAGCGAGATGCAAATGAGTTTTGGTTTATGGCGCCAGCAAATGCGCTTGGCACGTGCGGCTCCTTTGATCGTCAGCGGCAAACCGCTATCGGTGGTGGCAGCAGAACTTGGATATGCAAGTCAATCCGCATTTTCTGCCATGTTTAAAAAAACTTTTGGCGAGACACCATCCCAATTTTTTCGTACTTCTACCCAAGAGTTTTAGATGGATATGATCAGACAAAGACGCTTCAGATAAATTCGCTTGTTCGCTTGTTCGTTCGTTCAAACCGAACCCGCATTTTTCTCTAAGTATTTTTTCAAAGCAGCTTTTAGTGGATCGATAAATGTCAGCATCACTGCGAATAAGCTTTCGACTTCGGATAAGTCTTGCGCTTTCGCTTTCAGTTCGATTGCTCTCGCAAGTTGCTCGATCGGCTTTGCATTGAAATTACCCACTAAGCCTTTAAATGTGTGCGCACTTCTGTGTAGCAATTCAGTGTCGCTGGACGCGATCGCCACACGTATTTCATCGACTTGCTTATCGCAACCTTCTATGAACATCGGCGTGATAATCTGCAAAATTTCTGCGTCTCCGTCTTCGAGTGCGAGTTCGAAATCAAACTGATGATTGAACAAATCTTGCGTCGAGCTGCTGCCTTTGCTGTTGGCTTCTATAGCGTGTTCTAGATTGGCATTGTTTAATGACCGATTCGCAGCCACCAAATTTAGCAAGTCTTTCAAGCTATCGGATTTAATTGGCTTTGAAAGATAAAAGTCCATTCCCGCGTCGATGCACCGTTCGCGATCGCCAGGCATGGCATTGGCGGTCATCGCGATGATAGGGATGTGTCGATCGTTTTTCTCTAGACTACGGATGAGCTGCGTGGCCTCAATGCCCCCCATTTCCGGCATTTGCATATCCATCAAAATCGCATCATACGAATTTGCTTGATATTTCTCCAGCGCGATGATGCCATTCTCAGCCAGATCGGTGACGTGCCCCCATTTGTGCAATAAATTGCAGGCGAGTTTTTGATTGATAGGATTATCTTCCGCCACCAAAATCCGCAGCGGATATTCTTGTGTATGTGCATCTTCAGCCACCAGATTAATGTAATGAATCGCGCCAGTTGCTACACCTTGAAAGATGGCATCAATCGCGATTTGTAATTCTTGTTGGCTAATCGGTTTACGCACGTAGCCATCGATTCCAGCAGCTCTGCATTGTGCCGCATCATCAGTTAGTGCTGCGGATGACAGCATTAACATTTTTGCGTTACCTAGCAATTGTTTTGATTGAATCTGCTTGGCTAATTCAAAGCCATCCATTTCTGGCATACAAGCATCTAATAGAATCAAATTAAATTGACGCTGGGTTTGCGCATGTTGCTGCAATAAACTGATTGCATCCGCGGCGCTGCTCGCTACTTCAACGTTCATTTGCCAGTTACGTAAAGTGTCGCCGATGTATTTTTGATTGATAGGATTATCATCAACCACGAGTGCGTTCAAGCCTTGTAAATGCATGGTTTGCAATGGGCTATTATTCGCTAAACTATAAGCAAAATCAGCAGAGAAATAGAAGCAGCTACCTTGTCCCTTGGTACTTTGGACTTCAAGCTTGCCATTCATTGCGCTGACTAATTTAGATGAGATTGATAATCCTAATCCAGTACCGCCATATTTGCGTGTCGTGGATGCATCGGCTTGACTAAACGGTTGAAAAATATGTTCAAGTTTATCTTGCGCAATGCCAATGCCTTGATCAGTTACTGAGAAATGCAAACGCGCGTGCTTGTCATGCAATTCGACTAAGTTGACGTCTATCGTAATGCTGCCATGATGACTAAATTTAATCGCATTGACGAGTAAATTACTGAGTACTTGGCGCAGCTTGCCTGGATCACCAATCAAAATTTCAGGTAGTTCTGGGTCGATTTGATAGACGAGTTCAATGTTCTTTTGCTCAGCACGTACCGCCGATGCTTTTAACATGGTGGCGATCAGTTCGCGGATCGGAAATTCTATGTGCTCCAATACGATTTTGCCGGATTCGATTTTTGAAAAATCTAAGATATCGTTAATGATCTCAAGTAAAGAGTGCGAAGAAACTTTGACCAGTTCAAGATATTCGCGCTGTTGTGGATTCAAATCAGTATCGAGCGCAAGTTCGGTCATCCCAATGATGCCATTCATCGGTGTGCGAATTTCGTGGCTCATGGTGGCGAGGAATTCGCTTTTCGCTTTGCTGGCGTCTTCCGCACCGACCTTGGCTTTAATCAAAGCGGCTTCAAATTCTTTTCTGCTGGTGATGTCGCGACATGATCCGTAGATGCTGCCGTCAGGCAGCAGAGCGACATTCATTTCGACTGGAACTTCGCTCCCATCTTTTTTTAGGAGTTTAATTTCTTGCCGCATCAAACGTTGCGCTGTCAGATTTTGCATAAACGTTTGTCGTGCCGCTTCACGGAAATAATCCGGCAACAAATTGTAAATATCCGAGCCGATTAATTCATCGCGCCTGAACTTGAGCATCGTTAATGCTAAATCATTGACGTAAATCCAGCGTTCACTTTTATCGGCAACAAACACCGCGTCGGCGGCATTGTCCAAAATCATACGTTGTTTGTGTTCGCTCTCGCGTAGTGCTGCTTCTGCGCTACGACGCGCGGTAATATCTTGAAATGCTGCTACTGAGCCAACAATTTTTCCTTCTTCCAAAATGGGAGACGCGACAATAGAAATTGGAAACCGCATGCCAGATCGATGTTGAAAATATTCTTGATCTGATCGATAGACCTGGCCTCGCGTGACAGCCCGACTAATCGGACAGTCTTGGTGCTCAATCGGATTGCCACTGATGTGTTGAGAATGAATAATATTGTGTAGATTCTTACCTTGTAATTCTGCAAGCGACCAGCCAAGAATTTTTTCTGCTTCTGGATTCACGAAATTGCAATTGCCATTCGCATCGAGTGTATAGACCCCCTCGCCGAGCGTATTCATCACATTTTGTAATAAACGTTTGCTTGATTCGATTTGGTCAGTTAACAATCGTTCTTGCGTGATATCGGTTCTGATCGAAATGAATTGATACGGTACTTTATCCGCATCCAGAAATGGCACGATGGTTGCGCTCGTCCAATAGTAGCTACCATTTTTGGCGCGATTGCGAATATCACCATGCCATACTTTTCCACTGCTGATGGTTTGCCACATATCTGCAAAAAAGGCCTTGCTATGTAGTTGTGAATTGACGATGCGGTGATTCTGACCTAATAATTCTTCGCGCGAATAATGGCTAATTTGACAGAATTTATCATTGGCATAAATCAGATTGCCCTTTGCATCGGTGATGCTAACAATCGCATGTTGATCGAGTGCGAATTGTTGGTTTTCTATAGCGGCTAGTGCGGTTTGTAGTTCGCCTCTGGTTTGTAATATTTCGCCGACTAGGCCCGCGAGTAAGGTACTTAAATTTTCTAAACTATCTTCATCGGCCAAATGCTTACCCAGTTGCGCCAGCACTTCATTGGTGGTTTGACGTAAGGTTTGCATCACTTGTTGACGCAGTTCTGATTCCTGGCGCAGGTTTTGATTGGCTGTCATCAGTTCGTCTGAACTGAGCTCTAAGCTACGTTTTCCTAATGCCAAATCACGATCAGCTTGTTGGTAAGCTTCATCGACTTGCGCAAAATACTGGCGCATCCCTTTTAAGGCCGTAATCGCTTCTTGACTTAATCCAGTGGCACTGCTTACTTGCTCAAACTCGTTCAGAATAGCAGCAAGTTGTGTTTCATTTTGGATGCCAAGTAGACGCTTGTATTGGCGTAAAGAGAGCTTGTGCGACATTAGACACGCTCTGTCAAATAAGTGATCGTCATCGTTTGATTATGAAGACTACAGGCGGCTAATTGATAACTGGGGCAGATTTCGCCATTTGAATAAAATCCGCATAACACGGTGTTTTCACCCAAGATATCTTGTACTGCTTCGACCTCTTCATCGACGCGTCCCCCCATCACAAGCTTACGCCCAACGCAACTTACTAATAAACCTAAGGCTGGGCCAGTATGTGTTTGAATTTTTTCTAGGGTGGCGTCCGCCGCTGTTTCTGCACCATCGACCAAGTCATTGGTGTGGGCATGCATGAGTCGTAGAAATCCTTCGGGATTAATCGCGCCGGCGAGTACCAAGCTTCCATTCGATTCATCTACGCCCAAAATGGTGCGAATCTGTCCTAGTGACTCACGTGCGTCGCTGAGCATTTCGAATGGAAATAGTAGGCCAGAACTAGGTAGGTCTTTTGCGTAATCGCCTAGATAGCGCTTGTACACGTTGAGTGCTGGTTCACCATCGAGTTCATACAGAATATTTCCTGTGCTGCGAGTGACTTTGCGAGTGGGTCCAAATGCTTTCCAACCACCATAGCTGCCGTTTGAGAAGACTAAATGCTCACCAGAAAATCCGATGCCGACGATCTCGGATGTGGATACTCCATTATTGGATAAGGTGTAGGTTTTTACAAATGCGCCATCATCGGCTGCCAAACCTCCTGTGATCGGTAGCGAGTCGCCTAACTCGCTGACGATACCTTCGATCATCGCGCTGCCGTTAATATTCACGCCTTGTCCGAGAACGAGTAATGCACGTAGCTCATCACTTCGTAATTGCGCGGCGAGGTTTTTACCCGCATCAAAGGAATTGTCCATGCCAGCGATGTTTGCGGTCGCTACTCTCAATGTAGTTGAATCAAAATGAACTGCCGTTACCACAGTTGTTTTTGATAACACCGCAGCCGAGGTAATTTCTCCTGCCGTGCTACAGCCAACGCGGTGTGTATTGGGGAAGTAAGTCGTCAGTGCTTGATTCAATAAAGGCGAGGCAAAATGACCGGTATAACCAAACACTAGAATCAATTGTGGATCGATACTTGTTAAGCTCTTTAACTGCGTTAAGTCGGTCTCTAAATCTCTCAGAATGACTTGCTTGATTTCCATTTGCCATCTCCTACTGTTCGTGCATGGGTGAGGTTTCGCGCTGTAAATTTATTTATTGCATCATTTAAGAACCAAATCAGTAGGAGCCAAATGCTTTCATATCGTCTTCGTCTTCTTGATAGCGATCTTTTATCGCTAACACTTCGGAGAAGTCTGCGAGGAAAGCTTGTACGCATTGCGGATCAAAGTGTAAGCCGCTACCTTCTTTCAGAAAGGCGACGGCGCGCTCGATTTCCCAAGCGCGTTTGTATGGACGCTCTGAGGTTAGGGCATCAAATACATCCGCTACCGCAACTATGCGCGCGGCTAAGGGAATATCATTGCCGCTCAAGCCTTGTGGGTAGCCGCCGCCATTAAATTTTTCGTGATGAGAGAACGCGATTTCTGCGCCCATTTGCAAAGTTTCTGAGGCGCTACCCGCCAAAATTTGATAACCGAGGCGCGCATGATTTTTCATGATGGCAAACTCTTCTTCGGTCAGTTTTCCGGGCTTGAGAAGTATGTGATCGGGAATGCCAACTTTGCCAATGTCATGCATAGGAGCAGCTTCTAAAATCATTTCCTGCACTGATTCTGGCAATTGAAGTCGTTTCGCAATCAGGCAGGAATAATTTGCCATGCGTACGATATGTGCGCCAGTCTCGGGATCGCGTGAATCAGCGGCTTTACATAAACGTAGTATCGTCTCTTGTTCGCGTGCGCGAATTTCTAAAGTCGCTTTCTGTACCTCGGTGGCTAGCCAAGTTGCACGGTCTTCTAAGAAACGTTGATTACGTCTTAGTGCCAGCATATTTTTGGTGCGGGCGAGGAATTCGATTTTATCGACAGGCTTGATTAAGAAATCATTTGCACCAGCTTCCAAGGCTTCGTAGCGCAAGGCTACTTCATCGTTTGCGGTGATCATTAAGACGGGGATATCGGCACAGTGTTTGATGGCACGAAAGTGACGAATAAATTCGATGCCATTCATATCAGGCATCATGTAGTCAACCAAGACTAAGTCGGGAACTTGATCTTTGCACCACTCTAAGGCAGTTTCTGGTGCTAAAAATCCCATCGAAGAACAATGCTCGATTTTTTCAAGCAAGCGGCAAAGCAGAGTCACATTTATCTGTGAATCGTCAATGACTAAGGTCTTCATTTCCATTGAACTGCTCCGGTAACAACGCGTGGGTGTAGTGGAGATCATGTATTCACTAGAATAGCGAATGCTAAGGAAAATGATAGCCCAAAAAAATCTTTACTGAGGGCAAGAAATAGAAAAATTAAGAATGTTTATCAAATTTTGTCTCTTTCGGCGACAAATGTAATGCCGACGAAAATTGGTTTTTAGTCATCTCTGATTCACATTTCTCAGGCAAGTCCAGCGCGCACTTGCCTGAGTAACTATGATGTTGTTTGTTTTGCTTTTTGTTTATTGCCTTTGTAACGCGCATGGAAGCTAATTGCGACACAAACGAAACCCAACATGAGTATGGTGCTGTTCGAATTACTTTGCTCTTTCAATAAAATGGCATTGCTGATACCGACCAGCATAATAAAAATTGCCCATAACAAGAAACTTAAGCGTCGCAAATCATAGTTGGAAGCAGGTTTCGCTTGCCACAATAAACTGAGGCTAACGACAGGAAGTAATATGATGACCGCGCTTCCTAGTTGGCTAGCTAGTTGCTGATTGGCGATCAGTGCGCCAAATAGCGGAACGCATGCAAGTCCAGACATTAGTGACAGGATCAGAAATACCGTACTCAGGAAAAGTTTTTCGCGCATCATGATAAGTTAGAAATTCAGTCAATAATTCAGTCAGCCCAGCATTTGGGCAAGCGCAGCATCGTAGCAAAAAAAGCGCGCTCGCAGTAGATTTATCGCAGGTATTTGCTAGCGAGTTTTGTGTTTTGCTTTTGGTTTTAATTGAATGCTGAGACCCGCATTGGTTTGCTACCAGTCATTTTGTGACTAATCAATTAAAAAAGCATAGTAATTTAAATCATAAAATGCATGCGCTATGGAAACATCGTGATAGACTGAATCCCAAGTAAGCTCGTGTTGTCTCAGAGCCGTGTGCAAGCACGTATCTGAAATTGCACAAAGTTGTTTTTAACTGGACTTGTATCAAACAGTGCCATGACAAAAATTATCAGTGATCAAGCCAAAGAAGAACACCCGCTGGTTGCGCAGCTTCGGCAAGAAGCCGTGCTGCCAAAAGAGAATTCTTCTCCGCAATTCAAACCACAGACGATCAATACCAAGTTATCGCGTATCGAAAGTCGCTTGCATAAACGCTATTTGGTGAAGTGGCGGATTGCGATTGTGTATGAAGGCGGCACCGGTAAAAAGACGTTTCACGGTCGCGTCAATGAAATCTCATTAGGCGGCTTGAGCATACATTGTGACCACAATGTTTTTCACGATGGCAAGGTGATTTTGTTATTGGCATTGCCGCCATTAAACGCAGGTGCTAGGGAAAAGATCTTAGAAATTACTTGCCGCATGAATTACACGATTCTGTCGCAAAAACTATTCCGAATTGGACTGGAATTTGTCGAGTTTCGACAAGGCGATCGAAAATTATTGGAAGAGCGTTTGGAGATCAGTAATGCTGGCGGTATTGCATATTCTGAAGCTTGATTTAGAGCTGACTTCCTATCTCCACTCACATTAGGTCTAAGTCCCTACACTTCGCGTATTTCTATCAATGAATATTGTTTGGCACTAGATGCCAAACGTTGCGAACGCGTTGCAAAAATTGGCAGAGGCTGATCACAAAGTAAGCAAGAATCGAACACCACGCCAAATAAGCGCCAACTAATAATTCACCAAATAAGCTTAGTCTCAGCAAACAAAAGATAGACAACAAGCACAAGCCAATAACCGTTATTGGCACCGATAAGGCTTGTTCAAGCTGACGATGAATCAGCACGATCACAGAAAATAACAGTGGCCAGATAAAGGCAAATACATTGATCACATTGACCACCATATTCTGTTGATCTGCGCTGTAGGCGTATTTAATATTTTGTACTGAAGTTGATGCGCTTGTTTGCTCAGTGAGTTGATGTGTTGCTTGCTCTGACACTGATTCTTTTTGCACTGTGCATTGAGAAAGCGGCAGGAACAGCGAAATGAATAAACACAATGCTGCGATACGTTTGAGTAAGTTGAATGCCTGCACTTTGAACTCCTAAGTGAAAGAGGAAGTTTGATATCAGCGTGATGCGACGCTCTCTTTTGATTTAAATAATAAGGAGTATAGGATTACAGTAAAAATAGGAACGAATATAAGTCGTCCGATAAACCAGGCGACTTCTCCATGACGCAGATCAGAAAAATAGCCCCAAACAATTGCGATCAATAATGAGATTAAATATGTCTTAAGATATTTCTTACGCATGGTTTGTTGGATTGAATAAATTATCAGTTTTCAGGCTATCATGATTTAAAATTAATAACAATAATTTCAAATTGAACTTCAATAAACATCGCGTCGATACAATCCATCTTCACGCATTTTTTCTATCACTGCATCACCGGCGATCTCGCGCAATACTGCATCAACAGCGCCCGCCATTCCTTCTAAACTTCCGCACACATAAATGGCGGCTCCAGCATTGATCCATTGGCTTAATTCTGTTGCTTGTTCGCGCAATTTATCTTGTACGTAAATGCGTTGTGTTTGATCGCGTGAAAATGCTAAATCGAGTTTGCTTAATACGCCACTAGATTGCCATTGCGCTATATCTGCTTGACAGAAAAAATCATGGGCGCGTTGACGCTCACCGAAGAATAACCAGTTTTGATGTTGTCCTTGTTGCGCGCGATGTTTTAGATGGGCGCGTAAGCCAGCGATGCCAGTGCCATTTCCAATTAAAATGAGTGGGTAATTTTGGCGAGGAGGATGAAAACTTCGATTGCTACGTAATCGAAGCGGTATTTTTTCTCCCAACTCCGCGTAATGGCATAGCCAACCGGAACCCCAACCTAAGCTGCCGTCCGCTTGCTGCATTTGTCTCACAATCAATTCAACCGCACCATCTTCAGGGATTGAGGCGATCGAATATTCACGGTGTGGTAATACCGTTGCTACGCCAGGGCGACGCGGCAAGATTTCAGCGATGTCACCCGCTTGCCAATGACTGGATGCGGGTGGCGTTAAGCGTATTTGGAAAACTGGATTTCCTTGACTGGCAGGGTTCAATAAGTGACGTTCGCTAAGGGTCCAAGTTTCATATTCAGCGGGGTGCCAATCCGCAAGATCCGTATGACCGCTTAGCACGCCGAGATGATGTTGCCAATGTCGCAGTGCGCCATCATCGCCATTATCGACTTCAACCATGTCGAATAAAGTTTTCGCGCCTTGTTGATGTAGCCATTGATCGAGTTGGCGACCAAATGCACAAAAGGCTTGGTAATGACGATCTCCGAGCGCGAGTACCGCGTAACGACATTGCGTAAGCGAGAGGGATTGCGTCATGATGGTGCGTGTGAATTTGGCAGCGCTGTCAGGAGCATCACCTTCGCCAGTCGTGCTGGCAATGAACAAAACTTGTTGAGCTTTCTGTAAAGTGGTGAGATCTAATTGGGCGATATCCAGCAAATGGGTTTGCATAGCGCCTTGTTGTAAGCTCGCTTGAGTCTGTTGTGCAAGCTGTTCTGCATAGCCAGTCTGGCTGGCGTACACAATCAGGATATCTGTGGGCCTCAATAACTCCGGCTGCAGCTGCGTAAGCTCATGAGTGTGCTTGCGTTGGTGTGCTCGCTGGTGACGCTCATGTATCCAGAAATAAAACAGTACATAGCTGAAGACGATGCTGAGGCTGGTCGTGATGCGGTGCTGCTGTGTGCTGAGATATTGTTCCAAGGAGACGAATAAACATAGCACGCAAAAGCAGAGTGCAATGATTAATCCAATGCCGAGTATCTTCTCGCTGTTATTGTTGATCAATACGGATTTTTGTGGAGACGACATGTTCGTGGTTCTAAATAACTCAGTAAGAATTTTAAAATTAATCTTGCGACATTTTTGTATGTCGGGCTAGTCATCCGCCATCATGGCTAAGTAGCTTGGGCTTAAATATTCACGCAAATGATCACCGTCACGTACCAATATGCGGGCGGCAACGTGTAATTGCGTCGCATACGCCATACCAAGTTCGACTCCCAACACAGTAATCGCCGTCGCCAAGGCGTCGGCGATCATACATTCTGGATGTAATACCGTCACCGCCGCAACGCCATGTTGGACGGGGTAACCAGTACGCGGATCGATGGTGTGCGAATAGCGTTGCCCCTCATGCATAAAGAAACGGCGATAATCGCCAGAGGTAGCAATCGCCATACCGTGTAAGGCGGCAACATAGTCGTTATGCAGGTCGAAGGATGCATCTGCTTGTTCTAGTTGCACCCACCATGGTTGACCGTCCGATTTGCAGCCCCAGCCACGTAGTTCACCTCCGACTTCAACCAGATAACTGCGAATTCCTTTTGTTTCTAAATAGCGCGCTACTTGGTCAACTCCAAATCCCTTTGCTGTTGAGCATAGGTCGATTTCTACGCCACCGGTTTGCAAGACGCTGTGATTTTCTGGATTGAGTTTGAGTTGTCGCCAATTCGATGTTTGTATTACTTGTTCGATTTTTTCAGACTCTGGCGCGCGCGTGATTTTGCCCTGCGGTCCAAAACCCCATAAGTTGGCGAGATGGCCAATACAGGGATCGTATGCGCCTTGCGTTTGTTCAGCGACAAATAAGCTGTGTTGTAAGACTTTAAAAAACGCCTCGGGAATTACATGCCAACTATTTGCTGGCGCGCGATTGAAACGACTAAGATCGGAATCCTGTTCCCAAGGACTCATCTGCGCGACCACTTGGTCGAGTTGTGTTTGTATGCTGCTTTGTAAGTCTTCAGCACCGATGGAGGATTCGACATAACATTGCACTTGCCAAGTCGTGCCCATGGTAAAGCCATGTAAAACGTACATACGCGCGCGCTCACTTGGCAAATTGGGTTTCTGCATCGTGACAGGAATTAACACCTGACGCTGCCTAGTTTGTGATGAATGGAGTGCTTGCATGTGGACGGGCTGTGAAGCAATGAGCGTGCAGAGTTCAGAACAAAGACGGGAAGGGCGTGTCAGTTTCTTTGGGGGAGAAGCACTGACACGCTGCGCTTGGGAGAGTTTGAAATTAATCCGGCATCACTTCTAAGGTCGCGACATAACTAGCGCGACGTTCTTTCACGCCAGGGATGTTTGATTTATTGTCGCTGAAAGTCGCTTGCATCCAATACAAACCGGCACCTTGCCACTTGATGCTGACCTTGCCTTCGCTATCTGCGGTCAATAATTGTTCATCCAGTTTTTGACGATAGCGAATGCCACCTGCAATCACAGTGACTTTGACGCCGGCAGCAGGTTTGCCATCGATTAGGAATTGAAATTGCGCCTGATCGCTATTAACCAAATCATTCGGATGCGTGATGGGATTTAGTTCTAAACCTTTACCGCTTGGTTTTAAGGCGACATCACTTGGCTTGCCATTGGTGACGAAGGTTTCGACACGGCCTTGATTATGGCTCACTTGTAAATCTTGTGCGTTTGCAGGCACTTCTTTGGCGAATGCTTCGGCTGTTCCGCGCCAACGTTTTGGTGCGCCGTTTTCTTTGTAGCTTGCATTGATACCGTCATTGACGACACTGATTTTGTAAGTACCTTGCATTTCAGCGCGGATGTCAAAATTGCTGCGCAATTTACCGCTGCTTTGATTTTCGGCTTTGATGTTGGAGCCATCGGCTGCGGTGATGACCAAATTATTGAGATTCATCGCCACGTGATCAAAGAAAAATACATCGGTCGCTGCCGCTGCATCAAAGCTAACCCATGGTGCTTTGCCGTTAACGACGGTTGAGGTTGGTACGATAAATTGGCGATGTGCGAGCGCATCTAAAGGAGCCAATAAAGGCATGCAAGCAGCTAATGCCAAGCACAGACTTTGGCGAGTTTTGCTAGAGAAGAGTTTCATGGAAAATTCCTTGAATAAAATGAGTTCAGAGATGAAGACGATTATGGTTTAACTTGTACCGAAATCTTGCCTAGTTCATGACTACCTTGAGCGGATGCTAATTTATTGTCTTTACCGCCCCAAGTGAATGGAACTTTGACTACTTCACGACCACCGCCTTCGCGTGCTGCTTCTACTAATAAGTTGTAATCACCTGCTGGTAATTTTGCCAAAGCTGTTTTATCGCTAGCAAAACTGAGTGTATGCTCGCCGACGATACGCGTTGCGCTACTGACACCATCCATCGGCATCGATACATCACGACCGCTACGGCGCCACCATTGACGCATATCCTTTAACCACTTCGCGCCTTCGTTATCGCGTTTTTTGAGGTCGTACCACACCGACAAATTTGCGGCAAAACTTTGGTCTGGACGCTCAACCCAGATCGCCACATAAGGGCGGTGATATTCCGCGACATTGAGTTTAGGAACTTCAACTTTGACGACCAATTCTGCCGCCATCGCAGAACTACCTAATAAAGTGCCGATTGCGAAGGGAAGTATTTTTTGCATAAATTTACCTCGATAAAAGTAAGACTGATTATTTAAATTTTTTTAAATCATGCTGGATGATTGGCAATCAAAGACATTCCGATTGCGTTTCTTTCCATGTGCTGTGATGTCTTTCCGTCGATAAAACCAAGAGGTTTTTATCCAAAAAAACATGCAAGCTATTCAAACATTCGGCTGGCTTGATGATGAATCATCGGCTGGCGTTTACAAACGAACTTATTAACTAACTTATTAACTAAATTACGAACCCAATTACGAACCCAATAACTAAGTCGAATACCCATGCAAATAGTTAGGTGTTCAGGTACAAGTGATTTCTTGTAGCGATTGCGCTCAATGTATAAACATAATGCTGAGTATCATCGGGATCACCAAACCCGCAGCAACTAAAGGCCAAGTGAGACGGCGATTACTCGCATGCATCTTCAATAAAAATAATCCGGTGATACAGAAGATTAAACAAGCGAAAGCGAAAATATCGATAAACCATGACCATGCTTTGCCGGTATTACGGCCCTTGTGTAAATCGTTTAAATAAGCGATCACACCACGTTCGGTTTTTTCATATTCTAGTGCTCCATCTTCTAAATTAATTCTCAACCAAGCGTCGCCACCAGGACGCGGTAAGGCAACATAAATTTCTTCCGGTGACCATTCTGCACTTTTGCTTGCAGCGTCAATATGATGTTGCGTCTCTAACCATTGCACGACACTGGTTGGCAATTGCGTGTCTGCATTTTTTTGGCTGCGCTGCGTCACTTCAGCGTTTAATTGTTGCAATAACGAGGGGGGGACTTGTCCCGTCTTTTGGCTAGTTTTAGGGCTAGCCTCGATATCGCCAGCATGATTCAAGGTGAAACCAGTGACCGCAAACAGCATCATCGCGATTAAACAAATCGCTGAGCTAATCCAATGCCAGTTATGTAAATGACGCAGCCAAAAGGCACGTTGTTGTTGAGGAGTCGACACGTTATAAATTTAAAAAATCGTCTAGTTACTAATTTCATCGAACTTCAACAAAGTTGCTATTGGCTTAGTTGCCATCACTTCACTGTATTTTTTTACGGTGATGGTTATGCGACTTCGCCAACGAATGCTTTGTTGAAGATTTTATCTACCTGATGTTTTAGCGGATACAAGCAAGTGATTAAGCAAGTGACTCGCCAAAGTTCATTATTTTAATTGAGAATCATTCTCAATTGGAGAAAAATATATGACTGATTTGTATCGCATTGTTACGAGTATGCGGTGGTGTCAAAAAATGCCAGCAAATGCCGGCAAATTCTGCTCGATCACCGCATTAAGTTTCGGCCCACATACGAATCAAATTATGATACTGCGCAGTGAGCCCTAAGACTTCTGCACTATCACCAATTTGACTACGCAAACTTTGTATATATTGATCCATCTCAAACAACATGTTGCGACGTGCATCGTCACGGATCATGCTTTGTGTCCAGAAGAAGGAACAAACTCTTACCCCGCGCGTGACCGGCTTCACTTGATGCAAACTGGTGGATGGATACAAAATCAAATCGCCGGCCGGTAGTTTCACTTCATGCGCGCCATAAGTGTCGATCACTTCTAACTCGCCGCCTTCATATTCATCTGGATCGCATAAAAACAAAGTGGAAGAGACATCGGTACGTAAAGTGTAATCGGCATTCGGCACTTGACGAATTGAGCTATCGACATGTAAGCCGTAGTGTTCGCCACCAGCATAGGCATTAAATAAAGGCGGCACAATACGAAGAGGTAGGGCGGCTGAGTAAAACGTCGGGTTTTTCTTCAGTGCTGCTAATACCATTTGTCCTAACTCTAGCGACACTTCTGCATGTTCTGGTAATTGACGATTTTGTTTGACCAATGCACCTTGCGCACCGACGGTTTGTTTGCCATCGACCCAATTCGTTTCTTGTAAGCGTTGGCGCAAATAGTTCACTTCTTCTAAAGTGAGTACGCCAGGAATATGCAACATCATGATGATAGATCCATAGAGTTTGTGTGATTTCTTGCCTGCATTTTTTGCTGTGTCTATTACTTTGAACTGCTGTTGGTGCGTTTGCCGCAGTTGTTGAAGTTTGGTTTAAGCCGTGTTTCAACTGATGTTCTAACACTGAGTTGCTTCAGAAATTTGCTGCGGCAAGTGCGCTTCAGTAATTGTTCAATAAGTTCGTGCAGGCAAAATGTTTGACATTGCTGGGCATTCTAAACAAACTCTTCATTGAAGTAAATAGGAATCATTCTCATTTACTTGTTGCAAATCAAAATGAGAACGATTATCATTCACTTTATTGTTTTAGCCAGCCACCGAAACCGTCGACTCCAAGCGGTGTTCATTAGCCAGCCTTCTCCCATTATTTAGATCGAAATAGACGTCAACAGTGCTTAAGTGCAGATATATGTGCAGATATCTCTGTATTTAAGGTTGACACTTATTTTTCTAATTTCCTTTTTGTTATTAACATTCCTAACCGGAGAATTCTTGTGGCATATATTCGTAGTCGTCAACATCCAAGCAGCACCGTCCCGTTCAAACATACTTTGATCGCTATTGCGGTATTGGCAGCACCTTTATCAGTGCAAGCGCAAACTCAAGCCGAGCCGCAAAAAAGTTCGCAAGAGCAAAGTAAAAAGGAAAATGCTTTGCCAGAAATTAAAGTACAAGGCACGCAAGATATTCCTTTTAAAGCAGATGTATCGAGTTCTAGTAAATTGGTGAAGCCATTATTAGAAACACCGCAGATGGTTTCCGTAATTAAGAAAGAACTCCTGCAAGAACAAGGTGCTTACAACTTAATGGACGCACTGCGCAATACGCCAGGCATCACGATGCAATTAGGTGAAAACGGCAATACCGCGGCAGGTGATACATTCCAAATGCGTGGTTTCGCAACGCAATCTTCTGTATTCGTGGATGGTGTACGTGATTTAGGTGCGATCACGCGTGACACGTTTAATGTTGAACAAGTCGAAGTTGTTAAAGGACCTGCTGGTGCAGATGTGGGGCGTGGTGCTGCTTCTGGTTATATCAATTTAGCCTCTAAAGCTGCGATGTTAGATGATGTCACGAGTGGCACCGCAAGCATTAATAACGGCAATAACAAACGCGTGACAGCTGACATTAATCGTAAGCTCGGTGACACGACAGCCTTGCGCTTAAATGTGTTCAAGCAAGATGGTGGTGTTGCAGGACGTGATCAAGTTGAGAGCAATGGTTACGGCATCGCACCATCGATTGCGGTTGGACTCGGACAAAAATCGCGTGCGTATTTTTACTCACAGCATATTCGTCAAAACAATGTGCCTGATGGTGGTATCCCCACCGTTGGTCTCAAGGGCTTCTACAATGCCAATACCTTATTGCTGAATGCGCCAAAAGTCGATAGCGAGAATTTCTACGGTAGTGTCAACGACTTCGAAAAAGTAGAAGCGGATATGGCAACAGCTAAGTTTGAATTCGATTTGAATGACACGACGGTATTGCGCAATATTACACGTTACGGTCAATCATCAATGAAACGTGTGGTGACAGGTATCAACGGCATCACCGCTACAGGGGCGCAAGACACATGGACGGTGGCGCGCTCACGCCAAGGTTTAGATCAAAGCAATGAAATCATCGCTAACCAAACCAGTATCAATAGTAGTTTCGATACCGCTGGATTGAAGCATAGTTTGTCCGCAGGTGTTGAGCTTTTAATGGAAAAACAAAACACCAACACTATGGCAGTTCCAACTGGAACGGTGATTCCTGCAGCGAATCTGTATAAACCAGATGCTAATGTAAGTTTGCCTATGCCAATTAAAAATGGCGCCACCGCAGAAGGTCAAACCAAGACGGTAGCACTCTATTTGTTTGATGCGATTGACTTAAACGATGAATGGCAACTCAATACAGGTTTGCGCTATGAGCGCTACAACACCGAATCTCGTACGGTAAGTTTGTCGACAGCCGCAGCGAATCCAACATTGCCAGTTGGTACCTTGATTCCTGCAAAAGTAACGAAGAGCGATGATCTCTTAAGTTGGAAATTGGGTTCAGTTTATAAGGTCGCGAAAAATGGTCGTTTGTACGGCGTATATGCCACATCCTTAACGCCTCCTGGTAGCGCTAACTTCTCATTGAGTAGTGCCGCAAATAATATTAATGGTCCACAGGCTGAACCACAAAAAACTACTAATCTCGAACTTGGTACTAAGTGGGACTTACTCGATAAATCTTTATCATTGACGGCAGCGTTTTACCGTACTGACAGCACAAACGAAATTGTGCAAGTCGATAGCGTCACCAATGCCTTCGCACAATTTGGTAAGCGCCGCGTAGAAGGTTTTGAAATTGGCGTTGTCGGACAAATCAATCCAGATTGGCAAGTCACGGCTGGTGCCGCGACGATGAAGACCAAAGTGTTACAAGGCTCAACCGGCAATAATGCCGCCGGTGCCGCAACGCGTTGGTCGCCAGATTTAACAGCGACTTTGTGGAGTAGCTATAAAGTGACACCAAACTTTACGATTGGTGGTGGCTTACGTTATACCTCGGAACAAAAACGTGTGATTGACCCAAGTGCGAATTTGGCGGTACAAAATATGCCGAATATTGCGTCGAATTGGGTTGCTGACGCGGTTGCTTCCTATCAGGTGAATCGTAATTTGTCGCTGCAATTTAACGTGGCAAACTTAACTGATAAAGCTTATGTAAATACCTTGAACAATAGTGGCGCACGCTATACCGTAGGTGCACCACGCACATTCAATCTCAGTGCGAATGTGTTGTTCTAAGCGCGATAGCATGAGTCGCAAGCAAAGTTAGTCTGATTAGACTTTCGGCTAGCTATCGTCAAACAATCAGAAAGCGCATCATCATTCTGGTGATGCGCTTTTTATTTGTCTAATCTAACTTATTTGGCTTGGATGTCGATGATAGTTGATCATATTCGTCATTAGTTGTGTATAGTTGTTGAGTCGCGGTTTATCCGCAGATATCGTGATGAATGACGAGGTTTTAGAAAAGGAGAAACAACATGGATGCGATGAAAAAACAAGCAGCAATCGATGCGCTCAATCACATCATGGAATTAGAGCTGGCTGGCGTGGTGCGCTATACGCATTATTCTTTAATGGTGTACGGCTACAATCGAATTCCTATCGTCTCATGGTTGAAAGGGAATGCTGATGAAAGTTTGGCGCATGCACACAAAGCGGGTGAATTGGTCACTCTACTTGGTGGGCATCCCTCACTAAAGATTGGCGCGTTATTAGAAACTGAGCAGCACGATATTGGTGATATTTTGCGTGAGAGCCTCGATCTTGAAACGACGGCATTATCTGCTTACTACGCATTGTTAAAAATTGTCGAAGGCAATTCAGTTTTATTGGAAGAATATGCGCGCGAGATGATCGTGGCAGAAGAATTGCACTTGGACGAAGTCAATAAAATGTTGCGTCGCCCTGGCGCAATTGAGGTATTTGCGGCGAACTAATCGCGTTGCAATAAGTCGGGCTGCTCAGCCCGACTTTTATTATTCGCGTTGTTCTTTCTTACATTGGTGTATCGATGCGTTCGTAGCCTTTCCGTCTGATAGCGGTTGTAAAGTGCAAGCGCCGCTTTTTAAGTTTCCCTTTACCCATCTCACCCGAGTTTTGACGCAGGTAGAAATCTCTTGGAAATTGATGCAATTAGAAGCATCAGGCACAAACATATCGCGCTTACCATTACATACATCACACTTGCTTTTAACAGCCCTAAATAAGTATGGGCGGTAAAGAAGCCGTTCAGGTGAATAAATCCGCCACACAGCAGCCAAGGGATAGCAGGTAAGGGGCGATGCAGTAATGACTGACGTGGATGACAAAGATAGCTCAAGCCATTTGCGATGATGGCGCAGAGGAGAAAAATGCTGGTTGCGAGTAAACTCATTTCTAACCCTTTAGGCTCAAGAAATCATATTGGGTGGCGTGTTGAATTGTTGATTACTGATTGCGCTAGGACGATGGCGTCGTTTGCGATTGATCTGATGCGATGCTCAACTCTTCGGTCGCTTGCTCTAGACCACGCGCTAGCGAAGAAACGCTAGGGTTCTCGACAAACACGCAGCGCTTGCCTGTGCGCTTGCAAAATTCTTTGACGCGCCAGTAAGCATTGTGGCTAATACAACCAGTTTGACAGATCACCAAATCAGCTGCGGCTAAGCTGCTATCGAGTAGACTTTGGCTATCTTCCATGCCGCCATCGTGGTGAGCAAAATGTCCGCCCACACGTTCGATTAAATCTCGATAGCTGGCGACATTGCCACTACGTCCACCAACACATAAGACATTTTTTTGCTGCAAATGCACTGTGATTGGAATCGTCCGATGTGATTTGATGTCCTTGGGCTGCGATTGATAGGCGATCAGTTTTTCATGCTCGTATTCATTTTGTGCACGTCTTTGGTCGTTGAAATGCTGACGTTGTTTAAGTTCGCGTATCTGCTGTTCTAGTTCTTGATGACGAGCACTCATCTCGTTTATTTTTTGTCGTAGACGTTGTTTGTCATTGAGCTCTGGTATGGAATTTTTGAGCGCTTGCAAATCACTATTGAGATAAGCGATCGCGCTCTCTTTACCAATATTTTCTGCGCGTAAATGCACGATGGTTTGTTGCAGTTGCTCAATTTCTTTTGCTTTTTCTTGTATGTGACGCGTATGTCGCTCTTGTTGCCTTGCCATTTCACGACTGAGAATCGCATTTTCTTCGAGCAAAGAATTGAAGCGTACGATGTCAGCACGAACTGTCGCACCTGCTTGATGCTGTAGCATGTGCATGTCGCGACACATGCCTTCTTCGATATGCGCATCGCACAGAGGATGGGTTAAGCCTGCCCAGAACGCTCCCGCAACATCGCCTTGATAAATTGCATCGACCCATAAGCGCACTAGAGCTTCTTGTGTTTTGGCAGCGCGGTAACGTTTAATCGTCAATGCGTAACGTTGATCCAAATCTTCTTGTAATACTTCAGAAATTCGATTGCGATGACTGCATTCAGCGACAGCGCCGACATGGATTTCGTAGTCATCGGCTTGCGTATTGCCACCTAAGGCTTTATTCACAAGACGACGCAACACTGCAAGTGGAATGCACACGCCTATAACCGGACAATGCGTATCGCGTGACAAATCCCACAAGCGTTTGCGCCGCGATCCTTGCGTATTGGATTTGCTTGAATCTGCAGCATGATGCGTGGCGGATGGCGTGTGTTTTTCGCACATGATCAAACTCCTAATATGAATCGTATTTAATGAAAGATATGTGGTGCTTCGTGACTTTTTTGTTCATGCGTAGATCGCTGTACTTGTTCTATCGTGGTTTGCGCCTGTGCCACCATTTTTGATAATTCGGCAAAGGCGTTGAGATCTAAGCGCAAAGAAATCGATTGCAGGCTGAGGTGAACCACGCCACATTCTGGGCAAATCATAATTTCCCCAATTTTGCTGTTCGCGATACTCAAGTGTTTGCAGGCATTATTTTTCATGGCGGATCTCACAGATGGTGAATGGCAAATGGATGTGCGTGTTCGTTTCCAGCAGCACGGTGGATAGCTAGCTTGTTCAGCTTGAATAAGTAAATAAGTGAGGCAGACAGCGCGAAGGAAATTGGATTAATCTACGCGCTTGCTTAGTGTCGAAATACGTTGGGCACGCGCTTAGCCATGCACAGCTTGCGGGTCTGGCAAATGCATTTAAAACTGGCTTATTGCTGACGAGTGGTGATTGTTCATCCACCAGCACACCGACTATGCTTGCTATGCAATGCATGATGTCTCCACATAAGTGGCACTGGCTGGCGATGACTGGCTGGTGCTTAAAAATTTAAGACGAAGGGCAGAGGTTTTATGCTCCAGTTACAACATAATAGGCCGCAGTAACGATGACCTGATGTCTTCACACACAAGAACTTGCTAACGTAGTGCGTAAGTACGGCGTTTGCTGTTGTTGTGTAAGGATTTTCTACTACGTTCTTTCTGATTGCGTGTTCTGACTATTTGGTCAAAATGAGTTTTCCCATTGCAGTACAACGCAATCGATATACCATGCCTTGATGTTCGATCTCGATTTCTTGATGACCTTGCAAAATGTCTTGGCTAGCTAGGCGTAAAGGTGGAACAGTATTAGAAACAGGTTTCAGCAAGGCAGGACTGGGCTGACTGAGTTCTTGGGGATTCATAAAATTACAGGCCTAAAGTTAAACGAGGATTTTATTATAAATGCGAATCATTCTCATTTACAAGGAATATTTTTATGGATGGGATAGTAAAGCTTGTGGTGTGATTGAGTGGATAGTAGTGCGCTTAAAGAAATGAGAAAACTAGAAAGCGAGTAAGCATGGCGAAAACATTATTCTTGTGGCAGGCAGATGCGCTTGATGCACGCGATCATCGGTTTCGTGCCAGTGTTCGCGATTTGCCTAAGCAGATTGATTTGCGGCCTGATTGTCCGCCGGTGTTTGATCAAGGTGAGCGTATTGGCAGTTGCACTGCAAACGCGGTTTGTCATGCCTTTCTCTATAACTTAAATCGGCAGGCACGATTGGCTGGGCAGGCTATACCTAAATATCATCCTTCTCGACTTTTTCTCCATTACAACGCACGCGCATTGGCGGGCACGCAGCACGAAAACCGCGGAGCGCAGATTCGTGATGCCATGAAGAGTATCGCTAAGCATGGTTTATGCCGTGAGCAAAGTTGGCCGTATCGAGCGCATCGCTATGCCGATCCGCCACCAGCAGTTGCGTATCAACAAGCATTGAATTTTCAAAGCATTGAATACCAACGCTTGCAGCAAGATTTGCTTGAGTTGAAACACTGTTTGGCAGAAGGTTTTCCATTTGTATTGGGGATGACTGTGTATAGCGCGTTCACAAGTGCGGCGGTGCAAGCGCGAGGCGTATTGTCCTTGCCAAAAAAAGACGAAGAGAAAATCGGCGGCCACGCGGTGCTTGCGGTTGCCTATAACGATAAGACAGAGCGATTTCTGCTGATGAATTCTTGGGGGCCGACATGGGGGCAACGTGGCTACTTCAGCGTACCGTATGAATATCTACTGCAAGAAAAATTAGCGCGCGATTTTTGGACTTTGCGTGCAGTTGAGGAGGGGGCTTGAAGCTGATGGAAAATGACGGAAATAAGTGAGCAAGATAAGCTAGGTTCAAATAAAAAGACACCTTATCTATCTCGCAATCAAGGCACATTTTTGCGCCCGCAAATGACAATATTCATCCAGTGCCATGATTGTATTAGACAGATAAGGTGTGGTGAAGAAACCCTTTGTGCTTTAAATATCTGAAAGTTTTTTCCTATAGTTGTTGCTTTCATTTTGTTGAAGTTTGATTGCAGACCGAAGACCCATTCTCACAATTCACGATTCTTGCTAGCTGCATTGTTATTCGTATTGCTAAATCCAGAAATGGCAAACACGGAAATATCAAGTGCTGCCAATACATAGCAACCGCAGGCAGAAACATCTTGTAGAAAACTTGGCGACATTCGAGCAAGTACATCCGTCACGCACCATCCGTACGTGAGCAGATCTAACAGAAGCAATATAGAAAACAGTTTTGAATAGCCTTCGCTGATTCAAACACGGCCTTCCGCAGTGCTTCAATTGAGATCGACAGGCCGGTATCCGGGCTTGCAAGTTTTGTTACATCGCCTTCCCAGTTATTCAAACCAGTGGCGTGGATGATGTAACCACACTTACTTACCGTTGCGGAGGCAGCAGTGGCTTAGCGATGATGTTTCTATCGTGACCACTTTCCCGTTTAACGCGATTCAAGATAATGAAGCGCGCACCTGTTATATAAAAGTGTAACATAGACATTTTATTGCCTTATGGAAATTCAAGTCCAGCTGTTGTTTTTTTGAATGCCTTAGAGATGTCTGCGTTAGCAATGTAGTTGCGATACGTAGTTTTATAAAGCAACCGAGATTGACATGATGCTTTGTTCAATACCAAGCAAAACCGCGCTACAGCGTAGCTTGGTAGGAGAGAACGATTTCAACGCACAAGCTACCATTGACTAGATTGCTACCAACTATTTTTCCTTAGTGGCTACGCATGATTTGTCTGGCAATCGCTAAGCCTAAGCCATGCTCTTGGAACTGCTGTGATTTACTGGTGCGACAATAAAGGGCCAAAAAGACACTCTCTAATTCTTCTTCAGGTGCGCCTGAGCCTCGATCCATGATCTTGGTTGAGACCTGTTGGTAAACAGCGTCATTAGCTAACTCAATAGTGATATCGCTTTGTTGCGGATTGTATTTGAACGCGCCATGTAAAATATTTTCTATCGCACGAGCTAGTAAATCTAGGTGCTCTTTTACAATGGTCGATGAAGGCAATCGATTTAAAGGTGAAATATTGCTTTGTTGTAGACTCGCTTCAAGGCTTGCGTCAGTCAGCAACTCTTTAAATAGCTTGTGCCCCCCCCGGTATCTTTTTTTTTGGGCACCAATATTGCTACTGCCAGTACGTCCACCGTCACTTCAATAGGCACCCGCTTCCAATCTAGCAAACGGTAGTGATTCACCAATCAGCATATCCATGCGTCTACATTCTCTTTTTATTTTTTCCAAGTAAAGCGTGGAGCGATCTGGTTGTTGATATGCAAGTTTCACAGATGTAGGTGCGCAAAAGATGAACGTAATTCGTGTGAAACGTCATGCAGTAATTTGGTTTGGCGTTCCATCATGGAGCTGATTTGTTGCGACGTAAACTCGAAGTCCCGGCCTAAGTCGCTGAGCTCGTCATTGCGAGGATCACTTTGAAACCGAGGTGATAAATCACCTTCAGATGCGGCTGCAAAGGCGAGACGTAAGGCCACACATTGACGTGCAAAATGCCAAACCAATAGCGCAGCGAAAAGTAAGCTGGCAACGATAGTCACAATGATAAAACGATAGCGGTTATAGAAAAATCGTGTGGTAATCTTTTCCTTTGAGGGTGGAGGGCGCTAGTCGTGTTGGCGCGATGTCATTGTCTCTGCTATTCATCCGTGGAGGTTTAGATGAAAATTCTCTTAATGTTCTGGAAGAGAACAATGAAGGTTGCCATCTAGCGGAGAACCTAATGGTTCTCTCAAATTTGGTAGAAATAGCAGAAACAGCTGTTGTGGAATGATTTATACGAAACGTACCGAGTTGCTTGCCGGGTCCTGTTTTACTATTTCGCGTACTTGATCCAGTGTTGTCTGAGCTACTTTACGGTGAAGAACTTGGTTTCCTCGCACATCCGATGCATATACCTGATGGC
This sequence comes from Affinundibacterium macrobrachii, assembly GCF_014652415.1. GTDB lineage: Bacteria > Pseudomonadota > Gammaproteobacteria > Burkholderiales > Burkholderiaceae_D > Undibacterium > Undibacterium macrobrachii. The sequence goes on from NZ_BMYT01000006.1 coordinate 44,415, forward strand.
GTTGCATACTCCGAAATAATTCCGCAGCGCTTGTACACCACCATATTGAATGACTGCGGCCGCGCCACTGATCGCATCTTCTACACGCGGTCCTGACGCAAGACTAGCGAGTCGCTTACTTTTAAATTTCGCCGAGCTCTAGCAGGCTTTAGCAACTATTGCATCGAGTAGCGGTGCAGGTAACAGCAACACGCAACTGAGCGATTTTGCAAACATTGACGAGTAACTTTTCGACTGAAAATCAATGCGGCAATGTGATCAACATTGTTGCATAAGCTTGCCTAAATGCTGAGTTGTTTAGTGGTGCTGAGCGGCGATCGAGAATATATAAATTTAGGAGGGAAAAGATGAATGCTCATGCTCAGGGATTGATTCAAGATTTAGAATCTATTCCTAAGCTTAGAGCGGATAGCCGTTCGAGTTTGCGGTGGTTAGCATCGGGCGCCGCAAGTTTGCTGATGTCGGGTTGTGGCGGTGCAGGTAACACGACAATGACCACTAACGCAAACTCGGCTACAAGTTCAGACACCGGTACCAGCTCCGGAACCAGCACGCGCTCTTGCATAATCATCCCCGAGGAAGCAGCGAGCCCCAATCCGGGTGATGGCACTAATTCCAACGGGCGCAATATAGTCAATTTGCTGACTATGAGTGGTAAAGTCAGGCAGGATATCCGTAGCATAATTAACGACGCTAGTGGGACTGCCTCGGGTACTCCTTTTACAATTAAGTTGACCTTCAATGACGCGAAAACAGTTGCGCACTTGCTAATGGCTTTGCCGTGCATTTGTGGCACTGTGACCGTGATGAAAATTATTCTTTGTATTCAAGTGGCGTTATGAATCAAAACTAGTTACGCGGAGTACAAGAAACGAATGCCCCTGGAGATGTAAGATTTACTACGATTTCCCCTGCTTGTTACACTAGACCTATTCCGCATGTGCATTTCGAGGTATTTCGTGTTTGGCAAAGAGTACAAGTGTGTTGAATCGTATCAAGACTTCACAATTTACTTTTTCTATATGTAGTTTGAATGAGGTATATATCTATAGCGGATATGGCGCCGGTGCGCGTAATTTAGCGCAAATTGGCTATCCCACAGATAATGTGTTTAGTGATGGTACAGCTCTGCAAATGAGTCGAGTCACAGGTAATTTGAAAGAGGGTTACGTCGCTACTTTAAATTTGAATGTTAGTAGTTAGATTGAGCGATTACAGCAGTTCTATACTTGGTAGTTTCAAGAAACTGGTTTCGCGAATGGTGGCGACAAAATCTTTCAGATAGCTTTTGTCGCTCATTTCAGGCAGAGAGGCCGCGTATAGGCTGCCGATTAATCCCGCCTTGGTAATGCGTTTTGCGAGTACATAGTCGCGGTTTACATAATTCTGTGCAGCCCACATCGGTAAGGTTGCAATGCCACGTTTACTGGCGACCAATTGCATCATGGCCACCGTCAATTCTGTCGTGCGGCGACCAGCACTGTTGACGCCTGCGGGCAGCAATACTTGTCTGACGATATCTAGCATCTCATCTGGTACCGGGTAGGTGATTAAAGTATCGCTCGCAAAGTCTTGCGCTAGTAAATAATCGCGCTCTGCTAGCGCGTGGTCTTTTGCAATCAGTGCGATGATCTCAAAGCGGAATAGCGGATGGTAATTGACCTTTTCGCTGATGTCAGTCTCAGACACGATTGCGATATCCGCACGGTGTTCATACAGTAAGCCAACCGGATCAGCTTGAAACCCTGACACGATATCCAGCTCAACTTCCGGCCAACGAGTGCGAAATACATCCATCGCTGGCATCAACCAATCAAAGCAAGTATGGCATTCCACCGCGATGCGTAATTGCCCTGCGACTCCTTGCGCTTGCCGCGCTAGATCACGTTCAGCAGCTGCTACTTGTGGCAACACTGTGTTTGCTAATTGCAGCAAGCGTTCCCCCGCCGCAGTGAAGCGTATCGGCGTGGTCTTGCGTTCAAACAGTGGGCTACCGTAGTGCTCCTCTAAGAGTTTGATTTGATGCGATAACGCCGATTGCGTTAAGTTTAATAAACTTGCGGCGCGCAGCAAATTACCTGCCTCTTGCAGCGCTTGCAAAGTTTTTAAATGGCGAATTTCTAAAATAGAGATCATGGCAGCGTACAGATTTGATATGTGCTGTAGTTATTTAATTCCCTTTTTCGCTTCGCAGAGGAAGAGGGATTACGTTTTAGCGAATGTAGTACTTCAGCTTAATTATGAAAAATTTTCAAGTTAAATATAAAAATTCATCGTTTGAATCATAATGGATTTGCTCTCATCATAGCGAAATACTTAGTCACTAGTACTCAGTACCTTAGTTCAGCACTGAAATTTAGCACTTAAACCCAGCACCGAATACTTAAAATTTTAAACAGCAGGAGCATATGATGAGCATCGCCCATATTTTAGGATTTCCGCGCATAGGCGCACAACGAGAGTTGAAATTTGCCCAAGAAGCTTTTTGGCGTGGCGAAATAAATGAGGCGACTCTGCGTGATGTCGGAAGTGATTTGCGCGCGCGGCATTGGGCATTGCAACAGGAAGCGGGCTTGGATTTTGTGACGGTTGGAGATTTTGCTTGGTATGACCAAGTGCTGAGTACGCTCAGTTTATTTGGTGCCTTACCTATCCGTTATGGTTTTGACGGTCAGCACACGAGCTTAGAAAATTATTTCACCGCCGCCCGCGGCAATGCACAACATGTAGCGATGGAAATGACCAAATGGTTCGACACCAATTATCATTATTTAGTCCCTGAATGGACAGCCGATACCGAGTTTCAGCTGCAGAAAAATAATGCATTACTAGAAGAAGTTCGGCAAGCACAGCAACTTGGTCATCGAGTCAAAGTCAGTTTGCTTGGCCCTTTGAGTTTGTTGTATCTAGGTAAGGTGAAATCAGGTTTAAATTCTTCTTTGGACTTATTGCATAAGATACTTCCGGCCTATCAAAACTTGTTGAGCGCTTTACAAGAAATCGGTGTGGAGTGGGTGCAAATCGATGAGCCTATTCTGGTTGTAGACTTGAGTCCAGAATGGTTGCGAGCGTTTCAACCTAGTTATCAGTTACTGAGTGCGAAGGCGCCGAAATTATTGTTGACTACTTATTTTGATGCGGTCGCCGAGCATGCGGATTTACTACATCGTTTGCCAGTTGATGGTGTGCATATTGATGTAGTGCGAGCACCGCAACAGCTGGACGCATTGCTGAAGGATTGGCCACAAGGGCGGGTTCTGTCTTTGGGGGTGATTGATGGTCGTAATATTTGGCGCGCTGATTTATCGACACTTCTTCAACGATATCTTCCAGTTCATGCCCAGTTGCAGGCTAAGCGAGCGCCCTTGTGGTTGGCCGCCAGTTGTTCTCTATTGCATGTACCCGTTGATTTAGATGTGGAAAATAAACTCGATCCAGAATTACGTTCATGGCTGGCATTCGCCGTACAAAAACTAACGGAAATTGTTAGTTTAAAACACGCCTTGGATGGGCGCCTAGAAACGGTACAAGCGCAATTCACACTGGCCGATGCTGCGCTACAAAGTCGCCGCGTTTCCAAACGGATCCATATCGATGCTGTGCAGAAGCGATTAACCCAAGTTCAGCACAGCGATGCAGAGAGAAAGTCACCTTTCGCACAGCGTATCATCGCGCAACAACAGCGATTTGATTTGCCATTATTTCCTACAACTACGATAGGTTCATTTCCTCAAACTACAACCATCCGTCAAGCACGTGCTGCCTATAAGCGTGGTGGTCTCAAACATTTGGAATACCTAGAAGCGATGCGTGCCGAGATTGCGCACGTCGTCGCGGCACAAGAAAAAATCGGTCTCGATGTTTTGGTACACGGTGAAGCTGAACGCAATGACATGGTGGAATATTTTGGTGAGCAATTATGGGGTTATGGCTTCACTCAATTTGGTTGGGTACAAAGTTATGGTTCGCGCTGTGTAAAACCACCATTTATATACGGTGATGTTTGTCGACCCGAAGCGATGACGGTGACCTGGAGCGCTTATGCACAAAGCCTCACACAGAAGCCTATGAAGGGTATGTTAACTGGGCCGATCACGATGTTGCAATGGTCATTCGTACGCGATGATCAGCCACGCTCAACCACAGCGCTACAAATTGCTTTGGCCTTACGCGATGAAGTGGCTGATTTAGAAAAAGCGGGAATCGGTATGATACAAATTGATGAACCAGCATTTCGTGAAGGGCTACCTTTGAAGCAAAAAGATTGGACTGCGTATCTAGAAAATGCCGTGTACGCATTCAAATTGTGCTCTGCCGTAGTCAGTGATGAGACGCAAATTCATACCCATATGTGCTATGCCGAGTTTAATGACATTTTGCCGTGGATTGCGGCGATGGATGCGGATGTCATCAGCATAGAAACGTCGCGCTCCGCAATGGAATTATTAGAGGGCTTTAGCGACTTCGCTTACCCAAATCACATTGGCCCTGGCGTCTACGATATTCATTCACCGCGCGTTGCAAAGATGAGTGAGATGCAAACCTTACTGCAAAAGGCGCGCCAACTATTACCCGATCAAAGTATATGGGTAAATCCTGATTGTGGTTTGAAAACACGTGCTTGGCCAGAAGCCTTGGCAGCACTAGAGCACATGGTACAAGCTGCAAAGTTGTTGCGTGCTAGTTGTGAAGAATTAGAAGAAGACCCACATCAAAATTGTTGTTGATGGCAGAGAAAGCCTCAGCCCTGCAATCCTTCAACTACATGTTTCTTCGGCGAGCGGTTTTAACTGCGACTACATGATGCAAACTTTGTAGAAGAGCATAAACCTGCGCCGTAAGACCTTTGATGGATCGATGGCACAGGTTTCACTCTGATTAGTATTTGATGTTTGAATGAAGAACTTCTATTTTTTCGCTTGCAAGTCTTTCGCTACTTTTTCTACATCTGCCATCACGCGCAAGAGATTGCCACTCCAGAGTTTGCCGATTTGTTCTTCGGTGTAACCACGACGTACTAATTCTAGTGTGACGTTAAAGGTTTCTCCAGCATGATTCCAGCCATCGATGCCGCCACCACCGTCGAAGTCAGAGGAGATGCCGACGTGATCGAGACCAATTTTCTTCACAGCGTAGTCGATGTGATTGACCAAATCTTGTACGTTTGCACGTGTCGGCGGTGGGAACTTCGCATCGACATCACTCAAACGTTTCAGTAGAGCTTGACGTTGCTCTTCACTGATGCCGCCAACCGGACCGCGGCGAATGCCAACCACCGAGACATTGCCTGGTACATTAAATTCACTCAGCACTTGTTTCAATGCAGCACGACGTTCGGCTGAGTCTGTCTTCAAGTAACTACTAAAGCCAACGATTTGGATCACACCATTATTCGCTTTCAGTGCGAGCAACTGTTCATCATCCATATTGCGACTGACATCGCATAAAGCGCGCACAGATGAGTGTGATGCGATAATCGGCGCTTTGGTGATCGCCAAGGTTTGCATCATTGATTCTTTAGATGGATGTGATACATCGACCATGATGCCCCACTTGTTCATCTCAGCAATAACTTCTTTGCCCAGTGGTGATAAGCCGTTCCACATCCAGCCGATTGCTTCACCTGTGTTGGAGTCAGACAGTTGGCTGTGACCTTGATGCGCCAACGACATGTAGCGAGCGCCACGATCATAGAATTGTTTAACGCGTTTGACGGCAAATTTTTCATCGCCTAACGGATAAGCATTTTCAACACCGATCAAGGCAACTTTTTTACCTTTTGCATAGATACGTTTGACATCCGCAACGCTACGCGCAAACTCAATTTGATTTGGCGCTAACACCGTGGTCATACGATGGATGCCTTCAAACATATTAATTGCGCTGTCATAGGCGCGCTTGTAGCCGGCAGGTTCAAACGCATCCGCTTCGGTAGATTGGCCGGTGTACACGATGAAGAATGCAGCGTCCAAGCCGCCACTGATCATCTTAGGCAGCGTCACTTGGTTTTCTAAATCTTGTGAGTAATTGCGAGAAAAAGCAAAGTTATTGATGTCGATGTCGGCATGAGTGTCTAAAGTAAGGACGCGCTTATGAATCCCTTTTGCTTTTTCTATCAAGGCTTGTTCCGCTGATACTTTGGCTGCAGGAGGCGTCGCATGGCTGCTGGAGGTAAAAACTGCGCCAGCGCATAAAGCGCTAATGATCAGAGCAATCGGCAATTGATGGCGTTTTTTGAGTCTCATAATTTTCCTTATCGTTACATCGCGGTTAGCTGGTTAAGTAGGGTGGCTTATCGATCTTGCTCGATGATCCATTTTAATTTGTATTGCTAACAAATCGCTGATGCGATCTTATGCATTAGCGTAATCGGTTAAATAGGCAGATTCTGCCATCATCAACGAAGGTGGATAGACTAGTGAACTCTGTTATTGGTTCCCAAGTTCGCACTTGCTATCCAAAATTGCTACTTGTAATCGCCAATTGTTGTTTGCAATGAATTAAGCGGTTGTCTCGGTGCTGACTTTATCCCAATCATTCTCGTCGTCATAGTTGCACATCCAATTTACCGCTTGATGCCATTCTTTAACCATGATCGCATCGATATTGCCTGGACTAGGTTTGTGGTTGAGTTGCGCATGGCGCACAGCCCAATGCAGACGATACAATAGATCTGCCCAATCCATGATCACATCTTTGCGTCTGCGTTTGATTGGTAATTTGAACTGCAAGTCGCTGATCTGAGTTGCTGCTGTATCGAGCGATGTGCTTGCTGTGACTTCTGTAATTGCTGGAAAAAAACTGAGAATCTTATCGCTCGCAATTGGCTTGTGGCCTAAATCAATTTTTTCTAACAAACCTGCGCACCAAGCAAGAAAGTGGAAAGCATGTAATCGATCACGAAACTGTTGTAGGCGCTGATCCTTCGGCTCAGGATTGCACGCATAATCTTGTAAAAAAACAGATTCTTCTTTTGATAATGTATGCAGCAAATTATTGGAATCGAGATAGTCACGCAATTGAGAAAATTGACCATGAATCGCTGCTTGGCTGACCGCCCAAAGGCCAATTAAGCGTTGTTCTAGCGCAGATTCGCTACGCAATGAGACTTCTTCATCCGCTTCGATTACATGCAGTTGTACATTGATGCGGATACCACGTTTGTGCAATTGTAATTCCGAGGCTTCTTTGCGTAGTTCTGGCGTCATAGTGGAGCGAGTAAAAACTGATTAAGCCACGATTATGACACCGACATACCTATGCTCCAAGCTTGAGCCGCATGATAGACTGCTAGCTTCTCGATTCTTGTTGATCAAAATAATATGAATGTCGTTATTCTGGCTGCCGGCATGGGCAAACGCATGCAATCTACTCTCCCCAAAGTGCTACACCCAATTGCGGGTAAGCCGATGTTGCAACACGTGATTGATACGGCAAGGCAGTTGAGTGTCGATCAAGCCGCTAAGATTTGTGTGATCTATGGACATGGCGGTGAACAAGTGCCAACGCTTGTCGCGGCAGACGATATTTGCTTTGCAAAACAAGAGCCACAATTAGGAACAGGGCACGCAGTCGCGCAGGCAATTCCCCATTTGGATGATGCCGTTCCCACTTTGATTTTGTATGGTGATGTACCACTAACGCGTGCCAGTAGTCTGCAAGCATTAGTGCAGGCAGCGGGCAACGATAAGCTCGCGATTTTGACTGCGCAAATGAGCGACCCGACAGGACTTGGCCGCATCATTCGTGAAGATGGAAAGATTCGTCGTATCGTTGAGCAAAAAGATGCCAATGCGGAAGAGCGTGCAGTGACGGAAATCAATACCGGCATCATGATTGCGCCTACGGTAGCGCTCAAGCAGTGGTTGGCAAAACTGTCGAATCACAATGCACAAGGCGAGTATTACTTAACCGATATCGTCGCCAGTGCGGTAGCCGATGGTGTTGAGGTCACCTCTGCACAACCAGCGGCGATCTGGGAAACCATGGGTGTCAATAGTAAAGTGCAGTTGGCAGAACTAGAACGTTTGCATCAAAAAAATATCGCGCAACAATTGTTGGAGCAAGGCGTGACTTTGCTCGACCCTGCCAGAATTGATGTACGCGGTAGCTTAATCTGCGGTCGCGATGTGACGATCGATGTGGGTTGTGTGTTTGAGGGGCATGTTGAATTAGCCGATGGCGTAAAGATCGCAGCAAATTGCGTGATTAAGAATGCAAAGATTGGTGAAAATGCAGAGATCAAAGCCTTTTGTCATATTGAAAGCGCGACCGTTGGTGCGAAAGGCCAGATCGGACCTTATGCCCGTTTGCGACCCGGCGCAGAATTGGCAGAAGATGTGCATATCGGAAATTTTGTCGAAGTAAAAAATAGCCAAATCGCTGCCCACAGCAAAGCCAATCATCTGGCCTATATCGGTGATGCCACCGTTGGTAGTCGAGTGAATATTGGCGCAGGTACGATCACTTGTAATTATGATGGTGTGAATAAATTCCGCACGATCATTGAAGATGACGCCTTCATCGGCAGTGATAGCCAATTAATTGCACCTGTTCGAGTTGGCAAGGGCGCGACTTTGGGCGCAGGAACAACTTTATCGAAAGATGCACCAGAAGGAAAACTCACCGTGTCACGTGCCAAGCAAGTAACGATTGATGCTTGGCAGCGCCCAGTCAAAATAAAAAAGTAGCCTCAGAAATACAATAGAACGCGCAAGAACAACTAAGGAAGAATGCAAAGAAGAATCTGGAGTAGAAAAAGCAGTATTCCTGCAAACCTCATCTTTGCATCGCGTTGTATATGTGTGGGATTTAAACTGAATGGCAGTCATCAAAACTGCCGTGCTAGAAACAAAACAGGGGGAAGAATTTCCCCCTAGACAGACGCCTTTCAAATACCCCGGAATAATGGGGAAGATGCATGTTTGCATGTTTGAAAAAGGCGTCTATTTTTTTACTACTCACCAGCGATCCAACCTGGGTTTCTACTCAGCCGGTGATAAAACTGATACTGCTTGATTTACATTGCAACCAACAAACTTATCTGACTACTTTTCTACTACCATTTTTTAAAACTAATCTACCGCATTCAACTAATTCATTCACTAAGTCATTCCAGTGACAATTCACTGTTCGCAACGATGATTAGTTAGATGAATTGTCGATCAAGTAAGTAGAGAATGCAGCTACGATTACGACCATTGTTGCTACCAGTTGGATTTCTACGAATACGTTCAACATGATTATTTCCTTTGTAAGTGATTAAATTTATCGCTTCTTTGCATTCGGTTTGTTTGCATTGTTGCGACAGGCAGAATCATAGCAAGGCGATAAATATAAATATAATTTTGATTAGAAATGTCACCCATTCATATTTTGTATATCTTGTCATCGTCAAGAAATATTTAATGATTTTCTTGGCGGCGATGAATAAATTGTCGCCATATTGCAACTATTTTTTATGCGTCAAACAGAAAAATTAAATTTTTAAATGTATAAAAAACTCTTTTTGTGGCATTTATTGAAATTTATTGAGGCTGTTTCGCTCGCGAAGCTTGGAGTGTTTAAGCTAAATCAGTCGAAAAATGCAGTGACATTGATCTAGCGCATATCTCGATTCTGTGAAGATGATCGCGCTATAGAAGAGTAGCGCGAGTGCAACAAATATAGGTTTGATCAGAAAAGTTGATGGCGTCGATTTAGCACATGCTCGGCTGGGATTGATAATACCAATTTGGTTTTGATCGCCGTTGTTGCCAGCCCGATTGATCGACGAATGCGAAAGAATCGTATTAATTGTATAAATGATTTGTGCTAATTTTGTGTGAAGCGAAAAGTGCCGCAGCCTAGGCACTAGTCAATTTGCTAGTGGGTTTTACTTACGAGCTAAGTAGAAAATTAAATGGACAGCAAATGCCGCGCGCATGCTTACTAGCAAAGTAATGCTCAGATTAATGCTTAGAATTAGGCGATCGTCATTTGAGTTTCGAACTTGCTGCGATTGATTGAAAAAAAACTGCGCACATTGCGTACATTCGATTGGCTGGCGAATAGTCGATGCGCAAGTGCATGATAGGCCGCCATATCTGCTACCTGAATAATCACCACAAAATCGGGGCCTGGTGAGACCCGATAACATTGCTGTACAGCGCTTTCTGTCGCCATCATGTTCTCGAAAGCGGTTTGATGTTCGCTGGCTTGATGATCTAGCGTGATCTCGACAATCGCGGTTAAGCCTAAGCCTAGTTTTTCTGGTGCCAGAATCGCGACTTGCTTGGCAATTATTCCTTCCTTTCTTAAGCGATTCACTCGGCGCAGGCAGGTTGGTGGAGATGCGTGCACACGTTCCGCTAGTTCTTGATTGCTTAGTGAGGCATCTAGCTGTAAAACTTGCAGTATGCGTTTATCCAGTTCGTCTAAACTTGTCATGATGATTGAGGATAATTTTTCTTGGTAATAAATGGAGTGAGCTAGTTAGTGTGAAATGAGGTGAATTTTAATTTCATAATGTAGTTATTTGTGAATTTTAAAGTCATTCATGATTGTTGATGCTCGATTTAAACATTTATTGATAAATATTGAAAGAAAATTTCAATCCGTCTGGTTTAGGATGCTGAGTATTCAGTCAGTTTGACTTAATCTTTCAGCAGAGGTCTCTATGTGTGGCATCGTCGGCGCGGTAGCACAACGCAATATCACTCCTATCTTGTTAGAAGGCCTCAAGCGCCTCGAATACCGCGGCTATGATTCTTGCGGTGTCGCCTTGCATGTCGATGGCAAATTGCAGCGCTCACGCAGCACTTCGCGCGTCGCAGAGTTGCAAGCGCAGGTAGAGCAAACTGGCCTCGCAGGTTTTACTGGCATTGCCCACACACGCTGGGCAACCCACGGCGCACCATCTTCTGCTAATGCGCACCCGCATTTTTCTCGCAATGGCGACAATGCGCGCATCGCCTTGGTTCACAACGGTATTATTGAAAACCACGAAGAGCTACGTGCCGAACTGGTGCAAGCAGGCTATGTATTTGAAAGCCAAACCGATACTGAGGTCATTGCCCATTTAGTTGATCACTTATACAGCGGCGATTTATTCGACACGGTACAACAAGCAGTGAAGCGTTTAACCGGCGCGTACGCAATTGCCGTGTTCTGCCGTGATGAGCCACATCGCGTGGTCGGTGCGCGTCAAGGTTCACCACTGATCGTCGGCATTGGCAAAGGTGAGAATTTCTTAGCTTCTGATGCAATGGCTTTAGCTGGCACCACCGATCAAATTATTTATTTAGAAGAAGGCGATGTCGTCGATCTGCAATTGCAACGCGTGTGGATCTCGGATGTGAACGGCAAACAAGTTGAACGTGAAGTCCGTACAGTTCACGCTCATACGGGCGCAGCAGAATTAGGCCCATATCGCCACTACATGCAAAAAGAAATCTTCGAACAAGCACGCGCATTAGGCGATACCTTAGAAGGCATCACCAATATCATGCCCGAGCTATTTGGTGACAAAGCTTATCGCGTATTCAAAGAGATTGACAATGTTTTAATTCTCGCTTGCGGCACTAGTTACTACGCAGGCATGACTGCAAAGTACTGGATAGAATCCATCGCCAAAATTCCGGTCAATGTGGAGATCGCCAGCGAATACCGCTATCGCGACAGCGTGCCAAATCCTAAGAGTCTAGTCGTCACGATTTCACAGAGCGGCGAAACCGCCGACACACTTGCCGCCCTCAAACACGCACGCGAACTAGGCATGCTGCACAGCCTGACGATTTGTAATGTCTCGACCAGCGCTATGGTGCGCGAATGCGAGCTGGCCTATATCACCCGTGCGGGTGTCGAAGTCGGCGTCGCTTCTACCAAAGCCTTCACCACACAACTCGCCGCCTTATTCTTGTTGGCGCTCACGCTAGCGCAAAGCAAAGATCGTTTATGTGAAGCTCAAGAACAAGATCACATCAAAGCATTACGCCATTTGCCGGTCGCAATCACCGCCGTTCTCGCGCTAGAACCGCAAATCATCGCGTGGGCCGACGAATTCGCACGCAAAGAAAACGCACTGTTCTTAGGCCGCGGTTTGCACTACCCAATCGCACTCGAAGGTGCACTAAAACTCAAAGAAATTTCTTATATCCACGCAGAAGCCTACCCAGCAGGTGAACTTAAACACGGCCCACTCGCACTCGTCACCAAAGAGATGCCGGTAGTCACAGTCGCACCAAATGACACGCTAATCGAAAAGCTCAAATCCAACATGCAAGAAGTTAGAGCACGCGGCGGCGAACTCTACGTCTTCGCCGACGCCGATTCCCGCATCACCCCAAGCGAAGGCGTACACGTGATTCGCTTACCAGAACACTACGGTATGTTGTCCCCGATTTTGCATACGGTGCCTTTGCAATTACTCGCGTATCACACGGCCTTGGCTAGGGGGACGGATGTTGATAAACCTAGAAATTTAGCCAAGAGCGTGACAGTTGAATAGCCTTGCTTGGTATGTGCTTGCAATTTGTCGCGGCATAAAAAAGTTTGACACAAGATAAAAAAGTTTGACACATCATAAAAAAGTTTGACACAGCTAGCATCTGATGAATTTTATGAATTCGCTCAGTGTTGTTCATAGTATTGAACCTTTATGTATGTGTTGCTGTTTTTGATTATGCCAAGGTACTAGCTCATATGGTGAGCTAGTGTAACGTTAACATTGATAGATATTCGTAAATGTCATACTCCACACCTTAATAATGACATTTAAAGACGCATTGCCTGGAAATGAAAAAATGGTTCTGTTCTTAGATTTTGACGGAGTGCTTCACCCGGAGCCTTGTTACGAAAAGGATAGGCTTTTTTGTTGCCTGCCGCGACTCGAAAATTCGCTAATAGATTTTCCATTTGTGGATATTGTTTTTAGCAGTACGTGGAGAGAAACACTTACTCTTCCTGAGCTGCGGGCGTTATTTTCTCCTAGTTTTGCAGGACGAATTATTGGTGTTACGCCAAGCTGGGAAGATCATCAAGATTTACTGGAGAATATCGGCTATCAGCGGCAGGCAGAAATTGAAGCATGGTTGCGGGTTTCAGGAGAGCCGTGGCGCCCATGGGTCGCCATCGATGACAAGCCTTACTTGTTTAAACCATTTCTTCCGAACTTGATAGGGTATGCACTCAAAGTGATCAGACCGCACCGCGGTAATTTCGAAAAATCTCGACAACTGATGTGCTGAAGTACTCATTAAATTTTTGAAATTCAAAAAAGGGCATTCCATGAGAGCCCAAATTTCGCTAAATATTTTTTCAATCGATCTGCGTCATTTGGTTTTTCTTTTGCGCTTCGCGATGCGGCATATAATTTTCTTCCTGCATCGGAAATGGATTTTGAACGTTTGCATACATCCAAAACCGCTGTAAGTTGCATGGCATCGAATAAGTCGAGATTTTCCAATTCCTGCGGTGCTAGTACTTTGCTTAAATCGACACGGTTGCTAATGTCATCGTGTTCGTAGTGTTGCCAGAGTTTTTTTAGGCGCACAATTTCGTCTGAAACAACGGTATCGGTCACACGACCAGAATCGGCAAGTGTGGCCATGCGTGTGATAGAAGCCGATAGATCGCGAAAGTTTCCCTTCCATATCGCTTCACGTGATGTCGCAAAGCGCATGAAATGTTCACGCGCTTCTTTATTAAATCTCACCATTTGCCCTTGTTCAGCGCTAAATTGCGCCAATAAATAATCGATGTTGGGTTCGATATCTTCTAAGCGTTCTACTAGGCTTGGTAATTCGTAGCTCCATAAATTAATTCGAGCATATAAATCTTCACGAAACCGTCCTTCTATAACTTCTTTCGATAAATCACGATTGGTGCCAGCAATAAGCTGAAAATCACTTTGTACTTCATGGTCGCTGCCGACCGGTAGGAATCGTTTTTCCTCGATTGCCATCAGGAGCATCGCTTGTTCATCGAGCCCTAATTCACCGATTTCATCTAAAAATAATAGCCCCTTATTGGCGGCGCGCAAGAGTCCAGGACGGTCGGAAGCTGCGCCAGTAAAGGCGCCTTTGGTATGGCCAAACAGTGTAGATGCAGCGCCATCGCCGTGCATTGTCGCACAGTTAATTTCTACAAATTTCCCTTGTAGTTTGTGACGCGTCTTTTTCAATTCAAAGACGCGTTTGGCAAGAAATGATTTGCCCGCACCAGTTGGTCCCATCAATAACATCGGTGCTTTGGATTTAATGGCGACGCGTTCGATCTCATCAATCATGCTATTGAAGCGAGCGTTGCGGGTTGAGATTCCCGACTTTAGAAAAGCAACCCTCTCCTCTTGTTCGCGAGAGAAGCGCTGTGCGATCTGATCATATTTCGACAGATCCAAATCAATTAGTGTGTAGCTACCCGGGTCGCCGATTACCTGGCGGCGCGATGGTGACGTTTGTAATAGTCTGCCGGGGAAGTAAAACGCTTCCGTCAGTAGGTACATACAAATTTGGACGACATGGGTACCAGTCGTGATATGGATCCAGTACTCTTCATTCTCTGTGTCGAAATGAAAACTCCTAGCGAAATCAAACAAACAACCATATACCTCTTCGAAGTCCCAAGGGTCGGTAATCGGTAAATGGCTCACCTTGATTGTAGTCTCTGGAGAAACGGCGTTGATGTCTTTGCTTACCTGCTCGACTAAGGCTTCATGCTTTCCGCTATAAAGCAATTCCAATCGGTCAACCATCATTTCTTCATGCTGCATTAAAGCGACCGTTGGTCGCCATTTTTCCCATCGTCCACTTCCTTTGCCGCTATCGAGTTGGGTGCCAACAAAGCCAATCACGACGATTTTCTTTGATTTCATTTTGGATAAATTTTTATAAAAAAAGATAATTTATCACTAAATATGTATTTTGCAAAGCGCAAGCAAAGACGCGTGGTCGCGATCTATATCTTTATAAATCAAAGAGTTACTAACTTCGAAGGACTGAGGAGACATTTCTGGCACGCTCATTGCAATACATAGTTCAAGAAGCTAGCAACTGCGCTGAAAAACAAACTCACTAAACACATTAAATAGATGGAAATGAAAATGGCTAATTCCCAATTGTTCCAAAGTATCAAAGGTAGGTTTCTACCAAACGCCAACACCAATAATTTTGCTGGTGCACCGGCTTATGCGCTAAGCAAGCAGCAGCAATTGGCGCAATATGCTGCAACTGGTTGTCTGAATGCGACTTACTACGCTAGTGCGGAAGCGCAACTGGAAACCGTGATGCAGTTATGTGCTGAATTAGATGCGCAATTTATCGCGCAAACGGCGGTGTATTGCCGCGAACGAGGTTATATGAAGGATATGCCTGCATTGTTGGTGGCAGCGTTGGCAATGAAAACGGCTCCTGAACTATCTCGTACATTTAAGCGCGTGATGAATAACGGGAAGATGTTGCGTAACTTTGTGCAAATCATTCGTTCAGGTGCGACCGGACGCAAATCAATGGGTAGTCGTCCTAAAAAATTGGTGCAGGCTTGGTTGAATTCGGCAACAGAAAAAGAATTGTTAGCCGCGAGCGTAGGGAATAAACCATCATTGGCTGACGTGGTGAAGATGGTTCACCCTAAACCGACGGAAGCATGGCGCGAGGCATTTTTCGCTTGGTTAATTGGAAAACCTTATAACGTTGCGGCCTTACCTCCGTTAGTAACGGCATTCGAAGCGTACAAGCAAGATCGCACACAAGCACTACCAGAGGTACCTTTTCAGATGCTGACTGCATTAGAGTTGAACGACACAGCTTGGGCAAAAATTGCCTTACAAGGTGGATGGCAAATGCTAAGGATGAATTTGAATACATTTGCGCGGCAAGGTGTATTTGCCTTGCCAGGTATGACAGAAGCCATCGCGGCGAAACTAAAAGATGCCGATGCGATTGCGAAGAGCAAAGTATTCCCGTATCAGCTAATGGCGGCTTATTTGGCGTGCTCCAATGAAGTGCCAGCTGAAATTCGTGAGGCATTGCAGGACGCACTGGAAATTGCGTTAATGAACATCCCTGAAATAGCTGGCAAGGTGGTGGTTTGCCCCGATGTTTCTGGTTCGATGCAATCTGCAGTGACGGGTAATCGTGGTTCAGCTTCATCGAAGGTGCGTTGTATCGATGTGGCCGCATTGATTGCTGCTGCAGTCTTAAGAAAAAATAGTGACGCAACGCTGATTCCATTTGAAGTGGACGTGGTGGATTGTCGTTTAAATCCTCGCGACACTGTGATGACCAATGCGCAGAAGTTAGCGTCAATTGGCGGCGGTGGAACCAATTGTAGCGCACCGCTAGCGCAAATGAACAAAACGAAGACCAATGCCGATCTCGTCATCTATGTCTCCGATAACGAGTCATGGATAGACACCACGAGCCGCGGTGCAACAGCGACATTGCGTGAATGGGAAATTTTTAAGCAACGCAATCCAGCAGCAAAATTGGTTTGCATTAACGTGACGCCTGGTAAAACATCGCAAGTCGTAGAGCGTGAAGACATCTTAAATATCGGTGGATTTTCGGACGATGTTTTTAAGATTATCGCAGCGTTTGCAGCAGGTCAGATAAATGCCATGTTTTGGGTGAACGAAATTAAGACTATCAATATTTGATCCTGTCACTTGCGTGTGTCAGGATCAAAGGAGATTAAAATGAGTTGGTTAATTAGCGTTAGAAGTGCAAGTTTTGAGCAAAGTGTGAATGCTGGTGTGATTACATCCCTGAATTGTTCGATCACATCAACCCCTTGTCACACTATTGCTCAATTAGATGTCGTGCCAAGAGGAAGCGGCAGAAAGGTAGTGAAGAAATCCTATTCGCAAGCCGAACAGATATGGCAAGATGTTTTGAAGGATCTGGTAGGCTGTTAATTTAAGTTTTGCACGAATGCTGGAAAGATTACATTTGGAAGTAGGCATCCTTTTTCGGAAGGCTGCTCAGAGGTTCGAATCCTCATTCTTTCCAACCCTTGTCGTGCTGTTGTTTATGTTTTCGGCGAATGCTGAAAGAAACTACATTTGTCCCTGGTTCGAGCCCAGGAAGTGCAAGCAATTGCCCTTTAGCTCAGTTGGTAGAGTCATGAGAAACGTTTCTTTTATTTTTGTCGCCACCGTTTTGAAGAATGCAGATGAAATTACATGGTAGAGCGCCGAAATTGATTTCGGAGTCCCTGGTTCAAATCCAGGTTGGTGAAAACCAATAGCTTAGACGATATTTCATCGCCACTTGTCATCCCCTAATTTTTAAGAATGAGAATAATATGAAACACGAAGAATACGATGTAATGAATGTAGAAGGTGGAAGCCACGTAAAGATGTGGACTAAGGGTGTTCCGGTTGAAGATGAGGCAAAAAAGCAATTGGCCAATACGGCGAAAATGCCTTTCATTTACAAGCATATTGCGGTGATGCCGGACGTGCATTTGGGTAAAGGGTCAACCATTGGTAGTGTTATCCCGACCTTGGGTGCAATTATTCCAGCTGCCGTTGGTGTTGATATCGGATGTGGAATGATGGCTGCTAAAACCACATTGACCGCGAATGACTTGCCAGATAATCTCGGCCCCTTAAGAAGCGCAATTGAACGCGCTATTCCGCACGGAATGTCACCGAAAACAAGAGGATTTAAAGGACGTGATAAGGGCTCTTGGGAGACACCGCCAACACCAGTTGATGCTGCATGGTTGCAGTTAAAAGACGAGTTCGATGTAGTGTGCCTTAAGACCCCGAAGTTGAAGAACACCAATAACTACCGCCATTTGGGAACATTGGGGTCGGGGAATCATTTTGTTGAGGTTTGTCTAGATGAACTAAACTTTGTTTGGTTTATGTTGCACTCGGGATCGAGGGGTGTGGGAAATGCAATCGGTACGCATTTCATCGAAATGGCGAAGCAAGATATGCGTACGCATTTTATTAATTTGCCTGATCAGGATTTGGCTTATTTGCCAGAAGGTACAAAGCATTACGATGATTATGTGGAAGCGGTTTCGTGGGCTCAGAAATTTGCGCGTATGAATCGCGAAGTGATGATGCAAAACTTAGTTGCCGCTGTACGAACCATCATCACAAAACCGTTTCAGACCCATGTAGAAGCGGTGAATTGTCATCATAATTATGTACAGAAAGAACATCACTTCGGTAAGGATGTCTTAATCACGCGCAAAGGTGCGGTATCAGCGAAAGCGGGTGAACTTGGGATTATTCCCGGATCAATGGGAGCCAAGAGTTTTATCGTTCGCGGTAAAGGAAATGCTGATAGCTTCCATAGCTGTAGTCATGGTGCGGGGCGTACTATGAGTCGTACCCAAGCTAAGAAGCAGTTCACGATTGCGGATCAGGTCAAAGCGACCGAAGGCGTGGAGTGCCGTAAAGATGCCGACGTGATTGATGAAATTCCTATGGCATATAAAGATATCGATGCCGTGATGGTGGCACAACGCGATTTGGTTGAGGTAGTGCATACATTGAAGCAGATCGTTTGTGTTAAAGGTTAAGCTTATTCCCAGGGCATGCAGAGCCTTGGAAATAAGGTAGGAAAAATTTTAGATAAGAAGAAAAATGACAGAAAGAAAAATGATAGAAATTGATGGCGCTTCAGGTGAAGGTGGTGGACAGATTTTACGAACTTCCCTGACACTTTCCATGATTACTGGTCAACCATTTCGGATGATTAATATCAGGGCGAATCGACCTAAGCCTGGATTGATGCGTCAACATCTAGTGGCTGTGCAAGCTGCGGCACAAATCTGCAACGGTGAGATCGCCTCAGCAGCGGTCGGTGCGCAAACACTGGAATTTATACCTGGAAAAATTAGCGGCGGCGACTATCAATTTGCGATAGGAACAGCGGGTAGTTGCACTTTGGTATTGCAAACATTAATACCGGCCTTGCTGTTTGCGGACAGACCATCAACGATTCATATTACAGGCGGGACACACAATATGATGGCGCCTCCTGCCCACTTTTTGCAACGGTCTTATGGCCGCGTGTTGGCCGATATGGGAGCAACATTAGACATTGAATTGATACGATTCGGATTCTATCCAGCGGGTGGTGGCGAAATTAGCGTACGTATAATGCCATGCGAAAAACTTAATGCCATCGAACTAATGGAGCCAGGTGAACGTATCACAGGATACGCCGAAAGCTTCATTGCAGGCATTCCTGTCAGCGTCGCCAATCGTGAATTGGAAAGCATAGGAACAGGAATGGGTTGGAGTGAGTCGCAGCTATTCGTGCGTGGTCTCTCCAATGATCAAGGACCAGGCAATGCTTTACTGATTTCGTTTGAACAGCAAAATGTGATCAACGTATTCAGCGAATTTGGAGAAAAAGCAGTGCGATCTGAAACAGTTGCGAGAAATCTACTGGCGCAGGTGCGCCGTTTCATTATTTCCGGCGCCTCAGTTAGCGAACATTTAGCGGACCAGATTATGTTGCCGTTTGCTTTGGCAGGTGGTGGTCGTTTTACGACAAATACCGTGAGCCAGCATGCGAAGACAAATGCAGAAGTCATTGCGCAGTTTTTACCGGTTGATATTTCCTTTGAGAAAAGGGATTCGTATTACGTTTGTAGTGTTCAAAATAAAATCTAGCTTACTAGGTTAATTTATACAAAAATAGGACGACTCCCGTTGATATAGAACTTTATTTTTTTCCGACACGGTATTCACTTGCAGGTGTTTCAGATGTCTCTGTCATCTTCATTTCATCACATGCGTGCCGTCTCCATATAGATCGACAGCAGGATCTATATTCTCAGGTGCATGGAGTATCATAGGTCCTCTGGAGCATGCTTGCCGCGTTAAGTATTGGGTCAATCCTTCTGTTTGTACTGCAGGTGGAATTGATGCATTCATTTCCCCTAGTATTTCCTCGGTCGCCTGAACGATCCATTCGACCGTGCGATATTTCGGAGAAACGATCTGAATGTTCTGCGAATCTGTTTGATCGAAAAATCCATGTTGCAGTTTATGTCTGACATAAGAAAGCGCTGTAATTCCAGGGATGGTACGTTTTTCCAAGTAAGCCTGTTTCCCTTCTTCGTCATATCGGATCACGTTATCGGGAAATTCGTACCCTTCATCTTCAAGTAAGGCTTCGCAAACAATATTCGCCAATAAAGGGCGCGCATCTTCGTGCCCCACCTCAAAGAGTAGAATTTTCTTGAGCTTTTTCATTTCCTTTTGTTGTTCGGTGTCTGTCTTTTGTATTGCAATACGCGGGAAATATTCACGAATGAACTGATTGGAAGACTTCATCAGTTCATCTCTACTCACGTTGGGATGCGCACGTAAAAAACGATCATCCATATCCATCATTTTCCACGCATGATTTAGATCGTGAATGAGGAACTCGAGTGGAGACTGCCAAAATTCATCCACATAAACTGGCTCGGTTGATACACCGATAAAGTAGACAGGTGTTCCCCGAATTTTCATTAAATCTGTCGCGGAAATATTGTCAAAAGTGGGAATGACAATAACATCAGGTATCCGCCGCATGAGTTCTTCATAACGATACCAATACTTTTTTTGAAAATGGGTGCTGAGGTCTTTTTCTGTGCGGCATGCAACATCAAAAAAGCCTACTGCTTCGAAGAGAATACGTACGGTCGGGACATAGGGGCACATTGCGCCATTTTGTATCGTTATATGGTGTAACTTGTGTGAAATCTGGTCGCGCATGGAAGAAAGCGCTGGATTCTTTTGGCATTTTTCTTCGATGGCTGGAATCGTCATCTGCCCACGAAAGTACTCAACGACGGGCAAGAGTTCTAAGATGGGCGTATCTAAGCTGTCGCCATTCTTTCGAAAACGCGCGCGTATTTCTTCGTACATGTCCACGGGATTGTTTGCCCATGCTCTAATCCACTCGTGATGGGATATCCCTTGGGTTTTAGTGAAATTCTTGGCAATCAATGCAGCCGCGATTTGTTTGTGGTGACCGAAAGCAAAGGAACCCTCCTTGGCATTGGGCGTCGTAATGACACTTTCTGGTAGCCACCTTCCTTCCACCCCTTCGGGGTTAACAATTTCAACAAGGAAACCGATCGTGTCGACAATATGGCGAGGATCAGATGGCCCCGCAATTTCTCTTAGGTGATCGCGATAGGCGTAAGAAATTGTCCTATCCATGTAGATGCGCGCTTCTTTTCCAGCTTCGCTTCTCACGAAATAGTATTTGCGCTCTTCGACTTCACCAATACCGTATTCGGCAGATCCTGCACCGAGTACCTTGCTACCGGTGACGCGCAGTGCCGCAAATAGATTGCCTGGAATGCCGAGTTCATTTTGCTCATCATCATCCCGCATCAGGCCACCCGGAAGTGCCATTCCTAGGGGGAAAGTACTTCGATCTAGCGTCAAAATTTGTCGACCATGTTCCCCGTCTCGAATCACTAGCACGTCGACTGTCTTACGGATCATGACACCGTCTTCAATCCGTTGTTTTGCTTCGCCCTTTAGCGCTTGGTTGGACAATAAGGCGCTTATGACCACAGCCTGACTATCGACATTGAGGTAGTGGCTGATCGATTCTTGTATTCCCAACTTACGCGCAGGATCGCGCAGACGATGGAACCAATAAATCATGTATAAGAGTGATTCGGCATACAGGTTTGCCGGATAATTTTGTGTGTCTAAGGTGATCGCATACTGGTCGAGTATGCTCAAAACATTACCTGCAACGTGATCGACCTGCATGCTTGAAAACAAGGAAGAAAGTTCATTGTTGTTAGATACTCCTTTGACTGATACTGGCGAATTGAATGTCATCATGTTTTCCTGAACGGTTTTTCTTAAGCCAGCTGAATTGCCTTAAGTCACTCCATTGCAAATATCATCCAAGTTGCAGAGATGGAAGATGATTTTTTCGATGCTGATATATGGCCGAGAAATGAAAAAATAAGTTGGTCAGAGTATAACAACACGTCGCCATGGCGTGCTGCTTTTCTGCTCTATTTTTTCAACGCGTGGACTGACTCAGTACCGAGTAAACGTGTCTAGGCATCAAACCCCAATACTATGTTGATGTTCGATTGCGTCCCAGAACCGAAATGAAAATTCTCAATGATTTGAGGCTTTTACAAGACGAGATGTCCCACTTTGTCGGCAATGCCAAGTGTTGCGACCATGCCCGAATTAAATTCTAAGCAATCAGCCTCCATGCCGTCGCTGAAGATCACACCATTTTCTGACATGTGCGAAGTAAGCGAGAGTGGCGATTGTATGTTGATTTCGCCGCACACCAATGTGGTCGATGTCGTCCTGCTGGGAAAAGGTTCTCGCACCGTGAAGTTTAAATAGTTCGCATCCCATGGAGAGGATGTCTCTAAACGATGGTGCATCGTTTTGTGATTCCCAATAGCATGTGCACCGGCATAGACGCTTTTCAACCACCCGGTTGACCCCAATCCTGTCGATACGATAATACCGCTCGACGATTGTTGCTCCTGAAACTCCTTGAGTTTGATCGTGTAACGCGCAGATACATGTGATTTTTGCCCGATAAAAATGTCGTTAACACCGTATAGGAATTGACCATTGTTGAGCTCTGCCTTGGCCATCGTCACGTCTTGTATTTTGCGGCGCCCAGAAAATACTTCAGGCACAATGCGCGCAAGCTCATTGACCGTAAAAGGCAGAAGGATACCATCCCAACGTTTGGGGTCTGGGTTGACACCAATTAAGGCATGACCATTTAAGTATTTTAGTGTATTTGCGACCAAACCATCTTGCCCCACAGCGATCACAAGGTCTTTGGGGCCAAAGATGAAATTTGGCAAGAAACTTCGATCAATGGCTTGCACACGACCTTGTTGGCGCAGTTCTGCTTCGGCTGTTTTTATAGCTTGATAGTAGGTCTCATGCTCATGCACATAATCAGAAAAATCGCCCCCCAAATGTTCAATATAGAATTTGGCCTGGTTGATTGTGTTGTACTTTGCAATGAGTTCCTCAAGTCGCGTTTTGCGCACTACAAGGATCAATTTATTTTCAGTGAGCCTATCCATTTTTTTACCGATTGTGATTACCAATCACTTCTCGCAAAAGATCCGGCGTAATGTTGAGCTGTCCGATCTGGCCGGCCTTTTCAGCGAGCTCTTGGAACGCCATCGCGATCATCTGACCTGGTTGCATCCCGTTCATCGAAAGTGCTTGCATCAGTTTTGGATCAACGCCCAAGTAGGCTTGCATTAGACCATTGACGGCATACGCTCTGACGTCCGCTTCACGCTTTGCATTGTCCATGGCGAGCAATACTAAATCTGTATTCTTCGCTTCTAAGGCGATTTTGGCTTCCATCTCTGACTGTTGCAGCTCATGTTGTTTTTGCTGAATACTTTGTTCCGCTTCCATTTGTGTTTCACGAATTTGACGTTTTTTTGTTTCGATCGCCACTTCCGTGTTCAGCTCATTCTCTTTGATGCGACGCTCTTGCTCGACAGCCGAATTACGTCGTGAATAGACCGCCTCGTCTGCCACCTTCAAAATTTGTTCGCGCGCTTCCGCTTCAAGTGCTCGGGCTGTTTCGGGCGTTGGTTTGATAGCGAGAAACGATAATCCGAGAATCTCGACGCCCAGCGCTTGCAGTTCGCTTCGATCTTTGACTGCGGCAGCAACGACCGTTGTCATCGCATCAGTCGCTTTTAATGCATCTCGTAACGGCAGATTTTGTAGCCCTTTACGGGTCAGTACCTTGACGACGTTAATAATTCGTTGCGATAACTTCTTAGGGTCATCTGAAATATATTGCTGTGTCACAGGATTGATAGCGAAATTCAGTAAGGCACCAATTTTCTTAGGATCATGAATGCGATAGGTAATCTGACCCTGCACCGTAATTTGTTGAAAGTCTCCGGAATTTTCCTCGAAGATAAATGGTACGTCTTCACTGCCCATGGGTACGGCCACCATCGCAGTCGTTGGTGCGTAATAGAAAAAGGAAAGCCCTGCGCCTTCTCTTTTAATTTTCCCATTCTTGTATTGGAGTACATAAGTAGTCGGTTGAAATTTGATGAACTTAATATTGAACATGATGATTTCTCCTATTAACAACACATAAGCAATTTACGACGCGATGTCACAGCCCCCGCTCAAGTAACTGCAACTGTTTTTTGAAGTGGGGTTTTAAACGATAGAGTTGTGCAGGCCGGTGCGCGCCGGCAGATTCAAATTCGCCGTCGATCGCTTCTAACATATCCATCTCAGTGATCTTTCGGCGGAAACTGACTTTGTTGAGCGGCTCGCCCATTAAGATTTCATATACCTTTTGTAGTTGCGGTAAGGTGAAGGTTTCTCCAGCTAAGTAGCAAGGTAATGAGGAGTATTGACTCTTACTGCGCAGGCGAGAAACTGCGGTTTCTAAAATAAGGCGATGATCAAAGGGTAAAGAGAGGGATCGGTCTACGCTCACTAACTTCACATCTGGATGGCCAGCACGATCAATGACCTCATAGGAAACCAAGGCATAGTGCGCGATCGACAGCGACCACCCTCGTGGATCGCGCGCGGCGCCGGAGAAGGTAGCGAGTTGTTCTAGATACGGTGCATCGATACCCGTCTTCTCTTTGAGAACGCGCATAGCGGCGTCTCTCACATCATGATCTTCATTGGTATGTACAAAGCCGCCTGGCAGTGCGGCTACACCTTTAAATGGTTCTCGGTCGCGTTTTAGTAAAGCGACCTTTAGACGCTCCTCATGCAGGGTGAGTAGCACCATATCGACCGTACAGATCACTTGTGTCATATAAATCCCTTCTATTTCTGGTATCTCATCATCGCGACACTGGCTCAACAAACAAAATTCACGTCACGATTTTTACGATTTAATTGTGCTTTGAAATAATATAGCACACTTAGTTGCAATATTAAACTAAGTAACCTATAATAA
Source organism: Affinundibacterium macrobrachii (assembly GCF_014652415.1). Lineage (GTDB taxonomy): Bacteria > Pseudomonadota > Gammaproteobacteria > Burkholderiales > Burkholderiaceae_D > Undibacterium > Undibacterium macrobrachii. Next base: position 69,332 of record NZ_BMYT01000006.1, read on the forward strand.
ATTTAAGTTGAAAAAAGAGCATAGTTATCGACACTAAAACCGCTCATTTTCAATCGAAGCAAAACTGATCCGATTAAAGTCACCAAGGAAATTCCTATGGTTAAGCTCGACACAGGCAATAGCCGCTATTTTTTACCCAATCCTCATGCAGAGGGCGAAGCATTCAAGCAGTTTCAATTTGGTAGTGGTGAAAACCATGTACAAGTATTGTCGCCTAGCAGTAATCGGGTTGAAATCATGTATCGCTACAGCGGCGATCAATCGATGATGCAATTGTTGCTGATGACAGACGCTTTGCGTCGTCAGGGGGCAAGTGAAATTGATTTGTTTATTCCTTACTTCCCAGGTGCAAGGCAAGATAGGGTCTGCAATGTCGGTGAGCCATTATCCGCAAAAGTGTACGCTGACTTGATCAATAACCAGCAGTATCGTCTAGTCACAGTCTTTGATCCACATAGCGATGTGGTAGTTGCGTTACTCAATCAAGTACGTGTAATCAAGAACCATCAATTTATCAAAGATGTTGTGGCCGATTTAGGTTCGGAACTTATTTTGATTTCGCCTGATGCCGGATCGAATAAAAAGATTTTTGAACTGGCGAGTCGCTTAGGTGGATTAGAAGTGGTGCGTGCTGATAAATTGCGTGACGTACGCAATGGGGCGATTGTTGGTACTGAAGTATTTTGTGAAGATTTAAGTGGAAAGACAGCATTAATCGTTGACGATATTTGCGCTGGTGGTCGTACTTTCATTGAGTTAGCAAAGAAATTGAAATCAAAGAATTGCAACAAAATCGTTTTGGCAGTGTCGCATTTCGAAGGAAGTGCGCAAGAAGATAAATTAGCGGAAAGCGGTATCGATGCGCTGTACACCACCAACAGCCTAAAAGACTTTCCAGAAACCGCATTTTTAAATGTAAAAGATATTTGGCAGTACATGCCTGTATAAGTTAATACAAGGAGAATCAACATGAAATTAAATCCTGCAATCGCGATTGATGGTTATAAAGTCGATCATCGCCGTCAATATCCCGACAACACCGAAGTGGTGTTTAGTAATCTTACTGCTAGAACCTCGCGCCGTGAATATACCGATCATGTGGTCTTCTTCGGCTTGCAGTATTTCATCAAGAACTTCTTGATAAAGAGCTGGAACGAAGATTTTTTTAATCAACCGAAGGAGGAAGTGCTGCGTCGCTTCGAACGCCGCATTAACAATTATCTTGGTCCGAATAATGTCGGTACACAGCACATCGCCGATCTTCATCATCTCGGCTATTTGCCCATCAAAATCATGGCGCTGCCAGAGGGTGCGGTCTATCCATTACGCGTTCCATGCCTGGTGATATTCAATACGGATGAGCGTTTCTTTTGGCTCACCAACTATTTAGAAACGATCTTATCGACCAATGTGTGGGGCATGTGTACCAGTGCTACGACCGCCCATCAGTATAAAAAAATTCTTACATCGTATGCGCTCGAAACAGACGGCAGTGCAGAATTTGTGAATTGGCAGGGACACGATTTTAGCTTCCGTGGCATGTTCGGCGCAGAAGCTGCAGCGATGAGTGGTGCGGCCCATTTGTTGAGTTTTACAGGAACAGACACCATTCCCGCGATTGATTTTTTAGAGGATTACTATGGCGCGAATAGTGATTTAGAGCTAGTCGGCGGCAGCGTGGCGGCGACAGAACATTCTGTGATGTGTGCGGGTGGCATGGAAAATGAGCTGGAAACTTTCCGTCGTTTGATTCAAGATATTTATCCATCCGGTATTGTCAGTATCGTGTCTGATTCATGGGATTTCTGGCAGGTGATGACCGATTTCACCGTCAAACTAAAAGAACAAATTTTGGCACGTGATGGAAAAGTGGTTTTCCGCCCAGACACCGGTTGTCCAGTCAAAATGATTTGCGGTGATGCAGATGCGCCTATTGGATCGCCAGAACACAAAGGTGCGATCGAATGTTTGTGGGAGGTATTCGGCGGCAGTGAAACGGCTAAAGGCTACAAACTGCTCGATCCGCATGTCGGTTTAATTTATGGTGATTCAATCACCATCGAGCGTGCGATGGCAATTTGTGCAGGGCTCAAAGCCAAAGGCTTTGCTTCAACCAATGTTGTATTTGGCGTAGGCAGTTACACCTATCAGTATGTAACGCGCGATACCGATGGCTACGCGGTGAAAGCGACCTTTGCCAAGATTGCCGGTGAAGATCGTGAAATTTTTAAAGCGCCAAAAACGGGTGACGGCACCAAAAATTCAGCAAAAGGGCTAGTTGCCGTTTACAAGGACACAGACGGCGAGTACTACTTGAAAGATCAGGTCAGTTGGCATGAAGTGAATCACTGCGAATTCGCCACCGTTTTTGAAAATGGAAAACTGTCGAATGAAGTCACACTTGCGGAAGTCCGGGCAAGATTGGCTAGCAATATTGGATCAGATAAGCTGTGAAATTCACGTTGTAGGTTCGATGCGCTTGCAATCATCTATGTGGGCGCTCAAATTAGTATCTCTTCGGATGAAACGGATACACGCAAAGACTGAAGTTTTGATTAACTAATTGAAGGATAGAATAGTTATGGTCGCACTGATCCGAGCTGTCTGTGGCGATATCACGAAGATCAACGTAGATGCGATCGTGAACGCCGCGAATTCGTCGCTGCTTGGTGGAGGAGGCGTGGATGGTGCAATACATCGGGCTGCGGGACCAGAGCTGGTGCACGAATGCCGTTTGTTAGGTGGTTGCAAGACAGGTGAAGCGAAACTAACAAAAGCGTATCGCCTACATGCGCAATACATCATCCATACGGTAGGGCCAGTTTGGCGAGGGGGAGAACAGGGTGAACCTGAACTTTTGGCCTCCTGCTACCGCCGTGCGATTCAGATCGCTTCGCAACAAGGCGTAACTAGCATCGCATTTCCAAGTATCAGCACTGGTATCTATGCTTATCCCATAGAACTAGCCGCTACCGTTGCAGTCAAGGTTGTGAAAACTGCCTTGCAAGACGTTGGAACAATTGAAGAAGTCGTGTTTTGCTGCTACTCGAATGCTGATCTCTCTGTATATGAAAAAATACTCAATGCATAGGAATGAGCGAGGCCTCATTTGAAAAAAGCTATCTCATCAAACAAAGAAAGTTTGCCCAATGCGCGTATTGATTACTGGCTCGACCACATGGACAGATGTAAATGCTTTGCGCCGTGAACTAATCCAACTCCCTGCCAATAGCGTGATCGTCACAGGTGACACTCTAGGGGTAGATGCCAACGCAATCTCCATCGCAAAAGAGCTGGGACTTGGTGTTGAGGCGATGCAAAAAACGAAGGAAGATTATCTACGCTACCCAACAGATGGCTGGAAAGGGCTTAATGATAGGATGCTCAAAACAGGCATCAACTTAGTACTTGCATTTCATGCTGATTATGACAAACCTGAAATGGCGCGTGGCACAAAACATGCGGTTGAACTGGCGAAACAAGCTGAAATTGAAGTACGAATCTTTCTTGCGTGATTTCGTTAATGACATTGCTATCTAGTTTGCTGTAGCTTTAAATTAAACGTCCAAGAATCTAATATGAAAAACTGCGATAACCCTCCTAATCCCATCATTGCGCTTGATGCCGACGGAGTGCTGTTGGATTACAACGCCGCTTATAGGAAGGCTTGGGAAAAAGCTTTTGGAGAATTACCAGCACTGCGTGATGCGAACGCTTACTGGGCGATGGATCGTTGGGGAGTGAATCGGCTGACAGGTAAAGAACTAGAACAATTTCGCGCAAGCTTTGATGAATCCTTCTGGAATAGCATACCGGCTCTGCCAAGTGCTGTGAGTGCCTGCGAAGCGTTATGTGCAGCTGGTTTTGAATTGGTTTGCGTATCCGCTATAGATTCGCATTTTCAAGCCGCGCGCCTTCAAAATCTTCGCGATTGTGGTTTCCCGTCGAGCGGGTGGTCGCAACCTCAAGTAACGGTAATGGGATTAGCCCGAAGGCTCAAGCACTACGAGAACTTCGACCGATTGCTTTCGTTGACGATTTTCTTCCCTATTTGCTTGGTATTCCCGAAGATATTCATGCCGCGCTCATTTTACGTGAACCAAATGGTAGCCCAAATACAGGCGACGATTTACATTACGCCCATTCGCAACACACAAATCTCGCGGATTTTGCAACGTGGTGGATCAATGAGGGAAAAATGAGTGAATGCTCTTCTAGATCACTTTAAATCTATCGCTGACTTAAAGATGAATATGCTGATCAGTGTGATTCTTTATTAATGAAGGTACGAGTCATGAAGTTAGTGAAACTTGAAGAAAATGTTTTTGAGATACCAGCCTTTCTTACTGACGAAGAGTGCGATTCACTAATTCAATTAAGTGAGTCAATTGGCTTTAATGCAGCCGATGTACAGACGACATCTGGCAGACAATACTATACGCATATTCGGAATAATGAACGAGCTGACTATCAATCAAGTTCACTAGCCGAAACTTATTGGAAACTGCTATGTAGATTTGAACTTCCAAACCATGAAAATAGGAATGCGAATGGCTTGTCTCCGCATTTCCGGTTCTACAAATACCTGCCTGGCCAAAAATTTAACATGCATAAAGATGGTCGCCAAAGAATTGGGGGCAATGAAACTATGTATACGTTCTTAGTGTATTTAAATGAGGATTATATTGGAGGTGAAACCTTGTTTAGGAACGGAAATCTAAAGGTGTCGCCAAAAAAAGGTTCCGCAATTATCTTTGAACATCAGCTCTGGCACCAAGGTGTTGAGGTTGAAAGTGGCATGAAATATGTATTGCGTAGTGATGTTGTATATGGCTGACAAGATCTTTTTGGACAGTCTTATTTTGCAATATCGCGCTAATTTTTATACTGATCCCAGTTTACGACTTTAATTGAAAAAGAAGTTAATATTAGGGACGAAATCGAACATTTGTTTACGACTTTAATTTCGATCCTGCCAGATTGAAGGCTTCGGAAAGCGGCGTAAAATATAAGGCTTAGTTTACGACTTTAATAACCGAGAATAGCAATGCTATCGTTGTCGGATTAAACTGCTAGCATTGCAAGCACATAAGTGAGGGTGTGATGACAACGAAACTATTAGTAAGAAATATTGACGATGATATCGCTTTAGCGTTAAAACAGCGTGGTGCGGCAAATGGACGAAGCGCTGAAGCGGAACATCGTGAAATTTTAAGAGCGGCCTTGCAGCGTCCAACTCGGCGCTCTCTGGTTGACGTACTGACTAGCATGCCGAATGTAGGTTTGGATTCGGACTTTGACTGCCGCTCGGCTTAGGGAGGGCACTTGTTTTTAGTTGATACGAACGTCATCAGTGAACGCCGTAAAGGCGCAAAAGCGAATATCGGTGTCAGGGAGTTTTAGAAAAACGTAGATCCTGAGTCGGTCTATTTGTCGGTGCAAACGATAGGTGAAATTCGCGCTGGCATAGAGAAAATTTCTAAACGAGGCGATGCAGAACAAGCGAAGGTTTTAGAGCGTTGGCTAAATACGATTGTTCAGGATTATGCTGATCGGATTTTAGTTTTTGATGACGACTGCGCGCAGGTGTGGGGGAAGCTGATGGCATCACAAAATCAACATCCAATAGACAAACAAATTGCATTGATTGCGCTAATCCATGGCTTGGATGTTGTTACCCGGAACAGTAATGATTTTGCCGCCACTGGTGTCAAAGTGATTAATCCGTTTAGGTGAAAAAGCTGCGCTGAATTAATCATTTGTACCGATCATTTGTATTGGCCGAATTTTTAGGTCGTGGTTCGCACAAGCAAATCGCAATCGAAGAGGCATTAAAACTTAGATCGAATATGCAGAGGCTGAAAATCTCATATCACCAACCTCGCCAAGTTTGCTTTTTTAGTAGAGTAGACGATCTACTACTTGCCTTAAAGGTCGCCTTTTGCGCGGAATAAGAAGCAAAATAAAAAGCCTCATGTCCCCAGTGCTGCATTGCACCCTTTATGCCTTAGACCAGAGGTAGAGAACTTAGCTCGCGAACTGTATAAGCTAGCGTGTAAAGGCTCAGAGTCTATGTGGGGCGAGTTGAAGGGGGAAAGAAGAATCATGAAATTTTGGAGTTCATGAACTCCTTCATTGAGACGCCTTGTTTACATGTCCTCAATCATTTCGCACAACAGCATGGCGAAGCGGGTGTGAAGCAGCTAGGTTCTAATGCCAATGTCCATGTCGTTTCTGATCATTTGCTTTCAAATTATATTGAAAAACAACCCTTCTACTGCACCAACACCGTCCGATAAATATCAATATTCTGCGGAGGTGATTGATGATAATACACGCCCGATTTACCTATATTGAAATGATAGCTGTCGCTGATCAAGATTGGTTTGGGTGATTGATTTACTATCTTTTGCAAGAGTTCTAAACGATGTCCGGCGCGGCGTTGCCAGTACCATGCTTCGCCGTGTTTTTGGATGTTGAAGATTCTGCCGGATAGCCAGTCGATTTTTTCTGCGTCGAGTTCGGTCACTTTTCTTGGTATCTTTCCGGCGTAGAGATCTCCTGCTTGATTGATCCACAGCGTGTCTTCTTCTTGTTCAGAAAATTTTGCGTACTGCCATTCGTCTTTTTCTAGCGAAGTGGTCTCACTGTCTAGGTGGTAGTAATTGATCTGCCATTTGCCATTGACGTTGATGCTAAAGGCGATGGTTTGATTGTCTTTGAATGAGACTGCGCGCATTTCTCTTTGCGGTAGTTTCGCTTTAGTCCACTGTCCTGAGATGGTGTCGATCAGGTGAATTTCGTTCAGGCTGAGTGCTAACAATTGCTTGCCGTCTGGTCGCCATTGCAGATCGATGTAATGCCTGCCATCGTTGAATTGACTGAGTCTTTTTGCTGTATTGTTTGAGGTACTAGGTGCAGCGTTGGAGACCGCTTGCCGTAGCCAAATTTCCTCGCCGCCAGTGGCCAAACTAATGAACGCTAGGGTTTGATTTTTTTCTGAAAAAGTCGCGAGTCTGTCATCGACTGAGTTGGTTACCAGTTCTTCTGAGTTCTGTGTGTCAAAGCGAAATTGGAGAATGTTCTGATTCGATTCGCCAGCGGGAAAGAGGTAGTCCTTGCCGTTGCTATGTCGTGTCGGTGCTCTTAAATTTAAACTCCCAGAATAGACCGGGTAGGCATTCTTGCCGCCTAAATCGTAACTGAGTAATTGATTTGCTGGATGTTCGCCCATCAAGATCACGCGATCGCCTTGCTGACTCCAAATACCGCAGCAAATATAGGCATCGAGTTTGAATAGTAGTTTGAGTTGATCAGTGTCTAAATTGAGTTCATAAAAACCTTCCCATTGTTGCTTGTCGGGCGACGAGATCAATAGTTTATTTTGTGTAGGATGAAGGTCAAATTGGCTATTGCCACCGATGACTAATTCTGGTTGCGAAAGTCGGCGCTTTTTTCCCGTCTTTCTATCGAGTTCAAACAAGGAATACGGCGCATTGTGTCCTTCTGATTCTGCGTAAATCAGTTTATTCACATCGTGAGTGAATTCTATTTTTCCATAGCTACCAACTGGGCAGTTGTGAATCAGTTGCGGTTCAGAAAACCAAGCCCCTTGAAGTGTGCGGATGAAGTATTGGCAGGATTCGGGTGTTGTGACCAAATAGACGATCTGCGTGCCGTCATCGCTCCAATCGGCAGGGCCAACCGAGGTCGTTTTTGCTTCGCCATGATCGAATACGAAGACGCTTTCATCAGACAGTCTTTTTACCTTGAGGATCATTTTACGATCGCGCACTTCAACATAACTTAACAGCTTGCCGTCAGCAGATAAGTTAGGAAATACATCAGCACCGGCGTCACGCGTGAGTGCGACCGATTTGCCAGTGGTCGTGAGTGCTGGCGTTTGTTTGAATGAGATAAATTGGGCGAGAACAATAAAGCACGCAATCACGAACATGGCAGCGGCTGCCCACGCAAATTTGCGGGATGACTTTTGTGAACTTTCTACTTCAGCAGATTGCCGTGAATGCGCGCTTGTATCCATGCTCGCGGTATCTACTTGATCCGCTGTTGGCTGGCTAATTTCTGTGATATCTGCGAGGGGCTTGTGGGTTTCGATGGCGCGTACTTGGGCGATGAACTTATAGCCTTTCTTGGGAAAAGTGGCAATGAAACGTGGGCTTTTGGCATCGTCATCGAAATATCTACGCAACTTGGTGACCACTTTATTCACGGCGCTATCTGTCACAACCCGACCAAGCCAAACCGAATTGATGAGTTCGTCGCGGCTAACAATACTATCTGGGTGTTGGCAAAAATAACTGAGCAATTCGACTGCCATCGGCTCAAGCTGCCGCACTTGCTCTTTGCTGCTCAGGGTTTGTTGTTGATCGCAAAAAAGGAATTGTTCGATTTGCCAGCGCATGAATTTTTTAGAGAAGAGCGGTTGTCAGTTAGAAAAATATCACGTTCAGCGTGTTTTGTGCGCCTGCTTCCTACGAGGAATTAATGAAAATTTGTCTAAGTTATCAAAAGTCATGAAAAGTCATGTTGTCGTCACGACATTTCTATTGTGTTTTTTTATGCTCGTTCACTTCATTCAACATGGAGTCAAGTTATGAGACAACTAAAGCCATCCGCGATCATGGTATTCATTGTGCTAATTTTACAAGCGCTGACCATTGAATATGCCTGGTCTAACGAAACCTATCAAAAGCCCGCTAGCCTAGTCGGTGCCAAAATGGAGCAAAGAGCGGATGCACTGCAATTATTGCAATCAGATCTGTTTCGACAAGAATTAAATGAGTTGGTACAGCAATCAAAGCTCGGCACTGATGATGCGAGTAGAGATGACGACAAAATCGCCATCGCTTCCTTCTTAAGCGATTTTCAGCAGACGCATGCGCTCATCGCAAAACAAAAAAATCCCTTAGGCTATTTTCACTATTCAAGCGATGCATGGCTCAGACAAGCTTCGCCTAAGACCGATCAGTATGATGCGCAAGCACTAATGACTTTGATGACGACCAAACTCGGCACCTTTTCAAATGAAGACTTATACAAGGTGAGCTATTGCCTTGGTTGGTCACTAGAGATGGGGCAGGATTTTATGCTGAACTTGTTTAAACGGCTAAAGTCTAGCGATATGTTGAAGAAGAGCGATATTGTTCGGCTCGTGACCAACTATCAGCTTTACAAAGTCTATGAGCGTATTCTCGGAACGGGAAATCAAGTTCTCAGCGCAGAAAATGACAAGCGCTATGTGATTGAGCCAAACCTGCTTATCAAGACAAAATCGGGCGTGAGTTTATCCGCAGTGGTCGTCAGACCAAAACAAGATGCTATCAAGCGTCCTGCAGCATTTCAGTTTTCTATTTATGCCGACGAAGCTTGGCACATCAAAACAGCGATCCATGCCGCGGCGCACGGCTATATCGGCGTAATTGCCAACACACGCGGCAAGCGTCTCAGTCCAGATGACATCATTCCATGGGAAAAAGACGGTGAAGACGCAACGCAAGTTATAGACTGGATTACCCAACAAGCATGGAGCGATGGTCGAGTGGCGATGTATGGTGGTAGCTATTTAGGTTTCACCCAGTGGGCCGCCGCCAAATACATGCATCCGGCATTAAAAACCATCGTGCCTTATGCCGCCGCCAATCCGATGACCGGGCTTCCTATCGAAAACAATATTTTTATCACCCCTAATTATCAATGGGCGTTTCATGTGACAAACAACAAGACCATGGATCATTCTGTCTATGCAGATAGAAAGTATTGGGATGATGTTTTTGAAAACTTGTATAAAAGTGGCCGTGCTTTCCGAGATATCGACAAAGTAGAAGGAACACCGAATCCATGGTTCCAAAAATGGCTCAAGCATCCAGACTATGACAGCTATTACCAACAAATGCTGCCCTACAAAAATGACTACAAGAAGATCAATATCCCAGTGTTATCGATCACTGGTTATTTCGATGGTGGACAAATTTCAGCCATCGATTTTTTGAAGCAGCACTACCAATACAATCCAAAAGCGAATCACACTTTGCTGATCGGCCCGTACAGTCACGGCACCGCGCAAGGTGTGCCATATTCGCACCATAGTAATTATCAACTCGATCCTGTCGCTTTAGAAAAAGATACAGAAGAACTGACCTTCCAATGGTTTGACTATGTGCTTTTCAATAAACCACGTCCCGCACTATTAAAGGACAAAGTCAATTACCAACTGATGGGGAGCAATACGTGGCAACACCATCCATCATTACAAAAGTTAAACCAAGAGGCGCAGACTTTTTATCTTGGTACGACACAAGATCAGGACGCTTATTATCGGCTGACATCAAGCAAACCAAGTATGCTCAGTTTTGTAGCGCAAACCGTGGATTTGGCTGACCGTAGCACTACGAATAACGACGCCGGTATGTGGCCTTTGATTCACAAGCAACTACCAAAAAGTAACGGCCTTGTGTTTGTCACAGAACCGTTCACGGAAACAATGCAACTTGCTGGAAGCATCACCGGCCACTTTTCCATCGCCATCAATAAACGTGATGTCGACATAGGCTACAACTTCTACGCAATATCACCGGAAGGCGAGGTAGTTTTTCTTAACTACTATATTGGCCGTGCCAGCTATGCGCACGACATGTCGGTGCGCAAGCTACTGACACCCGGAAAGAAAACACAAGTACCAATTGTGAATGCGCGAATGACAGCAAAATTACTGCCACCCGGCAGCCGACTGGTGATCGTGTTGGACGTGAATAAAAACAGTAATGCCCAGGTCAATATGGGAACAGGAAAAGACGTCAGCGACGAAACTAGTGCGGATGGTAAAGAGCCTTTAGAAATCAAATGGTTCTCGGATAGTAAGCTCATGATTCCGCTTAAACCTTGGCGCTTGAAATAGTGAAGTAGTTGAAAGCAGCGACAACAAAAGCTAGTCGTAGTAAATGATGAAATTTTATGACATTTTAGATTACGTGGTTTTGCCCCTTCCCCTTCAAGGGGAAGGCTGGGATGGGGATGGGTTTCTGTCATTTACATTTTATGTTTCATCCACAAAACCCATCCCCACCCTAGCCCTCCCCTTGAAGGGGAGGGAACTCATAGCGAAAATTACGCTCGCGTCAAACCTTGAGCTTGCTACCTTAATTGAGTTGCATTCACACGTAGCAAGAGTTTTGAAAGGCTTGGAACTTTCTTGATGAAAATTTATGAGTGTGTTAGCGTCGGTTTCTTTCACTTTAAAACAAGTTGGGCGTCATGACCACACTCCGTCTCCTCACTCTCTCAGCCCTCATCTTTGCGACTACGGACGCTGCCGCGCATGCTGATTATAGGTGTAAGGTCGAGCGAATCCATACGGCGCAGGGGGAGGGGCCAGCCTCCCTTGTTCACGGCGAGCGGAAAACATGGATCGGCAAGGAGTTCTCTGTCAGTCGGCGTACTGGCGCAATGTCCGGCCCGCTCCGAAACAACTACGCCACAGAACCAACAGTCATCGATCCAGGATCCAAAGAGAACTCCTTCAAGGCCATTTCCATCCTTCGCCCGAATGAAGTTGGGTCTGGGTCTGCCGTCTACACGTTGGTAATCAATGAGTATGTCGAAGGTTCGAAGAAACCGTTCGCGTTCATGTCCTCGGATGTCGTCTACTTCGGGGCGTGCTGGCATGACAAGTAAGCGCGACGACTGCGAAATGACGCCCAACTATTCCATCGAGCGGATGCCCAACTGGCTGTACCTGTCGGTCGCAACTCATGTCAAAGGTTGACAGTACAAACGTTCAACCTCGCATGAAAATCAACTTCAACCAAACTTATCAAGCACCACTAACCGATATTGGCTCGGAATTAGTGGGAATGATTAAAGACTGCGACTACCATTCGATCGCAGAACGTTTTGCCTATGCATTGGCTTACGATAGGCCGATTGTAGAAGCGATCACTGCTGACATCGATTTTTGTCTTGTCGGAGAACAGCGTTCTGCGACCATCTGCCAAGCTAGTGAAGCGCGCATCCTTGTTCGCTATTTTAAGCAAGAAAATGGTTCTAATCTTTTCGGGTTGGTGGAATGTTTTATGCCGCTCAACCAAGATACAGGCGAGTTATTAGCGACTCTGATTGTTACTGCCAGTAACCAGGAATATCATGTGTGTCTCGAAGATATTGCATATATAGCCCAATAAAAAATGTCTAGACTCGTCGCAATTTTCTTCACTGCCTTTTTCACATATATGCATCCCAAGTTGTGCCTATGTTAGAAATTCGATGAACATGAATCCTCCCGAACAAGACGTAGAAGACAGAACCCCAATTTGGGATTGTATGCAGGATTTGTATATGGATACCGATGTCACGCTGTCCTACAACTTCATTGCCCAAAGATGTGCTGATTCTAAATACAGTATCGATGAGTTGGAGAGGATATTATTTAATGAAGTCTTGCCGGCTCTTAGATTCAATATATTCGATTTGCCCGCACCAGAGTGGGCTGGCTTTCCAATCGATTGGGTGGTCAAGCGAGTTCTTTCTAAACATCGATTTGGCAAAAGAAAGCCTTGGATTTTACGTCGCTATACCCAGGTTCACTGGCATGAACTTAGACAAATAATTCAGGAAAATCGACAGAAAAATACAGGAAAATAGCAGTCACGAATCGCGTGAAGTAACGCTTGCACGCCATAACCCAAAATTGCATCTTAAAATTCAGTAAAGCTTTGCTATGATGGTCGCGACGTATTTCAAACAAAGGATAAAACATGTTCTCATGGCGTTGGCTGCTCGCAGCAGTGATCGTATTTGGTGGTTGGCATCAGTATCAACAGCGCGCGCAAAAGCCGATTTCGCATGCAAGCGGCGTTTTGGTGCAACGCGAGCCAGTGCAAACGATGCTTGATCGTGGCGATAGTTGGCAGAAAGGCGATTACACGATCAAGGCACTTGCAGATTTTGATATTGAAGCGCGCATCTTGGCGAAGGAGTTGTATTCGATTGGGCGTGAGGCGGATTTGTCGCCCGTGGATTTGGCTTTAGGTTGGGGATCGATGTCGGATTCTGAAGTTTTGTCTTCACTGACAATTTCGCAGAGCAATCGCTTTTATTATTATCGCTGGGAAGATCAGCCACCACGTCCACCCGCCGAAATCGCTAGTCACAGCGCTAATATGCATATGATTCCCGCCAATGCGCAAATCGAGAAAACCTTAAAGGCATTGCGCCCTGGACAGATCATTCAGTTACGTGGAAAATTGGTTGCCGTGAGTGCGCCCGATGGTTGGCGTTGGCAATCGTCATTAACGCGTGAGGATACAGGGGCTGGCGCTTGCGAGTTGATTCGAGTAGAGAGTGTTCAAGTACTTTGATTGCTCATCGCCCTTGCAAACATGCTTGCACGATGTTTGATGATGGCGTCTGTGACGATGGGATTCAGTGTTTCGACTGAGTGCGACTCGATACCAGCGATGAGGGTATCGCGCATATGTGGTGTCCAAAATTTCTTAAGGTGATTGGCGATGCCGTCTAAGGCTTCTTCACGATCAGGGAAGCTTTCAAAGAATGTGCCGATTTGATTCGCCATTTTGACGAGTTTGTCGAGAGTGTTCATGGTGTCGTGAAATGTAAACGTTGTGGATGGCAATAGACGCTAAAGTCTTGGCCTCGGGTGAAGCCGAGCAAACATAAAGTGGCTTGTTGTGCGATATCGATGGCTAAACTGGTCACACCGGAAATCGCGGCGAGTAAAGGAATGCCGGCGTTCGCAGTTTTTTGTACCATCTCGTAGCTGGCACGGCTGGTAACGCAGACAAAGCCTTGTGGCATGTTTAGGCTTTGGCGCAGGCAAGCACCGATGACTTTGTCGAGTGCATTGTGTCTGCCGATATCTTCGCGAATGACGGCAATTGTTCCATCCGCATGGCACCACGCAGCGGCATGGCTGCTGCCAGTCGCGTCTAATAAATTTTGCTGTGCGCGCATCGCCGTGCATGCGGCGGAAATTGCTGGAGCAGAAAAACGCATTTCGGATTGAATCGCCGCTGGTTGGCGTATCGCTTGCTCTAGACTTTCAACCCCACACAAACCGCAACCAGTGCGACCGGCGAGTTGACGCTTCTTGTCTTTGAGTCGAGCGAAGCAAGCGCTGGCAATTGTGATGTCCAGTGTGTAGCCTTGCGCTTCTTGCTTTACTTCGCAATCATAGATTTGCGCCGCGTGCTCGATGATGCCCTCTGAATAAGCGAAGCCATAAGCGAAGTCTTGCAGATCACTGGGGCTCGCCATCATCACCGCGAAAGCAATGCCATTAAACACAAAGGCCACCGCAACTTCTTGCGCAATCTGGTCTTGCGCTTGTTGCAGTTGACCATCGCGCAAACGCATCACTGGCTGCGCGCGTGTATCTTGGGTCTGCTCATCTAAATCGCTTATCGACATGCTTGCATTCATCGTGTTCAAGTTGTTGATCTCGCCGTTGATGACGTATTTGATGTTTGAGTCGTTTCAGGCCAAGCAGCCTGTGCCAGCGCCAATTGTTCCGTATCAAACGCCTGTTGCGCTTGCTGCCATGCAGATTGTTTCATACTCGGTTTGGCTGGCATGACTTGCACCGCAGTCACTTTGTACTCAGGACAGTTAGTCGCCCAGTCCGAATTGTCGGTAGTAATCACATTCGCACCCGATTCAGGGAAATGGAAAGTGGTGTACACCACGCCCGGTTGCATGGTTTGCGTCACAAAGGCACGCAATACCGTATCGCCCGCGCGGCTTTCGATTTTGACCCATGCATCGTGCCGAATGCCACGTTCTTCCGCATCATGCGGATGAATGTGCAAACGGTCTTCGTGATGCCATTGACTGTTTTCTGTGCGACGTGTTTGCGCTCCGACATTGTATTGCGACAGAATGCGTCCGGTGGTTAACAAGAGTGGGAATTTGCGTGTGACTTTTTCATCGGTGGCGACATATTGCGTGATGATAAAACGTCCTTTACCGCGCACAAATTGATTGACATGCATAATCGCGGTGCCGGTCTCTGCAGTGTTCTCATTGCATGGCCATTGCACACTGCCATGTTGATCAATTTTTTCGTAACTAACGCCACGGAAGCTCGGTGTCAGTGCGGCGATTTCCGCCATGATCTCGCTAGGGTGTTGATACTGCATAGGATAACCAAGCGCATTCGCCAGTTTCATTGTCACTTCCCAATCAGCATAACCAGCCTTGGGCGGCATTACTTTGCGTACGCGTGAGATACGACGTTCGGCATTGGTAAAGGTGCCGTCTTTTTCGAGGAAAGAAGAACCCGGTAAAAACACGTGCGCGTATTTTGCTGTCTCATTCAAGAAAATATCTTGCACCACCAGACACTCCATCGCCATCAATGCGGCGGTGACGTGCTGGGTATTTGGATCAGATTGAACGATATCTTCGCCTTCACAATACAGGCCTTTGAATTCGCCGGCATGTGCAGCGTCGAGCATATTCGGGATGCGTAAACCTGGTTCAGGATTCAGTGTAACCCCCCATGCAGCTTCAAATTGTGAACGCACCGTGCTATCAGAAATATGTCGATAGCCTGGCAACTCATGTGGGAAAGAACCCATGTCGCAAGCACCTTGCACATTGTTTTGACCGCGCAGTGGATTCACGCCAACGCCTTCACGTCCGACGTTACCGGTTGCCATTGCCAGATTGGCGATGCCCATTACCATGGTTGAGCCTTGTGCGTGTTCGGTCACGCCTAAGCCGTAGTAAATCGCCGCATTGCCGCCGGTCGCGTACAGACGCGCAGCAGCACGGATGTGAGCTGCAGGGACACCTGTGACAGCCTCCATCGCCTCTGGTGAATTATCAGCACGCGCCACAAATGCGCTCCACTCACGCCATGATTTGTTGTCGCAACGTTCTTGTACATAGTCTTGCGCAACCAAACTTTCAGTCACGATCACATGCGCCAGTGCACTGATGATGGCGACATTGGTGCCGGGTTTGAGTTGTAAGTGATAATCCGCTTTGACATGCGGCCCATCGACCAAGTCAATTTGGCGCGGATCAATCACGATCAATTTTGCACCTTGGCGTAGACGTTTTTTCATACGCGAGGCAAACACCGGATGGGCATCGCTTGGATTGGCACCGATCACCATAATCACATCGGCATGTTCGACGGATTTAAAGGTTTGTGTTCCTGCCGACGTACCAAATGTTTGCCCCAGTCCATAGCCAGTTGGCGAATGGCAAACGCGCGCGCAGGTATCGACATTGTTGTTGCCAAAAGCCGCACGTACTAATTTTTGTACTAGATAGGTTTCTTCATTGGTGCAGCGTGATGAGGTGATGCCGCCGATAGCGTCTTTGCCGTACTTAGCTTGTATGCGTTTAAATTCGGAAGCAGCATAATTGATCGCCTCATCCCAACTCACCTCGCGCCATGCATCATGGATACTCTTGCGTATCATCGGTTTGGTGACGCGATCTTTGTGCGTCGCATAGCCCCAAGCAAAACGTCCTTTGATGCAAGAGTGGCCTTCATTCGCTTTGCCATCTTTCCACGGCACCATGCGTACCACTTGGTTGCCTTTCATCTCTGCTTTAAAACCACAACCCACCCCGCAATACGCGCAAGTGGTGATCTTGCTGTGCTCGGCTTGACCCAACATGATCACCGTTTTTTCTTGCAAAGTCGCGGTAGGACAAGCTTCGACACAAGCGCCACAACTCACACATTCCGATTCCATGAACGGCTGATCTTGGCCCGGTGAAACGCGCGCTTCAAATCCGCGACCGCTAATGGTTAAAGCAAATGTACCTTGGGTTTCTTCGCATGCGCGTACGCAACGATTGCAGACGATGCATTTGGATGGATCGTAAGTGAAGTAGGGATTCGATTCATCTTTTTTGCTATCGAGATGATGTTTGCCACCGCTAGTTTTACCATCGCCAGCACCAACACCGTAGCGCACTTCGCGCAATCCCGTGACGCCTGCCATATCTTGTAATTCGCAATTGCCATTGGCAGAGCAAGTCAGGCAATCTAAAGGATGATCAGAGATATATAACTCCATCACGCCTTTGCGTAATTCTTGTAATTGTGGGCTTTGGGTTTTGACTTTCATGCCCGCTTCCGCAGGTGTAGTGCAGGAGGCAGGAAATCCTTTGCGTCCTTCAATCTCGACCAAGCAGAGGCGGCAAGAGCCAAATGGTTCTAAGCTATCGGTGGCGCACAGTTTAGGAACTTGTACACCAGCCTCCACCGCCGCACGCATCAAGGAAGTGCCTGCTGGAACGGTGACGATTTCACCGTCGATTTCTAAGCTGACGGTTTGTTCAGATTCGCGACGAGGTGTGCCGAAATCAGTATCTTTTAAATGAGAAAGCATCTTGTTCTCCTAGACCTTGGATGGATCCGAAGCCGGATTTGCCGCTGCGAGACCAAAGTCTTGCGGATAATAATTGAGTGCAGAAATCACCGGATTCGGTGTCATACCACCGAGTGCGCAAAGCGAGCCGTATTGCATGGTGTGGCACAAATCGCGTAAGAGTTTTTCTTGCGCGGGTTTGAGCGCAGAATCGGTATCAGCTTGCACCAAGCGTTCTATCACTTCGACACCACGCGTGGAGCCAATGCGACAAGGCGTACATTTGCCGCAAGATTCAATCGCACAAAATTCCATCGCATAGCGCGCTAGTTTGGATAAATCGGCGGTATCGTCATGCACCACAATGCCACCATG
Organism: Affinundibacterium macrobrachii; assembly: GCF_014652415.1. GTDB lineage: Bacteria > Pseudomonadota > Gammaproteobacteria > Burkholderiales > Burkholderiaceae_D > Undibacterium > Undibacterium macrobrachii. The sequence goes on from NZ_BMYT01000006.1 coordinate 87,076, forward strand.
ACCGAGCGTGGCGCCAACCGCAGTATAGGCTTCGTAATCGAAGGGCAGATCCCAATATTGTTCTGGCACATAAGTCCCAAGTGGACCACCAACTTGCACCGCTTTGATAGGACGACCACTGGCGCTACCACCACCGAAATCAAACAGCAATTCACGCAAAGTCACGCCAAAGGCTTTTTCGATTAAACCACCGTAGCGAATATTGCCCGTGAGTTGAATCGGTAAGGTGCCAGTCGAACGACCTAAGCCCAAGTTTTTGTAGTAAGCGGCACCACGTTCAAGTATGCGCGGCACCGAGGCAAAGCTGATCACATTATTGATCACCGTCGGCGCGCCAAATAAACCTTGCATTACGGGAATAGGTGGCTTGGCACGCACCACACCGCGTTTGCCTTCGATGCTCTCTAGCATGGCGGTCTCTTCACCGCACACATACGATCCCGCCGCCTTGCGTACTTGCAAGTGAAAGCTATATGACGAGCCAGCAATGCTATCGCCTAAGTAGCCCGCCTTTGTGGCGTTTGCAATCGCTGCTTGCATGACTTCAATCGCTCGTGGATATTCAGAACGAATGTAGATGTATCCTTGCGTTGCGCCTGTGGCGATAGCAGCGATGGTCATGCCTTCAATCAGCATGTAGGGATCGCCTTCCATCGTCATGCGGTCGGAATAAGTACCAGAGTCACCTTCATCAGCATTACAGACGATGTATTTTTGTGGAGCTTGCGCTGCTGCCACGGTTTTCCACTTAATCCCGGTTGGAAAAGCAGCACCACCACGACCACGCAATCCAGAATCCAGCACTTCTTGTACGATCTCAGTGGGTGACATGCTCAAGCAGCGGCGCAAGCCTGCAAAACCTTGATGCGCCTCGTAATCGCTAAGTGACAGCGGGTCGATCACACCCATGCGCGCAAAACACACGCGTTCTTGTTTCTGTAAATACGGAATCGCTTCGGTTAACCCGAGACTTAAAGCATGCGCACCGCCATGTAAAAAGTCAGCGTCGAATAAGGCGCTCACATCCTCTACTTGAACCGGACCGTAGGCGATTCGCCCGGTAGTAGTGTCAGCAGCTGTTTCAACTTCCACCAAAGGTTCCAACCAAAACATACCGCGTGAACCATTGCGAATTAAGTCGATCTCGATACCGCGTTGTTGTGCTTGCGCGAGTATTGCCTCAGCAACTTCATCTGCACCCAAAGCGATGGCTGCGCTGTCGGCAGGCACATAAATACGAATACTCATTTCGTATTCTCCTTTGCTACTTCTGCTGATGTCGTGCTACTAGTTTGCGTATCCTGATGACGTGTAAGCAGTTGATCAAAACGCGCGGCGTTCACGCGTGCATACGGACGTTCATTCACACTGATTGCTGGTGCGGTTGAACAAAGTCCTAGGCAATACACGGGTTCTAAAGTAATCGCATTGTCCTTATTTGCACGTTGGCAAACGTGTTGCCACAAAGTTTCGGCACCCATAGATTGACAAGCCTCGGCACGACAAACCTGAACGATGGTTTGTGCCGGTTGCTCTTGCCGAAAGTGGTGATAAAACGTGATCACGCCATGCACTTCAGCGCGCGATAAATTCAGTGCTTTAGCGATAATGGGCGTTGCGTCGGCAGGAATAAAACCGAGGCGATCTTGAATCGCATGAAGTATCGGCAGCAAGCCGCTTTGATGAAACTGTTCAGTTTTGTGTTCGAGAATCGCGCTTTGAACCGTCTCTTGTTGATGGTCGCTTAACATGGGCTATCCGCATCTTGGTTGGGTAATTGAGGGAATGTCTTTGCATCCTCTTTCGTATTCCATCATTGTGATAGAAAAAGCCACAATTTTCCAATTGAATTTGGATATAGGTGTTTTCTGATTGATGTGCGGAGATAAGTGGGGGGAGAATGTCCCCTCTCCCGCAAGCGGGAGAGGGCTAGGGTGAGGGTAGCTCAGATTGACGAAATGCATTTCGATGCCACGTTCGATATTGAAAGCACATGCAGGTAACATGTTTTCTCGCTTATCAACCTCCCTCACCCCAACCCTCTCCCGCTCGCGGGAGAGGGAGTGCTATCAGAATGCCGACCTATGACGCTCCCTCAACCACCAAGCTTTTCATCAGGGCGCAAAGTCAAAACACGCACGCCATCTTTAGTCACTGCGACAGTATGTTCAAATTGCGCAGACAATTTGCCATCGACCGTCACCACCGACCAGCCATCATCCTCAGTATCGACCGCGGCTTTACCTTGGTTAATCATCGGTTCTATCGTAAACACCATGCCTTCGCGTAGTGTTAATCCTGTACGCGGTTTACCCCAATGCAAAACTTCGGGTGCCTCATGCATTTCGCGTCCAATGCCATGTCCACAATATTCGCGCACCACCGTGTAACCATGTTTGCGTGCATGGCTTTCAATCGCAAAACCAATATCGCCCAAACGCGCACCAGGTCGCACCGCCTTAATCCCTTTCCATAAGGCTTCGTAGGTCACCTGCACCAAACGCTTGGCTGCTGGCGCAACTTCGCCGACCAAGTAGGTCTTGCTGGAGTCGGCAATAAAACCATGCTTCTCCAAGGTGATGTCAAAATTCACGATATCGCCATTTTGCAAAATCTCGGTAGGCGAGGGTACACCGTGGCAAACCACATGATTGCGCGAAGAATTCAAGGCATAGGCATAACCATACTGCCCCTTACTCGCTGGTCGCGCTTGCAAATCGTGCGTGATGTAATGATCGACGAGATCGTTGACCTGCATGGTCGACATGCCGATCAGATTAAGCTGATCCAAATGCGTAAATACCTGCGCTAATAATTTACCCGCCTCCGCCATCAAAGCGATTTCTTCAGGCTGTTTAATGATAGTGCTACTCATGCGCTCACTACCCGCAAAGCCTGCGTCTCCACTCCCGCCGCGCGCATCTCCTCCGCCATGATTTGATGAAAACTCAAAGTCGGATGCATCTCGCACAACATCCCCATCTTAATCCAATACGCCGCCTGCGCATTAATCGAACGACAAGACACCGCACTCGCCTTACGCATTTGATCGTGTAACTCTTCATCGATATTGACGATGCCCATGAAATTTCCTTGATATGGTATGAATATGAATCGTATGCGAAGTATATATTTCAAATGTGCTGTTGTACAAGCAGCTTATTGTCGATTCAGTTGCGGTGGATTAAACCTATTGCACAAAATGAGCGCGCCTCTTTTGTCGATTCTGTTATACCGCGAAGTGAGTAGACATTATCAATCTATGCAAAGCTGGATAAGGACTTTGAGCGACTCGAAACTTTGTTGATCAAATTTTAAGGATGTGTTAACTTCGGTTTTTTCACTTTAAAACAAGTTATGCCCTTTAAGGTCTTCACATGTATTGGCTAGATCCATGGTGGTCAACTGAAAATCACTCACCAGAATTTCATCAAATCTTTCTGAAACAGCTTCACTTAGAACTACCACCAGACCACGCATTGTTTGGCATACCAGTGCGCCTGATTGCCCGTGGTGACTCAGACGACGCTTTGTTCCAGTTTCTTGATGGTTCAGGCAAAGTCGCAGTAGTTCATCTTACTTGGGCCAAATCACAAGAACGCCTTCCATGGCCAGTCACCACTGTCTTTAGTAATATGCAAGAGTTCATTGAGAAGCGAATGGTTCCAGATCACAAGGAATTCATCGGTGAGTAATGGGCATAACACGTCAATCAACTACGCGCAGGCCAAGGCCTGCGCCGGACGCGCTGACGCGCGCCGGTTATTTCTGCGTTAGCCATCATGAAGACCCGCGAACTTCGAAATGACGATGGGCACCTCACCGGATTCAGCGTGAGCAATATTTTGCTTGGGCGGCATGGCGTCCCTCGCGTCATAGCTAGCATCCCCGGTGCTACTGTCATTCGGAAGCAGCGACGCTTCGCAATCTCGACGCCAGATGATTTTTGCGAGTTCGTCGTGGACGGCAAGACCTTTCTGGCAATCGAGCCATTTGGAGATAACTCCGAGTTTTGGCTGGTAACGGAACCACCGGAGGACTGCGCGCAGTTGAAGATTGTCCGCCAGGCGTTCGAGAACCATGGCCTATTCAAAGGCAAAAATGGCTAACCATTCGAATATGGACTCCCCCCAAAGTACAAGAAATTAATCAATAGTTTTGACGCGAGGAATAAGCCTGCAGTCGTATATCCGGCATCTAATGTGGAATCTATTGTGTTCCGTGCCGACATGGAATCTGCGTGATCATTGCGCCACTCGCTACAAGCGGCAGGCGTGAAGCTGCCGGAAGAGTTATCGGCGTTCAATGATCTGGTTGCGTTCCGTTGTGCCATGATGGGTGATTAATCTCTACGCAAAGGCTGGTGGGAAATCATTCTTTCGATTCTTAATTGGTGATTTAAGCTGGCATTGCATACGAAGTCCTTTCTAATTTTTTATTCATGCGTTGTACGGTTCCATAGTCTTCACCATCACGCAGCGTGGCGTAACAAATGCGTGCCAGTTTGTTAGCTAGTGCGCAGGCCGCCTTGTTGTGGTTCGTTCGGCCTTGCACTTTCAGTGCCCAGCTTCGTAGATCGTCTAAGTGTCGCCCCGCACTAAAGCTGACGCTAGCCGCTCGCAAAACGGAACGTGCACCGTGCGTTAAAAGCATACGAAGATAGCGATCACCACGTTTGGAAATGTGTCCTAGGTATCGCGTGTTACCAGATGAGTACTCTTTCGGCGTCAGTCCGAACCAGCTCGCGAAATGACGAGCATCTTTGAAGTGAGCCACGCTACCACTAGTCGCAGCTACCATTGCGGTTGCAGTCAACAAGCCGATACCAGGAATCGACAGCAAGGTGGTGCACGCAGCGCTTTGCTTAGCGAGTTGGGTCAGTTCTTTCTCTAAGTGCGCGACTCGCGCTTCGAGCAAATGAATTTCCTCAATCAATAATTTCAAAGTGCCTCGGATCAATTGAGGAACGGCAGTGTTTGGGTCGGCCAGAACGCGTGAGATTTGTTCTATGCCGTTGCGACTTCCAGTCGCAACGGAAATACCAAATTCACGACAGAAACCGCGCAGTGCATTGATGCGCGAGGTGCGCGTTGCCATCCACAGTGAACGTGTGCGATGCAAACCTTGCAAAGCTTGTTGCTCAATCGATTTAATCTTAACAGGGCGAATATCGGCACAACGCGCAGCTTCTAACAACGCACATGCATCGGCGGCATCTGTTTTATTGCGTTTTACATAAGCCCTGATGTATGCTGCTGGAAGTAACTTGACTTCAATACCGAGAGCATTAAGAGAACGCGCCCAATGATGAGCAGAGCCACAAGCTTCCATGATAACCAGCGAGACGTTGCGATTGATAAACCATCGTTCGAATTGTGTACGAGTCAATCGGTGTTGTTCAATAACTCGCCAATTCAGATCGGCAACTGCAAGTTGAAAAACAGATTTGGCCAAATCAACGGCCACAGTAGTAGTATTCATAGTGGACTCCTTACGTTGAAATCTGATACCCATCCCCAATGTGAACCAGTGCGCTTAATATCGCGCAAAAAGGCGGGGGAGTCCATCCCATCACTCAACCGGACCCGCAACAGCATGCCACCTACGGGCCTCATTTCATTCTGGCCCTTCGGCGTCCTGCCGTCGCGGGCCGGTTAGCTCGAACGTTAGTTGCAACAAGGAACATATGAGCAAAATAGGCAGAAATGAGCCGTGTTGGTGTGGATCTGGTCAGAAATATAAAAAGTGTCATTTGAATAGATCTACTGAAGAAGCGCTCTCAATCAACCGACTCATTGCTGAGCTAAGATTAAAGACATTTCATAAAGAGTGTATGCATCCTGATGCATCTGATGATTCTTGCAGTAGTAAAATTATTGACGCTCATACAATTCAAAAGAAAGGACCGTTGAAATCCATCGCCGATGAATCAAATCATGTTTATTGCTTCAGAACTGACCAGAATGGAAAAGATCTAGTACTGAAATTAGGTTGGCAAAAGGCATCTACTTTCAAGGGTTTCTGTGCGAAACACGACAAAGCAATGTTTAGCCCTATTGAAGATGAGTTATATAACGGCTCAAAAAGTCAAAGTTTTATCGCAGGCTATAGAGCTGTAGCCTTAGAATACTTCAAAAAAATCAGCGTAGTTAAAGGGTTACCTTTCATGAGCCAACATGTTGATAGAGGTATGCCAGTGGAGGCTCAAGTTGAATTACAGAGAAAATTGAACTCAATGAGGCAAGGTTTTTTTAAAGGAATCGATGATTTTAAAGAAACATTAAATACTTATGCAAACAGCCACCAGTCTCAAGCTTATGATGATTTTGAAAGCCTAACTGTTTATTTTACAGGTGACTTAGACATTGCAGTTTCAGGTTGTTTTTCACCTGACTTTACTATCAGTGGAAGGCGTATCCAAACTTTGGCGCCGGGTGTCAAATTTGTAGAGAATATTGCAGTCAATACTTTGAATACAAAAGACGGTTATGCCTTAGTTTTTTCATGGCCCAAAAGTTTTACGAAATGCGGTGAATTCGCTGATTCTTTAATCAGTGTTAGTCATAATGATCTTCCAAGTAAATTGGTTGAATTGATTTTTAGCTATATAGAGAACACATACTTTTCTATGAGCTGGTTTAATGGACTTGAACATAATAAAAAAATATTAATCGAGTCTATGGCAAGAAGGTCTATTCAATATGGTGAATTGGTAGAATTTAGTAATTATGAGTATACAAATTGGAAGGTTGATCGTGTTGTTCGCAACTAACAAGGCGCTATTGTCGCCACTATCGTGGCTGGGACGGCTTACGCTTCGCTCCAGCCGCCCCAAAGCTTTGCGTTAGGTGTTGCAATGAGTTCTATCGCTAACTTCAACGCAGTGATGTCATTGCTTGCAAAGGATCTCCGCACTCTCGGATACAAACGTAGCGCGACGTGGTTCACTCGTAGGCCACTCGCTTCACCGTACTTCGAGTCGTTGAATGTCAGAAAGATCCCTCAGGCGGCGTCAAAACGCATCGTTCTCCAGGTTGTCGCATATGCCGGCCAGACACCCGAGAGCAACACTTCACTAGTTTCGTCCTTAGAATCAGCTCTGCAGGATTCAAATTTTCAACGCCACATTCTTGCTGGCAACGCAGAGCGCTATTGGACTATCTGGCCCTCTACCGATCCTGTGAACGTAGCAACCGAGATCATTGAGGAGGTTCGTCATCAGCTACTCCCCGCGTTGCTTGCGAACCGCCCTATAGTCGCGGACAGCAACACCTAACAATTCGTATATGGACTCCCCCCAAAGTACAAGAAATTAATCAATAGTTTTGACGCGAGGAATAAGCCTGCAGTCGTATATCCGGCATCTAATGTGGAATCTATTGTGTTCCGTGCCGACATGGAATCTGCGTGATCATTGCGCCACTCGCTACAAGCGGCAGGCGTAAAGCTGCCGGAAGAGTTATCGGCGTTCAATGATCTGGTTGCGTTCCGTTGTGCCATGATGGGTGATTAATCTCTACGCAAAGGCTGGTGGGAAATCATGCTCTCAATTCCTAATTTGTTAATTTAAGCTGGCATTGCATACGAAGTCCTTTCTAATTTTTTATTCATGCGTTGTACGGTTCCATAGTCTTCACCATCACGCAGCGTGGCGTAACAAATGCGGGCCAGTTTGTTGGCTAGTGCGCAGGCCGCTTTGTTGTGATTAGTTCGACCTTGCACTTTTAGCGCCCAGCTTCGTAGATCGTCTAGGTGTCGACCAGCACTAAAGCTGACGCTAGCCGCTCGCAAAACGGAACGTGCACCGTGCGTTAAAAGCATACGAAGATAGCGATCACCGCGTTTGGAAATGTGTCCTAGGTATCGCGTGTTACCAGATGAGTACTCTTTCGGCGTCAGTCCGAACCAGCTCGCGAAATGACGAGCATCTTTGAAGTGAGCAACGCTTCCACTTGTGGCAGCAATCATCGCGGTCGCCGTTAATAAGCCGATACCTGGTATTGAAAGTAGGGTGGTGCAGGCAGCGCTTTGCTTAGCGAGTTGGGTCAATTCTTTTTCTAATTGGGCGACTCGCGCTTCGAGCAAATGAATTTCCTCAATCAATAATTTCATAGTGCCTCGGATCAATTGAGGAACGGCAGTGTTTGGGTCGGCCAGAATGCGTGAGATTTGTTCTATGCCGTTGCGACTTCCAGTCGCAACGGAAATACCGAATTCACGACAGAAACCGCGCAATGCATTGATGCGCGAGGTACGTGTTCCCATCCACAATGAACGTGTGCGATGCAAACCTTGCAAAGCTTGTTGCTCAATCGATTTAATCTTAACAGGGCGAATATCGGCACAACGCGCAGCTTCTAACAACGCACATGCATCGGCGGCATCTGTTTTATTGCGTTTTGCATAAGCCCTGATGTATGCTGCTGGAAGTAACTTGACTTCGATACCGAGAGCATTAAGAGAACGCGCCCAATGATGAGCAGAGCCACAAGCTTCCATGATAACCAGCGAGACGTTGCGATTGATAAACCATCGTTCGAATTGTGTACGAGTCAATCGGTGTTGTTCAATAACTCGCCAATTCAGATCGGCAACTGCAAGTTGAAAAACAGATTTGGCCAAATCAACGGCCACAGTAGTAGTATTCATAGTGGACTCCTTACGTTGAAATCTGATACCCATCCCCAATGTGAACCAGTGCGCTTAATATCGCGCAAAAAGGCGGGGGAGTCCATCCCATCACTCGAGCCGACTCGCGTCGGCAGGCCGCCGCTCGCGGCTCAGCTTCAACGTTAAGTCTCAATATGCAGAATGCCGTCGTCTACTCATTCCCAGATCGCTTTCTTGTAATGCCAAGTTGTATCACCCCAACTGGTCTGCGTCTTGTGTCGGCACCATACGTCGCCTTGCCACTATCCGTCACAGACTTGGAGTTCACTCATACGTTGAAATCTGCTCTCGACATTTCAACGCGTGAAGTTCCGCATCCTGTTGATTGGAAAGCCGCTGCTTTACCTCGCTTAGGCGCTGCGGGGGTAAAAACGGAGCGCGCATTTCAGCTAAAATCGAAATTGGTTGAAATCGTAAAGGATGGTAATGGCATTCAACTTCGTCCAACCCATAACGGTGGGGCGACAGGAGACAAAAAAGGGTTTTATTGGATTGGAGGTGCAGAGTTTGTGGTTTCCGCCAGTCTAAATGAAAGTGAGTTTGTGGCTCAAATTAAAAGGGCCTTTTCATTATGCACGGAATGAGACTTAACAATTCATTCGAGCGGGACGCGCGGTGTTCCCGCGCCCTTCAATTTAAACGTTATGCATTTAGATGAATACCTTTTTTAACGTTCAGCGCAAGAAAACAAATGACCTGATGAGAAGCGAGTTGACGGCACAAGTAGTGCCTTACTTGAGGGGCAAAGGGTTTTCTGGAAAGTTGCCTTGTTTCCGGCGTGAGTTTGGAGCTCAACAACAACTTATCGAGTTTCAATTTAATAAATTTGGAAGATGCTTCGCTGTAAATTTATCTATATGTGAACCAAATAAGCTTTTTCTTACGGTTAGCAAAGACCAACTCAAATCACTTAGAAGTCAACGGCTCGGAAGTAGAGCCAAAAGAATAAGACACTCCTTCAATATGGATCACTGGTTTACCTTTCTAAAAGGCTTTGTCTTCTATTTTCCTGCATATCAAGCAGCGGCAAATGAGGTCGTAAAAATGTATGAAGCCGAGGCGGATCTAATATTTTCAGACCTTCAGAAAGCTATCGACACAGGTGTTAGCTGCATACATCTAAAATTAAAGCCACCTAAAAATGCATAACAAAACGTTCGAAAACGTTCCGGTCTTTGGCCTTTCAACTCTGCGATATATGGCTCCCTAAATGAAACTAAATTTCCGCGAAATTTTAGGACTTGTATTGATCGTCCTAGGGACGATTATCATTCCAACTGCTTGGATGTTTAGTAGAACCTTAACTTTGATTGCATTTGTACTCCTTTTTGTCGGATTTACCCTTTTCTATACTGAACGGATATTGAAGCGTGAGGAGAGAATGGCAAAAGAAGCGGGCAGTTCTGGCGAAAACTGTGGAAATTCAATGCCAACAGATATTAATAATCACACTGGGTGGAGAACAGGCGGGAGACGCGCCGATCACAACGATGGTGATTTCGATGGAGGCGGCGATGGTGACTAGCCATATAACATGACAATCGGTCGGACTGGCCGCGATGCGACTGTGTTCTTTTTTAATTTATGGGCGGCCAGCCGTCATTTCGACGTTGAGGTTGAATGTTTAGTCTTACTATCAACGATTCCTCAAACTAACTTTATAAAACCAATGGAAAACACCGATTACATCTGGATCATCACCAATCTAACAGGAATCGTTCTCGGCTTATTTTTTAAGCCAAAGATGTCAAGCTTGATCGTGTTGGTGTTGTTGATTTTGGGGGCGATAGGATTTTTGATTGGCATTTATGCTGCTTGGATTCCTGCTGAACATTTATGGTTGTTGGTGATGGCCTTGCCGATGTCGATTACTGTGTTTGGTGCGGCGGTGTTGACTAGTTTGTGCTTGATGTTGATTAAGCGCGCATTGGGACGTAGTCGTCCAACTGCCTAGATTTTGAATTAATTCCAAATTGTGCGTGCATATTGGAATGTCTGCGCTTTAGTTGTTGATGAGTTGTTGATGAGTTGCTGATTGAGTTGCTGATTGTTAGACCCTATGCTAGCTTGTGCGCTTTGACTTTTGAGAATACGGTGGAATGTTTATGCGCTTTGAAGGCACGCTGTCTAAGTGGAATGATGATCGTGGTTTTGGTTTCATTAAGCCCAAGCACGGTGACCAAGATATTTTTGTTCATATTTCTGCATTCCCAAAAGATGGTAAGCGACCTTCTATTGGTGAGAAACTTAGCTTTGAGATTCAAGCCGGTCAAGATGGAAAAAAAGAAGCTAAAAATCTGCAATGCCTAGACCGATCACCCGCTGAATTTGTTAGTCATCGTCCAGCGATTCATACAAAAGTGCCGACATCGACTAAGTCTTTATTGAGCCGGATATTAGGCTTGGCTTTTTTCGCTGTGATCGGAGTTTTTGCATATGATCAGTTCTCTCGACGCGCCGCATTTGACGGTGAAGTGAGTGCGGTTAAATCTGAAACCACGGAACTAGTTCAGCCTGCTTCTGCGTCAGTAAACGCTAAGCTTTATCAATGCGATGGTCGTCAGCACTGTTCGCAAATGAATTCGTGTGAAGAGGCAAAATATTTTCTAAAGAATTGTCCAGATCCGAAAATGGATGGCGATCATGATGGAATACCTTGTGAGCAAGATTTGTGCACATCGATATTCTCAAATTGAGAAATCTTTGAATTTTCTCTGAATCGTTTTTACTTAATATGCCCATTGATTCCGCCACCGCCTACGAAACTCACGCACTAGAATTTCTAGTAGCGCGTGATCAGTCAACAATTGGTACCACGGTGTTGCAAGCTTGGTGTGCTAGCTTAAGTCCTAATGCGGAAGTGTTGGAGCTGGCTTGTGGTGCGGGTTTTCCGGTGACGCGCATTTTGCAGGAAGCGGGTTTGCGGGTTTGGGCAATCGACAGTTCACCTACTTTGCTCGCGCATTTTCAGGAGCGATTTCCATCCATTCCAGTGGCTTGTGCGCGTGTGCAAGAGAGTACGTTTTTTTCTAAGCAATTTGATGCGGTGTTGGCGATAGGTTTGCTATTTTTGCTGGATGAAGTAGATCAGTTGGCTTTGATTCAGCGCCTTGCCTCGCACGTGAAACCAGGTGGGCGCTTGTTGTTCACCGCACCGCTACAGGCTTGTCAGTGGCGTGATGCGAGCACCGGTCTTGTGTCGCATTCGTTAGGGCAAGACGCTTATGTCGCTTGTTTGCAAGTGCATGGATTCGCAATCGTTGGCCACTACGTCGATGAAGGTGAAAACCATTATTACGAAGCGCAGCGAGTTATTTAGTCTTTGGTTTTTCTACAGTTTAGGCCGCTGTTTCTTCCGCATACTTTTCTTTAATCTCGACCACCGCAGGCAATTGTGCGATAAACAAATCGACGAGTTCGGGATCAAAGTGTTTGCCTTTTTCGCTGACTAAGAGATCGACTGCTTGTTGTACTTCCCATTCTTTTTTGTAGGGACGAACCGAGGTCAATGCGTCGAATACGTCGGCGATGGCGACGATGCGCGCTTCGATAGGAATGGCTTCGCCAGCGATGCGATGAGGATAACCGCTGCCATCAAATTTTTCGTGGTGATAGAGCGCAATTGTGCGTGCCATTTGGAGCAGGGGGGAGTCGTGTTCGCCCAAGATTTCCGCACCCATCAAGACATGTTTTTGCATGAGTGCCCATTCGTCTTGATCTAGTTTGCCGGGTTTGAGCAAGACGTGATCTGGCGTGCCAATTTTGCCGATGTCGTGCATTGGTGCGGCATGGAATAATAAGTCGGCTTGGCTTTCGCTAAAGCCCGCCGCCAGCGCGAGCAGGCGTGAATAGTGGCTCATGCGTATCACGTGTAAGCCGGTTTCGTTATCGCGATATTCGGCAGCGCGACCTAGGCATTGGATGATTTGCAAACGGGTCTTTTGCAATTCATCTGCGCCGACTAAAGAGAGATGTGTTTTGACCCGTGCGCGTACGACGGGCGGGCTAATCGGTTTGGTGATGTAGTCGACAGCACCGACTTCAAAACCGGCCGATTCATCGCTGACTTCACTCAATGCGGTGACAAAGATCACGGGGATCGCCTTGGTGACGGGATTGGCTTTGAGTCGTTTGCAAGTTTCTAAACCCGTTAAGCCCGGCATCATTACATCGAGCAAGATCAAATTTGGCGCTTCTTCTTGTGCGAGCTTGAGTGCTTTCTCACCATCGAGTGCGAATAGTAAGCGATAGTCTTCATGCAGCACTTGGCGCAAGATTTGCAAATTGGTTGCAGCGTCATCAACGATTAAAATTTTTGGTCTTTCGTCTTGTTGTTTCATGACGCATTTCCTTGTGAAGGTTCTTTGGAATTTTCTGCTGAATTTTGTTCAGATTGATAATGATGCTCTAACTTGCCAACCATGTCTCGCGCAGCTTCAAAGTCAAAGGAATTGACGATTTGATCGAGCACATCAAAGTCATGTTTTGGCAGCAGTTTTGCCAGTTCGCTCAATACATTCTCCGCCAATTCACCATGTGCTAAAGCGTCGTCTAGCTTTTGTAATAAGGGTAGCAATTGCGATGGATCGATCGACTGCTTGCTCGAGTCTTGCTTGTTGTTGGCTGTATCAAATTCACCTAGTGCATCAGCGACATTCATGATTTCATCGGCTAGTTGATCGAGTGCAGATTTGATTTGATCGGTATTTTGCGCGGCTAGATCGGCTTCAATTGTGCTGCAAAGATTGGTGGTGCGCGATAGCGCCAGATTGGCCGCAGCGCCTTTCAGTTTGTGTACCAAACTAGCGAAATTGTCGTCTTGCGTCCGCATACTGCGTAAGCGCGGCACAACATCGCGGAAGCTGCTTAAGAATTGACGGATGGCTTCGCGATGTCGTTGCTCGCTGCCCCACAGACTTTGTCCACGGCTCCAATCGATTACCGAGCCACTTAATTGTTGTATCGATAAATTGGCTGTCGATGTGAGGTCCATCGCGGGAATATCGATATTCAGTAAGCGCGCAATTTCTTGACTGAGTCTTTGCATATCGATCGGCTTGTGGGCAAAGCCATCCATGCCCGCTGCTTTAGCTGCTTTGATATCGGCTTCCAAGACACTCGCAGACAGCGCAATCACCGGTGTGGCTTGACGCTGATGCTGTGCTTCAAACAGACGAATTTGTTGCGTCGCTTCTAGCCCGTTTAATACTGGCATTTGTACATCCATTAAAACGATGTCAAATGAAGTGTTGGAAAAAATCTCAACCGCTTCGGCACCATTGCGCGCAGTGGTGATGGTGTGGCCGAGTTTGCCTAAGATGACTTCGATTAATTCAAGATTTTGCGGAACGTCATCGACTGCAAGAATGCGCAGTGGCGGTAGTTCGATGATTCTTTGCTCATCGATCGCACTGATCGCTTTGCCAATCGGCAAAGGCAATTCGACATGAAATTGACTACCGACATGCAGTTCACTTTCTACCCAGATACGACCGCCCATCAGTTCGATTAGTTGACGCGAGATTGTGGTGCCTAAACCAGTACCGCCAAAGCGTCGGCTCATGGACGCATCTGCTTGCGCAAATGGATCGAAGATATGATTCAGGCGATCTGGCGCAATGCCTATGCCTGTATCTTGTACGATGAGGTGGATGCATGCATCTTGTTGCTCAACATGCAGCGTGACTTCACCTTGATCTGTGAACTTGATGGCATTGCCAATTAGATTCAGTAAAATTTGTTGCAATCGCAAGGCATCGCCTTGGAAAAATTCTGGCACTGTTTCTGGATAATCGAGTACGAGTGGCAAGGCTTTAGCTTGCGCATTAATACGTAGGGTTGCCATTACTTGCATACACACTTCGCGCAGAGAAAAATCGCGAATCTCTAATTCGACGGCACCGTGTTCTAACTTGGCGGTATCGAGTATGTCGTTTAACAGCGTGAGTAAGGAACGCGCCGAGTTGCGCACTGTAGTTAAGTGGCGTCGCTGTGTATCGTTGACTGGTTCGCTGAGCAGCACATCAGTAAAGCCAAGAATCGCATTCATCGGCGTGCGGATCTCGTGGCTCATATTTGCCAAGAAGGTATTCTTGGCAGCCGCTGCGTGTTCGGCTTTGGCTTTGGCTTCGCGCAAATCTTGTTCCATTGCGTGCCGCTCGGATAGATCGCTGGCAAATTTGATGATTTTGTAAGGGCGATTTTCTGGATCAAAAATCGGATTGTAGCTACCGTGTATCCAGATCTCTTGCCCTTGTTTTCCAAAGCGCCGGAAATCGCCAGATGTATTCAAGCCTTTGCGTAAGGTTTCCCATAGCTGTTGATAGCTGGCTGAGCTAACTTCGCTAGGCGCACACAAGATGGAATGATGTCGTCCGACTAGTTCTTCCAGTGTATATCCTGTAATCGATAAAAAGTTTTGATTGGCATTTAAGATATGGCCTTGCAGATCAAACTCAACAACACCTAAAGAGCGGCTGATTGCATTGACCACGCCTTCAAATTCGGCATTGCGTCGTTTGTTATCGGAGATATCGATGATGACACCATCAATCCATTCGATCTCGCCGTTTTGGCCGCGTACACCACTCGCACTTTCAGAGACCCAATGTTCTTTGCCGTCGCGATCAATGATGCGATATTCCAGCATATAGGGCATGCCGCTGTGTAGTTTTTCGCTGACGATGTGGGCAGTCCATTCGCGATCTTCGGGGTGCAGAATTTGCGAGAATGTTTTTTTGCCTGAGGTAAAGTCTTCTGGCTTCCAACCTGTTAGACGCTCCACTGCATCGCTTATGAAGAGCATGCTCCAGTCTTGATCTAAGCGACAGCGAAAAGCGATGCCAGGTAAATTGGCGATTAATGAACGGTATTGCAGTTCGCTATTGCGTAATGCTTCTTCCATTCGTTTGCGTTCACTAATATCCGTGATAAAGCCGACGAACAAGGTCTCGTTCTGTAATGCTGCTTCACCAAGCGCGAGTCGCATTGGGAAGTGTTCACCGTTCTTTCTAAGACCAATTACTTCACGTCCAGAGCCCAAAGTTTTTGTGCTGATGTCGGTCAAATAGCCACGTAAATAATTGGCTTCATTGTGACCTGCGGGAGCAGGCAAGATCACTTGAATATGTTGACCAATGATCTCATTCGCGCGCCAAGCAAATATGCTTTCAGCCGCACTATTAAATGCGCGAATGGTGCATTGATGATCAAAGGTGACGATGCCATCGATAGCGGTTTCAACGATGGTGCGCGTGCGCGCCTCGGTATGGACCATGCGTTGATAGATGGTGCGGTAACGCAGCAAAATATTACCGGCCACGGTAATGAGAATCGCCAGTGTCGTGATTCCAGCAATCGATAATGCCAGATCAAAATTTTCGACTGGTGCAAAATTAGATGCCGGATTATTTAAGAAATGCGTGGCTTTCATGCCGGTGTAATGCATCCCGGTAATCGCAATCCCCAACACAATGCCGCTGATGATGTTGATCGGATTGGCTTTGAGTTTTTGATTGGCGATTAATTTAAAACGCAACCACAAAGCCAAAATCGATAGCGCGACGGCGACGATAATAGAGATACCGAAAATTACTGGATCGAAGCGCAGTATCAATGATTTATGAACGGCTGCCATGCCGCTGTAATGCATCACACCAATTCCAGCGCCAACTAAAATGCCGCTGACTACAAGTTGCCAACGTGTGACACGTTCTTTGGCGATGAGTAGTAGCGCGACCCAAGACGCTAAGAAGCTTGGCAGCATCGAAAGCACCGTAATAATTCTGTCGTAACGAGCCGTGCTACATACGCTAAACGCCAGCATGCCAATGAAGTGCATAGACCACACACCGGAGCCCAACACGAAGGCGCCTGATAGTAGATAAATTTGGCGATTGAATGGACGTTTTTCGGTACGCGCCATGCCTGCTAATTGGAACGCCATGATGCCCGCTAACACCGCGACAAAAAGCGACAAGGCGACTAAGGGGTGATCGTATTCACCGGAGAGTAAAGGCAGCGTTTGGCTGTCGAATAAAAAAAAGCGGTGAATTTGCATATCGAGCTTTTCATTGAAAGGGCGAAGCCCGAAATTAGAGGGTAGCTCACGTCAAAAAGCTTACTTTGTGGCAATTGATTCTATTCGCTTCAACCTAAAGTCGCAAGCATAGAAAATGCGTCATGTTGTGTTGCTTTAATAGGATTAATTGGATTATTTGGATGAATCAAGTGCTTGCGTTGGAGTTGGTGACTTCCATGTTGATCGACTTACTGATGCGAATATGCAGATGTTGCTGTTTGTATAGTTTGTATGTCTTAGTTGCTAATGAAGTGCTTAGTCGCCTTGATGAGCGCCACAAAAATCATCAAATTTTGTGTGTAATTGTCTAGGATTTTGTCAAGTGTTTAAGTTGATAAGCAATTTAGGCATGATGTGAATAAGCATAGAAAACCGCTATACTTCCGTCTTCATAAAATCCGGTCATTGTAAATATTTGGTTTGAAGTGGCTTTTTAAACAAGCTTCAATGCAGAACACAAGCTCGTTATGCTTGCTAGCAGATATGACACACAATGAATGCTTGGCACGATTTGTACAACATCTCGCGCCTGACTTAGCCGGTCACAGTCAATCATAATCAACTAAGTTTATTGCACTCGTATTGCGCTTAGTTGATTTTTTTATTTGAAGTTAGGTATTAGATCAATGAAACCATATCTTGTCGGCATTACCGGCGGTAGCGGTAGTGGCAAAACTACATTTATTAATTCCTTGTTGGCGGCTATGCCTGAAGGAAGTGTGGCGCTGTTGTCGCAAGATAATTACTACAAGTCCATCGATCAGCAATCCAAAGACGAAAATCGTATCGAGAATTTTGATATTCCGTCTTCTTTAGATCTCGATAAATTCTATCAAGACGTATTGCGTTTGCGTGATGGCCATAGTTTAGAGATCAAAGAATATACCTTTAATAATGCGGATGTTGTGCCAAAGATTTTTCATATTCCAGCCGCACCAATCGTGCTGCTAGAAGGTATTTATGCGCTGCATAATCCGGCTTTGTACGACATCATTGATTTAAAAATTTTTATCGACGCAGAAGAACATCATCGTCGCTATCGTCGTGTGCAACGTGACGCGGTCGAGCGTGGCTATGATCAAGACGATGTCTTGTATCGTTTGAGTAATCATCATCAACCTGCCTTTGAAAAATATATCCTGCCACACCGTAGTAATGCCGATATCGTGATTCCAAATAATCATGGTTTTGATAAAGGCTTAGCAATGTTGAGTGTGTTTTTGCAATCAAAAATTGGTAAACCCCTCTAATTTATTCTTGGTCAATTGAAGCTGTAAGTCGTTCGGAATGCATGACTTGCTCAAAACGATGTCATCTTTGTACTTGTCGCAAGTTTGTTTGAAATTGAAATGAGGCATTTGGTATGAAACCGCACATCGCTGTTGTTGGTAGCATCAATATGGATTTGGTTTTTCAGACGCCACGGATGCCACTGCCGGGTGAGACTTTGATGGGACATCGTTTTCATTTAGTGCACGGTGGTAAAGGAGCGAATCAAGCGGTGGCTGCTGCCAGAATGGGCGCTTCGGTGAGTATGATTGCTTGTGTTGGCGATGATGCAAATGGACACAGTTGCTTTCAAGCCTTGCAAGCTGATGCGATTGATACTGCGCATGTGCGCGTAGTACCCGATTGCGCGACTGGTGTTGCGGGAATTTTGTTGGATGATGCGGGACAGAATAGTATTGTCTTGGCAACTGGTGCAAATGCACGTTTAGTTGAGTCTGACATAGATGCTGCGCGCAGCACTATTGCACAAGCTAAACTGTTATTATGCCAGCTGGAAACACCGCTCTCGACGGTGTTGCATGCGATTCAATCTGCTAAGCAAGTTTCTGCAGCAGCGCAAGAGGCTGGGCAAGAGCCAGTGAAAGTGGTATTGAATCCAGCACCGGCACAAAAGCTCGATGCGCAGGTATTAAAGCAGGTTGATTATTTGGTGGTGAATGAAACCGAAGCGAGTTTGCTAAGTGATGTCAGCGTTACCGATTTGCCGAGTGCGCAAGCGGCAGCGACGGTGTTGCAGCAACTTGGCGCGGGTGTCGTGATCGTGACACTTGGTGCGATGGGGATTTGGGTTGCTGATGCAGATCAAGCGTATTCTTTGCCAGCGTTTCAAGTCAAGGTCGTTGATACGACGGCTGCCGGAGATACCTTTGTTGGTAGCCTCGCAGTAGCGATCGCAGAAGGAATGGATTTACGTGCTGCTTGTATGTTTGCACAAAGTGCGGCGGCATTGGCAGTGACCCAATTGGGTGCGCAGACCTCGATCCCATATCGAGGCGCGGTAGAGCGGCAGTTACAGAGTCTGTGAGTGCCATAAATTTTATGCTAATAAATTGGCGAGGCGCTGAATTCAAAGTCCCTTGCAAATGAAGCTTACCAAGCTATTCAGGAGTTATTAAAAAATGAAATTGCGTTCATCACTTCTATTCAGTGCACTGCTTTCCGTGTCCGCATTGGCTGCTGCGAACCAGCCTAAGTATGCTTTGGTTTATGACGCGGGTGGTAAGTTTGACCGTTCATTTAATCAGTCTGCTTACGAAGGTGCGGAACGCTTCAAAAAAGATACCAAGATCTCTTACATAGATGTGCAAGTGATGAGCAACGCGCAGGGTGAGCAAGTGTTGCGCAATTTGGCTCGCAAAGGGATTAATTTAATTGCGGCGATTGGTTTTACGCATGCACAGCAAGTGCAAACTGTCGCAAAAGAATTTCCAAAAACGAAGTTTGTGATTGTGGATGGTGCCGCTACTGGTGCTAATGTCAGTTCTATCTTGTTTAAAGAACAGGAAGGTTCTTATTTGGTCGGCGTTGCCGCAGCGATGGCATCAAAATCAAAAAAACTTGGCTTTATTGGTGGTATCGATATCCCACTGATTCGCGCATTTGCTTGTGGTTATACGCAAGGTGCAAAATCGGTTGATCCGAAAGTTGATGTTGCGCAAAATGTGGTCGGTACTACGGCGACTGCTTGGAATGATCCAGCTAAAGGTAGTGAATTAGCGCGCGCACAAATGGAACGCGGTGTGGATGTGATTTTTGCAGCAGCTGGTGGTAGCGGCATGGGCGCGTTACAGGCAGCAAAAGAAAAAGGCAAGATGGCGATTGGCGTTGACTCGAATCAAAATTATCTTTATCCAGGTGTGATGCTGACGTCAATGGTCAAACGTGTTGACAATGCCGTGTATGAGAATTTTATGCAGATGAAAAATGGCACATGGAAAGCCGGTGTGTCAAATTTAGGTTTGAAAGAAGGTGGCGTGGATTGGGCGCTCGACAAAGACAATCGTAGTTTAATCACCCCAGAAATTGAAAAGCGAGTCAACGCAGCGAAGCAAGATATTTTGAGTGGTAAAGTCAAAGTAGTTGATTATCGCGAAGCCAGCCGTTGCCCCTTATAAGTCTGATTAAAGCCGTAGCATTGGATGATGCTGCGGCTTTGCTTTATCTAAAAAGATTGTTCTAAAAATTTCACTGTAACTTTGCTTTGCTTCGGTACTTTTGTAAGGCATTAGTTAGGTTCAAACTAAGCGCAATCTAAGCTAACACTAAGCTCAAACTAAGCTCAAACTAAGCTCAAACTAAGCTCAAACTAAGCTCAAACCCAATTGAACAATATGTCCACAGCAGTAGAATTTCGCCAAATTTCAAAGCGCTTCGGGAAAGTTCTTGCGAACGATGCCGTGAATTTCTCCATCGCGCAAGGCACGATACACGGCATTATTGGTGAAAATGGTGCTGGTAAATCGACCTTGATGAGTATCCTGTATGGTTACTATCACGCTGATGCTGGCGAGATACTCATCAATGGCAAAGTGCAAAACATACGTAATAGCCACACCGCGATTCAGCTTGGCATTGGCATGGTGTACCAACACTTCATGTTAGTTGAAGACATGACGGTGTTAGACAATATTATGCTTGGTATGGAAGGCGGTTTCCGTCTGCGCCAACAGCGTAAAAAAATTGCGGCGGAATTGGCGCAACTGTGCGAAGACTACGGTTTGGAAATCAAACTCGATGCGCGTATCGATAGCTTATCCGTTGGTGAGCAACAGCGCGTAGAAATTTTAAAGCAGCTGTATCGTAACGCCAGTATTTTGATTCTGGATGAACCAACAGCAGTGTTGACGCCGCAAGAGACCGATGCTTTGTTTGCGATTTTGCGTTTGTTCAAACAGCAGGGCAAAACCGTGATCTTAATCACGCACAAGCTTGCCGAGATTTTAGCGATCACCGATGCGGTTACAGTAATGCGCGCAGGTGGTGTTGTCGCAACCCTAGAAACTGCGCAATCGAATCAAGAAGATTTGGCGCACAAAATGGTCGGACGTAAGGTGGCGACCGAGTTGCCACGTCAGACTTTATCTGCCGGAGCGACCGTGTTGCGGGTTGATGATCTCAGCCTACAAAATGAGCAAGGTGTGCATTTATTACGCGGCTTAAATTTTTCTGTGCAAGCGGGCGAGATCGTCGCAATTGCCGGTGTCTCCGGTAATGGACAGTCGGAATTACTCGAAATTTTGGCGGGAATGCGCAATTTAAAAGGCGACAAAATTAGTGGCACTGTGCATGTTCAAGATTTAGCGCTCAATTTCAGCAAGAAAGATCCTACTTTGGCGGCGAAGCTGCGTAAGTTAGGCGTCTCGCATGTGCCAGAAGATCGTTTGCGCGATGGCGTCATCAAGGATTTTCCTGTTTGGGAAAATATTTTGTTAGGCCAGCAAAGCGAACAAATTTATTTGGATAAAAAACAATGTGTGGCAGCTAGTGATGCATTGCTGGCGCAATTTGAAGTGCGTCCGCTCGATTCGCATTTGCGCCTGTCGCAATTATCCGGTGGTAATCAACAAAAAATTGTTTTAGCGCGCGAAATCGCCGCCCGTCCTAAATTGATGCTGGTCGGCCAACCAACGCGCGGCGTTGATATCGGCACGATCCAAAGAATCCATACCGAGTTATTAGCCTTGCGTGATGCTGGCGTAGCGATTTTGTTGGTTTCTGCAGAATTAGAAGAAATTCGGGCTTTGGCTGATCGCATTTTAGTGATGTCGGGTGGCTGTATCACGGGCGAATTAAATATCGCTGATTACGACACGACACGAATTGGTTTATTGATGGGTGGCTTACACAAATGAATTCTGATTTACCTCGTTGGGCGACCAATGTCGCTCTGCCTATGCTGAACTTGCTATCCGCGATGGTGGTGGCGGCAGGCGTGATTTATTTGCTAGGTGAAAGCCCATTAGAAGCACTGGGTATTTTGGTTAACAGTGCGCTCGGTAATGCTGAGGGATTTGGTTATACCTTATTTTATGCAACCACTTTTATCTTTACCGGCTTGTCGGTGTCGATCGCCATGCAAGCAGGTTTATTTAATATTGGTAGCGATGGTCAAATGTATTTAGGTGGGCTGGGTTTGACGCTCGCCATGCTGCAATTTGATGCGAGCTTATCGCCATGGTTGTTGATTCCTATGGGGATTGCGGCGGCCGCCTTGTTCGGCGCGGCATGGGCTTTTATCCCAGGTTATTTGCAAGCCAAACGCGGTAGTCATGTGGTCGTGACGACGATTATGTTTAATTTTATCGCTGCGTCCTTGATGAATTTCATCATCATTACTTACATGATCCCGACTGGTGAGCAAAATCCAGCAAGTAGAGTATTTGCTGAAGCAGCTTGGATTCCTCGGATTGACACATGGTTGCCCGTGTTGGGCGAAACCCCCTTGAACTTAACTTTTCCAATCGCGATTATTTGTTTGATTGCGTATGGCTTGCTGGTATGGCGTACACGCTGGGGCTATGCATTGCGCGCAGCAGGTAAGAGCCCACATGCCGCTTTGTATGCAGGTATTTCGATGTCGACAGTGATTATCGTCGCGATGCTGGCATCGGGGGCATTGGCTGGTGTGGCTGCCGTCAATAGCGTGGCGGGTTCTATGCATTATTTGAGTTTGAACTTTACCGCGGGTGCAGGGTTTATTGGTATCGCGGTGGCATTGATGGGGCGTCAGCATCCTATTGGTATCTTTTTGGCGGCGCTGTTATTCGGGATTTTGATACAAGGCGGCTTTGATCTGTCTTTAGAAAAATCGAATATTCCTTCTGAGACCTTTGTGTTTATTCAAGGCTTAATTATTCTATTTTGTGGTGCGATGGAAAACATGTATGCACCCTTGTTATCACGCGTGCTCAAAATGAAGTGGGGAAAAAATGTTTGATGATTTTCAATTCTCTACAATTCTAGTTGCGACGATTCGTAATGCACCAGTGTTGCTGTTTGCTGCTTTCGCAGGTGTTTTCGCTGAACGCAGTGGCATCATTGATTTGGCGTTAGAAGGAAAAATGTTGACCGCAGCGTTCGCCGCGGCGGCTTGTACCTATGCCACACACAATCCGTATATCGGGATTGCCGCTGGTATGTTGGTGTCGTGTGTGATCGTTTTATTGCAAGGTTATGTATCGATAAATCAAAAGGGCAATCAATTGGTTTTCGGTATCGCGATCAATATTGCGATGTCGGGTTTGACTTTCGTTTTGGCGCAGTACTTTTTCCAATTGGGTGGTCGTAGTCCAGATTTAGGTGAGGCGAGATTGCCCGTGCTGCATTTTCCGTTTGCTGATTGGTGGTCAAGCATTCCAGCTTTAAATTGGTTGTTCGGTAAGTTTTTAGGCGGGCATACGATCTTGGTGTATCTGGCGTTCGCACTAATTCCTTGCATACATTGGTTGATCAATCACAGCCGTTTTGGCTTGCGTCTACGTGCGGTTGGTGAAAATCCACATGCGGCAGATGCGGCTGGGATCAATGTGGTGCAAACACGTTATTTGGCCTTGTTGTGTGGTGGCGTCTTGTGCTCGTTTTCTGGTGCTTACTTAGCGATTGTACAAAGTGGATTCTTCTTGCGCGATATGTCTGCAGGTAATGGTTTCTTGGCATTGACGGCGATGGTGTTCGGTAATTGGCGGCCATTGCAAACTGCTTTAGGTTGTTTGATGTTTGGCTTCTTTGCTGCTTTGCAAATCCAGATGGAAGGCGTGGCTTTCCCTGTTGTTGGGCAAATTCCTGGCTCCTTAATACAGATGTTGCCATTCGTTGTGACGGTTGTGGTGTTGGCGGGTGTGATGGCGAAATCGGTGGGGCCAAAAGCCTTGGGCGTGCCATTTGTGAAGTCGCGTTAAAAAATTTGCACAATAGTTTGTACAAAAGATTGTACAAAAGTTTGTGTAAGAGTTCGACTCAAGCTTTGCGAGTTCGACGTTTGAATAGAGATAGATATGGTTCATAAAGTTATTTTTGATACAGACCCCGGCGTGGATGACGCGATGGCTTTGTATTTTGCATTGGCACATCCTGAAATCGATGTAGTTGGTATTACCAGCACTTTTGGTAATGTCACCGTGGCGCAGGCGACCGCGAATGCTTTGTATTTAACCCGCTTGGCAGGACGCGAAATTCCAGTTGCCGAAGGTGGTGCTTTGCCTTTGATGAAGGCAGCAGGTAAACCACCGGGCTTTATTCATGGCGATGATGGCTTGGGTAATTTGACTTCACGCCTACAACATTCCGCTAAAGCCGAATCTGTATCAGCGGCAGAATTTATTGTGAACATGGCGCGTCAGTATCCGGGTGAGATCAGCTTGGTGGCGGTTGGTCCTTTAGTCAATTTGGCTTTGGCCTTAAAGCTAGAACCGCAATTGCCAAGTCTGATCAAGCAAGTAGTGTTGATGGCGGGTACCGTGATTGAACCGGGAAATGTGTCGCCAGTCGCTGAAGCGAATGTGTGGAATGATCCACATGCAGCAGACTTGGTCTTTACCGCTGGCTGGAAACTTGCGATGGTTGGTTTAGATGTGACGCACCGCGTAGTGATGTCGGCGAGTTACTTTGCCGGTTTAGCACAGCATCATCAACAACACATTGCGATGACGACCTTGTCGCATGCGGTTAATTTTTACAGTGATTTTTATCAGCAGGCACGCCCAGATCTTGGTCATGCTTGCTTTTGCCACGACATTTTGGCGTTTGTGTATTTGGTTGCGCCAGAACTATTTGAAACCATGGATGGACGTGTACGCGTGCAATTAGACGGCATGGGTAACGGCCAAACCATGATGGATAGACATGGCGGTGGCTTGGTGTATGCACAGTCTGGTTGGGGTAGTGAACAGCCAGAGGCGAGAGTTTGCTTGAAGGTGAATGTGCCAGCTTGTTTGCAATTGATTGAACAAACTTTGGAAAGCAATTGGTTACGTGCACCGTTGGCGCAATGAGCGTCATCTGTCTTTAGAGAATGTGAGGAGTTACAGCATGATAATTACACCTGTCGATTTTACTAGTCCAACCGCTGCCAAAGATTTTGCAGAAAGTTTGCACAATACTGGATTTGGCGTACTGACTAATCATCCACTATCACAACAACTGCTTAACACGGTTTATGAAGAGTGGTATGGTTTTTTTCAAAGTGAAGCGAAACATGCTTACGCTTATGATCCGCAAAAATACGATGGCTATTTTTCACCTGCCGTGTCAGAAACGGCGAAGGGAAATACCAAGCGCGATTTGAAAGAGTTCTATCACATCTATCCTTGGGGACGTTATCCAACTGAGGTATCGGCTGCGGCTCGTCAATATTATGAAGAGGGTGCAGCATTAGCGGCGACCTTGTTGCAATGGGTAGAGCAATACACACCAGCTGAAGTACAAGAAAAATACTCGATGCCTTTATCGCAGATGATACAAGGCAGCGAACAAACGCTGCTGCGGGTTCTGCACTATCCACCTTTGCGTGGCGATGAGGAGCCGGGTGCGGTACGCGCAGCAGCGCACGGCGATATTAATTTACTGACGATATTGCCAGCAGCGACAACTGCGGGTTTGCAAGTGGTGGGTAAAGATGGTGAGTGGCATGATGTGCCATGTGACTTTGGGATGTTGATTGTAAATATCGGCGATATGTTGCAAGAAGCCTCCGCTGGATATTATCCATCGACGATCCACCGCGTATTAAATCCAACTGGAGAAGAAGCGAAAAAGTCACGCGTTTCTTTACCGCTGTTTTTGCATCCGCGTCCTGATGTGGTCTTATCGGAGCGCCACACAGCAGGATCTTATTTGACGGAGCGTTTGCAAGAATTGCATTCCAAAGTTTAAATTTCATGCACAGAAAACCACACACATGTTGTATTCATGCTGTATTTGAGTACTTACTCTAGAATAAAAATGCGACTGTCATCGAGCGGAAGTAAATCTGAGTTCAAATGCAGTACTTTGCGTAAAAAAAATAGTTGCGTGCATTGGTCTCGCAATGTGTGTTGTTAAGCTGCGCAATAGATTTTTTTGCACGTGTTGATGTCGCTTGAAAAACGCTGGACACAAACCAGATCGATTCAAGACATCAATTAAATCAAACAGATTACAGGTTTTAAACAAACGAAAAGCAAGGAGCTATGAATGAAGCAACTCAATAAATCATCAACTGCAGTACCTTCGCGCGTGAAGATGCTAGTCATCGCATGCCAATTGACATGCCTTGGTATGTCAACTGCCTACGCACAATCACAAACGCAAGAGAAGACGGAAAGCAATGAACCGATCAGCTCTTCACAAGTGACGATCACTGGCAAAAAAGTCGGTATGGGTTTGATGGTGCAAGAAAACACACCAAAAGCACGTAGCACGATTACTGCTGAAGAATTGGCGAAGCAACGTCCAACTGGTAACGCGTATGAAGCATTGGAATTGATGCCAGCGGTGAATAGTTACAACCACGATGCAACTGGTTTGTTTGGTGGTGGTTTGACTTTGCGCGGTTTCAATAGCGATCAGATCGGTGCGACGATTAACGGTGTGCCAGTGAATGACTCTGGTAGTTTCGCGGTGTATCCACAAGAATACGTAGATCAAGAAAATACATGCTCACAATTCGTGACCCAAGGTTCAACTGACGTTGATTCTCCACAAATCGGTGCAACTGGTGGTAACTTCGGTATCACAACTTGCGATCCATCAAAAACCAAGCGTATCCGTGTTGCGCAAACTTTGGGTCAATTGAACTTGTCCAAAACCTATGTACGTTATGACACTGGTTTGCTCGAAGGCGGTCGCACACGTTTCTTCATTTCTGCATCGCATGCACAATCCGATAAGTGGAAAGGTAAAGGCGGTGCAAACCGTGATCACGTCGATATGGGCTTCAGAACCGATTTCGACAGATTCAACTCTATCAGCGGTACTGTATTGTACAACCGCGCGATTAACCAAAATATCAGTTCTTTCAGCTTAGCTGATTTGGACAAGTATGGTTACTACTATGACTTCGCGCAAACTTTCGTTGGTCATGCAGCTCCAACGCCAGGTAAAGCAGGTAGCGATACGAACTCTGCATTTGGTGATGCTTACTACCAATTGACGAAGAATCCATTTGAAAATGCGATTGCATCTGTTACTGGCAAAATGCGTATTGGTGACAACACCGACATCAAAGTAATTCCATATTTCTGGTATGGCTACGGCACAGGCGGTAATCAACAGAAGTTGCAAGCAGAAAATGCTTTCTTGAACAAAGCAACTGGCAAGAACACAGCTGGCGTGGATTTGAACGGCGACGGCGATACTTTGGATCGCGTCATCGTGGCGAATAGTAGTGTGACTCGCACTTATCGTCCAGGTGTAACTGCGTCTGTAACCCACACCATCGGCGATCACCAAATTTTGGCTGGTTTCTGGTTCGAACGTGCAACGCACGAGCAATTTGGCCCTATGGTATTGGTTGATGCAAATGGTAATGCGAACGACATTTGGTTGAAAGAAGGCCGTGTATTGCGTCCAGATGGTACACCATTCCAATCTCGTGACTGGAAAACGATCAGTACATCAAACCAAATCTTCTTGCAAGACACCATGAGTTTGATGAACGATAAGTTGACAGTTAACGTCGGTGTTCGTGCACCAACCATGAAGCGTGACTTCACGAATAAGGCAAACGAAGGTACTAACTCTGGTACTGATTACAACATCGAAAAAACGTATCGTGAAATCTTGCCGCAGTTGGGTGCTCGCTACCAGATCGATAACAACAATCAGTTGTTCTTCAGCTTGGCACGTAACATGAAGGCGCCACCAAACTTTGTTTACTCCACAACCAATAACGTAGTCTTGGTGAACGGTAAGCCAACATTGCCAGTCGATGTACAAGCAGAAACTTCAACCAATATCGACGTTGGTTATCGCTTGCAAAGCGATAAATTGACAGCACAAGCAACTGCTTACTCTGTTGATTTTAAAGATCGCCAAGCAACTGCTTATGATCCAGTCGCGAACATGAGCAGCTTGACTAGCGTTGGTAAAGTGAAGACGCATGGTTTCGAAGTTGAATTGGGTAATACACCAGTTAATGGCTTCTCATTCTACGGTTCGATTGGTTATGCGAAGAGCGAAATCAAAGACGACATCTTGATCAGCCGTACAGCGACTTTGCCGACCAAAGGTAAGCAAATGACCTTGACGCCAGAATGGAAAGCGGGCTTGAGCGCAATGTATGAAACAGGTGCTTTCTACGCACGTTTGAAAGTGAAATACACTGGCGAACAATGGGCAACGATGACCAATGATGAATTGGTTCCAAGTTACACATTGTTAGGTTTGGATTTTGGTTACCAATTCCCAAATACAAGCTGGGTGAAGAAGCCAACTTTGCGTTTGAATATCAGCAACTTGACTAACGAAAAGTATCGTAATCCATCAAGCTTTAACGTTACCAATGCAAAGCCTTACGGCACTGCTAGCGCGAGAACTGTGTTCTACTACATGGGTTCACCACGCTTTGCATCTGTGACTTTGTCAGGCGATTTCTAAGCCTTGCTTAGTTGATCAACATCAGACCTTTGTGATCGATTTTTGCAATGGTCTGATTTAGTAATATCGATGGTCTGCAACCTTGTGGTTGCAGACCTTTTCACTTGTAGATACCTCTGCATAAGCTATACGCAAAATATAAACTTTGACCGCGTGACGGTTGTGCAGAGATTTATTCTAAATATCGATTTTTTTTAGCGTGATGTTGGCGCAAATTCTATGAACTTTTCTCTCTCATCTTGGGGTCGTCTGACCCGCACCACCATTAGTGTTAGCTTGTCTTTGATGTTGCTTGCATGCGCAACGCCGACGATGGAACCGGTGGTGCTCAATTTAGTCGCTATCAACGATCTGCACGGACATCTCGAGAAAGAAAAGTTTAGTTATACCCCGCGTGGAGAACAAACCGCTAAGACCGTCGTTGGTGGCGGTATCGAGACTTTGGGCGCCAATTTGGCAGCATGGCGCAAAGAAGATAAAGATTTGATTTTTGTTGGCGGTGGCGATTTGATTGGCGCGAGTCCAGCGATATCGTCTTTGTTTGCCGACGAGCCAACCTTACATGCTTTGGGGCGCATGGGCTTGCGCGTCAGTGCTTTGGGCAATCACGAATTTGATCATGGTTTGCAAGAATTGCAGCGACAAATTCACGGCGGTTGTGAGTCACCGCGTCCTGAGCGTGCCTGTCAATTTGATGGAAGATTTCCGGGTAAGCAATTCTCGTATATTGCTTCCAATGTCTTGAGTAAGCAAACTCAAAAACCGTTCTTCCCTGCCTATCATGTGGAAGAAGTGAAGGGCGTCAAAATTGCTTTTATCGGCGCGGTCTTGCGCGATACGCCATTCATGGTGGCAGGCGATAAAGTAAAAGATTTAAGCTTTATTGATGAAGCGGAAGGAATCAATCGCACGATCCCTGTGCTGAAAGAAATGGGCGTGAAAGTATTTGTGGTATTGATTCATGAGGGCGTTAGTTCACCAGACGTTTTTGATCAATTTTCTTGTTCACAAATTAAAGGGCCGATTGTTGATATTGTTAAGCGGCTTGATCCTGCGATCAAACTGATAGTCAGTGGGCATAGTCATACCGGATTTGTCTGCAATGTTGAAGGCCGCACGGTAACGCAAGCGCAAATGTATGGCCACTTACTAACACGCATTGCGATTAAGTTAGATGGTGCAACTCATCAGGTGATGGATATTCAAGCAAAAAATTTAGTGATGGAACCAAGCTCAGCTCCAGCACCAGAAGAATTGTCAAACTTACTGCATAAAGCACGTGAAGGAAGCAAAGCGATTATTGCGGAACCCGTAGCGAAATTAGCGGTGCCAGTGATTACGCGTAAGTTGAACGCTGCTGGAGAATCTGCATTAGGTAATATCGTCGCGGACGCTCAGCTTGCAGCGGTAAAAGATATGGGGGCGCAGATTGCTTTTATGAACAATAAAGGGATACGCAGTAATCTGGAAACTTTGGCCGGCAATATCAGTACTTACGGACAAAATGCGACGGTTTTCCCGTTTGGTAATACGCTGGTGCTGATGAGTTTGACTGGCGCGCAAATTCGCCGTTTGCTGGAGCAACAAGTGTGGCTGGATGAAGAATCGCAAGATGGTAGAAACGTGCTGCAAGTGTCAGATGGTTTTACTTACACTTGGGATGCTAAACGCAAAGTGGGTGAACGTGTGATTCCAGAAAGCGTGAAGTTAAACGGTGTGCTGCTAGACGATCAGCGCGAATATCGCATCGTTGCGAATAATTTTATTGCAGGTGGTGGTGATCGTGTGCCGATGTTCTTACAAGGTAAAAACGTGATCGATACCGGTATCAAGGATATTGATGTGTTTATGGCCTACATTAAACAGAAGGAAAAAGCGGGCACGCCTGTTGGTAGTGATAAACCAGTTGGTCGTGTGCAGCGACAAAATTGATTGATGGTGATTGTAGAAAACATCGTTTTGTTGTCATTGAGTTGAAGAGGTTTTTAATCATGAAGAAGATGAAATTTTGCGTGCTACTGTGTGCTGCCTTATTGTCCCTGAATGTGTTTGCCTCAGGCGATGACGGGCACAAAACCATCGGTGCTATAGCTGATCGTTTATTAGTCGGCACTAATGCTGGCGCGCGCGTTAAAGCTTTGCTGCAACCGGGTGAGAGTTTGCAATCGATCTCGATTTGGGCGGATTGTGCCAAAGGGACATTTTGTGGCCCGCAGACTCCAGAAATGCAAGCCTTCACGATTCAAAATCCTGCTCACGCTGCTTATCACTACACAAATACACCGGTTGAAAACAAATCCTATGTTGCTGGTGGTGTTGGTACCACCGATCACGATATCGTTCAAACATTAAAGCAAGCAATCGCCGTTTTGCAAGGCAATGATAACGAGAAAACCAATCCACATCGCTTCACGCAACGCCAAGCCTTGCTGATGATTGCACATTTAGTTGGTGATATTCATCAACCTCTGCATGTGGGCGCGGTTTATCTTAATCAAGAGAATCAATTCGTTACGCCAACTAAGCAAGCCGAAGTCGATGGTGTGCGTATCTTTGATGTACAAGGTGGGAATAATTTATTGATCGAGGATCAGGCTACTTGGACTGCACGTGATTTGAAAAACTTCAAATCTGAAGCAACAAATGCCAATGCTGCTCGTGTTGGCAAAGCTTTGCATTTGTATTGGGATGTGACGGTAGTAGAGAATGTGATGCGTGATTTAGGTGCGAAGAGCGTTGCCGAGTTCACAGATAAGTTGCTGGCATCAAAAGTCGATTTTCCGCTGAATACGGGAGAGCCAATGAGCTGGCCAGAGCAGTGGGCAACAGAAGGTTTGTACTTAGCGAAATCCGCGTATGCCGATATCGTTATTGTCGATAAAGTGAAAATGACAAATCGACGCGGAGTTGAATATGCGTCGTGGTATGCAAAATTGCCAGCGGCTTATATCCAAGATAGCACGGCTGTCACACGCAAGCAGCTGACGATTGCAGGCCATCGACTCGCTGCATTATTGCAAAGTATCTGGCCTTAAATTTGATGCGCTTGGAACAAAAATTTAGCTCAGTGGTTAGCGCTACATTTGACAGCACATTTAAAATTGCACCCGTGAGTACACCTAAAAGTACATCTGAAAGTTCGTCATGAAAAAAATCATCCTTGCAGTTTGTTTGAGTTCCATCGCCTGCCATGCGATCTCGTTTGAAAATAAAATTACTGCAAGCAAGCTTAAGCAAAATTGGAATGCGACCAATCACTACTATACGCAACTGATTCAATCGACCAATAGCGCGCAACCACGTTTGGCAGAATTGAGCATGTTGATGACCATGTTGCCGAAGGGCGGTGACATTCATCATCATTATTCTGGCTCGATTTATGCGGAGACCTACCTTGATTGGGTAGGTCAACACGGTTTTTGTGTTTATCGTGAAAGTGACGCAGCGAATAAGTTAGAAAAATTCAAAGTTGAATCGCGTCCTGCGCAAATCGCTGCGGCGAGTAAAATTTGTTTAAGTGCTGACGCGATACGTAAAGACGTCAATTTCTATCGCGAGTTAATCTCTGCGTGGTCGGTTCAAGATTACGAGCATCAGGTGCATGCGCAACCAGCGCCAGATCAACATTTCTTCAATACCTTTGGCTATTTTTCTGGGATTTCAAAGTATTCAACCAATCAAGGTTTGCAGATTTTGAAGCAACAAGCAAAAGCCGAAAATCAACAATATCTAGAAACGATGTTGAAGAGTGCGCCAGTCACAGATCATCCTGAGTTGGCGAGTAAGATCGATAGTTTGCATTCGCTGTCGAGTCAAAGTGAAATGCAGCAGGCGTTTAGTCAATACGCTGATTTTTTAGCTAACGATACGATGGCGCAAACAAAGATTCGTGATTTTATAAAAGAATTGAACGCTGATGCGGCGGGCATTGATGATGCAGAATTTACTTTGCGTTTTCAAACCTATGTTTCACGCAATAGCGCACCATCAAAAGTGTTTTCTGGTTTGTATGCAGCTTTTGCCGCGAGTCATCTCAATCCCTTGATTGTTGGTGTGAATATTGTTGGGCCAGAGCATGGTGTGGTGGCATTGCGTGATTACACCCTACACATGCAGATGTTCGCCTTTTTGAAGCAACGATTTCCGCAAGTTCGATTGGCAATGCATGCTGGTGAATTGAAACTCGGTTTGGTCGCGCCAGAGCATTTGCAACATCACATCAGTGGCGCTGTACAAATTGCAGGCGCAGAACGCATCGGCCACGGTGTAGGAATCATGCATGAGCGTCAAGCCGATCAATTGTTGGCGGAATTGAAGCGCCGAAAGGTAGCGGTAGAAATTAATTTAAGTAGCAATGCGTTTATTTTAGGATTGCAAGCACAGGCACATCCGGTCACGCTGTATTTACGTCATCAAGTACCTATTGTCATCAGTAGTGACGACGCTGCGGTATCGCGTAATAATCTCAGTCATGAATACTTTTTGTTTACGAGTCGCTATCAACCTTCGTATGCGGTCTTGAAGCAGACGGTATATAACAGCATTCATTATTCATTCTTAAACCCAAGCGAAAAGACGCAGCAATTACGTCAACTCGATCAGCGCTTCATGCAATTTGAAGCGGCGGCCGCGAAACTCGCGGCTTCTGCAAAACCGCAATGATGGATTCCGCCTAGAGAATCTATGGCCTTTCTAAGTTGGCGATTACTGTTTAAAGAAAACTATTCGATTTGCTTTAAACATGACTTAGTTGCTGAATCAGAGCAACTAAGTCATGGCAAATAAGTCACAGCAACTAAGTCAGCGCAATGAAGAAAGTTGCTGCTACTTTATTTCAACACATATATTCAAATTGGTCATACCAATCATTGCTATGTGGAAATCATCGCAGTATAATTAAATATATTAAATTCACCCATGCTGCTTGTTTCTTCACAAGAGAGGCAAATTTTGCAGGTGGCGTGTTTGTTTGATTTCCCCTTATTAACTAAGAAAGCAGAAATGAATACGCCAGTTGCAACACTGTATTTTATTTCGGTTGGCGTGTTTGCATTAGGTGCTTTTCAGGCAGCCATCATGGCACGTGGCAGTCCCTATGCAAGAACTTGCTGGGTGTTTTCTGCTCTCTGCTTGTTCTTCTCTCTTTTCCAATTTGCTTGCGGTGTGCAATTTACGGCTAGTAATTTTCAAGCCGCGATGGTCGCGCATAAGTGGGTTAATCTTTTCTCGATATTGTTAATCCCATTGATATGGTTTTTGGTTGCTTCGCTAGAAGATAAAGCCAGTGCGTTTCGGTCCGCCTATTTCGTTGCCGCTTTTGCAGCTGCGGTGATGGTGTACAACTATTTCAGCGAGTATGGTTATCGCTTTGATACGGTATCAAAAGATGGTTTAACCACCTACGCGTGGGGTGAACAATTGTGGATTTTCTCTGGTGAGCCATCCTTAGTTTTTCGCGCCATGCGTCTGATGTCTTTGGGTTTATTGATTTACACCATGATCTTCTCGATCAAGATTACGCGCTTGGGTGAGAAGCGAACCAGTCGCTTGTTTTGGATTGCGCTGGCGCTGATGTTGATCGCTGGTTTGTTGGCTGGGCTGTCTGATTCGGGGGTGATCAAACTGCCGTATTTGGGTGGATTTGGCTTCTTATTGCTCGCTGTTTCATTTTCTGCTTTGGTAGGGAAAGATGTGTCGAGTCGACGAATTGAAGAGCTGCGTATCTATAACGAACTTCAACATGAAATTGAGCATCGTAAGATAGACAATCAGCGCTTTGAACATGTCATGAACAGTGATTTGCTGACGGGTTTGCCCAATCGTGCGGGTGCTTTGCTTGGCTTGCGTCAGTTATTGGAATTAAATAGTCAGAATCAAACCAAGCTAGGCATATTTATTTTCGATGTAGATCAACTTGGCATCGTGAATGGCACCAGAGGTTATCAAGCGGGTGATCAATTATTGATCGAAGTTGCACAGCGATTACAAGCGCATGTACGCGAAACCGATATCGTTGCGCGTTTGGGAAGTGGTCGATTTATCGTTGCTGCATCTTGCTTAAAGACTGAGCGTTGCGTTACTTTAGTCTACGAGAAATTGGCGGGGGCTTTAGCTTCACCGTTTTATGTTTGCGATAGTTTATTAAGTATCACTTCGAGCGTTGGTGCTGCCGTGTTTCCTGACAATATTAGTGCCGATGAGGATTTATTGTCGGCGGCAGAGTTAGCCTTGCATGATGCAAAAAGTGCGGGGATAGGTAAATTACGTTTTTACCAGCCCTCTCTCAAAGACAAGATGCAAGAGCGTATCGCCTTTGAAAGTGCATTGAAAGAGGCATTGACGAAGCAAGAATTTTTCTTATGCTATCAACCCCAAGTTTCCGCTAGCAATGGCAATACGATTTGCTTAGAGGCATTGATACGGTGGCAGCACCCTCAGTATGGCTTGGTGATGCCAGATCGCTTTATCCAGCTAGCCGAAACCATGGGCATTATTGCGCCAATAGGTGCGTGGGTGATTAATGCAGCATGCGCACAATTAGCACGTTGGCATGCGATGGGGTTTAGCGATTTACGCGTCGCTGTGAATTTGTCTGCACAACAATTGCTGGTCTCGGAACTAGAACAAACGGTGAGTGAGGCATTACAAACTTACCATCTGGAAGGTAAGGATTTAGAACTTGAAATCACTGAGTCGGTCTTGATGCAAGACCCTGAGCGCGCGATTGAACGTTTGGGCGCCTTGCAAAAGTTGGGTGTACGTTTGTCGATTGATGACTTTGGCACCGGCTATTCATCGCTGGGTTATCTGCGCGTGTTGCCAGTCAATTCCTTAAAACTAGATCGCAGCTTTGTGTGGGATATGGATAAAGGTGGCAAGGGATTAGAAATCTGTGCGACTGCGATTGGCTTAGCGAAGAAACTGGATTTAGAAATTGTTGCTGAAGGTGTGGAAACCAAGGAGCAGTTAGCGCAGTTGCGACATTTGGGTTGTGATCTCTTGCAGGGTTATCTATTTGCAAAGCCATTAACGGTTGATGCTGCTGATACATTTCTAGAAAACGTACACATGCCTTGGCTTGCTGCTGCACACCCTGATCTGGGTTTGCATCTGCCTTTGGTGATGAACCCTGGCTACTTACCGAGTAATTGATTGCATGAGCTAAATTGTTCTTGCATGTAGTTCGGTGTTGAGCAAGATCGACTAGGCCAAATCGGCAAGCACCTGGGCTTCGATTTGTTGCCATTCATCGTCAGTGAAAAGACGTGAGCGTGTGTGAAAGGCTTTGCCGGTTGCGCCTTCGAGAGAAAATGTGCCGCCATGCCCATCGATGACATCTAAAATTAATTGCGTGTGTTTCCAATAGTCATATTGCAGTTTACCGATATAAAACGGTACGCCATCTAATTCACCCAACTTGACATCATAGTGGCCTATCGTTAGATCGCTAGGAAGATAGCAATTCGCTGCACTATTGTCACAGCAGCCACCAGATTGATGAAACATGATTTCACCGTATTCGGCTTTTAATTGAGCGATTAATTCTAGAGCAGCCGCTGTGGCGATAACACGATCTACCATGATTCCTCGCGCAAAATAGTTCACTAAATAATTCATCAAATTACTCAATGAGCGAAGCTAAAGACAAAGCCAGTTAACGAATTCTCTGCACAATCACGACGCGACACGTCGCTACCTTGAGCAGAGATTTCATCGTAAGAAAGTAACGCACTGCTTAAATATGCAATGCGCTACTGTTATCTAGATTGATGTCAGAAGAAGCCCAATTTGTTTTCACTGTAGCTAACCAAGAGGTTCTTGGTTTGTTGATAGTGATTGAGCATCATCTTATGGTTTTCACGACCGATGCCAGATTCCTTGTAACCACCGAACGCAGCATGGGCTGGATACGCATGATAGCAATTGGTCCAAACGCGGCCAGCTTTGATCGCACGTCCCATACGATATGCGACATTGCCGTTGCGGCTCCACACACCAGCACCTAAACCATACAGCGTGTCATTAGCGATTGCTAATGCCTCGGCTTCATCTTTAAAAGTGGTGATGGCGAGCACAGGTCCAAAAATTTCTTCTTGGAAGATACGCATTTTGTTATGTCCCTTGAACAAGGTCGGTTGGACATAGTAACCACCAGCCAAATCGCCATCTAAATGCGCTTGCGTGCCACCAGCTAACACTTCGGCACCTTCTTCTTTGCCTAGTTCAAGATACGACAAAATTTTGGTCAATTGTTCTTTCGATGCTTGCGCGCCCATCATGGTGTCGGTATCTAAAGGATTGGCATGCTTGATTGCCGCAACGCGTTGTAATACGCGTTCCATAAACTTATCGTAGATACTTTCTTGAATCAATGCACGTGATGGGCAGGTACATACTTCGCCTTGATTAAAAGCGAATAGGACTAAGCCTTCAATTGCCTTGTCGAGGAAGGCATCGTCTGCATCCATGATGTCAGCAAAAAAGATATTAGGTGATTTACCACCGAGTTCTAAGGTTGCAGGAATCAGATTATTCGCGGCAGCTTGTGCAATCACACGACCAGTTGAGGTCGAACCTGTGAACGCAATCTTCGCGATGCGCTTGCTATTTGCTAATGGCATACCAGCTTCGCGGCCATAGCCATTGACGATATTGAGCACACCAGCAGGCAATAAATCGGCGATCAATTCTGTCAATATCAGGAGCGAAATCGGGGTCGACTCTGCTGGCTTTAAGACCACGCAATTACCTGCGCCTAAGGCCGGTGCTAATTTCCACGCCGCCATCAAGATAGGGAAATTCCAAGGGATGATTTGACCGACTACGCCGAGTGGCTCGTGATAGTGATATGCGACGGTGGTTTCATCGAGTTCAGACAATGCACCTTCTTGCGCACGAATACAACCAGCGAAATAACGGAAGTGATCGATAGTGAGTGGGATGTCTGCATTGAGTGTTTCGCGTATCGCCTTACCATTGTCGACGGTTTCGGCATACGCCAATAATTCGAGGTTCGCTTCGATGCGATCGGCGATTTTGTTGAGTATATTCGCGCGCTCAGTTGGTGAAGTTTTGCCCCACGCATCTGCCGCTGCGTGCGCGGCATTAAGCGCCAATTCGATGTCTTCTGCGCCTGAACGCGCCGCTTGCGTATAGACCTTACCGCTAATCGGTGTAATCACGTCAAAGTATTGTCCCTTTACTGGCGCAGTCCACTTGCCGCCGATGAAATTGTCATAACGTGCTTTGTATTGAATTTTGGCGCCTGCTGCACCTGGTGCTGAATAGATCAAGGTGGTCTCCTTCTGTTATTTGTGATTGACACTTTTTTGTTGGGCTTTTGTCGAGCTTTTGTCGAACAACGGCAACGCGATGATGCTGATACAAGCTTGCATTGTGGGCGTTACTGTTTTGAGTAATTGCAAATGGCATGCCATGTTTGAGGGCTGCGTATTGATAATTGCATTGTTGCGCTGCAACCTCCTATGAGATTGCGTAGGCAAAATGTGATGATGAACTTTTTGAAAAATATCTTGGCATTCTGGCTGTGAATTTCGTCCTCAATGATTGTCAAAAAAAGTGACAGCAGTGTCACATAAGGCGATGCAAAAAAGTGACAGGTGTAACATTTTGAGACAGTGAAATGAGGTCTCGAACTGATCGCCATCACAAGTCTGTGCCTACACAGAATCGAAGCCGCACGCAACTGTTAAACTAAGTTAGACTGAGAAAAACAAAGCGATAGAAATCACGGCAATGTGGGCATGAGCACGATTTGCACCATTGGCATTGATGATATTGATGTACATGAGGTCATTTCGGTTCATTTCGCGTTATTGAGTATCATTGCGATTGTTCTCGACCCAATATAGGAGACAAGTTCATGCGCCACCAAGCCATACTTCCTGCTTTACATTTAAAGCAGGCGCGTCTGCAATTTGTTGAGCGTGGAATTACGCCTACGTCCGGCATCGATTTGCGCTTGGCGCAATCATGGCAACGAAGTTTGTCGGCTGGATTGTCGCCCGTTGGTCGAGCTGATTGTGCAGACAATTTGAGTTCGGCAAATCTGCAATATGCGCGTGATTTTAATCATGAATTAATTAGTCATTCAGAGCCCGTGATTGAATATCTATTTGATCAGGTGAAGCATAGTCATAGCATGGTGATTCTTGCCGACGCACAAGGCGTACTCATGCATACATTGGGTGACTTAGATTTTTTAAGTAAGGCAGAGCGCGTTGCCTTAAAATGCGGGGCGAACTGGGCAGAAAATCAACGCGGTACAAATGCGATAGGAACCGCGCTAGCCGAAGCGGCAGAAATTGAAATCAATGGTGCCGAACACTATCTCGAACCGAATGAATTTCTGACATGTGCGGCTGCGCCTATCTTATCCGCACAAGGTCATCTGCTCGGCATACTCGATATCTCTGGAGATCAACGTAGTCGTCATCCGCACACCTTGGGTTTGGTATCGACTGCTGCACAAATGATAGAAAATAGTATGGTGTTGGGAAGTTGCCAGCATCCTATTTTGTTACAACTGCATACCCGCGCCGAAGGTATTGGTAGCGTCGCTCAAGCAATCTTAGTTTTTTCAGAAGATGGCTATTTGCTTGGTGCCAATCGTCGCGCATTAGCGTTGCTGAACTTAGGCTACAGCGATTTGGCGCGTATCGATTGGCGTCAATTATTTGATCAAGACTTGCATGCCTTCATGTCACGTCAACGTCGTTCGACTAGTCATCCCGAAGCTTTGATTTGTCGTGATGGCAGACGTTTGTTTGCCCAATTTCATCCACACAGCAAATCGTTGAACACGATTACTACTCAATCTCAAGTAGTGCAGGATGCAGTGATCCCCAGTAGTGAGTTAGATCGTCAGTGGCAAACGGCAGCGGACAAGGCGCGCAAGTTAATTGATAAAGGGATTCCCTTGCTTTTGCATGGCGAGTCTGGCGTTGGTAAAGAAGTTTTCGCGCAAGCAGTTCATCATAGTTCTCAACGGCGAGAAAAAGCATTTGTTGCGGTGAATTGTGCGGCGATACCTGAGCATTTGATTGAATCGGAATTATTCGGCTATGTCGCTGGTGCATTCACGGGAGCATCGCGTCATGGCGTACTTGGTCGGCTTCGTGAAGCCCACGGTGGCAGCTTATTTCTGGATGAGATCGGCGATATGCCCTTAATGCTGCAAACCAGATTGCTGCGTGTTTTGCAAGAGCGCAAAGTCACGCCTTTAGGAAGTAGTAGTGCGATTCCGGTTGACTTCAATTTGATTTGCGCAACTCATCGCGATTTGAAGGAAAGTGTCACAGAAGGCCGATTCCGTGAAGATTTGTTTTACCGAATTAATGGGCTAACTTTAGATCTACCGCCTTTGCGACAACGTACTGACTTTGCCGCGCTGTGCCGCAATTTATTACGCGAAATTTCTCCGCATTCGCTAGTGCATATTGATGCCGACGTACTGTCTGCGATGCAGCTCTATGCTTGGCCAGGTAATCTACGTCAACTCAGCCATGTTTTGCGTGCGGCAGCTGCATTGTTAGATGAGGGAGAAACCGAGATTGGGTGGGCGCATTTGTCGCAGGATTTGGTTGAGGATTTACGTCGATCGGTTGCACAAATAGACGATCTACATCAGCGCACTAACTCTGCTGCCGGAACTGTGCCTGAGTCCGTAATCATGAGGCAAGGTCAAAAAAATCTTGTACCGAATATACAGCAGAACACCTGGCAATTGATACAGCAAGCCTTACAAGAAACTCAGGGGAATGTTTCTGCGGCAGCGCGAAACTTAGGGATTAGCCGCCAAACCTTGTATCGAAAATTGCAAGAACACGTCTCGACCAAACAATAAGCTGCAAACTTCGTAGGTAGCATATGAAATTGCAGCATTTATCGAAATAGATGATTTCTGCTGCGATGTTGGTGCGTAGCTTCACGCATTTTTTTACGCACAAAAACTCAGGGCAGATGCATCGCTGCATCTGCCCTGATGGTATTACTAAAGCTTTGAAGCGAATCTAAGATTACAAATGATTACAGCTGATCCGGCATGCGGAATTTTTCTCTGCGGTCGCCCATCAGATTACGAATTTCTCGGATACTCAAACCAGATTCTTCATGCATACGAATTAATAGCGATGGGCCGACTGGCAAAATTTTGTGACGGATTTTGCTGATCACTGGTGGAGCAACTTCTAAAGCACGTGAAAGCGCAGCATCGTTTTTTATGCCCAAAGTTTTAATCAATGTATCAAGCAAATTATTTGGATCGTATTGAAACTCTTCGGAACTTGGGATGTCGAGGATATTAGCCATAGATATGATGAATCCTAATTAAGTGGTTTATGTGAAAAAACTTTAACTTCTGATTCGGTTTAATCTTGTAAATCAATACAGCCACTATTGCACTTGCACTTTAGGGCAATCACCTTTTTCTTCAGGGCTTTGCCCTTTCACTTCAATGAACTCTCAGTACTAGTTCAAGATCTTTTTTGATTTAGCACTTCGATAATGTTAATGTATTCACCAGAGGTTGATATTTCAAGGTAAATTATTAAGTCTTTTTATTTTGATCAAATTGACTCGATATTTCGGGTCAAAAAGTGTTGCAAAATGGTTCAAAGAATAGGGTGTTGCAAATAGTTCTAATTTAAAAAACACTTCAGATAATTAAAAAATAGCGCTGCTGGTATTTCGACATACGAGCCTGTCTATACACTATTGTAGGATATTTTGGAAAGAGCAATTGTCAAACATTGTCTCGTGATTTTGCAGTGCACATAAACTGCAAATGTGGCGTGAGAGGTAGCGACACGGATAGCCGCTTTTGTACTATCCGTGCTTGATTTGGTAAATCTGGATTGGTATCAGTTTGGCGATGATGCTCAGATTGGAAGCAAAGTTGGTGCGCGTCCTTGCAAGATATCTTCGCTACGAATAGCCACTGCCGCTTTGGTTTCAGGATGCGTCAAAATATAAAACGTATTGTTCTTTATCGCATTGATGACATCATGCGCCACTTGCTGCGGTGCGATCCCCGCTTCTACTGCTTTGTTAATCGCAGCGCCAGTTTTTAAGCTTACCTTTTCTAGCTGTTCGACTTGAATACGATCTTCTGTTTTGCGATTGCGTTCGGCATCGGTGATGCGGGTTTTTACCCAACTCGGGCACAATACGGATACGCCAATTTTTGCTTGGCGTAAGTTAAGGTCATGCTGCAAACTTTCGCTCAGTGCGACCACCCCAAACTTACTTACATTGTATGCAGCGAGTGCAGGCTCGGCGATTAAGCCCGCTACTGATGCGGTGTTGACGATGTGTGCGACTTCGTTGCTGGCTAACATGCGCGGTACAAAAATACGAATTGCATGGGTGATGCCGTAGAGGTTAATTCCCATGATCCACTCCCAATCTTTGGCAGTCGTTT
This sequence comes from Affinundibacterium macrobrachii, assembly GCF_014652415.1. GTDB lineage: Bacteria > Pseudomonadota > Gammaproteobacteria > Burkholderiales > Burkholderiaceae_D > Undibacterium > Undibacterium macrobrachii. The sequence continues at coordinate 129,129 of NZ_BMYT01000006.1, forward strand.
CCCAAGCCGATTTAGCAAAAGCGACACCTGCATTATTGACGAGTAAATGCACTTGACCAAACTGTGTGTAGGCCTGATCCGCTAAGGCTTGTATCTCGTTTTCTTTGGATACGTCTGTTACTACACCGATCACTTCGGCACCAGTTTGGCGTAGTTCGGTGACGGTTTTATCGAGCAGTTCTTGATAGATATCGGCGAGTACCAGTCGCATACCTTCCGCTGCTGCGGCTACCGCGATTGCTTTGCCTATGCCTTCTGCTGCGCCTGTGATAACAGCCACTTTTGCTTTGAGGTCTTGCATTTACTACTCCAATTTTTGAGTGCGTTATAAACGGATATGGTGTTTTGTTTGTTCTATAAATATCTATCAGCGATAGCTAATTAATTCTGGACGTTGATAGATCTCTAAGTGAGCGGGGTTGTTTAAATAATTCAAGCGTGTTCGATTTCTACCCACGGTCAGTTTGCTGACACCAGAATTAATTAAGCTCGCGTTTAGATCGAAGATCTGTTGATCAGGAATCCCTAATACAGATTGAATCAAGGTCGAAATCGTGCCACCAGAAGTAAATACCCAATAGGTTTGCTGGCTTGCTTCATTTGAGTTAGCTTCATTTTCAGCTGTCTCGCTTATGCGCGCTAAGGCAGCGCGACAGCGTTGTTGAAACTCTATCCAGCTCTCGCTGTAGTCCGCGTAGTCGCCACTGATCCAGCGTTGGATTGCCTCTGTGAAGACTTGTTGAAAAGCGCGTTGAGGCTGGGCTTGCTTGTTTAAGAATTGTTTGAGTGAGGCGAAGTCGCTAAATTCGGAACAGTGCCTGAGCACCACTTCTTCGTGATCAAATTCGTTAAAGCCTGGATCAAGCAACCAATCTTGTTCCGCTAGTTGTTGTGGTGTGCTTCTAAATTGTTGTAGACAATGTTGCGCTGTTTGTCGATGACGACGATTGCCGCCAATAACGATTTTATCGGCCGATTGGCCGCTGTGTTTAAGCCAAGCACCTAATAGTCGCGCTTGTTCTTCTCCTAGTGTGGAGAGTTGATCATAATCGTCGGCATCAAAGCTGGCTTGACCGTGTCGGATTAAATAAATGTGTCGCATAGTTTGTTTGCTTTATAAGCTGGATGCTTTGATCAGACGTAGGCATCGTTTTTCAAGATAATTACTGAATTTGCCAAACTCGGCAAACGCGGGATTTGTAGTTTGACCATGGAAGTAGCGATAGTAGATTTGTTGCACAATCACCGCTAAGCGGAACAAGCCAAAGATCGCGTAGAAGTCAAAATTATCGACACGGTAGCCGGTTTTCTCACCGTAGTACGCGATCACTTCTTGGCGCGTTAGCATGCCCGCTAAATGCGTCGGCTGGCGTCGTACCGATTGAAATACCGCGTCATCGTCGGCTTGTACCCAATAGGCGAGGGTATTACCTAAATCCATTAGAGGATCGCCGAGTGTCGCCATTTCCCAATCGAGCACGCCGATGACTTCAGTTGGATTTTCCGGATTCAAAACGACATTATCAAAACGGAAGTCATTATGGATGAGGCAGGTGGCGAGATCTTGCGCGGGCATTTTCTCGTGCAGCCACTGCATAACGTTTTCAAAATCGCCGACATCCTCGGTTTTTGCTTGACGATAGCGTTCGCTCCAACCTGCGACTTGGCGTGCCACATAGCCCGCACCTTTGGCGATTGAGGCGAAACCTGCTTGTTGATAATCGATCTGGTGTGCCTCTATCATTTTGTCGATGACGTTCAGACACAAACGGCGTGTGTCTTCGACCGAAAGCACTAAATCTTTGGGGAGATTTTGTCGCGGAATAATTCCGTGCAGGCGCTCCATCACGTAGAAGTCACAATCCATGATAGCGGGATCGCTGCAAGTGGCAATCACGCTGGGCACATAGCGATACACAGGCTTGAGTGCGCTCATGATATTGGCTTCGCGCAGCATGTCATGCGCTGATTTGGCGCGGTGCCCGAACGGCGGACGACGTAAGATGAGATCGCGTTCTGGATAACGCAATAGGTAAGTTAGATTCGATGCGCCGCCAGCGAATTGCTCGATGACAGGCTCGCCCGTTAAGTTGGGTAAATGCTGGTGAATAAATGCGCCAACTTTTTGGCGCTCAAGCTCTTCGCCAGCGCGTACTGCGCTTGCTGTATCCAGTAATTGATTCATGCTCATACTTATTTTATTTAATTAGAAATACCGAGGCGTTTAGCTTGTCGTTTCAATTCGAGCTTGGCGATCAAGCCGCGATGTACTTCATCTGGACCATCGGCAATCCGCAACACACGTGCATACGCATACAAAGCGGTCAGTGGAAAATCATCAGATAAACCGGCGCCACCATGCATTTGCATCGCGGCATCAATCACTTGGGTGGCGACATTCGGCGCAATTACTTTGATTTGGGAAATCTCGCTCATCGCGCCTTTGACACCGACCGTATCCATCATCCACGCCGCTTTCAAGGTCAGTAACCTCGCTTGTTCTATCGCCATCCGTGCATTGGCGATGATGTCGGCATTGCCACCGAGTTTGGCTAAAGGTTTGCCAAAGGCGACGCGTTGCATTGCGCGTTCACACAATAATTCCAATGCAAATTCTGCTGCGCCTATTGCACGCATGCAGTGATGAATGCGTCCTGGTCCTAAACGCCCTTGGGCGATTTCGAAGCCACGACCTAAACCACCGATGATCGATGAGAGAGGCATGCGCACATTGGTAAAGCTAACTTCGCCATGTCCATACGGTTCGTCTAATGTGTGAAATACGGGTAGCATGCGCTCGATTTTGACACCGGGGGTATCGAGTGGTACCAGTATCATCGAATGCTGTTGATGTTTGTCTGCGCTGGTGTTGCTCAGTCCCATAAAGATCAGCACTTTGCAGTTCGGATGGCCGATGCCTGAACTCCACCATTTGCGACCGTTTAACACGACTTCGTCACCTTCCAAGATCGCGCTTGCTTGCATATTCGTCGCATCACTCGATGCGACTTCTGGTTCTGTCATGCAAAAAGCGGAGCGGATTTCACCTGCCATTAAAGGCTTGAGCCAGCGCTGCTTTTGTTCTTCACTGCCGTATTTGACTAGCACTTCCATATTGCCGGTGTCGGGCGCATTGCAGTTGAAGACTTCGGGCGCGATCATGGAACGTCCGGTGATTTCTGCAAGAGGTGCGTAATCAACATTGGATAAACGCGCACCGTCTTCCGGTAAAAATAAATTCCATAAGCCAGCAGCACGTGCTTTGGCTTTTAACTCTTCCATCACTGGCGGTTGTTGCCACTGCGTCCAATCGGCACCACCACGCAATTGTGCTGCGTAGGTTTGTTCGGCAGGGATCACATGCTCTTGCATGAAGGACTGCATTCGTGCAATCAAACTAGTGGCGTTATCGGAGTGGGCGAAGTTCATGGTGGGCTTTCACATGTCAGGTGTAGAGCTGCATCGCAGATGCATTTATGTTGTAGCAGCATACGACCTCGGTATGAATTATTCAAATGAATGATTTGAATATGCCATAATTCATTTCATGCATTTATCTCGTACCGATCTCAATCTATTTGTGGTGCTTGACGCAATCTATAGTCAAGGCAGCATCACGCGTGCAAGCCAGGTTTTGAATTTAAGTCAGCCTGCGCTCAGTCATGCCTTGGCGCGTTTACGCACCATGTTTGATGACCCTCTATTTGTGCGACAAGGCGCAGCGATGGTTCCTACCTCATTTACCCGTGGAATCATTACGCAGGTGAGACAGGGTTTGCAATTGTTTGAAGCCAGCTTGCAAACTGATCAAAGTTTTCATCCCGCACAAACGCAACGACGATTTCACTTGGGTTTGCGCGACGTATTCGAAGCGACCATCTTGCCGCCGCTGGTACAGAAAATTAGCGAACAAGCGCCGGGTATCACTATTGCAAGCGTGCGAGTGGATCGACGCGAGATTGAAACAGCCTTAAGTAGCGGTGATCTTGATATGGTTTTAGAAGTGCCGATCCCACTCAGTAATCAAATTCGGCAGCAACGTGTCTCGCGTGATCGTTTAATTGTGTTGTCGCGCAAAGGGCATCCACAGATGCCGAAGAAAAAAAATCAAGTACTTGATCTCGACATCTATTTGCAGCAAGCGCATGTCTTGGTGTCTTCGCGGCGTCAAGGTGTAGGACTAGAAGATTTTGAATTGAATCGTGAGGGTTTGCGTAGACAAATCAGTTTGCGCTGCCAGCATTACTTTGCTGCTTGTCGTGTTGTTAGTGAAACCGATTTATTGCTGACCATGCCTGAGCAATATGCAAGTATCGCCAATGCACAGTTTATGAATCGGATTGACCCATTTCCTTTAGCTACTCAACCTATCGATGCCCATTTGTATTGGCATAGCAGCGCAGATAATGACCCTGCAAATAGTTGGTTGCGTGAACAATTGCTGAATTTAATGCATCCTTAATCTAAAGTTTTTGCTGATTATTTGCATCGATCACTTTTCTTGTAATGCACTACAATGACTCAGCACGTACACATTTCAGCCTAGCGACTTATATCCCAATTATGTTGACGTAAATCACATTCAATTACCTTTACTGGATTAATTTAGTTAAAATTTATCGAATGGATAAATTTAATTGAGTTGATCTATCAAAGTTTGATCTCTAGAATCAATTCCGTAGTCGTTTTGAACTAAACCAAGGAGATAACTATGTCAAACGAAGCAAAATGCCCTTTCCACCACGGCTCACCGAAAAACGCTGTTGCTGCTGGCGCACCAACTAATGCAACTTGGTGGCCTAATCAATTAAAACTCAATATCTTGCATCAACATTCTCCCAAATCCGATCCAATGGGGGAGCAATTTAATTACGCAGAAGAATTTAAAACCCTCGATCTCGATGCCTTAGTCAAAGACTTACATGCCTTGATGACCGATTCTCAAGATTGGTGGCCAGCAGATTGGGGTCACTACGGTGGTTTGATGATTCGTATGGCTTGGCATGCTGCAGGTACTTATCGCGTGTCTGATGGTCGCGGTGGTGCGGGTACTGGTAATCAACGTTTCGCACCACTCAATAGCTGGCCAGATAACGGTAATCTTGATAAAGCACGTCGTTTATTATGGCCGATCAAACAAAAATATGGCCGCAAAATTTCGTGGGCGGATTTGTTTATCTTGGCTGGCAATGTGGCGCTCGAATCAATGGGCTTTAAGACTTTTGGTTTTGCTGGTGGTCGCGAAGATATTTGGCAACCAGAGGAAGATATTTACTGGGGTTCTGAAACACAATGGCTAGCGACAAGTGACAAAGAAAACAGTCGCTATTCAGGCAAACGCGAGTTAGAAAATCCTTTGGCTGCAGTACAAATGGGTTTGATTTATGTGAACCCAGAAGGTCCAGATGGTAATCCTGATCCAGTCGCATCAGGCCGCGATGTACGCGAGACTTTTGCGCGGATGGCGATGAATGACGAAGAAACCGTCGCCTTGGTTGCGGGTGGTCATACCTTTGGTAAAGCGCACGGTGCTGGTGATCCTTCTTTAGTCGGACCAGAACCAGAAGCTGCCGGAATTGAAGAGCAGGGTTTGGGTTGGATCAATCAATTTGGATCAGGCAAAGGTGTGCACACGACGACGAGCGGTATTGAAGGGGCATGGAAACCTAATCCGACGACTTGGGATAACGGTTATTTTGACATGTTGTTCGGCTATGAATGGGAATTAACCAAGAGCCCAGCGGGAGCGAAGCAGTGGGTTGCTAAAAATTGCAAACCTGAGCACTTGATCCCAGACGCACATGACCCAAGCAAGTCACATCCACCAATGATGACGACCGCTGATTTGTCTTTGCGTTTTGATCCAGCTTACGAAAAAATTGCACGTCGCTTCCATCAAAACCCAGCAGAATTTGCTGATGCATTCGCACGTGCTTGGTTTAAGTTAACCCATCGTGACATGGGGCCAGCGGCACGTTACTTGGGTTCCTTGGTGCCGAGCGAAACTTTGATTTGGCAAGATCCTATCCCTGCGGTTGATCATGCATTAGTCGATGCTCAAGATATCGCTAATTTGAAAGCGAAAGTGCTAGCTTCTGGTTTGAGCATTGCGCAATTGGTGAATACGGCATGGTCATCAGCATCGACTTTCCGTGGCAGTGACAAACGCGGTGGTGCAAATGGTGCACGTATTCGTTTATCGCCACAGCGTGATTGGGAAGCCAATCAGCCACTGGAATTAAGCAAAGTCTTGGCGACATTAGAAGCGATCCAGCAAGAATTTAACGCGGCACAAACTGGCGGTAAGAAAATTTCTTTAGCTGATTTGATCGTATTAGCTGGTGCTGCAGGTATTGAAGCTGCTGCTCACAAGGCGGGACATGCGGTGCAAGTGCCATTCACACTAGGTCGTATGGATGCGTCGCAAGATCAAACCGATGTTGACTCCTTTGCTGTATTGGAGCCAGCGGCGGATGGCTTCCGTAATTATGTTCGTGCAGGATTAGAATCCCATGCAGCAGAACTCTTGATCGACAAGGCGCAATTGTTGAATTTGAGCGCACCAGAAATGACGGTGTTGATCGGTGGTATGCGTGCTTTGAATGCCAACACAGGTAAGACACAACATGGTGTATTCACCAAACGCCCAGAGACTTTGAGCAATGATTTCTTTGTGAATTTGTTGGATATGAACACCAAGTGGCAAAAGTCCAGCAGCGCTGCTGGCGTGTTGGAAGGTCGCGATCGTCAAAGTGGCGAATTGAAATGGACAGGTACCGTTGTAGACTTGGTCTTCGGTTCAAATTCACAACTACGTGCGTTGGCAGAAGTGTATGCAAGTAGTGATGCAAATCAAAAATTTGTAAATGATTTCATCGCTGCGTGGAACAAAGTGATGAATGCAGATCGCTTTGATTTGGCATAATTTTGATATGGATGCACTGTAATAAAATCAGTGCATCGCTATTGAAATTAATTTGGACGAGTCCCCGATGAATATGCTTCATCGGGGATTTTTTCATTCTAAGGTTCCACTATGCATGCTACTTATGTCGCTGCCTTCGATTGCTAGACCTGCGAATAAATATACAGGGTAGCTAAATCAGTTTATCGTCAATCGGCCATAATTTTTTGCTTGGAATTTTATTGATTGTTTGAAGTTCGCGAACATACAGTGAGGCGTAATTATTCAAAATATTTGAATAATGAAGTCAAATTCATTCAATCAAAAGCAATTCACGCTAGCGCATAATCTCACTTATGACATCTAGTCAAACGCAGTACACAAACGATATTGCTGCGTACTATTCAATAAGGAGAAAACCATGTTGACATTAAGAAAATCCCAAGACCGTGGCTACGCGGATCACGGTTGGCTAAAGAGCTTTCATAGCTTTTCTTTTGCAAATTATTACGATCCTGAACATGTCGGCTGGGGTAATTTGTTGGTGATTAATGAAGATCGTATCGCTGCTGGTACCGGTTTCGGTACCCACGGACATCGTGATATGGAAATCATCAGCTATGTTTTGTCAGGAGAGCTGGCGCACAAAGATAGTATGGGCAACGTCAAAGCAATTCCACCAGGTGATGTGCAACGCATGAGTGCCGGTACGGGTGTTAGACATAGTGAGTTTAATCATGCGGAAGGGAAGCAAACGCATTTTCTACAAATTTGGATACGTCCAAATCAACTAAATGTGGAGCCTAGTTATGAACAAAAGACGATTCCTGCAATGAAAAAACGTGGCGCTTTGTGTCTAGTCGCATCGCCAACGGGTGATGCAAATGCGGTGGCGATGCATGCTGATGCGGCTTTGTATGCTGGACTGTTTGATGGCGTAGAACAAGCAGGGCTTGATTTGAATCCTGCGCGTAAAGCTTATGTGCATTTGATTCGTGGCGAATTGACTGTCAATGGACAGCGATTACATAGCGGTGATGCGCTACGCATTGAGCACGAACAGCATTTGCATCTCAGTCAAGGTATTGACGCTGAAGTTTTGGTATTTGATTTGGCGGCTTAGTTTTGCTACTTAAGTTGCACACATAAGCTAGATATAAATATCCCATTCTCGAATTTATTTTTAAGGAAAAACCATGTTTACTCAATTGCAAAATCCACTCACCTTCGTCGGTCGTTTATTACTTGCTGCGCTCTTTCTGCCAGCCGGGATTGCAAAAATTACCGGCTTTGCTGGCACCGTTGGATACATCGAATCTGTTGGCTTACCAATGGCCACTCTTGCAGCGATCGCTGCGATTGTGCTGGAAGTTGCTGGAGGCATTGCTTTGATCATCGGCTTAGGTACACGTTTTGCCGCGCTCGCTTTAGCGTTTTTCACGCTGGTCGCATCGTTTATTTTTCATGCTTATTGGGCGGTACCGGCTGATCAGGCGTATGTGACACAACTTTTGTTCTTCAAAAATATCGCCGTTGCTGGTGGTTTGATGAGCTTGGCGGCGTGGGGTGCTGGTGGATGGAGTTTGGATGCGCGCCGCGCTTGATAAGGCGCTGCATCTTGTATGATCCGAATTATTGAATCTGTAAAGCAAGTAATTGATTTGAATAATTCGGATCAGGCGAAAGAGTTGGCGAGCGTCTTCGTTCAACAGTGAAGACGCTTAAGAATTTTTTGGTGCAAACATAATGATTGCCATACCGAGTAAAGCAACACCGGCACCGATAAGATCCCAAGTACTTGGTTTGATGCCATCAATCACATAGAGCCACAACAGTGCCACCGCGATATACACGCCACCATAAGCGGCATATACGCGGCCAGCCGCCGCTGGGTGCAGCGACAGTAACCAAGCAAATAGTGACAAACATAGCGCCGCTGGTACTAATAGCCACATACTCTTATTCTCTTTTAGCCAAAGATATGGCAGATAGCAACCGAGAATCTCGGCGATAGCGGTTAGGAAAAAGAGGGCGATAGTTTTTAACTCGAACATACGATACAAAATAATTTGTGAAGAAAAATTACTGCGCCATCTTTGTGTTCCAAGATTGGTGTACATAGATTAGACGACAAGTATAGGCTAGTGCTTGTGTTAGTACCAAAAAAAGATGAGCTAGTTCTGTCAAGTTGTTGATGTAAGCTTTGTCCGTGTTGTGACTGATCCTGTGGCTAACGATACTGACCAAAAAAAAGACATTAGAGCTTAACATGATGGAGCGCCTTGCACGACATGATCACTAAGACAATCACAGGCGCTAATCAATTCAAGAATGAGAGGTAAGAATGACTTCTGCACGCGATGTATTAACACCAGCTTCTCTCTCGATGTTGCAAATGATTGCAAATGCAGGAAGTTTTGCGGCGGCGGCACGAAACTTAGATATGGTACCCAGCGCTTTGACTTATCGTGTCAGACAGATTGAAGATGCCTTAGATGTTTTATTGTTTGATCGTTCTTCGCGCCAAGCGAAGTTGACGCCAGCGGGTACGGAATTATTGCGAGAAGGGCAGAATTTATTATTGGAAGTTGATGCGATTGCGAATCGCGTTAAGCGCGTCGCCACAGGATGGGAGCCACAATTGACGATTGCTGTTGATAGTATTATCGATCGCAGTACGGTGATGGAATTATGTGAGAGCTTTTATCAGCTAAATCCTCCCACTCGTTTAAAGCTACGTGGCGAAACTTTATCGGGAACCTTAGAAGCTTTGACTTCGGGGCAAGCTGATTTGGCGCTTGGTGCGGTGATGGATGGCAGTGGAACTACGGGTTTGCAAAGAGAAAAATTAGGAACCGTTTATTTCGCCTTTGCGGTCGCACCACATCATCCACTGGCGGATGTACAGCAAGCTTTGTCGGATCAATTGATACGCGCATATCGCGCGGTCGCAATTGCCGATAGCGTGCAACGTGGTAGTAGTGTATCCATCGGCTTACTGCACGGACAGGACGTGTTCACTGTCGCGGATTTGCCATCCAAACTTGATGCGCAAGTACGCGGCTTGGGCATTGGTTTTTTACCGACCTGTGTAGCACAGTCATATATCGACAGTGGTCGCTTGGTAGAAAAGAAAGTCGAGCGTGCGTAACAGCAAGTGCAAAGCTACTATGTTTGGCGTCAAACAAAAGCTTCTCAGCAAGGACGCGCTTTGCAATGGTGGCTAGAGCAATTGCAGTCGCCGACAACACGTGCCGCATTGCTTGGCCAACGTGCTCGCTTGCCGTGATTCGTCGTAGAAGCATAGAAGATTGAATCGCAATTTGTACGGCAAAAAAACACAGTAAGTCAGTAGTTTGTTGTGTTGATTAATTGTGCAGGCTTGGTCTGCAAGAAAATTAATCGGATTCTTTTAAACCAGCCCAACGCGGAGCTAGCTGGTGTTCGATTTGAAATAAGTCTAGTACTCTAGCTAAACTATGATCGACCATATCCTCGATACTGGCAGGACGATGATAAAAATTCGGCAGTGGTGGGAACACAATTCCCCCCATTTCTGTGACTGCGGTCATATTGCGCAAATGCGCCAAATTAAACGGGGTTTCTCTGACCATTAAGACTAGCCGACGGCGTTCTTTTAAGACTACATCCGCCGCACGTGTAATTAAATTGTCGGCAAAACCGTGCGCAACAGCTGCCAAGGTTTTCATTGAGCAAGGAGCGATGATCATGCCGTCAGATTGAAACGAACCACTGGCAATCGTGGCTCCTACATCGCGCACAGAATGCACAACATCTGCCATCGCTTCAATATCTTTGCGTTTTAGATCGAGTTCTTGATGGATGTTAAGGACACCTGCGTCAGAGATCAGTAGGTGACTTTGTAGATGGGGAATATCGCGTAAATGCTGCAATAAGCGTACGCCGTAAATAGCGCCAGTCGCTCCGGTGATGGCAATAATGATGCGTTTCGGCGCGACTGGATTTGACATGGTGGAATTAGCCCTTGATCAAAGCTTGCAATTCACCACTTTCAAACATTTCATTCATGATGTCTGAACCACCAATGAATTCACCGTTGATGTACAACTGTGGAATGGTCGGCCAGTTCGCATAGTCTTTGATACCCTGACGAACGACTGGGTCTTCCAGCACGTTAATTGTCACTAAATTTTCAGCGCCACTGGCTTTCAATAATTGAATTGCACGACCAGAAAAGCCGCATTGTGGAAATTGCGCCGTGCCTTTCATAAATAGCACGACTGGGTTGCTAGTAACGGTTTCTTTAATCCAAGCTTGTACGTCGCTCATGATGTTTCCTTCAATGATAAAAATCGATGGTGTGCATTATAAAGGAAACTGCATAAACATTTTGGCGGCAGAAGAACTAGGGCAAGTGACTAGGCGCTAGTCAATTTAATATTTAATATCATTTCGATAAAATTTGGCGTGCAGGTGATACCAAGAAGCGCAGCGATGTGCTTACGCAAACTTCCAGTTGTCTCTTGTTGTTCATGATATTCGCGCCTTATATCAACCACTCGCGCCGTGATTGCTTGGCCTAGTCGCAAAATCTCCCTAGCTAGATTTCACACAACTACCATGCAAACCTACTTAATCAATTAGGAGGTCGTATGAAATCAATAGCAACTTTGTTAAGCGCAGCGGCATTAGGTTTGAGCCTAACTAGTGGTGCAGCGCAGGCTGGTGAATTAAGCGTGGAAGTGCAGGGATTGACCGAAATGAAGGGCAATTTATTGGTTGCGGTGTTTAATCAAAAAGGACAATGGTTAAAACAAGCAACATTGAATAAGAAGACAGAAGTCACGCAAAAAGTGATGAGTGTGCAATTTGATAATTTGCCTGAGGGTGAATATGCGGTGTCGGTTTTTCATGACTTAAATGGAAACGGCCGCCTCGACAGTAATCCAGTTGGTATGCCAATTGAACCGTATGGATTCAGTAATAACGCGCCTAGTAATTTTGGTCCGCCATCCTACGATGCCGCCAAAATTACGCTTGATCAAGCGAAGACAGTAATCAGTATCCGCGTTAATTAATTCGTTAATTCATTAATTCATTAATTCATTAATTAATTCGTTAATCATTCGGAGTTTGATCATGAATCGTCGAAACTTCTTTCAATCTTTAGGCGCAGTTGCTGCTTCTGGTATCGCCTTACCTACTTGGGCAACTCAAACTGGTTTGCAGCAGACGGGTGGTATTGGTAAAGCCAAGCCCTTATTTCGCGCTAACCCGAGACTAACTTGTTTGCGTGGTTATCAAGGTCAAGATGTTAGTTGCGACAGCGCTTGGATAGAAGGCAAAATTCCTAGCGATTTACGCGGCGATTTTTATCGTAATGGTCCTGGTTTATTTGAGCGTGGTAATCAACGCTATCACCATTGGTTTGATGGTGATGGCATGGTGCACGCCTGGCGTTTTGGCGAGCAAGGTGTGTCGCATCAAGCACGCTTTGTACGGACAAAAAAATTCCTTGCAGAACAACAGGCAGGTGAGTTCTTGGTTCCGGCTTTTGGTACACCTATAGAAGCCAAAATCCCGATGCGCTCGTCAGATACGATGAATACTGCGAACACCAATGTGATTCAATTGGATGGACGTTTATTGGCGCTGTGGGAAGGTGGATCAGCGCATGCGATGGATGCCAGCAGTTTGCAAACACATGGCATCGTCTCTTGGGCGCCTGAACTAGCAGGCATGCCGTTTTCAGCGCATCCCAAAGTCGAAGCCGATGGAACCATGTGGAACTTTGGCACCATGATGGATAGGTTGGTGATGTATCAAATTTCTGCACAAGGAAAACTGATTAAACATCATGTCATGAAGTGCCCAAGAACTGCGATGGCGCATGATTTTGCGATCTCACAAAAGCATTTGATCTTTTTACTTTCGCCGATCGCTTTAAACATGGATTTGCTGCGAGCAGGACGTAGCATGGTCGATTCTATGGAGTGGAAAGCCGAAGAATCCACCAAAGTATTGATTGTAGAAAAAGCCGATTTCACTAAGAGTCGCATTCTCGAAATTCCGGCACTGATGTTGTTCCACTTTGGTAATGCGTGGGAAGAAAACAATATCATTCATCTCGATTTTGTGAAGAGCAATGATCTAACTAATTTTAATACTTGGATGCCAAAAATCATGCGTGGTGAGGATGTCGCTTCAGAGCCATCGAATCCGGCATTTCTTCGCATCGATTTAAATACCAACAAAATTAGGTTGACGGAACGGCTTGAAAATGCTGAGTTTCCGCGAGTCGATCCGCGTGTAGTTGGGCAAAGAAATCAGTTTTTGTACTACCCGCATGCAGTGAACAAACGGGATAACAATGCCTTTAATGGTGTGATGCGCTTACATGTCGACAGCGGCAAGAAAGATGTCTTCGATTTTGGTGAGCGTTACCGTTTAGAAGAACACGTCGTCGTGCCAAAACGCGGCTCACGAAATGAAGGCGAGGCATGGTTAGTTGGCGTAGGATTTGATGTGGATAGACAAACTAGTTTTGCCAGTGTGTTTGATGCGCAAAATCTATCGGCAGGGCCAGTTGCATTAGCGCATTTGCCGTATTGGCTGCCACATTGTTTTCACGGGAATTTCTATTCTCGTGCATGAGTGTATGTTTGAGTAGATGTTTGATCCGATGTTTGCATAGATGTTTCAATCAAACGGAAGACCGACACCCATTTTGATTCGCACATCGGTAAGTATTGCAGCGCAAATCACAATGCAATTAGCTATGTGATTTGCGCTGCTTTATTTCTTAGAGTGCAGCTATTTTTTTAGCGCTTTAGTTTTGCAAAAGCAGAGGCCATTGCGCTATTCATCGGCGATGCTGGTTGGGCGTGTTGTGATTGATTGCGATGCTGATTGAGACGCTTTGCATCATCGCGATCTGCACGTTGCTCTGGTTTGCTACCCGCTTGTGGCGCTGAATCAGTTAAACGCATCGTCAAGGCAATGCGTTTGCGTTTTTCATCGACTTCTAAGACTTTAACTTTGACCACTTGACCCGCTTTCACTACCGTGTGCGGATCTTTGACGAAGGTGTTAGACAGTGCAGAGATATGCACCAAACCATCTTGATGCACGCCGATATCAACGAAAGCACCAAAGGCAGCGACGTTGGTGATCACACCTTCCAAAATCATATCGGGACGTAAGTCCTTGATCTCTTCCACACCATCTTTGAATGTCGCCGTGGTAAATTCTGGTCGTGGATCGCGACCAGGTTTTTCCAATTCTTTCAAAATATCGGTGATGGTTGGAATCCCGAATTTTTCATCGGCATATTTAGACGGACTAATGCTTTTTAAGACACTGCTATCACCAATAATGGTTTTCACATCCTTCTTAATATCGGCAAGAATTTTCTCAACCAAAGGATAGGATTCAGGATGAACTGCAGAGGCATCAAGTGGATTGTCACCATTCATAATGCGTAAGAAACCCGCAGCTTGTTCAAAGGTTTTGTCGCCTAAACGTGGTACCGAACGCAAATCGGAACGTGATTTAAACATGCCTTTGGCATCACGATAATTGACGATGCTTTGCGCTACGCTACTAGATAAACCAGACACACGCGCCAACAAGGGAGCAGAAGCTGTATTGACGTCGACACCGACCGCATTCACGCAATCTTCTACCACTGCATCGAGCGAACGTGCCAATTGAGATTGCCCAACATCATGCTGGTACTGGCCTACACCAATCGATTTTGGATCGATCTTGACTAGCTCTGCCAAAGGATCTTGCAAACGACGTGCAATCGATACGGCACCGCGTATCGTGACGTCTAAATCAGGTAATTCTTTGGAGGCGAATTCGGAAGCGGAATAAACTGACGCGCCAGCCTCAGAGACCACGATCTTGGTCAGTTTTAATTCCGGCTTCAATTTGATTAAATCTTGCGCCAATTTATCGGTCTCGCGAGATGCGGTGCCGTTGCCGATGGAAATCAGCGATACATTATGTTTAGCTGCCAACTGTGCCAATACATGCAAGGAACCGTCCCAGTCATTACGTGGCTGATGTGGATAAATCGTTGCGTGTTCTACCACTTTACCGGTCGCATCGACAATCGCGACTTTGACACCAGTACGTAAACCAGGATCAAGACCCATGGTTGCACGTGGTCCAGCAGGTGCGGCGAGTAATAAGGCTTTCAGATTACGCGCAAATACATTGATCGCTTCAACTTCGGCTTGTTCGCGCAAATTGGTCATCAATTCGGTTTCCATGTGCATAAATACTTTGACACGCCATGCCCAACGCACGGTGTCACAAAGCCATTTGTCTGCTGCACGATTTTTGTTGCTGACACCAAAATGCGCGGCGATACGGCTTTCGCATGGATTGAGTGGCGCATCCCATTTTGGTTTTTCTTCTTCGGTATCGAGACGCAAGTTAACTGTTAAGAACTCTTCACGGCGTCCACGGAAAATCGCTAAAGCGCGATGCGAAGGAATTGTTCCTAATGTTTCTGAGTAAGCGAAATAATCGCTGAACTTCGCGCCAGCCTCTTCTTTGCCAGCGACGACGGCAGTTTCAACGATGCCGTGATCAAGCAGATATTCGCGAATCGATTGCAGTAAAGTCGCATCTTCAGAGAAGCGCTCCATCAAAATTTGGCGAGCGCCATCAAGCGCTGCTTTCACATCTGCGACGCCTGGATTGTCGCCCGCAGCGGTGGTGAATGCTGGCTTCAAATAGGCTTCCGCAACGGTTTCGGGAACCAAAGTTGGATCAGCCAATAAAGCGTCTGCTAGTGGTTGGAGGCCTGCTTCGACCGCAATTTGCGCTTTGGTGCGACGTTTTTGTTTGTAAGGCAAATACAAATCTTCTAAGCGTGTTTTGTCTTCCGCCAGACTGATCGCAGTCAGCAATTCTGGCGTCATTTTGTTTTGCTCTTCGATAGAGGCAATAATCGCAGCACGTCTATCTTCTAATTCACGCAGATAGCGTAGACGTTCTTCTAATAAACGTAACTGTGTGTCATCGAGTCCACCAGTGACTTCTTTACGATAGCGAGAGATAAACGGCACGGTAGCGCCTTCGTCTAGCAAGGCGACAGCAGCGGCAATTTGATTCGGTTTAGCGGCAAGTTCTACGGCGAGACGTTGTTCTATAGAAGGCAACATAGGGTGTTTAGAATTGAAGTAAAGTTAAATGAAGCCCGTGATCATACGCAATCTGTGCGATTGCGCCAGTCTTGACAAGGACGAAATTGACTGTGATTGGGCGTTATTGGGTGCGAATGGGTGTGATTCAGGCGCCTAAATGCATATTTTGTACAGGAATGACATTAAACTTATGTTTTTGCCACGTGTTTTGCATAGATATTTGGCACATTGATTTCCATCATGATGTCGGGATTGGCCAATTGGCGAAAGCCAAATCCTTGGTACAAGCCACGTGCATTACTGCTCGCCAACATAAAACGTCGCAAGCCTTGTAGTTGCGGATGCGCGATAACTGCTTTGAGTAATTGTAAGCTGTGACCGCGTCCTTGATGTTCAGGTAACACAAAGACATCCATTAAATAAGCAAAAGTAGCGTAATCGCTGACCACGCGCGCGAATGCGATTTGTTGATGATTCTCATAACCACCAAAACACAATGAATTGGCGATCGAGCGCTCAACGACTTCGCGAGGAATACCGATTGCCCAAGTACTTTGGGTTGATAAGAATCGATGAATCACATCAAGCTGTAATCTTGATTTGTCGTGACTTATTTCCATTGTCCACCCGTTACGCGCCAAATACCGGCAAGGTCTTGCCAGCTTTGCACCGCGCTAAACCCACGCGCTTGCAAAAGTGCCTGCACATCTTGCGATTGATGGTAACCATGTTCCATCAATAAGTAGCCATTTGCTGTCAAATAGTTGGGTGCATTATCGATGATCTTGCGATAGGCACTCAAACCATCCGCATGGTCGGTTAAGGCATCGATAGGCTCAAAGCGCAAATCACCTTGGCTCAAATGACTATCGTCTTTGACGATGTAGGGTGGGTTGCTAACGATCGTATCAAATCGTTTTGGTGGAATTTGTTGATACCAATCGCTTTCATAGAATGTGATAGGCGAGCGATGCGGCAGTAGTTTGTTCGCATTAAATTTGGCGATATCGAGCGCCGCCACGCAGATATCGCAGGCATGGATATCGAGATCATCTCGTTGTGCGGCGATGCTAATTGCAATTGCGCCAGAACCTGTTCCCATATCTAATAAACTGGCATTTTGCGGTGTCAATCGCAGAGCGAGCTCGACCAATAATTCAGTATCCGGACGCGGAATTAATACCGCAGGGCTCACCTTGAAGTTCAGCCCATAAAACTCACGCTCACCAAGCAAATACGCTAAAGGGTGGCCATCCAATCGTTTTTGGACTAATTGATTTAATTCTGCAACTTGTGTGGCGCTTAAATACCGCTCATGTTGAGTGATTAACTGTACTCTGCTCAATTGACCCACATGAGATAACAACATGCGGGTTTCTAATGCATCTAAGGGAGACTTTTGTTGACAAGCAGCGAGATTATCGTCAACTGAAAACCAAGTATTCATTACAGCTTGTTCGCAAAAATGCTTTGTTCTTTCGGTTTGTTCACGAGTAAATAGATAGACCCAATTGCGAACACGACAAACCAAACACAAGCCCAAGCTGGAATCGATAAGCCCAAAATTGGATCATAAGGTGTTTCGCATAAGCCATTGGCTTGGAACATCGTTGGAAATAGTTTTGCAATAAAGAAGCTATTTAGTGGGCCAGAAAGTGGATCAACACCGCAGGAACCCATCGGTTGTGCAATAACCCAGAGTTGATAACCAGTAAGACCACCGCCAATCAAGCTAAACAATAAACTCGCCGACATCGCAGCGCGTTTGAGCTTGGGCACGATTAGAGTCAGTAAGCAAGCCAAAGCAATCAGAGCAAATGCATAACGCTGCATCACGCACAGTGGACAAGGCAACATATCTAACACCAGTTGTAAGTACATGGCAAAGCCAAGCAAACCGAGGCAGGCAAGAATGATGGTGACTAAGATGGCATTTGTACGATTCATGGCGTGTTCCATTCGCTTCGGTGGTAATCAATAATCTAAAAACACTTCCACTACAGCGCATAAGAAGGGTTCAGATCAAGCGGGCGTAAGCATACTAGATTTCATCTGCTTTACGCAAAGTTATCCGAGCTTTCTTTTGTAGCTTTGGCATGCTTGCAGCGATGGACTACGTGATTCGGCAAAAGTTCCTGTTTTGCTCGCTGGCAGAGTTTGTTGAAGCAGTCTATCATCACGTTATCAAGCCGAAATGAATGCTGATGATGGGTGATGAGCGCTACCTCATTCGTCCATTCGGTCGCCAAATCCTCTAAATGATTGTAGAAACAAAGGAAGTACCATGTCTAGTAATGTTGTTCGTGCTGTTTGCCCTCATGATTGCCCTGATACTTGTGCCTTGTTAGTGACGGTGCAAGATGGTGTTGCCACTGAGGTTAAAGGCGATCCCGATCATCCGACGACGGCTGGGGTTTTATGTACCAAAGTGGCACGTTACACTGAGCGTACTTACCACCCAGATCGTTTGTTATATCCGCAAAAGCGTATTGGCAAAAAAGGCGAAGGGAAGTTTGAGCGCATTAGTTGGGATGAAGCGATTGAAACCATCGCCTATCGTTTAAAAGAAATTGCGGCACGTAACCCACTAGCGATCATGCCTTACAGTTACGCTGGTACGATGGGATTGGTACAAGGCGAGAGTATGGCTGCGCGTGTTTTGCATAAACTCGGCGCGTCTTTTTTGGATAGAACAATTTGTGCCTCGGCTGGTGGGGTTGGCTATAAATATACCTTAGGCGATCGGATTGGTACGGATGTTGAACAAACGCAGAATGCACGTTTGATCATTATTTGGGGCGGTAATCCGATTGCATCGAATTTACACTTTTGGACTCGGGTACAAGAAGCCAAGCGTAATGGTGCCAAGATTATTGCGATTGATCCGTATCGCTCCTTAAGTGCTGAAAAATGCCATCAGCATATTGCGGTGCGTGCTGGGACGGATTCGGCACTCGCTCTTGGCATGATGCATGTACTGATCAAAGAAGATTTGCTCGATCATGATTACATCGCGCAATACACCTTGGGATTTGAGCAATTACAACAACGCGTCGCCGATTGGACTCCAGAAAAAGTAGCGGAAATTTGCGGGATCAGTGCCGAAGAGGTGATTGGATTAGCGCGTGATTATGGCGAAGGCGCTAAGCGTGGTGAGCCTAGTTTGATTCGTATGAATTATGGTGTGCAACGTACCCATGGTGGCGGTATGGCGGTGCGGAATATTTCTTGTTTGCCTGCCTTGGTTGGTGCTTGGCGTCATGCCGCTGGCGGCGTCTTATTATCTTCATCAGGTGGTTTTGTGAAGAATTCAGATGCCTTAGCGCGTCCAGACCTTTTCCCAACAAATCAGCCTAGCCGTACCTTAAATATGAGTGATGTCGGCAATACTTTGCTGCATCCGGGCTCAGATGAATTTGGTCCCAAAGTAGAGGCCGTGATTGTTTATAACTCTAATCCAGTAGCGATTGCTCCCGAATCTGCGGTGGTTGCGCAAGGTTTTGCACGTGATGATTTGTTCACCGTGGTGTTGGAACACTTTCAGACTGATACCGCTGATTATGCCGATATTTTGCTGCCAGCAACCACACAGTTAGAGCATCTGGATGCGCATTCTGCTTATGGTCATCGCTATATGATGGCGAGTAATCCAGCGATTGCGCCACTCGGTGAAGCGAAGCCGAATACCGAAATCTTCCGCTTATTAGCAAGGGCCTTGGGCTTCACGGAAGCGTGTTTTACTGAAAGCGATGATGAATTAGGTGCGCTGGCGTTTAATTATCAACATGCGCGCACCCAACACACGAATTGGGAACAGTTAAAGCAAACAGGTTGGTCAAAATTAAACATGCCTGAAATTCCATTCGCGCAAGGCGGGTTTACCACGCCATCTGGCAAGTGTGAATTTTATAGTCAGCAAATGTTGGATGCAGGTTTAGATCCCTTGCCAGCTTATATTCCACCTTATGAATCGGTGATCAGTAATCCACAATTGGCGGCGAAATATCCCTTAGCTATGATCTCTCCACCTGCACGTAATTTCTTGAATTCGACTTTTGTGAATGTGAAGAGCTTACGTGATACCGAGGGCGAGCCACATATTGATTTACATCCTGAGGATGCCACAGCACGTCAAATTGCAGCAGGCGATATGGTCAGAATCTTCAACGATCGCGGTAGCTTTGTGGCGAAAGCAAGAGTTACCGAAAAGGCCAAGCCAGGCTTGGTTGTCGCATTGTCGATCTGGTGGAAGAAGCTTGCGTCGGATCAGAAAAACGCCAATGAAGTGACTAGTCAGCGATTAACCGACATGGGTGGTGGGCCAACTTTTTATGATTTATTGGTGCAAGTAGAAAAGCTGTAAGTTGATTTTATTTGGTGAAGAAATCGGTAAATTTACTCTGTAAATTTATGTTGCGTCGCAAAAATTCCTAGAGAGCTTATTCAGTTTCAGCTGTTTTTGCGCGGCTAATTTGCACCAGCAATAGTCATAGCGCAAGGCTTGGTGTATCGTGTGGGGGCTTGATGTTTTTAGTATTTTGATAGAAATCGCAAGCAGAAAATAGCCTGCTTGCATCTTGATTTGACTTGAATAACATCGTTGAGATCGCTAGTGAATTCACTGCGATTCGCTGTAGGTGTATGCAAAGAGATGGCCGGGGTTAGAGTGTTCATCAATAATTTAACGACCATATAAAAAAATTGGAGACAACAAATGACGACAATAAATACAGATAAATTTTGGCTCAAACATTACCCGCCAAACGTTCCAGCGGAGATCGATGTTACCCAATACAAATCCCTAGTACATTTATTGGAAGAAGCCTTCAAAACATTTGCTGATCGCAATGCGTATGTCTGCATGGATAAGTTTTTGACTTATCGCGAAGTGGATGTGATGTCGAAAAAAGTTGGCGCATGGTTGCAAAGTCGCGGCTTACAACGCGGTGCTCGCGTTGCTGTGATGATGCCGAATGTCTTGCAATATCCTGTCGTTTTGGCAGCGATTTTGCGTGCTGGCTATGTTGTGGTTAACGTCAATCCTTTGTACACGCACCGTGAACTTGAGCATCAATTAAAAGATTCTGGGGCAGAAGCAATTTTTGTATTAGAAAATTTCGCGACAACCTTGGAACATTCAATCGCCAATACCGATGTGAAGCATGTCGTGGTGTGCGCGATGGGTGATTTGTTGGGTGGATTAAAAGGCACGATCGTCAATTTCGTTGTGCGCCATGTCAAAAAATTGGTGCCAGCTTTTTCTTTACCAGGTTCATTCCGTTTCAATGATGTCGTCGCACAAGGCGCGTCCATGAAGTTTCAACCAGTTGAGATCAAGCTTGAGGACGTCGCTTTCTTGCAATACACAGGTGGTACCACTGGTGTTTCGAAAGGCGCGGTATTGAGCCATCGCAACGTGGTTGCTAACGTATTGCAAAATCATGCTTGGCTCAAACCAAGTATGGATGCGCACAAAGAGACACCACAGTTAGTATTTGTTTGTGCTTTACCGCTATATCACATCTTCGCACTGACAGTATGTAATATGGTTGGTACGCGCATCGGTGGTTTGAATCTCTTGATTCCAAATCCGCGCGATATCCCCGGCTTTGTTAAAGAATTGAAGAAGTACAAGATCAATATTTTCCCTGCGGTGAATACCTTGTATAACGCCTTGTTGAATAATCCAGAATTTGCAAATACCGATTTCTCTGGCTATTTGTGCTGTACCGGTGGTGGTATGGCGGTGCAAAAAGCTGTCGCAGAACGTTGGAAGGCAGTGACGGGTTGTGCGATTGCAGAAGGTTATGGTCTCTCTGAAACATCGCCAGTTGCGACTGCTAATTACGCTGATTCTAAAGAGTTCACAGGTAGTATAGGCTTGCCAATTTCGTCGACAGAAATTGCGATTTTGGATGATGATGGTAAGCCAGTGCCGCTAGGTGAAAGTGGCGAAATCGCGATTCGCGGCCCACAAGTGATGATGGGATACTGGAATCGCCCTGACGAAACCGCGAATGCCTTCACCCCTGATGGTTTCTTTAAATCCGGTGATATTGGCATCATGGACGAGCGTGGATTCACTAGAATTGTCGATCGCAAGAAAGACATGATTTTGGTTTCTGGCTTTAATGTGTACCCAACAGAAATCGAAGGCGTAATTGCAGGTCACCCTGGTGTTTTGGAATGTGCATGCGTTGGTGTACCAGATGAAACTTCGGGCGAAGCTGTCAAACTGTACGTCGTCAAGAAAGATCCGGCATTAACAAAAGAAGCATTGATGGCATTCTGTAAGGAAGAGTTCACTGGTTACAAAAAACCGAAGTACATTGAATTCCGCACTGAACTGCCAAAAACGAATGTAGGCAAAATTTTGCGTCGTGCATTGCGGGACGAAAAACAAAGTACCTAATATTTTTGTATGTTTAGCTTGTGACAGGGTAGCAATACCTTTGCTGCAAATCAGTTAGAAGCTAGCTGGAATTCGCTGCAAAATCAAAAGCTCGGTTTAAACGCCGAGCTTTTTTTATGCCTGCATTGAGATGCAGACGATTACAAGAGCTGTTTATTGTTTTGATTTGAGCGAAGGTGTGGCGGGTAATGTCGGCGAGATTTGTCGTCGATATTTTTGTTCGATTTTCATAAAGGTTTTATCTTGCTTCATTTGTTCTAGCGCTTGATTCCATTGCTCGACGATGTGTTTATCGGTGTTTTTCGAGGCGGCAATGTATAACTCACTTTTGAATAATTCAAAAATCAGTTTGACGTCACTTGCTTGATAGCCTGAGGCAATCGCTAGGCTTTCGACGCCGAGTTTGGAATCGGTGTAAGCGGGAATGCGTCCCATCATTAATTTCTTAAAGCTAGAGATATTCGAGCTTGCGCGATCAAGGTTGGTGAACCCCAGCCGAGTTAAAGTTTGATCGCGAATATCATTTCTATAGACACCAATTAAACTAAGTTGTTTGGCTTCTTCAATACTATGAATGCGTAAGTTAGAGTCCGCTTTGGCATACAGCCCATAGATATTCGACATAATCGGACCTATCCATTGATAAGCGTCTTCACGCTCAGGGGTGCGTGCCATACTAAATAAGAGCGTGTTGGGATTATTATTGATCTTATCTAAGCCACGCGCCCAAGGAACCACTTGGATTCGGTCTTTATTGCCAACACGTTTTTGGATTTCTTGCACGATTTCGATAGTAAAGCCAGTTAGCTTGCCATCGGTGCCATAAAACTGTAGAGGACGATCTTCTTCGCAATACAGCGCTAAGTTTTGTGCCATACAAGAACCACTCAGTAGCAAGCTACAGAGTGCAATTAAGCGCAAATTAAATTGAAACAGTTTTAGCATTGGATTAGAGATATTAGCCAAAGAACTAAAGATCTAACGAACCTAAACAATCAATTGTGCTGCTGAACTTGGTATGTCTGAAGCTACTACGGTGGTGTATTGAAAATTTCTGTGTCGATTGTATTGTGTAAAAATAGAAACAGGCTAGTGATAGCTACAATCGAGTAAGCTGATAATGCCATTAGTCAGTGTCTCTGTCTATGCTGGTGAGTGGAACGAGTGTGCAGCACCAAAGCGTATCCGTACAATTTGAACCGCTTTGTTTGCACAACTATCTTAGTTGAGAGGCGGAGTAAGATGGCTCCGCTTCATTAACTTATTCGGTTGGAATAGTTGGTGTGATTTATTTGCGCAATACCGCTTGGATCATGGTTTCGTTATATGCAGTCGAACTACGATCGCTCTCATCCATGAGCTTTTTCCATAGTTGTAAAACGTCGGTGTTGTAGCTTTTGAAGCGTTTAAATCCGCATGCATACGCGATACGTACAGAATCTTTGGTGTTGTCACATTCTTTGATTAACTTCTCTTCAAATTCGGTAACTGCTTCTTTTGACCATAACCCAGTTCTAAGTAGGGTCTCTGTGGTAATCGCGTCAGCACCACCTTCATTGATCCATGATTCGGGGAATGAAGTCCAAGCGCGATTGGGAATCGATTGCCAGATATGCGCTAGCTCATGCGCGATCATATAAGTGAAACGATTGCGGCTTTCGGGTTTGTCGATAATGCTTTCGTTGCCTGCTAATCGATAAGCCAATTGACCAGGTAAGGCGCCACCGCTGATGGAGTAACCTTTTAAATGCAAGTCACGGATCGCAAAGAAAATCATTGCTGGCTCGCTTGGTATGCGTTCAAATGATTTAGCATAAGACGCGGTTACCCGTTCGGTGGTGTTTGCCAAGACTTCGCGCATCCATGCCGGTGTAAGTGGGTCAAGCACCAAGATGCCGTGCGAGGCAACGATAGGTTCTTGTGGGCCAAAATACGCAAATAGGCCAACACCTTCCTGCGCCTTTTGTGGCAAGACGATTTTTTCACCAGGTAATCCATGCGCTATAAATCGAGTCTTGAGCGGACGACTCACACCAGCTATGCTGACTTGACCAGTTAGATGTCCTAAAAACAGTGCGACTCCGCCATCAGAAAAGTGAATCATCGGCACATATTGATTATGTGAGAATGGGTGATACGATTTGACCTCAATCGTCGCGCGTTGAAAGCGACCTTGCTCATGCTGTAATACTTCGCTGCCAGCCTTGCTGATAATTTTCATCGCTGGGGTGCTCGGCTTCCATGCATCTTGTCGGAACTGAACTACTGGTGGACCAAAATCAAAGGCATCGATCTCTTGTGAGAACTGATATTCGAATTCCCAATCATCCTTGCTTAAACGTTTGATAGTAATCGTCGCAGTCACGGTTTGTTGGGATTGTGCTTGCTCGTCTTGCTGTTTTGTAGCTTGGTTCGAAACCGTATCAGCGGCTTTGCTATATAAGCTGCTTAGGCTGGTGAAGCACAAGATGATGCCTGCAATGATGCTAAATCGATTCATAGTTAACTCCTCTGTTTGGCTATTCGATTGCGATGGTGGTTGAGATGAACCATGCTCAAAGTGAGCATCGACTCTCGACGATAGCGAGAAAAGTTTGGATCGTAGCGTCGATTGGTGTGAGGCGCGTTTAGTTTGCGATACAGCGACAAATTAGAGGAATAGTCTGCACAATCGATGCACGTATTGTGCGGATCTGTAAATTGAAATGACTATGTAGAGGATGGAATCCGAGCTGTGAATAAAATCGAAACAGCGGAAGCGGTGCTTCAATCAAAGCGGTCGAGATTGAATCACGACTGCTTTGATAGAGAATAAATCCAAGCGATTTACAGTAAGTCTAATGGTGGAATCGCGCGAGGTTTGCGATGTTCGTCAGTTGCTACATACGTTAATGTGGCTTCGGTGACTTTGACGGTATCTGCTTGTAGTCGATTACGTTCTGCATATACCTCAACCGATACGGTGATTGAGGTATTGCCGACCTTGATAACCTCTGCGTAGAAAGACAATAAATCACCGACAAACACCGGTTGTTTAAATAAGAATGAATTCACCGCAATCGTCGCCACCCGTCCATTCGCGCGGCGTGCAGCCGGCACAGCACCAGCAATATCGACCTGCGCCATAATCCATCCGCCGAACACGTCGCCATGAATATTGGCATCCGACGGCATAGGCATGACGCGTAAGGTCGGCATGCAATTGGGTAATGAAGTTTTTGAGCTTTCTGACATGGCTTTCTCTCTAAGATCGATTGAACGCGATACAATCGCATGAATATACTTTGTAGACTTGATTCTCATACGCATTGCCCCAACATCAAGTCAACACGTCTTCGTATCTATTTCTATTGCTAGGCATCGCTAGTAAATAAATGGCTTGCATTGATTGCTTGCACTAATCATTTGCATTAGTTATTAACATTAGTTATTAGCATTAATTATTAGTGCTAATAATTTGTATTAATTGCCAAATCATTTATCGCATTTATCATGCTGTGGCGCAATAAAGTTGAATAATATAGTAAATCCTTTTTTGATGGTAAGCCATGCGTCGCGACTCTCGTCCTTCTTCTCCTGCTAGTCCTAATGCCGTTCGCGGTGATTGGTCCACTGTAAAGACCTTATTGCCTTATTTATGGGCATACAAATGGCGTGTGTTATTAGCGCTGAGTTTTTTGGTTGGAGCTAAGTTAGCCAATGTCGGCGTGCCTTTAGTTCTAAAAGAATTGGTTGATCGCTTAACGGCAAATCCTAGTAGCCCAGTGAGCTTAATGGTATTGCCGGTGAGCGTGTTAATCGCTTATGGCGTGTTGCGTTTATCTACCACCTTATTTACAGAATTACGTGAATTTGTATTTGCCAAGGTAACGCAAAGAGCAGTGCGCACCATCGCTTTGAAGGTGTTTAGGCATTTGCATGCCTTGTCTTTACGTTTTCATTTAAATCGACAAACCGGCGGAATGACGCGCGACATCGAGCGTGGTACGCGGGCGATTTCTTCTTTGGTGTCATTTGCTTTATTTAGCATTGTGCCGACTTTATTAGAAATTGGTTTGGTATTGACTTACTTATTTCTGCAATACGATAAATGGTTTGCGATTATCACAATCGCTGCCTTGATTATTTACATCGTGTTCACGATTGCGGTCACTGAGTGGCGCACGAATTTCCGTCGCACTATGAATGATCTCGATTCAAAAGCCAGCACCAAAGCAATTGATTCACTACTCAATTATGAGACCGTGAAATATTTTGTCAACGAAGAATACGAAGCACAGCGCTACGATCAAGGTTTGCAGAGTTACGAAAAAGCCGCAGTCAAATCGCAAACAACTTTGTCGATGTTAAATGCGGGCCAATCTTTGATTATCGCCACCGCAGTCACTTTAATTTTATGGCGTGCCGCGCAAGGTGTGATCGACCAAACGATGACGCTTGGCGACTTAGTATTGGTCAATGCTTTTATGATTCAGTTGTATATCCCCTTGAACTTTTTGGGAGTCTTATATCGCGAGATCAAACAAAGCTTGGCGGATATGGAAAAGCTATTTAGCTTGCTCGATCAAAACAAAGAAATTGCCGATAAGCCAGCAGCACCAGTATTGCAATTGGCTGGCAATGCATCGCCAGAAGTGGAATTTAAGCGCGTGAATTTTAGTTACGAAGAGAAGCGTCAAATTCTATTTGATCTTGATTTCACGATCGCTGCTGGAACCACGACAGCTGTGGTCGGGCACAGTGGTTCAGGCAAGTCAACGCTGTCGCGTTTGCTGTTTCGCTTCTACGATATTCAATCTGGCAGCATTCATATTGGCGGTCAAAACATTATGGATGTGACGCAGCATTCTTTGCGCCAAGCAATTGGCATCGTGCCGCAAGATACTGTCTTATTCAATGACACCATCGGTTACAACATCGCTTATGGCAAACCCGGCGCAACGAAAGAAGAAGTGATTGCAGTTGCTAAGGCTGCGTATATTCATGATTTTATCGAGAGCCTGCCAGATGGCTACGAAACCATGGTCGGTGAGCGTGGCTTAAAATTGTCTGGCGGTGAAAAACAACGTGTCGCGATTGCGCGTACTTTACTCAAGAATCCGGTGGTAATGATTTTTGACGAAGCGACTTCGGCACTTGATTCAAAATCGGAACAAATGATACAAGCGCAATTAAAGCAAATTGCCAAGAGCCGCACCAGCTTAGTCATCGCGCATCGCCTATCGACAATCGTCGATGCACAGCAAATTTTAGTGATGGACAAAGGGCGCATTATTGAACGTGGTACGCATACAGAATTGATGGCACTCGCAGGTGCGTATGCGCAAATGTGGGAGCGACAACAGCATAGTTATGATACGGCTAGCAATGCAATTGAAGCTGAATCTTAATTTTATGCGATCGAATTTTGCAGGCTGTTCACAATAGATTCACGATTTGTGGAGCGCACTTCAGTGTGTTTTGTGTTGTCAGTGTCAATGTTTGAGTCTAACTTTTAATATTATTTATCTCAAAATAATCTATGGAAACCAAATGGCTAGAAGATTTCGTCTCCTTGGCGGAAACCAATAGTTTTAGTCGTTCTGCCGAATTGCGGCACGTAACGCAGCCTGCGTTTTCGCGACGCATACAATCCTTAGAAGCCTGGTTAGGCGCTGATTTGATTGATCGAACTTCTTACCCAACGCGCTTAACAAATGCGGGTGAAATATTCTTTGAACAAGCGATTGCAATGCTGGGGCAAATCAACAATGCACGCGCCTTATTGCGCGGCAAGCGCACTTCGATTCAGACTACCGTCGACTTTGCAGTGCCGCATACTTTGTCCTTAACCTTTGTACCGAAATGGCTGAGTGAATTGCATAGCAATTTTGGCGAGATCAATAGCCGATTGTTAGCTTTGAACGTACATGATGCGGTGATGAGTTTGGTAGAAGGTGGTTGTGATCTTATGCTTTGCTATCACCATCCACAACAGCCCTTGCTGTTAGATCCTGCACAATACGATATGATCAGCATGGGAACTGAAACCTTACGTGCTTACGCGCGCTGTGATAAAGCAGGTCAGCCAGATTTCATTTTGCCTGGCACTATTGAAGAACCCTTACCGTTTTTGGCATACGCTAATAACGCGTATCTTGGACGCATGGTGGATTTGATTCTGACGCAAACCAAGCAAGCACTGCATCTCGACAAATGCTACGAGACCGACATGGCAGAAGGTCTCAAAATGATGGCGCTTGAAGGTCGAGGCATTGCGTTTCTTCCAGAATCTGCGGTAACACGTGAGCTAAAGCAAAAGCAGTTAGCACGCGCGGATGGTGGTGCAGATGCATGGGAAGTACGTATGGAAATCCGCTTGTACCGTGAGCGTCCATCAGAACAAAAGCCCGGTAAGCCAGTCGTCGCTAAATTATGGGATTATTTGACGCAAATGAGTGCGTTAGCGAGCAAATCAAAGACAGTACGCTCACAACGTTAGATCGTGCCACGTTAGATTGTGCAATGTTAGATTGTTTATGCAGTCGATGTTAGACTAAGCCAAATCAAATTTGAATGTAGTAAAGGAGAAAAGTATGACCCCGCAAACGCTGAGTAGACCTAAGATTGTTGTTTCCACATTAGATGCGGAGCGCATCGAGCAATTGCTGGATGGTCTTCCACACAATGCAGCAATTAAAGACGAATTAGAAGCAGAGTTGCTGCGTGCCGATGTCGTTGAACCGACCGAGATTCCAGCCAATGTGGTGACGATGAACTCCACCGTCAGATTTAAAGTCGCATCTTCACCGGAAGAATTCGAATTAACTTTGGTATACCCAAAAGATCTCGACGCCAGCGGCAAGAAAATTTCAATCCTTGCCCCAATCGGCAGCGCCTTACTCGGTTTAACACAAGGTGACCAAATCCAATGGCCAACACCAGACGGCGGCGTGCAACAGGTAACGATACAAGAAATCACCTATCAGCCAGAACGAAATGGTGAGTATCACCGCTAGCCAGAGATTAATTCTTACCTGAGTTAATAAGGCGACCGCTCTCAGTTTGCCCACACAATCAGGCCGGCAAAGTTTTTTTAAAGCATAGCCTGTTGTGTTTGAATCTCTTTGAGAGTTCGACCCGCTGAATCTTTCCACTCGATCCGTCCATTGGCGCTGCGTCCTAATACGATGGCCGCTGCTGTCGATGGGCTGCTGAAACTGTAGTCTTGTGTGAACACGTAGTCTTCGCCAGCTTTATTCAGTACACCGTTTGACATTAAATCTTCGCGTAGATCCAAGATGCCGCGCATTTGATCGCGCATTGATGGTGTGATTGAGCCGCTTGCTTGTGAATTTGTTTTGACGATGAAGCCTTGATTGGATTCGTAGCCTTCTGCCTTAAGACCTTTTCCAGAGCAAAAGAGCTTCGTCAATTTTTGCGACTCCGTCGTGTTTGTGCGAGCTATCTCGAAGGCGCTGATGCCGAGTACTGGCAGCATACTCAACATATGATCTAGAAACACCATCATGTCTGCACGATCAGCCTCGGAGAGTGTGGGTTCGTTCTCTGCTTTGATGTTTTCCAAACGAATGCGTTTGGCGTCTTTGGCGCGTTGAATTAATTGTGCTTCCAAAAATTGCACATGTGCTTTGTTGAGATGACCCGGTCCAGCGACGAAAAATACTGCACGTGTCCAGAAATCTTTATTGCTGTAATGGCTTTCTAAACGAGGTTTTACTGGATCACCTTCTCCGATGTACATCATCTCACCATCAGCATCCGGTCTTGGTCCCATCAAGATGTAAATGCCGGTCTGTGCGAACTCATCTCTCTGTTTGATGGACGGTAACAGGCCTCTTGGAAAGACGAGTGCTTTGCCTATCCAGTTGCTACGTTCAACGATGCGAAGGCCGTCTGGGTCGCCTGTGGATACGAATATTTTTAGGGAAAATGGTGGGGACATAAATGAATTCCTCTACCGCTTTGATTTAGAAAAGTTGTTATTTTTAATGGAAAAGGAGATCGACCATGTCGCTATCTATTCAAGGCTCAGTTAAACGAAATTTTTTAGGAAATCCGCAAGTGCCTCTCCTGGATCATCAATTTCAGAGGACAGCATATTGATACCCCACTGATCAAGAATCGCTTCTTGGATGGGATTTGGATTTGGTGAAAAAATATATGATCTCGGCTGGGTGCCACCGCTATCATTTGTCTTCCAGAGTTTTGACAGTTTATAGAACAGGAGTCTTATGTTGATGTCTGTCAAGCTATAACCAATAAATAAGACGGACTTCCCAAGGACATCTGATCTAAGTTTTATGTCTAGTGGTGTTTCAAACCCCAATCTTTCAAAATAACTTGTCTCATCGAGAACAATGGATTTATCGTCGTCGAAGTCACCATGAAATTTTACAATTTGTGTGCCTTTTCCACTAATGCTCGTTAAGTCAGCGACAGATACAATTTTTTTATATGGCTTCTTGTAGTGATCAAACGCTAGTTCAACCCAGCGATCATAATTTGTCGTGTAAATAATGGGAAATTTTGAATTTGCAATATGTTCGTGAACTTTGGATGTCTCCACTTTAATGTCGGGAGAATGCCAGGTTCTATCCATCCAGCTTCGAAGTTTTCCTAAGCTTCCTTTTTTCACTCGATAGTATTCAGCCAACGCCAAGTCAGTCCCTAGTGTTTTATAAATTTCAGGATCGTATTCGAGTTCAGTCGCGATTTTTTCGATTAGTTGCTTCCAAGATGGCAGACCTAAATTCATCGACACACCAGCGCCAATGAAAAGAATAACGTTACCTTGCTTGTATGATGAAATGAGTTGCTCCATTACTCGTCTACCTTCTTAAGAAATTCTTTAAATTTGTCGAAAGCTATTTTTCGCATCGAAATTTCATTCTTTCGAATTGTCCCCATTTCTGCAAAGCTTTCGGATTCACCTTCTGGAATGAAAACACAGTCCCATTGAAATTTCTGCTGACCTTTTGGCGAGCTTGGTATCGTGCCTCTAATACTGCCCTCGAATAAGTGAATTTTTTTTGAGTCGCAGTAGCCAATGACTGTTTTTGCGACTAGCGTTGTATTCGGTCCTTGTCCGAAGAGTTCAGTAAATCTTACGGCTTCCAATTTATCCCAAAATATTTGCGTAAGCCCCCCAGGAAATTCGTTTAAACTCTCGATGTAAAGACCGGTATGTTCGACGAAAACGGGTTTTCCGGTTATGTGAAAAGCTTTGAGTAGTTTGTCCCTGACGAGTTTGTCAACATCTTCTGTTTGAATTTCATCGATGGATTTTGGAACCGGAATTACTTCAATATTTGAGTCCGCAAGAATAGCTTTTACCTCATCTATCTTATGGGGGTTTTTTGAGATGAATCGTAGTTTCACGTTAGTCCTTTAATAAAGCTGTATTTCTTTTGTTTTTCAAACATATTTTGAAGATGTTCTAAATTTTCTGTTTCATTGTAGAAGCACAAGTAATCATCACTCAGTCCTGATGCGTGAATTGATGGGTTGTCGGAGCAAATGACAAAAGGTACGCCCAATTTGATGAATTCGACGACAGGGTGTTTCTCATTTTCTTCGATCGCACCAGTTCGACGATTGCTGATTGGACATACTTCAACGCAAATATCATTTTTTTGTAACAATTCCATGACTGCAGCGGATTTATATGCGGCCGTGCCATGCCCAATACGGTCGGCTTTGAACCTAACAATTGCATCCAAAATATTACCGGCATTTCCAGTTTCTCCCGCGTGGATAGTAATGTTTAACCCAAAATCATTTTTTGCTTTTTCGAAGAGATACCCTAGTTCCAAAGGTGAAGTTGTATCCTCGTATCCTGCAAGATCGATTCCGACTACAAAATCAGGGCGATCCAAGTTCTTGAAAGCCTCAAGTAGCGCGCTCAGATGTGTACAAGCAAAATTACCTCTAGACACGGTAAGGATGAGCCCAGCTTTAATTTTGTATTTGGACGAAGCATTTTTTATTTCGTCAATCAACCAAGATAGGGCGGTTTCGACGTCGACATTATTGAGTTTAGACAGATAAAGAACACTGCTACGCAATTCGACGAACTGTATGTTTTGTTCCTTCAAATTGCTAAATGCGTTATCAACGATCATGGCTAAATTAGCTCGACTCTTTGGAATTAGTCTAAGCACTTCCCATGGTTTCAGATATGTCTCCAAATTTCTTGCAGGCGTTAATATTACGAGGTCCTGGTTCAAGTCGAATCCAGGTGGTATTGATGTGTATTCTTGATGCAGTAGCTTTCTTACTATGTCTGTACTCACAAGGCCATTTAAATGAACATGTAATTCACCTTTTGGATAGTGTTTAAACAAATTTTGCGTTTTCATTAATTTATGATTAAACCGTATGCTTTGAACTGAAAATGAAGTCAATCCAGTAACGCCTTACTTTGACAACTGATGTGCCAGTAAAACTCGCTTGTTTTTGAAGAAATTGAAGTTCTTATTCACCAATAATTTCTCTCATCCGAAAACGTGCTAAAGCAAGCGTTGCTGTCGCTGTCGCGGATGAAAGAATGCCAGCCACCAAGATTGCTATTGCCAGTTGTGGCTTGGAATCGGTGCTAACCATGAAAAAGGCGATAAATGCTAGGAGAGATCCCATTACACACCAAAGAAAAATTGCTAAAACTCTCGCCTTTATCATTGGGTAATCGGGCCATTCTAGAATGATTTTTTTTGCGCCGGTTGGTGCTAACAAATCCAACCCTTCTTTGTAGCAAAAGCCAAGTAGCCCCAATGGGATCATTGCGGCGCCAAGCCCAAAACCGATGCTTTCTTTTATCGGTTTCACAAAGACATCAGCTAATGACGGTTGAAAAGTGTAAATAAGAAAAGGAAGACAACCAATCAGCAATTCTGGCGAAATAATTGTCAGTCTCAAGATGTCCTTAAATTGTTTCATGGATGTTCTAGGCCTCGTTCTTCAGTGTGTCTTCTAAACACATCGACTGCATGCTGGTAGAGTAATTTCGGGTTTGGCTCACCCTCAAACATGAAGCTCTTTTGGTTTTCACTTGTGCGGATAACGACATCGCGTGCTTCTTCTATACCCTTGATGCGTGCGTGGCCGTAGCCGTCGGCCGCCATGAGTAAAGCCGCATCACCGACCCCGTCGAGTAAAGGTTCCATAAGCTCGACCATGTTCTTTGATGTGTTATCGTCGAGAACCGCAACGGCGATACTTTTCAAATTGGTTTCGATTCCACTCGGTGCGGTTTCCTTGAACGATGCTTCTACTAATTTACGTTTTAGTAGGTACTCAGAAAGCGATTTCCAACAAGGGCCAAATAGAGGATTTGGAGGTTTCACCGTTGCATTGAGCTCGGTAATTTTGTCGAGTTTTGAGAGTCTAGCTACAAACGTTCTTAGATCGACGATTGGTTCAATATCGCAGCCTACAAAAAATTTCTGATGACGCATTTCGACCAGTTCTTTGAATACTTTCTCAAATTGCTCACTAGGAAAAACACCCCAGATATGTCGATAGGTAATTCCGCTAAAGCCAGGAATATAAACGAAGGCACTCGCGGCATCTATTCGATTTAAAACTGGCGTTTCTGCGGATGTATGTTGTGCCTCTTGGACAACCTCTACTGCTCCGAGTTGCTTGTACTTAGCAATTTTTGCGAAGTAACCAATTTCTTGACCAGGGCCATCAAATTTTTCAAAATCAATGAAGCTGTATTTGGTACCTCGATATTCAATAATGATGGGATTCTGCATTGCCTCCACAATTTTCTTGGAAGTCATCTCGCCTCGTTTTAAGACTCGGCCCAAGTAATAACGTGTTAGTTTTCCCATCTTTTACTTTCCTTACTTTTGAAGTGTAATCGCAAAATTAAAGAACAAATTGTTTAGCTAGCTTGCATTTCTAATTAGGCTTAGTTTCTGAATTGATAGGGACTTGCTCGACCAGTTTGAGAGTCATCTTGTGGG
The DNA here is from genome assembly GCF_014652415.1 of Affinundibacterium macrobrachii. Taxonomy (GTDB): domain Bacteria; phylum Pseudomonadota; class Gammaproteobacteria; order Burkholderiales; family Burkholderiaceae_D; genus Undibacterium; species Undibacterium macrobrachii. Next base: position 163,560 of record NZ_BMYT01000006.1, read on the forward strand.
AGCATGCTCAATCAGGACGTCGGCAAGTTTTTGTTGAGATCGGCGCATGTTGGTGATGCGTGATTTTAGTTGATCACATAAGACCATTAGTTGGCCTACTTTGGATACTATCCTGTGTTGTTCATTAATCGGTGGAACCGGAATTGGCAAGTTGTTTGATACAGCTAAGTATAGGCACGGCTGCGCGTTCTGTTTTACGCCGGCCCAAATAGTTTTCTGCAGAGAAGGACTACGCAAAGCCATCGTTAGGTATCGAATATTGATCAGTAAAGGTTTGACTAACGTGACACTTCTAACAATTACCATGTCACGATGATCCTCAATCATTGTTAGTCTTCCAATTGTCGCTCCAACAGAGACGATTAGAATGTCATTGGGTTCTGGTTTGCAGCGATTCCAGCACTTGGATGCAACATCAAAATCCACAAAGTCTGTGGTTGTATAATCCATGCTACCGTCACGAACGTTCTTCGCTGTGATAAGCGGTATCTTCGTATTGTCAGTTGTTCGTTCAGGAGTTAAATGTTCACCATCTGTGATTTGCTTAGCACAATTTATCATTCGGGTCCAACTCCACCCACTTGGCAATTTAAACAGCTCCTCGCTGTCGCTAACCGTCGCAAGAGCCTTATCTTTCTTGATCTTTCCCTCAGCAACCAACTTCGCTTTCTCAGCCTGTATCCGTTTAAGCAACTCACTCGCCGGTTCATCATTCGGATCTTGTCGTACGAGTTTGCCCATGACGGCGAGTTGGAGGATGGTTTGTTTTAGGGCTTCTATGCAGGATTCTGTGGTGAAGAGTGTGTCGAAGTGATCGGCGATGCGTTGCCAGTTGGCGTTGAAGTCGTCGGGGTCTTGTGATTGCGTGAGTGTGCCGAGCAAATGGCTGACCAGTTGCTCGTGTGCTTCTGCTGCGTTGTTGTGTTGATGTTCTAGTTGATCACATAGCACCATGAGTTCGTCTATTTTGGCGACTATGCGGTGTTGTTCGGCTAGGGGGGGCGTAGGTATGCAATATTGTAACAGTTCATCTTGTCGAATTCCTGCAACGGTCATTCCGCTACCAATAATCTTTAAGGTCCCGTAGAAATTTATAAAGTAATCGATATCAAGGAATGATGTAACTTTGAGGGCCTTGAGGTCTTGATTTATTGCGACATTCATCGCGGCAATCGCTATCTTTCCTAGTCCCATTCTTGTGCAGATAATTAGATCGCCCTTTTGCGCAAGTTTACTTCCCGCATCTAGCCCTTTCTGAGTAATGAAATCTTGAGTAGATTCAAGAAATTTTTCTACATTCAAGTCTTTAACACTCGCCCAAGGTATGTCGCCGTTCCAGAATTCGGAATTGTTTTTACTTGGCGTTCCGCCGCTGATTATGTTCAGAACAAAATCATTTAACCTTGCCCACTCCCAACCATATGGCAATTTAAATGGTTTCTCTTCGGTGGTTATTTCTGGTAGCGGCTTGCCTCCCTTAATCTTTCCATCTGCGATCAACTTAGCTTTCTCAACCTGAATCCGCTTCAACAATTCACTAGCAGGCTCATCATTCGGATCTTGCGGCACCAACTTTCCGCGCACCGCGAGCTCCAAAATCAACTCGCGCAGTTTTTTAATGCCATACACGCTGTTCGCACTTCCAGAAACGCGGCCACGGCCTGACTTCTTTTCAGTATCCGCTGCTGTCCAAATTTCGAGATGATCTGTGATCAGTTTGTGTACTGCGCTCATTTATTCCTCACCTTTCAATGCTTTGGTTAGGATGTCTTTGAGTTGATGGCGCAGATCGCTGATCTCGTTTTGCATTTGCGCGTATTGCGCTAACAATTCTTCTGGATCGTGTTGTTCTTGTTCGCCAACGTGAGGGTTCTTACAATCGAGGTTGTAGTTGCGTTCTTTGATCTCGGCGATGCTAACTTTCCACGCTTGTGGTGTTTCTGTACGTTGTGCATAGCCGTCCGCCTCGCTTCCCCACCATGCTTTTTCGGTGGCGAATTCTTCGATGCGCATGGGTTTGGATTTGTTGTAACTCTTCACGCCTTCAGGGTAGGGGTGTTCGTAGAACCATGTCTCTTTGGTTGGCGTGCCTTTGGTGAAGAAAAGCAGATTGGTTTTGATGCCGGTGTAAGGCGCGAAGACGCCGTTGGGCAAGCGCACAATGGTGTGCAAGTTACATTCTTCTAAAAGCTTTTCTTTGATGCGGGTTTTGATGCCTTCACCAAATAAGAAACCGTCTGGCAAAACGAGGGCGGCGCGGCCATTGGCTTTGAGAAGCTGCATGATCAGCACGACGAACAAGTCGGCGGTTTCTCGGGTGCGAAAGGCGCTGGGGAAGTTGGTTTCAATGCCGTCTTCTTCCATGCCACCAAAAGGCGGATTAGTGACGATGACATCGACACGTTCTTTTGGGCCCCAACTGATCAAAGGGCGCGATAAGGTGTTGTCGTGACGAATATTGCTGGGCACATCGATGCCGTGCAGTATCATATTGGTGGTGCAGAGTAAATGCGGTAGCGGTTTTTTCTCGATACCGAAAATGCTGTTTTGCAGTTGCGCTTCATCGTCGACAGTTTTCACATCTTGTTTGCGAATATGTTCGATGGAGCACGATAGAAAGCCGCCGGTACCACAAGCAGGGTCCATGACTTTCTCACCCAAGCGCGGGTTGGTCATCTGCACCATAAATTCGGTGACGGCGCGTGGCGTGTAAAATTCGCCCGCATTGCCTGCGGCTTGCAAATCACGCAGCAGTTGCTCGTACATGTCTCCAAACAAATGGCGCTCTTGTGCCTTGTTGAAGTCGATGCCTTCTTGGATTTTGTTGATGACTTGACGTATCAACTGGCCGGACTTCATGTAGTTGTAGGCGTCTTCAAAAACAGAACGAATCACATAGGCGCGTTGATCGCCACCTTTGGCTTCCAAAGTTTGTAGGGCAGGGAAGAGATCATTGTCTAAAAACTGCTTGAGTTCGTCGCCTGTCATGCCCTCGGGATTAGCAGCCCAATTGCGCCAGCGGTATTTTTCAGGTAGCGGTGATTGGTAGTTGTCTTGTATGAGTTCCCACTCGGTTTCGCGGTCGTCAAAAATTTTGAGAAACAACATCCACACGAGCTGACTTAAACGCTGGGCGTCGCCGTCGACACCTACGTCTTTGCGCATGATGTCTTGAATGGATTTGATGGTGCTTGAGATGCTCATGGTGTTCTTTTCAGGTTCGAATGATTGTTGATTTTTGTGCTTCTTTAGAATTCGGTGCTCTTAAAACTCCCCTCTACCGCAAGCGGGAGAGGGGTTGGGGGTGAGGGCGTTCGAGAAATTAGATTTGATATTCATGTGCTTGTTTGTATCGTTATTCTTTATGCTTTGTGCGCGACTCAGGCTCCCTCACCCCAGCCCTCTCCCGCTTGCGGGAGAGGGAGTTAGAAGCAATTCGCTTTGTTTTTTTGTTGACAGTCTAGGCATATAAGTTTTGTTCCAATTCAGCTAGTGCCTCCATATAGGCTTGCTTTCCACCAAACGCAGAGACAAGCTCTGTGGCGCTGCCCATATTCTTGAATGGGTCGAGTGTAAGAATTTTGATGTCTTCGATATTCTCAATCCCCGTATCCGCATATTTTTCTAATAGAGTCTCTAAGACTTTGCGTGCTTGCTCACTATATTTCGCGAAGTAATTACGCTTTTTGACGTTGTTGGCACGCTCTTTTCTGGTGAGTGGTGGCTGGTCGAATGCGACGTGGCAGATTAGGTCAAAGGCATCGAGTTCTTTGCCGACTTCTTCTGCTAATGGTTCAAACAATACGCCATGTTGTTCTAACTCTTTGATGATAGCGGCCTTACGTTCGGCGCTTGTCCAGCGCTTTAAAAATTGATCGAGTGAAGTGTAATCTTTACGTACGGTGTTACGGGTGTAATCTTTGAGCGATTCGGTCATGAGTTTGCCGTCGCTGCCGTAGTATTGAACTCGTTCCGCGATCACGTGCACCGTTACGTCACCGAGAACGTACTTGATACGTCTGCCACCACCACTGATATCTGATCCAGGGATTTCATCATCGTCGATGGCATTATCTTTGTCGCTATCAGTTGATTGTGGGTCAGGCGTCACGTCAATATCATCGGGCGGCACCGGTGGTTCATCTTCCTTGGGTTCGTAGATCACCACGGGTTCGCCATCAAAATCTTTGTCGGCAAAAAGCTCGGTGGCTTTTTTAAAGTCCATGATGGTGAACCAGTATTTGTCGTAGTCTTCGTTGATGCGCGTACCGCGACCGATGATCTGTTTGAACTCGGTCATGGATTTGATGTGTTGATCCAGTACGACTAACTTACAGGTTTGTGCATCGACACCAGTTGTCATTAACTTGGACGTGGTGGCGATCACGGGATAGCGCTCTTCTGGGTTGATGAAGTTATCGAGTTCGGCTTTGCCTTCTTGTTCATCACCCGTAATTCGCATCACGTATTTGCGGTTTTCTTTGACTCGCTCTGGATTCAAATTGACGAGTGCTTGACGCATGCGTTCTGCGTGGTCGATGTCGTCGCAGAATACGATGGTTTTAGCAAAAGGATCGCTGGCTTTGAGAAAATCGGTGATCTTTTGCGCGACTAGCTCTGTGCGTTTTTCTAGTACCAAGGTGCGATCCATGTCGCTTTGGTTAAACACGCGGTCTTCGATTTCTTGTCCATATTTATCGAGCTGCCCTTTACGCGGACGCCAGCCTTGTAAATCGCGGTCGATATCAATACGCACGACTTTATATGGTGCGAGGAAGCCGTCTTCAATACCTTGTTTTAAGGTGTAGCTGTAAACGGGGTCACCAAAGTAGGTGATGCTGGAGACATCTTTGGTTTCTTTTGGTGTGGCGGTAAGACCAACGTGGGCCGCATTACTGAAATATTCAAGCACTTCGCGCCAAGCGGAATCTTCGGCAGCGCTACCACGATGACATTCATCGATTACGATGAGGTCAAAGAAATCTGGCGAGAATTGTTTATAGATGTTTTTCTCATCTTCATTTCCAGTCACTGCTTGATATAGGCTCAGATAAATCTCGTAGCTTTTATCGATTTGGCGTTTGCTGATTTTGGTCATCGCTGCGCCAAAGGGTTTGAAATCATTATTCTTGGTTTGGTCCACCAGAATATTACGGTCTGCTAAAAAGAGAATACGTTTCTTAGTGCCCGATTTCCACAAACGCCAGATGATCTGAAATGCAGTGTAGGTTTTACCTGTGCCAGTTGCCATGACTAGCAATACTCGTTGTTGGCCTCTGGCGATCGCCTCTACAGTATTGTTAATCGCATTGGCTTGATAGTAGCGAGGCGCGCGACCTGTGCCGTCGTCGTAGTAAGGCATTTCTATGGTCTGGACAGCCTCAGCAGTCGCGATGCCTTTCCAAACGCAATAGCGTTGCCAAAGTTCTGCTGGCGATGGGAATTGGTTAAGGCCTATTTCGGTCTCTGTCTTTGCAGCATTGCCTGTGCGGTCGTGAAATAGGAATGCATCGCCATTTGAACTAAACACAAATGGCACACCCAAGGTCTCGGCATAATTTAAAGCTTGTTGCATGCCATCGCCAATACTGTGCTTGTTGTCTTTGGCTTCGATGACGGCGATCGGAATATTTTTCTTGTGGTACAGGATGTAATCTGCACGCTTCTGTTCACCGCGTGTATGCAATTTGCCGCGCACGATAATGCGACCTTTGGTGAAGCTGACTTCTTCTCGGATTTGGGTATGCAAATCCCAGCCTGCTTCGAGGATGGCTGGGGTAATGTATTTGCTGCAGATATCGCGTTCAGTAAGGCTCTTTTTATCCATCGACTAATCCACTGTCCACCAAAATGAGGAGTGATGATTGTACTGTAGTCTCTATAGAAAACAGGCGATTTTTGCGGGGTTTAATAGCTTATAGGTGATCTTTTTTCGAGCGTGTAAATTTACATGTAAAAAGCATTCTTGAATTTGTTGATGTTAATCAGTTAAACGCCATGATCCCGTTTGTTCCTTAGTTTGAAATATCAATAACGCGATTTGAATTCCCCCAAAACTTCCGAAAACCGGAACTTCGTTATTCCCCGCATGAGTGATCATGTTGATGTTCAGTTTTTCTGAACGTTCCATTCCTTCGCCTTGCATTGTGGTTGATTCACCTGCCTAGGCATCAACATCACATCGACGCACTCGCGCAGTGTTCGGGGAATTTTTGGTGTCTGTAAAAATATGCTAGTCAATAACTCATATAACTCATTTCAGGTAATCCCCGCATCTGTAGGTGAAATATTCCTTGAGGCAATAATTTTTTCTATTGATTCTGATCTGAACTGTGACTTTGCTCTACGCATTAACAGATGAAACAGGGAGCAGATTTCAATGTTGTGTACCCAGAATATGGACTTTGTAAGTTCCGCTTTTTGGCGAAGATAATCCCGTTTAACAATGTTTATGTTGCAACTCCTCATTACAATGTATAGATTGTAATTCGCAAATACAACTTTTATGTTGTATTGTTGAAATACAATGCTAAACTTGTAGGCGATTTAAATTGTCAGGAGCAGGAGCGCATGGAATATCGAATCCAAACACTCAATCAACTAAAACCACTTGTTCAAGGCTTTAGGCGAAAATCCGGCTTGACGCAAGCGGCGATGGCTGAGCGATTAGGGGTGTCTCAGCAAGCCTACGCACAGATCGAGTCAAACTTATCTAGCACAAGTGTTGAACGACTGTACACAATACTTAGGTTATTGAATATCGATATTAATTTTACGAGCCATGCAGAAGTCCAATCAACAGCAGTAGAGATCGCTAGCATTTCATCGAAAAATCTGGTCACTCCGAATAAAGTTAAAAAACCTCAGAGCTTCAAAGTAGAACTAGGTACTAAAAAACTAGTCTCCAGAAAAAAGCAGTCAAATACTTTATCGAGCAAAGAAACAACTAGCGCAAACAAAAAACGAACCTTGGCCTCACCTGCAAAACTAAGTAAGCGCTCAGACACGACGAAATGGTGATGCATGGCACGTAGATCAAAGCAAAATACGCTTAATGTTTGGTTCAACGGCACTCCCGTTGGTCAATGGAGAAACAAGGCAAATTCTTCTACTTTCACTTACTTTAATGAGTGGTTAGAGGACGAGAGCGGACGTCCATTGTCATTGTCGATGCCATTTACGGCAAATAATGATGCCTATTCCGGTCAGGTAGTCATAAACTATTTCGATAATTTATTGCCAGACAGCGACATCATTCGACGTCGGCTTGCCATGCGCCACAATACAGGTGGCACATCTCCGTTTCAACTACTTGAGGCAATCGGTAGAGACTGCGTGGGCGCCGCCCAAATACTCCCTGAAGATGTGCAGCCCGAAGACTTGTTTTCTATCCGCAAACGCCCACTAGACGAACAAGCGATAGCCAAATTATTGCGTGATACTACTAACTCAAACCCGTTTGGACACACCGATGATGATCAAGATTTTCGAATTTCCATCGCTGGTGCTCAGGAAAAAAATGCTCTCCTATACCATCAGGGAGGTTGGTACCTACCAATTGGAAGTACACCAACCACACATATATTGAAATTGCCGCTCGGATTGGTCGGAAGTATGCGCGCGGATATGAGTACATCGATAGAAAATGAATGGCTGTGTTCTATCATTCTTGAAGAATTTAATCTGCCGATTGCGAAGACAGAAATTCTGCAGTTTGAAGAACAAAAAGTGCTTTCCGTAGAAAGATTCGATCGGAAGTATTCCGATGACAGAAGTTGGATTGTTCGTCTTCCGCAAGAAGATATGTGCCAAGCCTCGGGATGTTCACCGCTCAATAAATATCAGAGAGATGGTGGACCAGGGATTGAAGCGATTATGCGGCTATTGTTAGGCTCCGAAAGCGCGGCAAAAGACAGACGAAACTTCTTTAAAACCCAAATCATCTTTTGGTTGCTTGCGGCAATCGATGGGCACGCAAAAAATTTCAGTATTTTCTTGCAGCCGAAAGCTCGATATCAGGCAACGCCAATTTATGACGTGTTATCTGCACACCCAGTTATTGGTACAGGACCTAATATGATTTCGCCACAGGACGCTAAACTCGCCATGGCAGTCCGAGGAAGCACTAACTACTATCATATCCAACGTATCCAACGCCGACATTGGTCTAGTATGGCAAAACAGGTGGGCCTAGGTGCGATAACTGCTGAGGAAATTATCGAAGAGGTACTTGCGCAGGTTCCAAAAGTTGTTGAGTCTGTGTATGGAAGATTGCCCGCAAACTTTCCCTCATCTCTTGCCGAGTCGATAATTAAGGGGCTACAAAAACAAGCGGCCATTCTTGCCAATCAGTGTTGACGCGCATCCCCGGTAGGTCAAATTTGAGTGTGCACCGACTCATTACAGCAAGAGCAGACGCGGGGGATCAGGTAAATCGAACCAAATAGTCGTGAGATGGAAAGATACCAAAAATGTGGGATCGCGGAGCAAGCAAGAAATTGCTGAACAAAACAAAACGGCCCACATCGCTGTGAGCCGCATTATTCTTGGTGGCCCGGGGCGGAATCGAACCACCGACACAAGGATTTTCAATGAAGAATCATCGTGTTTCCTGTCCGACCTTAAAACGCAAATCCTATATAAATCATGCACTTAACCGCACCGATGCGCAGTCAAACGCAGCTGTCCGCACTTTCAACTGTCAGTAAACTGTCAGTGAAATCGACGGTGGCATCTTAAGTTGAATTTTCTTACTTAGCAACTCATTTCTAAAAAAAGTGTCCTTAAATTTCCGCAAATACTGGATTTTAGAACCATCGATAAATATTGATTCCTATAAGAATCCTGATGACTTTTTTGAGGATTTTGAAATGGAAATATTAGCGAAGGATGTTGTGTGTGAGATGTTAGGCGTGTCTGTACGGGGCTTAGAAATGATGGTCAACCGCGAAGAATTCCCTCCAGGGAAGCGAATTGGGAAAAAGGTCTTTTGGTGCGTTGAGGCCGTCGAAAACTGGGAAAAACGAATGTTTGACGCTCAACGCAATTGGAAACCTCGTCGTCTCTAATTTAACCCCATATTATTCAAAAATGCCGATAAAAATCGCCATGGAGAAAACTTCTTCATGGCGATTTTTGTCTTACCCCGCGTAGTTTGTGCGTCGTACGTGAATCGATAATCAACAATTTTTTCAAGCAAGAGCCCTCAAGACGTATTTGCAAATATCGGGTAAAAAAAACACGTCGCCAATTTCCCTTTAGGAAAACAACAGACCCATCGATAAACTTTGCTTCCCTTTAACTCACTTGGAGCAGAAAATGTCCAAAACTTCTAAATCTACCTCAAAATCATTAAATCAGCGCTCAGACGCCCGCAACCCTAATCGTGGGACAGCTGGCAATAATCCCACAAACGCAGCAAACAACGGTAATCGTGGCAAGCAATTAAATCCGAACCAAAAAAATTAACTACATCGCTCTAGCCTAACGGCTAGGGCATTTTCCTTAAATTTAGTATATGAACATGAATGTAGGTTTCCCAAAGGTGGGTGAAATAATCCAATTTGCATATGATGCGGCAGGTGTGCTGCCTCGTAAGCACGCATTGGAAAAAGATTTTGATGAGACAGCAAAAAAGACTCTTCAGAAAGCACTTTCAAGGCTGGCAAAAGAAGAAGGTGACCTTGGCGAGAGTATCCAGCAACTCATCAAAAAGCTTGGATATTTGGTTGGAGGTTACCTAACAAATCCAAGAGTCGCTATCCCAGTCGGTGATGTGTTAATGGACCTTTTGGAGATGTATCAAATGGCTCTGAGGGGCAATGGCACTTATCTGGATAAAAAGGGCACCATCAAATGGTTTATTGTTGATTGTCTCGTTGGACAACTCTCACTTTCTGTGAAAAGAAAAATATTGAGATTCAATATAGAGGCTGAAAACTACAAAACTCCCGAGGGTTGCTGGTTTCTGCCAAGTGTTGAAGAGAATAGACTTGTATTTCCACTTGAAAAGGCGATGTCATGGATTTACGCAGAATGTCGCCTCTCTCAAAGAGAGTTCCATTGCCCAGATAAGACTGACAGCATGACTTTCGCTCAACAACAAAATTTAGAGAGCGCTAAATACTGGATAAAAGAAAGCGTAGTTCCCTCGGTTCCAGTGCTTTTCTGGAATTTCAGGAGGTCATTAGAGTCTATCAATAAGACGAGCAACTTGAACATTAAGCGGACTATCAATAGTCACCAAATTGACAATTTCCTAGTTATTCTCTTTATTGCAAGGATAAGTACCTTTGTCAGTAAGAAGATTTTGGAAAATTTTGGACAACCATTTCTGCTGGATGTGTGCGAGCAATTTGTTCTCCAATATGGTTTTGTTTCAAGTGATTTTTCTGGTTTCGAAACCGACTTGAGAAATCGATTAAAGACTATACCCTTTCGGAAATCTTATGCCAATAAGGTCTGGGAAGAACAAACTCTCAATTTTTGTGATTTCTATGACCATGTCCAGAGCGAATTTGAAGGCACTTTGAAAATGATGGGTGAAGAAGGGCGAATTGAAATCTTTCAAAACCCATTTGAGGTCAATAAATTCTGTGGGCAATTTGGGAAGTTCTTCCCTTTATCATTCGCCATGCGAGTCCAACGGCCAGAGTTACATGACCTGCCTGTAAACTTTCCTGAGATTTTGTCTGAAGGCTTAGACTTGAAAAACCGTCCAAATACATCTGTTGAGGAAATTGAATCTTTTGAAAATGCGTTGTCCAATAGCGGAATAGAACCTTTGCTTCCTTGGATTTTGCCATGGATTAAGGGCACATTTCATTATCGCAGGCAGGAATATGATTTGGCATTCCCTTTTTTGACGGACGCATTTGATAGCGCGAAGTACTGCGCTGGTGGCCAACAGTACAAATTGGTAAATCAATTCGTGGAACTAGCTGCTAAGAATGACAAAAAAAGTGACTTCGAAAGAGGAATTAGCTGGGCACGTTATGTTGGAGTTGAGATTCGACATTTGAGGTCGAACGAAATGACCGAGGTAAATTTGAACTCTGTATTTGAAATTATGAAAAAGGCTGTTTATGCAACACTTTGACATTGGCGGGCTGAACATATGGCCAAGACGTTAATTTGGTTGAGAAATTTTTCTGAGAATGGTTAGTCTGCATTTTTTTTTATCTTTCCAACTAAGACGTCTTGTAGAGCGTCTTAGTTGGAGCGATTTTTTAGATTTCAATTTGGATGATGTCGATTCTTTCGTACTGCATAAATGACCGCTCGTTTTACTTCAGATAAAGGTAATCTACGAAAAGCAGCGAGGATGTCAATTATTTCGACCTCACCTCGATTGATATCTATTCCTACGGACTCACACCAAGAGCGAATTCCGTATTCGCAGCTACCAGACTGCCGTGCATCATCTAAACTCACATTTGTTTTAATGCTTGAATACTTTTCGATAAATTTTTCGATAGAAAGTTTCAGGTCTTTGTCGGTCGGTATTACATTTTCTTTCTTTCGTAATCCTGCGATTGCAGCTTCGATTGTTGGCGCATGAAAGTGAGCATTGTTAGAGATTGCAATAAAACCTCGTTCGACTTTGACAGAATATCCGCGCTGCTGAACAACCCATGTAGCTGCATATATTTCCATATTTCCATTTGATTCTAAACGAGCAGCATCAAGTGTTAGCATCCCTCCAAGCTCAGCAAGTCCTTTCTTCAGAACGCGCGTTCGCCAGTCTGCAGGGAAACAAATACAGTGGTGGTCTGAGTTGGCCGGCCATTTTTTAGATTGCCCGCGAAAAAAATTGAAAACTTTATCTAACACGATTTTGTAATCGACTTCGCAATTTGACATCGCGAACTTTGTTGTGATGTAGGTTCCTGCAGGAGCTCCCCGGCGAACTAACTTAAATGCGTATTCTTTAAACACATCTTTTCGGAGGTTTTCTAGTCGCGATGTTAGTGTAGTTTTCGGGCTTAACGAACGTAGCTGGCTGCGAGCACGGCGTAACGCATAAATTTCCTCTTTGATATTCTTTACATTCTTGAGATTTACTGTTGATGCAGTTAAACCATTCGCTTTCAATATCTCTCTTAAAGTTTTGTTTAGCTTATTTTTTCCAGTCAGCGCGCATTTTATGAATGCTAACCCTCTCGCAGAAGCTTCATTCTTCGATAATGCTTTTGCTCTTTTACCCGTTGATTCTAAGACTGCGATTGCAACTGAATTTGACACTTTATTCATTTTTAACTCCAATACGTTTAACTAAGGAGTTATGTATAAGCATCTAAAAACATCTAAAATCGATGCATCGTTCTAAATTTTAGAAGCTTCAATTGAATCAAAATTTATTGTGTCGGTATCGGCTACTTCTCGAATTTTTGTCACATCAATTAGTCTCGGTTTGGCCTCTATTTCAGTTTTCTCAATCCATTCCGATAGATTGACCGTGGAGGCCTTAAATCGGCGCACGTAAGGCAAAATCGTTGGGACGTCAGGAAATGCAGCGGACGGTCGGGAACGTGCCCATTCCGCTTTGAATAACGCCATGAGTTTTCCTACTTGACTACGACATTGTGAAAATCCTGGCGTGTGATAGAGGCTATGGATTGTTTGTCGAATTTTTTGGTCGTTCCCATTTCGGCATGTTTGAATGACGCGTATTCGCCACGCTTCGTAGTTGGAAATCTGCATTCGCCATGTCCAAGAAGGTTTGGATGAGCCTCTTCGCGTGTGACGCACCAGCTCATAGCCAGTCAGGACAAGCCGTCCGTTCGGCTCATGCGCATTGCGAAGTTTTTCCATATGATGAGCCGGGTGCTCGCCATTCGACACCAATAGGACCCAAGTGAGTATCCCAGGAGCTGATTCCCACAGAAGCAAACTCGCACATCCATCTCCGAGCTTTTTTGCTTGGAATCGCTCGTTTTTATTTTGTGCAACAAAATAATTTCGCTGGAATTTTCGAACAAGGTCATGTGCTTTTTTTCGTTGAACCGTTCCCATAGCGTAATGTTGGTAGCCGACGCGCACCCAATCAGCGGCCCGCTGCATGAGTGCGGTTTTACTTTTAAAAATTTCTGAATCGGGCATCTCTTTTCTCCATGAGTTAAACCAGATGAAAGCTGTTTGCCTGTACTGGTTATAGAGTGTAGAAACCAACCCTTGGAGTGCACATTAATAAGGATTCCAGTTACAACCGAATACATGAATGAATGAGGTTTCTATACCATTAAGCTCGTGTGCATTTGCACCGGGGTATGCGAACCTGCCAAATTTTGAAGCGGGGCGCCAACCCCAGCTTTGTTCTCGCTAAAACCGGAAGGTTTTAAAGCGTCAGTTGCCAACTGATGCTAGACAGCGGAAGCCGCGTGCACGTAATTGTGCTGGCGCGGCTACAACGGGGCGCTGGAGGGTGAGAATCCCTCCTTCGACCCCATTTAAAGAATGTGTTGGATTGGGCGACACGGACACGGATGGAGGTAGGAAATGACCTCTAATTCCTGTCAATGATTGAGTATGTAAAATCATACCCTCGGGGGGCTGGAGATGGTTCAACGAGTGCTGCACGGATGGCTGTTGAGATGTTAGAAATAGCATAGGGTCGCAAGGGAGACTGGCGCGACTGCTAGGGCAAGGGGCAACCTTTGACCAGCACTGTATAGCTCAAACCGGAAAGTGCGCCGCAGAGGCGTATTGCAGATTGTGATGCGTGTGGCGAGAGGAACTCTCGCTAGTCGAATCGTGATGAAATTTTTAGGGAGTAGACGAGCCGTTTTGGAATCCTGGGCCGTTGAAAACCTGGCTGTAATCGGGTGAGATTCTTAGAATCAGAAAATCTTAAAAATAGAGCGAGCACGCTAAGCAATTAGCATCATTGAATAACGTGGGAACCACTCACCCTGGTGCAGCTGGCACTGCGCATAACAGGAAGTGGGGGAGATTCGTTGAGTAGAGTTGAAAGCGACTGCAGATTCGATGGATGTGGAAGTGAGTATCGAAAGACGAAAGCTGTTGAATCAAGCGATATAGCCTTGGCAGGCGACAAAGCAAATGTTCGGACAGATTCTGGACAACACTCACATCTTTGTTGGCGCGAAGATGAAAAACCTGGATGAAACCGGGTGGAGTGGCAAGAGCAGAACTGAGTCAAGAGTAAAAAATTGGATGATTAATTTATTCGTGATTCATTAGCGAGGCCCCAAATTTTTTTGGGGCCTTTCTTTTTGATTGTTTTTCCATGACAGTTATATGTTCTCGGAACTCATTTCGCTTTTTTTGGAAATAAGTATTTTGCTGTGATTATCTCTCTTGGTAAGGGCTTAAGATGTTGGGAGGGCCTCAAGCCATCCCAACATTACGAGGATGCTTTTTGTTAAGAATAGTAAGAGTAAAATTATTCATGTAACGTATTGATTTTAAAAACCTTATTTCATTGTGGGTGTCGTCGCTTTGCCGGGGATTTGTTGTCGCTATGCCGTGACACAGAAACGATTTTTTTCTCAGCTTTGATGGACCAGTCTTTTTGTGTCATTTCAGCTAGTGCGCAAGCCAATTTCGCCTTGCGGCTACGAAAAGTACTACCGATGGCATTTCCACCCCATACAGCACGTTCTAAACTGGTCCAATTAAAGCTGTGCTCTTTCCCGGGCCTTATAACACCGGAGAGAAAAGCGTGCAGAGCCATTCCTGGATGGCTTGTTAGCGCAAGTCGCTCGCTCATACAAATTTTCACATATTGTGTCTCACCCCAGGCAGCACTGGCTAAGCAGGTATTCAACGCAACACGAGTATTTCCTGAGCGGCTCAAAACAACCGATAGCAGCCTTGAGGAAGCCTCATAATCACGCGTGCGTATCCAGACGGTGATTTCCGCAAGACGACGCAACATCTGCTTTACCTGTTCAAGATTAGCACCTCCGCAATCAACGTATCCGCAAAGTCTGGCAAGTTCAGACAAGCTAGTGCGAATGCTAGCCGTCTCACCAGCAAACATCTCGCCTTCACTCATTAACGCTTGACGTAGTTGCTTACCGATGGGGCTCGTTGCTTGTTGCGATAATCTTTGCATGCCAGGGCCTGCTAAAGACATCAAGGCAAGCAAAAGGGTCTGTTCGGGCACACCTGGGGCAACAGGCGCAACCCACTCAAAGGTTACACCTTTAAATTGTTGCGTTACGCTTAAGCGTGGACGTTCCTGACGAGCTTGCAATGGTCGAAAAAGGCCTGACAACGCGATAGCAGGCTCATACCTAACAATCCTATCAGTCATATTGCACGCCTTTTCTTGAGCTTGAACTTTTCGGTAACTGCGTCTTTGTTAGTACTCCGCCAGGCAATCGTCGTAACCAAACCGGGGCTTGAGGCGCACCGTAATTTGTTTTAGATATCGCAAAAGTCACATAGAAACGGGCATCATCAATTGGAATATTTTGTGCTTCTGCAAATTTGGGTGTCATTGTGGAAAGGTTTGCTTGCCAGCGGACGCCATCAGTTAGCGCGCTTGAACCGCGGGCTGCTTGTTGAGACTCGCTCTGACCATTGAACGCTGCAGCCTTGCTTGTGTGATGCGCGACCAAAACAGCCGCATTCGTGTGCGTGGCGATACGCTCCAAGGATTGGACAAGTTGCGTCATTGCGCCGCTATCGTTTTCATCACCGTCATGCAATCTGCGGAGTGGGTCTGCAATAATCAGCCGGCAACCTTCACCAAGTCTGGAAATTTCCTTCATGACTTTAGTGTCGTAGCCATCGTCTATTAGGCGTACGTCTTTACCGCTAAGTGGAAATAATTTCAATCGGTGTTGCAGCTCATTTATTACTGATGCTCGCGTTTTAGCAGGAAATAATTCATCTCCAATAATCCAATGCACAATATCGTGCAGTCGTTGGCGTAAGATGACTTCTTGCTCTTCTGCGGCGAGAAAGAGGACTTCTTCCGGCGCTGCTTCTGGGAAAAGTCCACCAAACGAAGGTAGGCCTAGGCATCGACAGACGGCGAGTTGAAGCAAGAACTGCGTTTTACCTGTCGCGCCAGGGGCGACTAAATTGCCGACTGTGGCTATTGGCAAGCCTGGCAGAACTAAATCTAAGATTGGCCGTGGCGATGTCAGTGCATCAGAAATGTTCATAGATGCCCAAGTCATTTGGCACCTCTAAAACAGTTAGTGCAAGTTACAGAAGAAATGACAGTATCCGGTGCGTTTTGCAAATGTATATTTGAAAGATAGGCGCCTGATGGAGTCGAGTCCGTATTCCGCCAAACATTTTGATGGATAATTTCGATGCGTAGTGAAGAAGCAGAACTGGGCTGCTGAGTGTCAATGTACATAAGTAATCAATCAGATAGATTATGGAGATACATTGGTACAGCAACGCTATTTATATTCTCTATAAAAACAGTTCTTGAAGTAAGTCGTCTATTGATAAGCGCCTGCCAATGTGAAAAATAAATGCTAATTTTAGACATCGCCGAATGATAGAACTGAGTTTTGTTTGAAATAAAACTCAGTCTGTGATTGACGATAGAACTTAGCCGGAAAGCTAAATTTTCTATGTTGATTGGCTAGCGCGCCACGGTTCTAGACAAGGTAAATGTTCCACTTTTCGATATCTTCCAATCCACTCTGCTTCGATGCCTTTTGATGACCAAGCAGTAACCTCGAACGAACGATTTTCTTCTACTCGGCCGTTAACTGCCTCCATGCCGGTGAAAATAACGTACGGGTCGTCACTGTCATCATCGAACATTAATTCGAAACAATCATTCCCGTAATATCTGCCACGAGTGATTATGCATTCTTGCCCAGTTGCCATATCTAATAGTTCTTCCAATTGATTGTCTGGTACAAGGATACGCAAAGCTGATGCGTTCCAAGAAAAGAAGAATATTCCCGCCTGAGCAAGTTCGGTTTCAAAATAGTTCGTTCCGCTAATCAGTACGCCATTATTGACGATGATAATCGTATTATTTTGCATTGTTAGTATCTTTCCTTTGTAAGTAGATTTCGTAAAAATGAGTTTTCTTTAAATTCGAATTTGATGCACTGTCATGACGAGAACAGATTATTCGTTTTTCAGAATTGACGAAATCGGAAAGTTCATAAAACTGTGTCGCGCAGCACAGTTTTTATCAAATAAATGAAAGAGCTCCTGCCTTGCGAACGAGATATTTATTCTTAAAGCTCTATTGCTGTTTTTTTCGAAGATGCACCGACATTAATTTACGTATTTTCTTGAATAAGAAAAGGAAATATAAAAATCACTCGCTATACAAAGTAGGTCAACTTTGAAAGGTTTATATGGCCTATGCGTTTGAGATTATTTGGTGTTTGAGCTCGGTACTAGTTGCAGTTCTCGTGATTGACTACTGTATTGAAAGCGTTTTGATTTTTATAAAATCATTGCTCGACTTTATTAAGAGCAAGAAATAATTATTTTCATATTTTGGGACTCTGTATGTTGGAGTCCCTTTTTTTTACTTGAGTATTTGGGTGCGACAAACTACTAACGGGCGATTTTTAGAATAAGAGTATTCAACTGCGAGCTCACAATTCGATTGGGCACGCAAACTCCATCGTGAGGCTTACCAATTGAACGAGATAAATAGTTGGCGTGCCATGACTGGCATTGAATCTGCTTTTTAAGCAGGATACTAGAGGAAAATTTGGCTCTGCCGCGTTCGAGTCAATAGAGCTTGAGCGACTCAGATTTAAAATTGTAGTGAGGTTGTGAAAGCTGTTAACGCGAAAAATTGGCTGCA
This sequence comes from Affinundibacterium macrobrachii, assembly GCF_014652415.1. GTDB lineage: Bacteria > Pseudomonadota > Gammaproteobacteria > Burkholderiales > Burkholderiaceae_D > Undibacterium > Undibacterium macrobrachii. Next base: position 181,330 of record NZ_BMYT01000006.1, read on the forward strand.
CGGAAAAAATCTGTGCAGCCAATTCTTAATTATTTCTATTGGTTGTGACTCCTATCCTCCGCCAGTATTTCCGTAATCTCTGCGTCCGTTATCTCATTCTCTTCGTCAGCAAGAGTCAGTAAGCGAATATCAATTTCAATCTTAATTTCGACCAATACACACTTTAGTCGAGACGCTTCGATTGTCATTTGTGTGTGACTTAACCTCATATTGTCGATGTTCATGCAAGCTCTCCTTAAATCCTCAACATCTCCAAATAAACAAATTTCATTGGAGTCCTTCAGGGTATAGAGAACTGCTTAACGATAGTTAGTCGAACGAAGAGCCAGAAATGTCACAGCTAGAGAAATCATTGTCGAAGCTCGAATCGTCATAAGCCAATGAATTGAATTCGTGCGTGACATTTTCGTTGTGTGAATCGTTAAATCCATAACTATTGCCGGCGATGTCGATACCGCCAATCCCATCTACCATCGGCAATCCAGACGCAGGATTGATGTCGACGTTAGGCGATACTTGATGCTGATTGAGATTACCAATCTCTTTTGTGTCTGAAAAAAAATGATTTGAAAGCCAAGTGAATAAATTCATTTTTGAACCTTTTTTATTTTTGTTTTTGGGTAGACCAATTTAGATTTTTACGTTTTGAAAGTCAACTGAATTTTGAACAGAGTGATGTTGAATCTGTTGATTAACAGTTGCCTAAATGAGGTCGCCAGAGTCGAATAAAAATTATTTTGTAAAAAAGTGATATTTTTCGGCGCGAGAATTGTCTAATAGAGTTGGTCAAAATTTTTGATTCGCATTGATTCATTTATTTTTAAAATAAATTCAAAATAATTGAAAAAAAGTGATATTTTTTTCGCGCTCGATTGTCTAAAGAAGTAAGCACAAGAATCTTGTTGCTAAATCGTAGTTCACTTAACTTTAGAGAAGAGGTAAAACATGAGCATCTCGAATATTAATCAAAATCAGCATTACAAACCGACGGCATCGTTTACTCCATTAAACATTCCAGGGGCTGCGCACACGCAGTCAAAGGGCGGAGAAAAAGCACTCGAACACTCATATAGTATTGAGTTTGAAAAGTCGCGAAATATAATTCAATCAGATAGTTCGGATGCTGAAGAAGTCAGAGCTGCTATGGAGAAGTTATGTTTTCTCGGAAGGGAAAAATATGCTCCAGCTGAGTACTTTTTAGGAACCGTATTTATGCGTGTAAAAAGTGATGAAAGTCAAAAGGAGGGAATACGTTTGATTCAATGTGCTGCTAATCGAGGATATGCTCCTGCACAGTCCGATGTTGGTAGACTTCATCTTCATGGGTTGTTCGGTAAGACTAAATCTGTAATTCAAGCACGGAAGTGGTTCACGCTTTCAGCGAACCAGGGATGCGCTGAGGGCCAAAATAATTTGGGAATTCTTTACCTGGAAGACAATGAGATTGAGAGAGATTATTTTAAGGCAGCTAATTTGTTCAAAAGTGCCGCGCTCAAAGGAAATCTTTTCGCACAGTTTCAGTTGAGCATGATGTATGAGTATGGAATGGGGGTTGCAATTGACCGGAAGGCGTCTTTTTATTGGATTAAGAAAGCGGCTCTTGGAGGGTATATTCCTGCGCAGCTTAATATGCTGGGGAAAATGGTGAGTACTAATAGTACAGAATTTGATGGCGAGCCCGATGTAGAATTGGTTCGGAAATACGAAATGATGAATTGACTTAGGTCGATGGCGGACAAATAGTAATCGTTTTCTGTAACTCAAATTTTTGAACTAATGCATCAATTTCATTATCGACTTTTTTGGTCACAACAACGCCTCGGTAGGAGGCGTTGTTGTTCAAATCAGGGTCTAATGTTTTGTCGCCTCACTTGCTTCGCGCAACATAAAAAATTCCTCGCTAAAAAATGGAGCACAGAGGGCTAATTTTGAGTTCCTTGGCTCTATTCGCCAAAACAAAGCATCACACATTGGATGCTGCAATGCTCCGGCTACATGTTCTATTCTGATATATGCATCGTGTTCATCAGTGGCTTCAAGAATCGCAATTGGAATATCATTATCTGCTACTGAAATTTCGAATCTTGGCCGTTTTTCTTGTGCTAATTTCCTCTTCTTCATATAAGTTCTCCGCGGTTAAATCACTGCAATTCGTATAGCGACTGTGATTAAACGACCTTCTTGGTAATCTTGTCATCTCTCAATCTCGGAGCTTAATTTTCCGAAGATTAATTTCATGCCGAGCATTCAGCTTGATGAATTCCATTTGTGCGTATGTCGTCAAATAAATGTCCGCATGCGGTTTATTGACTTTATGTATGGGTTACGTTTTACGCCGCATACAACATTAATATTTCTGCATACGGCACTTCTTTTGTAACGCATACCTGTCACCGAAAATCACATATTGATTTCTGAAGATATCTTTTCTGCAGAGAATGGCAGTGTGCTGCATACACATACTATTTCAAGGCATACAACCTCTATCGGTTCCGCATACATATAAATCTACAGCCTATACGAATTTCACCAATTAAATAAAGGATTTAAGAATGCAAATTCGTAATCGCAATGGAAAACTTCAGCTTATTCGAACCGTCTACGACCCGTCCATCAAACGAGGGAAAAGCGTGCTTATTGGAACAATTCCAAGTTATGTCAGAGCTGTTTCAAATGATTTAAATGAAAAACTAACTGCGCTTGAACGAACGCAGTTGCAAACCTTCTTGGATAAAACCGCGTCTGAGCTTGATGCATTTCGCCAGGAGTATGCGGCTCGTGAATTACCGGCAACTTTGAGACTTGTTACTAAGTGGTACCTTGAATCTGATAAAGCATCCATTGATTTAAATCAGTTGGCTGAGGACAGTAGGTCCGAATTTACAGCGCTTTTGGCTGCGATGGTGAAAGCTGGCGTTGGCCGCAGGCGTAATCGAAAATCTAAATGAGCGTTACTTCCAATTCATTTCCGAACCTTGATTGCCAAGTTGGTTGATGTGTAGCTCTTACTCTCGCATTGGCAGGTGGCCTTTGCGAAGGTGAGAGGTGTCAAATGGAGGAGTAGGAGTTAGATTTTTTTTGAAGTCGCTATACGTTTGTAGGATTCTTTTATTTTGATTTTTTAACCGCAGATTAGAGGCTCATATGACAATCATTCAGGCGTACACATTTATTCGTCAGGCAATTGAACAAGACAACCATGAATCAGCAGCAAAATGGAAAAAGCGATGTGCAAATGGCGGTTTTAATCCCCACACCAATATTTTTACACCGTTTAGGGATATATCCAATTGCGGCGAGTATGTAGTTCTTGATTCAATTGCCGCAGCGGTTGAGTCTGGCATTATTGATACAGATAATTGGGTTGCGCAGATATTTGATTCAGTCGAGGTTTTTGAAACCTTTTTAGCCCAGCTAGAAGAGTTTGATTATTACAGAATCAACGACCGATGGTATACGGCCCTATTTTCGATAGCCCAAGTTGGTGACGAAGAAGGATTTGTCACTTGCCAAGAAATTGCTGATTCACTGCGTACTGCGGCAGAAGACACTGGACAAATTTGAAATCTCACTTTGTCCATTTGATTCAAATACGCCCCTTTCCCGAGGGGCGTATTTTTCATTATTTGGTCATAAATGACCATGCTTGATTATTTGTTGATATTAGGCAATAATTCCTTGGCGCAACTAATAGAAGTTTCTGCTCTTTTAAAATTCGAAAATCGAATCCCCTTCGTGGTAGTAAGTTTGCCAATCAGTGGACAGGTGACTGTCAAAATCCAGATTTGTCTTGTTAGTGATTCGTGCCGCATCGCGGCCGACCCGGTAGGGTTCTTTTCCGACAACGGAAGAGTCCAAGCCCATTAACAGAGGCGATAACAAAGTTATCCCTCATTTGTAAGGACAATAAAAATGACAACAGAAAACGTCGATACTTTGGAATTCAACCCTATTAGTGCAGCGTCTCGAAACGGAGGCTATGTGGCATTAGGGACACTAGGCGGCAAATGTGTAGTTCTCAGTAATCTCTCCAAAAACGTCGTCAAGCTATCTCCATCAGACATGAAAGAGATGGATTTGAAGACTGTTTGCGGTGCGGATTGGTGCGATGATAATTACACATACTTCCACCCAAAGCAGGAGGTTATGGTCTTTGACCTGCGTCGTCTTGCAACAGACATCATTCGCGAATGTCAGGTCAAAGGGGTTTACGTTGAGTCGTACGAACGTAAATCAGGCGTCTGGTTGATGCCGGATGGAGGTTTAGCGGTGAATAGCCGTAAGTTGTGGCGTCCTGATGGCACGGTGCTTGAGCATGGTATCCACGCGGAGCGAATTTATTCGGCGAGCGGAGATATTGGGTTTGACCTCGATACTCCAGCTGCAAATGATGACGAAGTTCAGTGCGTCCTCAATGCATTTGGCGGTATTAACTGGCGCAATAATTTGGGTGCTGAAATGCTACTGGGTTGGTTTGGCGTGGCGATTGCATCGGTGGCGATGCGTCGTCGCCCGCACATGCTATTGACTGGTGCTGCGGGTGTTGGTAAATCGACAGCCTTGGAAATGATGAAATGGCTGTCAGGGAAGTTGGCCTACGCAAGTACCGGTCCGCAAACCATGGCAGCGTTTTATCAAGCTTTGGCTGGTACAAGCCGTGCGGTTATCCTTGATGAATTTGAGGCTGACCCATCGCGACGTCATTCGAGAGATACGCTGGAAATCGCGCGTATGTCATACAGCCTGCAGGAAGGGGATGAAGGGATTGTTAGAGGAACGCCAGGTGGAACGGCGCGCAGTTATACGTTCTACTCACCGTTTTTAGCCGCTTGCATCAACCCAGCTAAGTTTGAACCAGCTGATGTGACACGCTGGGTAGTCCTTGAGGCTATTTCGCGCAAACCTGATGCGGTGGCTCTAAAAGAAGCGGAAGCGCGTGTTATTGGTCCTCGTCTTGCTCGTCGCTTCATCAATCGCTGGGCAAATTTTCAAAAAAACGAAGCGATTGTTCGGAAGCATATTATCGATGCAGGTGGTGATGGTCGAATGGCCGATACGGTGGGCGTATTACTAGCTTCGTATTGGACATTTGTTTCAGCATTACCAGCAACAGATAGTGAAGCGGCAAAGCTGGTTGAGTTGCTTGATATCCAAGACCGCATAGCATTACATGCGATTACGGATGAGCAACGCTGCCTAGAGGCGATGATGTCGAAGGTGCTGCCATTTAAATTTATGGATGGCATTGCTCTCGTCACACGTAATTTGTCGATTGCAGAGGCAATTCAGCGCATCTGTGACGACCCTACTGGCAATCTCGAAATCACAATGCGCCTAGCTCAGTTGGGTATGCGCGTCGGATGTGTTCAAGGTACATGGCGTATGTTCGTTGCCAACTCCCCAGAACACCAAGAGTTGCGTAAGGTATTTGGGGGGACTAAGTGGGCATCTGGCGGCTGGTCTACTGTTCTGCGCCGTCTACCAGGCGGTACAGAGGGTACTCAACGTATTGGGGCTGGCTTTGGGGCCGCAAAAGTGACGATTTTCAATATGCCGGCAGACTTATTACCGGCAAATGATGGAAGTGCACTACTAGCAGCGTAAGGAGGTGGCGCGGGTTCAATTGGACTCGCGCCATTTTTTTATTTCTATTATCAATAAACTACCAGGTTGTTACCTCTGTTACCTCTGTTACCCCTTCTGCATAATACATACAAGCTTTTTGTTACTGTTCGATGCTTGAAATCTTCCCTACACTAGGGAAGATTTAATACATGAAAAATGGTTATTTATTTGCTTTGTTGCGTTCGCCCACCGCCCAAGTGTTTATCAACTGCTGATGGCTCACCTCTCTCTGAAATTTGAGATGTAATTGTTGTAGCATTGCGGTTATGGCTGGTTTGCTTAGCATATACCACTCAGCGAAGCTTCTAAACAAGTCGGTACGAAGCCACGCCGACGGAGCAAATTCCTCTTCCTCAACAGCTTTATTCAGCTGGACCATAAAGTCCTGAAAGAGTTTTTCCGCTTGACCGGATTTTCTCGTCGCATCTAACCATCTTGCGCTACCCGTTCCTATATTTCTGTCAGTGCATAATTTTAATAGCAGTAGTTGGACTACTTGTGATTCTGACGTAAATATTCTATGACTTGGATAAGTGGAAAGGGGAATCAAATAGGGGTCCCTATCGCCGTTATAGGCATTCCACGCGCCGTACATTAAACAAGTGAGTCTCGCCCATTCAATCGCTGTCAGACCATCGCTATCTTGTTCGGAAAGCGCTAATTCAAAAATTTCCTCGAATGATTTGTCCGCCTTCGCACGATTGACACGTTGGGTTACTACCACCAGATTTGCGACAGCATATGTGCCGTCATTGTATAAGCGGTCTATGGACGGATTCGATGGATGTTGACCAGATAACGTAAACCTAGTCAGTGAGACAGGGCAGTACTCGCCTGTTATTTGTTGAATGGTTTCTGGTGTAACGTCCCCATTAAGCACGAGGCCACGCTTGACGGCATTGAGCCGCAAGCTAAGCCACTTTCGTTCAAAATAATCAGGAAAGCTCTTTGGGCCGCGATATGCCTGAAAAGAGTTTCGAAATGATTCAGGTGTTTTTTTGTCGAGCCGCATTTTTGCGGCTGCGCACGCTGTACCAAGAGATGCGCATTCCTCGTTCAAAAGAATCTGCGCATGTACAGTATCCGCAACGCTATTCACGGACAACCAGCCTTGCATGAGTTGGTCTTTGTATAGAACATTGTTGAAATATAAGTTGAATTCAGATGCTTTCTTTTCATTTAAATTTTCTCGCACTGAACCTACGCCAGAATCTGGCTACTGTCAGGTTCGAGTAATGAGGCTAGTACGTGCATTGCACAAATTGGATACTTAGTTTAACTGAAAGAAGGTGACTATTAGTAGCCTATGCAAGATATTAGAGTGGTTTGGAATTGCATAATTCCGATTGCTATGTCTTATCTGGTATTGAAGAGTATTGAATAGATTCGCAATAAAAAATTTAGCCGCTTTGCAATTGTTTTGTGAAGTAACCAAAATATGGTTCAGGCTTTTTTGATTTGTTGCGTGAAAATCCCGTAAATAGGTACTGACTCTTCGAAAGTTCCATAACCATATTTTCGCGACAATCTAGTGACGGTCCATAGATAAAAATGGCTGTCTGGTGGTGCCTCTTTCTCTCCTGAAGGTTCGACCATTTCTCCTAAAAGTGCTGTTCCATTGAGACCGCTGATAGATATTGGGTGGCCAGGAGACCATCCAGCGTTCCAATATAAGCAGGTAGCTATGAGTTTTCCGTTCGCTGACATCGTTAGCTTGTCACCAGATGGACTTATTGTGATTTTTTCGTTTAGACCAGTTATCAAAGGTAAGCGTAATCGTTTTGGATAAAGTTCTTTTTGGAGGTAGCCGACTCGACTGAACGTCGGAAATGCCGCCATGGGAGCTGATTGAGTTTCCTCGTCAAGTACATCATCAAGTCCCATACACTGCATTTGACTGATGCCCCACGTATCTGAATCTAGTGCAATATGACCGCGATGTTGCTGGTCGTAATCAATTCTATTTGCCAATGATTCTGCATCGATAGGTAGATTTCCCCATTTTCTGCATCGAACAAGGGATAACTCAATAATCTCGTAAGGACTCACTTTGATAGGGGTAATCAAGGACAGCAATGCTGTTGTAGGTTTCGTCGCCTTAAGATTGTTTTGTATTTTGATAATGAATTCCGTAATCGAAGTTTCATTAGCGGTAGTCGGCGAGTCTAGTTGTGGCATCCAGGATGGATAGGATGGACTTAGAAAGGCTAACGACGGCTCAAAAGGAAGCACATGCTGCAAAAAGTCGAGCGCTACCTTGTCCGGTAGTCCCCATGATTTTCTTGCAACCTCTATTGTCCGTTGAAAGGCTGCTAGCATTCGCAAAAGAGTTCTTGATGCGAATCCTGCGGTCGCATTATCACCCACTGGTCGAATGAAATAGGCTAAGTCTCCCTGGAGTGGTGCATCTGGGTAGGCCGCCTCAGTAAGTGACCATTCGAACGCGAACTGTTGTGCAAGTGGTCGATTCATTTGTTGCTCCAAGTGCTTTATGAGCGACATGTAAATTCGTGGAACATCTCTTCCTTGAACTTGTTTGAAATTTGATGGAACTTTAAAGTCAACCGGAGCAAGCTCTAGAGGGGGAGTAATGATAGCCTTAAACTTTATTCCCATGTCGGCTAGTAAGTGCTCTACTAGCATTGAAGGGTGCCTTATAGACGTTGTGAGGTCATTAGTGATGGGGTAACCACGATTGAATGCCATCCAAAAAATACTTACTATTTCAACGGTTTCTGATTCGAGTTGACAGCCTCTAAGTTCGTTTAGCAATCGTTCAAATACTTCTTCTTGTACGCTTTCCGAGAGTAGAAGTGAGGCAAGTTCCTGCATTGTCCACCAGCGAGTGGATGCTACTGGCCATCGCAAACGAGCCATTAATAGTTCAAGTTCGGTATTACGACCAAGAAGTTTGTTAGACCATGTGGGTGCTTTGAGATTTAGCGTCCGAGTATCTTCTTTTATACTTTGAACCATCGCCTCTACAAATTGAATTGCTTCGGCTGTTCTTCCTTGCAAGCTGAGGAAAAGCACCATCATTTCGCTTGGGATAATTCGGTTTTTTTTGGGTCTGTCGAGCCAGCTATAAGTGGACTTCAGAAAGAATTCGTCACATCGGCTCTTATATCTTCCAACAACTTGTTTTAACCTGCTCACGGTTTTTTCTGACCTTTCCATATTGCCTAGCCATCCTCCTCTGAAGAGTTGTGCTTGTACTATGTATGGGAATGCCTTTCTAGCTCCTTCCAGCCTAAGCTTGGTGGCGAAAGCTAAGTCGAGGAGTTCACTTAAATCGTTATCCCGACATGCATCTGAAAGTAGAGTTGGTTCGAGTATGCCAATTAGTTGGGACCCGTGACCTTGCGTCTCCCAGTAGCAGTACCATTCACACAAGACTTCAGCGCGAACACCGTAGTGTTCTTTGAGGTCGTCTTGTAGGCGTTCTAGTTCGTTTATTTGGTACATCTTTACATCACTCAGAAAAGGTCTCGAATCCGGCCCTGAACTTGTTGATGTCGTCTCAAAAATGCCCCCAAAGTGACCGCTTCGGTGCTGTTCAATCTCTGATAGCAACTTGGTTGAATTAGCGTCACCGTTGCTAGCTGCGATTTGAAGTGACTTTATAGCATCAAGATGTATTCCGGTTCGTAACACCGCTCCTGTAAATTCACATTCGGATGTCGCGGTGCTAATAAATGCTTTTAGGCTATCTTCCGCTTGAGACCAGTCACTGCAATCGGTATGTGAGCGATATTTTTCTACAAGTGCCTGTCTATCCAATTTAGCTAGTAGTTCATCTGCTCTTGCGGAAATGTGTCGGGTTCCCTTCCCATCGGTAAAGTCTAGAATATTGTGTATTTGGGGAGCAACCTCCATCAATAAACGTAGTGCATCCTTGGGGGAGCTAGGAATGAGATATTCGATGGCATCCATTACATCTGACATAGCGGGGTCTTTGCGTTGAGCATATCCGAGGGCGAGCTCCCATGTTTTGCTGCATAAGTCCGTAGCAAGACACTTAAGGTCATGTCTTAACGCCATTTCGCAAAGCTCAAGCATAGCCATTAATCTAACACCAGTTTCTTCCTTAACTTGTGTATTAAGTAAAGTTAGTTGTTGGCGAATAAATTCTTCCGCTGCGTCGTCTGATAGGATTTTAGTTAAGCTTGTGACATATTGGGTTCTAAACTGGTCAGCATCAAACCAAGTTTGCACCATTGCTCGCAGCAAATCATCTTTCTCAACCAACGTAGCAATACCGAATTGGGCACTCATTAACTGTATGTCGACAGCGATGCAGTGTAGAGCACTTTTAAATTCTGAGGTTCCTTGACCTAAATCATGGTTAAGGTCATAGCCCGCGATGTTCAATGGCGGGAGCTCTTCATAGAGTTGTGAGAATTTTATTGGTCGACCAGCAGCCCATATTATTGCGAATTTTTTGGCAAGGTTGCTTAGATGATTAAAGTAATCTGATGTTATTTCGCGATTGTTAAATTTGGGAGAGTCAAGTAAAGATACATTCTTCTTGGCAATTAACTTAACGCGAACCGCGCCAAAGAACCAGTCATGTGCCAATGTAGTTAGAGCAGCACGAGTCTCTTCATAGCTACCTTCGCGCCAGTCAAAGTTCAATGGCCTTAACGAAATGCTTGCTTCACTTCCGGCGAGTGCATGAATGCATCCTGCAAGATTACCACTTAATATTATATTAAATTCAGCCCAAGCTGAGAGGTTCGCTTCTGCGAGTGCTGCAGCTCGGAAAGTCGCGTCACAAACCATGAGTTTTGACTCTGTGTCTGGTAGGTGCGGTAGTACGTCAATTAGGCTGCGTAATTTCTCATTATCGACGCGAGCAGCCAAGAACTTGTTAGCAATTTGAGGCCACCGTTCCGCAATCCACTTGGCCTCATTTTTTGGAGTAGAGTCTAGCACTCCTAATTTGGCAAAAGCTTGCGCTAAATACAGTGCTTTGCTTAATGCGTCGGAGCTTTGATTCGTTTTGGTAAAGCGACTTTCACCTCGGTGGCGACGTAATGCCTCCTGAGCGCATTCTGTGGCTGCCACGATATTTCCTCTTGCGTTTAGAGCCAAGCCAAGTGCTACAACATCGACTATCGAGGACTCGTGTCTAGAGGCGTAGGCTTCGTCAATTACATTGTCATCGGCCGCGAGTGTCCACGTGCATGCTTTAAGTCTAGCGGCATCTTCCCCCATTAGTCGATACGACAGGCTGTTGAGTAATCTGTACTTGAGGTGACGGAGGCGATATGCCTCGGCATATCTTGTCGTTTGCACCGCATATTCTTCAGCACTATCGAGAAGGTTTTCGATAAGACTGGGTGCATAGCCTTCTTGTAATCTTTCAAGTACCCAATTACGCTGTAGCCCTCTAATAAGCTCATCGGAGTTGCCTCGTCTTGCTTTTATTAGCCAAAGCCAATTCACCTTCAATGCTGTAGGGGCGTCACCGTCTAGCCATATTTCTACAAAATTTTCTAATTCATTAATTCGCTGTTCGAATCCATCTGTTTGCTTGATAAATACAATCAGACTTTCATGAAAAGGCCGTAAACCTGCTGGCGAAGCATGTAGCAAATGTTCCACTGCCGTTACATCTGGTAGTGGAGACAAAGAAAGTGTGGAAATCTCTGCAAAGGCACGACTTGGCCAGAAAAATCGAAACTCGCAAACAAGTCGCAGAACATCTTTTTGGCTAGCATTAAGTAATTGCCAAAGTGATTCGTAGTACGTTTTTGCATCGTGACCTAAATCTCCTGAAAGTCTTTCGACGTTCCATGAGGATAATTCCCTTCCTGTTCGAATGAGTTCCTCAGTCGCATAGATTACGTGAAGTGGATGCCCGGCGGTACGTTCACGTAATTTTGCAGCCGCTTCTTGTAACTCGGTTTCAATGATAGACCTATTTGCATTAAGGTGAAGACGCCCCTGCTGGACTTCTTTGCGAAGGTACTGAAGTACTGCATTGGCAGACATCGAAGGAAGTTCTAGCCATGAATTGCGAGGCGCCTCAACAATGAGGCGGTTTGGCAGCTGTGAGTCTTCCACTGGCTGTGTTCCAACAACGAGCACAAGGTTCTCGCAAATAGGTAATAATTGATTAAATATTTCGTCGAGTGCTCGTTTATCCCTACCTTGGTTTCGCCAAACATGGTCGAGTCCATCAATTATTACCACGAATGGTTTTCCTAATGTTTTATAGTGTGCTGAGCACGCTAACAAGCTTGAAGTTAATTCGTGATGGGGTGTTACGACGTCTCCATGGAACTCCTTGACCTGTGCCAGGATAGATTCTTGGACAGCAAAACTAGTGTGACGGTCATACGTACGGTCTGCTGCCGATAAATAGTAGTGATGGCGAACAAAAGGTATTTTTTCTGATTCTAATAGTTCACATACTTTGCTTAAATATGTGCTTTTTCCTCGCCCAGGTGGTCCAGTTAGTACGAGTGGTTGTAACGGTCTGGCCTTGAGGCTAGACATAAATTTCGCATGAAATTCATTGTCTGGTACGCGATAACCAAGGGGAATGGTGAAATCTTCGGGCAGTGGTTCTGGGACTGTGATGCGTAATGTAGACTTTAGTACTTCAAAGGTAATCCAACCGTCTGGTGCAGGTTGGCTCTTTTGAATGGACCAATTTATCGCTCTATTTTTGAGTGTCTCGATACCTTCTGGTGTGGAGTGCCTTCGCAGTCTCTGAGTGACATGCGATTCAATGCTGGAAAATCCTTTGTCGCTGTGCATAATTTCCAGCATTTTAAAGAAACGTAACGCGTTAACTTCGCTTCCAAGGTCTTGTTCGACTCTTGCTTGAATATCCATAGGCGCAAGCTTGTAGTCAATAAACTTTCCACCTCTCAGGCATTTTTCGATATTGAGGTCTGGAATTCGGTTTGTTAGTAATCGAATGCTTCCTACCTTTGATGGAGGGATTGCATCTAGAGCATCAAACCATTTGCGAATATTTGTTCGTGCCGTACCTCCAGCCTTCCCTTTTTTTTCTAACAACCATTTCCACTCAAGTAGATATTTATCAGGAGATGGTGAGAACTTGACTTGCCAAAGGTCTACTTTGTCATCCGCTCTAACAGCAACCAAGTCATCTAATCCTTTTGGCGCAATTGTTTCTGCATCACATTCGAACCTAATACGCTTATACCTTGTTGGAGCCTCTAGCCAATCACAAAGTAGGTTCACGCCTTGCATGGTTTGATAAACATAACCTGCCGCAGTAGTTGCTGAAGATTTAATTTCTGAGCTCACGAGGCATCCATTGTGTTGTTCGTCAAATTTGAGAAGTGGAAATTTTAAAGAGTAAAATTACGCTAATCTTCATCTTCTTCACTAGTAATTCCAAGTTCCTCAAATAATGTGTCTTCATTTAGTGTTCCAGACGCCAGTGCTTTTCGTTCTTCCTTTACATAATTTTTCGCGAGAATTGTTGGGGCACCTTCTAGCGCTGCGATAGTGACTAGTGCGAATCCACCTCGGTCAAGTTGGACAAGTAATATCCCAAAGTCTTCAAGCCAACACCGCAAATCAGATGTAAATGCACTTCGTAGGGTTGTTCGGCGAGCTAAACTCTTAATTGTTTTTTCGCTCACTCGTGCTCGAGTTTTTTCCGAACGTTTAAATAAGACTGCAATTATTAGAGCAACTTGCTTTGAAGATGGGTACATATTAAATCCTTAATTGGGATTATGGAGATTCTATTATGGGATTTATTAATTTCGAAGTCAAGGGCAAATTTTTCTTTAGCTATCGGGAACATATGATGTCTTTGATTGGTTTTGATGTAAGACTTCCGATGCTCATTGAGATGTCTTTGAAGCCTGGGACGTGTCAATACAAGTCTTAAATGAAAATCTGCGCTTAATTTCGAAAGACGTTATACAGGCACAAAAAATCATATTACGATTTGAAATCGCCTTTAAAAGGGCAGTGGTATCTGCCCTTTTGTTAGTTCTACATTCCAATTTATGCAGCCTTCTTCCTAAATAAATTATGTAGAGCGCTGAACCAAGTTTCTCGATGGACAAATCTCGCTTTATGGGCATTGTTCTGCAGAATTTCAGCTTTGGATAACGCTGAGATATTTTCCCAAGAATCGTCATTTAGAACATAGGTTGCATTGTTTATCGCTCGGGATTCCAGGATACAAAAACCCAAAGTGGGGAATCCAAAAATGACATATCCGTCAAAACCAGCTTTTCCAACTGCAATAAATTCTGGTTCGTAACTTCCAACTGCATCAAATCTCGCTTGAATAACGGGTTGATTACCTGTCGGGCTACGTGACACGATACCTTGTAAGGCAGATTTGCCTGATTGCCATGGATTCTTTCCGGGAGGTAGTAATTCCCAATTGAGCTGGCGTAGTGGTGATTTTTTCCAGCTAAATAGGTCTTTGTTGAAAATTAGACACTCCTTAAAAATGTCAACTAACATGTTTGACGTGTTTGTTGCTACTTCCATTGGATTTGACTCTTTCGTAAAAGGACCTGCCACAACTATGATTTCGCCAAGGCCATTCTGTAGTATCTCCAAGTTGATAGCGTAGGCTGGCACAATTGTTCTAGGATAGCGTTGATATGGAATATCAACAATCTTTGATTTTTCCTCACATTCATAGCGTCCTTTAAATTGTTTCCATCGCCATTCTCCTTGGCGGTATGCAGTCTCTTTAGGTAAGTCCGTGTGTTTGACAATATAGCCATTAGCGTTCTTGTCTGAAGCAGTACCCCAAGTAGCGTCAGGTAATAATTGCTCACCTGGCTTGGGTGGGTTAGAAAAACCTAATTTTTCAAGAGGGGCTAAGTGCTTGTCCTGTACGACAATACCAAGATAGAAAACTTGGCCATCTTTTACGTGGTTTAGATATTTCGCAATTCCACGAGTTTTTTTAACAATTTTCATGATTTGTTGCCTTTCTTTGATAAAAGTTGCGCAATCGGATATATTTTTCCTTGCACTACATAAGACTCTCGGAAAAGACGCCGTGGACGCGCAAAAATAAATATTTTTTTGACGTCCATCATCATTGAGTTAGGAGCCTATATTGATACAAGCAAACCTTGATTCAGACCAGTTTGAGCAGCACCGCCTGACTAGCCAAGAAATAGAGTTGATATTGAAAGAATTCTCAGATGCTGATTGGGCACGAGCATCAAAAATGGCGGAATTCCATTCGAATAATGTTCCCGGAGTTACTGGACAAGACCTTTTACAGATTGCAATTGAGAAATTTTTGAGTCAGGCTCGATGTTGGCCCACAAACACTCATCCATTGGTTGTGTTGAGTAACGCGTTGCACAGCATCGCTTACAACATCAGAAAGAAGGAAGCTAGGGTAATTAATCCTAATGTACAAATCGAGTCTGGGGATGATGAAGATTCAAGGGAAATTGTAGAGCCTAGTTATGAAACCTCAATGTCCAACCGACTAGATGCAGAAAATATGATTCGGGCCATCGAAAGACAAGTTCAAGGTGACGATGAAGTGGAATTAGTCTTAATGGCTTGGGCTGATGGATTGAGGGGGACTGAAGCCGCAGAAGCATCTGGCCTAGATACAAAAAAATATGACGCAGCAAGGAAGCGGTTAGACCGGAAACTGGCGCCACTAAAAGAATTATGGAGTGAACAATGAATTCGTCAATTAAGCCTGGTCAAACATCGTTTGATAACGTCGCTGACGCATATTTACATGAATTGATGGACATGTCTGACGCTGAGGTTCTTGATGGGCTAAAGCCAGGAGCCGCAAAAGCGCGTGGTTTAGCCATGCTAGAAGTGGCAAAAAAAGCGGCCGGCAAAATGAGGCTGCAGGCTGCCCGTGAGGCAATGAAAGCTAATGCGGCAGATTCTAGTCGACCTAGCGAAGCAATCTCCGTCGCGGACGCGCGTAAATTCTTACAGGTAGCTGCGAATGACGCAAGATTCACAATAGCCGCTAGAGAACTGTCTGAACTTACCGACCAAGACCTTTTGAACTTGTATTGGCAGGTTAAAGGTTTGCAAGATGACGTCGGTAAATAGATTGGGTTACCCATGAGTCCCGATATCGCTGCAGAATCAAGAATTGCTTCTCTAGGAATTACGAGTCCAGATGAATTGGATATCGAGGCGATTGCCTTTGATGCTGGAATTTCAATTGAATACCGTCACCTCGATGGTTGTGCCGCAACTTTAGTTGGTTTCGGAAATAGAGCGATAGCGACCATTAAGCCATGTGAGGTTAGAGGAAGGGAGCGATTCTCTATCGCACATGAGATTGGTCACTGGGATTTGCATCGTGGTCAATCATTCCAATGTCGAGTATTTGACATAAATGAAAATCTTGGAAAGAATCATTCGAAAGAAAGGCAAGCTGATAGTTATGCAGCGCATCTCTTGATGCCGACCTCTCTATTTAATCCAATTATTGGCACTTATAAAAATCCTGGTTTTGGTGAGCTCGGTGAGGTTGCCGCACAATTCGATACGAGTTTGCTTGCGACATCAGTTCGGCTTGTAAATGTGAATAAGCTGCCGGTGATAGTTGCATGTTTTACTGATGGTAGAAGGCGCTGGTGCTTACCAGCGAAGGATATTCCTCAGCATTGGCGTTTGCGAAGTGTTCTTGATGAAGATAGCTTTGCTTACGACTTATGGAAATCTGGAGCTATCCGGCCAAAGCCTGGTAAACAATCAGCCGAAACTTGGTTTGAAAATGATGATGAAGATGAATTTGAAATTTTAGAACATAGCGTGATGTGCGGAAATGATGTCATCGTTTTGCTCTATTTGACGGATGCTGAAATGTTCGATGACAGATTTGAATATCAGGGGCGAAATAGTCGCTGGTAGTGCTTTTCGAAGCCTAATACTCCCGCGTCTAAGATGTTCAATTGAGTCACTAATTTCTCAGAAAACGCCGCCAGAATTTCATGTGCTGGCGGCGTTTTTTCTAGTGCAAAGTTTCGTGTGATGGTCGGTGTGAAAGTTGATTTACTCTCTTGCTCAAAAGCACATCGAGACGGTTCTTCCTTCGTTTTTCTGTGACCTCATTTTGAGGCGCGCTTACTATTGATGAGGTTGGTATATCTATTGTTGTTGCGGTTTTATTAAACGCTGCAACAGCATCTGACGCCTTGAGATTTATATATCGCTGCAGTTGCGACAGAGTTTTATGCCCGGTTACGAGTTGTAAAAGAAAAATATTGCCATTTAATCTTATAGCCATGCGCGTGGCACCGGTATGGCGTAAATCGTGCAAAGTAATATCTAGAATGTTCGCCCGAATTCTTGCACGCTCCCAAGCTGATTTAACTGCATCCATCGATATTGGAATAATTAGGTCAGTGTCTGCGCCACGTGGTAGCTTTTGAATTAATTCCACGGCTTCTTTAGTGAGAGGAACTTCTCTTCCCCCTGCTTTGGCATCACGTAAAGTTAAAATACTTTTGACAGGGTCAAAATCCTGCCATCTGGACATCATTAATAGTTCAGATTTTCGCATGGATGTTTCAATGAGCAGTGCAATACATGGAGCCACAAATGGATTGTCGCAGCTCCGCAATACATCCGCGAGTCTAAACTGTTCCTCATGAGATAAGATGCGACTGCGCTGGTTAGATATTCTCGGCATTCGTAAATCGGAGGCTGGATTTAGTGCAGGTTGTGCCCATCTCCAAGTCCGTCGTGCGTAATTGAAAAACTCACGTAGGAGTGAACGCTCTAATCCGATTGTGGCTGCTTTATAACCTTCCTTTTGCATTTGGTCGACCAGTTCTTGTAAGTGGAACGGTTGAATACTCGCCACGGTCATACGAGCTAGGTTATCGCGAATTTTGTCTGATGCTGTGCTGCGTTGAGCCTGTTTTTCGCGGTGCGCCTTAACTCCTTTTGCATAATTGCGTGTAACTTCGACGGGAATGGTTTCGAGTTGAAAATAGGTCTGCTCACTGGACGAGTCAGCGTTAGTGGATGCTATTTTGTTTGCCTTGAAGGTCGGTAAGTTCACGGCGCGTAGATATTTGTTGACCCTGCTTAAGTCTTGAACAGCGCCTTTGAGAAATGGCATTTTTTTCTCTGCATAGTCGTAAAGGGCTTGACCAAGCGAAGTACGGTCTGGACCGAATCCACAGGCGGAACCTTGATTTTCAAATGCATGCTCTTGATTGCGAGCCCAGGTTTCAGCTTCTTTGCGTGTTGCGAAGCCACCTTTGGTTGTTTTGAAATGTGTTTTGCGAATGCGGGCAATCCATGCCGAACCTTCTTTGTATACGGTCGCCATATTACACCACCGCAAATTGTTGGGTTGGTGCAATAGACACAGGGAGATTGTCGCAAACGCGAGTGAATCGTTGAAATGGTAAGCTTTGGTAAAACATCGTTGAACTCCTTTAAGTTAATGAGGAGTTACGTTTAGTGACCGATGCCGAGCCTAAAATCTAAAATCGAATCTAAAATCCTAAATACGCAGTGAAGCGCATTTGAGGTACGTCTTTAGTATCGATTTACTGTCAGTATTAGTGTCAGTAAGACGAAAAAAAAGCTTCCCGAGGGAAGCCATTTTTTACTTTTTCAATCGTATCTTATTGATTTGATTGAAAATTTTCTTGGTGGCCCGGGGCGGAATCGAACCACCGACACAAGGATTTTCAATCCTCTGCTCTACCGACTGAGCTACCAGGCCAAGACCAAGAATTATAGACACCTATTCCGGAAAAAGCAAATAATTTCTGTTTTATCCTTGAAATTTGATTCTTCTCAGATGGGATTGCGGCTGGCGTATGGATTATTTTGGCTCACGTATAATGCGGTTTTGGGTGTCTTCTTGTCCGTAAAGGTGAGGTATGAACCAGCAATTGATTCGTTCGGAAATATGTATCGTTGGTGATGGTGCGGTTGGTAAAGCGGCTGCTTTGGGATTGGCGCAGGCTGGTTTGTCGGTGGTTTTATTGCGTAGCGGCGCGACCAACAAGTTGGTAGACACGACACCTGAGTGGGATGTGCGGGTGTTTGCCTTGAACCATGTGGCACACGATTTACTGGATTCTTTGAAGGTATGGGGGGCGCTTGATGCGTCTCGGCTGGCACCGGTGAGTGCGATGCAGGTGCATGATGCGGCTGAGTCTGGTAGCGGCAAGCTCGATTTTGATGCGTACGGCGCTTATATCAATGAACTGGCATGGATAGTTGAAGATAAAAATCTGAATCAAGCCTTAGATAGCGCCTTACGTTTTGCACCGAACATTCAATTTGTGGACGGGCGTGCAGAGGCGTTGCATGTTGGCAGTGACTCGGCGAGTATTCGTTTGACCGATGCACGTGTAATTGAATCGCAATTGATTATTGGTGCGGATGGCGCCCAATCTTGGGTTCGTGGGCAAGCTGATATTGGTTTGGATTATCGTTCTTATGGGCAGCAAGGCGTGGTAACAAACTTTGCTTGTGAAAAGCCGCACCATGGTGTCGCGCGTCAATGGTTTGTGGAAGGGCAGGGGATTATTGCTTTACTGCCTTTGCCCGGCAATCAAGTATCTTTGGTGTGGTCGGCTCCTGATTTATTGGCGGCAGACTTAATGCGTGAGCCATTGTCTGCATTGGCGGATCGCTTGGCGGTGTATGCGGCGCCAGAGTTGGGTAACTTAACTCCGTTGCAACCCGAAGTAGTGAAGGCTTTTCCACTACGTTTGATTCGTCCACATAGCATGGTCGCACAACGTATTGCCTTAATTGGCGATGCGGCGCATGCGGTACATCCTTTAGCTGGACATGGTATGAATCTGGGCTTTGGCGATGTACAAGCCTTACTGCGTATTTTGCGTGAACGCGAAGCGCATCGTGATTGTGGTGATGCGCGAATTCTGGCGAGATATCGTCGAGCCCGTCGCGAGGAAGTAGCGTTGATGCAATTCACAACAGATGGTTTGGCACATCTCTTTGGTAGTGAATTTCCTGCCGTTCGTCTGATGCGTAACTTGGGAATGAACTTACTGAATCAATTACCAGTCCTAAAACGAAAACTCATTTCCCATGCGATGGGGAAGTAAGAATAAAGTTGAGCGTGGGATTTGCGCTGCTCTAACTGGAGATTTCTTGCAAGCGGCTGAATACGGCATCGTACTGTAAAGTACAGCACCGTAAAGCGACGATCGGAATTGAAAACGAGTAAGCTATTTTAAGAGAGATATTTTAAGAAAGACCAATATGAAAAAGAAACTAATCAGCTTTGCAGTTGCCGCTATCACGATGGTCGGTAGCAGCGTTTGGGCACAGACGCCAGCGCAAATTGAAGCCAATATTAAGAAGGTGATTTCGTCGAATATCGGTAGTGGTGTCAAAATTGATTCTGTGACCAAGACGCCTTACGGTGGTCTATATGAAGTACGGATGGGAAATGAAATTATCTACACCGATGACAAAGCAAAATATATTTTTGTTGGTAGCATCATCGACGTTAAAGGGACGACTAATTTCACCAAGCAACGTACCGATGAGTTGAATCGCGTGAATTTTTCTGAGTTACCTTTGGATGCTGCCGTTAAGTATGTGAAAGGTGATGGCAAACGTGTGATTGCAATTTTTGAAGATCCTAATTGCGGTTACTGCAAAAAGTTTAGAAAGACTTTGCAAGGTGTCGACAATATTACGATCTACACTTTTATGTACAACATTTTGTCCGACGATTCTGTGACCAAATCACGCGATATCTGGTGTTCTGCGGATCGTAGTAAAGCTTGGGATGAATGGATGATGAACGGCAAAGTGGCACCGACCGCTGCTGCTAGTTGCAAAACACCGCATGATCAAGTGTTAGCGCTTGGTAAAAAGTATCGTGTCACTGGCACACCAACGGTAATTTTTACCGACGGCTCGCGTTTGCCGGGCATGGTTGACGTGAAAGCATTGGAAGAAAAGTTTGCTAGTTTAAAAACACCGTCACTTGCGGCAAAATAAACTATGAAGGATCAGCGTTTTCTCTGCTGTGGCATCTTGTTATCGGCAGGGCAGGGGAAACGTTTTGATCCAAGCGGAGCGCAGCACAAGTTATTGCAAGTGCTGCCGTCTGGAGTCAATGTTGTAAGTGCGAGTGCGCAGAATTTGCAACAAGTTTTGCCAGAAAGTTGGGCGGTGTTAGCTAATCCAGCTACTTCAAACTTGGCGTCACAAATTCAGGCATCTCTGCATGCCATTAACTTTCCAACCTATATTTGTCAGGATGCCGTCTTAGGGATGGCACATTCGCTTCGTACTGGTGTCGAACAACTTCCAGCTGATGCTGATGCCTTTGTGATTGCCTTGGCCGATATGCCATTTGTAGCAATCCAGACTTTAAGCGCGATTCGTGATGTACTCGCATTGGGCGCAGATCTTGTGGTGCCAGTTTGTCGTGGGCAGCGCGGTAATCCGGTTGGATTTTCAAGAAAATATCTACCGCATTTGATGAATTTGCGCGGTGATCGCGGCGCTCGCCAATTATTGCAAACTGAGCATGTCACTGAGATCGAAGTCGATGATGTTGGCATTCTTCATGATATTGATCGCCCAGAAGATTTATCAGTTTATCTTTAGAACTTGTCTTTGGTTCTCTATCATTGATCGCAGTCCGTGCATATTTCGCCTAAAATAGCGCCTTTATTTCAAAGATCGCACCGCACGATTCAAATTGCTTGATATGGAAACTCTCGATAAACAGTTCGCTACCCGCCTTGGCTTAGTTGGCCTCGTTCCTTTTGTTTTACTCACTTTGTTATGCTGGATTGTTCATCCTGAATGGATGCAATTCTTCGTCGAAGCCCAGCTAGTTTATGGTATTGCGATTTTGGGGTTTTTAGGTGGCTTGCATTGGGGTTTGGCTTTGATTGGTAAAGAGCGTAGTGCGCAAGAAGCCAAGCGTGATTTGCTTTCTGGTGTGCTGCCTGTGATTATCGCTTGGTTTGCATTGTCGCAAATCACGGTGATTGGATTTTTGATTCAGATGGGCGCGTTCATTTATTCCTATCAATACGATAAACGTATGTACCAACGCTTTGCGATGCCAGCTTGGTTTGTGGAATTGCGATTCCGTTTAACGGCTGTGGTGGTCACAACGCAAGTGTTCACTTTTCTCGCCGCGAATATTCGTTTGTAATCAAGGAGCGCAATATGACTAAGCAACAAAGCGCTGTGCATTACAGCATTACCTCGCATGATTTAGCTGCGCATTTATTTCATGTGACGTTAACGATTTCGAATCCTGATCCCAACGGACAAGTAGTGTCACTGCCAGTTTGGATACCAGGTAGTTACATGGTGCGCGAATTTGCTCGCAATATTATTCGGATTCAAGCGCACGCCAATGGCAAAAAAGTCGCGTTAAAAAAATTGAATAAGACTAGTTGGCAAGCTGCGCCTTGCGATGCGAATGCGAGCTTACAGATCAGTTACGAAGTCTATGCGTGGGATTTATCTGTGCGTGCTGCGCATTTGGATCAATCGCATGGTTTCTTTAATGGCACCAGCGTATTCTTACAAGCACATGGACAAGAGCAACTTGCGCATGTTGTAGATATTCAAAAACCCGTCGATAGCGCAAGCAAGGCTTGGCGTGTCGCGACGTCTTTGCCAGAACTAAAGGCTAAGCGTTATGGTTTTGGAAGTTATATCGCCCGCGATTATGATGACTTAATTGATCATCCAGTTGAAATGGGTGATTTTGCTTTGGTCAGTTTTAAAGCGCATGGTGTCCCACATGATTTCGTGGTGACGGGCAAGGTTCCTAATATCGATTTGGCTCGCATTGCGAAAGACTTACAGAAAATTTGTGAAACCGAAATTGCTTTCTTCGAGCCGCGAACCAAGCAAGCACCGATGCCGCGTTATGTGTTTATGACGATGGCAGTGGGTGAGGGTTATGGTGGTTTGGAACACCGCGCGTCAACGGCATTGATTTGTAATCGTGCTGATTTGCCGACCAAGAATGATACGAGCCTGAGTGAAGGCTATCGCGGCTTTCTAGCTTTGTGCAGTCACGAGTATTTCCATACTTGGAATGTCAAACGTATCAAACCAGCGGCATTTGCACAATATGATTTGAGTCAAGAAAATTACACGAGTTTGCTTTGGTTATTTGAAGGTTTCACGAGTTATTACGACGATTTGTTCTTGCGTCGTAGCGGTTTAATTGACGAAGCAACGTATTTAAATTTGATCGCAAAAACCGTCAATACAGTGCAACGTGGTTCTGGACGTAAAAAGCAAAGTGTTGCCGATTCTAGTTTTGATGCGTGGACCAAATATTATCGTCAAGATGAAAACTCACCAAACGCGATTGTTAGTTACTACGCCAAAGGTTCTTTAGTTGCACTAGGTTTGGATTTGACTATCCGCCACGAAACTGCAGGCAAGAAATCACTCGATGATGTGATGCGCGCGCTATGGAAAAAATACGGTAAAGATTTCTACGAGAAAGCACAGTCTGGTAAGCAACAAGGATTAGGCGAGACGGAGTTTGAGAACTTAGTTGAGCAAGCAACTGGTGTGAAGATTCAGCGTTTTATCGACAAATACATCAAAGGTGTTGAGGATGTGCCTTTGGCAAAGTTGTATGCTGATTTTGCGGTCGACGTTATTGAACAATCTGCGAGCAAGAAAGCCTCTCTGAATGTACGTCTAAGTAAGAGTGGTGCTGATTGTAAGTTGGCGCATGTCTATGAAAATGGTGCCGCACATCGTGCCGGACTCTCTGCGGGTGATGTGTTGGTGGCGATTAATGGCTTGCGTGTTACCGCTGCTGATGTGGGTAACAGCTTAGCTAATTTGCTGACTGCTTATCGTATTGGTGAGACGGTACAGATACATGCTTTTAGACGCGATGAGTTGTTGACCGTGGATCTGAAATTGCAGGCAGACGATGCGCCCATGTTGGCGATTAGTTTGGCAAAGAATCAGAAATTGGCTGGGGCTCAAAAACGACCGTCTTTGTAGTTGATGCTGTTCAGCTAAGCTAAAAAGTAAGCGAGACATAATAATCGCAACACAATAAGCGCAAAACATTTCGATGTCATCCCTGCGTAGGCAGGGATCCAGTGTCTTTAGTTCTTGGTGCCACTGGATTCCCGCTTTCGCGGGAATGACGAATTTCCCTTCATCCAATCGCGGATAAAGGTATTTTTTAAATTCAGCGCCAACCAAACATCATTTGTTCAGCCAGCGCCTTCTTTGCGACAGGCAGCAAATCAACCGCACTTAAACCCAAGCCAAATAAACCCTGCATCAAACTACCATCCGCACTACTCGCAAACATTTTTGCCATGGTATCGGTGAGTTTGATTGTGGTTTGTCGGTCTGCTTTGCGTTGCTGTAAAAATGTTTGTAGTGCTTGTGACGAAAAATCACGACTCAGGCACTGCGCTAAACAATGAGCGTCTCGTAATCCTAAGTTGAGACCTTGTCCCGCCACAGGGTGCAAGGTTTGTGCGGCATTGCCTATGCGTACACTACGCAGACCGGCTTGTGCTTGGGCGTTAAGACCAAGAGGATACGATACCCGTTTGCTCACCGAAGTAAATTGTCCTAAGCGTTCACCAAAGGCTTGCTGAAGTGCTTGTAAGAATGCTGCATCGTCTAACGCTAATATGGTGGTAACAGTTTCTGGTCGCATGCACCAGACTAAAGAATAGCCATCATCTTGCGGTAACAGCGCGATCGGCCCTTGATCAGTAAAGCGTTCGAAGGCGCGATGTGCAATTGGTCGATCTGCGATGACATGCGCAATCAATGCGGTTTGCTGATAGTCATGATGTCGTTGCCTTTGCTCTTGATCCGCAAAGGTGCCGCCTTCAGCTTGAATCACAAATTCAGCCGTATGCACACTACCATCTTGTAAATGAACACTGGCAAACTGATCACCATCTTCGATGTTGACGACTTGAACCGGGCGATGTGTGGTAATGCCAGCGACAGATAATGCTTGCTCTAAAGGACTGACGATATCGCCATAACGCACCACATAACCAAGTGCTGGTAATTGATAATCGGTTGCCGTCAAAAAACTACGCCCGAAATGACGGCGGCGTGAGACGTGGATTTCCGTAATTGCTGTCGTTCTCTGCGGACGCGCATGTAACTTGCTGAGCAGTTGATCGCTACCATAAGAGAGCGCGATACTGCGTGCATCTTGGTTGGCTTGCTCACTACTCTTCGCATCGAATAAAACGATGTCCGCAGCCGCCATACCTTGTTGATGCAACATTAATGCTAAGGCTTGACCAACCGGACCAGCGCCACAAATCGCTATTTTGCTGTGTTGGTTTTTATGGCTTGTATTGGACATGCGAATCAAAATTAATGCGGTTTATCTTGTGAGGCAAAGTTGATCGGTGGTGCGTTTAATGCGGCCAGTTGCTCAGGCGTTCCGAGGTTATGCCATTCTCCACGATATAGCTCGCCACCGAGTTGACCTTGATCAGCATATTTGCGCAGGATAGGTGCAAGTTTAGCGTGTTCGCCAGCTTGGATGCCAGCAAACATTTCGGGACGATAGACGCCGATATTGCCAAACGTGACGCGCTCTGCACCAGCATTGTCATCATTGGATAATCCCATCAAACTTAATGAAAAGTCGCCCTTGGGATGGAACGAAGGATTCTTCACCATGTACAACCAAGCGACATCGCGCTTATCTAATGGATGGGGATTCCCCCACATATCTTCTGCTTCTAAAGTGTTTAAGCATTCGGCAAAATTAAAGTGCGGAATGTAGATGTCTCCAGAAACCACGATGAAAGGTTCTTCGCCGTCGGTAAGTAACGGCAAGGCTTTGGCGATACCACCGGCAGTTTCTAATGCAGTTTCTTCCGCCGAGTAAGAAATAGTCGCGCCAAATTTGCTGCCATCACCAATTGCATCAACGATCATTTGTCCTAAATGCGCGTGATTGATGACAATCTCGGTGATACCAGCTTTGACTAAATTTAAAATATGCCAGACGATCAGTGGGCGACCGCGTACTTTTAATAGCGGTTTTGGACAAGTATCTGTTAGCGGACGCATGCGTTCGCCACGGCCAGCGGCAAGGATCATTGCTTTCATGCGGCGATCCTCTTAAAAAGTGTATCCAAATTGCGGTGCGGTTTCTTCTAACACGTCTAATAAACGTAATAGCGGAATCAATTCTTTGTAGCGATGAGAAGTTTTACGCACGTACTCCATCACGGTTGGCATGTCGTCGAGATAATGTTGTTTGCCATCGCGATGGGCGAGGCGGGCGAAAATGCCAAGTATCTTTAAATGACGCTGTAAGCCCATGAATTCAAAATCACGATAGAAGGTATCGATATCAGGAGCGACTGGTAAGCCCGCTTTTTTGGCTTTTTCCCAGTAGCGAATCGCCCAATCTAAAACCATTTCTTCATCCCATTGTACATACGCATCACGTAACAAAGACACCAAGTCATAAGTCAGTGGGCCGTACAAAGCACCTTGAAAATCCAAGATGCCGGGATTGCCTTTGTCCATTAACATCAAATTGCGCGAGTGATAATCACGATGCACAAAGACTTGAGGCTGCGCCATGATATTCGCGAGCAGAGCATCGAACACTTTATGCAAACTTGCATTTTGTTCGTCGGTGAGTGTGATGCCTAAGTGCTTGTTGATATACCACTCAGGGAAAATCATCAATTCGCGCTTGAGAAATTCTCTATCGTACTCAGGCAACACATCTGGCTGACTTTGGGTTTGCAATAAAATCAGAGAATCGATCGCGTCCATGTACAGTTTGTGCGCCGTATCGCTATTGAGTACATGCGAGTACATAGTCGTACCCAAATCAGTGAGTAGCAAAAAGCCTTGTTCGGTATCTTGCGCTAACACTTCTGGCACTGTTAAGTTGATCTGTTTAAACAATTGCGCGATTTGGATGAAAGGTTTGACATCCTCTTGCGGTTGCGGTGCGTCCATCACGATGAAGCTATACTTAGTGCCTTCGGCTTCCCCATCGATACGGAAATAACGGCGGAAGCTGGCATCCGCGGACGCAGGTCGTATGCTGCTTAAATCTAATTTTGGATTTGTTAATTTGCTTAGCCAAAGATGTAAATCTTGCAGGCGCTGTGCGTCTTGCGCGGATTGACTGGCTGAAGAGTTAGGCGAATTAGCGGACATGGTTGGCTCGTGTAACAAAAGTGATCGTTAAGAATGGCGTTTGCGTAGTGAATAATTAATTAAGACTTTAAGATAAATTATTTGACTCAGTTATTTAGCTCAGTTATGTGGATTAATGCAGTGAAACGAGCATTCAACATAAGACAGACTTGATTTCAACTACTTAAGAATTCAAATGAGATATTAAATAAGACTCCCAAATAATGTAACTCTATGCAGGGAAGCAATTTAGCCTAGCGTTTGCGCCTATAATAGAGCGCTTTTATTGGCTTAGAATTTTGCAATGAGCTTCCTTGCATTTTTCATCGCCTGCTCTTGTCTGCGTCAGCACATCAGCGTTCCGTTATTTTACGCAAGCAATGTGTGAAGCAATCTTTAGCGCTAGAGAAACATTTAACTTAATGTCATTCAATAATTATTCCATGCCTCGGAAAAGTCATTCTACAAAAGCGTTATTATCGCATTCATCGCAATCCACAGCTATGTTTCCTGCAAGCCCAGCATTTGCGAAGACAGTTATCGCAGTTTGCTTGTTGTCTGCATTTTCTTCAGCTCAGGCGCAAGAAGCTGCGTCACAAGAAGTGGTAAGTGACAAGACCGTAGACAAATTGGCGTTAAAAGTAGAGCCAAAGCTCGAGGTAAAAAATTCATCTTCTCAGCCAATCAACACAACCGTCATTAAGGCGGAGCATGTCAGTGGTCAACCAGATCGCGTGATTAATTTGGATCATCAAGTTGAAGTCACACGCGGCAACTTAAATTTCAGTGCCGATAAAGCGACATACCTGCAAGTTGAAGACCAATTAGATGCAACAGGTAAGGTCAAATTGCAGCGCAATGGCGACTGTTACAGCGGCGATTTGATGCGCTTCATATTAGAAACTGGTGCTGGCTATGTGCAAAATCCTAGCTATTTTTTCGCGAAGAATAATGGGCAAGGGCGCGCTGATAAAATTGAATTTGAGAGTGAAGAAAAGGCCAAAATTACCAACGGCACTTACAGCACGTGTGAAGGTTTAGATCCCGATTGGTACTTGCGAGCAGATACCATGAGCTTGGATACTGGATTGGATACAGGCATCGCGGGTAAATCTGTCCTGTATTTTAAAGGCGTGCCAATTATGGGTACACCATCTTGGTTAAACTTTAGTTTCCCATTGTCTGGCGCACGCCATTCGGGCTTATTACCACCTACCGTTGGGCATTCGAATAAAGGTGGCGTCGAATTTGGTATGCCTTATTACTTCAATATTGCACCGAATCGGGATTTCACTTTACATCCTAAATTGATCGCTCGACGTGGTTTGCAGTTAGGCATGGAAGGGCGTTACCTCGGTGAAACCTATGCAGGCGAAACCGCGGTGGAAGTGATACGCGACAAATTAACCGAGACCACACGTTATGCGGGCGCTTCTGTACATAAACAGAATTTGACGCCGGCTTTGGTCTTTTCTTGGAATATGAATAAGGCATCGGATAATGATTATCCAGCCGATTTTTCTAACTCCACGACTAAGACTGCGCAGCGTTTATTGGTGCGCGATATTGGATTAGATTACTACGGTTCGTTCTGGAATGCTTCTTTGCGTTCGACTAGCTATCAAGTATTACAAGACGTGACGGCACCGATTACTTTGCCTTATGAACGATTACCGCAATTGAGTTTCCGCGCTGGGCAGAGTGATGTGTTTGGATTGGATTGGTCAGTGGATGCATCGATGACACGCTTCTGGCACCCAACATTAACGCGTGGTCAGCGCGCTGTGATCAATCCACAACTGTCATTGCCATTTATTCAGCCTGCGTATTTTGTAGTGCCGAAAGTGTCGTTCCATGCCACTAGCTACCAGATCGATAATCCTATGGCTGGGCAGCCGGATCGATTACAGAGAACTGTGCCGAGTTTTTCGGTGGACAGTGGCTTGATCTTTGAGCGAAGTGCCAAGTTACTGGGAAATAAAATGACGCAAACGCTAGAACCGCGTTTGTTTTATGTGAACACCCCGTTCCGCGATCAAAAAAATTATCCTCTCTTTGATACTGCCTTAGCAGATTTTAATTTCGCACAGATTTTTAGTGAAAATCGCTTCACAGGACACGACCGTATTGGCGATTCGAATCAAGTGACGGCAGCAGTGGTTTCTCGCTTTATTGAAGACAATGGTGTCGAGCGATTTAAGTTTGCGCTTGGTCAGCGTTTTTATTTCAACACGCAAAAAGTTAGTTTGGATGGTATTTCAAGCCCTAGCCGCTCGGACTTGCTATTGGCTGGAACTGGGCAGGTTTCTGATACTTTAAACGTTGAAGCTGCTTTGCAAGTGAGTCAAAGTGATCGACAATCCGTTCGATCGAATTATGCAGTGCGTTGGCAGCCTGCACCGAAGAAAATATTGAACTTGCAATACCAATTCCAGCGCGAAGTGTTGAAACAGTTAGAGTTGTCAGGACAATGGCCAGTCGCACAACGCTGGTATGTCGTCGGTAAGAGCAACTATTCTTTGCAAAATAGTAAAATGGTGGAAGGTTTAGCAGGATTTGAGTATCGCGCGGATTGCTGGGCTTTACGCTTTGTGGCGCATCGTTTTGCGACCACCAATTTATCGAACAACTCGGGTTTTTCGATTCAGCTAGAGTTAAACGGCCTAGCCCGCATAGGATTTGGCTCGAATCCAGTCGAAACTTTGAAAAAGAATATTTCCGGTTATCAGGCTACGAATTAGCGTGTATATTGCAGCTTTCGCCAGAAAATGGCGATAAAAGTCGAGGTAGATTAGCTAGCACCTCATTTTTATTATGAATTTGGATCACTATGCGACACAATTTGCACATGAATCAATTGAAACGCCCTGCAGCAATCTGTTTATCTGTATGCCTGACCGCTTTATTTGGACTCTCTATTTCCGCGAATGCGTGGTCACAAGCCGCACCAGCAAGTAAAGCACAATCGGCTTCACCAGTCGCCCCAATTGAAGACCCGTTAGCTAGTGCGACTAAAGCGCCAGTCAAAAAGGTTTCTAAGGCGCAAATTATTAACGGTATCGCCGTGGTGGTAAATGATGAAGTGATTACCAACATGGAAGTGCAAGAGCGTATCAATTCCATCGAGCGTAGTTTGAAAGCACAGGGAACGCCACTGCCAGCGCGTGCTGATCTCGAAAAACAAATTTTGGAACGCATGATCATTGATCGTTTGCAAGTTCAACTGGCCAAAGAACAAGGTATGCGTGTCGATGACATTATGCTCGACCGTGCCTTGCAAAGAATGGCAGAGCAAAATAAAACCACGTTGCAAGAACTGCGCAATCAAATTGAACGTGACGGTACTTCTTTCTCTGCGTTCCGCGAAGAGATTCGTGACGACATCATGATGCAGCGTGTGCGTGAACGTGAAGTTGAAAGCAAATTACAAGTGTCTGAATTAGAAGTTGATAACTTCATCGCGGCACAAGAAGCGGCGCCAAGTAAAAATCAAGAAATCAATCTAGGTCACATCATGGTGCGTATTCCAGAGAACGCAACACCAGAAGTGATCGCTCAACGTAGCGCACGTGCGCAAGAGGCGTACAAAAAATTGCGTATCGGTGATGATTTCGCGAAATTGGCGGCGACCTACTCTGATTCTAGTGAAGCACTCAAAGGTGGCGAAGTCGGTTGGCGTGATCAAGACAAAATCCCAACGATTTTTGTCGAAGCGGTCAATAAAATTAGTTTTGTCGGTGGTTTTTCTGAAATCGTGCGTAGTCCAAATGGCTTCCACATTTTCAAGTTGTTAGGCAAACGTGATGTGGCACCGGTGGCGGCAAGCAACACCGTGCAAGAAACAAACGTGCGCCATATTTTGATGCGTCCTACGCAGTTATTAACAGCGGCGCAAGTGAAGAGCACTTTGGCAGAACTCAAACAAAAAATCGTTAATAAAACAGCGACATTTGAAGAATTAGCTAAAGCGAATTCGGTTGATACTTCAGCCTCTAAAGGTGGTGATCTGGGCTGGGTCAATCCTGGCGATACTTTCCCAGAGTTTGAAGCTGCTATGAATAAATTGGCGATCAATGAAGTCAGTGATCCTATCGAAACGCAAATGGGCTTCCACATTTTGCAAGTGGTAGAGCGTAAAGTTAGTGATGACTCTAAAGAGCGTAAGCGTGTCGCTGCGCGTCAATCAGTACGCGCGCGCAAATCTGAAGAAGCCTTGCAAGACTGGCTGCGCCAATTGCGCGACCGGGCTTATGTTGAATTCCGTAACGAGCAGAAATAATCACTAAGCACCACACATAATGGGATCACCTTTACCTGTCATTGCAATTACTGTTGGTGAGCCAGCCGGCATAGGTCCAGAGATATCTTTGCTGGCGGCTTGGGAATTGCGAACACAAGTGCGTCCTGTGTTGCTTGGTGACGCCGCTTATTTAGCCATGCTCGCCCATGATTTGGATAGAAACATTCGACTCATGGGAATCTCGCAGCAAGCGCTAAGAAATAATGGCTTGCCCGGTTGTGGTAAAGATCAAATCACCGTGATCGATTGTCCGCTTGCTGCGCATGTGGTGGCAGGGCAGCTCGATCCACGTAATGGTCGCGCGGTATTAGCCACCCTAGATTTAGCGATAGAGTGCATACAACAAGGCTGGTGTGACGCGATGGTCACTGCACCGCTGCAAAAAAGTACGATCAATGATGCAGGCGTTGCCTTCACCGGACACACGGAATATTTAGCGCAACAAACGAAGACACCACAAGTGGTGATGATGCTGGCATGTGAAGCATCGGCGCATTTGCCGCAAGCATTGCGGGTGGCCTTAGCAACGACACACTTGCCTCTACGTGCGGTTCCAGACGCAATTCAATTTGATCATTTGCTGACTAGCTTGCAGATTATCCATGATGATTTGCAAGTCAAATTTGGTATCGCCAAACCAAAGATTTATGTGGCGGGCTTAAATCCGCATGCAGGGGAAAATGGCTACCTTGGGCAGGAAGAAATTGATGTCATCAAACCCGTAATTTTGCATGCGCGTAGTTTGGGGATGGATGTACATGGTGCTTTTCCAGCTGACACTTTGTTCCAACAAAAATATTTGAAAGACGCCGATTGTGTGCTGGCGATGTATCACGATCAAGGTTTGTCGGTATTAAAGCATGCGAGTTTTGGTTTGGGCGTGAACATCACTCTAGGCTTGCCGCTAATTCGAACTTCAGTCGATCACGGTACTGCTTTGGATTTGGCAAAATTAGGTCCGGGCTTAGCAGATGCGGGAAGTATGAAAGTGGCGATTCGGATTGCCGCAGAAATGGTAGCACGCCAACATGCTGCCACGAACTCGGCAACTCGCCATCATTAAGTTATCACCGCGTACGAAATGATTCGCTACGCTATAACGTAAAAATACAAATAATATGAAACACATAGCGCGAAAACGTTTTGGCCAAAATTTCCTCACAGACCAACAAGTCTTGAGTGACATCATTCAGGTGATTAATCCTAAGCTGGGCGAGAGCATGGTTGAGATCGGACCTGGATTAGCAGCGATGACACGTTTGCTGCTAGAAGGCTTGGATCAATTACATGTGGTTGAGCTTGATCGTGATTTGGTCGCGCGTTTGAAGAAAAGTTTTGATCAAAGTAAATTGATTATCCACGAAGGTGATGCGCTGCAATTTGATTTCGCAACGATCCCAGTGAATCAAGGTAAGAAACTGCGCATCGTTGGCAATCTTCCTTACAATATTTCTAGTCCCTTACTATTTCATCTTGCCGAATACGCAGAGCAAGTTGAAGACCAACATTTCATGCTGCAAAAAGAAGTGGTTGAGCGCATGGTGGCTGAGCCTGGCGGCAAAGAATATGGGCGTTTGTCAGTGATGCTGCAATGGCGTTATCACATGGAATTGCTATTTATTGTTCCACCTACTGCGTTCGATCCACCACCGCGCGTCGATTCTGCGATTGTGCGCATGATTCCGAAAAAAGAAAAATTGCCTTGTAAATTGCCGCTGTTGGAACAAGTGGTCACTAAAGCGTTTTCACAACGTCGTAAAACCATCCGTAATTGTGTAGCGGGATTGTTCACCGAGCAGCAATTAATTGATGTCGGTATCGATCCGCAATTACGAGCCGAAGCAATTCCCCTAGAACACTATGTGGCGTTGGCGAATTTGTTAGACCAGCATCCATAGCATTTAAATTGATCTGAAGTTGATCCTGAAGTCCATTAATACAAAATACGAGCTAAAGCTATGAATCTCATCAACACTCCAGAATGGCAAGCTTTGTTGGGACATAAAGCGCGTTTGCAAACTCAGCATTTACGCGATTTGTTTGCGGATGATCCGCAGCGTTTTCAGCATTTTTCTTTGGAGTTAGATGGCTTATTGGTCGATTATTCGAAACAAAGAATTGATGCAGCAGCACTCAATGATTTGATTCAATTAGCGCGACATTCTGAAGTTGAAAGCTGGCGTGATCGCATGTTCGCTGGTGAGAAAATTAATTTCAGTGAAAATCGCGCGGTCTTACATACGGCTTTACGTCATACCGACTTTACGCCATTCCCCAGCGCAGAAAATGATGTGATGCCCGAAGTCTACGCAGTACGCAAACAAATGCGCGATATTGTCGAGCGTGTGCGTAGTGGTCTATGGCGTGGATTTAAAGGTGACGCAATCCAGAATATCGTCAACATCGGGATAGGTGGCTCGGATCTTGGTCCTAAGCTTGCCACGCGCGCTTTGTCTGCCTTACAGCATCCTGGATTGAACTTCTATTACGTATCTAATTTAGATAGCGCGCATTTGGCACCACTTTTAGAAAAGCTCGATCCACACACAACCTTGTTCATCGTCGCATCCAAAACTTTTACGACGCAAGAAACCAGCATTAATGCGCACACCGCACGTACATGGTTGATGGCTGCGGCGATGGAAGAATGGGCGATTGCCAAGCACTTTATTGCGGTCACTTCGAACCCAAGTAAGGCGCAAGAATTTGGTATTCCCGAGGCGAATATTTTACAAATTTGGGATTGGGTCGGCGGGCGTTATTCCTTGTGGTCGGCAGTAGGGTTGTCAGTAGCTTTGGCGATTGGTATGCGTGGATTTGAGCGTTTGCTTGAAGGCGCTGAAACCATGGATAGCCATTTTCGTAGCGCCCCATTAGATAAAAATCTGCCGGTGCTATTGGCCTTGATGTCGATTTGGAACACCAACTTCTTGGGAGCAGAGACCACGGCAGTGTTGCCTTATAACGAATCGATGCGTCACTTGCCTGGCTTCTTGCAGCAGTTGGAAATGGAGTCCAATGGTAAGACAGTAGGGCGAGATGGCGAGCCCTTAAATTGTCGCGCCAACCCTATCGTATGGGGCGAGATTGGCGTGAATGGTCAACACGCGTTCTTCCAATTATTGCATCAAGGCGGTTGGTTGATCCCTTGCGATTTTGTAGTAGCAGCGAGCAGCGACTATCCTTTGCCCGGTCATCAAGCACCTTTGTTGGCGAATTGTTTGGCACAAAGTTCGGCATTGGCATTTGGTAAAACCGAACAACAAGCACGCATAGAGTTAGCCGCAGCTGGCTTGCAAGAAGCCGAGATCGCTAAGTTATTGCCGCATAAAGTGTTCGCTGGGAATCAACCATCCACCACGATATTGATGACGAGTTTAGACCCATTCCAACTCGGCATGTTACTCGCGCTGTATGAACATAAAGTGTTCGTACAAGGTGTAGTGTGGGGGCTGAATTCCTTCGACCAGTGGGGCGTAGAATTGGGCAAACAATTAGCGAATAGCTTATTACCTGCCTTAAATGGTGATAAAGCCTACGATGCGCAGCTAGATGATTCTACGCGCGGTTTGATTTCTTATTTCCGTCGCTATGGGAATAATTGAAGTGTGACTGTCGGAATTGTTTATTTGTAGTCTTTGTAGGGCGGGTGCAACCCGCGCCGCCCACAAGTCATTCAACACTTACATGGCGCAGGTTGCACTGATATTACAAGGTCACTGGCGTATCGAATTCACGTTCTATCAATTCCACTTTGTAGCCATCAGGATCTTGTACAAACGCGATCACGGTTTTACCACCTTTGACCGGTCCTGCTTCACGCGTTACGTTACCACCTCGCGCTTTGACAGCGGCACAAGCAGCTGCCGCATCAGGAACCGAGATGGCAATATGACCATAGGCTGTTCCCATTTCATAAGACTCAACGCCATAGTTGTAGGTGAGTTCTAATTCGGCGTGGTCAGGATTGCTGCCAAAACCTAAGAAGGCGAGTGTGTATTGGTATTCTGGATTGTCAGAAGTGCGGAGTAATTTCATACCTAATACTTCGGTGTAGAAATCAATCGAGCGCTGCAAATTGCCTACGCGCAGCATAGTGTGAAGTAATCGCATAATCAGTTTGTCGTTTTATTGAAAACCATATTGTAACGCTGAGTCTGGCAATGCGCTTTTGTGCGTCCATTTGGGGGGCATTTGTGGATTCATTTGTGCGGTAATTTGATTGAAGACCAATTTCCTTGACGAATATTTTGTACGCGATGGTTCAAACTTTTCCTGATCCAGTGTAAGAACAGGAAACGTTTGATACCCGATAGATTGCTTCCATGTTTCAGATAGAAATCATCCGGAGCATCAAAAACACCAAAGTCATGATTGATCCCTTCTTTTTGTATGTAGGTATCGGTACCGCGCCATTCGATATCAGGTTGTAATAGTGATTTAGTCGAGATGCCATAGCCGCAAAAAGCGCCCTTAATTTCTGTGAACTGTTTCTGCACACTACTTAAATAGGGTTTATCTAAAATAAAACCTTCTAGATTGATCCAACGATCTTGATGCCAGACTTCAACCCAGCTATGAATGATGCTACGTGGTGCAAGTGCATAAGCAAGCCCACTGATCGCGCCTTTTTGTAATGCTTTATCGATAGTGAATCCATGAAAGCGACATGGAATTTCACAACTGCGTAGGAGCGCCATCAGTAAAGTCGTTTTGGTATTGCATTGCCCAATGCCGTCAGCCAGGACCCGCGATGCGGGTAAGTCATCTGCTTCGTTGTAGCCAAATGTGATTTGGTTTTGAACGAAATCGTAAATGCTTGCGATACGTTCAGTGTGTGGCAAGCTTCGCCAAGCCCTGCTGGCAATCAGTTGCTTGATCTTGTCGTGATTGAAATCTAGCAAATTTGTTGGACGTAGAAATTGTTCCATTTAGTTTCACCTTTTGTTTGAATGATCGATGCCTTAGTATGGCAATCTCGAAACGTGGTGTCTTGAACGAAACTGCTGAATTTAAGTTCGACGCTGTAGATGTGGTAATAAACTTTGTGGTGAGACACCAAACATCGCTAGAAAGCTGCGAGAGAAATGTGCTTGATCAGAAAAACCTGCTGCATGCGCCGCATTGATTGCGCTACTACCATTCAATATCATTTCAAGTGCGACGATAAGGCGTAACCACTTACGATAACTTCGTAAGGGCATACCTGTTTGCTCTCTAAACCAGTGCGAGAAGCGCGAATCTGACAAGGCAATTTGCTGTGCAAGTTCCTTACGTTTGCTATAGCTTGTGCCCACTTCTTGTCGAATCGTTTGCAAAATAAGTGGAAGTCGTGGATCGCGTTTCTTGATCACGCGATGATGCTTAAAAAATCCTAAGCAATTTTGATACAAGTTTTGAATGGAACTTTCTGAGTGAAGCAGCGTTTGAAAAAAGTCGGCAATTCTTGGTGGTAGGGCTTGTATGGATTGTGCATCTTTTAGATGTTCGCATAAAGCATTTGCTAGCGTACTGGTAGGATCAAAAAATAGAGAGAGGTGACGAGTTGCGATTAAACGATGTTCGATACCTGCTGGTACAAAGATCGCATTTGCTTGGAGCTGTGTTTCACCGCTGATGATCGTAAAAGGCTGATCTAGCCGCACGATGCATTGATGCGCCCAATGTGCGTGTGATCGGTTCTCTCCAGATTGTCCAATAAAAAACGCGAAGCCTATCTCAATGCCTACTTCTCCCGCCCAAATTTGTGAGTTCAAACCTTGTGAGTTCAAATTAGAAATGGAACGAGTCTGTTTGCGCATGCAAATGAAATTCAAAAAGTGGGCAACTCTGCATTCGCATGTTGACGCAGTTTGCGTTTTGCGTGTTCATATTCGGGGTAGATTGATTCGACAGTCGCCCAAAATTTTGCGCTGTGATTCATTTCACGTAAATGCGAAAGTTCATGTGCGATCACATAATCAATTATGTCGATTGAAAAGTGTATGAGTCGCCAGTTCAGCCGTATTTTCCCTTGAGATGTACAAGATCCCCACCGAGTCCTTGCTGATGATAAGCTCATGGAGTGATAACTTACACCCAATCGTTGTGCAAACAAAGGCATGCGTTGATTGAATAAGTGTTTTGCTTCTTGTTGCAACCAAGCTTTGACACGATCTTTTATTTGTTGCTCGTGACTATCGGGCGGTATGGAAATAGTTAGAATATCTTGCTCAGCATCGTGGTAAATGGATGCTCGGCTTTGTTCGCGGATATGCAGCGTCAGATGCTTGCCGAGATAGGGCAAACGTGCACCATCTTCCCAACGCATTGTGGCTTCTTTGCGCCTGTGATTCTGTTCTCGTTTTTCACTTAGTTTCGCAATGATCCATTGCTGCTTTTCGCGTATCGCTTGTTCGATATCGGCAACAGTTACCCAACGAGGTGCAGTGATACGTAGGCCTTCAGCGCCAATCAAAAAGCCTATGCTACGGCGCTTTGATCGACGCAATTCATAGTCGAGAACTTGGTCTTGGATCAGAATTTGGCGTTTGCGCACGCCATTGGCGGGGTCGATTGTGTTTGGCGGACGGTGAGGTGTTATTACTTGCTCACTACCCCCAAATAAATCGTTGAAAAAATCTAATTGCAAGGCACGTTGCAATCCTTGGATCAAGCTTGCTTGTGCTGAACGTGCAGTATTTTTAGAATTCTCAGCGGACATGACTTCTCTCAATCTAATCTGTAGCGCAGCGCTTGCTTGGATAAGCTTTTTAAAACCAAGCGAGCAGCTGACGCTAACGAGTTTAGCACGGCTTTGATTGAGCGGCTTATTTGTAGCTAACTTGTAGGCTTACTTGTAGGCTTGCGGAGAGATGACGCGCATTTCTGCTTCTATCCAATCTTCAACTTTGGTCATCAATTCTGTCGCATTCATGTCGCCTGGTGCGATCGGTTTTCCTACTGAGACGGTGATCAAGCCGGGACGTTTGATGAAAGAATTTTTAGGCCAGCATTCGCCAGAATTTAAGGCAATCGGAATGACTGGTGTATTGGTTTCAATCGCCAGTCGCGTGCCGCCACCTTTGTAGTTACCTTTTTGTCCAACCGGGATACGAGTACCTTCTGGGAACATAATGACCCATTGGCCATCGGCCAAACGCTTACGCCCTATCGTTACAACTTGTGCGAAGGCGTCTTTGCCTTTACTACGATCAATCGGGATCATTTTCATTAAAGAAATTGCCCAACCAAAAAAGGGAATATAGGTAATCGATTTCTTAAACACAAACACCAATGGACGCGGGGTCGACATTAATAAGAAAATGGTTTCCCAAGCAGATTGATGTTTTGATAAAACGATCACTGGACCGTCAGGAAAATTCTCATATCCACGGGTTTGATAACGAATCCCACAAATTACTTTCGCTGCCCAGATGATGAAAACATTCCAGCGTGCGGTTGCCCAATAGCGTTGATTGTAAGGAAGCGGCGCGAACAAAAAACAAATAGGTGCCCAAATCACGGTGGCGACGACCATCACAATCGTGAAAAGCAAAGAGCGGATAAAACATAATGCTGAATACATGAATAATCCTGAAGCGAAAGAAATAAGATTAAAAATTAGTCGGCTGCGGCTTCTGCATGGAGCAGTGCTTCCACCATCGCCGCAAGGTCGGAATGGATTTGTGTTCCTGGTGGTAAACCACCTTTGTTCATCGTTCCCTGACCTTTGCCAGTCAATACTAAATTCGGAATGCAGCCCATCACAAAACCCGATTGCAAATCACGTAAAGAGTCGCCGACACAATGCACACCTTTGAGCGAGACATTGTAGCGGTTTGCGATCTCTTGCAGCATGCCGGGTTTGGGTTTGCGGCAGTCGCAATTATCATCCGCGCTGTGCGGGCAAAAAAACACCGCGTCGATTAAGCCACCCACTTGCTCGACAGTTGCATGCATTTTTTGATGAATCGCATTGAGTGTAGTCATTGGAAACAGCTTACGTGCCACACCAGACTGGTTAGTCGCCACCACCACGGTATAGCCCGCTTGATTCAAACGCGCAATCGCTTGTGCTGAACCGGGTATGACTTGCCATTCATCAGGTGATTTGATGAAAGCGTCGGAGTCATGATTAATGACGCCATCGCGGTCGAGGATGATGAGTTTTGGTGGTGTCATTGTTGTTCCCTAACATTCTTTGCTTTAGCGCCCTTGTCCCGCAAGCGGCAGAAGGGTTGGGATGAGGGTGGTTCGGATTCCAATAAACTATTTCAAGTTCGCATTTTTTGATCACAACGCGTCGCGGTTTTACTTTTGAATGCTTTTGCGGTTTCTGAATTACCCTCACCCTAGCCCTCTCCCGCTGGCGGGAGAGGGGAGTTTGAATTACTTATGTGAATTGCTTACGCCGCCAACTTCGAAATATCCGCGACTTGGTTCAACATGCCATGCAGAGATGCGAGTAATGCCAAACGGTTATTGCGCAATGCTAAATCTTCCGCATTGACCATCACATCATTAAAGAATGCATCGACACCTTCACGCAAGGCTGCTAAAGTTTTCAACGCACCTGTAAAGTCGCCCGCTGCATACGCGGCGTCAACGCTAGGTTTGACATCGACCATGGCTTTGTACAATGCCTGTTCTGCTGCTTCTTGCAACAGGCTAGCATTAATTTCACCTGGCGTAGCTTCCGCTTTTTTCAAGATGTTGGTGATACGTTTGTTCGCTGCCGCTAATGAAGCAGATTCTGGCAATGCCGCGAAGCTTTGTACGGCTTGTAAGCGTTCCACAATGTTGTCCAAGCTATCTGGGTTTTGTGCAACCACTGCTTCTACTTCGCTTTGTGAGAAACCGCGTTCACGCAATTGACCACGTAAGCGGTCATACAAGAAGGTCAGTACGTCAGCGCTTGGATCTTTGAAATTCGCATTGCCAGCAAATAATGTGGTGGCAGCAGCGATCAAGGATTGCAGAGAAATCGCCAAACGTTTTTCGACCAACATACGCAAGATGCCGAGCGCGTGACGACGTAAGGCGAATGGATCTTTGTCGCCCGTTGGTTGCAAACCGATACCCCAGATACCGACCAGAGTTTCGAGCTTGTCGGCAAGCGCGACGGCAGTACCCGTAGCTGTTGCAGGCAAAGCATCACCCGCGAAACGTGGTTGATAGTGTTCGGAAGCTGCCGCCGCGACTTCATCGTGCTCGCCATCATGCTTGGCATAGTAGGTGCCCATAATGCCTTGCAACTCAGGGAATTCACCGACCATGTCGGTCAACAAGTCAGCCTTCGCCAATAAGGCACCGCGCTCAGCGAGCACCACATCTGCACCGATTAATTTTGCAATCGTGCCAGCCAGAGACTGAACCCGTTGCGTACGTTCTGCTTGGCTACCGAGTTTATTGTGATACACGACATTGGCTAATTGCGGCAAACGGTCGGCTAAAGATTTTTTCTTATCTTGTTCAAAGAAGAATTTCGCATCAGATAAACGCGGACGCACAACACGTTCATTGCCTTGAATGATGTGTTCTGGTGTGTCGGTCGCTAAGTTAGAAACGATCAAGAAACGTGAACGCAATTTGCCAGCAGCATCCGTCACAGCGAAATATTTCTGATTGGTTTGCATGGTCAGAATTAAGCATTCTTGCGGCACGGCCAAGAACTCTTCTTCGAAATGGCATTCATACACGACAGGCCATTCAACTAAAGCTGCGACTTCGTCGAGCAAAGATTCTGGCATTAAGACCTGATCACCATTGGCTTTCGCCAGCAAAGCTTGGCGAATTTGTTCTTTGCGTTCAGTGACGTTGGCAGTGACTTTGCCTTCTTCTTTCAAGGCGCGGTTGTAGTCTTCCGCATCAGCGATATTCACTTGGCCGGCGGACAAGAAACGGTGACCTTGAGTGACACGCCCAGCCGTTAAGCCAAGGGCGCTGAGTGGGACGATGTCTTTTCCATGCAAGGCGATGATGCTATGCACTGGGCGCACGAAATGCACAGTCGCGCCATCAGGACGTTGATAGCTCATGACCTTAGGAATCGGCAACTTGCTGATGGATTCCTCTAGTGCCAATTGCAAGCTGCCTGCCAATGCGCTACCTGGTGCTGTGTAACTGTAGAAGAAGCTTTCTGCTTTGCCGTCGATAGCGCGTTCTAAGTCGGATACTTGCAAATTTGGGAAACCCAAGGCGGCGAGTTTTTTTGTTAAGGGCGCTGTGGCATAGCCATTCGCATCGATTGCCACGGACACAGGCAATACTTTTTCACGCATTTGTTTATCTGGAGAAGTGCCGCGTACTTTGCTGATACTCACAGCCAAACGGCGTGGTGAAGCAAAGCTAGTAACAACGGAATCTGCTTCTAAGAAATCACGCGATTTCAAACCATTGACGATGCCTGCAGCAAATGCTTCGCCTAATTTGGCGAGGGCTTTTGGTGGCAATTCTTCGGTAAACAATTCAACTAAAAGTGTTTGGTTCATGTTCAATCTCAATTCTGTACTTGTCTATGGCTGAGCGAAGTGCTTAAGCTGCTGTCGCTGCTGCTTGTGCTGTAGCTTTCGCGAGTTGTGCTTCGATCGCGGCTACAACCTCACGTTTATGTTGGTCGTCTTCTGCGCACATAGGGAAGCCCAATTGATAGCGTGCAGACAAATATGCTGCCGCAACAGCACGTGATAAGTTACGAATACGGCCAATATAAGCAGCACGTTCGGTGACTGAGATTGCGCCGCGTGCGTCCAACAAGTTGAAGGTGTGCGCTGCTTTCAAAATCATTTCGTAAGCAGGCAAGGCCAAAGATTTCTCGGTGACTTCGAGCAAACGTTTCGCTTCTGCTTCGTAATTGCTGAACAGAGAGAATAAGAAATCGGTGTTCGAATATTCAAAATTGAAAGTCGATTGCTCTACTTCGTTTTGGTGGAAAACGTCACCGTAAGACAAACGCACGGTTTTGCCGTTCTCTTCGCGTTCAGTCCAAACCAAGTCATAGACATTTTCTACGCCTTGCAAATACATCGCCAAACGTTCGATACCGTAGGTGATTTCACCGAGAATCGGTTTGCAATCTAAGCCGCCCACTTGTTGGAAGTAGGTAAATTGCGTCACTTCCATACCGTTCAACCACACTTCCCAGCCTAAGCCCCATGCGCCTAAGGTTGGGTTTTCCCAGTCATCTTCGACGAAACGAATATCGTTCTGTTGCAGGTCGAGACCCAGGGCTTTCAAAGAGCCTAAATACAAGTCCAAAATATTTTCTGGTGCTGGTTTTAACACTACTTGATATTGATAGTAATGTTGCAGGCGGTTTGGGTTTTCACCGTAGCGACCATCTTTTGGACGGCGTGATGGTTGCACATAGGCAGCGCGCCAAGGCTCAGGGCCAATCGCACGTAAGAAGGTTCCGGTATGCGATGTACCCGCGCCGACTTCCATATCGATAGGTTGCAGCAGTGCGCAGCCTTGTTTGTCCCAATAATCTTGTAAGGTCAAAATAATTTGTTGAAATGTGAGCATAGCTCTTCTGCCTTTGTGCTGGATTGTTGCTCTATATCATGTGCCTTGAAAAGCAAGCTGAACGACATGAGCAAGGAATTTATAAACCTTTGATTTTAACCTTTTTTCGCCCTTATTCGTCAGCTATCACTGAGCTTTTCGCTCTAAAAGCATGCTTTTAGTGGATCGAGATCGCATCAAGGTTAAGGATGCCGAAAAATTTCTGCATTCGCCTATACTTTTGCTATTTCGTGAATTGTTTATTCCCTCAGTTTTGCCCTTGTCTTGGAGTTTGTTATGCGCGCTTACGCTGTTCCCCGTAGTTTGCGGTTCGCTTACCTCGTGTTATTGGCTGCCATTAGTTTTTCTGTTTGGGGCCAAGAACCGCAATTGGAAGTGAGTGATGGTGTTTCATCAAAACAATGGAGTCGTAGCGCTTTATTGGCGGAATCGGTTCCCATTCAAATCGACAAAGATTCTGCCTATAAGCGCAGCATGACTTACCGCGCGGTGGCTTTCGCGAAGTTGATGCCGATGTTGATGACAAAAACGGCTGCAAATACTTCAGTGCAGTTTGTTGCTTTGGATGGATTTGTTGCCAATATCGCAGCTGCCGATTTAGTTGGCAAAGGACAGCCATATTTAGCGATTGAGACAGATCAACAGCCATGGCCAGCGATCGACCCAAATAATCCAGCAAAAACTGCGAGCGCAGGACCGTTTTATTTGGTCTGGCTGAATCCAGAAGCAGGCAAGATTAGTAATGAGCAATGGCCTTATCAAGTGGTAAAGATTCGTGTCGAACTGCCTTTGCAGCAAAGATTTCAGCAAATAATTCCTTCACCAAAATTGTCGAAAAATTATCAGCAAGCTATGCAGGGTATGCAAATTTATATCAAAAATTGTGCGGTTTGCCATAGTATGAATGGTGGAGGAGATGCCGCGATAGGTCCTGATTTAAACCAGCCATTTAGTCCTACCGAGTATTTTCACCAAGCGTTTTTGCGTAAGTTGATTCGCAACCCAGCAGCTGTGCGTAATTGGAAACAAGCACTGATGCCAGGATTTGATCACCAGTCGATATCCGAATCCGATTTAGATGCCTTGTTAGTCTATTTCAAGCACATGGCTGCACTCCGTCGCATGAAATGAGCGTGTTTGTGAAATGAATTCGAGTCAAATGACACTTTGTTCCTCGGTTTTTGCATTCTGTCGCAATTCACTAGAAGCGCCGAGCGGCGATCCCTACAATGCAGTCATCGGATCAGCAATTACGAGTTAGCCACAGAGCGTTAGTCATTGATGACCGATTGAGAGAACTAAGCAGTTTTTGCTTAAATACATAAGGGGAATAAAAATGA
This sequence comes from Affinundibacterium macrobrachii, assembly GCF_014652415.1. GTDB lineage: Bacteria > Pseudomonadota > Gammaproteobacteria > Burkholderiales > Burkholderiaceae_D > Undibacterium > Undibacterium macrobrachii. The sequence continues at coordinate 225,238 of NZ_BMYT01000006.1, forward strand.
AAACGAATCACCGCAACATTCTTATCGCTATCGCCATTATTGTGGGCTTGCTGTTCTTGACCTATTTATCGATTGGCACATCACATATTGTTATTGATGGCGAAGAGATCGGCGATATTGGCGGCTTTACTGGATTCTTAATTGCCTGCGTGGTTGGTTTTGGCGCTTTGTTCTTCGCTTTAAGTATTACAGGTTTGGTGCTGGCGATGGTGGCCTTAGTCTTGGTGGTAGGCTTGGGTGCCGTACTCGGTTCATTCGCGATTGCATTGCTTCCACTGATGATTCCGTTCTTAATTTTGTATGGCTTATTTGTACTGATTTCTCGTAGTTCACGCAAAAAGGCAGCCTAAGCTTTCTTGATATGCACCGATAGAAGTGATCTTGTTTAAAGAAGCGGTCACCAAAATTAAGTGTAAAACCGAGTTCAGTTTTAACCACATAGAAGTAAAAGAGGTAAATCATGTCGACACTAAAAACTTTCACAATGCGTCGCCGCTTATTGGCAACAGCATTTATTGCCACCGCATTTGCCGCAACCCCAGCCTCCGCTAGTTGGGGTAACTGGTGGGGAAAATCGGTTGAGGGTTCTGGTAAAGTTGTAAAGCAAGAGCGGAATGTGCAGGATTTTCGTGCAATACAGATTTCTGTACCTGGCAAGGTTGAACTCAAACAGGGCAATCATGAGGCGGTATCGATTGAAACCGATGACAATATTCAAGCCATGCTAGAAGTCGTCGTTGAAGGCAATACCTTAAAGATACGCTCAAAAGAGAAGAATCAATACCCAAAAACACGTAACCTGTCGATCGTCGTGCATTTTAAGAATTTGGATGATTTTGCCTTAGAGAGTTCTGGTAGTGTGAAGAGCGATAAAATCATCGGCACCGATTTAAAACTGCGGATTGGCGGTTCTGGCGAGATGGATGTGAATGAGTTAAAGGCAGAGACTTTAAAAGTCAGTATCGGCGGCAGTGGTAACTTTAGCGCTCGCGGTGTTGTGCCACAAATCGCAGGAACTATAGGCGGCTCAGGTGAACTGAATATGGCTAAGCTGGCTGCCAAAGATGTCAGAATTAGTATTGGCGGTTCTGGCTCAGTACAGACTTGGGTCAGTGATAATTTAAATGTGCGTATTGGTGGCTCTGGCACGGTAAATTATTATGGTGATCCGCAAGTCAGTAAATCGATTGGTGGTTCTGGCAGCGTCAATCGTAAGGGTGCGCAACCATAAAAATTAATCGAACTTATTCAATCGAAGTAAAACATAAGGCGACCACTGGTCGCCTTTTTGTTTTTATGTACTTATGATTTATTCAGAAAACCAATTTGAGCGAACATAGGCAACATGAGTAAGGATTTTGTATGGAACACGATTCCTAGCCTGCATTGCTGCGATTGTTCGCTTAATAGCAAAAAGTAGTTGTCGTGTGAATCTTTATGGCATCATGAGTCGCCACGATTCGATTGCTTTATTTTGCTGTCAATTTTTAAAGTAAATCTGAGTTAATTTTATTTTTCCTTAATTAAATGAAAATGTATTAATGAATCAATTCGTTTCCCTTCCTACAGAACCAGTTCCCACTCTGCCAGATTATCCAGGCATAGCCATAAACCAAATTATTTTGGTGCAAAATCAAACGCAATTAGATTTAGCGCGTGCCAACTTACTCTCGCATTCATGTTTAGGCTATGACACGGAATCAAAGCCGGTATTCACTGCCGGAAAAGAATCTGATGGGCCGCATTTGATTCAACTAGCGACCGAAAAGCTAGCCTTTCTTTTTCCTTTAGTATCGTCAGAGCAGATCAACTTTAGCCGTGGATTATTGCGGGAAGTATTGGAATCGGATCAGATTAAAAAAGTCGGATTTGGTTTATCCGATGATAATCAAATGTTATCGCGCAAGCTTGGAATTCGTATTGCAAATGTGCTTGATTTATCCCGTAGCTTAAGTGACAGCCGTAAAAAGCAAATGGGTGCAAAGCGCGCTGTCGAAAAATACTTTGGACAGGTTTTGCAAAAATCAAAACGCGTATCGACTTCGAATTGGGCGGCCGAGCGATTGACGGATAAGCAACTAAAATATGCGGCAGATGATGCGCAGTCTGCATTGCTAGTCTATTTACTCGCTAGCGCACAATCCGCATCTAAAGCCTAGCACAGTTGAATTTGGATTCGCGCGACTGAACTCATTGGTCTTTTCTTAGTCATACTCACCTAGCAACATCGTTTTGGGACTTATTCATGCCTAATTTTTACAAATTTTTACCATATATTTTTGTTGCTGGAATTGGTGTAAGCACCCATGCGAGCGCAGATGGTCTATCTGATTTGAAAGCAGCTTTAGTGCGATTGCAAGGGCAGACGCCGGTGAAAGCCTTCGTCGAAGCGAAAACTTGGAATCGGCAAGGCGAAGGTAAAGATCAAGAAGAAACACAGGGTTTGGCGAGTGTCAGCATTGAAGAAAGTTCACGCGGGCTACAAGTTTTGTATAGCAAGGAGATGTTGTTAAAACTAGAGTCTGAAGAACGTCAACGAGAAAAAGATAAAAAAGCGAAAACACCGACTTTATCTGCTTTGAGTGAGGTCAACTCTTCGGCATTGCGCCCAATGATTTCGGCCGCGAGTAGTTTAAGTCGAAGCTTAGAAAAGGCAAACTTTAAGAGCGAGAAAATGGATAGCTTTAATGGCAAACCTGCACGCTTGTTAAATTTTGAAATGTCGATCGATAAGCTAAACGAACGCGATCGTAAGTACATGAAAAAGTTTGATGGACAGATTGACGTTTGGATCGCTGCCGACGGTACGCCCTTGGCGAGTCGACTAACGCAGGCAGTATCTGGCCGCGCTTATGTCGTGATTAGTTTCGAAATGAAAAATGAAGAAGAATGGCTTTACGGCACAGTTGGAGATCGTCTAGTTGCTCTAAAAAAAGAGAGTAAAAATAGTGGTGCGGGTATGGGGGAAAAAGGGGAAGGAAAAGTGATTAAAACCCTGCAAATACAAGCTTTGTAAATCGTAGGAAAAAGTTCTTGATTCGTTCAATTTCTACTTAATCATTTCTTATTCAATCAGTTCTTACATCGTCGCCAAAATCATCAAATAATCAAAAAAAACAAGTACAACATTTCGAGAAACAAGTAAGCAATAAATCATGAATCATTGGTTCGATAATTAAGCCAACATAAAGGAAAGAAGATGCAACATAAAAATCCAATAAAACGATCGAATGATATCTTTAACACGTTCGTGCGCCCAGTTAGTGCCCTCGTTTTGGTTCTGGGTTTGCAAGCGATCAGTGTTCCACAAACGGCGATTGCGCAATCCTCTACAACAAATGTGGAGGCGAATGCTACGAATCAGACGCAGGCAGGAAAAAAACTCATTACGCACGATGTTTACGCCAATTGGCGCAGCATTCAAAATGCGGTTTTGAGCCGTGATGGTCAGTGGGCAGCGTATGCATTAGTTGGGCAAGAATCCGATGGCGAAATCGTCATCAAAAACGTACGTGACGCTAAAGAGTGGCGTGCACCGCGCGGTAATAATCCAGTATTTAGTTACGACGGCAAATTCGTTGCGTTCTCAGTGTTGCCAACGCGTGCTGACCTTGAAAAAGCAAAGAAAGCGAAAGTAAAACCAGAAGATGCGCCGAAAGCGAGTGTCGGTGTTATGGACTTATCAACCGGCGTAGTCGAATACGTTGAACGTGTAAAACGCTTCAGCTTTCCAGAAGAAGGAACAAGCTTGTTGGCAGTCTTGTTAGAGCCTGCGAAAGAGCTGAAGAAAGAACTGAAAAAAGAAGAGACTGTAAAAGCAGACAGTTTAAGTGGTGATGACGCTAATGCGATGCAAGATGCAAGTGGGAATTCACAAGAGCAATATGATCAGCAAGCAATGATCGCTGCGGCTGGAGCAGCAGCAAAAAAGAAAGAACCGGGTACAGAATTAATCATTTGGGATTTAGTACAAAAACAGAAAACTTCTATCTCAGATGTCGCTGATGTAACTTGGAATAAAGCGGGCACTTTGTTGGCCTATTCGGTTTCATTGAAAGATGTCGCTAAGGACGCTGCAAAAGACGCTGCGAAGGAAGCAAGCAAGGAAGTAAGTAAGGATGCAACTAAAGATCAATCGGTAGAAGCGGCAAAGTCTGACAACAACGCGGCACAAGATAAAGTGAAAGCCGTTTCTCAAGCAGAAGGTGTCTATCTGTGGTCCGCTGATACCAAGCTAGCTAAGCCAATACTTACTGGCGCCGGTAGCTACAAATACTTACGATTTGACGATGCTGGCCAACAATTTGCGGTGTTAAGTAATCGCGATGAGTTGGCTAAGAAAGCAAAGGATACGCAAGTGTATTCGTTGTTTTATTGGCGCGCTGATGCGCCGCAAGCGAAGTTGCTCGTCAATGCAGAATCGAATGGAATGACCAAAGGTTGGGCGCCAAGTGAGTACGCTGATCTCAGTTTTAGCAAAGATGGTCAACGCTTGTTTTTGAGTACCGCTGAATTGCCCGTCACGCCACCAAAGAATGCTGTTGAACCAGTGAAGGTTGATCTTTGGCATTGGAAAGATCCCGAGTTACAGTCGATGCAAAAAGCTAACGCTGAGCGCGACAAACAACGCTCTTATCGTGCGGTTGTACATTTAGCTGAAGGTAAGTTTGTGCAATTGGCTAATAAGCTGATTCCCCAGATTATGTTGAATGACAATGCCCAATTTGCGATGGGAATTAGCACGCTGCCCTATCGTCATTTGATGTCATGGGACAGTTTGTATTACGACGCTTATGCGGTTGATCTGCAAAATGGACAAGCGAAAATGCTGGTAGAAAAATCGCGCTTTATGCCGCAGTTTTCCCCAGCTGGTAAATATGTTGTCTACTTCGATGCCGATAAAAATGTGTGGTGGTCTCATGCAACGACTGACGGCAAGAAAACAAATTTGACAGGACATATCAAGACACGTTTTGAAGACCAACAACGTGACACGCCAGAACCCAAAAATGCTTTTGGTGTAGCAGGTTGGACCAACGATGATGCCAGCGTAGTACTCTATGATCAATTTGATTTATGGGAAGTGAATTTGCAGTCTAAAGCAGCACGTAATTTGACTGCTGGTTTCGGTCGAAAAAATCAATTAGAGCTGCGCTATGTACATTTGGGTGATGTACGTCAAAGTCCGCAAACCAAAGCTTTACCTGCGGACAAACCGTGGATTTTGTCGGCGACGCATGACGTGAATCAGTCGACTGGTTACTACACCATTCAGCCTACCCCGAATCAGCCGCTTGAACCTAAGCGTCTGATTCATGGAGATAAGTTGTATTCTGGTTTAATGAAAGCAAAAGATAGCGACACGATTTTATTTACGCAGCAAACGTTCACAGAATTTCCTGATTTGTGGAGTGCGGATTTAAGTTTTGCCAAACCGCAGAAAATTAGCTATGCGAATCCTCAGCAAGTGCAATATAACTGGGGCACGCAAGAGATGATTGACTACACCAGCGCTGATGGGAAAAAACTCAAGGCTTTGCTCGCTAAGCCTGAGAACTTTGATCCGAAGAAAAAGTATCCGATGATGGTGTATATCTACGAAAAGATGACAGACAATATGCATCGTTTCGTCTCACCAGCGCCAGCGCAAAATATCAACGTCACACGTTATGTTAGCAACGGATATGTTGTGTTGCGTCCGGATATTGTTTACAAAACTGGTTACCCAGGTAAGAGTGCACTAGATACCGTAGTACCTGCGGTGCAGCAAGTGATTGCTAAGGGTTATGTTGATCCAAAACGTGTCGGTATTCAAGGACATAGTTGGGGCGCTTACCAAATCAGCTACATGATTACGCGCACCAATATTTTCCGCGCTGCTGAAGCTGGCGCGTCGATGGCAAATATGGTGAGTGGCTATGGCGGCATTCGTTGGGGCGCCGGTATTAGCCGTGCCTTTCAGTATGAAAAGCAACAAAGTCGTATTGGCGGAACGCCTTGGGATAGTACCGCGAAGTATGTAGAAAATTCACCGATTTTTGCGATCGATAAAGTGCAGACACCATTTTTGACAGTGCATAACGATGATGATGATGCTGTGCCTTGGTACCAAGCGATTGAGTTCTTTACTGCAATGCGTCGCTTGAATAAGGAAGCCTACTGGTTCAACTATAACGGTGAAAAACACGGTTTGCGTGACCGCGACAACATTAAGCATTTCACTGTTCACATGAGTGAATTCTTTGATCATTATTTGCTGAATAAACCACGTCCGGAATGGATGGATAAACCAGTGCCATATTTGGAAAAAGGTAAGCGTGATGTGATGGGACAATTCATTCCAGTTAAAGCAGCAGACGTGAAGAAATAGAAAGTCAAACTAAGTAGTTTCTTTTTTGTTTGTAACGAAAGGGCGATTCAATATCGCCCTTTCGCATTTGTTCACCGTGGTTTATTCTCTGCTCGTTTTATAATATTGCTTTAACAGATAAACGCTTGCGAAATATCATTCGAACTAGCTGAACTAGCAGCTAGAAGTTGAAAACGAAAGTTTCAAGATACAGCTTCAATATCAAGTTTAAAAAATCTTCAAGGAATACAGAAACTATATGACGATCACGATTTATCACAATCCTCGATGCGGTACTTCTCGTAATACGCTCGCTCTCATCCGTAATAGCGGTGATGAACCTGTTGTGATTGAGTATTTAAAGCAAGTTCCGAGTAAACAAGAGCTTCAACAAATCTTAGCGGCAATGTCGTTTTCAGCCCGCCAGTTGATGCGAGAAAAAGAAAGTGTGTATCAAGAGCTGGGTCTGGCAGATGACAAATGGAGTGAAGACGCGCTCGTCGACGTGATGCTTGCGAATCCTATTTTAATTAATCGACCGATTGTCGTAACCCCTTTGGGAACGAAGTTGTGTCGTCCATCTGAATTGGTATTAGAGATTCTTCCTTCGGCTCAGCGCGGTGAGTTTCGTAAAGAAGATGGTGAGTTAGTGATCGATGCTGATGGCAAGCGGGTCTAAATACCCAATAGAGATTAAATAGATAGTGGCATTCAATTTGCAATCAATCGCATATTGAATGCCACGATGATTTGGAACATATTTGTCTTTACTTTGTGAAGACCTTAGATTTTGGTACGCCTCATTTACTCAAGGTTTCATGAATACGGCCGACCTCCATCATCGCGGCAGAGCCATACCATTTATGGTACTCAGCAATCATTTCTCCTTTAATAATCACCGGATCTGTGGCGGTTAATTGTTTGGCTTCTTCTATATCTTTTACTGCGAAAATAAATAGACCTCGCCAGCCGTCGACACCATCGAAGGGGCCGGCAACTGCTAACTTTCCTTCTGCGGCGAGTCGTTTCATGTTGGCAAAGTGTCCTGCGAACATTTCATCTCTTTCTTTACCTGCGGCTATTTTATTGGGGCCAGTTTTCAAAACGACTAGCACGTAATTGCGCATGCCACGTTGATCTGCACCTAGACGTTCTGCCGTTGCCGCATCGTATTTGGGATTGGTCACAACCGTGGGTGTCTGTGCTTGTGCCAATGCGCCTATTGAAATCGAAAAAATTGTCGTGATGCTCAAGATACAATTTCGTACGCGACTCAGTACGCAACTTAGTAAGCGAATATTTGATCGCATAATGCACTCCTGTGGGTTGGGTGGTTAGACATTGTAGAGTTGTAGTCTACTTCTATAGTAATGGAATCTGCTAATTATTGTCTTGCCTTATTCAGTTTTTAATTTGGTAAAAGTGTCGTGAAAGTCCTACATCGTCTGAGACTTAACAATTTTTTTAGGTTCATTGTTGATAGATGATAGGAATGCGCGTGGTTTCCATGCACAATGATTGAACTATGTAGGTATTTCTGATCGATTAAAAGATGAGAAGAAGCAGGGTATTTGTTATTTAGGTGCTGACGCGTATTTGATGCTTATTTCCTTGAAATGGAAGAAAATTGCTAGTTCGTTTGTACATTTCGAAGTTTGCTATTGTTATGCATGACATTCGTCTTTGCTTTCGCCTTTTGATTCTCTTGATTGCGTCGGCAATCACATATCCCGTTTTTGCTGAATGTTCTCGAACGGTTCAAGTTCCCGTCTCCGTCACTGGTTTGAGTGTGATTGTAAAAGGTAATCGCTACACCGGGATTACGCCTGATTTTCTCAGTTTGCTAGAGGCGAAGTCCAACTGTCGCTTTGCTTATTATCAAGTGCCAAAGAATCGCCAAGAATTTTTATTTGAAAGCGGTAAAGCCGATCTGTTAATTACCACCGTAAAAACAGATAAGCGCGACAAGGTAGGCCACTTTGTTCCTTTGATTCAAATTCGAGCGACCGTGATTTCTATGCAGTCTGCTGGATCGCCAATTCTGAGTTTGTCCGATTTACTATCGCGAGAACAACTCCGCTTGGTTGCGGTACGTGGATTTGACTATGGAGTTGGATATCAAGAAATTTTGAAAGAGATGGCGAAGCGTAAGCGATTAATCATTGAGCCTGATGCTGTGTCGGTAGCACGTAGCATGCAAAAAAATAGTAATTACGTGACGATTATGACGCCGACTTTGTTTTCTGGATTTATTCGTACCGAAAAAATACTGCACGATTTGGAAGGTAAGGTGCGTTACGACAAGTTAGACGAATTACCTTGGACTGATAGCGGGATTTACATTTCAAAATCTGCCTTGCCGCCGAATGATCAAATCTATTTAAAAGCGCAGATGGATAAGCTCGCTGCAACGGATGTTGTTTGGAAATCGTATGTAAATGTTTATCCATCCGACGTTGTGAAGCTCGGTTTGCGGCGCCATTCTGGCGCTTAGTATTTGCAGTGCGGAAACTCCTTTCCTCAATTTCTACATATCTGAACTTACCATTGGTGTCACCGTGACTCAGACTGATCGTCTCCTCAATTATTCATAGCGTGCACACCTCGACTCACTGGAACTAAGTTAAGATACCGCGGTCAATATTGATCTGTCTTTTATCCCTTTTTTCTTTGGAGTGTGTAATGCGCCCAGTTTATCCCGCTGTCACCTTAGGTTTTCTTTTGGCGAGTGCCGAAGTTTTAGCTCAATCTGCAGCTACCGTAGATAAAAATATTCCCGCTACAGCTCCCGCAAATGCGGCTCAGAAAGTCGAAGCTAAATCGGCTGCTAAAGCCCCCGTGGCTGCGACACCACGCCCTATCGAGATCGCCGATATGGCTGCTTTCAAAGGAATTAGTGCAGCGGTACTGTCGGCAAACGGGCAGTGGGCTGCGTGGCGTTTGAGTGAAGCGGAGGGAGATGCCACTGTCATTGTCAAATCCTTGTCGGGCAAAGAGGAATATAGTTTTCCTGCAGGGCAGGGTGCAGGAAGTATTGAATTTTCTGAAGATGGTTTGTGGGCGGCATTTACATCGCACATGAGCAAGAAAGAACAAGATGCAGCGAAGAAAGCCAAGAAGCCTGTGCAAGCGAAAGTCACACTCGTTGATTTGAAAACGGGTAAATCTAGCGTTGTTGAAAAAGTGCGTAAATTTGCATTTGCAAATGAGCGTGGTGGTTGGATTGCAATGCATAAGGCGATGGCAGATAGTGCGACACCCGCACCAGCGATGCCGACAGCACCAGGAGCTCCTGCACCAACGCGCGCCAAAGGTTCAGACTTGCTGTTAAAAAACCTGAAGACTGGAGCTTTGCTGAACCTTGGTAATGTTGCTGAATTTGAGTTTGATTTCCAAGGTCGCTATTTGGCTTACATCGTTGACGCGAATGACAAAGCGGGTAATGGCGTGGTAGTTCACAACTTGGATAGTGGTGCCAGTCAGGTGTTGGATGATGGTGATGCAGTTTATGAAAAGTTGCTCTGGAACGATAAGGGAACTGGTTTTACTGTGCTGAAAGGCATAGAAGATAAAGCCTATGTTGACAAACTATGGAATGCGATTGGTTTTCGGATCGATACCAACAACAGTTTTATGAAGACTACAGTTGATCCTCTAAAGCTGAAAGATTTTCCGCAAGACATGACAATATCCGGCGACGCACAACCACGTTGGAGTAGAGATTTCGCTTGGATTTCGTTTGGTATTAAAGAAGCGAAAAAGAAACCTAAAGATGAAAAGAAAGATGCAGATTCCGATGAAAAAGTGAATTTGGTTCTTTGGCATCACCAAGATAAACGCTTACCAACGCAACAAAAGGTGCAACAGGATTTTGATAAGAAGCGATCTTCAGCGGCGATTTATCGTATAGCAGAAGCCAAATTTATTCGACTCGGTGACGAAAAATTGACTTCGGTAGCGATGCCTCAGTTTGGCGATTGGGCGCTGGCACAAGATGATAGTGAGTATCAACGCCAAGCCAGTATGGACGGTCGACGTTTCAGTGATGTGTACGCGCTTAGTTTGAAAACAGGAGAGCGCCGATTATTGAACAAACAAGCGAGTTGGACGTTTGGTCTGGCGCATGATGGTCGTCATTATTTGCACTATGAAGATGGAAATTTCTTCAGCATAGAAATGGCTACAGGCAAACGTCATAATTTGACCGCTGGTTTAAACACCACTTTTGTTAATGTCGACGATGATCATAATTTGGTGAAACCACCAGTCACGCCATTTGGCTGGAGTTCCGACAGTCGTTTTGTTCTGTTAAGCGATGGTTGGGACATTTGGAAAATGCCAGTAGATGGTGGTAAGGCGACGCAAGTGACGCAAGATGGCAAGCGCGATCAAGTGCGTTATCAGCGACGTTTGGTGCTTGATCCCAATGAAAAAGGGATTGATTTAAGTAAGCCTCAGTACTTTAATGCCTATGGCGAATGGACTAAGAAAGCAGGCTTTTTGCGTTTAGATCCAAATGGTAATGTGAAACGTTTGGCGTATGCTGATGCTGCTTATCGTCGTTTGATTAAGGCAGAGAAAAGTGACACTTTCTTGTTGTCGAAAGAGACTGCGATTACGCCGCCAGATCTTTATGTGAGCGATGCGCAACTTACGAATATGCGTAAGCTCACCGATTTGCAAGAGCAAGAAAAAAATTACACCATGGGCAGTGGTTCGATCTTAGTTGATTACATTGGTACTGATGGCAAAAAACTTCAAGGCGCTTTGTTTTTACCTGCCAATTACCAAGCAGGAAAGTCCTATCCAACGGTGGTTTATATCTATGAAAAATTAAGTCAGGGTTTAAATAGCTATACGCCTCCAATGGTTGGCGGTGGTGGTTTTAACCGCGCGTATTACACCAGCCACGGTTACGCCGTTTTTAATCCTGATATTACATATCGTTTAAACGATCCAGGTGTGAGTGCGAAAGAAAGTGTGCTACCGGCTTTGCAAGCAGCAATTGCGACTGGGGTGGTCGATTCTAAGCGTGTTGGCTTACAAGGACATAGCTGGGGTGGATATCAAACAGCATTTTTGATCACGCAAACCGATGTGTTTAAGGCTGCATCTGCTGGCGCTGCATTGACCAATATGATTAGTATGTACAGTTTGGTTTACAAAAATTCTGGAAGTACCAATCAAGCGATTTTTGAAAGTAGCCAAGGTCGCTTTCTCGGTAATTACAATGATCACTGGGACGCTTATGTGCGAAACAGTCCAGTGTTCTTTGCGAAAAACGTCAAGACGCCTTTATTGATGTTGCAAAATGACGTCGACGGCGCGGTTGATTACACGCAAGGCGTCGAGTATTTCAATACTTTGCGTCGTGCCGGTAAAGATGTTGTGATGTTGGAGTATCCAGGTGAAAACCATGGCTTAGTGAAGAAGCCAAATCAAAAAGACTATATGCAACGCATGAAAGAGTTTTTTGATTTCCATCTGAAAGATAAGCCTGCACCAGAGTGGTTAAATAAAGGCGTCGCTTGGCTAAAAATGGAAGATCACTTGAAAGAACGCGCTGCTTTAGTTCGACCAGCAGAAGTAAAAGCTGAAGCAAAAGCGGATGATAAAAAGAATGTGGATGGGAAACCAGCAGCAGGAAATTGATGTAGGAATTTGCGCTTGCAAATGAATGTGTTTGCAAGCGCATCAATAAAAAACCTCGAATCTATTTCGAGGTTTTTTGTTTTATGCATTTTACTTCTTGTCTTGTTTTAGCTTGTTTGCCCAAGCCAGCATTTCACTTTCTAAGATGGATAAGGGCACCGAGCCTAGGCTCAATAGCTTATCGTGAAACGCTTTGATATCAAACTTTTCGCCGAGTATGGTGTTTATTTTTTGCCGTACTTCGCGAATTTTAATTTCGCCTAATTTGTAGGCTAATGCTTGTCCTGGCCATGAAATGTAGCGATCAATTTCTGTAGTGATTTCATGTTCTGAAAGTGCGGTATTGTCACGCATGAATTGTAGCGCTTGATCACGCGTCCAGCCCTTTGCATGCATGCCAGTATCGACCACCAGACGCGAAGCACGCCACATTTCGTAAACTAAACGACCGAAGTGATGGTAGGGTGTTTCATAGAATCCCATCTCGACGCCCAGATGCTCAGCATACAGTGCCCAGCCCTCACCGAAGGCGGAAATATAAGCATTGCGTCTAAATTCGGGTTGTTCTGCTTGTTCACCCGCTAAGGCGATCTGCAAGTGGTGCCCTGGTACTGCTTCATGTAAAGTTAAGGCAGGCAATGCCCACATTGGACGCTGATTGAGTAATGAGGTATTGACCCAGTAATTTGATGGACGTTTAGGATCGCCACTACCCGCATAGCGACCTGCGGTATAAGTCGGTGCGATGTCAGCTGGAACTGCTTGAATGCCATAAGGCTTACGTGGCAATTGCCCAAAATAGCGGATCAACATTCCATCTGCCTTTTTCGCCCAATATGATGCCTCCGCTAATAATTCGTGGGGTGTCTTTGCATAGAATTGTGGATCAGTGCGTAGAAAGTGTAGGAATGCTTTGAAGTCGCCATTGAACTTCAATTCCGCAATAATTTTTTCCATATCGCTGCGTATGCGCGCAACTTCTGTTAGGCCAATGTTATGGATTTCTTCTGGTGTATTTTCTAAAGTGGTGTATTCAAAAATCTGTGCTTGATAGAAAGCTTTGCCGTTTGGAAGATCGTAGGCGGCAATTGATTTTCTTGCTTTCGGCATGTATTCGTTGCGTATGAATTCATATAAATTTTGATACGCAGGAATTACCTTGTCAGCGATAACGCTTCTTGCCTTCTTCTGTAATTCCGTTTGTTGTGCGGCTGAAATCGATGCAGGAAGCTGGGTAAATGCTTTAAAAAATACGCTGTTATCAACGCTGGTCGTTAGGTGTTTTTGAATACTTGCATCACGTCCGATTAACACTACTTGAGGCATCGTCATTCCACGTTCCATTCCAAGCTTCATCAATGCAATTTTCTGTGAAAAAGTTTGTGGAATGCTCGCCATTTGTTTAATAAAGCGCTCACAACTTTTTACACTAACGCAGCGCGTTGATTCCGCAGCGCCTGCGGTGCTAGCCCAAAACTGGCTATCCGAATTGAAGGTCAGTAGATGTGCGTTGAGCGTTGTTGCATTGATGCGATTAGTGAGTTGGTCGGCAAATATTTTGTAGTTGATGCGTGACTCACTCGAAAGCAGTGCAGGATTAATTTTCTTTAGATCTTCCGATAAATTACGCCACATTTTTAGGCGGCGCTGTTCTGCCTCATCGCTATAATCGGCTTGCGTGATCTCATCTTCATCATCCGCTGCACGACGACCAGGAAATTCCTTATTTCTGTACGCAGTTTCTTTCTGATATAGCGTTTTGAAATTGAGTTCTGCCTTGGCTTGCTCAGATTGATTGGCGACACCACTGACCTTAATCGTTTGTTCCGCAGCTTGTACATTTGAAATGCCGCTGGTATTCCATATTCCTGCGCAAAAAATCAGGCTGATGGCAATGCTAATGCCTGTACGCTTAGTCGTCGGTGTTGTGCTCTGCGAGATTTGAGAGGTAATAGAATTTCTGTGCTGATGCATAATTTCTCCGAAGTTGAGGTGAAGCAAGAAGTTCGAATAAATGAGGTGATGCTTAGATATACCAAGAATATACCTGAGTGTATGTGCAAAGTCTGATTGCTTAAAACTAAATTAGTTCATTGTTGCGGAAACGCGGAAAAATTTATATTCAAGAAACAAATGTGCGTGAGTATTAGACAGTATCTGAGTCGCTTGCTACACTGAAATTCAATATAAATTATTTTAAATATTTTGAATGACAACACTAGCTTCTTATACCGCTAACTTCTGGTCGCATGCCGAGTTAGGTGCGAATACGATTATCTTTCTCAACTTGACTGGCGCTTTGTTGCTGGGATTTGTTGTCGGTTACGAACGATCCTATCATGGTAGGGCGGCCGGAATGCGTACCTACGGTTTGGTTTGTATGGCGTCTGCCGCGCTGGTCGTGATTGCGGGATATCCAGATTTCTGGTTTGGTGGCAGAGCCTTGTCTCCCGTTGCTTTAGATCCATCGAGAACCATACAAGGCGTAGTTACCGGCATCGGTTTCCTAGGAGCTGGTGTGATCATGAAAGAGGGTTTTAGCATTAGTGGCTTGACTACAGCCGCTTCGCTTTGGGCTTCCTCCGCGATTGGTATCTTAGTTGGAGTTGGCTTTTATGCTGCGGCGATCTTGTTAGCTTTTTTGTCGGCCGCCTGCATGATTTGGGTTTTCAAGTTAGAAGCATGGCTACCAGCACGTCAAGCAATCTCCATCGTGATGCAATTTAAAGAAGGTTTTGTTGCGAGTGAGACAGCGATACGTCAATTAGCGATGGCGCGCGGCTACGAAGTCGCTGGAGGGACGATCATCATCTCATCAAAAGATGGTCGAACCGAGTGGCGCTTTGTTGCGGTCGCGTTAAATCGAAAGCAAGCCACCTCAATTAGTGCCTTGTCGGAAGAAATGAATAAATTTGAGGGTTTGGTTTCTTACCAGTTGGCACACGCGAGAAATTAACTAAGTGATTGAATTGTAAGTATAAAAGAGAATTTTCCTAATTTTCGCTGGAAATTTTTATCTAAAAAGTGCGAGAGAGATTTAAAAAGCTATTGACAGTTAAATCGAACATCTCCATAATTCGGGGTTCCCTGGGAGGGGTGGCCGAGTGGTTAAAGGCGACAGACTGTAAATCTGTTCTCTCTGAGTACGCTGGTTCGAATCCAGCCCCCTCCACCAGGCAGAATTTAGCGGCTGAGGTTATTGTCGGATCAGTTTCGTACGCGGGTGTAGCTCAATGGTAGAGCCGAAGCCTTCCAAGCTTAAGACGAGGGTTCGATTCCCTTCACCCGCTCCAAGTTTAAAGTTTTGTAGGTGCATGTGGTTTGTGCAAGTGCTGCCCTTGTAGCTCAGTGGTAGAGCACTCCCTTGGTAAGGGAGAGGCCACGTGTTCAATCCACGTCAAGGGCACCAGAGTAGTTTTAAATCATCGTCTTCGCATTGTTATTGTCAGGCGTGTGTCTGATAGCTTAAGAAGATCTCTCACAATCGTTAGGAGTCTAAAATGGCAAAAGGTAAGTTTGAACGCACCAAGCCGCACGTTAACGTCGGTACAATTGGTCACGTGGATCACGGTAAAACGACATTGACAGCAGCGATTGCGACAGTATTGTCTGCAAAATTCGGC
>NZ_BMYT01000007.1 GCF_014652415.1 Affinundibacterium macrobrachii
CGAGTTGCCGAAGGATAAAGAAATGGTGATGCCAGGTGATAACGTTTCTATCACTGTTAAGTTGATCAACCCGATCGCGATGGAAGAAGGCTTGCGCTTCGCTATCCGTGAAGGTGGTCGTACTGTTGGTGCTGGTGTTGTTGCTAAAATCATCGAGTAATATCGCAGTTCTTAAGTGAAAATGGCGATCCGAATGGGTCGCTGTTTTTGCTTACCAAGTTCTTAGTTGTAGGGGTGTAGCTCAATTGGCAGAGCGACGGTCTCCAAAACCGTAGGCTGGGGGTTCGATTCCCTCCGCCCCTGCCACCATCAAGGCCAAAAGGCATCGAAAGTAAATTAAGCATGTCTAACCAAACCGTTCAAACTGTAAGTACATCTAGTGATAAGTACAAAATCGTTTTGGCGATTATTGCTGCGATCGCTGGTGTGGTCGCATTTTATGTTCTTGCGGGGCAGCCGAAATATGTTCGTCTAGGTGCCTTATTTGGTGGTATCGCATTGGCTGTTGTTTTGGTATTTATTTCTGAAACAGGACGTGAATTGGTGTCCTTTGCGAAGGAGTCAATTCGTGAGGCGAAGAAAGTGGTTTGGCCTACTCGTAAAGAAGCAGGGCAAATGACAGCAGTAGTGTTTGGGTTTGTTTTAATTATGGCGATATTCCTGTTTACTACTGATAAAGTTCTTGAATATTTGATTATGAATGTAATTCTTGGGCTTAAATAATGAGCGAACAAACCTCAGAAAAAAATGCGGAGAATGCACCAGAGCTGGACTCTGGTGTTTCTGTCCCTAAAAGCGCAAAAAAATGGTATGCAGTTCATGCCTATTCCGGTATGGAAAAGAGTGTTCAACGTGCATTGGTAGAGCGCATTGAGCGCGCTGAAATGCAAGATATGTTTGGACAAATTTTAGTTCCAACCGAAGAAGTTATTGAAGTAAAGAACGGCAAGAAGAGTGTCACCGAGCGTCGTTTATTTCCAAGCTATGTTTTTGTAGAAATGGAAATGACAGATGATACTTGGCACTTGGTTAAGAATACTAGCAAGGTAACTGGATTCATCGGCGGTAAATCGAATAAGCCAGCGCCTATTCCACGCCACGAAATCGAAAAAGTTCTGCAGCAAGTTCAAGACGGTGTTGAAAAGCCAAGGCCAAAAGTGCTGTATGAAGTTGGTGAAGTTGTTCGAATCAAAGAAGGTCCATTTACTGATTTCAATGGCAATGTTGAAGAAGTCAATTACGGTAAATCCAAAGTGCGCGTTAATGTAACGATTTTTGGTCGCGCAACACCAGTTGATTTGGAATTTGCTCAAGTTGAGAAAGTTTAAGTAGTTCGATGTTGTAAGCGGGGCTAGCACCGTGTAGAAATACAAAGCTAGTGAAAAAGCGAGGAGCCTGTTGCTCGGTTATCTGAACAAAAGGCGCTACCACTCAATCATAGAAGGAGCCATCATGGCAAAGAAAATTATTGGTTTTATTAAGCTGCAAGTGCCAGCTGGTAAAGCAAATCCATCCCCACCAATCGGTCCAGCATTGGGTCAACGTGGTTTGAATATCATGGAATTCTGCAAAGCGTTTAACGCGCAGACTCAAGGTATGGAACCAGGTATGCCAATTCCAGTTGTGATCACCGCATTTGCTGATAAGTCTTTCACATTCGTGATGAAGACGCCGCCAGCAACATACATGATCAAAAAAGCAGCTGGTATCACTAAAGGTTCTGCTAAGCCACATACAGATAAGGTTGGCAAAATCACTCGTGCACAAGCCGAAGAAATCGCAACAGTTAAGCAAAAAGATTTGACTGCAGCTGATATGGAAGCAGCCGTGCGTACAATCGCAGGTTCCGCTCGTTCCATGGGCATCACGGTGGAGGGTCTGTAATGGCTAAATTATCTAAAAAAGCAAAATTGCTGAAAACAAAAGTAGATCGTTTGAAAGTGTATCCATTTGATAATGCGATTGCGTTGATCAAAGAATGCGCAACTGCAAAATTCAACGAATCTATCGACGTTTCTGTTCAACTCGGTGTTGATCCTAAGAAATCTGACCAAGTTGTTCGTGGAGCAGTTGTATTGCCAGCTGGTACAGGTAAAACAGTTCGCGTAGCGGTATTCGCACAAGGCGCAAAAGCTGAAGAAGCGAAAGCAGCTGGTGCTGATATCGTTGGTATGGAAGATTTGGCAGAACGCGTTAAAGCTGGCGATATGCCATTTGACGTTGTGATCGCTTCTCCAGACACAATGCGTATCGTTGGTACTTTGGGTCAAGTTTTGGGTCCACGCGGTTTGATGCCGAATCCAAAAGTTGGCACAGTAACGCCTGACGTTGCTACAGCGGTTAAGAATGCTAAAGCTGGTCAAGTTCAATACCGTACAGACAAAGCAGGTATTATTCACACAACAATCGGTCGTAAATCTTTCGCTGATGGCGATTTGAAAGCGAACTTGTTGGCTTTGATCGACGCTTTGAATAAAGCTAAGCCGGCGACAAGTAAAGGTGTTTATCTGCGTAAAGTCTCTATCTCATCCACGATGGGTGCAGGTGTGCGCGTAGATCACGTGAATTTGTCTGCGTAATAAATGGTAAGAATTAAGTCCACTCATCATTGGTGAGTGGCGCATCTTTGGGCTGTTTGTGATTAATTGCTTTGGTAATAAAGCAAACAGAGTGTCAAAGACCGTTGGGCTTTTTAAATCCGTTTAAAAAGTTAATTGTTGAGAAGCGATTCTCGATGCCCAACGCAGATGGTGTACCCGAGCAAGTTTTGTAGTGACCACTGCTAACCCAGTGAAGCTCCTAACTTCGGACGCCGTGTTCGAAACGATATGAGGGAAATGCATCATTGTGGTGTATCGACTGAATATCATTAATGGAGGTTGACCGTGAGTCTCAATCTGAATGACAAAAAGGCTGTCGTCGCTGAAGTCTCTGCAAAAGTAGCAACTGCACAGACTATCGTCGTAGCTGAATACCGTGGCATCCAGGTCGGTCATTTGACGCAATTGCGTGCACAAGCACGTGCTCAAGGCGTATACATGCGCGTGTTGAAAAACACACTCGCACGTCGCGCTGTAGAGGGTACTGCGTTTGCAAGCCTGGCTAACGAAATGACAGGTCCGTTGATCTATGCGATCTCGGATGATGCTGTTGCTGCTGCTAAAGTCGTGAATGACTTCGCAAAAGGCAATGACAAGTTAGTCGTTAAAGCTGGTAACTATGCTGGTAAGTCTTTGGACAAAGCTGGTGTTGTTGCGTTGGCAAGCATCCCAAGCCGCGAAGTACTGTTGGCACAATTGTTAGGCATGATGCAGGCACCTGTATCTGGCTTCGCACGTGGCCTCGCAGCTTTGGCAGCGAAAAAAGAAGCAGAAGCTGCTTAATCGCTTATTAGCGAACAGCTGACGTTTCCGTCAAATACTGAATCGATGTTTTTTAAAAAATTAGGAGTTTCAAATGGCAATTAGTAAAGAAGATATCTTGGAAGCCGTAGGCGCGATGTCCGTAATGGACTTGAACGACTTGGTTAAAGCTTTCGAAGAAAAATTCGGCGTTTCTGCAGCTGCAATGGCAGTTGCTGGTCCAGCAGCTGGCGGCGGTGCTGCAGCAGCTGAAGAGCAAACAGAATTCACAGTAGTTCTGGCAGAAGCTGGCGCAAACAAAGTTAGCGTTATTAAAGCAGTTCGCGAAATCACAGGTTTGGGCTTGAAAGAAGCTAAAGACCTCGTTGATGGCGCACCAAAAGCAGTTAAAGAAGGCGTTTCAAAAGCTGACGCTGAAGCTGCTAAGAAGAAATTGGAAGAAGCTGGCGCGAAAGTTGACGTTAAGTAATTCCGTGTTATACTGGCGGACTTTCGAGTTTGCCTAAGTCAAAGTAAGGAATCTTCTTGCAAGAGAAGGTTCCTCTTTGGCTTCTCTGTCGTTCTCGCGGCAGAATTGTTGGTTCATTGTAGTTTGTTGAAATTTCCTAAGCCGAATCTCTTAAGGTGAGGGCTGAGACTTGAGGTTTCTTGATGGTTTTTCTTGTCGTGTCATTTAACTGGAAAAAAGTTTTGAAATCTGAATTCTCCATCCTTCCTTGCCACTCACGGAGTGTCCATGCACTACTCATTTACTGAGAAGAAGCGCATTCGTAAATCATTTGCGAAACGCGCTAACGTCCACAACGTTCCGTTCCTGCTGGCGACCCAGCTCGAGTCATATTTGGGCTTTTTGCAAGCCGACAAAGCACCGTCTGCGCGCAAAAATGAGGGCTTGCAGTCAGCCTTCACGTCCATTTTCCCGATCGTGTCGCACAATGGGTTCGCTCGTTTAGAATTTCTATCCTACGTTTTAGGCGATCCAGCCTTTGACGTCAAGGAATGTCAATTGCGCGGTTTGACATTTGCATCTCCTTTGCGTGCAAAAGTGCGTTTGGTGATTCTCGATAAAGAATCTCCAACCAAGCCTGTCGTTAAAGAAATGAAAGAACAAGAAGTGTATATGGGTGAATTGCCACTCATGACGACCACTGGTTCTTTCGTGATCAACGGTACTGAGCGTGTTATCGTTTCTCAGTTGCACCGTTCGCCTGGTGTGTTCTTCGAACACGATCGCGGCAAGACACATTCTTCTGGTAAGTTGTTGTTCTCTGCTCGTATCATTCCTTACCGTGGTTCATGGTTGGATTTTGAATTTGATCCAAAAGATATTCTGTTCTTCCGTATTGACCGTCGTCGTAAGATGCCAGTCACGATCTTGTTGCGTGCGATCGGCATGACCAATGAACAGATTTTGGCGAACTTCTTTGTATTCGATAACTTCTCATTGCATAGCGATGGCGCAGAAATGGAATTCGTTTCTGAACGTCTGCGCGGTGAAGTTGCGCGTTTCGATATCTCCGATAAGTCTGGTAAGTTGATCGTCGCTAAAGACAAGCGTATCAATTCCAAGCATGTGCGTGAAATTGAATCTGCTGGCATCAAGATGATTTCTGTGCCTGAAGACTATTTGCTCGGTCGCGTATTGGCGAAAAATATCGTTGATGCGGATACCGGCGAAGTTGTTGCGAACGCGAATGATGAGTTGACAGAAGAATTGTTGGCCAAATTGCGTGATGCAAAAGTCACTGATATTCAAACTTTGTACACCAATGATCTCGATCAAGGTGCTTACATCTCCCAAACTTTGCGTGCAGACGATACTGCTGACCAAATGGCAGCACGTGTTGCGATCTATCGCATGATGCGTCCTGGCGAACCGCCAACAGAAGATTCTGTTGAAGCCTTGTTTAACGGTTTGTTCTACAACGAAGATCGTTACGATTTGTCCGCAGTAGGTCGTATGAAATTCAATCGCCGTATTGGTCGCGATGAATTGACTGGTGCGATGACTTTGTCTGATGACGACATTTTGTCCGTAATTAAGATCTTGGTTGAGTTGCGCAATGGTCGCGGCGAAGTCGATGATATCGATCACTTGGGTAATCGTCGTGTACGTTGCGTAGGTGAATTGGCTGAGAACCAATTCCGCGCTGGTTTAGTCCGTGTTGAGCGTGCAGTTAAAGAGCGTTTGGGTCAAGCCGAAGCCGACAACTTGATGCCGCATGACTTGATCAACTCTAAGCCTATCTCTGCAGCAATCCGTGAGTTCTTCGGTTCTTCACAATTGTCTCAGTTTATGGATCAAACTAACCCATTGTCAGAGATCACGCATAAGCGTCGTATTTCTGCATTGGGACCTGGTGGTTTGACACGTGAACGTGCTGGCTTTGAAGTGCGTGACGTCCATCCAACTCACTACGGTCGTGTATGTCCGATTGAAACACCAGAGGGTCCAAACATTGGTTTGATCAACTCCTTGGCTTTGTATGCGCGTTTGAACGAATACGGTTTCTTGGAAACACCATACCGTAAAGTTATTGACGGCAAGATCACGAATCAGATCGATTACTTGTCCGCTATCGAAGAAGGTCGTTACATCATCGCTCAGGCGAATGCAACGATTGATGCGAATGGTAGTTTGTGCGACGAATTGGTTTCATCTCGTCAAGCTGGCGAAACAATTTTGGTTTCTCCAGAACGCGTTCAATACATGGACGTTGCAACGGGCCAGGTGGTTTCTGTTGCGGCATCCCTGATTCCATTCTTGGAACACGATGATGCGAACCGTGCGTTGATGGGTGCCAACATGCAACGTCAAGCGGTTCCTTGCTTGCGTCCAGAAAAAGCTTTGGTCGGTACAGGTATCGAACGTACCGTTGCGGTCGATTCTGGTACAACCGTACAAGCTTTGCGCGGCGGTAAAGTGGATTACATCGATGCGGGTCGTATCGTTATTCGTGTCAATGATGCGGAGGCGCAGGCTGGTGAAGTTGGTGTGGATATCTACAACTTGATCAAGTACACACGTTCTAACCAAAACACGAACATCAACCAACGTCCTATTGTTAAAGTTGGCGACATCGTTGCGAAGGGTGACGTATTGGCTGACGGCGCTTCTACCGATTTGGGTGAATTGGCGCTCGGTCAAAACATGTTGATCGCGTTTATGCCATGGAATGGTTACAACTTCGAAGATTCGATTTTGATCTCTGAAAAAGTTGTTGCTGATGATCGCTACACGTCGATTCATATCGAGGAGTTGTCTGCGGTTGCTCGTGATACGAAGTTGGGTGCGGAAGAAATCACACGTGATATCTCTAACCTTGCTGAAAACCAATTAGCACGTCTGGATGAATCCGGTATCGTCTACATCGGTGCTGAAGTGACTGCGGGTGATACGCTGGTCGGTAAAGTGACACCAAAAGGTGAAACCCAACTGACACCAGAAGAAAAACTCTTGCGTGCAATTTTCGGTGAGAAAGCTTCTGACGTTAAAGATACATCCCTGCGCGTGCCTTCAGGCATGGTTGGTACAGTTATCGACGTTCAAGTGTTCACCCGTGAGGGTATTCAACGCGACAAACGTGCACAACAAATTATCGATGATGAATTGAAGCGCTATCGCCTCGATTTGAACGATCAGTTGCGTATTGTGGAAGGCGATGCTTTCGAACGTTTGCAACGTATGTTAGTTGGTAAAGTCGCTAACGGTGGCCCAAATAAATTGGCTAAAGGCGCGACGATTACTAAGGAATACTTAGCAGAAGTTGATAAGTACCATTGGTTCGATATTCGCCCAGCGGACGAAGATGCTGCACGTGCAATCGAAGCGATCAAAGATTCTATCGCTGAAAAACGTCATCAGTTCGATTTAGCGTTTGAAGAAAAACGTACCAAGTTGACGCAAGGCGATGAGTTGCCACCAGGCGTACAAAAAATGGTTAAGGTTTACTTAGCCGTTAAACGTCGCTTGCAACCAGGTGACAAGATGGCGGGTCGTCACGGTAACAAGGGTGTGGTTTCACGCATTGTTCCGGTCGAAGATATGCCTTACATGGCCGATGGTACACCAGCGGACATCGTGCTGAACCCATTGGGTGTTCCATCACGTATGAACGTGGGTCAGGTTTTGGAAGTTCACTTAGGTTGGGCTGCTAAAGGTCTGGGTTTGCGTATCGGCGAAATGTTGAATGCCAAAGTGAAAGTTGAGGAATTACGTGGTTTCTTGAAGCAAATCTATAACGAGTCTGGTAAGTCTGAAGATATCGATGGTTTGTCTGATGATGAAATCATGGAATTGACGTCCAACCTGAAAAAAGGTGTACCGTTCGCAACCCCAGTGTTTGACGGTGCGCATGAGTCAGAAATTCGTCGCATGTTGGATTTGGCTTACCCAGATCCAATCGCGAAACAATTAGGTATGACGCCATCGAAGAATCAAGTGACTTTGTATGACGGTCGCACTGGTGAAGCTTTTGAACGCAACGTCACAGTTGGTTACATGCACGTCTTGAAATTGCATCACTTGGTTGATGACAAGATGCATGCACGTTCGACTGGTCCTTACTCTCTCGTGACACAACAACCATTGGGCGGTAAAGCACAATTCGGTGGTCAGCGTTTCGGTGAGATGGAGGTGTGGGCACTCGAAGCGTACGGTGCGTCTTACGTCTTGCAAGAGATGTTGACTGTGAAGTCCGATGACGTGAATGGACGTACTAAAGTGTACGAAAATCTCGTTAAAGGTGATCACGTGATCGACGCAGGTATGCCTGAGTCCTTCAACGTTCTCGTCAAAGAGATTCGCTCTTTGGGTATCGATATCGACTTAGAGCGTAGTTGATTGGCACTTGATCTGTCATTAATCAGATTTAAATTAGTAAATTGGTAGTAAACCTTCGCCCGAATTCATTTCGGGCGTTGGTCATTCAGATGGACTAACATTTTTTGTGTTTTTTGTTCCCGGTATTTTGCGGAACTTGGGTCGACCAAGAAGTCGAACAGGCTCTCCCGCTAATGCGAACAGGGTTAAACTTAAAGCAGATCAGATGCGTTCCATAAGCACAAGCGATTCAACACTTCACTGGAGTGCAATACATGAAAGCCCTGCTCGATCTATTCAAGCAAGTTCAGCCCAATGAACAATTCGACGCGATCAAAATTGGTCTCGCGTCTCCAGAAAAAATCCGTTCATGGTCCTATGGCGAAGTTAAAAAGCCAGAAACAATCAACTATCGTACGTTCAAGCCAGAGCGTGACGGTTTGTTCTGCGCGAAGATTTTTGGCCCAATTAAAGATTACGAATGCTTGTGCGGTAAATACAAGCGTTTGAAGCATCGCGGTGTGATCTGCGAAAAGTGCGGCGTTGAAGTGACTTTGGCGAAAGTGCGTCGTGAACGCATGGGCCATATCGAGTTGGCTTCTCCAACAGCACATATCTGGTTCTTGAAATCCTTGCCATCCCGTTTGGGTATGGTGCTCGACATGACTTTGCGCGATATCGAACGCGTTTTGTATTTTGAAGCATACGTTGTGACTGATCCAGGCATGACTCCGCTGAAAAAATGCCAAATCATGTCTGAAGATGATTACGCAGCAAAATACGAAGAATATGGTGACGAGTTCACTGCATTCATGGGTGCAGAAGGTATCCGTGAATTGTTGCGTTCTATCGACATTGATCGTGATGCAGAAACTTTGCGTACAGAACTCAAAGAATCTAAATCTGAAGCGAAGATCAAGAAGTATTCTAAGCGTTTGAAAGTATTGGAAGCCTTCCAACGTTCTGGTATCAAACCAGACTGGATGATCATGGAAGTGTTGCCAGTATTGCCGCCAGAATTGCGTCCATTGGTACCATTGGATGGCGGTCGTTTCGCGACTTCGGATTTGAACGATTTGTATCGTCGCGTCATTAACCGTAATAACCGTTTGAAGCGCTTGATGGAATTGCGCGCTCCGGAAATCATTACGCGTAATGAAAAGCGTATGTTGCAGGAAGCGGTTGACTCCTTGCTGGACAATGGTCGTCGCGGTAAAGCGATGACTGGTGCAAATAAACGTCCTTTAAAATCTTTGGCAGAAATGATCAAAGGTAAGGGCGGTCGTTTCCGTCAAAACTTGTTGGGTAAACGCGTCGACTACTCTGGTCGTTCCGTTATCGTGGTTGGTCCACAACTGAAATTGCATCAATGCGGTTTGCCAAAGTTGATGGCATTGGAATTGTTCAAACCATTCATTTTCAATAAATTGGAATTGATGGGCTTGGCAACAACGATCAAAGCAGCGAAGAAACTCGTTGAAATTCAAGAACCAGTAGTTTGGGATATCTTGGAAGAAGTGATCCGCGAACATCCGATCATGTTGAACCGTGCGCCTACTTTGCACCGTTTAGGTATTCAAGCGTTTGAACCAGTTTTGATCGAAGGTAAAGCGATCCAATTGCATCCACTCGTCTGCGCGGCATTCAATGCTGACTTCGACGGTGACCAAATGGCGGTTCACGTTCCTTTGTCTATCGAAGCGCAAATGGAAGCACGCACATTGATGCTCGCTTCTAACAATATTTTGTTCCCATCTAACGGTGAACCTTCTATTGTTCCTTCACAAGATATCGTTTTGGGTCTCTACTATGCAACGCGCGAAGCCATTAATGGTAAGGGCGAGGGCATGATGTTCCCAGACGTTTCTGAAGCAATTCGCGCTTGGGATAACAAAGAAGTGGAATTGGCGACACGTATCACAGTACGTATTACTGAATATCCAAAAGACAAAGCAACTGGCGAATTCGTTAAAACTGTTAAGCGTTACGAAACCACGGTTGGTCGTGCGATCTTGTCTGAGATCTTGCCAAAAGGCTTGCCATTCTCAGTCCTGAATCGTCCATTGAAGAAAAAAGAAATTTCCAAATTGATCGATACTTCCTTCCGTAAGTGCGGTTTGCGCGCGACGGTGGTATTTGCAGATCAATTGATGCAGTCCGGTTTCCGTTTGGCGACTCGTGCTGGTATTTCTATCTGTATCGACGATATGTTGGTACCGCCACAAAAAGTCACTTTGTTGGCTGCTGCTGAACATGAAGTGAAACAAATCGAACAGCAATATGCATCCGGTTTGGTGACTGCAGGCGAACGCTACAATAAAGTGGTCGACATCTGGGGTAAAACAGGTGACGAAGTCGGCAAGGCGATGATGGAACAGCTCAAAGTTGAACCAGTCACCCGTCGTGATGGTACACAAGGTACGCAAGAATCATTCAACGCGATTTACATGATGGCTGACTCCGGTGCGCGTGGTTCTGCGGCACAGATTCGTCAGTTGGCAGGTATGCGTGGTCTGATGGCGAAACCAGACGGCTCGATTATTGAAACGCCGATTACGGCGAACTTCCGCGAAGGTTTGAACGTTCTCCAGTACTTTATTTCTACGCACGGTGCACGTAAAGGTTTGGCGGATACGGCGTTGAAGACAGCGAACTCCGGTTACTTGACACGTCGTTTGGTTGACGTTACGCAAGACTTGGTGGTCATCGAAGACGATTGCGGCACATCCAACGGTTCTTCAATGAAGGCCATCGTTGAAGGTGGTGAAGTGAACGTACCTTTGCGCGATTTGATCTTGGGTCGTGTTGCTGCAAATGATATTGTCAATCCAGAAACACAAGAAACATTGTACGCTGCTGGTACTTTGCTCGACGAATTCATGGTAGAAGAAATCGAAGCCTTGGGCATCGACGAAGTTAAAGTACGTACACCATTGACATGTGACACACGTTACGGCTTGTGCGCAATGTGTTACGGTCGTGATTTGGGTCGTGGTAACTTGGTGAATGCAGGTGAATCTGTCGGTGTTATCGCTGCGCAGTCCATCGGTGAACCAGGTACACAGTTGACGATGCGTACCTTCCACATTGGTGGTGCGGCTTCTCGTGCAGCGATTGCTTCTTCTGTTGAAGCAAAATCTAACGGTACGATTCGTTTCACAGCGACAATGCGTTACGTTACGAATGGTAAAGGCGATCAAATCGTGATTTCCCGTTCTGGTGAAGTCTTGATCACGGATGATCATGGCCGTGAACGTGAACGTCATAAAGTACCTTACGGTGCAACTTTGATCGTAAAAGACGGTATGACGATCAAAGCAGGCACAGATTTGGCGACTTGGGATCCATTGACACGTCCGATCATTACTGAATACACCGGTCAAGTGAAGTTTGAAAACGTCGAAGAAGGCGTGACTGTTGCTAAGCAGGTTGATGATGTGACTGGTTTGTCCACATTAGTTGTTATCGATGCGAAACGTCGTGGTTCTGCTGGTGGTAAGAGCTTGCGTCCACAAGTGAAATTGTTGAACGAAGCTGGTGAAGAAGTGAAAATTTCTGGCACTGAGCACGCGGTAACGATTGGTTTCCAAGTCGGCGCTTTGATTACAGTGAAAGACGGTCAACAAGTTCACGTTGGTGAAGTATTGGCGCGTATCCCAACTGAATCACAAAAAACTCGTGATATTACTGGTGGTCTCCCACGTGTTGCTGAGTTGTTCGAAGCGCGTTCACCAAAAGACGCTGGTATGTTGGCAGAAGTGACTGGTACGGTCGCGTTTGGTAAAGAAACCAAAGGTAAGCAACGTCTGGAAATCACCGACATGGATGGTCAGAAACACGAGTTCTTGATCACCAAAGATAAACAAGTCTTGGTCCATGACGGTCAAGTTGTGAACAAAGGTGAAATGATTGTTGACGGCCCAGCTGATCCACAAGACATCTTGCGCTTGTTGGGTATCGAAGCTTTGGCACGCTACATCGTTGATGAAGTTCAAGACGTGTATCGCTTACAAGGCGTTAAGATCAATGACAAGCACATTGAAGTCATCGTGCGTCAAATGTTGCGTCGTGTTGTGGTGGTGAATCCAGGCGATACCAACTACATCGTTGGTGAACAAGTTGAACGTTCAGATTTGTTGGGCGAAAACGATCGCGTAACAGCGGCGAATGGTATTCCAGCAACTTACGAAAATATCTTGTTGGGTATTACCAAAGCTTCCTTGTCGACAGATTCTTTCATCTCTGCCGCTTCCTTCCAAGAGACCACACGTGTTCTCACAGAAGCAGCGATCATGGGCAAGAAAGATACACTGCGCGGCTTGAAAGAAAACGTCATTGTTGGTCGTTTGATTCCAGCTGGTACAGGTCTCGCATACCACCGCGCTCGCAAGATGAAAGAATCTTGGGAAGCCGATGAACGTGCAGCCTTGTTAGCTGCAGAAAAAGAAATCTTTACTCCAGCTGCCGCTGAAGTAGTGGCAAGTGATGTAAATAACGACGAAGCTTAATGTAAATTTTGTGAGTCTGATTTAAAAAGACGGCACCGTAGAGTTTCTGCGGTGCCGTTTTTGTTTGTCGAAGCTCATAGCAGATTTTGTTGAATAGAAAATGAAAAGTGTCCATGCCTAAGCGTTTAGAATCCAATTTGATCGAGCAAGCTCTATATGAATTGAATCGCGCAACCGATTTTCCGCACATATCGATCGAAGTTGTTGAGGAAACTGGTTCAACCAACGCAGATTTGATGCAGAGAGTAAAGAGCTTGCATACGCCAACTTTGCTGGTGGCGCGACACCAAACCGCAGGGCGAGGTCGAGCAGGACGCACATGGCTATCGACACCGGATGGGGTGTTAACTTTTTCACTTGCTTGGGAATTTCCTGCAGGTGCGTCATCAATGATGGGATTACCCTTGGCAGTAGGGGTTGCGATTGCTGAGCGGCTGTTACAGCTTGGTGTCCCGGTGCAGTTAAAGTGGCCCAATGACATTTTACGAGATGCAAAAAAATTGGCAGGTATTTTGGTCGAATCTCAAGCAAGTCAGGCGCAAAGTAGTTGGGCAGTGATTGGGATTGGACTTAATTTATCGATACCAGCCGAATTGGAACGCGAAATCGGCCAAGAAGTGGCAGACGCTGCATGGTTGGCGCAAATGGATAGAAATCAATTGCTCGCGCAACTGCTGCAAGCATTACAAGTGGCTTTAACGGAGTTCTCTTTGCAAGGGTTTAGCGCCTTTGTAGAGCGTTGGAATCGTCTGCACGCACATGCGCAACAAATGGTGGTGATTATGGAGCAGGGTAAAGTGCTGCATCAAGGCATCGCATTTGGTGTCGATGCTCTCGGTTGTTTGTTGTTGCAGACAGAGCAAGGTGAGCAAAGGATACATTCTGGTGATGTCTCTTTGCGACCTTTGCCGTAAAATGATTCATTTGCAAAATATCGCTGTGATGTAAATTCTAAAATGATAGATAAACCTCCCATGCTACTACTCATCGATGCCGGTAACACGCGTGTGAAGTGGGCATGTATCGCGCAAGATTTTGCTCAAGATGGCTTGCATTTTCCGCCAGCTTGGGAAGCGATAGGCTCAGTTTCGCATCAGGGGTTTGATCAGCTCAGTCAAGCGATTGCGCATTTTTCTGTTGTTAGTTGTTTGATCTCAAATGTGGCGGGCGATAGCTTGCAAGCCGAGATCGAACAACGCCTGCAAGTTTTGTTTCCGAGTTTGCCAATTCGACGTTTTCGCTCTCAAGCAATATGCGCAGGAGTACGCAATCATTATCTTGAACCGACTAAGTTAGGTTCAGATCGATTCGCATCAATGATTGCCGCACATACGCAATTTTGCGGTCAAGATTTGATCGTCGCCACATGCGGTACTGCCACCACGATCGATGCGATCACCGATAGTGGTGATTTTTTAGGTGGCATGATTTTGCCGGGCTTGCAGTTAATGGCTAGTTCACTCGCTAAAAATACTGCGCAATTGCCACAAATCGCCCAGCACACTGATATGCCAAATTTATTTGCGACCCAAACTGATCAGGCGATCGCCAGTGGTTGTGTGCATGCGCAAATTGGGGCAATCTTATCTGCGGTGGCACGCTTTGTGGAACAACATCAACGTCAACCACTATTGTTGATTTCTGGCGGTGCTGCGCCTTACCTTATTCCGCAATTACGCCATGTGAAGAATTTACAGTGGCAGCATGTAGAAAATCTAGTACTGACTGGTTTATGGATTGCCAGCCAAGCTGAGACAACCATTCATTCCTGATCCTCCTGATATTCCTGATAGAGACTTTCGATTATGTTGCGATTTTTTTTCTGGGCACTATTAATCATTAACGCAATTTTGCTATCGTTCAATTTTGGCTTGTTCGATAATATGTTTGAAAATACGCGCGAGCCCTTGCGAATGAAGGCAGAGAAGAATCCTGACAAAATCAAATTATTAAATGCGAACGAAGCACAGGATTTGATCGATGCACAAACCAAGAAAGCAGAACCAATTTTAGCTTGCCTTGAAGTCTCTGGATTTACTGCGGCAGAGGGTAAAAGTTTTGATGAGAAATTGAAACCCTTAGCTTTGGCTGAGCGTTTAACGCGTACCGAGTTGGCTGAGGTTGCTACAAACATGGTGTACTTGCCTTCCTTGGGTAGTAAAGACGCAGCAGAAAAAAAAGCAGCACAACTTCGTAAGCTCGGCGTAACCGAATTCTATATCGTGCAGGATCAAACTCCTTTGCGTTGGGGCATTTCACTTGGAGTGTTTAAAACACCTGAAGCGGCAAAAACACATCTGGCAAATCTGGCAAAAAAAGGTTTGAAAGAAGCCAAACTAGCACCACGTAGCGTTAGCGCTGCGAAGATCAATTATCGCCTCGAAAATCTGAACGAAGAAGAGAAGCAAGCCATCATTCAGATTAAATCTGCGTTTCCACAAATTCAAAGTCAAGCATGCAAAAGCAGTAGTGAGTAGTCCGACTCTGTATTTTGCTTCGTTTTCACTGTTAACTTATTCTTCAAGATCATGACGTCCGCCGCATTTCATTTCAAACAGGGAACGGTTCCATTATTGGTTTCTATGCCGCACGTTGGCACCGAGATTCCAGATTCCGTATTAGCCCAACTGCATCCAATCGCGCAACGGAAGACCGACACCGATTGGCATTTACCCTTGCTATACAACATGCTCGATGAACTTGGTGCATCGACTATTCAGGCCAAGTATTCACGTTATGTGATTGATTTAAACCGCCCCTCAGATGATATGAATCTGTATCCGGGGCAAGATACGACGGGCTTGTGTCCGGTTGATACTTTCGCCAAAGAACCCTTGTACCGCAATGGCATCGGCCCCGATGCGGCAGAGGTGCAAGATCGTATTCAACGATATTGGCAGCCGTATCACCATCAATTGCAAACCGAACTCGCGCGTTTGCGTGATTTGCATGGCGCTGTGATTTTATGGGATGCACATTCAATTGCCTCTCAAGTGCCGAGATTTTTTGCAGGGAAATTACCTGATTTAAATTTTGGTACAGCCGATCAAAAATCATGTGATGCCGGCTTGCAGCAAGCCTTGGCGGACTTGATGCAGCAAACAGTTACTCCGTATTCGTATGTATTTAATGGACGTTTTAAAGGCGGCCATATTACGCGCCATTACGGACAACCACAGCAAGGTATTCATGCCGTGCAATTAGAAATGAGTCAATGCCTGTACATGAATGAGGCTATGCCATACGAATACCGTGTTGATTTGGCACAGCAAGTTCAGCCTTTGCTCAGAAAATTATTAGCAGCTTGCCTGACGTGGGCACAGCAGACGACAGGACGGTAAGACCATGGTACAAACTTTATTTGCCAAGCACGCTTTGTTGCCTTCTGGTTGGACCAGTGATGTACGTTTGC
This sequence comes from Affinundibacterium macrobrachii, assembly GCF_014652415.1. Lineage (GTDB taxonomy): Bacteria > Pseudomonadota > Gammaproteobacteria > Burkholderiales > Burkholderiaceae_D > Undibacterium > Undibacterium macrobrachii. The sequence continues at coordinate 16,105 of NZ_BMYT01000007.1, forward strand.
ATTGGAACGATGATGGTAATTTATCGCAGATTGAAACCGCAGTAACAGCAGATCCGTACGAGCGCCAGTGTGGCTATGTTTCGCCTGGTATGACGAATCTTCATTCGCATGCATTTCAAAGAGCGATGGCAGGAATGACAGAAGTGGCTGGTGAAGGACCTGATAGTTTTTGGACTTGGCGTGATCTCATGTATCGCTACGCGCTAGCGATTTCGCCAGAGCAAATGCAGGCGATCGCTGCGCAGTTATATTCAGAATGTTTACGCCATGGATATACCTCGGTGTGCGAGTTCCATTATGTACATCGTGCGCCCAATGGTGCGTTTTATAGTGATATCGCAGAGACTGCGCGCCAAGTAATTGCAGGTGCGCAGCAAACCGGTATCGGCATTACGATGCTGCCGGTTCTATACAGTTATGCCGATTTCAAGCAACTCCCTTTGCGCGAAGATCAACGACGTTTCAATACCAATGTTGAGCAAATTTTGCGCATCATCGAGTCGCTAGAAAATCAGCGCAATGCGCAAACCGAGATTGGCGTTGCGCCACATTCTTTGCGTGCTGCTAGTACGGATCAAATCCGCGACGTGGTAGCAGGATTGGCTGCAGGTCGGCCGATACATATTCATATCGCCGAGCAGATGCGCGAAGTCAATGCTTGCTTAGCAGCGACCGGTAAGCGCCCCGTTGAATTACTGTTTGATACGCAAACCGTTGATGCGCGCTGGTGTTTAGTACATGCCACGCATTTGAATGCACATGAAGTAGCTAGCATGGCTGCTAGTCAATCAGTCGCCGGTATTTGTACTTCAACTGAGGGGAATTTAGGCGATGGATTTTTTGAACTGCCAGATTACATCGCAGCGCAAGGACGTTTTGGTATTGGTACCGACAGTCACGCGTCGCAAAGTGTGGTCGAAGAAATTCGTTGGCTTGAGTATGGCCAACGATTGAAAATGCAAGGACGTAATATCGCAAGCGTTAAAGGTCAAAGACGCGTTGCTGATTTTTTGTGGCAGCAATGTTTGCTTGGTGGTGCGCAAGCTTCTGGGCGTGCAGTAGGTGCGCTAGAAGTGGGTAAACGTGCTGACATGATTATTTTTGATGATCAACATCCGAATTTGCAATGTAGTTCGGTGGACGATGTTTTGAGCAGCGTCGTATTTACGGGCAATGACAATTTGATTCGCGACGTTTTTGTTGGAGGACAATGCGTAGTAGAAAATGGCAAGCATCGAAATCAAGCCGAAATCAACGCAAACTACATCGCCTGCATGCAACAATTGCGACAGTTATAAAAAGATATTTGGTTCGAAGTGACCTATAAAAAATGAAATGGAGACATAGTGAAAACGCTTACCTCAACACTAGCAATAGTGGACGTAACTAAGAACGCAACCAAGAACGCAAATAACAACGCAAATAACAACCCAACTAAGAATGTAGCGAAGCAGTTCATAACTAAACTCGGCATGGCCTTGCTTAGCGCTGGATTGATTAGCACACCAGTATTCGCAGGAACGATGACAGAAAGCTCTGTTGCTAATGCGCCAGTGAGTGCGCTTTCCAGTACGGCTTCTAGTGCTGCATTGAGTAAGGGCGCATCGACTTCTTTAGAGGCGCGTTTGCGCCAATTAGATAGCTTGCTGGCTGAGCAATGGGAGTATGGTTTAAGAACCAATCCTGAATACGCTTCGATGTTGGGCGATAAGCGTTTTAATGATCAATTGCGTGACTTCTCGCAAACCGCGATTGACGCGAATTTGAAAAAGAGTCGGGAATTTCTACGTCGCTTTCAAGCGATCGACACCACCGGATTCGACGTCCAACAAAAGTTGAATAAAGATCTCATGGTGCGTCAATTGCAAGAAGAGTTAGCTGCCGCGCGTTTTACGCCTTGGCAGATGCCAGTGTTACAGAATTCTGGCTTGCATTTAGATATGCCTGAGTTAGTGTCGATGTTGAGTTTTGCTAGCGTCAAAGATTATGAGGATTACATTGCACGCTTACATAAGCTGCCAACATTGTTTGAACAAACAATCGTGCAAATGCGTAAAGGCGTAAAAAATAAATTGATGCCGCCACAATTTTTGTTGCCTAAGATCGCCCGTCAGTGCGAGGATATTGTGGCAATGAGTATGGAAACCTCGCCGTTTGCAAAACCGATCATGCAGTTTCCTGCAACATTTTCTGATGCGGACAAGCAAAGACTTAAAGCGGAAGTGTTAGCAGCAATCCAAAATAAGCTGATTCCTGCGTATAAAAACTTTGCCGATTTTGTGCGTACCGACTATGCGCCACATGGACGTCAACATGTTGGTTTGTGGTCTTTGCCGAATGGTGCGGCGCGTTATCAATTACAAGTGAAGACGCAAACCACGACGAATAAAACACCCGAGGAAATTCATCAAATTGGTTTGCGTGAAGTTGCTCGTATCGAGTCGGAGATGTTAGCAGTCGCCAAGAAATTAGGATTTCCCGATTTAAAATCCTTTAATGCCGCGATGGAAAAAAATCCTGACTTGCATCCAAAGTCACGTCAGGAAATTCTTGATCTGTATGGCAAATATACGGATCAAATGTATGCAAAAATTCCTGAGCTATTTGGCCGTTTGCCAAAAGCCAAGGTCAAGATAATGGCGGTAGAAGAGTTTCGCGAAAAGGAAGCGGCTGGCGCTTCGTATAACCCCGGCGCTGCCGATGGTTCGCGTCCCGGACATGTCATGGTTAACACAGGTGATTTTGCCAATCGCATGACTTTGTCGATTGAGACCACCGCATTGCATGAAGGGGTGCCCGGACATCATATGCAAATCGCCATCGCACAAGAACTAGAAGGTCTGCCTGCGTATCGGCAACAAGGCGGCAACAATGCCTATGTCGAGGGTTGGGCCTTGTATTCTGAACGACTTGGACGTGAGCTGGGATTCTTTCAAGATCCGTATAGCTTCTATGGTCATTTGCAAGATGAGATGTTGCGTGCGATCCGTTTAGTGGTCGATACCGGCTTACATTATAAAAAATGGGATAGACAACAGGTAGTCGACTTTTTCCGCAATCATTCGGGTATTGAAGAGGTTGAGATTCAGAGTGAAACAGATCGTTATATCGCTTGGCCCGGTCAAGCTTTGGGTTACAAGATTGGGCAATTGAAAATCTTGGAATTGCGCGATTATGCGAGTAAGACCTTAGGCAGCAAATTCAGCTTAAAAGAATTTCATGATGAAATTTTAGGTGCTGGGGCGTTGTCTTTAGATGTGCTTGAAGCGAGGATTAAAGCTTGGGTTGTAAAAAAATCTTGATAGCCTGACTAGTAGCGATTGCCAGTGATCCGTTGTGAAAAGGAATGATGACGACTGATCACTAGATGAAGTTAATTGAATTGCATTTCTGTAGTACTAGAAGTGAATAAAATTCGCGGAGCGGACGATGAAATTTGTGGTTTTATCGTCCGTTTTTGTTTTTTCTAGGGGAAATAAATTTCTCAATAATGAACGCGCGAGTAGAATCAAACGCCAGTAGTCCTTTTTGCATAACAAGGAGGCGGTATGAGTGGATTTGCAATGCCAGTGTATATGTTGGAATTTACGCCCAAGACTATCGCCTCATTGCTATCGCAGGCAGCGATCGAAGGAACCGTAGTTAATCTCGATGTTTATGCGAGAAACGATCTGGCAATCAAACTCGAAGCTAGCGGCCAGCGGTTGAAAGCGACTCCAGAGTTATTTCGTATTACCACGGTGCGTGATGGTGTGACTAATGAACACGACTGGAACTTCACGATATTGCGTGAGTCAGCAGATCGCAGCCGTAAGAAAAAATAGCTATCCTTTCCAGCTTCTTTGTAGTCCCGTATCTGTGTGTATCCAACCACCGCGGCTGCTAGCGCGGAAATAAAATCCTACGCCGCCTTGCTTAAAGCTTTGAATTAGCTCGCCCAAGACTTCTTCATGCAGATCACCGATGCGAATATCGGCAGCTCGGCCTTCTAGATGCAAAGATTTTCTTGCTGCAGGAATTCCATCTTCACGCAATCTTTGATTTGACTCCGGAGTTCGATAAGCCGACAACACTTCTAAAGGCTTGGTCATCCCGAAGCGGGCGATGAAAGCTTGAGTCGCCCATAAAGTTTCTAATAGTTTGGGATCGATACGCGCAGTTTTCTTGCCGTGCACATCGCGCAAAATATGGCAGAACTGCTCATAGGCGGAATCAATTACTTCACCATCTTTCCAATACAACAGCTTCAGTCGTTCGCCGCTCGCTGGACGAATTAAATCTAAAGTCCGCGGCTTGAGCCAAAATTCAAGGTCGAGTACTTGCGCATCAAATAAATCGGGAGGTGGTGTTAGTTTGCTGGATTTGTTGTCAGCATCTTGTGCTTGGCTGAGCAAAGGGCGACTACCGATCACAAGTCCAGTAGCCGTTAGCAACAAGGATTTTTTTAAGAACTGGCGACGATTTTGCATGGTGATGGCATCAAAAAATTCAGATGAGAAATTCTAACGGCTTAAGAAGGTTTTGCGTACTTTCTGGTTTCATTTCTTTTTACTATTTGTCCCGGGAGATTCAAGGTGGGATTGACTAGTTACCCTATAATGCATGCTTTGCTGTGCCATCTACTTTTGCTTGTTTCATCATACTTTTGATTGCATTATGTTGACCTCCCATCAAATTGACCAATTTCAGCAACAAGGATTTTTGGTTTTACCGGCCTTCACTTCGCCTGAGTATTGTCAGCAAGTGTTGGACTTTGCGCAGCAACAATTAGATGTGGTTGCATTACCGATTGAGTATGAGGCAGATACTCGTTATCCAGGAGCGCCATTGTCGCGCGATGCAGAAGGTGGCCAGACAGCGAGACGTTTATTACAAGCCTATGCACGTTCTACATTGTTGGCGGATTGGGCTACGCAAGCGAATTTGGCGCAAGTATTGACCCAACTGTTAGGCAGTGGCGTCAAAATGTCGCAAGTTCATCACAACTGCATTATGACTAAGCAAGCACGATTTTCTAGTTTGACTGGATGGCATCGTGACAGTCGTTATTGGCATTTCCAAAAACCAGAATTAATCAGCGCTTGGCTTGCTTTGCGTGATGAGAAAATTGAGAACGGCTGCTTACTTGTGCTGCCAGGTTCGCACCGTTGGCAAATTGAACCAGCACAGTTAGATAGCGCGCAATTTCTACGTGCTGATGTGACGGCAAATCAAGCCTTATTGAATCAAGCTGTCAGCGTGCCTTTGCAGCAAGGCGATGTCTTACTTTTTTCGAGTAACTTGTTTCATGCGGCGGGTTGTAATCAAACCAATCAAACTAAATTCTCGATGGTGTTCACTTACCGCGCACAGGATAATTTACCGATACCCAATTCGCGTTCAGCGAGTTTGCCCGAAATCGCATTGTAAAAGGATGGGGTACTGTGCTTAGAAAGCAAGGACAGTACCCTCACCAACTACGCCGTCCAAACTATTCACGCTTCATATGCATCTCAAGCAAAGAAGCGATAAAAAATCAGCTAGCGCGCAATTCGTCACCGCGTTAAAAGTGATAGCTGACTGCGCCAACGATACTCGATGTGCGGGTTTTCTCACTTAGTGGACTAGCCTTCGCATCTCCTGCGAGACGGTCACTAGTGACGATGAGACTGAGTGAAGTTCGTTGATCGACCATATAAGACACGAATGCAGAGACATAAGTGTTACGTAATCCCGCTGTTGGCGTATAGACTTTGTGTGAGGAGCGCGCCGCTTGCGCTGAATTGATACCGAAAAAAGATTGCATGTAATTGTCGTTGGCATAGCTAGCACCAAGGCTGGCACCAGCCCTGAGGTTTTGGTTCCATGACTCAGTAAAACCTGCGCTTAAATCGAATAACAGTCCCTTCCTATCATTGCCTGCGCCGTAGCGTACTGAGCTGCCGAAGAAAGTATTGGTACTTGAATTGAAGGTGAAGAAAGCACCAACTTCTGGTCTCGCATCAATATCGCCTAAGCCGCGCAAAAGCTTGGCACGCTTTTCTTTACGCCCGATATCCCCAGTCACACGCACACCGTAGTTGAATTGTGGGTCAGCAGAAAAATTATAGCCAAGCCCATTGGAACCGCCGGCAAACCAACCGTTGCTCCATTGGTAGTCAACTACAGGCACAATTAGTTTGCGATTTTTTGCTGAGCCTTGATACTCGGGAGTAGAAATTGCAGCAACGCCAAGCATGCCCCCACTTTGTCCTGGCGGCGCCGCATTGAGTTGAACGGTATTAAACATTTGCGCCGATGCTTGAGCGCATACAAGGCTGACAGCAAAACCTGCTGTACTGAAAAGAATTTTAGGAGCTAGATATCGCATGTATTTTCCTGATTTGAGTAAGTGATTCAATTTGGCCAGTTTTATGCCCGCTGATCTTATAACGGTAGCTAGGTATAGAACAGGTGGAATGGATTGTAAAAAACACTTATGCAAATCGCATTAGCAAAGAGACGAACTGAACTATTTTTGTCGTCAATTGCTGGAAAAATGACGTGAGTGAGTTTATTGAGAATGATGATGTTGGCTTAATTGACCTGCAAATGAAGAGCAACTTGTTCGAATCAAAAGTCTGAGAAGCTGTTCAGATCTCGGCAAAAAAAAATGCGCCAACATGGCGCATTTTCATAGCTGAAACAAGTGATAGATGATCGAACTTTTAGCATCAAGTTGTCACGCGCTGCTAGTTAAAGCTTCTTGAACTCAGTCAAAATCTCGACACAGCCTTTTCCACTTTTGACTACATATTCTTGATCAAAAGTGATGCTTTGCTGAATTGCTGTGAGTAAGGCTTGACCATGTTCGTCGCCATCAGCAATTTTCTGCATCGCCAAACACAGCGCCGAGGTGTACACCATGTAATTGTTACGCTGTAAGTTCGCTGCATCGATCAGTATCAGGTTGACGGTGTTGAGGGCTGCAAGATAAGCCATCGATTCTGTTGCTGGTGTTTGCTTTTCCGTGACACCCACTCCCTCTAAGGTCATCGCATTTGGCGAAGTCATCTTAGCTCCCTGATTTTGCTTTGAGTTGTGCCAATTCAGCAGCAAGAGCGTCGATTTTTGCTTGCATTTGATCTTGCAGGTTCGCGCCACTTGGCTCTGAGCTTCCCGCACCGCCTTTATTAGTTTCAAATAGTTTTGTGATGCCTAAAGTCGTCGCCGCTTGATAGGTAACATTTGCTTGTTGCTGAGCATAGACAGCATTGGCGGCTGCCATCGCCACCGAGTTACCGATGGTTTGATAAAGACTTCCCATCGCCATTGCAGGAGCCTCTGCCAAAACTTTGACATTTGTTTGTGTTACAGCATCAGTGATTTGAGAGTTAACGGTATCGCCCATAAGAATTTCCTTTCTTTAGTTGAAATGATCTCTTTACTTTGTACTGCGCATTGATTGTATTAATGATTATGTGTAAATGCACGAAATAAATACAAAATAAAAATATTAGTGATTTTTTTATTACAAGAAAATGGAACAAGTTACGCCTTCGATCGAATACGAGTGAGCGATAGCTTAATTTGTGTTCTTGAACATTAAGTACAATGATGCTACTTTTGCTTATTTGAAATGAAAGCTAACATGATGACATTCGAAATCGCTCCGGTTGGTCTGAACGCCTATTTCGTTTTAGCGGGAATTGCACTGTTCGCCGCTTGCGCTCCTTTGTTTTGGTTAAACAAAGATGGAATCGCGGTGTCAATGCAGAAGTCAATGATCGCTTTGGTGTTCACTGCGCCGATTATTCTCGGAATCGCCTATACGATGCATGACAACGCTTTCGAATTACAGGGTAAGAATGTGTTGGTGCGCGCTGACTATTTTTATCGTTTTGAGCGTAGTCTTAATGAATTTGATTTAGATCGTGCACAGATTGGCAGCTATCAATCGATTCAAGCAGCACAATTACATCTGCGTCGCAATGGTCTTGGTTTGCCGGGAATGCAAGCGGGACATTTTTCAACGCAAGATGGAAAAGCGATCTTTGCTGCTATGACGGATCAAACACAAGTGCTGTATTTGCCAGCAAAATCAGGCGCTTCATTGCTGGTGAGTGTGCAGAATCCAAGTGCGGTATTAGATGCATTAAAGCGTGCGCAATCGGCGGTTTAGCTGTAGCGTAGATTTTGGATGCGAGCTTGTCGACCTCATCTCGCTAACTAAATATCAGCGTTGGTGTTAGGAATAAATGAATATGTGAATCCCTGACCCGCTTTGCGGTAAAAACAGGAACAGCACCATATGAGTCGCCTGCTACCGTTGATAACAAGGCGCTCATCCTCTTGCTGAGTCGCTTACGCTTATTTCACTTCTAAATCGACTTCCAAGTTGATCAATTCTTGTATCGTTTGTCGACGACGGATTAAACGCAGTTGGTCTGCATCAACCAGCACTTCAGGAATCAAAGGGCGCGAATTGTAGTTGGAGGACATGCTAGCGCCATAAGCTCCAGCATCATGGAAGACGATCAGATCACCCACGTCACAAGCAGGTAGATCTTGATGCGTAACGACACCGCCTTCTTCTTGCGTAAACACATCGCCGGATTCACATAAAGGACCCGCGACCACGCTTGGACGTAAGGGGCCAGAACGTAAACTACCGTCAGCCGTGTGTGCGCTGATGCGATGATAACTACCGTACATCGATGGGCGTACCAAGTCATTGAATCCTGCGTCGACGAAGATGAAATAGTTCTCGCCCACTTGTTTTTGTGCGCGCAGCTCAGAAATTAAAATACCTGATTGCGCGACTAAGAATCGGCCTGGCTCAATTTCCATACTAATTTTGTGTCCTAGATGGGCTTCGATTTGTTGACGTGCCGTGTTCCAGATTTCGAAATAGTGTGCGGTATCAACTTCTGGTTCGCCGACTTGGTAGGGAATCGATAAACCACCACCAATCGAAATCGCATGCAAATCGAGTGGACAAGCCTTGACTTGATGAATCATCGCATCACACACGCTTTGTAGGTGATCGTAATCGACACCTGAACCAATATGCATATGCAGACCAACTAACTGCAAACCATATTGTTGGATGAGCGCGTAGGCTTGCGGCAGCTCTTCATGCCAGATGCCATGTTTACTTTGCTCGCCACCAGTGTTGGTCTTGCGGCTATGACCATGTCCAAATCCAGGATTAATACGTATCCAAACTGGATGACCCGGCTTTGCTTGCCCGAGTTGTTCTAGCATTTGTGGTGAGCCACAATTGACAGGAATATTCAATTCGACGACCCGCTTGAGTGCTTGGCGATCAAGTAAATCGGCGGTGAAGACGATAGGTGCATGCGCCTGATTGGCGGCAGGATCAAAGCCTGCCACTAGAGCACGTTCCACCTCACCCAAAGAGACTGAATCAACAAGCACACCTTGCTCACGCATCAATCGCAAAATATGAATGTTGCTGCAGGATTTCTGCGCAAAACGAATCACATCGAACTGGCGTAGCTGCGCTATCTGTGCGCGTATCGTCGCCGCATCGTATGCCCAGCACGGGGTTTGGTAGTCTTGTGCGATTTGTTGAATTTGTTGCGCGGTGATTGCATTAGCCATGGCAATAATCCTGAATTTTTACATTTGAGAAGCAGTACTGTAGCGCGTACAATGGAGAAACGACATAGGGATTCAATGGAGAAAAGTCGCTTTCACCATGAAATCAACAGAAATTACTGGGTTTGGCTTATGAATCAAAAAATTGATCAATTTGATAAAAAAATCCTGCAACTTTTGCAAGAAGATGCACGTATGTCGCATGCAGAAATTGGGCGACAAGTCCACTTGAGTCAACCTGCTGTTTCTGAACGTATCAAACGTTTAGAGAGCAATCGGGTGATCCGTGCCTATCGCGCAGAAATCAATCCAAAAGCCTTGGGATATGACATCACCGCCATGATACGCGTCTCAACGCAACAAGGACGCCCTTACGCCGACTACGTTGCAAATTGCCCTGAGATTATCGATTGCTATACCGTTACCGGTGAAGATGGCGCGGTGATGCGCGTGTTGGCGACCGACGTCGATCACTTGCAGCGCATTATCAATGAGCTGAATGCCTTTGGTTCAACTTCAACAGCGATTGTTTTGACCACGCATGTGTCGGGTAAATCGATTGCGGTACCAAATGTAGATTAAGTTCGTATCTGTCGTCGGTACTCATCACCAGCCTCCAGCGTTTTCAACGCCCTCTATCAACAAATTTATCTAAACGTATTTGAAACGCACTTGTCCGCTGCTGTCCAGACATGAAAGTTTGGACAAGAACGGACACAGTTCAATAGAATTTGCTTCGATACAAAGTCTATATAAATCAAGCGCTTATTCATAAAAATGTGTGTGGCACGCTTTCTGCTAAAGAGTTAAACATTTGATTAACTCCCGGCAGGAATCACATGATTCGAGATACCTCAGGTCAAGACGCAATACTTGCAGCGCCTCCAGTTTGGCGTCGTAAAAAGATTTGGATACTTGGCTTATTCATAGTCAGTTTTTTGATCATCGGCTTCGCGCTTTTGCGTGCCTATGGTAATAGCTCAAAGTCGATTAACAGCGCCCGTATCAAAGTCGCGCAAGTTACACGCGGTACTTTGGTGCGCGATGTTGCTGTTAATGGTCGCATGGTCGCAGCGATCAGCCCAACTTTATATTCCACTGCCTCAAGCACCGTCACTTTAAAAGTGAAAGCGGGTGACATGGTGAAGAAGGGCGACATCGTGGCCGAACTAGAGTCGCCTGATTTGACTAGCTTACTCAAGCGTGAGCAAGCAATTTACGATCAACTTGAGGCGGAAGTTGCACGTCAAAAAATTCTCGCCCGCAAACAAAAATTGATTGCCCGCCGTGATGCCGATCAAGCCGAGATCGAACGGATCACTGCCGCGCGTACTTATGAACGTTTTGAAAAAGCTGGTCCATCCGGCGTGATTTCAAAGATTGATTACATGCGCGCACAAGACGCCTTAAAGACCGCAGAAATTCGCGCCAAACATGCTGAAGCCGCGACCCAGCTAGAGAATGAAGATGTTGACTTGAATCTCAAAACGCGGATGGCGCAGTTAGAGCAACAACGCCTATTACGCGACGATGCCAAGCGCAAAGTTGAAGAATTGAGATTGAAAGCACCGGTAGACGGCATGGTTGGTACCTTGTCAGTCGCTAACCGCAGTGTGGTCGCGGCGAATACTGCGCTGATGACCTTGGTCGATTTGTCGCAACTCGAAGTGGAATTGGAAATTCCTGAGACTTATGTCGCTGACTTGGGACTGGGAATGACAGCAGAGATCACCATCAATGGCGTCACGGCAAAAGGAAAGTTATCTGCCTTGTCACCAGAGGTAGTGAAGAACCAAGTGTTGGCACGAGTGCGTTTTGACGGTACCCAACCATCGGGTTTGCGCCAAAGCCAAAGGGTGTCGGCACGTTTGCTGATCGAAGAAAAACCAAATGTCTTAATGCTGGCGCGCGGTCCATTTGTTGAGAGTGAGGGCGGTCGTTTTGTCTACGTGGTTGAAAACAATGTCGCCTATCGTCGCCCATTCAAACTAGGAGCAACCAGCATCTCAGCAGTTGAAATAATGGATGGATTAAAACTCGGAGATAAGGTGGTTGTAGCAGGTACTGATCAGTTTGAAAATGCAGAAAAAATCTCGCTTAATAATTAGTTGAAACCAAATTCAAAAACAAAGAATCGCAGCAACGAATTAAATTAAATAATCGAAGTTAAGAACGAATTTGAAAAAGGAAATGCCATGTTGCACATGAAAAATCTGAGCAAAGTTTATCGCACCCATATGATAGAAACCCATGCCCTACGTGGCTTTGAGATTCACGTCAAGCAAGGTGAATTTGTGACGGTGACCGGGCCTTCGGGATCGGGTAAAACCACCTTCTTAAATATCGCAGGCTTACTAGAGAATTTTACGGGCGGCGAATATTTGTTAGACGGTGTCAATGTCACTGGCATGGATGACAATGCGCGCACCCGCTTGCGTAATGAGAAATTAGGCTTCATTTTCCAAGGTTTTAACTTGATTCCTGATTTAAACTTGTTTGATAACGTCGATGTCCCATTGCGGTATCGTGGTTTGCCAGCAAAAGAGCGTAAAGAACGGATCGAAGATGCCTTAGCACAAGTTGGCTTGGCTTCACGTATGAAACATTATCCCGCCGAGTTATCTGGTGGACAGCAACAGCGTGTCGCGATTGCACGCGCCTTGGCGGGTTCGCCACGCCTATTACTTGCCGATGAACCGACCGGTAATCTCGATACCCAAATGGCGCGCAGCGTGATGGAATTGTTAGAAGAAATTAATGCGCGTGGCACGACGATTTTGATGGTCACGCATGATCCAGAGTTAGCGCTGCGTTCACAACGTAATGTGCATATTATTGATGGACAAGTGTCCGATCTGGTGCGCAAAACACCTAGCCTCGTGGTCGAACATGACAATGTTAAGACCAATTTGCATATCGCATAAAAGGGCAGAGCTATTATGTTCACTTACTATTTTTTTCTCGGTTTGCGTAGTTTGAAACGCAATCCTGCACTGACTGCTTTAATGGTGTTGACGCTCGCAATTGGCGTTGCTGCAAGTGTTTCAACACTCACTATTTTGCATGTGATGTCGGGTGATCCGATTCCACAAAAGAGTGATCGGCTATTTACTGCGATTCTCGATCCGGGGCCAAAGGAAGGTTACACACCGGGTGATGAACCAAATGACCATCAATTTACCTACAAAGACATAAGTAATCTTCTCGAAAGCAAGCAGGGTGTTCGTCGTGCTGCGATGTATGGAATTGAGGCAACGGCAGAGCCAGCACGTAAAGATCTAGGTGCTATCTCGATGGAAGGCTTAGCGGTAACCGCAGATACATTTGCCATGTTTGAGATTCCTTTTGTTGCAGGCCAGGGATGGCAAGATTCTGAAGATAAAAGTTCCGCTGATGTGGTAGTCCTGAGTAAGAAAATGGCAGAGAAGTTTTTTGGCAATTCGAATCCTGTTGGACAAAAACTTCGTCTGTTAAAAGGTGATTTTACGGTGATAGGGGTTAGTGATGATTGGGCACCCAAACCTAAATTTTATATATTTAATGGACGTGAAGCTGCGTTTGTAGAAGAGCCTGATTTCATGCTGCCTTTGAGTAACGCGATTCGTCGTGAAACTGCACACGCCGGTAGTATGGGGTGTACTGGCAGGCAAGATCCGGGTTGGGAAGGGAGATTAAATTCTGAATGTACTTGGTTCCATTTTTGGTTTGAACTGAAATCTTCAAGTCAACGCGCTGAATTACAGAACTATTTGGACAGTTACGCAGCGGAGCAGTTTAAGTTAGGGCGCTTCCAACGTCAGGCGAAAAACCGCTTGTTTAACGTGCGTGAATTCTTGGTTGAAATGCAGGTGATAGGAGATGATAGTCGCTTATCGGCCTGGTTGGCATTCGGTTTTCTATTGCTTTGTTTGGTCAATACTGTTGGTTTGCTGTTGGCGAAGTTTTCCGTGCGCGCTTCAGAGGTCGGTGTCAGGCGCGCATTGGGGGCCTCACGCAAGGAGATATTTACGCAGTTTTTGATTGAGACCGCGGTGGTCGGTCTGGTGGGCGCATTATTAGGTGTACTACTTGCAGCAGGAGCTTTGCAACTGATTGCTTTGCAATCGAAGGCTTTGGCTGTAGTCGCACACATGGATTGGGAGATGCTAGGTCTGACTTTTTTCATGTCGGTCAGTGCGGCGATGATCGCTGGCCTGTTGCCCACTTGGCGTGCTTGTCAGGTGACACCAGCTATCCAACTTAAATCGCAATAAAAACGAGAGCAATAATCATGAAAACATTTTTTTCTCTACGTCCGATCTCCTCCGCATTAATGCGCAATAAATTGGGACCCGTGTTAGTCGCGTTACAGGTGGCGTTAAGTTTAGCGATACTTGTGAATGCGATTTATATCGTAAATCTACGGCTTGAAGTTGCAGCGCGTCCCAGCGGCATAGCAGACGAGCAGGAAGTATTTCGCGTGAATATCAGAAATCAGATCTTAGGTGGACATGAAGATCAGGTCGCTCTTCAAAAGCGCGAAGCAGAAACCATACGTGCGGTGCCAGGTGTGGTTTCAGTTGCTCGTGTCAACTCTATTCCTGTTTCACGTTCGGGAAGTAATACGTCATTGGCAGTGGATCGAAAACAAGATGTTCCTACGGCAGTAACAGGGATGTTTGTGTCCCCCGACTCTTTAGTAAAAGCTTGGAAATTACGTTTAATCGAAGGACAGGATTTTCAGGCTTCGGATTTTGGCGAAATCGACCCTAATGTGAGTCGTGACTTTGTGAAAAAAGTGATCGTCAGTAAAGCTTTGGCGCAAAAACTATTTCCAGGGCAGTCACGTTTTGTAGGAAGGGAGTTTTTCTTTGGTACGGGCAGCAATGCCAATGCAGTAACAATTATTGGTGTAGTTGAAACCCTACAAACTTCTGGGGCACAAGCAACACAAAATGGTGAGTTTGCCACACTTCTCCCAGCCCGAATCACTGGTCAGATTTGGGATGGCTACTCCGTGCGTGCGGAATCGGGACAGCGTGATCGAGTGATGAAAGAGGTCGAAGAAGCCTTGCGTAAAGCTTCGGCGACTCCGGTTTATGTGAAAGCGTCGAGTATGGAAAAATTTCGCGATGATCGTTATCGTAGTGAAAAAGGTTTGGCGTGGATGTTGCTCGCAGTAAGCTCGTTATTGGTAGTGGTGACTGCCAGCGGCATCGTCGGTATGAGCACCTTATGGGTAGCACAGCGTCGCAAACAGATCGGTATTCGTCGGGCCCTAGGTGCGCGCCGTATCGATATACTGACTTATTTTATCGCAGAAAATTGGTTGATTACGACGGGCGGTATTGTGTTTGGTATTGCGTTAGCAATTGGCTTGAATCAGGTATTGGTGGGACAATTCGAGTTGCCGAAACTACCAGTATCTTACCTAGTTCTGTCACCGTTAGTATTTTGGATATTGGGTGTAATTGCGGTGTACGCACCTGCTTGGCGAGCCGCAAGTATTTCTCCAGCGACAGCGACCCGTGGGGTATAGTGTTTCATTAAGTTTGATGATACAAAACACTATATTTCTACTTGATATTGTTGAACTCGTAGGGCGGATGAGACCTGCGTCGATGAAGTACATTGATGCTTATCAGCGCAGATTTCACCCGCTTTACATATTGGACATGTAACTTAAAAGTGCGTAAGTGAAATGGCCAGGTTTTTAATCCTTTTTTGACGTGAATCTCATGCCTACCGTTCTGATTATCGACGACAACCCTAGTATCGCTATTGCCTTAGATGTTTTACTGTCTTTGCACGATATTCGAAGCATACAAGTGCAGTCGCCAGAACAGGGCCTCGCTGTATTGCAAAAGCAAGCGGTTGATTTGGTGATTCAGGATATGAATTTTACGCAGGACACTACTTCGGGCGAAGAGGGTATTACTTTGTTCAAACAAATTCGTGCTGCACATCCTGATTTGCCAGTCATACTGTTAACTGCGTGGACGCACTTAGATGCTGCGGTTGATCTGATTAAGGCGGGCGCAGCGGACTATTTGGCGAAGCCTTGGAGTGATCAAAAGTTGATCGCTACTGTGAAAAACTTGATTGAGCTTGGGCAAAGTAATCGTAGTTTGCAGCATAAGATACAGAAAGAGCGTAAGCACAAACGTGAGTTAGAAACGCAGTACGATTTGCGCGATTATGTTTGGGCTGATGCTGCGACAGAGAGTGTGTTACGCATCGCTTGCCAAGTGGCGAAATCGGATGTGTCGGTATTGATCACAGGACCTAATGGTGCGGGTAAAGAGCGCATCGCTGAAATTATTCAAGCAAATTCAAAGGTAAAAGATGGCCCTTTTGTTGTCTTGAATTGTGGTGCGATTCCTTCCGAACTGATTGAAGCGGAGCTGTTCGGTGCGGAGGCAGGAGCTTATACCGGCGCTAGTAAAGCGCGTGAAGGAAAGTTCGAAGCTGCTGATGGCGGCACTTTATTTCTTGATGAAATTGGTAATTTGCCGCTTGCAGGCCAGGTTAAGTTATTGCGTGTGTTAGAGACTGGTCGTTTTGAACGCTTGGGTTCGAATCGAGAACGACAAGTCAAAGTACGGGTTTTGAGTGCGACCAATGCGGATTTGCCAGCGATGATACGCACTGGACAGTTTCGCGAAGACTTGTTTTATCGTTTAAACGTTATCCAGTTAAATTTGCCAGCCTTGGCGGATCGCCCAGACGATATTTTGCCAATTGCAAATCAATTTCTTGAAGCGGGAAAGACTTTGAGTACCGCTGCGCAGTCGAGTTTGCTTGCGCATCCGTGGCCAGGTAATGTACGTGAGTTGAAAAACGTGATGCAAAGAGCGTGTCTGTTAGCGAGTGGTGACGAAATACAGGTACAGGATTTAGGTCTGCCTGCGGCAAGTTTTGTGTCACCCGCAAACGATGTGGAACCAGATCGTGAAGCGATAGAAGCCGCTCTGAGCAAAGCAAAAGGTGTGGTGGCACAAGCTGCCGCCGAGTTAGGCTTAAGTCGGCAAGCGCTTTATCGTCGTATGGAACGATTGCAGATTTCTCGCCCCTGATTCCTTGCCGCTAATAATTCTGATTTGTTAGCGCTCAGTATTGTGCTGAAGAATATGTTCACTCTGTAAGCGCGGCTGTTTAGTTGAGTAATCGCAGATGACAGCGCATAATTTGCTTTCTTTTTTGCCCTCATCAAATGAATTTACCGCCATTCAATAAAACGGCTACGCAAACCAAATCTGCGCCAACCAGCCTTGTGCGTGGCTGGCGTTTTTCTTTGGCCGCACGTTTATCGGTCTTAGTGATTGCGATTGGTGTTGCTAGCACAGGTTTGGTGCTGGGCTTGATCACGATGTTTCCAAACGATATTAGCTTAGTCGTTGGGATTTGTTTGTTGCTACTGATCCCGGTGTCGATAAGTCTGGTACGAGCGCAATTGCGTCCTATGTTAGCTCTATTTCGTGCAATGAGTGGCACCGTGATTAGCTATCAAGATCGTGACTTCTCGTTTGGTCTGCATTGGCAGCGGAATGATGAGCTAGCTGATTTGGTTGATGCACACAATGAACTTGGCAGCGTGCTGCGTGAGCAACGATTGGATTTGGTGCAGCGAGAATTATTATTAGACAGCATGTTGCAAAATACGCCGGTTGCGATGGTTTTGTTGGGGCAACGAGGACATATCGTTTTCGGAAATATTACGGCGCGACAATTGCTTAATCAAGGCAAGAAATTAGAGGGAAATAGTCTAGAAACGATACTACAACAAGTATCGCCATCCTTGCGTGAGGCGATGGCACAGGGCGGTGATGGATTATTTACGGTCAGCGCGCAGACCGATGCACAAGGCGCGGCCTTGCGTACGGACGCCGAAGAAGATGAAATTTATCATCTATCACGACGTCATTTTATTTTGAACGGTATTGAGCACGAGCTACTTTTAATTCGTCACTTAACGGTAGAGCTGCGTCGGCAAGAAGTGCAAACTTGGAAGAAAGTTATTCGTGTTATTAGTCACGAGTTAAATAATTCTTTAGCACCGGTCGCATCACTTGCTAATTCCGCTGGGGCTTTGATTGAACGTGGTCAGTATGAACGTTTGCCGCAGATTATGAAGACGATAGAGGAGCGCGCCCAGCACTTGGAGAGTTTTATTCATGGCTATGCACGTTTCGCTAAATTGCCAACGCCACGATTAGAAAGCGCGTATTGGCCTGAGTTTATACAGCGTTTGCAATCGCAACTACCGTTTCGCGTGGTAGGCGAGTTACCGCAGATGATTGCGCATTTTGATCACGCGCAGCTTGAACAAGCCTTACTTAATTTGTTAAAGAATGCGATCGAATCAGGATCGCCTGCCGACGGTGTGACGCTAGAAATAAAGAGCATCGTTGACGGTGTCCGTATCGAAGTTGGTGATCGAGGTGTAGGGATGAGCGATACGGTGATGTCAAATGCCTTAGTGCCTTTTTACTCGACCAAACGTAACGGCACTGGTTTGGGACTCGCGCTAGCGAGAGAAATCATCGAAGCGCATGGCGGGCGCATTAGTCTAAATAATCGTGAAGGCGGCGGTTTAGCGGTTAGTCTAATTTTGCCGCATTGAACACATTTTACGCTGTTAGCACTGAATGCTTGCGTCCGACGGACCAAGCTAATGAATCTACAAATCTATTGCTTAAAATACCCCGAAGCGAATAAGGGGCATGCACGCGCAATTAGAAAATTCGCGTATCCTTGCAGTTTCTTTGATCTCTTGAATAAAAATTATGGGAAACAGACTTTCAAAAATCGCGACGCGAACTGGTGATGCTGGTACAACTGGTTTAGGTGACGGCAGCCGTATTGATAAGGATGCATTGCGTGTACATGCAATGGGCGACGTGGATGAATTAAATTCTCACATCGGCGCTTTGATTTGTGAAGACATTCCCGAGACGATGAAGCAAGAATTATTTTCGATTCAACATGATCTGTTTGATATGGGTGGCGAGCTGTGTATTCCTGGCTACACCATGATTACCGAGACCCAGGTGTTGCGCTTGGATTCCTTGCTTGCTAAATACAATGCCGATTTGCCACCACTAAAGGATTTTATTTTGCCAGGTGGTTCGCGTGCGGCCTCGATAGCGCATGTTTGCCGTACCGTTTGTCGCCGCGCAGAACGTGCGATTGTCAGTGTTGGCAAAGCTGAGCAGATCAATGAAGCACCGCGTCAATATATGAACCGTTTATCGGATTTGTTGTTTGTCCTATCACGCGTGTTAAATCGCTATGCTGGCGGCAACGATATCTTGTGGGAAAAAGAGCGTCAACGCTAGTTTAATTTTGCTGCCTGTTTTATGATGACCATGTAATTCTGATGCACATCGTAGTAATGCTAAGTGGAGGTCAATCATGCCAAAATGGTTAGAGCAGGCAGCTAAAAATGACTTAGAAATCTTGGAAGATGGTCAGTGCCAACTATGTGGCTCGGACACTTTGCACGGCATTACCGAATGTGTTGCGACTGCCGGAAAAATCACGCATAAGATTAGCCAAGAAAAAGGCATACAACACATGACAATTTTTTTGTGTGTTGATGCGCACGCCTTGCAACACACCTTAATCCACGGTCGTTGGAATAATCACTTTCACCTTACTCGCTTGCATCTGATACTACGTCATCAAGTTCAATGGACTTATGATTTGACTACGGTATTAAATGAAGTCTTAGACGCGTATAAATTGAAGCACGCTGACGAACGTATTATCGATCCAGATCAAGCGCATCGTTCGACAATTACCGTGATTGACGTTGATGCCAGTCATGACGAAGATGAGTATGTGCGTTTAGTATGGCAGTGGGCTGAGCAAGTTTATACTTCTTTTGCTGATAGCCACCCAATCGCTCAAAGTCTGGCTGAATTGTTTTTGCAGAAATGTGAAGCTATAAGTAAGGACAGTCAGCAAACTGTGGATGAAGAAAGTGAATAAAGTGCGCACAAAGATGATGCGGCGTTCTTTGTCGATTTTACCGTGCTTATTTATCTGGTGTCTGTTATCAAACTAGTGAGTTAACGAATTAGCGAGTTAACCCAGTTGAATTGTCGTTCCTCTTTGGATTTGTCGCCGTCTCAAATTCTTAATTTAATTCTCATCCTCATTCTCTTAAGTATTGGTATTCATGCGTTTTTTTAAACCACGTAGTTCCTTTCTTGATCTGCCTGCGGTAAATTTAACTGCGCAGGCGATTCAAATTCTTCATACAGCAGCCGAATTTAAGTCTTGTTTGCTACAGCAGATTGCCGAAGCAAAGTCGCATATCTATTTATGTAGTCTGTATTTGCAACATGATGAGGCGGGGCAGCAAATAATCGATGCCTTATATGCGGCTAAACAAGCCAATCCCGCATTAGAGATTGTGGTGTTTGTGGATTGGCATCGTGCACAGCGCGGTTTAATTGGCGAGCAAAAAATCCCAGGAAAAGTTGCTGGTAATGCCGCTTGGTATCAAGCGCAAAGCGCATTGCATGATGCAGCTATTCCGGTTTTTGGCGTGCCGATTCAAACCCGTGAGTTGTTTGGTGTATTGCACTTGAAAGGCTACGTCATTGATGATTGCGTGATCTATAGCGGCGCCAGTATCAATAATGTGTATTTGCAGCAGTTCGATAAATATCGGTATGATCGCTATTGGGTGATTCAACAAGCCAGCCTCGCACAAAGTATGTTGGCGTGGATGCGTCGATATTTTCTAGAGACTGGTGCGGTACATCGCTTAGATCAAACGAGCTTGCCTGCAACACGTGAGATCGGTTCTGAGATTCGACAATTGCGCGAGCAATTGAAATCGGCAGTTTATGAATTGCCGAGTAGGCTTACAGTCGGTACAGCACAACAACTCACGGTAACTAACTTAGTTGGGCTTGGTAAGAACAATTTTCTGAATCGTCAGATTTGTAATTTACTGGCAGCAGCAAAATCTGAGATTTGTATATGTACTCCCTACTTTAACTTCCCAATTGCTATCACGCGCGAGGTCAATCGTGCGCTGAAACGTGGTGTCAAAGTGCGCATTATTGTTGCTGATAAAACAGCCAATGATTTCTATATCCCGCCTGAGCAAGCATATAAGGCGATTGGCTGTCTGCCGTATTTGTATGAGATGAACTTGCGTCGATTCGCTAAAAAGCATCAAGCGGATGTAGATGCGAATCGCTTGCAGATACTTTTGTGGAAAGACGGTGAAAATACCTATCACCTAAAAGGCTTATGGATTGATGCGCTATACACTTTGGTGACGGGGAATAATCTCAATCCCCGTGCGTTCCGATTAGATTTGGAAAATGCATTGTTGTTTACCGATCCGCAAGCAGAACTACTGCCACAACGCGAAGCGGAAATGACAAGCATCATGCGACATACGAGTCCGGTACAACATTATCGTGACTTAGAGAAGTTGGCTGATTATCCACCGAAAGTCCGCCAACTATTAGCACGGCTAAGTCGGGTGCGTTTAGATCGATTGGCTTACCGCGTTTTATAGCAGTAAGGGCTTATGACGCGAATGTTCAAAATGGAAGCGGTCTTCATTACGATGACTTCACTGCGGCTGTAGCGCTACCTATGCGCCACAGCCGAGTTTGCGGCACTATTCAATAAACTGAATTCAGCATTAATTACGTAAAGTGCGATTAAATAATTCTAAGGTTCTCGACCACGCCAAGCTTGCGGCTGCTTGATCGTAGCGCGGCGTCGTGTCGTTGTTAAAGCCATGCTCTACACCTTCATAGACAAAGCCTTGGTATTTGATGCCAGCCGCTTTCAAGGCTTCTTCATGTTTAGGCCAGCCTGCTACCAAACGCGTGTCTTTGCTAGCGTGATGAACCAAGATCTCGGCTTTGATATTTGGTACGGCTTCTAAAGCGGGTGCGCCGCCATAGAAGGGTACTGCCGCCGCCAGTTCAGGAATCTTAGTCGCTAGGAAGTTGGCGATCGCACCTCCGTAACAAAAACCAACGACACCCACTTTACCGTTGCCACCTGCAATGGTTTTTAAGATGCCAGTAGCAGTGATGAAGTCTTCTCGCGTTTTTGCTTGATCTAGTTTCGGGAATAACTCGCGTGCTTTATCTTCGCTGCCTGGATAGCCACCGAGTGGGAACAGGGCATCCGGTGCGAAAGCGATAAAATTTTCTAAGGCGAGACGACGTGCAACATCTTCGATATGCGGGTTCAAACCGCGATTTTCATGTACCACCAACACCGTTGGTAAAGGGCCTTTCGCATTCGCAGGTTTGACTAAATAGCCACGCAAAGTACCGTAACCGTTCGGTGATGGATATTCAACATAGGTTGCAAGCAAACGTGCATCATCGGGACTTATTTGCTGTGCCATTGCGAAGTTGGGGCTTAATGCAAGCAACAATCCTTCGGCGGTCATCGCGCCCGCTGCATACTTACCAGCGGAACTTAAAAAGCCGCGACGACTAATTCCACCATGCACGTATTGATCAAATAGTTTTAAAACTTCTGGGTGAAAATCTTTGGCACTTTGTTGTGGAAATTTTTGTGACATTCTTACTCTCCTAGCCGTTGTTGGGATTGTACGCATGAGTTGTTGAAAGCGATGATTTGCTTACGCACATTACGATACACATAAACGAAAGACTTTGCATGGAAGCCCGTCGTCAATCCAGTGGAGAGATTTCTGAGTAAAGGCACGCAATCGGTTTGCTATGAGGGTCTAGAGCCTTGACTGTCGTCTTTGAGCGGCTAATTGGTACACTACCTGATCGACTCTTTACTTGCCTTCTCAGTGTCTTTTATGGCACATTTGCTTTGCAATTTTTCTTTTTTTAGATATATGGGTTTGAGGCATTGCAGATGTCCTCGTTGGACCCTGATGTTTCCTCCGCTGTTCCTTAGCCGCATTCACTGTTAAATAGAATAGGAGCTTTACCATGAAAAATAATCCAGTCGGTTGGTTCGAGATTTACGTTCAGGACATGCCACGTGCAAAACGCTTTTATGAAGCCGTATTTCAAACTGAATTGACGCCCCTTCCTAATCCTGATCCCGAGGGCTTTGCTGAGATGGAAATGTTGACATTTCCGATGTCGATGGAAGATTACGGTGCATCCGGTGCTTTGGTGAAAATGCCTGATTGCCCATCGGGTGGTAGCACATTAGTCTACTTTTCGTGCGACGATTGTGCAGTCGAAGCCGAGCGAGCTGCTCAAAATGGAGGAACGATATTTAAAGGCAAGATGGCGATCGGTGAGCATGGATTTATTGCTATGGTGGTGGATACCGAAGGTAATATGATAGGTCTGCATTCTATGCAATGAGGTCGCGAAGCTAAGCACCTCCTTCGACCTTTTGCCTGATTCGCATGCTGTCGAGCATCGCTAGGTTTGCATGATCAGCGAAAGAGATTTTTTGCCCCCGAACTTGAGCGGGGGCAAAGTACAGCGAAAGACGAATTAGTCCACAAGTTTAAGTGCCAAGGCAATTTGTTGCCAGTCTATGTATTTGAAGTTTTGCGCTCCATCTGGCAGGTGCTTATGACCATCTTGTACGATCATAATGCCCTTGTTATATCCCGCACCGAAGCTGGCTGAACTGACTTCTAGTCCATCCGTCTCGGAACTGCCATCGATGCCTTTTGCAAGGTTCAAGCCGATACGAAATTTACCTCGATAAGAATACGGTGCTTGTGCGTCATAGATCACATAACTATTATCACCTTGGCTGGATACGACAAGATAAGTTTCTTGCTGACCGTGATACAGAGCCAGACCTTCGACATCCGCATGCAAATGTTGTCCGACTTTGGCGATTAGTTTCAGTGGGCTAGCTTGCGCCGCGTCTGCATTGGTCAACCATACACCACGCTTTTCTTCACCGATAAACAGACGCGCAGTTTTGTCGTCCACGACGCAGCCTTCAGGTTGCGTCGCAAGTTTCAATTGACGTAGTTGTGTGCCTTGGTATTTGCCGTTCTTTCTCTCGATGCGCCAGTGTTGGACTACACCGTCTTTATCGTTCACAAAAGCTTCGAGACCGCCGCGGCTAGGCTGATATAAACAAGTGCCATAAATATTTTTTAATCCCGTCGCAATGCGGCCAGCTTCTCGCAATGTGCCATTGCCATCGATGTCAAAGAGAACCAAGCTGTAGTCGTCGCGTTGGGTGGCGATGGCGATATCACTGACACCATCTTGCCACTGGATTTGTTGACGCACATCGACGTTGTTCAGACGACCGACTTCCAATAGTTGGGTTTGCTTCCCCTGCATATCATAGACTAGCAATCCCTGTTTTTTATTCGTGCCAAGAATGCGGCTGAGTTGGCTATCTGTTGGATGACGCCAGATTGCAGGATCATCCGCTGCGTCGCCGAGGCGACTCATTTCCTCGGTTTGTACTTGTGGAATCAATACAGGAATCGACTCCTGCGGAGCGTCTTTTTTGCGCGGCAAGCTAGCTATCTGCATCCAAGCTTTTTTGCTGTCATCGCGTAGGTAGAAGTTTGTTTTGTTGTCTGTATCAAGCGTGCGCAAGGAGCCTGTTTGTTGCGGCCACGCTGCATTTGTTTTCTTGGAAAATTGCTTTGTAATTTTCCAATCTTGTTTTGTAGCTGTAGACAAGAAAATGTTCTTTCCAGCTTCATCCAAGACGGCGACTCCACCTGAAAAGACATGCATCGCATGAGCCCCTTGCTGCAGTCGACCATAAGGCTGGCGCAATTGTACGGCTTGGCGTGTGCCGCTGTTTTCGGATTGTGCGGAGTAAGCCCAGACACCAAAATCTTCTTCGTTAACGTACAAAGTTTCCGTTTGATCGTCGACCTCACAGGATTTGGCATTCGCTGGGAGTGCTAGATTACGGACTAAACGCGGCTGATCGCCTTCTAGTATCCACTGTTGTGCATGCCCACTTTTTGCAATCAAGAATAGGTGCATGAGTTGCTGTTGATCGCGATACAGGCAGTTTGCATCGAGCGCAGTGGTGGCTGCGGGTAGCTTGGTTTGTAATTGAAATTGCCCTTGTTGAATTCGAATCGGCAAGGCATTTTGTGTATCGCTATCGATCAAAACGGCTAAAGCGTGATCAGCATTCTCACGTACATCAAACTGTTTGGCACGCACTTTCATGGCAGTGCGCTCCACACCCGATGGAGATACTAAGCGTAAGGCTTTTTTGTCTAGGATTAACCAATCACCGTTGTTGAGTGGTCGAAAATCGACAGAGGATTTAACAAAATCTGGTAGCTGTTTTGGCTGTGGGTTTGGGTTTGCACTTACGATGCTGCTAGTCAGAACTAGTCCGAACAACACACTGACTTGCATAGCGCGCAGCCATTTTGTTTGAGAAGAATTTAAATTTTGCATAGATATACTTTAATCAGTAATAGTGTTGATGGCCTATTCCAGATTCACCTGCGAATAGGCCAAGGCTCATTTACGAAAGCCGTTTAGAAATTGATCTTCAAACTCGCCTTGTAGGTGCGACCATATTGTTCATATTGTGCGTTGAGTGACTTATTCCCCAAATACACATAGTAGATTTCATTGTTCAAATTGTTCGCTTCAAACACGACTTGATAGCGACGATTGATTTGGTAAGACAAGGAAAAATCGAGTTGCTTTTGTGTGTCAACCATTCGATCCTGATCGGCTGCCAAGATGTCTGATCCGACTTCTAACAAATACGGCGATTTATAGTTGAGAGCCAAGCGTGTACTGATCGCGCCATCTTCGTAACCCAACATCAGATTGCCAACGCGGTCCGATTGGCCTGGCAATTGTATGCTACGAGTTTTGTAGCTATTGCTGGCTTTGTCGAAACGTCTAATGCTGGCGTCGGACTTACTCAAGCTCAGGTTAGCAGAGAAAATCAAATGATTGAACGGTGCCGGTAACATGCGTAAAGATTGGCTATAGCCGAGTTCGATACCCTGAACTTTGGCTTTGTCACCGTTGGCATAACTGATCGCTGTGGTGTAGCCAGTCCACGGTGCCGTGCCCGCTAGATTGGTGGTGTAAGTGAAGTTCTTGATATCTTTATGAAATAGATAGGCCGATACACTGCCATCGTCTTGCGAGCGACGTTCGATACCAAAGTCGAGGTTGCTCGCTTTCATAGGATTGAGCAATGGATTGCCAATTTGTGCTTCGGTACTACTGATTAAATTAACGCCTGGTGCCAATTGGCTAAAATTGGCACGAACCACGGCATTTGTCCACGCAGCACGCAAGCTGGTTTTAGCATCGACGTCGTAACGGCCTTGTAGTGTCGGCAACCAATTATTGTAGGAGCGCGAACTTTGGTTTGGTGTGCTGACGCCAGCAACAATTTTATTTCCCGAAGCGTCGAATTTCGTTTGTTCCAAACGCGTGCCCAACAAGAAGCTCATATTTTCAAAATGAAAACCGTTTTGGATATAGGCTGCGTCGATGTTTTCATCCATAGAGAAATCATTGATCGCGGACTCGACAGTCGAGCGAGCTGCGGCGCGATTAGCACCCGCGACGCGGGCACGTAATGCCACAGGGTCTAATCTTGAGCCTATGCGTCCTAGCGGATAATCGACTTCTTGCCCAACAAAAGACGACATCGAAGTTGCACCCGCACCCCAGTAATTCGCTGCGCTTGTACTGCTACTAAATGCGAATTGATCTGTGTCATTTTTCTTATTGCGCTGACTGGTTTTGAGACCGAATTTTAATTTTGCATCCCAATCGCCGAGATCGAAAGTTTTGCCGAGATCAACGCGTGCATGGTGTTCTTTGTCATCAGAAAAACGAGTCTGAAAGGTCAAGGCATTCAAGGCGAATTTGCTAGGGTCGTAGGCGCTGGCTGGCGCATTGAGTTTCGGTAAATTGGTTTGCGTGAAACTGATGTCATTGAAGTTGGATGTGCCACGGAAGCGTGCATCGTTTAAGGCATCTGGCGTGTCGTCAGATGCCGTGCTTTGCGCAATATTCGCTTCAAGCTTCCAACCTTGAACATGCTGTTCAGTGCCTAATGAGAATGAGTTAATTCCTTGCGTGTACTTGCGTTGACGCAGACGCCGTTCTAATCGTGCGGTGGCAGGCACACCTTCAGTTAAGGCACCGCCGCTGACATTACTCACGGTCAGGCGATCACGTATTTCGTCGTCGCTAAATTTGCTTACAAAACTACGCATGAAATAGCTGCTTTCCGCATTTGGCCGCCAATCTAAATTGAGCGCCAGTGCTTGACGTTCACGCACTGGCAAATAGTCGCGCAATTCGAGGCCAGACAAACGACCATTGCTCCATGCGCCGCCAGTCTCCAAATTATCGGAACCGAATTCACGCTTTTCCATACTTAAACCTGCGGCAATACCAAACTTGCCATCAAGCAGACGATCGGCAAATAAGAGCCCGACGTTTGGACTAGTTTTTTTGATGTTTTCGTCATAGCTGACACCCGCATTCAATGACATCACTTGTTTTGGTAAGTCGAAGCCAGTGAGTGCTTTCACCTCGACCGTGGCACCGAGTGAATTGGCATCCATATCTGGACGCAATGTTTTGATGACTTCGAGTGTGCGGATGATGCCGGAAGGCAGCACGTCGAGTGCGACTGCGCGGCGGCTTGCTTCTGGTGAAGGGACTAGAGCACCATTGATGGTGATGGCATTTAGATCAGGACCTAAGCCACGCACGGTGATATAGCGTCCTTCACCTTGATCGCGTTGCACTGAGACGCCAGGTAAGCGCGCTAATGCTTCCGCTGCGTTCTTGTCTGGTAATGCACCGATGTCGTCGCTGCTAATGACGCTGACGATGTTGTCGGCTTTTTCTTGTATTTCTAACGCTTTACGCATACTGGCACGTTGACCAGTGATTGTCACACTTTGCGGTTCGAGGGCGATACTGCCACCCATAGTCGTTTGTGTTTGTGTCTGTGCTTGCGCTTGCATCATGCATAAGACGCCAAACGTGATGGCGCTGAGTTTGCACAAATTGACTGCGTTAGAAGTGGCCTTCACGTTATGAAGTTGCGTGTTGCGAGCTTGGTGCGTTGTGTGTGTCATGATGTATCGGGCTGGGTTGACGATGGAAAAGCCCGCAGTCTAGAAGTCAAATATGTCAGTCGCGTTACAGAGATTTTGGGCTGCTCTCAGAGCGGCTCGTTTTGCTATCTTTATTGAGTAATTGATGCAGGTGATGAGCTTAAATGACCGCACGGCACGATACATGTGCATCTTGCACATTGCACGCGAACTCACTTTTCTAGGGATTAAGCGGTTCTACTAGACCCGGCATTCCCACACCTTATTATCTATCTAGCGAATGAAAACAAGCCGTGTAAATCCAGCCGTGCACACACGATTCTCAACTTTCTGTGAGCTGTTTGCACCTGTGTTGTTTTTCACATCTCGCATTTCCAGTTTTTGGAAAATATCGGTAATTGTCATTTTCTTGTCATGTAAGCCGTTTAGTCTCGCGCGCACTGTCCAGTCTGGATCTATTAATTGCGCGGGCCATCATGCTTTCACTTCACAAAACACCACTTTTACTTTTTGCATTTGCTCTCTTGCTTACCTTGACTGCGTTTAGCACGATCGGCATAGCAAAGCCATTTGAGTCAATTCAATGGCTAGACGTGATCGCCGAAGGTGGTACTGCTGTCATGGCAGGCCTGTGGTTACTGATGACGCTCAGCAGTAGACCACGAGGCAAAGTCACCTATTTATTAGCGGCGGGCATGGGCTTGATCATGCTTGGTGCTTGGGCTGATTGCATGGATGAGTTTTATCGCGTCGGTAAAGAGCAGATGTGGGATCATTGGCTGGAGGCCGGATTCACCTTGGGTGGTATGTTGATCTTGACGGCTGGTTTATATTTTTGGCGACATGAACAGTTCTCCTTGAATCTGCATTTACAAAAACGTGAACGCCTGTTTCGCGATCATTTGGCGTTTGATCGTGTGACACAATTGGTCGATGCGACTTATCTTCGTCGTCTAATTGCGATGGAGCAGGGACGCCATTCTGATGTCTCGAATTGTGTTGCGCTGTTGGATATCAATTCCTTCCATCTCCTAAATCGTGATTGTGGCGTAGAAGAAGGTGACAGAGCATTGCAAGCGGTGGCGCATATGCTGTTACTGAATTTGTCGAATCAAGATGTGTTATGTCGCTACGCTGGCGATCGATTTGCGATTTACATGCCATCAACCACGCTAGATTCTGCACAGAAAAAAGTCGATCATTTATGTGCGATGGTAGCGCAGATGCACTTTTACACGCAGACTCGTCAAGTGCCAATTACATTGCGTGCTGTTTGTAGCGAGGCGGTCGTGCAACTTGACGAGCTATTAGTCCGACTTGATCCACTCGATCCGGTCGCACAGCACAGCGAAGAAACAGAAGCACTTGCAGGCATGTCGCGAACAGCGGTGTTTAGCTGAATCGCCCCTTATCAAATGGCCTATTTTTTTTGCAGTGATCCTTGTTTGTTAGCCCAGCATCATGCCATGCTGGCGTGGCAAAGTGCCCAGCGTTTGGAAGTGGATTTGGTCGGAGCGCGCAAGGCAAGCAAGTTGGATGGGGAAGACTTCACACGGCCAGAACGCAAAATCAGTCCGGAGCAGTATTTAAAGTTGCTGCAGTATCTAGCTCGACAGTCGCAAAGCAAGGATACGAGTTTTATACTCGGTCAACATATGTTACCTGGGCATTATGGCAGTGCCAGTCAAGCGCTCTTGTATGCGCAGACTTTACGTCAGGCTTTGCAAATTCTAGTGCAGTTTCGAACAGACTTGTGTCCACTTTTGACGCCGAGATTGAAAGAAGAAAATGGGCAAGTGATCTTGTACTGGATGGATCAATGGGGTGCACCCGAGATGCTGCCGTTTTTGGTGGAAATGCATATGACTGCTGTGACGGCAATGTGCCGCTGGCTCAGTGAACAACGTCTGCCTTGGCGCTATTGTTTCAATCGCAGTCGCGCCCAACACATTGAACAACATCAAGTCCACCTAGGCCGCGATTTGCGTTTCGATTGTTATCTTGATGCGATGATCATTCCGGCTGAATATTTGGATTTGCCGTGGCCAAGAACAAATGCTGTCAGTGCCGATATCGCGATTATGCATGCGACTACTGCAGCATTAAATCAAGCACCTGCGCAAAGCATCATTCCACAATTGTATGATTACCTAGCCCTCAATCTACGCTGCGCGCCGAGCTTAGAAAAAGCAGCACAACATTTTGATTGTAGCATCGCCACCTTCAAACGGCACCTTGCAAGACACGGTACGCACTTTCAAGCAGAGCTAGATCAGGTTCGCACGCACATGGCGCTCTACCTTTTCCATTTTCAAGAAATGGATAACGAAGGGGTCGCCACTTATCTCGGCTTTCACGATGCGACGAATTTCCGCCGCTCGTTCAAGCGCTGGACTGGGCAGACACCTAGTTTGCTGCGTTTGGCCTTGGAGTGATGGTTAGACTTTCACTTGAGATCAGAGAATGGCCGATGCAAGCCAGAAGTAATTTCGATTTCATCCAAAAGAACTTGCCTTGAAGTTATTCGAGAAGATATTCGCGCTGCTTTGGTCGAGCAAGATGTGTAGAGCAATAAAAAATAGCAGCATAAAACTCGCAGCATAAAAATCACCGAATAAAAAACCACGCTCTTTTTGGGGTCAGATCATTGCGCGGTTTTTTTTGTGATGAATCGGATTATTAATGCATCATTAAAGCATTAGAAGAAACGATGGCGAATCGACGCCTCTATGCCTTCAGCGTTCAAGCCACATTGTGCTAATAGCAGCGCAGGATCACCGTGATCGACAAACTTGTCTGGCAAGCCTAAGATCAACATGGGTTTTGCTATCCCTGCTTGTGCTAAAGCTTCTGCCACTGCCGAACCAGCACCGCCCATCGTGCAGCCTTCTTCGACGGTGACAATGGCGTCATGGCTGGCCGCCATTTCTTTGATCATCTCCGTATCAATCGGCTTGATAAAACGCATATTGACCAAGCTTGCGTCGAGTGCTTCCGCAGCGAGTAAAGATGGATGCACCATAGAGCCAAAAGCGAGAATCGCTACTTTCTTGCCTTGACGTTTCATTTCAGCTTTGCCGATTGGTAGCGATGTCAATTCTTTGTTGATAGCGGCACCTATGCCGGCGCCACGTGGATAGCGGATTGCCGCAGGACCCGGATAGTGATACCCGGTCGTCAGCATTTGTCGACATTCATTCTCATCACTTGCCGCCATCACCACCATATTCGGAATACAACGCAAGTAGGCGAGATCATAATTGCCTGCATGGGTCGCACCATCGGCACCGACTAAACCAGCGCGATCCAGGGCAAAGGTAACATCCAAATTCTGTAAAGCGACATCATGAATCAATTGATCATAAGCGCGTTGCAAGAAGGTCGAATAAATCGCCACCACAGGTTTTAAGCCTTCGGTCGCTAAGCCGCCCGCAAAGGTCACGGAATGCTGTTCCGCAATGCCAACGTCGTAATAGCGTTGTGGGAAACGCTGTTCAAATTCCACCATGCCCGAGCCTTCGCGCATCGCGGGAGTGATGCCGATCAATTTGTCATCGACTGCCGCCATATCGCACAACCAATCACCAAAAACTTGTGTGTAGGTTTTCTTGGCAGGTGCAGCAGCAGGTTTGATTCCTTCTGCTGGATTAAACTTACCAGGCCCGTGATACAAAATTGGATCGGCTTCCGCGAGCTTGTAGCCTTGACCCTTTTTCGTGACTACGTGCAAAAATTGCGGACCTTTGAGGTTTTTAATATTTTGCAATGTCGGAATTAGGGATTCCAAATCATGTCCATCAATAGGCCCGATATAGTTAAAGCCAAATTCTTCAAACATCGTTGCAGGGACGATCATGCCCTTGGCATGTTCTTCAAAACGGCGTGCTAATTCCAACATTGGCGGCGGCAATACCGACTTTCCAACATTGCGTGCGGCGGCATAAAATTTACCGGACATCAGGCGCGCCAGATAACGGTTTAATGCGCCAACTGGTGGTGAAATCGACATATCGTTATCGTTCAATACCACCAGCATATTGATATCGTCGTACACGCCTGCATTGTTCAATGCTTCGAATGCCATACCGGCTGTCATTGAGCCATCTCCAATAATCGCCACCGCATGACGCGATTCATTTTTTGTGCGTGCTGCCAGGGCCATGCCAAGCGCTGCAGAAATCGAGGTAGAAGAATGCGCAGTACCAAAGGTATCGTATTCACTTTCGATCCGACGCGGAAAGCCTGAGATGCCATCTAGCTGACGCAGACTATGCATCTGATCACGACGCCCGGTCAGAATTTTGTGTGGATAGGTTTGATGGCCGACGTCCCATACCAAGCGATCTTCGGGAGTATTAAATACGTAATGTAAGGCGATCGTCAGTTCCACTGTGCCGAGATTAGACGATAAATGTCCACCAGTTTTTGACACAGAATCAATCACGTATTGGCGCAATTCATCTGCCAATGAAGTTAATTGATTGCGGTTAAGCTGGCGTAAATCTGCTGGCGAATTAATCGTATGAAGTAGGGACATTATTATGCTTTCCGCTGAACGATGAGATCTGCTAAATCATGCAGATATTGGGCGGACTCTCCGAAAATTGATAAGGCTTGATGGGCATCGCTGCATAGCTTTTGTGCCAATTGGCGCGACGCTTCTAAACCTAATAAAGATACATAGGTAGGCTTATTATCGGCAGCGTCTTTGCCCGCTGTTTTACCTAAGGTTGCAGAATCGGCAGTCGCATCCAAGACATCATCGACCACTTGAAATGCTAAGCCTATCGCACGCGCATAGTCATCTAGCGCGCTTGTTTCTACCGCGCTTAAATGTTTGCCGCTCATTGCACCTAATAAAACTGATGCGCGTAGTAAAGCACCCGTTTTGAGTCTGTGCATTTGTTCTAACTCGGTGATATTGAGGGCGATTCCAACACTGTCTAAGTCAATCGCTTGACCGCCGCACATACCCAATGAGCCTGAGGCATGTGCCAATAATTGCAACATTGGCAGTTTGCGATCCGCTTCTGCTTGGGCTTCACTCAGTACTAAAAACGCTTGGGCTTGCAAGGCATCGCCAACCAATAATGCCGTTGCTTCATCATATTTCTTATGAACGGTTGGTTTGCCACGACGAAGTGCATCATCATCCATGCAAGGCATGTCATCATGTACTAGTGAGTAAGCATGAATCATTTCGACGGCACAGGCTGCGCGAGACAAGAGCTCATTTGGTGCGGAAAATAAGTTACCCGCAGCGAAGACTAATAGAGGGCGTACGCGTTTCCCACCGTCGAGCACTGCATAAGCCATCGCTTCATGCAGTTTTTGTGGCAGTTGTGTAGGCGCTGGTAAGTATTGCGTAAGTGCGATTTCAACTGCGGCTTGGGTGGAGGTCATCCAAGTTTGGAATGGTCCGCTCATGCAATGCTCTCTTGATTATTTTGATTGTTGGCATTTGTGTCGCCAGTGTCTGTGCTAAACGGCTTGAGCATGCCAGCATCAAGAATTTTCACTTGTTGCTCTACTTTTTCTAATTGTGAGGCACAGTATTTAATTAATTCAGAACCGCGTTGGTATGCCGTTACAGAAGCTTCTAATGGTAGTTGGCCAGTCTCCATTTGCGACACCAATTCACTAAGCTCAGCCATCGCACTTTCGAACGATGCAGGTGTGACATTTGTTGGTAATTTCTTTGACATAGAATAGTTTGCAAGGTAGATTGCAGGAGTGGCAAGCACGAGAAGGCTGGCGTTCCTCGAAAACCTCGTATTTTAGAGCAAAGGGAGTGCAAGTGTGGAGATATCCAAGCTTATCAGAAGCTTAATTCTTGATTTACTTTAGTAGTGCTTGCTCTAATTGAATTTATTTTGAGTCAAGAATTTCATGCGTAACCATAAAATAAAAACAATAAAATCAAAGAAAAACTGATCTAACATAAAAAAATGCTTAAAAAATGAGCGGAATTGCGTTTCGAACATTTCCATGTGGAAATTAATTGAATATAGTCCTTCAAATGATGCGACTAATTCACATATTGTTTCTGAAGCTGACGCTCAGTTGTTGATTTTGTGGTCATGCTGTTTTTAGTGAAGTAGCTTTTAAGGTGTGTGTTGTAAAAAAACTTTTATGTCGATGAATCCGGTACATCAAAAGCAGGCAGATAAAAGTCCTCATGCGGTAGCGCCAATTCCTTTAGAAAAATTGGACACCTGGCAGGCTTTGTTGCAGCACGCCTATCAATTAATCACGCCACAAATCGATGCCTTTTCTGCGCGCTTATCACACGCCTTGTTTGTAAAATCAGAAGAATCGAGTGATGCCAAAGAAGCCAATTTGTATTTTCACGGCGCGCAACTATTAAAAAATAGCACCTACACCTACTATTATTTGTGCTCGGGTGCGATCGAGAAAATTTTAAAGAACGAAGTTGCTGCTTTACGAAGCAATGATAAGAAAAAGCCAGTCGCTATTTCTGATGAAGGAATGACCTTAGTCTCTTATGAAGAGATGGATTTGAAGCTGAGCATCAGCCGCGCCAGTCGTTCACTAGAATTAACGCACGCAGAAAGTTTGGCTGCATTAAATATGCGCCTTGCGAGTTTATTAGGTTTAGAGACCTTAAACTTGAGCCAGAATCCATTCCGACCTGAAGTGTTTTTACAAGCCTTAAATACGGCGTGGTGCGAATTTAATCCAGAAAAAGCAGCGCATGATTTTGCATTGCCTTTATTAAGTGATCTGATTTTTGATTTGACGCCGCTGTATCACGGTTTGAATGAATTATTGGTGGTGCGTGGGGTGCTGCCAGACCTGCAAGAGACTTATCGTTTAAAGCGCAAACAAGCAAGCGCCGAAGCTGCCAGATTAGGCGAAGCAGTTAAAAACGAAGTTACAAAAAAATTAGAGCAGTATTTTTCAGCGCAGTCAGGACTGCCGCCTGGCGCTGATGCGCAAGTGTCACAACAGCAAGGCATGCCGACAGGCGCTGGAACTGTTCCATACAATCTTGGTACCGCTAGCTTTCAACCAGCTAATTCCGAGTTGTTTCAGTATCTTGCA
This sequence comes from Affinundibacterium macrobrachii, assembly GCF_014652415.1. GTDB lineage: Bacteria > Pseudomonadota > Gammaproteobacteria > Burkholderiales > Burkholderiaceae_D > Undibacterium > Undibacterium macrobrachii. The sequence goes on from NZ_BMYT01000007.1 coordinate 50,780, forward strand.
GGCGTACAAAAAAATATGGCGATTCACCAGCTCGTGTCTGGTGCGCAGCAAGCCGTGCGTTTGTCCCATTTGCGACAAGAAATGCCAGCGATGTTTCATAGCGGTGTTGAAAAACATACCTTTGACTTGATGTCGCATGTGTTTGATGGTGTCTTAAGCAACCAAGAAATCGCTGATCCGATTAAAGACTTGATTAGTGCACTGCAAGTGCCAGTGCTCAAAGCCGCGTTGATCGATAAAGATTTCTTTTTTCAAGATTCGCATCCTGCGCGTCGCTTAATTGATTTACTCTCCAAATACAGTTCTGCGCTTGATCCAGCGAAAGGACAAGCTGATCCTTTATTTCAGGAAATGCAGCGCAATGTAGCGCGGGTGCAAAATGAGTTTGATCAACAGCTCAGTTTGTTCGATGAGGTTGTCACTGATCTTGAATCTTTCATCCAGAAAGAAGAAGCCGCTACCATCGAAGCTTTGCAAGCGCCAATTAATCGGGCATTGCAAAGAGAGAAGTTTGTTCAGGCTAGTATCTCTGCGAACAACGATGTCTCGATGCGCATTGGGACTGGTGAAGTGATGGCGTTTGTCGAAACCTTCTTAGAGAATCGATGGAAAAAAGTACTGACCTTGGCGTATAGCGTGCAAGATCAGAAACCGCATGCAGTCGAAGATGCTATCAAAACGATGGATGATTTGATCTGGAGCATCAAACCGAAATTCACTTTGGCGCAACGCCAAGATATGATTAATCGTTTGCCGGGAATTTTGGCGCGACTAAATAAATGGCTTAGTCTCATCAAGTGGGAAGATGCAGATCGCGTTCAATTTTTCGCTGACTTAGCCGAATGTCATGCTTCAATCGTTAGAGCTCCGCTTGAGTTGTCGCCAGAGCGACAAATGGAAATCGCTGTTGAGGCAGCCAAAATTGCCACTGAGCGTCGTCTAGAACAAAGAGCAAAGGCAGAAGCAGAAGCGAAAGCTAAGGCCGCAGCAGAAGAAGCGGAAAAAGCCCGACTTGTAGCCCTTGCGATGGAAAAAGCCAAGGCCGATGCGAAGCTCGCTGCAGAGGAAAAAGCCAAACAACTCGCAGCAGAAGCGCAAGCTGTGGATGCGCAAGCGCAACCAGTTGATTTCTATCTGCCAGAACTCAATGACGTCATCATTCGCGAAGAAGATTTAGTCGCCAAGGTTGAGCAAGCCATTGAAGATGCGGTAGCAACCGTCGCGAATTTAGAGCGCGGCGTTTGGGTGCAATTCCGTATGCTAGATGACAGCCTACAAAAAGTTCGACTCGCTTGGGTTAGCCCTATGCGCAGTCTGTTTATTTTTACCTCTAGTCAAAAAGAGAAATCATTCTCTGTGGCGATTAATGAATTAGAGAAAAATTTCCGCGAAGGGCGCGCTAAAGTGGTCTCCGTTGATCACGTCGTCGATCAAGCTTTGTTGAGTGCGTTGAACAAAACAACTTCTCAAGCTGCGGGTGAGCAGGTGAGTGCCTAAGTCAAATAGGACACCTTCGCGCAACTGAATAGCGTCGAAAAAGTTTTATTCTCTCTTTGATTCGCTAAATTACCTAGAATCGAAATCACTAAGTTATAAAATTACCGAGTCATATTCTGACAATAAAAAAGATCGCTTGCTGTGTAAGCGATCTTTTTTATTTGAGTGGTCTTTTTTAATGCCAGATTCTCCAAAACGTCGATGAACAAAAATTGATCTGCATTGGATTTCCTTGAGGTTCTTCAGACGCTACATCACCAAGCTTCTCGCTGTGTTTGCAGTTGTGACATAGTTTTTTGTACGCCCATTCCCTCCATTCACAAATATTCGTAAAACCTATTTCTGTCGCTTTTTTCTTTTATCTCGCTGCTATTCAGGCTCGATCATTGCGCTATTTTTCTAAGAATCAGCTTGTCGTTGGTTGGTAATTTAAGTTGCGATCGCTTTGATGGAAAATGTCTAAAAACATATCTATGCGTATCGTGCATAGATAAATGCAAACAAAGCATTGGAGACCGGTAACTGTCTTGCCTTAAGATGCGCTGCCTTTGATCGGCTTGGTTTGTATAAACGAACACCATTCGGTCAAAACAATTATTCATTCTTTCAAGATCTAATCTACTGAAAAGCGAGACTTACCATGTCTAGTAATCACCAAATCCCGTCCTACCTTACCCCACATGCGACTGGTCCATGGAATGTATATCTGGAACAAATTGATCGTGTTACACCTTACCTCGGCAGTTTGTCGCGTTGGGTCGAAACATTGAAACGTCCTAAGCGTATTTTGGTGGTTGACGTCCCTATCGAACGTGATGACGGCACGATTGCGCACTTTGAAGGTTATCGCGTACAACACAATACTTCTCGCGGCCCAGGTAAAGGTGGCGTGCGTTTCCACCAAGATGTGACTTTGTCGGAAGTGATGGCTTTGTCTGCTTGGATGACAATTAAGAACTCGGCAGTCAACGTTCCTTACGGTGGTGCAAAAGGCGGTATCCGTGTTGATCCAAAAACTTTGTCACGCGGTGAATTGATGCGTATGACGCGTCGTTACACTTCTGAAATCGGCATCATCATTGGCCCAGACAAAGACATCCCGGCACCAGACGTCAACACCAATGAACAAACCATGGCATGGATGATGGATACTTACTCCATGAACGAAGGTCGTACCGCGACTGGTGTAGTGACTGGTAAACCAATTTCTCTAGGTGGTAGTTTGGGTCGTCGCGAAGCGACAGGTCGCGGTGTGTTCGTGGTTGGTTGCGAAGCTGCTGCGAAAAAAGGTGTGACAATTGCTAGTGCAAAAATCGCAGTGCAAGGCTTTGGTAATGTCGGTGGTATCGCCGCACGTTTATTCGCTGAAGCAGGTTCCAAAGTAGTGGCAGTACAAGATCATGGCGGTACGATTTTCCACTCAAATGGTTTGGATGTGCCGAAGTTACTCGATCACGTTGCAGCCAATGGCAGTGTGGCCGGCTTCCCAGGTGCCGAGGCTGTTTTGCCAAACGAAGAATTCTGGAAAGTGCAATGCGATATCTTGATTCCAGCCGCTTTGGAACAACAAATCACAGAAGCAAATGCGAACCATATTACGGCCAAGATTATTCTTGAAGGCGCGAATGGTCCGACCACGCCAGAAGCGGACGACATCTTGCGTGATCGTGGCGTTTTAGTAGTACCTGACGTCATTGCGAATGCTGGCGGTGTAACGGTCTCTTACTTCGAATGGGTGCAAGATTTCTCTAGCTATTTCTGGACAGAAGACGAAATCAACAATCGCTTAACTCGTATCATGAAAGAAGCTTTCCACTCCGTGTGGCATGTGACAGAAGACAAAAACGTTTCCTTGCGTACTGCTGCGTTTATTATTGCTTGTACTCGCGTGTTGCAAGCGCGTGAAGTGCGAGGTTTGTACCCATAATTGAGCGCTGCGATAAATTCGATTTTCGGGTGCATAGCGGCGTTGTCTGTCCTCGCAATATTGACATATTGCTGCGGGAGACACCTTGCTCTGCATCCCGAGAATCAAATTTCTCTTGGCTCAATGGTTCGTAAAACCAGATAGAAAAAAGTTTACGGTGAACCGACGACTCATTTTTTGTAACGCACAATTGGGAACCTGAAGTGCAGTAAGGCCTGCGTCACCTTCTTTTGCTCACTTTTCTTGGCGAGGCAAGAAAAGTGAGTGGATGCCGGGCCACCCCCGGCCAAAGGTCGACAAGCTTTGCCCATAAAGTTGACGGTGACCGAAAGCCACACTACGCTAAATCAATCCCTCCACAACACACGAACTCCTCAAAGTGTAAAATACCACGGCAAATATTTCCGCCTAAAAGGAAGACCGTGTTTAAGTGTTTATGCATTAGCTTTACTCTGCTGTTCGCTACACAAGTTCATGCCGCCGATACTTTGGCGCGTATCAAAGAACGTAAAACCATCATCGTCGCGCATCGAGAAGCGAGTATTCCTATCTCTTATTTATCGGAAGACAGCAAGCCGATAGGCTATGCGATGGATATTTGCAGTAAAGTAGTCGAGCGCATGAAACGCGAATTGAAAATGCCGCAAATGGCGCTCAGCTATTTACTCGTGAATCCATCGAATCGCTTTTCTGCGATACAAGAAGGACGTGCTGATTTTGAATGTGGTACAACAGCAAATACGGCTGAACGCCGCAAACAAGTGGCATTTTCGATTCCCTACTTTTTTTCAGCAACACGTCTACTTACACCCGCCAACTCGACTATCAAAAATTGGACAGACTTAACGCAGAAGCGTGTGGTTGTAGTGCGCGGTAGTCTTGCATCGAGTCTGTTGCGCCAGCAACCACAATTAAGATTAAGCGAGTTAACAATCATTGAAGCCAGTACTTCGCGCGCTGCATTTGAGATCTTGCAAGACGCACAGGCTGATGCGATGGTCAGTGAAGAAGTTGTCTTGGCAGGATTGCGCGCCAGCGTAGCAGATGTGTCACAGTGGAAAATCCTTGGTAATAATATTGGCATCGAAGCACAGACCATCATGTTTGCCAAAGACGATCCCGCCTTAAAAGCATTGATCGACAAAGAAATCGCTAAAATGATTAATGAAGGTGAACTTAATAAACTGTATGAAAAATGGTTTATGCAAGCCTTGCCGACGACAGGAATAAATTACGCTCTACCGATGAGCTTCTTACTAAGAGATAGTCTGCGCTTTCCATCAGATAAAGTATTGAATTGATGGCTTACAGATTAAATTTTCGTTAGGATGGAAATTCCGCTGAAATCGATCAAAATTGTATGGCCACTTTAGGCCTAAGCCCGTGCTTGCTAGTATTGCCATAATTCTTTGATCCCCACAGAAAGTCGTCAGCAAGGCATCAAAACGGTAAAATAGCGCATATTGCGATGTTCATCGAATATTGCCTCTTCTTCGATTTTTGCGAGCCTTTATGACAACTAGCGCACCACAACAATTCACCATCACCCGCCCAGACGACTGGCACCTACATTTACGCGATGGTGAAGCTCTAAAAACCGTCTTGCCACACACAGCAGCGCAATTTGCTCGTGCGATTGTGATGCCGAACTTGAAACCGCCTGTGACGACCACAGCCTTGGCAGGTGCGTATCGTGAACGTATTTTGGCGGCTTTGCCAGAAGGTATGTCGTTTGAACCCTTGATGACTTTATATTTGACGGATAACACGCCGCCGGATGAAATTCGTCGTGCGAAAGACAGCGGCTTTGTGCATGCGGTGAAGTTATATCCAGCCGGTGCGACCACCAATTCAGATGCGGGTGTGACCGATTTGCGTAAGTGCTACAAGACTTTAGAAGTCATGCAAGAAGTTGGTATGCCATTTTTGGTACATGGTGAAGTGACAAGTCCAGAGATCGATTTGTTCGATCGTGAAGCGGTGTTTATTGATACTGTGATGAAGCCTTTGCGTGCCGATATGCCAGAACTGAAAGTGGTGTTTGAACACATCACGACTAGCGATGCCGCAGCTTATGTCGCGGAAGCGAGCGGTCCAATCGCAGCGACGATCACTGCGCATCATTTGCTATACAACCGCAATGAAATTTTCAAAGGCGGCATTCGTCCGCACTATTATTGCTTGCCTGTTTTGAAGCGCGAAACCCATCGTCAAGCTTTGGTGAAAGCAGCGACCTCAGGCAATCCTCGATTCTTCCTCGGTACCGATTCTGCACCACATGCAAAAGGCGTGAAAGAACATGCTTGTGGTTGCGCTGGTTGCTACACGGCTTTGCATGCGATGGAATTGTATGCACAGGCTTTCGATCAAGTCGGGGCTTTGGATAAATTGGAAGGCTTTGCGAGTTTCTTTGGCCCTGATTTTTATCAGTTGCCACGTAATGCTGGCAGCATCACATTAAAGCGCGAAAGCTGGACGCTACCAAATGAATTGAGTTATCTCGACGGCAGCTTAGTACCACTGAATGGCGGTGAGACCATCAACTGGAAAGTCTCTGCGTAATTGTCGATGACAAAGTTCTACTCCGTCATTGATTGGTCACGACCTTGGTTAGCATCGATTCTTCCTGCTGCAGAAACTATACTGGCGCAGGAAGATTGGCGCGTCGCTTTGAACCAAGCAGCGCGGGCAGTGGGTTTAATCAATCATCGTGATCTGCCTTTGCAGTTTATTCCACAGGAAGAATTGCCAGAAGGTGTTGCCTACGAAAGCCACATCAGTGCGGCGGGTAAAGTGCCGACGCGAGAAAACTTGCATGATTTTTTTAATGCCTTGGTGTGGCTAAGTTTTCCGCAAATCAAACGTCAACTCAATGCACTCCAAGCCGCGCAAATTGAAACGCTTGGTATCGGCAAATCACGCGGTCCAGCGCGTGATGCGGCAACGATTTTCGATGAAAACGCAGCACTCTTGGTGTTAGAAAATTCTGAGCGCGGACATCGACTGTTAAGTTGTTTGCGTGAACATCAATGGCAACAGGCATTCATCGAACATCGCGATGATTTTGCAAGCGTGGCGCAAGTTTGGAGTTTTGGACATGCCTTGATGGAGAAGTTAGTGCAGCCCTACAAAGGCATTACAGCGCATGCATGGGTGGTTTGGGTAGATCCTGATTTCTTCGCACAAAGCTTTGCGCAACAAGCACGGCAATTGGATGCGCAGGTGAGTAAGCAATTGCAGTCACATGCCTTAACGACCGCCGACTACACACCTTTGCCAGTGCTAGGCGTGCCCGATTGGTGGGCTGGACAAGATGAGACGTTTTACGCGGATGAAGAAGTGTTTCGCGCTAAGCGTGTGCAGGCATCCAGTCAATAACTTTGTCCAAAGTAGTTTTACGAATTGTTTTAGCAAAGCAAAAAAAAGCGAACCGGAGTTTTACTCCAAGTTCGCTTTAAACTTGCCTTACTAAAACTAAAACTAAAACTAAAACTCAATAAATCAATGCATCAAATACATTCAGCGTAGAGCCTTGTGACTATTTGCACGAACTGTATGCAAGCTGCAATAGCAGTATTTTCTAAATTAAGCCGGATGCGCTTGTAACAATTGGAATAACTGATCTTTCAGTTGAACGCGTACTTTTTTCAATGTTTCTAAAGCCGCATCGCCTAAGTGATCGACACCATTTTCTGCGCGATTGATCGCCTTGTCGGTATCTGTGTATTCGTCAAACAGCTTTGCAAAATGTGCATTGGCTAATTTGAGTGTATGAATTGTGTCTTTGAATTCTGGAAATTCGAGTGCCAATGGATGATGTTCAACTTGCATGGGAAACGCTCCTTTAATAAGTAACTACCAAGTGATGATAGAGCGAATCCCAAAACAAGAACTGATTTAGATCAAGTCCAACCTATTTTTTGCCGTGGTGCAACCAAGGTAGCATCAATTCGGTAGTTTCTGCGGCGATATCAACCGGTGATTCTGACTGATGCGCCACCGCGGCACAGATCGCTTCGATCAGACAAAGCACGATGCCTTCGGAATTAAACTGTGGTTTGGTTGGCGTGTATAAGGTCAAATCAGAAATGTTTGCGATTGGTGATCCAGGCCGATCCGTTAGCGCCAGAATGGGCACGCCACGTCGCTTCGCTTGACCAGCTAGTGTGACGACATCGCTCGAATAACGCGGAAACGAAATCGCAATTACCAAATCACGTTCGGTAAATTTATACAGCGCGCGAGCAACTTGTGCTGGACCGCCTGTGCCAATATTCGCTTGCACATTATTGCAATAATTTGTCAGTGCATGACACATGATGCCCCCCAAATAAGCGCTCGCTCCGTAGCCAACGATGTAGATGTTTTCGGCTTCTAAAATCATCTTAACCGCGCGATCGTATAAATCAAGGCGATATTCTCTGCGGGTTGCTTCTAAATTGCTGATATCGTCAGATAAGGAACGGTTAATCACTTCAGAACTGCTAGACGCGATACTGATTTCTGAACGCAAGCCTTCGATCGGTGCCAACATGGTCTCAAATCCGGAGACCAGTTCAGCGCGAAATTGTGGATAACCATCAAACCCTAAGGCGCGGGCAAAGCGGTTTGCGGTTGCGTTAGAAATACCTACCGCATCCGCCAGTTCATCAATCGACATCGTGGCAGCTCTAAATGAGTTTGCAACAACATAGTCGGCGGTGATTTTGTGTGATTTAGATAAAGAACTATAGATTTGACCTATACGTTCATTGATTGACCCCCCCTGGGTCTTGCTCTTTTTTGGGCTCATTATCGTTTTCTTGGTATTGCTTATTTTTACCAGTCTGATGCAAGCTAGCTGGCCCCCTATGTTTTTATAGTTCTGTGATTTTTACAAAATAGACTTCGAGATGTTGTAACTCCTCTAGTCCTGACACTGAGCTGCTCAGCCAGCATCGTTTTGTAAAAAGATAATTATTATCTATTTGACTATTTCAACTTTGGAAAATACCACAGGTCGCTGGTGCTATCAATCACCGAGCTAGGGTCTTACACTAACTTCGTTTAACTTTCTTAATCTGCGTCGAAATTTCTGAGTGTTTGCAGCTTTTTAGATATATTGAAGTGGGATTGGGCTGAAATTAAACTTGTAGCGGGGGTAAGCTTGCTTCGCTAAAACAGATTTAGCCCGTTGAATTTTTTGGGGGAGTGTCGCGGTTGGGAGGGAGGAGGACTGAAGACGAGACCTGTGTAATTGAACTTCATTACAGCGATCTCTAAATAAACGCGAGAAACAGGGCGTACACAAAACCAACGCAATTCTTGTGGTATTCGTCTCGCAAACAAATTGCACTGGTTATTCGCTTAAGCAGTGCAATTGTTTTGAAGCTGAGGTTTCAAGGTCGATTGTCATGCACGTGTTCGCGCTGACAAACCAATCAATATCACTCTTCGCGTACCCAAGTTTGGGTACGACCAAACATCGGCATACCGATATAGCCACGAACCTCTAATTTTTTGTTGCTGTCGATGAGTTTTAATTTGCTGCTGTATAGCTTGCCATTGGCTGGGTCCAAAATTTTGCCACCGCCAAATTCATCACCATCTTTTTTAATATTAAACAGTATGGTCAATCCGATTAAGGGTTGGTCCTTATTGCTGCCTTCGCATTTGTCGCACTTTGGATTTTGATCTTGATCGGCTTCGCGGAATAGTTTTTCGATTTTTCCTTGGAACTCGCCACCAGATTCGCTGATGCGCACTAGAGATTTGACTTTGCCAGTTTTGTCATCGATGGTTTTCCATAAGCCGGCTGGGGAATTTTGGGCTACTGCAAATTGTGCTGCAAGCAAACTCAGTATCGCGATACTCGATTTGATCAAGCCAGATTGTTTCATGTTGTCTCCGATTTTTATAAAGTGGGAAAAAACTGCTCTTGGATTGTACGTGCAGTTTTTGTGACAGTGCATGAAATTACTAGAGTGAGAACTTTAAAAGACCTAATTACAACAAGTAGGTGCTGTTAGTTCTTTATCGATACATGCGTTTGATATGTATTGTGAAGCTGGAGTGAAGGTGAATTCATACAAACTGAAGCGTTTGAGGCATGTGCACAATCATTTAGAATCAGGATAAAACGCCCTCTCACGGAAGTGGGAGGGGGCGGAGGTGAGGGCGTTCAAGAAAGTAAAATCGCTTCGCTGTGCTAGTTACTAGACCTAGAAGCTTTGCGTGATAAGCGTCACGCAATACACACCTGAGTTATTGCACTTGAACCATCGGACTCTTTAGAAATCATTCGAAGCTGCTACTAATAGATTTGCTTATTGTGTTTCTAGTTGCGCATTCAACTGCATTTCCAATTTATCAAACGAACCAGTCCAACCCATCGTCATGCCACCACGTTCTTTCATAAATGCTTGTAATTCTTCCGCTGTGACTGCACCGTAGGGTTCCCAGGTGACGGTTACACGCGTTTGATTTGCGCCTTCTTCTGTGAACTCGACTGTGCTTAACATTGTCTCTGGCCATGCGGGTGCCATGGGATGACGAGAGATGTTTTCATCTGCATCGCAAAACTGCTGGGTGTAAACCAAACGATTTGGTTTATTCATTTCCAAGTAAGTAGCGCGTCCATACATCGTGACATTATTTTCCTGAGATCCATTCGTCATTTTGTAAAACGAACTAGCACCAACACGAATATCAGCGCGTATAAATGACATCGTAAATCCAGTAGGAGGAAGCCATTTTCCGAAGTGCTCCGGCTGGGTCCACATCTGATACATCAATTCAATTGGTGCGGTGAAGCTGCGATTGATGACGAAGCGTTCTTTGTGCTCGATCTGCTCCGCCAGGTATTCAGCAAAACGATCCCACGTCGCCTCGCCACCCGCTTGTTTGATAAATTGACGTGTTTGAATCGCAGCTTCGGCACTGGCTAATGCCATCGTCATTTCCATCTGCGTTTTTTTACCGATGGTGGTGAATAAAACCGTCACACGAAACAGAGGTGGGCTAATCTCAGTCGCACCGTGGTCATACACGAGTTTTTTATGCTTTTCAATTTCGTGATAAGTCGCGATGTTTGGATAATCGGTGCCGTCTGGTCCATGCATGGTGTAACGCCAAGTGCCGCCCACGCGCAAATCTTTGCTATGCGTCGTCAAGCTAAATCCACGTGGCCCCCACCACTGCGCCGCTTGCGCAGGATCGACCCATGCGTCCCACACCATCTCGACCGGTGCGTCATATACACGCACAAGGTGGATCTCATTTGCTTTTGGCTGTATTGATTGCGTTGGCGGTTTTAGATTTGCGGACATTTTTTTTACCTTTCTTTTCAGCGGTGACGGTTTGTAGATAGAGATCAAGGCGATCAAAACTTTGTTCCCAAAAAATACGATATTGCTCTACCCAATCTGCTGCCACTTTTAAGGCTTCGCCATTGAGTTTGCAAGGCCGACTTTGCGCCTCGCGGGTCTTGGTAATTAGTCCAGCGTTCTCTAACACTTTTAAGTGCTTGGTGACAGCTGGCAAACTCATCTCATTCAAAAATGGTTGAGCTAATTCCGACACTGTCGCATCACCGCGAGAAAGCTGCGCCAAGATTGCACGTCGCGTTGGGTCTGCTAGAGCAGAAAAAGTCTGGCTAAGTGGATCTGTCATAATGAACTGATTGGTTAATTAACCGAGTGGTTTAATAATAGTAAAGCTTAAGGTGAGCGTCAAGGAGTTTTTTGTAGAGTTAAAGCTGACGGTATTGAGTTAATCTGATGTGTTTAACTTCTCGCGACTATCCTTTATGATCGTTCTTAAGTTGTCTGTGTGCGAAATAAACGCAATGCATTTCCATGTTAATCGTTTGAACTGTTGAGGAGTAGGCCATGAGTAATTCAATTCGCACCTGTCTGTGGTTTCGCGATGGACGCGGCCAGGAAGCAGCTCAGTATTATTGTTCGCTGCTTCCGAATAGCAAAGTGGAGAGTAGCTATCTTGGAGATAATGGATATGGCGAATTTGCCGTAATCGATTTCATACTCGGCGGTGTACCTTACCAAATTTTGGATGCTGGACCCATGTTCACCTTGAGCGAGGCAGTATCGATTGCTGTCGCGACAGACGATCAAGCCGAAACAGATCGACTGTGGGCCGCCCTCACCAGTAACGGTGGTAACGAAACCGCCTGTGGCTGGCTGAAAGATCGCTATGGCGTGTCGTGGCAAATCTATCCTAAACGCTTGCTTGAACTAACCATGCACGCCGATAAAGCAATCTCAATCAAAGCGATGGCGGCGATGATGAAGCAAAAGAAAATTGATATTGCGGAGATCGAGGCGGCCGTATTTACCTGATTTTCAGTTTAGTTTCCAACATAGTTCCAACTTAAATCTATGCCGATTTTTGTCTAAATGGGATGTGGGATGCCGCAGTCGAGCTAACTAGACTTTGACGATTGAAATGTAAAGCCGAGTCAATTAAATTCACTACCAAACTTTGTAAGTGACTATGGATGAGGGCGCGTGGCTTTTGATCAATGATTGAGTCTATTCCGCATACCGTCACACTCAACTAGCGAGAGCGAGTACATTCTTCATCATCTCTTATTGGACTAGAATTGATCTAAATCAAGCTTGGGCCAAACTACGGCATTTGGCTTTCAAAAACCAAAAATTGCGTTTGCCTGCAGGAATGTCAATGACGCAAAATTGCAGCAGGCTACAATGTTGCTTGGCAAAATAAACGGTCTTATCAATGCAAATTCCAGAAGAAATTAATCCGGCGTCGGTGTCGAATCATCAGTCAGTGGCAGAGAGTGACAATGCGCAACTCATGCGCATACTCGCTCGCATTGGATGGGCGACCCTGATTCTTCTGACCTTGATTGTGTTTGGGACGATAGGCTTTTATCTTTTTAGTGACCGAAGCAGTTGGGAGAACGCGATCTATATGACCTTGATCACGATCTCGACAGTTGGTTATGGTGAAGGCGTGCCGCTCACCTCGTTTGGTGCCAAAGTGTTTGCGGGGTTAATGAGTATTTCGGGTTTGGGTGTGCTGACCTTTCTATTTACTAGCTTGACGGTATTTTTTCTTGAAAAAGATTTAGATTATTCTCTGCGGAGACGACGAATGGAAAAACGTATTAGAAAATTGCGGCAACATTTTATTGTTTGCGGCTTTGGGCGAGTCGGACGCAACGTGGCTCACGAGTTGCAAAAGACCGGACGTCAGTTTGTAGCGATTGATCCTGAGCAAAACAACTTCGACGAATACTTAGATAAGTTTCCTGACCTGCTGTACCTGGCTGGCGATGCTTCGGACGACGATCTTCTCATTGACGCAGACATTGTTGATGCACGTGGTTTGTTTGCCGTCACGGGTGATGATTCACGCAATCTGATGATCATCATTACTGCCAAGCAGTTAAATCCAAGATTACGTATTGTCGCGCGTGCGCATGAACTGCGAAATGTAGAAAAAATGCGTAAGGCTGGTGCCGATGAAGTGATTAGCCCAGATTTCACTGGTGGCATGCGCATGGCCTCGGCAATGGTTCGGCCGCATGTGGTCAGTTTTTTAGATGAGATGTTGAAGTCTGAGAAGAATCTGCGGGTTGAAGAGGTCGTGACGCCATCTGATTTCCCTGCCACTGCGATGGGTAAATTAAGGCTGCGTAGCCCAGACTATATTTTGATCGCAGTGCGTGCTAGGAACGATTGGACCTTCAACCCCGATGATCAATATTTATTGCGTGCAGGCGATGTGATTGTAGCGATGACCAGTGCCGAAGGACGTGCTGAGATTGAACGGCATTTGCTAGATATGATTTAAGAACACCGAGAACTTTAGTGATTGTCGGAAAAGTGTAGTGCGGGTGCAACCCGCGCGGTTCATAAGTCGATCAACGATGACCAATATTGACGCGGCGCGGGTTGCACCCGCACTACACAAACATTCTCGATGTAGAAAGAACAGTATTGAATATTGACTCAAACAGCTATTCGGTTTGAACCAAGTTCACATTATGTTGTTGAGTGATGTTGTTGAATTACGCAGTAGCTTTCTACCACGTAAAATCATCCGGAATTTTGTAGTCAGCATAAGGATCGTCGGCATCAAGCTCATCCGATGTTTTCTTCACGCGCACCACCAAAGATTCGTCGCGCTCAGCGATTTTGTCGGCGACCACACGTGGCACTAATTCTACTTTTCCATCGATACACACAATCACGAGTCGACCTGCGGTCAGGTGTCCTTGCACTTCAGCCGATACATAGATTTTGTCGATCTTAGTACCATGCGTGTAGTAATAAGTGATGTCGCCATTGCCTTTGCTTTGGCGATTGGCTTGCACCATCTGCACGATTTGCGCATACACCGCTTTTTGTGCTGCGGCTGCATCACGTTGCGCATTCAATTCACGCGCACGTTCCGCATTTTTGCGCTGCACCTCAAGCGCAGCCAAACGCGCTTCATCGACACTCTCGGTGCCAGTGCGACGCTCGACTTTCTTTTGTTTAGTCTTGTCTTGGTGCAGCTTCTTGGCCTTGTTCTTATCGACGAGTCCTGCTTTTAAAAATTGATCTTGCAATGAGGCCATAATAGGTTTCCATGAAATGCGTGTTCGCGATCGTAGGCAAGAATGCCGATTTGTTGAAGGGCGCTAGGATAGCAAAGTTTTCGGTTCTATAGCGTTTCGCAATGATGGCTGCAAGCGATAAAAATCGTATGCTTATCTAGGCTTAATTTGAATTTTGCTAGTGTGGACGATAGGCACATGATCTGGGCTTGTTCGAATTTACACATATTTTTACTTGCTTAAATAATTTATATGGACTAACATGGACTAATTATCGGAACTTAGGGATAAAAACCATGCTAGTCATCAATATTCACGATGCAAAAACACAGTTTTCAAAGTTGGTCGAAGCGGTTTCTCAAGGTGACGAAATTGTGATAGCGCGCGCAGGGAAACCTGCTGCGAGGTTGGTTCCAATTACCCCAAAAAAAACAGTTCGCCAACCTGGCGCACTGAAGGGTAAATTGCAAATTGCAGACGACTTCGATGCCTCACTGCCAAATGAAATTCAATCGGCATTTGAGGGCGACTAATGAAATTACTCATCGATACCCATATCTATCTTTGGTGGTTACTAGACAGCCCAAAACTGAGCGAGAAAGCCCGTCAACAAATTCAAGATGCGACCGAGGTTTACGTCAGCAGCGCGAGCATTTGGGAGGCCACGATCAAGGCGTCGATTGGTAAGCTCAGTGTGGACATCGATCAGCTCGTGGCAGAAATTAGCAAAAGTGGTTTTCAAGAATTACCCATCACAGCAGCACACGCTGCCACGGTCGCGCGCCTGCCGGAGATACACAAAGATCCCTTTGATCGCATTTTGATCGCACAGGCGATGAGTGAGCCGCTTCGATTTTTGACGGCGGATGCGATCTTGCGTGGATATTCTGAATTGGTGGAGATTGTTTAGTGTGAAAGGTTGGTGCAATTAGCGCGGTGTAATCGCGCTTACGGGCTACAATATCAAAGCTACAACGTACGACCTGCATCTTTTAACTGAAAGTGAAATGGGTCGTTCGGACTCATAAGGGAAAACAATGGATCTTCCAAAATTCAATGACACTTTTTTGCCAATTCTCGATATTCTCGATGACGGGCAAATAATTACAGGTAGAAAACTCATTGAACTTGTAGAGCAAAAATATTATTCGGAATTGCCTGCTGAGTTATTGAATCAAACTACGAAGAGCGGTGAGCGCTTAATTGAGAATCGAATCGCTTGGGGAAAATCTTATTTGAAAAAGGGTGGAATGGTTCATTACCCTGAACGAGGGCATGTTCAGATTACTGAAAAGGGGAAGTCCGCCAATAGAGAATCCATCACCTTGGAGAAGATGAATGCCGATGCGATCGACTTCTACAGGCCAGAAAATTCTCAGATCGAGAAACCTGTTTCAACCTTAAGCCCTCAAGATCTAATCGATACTGGAATTGAGCAGATTGAGCGAAACGTCAAGAACGAGCTTCTTGAAAAACTCAAAAAATACGATCCATATGCTTTCGAAAAAGTTGTTCTGATTCTGCTTAATAAAATGGGCTATGGTGAATATGTTGAAACGTCAAAGTCTCGTGATGGTGGAATTGATGGTGTAATGAATGAAGATAAGCTAGGGCTAGAAAAAATCTATATTCAAGCAAAACGTTTTACGGAAAACAAAGTCCAAGAAACCGACATTAGAAACTTCATTGGCGCGATGAGCGGTGATACGACTAAGGGAATTTTCGTGACAACGACGGACTTCACTGAAAGCGCCAAGAAAAAGGCAAAAGAAGCTCACCATAAGATCATTCTTATCGACGGTGTTCGACTTGTTGACCTTATGTACAAATATGGAGTCGGTGTCCAAACAAAAAATTCATATGAAGTTAAGGCGGTTGATACAGATTTTTTTGAGATGGAAGATGTATAACAGAAGAGCGCCTTTACATACCGCGCTGGACGCATCCGCCCGCGAAGGTTCTTTTTGCAAAACATGACAGTACCAAAGTCACATCTTGATTCCGCTAAGGATTTGTTAAAGCATTGGTATGGGAACATAGATGATGCTATTGATAAAAGGCGGCGTTCTGTTGCAATGGTTGTCCGTACTGTACCTGGGCCGCGAGTGGAAGCGTTTGGCACTGGTTTTTTCTACGAAAAGGATGGGATTCCATTCTTTGTGACCGCAAAGCACGTGCTCGATGACATGATCACGAGCAATCAACGTGGTCAACGTACTATACTTGTCACGCGTGGGCGCAAGGAATTCATTGACATACTGAAATATGAATTTTTTGCGCAACCAGAACTTGATATCGCGGTTGCTCCTTTGTTATCTGAATCCTTTTCAACATACTCCCACGTTGAATTTTGGACGGCTAACGAAATTGGGTCACCTCTCGACCTAGGCCTCTTTGCTTTCACAGGTTTTCCAGCGTCAAGGAATAAGACTTATACCACCCAAGAACTCAAACCTTATCAGCGCGTGATAACATTCGACAGAACGCTGGTGGATTCAGGAATTGACTCATGCTTTCTCGAGTTTCCGATAAATTCGCGTGAACTTCACAGTTCCGCTCTAATTTCGATGAATCTTGATTTTCCAGAGGGAATTTCTGGAATGAGTGGGGGACCTGTTTTCGCCGTCGGCGGAACCATCGACCAGCCATTGCTAAGCGTCTGTGGCATGGGAGTCGCTTGGTCAAATCGTTGTACATTAAAGATATTGCGGTTCGATGTCGTCGACGTGTGGCTGTCACAATATAAAATTTGGTAACTTAAGTAGCCTTGAAGGGCGGGTACGATGAGGTTGTGTCCAACTTAAGCATTGAAGCTGCACCAAAACAAAAAAGCGCTTCAAACCGAAGCGCTTTTTGCATTTACAACCCAACCAAAAAAACAATCATCCCAACTTAGCAAACGATTCCTTCATCTTATTCAAAGTCGCAGAGAAGCCAGCAACACGTTCTTTCTCTTGCTCGACCACAGCAGCCGGCGCACGTGCCACAAAGCTTTCGTTGCTGAGTTTGGCTTGTGCCTTGTTGATTTCAGCTTCGAGTTTGGCCATTTCTTTCGACAGGCGTTCGCGTTCTGCGGCGACGTCGATTTCTACTTTTAACATCAGCTTAGTTTCACCGACGATGGAAACTGGGGCTGGTGAATCTGGCAGGGTGTCGATGATCTGCACTTCGGACAATTTCGCCAAGGCTGCCATGTAAGGTGCATAGCTTTCCATGCGTGCTTTGTCTGCAGCGTTGGCTGGTTGCAGCAACAGTGGTACGCGCACCGCTGGAGACAATTGCATTTCGCCGCGCAAGTTACGGCAGGCGTCGGTTGCAGCTTTGAGGCCTGCCATCCAGCTTTCGGCTGCTTCGTCGATCGCCTCTGCATTCACTAATGGGTAGCCTTGCATCATGATGGAGTCGCCTTCGGCTTTCAGCGTTTTGCCTGCCAATGGTGCGACTGTTTGCCATAAGGCTTCGGTCACGAATGGGATCACTGGGTGCGCCATACGCAGTGTCACTTCCAATACGCGCAATAAAGTGCGACGGGTGGCGCGTTGTTGTGCTTCGCTGCCTTGTTGTACTTGAACTTTCGCTACTTCCAAATACCAATCGCAGTATTCATCCCATACAAATTTGTAGATGGCGGATGCGATATTGTCGAAGCGGTAGTCAGCGAAACCTTTTTCTAACTCTGCTTCCGTGCGTTGCAGTGTGGAGATGATCCATTTATCGGCTTGTGAGTAATCGAGATCATTGTCGCTGGCTGTGCCGGTGAAGCCGCAATCTTTGCCTTCGGTGTTCATCAAGACGAAGCGTGTCGCGTTCCACAATTTATTGCAGAAGTTACGATAACCTTCGCAACGACCTAAGTCGAAGTTGATGTTGCGACCTAAGGATGCGTAACTCGCCATGGTGAAGCGCAAAGCGTCGGTGCCATAAGCGGGAATGCCATCAGCAAATTCTTTGCGTGTTGCTTTGTCGATGCTCGCTGCTTGTTTTGGATTCATCAAACCGACAGTACGTTTGGCTGCCAAATCGTCTACGCTGATGCCGTCGATCAAATCGATAGGGTCTAGCGTATTGCCTTTAGACTTAGACATTTTTTGGCCGCTAGAATCGCGTACCAAGCCATGCACGTAGACGGTATGGAAGGGCACCTTGCCAGTGAAGTGCGCCGTCATCATGACCATACGCGCTACCCAGAAGAAGATGATGTCAAAGCCGGTGACCAATACTGAAGACGGCAAGAACAGTTTGCTGTCTACTGTCAACTCTGGCCAGCCCATGGTCGAGAATGGGACGAGTGCAGAAGAGAACCAGGTATCGAGCACGTCGTTGTCGCGATTCAATGCGCCGGTGTAACCAGCGGCTGCGGCTTTCTCTTTGGCTTCTGCTTCATTGCGTGCCACGAAGACTTCGCCGTTGTCGCCATACCATGCTGGGATTTGATGGCCCCACCACAATTGGCGAGAGATACACCAGTCTTGAATATTGTTGAGCCATTGGTTGTACGTGGTGTTCCAGTTTTCTGGTACGAACTTCACTTCACCGTTAGCAACTTTTTCGAGTGCGACTTCAGCGATCGATTTGCCTGGGAAGTGTGTTCCTTCTGGAGCAGGTTTGCTCATCGCCATAAACCATTGGTCAGTCAACATCGGTTCGATCACGACATTGGTACGGTCGCCACGTGGCACCATTAGTTTGTGTGGCTTGACTGATTCGAGCAATCCTTGGGCGTCGAGATCCGCCACCATTTGCTTACGTGCGACGAAGCGGTCCATGCCTTGGTAAGCAGCAGGGCCATTTTCATTGATCTTCGCATCCAAAGTTAAGATGCTGATCAGAGCTAGGTTATGACGTTGACCAACGGCGTAATCGTTGAAGTCATGTGCTGGTGTGATCTTGACGCAACCCGTGCCGAATTCTTTGTCGACATAGCTATCAGCGATGACGGGAATTTCTCTATCAGTCAAAGGCAGTTTCAACATCTTGCCAACGAAAGCGGTGTAGCGCTCATCAGTTGGATCAACTGCCACGGCGACGTCACCGAGCAAAGTTTCTGGACGTGTGGTCGCAACCNCGTCTTCTTCTTCCGATACCACTTCCAAATCGGATACCGCTGTGCCCAAAACTGGGTCCCAGTTGACCAAGCGTTTACCGCGATAGATCAAGCCTTGTTCAACCAAGCGTACAAACACTTCGGTGACCACTTTGGAGCGCTCTGCATCCATCGTGAAGTATTCGCGCTTCCAATCAGCAGAAGCACCCATGCGGCGCATTTGACCGGTAATCGTGGAGCCGGATTTTTCTTTCCACTCCCAGACTTTTTCTAAGAACTTCTCACGGCCTAAATCGTGACGAGAAATCTTTTGTGCATCGAGCTGGCGTTCCACCACGATCTGTGTTGCGATGCCAGCATGATCTGTACCTGGCACCCATGCCGTATTGTGACCACGCATACGGTAGTAGCGTGTTAAGCCATCCATAATCGTTTGGTTAAACGCATGGCCCATGTGCAAAGTGCCAGTGACGTTAGGTGGTGGTAGTTGAATACTAAATGAAGGTTTGGATTCATCGGTTGTCGCGGTGAAGTATCCGCGTTTTTCCCACTCGGTGCGCCAGAAGGATTCGATGTTGGCGGGTTCAAAAGACTTGGCTAATTCCATGATGTATATGCAAACTTTCAGTTAGTGCGAACCTCAATTGTGGTCAAGACCTTGGGGTTCGAATATTTGATTGGCGAAACCCTTGATTATAAACCTAGATTTCTATGTTGCTTACGATGTTAGGGACGAAGTTTTCATTGGCATTTATGTCTAGCCATTAATTTTCTTTATCTTCTGCATTGATTAGAAATGGTTTAAATCATTTTGCTTGGCTTAGTCTTGTATTAATTTTTATTGGCGCGTGAGGGTAATTAGCAAGAAAGTAAATTGATGTTAGTTTTTGGTATGAGGAGTAGATGGTTGAGATGAATACTTGAGTTGGAAAGTGCTAACCAAATGACATCAAATTTATTTTTAATAAATTTTTACTCAATTCGGCGATATTAAAAAGCGCGAATCACAACATAATTTATTCATTAGCTTGTTAAATAATGAAAAATCGTGCAAACCTACTAAAACTGTGGCTTATAAGAGAGTCTGTCAAAAAAAAGCATAGATGCTTTTAGGAAAGTGCTAGCATTAGCACATCTAAAAATTTATAAAAACAAACAGCTAAACTGCTCTTATCTTTATGATCAAAACATTGCTTTTGGGATCAAAGCTAAGGGAAAAAGGTAATAAGCACATGAGACACTTTTTCCATAAATCCGCGTTCAATGGTATTCGAAAGTTACGTGTTTTTCATGGTGTAAAACATTATCTTTTGTGGCAAATTTCGGTGTTGGTTCTATTGATGTGTATCGCTTTTCCAGGAAAAGCCGATGACAAAGCCATCATGCAAGAGCTTGATACGATTCAAACTTTATCTGACCGCAATAATGAAGAAGGCTTGCGTCAACTTTTACAGTTTAAAAAAAACTTGCCAGCGGACGTTTCACCTGCAGTGCGCCTCGAAACTTTATCGGTGTTGAGTAGTTTGTATTTCGATGCTGGAAATACCAAGCTGGGTAGACAAACGCTTACCGAGTTAGAAAACTTGGCGAAGCAAGTGCAACTCAAAGACGCATTATTGATTTTAGAGATTTACGACGCTTATAACATCTTCGAAAAATCGGGTTTTGCAACGGCAGTCGCGCATCTAGAAAAGATGGCTGACAAAGTTGCGAATAGTGACAACATCAATGCGCAGTTCCGTTATCGCGCAACACTTGCTGCTTTTTATAGTAGCAATTTCCGCTTCGATCAGGCACTCAAGCAGTATCTTGATATGCTGAAATTGAGTGATCAGCTTCCGCGTCGCCAAATGCAGGCAAAGATGGCGACTTGGGGTTTGATTTCAGGTTTGTATTTGCAAATGAAAGATCCAGAAAAGGCGCTTACCGCTACCACCGAAGCATTAGCGGTCTCATCATCAAGTATTGCGCCTAAAGCTTTTGTGGAGATCTCGATTTCGCGCGGTGTTGCGCTCAGTAGTTTGAAGCGAAACGACGAGGCTTTGAAAGAATATGAGAGCGCCTTGAGGGTTGCTAAGGAAGAAAAGTTGCCTTACATGGTTGCGCTTGCCTTGTTTAATATTGCTGATCAATATTTGATTAAGAAGGATTACAAACGTGCTGAAGCCTATGCGCGCGAGGCGATGGCAAAGTCAGAATCAATGGACGATACCTGGGGTGTTGCTGGCGCAAAGGTGAATTTAGGCCTAGCACTGGGTTATCAAGGTAAAGTAAAGCAGGGTGGAGATTTAGTAAAAGAAAGTATCGCCCACTTTGATAAGAATCATGCGAAGTCAGATGTAGAGACCATCATTGGCGAACTTTCACATATGTATGAAGCAGCTGGTTGGTATAAAGAAGCTTTAGAGCAAGTGCGTCAGCAGCAAAAATTAAGTGATGAGATTTTTCAATCTGATCGTGCGAAAGCGGTAGCTGCCTTACAAGAAGAGTTTGATAGCGAGCAAAGAAAGCGCCAGATAGAAATTCTGGCGAAAGATAATGCCCTCAAAGATGCGGACATTAAAAATCATCGCCTAAAGCAAATGGTTGCTTTGCTTGCTTCCTTGGTGGGTATTTTTGGTGGCTGTTTTATTTACATGCTGTACCGTCGTAGTAAGAAACTCAATGCGCAATTGCAGGAAGTGAATACGCAGTTGGAATTCCATGCAGTGCGTGATGCGCTTACTGGTTTACACAATCGTCGTTCATTCATTAATTTGATGGTTAATCGCACCGGTCGCGTTGAGAATGAACGTCGCGAGGGTGCATATCGTAATCCTGATTGTATGGTGCTGATGGATATCGATCACTTTAAAAACATCAACGACACCTGGGGTCATGCGATTGGTGACGTTGTGTTGAAAGAAGTCGCGACACGTTTGAAGAATGTGGTGCGTGATGAAGATATGGTGATGCGTTGGGGCGGAGAAGAGTTCTTGATTTATTCGCCGAAATCTAATCCTGAACAAATCACTAGCTTGGTCGAACGTGTGCTAAAAACGATTGGTGACAAGCCGTTTACTCACGGTGCGGTAACGATACCGGTGACGGTGACAGCAGGATTTATTTCGGTGCCATTCTCGGATGTGCCAGAAGAATTTTGCGATTGGGAACGGGCCCTGCAAATTGCCGATATGGCTTTGTATCTGGGAAAAACGCATGGACGAAATCGTGCTTATGGTTTGGCAAGATTATTGGTGCCGCATGAAGATGCTCTACCAACTTTAACCCATGATTTGGCTGCAGCAATTAGAGACAATATGGTGGAGATTATCGAAGTCATCGGGCCACCACAAGATTTGGCACCGATCACAGTGAGCGGCTATCACGCTGCTAACCAAGCATAAGGAAGTGCTTGTGAAATAGTTTCAATCGCAGATATAATGCGCCGGCAATAAGATTATTGCTAATGATTTTTAAACGCTAGGGGTCCTGACGAGTTTGTATTTGTCGGGTGAGAAATACCCTTGAACCTGATCTGGATAATGCCAGCGAAGGGAAGCAGCCAAAGCCGTGATGCCACCCAAATTGAGGTGTGCCATCGCCTAATTTGGAAACTCCTTTGCTGGCTCCGTGCCATCGATAAAGCAAAGGAGCCAAATGAACGCCAACCCACAATTCTTGTCCGCCACCGCCAAGGTTGACGAAGCCGCTATTCAAGCCTTACCTAATTCTCGCAAAATCTACGTGACAGGTAGTCGTCCTGATATCCGCGTTCCTATGCGCGAAATTTCGCAAGCCGATACGCCAGCGATGTTTGGTGCAGAAAAAAATCCGCCAATTTATGTCTATGATACATCTGGCCCGTACACCGATCCTGATGTGAAAATCGATATTCGTTCTGGCTTAGCTTCCGTGCGTGGCGCGTGGATAGCTGAACGCAATGACACAGAAGAATTAGCTGGTCCAAGTTCTGCATACGGCATAGAGCGTTTGCATGATCCTAAGCTGCATGAATTGCGTTTCAATTTGCAGCGCAAACCGCGTCGTGCATCAGCGGGTAAGAACGTCACGCAAATGCATTATGCGCGGCAAGGTATCGTTACACCAGAGATGGAGTTTGTCGCGATACGCGAAAATATGCGGCGTCAAGAATATTTAGACAATCTAAAAAGCGCTGGTCCTATGGGTGAAAAACTCGCTGCAATGATGGGGCGTCAGCATCCAGGTCAATCATTTGGCGCAGCGATTCCAGCGCAGATTACGCCTGAATTTGTACGTGACGAAATCGCGCGTGGTCGCGCAATTATCCCTGCGAATATTAATCATCCTGAAGTAGAACCAATGATCATCGGTCGTAACTTCTTAGTCAAAATTAACGCGAACATCGGCAATTCCGCGGTCACATCTTCGATCGGTGAAGAAGTCGAAAAAATGACGTGGGCGATCCGTTGGGGCGGTGACAATGTGATGGATTTGTCGACAGGTAAACACATACACGAAACACGTGAATGGATTATCCGTAATTCGCCAGTACCTATTGGAACTGTACCTATCTATCAGGCTTTGGAAAAGGTGAATGGCAAAGCCGAGGACTTAACATGGGAAATTTTCCGCGACACTTTGATCGAACAAGCTGAGCAGGGCGTTGATTATTTTACGATACACGCGGGTGTGCGTTTGCAGTACGTGCCGATGACAGCCAAGCGTATGACGGGTATCGTCTCGCGTGGTGGTTCGATTATGGCGAAGTGGTGTCTCGCCCACCATAAAGAGAGTTTTTTGTATGAGCATTTCGAAGAGATTTGCGAGATCATGAAAGCTTATGACGTGTCTTTCTCATTAGGTGATGGCTTGCGCCCAGGTTCGATTTACGACGCCAATGATGAAGCCCAACTTGGTGAATTAAAAACGCTAGGCGAACTCACACAAATCGCGTGGAAGCACGATGTGCAAGTGATGATAGAAGGTCCAGGTCATGTGCCCATGCATTTGATCAAAGAAAATATGGATCTGCAATTAGAGCAATGTCATGAAGCGCCGTTCTATACCTTGGGACCACTGACCACGGATATCGCACCGGGTTACGATCACATTACCTCCGGTATCGGTGCCGCGCAAATCGGTTGGTACGGCACCGCGATGCTGTGCTACGTCACACCAAAAGAACATTTAGGTTTGCCAAATAAAGTCGATGTGAAAGACGGCATTATTACCTACAAAATTGCCGCCCATGCCGCCGATTTAGCGAAGGGGCATCCTGGCGCACAAATTCGCGATAACGCTTTGTCGAAAGCACGTTTTGAATTCCGTTGGGAAGATCAATTTAATCTCGGTCTAGACCCTGACAAAGCACGTGAATTTCACGATGAAACTTTGCCGAAGGATTCGGCCAAAGTCGCACACTTTTGCTCCATGTGCGGCCCACACTTCTGCTCGATGAAGATTACGCAAGAAGTGCGTGACTACGCCGCGACGCAAGGCATCAGCGAGATCGAAGCGCTTAAAAAAGGTATGGAAGTCAAAGCGATTGAGTTCGTTAAATCTGGCGCTGAAATCTATAAAAAATCCTAGGTGCTCCGATGGAAATTGTGATGGAAATTCAGCTCAATGGCGAGCGACGTGTTTTGTTGCCAGAAACGGATTTGTATAGCTTGATTAATGAACTGCAATTGGGTAATCAAGCCATTGCTGTTGCGGTTAATCGTCAAGTTATAGGTCGTGCGCTGTGGCAGCAGCATATCTTGCAAACAGGTGATCAGGTGGATGTGGTGCGGGCGATTGGTGGCGGGTGACCATTATGCGAAACTCTTCCAACTTCCAGATGACTGAGAATGCTCGTGGGCTACGCAAGTCGATGACTGATGTTGAACGCTTGTTGTGGTGGCGTTTGCGCGGTGAACAATTGGGTGTGAAGTTTCGGAGGCAGCATCCTTTCTTGAATTACGTTTTAGATTTTGTCTGTCTTGAATTGAAGTTGGTTGTTGAGTTAGATGGCTCGCAGCACGCGGAGGCAATTCCATATGATAACGAGAGAACGATGCGTCTAAATGATGCTGGCTATGTTGTTCCTCGATTTTGGAATAATCAGGTGTTAGAAGAATTGGAGAACGTGGTGGAGGAGATTTACCGACAGGTGCAGTTGAGGAAAAAGGAATTTGAGTGACCTTAAGGGAAACCCATCCCCACCCTAGCCGTCCACTGCGCCGCTTGCAAGCGGCTTAGAAATTGGTGGCGCAAAGCTAGCTTTGCGAAACCCCACCAATTTCCCCTTGAAGGGGAGGGAACATTCCGGTTCTAAAGATTGTATTTATCGATGAACGCTCCTTCCCCTTCAAGGGGAAGGTTGGGATGGGGATGGGTTTCATACAAATAAGTGAGTAAAAACAAACCAGGACAAAAAATGACAACAGAAGCAAAATCAGACTGCCTAACCATAGCAGGCAAAAGCTATAGCTCACGTCTCTTAGTCGGTAGCGGCAAATACAAAGACCTAGAACAAACCAAGCTAGCCACCGAGGCGAGCGGTGCAGAAATCGTCACAGTGGCGATTCGCCGTGTGAACATCGGTCAAGATCCGAATACACCGAGTTTGCTCGATGTGGTACCGATGTCGAAGTACACCATTTTGCCAAACACGGCAGGTTGCTATAACGCGAAAGACGCGATTTATACTTTGCAGCTTGGTCGTGAATTATTGGGCGGACATAAGTTGTGTAAGCTCGAAGTGTTGGGTGATGAAAAGACCTTATTCCCGAATATGCCAGAAACATTAGAAGCGGCGAAAGTGTTGGTGAAAGAGGGCTTTGATGTGATGGTGTATTGCAGTGATGATCCTATCCAAGCGCGTATGTTGGAAGATATTGGCTGTGTCGCCGTGATGCCACTCGCTTCCTTGATCGGTTCTGGTATGGGTATTTTGAATCCTTGGAATCTGTCCTTGATCATTGAGCAGGCGCAGGTTCCTATTATTGTTGATGCCGGTGTTGGTACTGCGTCTGATGCAGCGATTGCGATGGAACTCGGATGTGATGGTGTGTTGATGAATACCGCAATCGCTGGGGCACGTGATCCGATTCGTATGGCACGTGCGATGAGCTTAGCGGTTGAAGCCGGACGTGAGGCTTACTTAGCTGGACGAATTGCGCGTAAGTTTGCGGCATCGCCATCGTCTCCAATGGCTGGTCGTGTGGTTTGATTACCCGATTGAATTTTACTTATGCATGCTTGGTGTTAAAGCCAATTAAACTTAGATGGAAAAAGACTTGATGACAGTAGTAAGGCGATTGGATCAGCGTCCATCTGTGTTGGTATTTGCAGGACACGACCCCAGCGGTGGTGCGGGAATTCAGGCGGATATTGAAGCGATTTCCGCACAGGGGGCGCATGCCTTAACGATTATTACTGCGCTCACTGTGCAGGACAATAATCGGGTGAGTGCCGTGTATCCTGTGGATGCAAAGATTTTACGCGCACAGTTTGCGCAATTGTTCGCGCATATTCCAATTGCTGCCGTAAAAATTGGTATCGTTGGATCGCAAGAAAATGCAAATGCAATTGCGCAATGTGTCGAGACTCTGCAAGCATCTCAAGCACATATTCCGGTAGTTGTTGATCCTGTGTTGGGTAGCGGCGGTGGTCATGCTTTGGCTGTTGATGATGCGGTGGTGGCGGTGCAAGCGGTATTACGTCGCGCAACCTTAATTACACCGAATTTGCCCGAGTTAAGACGTTTAGTTTCCACAGAGAGAACAGATGAATTAAAAGCGATTCGTTTGTGCACAGAGTTTAATTGCGATGTGCTACTCAAGGGAGGGCATGCGCAGGGTGAGGAGATTATGAATAGTTGGTATCCGCATGCTCAACTAAAACAATCGACACTGCATAATCAACATCCGCATCAACATCAATATCAACATCAGCATCGACAGAATTTTCATGCACGATCATGGCGTTGGCCTCGATTAGACGGAGAGTTTCATGGAACTGGTTGTACTTTAGCAGCGGCGATTGCTGCTCAATTGGCATTGGGGCAGACTCTGGAAGAAAGTCTGGCGACAGCACAGGCCTATGTACAAAGTAGTTTGGAGCAGGCATATTCCATCGCGGCTGGGCAAGCGATTCCGGCCAGAGTTTTGCAAAAGGATAGAGAATGAATGTAAGGAAAGATTTTCACCCAGATCAGCAACCACAGCTGCGAGGTTTATATTTGGTAACGCCAAATTGGGATGATACTGATCAATTATTGACAGTAACCGAGCGTGCATTGGCGGCAGGGGTAAGCTTGCTGCAATACAGACATAAAACGGCCAGTGTTGAATTGCGCTATGCGCAGGCTAGTGCATTGCAAAGTTTGTGCAGACAGTATGCAGTTCCATTTATTGTGAATGACTTTGTGCATCTAAGTCAGCAATTAGATGCCGATGGCGTGCATGTTGGTGGAAATGATGTGTCAGTAGCGCAGGCGCGCGCCATATTGGGACCAGATAAAATCGTTGGTGCTTCTTGTTATGGTGATCTTGGTGCCGCACATTTATCGCAATTGCAGGGCGCGAGTTATGTGGCTTTTGGTGGTTTCTATCCATCTGCGGTAAAGCAATATCCTGTGACCACTTGCCCTAGTATCGTGCAATCTGCGCGAGCGCAATTGACTTTGCCGCATGTTGTGATTGGTGGCATGACGGTGGAGTTAGCACGGCCTTTGATTAAGCGAGGCGCGCATATGGTGGCAGCGATAAGCAGTGTGTATTTGGCAGAACAACCGGATCAAGTTGTACGTGATTTTGTTGCCCTGTTTCAATAAAATTTTTCTGTTAATTGTTGGTTTGTTTTTTTGATGAAGTTCGGTGTTGTGTAAATTTCTCAAAATTTCTCAAATTTTCTCAAATCGCGGTGAATTCAATAATTCCGGTGAAAAATCCCACAGATTTTTGCTCGATTTTCTACCTTCTGTCGGGAACCTTTACTGCGCACCCCACTTCTCGTTGTATGCTTATCGTATGAGCGGACCACTGAAAATTAAAAAAGTATAAGCAGGTTAAGCAATGAATCAATCTACATCGATGGCGACTGCATCACCGACTAGTCGCCGATTTGTTTTGGAAATGCGTGGATTTACCAATGCCGAAAAAAGCATGTTGACATCCACTTTCCGTCTTACCAGTCGTCGTGAGATGTCTTATGTTGAGGCAGGTGAGGGCGATGGTCGCGCTGATATTTATTTGATCAACGCAGATAATCCTGAGGCACTAGCCGATTTAGCGCGTCGCGATATCGGCGTGCCAAATGCACACTCGCCAGCCGTGGTAATTGGCAGAACGCCAGTCGAGACACCCTGGCCATTTGTGAGTAAACCTATCCATTGGATGCGCTTGTTTGAAAATCTTGATCAAGAGATGCAAAGAGCGTTGCAACAGCGTAGTGCACGCGTTGTTGCTAATGAGCATTGGGATGGCGCCACCTTGCGACGTTCAAGC
Source organism: Affinundibacterium macrobrachii (assembly GCF_014652415.1). Taxonomy (GTDB): domain Bacteria; phylum Pseudomonadota; class Gammaproteobacteria; order Burkholderiales; family Burkholderiaceae_D; genus Undibacterium; species Undibacterium macrobrachii. Next base: position 79,267 of record NZ_BMYT01000007.1, read on the forward strand.
GATCAAAAAACACCTGTGGCTGCCGTCGTGGTGGAGGCACCAGCACGCGAAACAGTGTTGGTTGTTGACGATAGTGCGACGGTGCGGGCATTTATGCGCATCAAGTTATCACCGTTTCAATTTGATGTCGATTTTGCAGAAACAGGCGAGCAAGCGGTGGAGAAGGCCGCTGCAAAGGCCGACATCAAGCCGTACAACTGTATATTTCTCGATATTATGATGCCAGGGATTGATGGCTATGAAGTATGCAAACGTATAAAAGCCAATGCGAAGACAAAATCCTCTGCAGTCGTGATGCTAACCAGTAAATCTTCAATCATTGATAAATTGCGTGCCAATTGGTCTGGCTGCGATGCATTTCTTAGTAAGCCAGTGGCCGAAGATGATTTGCTAGCAACGATTGCCAAATTTTTACCGAGTGCGCGCGATTCGGTTAAAGATTAATGTCAGCTTAAGTTCGCATGAATTTTTTGTGATGCGTTTATTGAGTACGACGCTGATGCTAGTGTAGTTGAACTGGCAGATGCCGCTCCTGATAAAAGCCTTTTTTGTTTTTATTTAGATGTTATCTACCTATTAAGCTTCTAACTGTCTACGCTGGTGTTTGCTAAAGTTAGCTAACTGACTATTCTCAAGCAAAACAAGACCTTAGCAAGGGTTTCGGGTATAATCTCGCGTTCTGTCCAAAATTTCCTCATCAAGTGCTTTTTATTAGTCGCTTGTTGTTCCTTGTTTGAATTTTCGACTTTGGTGAAAATCAATCGAAAATAGGTTTTTGTGGATTCTTTCTCTCTAAGGGCGTGCTGACATGTTATTTAGGCAAGCGTTCGTGTCAAAACGCAGGATGGCAAGGCGCATCTCGCCGCTGCGGCAGGCCGCCTCAGCAAGAGATGCAACGCTGTCCATCGTGCGTTTTGACACGAACCCTTCGGGAATGGCTGAAATGGGCGCATGGCGTCGTTGCAAGCTGCTGACAGTGCCAGCACTGCGGCACAGCTTGCGCCTAGCCCTGCGCCCATTTCCGCACATTCGCTTACCTAAATCACATGTCAACACGCCCCAAGTTGGTGCAAATTAATTTGGGGGGTGGGGATGTCCGATCTGGCTTCTTTGTCTACATTAGCGCGTTCTGACGCGCAACTTCCGGTGCATGTGTATTTTGATCAAGGCTTATTAGAGCGCGAGATCAAACAATTATTTCAATCTGGCCCGCGTTACGTTGGTCATGAATTGATGGTTCCCAATGTCGGTGATTATGCGACCCTCGCTTCAGAGAATGAGGGGCGTATGCTGGTGCGCGGCAAAGACGGTATTGAATTACTGTCGAATGTTTGCCGTCATCGTCAAGCCTTAATGTTTGGCGGCCCAGGCACGACAGGGCGAGGCAACACCAATCACATCGTTTGTCCATTGCATCGTTGGACTTACGATCTCAAAGGTGAGCTGATTGGTGCGCCGCATTTTAAAGACACACCTTGTTTAAATCTTTCACGTACACCACTGCAAAGTTGGAATGGTTTGCTGTTCGAACAAAATGGCTACAACGTGATGGAAAAGATGGCGCAATTGTCGGTCACCAAGGATTTGGATTTTACCGACTACATGCTCGATCACGTCGAAGTGCATGAATGTGATTACAACTGGAAAACTTTTATTGAAGTTTATCTCGAGGATTATCACGTTGAACCCTTCCATCCGGGATTGGGTAGCTTTGTCACTTGTGATGATTTGAAATGGGAATTCGGTGAAGACTACAGTGTACAAACTGTGGGTGTGCACAAAGGTTTATTAAAATCTGGTTCGCCGAAATACCAAGCTTGGCAAGAGCAAGTTTTAAAATTCCGTCGTGGCGAACCGCCAAAATACGGTGCGATTTGGCTGACTTTGTATCCGAATATCATGGTCGAATGGTATCCCCATGTTTTGGTGGTATCAACGCTATGGCCGACCGCAACAGGTAGAACCAAGAACGTAGTTGAGTTCTATTATCCTGAAGAAATCGTTTTGTTCGAGCGTGAGTTCATTGAAGCTGAACGTGCGGCGTATATGGAAACCTGTATCGAAGACGATGAAATCGGCATGCGCATGGATGCTGGACGCAAGATTTTGTTCAATCGTGGACAAAATGAAGTCGGTCCATATCAATCACCGATGGAAGATGGCATGCAGCATTTCCATGAATGGTATCGAAGTAAGATGCAGTTCTAAATGTAGATAGATTATGGGGAAGCAATGCTTCCCCATAGTTTTTTTGTCTCCAGTTTAATAAAACGAATAGTCAATTCAGTTAAAGAGGATGTATGCAAGCACTGTGGATGTTGGTCGCGACCTTTTTGTTTTCATTGATGGGTGTCTGCGTCAAACTAGCCTCTGAAACCTACAACACAGCAGAGATCGTCACTTATCGCGGTGCAATTGGTGTGATTGGTATCTATTTGATTATGCGTTGGCAAAATGGAACGCTGCGTAGCTCAATGATTCGAGGTCACGTTTGGCGCGGCATTTTTGGTGTCACTTCACTTTGGTTATGGTTTTACTCTATTTCTAAGCTGCCCTTATCTTTATCCGTGACGCTTAGTTATATGTCGTCGATTTGGGTTGCCGTTATTTTGTTTGCGACTTCGTGGTGGAAAAATCGCGGCAAAGATGTGGTGCATTTGCCTCCTCATTTAGTTTGGTCGATTTTGTTGGGTTTTGTTGGCGTTGTGATGTTGCTGCGCCCGACAATACGTGCAGATCAATTATTCGATAGTTTGATCGCTCTCTGTTCTGGTTTTATCGCTGCACTCGCTTATATTCAAGTCCGACAAATGGGGGTTGCGGGCGAGCCTGAATACCGAGTGGTTTTTTATTTTTCGTTGGTCTGTACCGCGATGGGATTACTCGGGCAATTCTGGCACTTCAATACTTTTACAGAATCGCAATTAGCTGCTCATGTGAATCATCATTTGTTCGAGCCAAAAGGCATTGCATTGTTGCTTGGTGTAGGGATATTCGCGATGGTCGCGCAATTAGCGATGACCCGTTCATACCGACTTGGCAATCCTTTGGTTGCGGCGAATCTGCAATATGTTGGTATCGTCTTCACAAGTGCATTAGATGTAATGATTTGGAACTTGAATTTGAGTTGGATCAGTTGGTTGGGAATTGCAGTAATTTTAGCAAGCGGTATGATAGCGTCTTCATTTAATAGTGGTGCCAGTGCTAAGACTGAAGCGCCCGATGCTACCAACAAAACTACCTAAGGAAAATCTATGTTGACGACTTTAATTAGTGCCGAACAACTTGCCGCGCAATTGCGTAATGAAGTAAGTCAAAAGAATCTAGTGATTGTCGATTGCCGCCATGATTTGATGGATGCACAAGCGGGTAAAAATGCTTATGATGCGGGCCATATTCCGAGCGCTATTTTTGCCAATCTGGATAGCGATTTGTCCGGCAGTAAATATGATGCAGATGGTGTGTTCGCTGGCCGTCATCCTTTGCCTAAAGTTGATGACCTACTACAAACATTGCGCCATTTTGGTATCAATAACGATACCCAAGTGGTCGCTTATGACGCGCATGGTGGCATGTTCGCTGCACGCCTCTGGTGGTTGCTACGTTCGATTGGTCATGCATCGGTTGCGGTTTTGGATGGCGGTATCGGTGCATGGACTGCTAATGGCAATCCGCTGCAAACCGAGGCGGCACAAAATTCCGTAGGGAATATTGCGTTACGACCTACATTAACCAAGCAAGTGAATGTACACGATGTTTTAAATAATCTATCGGCGAGTTCAGAACTGCAACATCAAGTGATTGATGCTCGTGCAGCAGATCGCTTTCGCGGAGAAAATGAAACCATCGACCCAGTTGGCGGACATATTCCAGGTGCGAAGAATCGCTTCTTTAAGGATAATTTACAGGCAGATGGTCGATTTAAATCAGCCCAGCAATTGCGTCAAGAATGGTTGGACTTGATCACTGAGCCGAGCAAATCAATTATGCAATGTGGTTCCGGTGTGACTGCTTGCCATAATTTACTGGCAATGGAAGTTGCAGGATTGTCCGGTGCGGCTTTGTATCCGGGGTCTTGGAGTGAATGGTGCGCTGATGCAAAACGTCCAGTTGCAAGCGGATCGCAATAAACAATTAATGTAGATGCTGGGTCATTAACAGAACCAGCGCAACACCAGCGCTGACTAAAATAATTTGCGGTATGGTTTCTTTTAAACTGGCGCGGCGCTGCATTTGCGGCATTAAATCGCTGACGGCGATGTAAATGAATCCTGATGACGCTAGTACCAACACATAAGGAATCAGTGAATTGGCTTGATCAAGTGTGTAATAGCCAATCACTCCACCCAGTACCGACATCAGACTGCAAATAAGATTGTAAAAATAAGCGCGGGCACGACTAAATCCGGCATTAAGTAAAACGATAAAGTCGCCGACTTCCTGCGGGATCTCATGCGCAATAATCGCTAAGGCGGTCACGATTCCCAAGCTAGGATCAGCTAGAAATGCGGCGGCGATTAAAATCCCATCGGTGAAATTGTGTAAGCCGTCACCGATCAAAATCATCCAACCTGATTTGCCAGCTTCATGCGCATCATGTCCATGTTCGTGATGATGTCCATCGCCCTCGTGGTGATGGGAGTGTCGTAACACAGCAAATTTTTCTAACAAGAAAAACGCCAGTAAGCCACCTAATAGGCAAGCGAATAGCGAGCGCGGATCGGTTCCTGCTTCGAAAGCGCGCGGCAAAGCGTGTAGGAAAGACGTTGACAACATTATCCCTACCGACAAGCTGACCATGCGCTCGACTAACTTGGAAAGTAAAGTGAACGAGAAAATGGCAGCAAAGCTGATACTCAACACGCCAGCAATCGTGGTCGTGAAAATAATGGAAGTCAGGGTGGAATGAATTTTGAGCCTCGGTGCGGAATGGGGTGCAACTATGTTGCAATTAGACCACAAATTGAAGAATTCTGCAATTCGTTTGCTGCAGGACGATCGGGTAAATCGTCCTGATTGTTAGTTGTCGCGACAAGATTTTAATTTTTGATTAATTTTTTTAATTTCTTCTTGACGCTTTTCATCTTCCATAAAAATCGGTTCGCCTTGCGCATTTTCTCGGACGATAATCGGTAGTCCGTTCTCCAGCGTGATTAGACGCTTCTTATCTTGATAGCATTTCTCGTCGTCAGCGCGTCGCTTATCGCGCTCGCGCGCTTCTTGTTCTTCTTTTTGTTTTTGTCGCTCTTTAAATTCAATTTCTTTGGCCCACAAACTTTGCGTTGGTTTTTTTGTAGTCGGTTGAGCGCCTAAGCCATTCGCAACTGGAGTGATCTCAACTTCTTTTACTAGCGTGCTGCCAGCAGGGCAGCGACTCGCCATAATCTTGCGACCTTGTGCATCTTTGCACTCATAAATCTGCGCCTGCGCAATTGATGCGAGCCCGCATAATCCAATAATTATTAAGAAATCTTTTCTGAAGTGAAATGACATAAGGTATTCTCTCGTCGAATGGAATGACAATTTTATGCGTGTTAAATGTGAATAGATCCTTGTTAGCATTGATCAATAGTCACAGTCAGCAAAGTGTTCGTGGATTTAAACCAAACAGGAAAAATATGTCTAGACACGTCCACGCACTACTATATTGTAATTTTTATTGATTGTAGAAAGTATTTAGCATCGAGTGAATTAGGGAAAGTGAATGATGAATGACGGTGAGAAATACCAGCAAGTCATGTGCGATTTTATTGAAAGTTTGGGTATCGCGATTATCCCCAAGCGATTAGATCACCCGACTTTTCTCCCCGGTCTAGATTTAGGCCCGAATTGTATTTATCTTGATGTCAAGAAAATGCAGTATCCCGGTGATTTATTACATGAGGCCGGACACCTAGCAGTGACTACTGCGGCGCAACGTGCGGCAGTGGGTAGTGATGCGCTCGAATTGCCATGGCCAACCGATGGTGAAGAAATTGCTGCAGTGCTGTGGTCGTATGCCGCAGCCTTGCATTTAGGCGTGCCACTGGAAGTAGTATTTCATGATAATGGTTATAAAAACGATTCGGCGTGGTTGATCGACAACTTCAATCGCGGGCAATACATTGGATTACCTCTGCTGCAATGGATGGGGTTATGTGTCGATGAGCAGCAAGCTGCTCTGCACAAGATTCGTGCTTTCCCTCATATGCAAAAATGGCTGCGAGATTAAAAGTTGATTGCGGCTATGTCGTCACGGAATACAAAGTAGGGCTAGTAAAATGAAGCTTTAGTTTTTTTACTAGCCATTGATTTGTTCGTCTACTCTGCCAGTAACTGCAGAATGTCTTCGCGAATTTCGGCTGGCGTGGTTTGTGGTGCGTAGCGCTTAAATACGCTGCCATCTTTGCGTAGCAAAAATTTGGTGAAATTCCACTTGATCATTTCTGTGCCTAAAACGCCGGGGGCGTGGCTTTTCAGATATTGAAACAGCGGATGCGCGGATTCCCCATTGACATCAACTTTCTCAAACATCGGAAAACTGACGCCGTAATTGCGTTCACAGAATTGACTAATTTGCGCTGTATCCCCTGGTTCTTGTTGACCAAATTGATTGCAAGGGAAACCCAAGACGACGAAACCTTGGGGTGCAAATTCTTGATACAGCGTTTCTAAGCCTTGATATTGTGGTGTGTAACCGCAATTGCTCGCGGTGTTGACGATCAAAGCGACTTTGCCAGCATATTCGCTGAGGTCGACATGATCGCCATTAAGCCGCTTTGCATCAAATGCTAGCGCGCTCATACAATACCTAAATGTTGTGTGCCTGCGGATAAATCGCGATTACTTGCATCTTTGCCGCGTAGCTTAATTGCCAAACGAAGTTCGTTGACAGAGTCAGCATTGCGCAAAGCATCTTCGTAGGTAATTAAGTCGGCTTCATGTAAATCAAACAGTGATTTATCGAAAGTAATCATGCCTAACTCTTCTGATTTCTTCATGATTTCTTTGATTTCGTGGACATCGCCTTTGAAAATCAAATCAGAAATCAAAGGTGAATTCAGCATGATCTCAATCGCGGCAATACGCCCCTTGCGTCCTCGTAAGGGAACCAAGCGCTGAGAAATCACCGCTTTTAAGTTCAAAGACAAATCCATCAACAACTGCGCGCGACGCTCTTCTGGGAAAAAGTTGATCATGCGATCAAGCGCTTGGTTGGCACTGTTGGCGTGTAGTGTCGCCAAACATAAGTGACCGGTCTCGGCAAACGCAATCGCCAAATCCATCGTTTCGCGTGAACGAATCTCACCGATTTGAATCACATCGGGCGCTTGACGCAGCGTATTTTTCAGCGCTACCTCCCAGTCATCGGTGTCGATACCAACTTCACGTTGCGTAATAATGCAATTGCCGTGTGGATGGACATATTCAATTGGGTCTTCAATCGTGATGATGTGACCGTAGCTATTCGCATTTCTATGTCCAACCATTGCTGCTAATGTGGTGGATTTACCTGAGCCTGTCGCACCAACCATAATCACCAGACCACGTTTGGTCATCGCGATTTCTTTTAATTGATTGGGCAGTCCTAATTCTTCAAAAGTAGGAATGGCAGAAGTAATCGTCCGCAACACCATACCAACGCGCCCTTGTTGCAAGAAGGCAGAGACGCGGAAGCGACCAAGTCCAGGTGGGTTAATCGCAAAGTTACATTCTTTGGTCGATTCAAATTCCGATGCCTGTCTATCGTTCATAATCGCGCGCGCTAAATCAACCGTATGCGCGGTCGTCAACACTTGATTGGAGACCGGAGTTACTTTACCGTCGATCTTAAAAGCTGGTGGAAAATCGGCGGTGATAAAAAGATCTGAACCATTTTTGCTCAACATCAGTTTGAGCAAATCATTCATAAACTTGGTGGCCTGATCGCGTTCCATGAAACTTCCTTCTACTAAATTTTATGTGTTCTCAACAAGTGGTGGGCAATTCGCAGATTAGCCTGGGAAGTTATCCGGGATCTTCGCAGCAGCTCTCGCGGTTGCAGCTGAAATCACGTTGCGGCGTAGAAGATCCGATAAATTTTGATCTAAAGTCTGCATGCCGACATTGCTACCGGTTTGAATTGCCGAGTACATTTGTGCGACTTTCGCTTCGCGAATCAAGTTACGAATCGCTGGTGTACCTACCATAATTTCATGTGCGGCAACACGACCAGAACCATCCTTGGTTTTTAATAAAGTTTGGGAGATAACCGCTTGCAAGGATTCGGACAACATGGAGCGAACCATTTCTTTTTCTTCGGCAGGGAAGACGTCGATAATACGGTCGATCGTTTTTGCTGCTGACGAAGTATGCAAAGTACCGAACACTAAGTGACCGGTTTCTGCTGCGGTCAGTGCCAATCGTATCGTTTCTAAGTCACGCAATTCACCCACCAAGATCACGTCAGGATCTTCACGCAGTGCGGAACGTAAAGCGTTTGAGAATGAATGTGTGTGTGGGCCGACTTCACGTTGATTGATTAAGCATTTTTTCGAGTCGTGGACAAATTCAATCGGATCTTCTACGGTGAGAATATGGCCGTATTCACTTTCATTGACATGATTCACCATGCCTGCCAGTGTGGTTGATTTACCAGAACCAGTTGGTCCCGTCACCAACACCAAACCACGTGCTTTCAATGCAAATTCGGCAAAGCATTTTGGTGCATTGAGTTGTTCTAGTGTCAGAATCTTGGATGGAATCGTACGCATAACCGCCGCTGCACCGCGTTCTTGATTAAATGCATTGACACGGAAACGCGCGAGGCCAGGAATCGCAAACGAAAAGTCGCATTCGAGGTTTTCTTCAAAGTGCTTACGCTGACCATCATTCATGATGTCATAAATAAGCGCGTGCACATCTTTGTGTTCTAGTGGCGGTAAATTGATGCGTCGTACGTCACCGTGTACGCGGATCATAGGTGGCAAACCAGAAGACAAGTGTAGATCGGATGCGTTATTCTTAACCGAGAATGCGAGAAGTTCTGAGATATCCATTTATAATCCGATACGAAATAATTGAAGTGGGTTGATCATGCTGAGTGAAATTGTCGAAATCGCTGCGCGACTTATGCAATTTTATGCAATTCACTTACCTGAGTGACTCATTTGATTTTAGTCTGATTGTTTAATGCAGTTCTACGTCCTTGATTATGTCCTTAATCTCCCAAAACTTGCAAGTCGTGCATGAGGCAATTGCACTAAGTGCAGCCCGCTATGGCAGGAATCCAACTGAAATTGCTTTATTAGCAGTATCCAAAACCTTTGGTGCAGAACATGTGGTGCAAGCATGGCAAGCTGGTCAACGCATGTTCGGTGAAAATTATGTGCAAGAAGGCGTTGATAAAATTGCCGAAGTACGCCGCTTGTTAGCCGATGATCGTGCCGCAGATCAATTGCTTTGGCATTTTATTGGTCCGATACAAAGTAATAAAACACGTCCTATCGCCGAGAATTTTTCTTGGGTACATTCGATTGATCGCGAAAAAATTGCAACGCGCTTATCAGAACAACGTCCCGCACATCTTGGTAAGTTACAAGTTTGTTTGCAGGTGAATATCAGTGGCGAAGCTAGTAAGAGTGGCGTTAGCCCCGATCAATTATTAGCATTAGCAAAGCATGTTGTGCAATTACCTAACTTAAGTCTGCGCGGGCTAATGTGTGTGCCAGAGGCGAACGAGGATGAAGTGGCTCAGCGGCAAGCGTTTCGTTCTTTAGCCGATCTGCGACAACAATTACAAACGCAAGGGATTATGCTGGATACATTATCGATGGGCATGAGTGCGGATATGCAAGCAGCGATTGCGGAAGGCAGTACGATGGTAAGAATTGGTAGTGCTATTTTTGGAAAGAGAAATTATGCAGTCTAATTTGCGTATCGCCTTTATCGGTGGCGGTAACATGGCAGGTGCTTTAATCAGTGGTTTAGTGAAAAAGCTGGCAGCGTCGACACAAATTCATGTGATCGATTTAAACCCTGAAAGCTTGCAGAATCTAGTCACCGGATATGGTGTCAGTACCAGCCTTGGCATGGAGCAAGCAGATTCACATTTACGTGGCGCAGACTTGATCGTGCTTGCGGTGAAACCTCAGCAATTGCACACGGTCGCAGCAAGTTTGTCACCGTATATCCAATCGCAAATCGTACTCTCGGTAGCTGCAGGAATACGTGCGGCGGATTTGTCACGTTGGTTAGGTGGTTACCAGAAGATCGTGCGCGCGATGCCGAATACGCCAGCAATGATAGGCTTGGGGATGAGTGGCCTGTATGCAATGGATGCAGTGAGCGAGTCTGAACGTAATGTGGCACAAAATATTATGCAGGCTGTTGGTGACACTTTATGGGTTGAGCAAGAGGCGATGATCGATGCCGTGACCGCAGTTTCTGGTAGTGGTCCAGCTTATGTTTTTTATTTCATCGAGGCGATGCAAGAAGCGGCGCAGCAGCTAGGTTTTGATGCAGCACAGGCACGTCAATTAGCATTAGCGACCTTTCAAGGCGCAGCGCAGTTGGCGCAGCAATCGGATGAATCAGTAAGCATCTTACGTGAACGAGTGACTTCTAAAGGTGGTACAACTTATGCTGCTTTATGCAGTATGGATGCGAGCGAAGTGAAGCCAGCGATACATCAAGCGGTGCTGGCAGCGGCGCAACGTGGCAAAGAATTAGGAGATGAATTTGGACAAAATTAATTGTTCGCTTAAACAGTTGGTGCGAAGAATTCATCAAATAATTCATCAAAATATTCATCAGAATATTGACTGCTCATGAAAACACCACAGCGCCTACAAGCTCTCGTCGATGAAGGCATGATAGATGAAGTGCTAAGTCAATTAATGAGCGGCAAAGAAGCGACGGTATATGTCGTGCGTTGTGGCGATCAAATACGTTGCGCGAAAATGTATAAAGAAGCTGGTCAACGCAGCTTTAAGCAAGCCGCGGCATATCAAGAAGGGCGCACCGTAAAAAATAGTCGGCAGGCGCGCGCGATGCAAAAAGGCTCGAAGTATGGCCGGAAGATGCAAGAAGAAGTTTGGCAAAATGCTGAAGTCGATGCGCTCTACAAATTAGCGGATGCCGGTGTGCGAGTTCCCAAACCGCATATTTGTTTTGAAGGTGTGCTACTGATGGATTTAGTCAGCACCGAAGATGGGCAAGTCGCACCACGTTTGAACGATGTTAATCTGAGTCATGCGCAAGCCTTGGTTTATCACGAAGAGTTGATTCAACAAGTGGTGTTGATGTTATGTGCTGGGATTGTCCATGGCGACTTGTCTGAATTTAATATTCTGTTGAACGAGCAAGGTCCTGTAATTATTGATTTGCCACAAGCAGTGAATGCTGCTGGCAATATGGGCGCGGCGGCGATGTTGTACCGCGATTTCGATAATCTAAAAAATTACTTTAGTCAGTTCGCACCCGAGCTAGCACTGACTCAATATGGCAAAGAGATTTGGCAGCTATATGTAGCAGGCTTATTGCGTCCAGATACCGTGTTGACGGGTATTGTTGCGGAAGATAAGCGCCCGGTTGATGTGCATGCGGTGATTGAAGAAATCGAACTCGCTCGCCTAGAAGCGGAAGCAGAACTGCAAAGACGGTTAATGCAAACGAACTAAATAGTGAACGCAAAAGCGCAAGACTATTTGAATTGAATTTGTTTATTGCGATGAAGATTGGCTTGTATTGAGGTCCTTGGTATCGGAGTTACTTGCACTGGATGCCGCGCTACGTGCGCGCCAACTGCGAATCAAAGGCAATAAGACAGGTGCTAATGTTTGCCACCAGCGCCAAGAGGATAAACCTGTTTTCAATAAAGAGAATGCGCGCTTTGGTTTGACGATGGTGATTCCAGCGGCGAATATCGCGAGTAAGATGGGTGATGCGCGCAATGCTTTCGCGGTGCGTAGTCCAATTTCAACATAGCGTAAATGATCTTGAATTTGTGCGCCGTGCCACTGTAATTCCAATCTTTGTAATCGACATTGTGCGAGCAAGATTTGTTTGCGAGCCTGCAATAATTGGGCGCGACTGGGTTTGCTGGATTTGGTCGATATGTTCGATTTGTTCGATTTGTTCGATGATGGCGTGAGTAGCGTCATGCTAGAAGCCTTCATTGTCGACATCACTGTCACGATGCTCACGATTGCCACGATTTTTAGGTGCCGACCTGTCGCTACTATCGTCAGGAGTTTTGCTTTGTTGACGTAATACAGCGATATCGTTTTGTAACTCGCCCAAGCTAGCAGCCAGCAAGCGCGGTTTATTTTTGATCGCTGTTTTCAGATAAAAGAAGATGCCAACACTGGCAAGTGCAAAAATTGTGATTAAGGCACTTAAGGCGAGTTCTCGATGATTATCCCAAAAAATAATTAAAATCAGCAGTATCAGTAACAGTACCGTGACGATGCCGCAAAAGAGACCGATTAAAGAGAGAATGAAATAATTGGCATAGCGCCCGAACTCTTCTTCGATTTCTAATGAGGCGAGTTCAAGACGCGTATGCAAGCTTTCGATCAGGCTCGCACCAAAGCGTGCGATTGAATCGGTGAGTGCCATTGGTTTTATTTACTTCTGGCGATGAGCAAACCAATCAGCAATCCAACGCCTGCCGCAATACCAGCGGTTTTCCATGGATTGTCATGGACATAATCATCTGCCGCATGTGCTGCATCTTTGGTTTTTTTGACGACCACATCTTCGATACGGTCAATTTCTTTGCGCGCGTTTTTCAAACTGCTTTGTAACTTATCTTTGGCACTTTGAAATCCATCACCCGCTTGCTGCTCGGAGTTTTTAATTAATTCCTCTGCGTCTTTCAAGATTTGTGTCAATTCACGCATTAGATCGGCTTTGTGTTGATCAACAGAATTCATGGCATTTCCTTGTGAGATGAGTTATTACAACCGCATATGACCTAAGCTAAGTCTAGGTCGAAATTGATACTTTGCTTTGCGTTAGCGCAAACTCCGCAATGAATGATTAGATTTTTTGCATTGTAGAACAGAATATTGGAAAGTGCTGTTTCATTAAATTAGATAATCCAAACAGACCCCAGCAAATAAAGCTGCGCCTAGCCAGTTATTATGACGAAATGCCGCGAAGCACGATGCTCGCTCGCGTGATTTGATTAAACTGTAGTGGTAAATCGCAATCAGCGCTGCAACCACGACACCAGCCATAAATGGCCAACCTAGCTGCCATTGCCAGCCGCACCAAGTTACGATCGCTAATGCTAGAAAATAACACAGCATGATGGCAGTAACATCCCACTTGCCAAAAGTAATCGCTGAAGTTTTAATGCCGATTTTTAAATCATCATCTCTATCCACCATTGCATATTCGGTATCGTAAGCGATCGCCCAAAACACATTCGCAAGCAGTAGCCACCAAGCTTGCACCGGAACTGCATCGTTCACTGCGGCAAATGCCATCGGAATACCAAAACCAAAAGCAATGCCTAAGTAGGCTTGTGGGATTGCAAAAAAGCGTTTGAAATACGGATAGGAAGCAGCTACCAATAAGGCGATTACCGATAATTGTTTGGTGAGTGTATTGAGCGGTAGAATCAATAAGAAAGAGATCAATGCCAGTACACCGGCTACCATCAATGCTTCCCATGATTTGATTTTGCCGCTGGTTAAAGGACGCTCTGCGGTTCGTTTCACAAATTTATCAAAATCACGGTCAGCATAATCATTGATAGCACAGCCAGCCGAGCGCATTAAGGCAGTGCCAACACAAAAAATAAGTAAGTGTTGCCATGATGGTTGACCATTAGAGGCAATCCATAACGCGATTAAGGTTGGCCACAGCAACAGCAAAATACCGATAGGCTTATCCAAGCGAATCAATTTGAAATAGAGTGATAATCGAACGAGCAGCGGATTCATGGAGAATGGATGTGCGTGTTGAAACGCTGGCATTATAAAGTGAATCTAGATGAAGTGAATCTGATCGAGCGCGAATATGCTAATTCAATCAGTAGACGATTGCATCGCTAGTGCGATTGGTAAAGGCAATCCGCACGAGCAAGCATGTTTTAAATGTGGGATGTGTGCGAATTATTGCGCGGTCGCTGCTTCGTCTAACATCGTAACGCCAGGTAAATCGCAATTCAGTACAGCTTGTCGGATCGCATCAATCGCGGCATGGCGAGTAAAGCTTTTGCGCCACGCAATCACAACGCGTCGGTCTGGCGCGCGGTTACTAAACGGCACATAGCGCAGCATGCTGTCGGTAGCATGCAGATCGGGGACCGAAGCCATCGGTAATACGGTGATACCGATACCTGAAGCGACCATGTGTCGTATCGTTTCTAATGAAGAACCTTCAAACGTGCGTGCGATGCCATCACTTGCTGTCGAGAAGCGTGCCATTTCTGGGCAAACTTCTAACACTTGATCACGGAAGCAGTGACCACTGCCCAATAGCAGCATAGTCTCCGTTTTCAATTCTTCGGCAGAAACCGAACTACGGTTCGCCCAAGGATGATCTTTTGGCATGGCAACGACAAAAGGCTCATCATATAAAGCTTGCACCATTAATCCTTGATCTGGCAAAGGCAATGCCATAATGGCAGCATCCAATTCACCTTGCCGCAATAATTCAATCAGTTTGACGGTAAAGTTTTCTTGCAAAATCAGAGGCATTTGCGGCACTTTATCGATCATGGTTTTTACTAAACCTGGCAATAAGTAGGGCCCGATGGTGTAAATGATGCCAAGACGGAAAGGTCCATTCAAAGGATCTTTGTTTTGTTTTGCAATTTCTTTAATGACTGCGGTCTGTTCGAGTACACGCTCTGCTTGTGCCACGATTTGTGCGCCTAACGGAGTTGTCGATACTTCTGTTCCACCGCGCTCGAAGATCGTCACGCCCAATTCGTCTTCAAGTTTCTTGATCGCCACTGATAATGTTGGCTGCGCGACAAAACAAGCTTCTGCCGCATGTCCAAAATGTTTTTGGCGGGCTACTGCAACGATATATTTTAATTCGGTGAGCGTCATAACTTGAGTGTGGCACAGACTGAAGCTTTAGTCTGTAGGTACTTTTGCATTTTTTGAGAAAAAATAATAATCCTTGCCTGCTTTCATATTTCCATCAATGATTATCGTGACTTGCTACGTACAAGCTAACTAACTTGCTGCATTAATCAAGAAAAATGAGCAGGCAGGTTTGCTAGTATTTTACATGAGAGAACTGAATATGACTTTACATGCCCTTAAAGCGCCAAGCATAGGTTTGGCTCACACGTAGTTGTTCGCGATGATTCTTCAATTCGACAAAAATATTCCCCATCTCGTCACGGCGGGCGCGTGCAATCGCGCGTGGATTAACCATGATGCTACGGTGGATTTGCCAAAATTGATCCGGAGATAAGCCTTTTTGTAATTCTTTGATCGAGGTACGAATATGGCCTTCATCATCTGCACTAACGACACGGGTGTAGCGCAGATCCGATTCAAAGAACAAGACATCTTCAATCGAAAATAGCTTGATGGTGCTGCCCGAATTGGCGCTAATCCAACGTATTTTTTCTGCTTCTTGCGGTTCACGCAAACGCTGATCTAGTGCAGCCATCACTTGAATTAAATCTTGTGGTGTCGTGCCTGCACTCAATTGTTCTTTGATGCGCGAGATCGTGTGTTGCAGACGTTCTTCAGTAATTGGTTTGAGCAGATAATCAATCGCGCCCAATTTGAAAGCTTCAATTGCGTGATTGTCAAAAGCAGTAGTAAATACCACGCGACATTTGCCATCGCTAGCGCGGGCAACATCCAGTCCGCTCAATTCCGGCATGCGGATATCTAAGAACGCGATATTCGGTTGAAATTTAGTGATCGCATCGAGCGCATCACCACCATCTTCACAAGTGGCAAGGATCTCCAATTCTGGCCAAATCAGTTGCAACATACGCTGCAGATCTGAGCGCTGTAAATCTTCATCATCGGCAATAATTGCGGTCGGCATGCTTATTCCTCTAGTGTGACTTTAGTGGATTTTAAAATTTTTTGGGATTTACTTCGAGCATCGTGTGACGCTTACTCAAGTTAGATTACTCTGCTCTGAAGTTTGCTCTTCGTAACGACTGAGTGGTAATCGAATGCGAGCTGCAATTCCGCCTTCTTCCCGCATACTTAGTTCTAGGCTGGCATCGCCCGCGTATAAGTATTTTAAACGTTCGCGAATATTATTTAATCCTATTCCAGAGCCCGACACGCTATGACCAAAACCGACGCCGTTATCTTCTACACTTAGGCATAGTTGTTCGTGTTCGACGCTATCGCTGTTTGGCACATGCGTGGTGATTTTGCTGGCTTTTACGCTGATGTGTACCGCTCCTTTTTTTGGCTCGATACCATGTTTTACGGCGTTTTCTACTAGGCTGATCAGCATTAAAGGAGGAACAGCACAGTTTAATAATTCTGCTGGACATTCCACACTAAAACTAAGGCGTGGAATCCGCGTGTGAATAACGCCGAGATAGGCTTTGACCGAATTAAATTGGTTCTCTACCGTGGTTGCCATTAAATTGCCGTCATTACGCATCTGTGGAATCGTCGAACGTAAGTAATCAACCAAATGATCGATGATGACTACGCCGCGAGCAGGATCGCTGAGCATTGCCGCGCGCACGCCCGATAAAGTATTAAATAAAAAATGCGGTTCGACTTGACTAGCGAGAACCGATAAACGCATTTGTGCTTGATTGCGTTCATTCTTGTATTGATCTAGCTTTTCTTGGACGCTGGCATTTTCTAATTCTTGTCTTTGCTTGAGGTAGGCTCGAAAATCTAACGCGCCACCCCACCAACTTAAGAGTATTAGCCAGAACAACTTGTTGGCAAGTTGAGTTTTGTTTTCTTCCTCATCGGTGATAATCAAACCGACTTTTACTTCATCGCTATTCGTGAGCTGTTGAATTTTCTCTTTGGTTTCTGGACTGGTTTTCGTAATTTTTTTATCCAAAAAACGATCCGCTGAATCGACAATCAGAAGTGACAGTAAGATACCGAGTGCCAGCGCGCTGACGATACCGACAGTTTCTGTTTTTTTGCGCCACTGTCTTTTTTTCACTTGGGTAGCGAGCCAGCGCCCAGCCAGTAAATTTACAGCGATACCAATAAATAAAACTAAAAACATGAAGTATGGCGTGATCTCGTTGACTGCTGCTGTTTTTTTGTTTGCCACAATGAGAGAAATGACCAACATAATTAGTGCTAAAACACCTAATGCCGGTGCAAAACTAAGTGCACGATAACGAAACCACGTTTGACTGAATACGGGATAGTGCTGCGCTTTTACAGACCAGCTCCCCAGTTTACTAATTAACTTTTCAGGCAAGGGTTGATCAGGAGTGGCGGGCGTTCTTTCTAATTTCGACATAAGAATAGTTCGTAAGTGGAGCGATATAGAACTGGGGCGTAAAGCTAGCTTCAATGTAGCGAATATGACAGTTTGTTCAGAGTTTTGGTTGTTTTGCGATAGAGCGGATAAATCAAGACATCAGTTTACAGTTTTTCGTCACGAACGCGTGACGAGGGCGAATTCTTCGTTCATGTCCGATTTTTAGCTTTGGTGACAAGAAATCCGTATTTGATCGCATATTGTGTTCTTGTAGCGGATTGTCATGTATCTTTTGTATGGTATGCACTGATTAAATACGATTGAAGTTTTACATTAAGTTTTACATGAAGTCTTACATTTAGGAGCTTACCTCATGTTGTCGATTAAGAATTTGAATAAAACCTACGCCAATGGCGTGCATGCAACCAACAACGTCAATCTAGAAATCCCCAATGGCTTATTCGGTTTACTTGGACCGAATGGCGCAGGTAAGTCTTCCTTGATGCGCACCATTGCGACTTTGCAAGAACCTGATAGTGGCACGATTCATTTCAATGGTTTGGATGTATTGCAGAATAAAGAAGAACTACGGCGCCAACTAGGATACTTACCGCAAGACTTTGGGGTTTATCCAAAAGTTTCGGCAGAAGATTTGCTCAATCATTTTGCGGTCTTAAAAGGTATCACCAATAAAGCAGATCGTAAGCAATCGGTGGAAGCTTTATTGCGTCAAACTAATTTGTGGGAAGCTCGCAAACGTGGATTAGGAACATATTCAGGTGGGATGCGTCAACGTTTCGGTATTGCGCAAGCGCTATTGGGTTCGCCGAAGTTGGTGATAGTGGATGAACCAACAGCCGGTCTCGATCCCGATGAACGTAATCGATTTTTGAACTTGCTCTCCGAAATTGGTGAGCAAGTCGTTGTCATTCTATCGACGCATATCGTGGAAGACGTAACTGACTTATGCCCACGTATGGCGATGATCGCTAAAGGTCAAGTTTTGGTGCAAGGTGAACCGCAAGCAGCCATCGAGACTTTACAAAATAAAGTCTGGCGTTGCAGCGTCAGCAAGGAAGCGCTACCAAGTTATTTAGAAAAATTCACAGTACTGACGACGCGTCTAGTCGCTGGTAAGCCGCAAATCAATGTGTATTCAGAATCCCAACCCGATGAAGGCTTCCGTCAAGTGGAAGCGAATTTAGAGGACGTGTATTTCTTGCAGTTACGCAAATCACAAAATAGCGCCTCTGCGCTTGCTGTTTAAGGAGCCCGCTATGTGGTTTGAATTCTTTAAATTTGATTTGCGCTTTCAACTCAAGCAACCTTTGCTATGGGTGATTGCATTGATTTTTGGCGCACTCGCTTTTGGTGCCGCTAGTAGTGATGCGATTACAGTCGGCGGTGCTGTCGGTAACGTCAACCGTAATGCTGCAACTGTGATAGCGCAATTTTTGGGTGTCTTCAGTGTGTTGTCGATGTTTGTCGTCACGATCTTTATCGCTGGTGCGGTACTGCGTGATTCCGAAATCGGCATTTCCGACATGTTATTCGCGACACCTATGCGCAAACATGACTATTTGATCGGACGTTTTCTAGCTGGTTTAGTCGCATGTTTGCTAATTTTTCTGTTGATCATTTTGGGATTGTTGGCGGGTCCTTATATGCCATGGGTAGATAGTGCCAGAGTTGGAGTATTTAGCTTTAAGCCTTTTGTTTGGGGCTTATTGGTTTTTGTCATTCCTAATCTTTTGTTTATCGGTGCTTTGCTGATGTTATTAGCGGCAACCACCCGCTCCATGATGATGGTGTATGTCGGTGTGATCGGTTTTTTCGTATTGTGGTTGCTAGCAGGATCTTTCACGCGCGATATTAGTAATGAGTGGAGCGCTGTCTTGTTAGATCCATTTGGTCTGCGTGCTTATGGGCGTATGGTGCGTTACTTCTCGACTGCCGAAGCAAATACGATTTTGCCTGCGCTCGATGGTTATTTGTTAGTGAATCGCTTGTTGTGGGCCTGCATTAGTTTGGCATTGCTATCGCTGACCTTGGTCTTATTTAAACCACAGCGTGCTGGAACCGGACGTCGTTGGTTCGGTAAAGCGAAAGCTGAATCGGCAGGCAGTATGGCGGCGCCACAGTTATCTAGAGTCAGTTTGCCAAAAGTCCAGCAAGATAGCAGTACCGCAGCAGCATGGATGCAGTTCTGGAATATTCTCAAATTCGATGCGAAAGCTGTATTTAAGAGCGTGCCGTTTTTGGTCATGCTGCTGTTTGGCATTGTCAATTTTGTGGGTGGTGCAAGCCAATCCGGTGTGATGTTCGGTACCACCGTTTATCCAGTGACAACGAATATGTTGAACATCATGGCTGGCAGTTTCAATTTCATGCTGATCATCATCGTTACTTTTTACGCCGGTGAGCTGATCTTTAAAGAGCGTCAAGTCAAGATTGCGGATGTGGTTGATGCGATGCCGGTGCCAAATTGGGTGCCCTTGCTGGCCAAGGCTGCTGCTTTAAGCGCGGTGATTTTATGTTTTCTGAGCGCGGGCGCATTGGCCGGAATCTTGATGCAAGTGATTAAAGGTGGTGCACCGATAGAATTCGCTTTGTATGTAAAAGGCGTTTTAATCGGTGCGAGTGGCTTTATTTTGCTGGGCTTGTTGGCGCTAGCATTACAGGTGCTAACCAACAATAAGTTTATCGGCTATTTAGTCATGATACTGGTGTTGATTTCTCAAATTGTGTTTGGCTCTTTAGATCTAGATCACAATTTATATAATTTTGCTGGCACCTCCGCGACGCCTTATTCTGATATGAATGGTTATGGTCATTTCCTCACTGGATGGTCTTGGTTCACTCTGTACTGGAGTTTGTTCACGTTGGCTTTGCTGATTATTGCGCAAGCGTTTTGGGTGCGTGGTTTATCGCAGGAGTGGCGGATTCGAGTGCGCTTGGCATTGGCGAAACTCAATAGTAAGGCTGGGCTAGCCTTGGCGATAAGCTTAAGCGCGTTTGCCATCACTGGTGGCTGGATTTTCTATAACACCAATGTGTTAAATCAGTACCAAACAAAGTCTGCAGCTTTGGATGAAAACGCAGAGTACGAGAAAAAGTACAAACAATACAAAGGCTTCCCGCATCCCAAATTAACTGATGTGAAAGCCAATGTGGATATTTATCCTGAACAGCGCAAGCTTGTTATTAACGGGCATTATGTCTTACAAAATAAATCTAGCTTGCCACAAGATACTTTGCATATTCAGTTGAATACACGCGTTAAAACTGTTTGGAAAAATTTACCCGAGCACCAACTTGTTTTGGATGATAAAAAATTAGGATTCAGTATCATTAAACTCAAACAAGCGCTGGCTGCTGGTGATCGTTTAGCTTTGGATTTTGTCGCCACCGTTGAGAATCCTGGCTTCACGAATAGTGGTGCTGCCAATACCGTCAATTTAAACGGTACTTTTTTCAATAATCGTGAATTCTTTCCACAATTTGGTTACGCATCTGACATAGAAATGCGTGACCGCAATGAACGGAGAAAACGCGGCTTAGGCGAACCAGAACGCATGCCGAAATTAGAAGATGAATCAGCGCGCGCTTATCACGCACTGGGTAGCGAGGCAGATTGGATTAATTTCGAAACCGTCATTTCCACGTCTTCTGATCAAATTGCGATGGCGCCAGGGTATCTGCAAAAAACTTGGGAAGATCAAGGTCGTCGTTACTTCCAATATAAAATGGATAGACCGATGATGCCATTTTTTGCCTTTTTATCTGCGCGATGGGAAGTCAAAAAAGGTGATTGGAAAGGGATACCGATTGAAGTTTATTACGACAAAAAGCATGCCTACAATGTGGATCGTATGATTGAAAGTACGAAGAAGTCTTTGGATTACTTCACGGCAAATTTCACTCCTTATCAACATCAACAAGTACGTATTTTGGAGTTTCCACGTTACGCAAGTTTTGCGCAATCGTTTGCCAATACCATTCCCTACTCAGAAGCAATTGGCTTCATCGCCGATCTGCGCGATAAGGATGATATTGATTATGTGTTCTACGTGACGGCACATGAAATGGCGCATCAATGGTGGGGACATCAGGTGATAGGCGCAAACATGCAAGGCTCGACGGTCTTGATGGAATCACTGTCACAATACTTTGCTTTGATGGTGATGGAAAAAGAATACGGGCGCGACAAAATGCGCCGTTTCTTGAAGTATGAACTGGATAATTATTTGCGTGGACGTGGTGGTGAATTGATTGAAGAACAGCCGCTGGCAAGGGTTGAGAATCAGCAGTACATTCATTACAACAAGGGTAGTTTGATTTTCTACCGTTTGCGTGATGAGATCGGTGAAGAAGCATTGAATCGCGCCTTGAAACGCTTTTTGCAAGATAAAGCTTATCAACAAGCACCCTACACCACGACCAAGGAATTATTGGCTTATATCCGCGAAGAAGCGCCACAAGATAAGCACGCTTTGATCACCGATATGTTCGAAAAAATTGTGTTTTACGATAATCGTGTGACCGAAGCGAAAGCAGTTAAGCGTGCTGATGGTCAATGGGATGTATCGATGAAATTACATCTGGCAAAAATTGAAGTCGATGGCAAAGGTAAAGAAACAGCTCGTGCCTATGATGAAGCGATTGAGATCGCAGTTTTCTCTCGTGCTACTGGCGCGAAAGAAAAAGACGAGAAAGTTCTCTTTATCGAAAAACGTATCGTTCCAGCCAATGCGTCCAATTTGACGATCACCGTGAAGGATAAACCGTTTGAAGTCGGTGTTGATCCGTATAACAAACTGATCGACAGAGTGTCTAAAGACAATCGTAAGGAAGTCAGTTTTGAGTGATAAGGAAAGCCAAAAAATAAGCTAAAAATAAGCCGCTAATTGATGTAGATTAGCGGCTTTTTTTATTCAACTTTTATTCAACTATGCTTTTATACATTACCAGTGCATCGACATAAGCAAGTTGTGGGTGCAAAAATGCGCGGGGTAGGCGACCGACTGTTGCAAAGCCCAATTTGCTCCAGAGTTCTACTGCGACCTGATTGCTGGCGATAACAAAATTAAATTGCATGGCCTGATAACCTAGCTGTCGTGCGATTTCTTGTGAATGCTCACACATACGTTTTGCTAAGCCACGTCCACGCGCTTTTGGGCTCACCATGTAGCCACAATTGCAGACATGTTGGCCGCCGCCAGTTTGATTGGATTTGATGTAGTAAGTCGCTAGAATTTCGCCATCTTCTTCCGCGACAAAGGTGAGTCTTGGTGACTGCATCCACAATTGATAGGCTTGTTGCTGATCGGTATCTGGTGGATAAGTATAGGTGTCGCCAGCAGCGACTATACTATGGAAAATCGGCCAGATTTGTTCAAAGTCGGCATCCGTGGCAAGGCGTATTTGAAGCATAGCGTAGAGGCGTGATCGTGTGTGCTGGATTACTAGAATCAGTGTGCGCAGGCGTCTAAGCGCACACTGAAATTTTGCTTAATAAAGAAAAGCTTATGCGCGTGAATCTAAAACTTCATTCCACTTTGCGACTAATTCAGCTTGTTGTTCTAGTAATGCAGATGCATCACCTTCGATCGTCAATTTTTCGATGACGTCACCTCGTACGATATTGTTAACCACTTTTTGATCTTCTGCGCTGACGACTACACCAAATACGGTGTGCTTACCGTTCAAATGTGGTGTTGGGCCATGGGTGATGAAGAATTGGCTACCATTGGTGCCAGGGCCAGCGTTCGCCATTGACAAAATACCTGCTTTGTCATGACGTAATTCGCTGCTGCATTCATCTTTAAAACGATAGCCAGGGCCACCCATGCCAGTACCATCAGGGCAACCGCCTTGAATCATAAAGTCGTTGATCACACGGTGAAAATTCAAACCGTCGTAATAGCCACGTTGTGCCAGATTGACAAAGCTAGCGCAGGTGATCGGTGTTTGATCGGCAAACAGATTTAAATTGATGGTGCCTTTGCTAGTTTGCATGATGGCTTTGAGTTGCGTCATAGTGTCCTCTTGTCAGTGAAATTAAATAAGCATTTGCTTGAGTTGATGATGCTTGAGCATCATTCTCAAGCAGACAGGGCAGCATTTTACCAGTACATACACGTTAATTTCTGCCGACAGCATGGAGATGAGAGTTTTGCTAATGCGCATCAATAGCAATACTTATTCATTTTTACATAGCTTCTCATCTTGGTCGGTCTGCATACCAGTTTGCAGCATCTTTGTTACAATCAAATTTGCATCGGATTTGCGGATAGTATTTTGATACGGTGCTGTGTCGCAAATCTACGGCTAACCAAGCCAAATCGGTGATTCAAGGATCTCACAAAGACAGCTTGAGTGATTGTTTCGCTCAAGCAGATTCCCCGCGCAGGTATATGCATCAATCTACTTGCTTCATTTTAAGAATTACCCCCTTCGTTCGAAGTATTTGCATTCATTGGCGTAATTCCTAAATCGGTTCTTAAATGTGGTTTTGAAAATCTTTCTTACTTCTTTTTGCGAAGTTAGCTATGCACTCATTTGAATTGAATCACCATGCGCGAATTTCTTTGGCCGCAGAAATTCACTCGCGTCCTTTTCTACAATTAACTGCGCCAGAATTATTAACGCATTTGGCAGTTTATCCTGAGCCACATGCGCAGCAAAAATTATCACCGCAAGCGCTGCAACATAACTTGCTGGCCGCCTTGTGCGCACATTTTGGCGTGAGTCCACCTACGCCAGAATCAAAATACTTTTACGTCGATTTTGGTCCTTGCCGTTTGAAATGGGAATGCCATACCGAATTCGCGACCTACACCTTTGCGCAGCATGCAGATCCCGACTTAAGTTTGGAGCGAGCCTTTGCGCAAATGCCGATTGCGCGTATTCCCGCAGCATGGCTACATCGTTTGCAAGGCAAATTGTTGGTTGCGGCACACTTAGTGTTGGACAATCGATCTCAAGCAGCGAGTGAGTTTGCACATGAGATTCAGCACTTGTTTAAAGGTCATGCCTTAGCGGGTAGCAGGGTGATGCAAGGCGGCGAGTTTTGGTCCGATTTTGTGGTGCATGCCGATGGTTTTAGTCGTTTTGTGATTCGTGATGTTGACATGCGTGCGCAGCAAGCGGGGCGATTAGCGCAACGCATTTTTGAGATCGAAACTTACCGCATGATGGCATTGCTCGGTTTGCCAATTGCCCAAGCGACGACACCACAGCTCAATGCAATTGAGAGTGAGTTGGTTGATTTGGCGACGGCCATGGTGGCATCGGATGACGCCTTAAGCGAACGTCAGTTGGATCGCGATACCGACGCTGAACGCTTGTTGTTAGAAAAAATCACGCATTTAGCTGCCCGCATAGAAAAATTATCGCTTGAAAATAATTATCGTTTTTCTGCCTCAAAAGCCTATTTTGGTTTGGTGCATGCACGCATAGAAGAATTACGCGAGCAACGTGTAGAAGGGCTACCCATGGTGGCGGAGTTTATGGATAGACGCTTAACGCCCGCCATGAACACCTGCGATGCGGTCGCTAATCGGCAAGAAGCTCTGGCTAGGCGCATTGCTAACTCGAATGATTTATTACGTACCCGTGTCGGCATAGTGCAAGAAATGCAAAATAGAAAAATCTTGCAATCTTTAAATGCACGTGCTGCTCAGCAATTGCATTTGCAACAAGCTGTCGAAGGCTTATCGGTCGCCGCGATTTCTTACTATGTGATTGGCTTGTTTGCGTATGTCGCCAAAGCGGCAAAGGAGTTTACTTGGATTGCGCATACCGAAACTGCAGTAGGTGTCGCTGTACCATTGGTGATCGCCAGTGTGTGGATGGGATTACGCCATATGCATAGACGTTTGCGAGCGCATGAAAAAGAATGATTGGCGAAGGAATGGCTAGTCACTGCGGGATTTATGGCATATTCCTTCAATAGCACAGAGTATTTACAACACCGACTGGTGCTCAGGCATTGATGCAACGCAAACCTTACTAGTGATGGCTTTACTGTGGATAAGCATCGGTCTAGAATCAATCGATCTATTCTCTTATTCTGAACAGGAGCGACCACTTGTTAGCCGCCTATATCACGCATACGGACTGTCAAAAACATGAGATGGGTAGTAATCACCCTGAATGCCCAGAACGATTAGGCGCAGTCAATGATCAGCTCTTAATAAAGGGTTTGTTGGACTATATGGAACAGCTTGATGCGCCGCTGGCCACGCAAGAACAGTTAGCCAAAGCGCACAGTCCAAGTTACCTACAGGAGTTTGCCGAGATCGCGCAACAAGTGCCAGAAAATGCGCATGTACAGATTGATCCCGATACCAGTATTAATGAGTTTTCTTATCAAGCTGCATTACGTGCTGCTGGCGCGGCGGTGTTAGCTTCAAATTTAGTCGCCTCTGGTCAAGCACCCGTTGCCTTTTGCAATATTCGTCCACCGGGTCATCATGCGGAACGTAGTAATGCGGGTGGATTCTGTTTTTTTAATAATGTCGCGGTTGGTATTCGACATGCTATGTCTCATCATGGAATTGACCGAATCGCGCTGATTGATTTTGACGTCCATCACGGTAATGGTAGTGAAGATATTTTATTTGATGATCCGCGTGTGTTGATGTGTTCGATCTTCGAGAAAAACCTCTATCCATTTTGTGGCGACGTACCAATGGGATCGAATATGATCAACGTTGGTTTGCCGACCCGTTCTGGTGGTGAAGCATTTCGTCAGGCAGTCAATGAAGTTTGGATTCCCGCTTTAGAAAAATTTCAGCCTGAAATGATTTTTATATCGGCCGGATTTGACGGGCATCGCGAAGACGATATGGGTAATTTGGCCCTGGTAGAAGCAGATTATGAGTGGGTCACTAAACAAATCGTACAGATTGCGCAACGTTACTCTCACGGTCGCATCGTTTCGTGTTTGGAAGGTGGCTATGATTTATCTTCGCTTGGGCGCAGTGCCGCTGCACATGTACGCGTTTTGATTGGTGCAGATTAATACTGTGACCGACTATCGGATTCTGCGCTAAGGCGTCATGCAAAGACTTGTGGTGAATGTCTCCGATGATAGATTGAAATTGAACCCAATGAATTTTCTAAGATTGAGAATGCGATGAATAAGCACTATCTGACTTCTTTGTTTTCACCACGCTCGATGGTGGTGTTTGCTGGTGATTTAAATGCGCCAGAATTGCAGACTCCGGTAACACGGGTGTTCTTGCAACATTTGGACAAAGAATTTCAAGGTTCGGTCACCTATCTGGATAGCCGTGTCAAAGGAACGCTGGGCGATTTGGCTAGCTCGCGAGCGGATCTCGCTATTCTTGCACTTCCCAATAATGAGTTGGCATCGGCGTTAGAAGTGGTTGGCAGAATTCAGTGTCGTGCTGCTTTGATTCTGTCGATCGGTGTGGACGCGGTACAAGCAAAAAACTTACATAAAATCGCGAAACAACACGGCATTTCTTTGTTGGGACCAAACAGCTTAGGATTTCAACGGCCAAAAGCACGACTGAATGCCAGTGCGCTCGGCAAATTAGCGCAACCTGGGTCGCTGGCTGTGGTATCGCAATCTGGCGCATTGACTAGCTCTATCTTGGATTGGGCGGGTAAGAATGGTGTTGGTTTTTCTGCGGTGGTGTCATTGGGGGTAAATACGGCGGTTGACTTGGCGCAAGTCTTGGATTTCTTGGCAGATGACGCGGCGACGCAGACCATCGTGGTCTACATCGAAGGCATAAAAAACGCGCGACGTTTTATGAGTTCATTGCGTGCCGCGGCCAATTCGAAACCTGTGATTGTTTTAAAGTCTGGACGCAAACCAGATGGATCGAAAGCGGCCTTGACGCACTCCGGCAATATCGTCGGTAGCGATGCAATTTTTGACGCGGCGTTGCAACGTGCCGGTGCGGTGCGTGTGCATTCTATGGTGCAGTTATTTGCTGCCGCCAAATGTTTATCGGCACGTTATTTACCAGTTGGTCGACGCTTAGCAATTATTTCGAATGGCGGTGGGCCGGCTGTATTGGCAGCAGATTTTGTTAACGAAGTTAGTTTAGAAATGGCGAAATTGCCGCCAGATGTGGTGAAAGATTTAAGCAAAAAAATCTCACCCTTCGCTGCACTGGATGAGTTGATAGATTTATCTCAAGACGCCAATGCAGAACATTATCGCGCGGCAGTAACTGCTTGTGCGCACTGTAACGATGTCGATGGCATCTTGGTAATCTTGTCACCGATTGCTGGTGTCGATACGGGCGCAATCGCCCAAGTTCTCGCCGATTTGCAAGCAACTGTCGGCAAGCCTCTCATCAGTTGTTGGATGGGCGATGAGAAAGTGACTGCTGCGCGTACGATTTTATTTAAAGCGGGCATCCCTAGTTTTAGAACGCCAGAAGCTGCGGTCGATGCATTTAATCATGTCTCCTTATTTCATCTTAATCAGCAATTATTACGTCAAGTACCGCCGCCACTCTCACAGTTGGCTAAGCCGGATTTAGAAGGTGCGCGAATCTTAATTGAAAGTGTCTTGGCCGAGCGTCGTAAGGTCTTGACCGAGATGGAATCGAAAGCCTTGTTATCAGCTTTTCATATTCCCGTCACCAAAACCATGTTGGCGCGCAGTTCAACTGAGGCAATGCTAGTCGCAAATCAATTGGGTTATCCAGTTGCTTTGAAAATTGATTCTGCCGATATTTTGCATAAATCGGATGTGCAAGGCGTCTTGCTGAATGTCGGTAATGCAACTGGCGTCCGTGATGGTTGGCAAGATATGTTGCATCGCGTTGGACAGATACGTCCTGACGCAAAAATTAATGGTGTGACAGTACAAAACATGTCGGGCAAACCGGAGGGGCGCGAATTATTTATTGGTGTCTCAACGGATGAATTATTTGGCCCCGTGATTTCATTTGGCGCTGGTGGCGTCATGATTGAATTGATTGCTGATCGTGCAATTGAACTACCACCACTGAATCAATTCTTAGCGCATCGCCTAATTGATCGAGTTCGATGTGCTGAGATGTTGGCGAATTGGCGCGGTATGCCTGCAGTAAATCGGGAAGCACTAGAACAGATTTTGCTACGCGTTTCTGAAATGGTGTGCGCCTTGCCGCAATTACGCGAAATGGATATTAATCCTTTGATCGTTGATCAGCATGGTGCATTAGCGGTCGATGCGCGGATTGTGGTTGATCATTCCCCAGCTGAACCGGGGAACTACGAACATCTGGCAATCTCGCCTTATCCTTCCGATAAAGAGACAGAATGGCCGCTGCGCGACGGTCGTATGTATGTCGTGCGCCCCTTGCATCCGCATGACGCCGAGATGTTGCAAGACTTGGTACGTCGTTTGTCGCCAGAGAGTCGTTATTTCCGCTTTGTCTCGTCCATGCGAGAACTATCTGATCGTATGTTAGCCAAGTTCACTTTGATTGATTACGATAGAGAAATGGCCTTAGTGGCGATTTATAACGAGCGCCAACCACAAGCTGATGGCAGTTTTATTGAAGTCGAACGTATTATCGGGGTGTCGCGCTATGTCACGAATCCAGATAAAAGTACCTGTGAGTTTTCTTTATTGATCGCAGATGATTTCGCCGGACAAGGCTTGGGAACGCGTTTGATGCAATCGATTATCGAAGTCGCTCGCAGTCGCGGTTTGGCTTACATCGAAGGCTTAGTGTTAACGAACAATACGAATATGCTCAAGTTGATGCGCAGCTTGGAGTTCGATGTGAAGTCATATCCTGAAGATCCTGATTTCCGTCTTTGTGTAAAAGCCTTGTAGCGAGAGACCAATTTATTTTTTGTTTTTCTGCGCGTAGTAATTCGCGATATATTCAGGCCGTATCATGCTTTGGAAATAATTCGGAATCCATGGGCGCGCAGAGAGCATAAAACTCATTCTGTGTTTTTCTTCAAACGGTAAATTGGCATCCAAGTGATGTTGATCCGAAATATCGCGCGCCAGTTGCCGCATGCGCGTGAGTAACATCGCGCTTGATTGTTTCGATAACATGACTGTGATGAACTGCATCATGTCGTGCTTACCATCAAAACTAGCATCGAGATAATCTGCAAACGATTCTCGACGATGGAATTTTTGAATCGGCCCATTGGGTATCCAGCGGAAAATCCGTGATAACAAAAGTTTGATCCGATTATTCGGCATCAATTCAATGATGCCTA
Source organism: Affinundibacterium macrobrachii (assembly GCF_014652415.1). GTDB lineage: Bacteria > Pseudomonadota > Gammaproteobacteria > Burkholderiales > Burkholderiaceae_D > Undibacterium > Undibacterium macrobrachii. Next base: position 108,856 of record NZ_BMYT01000007.1, read on the forward strand.
GGTGATCTAGACGTACTAAATAGGCGATCACTTCGGTTTCGCTCATCGCATAAATATCGACGATTTGTTGCAGCGTCAGATAGTTCATGGCCGATACGGCGACGATGAATTTTTTCGGATCGCTGATTAATTCTTCTTCTTGCTCGTAGCTGAGTTCATCAATCAGCGATTCTTCATAACTGCGCGAGGTCAATTCATGCAAGCTGATTTGCGCCGCATCCAATATTTGGTCGAGACGATGCAAGCTCAGGTTCTTCGACGCAAACATACGCTTAACGCTGGATTCCGACACACCGATTTTTTGTGCCAAATCAAAATAAGTAATACGACGCGATTTGAGTTCACGCTTCAGAACATCAATTAAGGTAGAGGCTTTTGTCATAACTTTAAGTTGTGGCTGTAAAAGTATCGAAAAATGATACAGCAAGCTACGATTTATGCAACTTTTGGATTAATAGTTGTCGAATTTCGCTACTCGCCTTGATAATGCTTGGCGTTTTTTCTTGGTAGATGGTGTGGCTAAGTCGACGATAGTTGTACGCTCTACCAAGTAAATAGGCAATAAAAATCAAAATAAAACGAATGACAAGAATCAATCAGACGCGAGGATGGCAAGCATGACTTTAGAAACGGTAACTTTAGGCGGTGGTCGTTTTTGGGATTTGGAAGCGGTATTTCAACAATTGCGGGGTGTTAAAACCGTGCAGTGTGGTTATGCGGGTGGCCATCTTGCGTTTCCCAGTTATGAGGCGGTTTGCAGTGGTGATACCGGTCATGCGGAAGTAGTTCGCCTGCAGTTCGATAACGAGGTGCTTGCATTTGAGGAAGTGCTCGAAGTATTTTTTAAAGTTCACGATGCGTACACACCAGCTAATGTCGGTGGACAAATTGCCTCTCCCTTACGTTCAGTGATTTTTGTACATTCATCGCAGCAAAGAACAAGTGCACGCGAGTTCGTAAAGCAAATAGACCGGATTGCAAATGCCAAACTGATGACAGAAATTGCACCTTGTCCTGAGTTTTATCCCGCAGAATTAGAACATCAAAACTTTTATCGGAATCATAAAGAAGACACATATTGCGTCGAATTTATTTTGCCGAAAATTATGCGTTCGCGAGAGATCTTTAAGAAGAAGTTAGCAGCGTGATGGCGTGCATTGGAATTTTGTGAAACGTAGCTTAGAGCGTGCTTAAATCGAGCTTAAAGGCAACTAAAACACAGCTCAAATGCAGATAAAATAAAGGCTAGGATTCATTGACGAATCCTAGCCTTTTTGTTTTAAGGTTGCAGGCGACTGATACTCCATGTGTCGTCGGCTTGGCGAGTGTAGGCGATTCTGTCGTGCAGACGTGAACTTCGACCTTGCCAGAATTCGATAAAATCAGGAACGAGGCGATAGCCACCCCAATGCTCAGGACGTGGTGGATGGTCACCATATTTGGCAACAACTTCTGCTAATTGATCTTCTAATTGCTGACGATTGGCGATCACTTGGCTTTGCTTAGAAGCGCATGCGCTTTGTCGGCTGCCTAATGGTCGGCTATGGAAATACGCATCATTGTCTTCTTCTGAGATCTTATGAATCTTACCTTCGATGCGCACCTGACGCTCGAGCGCCGTCCAAAAAAACAATAAAGCTGCATGACGGTTTTGCGATAACTCTTGTCCTTTACGGCTATCGTAATTGGTGAACCAAGAAAAACCGCGCGAGTCAAATTCTTTAATTAAGACGATGCGTGATGAGGGTTTACCTTCGGCATTCACGGTTGATAGGCTCATCGCGTTTGCTTCCGCTACTTCTGCTTTAAGTGCTTGGTCGAACCAATGTGCAAATTGTTTAAATGGATCGTGAGCGACGTCACTTTCAGCCAAACTGGCGAGTTGATAATCTTTTCTGAGGCTAGCAATTGACATACTTTTTCCTTGAAATGAAAACTTCGTCTAGAGCGAACTGAAGTTTTTTAGATAAATTTTCCGATTTGATCCTGACTTTGAACACATGATAAACACCATTGAAGACCAAGTCAGTTTTTGAGTGTAATTAAATCAGTTATGGATACTATTCGATGCTTTTCGATGCTATCAAATACTATTAATACCGCGTCGCGCCTGCATTGCCTGACCTAGTTTGTGCATTTGACCTGGATTAAATAAGCGCATTGCCATTGGTGCGATTTGCGTTTCCTCGATTTGCATGTGTTCTTGATAAATTGCTTGAAACTCCACCACATCATTTGCATCCAAACTCGAACTACTTCCATCTGCAATATTGCTTAGTTGCGTTTCTAAGCGTCGCCATTGATCTGCCATTTGCTGATGCTGTTGCAGAATTTTAGGCAATATCACGCTGAGTAATTCAGCATCACCTCCTTGTGCCGTTTGTGTCAGCTCAGGCAATAAATCAATTTCTTCATCATCGTGATGTAGTGGAGCCGCATTTTGAAAATACTTCAATACGGCCAGTACTGCTTTTTGTGCTTCCGCATCTGCGCCATTTTTTGCCAAGTGCGGTAATAATTTTTCTAAAGTAGCGAGTTGCTTACGAATTCGATCATGGCAATGCTTAAGAACTGCCAAAGGCTGATCGAAGCCAGGGGCGCTTGCAAATAGAATATCCATGATAAATTTAAATTAAGTAAAGTTAAAACAAACAACTAGGCAGAAAAATTATCCAACATTCTAGCGAATTGCGCTCAATTCTGGCTGATCACGCTTGCGTAAGATCAAGTCGCCCATGCTTAATTAAGCCGAAGCTTGTAAAATAGCGCCAATTTTAGCGGTAATCGCAACCGCAGCCTTCATTTCCCCATAAAGAAATATTTCCCATGCAGCAAGCTGTCTCCACTTTTGACGATATTGATTATGAACGCCGATTTGCTGGCGTTGCTCGCCTGTATGGCGCACAAGGTCTTGCTCGGTTTCAGCAAGCGCATATTTGCGTAGTTGGCGTCGGTGGGGTTGGATCGTGGGTGGTTGAAGCATTGGCGCGTAGTGCGATCGGTCAAATTACGATGATCGATTTGGATAATGTCGCCGAATCGAATGTAAATCGGCAGATTCAAGCAACAAGCTTAACCTTAGGCAAAGCGAAAGTGACCGCGTTGGCAGAACGTATTGCCATCATCAATCCGTATTGCAAAGTGCATGAAGTAGAGGAGTTTGTAGAGCCTGATAACTTATCGGAAATGATAGGACAACACCGCTTTGATTATGTGATCGATGCGATTGATAGCGTGAAAGCAAAGACCGCATTAATCGCTTATTGTCGCGAACAAAAAATACCTTTGATCACGATAGGCGCGGCAGGTGGACAGACTGATCCTTGCAAAATCGAAATTCGTGATTTATCTAGAACAGAGCAAGAACCATTGCTTGCTTTAGTGCGTAAGCGCTTGCGTCAGAATTTTGGTTTTCCACGCGGTAGCAAAAGTAAGTTTGGGATCGATGCCGTGTTCTCGATGGAGGCGTTACGTATGCCTGAGACAGCCGAGACTGCAGACGCATGTGCAGTTGATGCGAGCCAAGGAATTTCTGGCTTAAATTGCGCGGGCTTCGGCTCTTCAATCGTCGTCACCGCCTCTTTTGGGTTAGCTGCTGTTGCCCATGTATTGCGCAAATTAGCTTTTGCAACTGAGACAGATTAGCCTCGTCGAGATCGCCATCAAGACTGTGACTAGATGGCGTTAAGCGCGTTTAGGTTCTCCGCGCAATGCCCAAACCACGCCCGCCATACACAAGACCATGCCCGACCATTCTATCCATCCTGGGTGGTAATTTTCTAATTGAATCGATAGCAAAACTGAGATGATCGGCGTAATGACGCCAATGAAGACAGTCTTTTGTGCGCCAATGCGATGGATCAGTGTGAAGTAACATGCGAATGCGATCACCGAGCCAAATAGGGATAAATAAATCAAGGATAACCAATAGTTGATGCTAGATGGCAGTGTCCATTGTTCGCCACTGATCATTGCAAACAAACTAATCCACGCAGTACCCCAAGCCATCGCCCATGCCATCGTCAATAAGACGTTTTGACTATGTTGACGGACTTTGACGACCACAACATTGCCAAACGTACTGGCAAGCGTTGCAGTCAATGCCAAGCCTAAGCCGAGCAAAAAGTGGGTATCGTGACCAGAGTGCGTTTCTTCCCAATTATTTTTTAGGGCAGGAAAGAACAATAAGATCACACCAGTTATCGATACAAACGCCGCGCCCCAGATGCGCCAACTGAGCGGCTTTTTGAAAAATATTCTCTCAGTGATAGGAGACCAGATCACCATCAAGGCAAATAAGACAGCGACCAAGGCAGAAACTAAATATTGTTCTGAGGTGTAGGTACAGACGTAACTTAAAGAGAAAGTGAAAAATCCTTGCAGTGCCAGCCAGCCCTGTAGTTTCCAAGGCAAACGCAGCGACTCTTTTTTTAATAAGCACCACAAAAAAAGACAGAGTGAGGCTAACCCAAATCGATATGCGACCGAAACTGCGGGTGCGACTTCGCCCAGTTGTTGTGTAATGGCCCAAAAGGTCGAACCCCAAATTAATGAGGCGATAATAAATAGTAGAGAAGATGGCATAGCCCGCTAGTGTAACTTTTTTTGCGCGAGCTTGCCGGTATTTGCTAGTCTTGTGTTAATTGTGCTGAGCTTATGCTCATGTTGAGCTCACTTTGCGCTTACTTTGCCGCTTGTCTAAACCGCTCAATACGTTTTTCAGTCATTGGATGGCTAGATAGGTAATCATTGATTTGATCTTCTAACCAACTGGATTGCCGTTTCTTTTTTGTTGATTTGTCGGTGGATGTATCTTGATCTAATGACTCAAATAAATCTGCTAAATGGGCTGGTGAAATGCCGCGTGATTGCAATAAGCGAATCGCGTATTCATCGGCTTCTGATTCTTTTTCTTGCGAATATCTTGCATTTAATAAGCCGCCAGCTGCAACACTTAGGATATTACTGAAATCGCCTATGGTGGCACCAAGCAAAACGGTCATCAGCGATGTTTCGGTAATATTGTGCATGCTGTGCCGCAGTTCGATATGGGCGATCTCATGCGCCAGTACGCCTGCCAATTGCATTTCGCCAGCGCTGGTCAGTGGTAAATTCAGTGGCGAATTCAGTGGTGAATTCCGTTGCGATGTTGCTTGCGAATTCTGCTTGGGCATATGTTGCACCATCGCATCCGTCAGATAAATGCTGCCATTCGGCAGTGCCAAAGCATTCGCACCTATCTTCTCACTTTTGCGCAATTCCAAACGTAGCGGAATTCGGGTTGCATTTGGTTTAATCGCTTCAAATACCTTGGTGATTTGCGCTGCTTGCTCAGCCTTGATATCTGATTCTGTGAAATAGTCAGCATCTAACATGCTTTCAACTTCAGTCCCCAAAAAATCATCTGCTTGCTGTGGAATCATGGGCACAATTTGCTTAGCTAAAATCGGTCCACCATAACGATAGCTACCGTAGAACAGAGCTAATACGACTGCGATAGCGAATAGCGCGATGCCCCAATTGCGCTGCCAATGTTCAACGAGACTGGCTTGGTAAGCAATTTGCGTCAATGCCGCTTGTTGATCTACGGGTGCGTGTATTTCACAGTGCGATCCATCATCAAATTGTAAGATCAGCGCGGCATTGAGATATGGTTCTGCTACGCGCGTAGTCTTCTTAGAAAAAAATTTATTGAATTGTGATGTGGTGATCTTGATCTGATCCGCATCGATGCGGATGTTGGCGGGCTGGATAATGCTACTTTGTGCATCAAAATAATTTGCATTCATTTGGGCGCCTCGCTTTTACCAAGAAAGATCAAAGCCAAAGAATTCTGCTGAACTCTCCGCAGTTGCATTTTCATTGTTTGTATTCGACCTTGCAGTCTCGAATGCATCCGCATTCGCAATCACTAGCATATGTTCTAATCGGAAGCGATAACTACGTACTACAGCAAAAGGACGATATAAACCGAGTGTGCAAATGGTGAGTAGTGCATTCACCGTTTGTAGGCGGGTGTAGCCCCACACTGGCAAATTGGATTGGAATTGAATGTCATCTAACTGCGTATGATTCCATGAAGCGTTCCAGATTTTGGTTTGCAAGAATGGACCGAGTACTGAGTACACAAGCAAGCCAATCAAGGCAGAGCTAATGATGCCGACAAGACCGGTACTAAATCCCACATCAGCTTCAGTTCCGCTGCTTAAGAAAATAGATACGCCGAGCGCGAATATGATTCCACCAAAGATTGACACTAGGGTGATATAGAAAAAAGTGACAAAATACGGCCAGACAAAGGCATGGACGGAAATATTAGCCGTAGATTTTTTTTGTCCAAATCCGAAATTATTGTGCTGGTAGTACTTCATGCGCGCGTGTAGCCATGGCCAAGACAAATACAGCAAACCTGGTAGTGCAACGAACCAACTCAGAGGAAATAGCACTGCGATTAAGGCGGGCAATACGAAGATGATCGCAATCGGTAGATAGATGGCATAGGCTGTGCTGAGTCTGCCATGAAAATCAAATCGTAGGCCACGATAGCTGGTATTACGTAAGCGAAAGCATAATGCGCTGCGCATCATCCATGGTAGGCCAAAAAATAATAGCGATGCGAAAACCAACGCAAATCCTTTGGATAAGCCAAAGACATAGTGGTATAGAAATAGCAGAATGGCGGCGATGATACGACCGCGCAAAATCGTTGTTGGGTCGCCGTGAAAATTAAAGCAGGCGCCTGCCAATTGGGTGTTGCGATCAAAGTATTGTAGTCGCCTAACTTTTGCCCAAGCTGAATAAATACCCAAGCTGAGTAAGCTCAAACAAAGATTCACTATCCATATTTTGAAATACTCTTTGCCACTGCCAGTAAAAACAGCTTGATAGTTGAGTGGCGGTGGTGGGTATAAATCTGCGTAGTTGGGTAATTGTTCCACTGGATTTTGATCCACTATCGCTGCTTGCGCGGTTTCCGCAGACTGACTGAAATCGCCTATGCTAGAACCAACTTGGTTGGATGGCATGGTTTGATTGTCGTTTGTGCTGGCCGTATCAAGCGCATGTTCTGGCATTGCGACTCCTAGAAAAAAAGCAATAATGAGTCGAGGATCATAACATGCAAAATTGTCAATTAGATAAATTTCTCGCGATAATGTTACAGATACGGAGCAAGTTGCTAATTGGCTTAGTTGCCTGAATTAATTAGCTGAATTAATTAGCTGAAATGGTTACCTAAACTTGGAATGGAAGATTGATTCGTCTAATGAATAATTTAGTCACCAATTCATCAACAATCTCACTAGCGAATTGTGTGGCATGTGGCCTCACCTTTATCCAAAATCTGCTTACTCTCTGCTGCGATAAATTCCCAAGAAAATGCGTTGTTTGCCAGAGTAAGTTTTAGCACACCGTGATGATCGTTTTGCCTCACTTCACTGCCATCTTTCACTAAGAAGATCGGTGACAACTTTGCACCACCAGTACCAACGACAAAGCTTCGAATGCCATTCTTTGCATCAGGCACACCATTCTTATCTAATGGTGCGAATCGCTCATAATGATGATCATGACTCGTTAGTACCAGATCGGCTTTTGCATCTGCTAACAGCTTCCACGCATCTTGCATGACTTTATTATTGCCGTGACCGCCAGATGAATAGACTGGGTGATGCCAAAATGCGAGTATGCATGAGGCTTGGTTTTCACGCAGCGTCGATTGCAGCCAAGTCAATTGGGTTTGCATGGCTTGGTGCTTGATATTGCTGTTTAGCGAAATGATCAACCAGTTTTCCAAAGTCTTTTTGTAGTAACCGCGTCGATTACTGCCAGCTAGCTCATCAAAATAGTTGTAATAGCCGGAGGCGAGGGGGATTCCATAATCATGATTTCCCGGTGATGGCAAAGTACGTTGTTTAAACTGACCCCAAGTTTGATCGTAGCAGTCGCTAAATTCTTCCGCTTTTCCAACTGGATAGGTGTTGTCGCCTAGTGTGATGACATGGGCATTTTTGTCTTGTTGTATGCCTGTTGCGATTAATGCGGCGGTTTGTGCAGCGCCTGTTTGCGAGGCGGCTTGCTTGCGACAATCAGCGATATCGCCAGCTGCATAGATGGTGATGGGATTCGGTTTTTTCGGAATATTCTTTTTTGTTTGCGCATCGACAGTTGGGTGAAAAATCAATGCGGATAAAATGAATAGCGCGTTCCGACGGAGACTGCTTGCACGAATTGATAAATTTGAAAATTGGAATTGAACAAAGTTAAGCATCGGCATTCAGGACTAGGGATAAAACAATATTTTACCCGCATATCCTGAAAGCTAGCGTAAATGCAATGCGTGAATAGGTGTAATGGTAAATCACGCGCGTGGCGCATTCGGATCGCAACAGCCACAGCAAGGGCTGCCTGTTTTTTCGCTAGGTACAGCGTTTTGTACAGAAGTCGTTTGCACAGTTGCTTTGTCGTTGCTTAATTCAGCAGTTGATTTGGCAGCAGAAGATGATTGCACTGCAGATTCAACTGTCGCTTGATTATTGATTTCGCTGGCATTGGTTAAACTAGCGACGCTGCTATTCGTTGTGGATTGTGACGTGTTCATACACTACTTCCTAAAAGACGATGAGAGCAAGTAGTGTAATTCTGCCTTGTCGGATTGCTGTGCAGGCTCGTATGCAAGTTCGCGATTTCTTGATTCTCGACAAGTGGAGTTGAATCGCGCGTAGATTGGGCGTCGATTTATGTGGGATAGGCGGAAAAGGAAGATTAAATAAAGATGAAGCGAAGATAAGAGTAAAAAAGGCAAAAAAGACAAAAAGGGCAAAATTCAATAAAGAATTTCGCCCTTTTATTGGTCGGCAACGCGAGTTTGCCTTACATAGCTATCTTACTATTTACTGATTTTTGCTTGATCACCCGCATTGATTACCGAGATGTTTTCCGGTTTGATTAATTGACGTAACGCTTGATTGACTTGCGCCACAGTCAAGGCAGCGACTTTTGCTTCAAAGTCTTGGTCAAACTTCATGGTGCGATTAATCGCCAGATAGTTTGACAACTGCGCTGCTAAGCTTGCATCCTGCGTGCGACCTACTTCTTCCGCTTGCTTCCAGCCTTTTTTCGCTTCGATCAATTCAGCTTCGGTGAAACCTTCAGTGACTGCTTTTTGCACTTCTTCACGTAAAGCTGCTTCGACCTTCGCGGTATTTTGTGGTGCGCTCAAGGCATACGCAGCCCACATGCCACTTGGATCTTGACTTGGTACGTTTAAGAAGGAACCAACACCATACGACAAACCTTCTTTTTGACGAATACGATCAGCCAAACGACTACGCAAAGCACCGCCACCCAGCATATGGTTTGCCATCAACAATGCTGGATGAACTTCTGCATCATCTTTAATTGCTACAGGATGAATCGCGAGTAAGAAACTGCTGGCCTTATCTGGTGTATTGAGTACCAGTTTTTCGCCAGCGACTGCTTTGATTTGACGTGCAATTCTTGTATAAGTTTGTTTGGCTTTCCAATCACCAAATAAGCTTGCCAATTGGGTTTTTAAGCTAGTCGGATCAAAATCTCCAACCGCTGAAAAACTAGCACTATCCGCACCAAAATATTGCTGGTGGAAGGCTTTCACATCTTCTAATTTGACAGCTTTTGCAGCAAGCACTTGCTCAGGTAAAGTATTCACGTGCAATACATGACCAGCGGGCGTCGCATCGGTGAGGCGTGCCACTGCATTACTTGCTTGGGCTTGTGGTTCTGGAATGGATTGCTCGATACGTCCAACAATGGCTAATTTGAGTTCTTCAAATTCGCTAGTAGGGAAGGATGGCTTTTTCAAAACCTCTGCCAACAAATCAATCGCCGCCGCTAACTTATCGCGTGTGGCTGTGATGTTGGCAGTGATGCCTTCTGCATTGCCACCTATCGTCACCTGTGCATTTAATTTATCGAAGCTATCTTTGATTTCTTGACGAGATAAACGATCTGTTCCTTTATTCAATAGGCTCGCTGTGAATTGTCCGATTTCAGCCTTGCCTTTTAAGCTTGCTTCGCTACCCATACGCAAACGTAGACTCACACTGACAGTCGCACCTTTGGTTTTCTTCGGTAGTAAAGCGAGTTTCATTCCATTGGATAGATTGGAACGCTGTGTACGCTTTTCGATATTTGCAGGGCTAGGATCAAACGCTTCACCTTGTTCAACCACCGCTTGACCTTTGTAATCCTTAACGAGCTTGAGGATGTCTGGTGTCGATGGTACTTCGGTACGATCTGCGGTATCGGTTGGGATAAATCGACCGAGTGTACGATTGGTCGCTTTCAAATATTTTTCTGCAGCGGCTTGTACATCTTTCACCGTCATTTTTTCAATCTGATCACGCTCAATAAAGAACAAACGCCAATCGCCTGCAGCCATTGATTCGGTTAGTGCAATCGTCAATTGCGCTGTGTCATTTAAGGCGAGTTGAATTTGCTTACGCGCAGCTTGTTTCGCGCGATCTAATTCTTCTTGTGTAATCGGTGCGGTTTTTAAATTTTCGAGAACCTTTAACAAGGTTTCTTGCGCTGCATCCAAATTATTTTCTTTTGGTACGATGGCACCAAATATGCCATAGCTAGGTTCTAGATTGCTGACCGTGTTGTAGTTCACCGCAGTGGCAAGCTTGGTTTCAACCAAGGCTTTATGCAAACGTCCACTTGGTGCACTTGTCAAAATATTTGCCAGCAAGCCAAGTGCAGCGGAATCGATATGCGCAGATGGCGCCATGTGGTAACCAGCACCAACAAATTGCGTGCCACCGGTGCGACGTACTGTTACAGAACGTTCACCGTCTTGCGTTGGTTCTGTGGTGTAGGTTGGGTCGATGACGCGATTCGGTTTTGGAATCCGACCAAATAGCTCGTTCACTTGCTTGAGAATTTTTGTATCGTCGAATTTACCAGCGATCATCAAAATCGCATTGTCTGGCTGGTAGTATTTTTTGTAGAACGCACGTAAGCGCGGGATATTCACTTGTTCAATATCAGAGCGCGCACCAATGGTTGATTTACCGTAGTTGTGCCAATCGTAAGCGACTGCTTGGATACGCTCGGTGGTGACGCCAATTGGATCGCTTTCGCCAATTTCAAATTCATTGCGAACGACCGTCATTTCACCTTTTTGGGTTTTGGGATTCCACAAATCGTTTTGATCAATGGCCGCATTGATCATGCGATCTGCTTCCATCGCCAACATTTGTTTTAAATTGTCTTCGTTGGCAGGGAAGGTCGCATAGTAGTTGGTGCGATCGTACCAAGTGGTGCCGTTGAATTCTGCGCCAGTCGCGTTCAATACTTCTACTGGGGATTTGGTGCCTTTTTTAAGGCCGAAATTGGCACTTGGTTTGAACAACAAATGTTCCAACAAATGCGCCATGCCGGTCTCGCCGTAATTTTCATGACGCGAACCGACCATGTAGACTAAATTGGTCGTCAGCGTAGGCTTACTCGCGTCTGGAAACAAGACCACGCGCATTCCATTTGCCAATTTATATTCTGTGATGCCTTCAACGGTAGTGACTTTGACTGGCGCTGCTAATTGTTTTGTTGATTGCTTAGAATTACTTGCGCTGATAGCTGTTGTTGCTTCGATTGGTGTTGTTGCTAGTGCCAAGCCTGGCGTCAAAATGCCAGCACTGAGCATGAGTAAAGTAATTAATTTCACCTGAAAATCCTTAAAAATACAACGAGGTGAGCAACATAGTTGATTTGCTAATTATTTGCAATTAGCTACAAGCAATTATGCTAATTTTTTGTGAATTACTTAAGCGAAATAAGGAATTAATTATTTAATTGATTAAGTAAATAATTAAGAATGCTGTTTGAATTATCGGAGAGCGAGAGATTTGCTAGGTTTTTTAAATTGTGAGTTATCACCGAAAGAATGGCGGTATGCAATGACTTACTTACTCATCGTCAAACAGTGAAGCTTGAAATGCAGATGGGTTTGTCGTTGGACGTTTTGTTTTCGCGCTGGTTCTATCCAAGTTCGCCGCCTTTGCCCACATCTGTTCAGCGGGGAAAAGTTGTAGAAATTGGCGCGCTAAATCTGGATGAGGACATGCAAGCCACGCATCGTAATCTTGCTCATGCAAAATCACCAAGGAGCGTTTTTCATCTTCGGGCTTTTGAAATTGTCGCATCACAGGATGCAGATCTGCATTGATGGTGATTTGCGTGAAGGAAAAACTCTGTTGACCATCTTCTTCATTCCATCCTTGGTAAAGACCAGCGACTGCAAAATCGCTATGATCTTTGACGCCAATTTGCCAACGTTCTGCCTTACCGGTCTCATAGTTAGGTTCGAAGAAATTTTGTAATGGGATAAGACAACGTTGTCCCATACGCCAAGCTTGCGCAAAACTGCGTAACTGACCGATGGTTTCGGCACGTGCATTCATGGTGCTAAAGCGCTTAACTCCAGCGGGAATTTTATTCTTCGGGATCATGCCGTAACTACCCAACTGCGCACGTCGGCGCTTTAAGTGATCATGCGTGATGAATGGGGCCGCGTAGTCCTGCCAAATCTCGGGTCGCCAGTCGTCTCCGGTTTGATCAATCGCAGCAAATTTCTCGACTAGCTGATCGCGCCGAGTTGGTGTGTAGTTGACGCACATGACAGTATTTTTGTGAAATGACTTTTTCGATTCGGTGCTTACTTAGCTTGAATATGATCGCAGTCTTCGCTGATTCAAATTGAAAGCTGAAGTTCAGTAATTATATGCGTGAGTGGAATATCATAAAGTTCGGGCGTGAATTCGGTGTGCGCCAGTTGGTAAGCGATACCCACCGACTTTGCTTGCGGTAGTTGCGCCAAACTGCGGTCATAAAATCCGCCACCGTAACCTAGCCTAAAATTTTGCGAACTAAAGCCGACACAAGGGATCAGTAGCATATCGGGGGCAATACCATGCTCACGATTGCGAGGAATTGGGATGCCAAAACTATCGGTATCCATGGCATCGCCTGGACACCATTCAACAAATTTAAGTGCTTGCGCTTTGCCGACAACGATGGGCAGCGCTAATTTGACACCGAGCTGCTGTAATTCTTGGTAACACTGTAGTAAGTCCGGTTCAGCTTGGATAGGCCAATATACCGCTAGGTGTTGCGGCATGTTTTGTTGAATCAAAGTGATGACTTGTTCGGCGATGCTGCGATCCCATTGCTGGCGCAGGGCGAGTGGGGTTTCTTTACGAATTTGCAGTAAATCGCGGCGTAATTGCGCTCGGTTTGGCATTTGTTCTTTTACGCTATGGTGTGGCTGTGTCATACTGTTAACAGGTTTAAGAAGGATATGCTTGAAATGTTAGAACAACAACTACATGGTCGCTTTACAGGTTGCTTCACACGTCGCTTTATGCGTCGTTTAGTATGCGGCATCTTTGGCAGCAGCTTTGCTATGTTAGCAGCTTTGCCTGTCTTTGCAGAAAATGCTCCTCATCCAGTCTCGCTTGAGGCCGCGATGAGCGCACCAGTCACAGGCGTCATCAACGATGACGATCGCTTTATGGCCTTACGTGACGCAGCGATACACGATGATGCTAAGGCCGCGCAAATGCATGCTTCACAATTGACGCAGTATCCGATTCCTTCGTATGTGGATTATTACGTATTACGCACCCGCATTCGTTCGGCATCGGCGGCAGAGATGCAAAGCTTTTTTAAGAAATATGAAGGTAGTGCAATCGCTGATCGCTTGCGTAATGATTGGTTATTGGTGCTTGGTTATCGCGGTGATTGGACGAATTTTGATCAGCAGTTACCCCTGTATGTGGTGAATGATGATCATCAAGTCAAGTGCTACGCTTTGTTATCCAAAGCGCTCAAGCAGCAACGTGTGGCAATTGAAGCGCGCAGTTTGATCACCTCGCCCAAACAATATGGCGACGGCTGCTATCAATTGATTGGTACGCTGTATGAACAAGGTCAATTTACTGATGCTGACTTGTGGGCGCAAATGCGTATCGCTGCAGAGTCTTCGGCAATGCCACTAGCAAAACGTTTAGGAAAGATGTTGAATATTCCTGAAAAGCGTTTAGTCGAGGCGATGGATAAACCGAACAATTTGCTAAAAAAAGCGCCAGCCAATGATCGATTGAGTCGTGAATTATTTTTGATGGCTTTAGGACGCGCTGCAAAACAAGATCCAGACAAGTCGGTCGCTGCACTTCAAAAGTTTGGGGATAAGTTGAATGCGAATGACAAAGCGCAGGCTTGGGCAAATATCGCATTACCAGCATCACAAAAATTGCAAGCCGAGGCACTTACGTATTGGAAGCGTGCTGATGCTGCTCATTTAAGTATAGAGGCGTATCAGTGGCGAGCACGCATGGCCTTGCGCGAGGGCGATTGGAAAATGGTGAAGACTGCGATTGCGTCAATGCCGATTGCGTTGAAGAACCAGCCAGCTTGGATTTATTGGCATGGTCGTGCGCTTCAACAAGAAGGCAAAAAAGAAGAAGCGCAAAATGTCTTTGCGAGCATCTCAGACCAAATGCATTTTTATGGGCAGTTGGCACTTGAGGAGCGCGGACAGAAGATTGGAGTTCCTGCATTGGTTAAGCCTGTTAGTCCGGAAGAATTAGCGCCAATTGCACAAAACCCTAATCTACAACGTGCCTTGAAATTTTATGCGATGAATTTACGCTTTGAAGGTACGCGTGAATGGAATTGGGCTTTGCGTAGCATGAGCGAGCGCGAACTGATTGTAGCAGCTGAGTTTGCCCGTCAAAATGCTTTGTTGGATCGCATGGTCAATACTTCAGACAAAACGAAATCGGATATTGATATTCATCAGCGCTTTCCAACGCCATTTAATGACAGTATGTATAAAGCCACGCAAGCGGTCGGCGTTGATATGGCTTGGGTGTATGGCTTGATCCGACAAGAATCTCGCTTTGCTACTGCAGCGAAATCGCATGTTGGTGCCTCTGGCTTGATGCAAGTGATGCCGAAAACAGCGAAGTGGGTCGCTAAAAAAATCGGATTGTCCGATTACGTGCCGCATCAAGTAAATGATGTCGAAACGAATCTCGCTTTGGGCACCAATTATTTGAATATGGTACTGACCGATTTAGGCGGTTCGCAAGCCTTGGCTTCTGCTGCTTACAATGCTGGACCAGGTAGGCCGCGTGCGTGGCGCTCCACTCTGACGCGTCCAGTAGAAGGCGCGATTTTTGCAGAGACGATTCCATTTTCCGAGACACGTGATTACGTCAAAAATGTTTTGTCGAACGCCACTTATTACGCGGCGATTTTTGAGAAAAAACCGCAATCATTAAAAGCGCGTTTAGGCACCGTCATACCTAAAGGGATGAGTGCCGATGAGCCTGAATATCAATAGCTGAGTAGGAGTCTGTCATGCAAACGAATGAAGAAAACTTAGACCTGCAAACGACCCTCGCACCATTGCAGCACGCCATGCGTAAGAGTAATTATCGTCTAGTGATAGGCAATAAAAATTATTCTTCGTGGTCGATGCGCCCTTGGTTAGTGATGAAAACTTTTGGCATCCCATTTGAAGAGATCAAGGTGTTATTAGATAGGCCGGATACCACACAAAAAATCTCGGAATATTCTTTGTCTGGTCGCGTGCCTGTTTTGTTAGGTGACGACTTGGTGATCTGGGATTCTTTAGCGATTTGCGAATACTTGGCAGAGCGTTTTCCGACCTATCACTTATGGCCAGAAAATGTCGCTGCGCGTGCAACTGCACGTAGCGTTTGTGCTGAAATGCATTCTGGATTTAGTCAATTACGAAATGCGATGCCGATGAATATTCGAGCCAATTTTCCGGGTAAAGGTCGCACCGCTGGTTCGCAAGCTGATATAGGTCGTATTAGTGAAATTTGGGAAGATTGCCTCTCCACTTATGGAGCGCATCGTTTCCTGTTTGGTGATTTCTCTATCGCCGATGCATTTTTCGCGCCGGTTGTGATGCGTTTTAAAACTTACGGAGTTTCCTTGGCACCGGCCTTGCAAGCGTATTGCGAACGAGTCGAAGCGCATCCTGCTGTGACGCAATGGGTGCTTGGCGCATTAGATGAACATGACGATATGCCTAAGTATGATTTTCCTTAACCTGAATTTGCCTGCATATTGAAATCTGCGTATTTAAATCTGTGTATTGAAGTCTGCTTATTGAAATCCGCTCAGTGATATCTCCTATGTTGAAATCCTATGTTGTCGGTGGTGCGGTACGTGATGCCTTGCTGGGTTTGCCCGTGCAAGATCGTGATCATGTGGTGATTGGCGCGACTCCGGAACAAATGTTAGCGCAAGGCTTTGTGCCGGTTGGAAAAGATTTTCCGGTGTTTTTGCATCCCAAGACACACGAGGAATATGCGCTCGCCCGTACTGAGCGCAAGACTGGCGCTGGCTACAAAGGTTTTGTATTTCATACCGATCCTAGTGTCACTTTAGAACAAGATCTCATCCGTCGTGATTTGACCATCAATGCGATCGCACGAGATGAGCATGGCGGCTTGATTGATCCTTTTAATGGACAACGCGATTTGCAAGATGGTGTGTTTCGCCATGTTTCCGCCGCATTTGAAGAAGATCCTGTTCGCATTCTTCGCGTCGCGCGTTTTGCTGCACGTTTCTCAGTAGCTCCACATGCTTTTGTGGTGGCGCCAGAGACAATGGCGTTGATGAAATCGATGGTGGCAGCGGGGGAAGTTGATGCCTTGGTGCCAGAACGGGTGTGGCAAGAGATATCACGCGGCTTGATGGAGCAAAAGCCTTCTCGTATGTTCGACGTATTGCGAGAATGTGGTGCTCTAGCGAGATTGCTTCCTGAATTAGATGCACTATGGGGCGTGCCGCAACCAGCAAAATTCCATCCCGAAATTGATACAGGTGTGCATATCATGTTGGTGATTGATTATGCGGCACAACAGGGCATGTCTTTGCCGATACGCTTTGCCGCTTTATTGCATGATCTCGGTAAAGGAACTACCGATCCTGCGATATGGCCACGTCATCATGGGCACGAAGAGCGTGGCATTGCTTTAGTGAAAAAGGTCTGTGAGCGCTTGAAAGTACCCAGTGATTGTCGAGATTTGGCGATCATGACGGCGCGAGATCATGGCAATGTTGGACGCAGTCAAGAAATGCGCCCTGCGACTTTACAAGACATGCTGGAGCGGAATGACGCCTTTCGTAAGCCACAACGCTTTTTGGATATGTTGAAGGCTGCGGAGTGCGATTGTTTTGGTCGCGCTGGTTTAGAGAATATTCAATTTCCGCAAGTGGCATTCTTAAGTGCGGTCTTAAATGCGGCTTTGGCAGTGAATGCCGGTGAAGTTGCACAACAATTTTTAGGTCAACCGCAGAAGATCGCAGAAGCAATACGTATCGCACGTATTGATGCCATTCGATCATTGATCTCTGCATCGGCATAGGCATCTGCATCTGCGTTTAATTGATGCTGATATAACTAGCCATGTAATCATCTCGTCATAACTCGTCATTAAAATTCGAACACAAAATAAGAGTGCTGTTCTGTATTGGATTACAGCACCGATTCTTGCTAGTTCAATTCCAGATGATAGAGAAAATGATGTTACACAAGTCCCTCAAGTTCGTTTTTGCCTCGATGTTTTTTTGTGGTGCTGCTGCAAGTGCTGATTATCGTCCAGCACCCGCTGCTAGCGTCACGCCACCGCCCTTACTTACCGCTGGCATGTTTCGACTAGAGTCAGAACGTAGTTATAAACTGAGCTTGCAAATGGCTTTGGGGATTTTGAGTGGACACACTGAAGTACAACGCTCACGTTCGTTAGAAAATATTGCCCGCTTGCGCAAAGATTTGTCACGCCAAGTACGTTCAGAAAAAAGTGGTAAAGCCTTTAATCGCGTCAATCTTGCATTGAATGATCAAGTCGAATCATTACCTCGCTTGAATGCCAAGACAGCTGCCGCGATGTATGACGTGAACGAAGATATTTTGATTAAAATGAATTTCTTGTCCTTCGCACTTGAGACAGAAACCAATGATGCTAGTTCTCGTGTGACCGGCTTGGCTTTGCGTCAAGCTTCTTTGGCACAACGGATGGCAAAAATCGTTTTACTCCGTTCCATGGATAAAAATATGCAGGCAAAGCAAGGCTTGCAAGTGGATTTGGCGCAATCACGCATCGAATTTGTCAATGGTATGCATCTACTCGCGGAAGAGGCGCAATCCGACAAGGCACTGCGAGATCGACTCAGTTTAGCGCAGCAACAATGGCTGTTTTATGAGAAGGCATTGAGTTCTCCTCAGTTCAAAGCGGAAGACTTACGCAATATTTCTTCTACCAGCGATCGTATTGCGCAAATGATGGTGGAAATTGTACGACTCGGCTATGGTTTGCCGCCAGATCCTAGCATCATCGCGCAGCAGTAATTGATAGACGACATTAGCTCAACTTAGCCTAGCTTAGCTCAGCTTTGCAATACGCAATAATACCCAGCCCAATTTAGCTTTAGCGAAAAAAGCTTGATACCAACTAAGATACCTCAGGATAAATCATGAAATTAACTCCTCAGAAAAAATTACATGCATCGATTGCCTTATTTATTTTCGGTGCCTTATTGTCGACGCAAGCGACTAAAGCACAGGCGCAATCGATGATTAAGATCGATGGTTCTAGCACGGTATTTCCGATTACCGAAGCCGTGTCAGAAAAATTTCGTGAAAAAAATAGTGCGGTGAAATTCACGATTGGTATCGCCGGCACTGGTGGTGGTTTTAAAAAATTCTGCAAGGGTGAGACCGATATTTCGAATGCATCGCGTCCGATTCTGAAAAAAGAAATGGCCGAGTGCAGCAAGAATGGTGTGTATTACATGGAATTGCCTGTTGCATTTGATGCGGTGACTGTGGTGATTCATCCTAAGAATAAGTTTCTTAGCAAAATCACCGTGGAAGAGCTTAAAAAGATTTGGGAGCCGGCAGCACAAGGTGTGATCACGACTTGGAATCAAGTTAATCCAGCATGGCCTAAAACACCGATTAAATTGTATGGCCCTGGTGCCGATTCTGGTACGTTTGATTACTTTACCGAGGCGATCAATGGCAAGGCAAAATTAAGTCGGACTGACTTTACTACCTCAGAAGATGATAACGTGATTGTGCAGGCAGTATCGCGCGATGTGAATGCGATGGGCTATCTTGGCTTTGCCTATTATTCTGAAAACAGTAAGCAATTGAAGGCAGCAGCAATTGTTGCGAAAGACGCTAAGTCTGCGGTCTTGCCATCAGTGAAGACGGTGATGGATGCTAACTATCAACCATTAGCACGTCCCTTATTTATTTATGTGAATGCGAAAGCGGATCAACGTCCGGAGGTGAATGCCTTTGTTGATTATTATCTCAATAATGCAGATGCGATCGCCAAACAAGTGAAGTACGTTCCTTTGTCGATGAAAGACTATCGTCACACCATGGTGAATTACAAAGTGAAGAAGACAGGAACCGCATTTGGCGGCGAGGCAGAAGTTGGCGTTACGATTGAAGAGTTGTTAAAACGCGAACCGAAAAATTAGTCACTGAGTTTTGAACTAAGATTTGCACAAGCTCAGACACAATTCAGTACAAGAAAGCCAGTAGTATTACTGGCTTTCTTATTTTATGAATTGAGCGATTTAGCTCATGCCGACTGGCAGTGCGGTGGTATCTTTAATCTGCTGCAAAGCAAAACTCGATTTCACATCCAGCACTGCAGGATGTTTTAACAAAGTCTCCATCATAAAGCGCGAGAAATGATTCATATCTTCGACGCGCACCCGCAATAAATAATCCATTTCTCCGGTCATTGCATAGCAAGCGACGACTTCTGGCCATTGCTCGACTGAAGCAGCGAAATCAATTCGTGGTGAGCGAGAGTTGCCTTTGGCGGGTGTGTCGGTATGTTTCTCCAACCTGACATTAATATAAGCCAATAAGCCGAGTCCAATTTTTTCCGCTTCTATTAGCGCAACGTACTTGCGTATTACCCCTGCATCTTCTAGTCTTTTGATACGGCGTAGGCAAGGCGATGGAGATAGATTGACGCGTTCTGCGACTTCCTGATTCGTCAATCTACCATCGGCTTGTAAAATCGCTAAAATTTTACGATCAATTTTATCTAGTTCAATTTGGGGCATGTTCTGCTCTATGTTTGATTTTTGTAGCAATATTATTGCTCAAATAATCGTTAATGTGCAGTATTTTGGAATTTTATGGCGTATTAGAGGCTTTATACTTGCGGATTGATTTGGCGCAAGGAATCTTTGTTTTGATAGCGATAAATAAATAATCTGACATTGCTTGCATCATAAAAATTGTTTTTTAACCGGAGATAACAATGACCTTCCAAACTTGGGAAAACCCGATGGGGACAGATGGTTTCGAATTTATCGAATACGCTGCGCCAGAACCAAAAGAACTTGAAAAATTATTTATTGAAATGGGTTTTACTGCGATTGCTAAGCATCGCACCAAGAACGTTACTTTGTATCGCCAAGGTGACGTTAATTTCATTATTAATGCGGAACCAAATTCGTTTGCACAACGCTTTGCACGCAAGCATGGACCGTCCGTGTGTGCATTCGCGATTCGTGTGAAAGATGCCAATTTTGCTTACAAACGTGCGTTGGAATTAGGCGCATGGGGCTTTGATAATCAAACGGGACCAATGGAATTGAATATCCCAGCAATCAAGGGTATTGGCGATTCATTGATTTATTTCGTTGATCGTTGGCAAGGTAAAGACGGTGCCGAAAAAGGTGCGATCGGTAACATCAGTATTTATGATGCTGACTTCGTAGCGATCCCAGGTGTTGATCCAAATCCAGTTGGTCATGGCTTGACTTACATTGATCACCTAACACACAACGTACACCGTGGACGTATGGCTGAATGGTCTGATTTCTACGAAACTTTGTTTAACTTCCGTGAAATCCGTTACTTTGACATCGCTGGTAAATTGACTGGCTTGAAATCAAAAGCGATGACTTCTCCATGCGGCAAGATTCGCATTCCAATCAACGAATCTTCGGACGATAAATCTCAAATCTCTGAATACTTGGATCTGTATCACGGTGAAGGTGTGCAGCATATCGCGATGGGTACCGACAATGTGTACCAAACTGTCGCCGATATGAAAGCTGCTGGCGTGTCTTTCCAAGATACGATTGATACTTACTATGATTTGGTCGATCGTCGTTTGCCTGGTCATGGCGAAGATGTGGAAGCCTTGCGCAAATTGCGTGTATTGATTGATGGTAAGAGCACAGAAACGACGCGTGAATTGTTGTTGCAGATTTTTACAACGACAGTCATCGGTCCTATTTTCTTCGAAATCATTCAACGCAAAGGCGATCAAGGTTTTGGTGAAGGTAATTTCCGTGCCTTGTTTGAATCGATTGAATTGGATCAGATTCGTCGTGGTGTCTTGAAAGACGATACAACCACTACAGCGTAATTCGTCATAAGCAAATTACGACACTAATAATAAAAAAAGCTAACAATACGTTAGCTTTTTTTTGGAGACAAATAGATGGATACCTCAGTTTCAAATGAAGATTTCTTGGCGACGGTAGCCGAAAAATCGAATGGTGCTGCCTTACGTGGTGATTACGCGCATATGGACGCACACTATGTGGTGCAACAAGATTGGGCTGCCTATACCGAAGCCGAACATGATCTCTGGCGCAAATTGTATCAACGTCAAATGGCACTCCTGCCGGGACGTGCATGCGATGAATTTATCGAAGCATTGGCAAAGATGGATATCAGTGCCGGGATTCCGGTATTCGAAAAAACCTCTAAAGAATTATTCGCTGCAACGGGTTGGACAATTGTTGCGGTACCGGGCTTGATTCCTGAACTGACATTTTTTGATCATCTGGCGAATCGTCGGTTTCCGGTGACTGTTTGGTTACGTAAACCTGAAGAATTTAATTACATAGTTGAACCCGATGTGTTCCATGATTTCTTCGGTCATGTGCCACTTTTGTTTAATCCCGTATTTGCCGACTATATGCAGCGTTACGGTCAGGGTGGTTTAAAAGCGATGCGGCTCGGTGGCTTGGACGAACTCGCGCGCTTATATTGGTACACGGTGGAGTTTGGTTTGATCAATACACCGGCCGGCATACGTATTTATGGTGCAGGTATTTTGTCGTCTGGTGGCGAAGTCGAATATTGCCTGACGCCTGGTACAAAGTCGCGCCACATTCGTTTAGATATTGAGCGCTGCTTACGTACTTTGTACAAAATTGACTCGTATCAAGAGACGTATTTTGTAATCGACAGTTACCAACAGTTGTTTGATGGCACCGCGCCCGACTTCACTCCGATTTATCAAAAGTTAAAGTCGATGGATGTGCTGCCAGCAAATACCTTGTTGGCCGACGAAATCGAATTACTTCCCGCGCTTTAAATCACTGCGGTGCGTGACGGTTAAGGTGGTCACGCACTTTCTCTAGTTAGTTTGACACTGCGTTGGTACTAACAAGTACTGACTTCCGCTAACTACGTCTCAGGCTTTTCAATTAGTAGTTATTCCCTAAGCTAGTCCTTAATTTTGCCTTCGGTAGTTCGAATGGCGAATGGTTTACATTGCGCTGGCGATTTACTATTTCTGATCATTTTCGGGAGTGTAAATATGCAACGTAGAGATTTTATAAAAATCGGGTGCGTGCTGAGTGCCAGTTGGGGGTTCAGTTCAGTTGGTTTTGCGCAAGTACAAAATCTGAATGATGCGATCAACAAGGCGGGACGACAGCGCATGTTATCGCAACGTTTGGCGAAAGCATATTTGCAGATTGGTATGGGTGTTGATCTCGACCAATCTCGAAAAATCTTGGACGCTTCCGCTGCGCTGTTTGATCGTCAATTGATCGAATTAAAAAATTTTAAGGCGACAGCCGAGATCAAAGATGGGATTTTGAAATCGGAGAAGACTTGGCTGGTGTACAAAGATTTACTACTAGGCAAAGCCGCCAATCCTAGCGACGCAAAGCAAGTGCTGCAGATCAGTGATTCACTACTCACGATGGCTGATCAAGTGACGCAACAATTAGAAAAGCAGGCGAATTCCGCTGCTGGCAAATTAGTGAATATCGCTGGGCGTCAGCGCATGCTATCGCAACGCATGGCAAAGATGTATCAAGCCATACAGTGGGAGGTTGCCGAAGCGTCGAGTATGCAATCTTTGGAAACAATGCGAAAAGAATTTAATAGCAATATGCAGCTATTAGAATCCAATGCAGACACCACCAAATCTATCCAGAATGAATTGAAGTTGGCGCGTCAGCAATGGGCGTATTTTGATCACGCCATTCGGCAGCCTGCTGATCCACGTATGCGCCAGCAATATGCAACGACAGTGGCGACAACCAGCGAGCGCATTTTGCAGCAAATGGATATTGTTACAGGCATGTACCAAGCGCTCAGTTAGGATCACCCAGGATCACTTAGGCTCAACTAAGCTCACTTAAGCTCAATTGAGTGCGCGTTGCTGGATGTGGCAATGAACGACAGTGTTTAACGCTAATTGCATGCGTTATCCATGCCATGCGCAATGTCAGCGCCAATCGATTGATTGGCGTTTTTTTTTGATGAGGTTTATTGATGCGTATCTTGAAATTGCTGGGTGTTTTTGTAGACGCTCACTTCACCTTGTGGTCGTGTTTTGAAGCGGCGGTGAGTCCAGAAATATTCGGCTGGCATCTTCAAGATTTCTGATTCGATATAGGCATTCATAAAACGGGTCGAGCTAACGATATCAGTATGCGGGTAGTCTTCCCAAGCTTGATCAAACTTCACATCCCAACCATCGTAGCCCGGACGTATGCTGGCGATCACCGGAATCACTTTGGCATGGGTTGCCGCAGCAATTCGTGGTAATGCGGTGAGTGTCGCAGCGGGCACACCAAAGAAGGGCACAAATTCGGCATCTTTGGCACCAAAATCCATGTCGGGTAACATGAAGAAGGGTAGATTTTCTTTCATCGCGCGAATGATAGGTTTGACACCTTCTGCACGTGAAAATAATTTTACTGGGCGAAAACGTGAGCGACCTTTGCGTAGCGCCTTATCGAAAGTTTTGTTTCTTTGCGTGGTGTAGATCGAACAGAGTGAGGATTCCAACATCACTGCAACACCCGCAACATCGAGACTCACAAAATGTGGGCACATGAAAATTGTTGGTGAGCTCGTCATTTCCGCCATCGGCATGGCATAGTCGACATGAATTAATTTACGTAGCCGGCGCTCGGAAGACCACCAGAGAATACCTCGTTCCAATACGCTACGCACATAGACTTGAAAATGGCGTCGCGTGATTTTCTTTCTTTCTGACTCTGGCATTTGCGGAAAACATAAGCGCAGATTCGTTAAACAGATATGGCGACGGCGACTCAAAATAAGATATAAAAGACTACCTAAGCCTTCGCCAATACGCGCCAAGATCGGCAGCGGCAGCCAGTGCAGCAGCCACATTATTAGTACGGCAAATCTCATGCGTTTTCCTGTGATTGGGTTTCTTCTGGACCGCTGACACCATCTGGTTTTTTATAGCGGTGATAACTCCAGAAATACTGACTCGGTACCTTAGCGATGAGTTTTTCCATTGCTTGATTAATGGCGCGGGCTTGTTGTGCGGCGTCGCCGTCGAGTGACTCAGTAAAGGGAACAAAGCGTTGCACGAAGCCACGACCGAAAGGCAGGCGCTCGGCATAGGTCAAGATAATTGGCGCACCTGTCATCGCCGCTAATTTGGCAGATAAAGTCATGGTGTAAGCTGGTTTCCCAAAAAAATCAGCCCACACGCCTTCACCTTCTTGCGGTACTTGGTCGGGTAATAAGCCGATTGCTTCGCCTTTTTTTAAGGCTTTAGCCAAAGCACGAACACCGGATAAATTAGCTGGTGCTAATAACATGCCACTGGATGCGCGTGCGTCTTCAAGTAGCGGCTTCAAAGCGTCTTTTTTTGGCTGTCTGTATAGCACCGTCATTTTGGTGCGCAAGGCGATGGATTTTCCGGACAATTCAAAGCAACCTAAATGCGGTGTCAAAAAAATCACGCCTTTTTTGGCATCAATCGCAGCTTGTGCGATTTCCCAATTTTCTAAGCGAACCTTGGCGGCCAATCGTTCTGGTTTGCCTAACCAAATTAGCGGCAATTCCATAATATTTTTGCCCGCTTCGCGCAATGCGACACCGACTTGCTCTTCGCAAGAGGCGAGTGCCATATTGCTACGCATGCGTTTGCGATAAGTTGGCGATAAGGCGTACACCACATAGCCAAGAATGACACCGACAAAGTGCAAGACAGGAAGTGGGAAAACCGATAAAAAACGGAACAGACGAATTAACATGAGTCTGGAAATGATGGTGAATTACTAAGAGTGATGGATTTTTTCATATTGATACACCTCAAAAATCTAAGGCAATTCGACATGAATCCTGTAAGAGGCGTAAAATAGCACATATTGGCACCTGAATGAAATGATGCAGAGCGATCTGTCAGCATATCTTGAAGTAAATCAGGCGCCCCCGCCGAGTTAAATAGACAACTTGCGAAGCGGGTAATAAATTTCGCTAAAGCGTCGCAGGAACTCTTTCTTACTGCGACTTTACGTCACATTTTATAGGAGCCTGCGATGGCAAATGATTTCCTCTTCACCTCAGAATCAGTTTCTGAAGGTCACCCAGACAAAGTTGCAGATCAAATTTCTGATGCAATTTTAGATGCAATCTTCGAGCAAGACCCACGTTCTCGCGTAGCTGCTGAAACCCTCGTGAATACTGGCTTAGTGGTATTAGCTGGTGAGATCACGACGAATGCGCATGTCGATTATATTCAAGTTGCACGCGATACCATCAAGCGTATTGGTTACGACAATACCGAATATGGTATTGATTACAAAGGCTGTGCCGTTTTGGTGGCTTACGATAAGCAATCGAATGACATCGCGCAAGGTGTTGATCATGCGTCCGATGACCATTTAAATACAGGCGCTGGCGATCAAGGTTTGATGTTTGGTTATGCTTGTGACGAAACACCAGAACTCATGCCAGCACCGATCTATTACGCGCATCGCTTGGTGGAGCGTCAAGCGCAATTGCGTAAAGATGGTCGCTTGCCGTTCTTGCGTCCTGATGCAAAAGGTCAAGTGACGATGCGTTATGTTGATGGCAAACCGCACAGTATCGATACAGTCGTTTTATCGACACAACATAGTCCAGATCAAAGCGATGGCAACAAAATGAAGGCATCTTTTGTTGAGGCAGTTGTCGAAGAAATTATTCGTCCAGTATTGCCAGCAGAGTGGTTGAAAGATACGAAGTTCTTGATCAATCCTACCGGTCGCTTCGTGATCGGTGGTCCACAAGGTGATTGTGGTTTAACTGGTCGTAAAATCATCGTTGATACTTACGGCGGTGCTTGCCCTCACGGTGGAGGCGCTTTCTCTGGTAAAGATCCTACAAAAGTCGATCGTTCTGCTGCCTATGCGGCACGCTATGTGGCGAAAAATATCGTCGCAGCTGGTTTGGCAAAGCAATGCCAGATTCAAGTGGCGTATGCGATTGGCGTCGCACGTCCGATGAATGTGACGGTGTACACTGAAGGTACGGGCGTGATTCCAGATGAGCAAATCGCTGCTTTAGTGAACGAGTATTTTGATTTGCGTCCACGTGGCATTATTCAAATGCTCGATTTATTGCGTCCAATTTATCAAAAGACTGCAGCATACGGTCACTTCGGACGTGAAGAACCTGAATTCACTTGGGAACGTACTGACAAAGCGCAAATCTTACGCGCTGCAGCTGGTCTGTAATTTATTGATTCATTGGATTTATTCTTCATGCTCAAGTGCCAAGTTGTTTTGTCGGACGTGAAGAAATATCAGAATAGAGCGATGCGACTACTGAGCGCATCGCTCTTTTTATTTGGCGTTAGCATGCATCTCGATGCGCGCGCTAATGTGCGAGCAGAACCTGTCTCTGCACCTGTCAAATTGCAACAATGGTGTAAGCAAGTGACACCGCGTTTGCCCAAGGTGTCCTTGAATGAATGTTTGCAGAGCAAGCTTGCTCCTAGCGATGGTCGTTCATTCAAAGCGATACCATTAATGACTAGAGATTTCTCCGCAGACCTGCATACAAAAAAAGTGCGTAGAGTCTTATTAATTGGCGGCATCCATGGTGACGAAAAGACTGCGACCGCGGTAGTGTTTAAGTGGTTAGCAGCGATGAGCAAATCGAGTACGCAAGAATTTCAATGGAAGGTGGCACCGCTGGTGAATCCTGATGGTTTGCTTGCGCCAAAGTCCACGCGTGTAAATGCGCGAGGTGTGGATTTAAATCGTAATTTCCCGACTCCCAATTGGGAAAAAGAAGCCTTGCAGTATTGGGCAAAAAAGACGAAAAGTGATCCACGTCGTTTCCCCGGAAAGAAACCTATTTCTGAGCCTGAAAGTAAGTGGATTTTTGATACGATCAAATCCTTTCAGCCAGATGTCATTATTTCTGTGCATGCTCCCTTTGGTGTGCTTGATTTAGACGGGCCAGCACAACCACCAACGCGCTTTGGACGCCTACACTTTAATCGTGTTGGCGTGTATCCAGGCTCATTGGGGAATTACAGTGGAATGCATCAAGAAATTCCAGTCCTCACAATCGAATTGCCTCATGCTTTAACAATGCCGAGCCCAAGTGAAATTAATCGTATTTGGCAAGATATGCAGACTTGGATACGTCAACATATTGCGGTACGTAAAAGTGAATCACCTTAGCGACGCATCCTGAGATCTTTTTTGTAGCCGAAATAAGCGGATATCCCCTCATCGCGCATCGTATTTTTCTGCACTTTTTTGATACTTCGCTGTCTAATCCGATTACGTTTATACTTCACTATTCTTTTTTCTTAAGATTGATGCTTTTTAACACGAGCCGCGACGGTTTACATGCTGTTTGCGAATAAGTCTATCTTTTGTGAACAAGAATATTTTTCAATCGACAAGTGATCAACAATTTCAACGATAAAAATCATGAAAACAAAAGTCAAATTACTCGTGTTGGCTGCGACCGTGTTTAGTATTCACAATGCGATGGCGCAGGTCGACGACAAACATCAATGGTTAGAGGACGTCGGCGGTGAAAAGGCGCTAGATTGGGTCAAAGCTCGCAATCAAGAGACTCGAAATAAGCTCGACAATGATGCGGGTTTTTTAAAGTTACGTAGTGATCTGCAAGTGATCCTTGATTCTAAAGATCGTATTCCAGGTATACAAAAAATCGGCAATGCGGTTTATAACTTTTGGACAGATGCGGAGCATCCGCGCGGTGTTTGGCGTAAAACAAGTTTAGCCGAATATCGTAAGCCATCGCCAAAGTGGGACGTGGTAATGGATTTGGACGCGATTGCCAAAGCGGAAAATGAGAATTGGGTCTTTAAAGGTAGTCAATGTCGTGAGCCGGAGTACGATCGTTGCATTATTAATTTATCGCGCGGTGGTGCAGATGCGGTGACCATTCGTGAGTTTGATTTAAAGACGAAGCAGTTCGTAAAAGATGGTTTTAGTTTGCCAGAATCCAAGATGAATGTTGCATGGCGCGATAAAAATACCTTGTTTGTTGGTACTGATTTTGGTGCTGGATCAATGACCGATTCGGGTTATCCGCGTATCGTCAAAGAGTGGACGCGCGGCACACCTATCAGTGCCGCTAAAACAATTTTTGAAGGCAAGAAAGAAGATATTAGCGTGTCGGCTAGCAGGGTTAGCCATCGCGGGATTACGCACGAAATTGTGAATCGCGCGATTACTTTTTATACTTCTGAAGTGTTCTTAATGCGCGGTAGTAAGTTGTTGAAGTTGGATATTCCTGCGCAGACAGGCTATGAGTTCTTTGGTACCCAATTCATCGTTACGCCAAATGAAACTTGGACTACTGGCGGCAAAATCTATCCGCAAGGCAGTGTTTTGGCGATAGATTTCGAAGCCTTTTTGAAAGGGGATCGTAATTTCACTGTTCTGTTTCAACCGACAGACAATGCATCCTTTACGGGTGTTGCCGCAACCAAGAATTATTTGTTAATGCAATTGCTTCAAGACGTTAAAAGTAGTTTGGTTGAACTGCAATTTAAACAGGGAAAGTGGATTGCTCGTAACGTGACTTTGCCGACGATGGGTGCAGTCGGTGTCAGTCCTTTGGATTCGGAAAAATCTGACGAGTATTTACTAAGTTACTCTGATTATTTGACACCGAGTGTGTTGCATCTAGCTAAGGCGGGTACAGATCAACGCCAGTTATTGAAGTCCGCACCTAGTTTTTTTGATGCTGGTCCGTATCAAGCAGTGCAAAAGTTTGCTACATCAAAAGATGGCACAAGAGTGCCTTACTTCATGGTGCACAAGAAAGACATCAAACTTGATGGTACTAGCCCGACTTTGTTATATGCGTACGGTGGTTTCCAAGTTTCTTTAACACCTTCTTACTCCGGCGGTATTGGCAAAGCTTGGTTAGAAAAAGGCGGTGTGTATGTGGTGGCAAATATTCGTGGCGGCGGTGAGTATGGTCCACGTTGGCATCAAGCTGCGTTAAAACAAAACCGTCAACGCGCGTATGAGGATTTTGCTGCGGTAGCAGAGGATTTGATTCGTAGCAAAATCACTAGTGCAAAACATTTAGGTGCAATGGGCGGAAGTAATGGTGGCTTATTGGCAGGGGTGGCGCTGACGCAGCGTCCTGAGTTGTTTAACGCGGTGGTTAGCCAAGTTCCTTTATTGGATATGCAGCGCTATAACAAGTTATTGGCAGGTGCTTCATGGATGGGGGAATATGGTAATCCTGATGTGCCAGCGGAATGGGAATACATTCAACAATACTCGCCATATCATAATGTGAAGGCGGAGGTGAAATATCCAAACGTTTTGTTCATTACATCAACCCGTGATGATCGAGTTCATCCAGGACATGCACGTAAGATGGCCGCCAAAATGTTAGATCAAGGTCATTCCAATGTTTGGTATTACGAAAATATTGAAGGCGGACATGGCGGTGCTGCGAATAATGCGCAACGTGCAGACATGAGTGCGATCACGTATTCGTTTTTGTGGAATATGTTGAAATAAAAAGCATTAGACGCAGTGGCGCAGAGGACGCAGAGATTCTTCTAGAATTTTTCTCTGCGTTTTCTGCGTCTATGAGAAAAGAGGTCTCAATTTGAAAGTCCTAGCATGACCCTGTACCAACTCCTCGCCCAATTTATTCGTCAACATTGGCGTTCGTATTTTGCCGCTGCGGTCATGCTGTTTTTGGTGGCGGCATTGACTGTATTAATTCCCCGTAAGATTGGTCAGATTATTGACTCTATGGTGGCGCACAATTTGGCTGGTGAAGCTTTACTGTGGGAATTGGCAACTGTTTTGCTGATGGGTGTCGCGATTTACTTTTTGCGCGTTGGGTGGCGCTTGCAGTTGTTTGCTGCATCGTATCGTTTAGGCGCGCAATTGCGCTTACGTTTGTATCAGCGTTTAAGCATGCAAGGCCCGGCTTTTTTTCAACAACAACGTACCGGCGATTTGATGGCCTTGGGTACCAATGATGCGGATGCGATTGAGTTAGCTGCGGGTGAGGCGGCATTGGCAGGATTTGATGGTGCCATGACTTTTGTGCTGGTGATCGGCATGATGACCTTGGGTGTCGATTGGCGTTTAGCATTAGCAGCATTATTGCCTTTTCCATTTATGGCTTGGGCGTTTAAAAAAATTACCCACCATGTACATGATGCATCAAAAGATTCATTAGAGCGTTTTAGTAAGCTCAACGATCACGTGCAGGAAACTATTTCTGGTGTACGTACTTTGCGGGTATTAGGATTAGAGCAGCGTAACGCCGAGCAATTTGCGGAGATGGCAGAGCATGCCGCCGCCGCCAGCTTGAGTGCGCAAAAGTGGGAGGCCGCTTACGAACCAGCAGTTGGTGTTGCTCTAACCGCAGCGGGCGCTTTGACTCTCGGTGTCGGTGCTTATTTGGTTTGGCAAAACAAAATGAGCATCGGTAATCTGACGGCATTTAGTATGTATTTGGGGCAATTGATTTGGCCGATGTTTGCTGCGGGTTGGGTCTTGTCTTTATTAGAGCGTGGTAAAGCGGCATGGGGACGTTTGCGTCCAGTCTTGGAAGCGGATTTGGTGATTCAAGATTTAGGCACAATACAAAGCCAAGTGGGTGGCAGCATTCATTTTGATAAGGTTAGCTTCTCTTATCCTGGTCAAGCCAATCTAGCGCTAAATCAATTGAGCTTTGATCTGCATGCCGGACAAACTTTAGGCATTGTGGGCGCAACTGGTGCGGGCAAATCCAGTGTGCTTCGACTATTGCTAAGGCAATTTGAGACCAAACAAGGTCAAGTACGGTGGGGCGAACATCGTATTTCGGCTTATCCATTGGAACGCCTACGCAATGCGATCAATTGGGTGGCGCAAGAGCCTTTTTTATTTTCTGCATCAATCGCTAGCAATATCGCTTTATCGAATCCGCAAGCAAGTCGTGAGCAGATTATGCATGCAGCGGAATTAGCAGCGATTCATGAAGACATCTTACGTTTTCCTGAAGCTTACGATACCCCAGTTGGTGAGCGCGGTGTGACTTTATCTGGTGGACAAAAACAGCGGGTGGCGATTGCGCGTGCTTTACTAACGGATAGTCCATTATTGTTATTAGATGATGCATTATCAGCGGTCGATACCGATACCGAAACACGCATACTTAGACATCTAGCCGAATTGCGTTTAGCTCGACCGGAGCGCAGTGCGATTATCGTTAGTCATCGTTTAAGTGCGGTAGCAGAAGCCGATCATATTTTAGTATTACGCGAAGGCGTATTGATAGAACAAGGTACCCATTCGCAGTTATTGGCGCTCGATGGCTGGTATGCGAGTCAGTGGAAATATCAACAATTAGAGGCAGATTTAAATGCAGCCTGAAGTTCACGCAAATGCAGAGAGTCAGTCGAAAGAACAGCATAGTCAAATCGATAAGCCATCTGAGAAAAAACTGGCGGTACAACTTTTAGTACAAGCAGCCAAGCCTGAGAAAACCCACGTCATCTTCGGCGTACTATTTTTGTTTCTTGCCTCAGCGCTCGAAGCTCTGGGGCCGATTTTAGGTAAGGCATTTATCGACCATTATTTACTACCTCGGAACAATGATATCTGGATGATGACAGTTATCTTGCTGGCGTTTGTTATTACCGGTTGGTGGGCAACTTGGCTGCGTTATTTGCAATTGACACGTCTAGCTGGCGTCGCGATGCGCTCAGTGCGTCGCTTGCGTGAGCAGGTGTACGCACATGTCTTACGATTGCCGATGGCGTTTTTTGATAAAGCGATCACTGGGCAACTGGTGAGTCGTGTCACCAATGATACCGAGGCAGTCAAGAACTTGTACGTACAGGTATTGTTTGTGATGCTTGATAGTTCTATCGTCGTGCTCGGTGCTTTGATTGCGATGGCATGGTTGGATTGGCGTTTGATGTTGATCGTTTTAATGTTGGTGCCGGCCGTAGTCGTGATCGTATGGTTTTATCAGCGTTGGAGTGCGCCAGCGGTAACCCGTGCGCGGCAAATGCGCAGTGAGATCAATGCGCAAGTAGCTGAAAGTATTAATGGCATGAGTGCGCTGCAAGCTTGTAATGCCGAGCGCGGATTTGGTGAACGCTTTGAAGCCACCAATCAAAAACATTATGCAGCACGTGTTGATGAATTACGCGCCAATGCGTGGTTACTGCGTCCAGCATTAGATTTATTGAATTCTCTATTGCTGGTAATTGTGATTTTTGTGTTTGGTCAACGCAGCTTTTCTGGATTAGAAATCGGCATCTTATATGCGTTTGTGAGTTACATCGCGCGCGTCGTCGATCCCTTGATACAAATTACTTTACAGTTTGGACAAATTCAACAAGCGGTAGTGTCCGCCGCACGCGTCAATACCTTGTTACAAGAACCGACTGCCGCCAGCAAACAAAATGATGCCGAGATTAGTCACGGTGCCTTGCATTTATCGAAGGTGCGATTTGGTTACGATCCCGCGCAGGTGATCTTGCATGAGATTGACTTAGATATTCCTGCCGGATGTTTCTATGGCATCGTTGGCCATACTGGTAGTGGTAAATCGACGCTGCTTAGTTTGCTATTGCGCTTTTATACCGCGCAGAGTGGAAAGATCCTTATTGATCATCTCGATTTACAAGAATTGAGTGACGAGCGTTTTCGTGCCAGTGTCGGCTTGGTGCCGCAAGAGCCGTTTTTATTAGCGGCGAATGCGCGTGAAAATATTGCGATGGGACGTGATATTAGCGAAGCCGATATTATCGCAGCCGCGAAAGCCGCACGCGCACATGATTTTATTTTGCAGTTGGAACATGGTTACTTGACGCCTTTAGGCGAGGGTGGTGCAAAGCTATCAACAGGGCAAAAACAGTTGATCGCGATTGCGCGGGCATTGGCCGGTCAACCCAAGATTTTGTTTTTAGATGAAGCAACTTCGCACATTGATAGTGAGACCGAACAGATTGTGCAATTGGCTTTGAATGAACTGCGAGGAAAAGTGACCATCGTGGCAATCGCACATCGTCTATCAACCATACGCGATGCCGACAATATCATCGTTTTAAATCACGGTCGTATCGCCGAGCAAGGACAACATACCGAATTAATGGCGATTGAAAATGGTTTGTATCAGAAACTATATTTGCTGCAAACTTTAGAAGATTAGGTGATGGAACTGGGGCAACGAGAAGTAGTTGTGGTTCGTGAGTAAAATCAACGCGGACAAATAACAGGTCTCGCCTCGGCTTGGTTTAAGTAAGTTCTACCGGGATCTGGCGCTTTGAAACAGGTATTTCCTAGCTTAGTAATTTGCGTGCCATCTGCAGCCTGAAAAGTTTCTAATTGCAAGCCGCGCGGTTTGCCTGCTTTTTCTATCTTGTGTGCGAGCTCTTCCCATTTATCTTTGTACGGGTAGTTTTGCTTTTGCCAGTATTCGCGTGCAATTTGATTTGCTGGCTTAGCTGCCTCTATCTTTTGTTGTTCAAATCGAAGATCTCGTTCTAAAGATTGACTGATGGCCTTGACGTCGCGATTGAGTGTGGGTTGTGGTGGGCTTTCGACTTTGTGCTCGTCAGTTGCTTTACCTGTTTGATTGGCTTGTGACAGGATGGCAGTTAAGGATGGTTTGATCGTTACATGGCGCTTGGTGTTGCCAGTATTTTCTTTTTTGGTCTTGAGTTCTAATCGAGTGCTTGGACTTTTGATAAAAACAATCGACATCTGTTGTTCGGGCTGATTCAAATTGCTAGATTGCTTACTTGATAATCTTGACCAATCTGATGCGTTGATGATGCTATATAGGCATGCCAGATGTATCATCAAGACGATCAAAATACGAATTAATGTCGATCTGAATTGCGTGTCAAAAACCATAGCAAGACGCCAATTTGAAAATGGGAATCGGCTAGTTTAGTAGAGATCGATGCATCGCAAAATCGTCGATTTGGATGATCTAAGCCTTGCTCTAGATGGTACCGAATCGCAGTACCAAATAAAGAAAACGCTTGCAGCATAAGATAGTCGGTTTACACTGTGCGTTTTCATTTTACGCCAAGCTTCTTGGCCGCTTTCTATGAAATGGTTACTCGCCTTTGCCGCTGCCAGCGTGGTATTTATACTTGGTTTGCTGGCCTATATATTTCTGATCTTAGCGCCCGGCTTACCGGAATTAACCGCAGTAACCGATTACAAGCCAAAGATTCCACTACGCATTTATACAGCCGACAATAATTTGATTGGCGAATTTGGTGAAGAACACCGAGACTTTGTCGCAATCAAAGACATCCCAGAGAAAATGAAAAAAGCTGTGCTATCGATCGAAGATGCACGCTTTTATGAACATAGTGGGGTCGATTATATTGGTGTAGCACGAGCAGTAGTCGCGAATGCTACTGGTGGTGTAAGGCAAGGCGCATCAACCATTACTATGCAGGTCGCACGCAATTTCTTTTTGACTCCTGAACAATCTCTCTCTCGTAAATTACGTGAAGCAATGTTGGCGCGACGTATTGAGCAAGCTTTGTCGAAAGATCAGATCTTAGAGCTGTACATGAACCAGATTTATCTTGGTCAACGCACCCACGGTTTTTCTAGTGCGGCCCGTACTTACTTTAATAAGTCGCTCAAAGAATTGACGATTGCAGAAACCGCGATGTTAGCGGGTATTCCACAAAATCCAGCACGGCATAATCCAGCGGTTAATTTTGAACGTGCTAAAAAGCGTCAGCTGCTAGTTTTAAAAAGTATGTTGAAGCACGCGGCTATTACGCAAGCCCAATATGACCAAGCAAGCAAAGAAACTTTGCGCGTGACCAAAGCTGCGCGATTTGAATCTCATGCGGCGCATGTGGCAGAAATGGTCAGACAACAAATTTATGCGCAATTTAAAGATGAGACTTACACGCTTGGAATTAAAGTCATTACGACGATAGATAGTGATGAGCAAGATGCGGCTTATGAATCTTTACGTCGTAATGTGTTAACTTATGATCAGCGTCATGGCTATCGTGGACCTGAGGCCTTCATTGAATTACCGACCGAGGAAAATTTGCGGGACGAAGCAATTGATGAATTTCTGCAAAAATTCCCATCGAGTGAAGGTTTGATTTCTGCAGTCGTCACAGCGGTTACGCCTAAGTTGATTAAAGCTGATCTTGCTACAGGTGAATCGGTGGAGATCAGTGGTGAGGGCTTACGTTTAGCGGCTAGCGCATTGCAAGCAAAAGCAAATCGCGACTTAAAGATTCGAGTTGGTGCTTTGATTCGCGTCATGCAAGACCGCAAAGGAAAATGGTCCGTCACGCAAACGCCAGAAGTTGAGGCTGCGTACGTGTCATTAAACGCGAATAACGGTGCTTATCGCGCATTGGTCGGTGGCTTTGACTTTAAACGTAAACAATTCAATCGGGTTACGAGTGGCTGGCGTCAGCCAGGTTCGGTGATTAAGCCCTTTGTGTATTCAGCCGCATTAGAAAAAGGCTTTTCACCAGAAACACTGATTAATGACGTACCTTTGTCAGAAACCAGCGATGAATTATTAACTTGGGATCCACGTAATGATGATGGTCAGTACGATGGCCCGATAGAAATGCAACAAGGTTTAGCGCGCTCAAAGAATGTCGTGTCAGTCAGAATTCTACGCGCGATCGGTGCGGCATATGCTAAAGAATTTCTCGGTAAATTCGGCTTCGATCCGAATAAACACCCATTAAATTTAACCATGGCTTTGGGAACCGGCAGCGTGACACCTTTGCAAATGGCTGGTGCTTACGCAGTGTTTGCCAACGGCGGCTATCAGGTAAAACCTTGGTTGATTCAAAAAGTCGTCGATGCAAAAGGTACGGTCTTGTTTGAGGCGAAAGTCGATAATTTCCCAAGTGAAGATGCCCGTGTATTGGATAGTCGAAACGCTTTTGTGGTTGATAGCATGTTGCGTGAGGTTGTGCGGTCAGGCACAGGTGCAGCCGCTTCGCAGAGGTTAGGACGGCGTGATTTAGCTGGCAAGACTGGAACGACCAGCGATGCGATTGATGGTTGGTTCGCAGGTTACTCAGGCGATATTGTTGCGGTCTCTTGGATGGGGTTTGATGAGCCTAAGTCCTTGGGCGGCAAAGAGTTTGGTTCTACCGTTGCTTTACCAATTTGGATAGATGCGATGCGACATGCCCTGAAAGGTCGCCCGGAATTTATTCGCCAAGCACCTGAGAATCTCATTTTCTCAAATGGAAAATGGATGTACGTCGAGTATGAAAATGGAGCAGGTGTGAAAACGCTAGATGTCGAAGAACCATTAGGGACAATCTCATCAGAACAATGAGAAAGTGTGAAGAAGCACAAACGATAGTGCTAATAAATTTCAACAAACTGTCGAAATACAAATCAGGCAAAAAAAAGAGCCCGCAAATCATTGCGGGCTAAATCCACACCCTTGGAGGAGTAGTCAGATGAGCCTTCATCATATACAGACAATATGACGAGCTGATGACGTGGATTACTTTTTTCATTCAATCAATTAATTAAACAATCAACAGGATTGCAAATTTGCACCATGCGCTAATTTGATTCTTGCCAATCATGGTTGCTCTTGCTCTGTACTGGTAACTGGTGCTGTGGTCGTTGGCTTTTCTACTGCTTCATCATCTGGTTTCACATCATCGAGATAGCGTTCTACTAAATCAAAGAAGCGACCATATAGCTTGGCATCAGATATCGTCTCACTCGCCACTTTGACCATAGAGTCATTGCTGGCACCAAATGGTAGTGAGATCGAACCTATTCCACCTACACCAAGACTAGCACTATTAATGTTCTTCTTTAATGAGTAACGATCTCGCACAGCATTCGCAAAGATAGTGGTGCTGTTGCTGCCCTTGCTATTGGGTGCGCAAACTACATTGAATTCAATTTCTACATGCGTCTCGTCATCCGACTGAAATTTGCGACGACCTTTGACATTGTTGTCGTTTGCTCCGTTGATGATATAGCCTTGACTAAGCAAGGCTCGTCTTGACGCTTCGCAAGCCTGCTTCTCGCTACCTGGCACGGCATTGGTGAACATATCAGCGGTGCCAAATTCATCTTTGTGTAATACCGTTTTCTTCGGTGTACTGCAACCAACAAGGCTTAGCAAGCACAGTACAGAACTAAGGATGACGAGATTTTTTTGATCAAACATAGAATAAGAAACGCGTAATGATTTTTGCTTCAACACTCATGCAGTGGGCTGAAATTGTATTGTGCATAAATCGTAGTGGACTTAAATAATACGCATCAATTTTAGCACTAGGATTCTGCCTTGTTACGCGAATTATTTAAGCCAGTTTGCCGATACAATTAGTCGTTTGTATTGCGACTTATTGTTCACATTTGGATTATGCCGATTGACGACTACGCAAACGAATCGCCGCTTCCCGTATCATATTCTCGGTACTCGCCCAATCGACGCAGGCATCTGTGACCGAGCAACCATAGATCAATTGTGATAAGTCTTCGGGTATTTTTTGATTTCCCGCAACGATGTTAGATTCGATCATCACCCCGACTAAAGCTTGATTGCCATTCACAACTTGATTGATCACATCTGCCATCACCAAGGGTTGTAATTCTGGTTTTTTATAGCTATTGGCATGCGAGCAATCGACAATGATATTCGCTGCTAACTTGGCTTTCTTTAAAGCTTGCTCAGCCATAGCGACAGATACGGTGTCGTAATTAGGGCGACCATCGCCACCACGCAAAACGACATGTCCATATTGATTGCCACGGGTGCGCACCACGGCAACTTTGCCTTGCCCATTTAAACCTAAAAATGCATGTGGATGAGAAGCAGAAAGAATCGCATTGATGGCGATACTAATGTCGCCATCGGTACCATTTTTAAAACCAACTGGAGTCGAGAGACCAGACGACATTTCTCTATGGGTTTGCGACTCGGTCGTGCGTGCGCCAATTGCAGTCCAACTAATTAAATCGCCCAAATATTGTGGAGAAATTGGATCGAGTGCTTCAGTGGCGGTTGGTAAGCCAAGTTCGCAAATATCTAATAAAAATTGACGCGCTTTTTCCATACCGAGATCAACTTTGAATGAATCATCCATCAAAGGATCGTTGATATAACCTTTCCAACCCGTGGTTGTTCTTGGTTTCTCAAAATATACGCGCATCACTAGCAGCATCGTGTCTTTTACTTCTTCTTGTAAGACTTTTAAGCGACGCGCATAGTCGAGGCCAGCAACAGGATCATGAATCGAACAAGGTCCCACAACTACGATGAATCGTGGATCTTTGCGATCCAAAATATTTTTTAAGGCTTCACGACCAGCATCGACAATCGCCGCTGCGTGTTCAGATAAAGGTAATTTGGCATGTAATTCTTCTGGCGTCGGCATCGGTGCGAACGAGGTGACATTAATATTTTCTAAATCTTGGCTATTCATAATTGCGCTATCAAAGTAAGGTGTAAAAATTGGTATCTATTATAGGGTAGCGATGGATTTTGGTTTGTGCTGAAAACGGCGATTTAGGAGCAGAAATCGCCTTAAATGTCTGAAGATGTTGGATAAAGTTGATCGAATCACATGAATTATCAGCATAGATTGGAATTAAGCCGTTTTCTCGCGCTTATTCTGTGGATGATGTGCTCTTGATATTTCATACACTAAGCACTCTTAGTTTGTTAGATCAATCTTGAGGTGATTTATGATGTCGTCCAGCGCACAGCAACATGGCAGATACAGCGAACCAAAACGTTTGCATGGTGTGCCAGGCAATGTGTATATTCTGCGCAATTCTGGTTTGAAAGAAGGCTTGTTACAAATTGGCTTGAGTCGCCGTTCTGGTTGGGCAAAGGCATTGGAATTAAATCGCGACAAAGCCAATATTATTCCGGGTAGCTTTGAATGTGTATTTGAAGTTCGTGCGCAAGACGGCGGTGGCGCGCTTGAAGCAATTATGTTGGCCTTGCAAAGTAAGCGATGCGGTCGACGTGAACAAGATTTCTTCGAGATCGATTTACATCGAGCTGAAGCGATTATTACGCAATGCGTAAGAGAAGCTGATCTCAAGTTTCAGAACCGCTATCGCCACGAGTCTGCACTGCGCGAGTATTTAGAAAAAGAACAAGCGCAAAATGCACCAGAGGAAACCACTGAAACCATCGTCCAGGAGGGCATATTTAAGAAAGCATTTTCTTGGATGTCTAAGGCGATTAACTAATCTACTAAACTTAGGTATTGAGCTTAGTTATTGAGCTTTGTTGCTCTACCTAGGTATTCGGCAAAGTGACGTGATTTAGCGCATCAAGCAAGAATTTCTTCTGCACTTTAGATCGGCTAAGTTATGAAGTATCTCCACGGCACTTTGCTTCAATAGCTACTGATCCTCAACTACTGAGCCTCGGTAGCTGCGCGTAGCACTGGAATTCGAATTACGCTCTGCGCATACCACTTTACTTTCAGATTCTCATTTGCATCGAGTATGTTCTCGTCACTAACATCCTTTCCGCTGCCGTAATTGAGCTGCGAAAATGGATTTTTATTGATGTTCAAATACGCCACGATTCGACTACCTTTCTTAACTTGTTTACTAAGTAAGCGCGTTGGCGGTAGTGTTAGACGGGTGATCTTATGCGGTTCTAGTAATTGTCTTTGACTACGGTCTTGACTAAAACTGGCGCGATCAATTACATACGAGAGGTGAAAATATTCACCTTTATTGCTGAGCTCATACAAAGTGATGCCGAAATCCATATCACGTCGATTGATACTAGCGACAATCTCGCCAGAAAATGCACCGTTGATAATTAAGTCTTCGGATAGTGGATCACTAACAAAAATAAATCCATTTGTTGTATCGATTTCTTTGCGAATAATCGGTGCAGGATAGTAATCGTTATTGCTGGTTTGACGATCTTTGAAATCCACCGTCTGTGTTAAATATTGCGTGATGGGGGGAAGCTTATCTTGTAAGCGATACCTGCCATTCTTGATTGATGTACTGAGATAAAATTGTAGTTGTCCATTTGCCATACCCAACAAGGAAGGGGCGTGTCGCCACTGATTTTCTCCCATAACGAAATAATTGATTTTGTCTTTAAGTATTACTGGTTTGTTTGCATTTTTAAGTATGTAATCAAACCAATCATAAGTAATTTTTTTAGTATCAATCAGCGCTGAAGTTGGCACTTCCATGTCGTTTAATATCTTTTCCCCACCACGTTGTGCGCCAAAATGTCCGTAAGGACCGATGATCAAATAGTGTTCAGCGTTTGGCAGGTACTTGGTGTGCTCACGTAAATAGTAAAGACCAGAGATTTGGCTATCGTTGTAGTAACCGTCGATGGACAAAACAGGAATCTTGATTTGTGCAAAGTCAGTTCGATACGGCACCATGCTTTGCCAATAGTGGTCGTAAGCGGGATGTTGCAGCCATTTTTGTAGCAGAGGATTTGGCGTGCCGTCGATTTGATCAATTTCGCGATATGCGCGCCCAGACTGCCACCAGTCAAATTGCATCTTACGAAAACGTTGACGATCGTTATTCACCGCGTCATCAAGATATTTGTTATTGCTCACATAGAAGGTCCACTGATAATTTGGGTTGATGAAAATATTATTCTCCATCGGTAATCCCATGCCAGGGCCACCAGCGACATAGGGCACAATGGTTTTGAGAGCAGGATGTAAATTCTTAGTTGCCGCCCATTGCGTGAAACCATTGTAGCTGCCACCGTACATTCCGACCGCACCATTGCTCCAACGCTGTTTGCTAATCCAATCAATGACCGTATTAGCATCTCTGCCATCATATTCGTAAGGAGTGATAGGGTCTGGACTCAGATATTTACCGCGACTGTAGGCTATGACGCCGACGTAACCATGATCGGCGGCCTCTTTCAGACTGAGCAGATCGCGATCGCGTACATAGATGGTAAATTGTAATATCGTCGGTAAGGCTTGTTTTTGATCTTTCTTGCGCACCATCATCGCTGAAATAACTGCGCCATCAGGACTTTTGATTAATAGTTGCTCATTGACTTCATAGTCGGGGCCCAATTCTGGTTTTTGCGCTTGGGCGCAAACGCTAAATAGCGCAAGTGCACAAAGTAGGAATAATCTTGCTAGCATCGGTGCCTTTGATCGAGAAGTAAAAAAATAATTGCAGAGAGAGTGTGAGGCGCAGAGCGAACAAACTGCCTATCCAACCAGCGAATACCAGCGATGCCGAGCTGCGCATTAGGCGCTTTATTTCGTACCGTTTTGTATTTCCTTCGTCAGCTTGTCTAAGGTGCGTTGGATATCAGCTTTCTTGCCTGGATGTTTTTCTTTAGCCAGTAGATGCTCCAAAGCTTTGCGATGTGCGATTCCTAGAGCGTCATTGGCGCTGCTGAGAATATCAGGTTTTACACCCACTTCTTCCCAGTTGGTTTTCGTAATCGGATTGATCGAGCGACCAAATGGAATGCTCGCCACAAAATGTGGATGTAGTCGCTGTCCATCTACTGGATGCGCACCGCCTCCAGTGACTTCTCCAACCGTGATGCTGCGCTTTAGACTTTGTAAGGTATAGCTTAAATCTTCAGCTGCTGAAAAAGTGCGTTGACTAGTCAAGATGTAAACCTGTTTGTTTTTGTCATAGCGTGGTCCTGCGGTGTATGGCGTGCTCCAAATTTGCGTTGTTTTATTTTCCGCACGGTTATAGATGTCGTTTAGATGTACCTCTGGCTCTGTAAAATAACTAGCAATGAGTGCGACTGTTTGTGGCGAACCACCGCCGTTTTTTCGTAAATCAATAATCAATGCATCACTTGCATTTAATAAGGTCATCGCTGCACTAATTGCGTGTCCGACGATTTCGGTTGGACCAAAACCACGTAAATCGAAATAGCCAATGTTGCCGCCTAGTCGTTCAACTCGCTCAACACCGTAATTCACCGCTTGCATAAACTGACGCTCCTCGGCGTCCATGCGGTTTTTTTCTTCCGGGCTAGGTTCCCCATTCGCCTCAGTAGTTGGGATTTCCTTGGCCTCGAAAAAGACATTTAAATGTTTATCCTTGGTTTGTTGCTGTAAATGTGTCGTCAGCGTTTTAGCGAATTCGCGCGCACTAGTAAATTTATCGTACTCACCATTTCTATATCTCTGGTCAAGCATCGTATTGACTTGATCCGCAACTTCAGGAAATACGTACTTTTTAGACATACTTTGCTTTAATTCTTGGAGCACGATTTGTTTATCTTTTGCCGAGATATTGAGATCTTTTTTGTCTTGTGGCGCTTGCGCCATTGCCCCGCTAACGAGTAAGCAGAAGCTGCCAACGATGGTCAGCAGATATCGATTAGAGAATTGAAAAGTGAACATGGGCTTCCTTGAAAAGCGAATTGTTTTTATGTCTT
The DNA here is from genome assembly GCF_014652415.1 of Affinundibacterium macrobrachii. GTDB lineage: Bacteria > Pseudomonadota > Gammaproteobacteria > Burkholderiales > Burkholderiaceae_D > Undibacterium > Undibacterium macrobrachii. The sequence goes on from NZ_BMYT01000007.1 coordinate 151,883, forward strand.
TGCGAACTCTAGGTGCGAATCTGCAAAGACCTGTAGGTAGTGGCGAGTGAATGTTGAATCGTAGCTAAATGAGCGTTGAGGTACACTGCAATTTATTGACGAGCATGGACACGATGGACGTCGAGAAGCATCTTGCCGTCGCGTTTAACACATGTGCCGCTGAACGTGATGGCATCACTTTGCTTGGCTTCAATCGTCGCGCCTTCAGCTTTATCTTTGCAGATAGCATGCAGCTCTTCTGGAATTTCTAATGCTGGTGGCGGTGGTGCAGATGGCAGTGCTGGTGGCGTAGGTGGTGCTGGCGGCTCTAGGGTTGCGGGCACCGCGGGTGGCGCAGGAGGTGCTGGTGGCGGTGGAGGAGAGAGTAGTTTCAAGCATCGATTCTTACCAGTAGTGGACTCGCATTGAATACTGATTACGGTGTTGGCAAGGTTTGTTTTCTTGGCTTCTGTTTGCTTAGTTTTTGATTCTGCAATACTTAAGCCTGTTGCGCCTAATGCGGCGAATATAATGACAGCGGCTAATATTCTCATGATTTCTCCTAGGTTTGAATCCAACTTTTTCATTTTGAAAGATGGTCGTGTTCTACTTGACCAACGCTGTCATCATGAATCGCAATTGTGGAGAAATAATGGTGAATCGTGGAGTTGTTGAATAAAATCCCGATCAAGGTCGCGGGTTAATTTATTTTGCGGTGATTGAATCCGTCAAAGCGTTAGCCTAATCCATAGATTGCGTGAATTGGATTATCGTCTACGCGTATCTGTGCGATTTTTTTGCGAATATTTTTGATATGGCTATCAATCGCGCGATCGGTTACATCCAAGCTATCTTGCGCGAAAAAATTCAGTAATTGTGTACGCGAGAAGACCTGCCCCGGATGTTTGATGAAGTGTTCGAGTAACAGAAATTCGCTGCGCGTTAGTTCTAATAATTGTTGATCTAAATAAATCTGATAAGCGGCATGATCTATATGAATTAGCCCTGATTGCTCATTTTCTCTATTGATCGCTTGGTCGCTGAAGCGATTGTTTGGTACGGTGTTTGATACGCGCCGTAAAATAACCTTAATTCGCGCCATCAATTCTCTAGGACTAAATGGTTTGCAAAGATAATCATCTGCACCAATTTCTAATCCAAGCAATCTATCGATTTCTTCTACCTTTGCGGTGACCATGATGATAGGAACTTGTGAGAAAGCTCTGACAGCACGACACAAACTAATACCATCCAGACCCGGCAACATGAGATCAAGTACGATCAGATCAGGTCGTTTTTGCCGTACTTGCGCTAGGGCGGCTTGTCCATCGCCAATGATCGTGCTTTGATAGCCTGATGCATGCGCATAATCGGCAATTAAGGATGCTAAATCAGCTTCGTCTTCTACAATAAGAATTTCTGTTGGCGTATTGAGCATAGCGAATTGACTGGCCGTGTATGTGATAAGTAGATGCAGAATTATTAGGTAGTAAGGTATTCGGTGCTAATTTAAACACTTGCTGGGTAAAGAGAGAATTGGATTTGCACATGCAAGCCACCAAGTTCGGAATGAGAAAATTCGATGTTTGCATGGTGGGCTTCCAAAATACGGCGGCATAAAGCGAGACCTAAACCAGACCCACCGTGTTCGCGATTGCGCGAACTATCTGGTCGATAAAAACGTTCACCTAATCGTGCCATGGCAAGTGATGGAACTTCTGGTGCGCTGTCTTCAATGTGGAGATATAAAAACTGTTGATCACTATTCGCGCGGATTCGGATGCATCCGCCCGCGTTGGTATAGCGTATCGAATTTTCCAGCAAATTATGCATAACTTGGCGTAAGCGTTCTCTATCCCCGTGAATACAAGATGCTTGTGGTTTGGCTTCGATCGTTAATTGTAAATGAGCGTGATGAATTCGATCTTGAAAGTTGCTACTTTCTTCCTCAATCAGGGCCCATAGATCCATTTTTTGCATTTGATATTGCAGCGTGCCGATATCGGCGCTCGCCAGTGTATAAAGTTCATCAATTAACTTGTTTAAGGATAAAACCTGACGCAACATCAATGCGATATTTTCAGCGTTGGCAGGACGAATGCCGTCTTGTAGTGCTTCTAATTGCGCACGTAACACGGCAATTGGGGTTCTTAACTCATGTGAGGTGTCTGCTACCCATTGCCGTCGGCTTTGTTCTGCTTGCGCTAACTTTTCTGCCAATTGATTAAAACTATTTGCCAGTTCACCTAATTCATCGCTACGGCGCACTGCGACACGGGTGTCGAACTTACCTTGTTCCAGCGCGCGTGCGCTGGCAGCAAGTTGATGTATGGGACGCCGAAAGTGTAACGCCAACAGCAATGCCGCTAAACCACTCAAACTGATGCTAATGACGACGATCGTAATGATCATGTCGGCCTGTTGTTGCAGGAAGTCTCGTGCCATATCATCGCTTGGCACCCGCGACTTTTGCACTGATAAATACGCAATCACTTCGCCTTGATGATAGAGCGGTCGCATCCCCCTTGGACTTTGATCCAATTTTTTGTCTAAAGGTCGACCGGCCAAGTAATTTTCTGCTTCATCGAGCAAGCTAATGCGGCTGTTTAAACTTTGAAGTTGTTCCTCTGATGCTGAGACGTCGACGATATCGGTTTTGGTGGATGCTTGATTTGCTGGCGCTTTAATCGGCGCGTCAGGTGGGGGAGGTGGTAAGGGTGGCGGCGGTGGCAATGGGGGCAGGACTGGTGCTTGCGCTGCTAATGGAGCTGCTGGAGCAACTGGTGAGACTGGCGCAGCGGGCTTGGCTGGAGCCGCAATATTGTTGCGTGTGTTCGATTTATGGTCGTTTCTAACTTTGCTAGTGCGTTCGTTCAGTGCTGATGTGGTGGAGGCGACCATCGATTTTTGCTGTACGCCATCTACAGTTTCTATCCGTGATGGTGCCGAATTTTTAATTTGATACAAGCGCATTAGTTCTTGATTGATCCATGCCTTCTTTTGTTGAGGATCGTTCGGTAGAAATGACCAGCTTTCGTTGGCGGCATATTGATTTTGAATTGAATCACCAAGTTCTTGCAGACGATCGAGTTCAATTTTGAGAGCGTAGTCAGCAAAGCCACTACTGACTTTTTCGCGCATCATTAATAAAGCGACGATCACGACTGTGGTGAGCGATAGAAGAACCGCAAAAAATAAGCGCCAACCAATAGAGAGTTTCACGTTCGGATTCTGAATAGAAAAGAAGGCAGTGTAGAACTTAGCAGTGTTTGCGCCAAGCGCTTTCTATGTGCGATTTTGTATTTTTGCTGAACGGAGAAGATTTTTCTGTGATTCGTTTTTTCTCCATCATTTATCCATGATCTTGTAACGAGGCTAGAAATAGATTCGGAAAAATTGCGTTTAAGCAATATCTAAGTTACTCATACCTTTATAATTAGATCCTTTCGGATTGCTGATATGCGTTAAACCGTGCGCAAGTCGCCTTGCTAAAAAAGCGACATATAAATTTTCGGAGATATACATGGATCATCACGCTGGCCTACCGTTTTTGAGGGAAGCACTGCTCTTTCTAATCTTAGCTGGCATTCTCATCCCCTTATTACAACGCTTCAAAATCAATCAGGTTTTGGGCTTCCTGACGATAGGTGTGGTGCTTGGTCCTTTTGGTGTTGCGCAGTTTGCACAACAAATGCCTTGGTTGAGCGTCATCGCTTTTTCTGGTGACGCTGAAGTGCAATCCTTGGCTGAGTTAGGTGTGATGTTTTTGATGTTTTTGATCGGACTTGAATTGTCCGCTGAGCGCTTGTGGAGTTTGCGTCGCTGGGTATTTTTGGGTGGTAGTGCGCAGCTTTTATTGACGGCGGTGATGATTGGTAGTCTTGCGTATTGGTTTGGTAATCGTCTTGAAATTGCTTTGCTGTTGGGTTTGGTATTTTCACTTTCTTCGACGGCGATTGTGATGCAATTACTCACGCAACAGCGAGCGATGGCTAGCCCAATGGGGCAAGCGAGTTTTTCTATGTTGATGCTGCAGGATTTTGCAGTCGTGCCTTTACTGATTTTGGTGGATTTATTGGGTAAACAGACCACCGACAATTTGAGTATCGTCGTTGGTATGACTTTATTGAAGTCATTGGCGGCAGTGTTGTTTATTTTCTTGGTTGGGCGACGCGTTGTCGCACCGGTGTTTCGTTACTTCGCGCAGCAGCGACAACCGGAAGTATTCATGGCACTCACTTTATTGGTGACTTTAGGTATTGCAGGCGCGACCGCCGCAGTGGGATTGTCCTTAGCTTTGGGCGCGTTCTTGGCAGGTCTATTACTCGCAGAAACAGAATACCGACATGAGGTCGAAGTCACCATAGAACCTTTTAAAGGCTTGCTGATGGGCTTGTTCTTTATGTCGGTTGGTATGGGAATTAATCTTGCTGCATTTGCGCAAAATTATGTGTGGATTTTGGCCTCCGTACTTGGTTTGGTTCTGATCAAGGCGAGCGTCGTTGCTGTGATTATGCGTAAGGGCGGATTAAGCTGGGGTAAGTCGATTGAAGGTGGATTTTTGTTAAGTCAGGGCGGTGAATTTGCTTTTGTGATTATTGGCGTGGCAGCGACGACGAGCATTTTGTCGCGAGACATTGCGCAGTTTATGTTGTTGGTAGTTAGTATTAGCTTGTTGATGACGCCCTTCTTTGCGCGGGCGGGTCATGTTCTTGGGCAGTTTGTGGAACAAAAATTTTGCTCGCAGCAATCGCAGGAACAAGCAAGTTTGCCTGAAGAGTTGAGTGGACATGTGGTGATTGCTGGATTTGGGCGGGTTGGACAATTGCTCGCGGATATTTTGCAGAAGCAAGGTGTGGCTTATGTCGCAGTAGAACATGATGCCCATGTGGTTGCTAACTTGCGCAAGCAGGGGCGCAAGGTATTTTACGGTAATGCGGCACGGCCAGAATTATTACGCAAAATGCATATGCAGCACGCGGCTGCTTTATTGGTGACGATGGATCAACCGGCTGCGGCGATGCATGCAGTATTAGCGGCGCGTAGTGAGTATCCCAAGTTGCCGATTTATGTGCGTTCTCGTGATGAGATTCATGCATTGGAACTACGCACGGCGGGCGCTACTGCCGTGGTACCAGAAACCTTAGAGGCAGGTTTACAATTATCCTTTTTCGCCCTGAATGCCTTATCTATTCCAGAAGGCGAGATTAATCATATTCTGGATCAAGAACGTGAATTGCGAGTTTCTAATCAAGCTAAGCTCTAGACTAGTCGTATGAATAGATCGCCAGTCCCGATTTATCGACCCGCGATAGGACGAAAGCGATAATGTTCTTGTGAAAACAAATCGATACCACATTGAAGATTTTCTATCCAATCCAAAAATGCGGGAATCGCTTCGCCAGTGAGATAGCGACCATGTTGCGGAACTAGCATCGCGACATCCATTTGTCTGACCATATTGACCCAAAAGCGGCATACTTTATTCGACACCATATAGCGCTTATGAAAGCCGCTCATGGTGTGCAACAGTTCATAAAATTCCGCCTTCGTTGTGATTGGCGTTGCGATAGTTTTTGCCTCGACTAGCGAAGCGCCCATGTCACCAGAAAATAAGATTTTTGACGTGCTGTCATAAAACTGGAAATTACCCTCAGCGTGCAAGAAGTGCGCTGGAACGGCATACAGTGTCGAGCCTAACATGGGGATAGGCATGCCTTCATCAGGAATGCCGATAATCCGACCATCCGCGCGATTTAAGTTACAAAAGTGGGGAACAAAACGTGCCCACAGTTGCGATACATAGAGATGGCATTCTGTACTGTAGAGCCATTTATCTAAGGCACCGATAATGTCGGGATCTTGGTGTGAGGCGAATAAAAATTCGAGATTCTTCTTCGGCAAATACTTTTGCATTGCCAAAGTAAGCGCGTTGTAGGTGATATTGCCAGACGGGTCGATTAAGGCACCTTGCCCATGCGAGACGATCAGAAATTGGTTTGCCTGTACCGCATCTTCGGCCGAGCCTGTGACCAGATCATTGAACATGATGCAACTATGTTTGCCATTATTAAATAGTTCAATTGCCACGAGGACTCCTATTATCGATTTCTAAAAACTTATTTTAGATCAAGCAATAAAGGAAAATTTGATATGGATTAAGTTTGTGCTGCGAATGCACAGAAAAACTGATTAAAAACAGACAGTTAGTGACCTAATGACAAAGATTAATTGGGTAGGAAGTGGGAAGGAAGTGGGATAAGACTGTAGTGCAAGTACGCGCTAGCGTACTTGCAATGGTCGATGATTATCTTAAGGCATCGAGCTTAATATTTTAATAGGCTAAGGCACGCCCATCAGGATTGCGTGGGTCGGCAAAAGCTTCCAAACCATCCGCAGTGATTTTAATCGTCTGAGTGCGTCCCATCGAACGTCCTAACGAAAACTTGTGGCCTTTCTGTTTCAAAATTTCCAAGGTGTCCGCATTAAAGCCTCGCTCCATCCGAATTACGTCAGGTTCCCATTGGTGGTGCAGGCGTGGCGCAATGCTGGCCTCGGCTGGATTTAATTGATGATCGATGACATTCAGAATAATCTGCAAAGTGGTGGTGATGATGCGACTACCACCAGGGCTGCCCGTCACCAAGAATGGTTTGCCATCTTTCAATACCATGGTCGGTGTCATCGAGCTTAATGGACGTTTTTTGGAGGCGACTGAATTTGCCTCACCACCAACTAAACCAAAGGCGTTCGGTACGCCTGCTTTGACTGAGAAATCATCCATTTCGTTGTTGAGTGTGATCCCTGTGCCAGTGGCGACGATACCGCTACCAAACAATAAATTGAGTGTGTAGGTGGTGGCGACAACATTGCCGTATTTGTCAGCAACCGAGTAATGTGTAGTTTGATCACTTTCATAAGGCAGCGGTTTGCCGGGTTTGATTTGCGTAGATGACGTGGCGCGATCTGGGTTGATATGTTGAACTAATTCATCCGCATATTTTTTTGAAGTCAGACCGGTCACAGGTACTTTGACAAAATCTGGATCGCCTAAGTACTCAGCGCGATCTGCATAGGCTAATTTCATTACTTCCGTTAAGGTATGGATATTTTGCGCGCTATTCAAACCTTGTTTGCCAATCGGGAAGTGCTCCAGCATATTCAACATTTGTATCACGTGTACACCACCAGAACTTGGGGGCGGCATTGAAACTACCTGATAACCACGGTAATTCCCCGTAACAGGCAGGCGTTCTACTGCCTGATAATTTTTCATATCATCGGCACTAATCATGCCACCGTGCTTCTTCATTTCAGCGACGATCTTTTGCGCAATGCTGCCTTCATAAAATGCTTTTGGCCCTTGCTGTGCGATCAAACGCAGTGAATTTGCTAAATCTTTTTGTACTAATTTTTCGCCGGCACGAAGAGGGCGATCTCCTTTAAAAAAGATCGCGCGGCTAGATTCCCATTTGCCTAATTGATTGCGACTAGCTTCCAATAATTGTGCCAGATGCGGAGTCACTTCAAAGCCTTGCTCCGCAAGTTTGATTGACGGTGCGATCAAGTCTTTTAAGGACATTGTGCCGTATTTGCGCAATGCAAGATCAAGCCCAGCAACAGTTCCGGGAATGCCGACTGCGAGGTGGGAAGAAGTCGAGCTACCCGGAATAATTTTGCCACTCGCATCGAGGAACATATCGCGATGGGCTAAGGCGGGTGCTAATTCACGAAAATCTAAGGCGATATTTTTTCCACTTTTGGCATCGTGTATCAGCATAAAACCACCGCCACCGATGTTTCCTGCATGTGGCAACACTACCGCCAGCGCAAAGCCTACTGCAACGGCAGCATCCACCGCATTGCCACCACGTTTTAAGACATTTAAACCGACTTGGCTCGCTAAACCTTGCTCACTAGAGACGATGCCATTTTTTGCCCGCACTGGGCTGAGAATGTCGTAGCTAGTGTCATATTGAATTTGCGCACCAGTGCTTTGTACACTGGTACTTTGCGCATAGCTTGTTTGGATGATGCCGACTTGTGAGACGGTGAATACGCTGGCTATGACAGCGATTGAAGCGAGACGAAACTTTTTGATTGAAGACACAAGGAAATTCCTTTAGCGTGGGCAGCGGTCACAATCTAGTTTCAATTGTGAGCGATGATTTGGTGAAGTCTTGATTGTCGCTAAGTCGGGCAGATATGTCGAGAATTGCTTACTGAAATTGTCGCGCGTCGATTGAAAAGACGGTGCTAAAAGTGATTTTTAGAGATTAATTATTTAAAAATAATTTGAAAAATTAAACTCGGGTCGTAAAAAATTTGTGGCATAAAAAAAGCCACCTGCGAGGGTGGCTTTTCAATTTAAAAGAAAAAACTTTTAAATTATTTTGCTTCAGCGTCTGCAGAAGTTGCGCCAGCTGGTTTAACAGCGATAGCAACAGTTGCATCGTCACCGTGCACTACAGCAGAAACGCCTTTTGGCAATTTCAATGCGGATACGTGTACAGATTGACCTGCTTCCAATTTGGACAAGTCAACTTCGATGAATTCTGGCAAGTCTGCTGGCAAGCATTCTACGTCCAATTCAACCGCAACGTGACTGATCACAGCAGAAGACAATTTAACAGCAGGAGAAACTTCTGCGTTAATGAAGTGCAGAGGTACTTTTACATGGATCTTTTTGTTTGGATCAACACGTTGGAAGTCCGCGTGCAATACCAATTGTTTAAACGCGTGCATTTGGAAATCGCGCAACAATACTTTTTCTACTTTGCCATCTACATCCATGTCGAGAATGGAAGAGTGGAATACTTCTTTTTTCAATGCATGGAACAAAGCATTGTGATCCAAAGAGATATTCACTGCTGGCTCTGTACCACCGTAGATGATGCCAGGTGTTTGACCAGCATTACGCAGGCGGCGGCTCGCTCCGGTGCCCTGTTCTTTACGTGCAAATGCGACTACTTTCATTTTAATACTCCAAAATAAGCAATGTCTTTTCAATTAACACTGCGTTGACTTTCCCGCGACCAGGAAAGTGAAAAAGCTGCTAAGTATCGAAATACTTAACAGCCGAAAAATCGATCTTTATTCAGAGAACAAAGAAATAACAGACTCGCCTTTCGTGATGCGGCGGAAAGTCTCCGCTAACAAGCTATCACAAGATAACTGACGAATTTTTGTACAAGCTTGTGCGGCTGCTGACAATGGGATAGTGTCAGTGACCACCAATTCATCCAATGGTGAATTGTTGATGCGATCAATTGCAGGGCCAGACAAAACTGGATGCGTACAATACGCCAATACTTTTTTCGCGCCGCGCTCTTTCAATACTTCGGCTGCTTTGGTCAAAGTACCTGCTGTATCAACCATGTCATCCATAATGACGCAGTTACGACCTTCAACTTCACCGATGATATTCATCACTTCAGACACATTCGCCTTTGGACGACGTTTATCGATAATCGCCAAATCGCAACCTAAACGTTTTGCCAATGCACGCGCACGAACAACGCCACCAACGTCAGGAGAAACGACTAATAAATCATCGTAATTCTTTGCAACCAAATCACCTAACAAGATCGGTGATGCATAAATATTATCTACTGGAATATCAAAGAAACCTTGGATTTGATCTGCGTGTAAATCCATAATCAACACACGACCAACACCTGCTTCTTCCAACATATTCGCTACTACTTTGGCAGAAATCGCCACCCGTGCAGAGCGAGGACGGCGATCTTGACGTGCATAACCAAAGTAAGGAATTGCTGCAGTAATACGACCAGCTGAGGCGCGCTTCAAAGCGTCTACCATCAACATGATTTCCATCAAATTATCATTCGTTGGCGCACATGTTGATTGCAACACAAAAACATCTTTACCGCGGACGTTTTCGTTGATTTCGACCATCACTTCGCCATCAGAAAACTTGGAAACGTCTGCTTTACCAAGGCGAATACCGAGTTGCTTTGCAACACCTGCCGCTAAAGCAGGATTGGCATTACCAGTAAAGACCATCATGTTGTCGAGAGCGTGTGCCATGAGATCACCTAAGGGAATTAAAAAGCCATGCAAGACAGAAAATGCATCATCACGCTTAGAATTCTTGTTGTAATGATTACTGAAAAAACTGCCGTTAAAAACCGAAAAGCCGCCGCATCATTTTGTATGCGGCGGCTTGGGAATTAAATGGCAGGGGAAAAAGGATTCGAACCTTTGCATGCCGGAATCAAAATCCGGTGCCTTAACCAGCTTGGCGATTCCCCTACACAACCGTTTATCAATTGCTTAGTTCATTTTGATATTCAGCGAAGCCGCTATTTTATCTTGAAATCTGCAATCAACCAAATTTTTTATTATGCGCGCTATCAATTTATTTTTGAATTGATAGGATGATGTTGTAATGCTTTAGCAATCCATGATGTCCATCGATTCGGTACTTGTTGCACTACTTTTTTTGCTGCGTCTTCACTTGGAAAAGCGCAAAAAGCACAAGAACCAGAACCTGTCATCTTGGCATCACCCTGATTTATTTCAAATTGTTTTAGCCAATTTATGACTGCGGCAATTTCTGGGTGTAAAGCACAAGCAACAGCTTGCATATCGTTTTTCCACTCAACATTCGCTGCACTGGAAAAGTCCGCTATTCTGACGGGCTTCGTGTTTCTTGTCAACTCTTTGGATGAAAAAATTGTCGGTGTTGGTACGTGCACACCCGGCTCTATCACCACGAACCACTGGTCAGGCGTTGATACTGCTTGGATTTGTTCACCGATACCTTCAACAAAGGCATTTTCACCAAAAATGAAGAACGGAACGTCGGCGCCCAGTTGCAAGCCCAGTTGCATCAATGTTTCTTTGCTCAGATTGCATTGCCATAGCTTATTCAGTGCAAGTAAAGTGGTGGCAGCATCGGACGAACCACCACCTACACCACCACCCATAGGCAAGCATTTATGTAAATAGATATCTGCACCTTGTTGAATATTGCAGTGTTGTTGTAATAGTTTGGCAGCGCGAACCACCAGATCATTTTCTTCCGGTACACCGTGAACCTGATTTAATCGATGAATTTGACTATCTGCTCGGACGTAAAAATCAAGACTGTCACAGCGATCAATTAACTGAAAGACGCTTTGTAAAAGATGATAGCCATCGGCACGACGACCGATGATGTGTAAGAACAGGTTTAATTTAGCTGGTGCTGGGCACGCTAGCAGTTGAGGCAAATTGGTCGTCATGATCTTATTGTGCCGACGGTTCTATGATGATCTTAATTTTCACTTCACCCAGTTCTTCCGTGTATCGTTGTAAATCGATGCGCTTGGGACGGATAGTGCCAGCATCTTCTTGCCAACTGATAAATTGTAACTGCCATCCTTGGCTCTGTATTTGAAAATAATCTTGCACCGGCACAGCAACAAACTTCCCATTTGCTTGAATATCAAAGCCTTGTAGCCAGCCTTTTAATCCTGTTACGGGAATCGTCCAACCCAAATTTTCAGTTAACAACTGCTCAATATCTGGTGCGCTGCGTGGTTCTTGTTTGGCTTGTGTTAGCACGGCACCTTGTGCATTTTGTTGTACGGTAGCGATGGTTTGACCCAAAGGTGAACTTAGGGTAATAGTGAGTTCCTGCGGCGCTTGCTGCCACTCAAAGCTGGTACTAATTGTTTCGGTTTGTTCGCGTTGCTGGTATTGAATCGAAATACGTCCAGTAAATTGTACTTGTTCTTGCATAGTTCTCGGCTGGCTATGCTGTGCGTTCGAAAACTTTGGTGATGTACTGCAAGCGCTTAGTAAGCTGGCAAATAAGCTAGCGCAGCATGCGAGTATAAAAAATCTCGTGTAGGTTGAATATGTGGCGAGGCCAAATAAGTGTGACTCGTTTTTTAACATGGAAAATAATCGTAATCTAAAAAATGCGCAATAAAACTGGGAAATAAACTGCGAGATAAAACTGAGAAGCAAAGTTGCAAGGGAAACGCGAGTTTATGCTGCATTAACAATTTCAGCATCAAGGCATTTTCGTAGCAATGAAAAGTATGAAGTAAAGTTCAGTAACATTCGCCTTAAGGTAAATTTAATTCGAGTCTCTCCAGCGTGCTTTTAAGTAGCGCATTGTTGGGATCTTTTTTACGTGCTGCTGCAAATAGTTGTAGCGCTTCTTCTTTCTTACTTTGTACCCATAAAATCTCTGCTAGGTGCACCGACACATCGGCATCTTGCCGCATGCCCAATGATAAACGGATGTACTTTTCCGCATCAGTAAATTGTTTTAAACGATATTTGACCCAGCCCAAGCTATCCAAAATGTAAGGGTCATTCGGGCTTAATTGATTGGCGGCTTCGATTAAAGCTAAGGCTTCGTCTAATTGTACATTTCTATCGGCATAGGAATAGCCAAGTGCGTTATAGGCGAGGGCATTATTTGGTGCAATTTGTATTAACTGCTTCAGCGCCATCTCCATTTCTGGGTAATGCTTCATTGATTCTGCCAACATCGCAAAGTCGTACAGCAATTCGGCGCTGCGCGGGAATTCGCTGAGTGCCATTTGTAATAAGACAAATGCCTCTGTACTTTGTCCTGCATCACGCATGATTTGCGCTTCTGTTTGAAGCAATAAAACTTGCTCCTTGTCTTGTCTTGCAGTGATCGTTTGTAAAAATTGACGTGCTTGCAGAAACTTCTGCTCACTCGCCATCAGTAAAGCGCGACGCATTTGAATGGTGAACCATGCTGGGTTTTTGCCATCGTCGGATTCGATCTTACTTAACCAAGTATCGGCGCTTTGTTTGTCATTGCGTTGTAATGCGATTTGCGCAAGGCCAATGTACGCAGTGCTATTGTCTTCGTCCTTTCCAAACGCGCTTAGGAGTTGTTTGAAATAAGACTCAGCGGTATCAAGTTGTCCCATCTCCATTTCGATGGTGGCCAAGGTGTGTAGCGTTTGTGCCTTACTTAATGTCGTTTTATTGGGATCTTTTAAAAAGCTCAAGAACTCAGCCTTCGCTAAGGCGAACTGTTTGCTATCCATCAGCATGGTGGCGTAGGCTAGGCGTACTTCTTTGGCGTTGGGATAACGTTTGAGAAAGTCGGCAACTAACTCAAATGCATCTGCTTTATCAGAGGCGTTTGCTAGGGTTAGTATCGCCAGTTCTGAGCTAGGCTCTAGGGCTAAGGCCGCTTTAGCTTCTTGTTGTGCGCGCTCGATATCGTCAGCGCGATACGCTGCGCGTGAGATTGCAATATGTCGGTCAATGCTATTCGGTTCCGATGCGAGTATTTTTTCTAAGCTAACTAAGGCAGCTTGTTTGTTGTTGGTTCGATTTAAACTGCGTTGCGCTTGATGGATAAGATTGGGTTTTTCTTCCGCGCTACTTTTCTTCAGTAGCTCGCCAAAAAAACTTTCCATCGCCAAATAATCATTTTTGATTTCTAACAAGCTTAGATAGTATTGATCCGCTTCTTGTGAGTTTGGTGCCAGCTCACGCCAAAGGCGTACTGCCGCCATTGATTCATTGATTTGACGTGCAGACATCGCGATTTCGGCAGCGCGTTTTGCTAATCGCGGATCGCTGGTTTGTTGGGCTAATCCCATGATGGTGACGAACGGACCTTGCCATTCGCCGCGTTGCAATGCGATATCAGATGCTGTTAATTTGAACAAAACATCTTTTGATAATCCGGAATCCGATGGTTTCTGTTCGGCTTGCTTTGACTTTTTCGGAGATTTAACTGGTGTGCTATTTTTATTTTTCTTGCTGATGGGCTTTGAATAAGGAATCTTTTCTTTACTACTATGGGCTTCGTTGGATTGTGCATTGGCAAGTTGATTTACAGTCAGGATCACACAAAATGAAGAAAGTAGGTGATGAATGCAAGATTTGGTTATTTTCATTCGAGTCTGGATAAATGAGAGAATTGCTGAAGCTAGGTACAATAGCCCGTTGAGTGAAGCTTGATGCAAATGATTTTACGCTGAAATGTAACGCGATTTGTGTCAACTTGTATATGCCCTGTAACGCTAAGTTTGCCGATGAGAGAGTTTTATGCCGGAATTACCAGAGGTTGAAGTCACGCGATTAGGCGTGAATCCCCATGTCGAAGGAAAGACGGTAACAGAATTAATATTGCGACGCGATGGTTTGCGTTGGCCTTTTCCTGCCAATTTGCGAGAATTGATTTTGCATCAAACCATCTTATCCACAGGCAGGCGCGGTAAGTATCTCCTTTTACATTTTCATCACGGTAGTCTGCTCATCCATCTTGGGATGTCAGGCAATCTGCGCATTATGCCCTCCACAACGCCGCCGCAAAAACACGATCATGTTGATATTTTGTTGGGCGAACAAATGATGCGGCTAACCGATCCGCGTCGTTTTGGTGCCGTTCTTTGGCATGATCATGCAGATGGCGCGTTAGAAGAACATCTTTTGTTGCGTCATCTAGGAGTTGAACCATTAAGCGATCAATTTAGTCCCGAATTGCTGTTTAAGCAGACACGGCAGCGCAATGCAGCCATTAAACAAGTATTGCTGGCGGGTGATGTGGTGGTTGGTGTTGGTAATATTTATGCATCAGAAAGCTTGTTTCGAGCGGGCATTAATCCTAAAACCGCAGCGAATCGTATTAGCTTAAAGCGTTATCAAGCTTTGGCGATTGCGATTCGGGAAATTCTGGCACAAGCGATTAGTCGTGGTGGTAGCAGCCTAAAAGATTTTGTTGGTGCAGACGGAAAAACCGGGTATTTTCAACAGTCTTATTTTGTTTATGATCGTGCGGGTGAGCCTTGTCGTGTTTGTCAAGGGACAATTAGACACATTACACAAGGTCAACGTAGCAGCTTTTATTGTGTAAATTGTCAAAAATGAGCCAGAATGTCGTATTGTTGGGTTTCTTAAAGAAAACAAAGTCGCAACTCGACCTGCGGTAAAAGAATAAATTTGAGGATGCTATGAGTAATTTGGTTCAGAATTTTGAAGAATACAGTGGCTGGCGCACAGGCGTTGCCCAAGCGATTGAGCAATATCGTGCTTGGATCGCTGATTCTGATTTTGCTGACAATATTCTTGACCAGCGGATTTTGCGTTTAAAAGAACGTCTAGTCGATGATAAATTAACCATCGCTTTCGTCGCCGAATTTTCTCGTGGTAAATCAGAGCTAATTAATGCGATTTTCTTTGCCGAATATGGCCAACGCATTTTGCCGTCTTCAGCCGGTCGTACCACCATGTGTCCGACAGAATTGCTATATGACGAGAGTATGCCGCCTTGTATTCGTCTATTGCCGATCGAAACTCGTAGCGAAACTTTAAGTACGACAGAATACAAAGGTCATCAACACGTGTGGACTGTGTTGCCGCTCGATACCAAATCGGGTGATGGCATGTTAGAAGCATTTAAACAAGTTAGTCTAACTAAAAAAGTCAGTAAAGAAGTCGCTAAATCATATGGTTTGTATGACGAAAATGATCCCGATGCTGCTTTAGAAGTGGACGAAAATGGTTTAGTCGAAATTTCGCAATGGCGTCATGCGATTGTGAATTTCCCACATCCTTTGTTGAAGCAAGGTTTGATCATTGTCGATACCCCAGGCTTAAACGCCATTGGTACAGAGCCTGAATTGACCTTGAACTTGATTCCGAATGCACATGCAGTTCTGTTTATTTTGGCGGCAGATACTGGTGTGACCAAGAGCGATATTGAAGTGTGGCGCGATCATATCGGTAGTGGCGCAGGTCGGATGGTGGTCTTGAATAAAATCGATAGCATGTGGGACGAATTACGCACCCCAGAAGAAATCGAAGCGCAGATTCAACATCAGATTGCATCCGTCTCCCATACTTTGAGTTTGGAAGAGAAACAAGTGTTTCCTATCTCTGCACAAAAAGGTTTGGTCGCAAAAATCAATAAAGATGCGCCATTATTAGCAAAGAGTCGATTGCCAAAACTGGAATATGCGCTATCAAAAGAGTTGATTCCGTCTAAGAAAAACATCATTCGTGCGCAATTAGCGAGCGATATACAAGAAATTACGGATGGCCAATACGCGGTAATTAATGCACGTGGTCGTGGTGTTAGTGAACAATTGCACGAACTCAAAAGTTTGCGTGGCAAGAATCAAAATGTGATTGAACACATGATGAAACGCGTGACTTTAGAAAAGCAAGAATTCGACGCTAGTTTGATGAAGATGCAAGGAACGCGCGCCGTCTTTACACGACTATCGACCGAAGTGTACACAAGCTTGGGTATGGAGATTCTGAAAGAAGAAATTAAAACCGCAAGAGAAGATATGGAATCGAGTAAGTTTTCTCTGGGTTTAAAAGAGGCGATTAAAAATTTCTTCACGCAGATTAAGTTAAATCTGGAAGCATCGAATCGCAAGACCGATGAAATTTCAGAAATGATGGCGATTATGTATCGTAAGTTTTCAACAGAACATGGTTTGGCGCTCACTGCACCTATGCCATTTTCATTGGACAAATATGTGCAAGAAATTAATGCGATTGAGTCCGTGTTTCAACGGCAATTTAGCACCATTACCTTAATGACGACTTCGCAAAAAGTATTGATGCAAAAGTTTTTCGATTCTATCTCTGCACGCGTGAAACAAAGTTTTTCACAAGCAAATCGTGATGTTGAAGCTTGGCAAAAAGTGGTAATGGCACCAATCGAAGCGCAAATCCGTGAGCATAAAAATCAATTGAAAAACCGTATGCAATCGATACAACGTATTCATGTCGCGACCGATAGTTTGGAAGAAAAAATTACCAGTTTTGAAGCGATGATGAGCGAAGTCGAAACACAGAAAAAAACGCTGGAGACTTTACGCAGCAATATTCAAAAAGCCTTGTCGTCGGAATTAAGTGCGGTGTAATCGAAAGTATTTGAGATATCAATCGCTAGAAGTAAAATCGTCGCACTCGCATGCCTTATGAAATGATAGCAATCTAAAACGCTGATAATGTTTTTATCAGCGTTTTTCTATTGAGGAGAACAAAAATGAAAAGTCATCAAACTGTTGAACATCACCGCGTTATGATTCGGCAAAGTATCTGCTTGCTGCTTAGCAGCTTGTTTTTCTCAAGCGCAGTTTTCGCGCAAGATGCATGGAAAAAAGTGGATTCTGGCGTCACGGTAGAGCTACGGGGTTTGTCCGTGGTGAATCGCCATGTCGCTTGGGCCAGTGGTGCGAAAGGCACCGTGATTCGTACCGTTGATGGCGAAAATTGGCAAAACGTCTCGATCAGTTTGTCACTGCCCGAGACAAGTCAGTTAGATTTTCGTGATATTCAAGGCATCGATAAATTCACCGCAATCGCGATGAGTGCTGGTCCGGGCAAGGCCTCAACGATTTACAAAACGACTGACGGTGGTGCCCATTGGGAACAGATGATAGTGAACGGCGAAGCCACAGGTTTTTGGGACGCAATAGATTTTTGGGATGCCAATCACGGTGTCATTTTTGGTGATCCGATTGCAGGTCAGTTCCAAGTATTAATTACAAATGATGGTGGCAAGACTTGGAAAAATGCGGCGAAAGATTTGACGCAATTAGCCGCTTTATCAAATGAAGGCGCGTTTGCTGCGAGTGGTACTTGTGTTTCAATTGCCGGTAAAAATGATGTTTGGTTCGCGACTGGTGGTGCGGAAAAAACGCGTGTATTCCACTCTGCCGATCGTGGTCAGACTTGGACCTTCGCGGAGACCGCGGTAGCTGCAGGTGCACCACCGAAAGGCTTATTTTCGGTGGCATTTAATCAGCATGGATTGGGGTTTGCGGTTGGTGGCGATTACCAAAAAGCGAAAGGTGAAGGTTTGAACGCGGTGATTAGTCGCGATAAAGCGAAAACTTGGAACGCCGCTCCTGCTTTGCCATCGGGCTTCTTGTCGGTTGTTGTTGCCGTACCAGCACAAGCGAAAACTTTCGTGGTTGGTGGCCTCGCTGGATCGGGCGTCACGCGTAATGCCGGGCAGTCATGGGAAGTCTTGAGTGATACGCCATTGAATGCGCTTGGCTTTGCCGATCCCTTGCATGGTTGGGCAGTCGGCCCCAATGGTTTGGTGATGAAATACGCGGGGAAACGCTTAGTTGACGAGTAATTTTGCTGGCTAAGTTTAGACGCTCTAGCGCATTGGCGCTTGATGCTGAATTCGATTCGTATCATTTGTACGATTTGTCATGCGAGTTGGCGTTTGCGCTGACGATTTGATCGTCCACGTTCGGATCGGCTATTTTCCATGTTTTATCTTTATCTCCATGAATAAACCAGTCAGCGCAGGGCAATCAAATAAGCATCCGCAAACGAAACAAATGCGACGTAAGCCGAATGAAGATTCACATTATGCTGATCCTGAATTTTCTGCGGAACTAATTGCTTGGCAAAAGCAGCATGGTCGTCATCGCTTGCCTTGGCAAAATACCGGCGATGCTTATCGGGTATGGTTATCTGAAATTATGCTGCAACAAACGCAAGTGACGGCGGTGATTCCTTACTATTTACGGTTTTTAGAAAAATTTCCAAGCGTACAGGATTTAGCTGCCGCGCCTGTGGAAGAAGTGATGGCCTTGTGGGCTGGATTGGGTTACTACACACGTGCTCGGAATTTGCATCAATGTGCCAAGCAAGTTGTCGCCCAATACCAAGGTGTCTTTCCAAGTGATCCGTCTCTATTGAATGCCTTGCCAGGAATTGGACGATCGACTGCTGCTGCGGTCGCTGCATTTTCTTATGGCACCGTCGCGGCAATTCTGGATGGCAATGTGAAGCGCGTATTTGCGCGTGTATTTGGGATTGATGCTTATCCAGGCATTAAGTCAGTGGAAGAAGATTTATGGTTGCGTGCGGAAGCTTTGCTACCGCAAACAGAGATTGCTGCATATACCCAAGGTTTGATGGATTTGGGTGCGACACTATGCACGCGAAGTAAGCCCGATTGTGCGCGCTGTCCATTTCAACATCGTTGCGTGGCTTTTGCCGAAGGCCGCACTGCTGAGTTACCAGTGCGCAAGCCCAAGAGCAAGCAGAAAGAAAAGCAGACCATCATGTTGTTGCTAGAACATGATGGTGCGGTTTTGCTAGAGCAGCGTTCGATGACTGGAATTTGGGGCGGCTTACTGTCTTTGCCTGAACTTGATGGGATGACAGAGCTAGAGGTGATGTCTAGTGATAAATCTGATTCAATCACAATTTTCGAACAGATTTCAGCGACCGATCAAACCTGTGCGACAGACATTGTGAATCGTTTCGGTGATATTCAATCAGCCCATAGGCTGGCACCATTTACACATACTTTTACGCATTTCAAATTGCATATTCATGTAATTCATTTCATAATTTCGCGCAGGTTTGAATTTGTTGGTGAGGATAACTTACGTTGGACGGATCTTGAGCAAGTTGAGCAACTTGCGCTGCCTGCTCCAGTAAAAATACTCTTGCAAAATTTGAGTTCGCGATTGATTTAGGTCTTCCGATCATGATGAAATTTCATCCGCGATGATTCGTGTTTCGTCGCGGCGCATCGGTTTTTCATCACATCGCGGTTTACATCTTTTTTGATGCAAGCCACACTCACTTCATCATCAGTTTTCACAGTCAGTTGTTGTTGCCATGATGTCGCCGATCTTGTGTCGGTGGAGATTGTGGGTGTACATAAATCTAATGAAAGGAGTTCATTTTGATTCGTCCTACTCTCGTTCGTCTGCTTGGAATTGCCGCTTTTAGTATGCCGGCAATTGCTCTTGCAGATACCAAACCCTGTCGCATAGCTAGTTTTCCACAAGAGGTGAAGTGTGGTCAGATTCAAAGAGCGCTCGATCCCGCCAAACCAGATGGCAAAAAAATCGATGTGCATTACGTGATTCTTCCATCGAAAGATAGAAATAAATTGCCTGATGCAGTTTTCTTATTGGCTGGAGGCCCTGGACAAAGTGCGGTAGAAGCTGCCGGATTTGGTGATTCGATTTTAGGCAAGCTCAATCGCCGTCGCGATCTAGTTTTTGTCGATCAACGCGGTACAGGAAAAAGTGCCTCATTAAAATGTGATGAACTCGAGGTCAATGACAAGATCCTCGACAATGAAGGTGCTTATAAGGCGACTGCCGATTGTATGCAGAGTTTGCAAAAATTGCCGCATGGCGATTTGAAATTCTATAGCACCAGCATTGCTGTTCAAGATTTAGAGGCAATACGGATCGCGCAAAACTATAGCGCGGTGAATTTGGTCGGAGTTTCATATGGAACGCGGGTTGGCTTGGAATATTTACGTCAATATCCACAATCAGTGCGTCGCTTGGTGATTGATGGCGTTGTTCCGCCCGACCTAAGCTTGCTTGGAACAAATGCACAAGCAGCGTTAGAAGGCGTATTTGCTGATTGTGCAAAAAATACTCGTTGTAGCAACGCTTATCCTGATTTAGCGGGTACTTGGAAACGCCTGTTAGATAGCACGCCACGTCAATTTACCTATACCAATTCACGCCTGTTAACGAGTGTGACTACCAAGATCGCTCGTGAAGACATGATAGGCATGATCTTGAAGGCATTGTATTCGCCAGCAATGACTTCCGTGTTGCCGTATGCGATCACGCAAGCAGACAAAGGTAAATTAGATGCTTTGTTGACGATGACAGGAAGTTTTAATCAACCTGGCCCAGGTGGTTTGACCTTAGGTATGCATTACTCAGTGTGGTGCGGCGAAGCTTATACCAATCCGCGTCCAGCTAATGCGATTACTGATCAGTTCACAGCAAGAAGTGCCGAGATGTACGACAGAATTTGCGCGACTTGGCCGCGTGCTGATATTCCTAAAGAGTTTTATACCGTGCCCACAGCAAAATCTCCGGTCTTATTGCTCAGTGGTGGAATTGATCCTGTAACGCCGATTCGTAATGGTGATCAAGTTGCCAAAGCCTTGGGTGCAAAAGCACGTCATATCACGATCGAAAATGTTGGTCACGGTGTGTTAGGGCAGGGCTGTGTGCGTGATTTAGTCAATAAATTCCTCGCCGCGAAGACTGATGATGAGGCATTGGCCTTAGATGTGAGTTGCGTACGTCAAATTCCACGTCCTTTGGTATGGCTACCACCGACCAAGAACACGGATGTTACTGCGACAGCAAGCTCGAAGAAAGCAGGAGAATAAGATGATTATTGTTGAAGACCTCCATAAAGAATTTGTCAAACTAGGTAAGCCGAAGTTTGGTATCGGAATGCGCAAGGCTGAAAAAGTAAAAGCGGTGAATGGCGTCAGTTTTACGGCGCAAGACGGTGCGATTTTGGGTTTGCTTGGTGCCAATGGCGCCGGTAAAACAACCAGTTTGCGTATGGTTGCATCGATGCTGAAGATGGACAGTGGTTCGATCAAAATTGATGGCGTCGAAGTGAAAGAAGGTCAAACTACTACCCAAGCGCATTTGGGCATTTTGTCCGATGCGCGTGGATTGTATCCACGTTTGACCTCGCGTGAAAATATTCAGTACTACGGAAAATTGCATGGCATGGATAAAGCCAAGATTGAACAACGTATCGATCAATTAGCGCACTGGTTAGAAATCCAAAAATTATTGGATCGTCGTACCGAGGGGTTTAGTCAAGGTGAGCGTATGAAAATCGCCTTAGCACGCGCCTTAATTCACGATCCAAAAAATATTATTTTGGATGAGCCGACTAATGGCTTAGACGTGGTGGCAACCCGTGCATTGCGTGAGTTTTTACGATGGTTGCGTAGCCCTGAAGGTGGCGGTAAATGCATCGTTTTTTCCACCCATATCATGCAAGAAGTGGAGCGCCTTTGCGATACCGTAGTCATTGTTGCGCAGGGTCGTACTGTCGCCAAAGGTAGTGTTGCTGAGCTAATGCAACAAGCACAAGAATCTGACTTTGAAGACGCGTTTGTGAAGCTGGCCTTTTTGGATAAGAGCAGCATGTTAGATCACCGTCATCACTCAACATTGAATCAAGGGAGTGTCGCATGAGAGAAGTATTTGCAATTTATTGGAAAGAAATTTCAGATGCGATGCGCGATCGTCGTACCTTATTGATGGTCTTAGCTAGTTCGTTGCTATTGGTTCCGGTTTTATTGTTTGTGTTTTCTACCGTGATGTCGCAGGTCGAGTCACAAGCGGTGGATCGCAGCGTGATGGCGGTTAACATCAAAGACGCGCCTAGTTTGGAAAACTATATTCTGCGTCAGGGTTACGAGATAAAAACTGCACCAGCAGATTATGAAGAAAAATCACGCAGCAAAGAATTGATTAAACCTGTCCTGTTGGTACCTGAAAATTTTGAACAAGATTTGCAGTCTGCTAAGCGAGTCGAATTAGAAATTGCTTACGATACCTCGAATCGTCAGGCTGAAATGGGATTGGGGCCATTGCGTCAATTATTGAATGGCTATGCACGTGAACGATCAAGTTTAGAATTGATGATGCGCGGTGTTTCACCAGATTTGTTGCAGTCGATTTCTGTGAAAGAGCGCCATATCAGCCGCCCTGATGAACGTCGCGTTACGATTACCGCCGCGTTGCCGATGGTTTTAATTATGGCGATTGTAATGGGCGGCATGTTTGCGGCAATTGACAGCACCGCTGGTGAACGTGAACGCGGTTCTTTAGAGCCATTGATGATGAACCCAGTTTCGGGATTCCAGCTAGCGATAGGGAAAACGGCGGCGGTTGCTACGGTGAGTGTACTGATTGTGATTTTGACCGTGAGTAGCTTTTTCCCCGCGCAATTACTAATTGCGAATGAGGCTTTACGTGCCGAATTTCAGTTCGGAATTAAAGATGCGCTTGCTTTCATGATTGTCTTGATTCCTTTGGCCGCCGCTCTGTCTTCTTTACAAGTTGCCTTGTCATTGACTTGCAAATCATTCAAAGAAGCGAACGTACGTAATCAATTATTGAGCTTAGCAGTATCGTTTATGCCGATGTTCTTTATTGTCAATCCTGGTAAAGAACCAGCGTGGCTGGGATGGGTTCCTGTCATGGCGCAAACGCAAATGATGAATCAAGTGCTTAAAGGCGAGTTGGTTGCACTCAATGCGATTGGTCTTGCTTTACTGGTGTGTTCGGTGATTGTTGTAGCAAGCTTGCTGTTTGTTTCTCGTAAGATGCGTGAAGTTGTCATGGAATAGATGAATTCTATGATGCATAAACAAAAAAGCCGTTGATCGAAAGTTCAACGGCTTTTTTGTAAATAGCTTATCGTGTTGAGCAAAACGGGACTCTTCGTTGGCCGAATGCACTCAAGTTTTAGCGCGTTGTCTTAGTCCAGCCTCCGTGCAGTCTTAGCACAGCGCTAGTGATTTTGTCGATGGCGAATCAACACCCGTTCTTGTTGCTGAAAATGTTTGGCTAGTTTTTCGACCATATAAACGGAACGATGTTGTCCGCCGGTACAACCGATACCAATCGTTAGGTAGCTACGATTATCTCGCTTGAACGATGGTAGCCATTTGTCGATAAAGTTTTTAATATCATCAAATAGTTCGAGCGCCATCGCTTGTGCTTCGAGAAAATCCACAACGGCTTGATCTCGTCCAGTTAAAGGGCGTAAGGCATGGTCGTAGTGTGGGTTAGGTAGGATGCGCACGTCGAACACAAAATCGACATCAAGCGGTACACCGACTTTAAATGCAAACGACTCAAACATTAAAATCAGCGAAGCATGTTCTACCGCAATTTCATCTTTAATCCAATTGCGCAAATGGTTCGCACTCAGATTGGATGTATCTAAGACGTGTCCCAGAAATTGCAATGGAGCGAGTAATTCGCGTTCTGCTTGTATGCATTCGGTGAGACTTAGTGTGCAATCGGATATGCGCTCTGTTTGTAGATGATGCGATAGTGGATGACTGCGTCGTGTTTCTGAAAAGCGTGCGATTAAGGTTTCTGAACTCGCAGTCAGAAATAAGACTTTTACCTCGTGTCCTAATGCACGTAATTGATCAATAGTGGCAGCAACACTTTGCAGTTGATGTGCGCTGCGGGAATCGATAGCCAAGGCGGCGTTCTTAACGCCTTCTAGCTCTAGTGTTTTGACTAATTCTAGCAATAAACTGGGTGGCAAATTATCGACGCAATAGTAACCAGCGTCTTCGATTACATTTAGGGCGACCGATTTACCTGAGCCTGAGATACCTGATATGAGTAGAATCCGCATGATGTCTTATCCCAGCGTTTCATCCATTGCACGGCGCTGTCTTTCCATGAATTCTTCTAAGGTATTGATGCCGCGTAGTTGTAAGATAGTATTGCGTACCGCTGCCTCCAATAGCACCGCAATATTGCGGCCCGCTGCCACTGGAATCACAACCTTTTTGATTTGCAAACCTAATACGTCTTCCGATTGAGAGTCGATAGGTAGGCGTTCGTAGTTTTCTTCCAAAGTACTACGGCGCACCAAATGCACAATTAATTTTAGACGCATCTTGCGACGCACGGAGGTCTCGCCAAAGATGGCTTTGATATCGAGTAGACCAAGACCACGCACTTCTAACAAGTTTTGCAAAATCGGTGGGCATCGACCTTCGATCATATTTGGTGCGATACGCGAAAATTCGACCGCATCGTCAGCCACCAAACCATGACTACGTGAAATCAATTCCAAACCAAGCTCACTTTTTCCTAAACCAGATTCACCGGTAATTAAAACCCCAACCCCAAGTACATCCATAAAGACACCATGCATCGTGACTTGTGGTGCTAGTTTTTTGGACAGGTAAACGCGCAAGTAATCAATGACTTGTGCTGCTGGCAAAGGGGTAGAAAAAAGTGGGATGTTATTGTCGTCACAAACGCTCAAGAAGCTTTGTGGCGATTCTAGTCCTTGCGCAACGATTAATGCTGGCGGATTGCCGGCGACTAATTCACGGATCAGATTGGCGCGTGAGCCCGGTGACAAACGATGGAAATAATCAAGTTCTTGGTGTCCTAGGACTTGTATTCGACCAGGGTGAATTAAGTTGAGATGGCCAACTTGATCGGATGAGGCGGTTGCATCATCGGTAATTTGTTTATCGCCACCAGAAAATCCAGCGAACCAACCAAGTTGCAAGGTGTCGCGATTATCATCAAAAATCTTCTGTATGGTTAATTCTGTGGTCAGCGGCATGAAGGTAGTTCCGATCTTGGTAAGCAAGGAAACAGAAATCTCGCGATCACTGCGTTCGATAAGGTCTATCTTAGCGCATTACTGTACAGAATTTAAGTACATGTCTAATCGGTACTACTTAGATCTGTATGACCGTAATTAAATAACGGAGGGTTCCCAACTAGTGAGGTGTTTGTGTACCAAATTGGCATCTGTTTCGATTTGCAGATTGCTACGAAACTCGTCATCAGACAGCATTTCGGCGATTTCAGACAAAATCTCTAAATGCTGTTGCGTGACATTATCTGGCATCAATAAAAAAATCAGCAGGCTAACAGCTTTACCATCTGGCGATTCAAAAGGGATTGCTTCTTGCAAGCGTACGAAGGCTGCAATTGGATTCTTCAACCCTTTAATACGTCCATGTGGAACTGCGACGCCATGTCCAAGGCCGGTTGAACCAAGACGTTCACGGGCAAATAGATTTTCAGATACGGTGGAGCGGGCAATGCCGCAATTGTTTTCAAACAAAAGTCCTGCTTGTTCGAATGCCCGCTTTTTACTCGATACATCTAAATCTAATAAAACATTTTCTTGGGGCAGAATTTTTGCAATATTGGTCATATGGCGGAAAGGCCTGTGCTCGTTGACTAAATTTCTTACAACAGGGGCTTTTGATACCGAAGTGATGTGCTAGTTCCCTGTTGCGGTCGATCTCAGAGCGCGATTATAGGCTTCTTTTGGCAGCGATGCGAATTTCCGTGTCGCATTGTGTTTATTTCAAAAGATAAGCAATTAGTGTAAGGCTTGGCTGATTGCGTGTTGTTTGAGTAATTGTGAGAAATACTCAACTGAAATCGGTTTGCTAAAATAAAATCCCTGAATTTCATCGCATCCAGCGTCTTTCAAGAAATCCATTTGTTCAAGGTTCTCGACACCTTCCGCGGTAACGCTCATGCCAAGTGCGCTAGACATCGCAATAATCGCCTTGGTCAGTACAACCGAATCTTGGTTCTCAGGAATCTCGCGGATAAATGAACGATCAATTTTTAAATTATCAATCGGGAACCGTTGCAGATACGATAGCGATGAGAAGCCCGTACCAAAATCATCGAGAGAGATACTAATTCCAAGCGTTTTAATCGCGTCAAAAACGGAGCTTAAGTGTTCAGCTTCGACCATTAAAAGGCCTTCGGTAATTTCTAACTGTAAGGCGTGTGCTGGTAATCCAGATTCTAATAAAACTTCCAAGATAAATTGCGGTAGCTTAGGGTC
Source organism: Affinundibacterium macrobrachii (assembly GCF_014652415.1). Taxonomy (GTDB): domain Bacteria; phylum Pseudomonadota; class Gammaproteobacteria; order Burkholderiales; family Burkholderiaceae_D; genus Undibacterium; species Undibacterium macrobrachii. The sequence continues at coordinate 178,247 of NZ_BMYT01000007.1, forward strand.
TTGAAATTGTTTCGGTGAAATATTGACACTGATTTTGAAATCTATATCAAATTCTTGACGCCATCGTTGTGCTTGCTCACAGGCTTTGGCCAAGACCCAGCGACCCATAGGCACGATTAAGCCAATTTCTTCAGCGAATGGAATAAACTCATTCGGCGCAATGATTCCCATTTCTGGCATTTGCCAACGAATCAAGGCTTCTGCGCCAACAATACTGCCGTCAATTAAGCTGAGTTTTGGTTGGTAGTAGAGTAAGAACTCATCATCGACCAAGGCGCGGCGTAGATTGCGCTCTAAAGTGTAACGATGCTGTGCGCGAATCATTAAATCAGATGTAAAGAATTGGTAATTATTTCGTCCCAGTTCTTTTGCTAAATACATCGCAGAATCAGCACAACGTAATAAGGTTGGGCCATCGGTACCATCATGTGGAAACACACTGATACCTATCGATGTGCCTAAATGATATTGATGCTGATCGATCACAAACGGCTCGCGCATTTTGGTCAAAATACGGTCGGCGAGTTCTTTTAAGTGTTGCGCGGTTTCAAATTCTTCGACCACGATCACAAATTCATCACCACCCAAACGTGCCAACATATCGGTAGCGCGGATGCAAGAGCTCAAGCGTTTGGCAACGTCGCATAGCAAACCATCGCCTGCGGCATGGCCGGCCGTATCGTTCACATTTTTGAAGTGATCGAGATCTAAAAAAATCACCGCTACTTTTTGATCATAAGCTTGCGCCAAGGCACTTGCTAGGCGATGTTGTAATTGATGTCGGTTGGCGAGACCCGTTAATGCATCATGCGTGGCAATGTATTGCAATTGACGCTCGGTTTCTCTCACTTCGGTGGTATCGGTAAATGAGATTAATACGGCTTCGGTTTTGCTATGACGCGAGTGTTGAATCGGCTGCACATTGACTAACAACCAGACAGTTGAATTGTCGTGCAATTGCATACCGATCGATAAATTCGAAATTGCTTCACCAGTTCTTAATACGATAGAGGCGGGATCATCACCAATTTGGATTTCACTACTGTCTTCACGGAAAATGCGTTTGAAGTAACGATGACGGCGACCAGTCGCTTCAATATCTTGAATTTTTAAAATACGTTTTGCGCTGGGGTTGCAGGTGAGGATTTTTCCACCCGGTGCAATCACCATAATACCTTCGGTCAAATTATTCACGACGGAGCGATAGCGATCTTCACTAGTCGCTAAGCTATGCTCCATATTTTTCTTATCAATCGCCAACGCAATCACATGCATGGCATCCATGATCAGCGTTTGTTCATCATCACTAGGATGACGTTGATCACGGTGATATAAATCGACCGTGCCTAGCAAGGTATTAAATGCGGTTTTGATTGGTACCGACCAACAAGAGTGCATGCCATAGCGCAAAGGTGTCTGACGGTGTGATTGCCACACATCGCTGTGGGCAATATCCTCAACGACGATAATTTTTTGAGTTTTCAGGGCAACACCGCAAGACCAACTTCCTAGACCAATTTCTAAATGATCCATTTCATTTAGAAATTCTGCTTCCATACTTGGTGCGGCTGCTATCCGTAATTTTTGTGTATCTTGATCGTATAGCATGATTGCACAGACCGAGCCATTGTCGAGCAGACGCTCCATCCGATCACACACATCTTGCAAAATTTGCGTGAGTGGATTGTCGAGTGCGATCATTTCTAGAATTTCTTTTTCATGATGCAAAGCTTCATGACTAAGACTATTTTTAGGAATGCCGCTATGACTTAACTGCGTTTGAAATGACTTGGCAAAGGCTTGGGTTTGCATGTCGCGCAAGCATAAGACATAAGCAGTATTACGCAACACGGGGAAGCTATGCAGTCTGAGTTCTATATTGACCAGCTCGCCTTGTCGATTGCGCAGTTGGCAAAACTCGGCAATCGCATTGGGTATTAAACTGCTACCCGCTTGTAAGTGGGTTTTGATTTGATTTGGATGACTAAATTCGAGGAAGGCATTCCATCGTAATCCACTAATTTCATGCAGATCTTTTGCGCGTAATAAGCTGATCCCCATGTGATTTGCATGAACGATGGTTCCATCAACTAAAACAATGACAGCATCTTGTGCGTGCTGTTCGATGAGCATTTGCCAATTTACAGAATACATAAGGCTAATAAAATTTATACATCAATCCAGCAGTTAGAAGGCAAAAGATCTCAGATAGACTAATTAAAAAAACAAGTAAATGTACTCTATGCAAAGGCACGGGGCAAGCTTGAATTTGTATCTCTATCCGACTGAAATGTACTTACAGGTTTATTTTTGTTAGTGTAGACCCGCGTTTTAATAAAACATTGTTTTATCTCAGTGTTTTTCTGTAATGAAATTAGTAGTTTTCCTCATTGACGCGCATTGCGGTGATTGGAAGGCATTTTCCCAGTCGTAAAATTACTGCGCCAAGGATTGATATCTAAACCTCCACGGCGTGTATAGCGTGCATACACCGATAATTTTTGTGGCTTGCAATACTGCATGATGTCGCAAAAAATACGCTCGACACATTGTTCATGAAACTCGTTGTGATTTCGAAAGCTAATCAAATAGCGCAAAAGCGCTTCTTGGTCTATCGGCGCACCAATGTACTGAATTTGCACGCTGGCCCAGTCCGGTTGCCCAGTCACTAAGCAGTTGGATTTTAATAAGTGTGACACCAAAGTTTCTTCAATTGCGGGCTGGCTATGATCGGCCTGTAAAATCGTAGGCACAGGCGAGTATTGATCGACCTCGATGTCTAATCTGTCTAATAATTGTCCTTCGAATTCCTGAAAAACAGCTTTGCTGAATTGCTCTTGTGGCGTGAGCGTGATTTGAACTGGCGCACCAAAACCATTTGATAAATCGGTTTGTAGCAAACTAATCAGCGCATCAGTGCCTGCTAACTTGGTTTGATTAAACGCGTTTAAATAAAGTTTGAATGATTTTGATTCGATGATATTCGGAGAATCAGCTGGTGCAAACACGCTCAAAATCGCAACTTGCGGCTTTCCTCGTAAATTCAACCAAGACACTTCATAAGCGTTCCAAAAATCCATACCGAAAAAAGGCAAATTAACTGCTTTACCATCAACAATCTTGAGTCCAATTTCTGCACGCTTTTCTGCTCTAGGAATTGGAAAAAGCAAGCTAGGATCGTACTCGGTTTGATACGCAGATGTTTTGCCTAACTGTGATTGTTCGGGCGTATTGCTAGAAGTGCTCATAATGTATTTTGCTTTGTTGAAAAATAAAGCTGGATAAGGCTGATCGTGATCGGCCATATCCAGCTTTGGTAACTTAACCTAAGAAAAGTTTATAAACCGGATTATTACTTTCGTCCCAATAGCGATAGCCAAGACCATTTAAAAATTCTTTAAATGCCTTCATCTCTTTTTTCGGTACTTGTAATCCAACCAAGGTACGACCATAGTCGGCACCGTGATTACGGTAATGGAATAAACTGATATTCCAATTCGGCGCCATACTATTTAAAAAGCGCATCAATGCACCGGGGCGCTCTGGGAACTCAAAGCGATATAGCAATTCATTCTCTGCTAGTTCGCTCTTACCGCCGACTAAATGACGGATATGCAGTTTGGCTAATTCGTCGTCGGTTAAATCCAAAGTGGGGAAACCATGTTTGACAAAATTCTTTGCAATTTTGCTGGATTCTTCTCGGTTAGCAACTTGAACGCCGACAAAAATATGCGCTTCTTTTTTATCGCTAATCCGGTAATTAAATTCAGTCACATTACGTGGGCCTACCAATTCGCAGAAGCGTTTAAAACTGCCTTGGATTTCTGGGATGGTCACCGCAAATACTGCCTCACGCGCCTCACCAACTTCGGCACGTTCTGCGACAAAGCGCAGACGATCAAAGTTCATATTGGCACCGCAAGCGATGGTCACCATGGTTTCATTTTTTAGCGGTTTTTTGTTTGCTTTTGCGCGTTCGATATAAGCTTTGCAGCCAGCTACCGCAAGCGCACCAGCGGGTTCTAAAATGGAACGCGTATCTTGGAACACATCTTTGATTGCCGCACAGACGGCATCGGTATCGACTAAGATGACTTCATCAACATATTGTTTGGCTAATCGAAAGGTTTCTTCTCCGACCAATTTGACTGCAGTACCGTCGGAGAATAAACCAACATCGGATAAGGTCACACGCTTACCTGCTTTTAAGCTGCGATACATGCCATCGGAATCCACGGTTTGTACACCGATAATTTTGATGTCAGGGCGCACCGCTTTGACATAAGCGGAAACCCCGGCAATCAAACCACCACCACCAATAGCGACAAAGATCGCATGAATCGGCCCCGCATGCTGACGCAAAATTTCCATGCCGACCGTGCCTTGCCCCGCGATCACATCAGGATCATCGAATGGATGAACGAAAGTGAGTTTGCGTTTTTTTTCTAAGGTTAAAGCATGGTCGTAGGCATCGCTATATGATTCACCATGTAAGACGATCTCGATCGCATCGCCACCGTGAGCACGAACTGCATCAATTTTGACTGGCGGTGTGGTAGTCGGCATCACGATCACGGCTTTGCATCCTACCCGTTTCGCACTCAATGCCACGCCTTGCGCGTGATTGCCAGCTGAGGCACAAATTACGCCGTGCTTGAGTTGGCTTGGCGTTAAGTGGGCAATTTTGTTATAAGCGCCACGTAGTTTGAAACTAAACACGCTCTGCATGTCTTCACGTTTAAAGTGAATTTGATTGTCCATACGCTTTGATAGCGTTGGAGCCAATTCAAGTGGAGTTTCAAATGCCACGTCATAGACGCGTGCGGTCAGGATTTTTTTCAGATAATCGGTAGCCATGGATGCAATCTTTTCAAAATACAAAAGTTAAATGCGGACATCATGCAAGTCCCATGGTGTGTGGGATGGCGTCATTCTGAATGGATAGATTCAGAATCGACCTCGATACCGGCGCGGTGGCGCTGGTTTTGTTTCGTATTTCATGTTGCGGGCACGGGTAATGCCTAGTGAATACAATGAAATAAGTGCAAAATATTTAAGTCCTGTCTCAAGCATTATAATGTATCCCTTCCTTACCTTTACGAAAAAGCCATGATAGAAGCGGCTATTGCTTGGTTGTTTAGTGTTTTCGCTATTTCTGAAATTGGTTTGACAGCGGTGTTTGTCATTAGTTTTGTTTCGGCAACTTTATTGCCTATGGGATCTGAGCCAGCAGTATTTGCCATGATCAAGGCCAATCCCGAATTGTTTTGGCTGACCATTCTGATTGCGACGACCGGCAACACTTTGGGCGGAATGCTCAATTATTTCATCGGCTATGAAGCCAAGCAGACTTTTGCCAAAGAGCGCAAAAGTCGCTGGTTCGGCTGGTTGGAACGCTATGGTGCAAAGACGATGCTATTAGCGTGGCTGCCGGTGATAGGCGACCCGATTTGCGCCTTGGGTGGCTGGCTCAAGCTACCAGCCTGGCCCTGCATGATGTATATGGCAATCGGCAAATTGTTGCGTTATCTCACCATGACGTATTTGCTTCTCAGCGTTCCAGATGGATTTTGGCATGGGGTTTCAGCTTGGTTGGGCTGAGGTCTTTAGGCTACAGCGCGATTGCAATGTTGTGTTGGAATTAGGTGAGCTACAAATGAAAATCGCATCGGGGGATGTAGCGGATTGCCAGTGTCAAAGCATTTGAAGTGACATGTAGATTTTGCTTGTCGTTGAAAATATGCGACTTAAATTTAAAGTTAGGTTCTGAGCAAGCAGCTAATTAAGCAAATGCATTGTTTAGTATTCGACTTTTGACGTAGGATGCTGAGAGTGTATTTCTTAGCTTGGCAAATGGCTTTGTTGGTCAATTTTAAATTGGAGTCCTAACGATGTATTCCCGTCTTTTTTCTCTGTCTACTTTGTTGTACGTATTAACTGCGCCGGTTTGTCTAAACAGTGTTGCTGCGCCCGCAGTCCCCGCAGCCGTCGGCAAACAAGGCTTTCATGCGGTACGCTTGCCAGTTAGCTTTTTTGCGGAAAATCGCGCTCGTTTGCATGCCGAACTGAAAAAAATGGGGCCCGGCACAATCGCTGTGATCAAGTCGATGCCAGAACAGCATCGCAATGGCGATAGTACGCACATGTATCGACAAGACTCCGATTTCTACTATTTAACAGGTGTCGAAGAAGCCGAATCCGTGGCGGTATTGGATGCGGATAGTAATCAAGCCTACACCTTGTATGTACGCAAACGTGATCAACGTCGCGAAGCCTATGATGGCGCGCGACTCGGCGTCGAAGGTGCATTAAAACTTGGTGCTGACAAAGCAGAAGCCTTCCCTGCGGCGGAAGATAGTTTAAAAAAGCTTGTGAACAAAGCGCAGCGGGTTGTGCTGGTATCCAATTTTGATGAAGACTTCCGTAGAAAGATGCTCGATTGGATTTACCCACTTGGCAGCGACAATAATCATTCTTCTCATAAGCGTATTTTGGTCGATGGTCGCCACCTCGTTGCGGAAATGCGTCTTATCAAACAGGCTGCAGAAATCGATATGCTACAACGCGCAGTCGACGTCACCATTGCCGGGCATTTGGCTGCAATGAAAGCGTCTCGCACTGCGACGAATGAGGGAGAGGTTGCAGGCGGATTTCAAGGCACCGTGCGTAGCTTGGGCGCGCGATTTACTGGCTACGACACGATTGCTGGTGCAGGGCGAAATAGCTGTGTTCTACATTATTTGACCAATGATCACGATATCGAAACGGGATCATTGATGCTATTAGATGCTGGTGCCGAAGTTGGCTACTATACCGCCGATGTCACGCGCACATGGCCGGTGTCGGGTCAGTTTTCTAAGGAACAAAAAGCCATCTACGAATTAGTGTTGAAAGCGCAAAATGCGGCGATCGATTTAGTTAAACCTGGTCGCGTTCATCATGAAGGCTTCGACGCCGCGATGCGGATTTTGAGCGACGGTCTAGTTGATCTCGGCTTACTCAAAGGCGACAAAGACAGCGTTTTCAAAAGCGGCGCCTACAGCCGTTTCACCATGCACGGTATTAGCCATTGGATAGGTCTTGATGTGCATGATACTGGCGATTATCAAATGGAAGCAGGCAAACGTGGAGGTCAGCGTGTTTTGGTACCCGGTATGGCCTTGACGGTCGAGCCTGGCATTTACATTCCCAAAGATGCGAATGATGTAGACGCCAAATGGCGCGGCATCGGCGTACGGATCGAAGATGTGATTCTGGTAACGCCGGACGGCAATCGCAACATGAGTGGCAAGTTGCCACGCACGGTAAAAGATGTGGAAGCGGTGTTGAAGAAGTTAAATTGAAATTAGTGGGTTAGGCTATCGCATCCTGCCAATAGGATGCGATAGCTTAAAAAGCATACTTCGGTATGTAGAAAAATGAACTTGATACGTTGCCTTCAGTATCTTGAATTTACTTGATAAATTAGTGTTGGGAAAACTATATTTGCAGGAACTGATGTAGGTGGCTACGATCTATTGGTAACTTGTGCTGCAACAATTCAACGTTCAATATCTGGCAAAAGCTACATATTTCATACTAAACATTCAAGGTTTTTGGAGAAATACGGAATTTCCTCAGGCTTTTTCACAATATATCAAAAGATACCCGCAAAAAAGTAAAGGCTGATCCAGCATGGTGCAGCGCAATAGGCTAGAATGAGTTTTTAATATCCGTCTAACCATTTGCAGATGAATGCTCCAGCCCACCATTTAGGACTACCACCGCATCACGACAACGATGCTCAAGCTAGTGCAGCGCCAGTGCGTTTGCGCGAAATTCCTTACAACTACACTTCATTTTCAGACCGTGAAATCGTGATTCGCTTGCTAGGCGAAGACGCATGGCGTTTGCTCGATAGTTTGCGCGGCAAACGCCAGACTGGTCGATCTGCGCGTATGTTGTACGAAGTTTTGGGTGATATTTGGGTCGTGCGTCGCAATCCTTATTTGCAAGACGATATGCTGGAAAATCCCAAGCGTCGACAGGCTTTGATTGACGCTTTGAATCATCGTTTGCACGAAGTGGAAAAACGTCGTGTCGCCACCGACACCGTCAATGCCGAAGATGCAGATCGCAGTAATTCAGTCGAGATTTTGGTGAATGCAGCACGTAAGGCGGTGGCGGATTTTTCTAAGGAATTTCGTGATACTTACGACCTGCGTAAAAAGGCGAGTAAGTTATTAGCCAAACATACGGCCAAAGACAATATTAAATTTGACGGCTTGAGTCGCGTATCGCACGTGACGGATGCGACCGACTGGCGGGTGGAATATCCATTTGTCGTATTAACGCCAGATACCGAAGATGAAATGGCGGGTTTAGTCAAATCGTGTATTACGCTCGGTTTGACAATCATCCCACGCGGCGGTGGTACGGGTTACACGGGTGGCGCGATTCCTTTGACGCCGATGTCAGCGGTGATTAATACAGAAAAACTTGAACAACTCGGTGCAGTAGAAATGCTGCGTTTACCGGGTGCGGATCGTGATTACGCTGTTATTTATTCTGGCGCAGGTGTTGTGACTAAGCGCGTGTCAGATGCGGCGGATAAAGCGGGCTTCGTGTTCGCGGTCGATCCGACGTCGGCTGAAGCGTCCTGCATAGGCGGCAATGTCGCCATGAATGCCGGTGGTAAGAAGGCGGTGCTGTGGGGAACTGCGCTCGACAATTTAGCGTCATGGCGCATGGTCGATCCGAATGGCGATTGGTTAGAAGTCACACGTCTTGAGCACAATTTTGGCAAGATCCATGATGTGGAAGTCGCGAAATTCCAATTGGAATGGACTCATCCAGGCGAGAAGACGCCATTCAAAACGGAATTATTGCAAATCCCCGGACGCACTTTCCGCAAAGAAGGTTTGGGCAAGGATGTCACCGATAAATTCCTCGCTGGTTTGCCGGGTGTACAAAAAGAAGGCTGCGATGGTTTGATCACCTCAGCACGTTGGATTTTGCATCGCATGCCAAAATTTGCGCGTACGGTTTGTCTGGAGTTTTTTGGGCAAGCGCGTGATGCGATTCCTAGCATCGTTGAGATCAAAGATTATCTTGATGGCGAAACCAAAAAAGGTGGTGCGATACTCGCGGGCTTGGAGCATTTGGATGAACGCTATTTAAAAGCGGTTGGCTACACCACCAAATCCAAACGTGGTGTCATCCCTAAGATGGCATTGTTCGGCGATATCGTTGGCGATGATGAAAACGCCGTCGCACAAGCTGCATCCGAAGTGATCCGTATGGCGAACGCCCGCGTCGGAGAAGGCTTCGTTGCGGTGAGCCCGGAAGCGCGTAAAAAATTCTGGTTAGATCGAGCCAAAACCGCAGCGATTTCTAAGCATACCAATGCGTTTAAGATCAACGAAGACGTGGTGATTCCGCTCGATCGTATGGGCGAATATACCGACGGCATCGAACGCATCAATATCGAACTCTCGATACAAAATAAACTCGCCTGTATCTCTGCATTAAAAGAGTTTGTGCTGCGTGGCAACCTCCCTTTGGGTAAAAGCGAGGATGCCGATGGCGATGACATTCCAGCGGCAGAATTGCTCGAAGATCGCGTCTCACAAGCGGATCAATTGCTGAGTGATATCGAAGCACGTTGGACCTATTTGTTGACGCAACTCGATCAACCCTTGTGCGATGCGCGTGTGGAGTTGAATAAATTAGGTTTAGATAAACTCGATTTCGTGTTTGAACAACGTCTGCAAAAGCAGCCAAATGCGCGCTTGTTTGATGTGGTGCAAGACCGCACGGTAAGGATTTCGTGGAAGACTGAAGTGCGCGCGCCTTTGCGTCAAATATTTAATGGTGCAGCGTTTAAATTGATCTTGGATGAATGCACGGCGATTCATAAAAAAGTCTTGCGTAGCCGGGTCTTCGTTGCCTTGCATATGCATGCTGGTGATGGCAACGTCCACACTAATTTGCCTGTTAATTCCGATGATTACGACATGCTGCAAGTGGCGCATCATGCGGTCGCTCGCATCATGGTGTTAGCGCGTTCCTTGAATGGTGTGATTTCGGGTGAGCACGGTATCGGTATTACCAAGTTAGAGTTTTTGACCGAAGACGAGATCAAAGATTTCCGTGCGTATAAATTGCGTATCGATCCAGAAGGGCGCTTCAATAAAGGCAAATTGTTGAACCTGCCTGATTTTGCCGCCGATTTACGCAATGCCTATACACCTTCGTTTGGCTTGATGGGACACGAGTCTTTAATCATGCAACAAAGCGATATCGGCGCAATTGCGAATAGCGTGAAAGATTGTTTGCGTTGCGGTAAATGCAAGCCAGTTTGCTCAACGCATGTGCCACGTGCCAATCTCTTGTATTCACCACGTAATAAAATTTTAGCGACGTCTTTGTTGGTTGAAGCCTTCTTGTACGAGGAGCAAACGCGTCGCGGTATTTCGATTAAACATTGGGATGAATTTTCTGATGTTGCCGATCACTGCACGGTTTGTCATAAGTGCGTGAATCCTTGTCCAGTCGATATTGACTTCGGCGATGTGTCGATGAATATGCGTAATCTCTTGCGGAAAATGGGACAAAAGAAATTCAATCCCGGCACTGCGGCATCGATGTTCTTCTTGAATGCGACTGATCCAGCAACTATCAATGCGACGCGTCAAGTGATGATAGGCTGGGGTTATAAAGCTCAGCGCTTTGGGCATGAGTTTTTCAAGAAATTCGCCAAGTCACAAACCAAAACGCCACCGGCGACGGTCGGTAAAGCGCCGATTAAAGAACAGGTGATTCACTTCATCAACAAAAAAATGCCGGGCAATTTGCCGAAGAAAACGGCACGTGCTTTGCTCGATATTGAAGACGATAAAATCGTACCGATTATCCGTAATCCACAAACCACCACGGCAGACACGGAAGCAGTGTTTTATTTCCCTGGCTGTGGTTCAGAGCGTTTGTTCTCGCAAGTGGGTTTAGCGACGCAAGCGATGTTGTGGAATGTTGGCGTACAAACCGTGTTACCGCCGGGTTATCTGTGCTGCGGCTATCCGCAACGTGGGTCTGGGCAGTTTGATAAAGCCGAAAAAATGATGACGGATAATCGCGTGCTATTCCATCGCATGGCGAATACGCTGAATTATCTCGATATTAAAACAGTCGTTGTGTCTTGCGGCACTTGCTACGATCAACTCGCGACCTATGAATTCGATAAAATTTTCCCCGGCTGCCGCATCGTCGATATTCACGAATTCTTGATGGAGAAAAACGTCAAGCTAGAAGGTGTCACCGGTACGCGCTACATGTATCACGAGCCTTGCCATAATCCTATGAAATTGCAAGAGTCGGGCAAAACCATCAACAGCCTGATTTCGACAGTCGATAATGTGAAGATAGAAAAGAATGAGCGTTGCTGCGGTGAGTCTGGCACTTTCGCGGTGAGTCGTCCTGATATCTCGACGCAAGTACGCTTCCGTAAAGAAGAAGAGATGATAAAAGGCGCAGATAAATTGCGCAACGACGGTTTCAAAGGCGACGTTAAAATTTTGACTTCTTGCCCATCGTGCTTGCAAGGTCTATCACGTTACAACGACGACAGCGGCACCCAAGCTGATTACATCGTAGTTGAAATGGCGCGCCATATTCTTGGTGAAGACTGGATGCCAGAGTATGTTGCCAAAGCGAACAACGGCGGCATTGAACGCGTCTTGGTATAAGGTGAGATCCATGCAATGTGAATTATGTGAAGTGAATGGCGGCGAGCTGATCGTCAAGACCGAAAAATTTCGCGTCGTTTTAATCGACGACGCGAACTACCCCGGATTTTGTCGGGTGATCTGGAACGCGCATGTGAAAGAAATGACAGACTTAGTCGTCCCGGATCGCTCCGCCATGATGCAAGCGGTGTGTAAAGTCGAACAAGCAATTCGTGATGTGATGCAGCCGCATAAAATCAATTTGGCCAGCTTAGGTAATATGGTGCCGCATCTGCACTGGCACGTGATTCCACGCTACCAAGATGATGCGCATTTCCCAAATCCTGTGTGGGCGGCGACGGATAGAACTTCTGCCGAAGTAGAGGCCAAACGAGCTTTGTTACCCGCATTGCGTGATGTTATACGACGCGAATTTGCGACTTAATTAATATTGGAAGAATGTTAGCTGTCGCTCCTGCGTAGGCAGGAGCCCAGTGGCGTAGCTTGATCAACGCAAGAAACTGGATTCCTGCTAAAAGCATGCAGGAATGACAGGAATCACGTCCGCGGTCGACTAAAACAATTCCCTATCGAATAAAAATATGAACCATCTACCTCCACCAATCACCCACAAAGTCCATCCCACCGCACTGAATGCCAGAACGGTATCGCGTTTGTTAGAAATCGAATTCGATGACGGCAAGCGTTTTGAGCTGCCATTTGAACTCATGCGCGTGTATTCGCCCTCTGCTGAAGTGCGCGGACATGGCGAAGGACAAGAGGTTTTACAAATCGGTAAGCGCTTGGTTAGTATCACGGGCATAGAGCCAGTCGGCAATTACGCAATTAAGCCAATATTTAATGATGATCACAGTACCGGCATCTTTACCTGGGAATACTTGTATTGGCTAGGCACGCATCAATCAGCATTGTGGCAAGACTATTTGGCACGCTTGCTAGCTGCTGGATATGCGGCTGAAACAGGTCGTGACGCGATTCCCGCACCTAAAACTGGACCGAAATGCGGTTCATAGGTAATTTTTCGAAATTTCTACCGCAGAAATATTGACCTAAGTCCGAGTCGGATTCCCGATTCGGCTCTATAATCCCGCCTGTCGATTTCTAGTAACGCCGTTTCAGTCTCGTCGACAAGTCTGAAGCTAGGCGTAGAAATCATAATCTTTCATTCTCTGCAGAGTACCAAGATGAGCGAGCAAGTAAATAAAACGGATGGGACGACTACCCATTTCGGTTACACCACGGTGGCCGAAGAAGAAAAAGTCCATAAAGTAGCGGAAGTTTTTCATTCGGTCGCTGCCAAATATGATGTGATGAATGACTTAATGTCCGCCGGTTTGCACCGTATTTGGAAAATTTTTACGATTGCGCAAGCGGGTGTGCGTCCAGGATTTAGAGTTTTGGATATCGCTGGTGGAACTGGTGATTTGGCCAAAGAATTTGTTAAGCAAGCCGGTAAAACGGGGGAAGTTTGGCATACCGATATTAATGAGTCGATGTTACGCGTTGGTCGTGATCGTCTCTTGAATAAAGGATTGATTACCCCAACTTTGTTGTGCGATGCAGAGAAGTTACCGTTTCCGGATAATTATTTTGATCGCGTCAGCGTCGCATTTGGTTTGCGCAATATGACGCACAAAGATCAGGCTTTGGCTGAAATGCGTCGCGTATTAAAACCGGGTGGAAAATTGCTGGTGCTGGAATTTTCCAAAGTGCCAGAAGTTCTGCAAAAGCCGTATGACCTGTATTCATTTAAAGTTTTACCGTGGCTGGGGCAAAAGATCGCGAATGATGCGGATAGTTATCGTTATTTAGCAGAATCGATACGCATGCATCCGGATCAAGAGACGCTCAAGGGCATGATGCAAGAAGCTGGTTTGGAACGCGTGGAATATTTCAATTTGACCGCGGGTGTGGCGGCGTTACACACAGGGATTAAGCTATAAGCAGTCAATTCTTGGGAGTTGGATGTTTAGAGAATTTGAAGTAATAAGATTGCTTGAGCTTAGCTCAGCTAAGCTCATTGCAGTTCATATGAAGGCAGTTTGTATTTTGTTTGCAGTATAAAAGGAGATTTGCATGAAACATATTTTATTGAGTATCGCTTTGCTATTCGGTACGACAACCATGATCGTTGCCGACGCTGAAGCACAGCGTATGGGTAAAAAAGGTTCATTTGGTCGTCAATCAAATAACGTGACACAAAAAGCGCCAGCAGCAAATACTGCCAATCCTGCACAAGCAGCAAAACCTGGTGCGCCAAATGCAGCAACTCCTGCTGTTCCGCCTAAGCCATCAATGCCTTGGAAAGGTATCATTGGCGGATTGATTGGTGGCGCGTTGTTGGCTGGCTTGTTCTCTTCTTTAGGCATGGGCGGCGCATTGGCAAGTGCTTTAGGCTCTATTTTGACTTTTGCGGCGATCGGCTTTTTGGTTTTCATGGCGTACCGCTTCTTCACACGTAAAAAAGCGGGCAATACAGCTGCTTCTGCGCCTAGTATGTTTAATCAACAACCTGCGTATGCCGGTGTGCCGAACAATAATGCTTTGCCAGAAATTGGCTCACGTATTGATCCGGTGCAGCAACAGGCGCCAGCGGCCGCATATACATCGACTACACCAGCTGGTACAGCAAATTTGAACACAGGTTCTGCACCAGCGGCAAATCAAGGCAACTGGACAATTCCAGCTGATTTCGATGTGACAGGCTTTTTGCGTCATGCAAAATCGAACTATATTCGTTTGCAAGCGGCATGGGATCGTGGCGATATCAACGATATTCGTGAATTTACTTCACCAGAAATGTTTGCAGAAATGAAGTTAGAGTTACAAGACCGTGGCAACGCGAAAAATGAAACTGATGTAGTGACATTGGATGCTGAGTTGTTGGGGATTGAGACACAAGCTTATGATTATGTTGCTAGCGTCAAGTTCTCTGGCATGATCAAAGAAGGTGGTGCGACGAATCCAGAAGCGTTTGCTGAAGTTTGGAATTTGGCAAAACCGATTAATGGTCAATCTGGTTGGTTGTTGGCGGGTATTCAGCAGTTGAATTAATTTTATTGTTGATTTTATCGATTATCGGTACTGCCTTGCCTTCGGACAAACTTGTATCGGATTACAGCCTCTCAAATGCGCTAGATTGAAGGTCTTTTGAGGGTTTGCTGTTAAACTAAGAACCGCGCATGATGTCATGCGCGGTTTTTTATTTGATGCTTATGATTGCCACTCCTTTTATTCTGTTTGTTAATCACTTGTTGGCGCAAGAGCCCTGGGCTGCAGCACGCTTACAAAAGCACGCCGGTAAGACTGCCTGTATTGACGTTGAGCTTTTTCAGTTGCGTGTAGCAATCGGCGTTGATGGCTTATTGCAATCGGCTGAAGCCGCTAGTTCGTCATCGGCAGATCAAGTGGTGTTACGAATTAGACCCGCTGATTTGGCTTTGATCGCACAGAATCGTGAGCGTGCTGTGTCATACGTAAAGATCGAGGGCGATGCCGATTGTGCGAATACCTTGTCCCAATTAAGCCAAGATTTACGCTGGGAAGTGGAAGAGGATTTGAGTAAATTATTCGGCGACGTCGCTGCGGTACGATTGATGGAAGCAGGTAAAAACGTCGTTGAAAGTGCGAAACGCACTCACCAACATTTGCAAGAAAATTTTGCAGAATATTTTTTAGAAGAAAATCCCATGTTGGTTAGACCGCAAGCGGTGCGTGCGTTTGGCGAGCAAGTGAATAAAACGCGTGATGACGTAGAGCGCATGATGAAGCGCTTAGAAAGATTAGAAAAAATGAAGGTAGCCAAGCAATGATTTTAAATTCTTTACGCTTGTTTAAAATTGTTTGCATCGTATTGAAATACGGTATCGACGAAATTGCGATGTCGGGGTTACGTATTCCACGTACGGCAAAACTGATTAAGACATTGCTATTCTGGCGCGATTTGTCGGCACCTCGGGGCGAACGTTTGCGCAAATCTTTAGAAG
The DNA here is from genome assembly GCF_014652415.1 of Affinundibacterium macrobrachii. Lineage (GTDB taxonomy): Bacteria > Pseudomonadota > Gammaproteobacteria > Burkholderiales > Burkholderiaceae_D > Undibacterium > Undibacterium macrobrachii. The sequence continues at coordinate 193,956 of NZ_BMYT01000007.1, forward strand.
ACCTTGGGCCAATTTTTGTGAAGTTTGGTCAAGTGTTATCAACGCGACGCGATTTGATGCCGCCTGATATCGCGAATGAATTGGCCTTGTTGCAAGATCGCGTTCCTTCCTTTGATCCGGATTTGGCGGTAGCGCAAATTACTAAATCTTTGGGCGCGCATCCTGATCAATTATTTGCTAGTTTTGAACGTGTGCCTGTGGCTTCTGCTTCGATTGCGCAAGTGCATTTTGCTACGCTCAAAGATGGGCGTGAAGCTGCGGTCAAAGTCTTGCGTCCAGGGATGAAGGACACGATAGATCGCGACGTCGCTTTGATGAAAATTGCCGCCGGATGGTTAGAGTTTTTGTGGGCTGATGGTAAGCGCTTGAAAGCCAAAGAGGTAGTTGGTGAATTTGATAAATATCTTCACGATGAATTGGATTTGATGCGCGAAGCAGCGAATGGTAGTCAGTTGCGTCGTAATTTTGCTGATTCTGATTTGTTGATCGTACCTGAAATGTATTGGGATTATTGCTCACCATCGGTGATTGTGATGGAGCGCATGAAAGGTATTCCGATTTCGCAAACGGATAAGCTGTTGGAAGCGGGTGTTGATTTAGCTAAATTGTCACGCGATGGTGTGACGATATTTTTCACACAAATTTTCCGCGATGGTTTTTTTCACGCTGACATGCATCCCGGAAATATCTTGGTATCGGTCGAACCCGCTACTTTAGGACGTTATATCGCGCTTGATTTTGGTATTGTCGGTACGCTCAATGATTATGATAAAGATTACCTGTCTCAAAACTTTTTAGCATTCTTCCGACGTGACTATAAACGTGTCGCGGAAGCGCATATTGAATCTGGCTGGGCACCTAAAGAAACCCGTGTCGATGAGCTGGAAGCTGCGGTGCGCGCTTGTTGTGAGCCTATCTTTGATCGACCGCTGAAAGATATCTCGTTTGGTCAGGTCTTATTGCGTTTGTTCCAAACTTCTCGTCGTTTCAATGTCGAGGTTCAACCTCAGTTAGTTCTGCTACAAAAGACTTTATTGAATATTGAAGGTTTAGGCCGTCAACTCGATCCCGATCTTGATCTTTGGAAAACCGCAAAGCCATATCTTGAACGCTGGATGAGTGAGCAAGTTGGTTGGCGTGGATTAGTCGATAAACTGCGCGCTGAAGCACCGCGTTACAGTCATATCTTTCCACAGCTGCCACGTCTTGCACACCAAGCTTTAACTCGTGCGGCAGAGGGTGGGAATAACGACGCATTGCTAGCGAGTTTGATCGCCGAACAACGCGCGACGAATTCCTTATTACGCGCGATTATTTATATTGGTGTGGGCATATTGGTCGGTGTGGTTTTAGCGTTTTCTTATATTAATTTCTTTATGATTCCGGTGGTATGACGGCGCAATTTTCTAGTCGAGATCCGAATCATCCGGCCTTTTGGGATGAGCGTTTTGCGCAAGGATTTATACCATGGAATTTTGCGGCAGTACCTCAGGCATTACGTGATTTTGTCGGTACCTTTGCGCGAACCCAGAGTTCAGCCCCAAATTGTTTGATTCCCGGTTGTGGGCATGCCAATGAGTTAGGTTTCTTGTGTGAGGCTGGTTGGCAAGTCACAGCGATTGATTTTTCTGCTGCCGCTGTGCAAGCCGCAAAATCGCAAGTAGGACCGTGGTCTGCGCACGTGCAAAAAGCTGATTTTTTTGAATTTACACCGACAGTACCCTTGAATTTGATTTATGAGCGTGCGTTTTTCTGTGCGTTGCCGCCAGCGATGCGTGAAGCGGTAGTGCGGCGATGGGCAGAATTATTACCGTCGGGTGCAAAATTGATTGGTTATTTTTTGTTAGATGAGGCGGAGAGCGTTAGTAAAAAAGGACCACCGTTTCTTACCTCGGTTAAAGAGTTTGCTGGTTTGATGTCGCCTTATTTTGAGTGCATAGAAACTGTCAAAGTTAGTGACTCTTTGGCTGTTTTTGAGGGCAAAGAGCATTGGCAGGTTTGGCGACGAATTTGATTTCGTGTCGATAGCAAAGTAAAAAAAGCGGATAAATTTATCCGCTTTCTTCTTTAAGATAGCGCCAACTTTAATGGGCGCTTTTCAGAACATGCTTGTAAGAACATGATTACCAGACTCGAATACGTTTGTCTGGTGCAACGTACATCTTATCGCCTTCCTTCACATCAAATGCTTGATAGAACTCAGGCATATTGGTCAAAGGACCATTTGCACGGAACATGCCAGGCGCATGCGAATCGGTCGCCAGCAAACGAATGGTTTCTTTGTCGCGCGCTTTGCCACGCCATACTTGCGCCCAACCCATAAAGACACGTTGGTTGCCGGTATAACCGTCAATCACAGGCGGCTTCTTACCGTTTAACGACAATTGATATGCTTTATAAGCGATAGACAAGCCCGCGTTATCACCAATATTTTCACCCAAGGTCAATTTACCATTTACTTTGTGACCTTCTAAAGGGCTGTAGTTACCGTACTGCGCCACCAAGGCATCGGTCACTTTTCCAAAGTTGGCTTTGTCTTCGGCAGTCCACCAATCGCGTAAGTTACCATCACCATCGGATTGGCTACCAGAGTCGTCGAAACCGTGGCCAATTTCATGACCGATGACTGCACCAATACCACCATAGTTAACCGCATCATCCGCCTCAGGATTGAAGAACGGTGGCATCAAGATCGCTGCTGGGAAGACGATTTCATTTTGACGTGAGTTGTAATAGGCATTCACCGTTTGTGGACTCATACCCCATTCGCTACGATCAACTGGTTTGCCGAGCTTGTCGACTTGACGTTGATACGCAAATGCACGACCAGCTTTGATATTGCCGATTAAGTCGCCTTTAACTATCGTCAATTTACTGTAATCGCGCCATTTATCTGGGTAACCAATTTTGGGTGTGAACTTGGATAATTTTGTCAGCGCTTCTTTCTTAGTCGCTTCGCCCATCCACGGTAAGGTTTCGATACTTTGCTTATACGCGATCAGCAAATTGTTGACGAGCACTTGCATACGCGCTTTGTTTTCAGCAGGGAAGTGCTTTGCAACATAGAGTTGTCCCAAGGCTTCGGACAGGCTTTCTTCTACACGACTCACGCCGCGTTTCCAACGCGGTTGATTTTGCGGGATGCCGCGCAATGTGCCGTTTGAGAAAGCAAAATCTTGATCAACAAAGCGCTTACTCAAGTAAGGTGCGTAAGCATTGAGTACACGCCAGTTAAAGTAAGCTTGCCAAGTTTCTACTGGGGTGTCTTGAATTAGTTTGCTTAAGCCCGTTAAATAGCTTGGTTGGCGTACGATCACAGAATCTGTTTTGCCACCTGTACCCATATTGGCAAAATATTGGTTCCAATCGAATCCTGATAACAAGTCGCCGAGTTTGGCGATCTCAACTTTATTATAAGTTTTTACCGGATTACGATTCTCTACATTGCTCCATTGGATTTTTGCGATTTCTGTTTCAAAAGCCAAAATGGCCGCAGCGGCTTGTTGCGCATTGTTGATGCCTGCCATCGTCAACATTTTTTCGACGTGTGCAACATAAGCATCTCTTATCGATTTAAATTTAGCATCGTCTTGTTTGAGGTAATAATCGCGATCCGGCAGACTTAAACCGCCTTGATTGACTGTAACAGTGTACTTTGAAGAATCTTTCGCATCTTGCGTCACACCCGATCCAATCGGTGTCCCAACGCTGATTCTCGCTAAGTATGCAAGCATCGGTGCCAACTCAGCTTTATCTTTGAATTGTTGAATACGCGCAAAATCGGCTTGCAATGGTTTGATATCCAGCGTTTCTAAGTGCGCTTCATCCATGAAGCTATTGTAAAGATCAGCAATTTTTTGTTCATTGCTACCAGGTTTTAGTTCAGTTTGTGTCGCCAAATTTTGAATGATGGCAGCCGATTGTTTAGCAGACATTTCTGCTAATTGGTCAAAGGCGCCATAACGGCCGCGATCTGCTGGAATTTCTACCGTGTCCAACCATTTTCCCGACATGAAACGGAAAAAATCGTCTTGTGGACGCACACTTTTATCTATCCATTGTAGGTCGATACCAGATTGTAATTTTCTCGCAGATGCTTTGTTTTTGCTTGCTTGATTTTGTACTTTTTTTGTTTCTGTCGGCATGGCTTGGGAGCCAGTTTGTGCATATACAGAAGATGCAAATAAGCTCGACATAATCGTGACTAAGATACGATTTCGCATGGGTTCCTCTTTCTTTGTTTTAGTAAGTGTCGAAGACATCGCTATTCATCAACGAATCAATGATGCTCTTGAAATGTGACGCAATTCAGACCGAATGGCTCGCTCATAGTTCCCATTTACTTTTGCTGTTTGGGTGATATATCGCTGTCTGAACCATGGTCTTGATGATTGCAATGATAGACGCTAAAAATGCAAAAGCCCCAGAATAAATCTGGGGCTTTTGCGCAATGCTACTTCGTTTTTTGATTCGTTAGTTTAGAACTTCAAGTTGCCAACTACATAGAATTGACGACCCAATGGATCTGTGTAACGACCATCGTAACCTAATTGGTTACCACCACCTTCAATACGTTGAGAGAATGGAGGATCTTGGTTAAACAAGTTTTTGATACCGCCAGTGATCGTCAAGTTTTTGCTGAAGATCACTTTTGATTGCAGATCTAATGTGTAGTAAGCCTTCACATTACGTGTCACGCCTGTGTAATCACCAGGTGTGCCATCTGCATTCAAGAAGCGGATTGCGCCATCATCTTCAGTAATGACTGAATCTTTATAGCCTGAACGATAGCCAATTGTTGCTGTATGTGTGTAACGATCTGATGGTTTCCAGTTTGCTGCCAAACGTGAAATCACACGGAAAGTAACATCATTGTACTTGTTGAATTTGCCAACACCTTTTTCGATTGCATCACCTTTTACACCAGAATCCAAATCAGCTTTCAACATGTAAGTACCTGTCCAGTTGAAGGACAATTTACCGTAGCCAGCTGGGATCGCTGCGCGATATGTGTGATCCCAATCAATACCTTGGAATTGTGCTTTAGCCAAGTTGAATGGTGTCAAGGTTGCCGCAATAACGTCTTGCTTTTGAATTGGATCCGCATATGCAGAGAACAATGCAGCATATTTCACTGGGTTCAAGAACACTTCGCTTTGTGACAAAGTTTTGATCTGATCTTTCAACTGAACATTCCAGAAGTCGAAGCCCATAGACAAGCTTTGTACTGGTTCAACACGGAAGCCCAAAGTCCATTGAGTTGATTTCTCTGGTTTCAATGCAGTTGAACCTGTGCTTGAGTTACCACCTGTTAACAAGTTGTACTCTGCTGTACCTGTGCACAGTGGCAACAATGGGCCAGATGTAATTGGGCATGGGAAGAAGTTAGATGAGCCACCGTTTGCAATCGGTTGAGTGATATTCAACATTGTCGGTGCTTTGAAGCCAGTGCCATAAGATGCACGCAACAAAACAGAGTCTGTTGGGCGGAACGCAGCAGCTAACTTATAAGTTGCAGAACTTTGCTTTGCACCTTGGGTTGCTGGTGACAACAAATTACCTTGATCATCAAAGTTCTTTGCGTTCTTGACTGCATCATAGCTGTCGTAACGTGCTGCAGCTGTCAAATCAAAGTTCTTCGCGACAGGCAAGAACATTTCTGCAAACGCACCCCAGCTGTTACGTGAGCTGTCAACTGGTAAGGCACCAGTGCCACCACCAACGTTAACATCTGTCCAATTTGGTTGTTGCTTGTTTGGACCTTGTGCAATTGCGCTTGGATTAGAAACAAATGTTTGTTTCATGAAGTCTGTGCCCAAGCCCAAACTTGCACTGCCACCAGCCAATTTGAACAATTCAGTTGAACCACGCAAGTTCACTACATTAATTTGTGAAGTTGAAACATCTAAAACTTGTTTTAACACTGCAGGAGCTAATGCTGCTTTTGATGCTGCTGTTGGTGCAGTAAATGGATTCCATGCGCCAGACTTAATCAATGCATCTAACTTTTCACCACTGGTGTAGCCAGCGTAAGCAGAGTCAATCGCTTTATTTTCAGAGAAGATGTAAGAAGCCGTGTAATCCCAGTTCTTAAACGTACCTTCGAAGCCAGTTGCTAAATGTTTGGATTCTGTTTTCCAGTCATCAGTACGACGACCTGCATCAACCAAGCGCAAAGTCATTGATGCACGTGTCACTTTAGTTGGATCACCACCTTGTTTGATCAAAGCTGGTGCAACAGTGTTTTTCCACAGTGCGCTGTTCAGATCAATACCCAATGGTTGTGCTGGAGGTGCGTAAGCAGCGCGACTAGTGAACTTAGTCATCATACCTTCAGCGAAGAATTTCAAGTTGTCATTGATATTGACATTGACGTTCGCCAAGAAGTTATCGCGTTTTAATTCTGGCAATAACTGTACAGTTGCACCGTAGTTAAACAAGCAGCGTGTACCAACTTTGAAAGTATTTTCTGCTGGGCATGTGCCATTCATCGCCAAATATGGGTTGAAGTTGGCAACGGTACCGCCAGTTAAGTTCACGTTACCTGGGATGGAGTTACTACTCAACATGTACATTGTGTAGTTTTTGCCGTTATGTTTAAACGGTGTCACACCACCTTTTGCGGAGAATGCACGATCAGATGCGTTCAATTCCGCTTGCTCGTCATGGCTATAGGCTAACAAGATGTTGTAGCCATCAGTGTTCAAGTCACCCCAACCTTTAGACAAGGCGAAGTTTGTTGTTTTACCTTTGGAAGATTCTTGTGGTGTGCTGTAAGTGAATTCGATGTTGTAATCTTTTTGGTTTTTCTTCAAAACGAAGTTAACCACACCAGCAATCGCATCTGAACCGTACAATGCAGACGCACCGTCAGTCAGAATCTCAACGCGCTCAACTGCTGACAATGGAATATTTGCCAAGTTGACTGTTGAACCTGTAGTAAAAGGTGCAACGCGGCGACCATTTAATAAAACTAAAGTATAGCCATCGCCAATACCGTGGATAGATGCTGTTTGTGTACCACCACCACCACCATTAATGGAAGTAGAGGATGTAACGAAACCTTGCATAGAAGGCAAAGATGCGATCAAATCTGCAGCAGTATTTGCACCAGATTGTTCGATTTGTGCTTTAGACAAAGTTTGAATTGGTAAAGCGCCTTCAACAGCAATACGCTTAATTGATGAACCAGTAATTTCGATACGCTGTGGTGTCGCATCTTGTGCGAATGCTGGTTGTGCGAGCATACCAGCTCCCATTGCGACGCCACCAATAAACATCAGGCGTACAGAACGGGATAAGATTTTTTCTACCATGTTAACTTCCTCCAGTTAATGAACAACAAAACGAGTTTTTTGAAACTTTTCTTGGATGTAGGACTAATTTGAAATGCATCTCAGACTAAATGTTGAATTAAATAGATAGATTTGCGTTATGCATTTGATAAAACCCCATTATTTTTTATTTTTATCAAATTACTACGTGCACAACTCGAACTATTTTCTATTTAATTAACATGAGAAAAACATTCATTTGCGATGAGACCATTCCACATGCTTGAGTGTCAAGCTGGCAAATTCATCAATATTCTTAGATTTGCGTGGTTTTAATGCAGTCCAATTCCATACCAATCTTGACGAAAGTAAGAAATTTAATTTTTATTAAATTAACATCTTGATTCGATCATTTTTTGCAATTTTCGGATGGATTTGCTGGTTTTTAGACGGACTTTCGTGTTTTCAGACTTGTATAGACGTGTTCAGAGTATTAAAATTGCTTTGTATCAACTTTATTTCTTGCATGAAATCGCATATGAATCGCAATTCTATATACTAATTTTCTTAAATATATTTACCCAGAAATTCTTATTGAAACATCTGTGCAGTGCGGCATTTTTGCAACATCGAAGCATACTTAAATATATTAGTCGGGCCTAGCCTAGCTTTTGCGGCAGCTGTTTATTGCCAATAATTAATCGCAAAAATTCGATTAATGTGTGCTGATTCACATTGAATTGATGATTTTTTGGATGGAAGGATTGAGAGGATATTGCTAGTAGCAATGATAAGGCTGGTAGCAATGAATAAAGACAGAACGAAGCTAGATTATTAACGAAGCTTCGTTCTATTTTAATTTGGTCTTTGGTGTTTCTTAGCTAGATGGGAAGAAATGCGGCTTTATAGTTCAGTTCGTATCGAGAACAGCTCTGGAAACAACACAACATCAAGCATTTTACGCAAATAGCTGACTCCAGCTGTACCGCCTGTGCCAGTTTTAAATCCAATGATACGTTCCACCGTCGTGACATGGCGGAAGCGCCAAATGCGGAACGAGGTTTCCATATCCACCAGTTTTTCCGCTAGTTCATAAAATGCCCAGTGCTGCTCGGGCGCTTGATAGACTTGTTGCCAAGCCAGTTTAACCGAATCATTGGCAACCACAGTCTTGGTCCAGTCTAGCTGCAAGCGCGCGGGATCGATTTGAAAACCGTTACGTGCCATGTACATAATGGTTTCATCATAAATCGACGGTGAATTTAAAGCTGCTTCTAAGCTAGCATGTGCCTCTGGTGCTTTTTCATGGACTTGTAGCAAGGTCGCATTTTTGTTCCCGAGCAGATATTCCAGTTCGCGGTATTGATGTGATTGAAAACCTGATGAATTGCCAAGGTAGGGGCGAATCGCAGTGTATTCGCTTGGTGTCATGGTTGCCAGTACATCCCATGCATGGACTAGCTGATCCATGATACGTGCTACGCGTGACAGCATCTTGAAGGCAGGCGGCAGCTCGCCTAGGCGGATTTGTTGTCGTACAGCGTGCAATTCATGCAGCATCAATTTGATCCATAACTCACTCGTTTGATGCTGGATGATGAAAAGCATTTCATTGTGGTTTGGTGATAAGGGATGTTGCGCTGATAGGATTTGATGTAGGCCGAGATAATCTCCATAGCTCATGTCTTTGCTGAAATCGAGTTTGGCACCATGCCAAGGCATCGGGCATTTGCTCTCATTTTGTGTGTGATCTGTCGTCATAAATCTCTCTTGATTGTTTGGATGATTGCTTGGTGATTCACTTAGTGAAGCCACTAAAATAAGTCACTAGATTAAGTCACCGCATTACGTTGTATGTTGGTGTTATAACTGCGCGAATCGAGAATGTCGCGCAGAATTTCAACTGCGTTCCAAACGTCTGTATAACTGGTGTAAAGCGGAGTAAAACCAAAGCGCATGATGCCTGGCTCACGATAATCGCCAACCACACCGCGTTCAATTAGCGCTTGAATCACCGCGTAAGCATGTTGATGTGTAAAACTGACATGGCTGCCGCGTTGCGCATGTTCACGTGGCGTCACCAATTCGAGTTGATGTTGCGCACAGCGTGTTTCCACTAGTTGAATAAATAAATCGGTTAATGCCAAGGATTTTTGGCGCACGCTTGCCATCGAGGTTTTTGCGAACACTTGTAAACCAGATTCGATCATTGCAAGGGACACGATAGGCTGTGTCCCACAAAGTGCGCGGCGTATGTCTGGCGTGACGGTAAATGATGGGTGCATCGCAAATGGTGCCGCATGTCCCCACCAACCCGTTAGCGGATGATGGAATTCAGCTTGATGTCGTTTCGGTACCCAAATAAAAGCTGGCGCACCGGGACCACCGTTCAAATATTTGTAACAACAGCCCACCGCGAAATCAGCGTTTGCTTGTTGTAGATTGACCTCAACCGCGCCTGCAGAATGGGCGAGATCCCACAAACATAGTGCGCCATGCGCGTGTGTCATCGCCGTGACAGCTGCCATATCATGCAAGGCGCCGCTGCGATAATTCACATGCGTGAGCATGACTAAGGCGGTATCTTGGTTGATGGCCTTGCTCAATTCTTCAGCTGAGTCGATTAAATGCAGGCGATAGCCACGATCTAACCATTGCGTCAATCCTTCTGCCATATAGATATCGGTCGGAAAATTGCTGCGCTCTGTGACGATAACTTTGCGTGTGTTGGCATCCGCTTTTTTGGACTGTATGTTCAAAGCTGCGGCGATCGCTTTAAATAGATTAATTGAGGTCGAGTCGGTTACCACCACTTCATCTGCATCCGCACCGATGAGCGGTGCAAGCAAGTTGCCCAAGCGTGAAGGCAGATCAAACCAGCCCGCCTTGTTCCAACTCTTGATCAGATCGTTGCCCCATTCTTCTTGAATTACTTGCTGTGCTCGTTGAAAGGCGACTTTCGGTTGTGCACCGAGCGAATTACCATCAAGGTAGATCATGCCAGCAGGAAGATTAAATTCCTCACGTAATGCAGCCAGTGGATCGTTTTGGTCAAGCGTTTTGCAATATAGTTGGTCAATGCTAGTCATAGGGTTTTATATGAATAATGAGTGGGCTAAGGCAACGATAGGAAATACAGTAGAGCTTAGTCGATTTGTTTGAAATGTCTAACTGCTTGTGTATTTTTAGAAGTGTTAGATCGAATTAGAAGGCATATTTTATGTCGAAATTCTTGATGCGTTCTTGCAAAATTCTTCGGGTTTTATCGATAAATTAGAATAATATGTTGCTTTATGCTTGATAAGTGACGTAAAAATTCAATGAACCTCGATCCTACCGACTTAAAGATCCTGCAGCTATTGCAAGCAGATGGGCGTATTAGCAACCAAGATTTAGCGGAGCGGGTATTCCTCTCGCCTTCGTCATGTTTGCGCCGCGTGCGGGCACTCGAAGAGAGTGGTGTGATCAGTCACTATCGCGCCGTGCTCGATACCAATGTATTGGGTTTGGAAGTGGATGCATTTGTACAGGTCACAATGCGACGTGATGTTGAACAATGGCATGAGAACTTTTCAAAAGCCCTGCAAAGCTGGCCAGAGGTGGTCGGTTCTTACATCATCACTGGCGATGCGAACTATCTATTGCGTGTACGTGCTCGCAATTTGAAACACTATTCTGCTTTTGTTCTTGAGCGCTTATACAAAACCACTGGCGTGCTCGATATACGATCAAATATTGTGTTGCAAACCTTAAAAGAGAGTACCGAACTCGCTGGTGAATTATTACGTGAATAAATTGGCTGGTGATTAAACAAATCTAAATGAGATCGATAATTTATCTCGATGTTCTTGCTAATCAGAATTGGTTACACTGCTGCTAGAAAATTTGCTCTGCAATCGTTGCCAGTTGTGGCTAGACTAAGTTGATTCTTTATTTGATTCATTGATTGATTTATTGCTGTGATTGTTTTGGTTGTTTAGGTTTTTTATATGCACATTTCAGACTACTTTAACGAACTCCCATTGATTGCGATTTTACGTGGCATTCATCCGCATGAAAGCGTAGAAATTGGCCGCGTACTGGTGCAGTCAGGATTTCGTTGTATTGAGGTGCCGATGAATTCACCTAATGCGATCGACAGTATTTCTTTGTTGGTACAAGACCTACCTTCCAATTGTTTGATTGGCGCAGGCACTGTCATGAATGAAGAACAGCTAGATCAATTACACCAAGTTGGTGGGCGCTTGGTTGTGATGCCACACGCTGAGGTCAAACTCATCAAAGCTGCGAAACAACGCGGCATGATTTGTACTCCTGGTGTTGCAACGCTCACGGAAGCCTTTGCAGCATTGGAGCATGGGGCAGACGCACTAAAATTATTTCCCGCAGAAAGTGTTCCTCCGTCGGTTTTAAAAGCATGGCGCTCAGTGTTGCCAAAGTCTTGTTTATGTTTACCTGTTGGTGGCGTGCGGCCTGAAGGTATGTCGACTTATGTTCAGGCTGGCGCGAATGGATTCGGACTTGGTTCCAATTTATATCAAGCTGGTGATGCCGCCGCACAAGTGAAAGAACGCGCTGATGCATATGTCAATGCATGGAAATCATTGTCTACATAAATTGATGATTGAAACTTTGCTGCGATTTATTCTCTGAAAAATCGATTGCTGCTGGTGTCGATTTTCTTCGACATTCATACGCTTTAACGCACTTTCTTTTTTGATTAATTTCTTTTCGCAAATGCGCATTGTAATGATGACGTCGTCATGAATCGTGCGTGCAAATTCACGCGCTTCGCATTTTGAATTGCTTCGGATTCTCTCGACGATCGCTCGCCATTTTTCGCGATTATTTTCATAAAATTTTACTTGATGTGCGCTTAATTATTTGTCGCTGTTGGCTTTTTCTATTCCCCTTTATTCTTTGAGTTGTCGGCATTTTATCCATGCTTGCCGCCGTATATGCACCGAGGTGCTATCTGCAATCGGATGATGCATTTGAATCATTGATGATGAGATGACTTAACCAAAAATAGGAGATACCAATGAGATTGACTAAGATTGCGGCAGCACTGCTCGCGATAGGATTTGCTTCTAGTAGCTTTGCCGCGGAAGATGAAGATAAGAAGCAAGAAAAAGTACAGAAGGTAGAAGTGACAGGGTCGAGCATTAAACGCGTGAATGCGGAGACTGCGTCACCAGTACAAATTATCGATGCCAAACAAATTGAGAGCATGGGCGCTCGTACCTTGATGCAAGTGCTCGATAACTTACCTGCAGCACGTCCAGCACAGCAAGATTTTCGCTCGATGTTCACTGGCTCCGATGGTGCTTCTCAAGCGAACTTACGAGGCTTGGGCGCGCAAGGAACTTTGATTTTGTTAAACGGTCGTCGCTTGTCTTTTTATGGCGCACCAGAGGGATTTCAAACGCAATTCGTCAATATTGATGCGATTCCAGCAGCTGCGATTGAAAGAATGGAAGTGTTAACCGACGGCGCTTCTGCGGTGTATGGATCGGATGCTGTTGCTGGTGTCATCAACATCATTACAAAGAAGTCGTATAGCGGTTTGCAAGCGAGTGCGACGATTGATAGTTCGCGTGATGTTAAGTCCTATGGTGAACGTCAAGCCAGCGCATTATTTGGATATGGTGATTTGGCGAAAGATAACTACAACGTCTATGCGTCGGTGAATTTGTATAAACGTGACCGCATCGCTTTAGAAGATACGTATCTGAAACGCCCAGCACAGTTCTACAAAAACAATCCAACTTACATTAGCAATTTCCGGATTACCGAGGGTAGCCAACCGGGAGTATTAAATACAGGAACCTTATTTGTATTCGATAAAAACGCGAATAACAAACGCTATCAACAGGCAGCTCCGGGTTGCTCAACATTCATTACCGAAGGATCCGGTACGCGTTGTGTGTGGAATACTTTGCCGTATGCATTAGACACTGGACCGACCTCAGATCGTGCCACTATTTTTGTCAGCGGACGCATGAATCTCTCCCCAGATTGGGAAGGGTTTGCTGAAGTGGCTTATACAGATATTGATATGCGTGGTGAAAATGGGCCGCGTTCATTTAGTAGTGGTGGCGGCACAGCGAACTGGTATTCACGCAATACAGGTACGACATTGAATACTTTCACATATCCCTACCTAGGACCGAATAATGTCTACCTAAAAAATATGAGTCAAGAACTCAAAGATAAAATGGGAGGCGCTGCAGGATTGACGTATTTAATGCAAGATGCGAAAGGGCATTTCGGCCAACAAAATACCGATAAAACGTATCGTGCAATGGCAGGTGTACGAGGCTCCATCGGTCAGTGGGATTTTGAGTCTGCTTTAGCTGTCGCGGGAAGTCACTCGACCTTGTATCAAACGATTAATGTCAACAAAGATGGATTTGAAAAAGCCTTCGGTCCTTTCACTGTTGATCCAGTAACCAAGCGTACGTATATCGCGGACAATCCAGCGTATCAGTTTGGCGTAATTAGCGACAAGAATGCAGAATTATTACGTCAAGCCTATCCAACTTTTGATATTCAATCTTGGACAAAACTAATTACGTGGGATGCGAAATTAGAAGGCAGCTTATTTAAGATGTCTGGTGGTGATGCGCGAGCGGCTTTTGGTGTGAATCTGATGCGTGAAGAGTTTGAAACGCCAGGTAATCAAGATGCCGCAAACGGTAAAATCACTCAACAAGGCGGCTCATGGTTTGATGGTTCACGTACGATTTCTGCAGTGTTTGGTGAAGCAATTTTTCCACTTGCAAAAAATCTTGAAGTGAATACTGCTGCACGTATTGATAAGTATCCAAACTTCTCCGCAAATATCGCACCGAAGATTGGGGTTACTTATCGTCCAGTCAGCGATCTCTTGGTACGTAGCACGTATTCGCAAGGATTCCGAGCACCGAATTTGGCAGAGTCTGGCGTCGGTGGTGTATATGCACAGCGTGGCGGCATGCGCGACAAGGTGCGCTGTGATGAAACAAATGCGATCGCTAATTTGTTGATTAAATCAGTGACACCGACAGATCAAGAACTAGGCAAGTCATTGCTGAACTCAAATTGTAGTATCAATATCGGTGGATTGACGCCTCCAAATCCGAACTTACAGCCAGAGAAAGCCAAGATTAGTACGCTCGGTTTGGTCTATCAAGCCAGCAAGCAATTCGATATCTCACTTGACTACTGGTTTGTTTATCGTCGCAATGAAATCGTGCGTCAAGACTTCACAGAAGTATATGATCAAGCGGTTGAAAAATATGGTCCTGCCTTGATCGGTGCACCAAATGCAGTGCGCGCACCGATCACTGATTTTGATAAGGCAAATATGGCGGCCGTAGCGAGTATGTGTGCTAATCCGGCAAACGCAAGTGCTTGCGCGGGTGGTGTACCGAAGTATTCGGTTGGGATTTTGGCGGGGCTGACGAATAAGTACATGAATCGTGGGCGCACTATGATTGATGGCTTCGATGTGGATGCCCATGCTCGCTTTGATCTTGGAACTTACGGCAAGCTGAATTTAGGCTCATCCGCGACGATTATGAATCGCAATGCTTACAACGGCGATGATGGATACGGGTTTTCACAAAATTATATTGGCTACTATGGCAATCCAAAATTGCGCGCAAATTTGAATTTAAGTTGGCAGTATGGTGATTTTACAAGTAGCTTATTTGTGAATTACACCGGAGGTACCAAGTGGGCTTATGACAAAAATGATGCTTTGAATAATAATTCTCAAACTTGTAAGGCAGCTGGCGTTGCGGTAGAACCTACGCATTGTAGCGGCGCGCCTGCATTCAAGACCGTGAATCTGAGTTTGGGTTGGACGCCGATTAAGGACTTGCGTTTGGGGATGAACATCAAGAATGTACTCAACACCAAACCATTCTATGATCCTTATGGTTGGGAAGGATATAACCACGCTTTGAATTTATTTGGTCGCGTGGTGAGTGTCTCTGCCAGCTATAAATTTAAGTAAATCATTGTTGGATTTCAGTGCAGTAGTTTTGTATCGAAATCCAATTGAAAAACCCGCTACGCATCACAATGCGTAGCGGGTTTTTTTGATTAACTCACTTTTTATTCTCTAGGTGGAGCTATGTCCAACTAGCATCAAACATCGCGAATCTGATTTATGCGCCCAGCCAAGGTAAATTTGCTGAACACCATCCACCTAGCGTTTTGCGGTGACCGTGCGTATCTTTATCGCCTTCGAATCCTTGCAGGATGTCGAAGCATGCGGTGTACCCATGTTCGCTTGCCAACTTAGCACCATGACGTGATCGCACGCCAGAACGGCATAGAAACAGAATCACGCTATTGGTATCAGGAACGGCGTCTTGTAATTGCCTCATGAAGTCTGGATTAGGTGCGCCGCCAGGGTACAAACTCCACTGGACGGCTTTGTGTTGTGACTCTGGGATGTGCACGCGACCAACCCAATCTCTTTCAGCATTGGTGCGGACATCAACCAAAACTACGCTTTGATCTTGTTGTATCAAACTAAATGCTTCTTCCGGCGTTACCGCGCCGGCGTAAGCCAAGTTTTGTTCCTGGCCGCGTTGTCTTGCTTTTTGAATTAGGTCGTTCATCAGAAATGTTCCTTGTTGAGACTAAGTTTGGCTGAATATGATTGCGTAAGACTAAGTAAGCTTGAATAAAGCGGAGAAATTGGTGTCTTGTTTTTTCTCTATCTCGATTCTTTAGATTGCTGATGGGGCGATGCCAATTTTCGATTATGTATAGCAGTACATTATCCTTATGTAAAAGGACAAATCAAGTCTAATAGATGTCGTCTGTATACCTAAATTCAAGCTGCACTATATCGGGGCGAAAAATATGCATCAAAAAGGTGCGAATTAAATTGCATGCACTATTTTAGTGCAAATGGTTTTCGTGCTAAAGTGGTACAACAAAAGTGAATTTAAATTTTCTTTGTAAAACAAAGACTTAATTTAAACAGTTTAATTGTCGAGTTTGACTTGTACATGGCACGCTTTCTGCTAATATCGTCGGCATGTTCTTCAATCTCTGTGCATGGTGATGGTGCAAAAAATACTTTCACTCGTCGTACTGAGAATACAGAAATCACATAATAGTGCATTTCTTAGCGTGTTTTGATTTGGTATTTTAGTTTGATATAGCAGTTCCTAATCTTATTTTTGAGCGATAGAAGGAGTTTCAAATGGCAATGACCCCAGCAGACGTGTTGAAAATGGCGAAAGACAACGAAGTGAAATTCGTTGATTTCCGTTTTGCGGACACACGCGGTAAAGAACAGCACGTTACCGTGCCTATTTCCGCTTTTGATATCGATAAATTCGAATCTGGTCATGCGTTCGACGGTTCATCTATCGCAGGTTGGAAAGGCATTGAAGCGTCTGACATGTTGTTGATGCCAGATCCAAACACAGCGAATATCGATCCATTTATGGAAGAAACCACATTGTTCATGCAATGTGATGTGATCGAACCTGCAGATGGTAAGGGTTACGACCGCGATCCACGTTCTATCGCAAAACGCGCTGAAGCTTATTTGAAATCTTCAGGTATTGGTGATACCGCGTACTTCGGCCCAGAACCAGAATTCTTCATTTTCGATAGCGTACGGTGGAAAGTAGATATGTCTGGTTGCTTCGTGAAGATTGATTCTGATGAGGCATCTTGGACAACAGGTAAAGAAATGGAAGGCGGCAATCCTGGTCACCGTCCTACAGTTAAAGGCGGTTACTTCCCAGTTCCACCAGTCGACAGCTTCCAAGATATGCGTTCTGAAATGTGCTTGATTTTGGAGTCCTTGGGCATTCCAGTTGAAGTGCACCACCATGAAGTTGCTGGCGCAGGTCAGAACGAAATTGGTACTAAGTTCTCCACTTTGGTAGAGCGTGCTGACTGGACTCAGAATTTGAAATATGTAGTGTGGAATGTAGCTCATACTTACGGCAAGACAGCGACATTCATGCCTAAGCCTATCGTTGGCGATAACGGTTCAGGTATGCACGTTCACCAATCGATCTGGAAAGACGGCAAAAACTTGTTCGCAGGCGATGGCTATGCTGGTTTGTCTGATTTCGCCTTGTACTACATCGGCGGTATCATCAAGCATGCAAAAGCATTGAACGCGATCACCAATCCAGGTACAAACTCCTACAAGCGTTTGGTGCCAGGTTACGAAGCGCCAGTTAAATTGGCTTATTCTGCGAAGAACCGTTCTGCCTCTATCCGTATTCCATACGTGGCGAATCCAAAAGCACGTCGTGTTGAAGCGCGTTTCCCAGATCCACTGGCGAATCCATACTTGTGCTTCTCTGCATTGATGATGGCTGGTTTGGATGGCGTGCAAAACAAGATTCACCCAGGTGAAGCAGCATCGAAAGATTTGTACCATTTGCCACCAGAAGAAGACGCATTGATCCCAACAGTATGCGCATCCTTAGAAGAAGCTTTGGATGCGTTGAATAAAGATCGCGAATTCTTGACACGCGGTGGCGTATTCAGTGACAGCATGATCGATGCTTACATCGAATTGAAGATGCAAGAAGTTCAGCGTATGCGTATGACGACGCACCCAGTTGAATTCGATATGTACTATTCACTGTAATAAAGTCGGGAAAAAGCGGGGCATGCCCCGCTTTTTTATTCGATCTACGATGGGTAATTGTGCAAAATCAAGGCTTGGCATACACTTAGCTCTTATTGACTACTTTACTTACCCAATATGAAGCAATATCTGATTGGTCTTGGTTTATGTTTTTTGTGCGCTGCTCCGACATTAGCGCAGTCTGATGTCTATTTGTGTGTGGATGCAAATGGAAAGAAAGAGTATAAAAATACAGGTATTACGAAAGGCTGTAAGTTAGTTGATTTACCTCATGTAAATACTGTTCCTGCACCAACCAAAAAGGCAGCGACTACTTCTACTGCGAAGCCAGTTGCGACGCCAGGTAATTTTCCAAAGGTTGATGATAGTACCCAAAAAGCGCGGGATTCAGATCGTAAGCAAATTTTGATGGACGAGCTTAAGGTTGAAGAGCAAAAATTGGCAGCAATTAAGAAAGAATATAACGGTGGTGAGGTTGAGCGTCGTGCAGATGAGCGTCAGCCATCAAAATATGTAGAGCGGGTGAATAATTTGAAGAATGATTTAGCGCGTACAGAAAAAAACATCGAAGCGTTAAAACGTGAAATTAGCAACCTGAAGTAAGATCTGCGTTGCAGATATCTCAGAAAAGGTCGCAATTGCGGCCTTTTTTTAATTTAATTTTGAGTCTCTGAAATATTCATGAATAAATTTGCGGGATTAGAGTTATTGGCCTCAGCGGTGTTGGTGATGGATCCCAATGGCTGCATTGTTTATGCCAATCCAGCAGCTGAAAATTTACTAGAGCGTCCTTTTAAGTTACTCCACAAACTACAGTTGAAAGATTTATTTTTGAATGGCGATGAACTGTTAAGTGGTTTTGAGCAAGCGATTGCTCAGCAGTTTGCGGATCGTCGTCAAGATATGATCTTGGAGAGAACCGGGCGAGACCCGTTGCATGTACATAGTATCGTCACCGCACTCGATCATGCGGAAACCCCTGTCTTAATTGAGCTGCGAGAGAATGTGCAGCAACTCAAGCTAGACCGCGAAGAGCGGATGCAGGATCAAAATAAAGAGAATAAAGAATTGATCCGAAATCTGGCGCATGAGATTAAAAATCCGCTAGGCGGCATCCGTGGAGCAGCGCAATTATTGGAGTTAGAGTTGCCAGAGCGAGATGCCAAAGAATTGCGCGAGTATACGCAAGTCATTATCAAAGAAGCGGATCGACTACAGGTGTTGGTAGACCGTTTGCTGGCACCAAATCGTTTGCCGCAAGTGATCGCGGACGTCAATATTCACGAGGTTTGTGAGCGTGTGCGTAGTTTGATTATGGCTGAGTTTCCGAAAGGCTTGGTGATTAAACGCGATTACGATTTATCGATTCCTGAGTTTCGTGGTGATCAGCAACAGTTGATTCAAGCGGTGTTAAATATCGCACATAATGCTGCACAAGCGCTGCGTATGCGCATGGCGGATGGTGATGCAGAGATCATTTTTAAGACACGCGTGGTGCGCCAAATTACCCTTGCAAAAATACGCTACAGGCTGGCATTAGATTTGCATATCATTGATAACGGGCCGGGCATTCCACCGAATATTCGGGACCGGATTTTCTATCCGCTGGTTTCTGGGCGAGATGGTGGTAGTGGATTGGGACTAACATTGGCACAAGCTTTTATTACGCAGCATGCTGGTGTTATTGATTGCGAAAGTCGTCCTGGATGTACCGATTTTCGAATCTTGATTCCATTGCCGTGAACCACAATCGCGCATGAATCACTTCGCTGTATGCGCTCAAACGGTGCGTGCGGCAAGAAAACTTAATTTAAGAGATGCTGATCAATGAAGAAAAACATTTGGATTGTAGATGACGATGATTCTATTCGCTGGGTGCTAGAAAAAGCGTTGGCACGAGAAGGCTTTGTTACGCGTAGTTTTATGAATCCAGATGATGTATTGACCGCGCTCGACGAAGAATTGCCACAAGTGTTGGTCTCCGATATTCGTATGAACGGCGCATCGGGATTGGATTTGTTGCAAACGATTAAGCAGCGCTTGCCGAGTTTGCCGGTCATTATTATGACGGCGTTTTCTGATCTCGATTCAGCGGTTGCTGCCTTCAAAGGAGGTGCCTTTGAATATCTAGCAAAACCGTTTGATTTGTCAAAGGCCGTTGAATTAATTCGGCGTGCGCTGGAAGAAAGTGCACGTGAAGCGACAATTGAGTTAGTCGCTGATGTTGAAACAGAGATCCTAGGACATGCTGCGGCAATGCAAGAAGTATTTCGCGCAATTGGTCGATTGTCGCAATCGAGTGTAACTGTGTTGATTACGGGTGAGTCTGGCAGTGGGAAGGAGTTGGTGGCACGTGCATTACATAAACATAGTCCACGCGTGAATCAGCCTTTTATCGCACTAAACACCGCGGCAATTCCTAAAGATCTGCTTGAGTCAGAGTTGTTTGGACATGAGCGAGGCGCTTTTACTGGCGCGCAATCTGCTCGCCGCGGTCGATTCGAACAAGCGGAAGGTGGCACCTTGTTTTTAGATGAAATCGGTGACATGCCGTTTGATCTACAGACGCGCTTGTTGCGTGTACTCTCTGATGGACATTTTTATCGCGTGGGTGGACATCAACCATTAAAAGCGAATGTACGATTGATTGCCGCGACTCATCAACATTTAGAAGAACGCGTGAAAGAGGGGGTGTTTCGAGAAGACTTGTTCCATCGACTCAATGTTATTCGCTTGCGTGTTCCCAGCTTGCGCGAACGGCGTGAGGATATTCCTTTATTAGCGAAGCATTTCTTGATTCAAAGTGCAAAGCAATTGGGCGTTGACGCAAAACGTTTGTCTGATTCTGCATTGACGTATATCTCGGGCTTAGAATTTCCGGGTAATGTTAGGCAGTTAGAAAATTTATGTAATTGGATTACTGTGATGGCGCCAGGGCAGGTGGTCGAGGTCGTTGATTTGCCGAGTGAATTATTGCCGATGACCACGAGTAATGCGGTCGTTGAAGTCGGTACGCGAGTACCTAATCATGCAGCGATCTCGATGCAAACTGAGAATTTCTGGCTTAGCTCTTTGGAGCATGAGGCAGAACGTTTGTTGCAACAAGGTGGACAAGAAATTATGTCAAAGTTGAGTCGTGATTTTGAAAGTGTTGTGATTAAAGCGGCCTTAAGACATACGCATGGACGCAAAAATGAAGCAGCGATTCGTTTAGGAATAGGACGAAATACCATCAGCAGAAAAATTCAGGAACTGAGCATAGATGGCGTGAGAGAGGAATAAGCTGTCGTTTTTTCTCATAGCTTCTATGATAAATATTCTCCTTATGCACTTATCGGAGTATTATTTCTTTGCGTAAATTGATGTTGAATCACAAACATAATAGACATTGATAATAAAAAAGTTTACGTCGGAAACGAACGGGCATGAATCTGTTTGATTGATGCTTGCTTCGAATGGTCTTTGATGCTGTAAAAATTGGGAGATATCTATGAATTTCGACGCGCTATTTCAGCAACAAACAGCTTTACCAACGATTCCCAAAGTTGTCCAAGAAGTGATTGATAGCTTTAATGACGACAATGTGTCAATCGATGATATTTCTCGTAAGTTAGCCGCAGATCAAGTGTTGAGTGCAAAGATACTGCGTTTGGCAAATTCTTCTTACTACCATTCATCTCGTAGCGTTGGAACTGTGGATGATGCCGTACTAATGCTGGGGTTTATGACAGTTCGCACCTTGGTTATTAGTAGTGGTCTGACGGGCGGATTCAAAGCGATGCCTGGCGTGGATCTGAAACAGTTTTGGCGCTACAGCATGCATACGGCGGTTATCGCTAAATGTCTGGCAAAGAAAATTAGTGGTAATTCAGACTTTGCCTTTACTGTCGGTCTAATGCATGCAATTGGTCAGCTAGTGATGCATGCTGCAATGCCTGAACAGACTTTGCAAATCGATAAAATTGCTGGATTGTTGGATGCGCGGCGCTTGGATGTGGAGCGTACCTCTTTTGGTTATGATTTCTCAGATGTTGGCGCAGAATTGGCTAAGCGCTGGCGCTTTCCTGATAATTTTTCTGCGGTAATTAAAGGATTTCCTCAGCCACTGGCTGCGCAAACTTTTGAGCCGATGGCAGGTGTCGTGCATGTAGCAGTGTGGCGATCACGTGTAGAAGAAAATAAGTATTCGAAAGAAGAAATGGAAGCAACGATTCCGCATGAGGTGCTAGCTAAGCTAGGTATTTCAGCAGATTATATACTGAACGACATGCCACCAATCTCGGAATTGGCAGCAGGCCTTGAGGAATTAGTGAGTTAATTTGATGCGTTCATAGGCGCATACGCTCATACGTTTAAATAGTTTTATAAAACCGGGTGCGTAGTCGACCCGGTTTTTTTATGCATATTTACCCATGCTTACGATTAATGCTCAGAGCGACTGCCTCGGCTACTTTAATGCCGTCAATGGCGGCCGATAGAATACCCCCCGCATAGCCAGCCCCTTCGCCTGCTGGATAAAAGCCTTGGGTGTTGATGCTTTGCAGGTCATCATCTTTGCGTTTGATTCTAATTGGCGATGATGTGCGAGTCTCTACCCCGGTCAACACCGCATCTTTTAGTGCAAATCCTTTGATTTGTTTGTCAAACTCTGGGATTGCCTCGCGAATTGCTTCGATAGCGAAAGTGGGTAAAACGTCAGCGAGGTTGCACAGACTGATACCTGGTTTGTAAGAGGGAATGACCTCGCCCAATTCCGAAGATGGGCGATTTGCTAAGAAGTCGCCGATCAGTTGACCTGGTGCATTGTAGTTTCTTCCGCCGACTTCAAATGCCTTGCTTTCTAACTGACGTTGAAAGTCGATGCCAGCAAGTGGGTGTCCTGGATAGTCGATTTCAGGTGAAATTCCCACCACAATAGCGCTGTTCGCATTTCGTTCGTTGCGTGAATATTGGCTCATGCCATTGGTTACTACGCGACCAGCTTCGGATGTCGCCGCAACTACTGTTCCGCCTGGGCACATGCAAAAGCTATAGACGGACCGATTGTTTTTGGCATGGTGGACTAACTTGTAATCTGCGGCGCCAAGAATTTTATTGCCTGCATTCGGGCCGAAACGTGCTTTATCAATAATCGATTGAGGATGTTCAATGCGGAAGCCCACCGAAAAAGGTTTTGCTTCAACATAAATGCCTTTATCGTAAATGAGTTGAAATGTATCGCGGGCACTATGGCCTACTGCAACCACAACATGATCTGCCTCCAGCTTTTCATGATCATTAATAGTCAGGCCTACAATTTGACCATCTTGAATGTCAAAGTCGGTTACCTTTTGCTGGAAACGTATCTCTCCACCGAGTTCAATAATGTTGCTACGCATTTCCTCA
Organism: Affinundibacterium macrobrachii; assembly: GCF_014652415.1. Taxonomy (GTDB): domain Bacteria; phylum Pseudomonadota; class Gammaproteobacteria; order Burkholderiales; family Burkholderiaceae_D; genus Undibacterium; species Undibacterium macrobrachii. The sequence goes on from NZ_BMYT01000007.1 coordinate 217,239, forward strand.
ATCATCTTTACCAGACGGAAAGTGCCGATATGCGGTTTGCTGACATACATGATTTCTTCGGGGGCGCCAGACTTAACAAACTCGGTTAGCACCTTGCGACCATAATGTTTCGGATCTTTGATTTGGCTATATAGTTTGCCGTCAGAGAATGTGCCAGCCCCACCTTCGCCAAATTGAACATTCGATTCGGGTTGTAATTCACGCTTTCTCCAAAGACCCCAAGTATCTTTGGTTCGCTCTCTTACAGCTTTACCTCGTTCAAGAACGATAGGTTTGTATCCCATTTGCGCCAATATAAGCGCTGCGAACAAGCCACATGGGCCGAAGCCTATTACTACCGGACGCTTAAATGGTTTCCTGCTAGCGTGAGTTACAAATTTGTAGCTAGTGTCTGGAGTTCTAGTAACTTTCGCTTGGCCTTGTATATCTTTTATTTTATGTAATAAGGCTTCATCATCCGAAGTTGTTACGTCAACGGTGTAAATTAACACGATCGCGGTTTTCTTACGTGCATCATAGCTACGTTTGAATACTTCAAAGCTAATTAAATCCGCGGATTCAATATTTAAGCGTTTCAATATCGCTTGTTTTAAATCGCCTTCAGCGTGGTCTAGCGGGAGTTGTATGTCGGTCAGACGTAACATAATTATTAATGCACTCAATAAATCAAAGGCGTATTTTAACTGTTACTGAATCAATGCCCCAAATAATCTAATTTAGCCTTGCGCAAGTCGCTGAAACTTTGCTATAGTTCGCCTCCCGCAGAAATGCTGGGGTAAATAAGAGTAATGCAAGCAGTAAGACGTTGATATCCCTGAGGTTTGAATCGAGCAGTAAGAAGCGATTTAAATCAAAACCAAAAACAGGGGGTTGACGAGAAGTTAGAAGTGCTGCATAATCTCGTTTCTCTGCTGCTGATGAACACAACGCTTCGAAGCAAAAGCAGAAAAGAATTGAAGATCTTTAACAATTAACAGTCAATAAATGTGGGCACTTGATAGTGATAGCGACTAGTTGCTTAGGT
>NZ_BMYT01000008.1 GCF_014652415.1 Affinundibacterium macrobrachii
AGACCAGGACGTTGATAGGCTGGGTGTGGAAGTGCAGTAATGCATTAAGCTAACCAGTACTAATTGCCCGTACGGCTTGTCCCTATAACTTTGGTCAGTTATAGATAACTAGACAAGTATTACACAGTGTGTGCTAAACGTAAGTTTGAGCAATCACAACCGATTATTTGCGACCGTCTTGATCGACGGTAACGCGTGGGCTTAGCCCACCCTACAAGCTTCTTCTTAATTGGATTTGTTGTTCATGAGAACAGCAAATCAACAAGTTATGCCTGATGACTATAGCAAGTTGGTACCACACCTTCCCATCCCGAACAGGACCGTNCTTTACTCACCTCCTTCCGTCTTTACTCTTATCTTTCCTCATTGCTGCGTTTCCTTTTACCCCTACAGCTCAACTGATTCTTCATGACCGTACTCGTATTATCTAGATATTTAATCTTCGCATTCTGATCGCGTTAAAAAAGCCGACTCTAAATAAGAAAGGAAAATACTTTGGTGCTCAGAAATCTTTTACGGTATTTGGGTTCTGTAAATTCTAATTGGCGATACTGATGTACTGAGCTTTTAAGTGTAGGAGTGCGCTTGTAGTTATAATCTCGTTGATTTCCGGAACATCTTTATGATGCGAACAATTGATTGCTTATGCAAATACAAAAAGAACAAATAGTTGCTGTTATTGGAGCAGGTCCTGCGGGTTTGATGGCGGCTGAACAAATTGCAGAGTGTGGATTTGAGGTGCATGTTTATGATGCGATGCCCTCTGCTGGAAGGAAGTTTTTACTGGCAGGTAAAAGCGGAATGAATTTGTCGCACGCTGAGGATTTCGCTCAATTTAAACAGCGCTACCGAGAAAGATCTGAAGTACTGGAAGAATGCTTGCAGAAGTTCGACGCCAATCAAATTCGCGCATGGGTGAAAAATTTGGGTATTGAAACTTTTGTGGGGACGTCTGGACGTATCTTTCCTATCGATATGAAGGCCGCGCCCTTATTGCGAGCGTGGTTACATCGACTAAAAGCAAACGGTGTGCGATTTCATATGCGGCATCGATGGCTAGGTGTCGACATGGAAACGCATCAATTTGAAACACCAAGTGGACTGGTATCTATTGAATTTGATGCGGTTGTTTTCGCACTTGGTGGCGCCAGTTGGAAGCGGTTAGGCTCTGATGGCACATGGATCAAGGAATTTGCGGCACAGAAAATTCGTGTTCAGGATTTTCAGCCAAGTAATTGCGGCTTTGTTGCTAATTGGTCTTCATTCTTTCAAGCGAGGTTTGCCGGAACACCGCTCACCAATGTAAGTTTGAGTTTGGATCTAGGTAATAATCGTAGTCCGTCTAAACTGGGGCAATTTGTAATCACCGAGCGCGGTGTCGAAGGTAGCTTAATCTATGCATATTCTGCAGATATCCGCGAAAAGATACGAAAAGACAATTATGCTGACATTGTGGTTGATCTCTTGCCTGCCAAATCACATGCTAGGGTATTCGAAGAATTAGCCATGCCACGCGGTTCCAGATCGTTCTCAAGTCATTTACGTAGCAAGCTAGGACTGCATCCGGTTCATTGCGCTCTCCTATACGAAATTTTGGATCCAGAGACATTAAAAGATGAGATAAAACTAGCGGCCTGCATTAAAACATTACCAATTCGCCTGCTTGCACCTTTCCCTATCGATGAGGCAATTAGTAGCGCGGGCGGTATCGATTTTTCTGAATTGGATTCGAATTACATGATAACTGCCAAGCCAGGCTGGTTTTGTGCTGGAGAGATGTTGGATTGGGAAGCGCCTACTGGAGGTTATCTATTGAGTGCTTGTTTTGCTACGGGAGTTGCGGCTGGACGTGGGCTTGTCAATTGGTTGCAGCGACAGTCAGCAGACGTTTCGCAACCACGTAATGAAGGAATAAAATGAATAGTAACGAAGCAGAAGTGATGTCTCCTTGTGTAAAACAGTGCAAGATCAGTAGTGATTCAGGTTTGTGCGTTGGATGTTTGCGTACAATTGATGAAATTACGGTGTGGAGCAAAGCCGATCGTGGTCTCAAGTTAGCGATTTTGGAAAAGATTGAAACACGTAAGTTGAATAAATTCACATTGACGTCGTGACTTGCGTGCTCGTAGGTGTCAAGTTTCAAGGAGAAATTGCCGTAAAGCATATAAAACCAAACGGAAATTGACGATTATGCGACTACCTAGCTTGCTTCTCGCGCTACTCATTGTGGCTCAACCAGTGTTTTCGGACACGGTTACGAAACCAATCAAACAAGCTTCTTCAGCTAAAGAGGAAGCCTCCGTACCTCCAAAAGAAGAGCCTAAGTCAATAAAGGATGCACCAGTAAAAGAAAGCAAAGCCGAGGCAGCAGCACGTAAAAAAGAAGCCCAAGCGGCAGATGAACTAGCTTTAAAAATAGCGGAAAGGCTAGCGGCAATTCGTAAAGATAAGGAAGAAGTCGCAAAGCCCGTCGTTCGACCACCGATTCGCCCCTATATTGCTCCGTCAAGAAAAGCTACTAGTGTTGACGACAAGTCGAAGAAAAATGTCAAACATTGGAGTTATGAAGGGGAAGAAGGTCCTTTGGCATGGGGCAAATTAAATCCCGCCAACATTAAATGTGACCTTGGTGAACGACAATCGCCAATCGATATTCGTGATGGCATTAAAGTGGAATTAGACACTTTGAATTTCGATTACAAGCCTAGTCAATTTCAGGTGATCGATACTGGACATACGATTCAAGTGAATCTGAGCGCTGGCAATTATCTGAATGTATCTGGTAAGAACTTTGAACTGAATCAATTGCACTTTCACCGTCCTTCTGAAGAACGTATCAATGGCAAAGGATTCGAAATGGTGGCGCATCTTGTCCATAAAGATAGGGATGCGAAATTGGCAGTGGTTGCCGTGTTATTGGAGTTGGGTGAAGCTCATCCGGTCATTCAAAGCATTTGGAATAACTTACCTCTAGAAAAAAATGAGCTTGTAAAAGCGTTGAAAAATATCGATCTCACGCAGTTACTGCCGAAACGACATGATTACTATACCTATATGGGGTCATTGACTACACCACCTTGTAGCGAGGGAGTTTTGTGGATGGTAATGAAAGAGCCGGTACAAATTTCAGCGGATCAAGCAGCGATTTTTGCGCGTCTTTATCCACATAATGCAAGACCAATTCAGAAAACCAGCGGCCGCATCATTAAAGAGTCGTTATAAAGTGAGACTACTTAGCCTCGCTTTTCTTGATACATTTAGCCCATGCGAAGTTTGAATATCATTGGTGCTGGTCGCGTCGGCATGACGCTTGGGCATTTGTTCGTGCGTTATGAAGTATTTAATATTCTACAAATATTAAACACGCAGAAGGACAGAAGTCTGATGGCATCTGCATTTATTACGCAAGGTGAGGCGATCACAGATCTTCATTTTCTGAAGCCTGCCGATGTCACAATGCTGTGTGTACCCGACGATGCGTTCGGCTCGGTAGTGGATAGCTTGATTGAAGTGAATGCACTGAAGCGAGACAGTATCTTATTTCATTGTAGTGGCGCAAAATCTTCTCAAGATTTAATAACGCAAAATCCTGCTTTACTCGCCTTAAACCTAGAAGTCGCTAGTGTGCACCCGGTACGTAGTTTTGCCGAGCCGCGCATTGCTGCCGAGGTGTTTAAAGATACTATTTGTAGTGTCGAAGGCAGTGATTTGGCGCAGACAGTGCTGACTGCGGCATTTGAGAAAATCGGTGCAAAAATTATTCGAATTACAGCCGAGCACAAATTGCTTTATCACGCAGGATCGGTATTTGCGAGTAACTATCTGGTGACCTTGATGGATACAGCGATCGCTGCATATCGTGCTGCTGGCATCGATGCTGATACTGCATCGCAGATGGCGCATTCTTTAGCACTTGGTTCGCTCAACAACGTCTTCAAAATAGGAACAAGCGCAGCGCTTACTGGGCCGATTAAACGTGGTGACATGCAAACAGTCGTAAAACAGGCTGCTCAAGTGAGTGCTTGGGATCAAAACCAGGGGCAACTGTACCAAGCCTTTATTCAACCAACCTTGAATCTCGCAAAACGCTCTACGCCAAGCGAGTAACAAAGTAACAAACGAAGGCTTTACTCAGAAAAGTAAACGCTGTTGCGACCACTCTCTTTAGCCTGATACAAGGCAACGTCAGCACGTTCGAATACACTATCTTCACTTTCTTGCGGCTTGCATTCAGCAACACCCATGCTAACTGTTAATGAGAGACGTCCTTTGGTTAAATCTGTCGTGCGAGAGAAATCGTTTGCGGCGATGGTACTACGTAAGGTTTCTGCGATAGCCGTGGCTTTCTCTAATGAACAGTTCTTGAGTAACAAAAGAAACTCTTCACCACCCCAACGACAGATCACATCACTTTCACGCAATGAACGTCGCGAAATCGCTGCGATTTCTTTTAATACATGGTCGCCCACCAAATGACCATGTTTATCATTGATCTTTTTAAAATGATCAATGTCCATGATGGCAACGCAAAGTGTTTGGCGAGAACGCTCGCTATCCAAAATCGCTTGTTGAAAGACAAAATCAAATGCCTGACGATTGAGTAATTTGGTTAATGGATCGGTTGCGGCTGATTTTTCAATGCGCATTTGATAGCGACGAACTGAGAACAAAACGATCAATAAGACCGCGATCGTGATCGCAAATCCTATACCAGCATTTACAAGTAACAGTTTCTGTAAGGGTTTTAGTTCAGACTCAAGATTTTGTTCAACTAAAAGATGCCAGCCGAGTTCTGGAATAAATCGCGAGTTGAGATAAATTGATTCATCGTTGAGCGTATATTCAAGATGTAAAGACTCGTTCTTCGTATTTGCTAAGATCTGTTTGGCGATTTGATCTAGACCCGCCATGTTAGAAATATTGACCTTCTTTTGTTTGAAGGTATTCCCTGATAGAACCAAATTGCCTTTTTTATCGACGAAGTAAATCTTACGTTGGAAGCGCGATTGATAAGTGTCGATCAAATGCTTCATCGTATTCAACGTCAAGCCAATGCCAACTGCGCCAATAAATTTTCCTTGATAATCTAAGACGCGATAATTGGTAAAAATCGTCATGCTGTCTTGATTTGCCATGTCAATGACGACATTGGTCTCATAAGGCGTTTTGAGATTTTTAACGCGAAAGAACCATTGATCTCGTACTTCCGTTTCGCTGATGCTTTTGAGTAGGCCTTCGGGATAATAGTAGTTTTTAGTAAGGTCGCTGACAAAAAAACTTGATATTGCGTTGTTCTTTAATTTAACTTCTTTCAAGTATTTAGAAATCTGCGCACTATCTTGTTCGCCATCGATCACCCAATCGCGTACAAAGGTATCGTTCGCCATTTGCGAGGAGACAAATACAGGCCGCAAAATGTCTTTTTGAATTTCTGAATAAATATTGTCACCTGTGATTGGCAACATATTCTCTGACAAACCACGACGCAAAGCATCTTTTGACACCATGTAACTGGTCGCTAACACAGCAACAAAACCAAGTATGAGAATTAATGAAATCCAAATCAGTAGATTGTATTGTTTTAGTGATTTACTCATAAGCCGGTTGCTGCGCGAATGTAGGTTGGTTTGAATTGTTATGCGATGGAAGTGGTATCGAACACCGAGGAATTCAGTGTCAAGATCATACTATAAACCACCCATTTTTTTAGCTGAATTGACGATAGTAGCCGTAATTTGTGGATGTAGGGAAATATTTTTGCGTAAAAAGAAACACGATTTCTTTGGCGCATATGAGGTTTTTAGAAGCGTTTTGCCGTTAGGATGTGAAGACTTAACTTATTGACGATGCTATGAGGTTAATACCTCAGGGTGTTGTGATTGAAGTTAGATAAGAATGGAGAATTATGTATTCAGATAATAAGTTGTCACCGTCAATCATCGCATCCTATTGTTTTGCTGCGTTGGCGCTTTTCTTGGTCTTAAAAGTCGGATTGTTGGTGGCTTTATTTTCTGGGTTATTACTTTACTCATTGGTTCGCTTATTGGTGCCAAGAATAGAACGAAGGTTTAGTAATCAACAGTCGCGCATGATCGCGGTGGTGTTTTTATCCGTTTTGATTATTTTGACGATTAGCTTGGGTATTTGGGGCATCGTCGTATTTTTGCGTAGCGATTCGGGTAACTTACAGTCTTTGCTGCAAAGGCTGGCAGAACTCCTTGAATCATCTAGGCAACAGTTACCGCTGTGGGCTAGCACTTACTTGCCCGAGGATATTGAAGCACTAAAGCGTATCTTGACGACGACATTGCGCGATCATGCTAGCGAAGCAAAACTACTTGGGCAAGAAGCTGGGCATTTGATCGTTCATCTCCTGCTGGGAATGGTGATCGGCAGTATGGTCGCATTACAAGATGTCAGTAGTGTTCATCAATACAAGCCACTTGCTGCTGCCTTACATCAGCGAATTGCTTATCTTGCCGATATGTTTCATCGGGTGGTGTTTGCTCAAGTACGAATTTCGCTAATTAATACGCTATTTACCGGGATATTTTTGGCACTGATCTTGCCTGTAGCGGGAGTTCATTTGCCACTCGTTAAAAGTATGATTGCGATTACTTTTATTGCTGGGCTGATTCCCGTTGTTGGGAATATTATTTCAAATACCGTTATAGTGATTGTTAGTTTGTCACACTCTTTATATGTGGCAGCGATTTCCTTAACTTATATGGTTGTAATTCATAAGTTAGAGTATTTTTTGAATGCACGAATCATTGGTTCTCAAGTGAATGCAAAAGCTTGGGAATTATTGACGGCAATACTGGTGATGGAAGCCTTATTTGGTTTGCCGGGCGTTGTTGCCGCGCCGGTGTTTTATTCTTATGTGAAAAAAGAATTAAGAGAGTGTGGTTTGGTATAAACAGCTTTGCCATGTAAAAAGTGAGAAGAAAGAAATGATTTTAGAATTAGCAGATATTCGTATCCTACCTGGTCAACAAACAGCTTTCGATGCCGCAATTCAGCGGGGTTTGACGCAAGTCATCGCGCATGCGAAAGGATTTCGCGGCTATAAAGTGAATAAAGGCATTGAATCTCCTGAACGATATGTCTTGATGATTTTTTGGGATACTTTAGAAAATCACACGATTGATTTTCGTCAATCCGCCGCGTTTGCTGAATGGCGTAGTATTGTCGGGCCATTTTTTGCTAGTGCGCCAGTCGTTGAGCATTTCGACTTGTTGGCAAAGTCAGCATAAAAGTCAAAATAGGTGAATAATTCGCTTAGTTGTGGCGAGGACTTGAGGTCTTGAGAATTATTGATCCGCCCCAAGCTGCTTAAATCGATTCATCTGCTAATAGATTGTCCGAGGCTCGTACTTCGGCAGTCGTGTTTTTTTGTTTGTAAAGGTCATTATGGTTCCCCATCTCGCCACCGCACTCAACGGTCCCTTACTCGATTTCGAAAAGAAAATTTTAGAAGCGACGCCCTCGATTGAGCGCTGGTTTCGTTTAGAGTGGCAAGAGCATACGCCACCGTTTTATTGTTCGGTTGATATGCGAAATGCCGGTTTTAAGTTGGCGCCTGTTGATACAAATTTATTTCCTGGCGGCTTTAATCATTTAGGTTCTGAAATGTTGCCATTGGCGGTACAGGCATCGATGGCGGCCATTGAAAAGTATTGCCCAGATGCGCGTAATTTATTGTTGATCCCAGAAGATCGTCCATGCAATGTCTCATATTGGCAGAATATTGCGCGTCAAATGCAAATTTATCGTCAAACGGGATTGAATGTCCGTTTGGGCAACTTAGATGAGACTAGTACGCAAACCAAGAATATCGTATTGCCAGACGGCGGTGAGCTGCTACTCGAACCGCTACAGCGTTCTGCGAACGGACGTCGCTTAGGATTAAAAAATTTCGATCCATGCACGATACTTTTGAATAATGATCTGTCGACTCGGATACCAACGATTTTAGAAAATATTCATGAGCAAACTTTGCTACCGCCGTTGCATGCTGGCTGGGCTAAGCGACGCAAGACGAATCATTTTTCCAGTTACGATGAGGTAGTCAAAAAGTTCGCAAAAATGGTCGAGATTGATCCTTGGCTGATCAATCCATTTTTTGCGAAATGTGGCGATGTCGATTTCGAGGCGGGCACGGGTCTAGATGGACTGATGTCAACCGTCGACACTATATTGGCAAAAATTCGTAAGAAGTATAAAGAGTACGGTATCAAAGACAAACCATTTGTGATTGTGAAGGCGGATGCTGGTACCTGCGGTATGGGTATCATGACCGTGCGTGACTCACGAGAAGTTAGAGATCTGAATTCAAAACAGCGCAATAAAATGACGGTTGTGAAGGATGGACGTGAAGTTCATGATTACATCGTCCAAGAGGGCGTGTACACCTTTGAACAAATCGAAGAAAGCGTCGCCGAGCCAGTGGTTTACATGATTGATCGCTACGTGGTTGGTGGTTTTTATCGTGTGCATCAGGATCGTGGCGTTGATGAGAATCTCAATGCACCGGGAATGGAGTTTGTTCCGCTCGCATTTGCACAACAACATGCAGTACCCGATATGCGCGCGAAACCTGGAACAGCGGCACCAAATCGATTCTATATGTATGGCGTGGTTGCGCGCTTAGCCTTGTTAGCAGCTTCGCTAGAATTAGAAAAAACCGATCCGAATCCAGAAATCTATTAAGTGAAGATTATGAAAATTGCTTTTCTCACCGACCCATTATCGCAGTTTAAAATTTACAAAGATTCAACCTACGCAATGATGGTTGAGGCTGCAGGTCGAGGTCATCAAATTTATGCGTTTGGACCAGATGACTTGGCCTTGATATCTGGTTCGGTCGTCGCGTCAGTACAAGAAATTCATTTAACTGGCGATCAGCAAGATTGGTATCAATTAGGTGACGTGATCGATTGCCATTTGGCTGATTTTGATGCGGTGCTACAGCGTAAAGATCCGCCATTTGATATGGAGTACATTTATGCCACTTATCTATTAGATTTGGCTGAGAAACAAGGTGCTTTGGTCTTTAACAAGCCATCTGCCATCCGTGATCATAATGAAAAACTGAGCATCGCACAGTTTTCACAATTCACTGCGCCAACCCTAGTCACGCGCAACGAGCAAAAAATACGTCGGTTTTTCGCGGAACATCAAGACATTATTTTGAAACCACTCGACGGCATGGGGGGCGCGGGTATTTTTAGAATTCGCGCAGATGGTATGAATCTCGGTGCCGTCATAGAAACACTGACGAATAATCAAACCAGAACCATCATGGTGCAACGGTATATTCCAGAAATCGTACATGGTGATAAGCGGATTTTATTAATCGGTGGCACGGTGGTGCCTTATGCTTTGGCAAGAATTCCACAAAATGGTGAGGTGCGAGGTAATTTAGCTGCGGGTGGTGTTGGCCTTGCACAAAAATTGACGGCTCGAGATACAGAAATTGCACAAACCCTCGCGCCTATTCTTTTAAATCGTGGGCTGTTGCTGGTAGGATTAGATGTAATTGGTGATTATTTGACGGAAGTGAATGTAACTAGCCCAACATGTTTCCAAGAAATTACTGAACAAACTGGACTAAAAGTCGCAGCGATTTTTATCGATGCACTCGAAGCGCAGATTGTCGCAAAAAATAAACAACGATAGAAATTCGCGAGTGACGGTATGAGCAGGAATATGGCATGGTAGGTTTACTTTTATTGACGCATGCACCTTTGGGCAGCGCATTTATCGACGCTGCTTCGCATGTATTTCGGAGTAGGCCGGAGCGTCTTGAGGCGGTTGATGTATTAGCAGATCAAAATGTGGACGAAGTTCGTCGCATTGTGCGCGAAGCAATTGTGCGACTCGATGATGGTAGCGGCGTATTGATTATGACCGACATTATTGGCGGGACGCCTTCTAACTGCTGCCCACAGACGGGTGATGCAAATCAAGTGGCCGTGATTGCGGGTATTAGTCTGCCGATGTTGTTGCGAGCAATTACTTATCGCCAGGATCAATTAGATGTGGTGGTTGAAATGGCGCTCGCTGGTGGGCAAAACGGCGCGACCAGAATTGAAAATAGAATTCGTATTGGACAGAGCTGATAGCACTCTGAGTCAAATTTTTTATAGCCTCCCTCGATGTAAAGTGGATAAAAGATGATTCAACAAGAGATTGAAATTATTAATAAACTTGGTTTGCATGCGCGTGCGTCAGCGAAGTTGACACAGCTCGGTGGAAAATTTAAATGCGAGGTTTGGCTCACGCGCAACAATCGTCGCGTCAACGGCAAGTCGATTATGGGCGTCATGATGCTCGCTGCGGGCAAAGGCACTAAAGTATTGTTGGAAACGAATGGCGAAGATGAACAAGCATGTTTCGATGCAATAGCGGCTTTAATCAATGATCGTTTTGGTGAAAACGAATAGTCGCCAAGCTTATCGTTCTTTTTTCGATTTCTAATAGCGCATAAACAGCGCATAGCGAGGCGACGTGGCATCTTTTACTTTGCAAGGTATTCCAGTTTCACGCGGTATCACAATTGGCCGCGCGCATCTTTTGCGTCCCGCCGCAATGGATGTCAAGCACTACCTAGTCGCCCAAGAACAAGTCGAGGCAGAGGTCGAACGTTTGCAGCGGGCGATCGACACGGTGCAATTAGATTTGCAATCGATTTGGTCTGAGTTGCCAACAGATGCACCTACTGAGCTTGGTGCTTTCCTTGATGTGCATGCGCTTATTTTGTCTGACCCTATGGTGTCGGAAGCGCCGCTCGACATTATTCGAACGCGGCATTACAACGCAGAGTGGGCATTGGTCACGCAAGTCGATGTTCTGTCTGCACAGTTTGATGAAATCGAAGACGAATATTTGCGCGAACGAAAAGCGGATATTCAACAAGTCGCTGAACGCGTACTGAAGGTATTGACTGGTAGTGCGGATCAACTTCCTCGAGCAGTTGGGGTGGACGAACAAAATGCCAATATGATCGTGGTGGCAAAAGACATTTCTCCTGCCGACATGATGCAATTTCGCGATGTTGCATTTACTGGTTTTGTCACCGATGAAGGGGGGACCAACTCGCATACAGCAATTGTCTCGCGTAGTTTGGGGATTCCCGCTGTTGTGGGTTTGGGAAATGCTTCACATCTGATTCGACAAGATGATTGGCTGATTATTGATAGTGATGCGGGCGTGGTGATTGTCGCGCCATCTCCATTATTGATCGAGCAGTATCGACAACAGCAAGCAGTGCTTTTGAAAGCACGTAAAAAGCTTGGCAAATTAAAAAAGACCCCTGCGATTAGTTTGGATGGGATAGAAGTTACCTTGTTGGCCAATATCGAGTTGCCTGAAGATGCGCATGCGGCATTAGAAGCTGGCGCCAGTGGCGTTGGACTGTTTCGTTCGGAATTCTTGTTTATGGGACGCACTGGTGTTGAGCAACATTTGCCAAGCGAGGAGGAACAATTCCTCGCTTACAAACAGGCGGTGCAAACGATGAAGGGCAGGCCTGTCACGATTCGTACTTTAGACGTCGGCGCGGATAAACCTTTGGAGCACGGCGAACACAACATCTTAAATCCTGCCTTAGGTTTGCGTGCGATTCGCTATTGTTTAAAAGAGCCACAAATTTTCTTGACGCAATTGCGTGCGATTCTACGGGCCTCGGCATTCGGCACTGTGCATATTTTAATTCCTATGATTGCGCACGCGTTTGAAATCGATCAATCGCTCGCGATGATTGAGCAGGCTAAGGAATCGCTGCGTATCGAACGCATCGCGTTTGATGAAAATGTCCAAGTGGGCGCGATGATAGAGATTCCGGCTGCGGCATTGAGTTTGCCGATGTTTGTGAAGAAACTTGATTTTTTATCGGTAGGAACGAACGATCTCATTCAATATACCTTGGCAATAGATCGTGCCGATCATGAAGTGGCTCACCTTTATAACGATACCCATCCAGCAATTTTGCAATTGTTGTCGATGACGGTTAGCGCTGCGGAGAAAGCGGCAATTCCAGTTGCCATTTGCGGTGGAATGGCGGGCGATATCAAATTAACCCGATTGCTGATTGGTATGGGGTTTCGTGAGCTTTCTATGCCAGCAGCACTACTTCCGGAGATCAAGCAGGAAATTTTGAATACAAATATCGCAGCGCTGGAGCCTGCCGTGAAAAAGATTCTGCGCACTTATGATCCGCAAGTCATTCAAGAGTTATTGACTGAGGTGAGAGAGCTACGATTGTTGCATTGAGTGATGCGAGATGAGATAACTTTCTGGGCTGTGGCAAAACCAGATTGAGCAGGGGAGAGCTTCGGTGTAGAATTGCTTAGCGGAAATTTCAATGCAGCAGAAATTTTTTCTGAATGGTCTAAATCCAGTGGTTTTTTGCCACTAGATGACTTGCCAACAGGCAAAAATGGAGTATATTCTAACCAAGAAGTCGACTTCCTATCGATGGTAGTTTCGAACTTCTCAGTAAGAATGATTCTTACTCGCTTATAAATATAAGACTCAAATGTGCGTTTGTTGATACGTGACGCAAATATTGAAATTTTTAAACTTCCTTACTTGGTTGAATAGACATGAACTTAACTACAATGAAAGTAGGTAAACGCCTCGGGCTCGGCTTTGCGCTAGTTTTGATCCTGCTGATCGCGGTGACGAGCTTGGGTATTTCCAGAATGGCGTTGATTCAAGACCGACTTGAAGACATTGTAAATGTGAGCAATGTGAAAAGCCGTTTGATTATTGACATGCGCGCGATTGTTTATGATCGTCAAGTGTCTTTGCGTAATTTGACTTTGCTGACTGACATTGACGACATGTCAAAGGATCTCAAGCGGATCGATGAGCAGACTAAGTCGTATAACGACAAAGAGTCAAAGTTAGCGGAGATGCTAAAAAATGATAATACGTCTTCTCCAGAAGAGCGTACTTTATTAGCAAAACTCAAAGAGAAAGAAAAGGCGGCTGCACCCTTACCCAATCTGGCACGCGATTTAGGTCTGGCAAATGACCCAGAGAGTGCGACGATTGGTTTGATTAAGAAAATTCGTCCAATTCAAGATGATTGGTTTAAAACTTTAGATGAATTTGTTGACTTAGAAGACAAGAAAAATGCAGCGGTTGCTGAAGAAGCGAAATCTGCATTTAGTAATGCACGTAATGTTTTGCTGATGTTAGGTGGATTGGCTTTGATTTTGGGCATTATTGCAGCCGTATTTATCACTCGAAGCTTGTTGAAACAATTAGGTGGCGAGCCAGATTACGCTGCTGATATCGCGAGTCAAATTGCCGCTGGTGATTTATCTGGCGTGATCGATACTGAAAAAGGCGACTCTGAAAGTTTGATTGCTGAAATGAAAACCATGCGTGATAGCTTGGTGAACATCGTAGGGCAAGTGCGTGTTGGTACCGACACGATCGCAACCGCTTCTCGTGAAATCGCAACTGGTAACTTGGACTTGTCTTCACGCACAGAACAACAAGCTAGCTCATTGGAAAAAACCACAGCGTCAATGAAAGAATTGACAACAACGGTGAAGCAAAACGCGGACAATGCGCGTGAGGCGAATAAATTGGCAGCTTCCGCATCGGATGTCGCGCGTCAAGGTGGTGTCGTGGTGGCAGAAGTGGTCGACACTATGAGTTCTATTAACGAATCTGCGAAAAAGATTGTTGATATTATTAGTGTGATTGATGGTATCGCTTTCCAAACCAATATCTTGGCGTTGAATGCGGCAGTTGAGGCGGCGAGAGCAGGTGAACAGGGGCGGGGTTTTGCGGTGGTCGCTTCAGAAGTTCGTAGCTTGGCGCAACGTAGTGCGGCGGCTGCGAAAGAAATTAAGACCTTGATTGGTGACTCTGTTGAGAAAGTCGAGATCGGTAGCAAATTGGTTGGTCAAGCAGGTGCAACAATTGATGAAGTTGTTTCTAGTGTTCGACATGTAACGGATATCATTGCTGAAATTAGTGCCGCTAGCCAAGAGCAAAGTTCTGGAATTGAAGCAGTCAATTTAGCGATCATCGAGATGGATGGCATGACCCAACAAAATGCCGCTTTGGTTGAAGAGGCAGCAGCGGCAGCGCAAAGTTTGCAAGATCAGGCAAGTGAATTGGCAAAAGTTGTCAGTATTTTCAAGTTGAACGCTGGTGAGCAAAATGCTTTTGCTAATCGTCCGGTCGCGCCTCCGGTAAAACGTGCGGAACCAACCCCAGTCAGTAAGCCAAAAGCAGCAGTGAAGTCTTTGCCTGCGGCAAAGCCTGCACCAAGAAAAGAAGCTGCGCCAAAAGCGAATGACGATGATTGGGAAGAGTTTTAAGTAATCCGTACTTGCGAACTGTGAGAGTGATCGGATAGCGGTTGGTAACAAATCGGGTAATTGAAGATTGATGCGTGTTTTGTTCAGCAAAGGCGGATATATGCGAGTCGTATTTTTAATCTTGAGTTTTTGTTTCACTGGTTTCTTGAGTTTGCAGGCAAACGCGGCAGTTGTACCTCCCGCGATAGATTCTAAATCATGTGATTTGCCAAAGTATCCAAAGGCATCTCTGATCAATGAAGAAACTGGCACTGTAACGATGGCGTTTCTGATCGGTGCGGATGGTAAGATAGTTGAGTCGAAAATTGATACATCGAGCGGCTCAAAAAGTTTAGATAAGGCAGCGTTAAGTGCGTTTACCTTATGTAAATTTAAAGCTGGCTCAAAAGATGGTAAGCTAGAGCAAATGTGGGTCAAAGTAGATTATGTTTGGAAGTTTTGACATGACTCAACGCTGACTTTTAATTAATTAATTTGAATGAGTTTGTCTATGAATGCTAAATTATCCCTGATTGCAATTGGTTTGTTGGCGGCGATTTCTGGCTATAGCCATGCTGCCGATGTCGCACCTGTGATGGATAGTAAGTCATGTGAATCACCGAAATATCCAAAAGCTGCATTGATGAACGAAGAAACTGGTACTGTGACGATGGGTTTTTTGGTTGCGCCAGATGGTAAAGTTGTGGAGTCAAAAGTTGAAAAGTCGAGCGGATCGAAAAGTCTGGATAAAGCAGCTTTGTCTGCCTTGAGCTTATGCAAGTTCAAAGCTGGCACCAAAGATGGTAAAGCGGAACAAATGTGGGCGAAAGTTGATTTTGTTTGGAAACTTGAATAAGTTCGCTTCACCGCCTTAAAAACCCGTCACTTGTTGGCGGGTTTTATTTTATCTAAGCTATGCTTGTTTGGATCAGATGAATGAAGCAAGTGAATTTCAACATTTCGTATGAAGGTCGTTTATGTACTTAACATTTATAAATGGTGCATGGGTAGAAGGTAATGTTGCCGTTATGGGGGCGATGGATCACAGCGTTTGGCTTGGTTCTTCGGTATTCGATGGGGCTCGAGCGGTGCGTGGGCATTTGCCGGATCTCTGTTTGCATCTTGCGAGAGCGATCCGATCTGCAGAGCATTTGGGCTTGAGCTGTCCTTATTCATTGGAGCAACTAGAGGCATTATGCCGCGAAGGGGTTGCCAAATTTCCTGCTGATGCTGAACTATATATTCGACCTTTGATTTTTGGCACAGATGGTTTGTTGATCCCAAGTCAGTCAGGATTTGCGCTAACGCTTTTTGATGCGCCCTTACCAAGTTTTGCAGGATTTTCAGCATGTTTAGCCACGCAGCAGCGCCCTAGTCCTGCGATGGCGCCGACCGATGCGAAGGCCTCGTGCTTGTATCCAAATACAACGCGTGCCCTACGTGATGCAAAATTACGTGGATTTGAGAATGCTGTTGTGTGTGATATCACAGGCAATGTCGCCGAGTTTGCAACTGCGAATTTGTTTTTTGTTAGTGCCGAGGGACGTGTTGTGACACCAGTCGCAAATGGCACTTTTTTATCAGGCATTACCCGTGCGCGCGTGATCGATTTGCTCTCGTCTAACGGAATAGTTGTTGATCAGCGTAGTGTTCGCCCCGAAGAACTGCTAACTGCCAAAGAAATATTTAATACGGGCAATTACGGCAAAGTGATGCCTTGTACTCGCTATGAAGAGCATGAAATGCCAATCGGTGAAGTTGCTACATTAGCGCGTCAATTGTATTTAGATTTTATGGCGACGACTTGAGGTGGTGGGTTTGTTTGGGATAGTAGTCGTTCTGCTATCCCGAATTCTGCTGTATTGTTTCTAAATTTAGTGATACTTACTCTACAGAAGAATCTGATCGAGGCGATTTCCTAACTCCTTGGCAAGCGCTTCTCCTTTTGCCTTTTCAACTGCCTCTAAAAAAGGCTCACGTAACTGCAGAAAATCATCGCGTGTTTCCGCGCGTTCGACTTTTAGCTGCATTCCAAATCCTCTCAGTCCCAAATTACTTTTCACATTTTCATTAAAGAAGTTTCTAATCATTAGTAATTGAGCAGCGCTTTGTTCTGGTGTAAGTGGGATAGCTTGTTTCGGTGGTGCTAAATTGATTGGATTTGCGTTGGTCGGTATTTGATCGCTCGTTGCTGCAGTTGCTGGAGCAGCCGTTGCGTTAGCTGGTCGAGCCGCAATAAAACCCTCAGCCAATAAATTGTCGAGATGGACTTGTGATAAGCCCAGTCCTTGTACGCTCTTTAGTAGTTCTTCAACAGTATGTTTGCCATCAATAATGACGAGTAAAGGCCGAAGTTTTGCACTCAGGTGATAAGTCCTGCTGACGATTTCTTCTCGGCCTTTTTCCGTTTTGTCAAAATAGATTTTGTTCATGATCAGTCCTCTTTTTTAGACAAACTATTGTGTGGAGTCTCTACTGGATTTAGTACATTCTACGCCAATATTGAAAAAGTGAATTTTGATAATTGAGTTTGTTTTTATCTCGATACAATGCAATACAGTTCTGCATTTTTTTATATAAATATTGATACTGCATAAACTTCAAAAAAAGCCCGATCATTTCTGATCGAGCTTTGATTTTCGGCAGATGCTTTATCTGCGCACAAACAATGGGTTAATCGTTTGCGTAGATATCGACATCTTTAGTTTCTTTAACAAACAACATGCCGATAACGAATGTGACAGCCGCAACAATGATTGGGTACCACAGACCGTTATACATATTACCGGTTTGCGCCACGATCGCCACACCAGTTGCTGGCAACAATCCACCGAACCAACCATTACCGATGTGGTATGGCAAGGACATCGAAGTGTAGCGAATGCGTGTTGGGAACATTTCCACCAACATCGCTGCAATTGGACCGTACACCATCGTTACGTAAATCACTAAGATCGACAAGATCAAGATGATCTTGGGCTTGTTGACTCCAGCTGGATCTGCTTTAGCTGGATAGCCTGCAGCACGCAACGCATCTGTTACAGATTTCTTAAATGCAGCGTCTTTTGCTTTCGCATCTGCAGCTTCTAGGCCGTTTGAAGTGTAGGATTGAATTACAGTCGTACCAATTGCGATTGTCGCTGGTCCTTGGCCTTCTACTGTTTCATAGCTTGCTGAGTTTGCTGCCAATACTTGCTTCGCAATGTCGCATGAGCTAGTGAATTTTTTCGTCCCAGTAGGATTAAACTGGAATGAACATTCAGACGGATCTGCAGTCACCACAATTTTGTTAGCTGCTTGCGCTGCTGCCAATGCTGGGTTTGCCGCTTCAGTCAGTGCTTTGAACAGTGGGAAGTAAGTCAAAGCAGCGATTAAGCAACCAGCCATAATGATGGGTTTGCGACCAATTTTATCTGACAAGGCACCAAACACCACGAAGAATGGCGTACCAATAATCAGTGAAGCAGCAATCATCAGATTTGCCGTTGCATTGTCAACTTTGAGCGTATTGGTTAAGAAGAACAAGGCATAGAATTGACCTGTGTACCAGACCACCGCTTGACCAGCTGTCAAACCAACCAACGCCAAGATAACGATTTTCAGGTTGCTCCATTTACCGAATGATTCAGTTAATGGTGCTTTTGAAACCTTACCTTCGGATTTCATTTTTGCAAATGCTGGTGACTCATTCATGGACATACGAATCCAAACCGAGATAATCAGCAATAACGCTGAAACCCAGAATGGAATACGCCAGCCCCAATCAGCAAATTGTTCTTCGCCAACCGCAGTACGAGCACCCAAGATAACCAACAGTGACAAGAACAAACCTAATGTTGCCGTTGTTTGAATCCACGAGGTGAAGAATCCGCGTTTATTCGCTGGGGAGTGTTCCGCAACATAAGTTGCTGCACCACCGTATTCACCACCCAATGCCAAACCTTGCATCATACGTAAAGCAATCAACAAGATCGGAGCGGCGATACCGATCATTTCGTAACCTGGTAAGCAACCGACAATAAACGTGGAGCCACCCATTAACACGATCGTTACCAAGAACGTGTATTTACGACCAATCATGTCACCGAGGCGACCGAACACTAATGCACCAAACGGACGAACGATGAAGCCCGCTGCAAATGCCAGCAAGGAGAAGATCATTTGTGAGTTTGGATCGAGTGCGGTGAAGAATTTCTTACCGATAACGGCAGCTAGCGTGCCATATAGATAAAAGTCATACCATTCAAAAACTGTTCCCAATGATGAAGCGAAAATGACTTTCCGCTCCTCTTTGGTCATACCTTCTGCTGCGACGTTTGGGTTACCCATATTGTGTCTCCTCCTGCGGTAGTTGTAATGTTACTAAGTTGTCGTGCTGTAAATCCTCATATATTTATGTATTCGCCTAATAAACTATCAATTTTGCTGAGAATTGACAATCAATATTTTCCCTTAATTGTGAAAAAACATTACATAATTTGTTGACGTTGTAACTCAACAAATTATGCTTGCTTTTCAACATATAATATATTTGAAATAAACATGTAGGCACTAGTAGAAAATATACCTATGAAATTTGGGGAAAATCCCTCGAACCGACAAGAATTGATGTAAATCAATAAAATAGTGAGCCTGTGATGTTTAAAGAAACCAGCACGCAACAGTGTGACTTACTCGTCATTGGTGGCGGCATCAATGGTGCAGGAATTGCACGCGATGCTGCTGGACGAGGTCTATCCGTCATCTTGTGTGAAAAAGACGATTTGGCAGCGCACACATCATCGGCATCGTCGAAATTGATTCATGGTGGCTTACGTTATTTAGAATTCTATGAATTTTCACTAGTTCGAAAAGCTTTGCAAGAACGTGAAGATTTGATGCGAATTGCTCCGCATCTTATTTCTCCTCTGCAATTTGTCATGCCCTATGTGAATGGATTGCGTCCGTATTGGTTTTTGCGAGCAGGATTGTTTGTTTATGATCATTTGGCACGACGAGATCTATTGCCGAGTACGCGTGGTATCGAATTTTCTCAACACGAGAGTGGTGCCAGTTTAAAGTCACATTTGCAACGCGGTTTTGAATACGCTGATGCGTGGGTCGACGATGCGCGTTTGGTGGTGTTAAATGCAATAGATGCGCAACAGCGCGGAGCAAAAATATTGACGCGTACTGCGTGTGAAAATCTTACCGTGCAAAATGGAAGATGGTTGGCAGAACTTTGCCACACCGATAATTTTTCGCAGCAGTATCGATTCAAAGTAGATGCTGCGTGTATTGTCAACGCGACCGGCGCGTGGGCTTCGCAATTTCAGGTGCGATGTAATGCCAGCAACTCGCCGCCAAAACTAAGATTGATAAAAGGTAGTCACATCGTGGTCAAGCGCTTGTTTAATCACTCGCGCGCTTATATTTTTCAACATCCTGATGGGCGCATCGTTTTTGCTATTCCTTATGAAAACAACTTTACGCTCATTGGTACGACCGATTTTGAATACCACGGTGATTTGGATAATTTGAAAATTTCGGAACAAGAAATTGATTATCTTTGCGATCTAAGTAACCACTATTTCCGCTCGCAAATTTCTGCTGCCGATGTCGTTCATAGTTTTTCTGGCGTTCGTCCTTTGGTTGATGATGGGCATGCAGATGCCAAGTCGATTACCCGCGATTACCGCTTAGAATTTGTCCAATTGCCAGCACCAGCTTTACACGTGTTAGGCGGCAAAATAACCACTTACCGCCGCCTAGCCGAAGAAGCAGTGAATCAGATTCAGCTGGCTTTGCCGCATGCTCCAGTTCAGCAAGCGTGGACCAAGAAAGCCTGCCTGCCAGGTGGGACTATTTTTTCTGAGGAACCCAGCAATCAAAATGTCCAAGAGTTCTCTCGATTTCTGACGCTTTGCTGTGAGCGGTATCCATGGTTACCGACGAAATTGGTTCAGCGTTTAGCACGTGCTTACGGAACCCAGATACATCAGGTTTTAGAGAACTCTCATGATGAAAAGTCGATGGGAGAGCAAGTTCTAGAAGGCTTGTATGCTTGTGAAATTGATTATTTGATTCAGCGTGAGTTTGCGATGACGGCACAAGATATTTTATGGCGCCGAACCAAATTGGGTTTGCACCTAGCTGCCGATGCAGAACAAGTTCTTACCGATTGGATCCAAACCCATCATTGAAGTTTTGCTCGTCTAATCCTTTTGCGGTGTTGGTTTGGATTTGCGTTTATCCCTCAAAATTACCTTTTATCCCTTTTGATTTGCAATGCGTCGCTATTCGATATCGCGCGATTCCGCTTCGATTTACAGTGGCATCATCGTAGAAGCGCAATCGTATAGATTAGTAATAAAGGGAGAACAGGATGAACAAAACGGAATATATGAACACCTTGCGTCAAGAATTGCAGGGTTTGCCAAGTACGGTTGTTACTGAAACCGTGGCGCATTATGAAAAGCAATTTGCAGATGGTCTTGCTAGCGGTAAAACCGAAGCAGAGGTGATTGCGCAGTTGCCAAATCCACGTTTGCTGGCAGCACAGAAACGTGCCAACATGCGATTCCAAAATCTGAAAAATGATTTTAGTTTAGGCAATGTGTTTAGCCTGTTCATCGCCGCGATCGGCTTAGTGATCTTCAATTTCTTTATGCTGATCCCGGCTTTTGTTTATGGCAGTTTTTTGTTTGTTGCTTATCTCAGTTCCTTAGTGATTTATGGCGCAGGTATTGTCACTTTTGCCGCGAGCGTTTCTGGGGTTCCGCAAATGGAATTTAAGCTGCCCACGCACCATCATCGCTTTTATACCAGTGAAAGCCATCGACAATATCAGCACCGCGAAGGAGCAGTGACGATCAATATTAGTGAAACGGGTTTAACCGTAGATAAAGGAATGAATCGCAGCGGTGTGAGCAGGGAATTTGATACGAGTGATTTTTCTCGTCTAGATAAACACGCTAATACCATTACGATTAAAAATAAGATGCAGGTGCAACATACATTTTTGGGAATCGGCTTGCTGTTGCTGGGTACTTTCTTGTTATTGGCTTGTGTATGGATGACGCGGTGGTCGGTGATTGGTTTTGGTCGGTATTTAATGTGGAACGTAAATTTATTACGCTCGACAGTACGATCTGAGCCAGCGCACGCATGAACATTGTGAATCTTGCGCGTTTGCATAGCTGACAAATTGACGCAGAGTGCGTGAGATTAACTCAAATAGGTACAGATTCTTGAGAATCGCGAGTTTAATTTTAATGAGGAGCTGAATATGAAAATATTTTGGAAAGCCGCTAGTGTTTTGCTTATTTTTGGTTTTGCCTTAAGTGCGCTGACGATGCTTGTGATGCGTTCGCATGCAGTATCAGAAGTGGATGCGGCAAAAGCCAAGGTCAATGTGGTGATTGAGCCTGCAAAGCCTACGCCACAAAAATAATCACTACGGTATATCGCCGAAAAATCCCTGATTTGCAGTTCACTGCATCAGGGATTTTTTTTGCGCTGCAATATGAGGGCGCTCTTTTAATCTCAGTTGAAATAGGGATTCGAACACGTCTTTTTCTGCACCAAAAAGATGAATGCTTGGTCATTTAGGAAGAATTGTGCAGAGTTGCCACACACAAACATCGACTTTTCATCGTCTCAATTGCACTTGTGTGCGTTCTAGGCTAATCTCTGAGCGCTTGCGCTTTTTTCATCTATTCAATTTGCCATGAAATTAGCGCTATTGATTGTTTACCCTGATTGATCTGGATTTATGACTACTCTTCACAGTAAAAGCTTAATCGTAATGCTGTTTGTGTCTTGCTTCATGACTGGGGCACAAGCGCAACAAAATTCTATGCAGTTTTTGAGCGCCGCCAATGCCAAAGTCGCGAAGGCATCTGCACTAAAATCAAAATGGGATGGTCCAACTTCTGGACCGCAATTGCAGAAAGATAAGAAAATCGTTTTTATCGCCCATGATATGAGCGATGCTGGAACCTACGGTGTGTTCACCGGGATGCGTGAAGCTGCAAACGGTACAGGGTGGCAAATTTTGCCACTTGATTGTCGTGGACAATGCAATCAAGGAGCTGGCGTCGTCAAGCAAGCATTAGAGATGAAGCCGCATGGAATCGTGTTGGCTGGAGTTGATGCTGCAAGTCAAACGAAGGGCTTAACCGCGGCGGCCGAGGCCAAAGTGCCAGTTGTCGGTTGGCACGCGAGTTTTAAATCTGGTGCGGTACCTGGATTATTCACCAACGTCACGACGGATCCTAAAGATGCAGCACAGATCGCCGCCTTGTTTGGCGCAGCGGAAGCTAGCAATAAGACGGGTATTGTCGTGTTTACCGACACCTCATCACCTTACATGGCAACCAAGTCAGGAGCGATTGTCGAGGCGCTGCGTCAATGTGAGGCTTGCCGTATTTTGAGCACAGAAGATTTGCCATTGGCAGAGTCACGTAAAAAATTCCCTAGTGTGATTGAGGGCTTGGTGAAGCGCCATGGTTCTAAATGGACGCACGTGATCGCAGTTAATGATGTCTACTTTGATATGATGGATAAACCTGAAATTGAGAAGTTGATCGCGGCGAATAATTTGCGTGGCATTTCTGCGGGTGATGGCTCCGCAACTGCGTATAAGCGTATCCGCAAAGGCGATTTGCAAATTGGCAGTGTGCCAGAACCTTTGAATTTACATGGTTGGCAATTAATGGACGAGTTAAATCGTGCGATGTCAAAAGTGGCTCCTAGCGGTTACAATGCTCCCTTGCATTTAGTTACCTTGCAAAATATTACCTACGATGGCGGTAGCAAGGATGTGTTTGATCCTTCTAATGATTTCCGTGCAAAGTATCTCTCTTACTGGGGTAAATGAGCTGAGTCAGCTGTCATACTAAAAGGGCGAATTATTCGCCCTTTTTTATTTGAGAAATTGAATCATGAATAAAGCAGAAGCGATCCAAATTGCCAATGAATCCTTACGGGCAAATGCATTGAATGAGGGAAACACGCAATTTTCTCAGTTGGTTCGTTATGTCAGTGACGAGGGATGGTGGTTGAATATTCCGCTGGCGAATTTTCGTAAAGAAAATCATTTTTTACTGTGTAGTGAAAAAGCCAGAATGATTCGTCATCTGATGTTAAAGCCAAATTGCATTTTGAGTCCCGCAACCAAATTTCGCGTGAAAGATGGCGTCGCGGATGTTTTTATCTCCGCAGCGAATCCTCGCAAGTTGGTTGATGTACTACAAGGCGGTAGCAAATATAGCTTTAATAAACATTTGATCGACGAGCATCGTTTTTAGAATCAATTCGTTGTTTGGTGGAAGGCGATTAAACAAACGTATTCGTATTTTTGATTCGACGTATGCAAGTTGATGTTGATCTCGTTAAGTCGAAGTCAAGTCGAAGCCTCGATTTCCTTGCAAGCCGCCAGTGTGAATCGCAATTACTTTCTCTCCTTCTTTAAAGTGCTTGCTCAGACTCAATTGATGTAAGGCGTAAAACATTTTTCCGGTGTAGACAGGCTCCAAAGGAATATCGGTTTCAGCAGTAAATTGCTTGCAAAAATGAACTAATGTTGGCGACACTTTGGCGAATCCACCGTGGGTGAACTGGTGCAAAATCTCAAAGTTATCGAAGTGAATGTTGTCTGCCGCCAGTAATAATTGTTGAACGTCAGATTTTAAATAGCTGGCATTTTGTACTGCTGCAATTCCAATCACCCGACCGCGGTTGCGCATACCCTTGACGATGCCTGCTAGCGTGGCACCAGTCCCGCACGCAAGTATGATTGTGTCTGGTATCCAATCGAGCTCATCAATTAGTTCAGCGACCCCACGTACTGCTTCGGCGTTACTGCCACCTTCAGGCAGCCAAGAATACTCTGCTGGATCAGCCTCTATCCACTTTTGCCAGTAGTTCGGGTTGTGACGCAATTCGCGATAATCCAACCTGGACAGAAAATGTAGTCGCATCCCTAAGTTCTGACAATCTTGTAAGGTCGCGCTCAAGCCAGTTTGATTATTGGGGACTAGGCCTCGAACTAAACCAGTGGTTTTTAATCCGAGCAGATGTCCGGCATGGGCGAGTGCATGTAAATGATTTGACCATGCGCCGCCCATCGAAATTAAGTTTGCGCGCTGAAGTAAGGCCGCCGATAAAGGATATTTGAGTTTTCGGAATTTGTTACCGGATACTTGCGGGTGCAGCAAATCGTCACGCTTCACCCATAGTTCGATACCTGGAAAAAGTTGACTCTCGATTATCTGTAGCGGTGATGAATACGACAGAAAATGCATAGTGCTTGCTGAACGTCTTTAAAGTGGCTATTGTAAGCCCAATTATTGAGCGCACTTGGCTCAATAGCGCGAATTTGATATTTGATTAATCAATCCATGAGTGCGAATCGCATGCCAAGAAATACCAAACAAACTATTCCTTTTGCTCAGCAACAATTGCTTGAAGCGATAGCACAAATCAAAGAAGGAAGTAGCAGGGAAGATGTGCTGCCAAAGTTAGAAGCGGTAATGACGCAATTGCAAACTTTGGTCACACATGATCATTTGACTGGCGCGCTAAACCGCAACACGCTAATCGAACGGCTCGATGCAGAGTTGCAGCGTTCACAGAGGACCGGACACACTTTTACAGTGGCGATCATTGGTGTGGATCGTTTACCTGAAATTATGGAAAAGCATGGCCAAGATGTGACTAAGCGTATTTTGCAAGTGCTAACACACGAGGCCTTGCAGGTTTTACGCAGCCTCGATTCTTTTGGGCGTATTGGTGCGACCGAGTTTGCGATCGTGATGCCGACTACTTGGCTGGATCAAAGCGTGAAAGCGATGGCGCGCTTAAAACAGAAAATGGGTGAATTTGATTGGGCCGAACTGGCGCCTGAATTAGAGATCAGTTTTTGTACAGGGCTGACCGCCAACTCTCCTGGCGATAGCGCAGAAAAAGTTCTCGCGCGTGCTGATCAAGCTTTGCGTCAAGCTCGACTGCAAGGTGTCAACTCGGTATTCCAGGTCGAAGCCGACTTACCGGATTATAAACCCGACTAAACGCGCGTTTGATCTAGATCATGTCGTCACACTGGTGTGTGCAATGAACTTATTTCGATAAGCGACGGTCAGATAAGACGACATTATTTGTTCTCAGTCTCGACTCACTTTTTCGTTCTTGAAAGGTTGCTTGATGAAACTCCGCACCCCTAGCTTATTGTTCCTTGCTTTGTTTTGTGGCGCTTTAGGCGCGCAAGTGTCGACTACCGCACATGCCACGACTACAAATTCGACTACAAATCTTACCAATCTTGCGGCGCAAGATGAAAAAGAGAGTCCTGCACAGAGGGCAGAATACATTCGTAAAAATTATACAAAATACGAATACCGTATTCCGGCTCGCGATGGCAAATTATTGTTTACTTCAATTTATGTTCCTAACGATGCCAGTGCGAGTAAGCCTTATCCTATCTTGCTAGTCCGCACACCTTACACCGTCGCACCTTACGGCACGGACAAATACAAAACACGCTTAGGCCCAACTTTTGAGTACGAAAAAGAAGGCTTCATTTTTGCCTTCCAAGATGTGCGTGGGAAAAATATGTCGGAAGGTGAATTTGTGAATATGCGTCCGCATATCAGCAAAAAAACAAGTAAAAATGATGTCGATGAAAGTAGTGACACCTACGATACGATTGATTGGTTGGTAAAGAACCTACCTGCGAATAACGGCAAAGTCGGGCAGTGGGGGATTTCTTATCCTGGGTTTTATACATCGGCAGGTGCAATTGATTCACACCCTGCATTGAAGGCGGCATCGCCTCAAGCCCCGATTGCTGATTGGTTCCGTGGCGACGATATGCATAGAAATGGTGCGTTTAATGTGCAACTCGCTTTTAGTTTCTTCAGTGGATTTGGTAAACCTAGGCCAGTGCCAACCGATGTTAATAATGATCGCGGCTTTGATTGGGGCGTGCCCGATGCGTATCAATTCTTTTTGGAATTAGGCTCCCTCGCCAATGCCAATACGAAGTATTTTAAAGGTGGCATTCCGTTTTGGAATGAATTGATGGAGCACCCGAATTACGATAGCTACTGGCAAGCCAAAAATTTATTGCCGCACTTGAAGAATATCAAAGCCGCGGTGATGACAGTGGGTGGTTGGTATGACACCGAAGATTTGTATGGCCCTCTTCAGACTTACAAAGCGATCGAAAAAAATAATCCAGGAATCAACAACACCTTAGTCATTGGACCGTGGGTGCATGGTGGTTGGACGAGCACTACAGGTGAAAAAATTGGCGATGCCAATTTTGGCTTTAAGACTGCATACAGCTATCAACCGATCGAATTCGCTTTCTTCAAACATCATTTGAAAGGCGGTAGCAAGCCAGCCTTGCCAGAAGCATGGATTTTTGAAACGGGAGCGAATCGTTGGCGTAGTTTTGATAGTTGGCCGCCAGCAAATACGCAAACCAAGTCTTTGTACTTCCAAGCGGATGGTAAGCTTAGTTTTAATATGCCGCAGGATACTTCCTTAAGTTTTGATGAGTACATCAGCGACCCAGCGAAACCAGTGCCTTATACGACCGAGATTGGTAATCGTTGGAGTAATCAATACGTCGCTATGGATCAGCGTTTCGCTAGCAGTCGCCCCGATGTCTTGACTTATCAAACCGAGGTGTTGGAGCGTGATGTAACTTTTGCAGGGCCGTTAGAAGCATCTCTGTTTGTCAGCACGACAGGTAGTGATGCGGATTTTGTTGTGAAGTTGATTGATGTTAATCCGAACAAAATGGATAGCGCAGTGGGTGAGCCGAATCGTGGTGCGCAACAGACCTTGGTGCGTGGTGAACCGTTTAGAGCACGTTTCCGTGATAGTTTCGAGCACCCAAAAGCGATGCAGCCAAATGAAGTACATGCGGTTAAATTTGCCATCAATGACGTGATGCACACCTTTAAACGTGGTCACCGCATCATGATTCAAGTGCAATCGTCTTGGTTCCCTTTCATTGATCGCAATCCACAAAAGTATGTGGATAATATTTATCAAGCAAAGGATAGCGATTTCATTAAGGCCAATCACCGTTTGTACCGTGGTGCGGGTAAGTTAAGTCGTTTGCAAGTTCAAGTCTTGCCTGCATTGGATGAAGGTATTCAAGCAAAATAATTCGCTTCTTTCTGTAGGAAAAAACCCGCAATTATCGAGAAATTGCGGGTTTTTTTTCGCCCATCTCACGCCTAGTGAAATAAACTCGTTATGATTAGGTCTATATGCAAAATTATGCAGAATAATTTTGTGTCGAACTTCAATTATTTAAAAAAGTGATGGGCTTGTGAGTACTCAGACGTATCAATTATGTGAAGCATTACGCATACGCATTGATGATCTACGTTTGGGAATGTTTGTTACTGAATTGGATAGGCCATGGGCACAAACCCCGTTCATGCTACAGGGCTTTCTGCTGAGCGATGCTTTGGATCTTCAAACGCTACAAGGTCTAGTTAAAGAGCTGGTCATTGATCCGCGCCGTAGTAATGAGCACGCGCTTGTTCATCTACCTTATGAGCGTTTGTATGAGTTGCGCACTTATGATGAAGTGCAAGCTAATCCGCGTAATGCACTTGGGCATCGGGTAGAGATCGATCAGCAGCAAGGGCAATTGGATCGTGTGGTCGCTTGGCTACATAAAAAATTTATCAAATCCGATTATGTGGCGACGCGTCGGCTACGTCATCACCATAAAAAAACTTTGCATCATCGAAGAGTGCATAGTCATCCTGCGCCCGAGTTAGCGCAAATCGAAGCGGAAACCCATCTGCATGAGACGGCAGCGGATGCATTAATGCGAACCCATACTGGAGCAAGCAAACAATTTGCATCAATGATGCAGGGGATGGAACCACGTGAAGCAAGCCAAGCAGATCTAAACTGGTGGGAACGTTGGTTGCGTTGGAGTCAGTATGGTCGGCATTTGCATCGTTCCTTGTGGACGCGCCCTAAGCATCAAAGAAAAAAAGCGCATCGTCCCGACTATATTCCCGAAGATATTCATCTGGTGCACTACCGCGATCAACGCAGTATGGCAGAGGAGCTAGCGCGCGCGCGCGAAGTGATTGAGAAGGCTGATAGTTTGATTAGCAATCTCCATCAAGATTTAAGAAGCATGCAATCTTTGGAATTAAAAGAAGTTTTACCGACGGTACAAATTTTGACTGACAGCGTGATTTCTAACCCTTCTGCCATGATGTGGTTATTGAAAATGCGTTCTGAAAACGTGAATGTTGTCTCGCACGCGTTGAAAGTCTCTGTCTATATGCTGACCTTGGGAAGGCATATTGGGTTTTCTAAATCGCAGTTGGTGGAGCTCGGATTTATTGGTTTGTTATTGGATATCGGTAAGTTGGAGATACCAGAAGCTTTGCTCAAAAAGCCAAGTAAGTTGTCGCCCGCTGAGGCGTCGATAATACAAACGCATGTCGATGCCAGCATCTCTTTGCTAGAGGCGCAAGAGCCTTTAAGTCCGAATGTCAAAATGGGCATTAACCAGCATCATGAACGTATGGATGGTAGCGGTTATCCACGTGGCTTAGCTGGTGCAGAAATTAGTATTTTTGGCAGAATGGCCGCGATTGCAGATAGCTTTGCGGCGATGACTTCAGCCCGACCCTATGGTGAAATTCGCTCATCATTTGATGCGATGAAAGAATTGTTCAGAATGGCGCAAGGCCAGTTGCATGCGCCCTTGGTGGAAGAATTCGTGCAAGCGATAGGCATATTTCCGGTTGGCAGTTTGATTCAGCTAAGCACTGGCGAAGTGGCGATTGTGTTGGAACATAACAAAATACGTCGACTAGACCCCAAAGTGTTGATCTTGACGCGTGCTGACAAGAGTCTGTTAGAAAAACCATTGATGTTTGATTTGATGCGGCAAGATTTGGTCGGTGACGCTGAGCGCATCAGTATTTTGCGCGGTTTGCCCGATGGCGCTTACGGCATCGTTTGTCATGACTTCTACCGCGCTTGAAGAAAGAATCGCTTGCTATGTTAATCGGCCAAAAACACGCATTGATTGAAAGTCTTGATGAATTTATGTCGACCTTGGAGACAGAAATTCAACAGCTTGATGATTCTCATATGGTTGCGGTATTGGTCTTGTCTTTACAACGTAGCGATCGTTTGCAAGCTTTGCTAAATGCACATTATGCGCAAATTGTGAAAGCACATTTTTGTGAGGCCATATTGCCTAGTTTGCGTGCGAAAGATCGGTTTGTGTTTGCAACCGAAAACGAGTGTTGGTTCATTTTGCCGCATTTGAGTTCCGAGGCCTTGGCAGTGTTAGCCGGACATCGCCTTTTAAATGCCTTGAGCTCACCAATCAATATCGAATCACACACCATTTTTTTTCATCCCAGTCTTGGGATTGCATGTGCGCCGCTTCATGCTAAATCCGCAGTAGAGTTGGTACGCAATGCGGAGTTGGCATTGCGCAATGCGCAGTCCAATAATTTACGCTTCGATTTAGCTCGCGTGACGCACGATCAACGGCATGGCCCCGATGATTTACCGCGCGCGATAAAACAAGTATTAGACGACAACGCTTTAGAAATCCGTTATCAACCCAAAGTTGATTTGCGCTCTAAGAGCATCAAGTCGGTCGAGGCTTTGGTGCGATGGCCATCCGACCATGCGCAACGTGTCGCCACCAATTTATTGATTGATACAGCAGAACAATTTGGTTTGATTGAGCAGTTGACCATCCAAGTTTTTAATAAGGTTTTGCAAGAGGCTGCTGATTGGCAAGTGCAGGGTTTGCAAGTGGTAGTTTGGATTAATTTGTCGGCACGCTTACTGGCAATGGAACAGTTGCCGCGAGTATTGGAGCGTTTGCTACAGGTTTGGAATATGCCTGCAACGTCGGTCGGACTTGAGGTTACAGAGAGCGCGTTTATTCATGATATCGAGCATACGACTGCGCTCTTGTTTGAGTTAAAAAATTTAGGTTTTCGTTTATCGATTGATGATTTTGGTACCGGGTATTCATCACTCGCCTATCTGCGTCGCTTCCCCATTGATGAATTAAAAGTTGATCGTGTTTTTGTGCAGGGAATGTTCAGTTCGCAAGCGGACAAGCAAATCGTTCAAAGTATTATTGGCTTAGCACACAATTTTGGCTTATCGGTAGTCGCCGAAGGTGTTGAGCAAGAATCAACCTTGAATGCGCTGCGTTCAATGGGCTGTGATGAGATTCAAGGATTCTATTTTGCACAGCCAATGCCCGCGCAAGAGTTGATTATTTGGTGTGAAGAATTTAGGCGCCAAGGTGCAGCAAGATTGTAAGTTGTTGAATGTCTGTACAGCACATCATTATTGAGCTTTTTGTTAGAGAGATTCTTAGAAAATTAGTCGTAAAATAAATTAGAGAATGATCACCATGGATACTGCCTTAGTCTCAACTAGACCACGTTTGCGGATAGGCCTAATCGCGAATCGGGCACATCAAGACGCGCCTGATTCGGCATTGGTTCAACTGTTTCAGCGCGCCAAAAAATCGATACAAGCCTTGGATATTGAATGGGTCGTGGTCGGACGGACTTTGGACGCAATCCAAACTCACGGATTAACGACGCTTTGTCAGCAGCATGTGCGATT
Organism: Affinundibacterium macrobrachii; assembly: GCF_014652415.1. GTDB lineage: Bacteria > Pseudomonadota > Gammaproteobacteria > Burkholderiales > Burkholderiaceae_D > Undibacterium > Undibacterium macrobrachii. The sequence goes on from NZ_BMYT01000008.1 coordinate 30,972, forward strand.
TCCGTATGGTCGAGAAGGTGGTTTGATGAAGTTGGTCGCACATGTGGTTAACAGCGATCCGCATAATTCGATTGATGCCGTCATCTATCTGATTGATCCGGTCGATCACTCTTCTATTTTTCCAGAAGCATTGGCGCTAAAAAGGCAGTGTGTTATTCATCGAAAGCCATTTTTATCGACGCTTGCTGCTGCATGTGAGTGGTTGGAGTTAGAGGCGCTTGCGCAGGGTGATCGTGATCACGTTGGCGACGGCGTAGGATTGAATTTGTCACAAGAGAGTATCGCGCTAATCGCTCACGATGCGCTTAAACAAAATATGTTGCAGATCGCAGAAAAACATTTTGCTTTGTTGGATCAATTTGCGTATCGCTATGCTACTGGAACAACGGGTTCCCTGCTCAATCAATTGGCGCAAAAAATCAAGGGTGAGCAGGCCGGACGTAATTGGGTGAAACCCTTTTTATCGGGGCCTATGGGCGGCGATGCGCAAATCGCAGAACTAGTTTTAGATAAGCAAATACGACGAATTTTGTTTTTGGAAGATCCACATGTTGCGCGTCAACACGAGGCGGATATTCAGCTACTAGAGCGTGCTGCGCGAACTGTGACCGACTTTGCTTTAGTGATCAGCGATGGTGAGGGCAGTGATCGTTGGTTACGTTTGTTGAATGAACGCCTAAAACTAGTCTAGATTGCAAGACTTGGTTATTTGGATATTCATTCGGTACAATGCAAGATCTGCTCGCCATGGTGCGAGCGATTTTGTTTTTAGATAATTCATACATTACTGTATTTCGAAAGAAAAGATTATGACACGCCGCTATTCGGATATGAATCAACACGACGCTTTGTACAAGGTTGCCCGCGCTTATCCCGGCGGTTTGGATGCCTTGGCTGCGCGTATGCAAATGTCGGTGAATGTGTTGCGAAATAAATTGGCGCCAGGGATAGAAACACATTATCCATCTTTTGAAGAGACGTCCGTCATTATTAGTTTGTGTCATGAAGCTGGTGTTAAGGATGCATTGCTACCTTTGCACGCGATGTTGGCACGTCATGGCATGGCTGGATTTATCGTGCCAGAACCGCAAGAATTTACCGATGATGATTTATCGCAAACCGTTTGTCGCGTGATGAGTCAAGTGGGTAATGCTGCTGAAGCAGTATCGGAAGCGATGATGGATAGAGTGATTACTAGCATGGAAGCGGATTTGATTGAACGAGAGTTTCAGTCTGCCTTGACCGCAATTGGCGAGTGGCGTGCAAGAATTCGTCAGCACCACAAGACTAGCTAATACAGCATTTTTAAACCCCACAATCCATCGCAACATTTTGTCGGTCGTCTAGCGCAATTTCGGTGACTCTGCCCGAGCACCAATGTAAACCATGTCGGAACAGCCATCACATACAGCAGCAAATCAGCCGCGCTCGCGTGCTGACTTATTTTGGTCGTTCACAATGCTTGCGATGCAAGGATTCGGTGGTGTGGTGGCGATTGTGCAACGTGAATTAGTCGATAAAAAACGTTGGATGACCCGTGAGGAGTTCGTCGAGGAGTGGGCCGTAGCGCAGGTGATGCCTGGGCCGAACGTCGTCAACTTAGCAATGATTATCGGCAATCGTTTTTTCGGTCTCGCCGGCGCTTTATGTGCGCTAGCTGGGATGTTGTGTTTTCCTTTGATACTATTGCTACTGGTCGTCATTTTGTATGGCCAAGTGGCACACCATCCGGCAGTTGCCGGAGCCTTGCGCGGCATGAGTGCAGTTGCCGCTGGAATGATCATCGCTAGTGGCTTGCGCTTGTTACCTGTGTTGAAGACCCATCCACTTGGGGTATTTGGCGCTGGCTTGATTGCCTGTCTGAGTTTTATGGCGATTGCGTTTTTGCGTATTCCGTTGTTTTTTGTTCTACTGACGTTCGGTAGTATTTCTATGGGGCTGGTGTATCGCCACTTACAACGTCTCTCAAGGCCGCCTTCGCCATGACACAGTTGACCTACTTAGACTGGCTACAATTCTTCTCGCATTTTTTAATGTTGTCCTTGTTGTCGGTTGGCGGTGCGGTATCGACTTTGCCGGAAATGCATCGCTATCTCGTCACGCAACAGGCATGGATGAGTGAAGCGCAATTCAATGCCTCTGTCGCATTAGCACAAGCGGCACCAGGACCGAATGTATTGTTTGTTGCTTTAATGGGATGGCATGTGGGAGCCAATACCGGCAGTAATTGGATGGCATTATTCGGCGTGCTGATTGCCATGGTAGGAATCATTTTACCAAGTGCCACGTTGACCTTTAGTTTTGCGAATTGGAGTCACAAAAATCGCGATTTGATTTTGGTGCGTAGTTTCAAATTGGGCATGGCGCCGATCGTGATCGGTCTATTGATCGCAACAGGATGGATTATGGCAAGTGTGCCACACGAAGATATTCAGCCATGGGCGGTGTATCTCCTTACTGCCGTAGCAGCAATCGTTGTGTGGCGCACGCAAATTCATCTACTGTGGCTGTTAAGTGCGGGTGCTTTACTCGGATGGTTTGGGTTAGTTTAGTTAAGCCTTGATGGGCAGACTTAAGCGAACTTCTAAACCACCTTCGGGTAAATTGGATAGGCTGATTTTGCCGTTATGTTGTCTAGCAATATTCATGGCAATAGTTAATCCCAGCCCCGTTCCCCCTGTCTCACGCGAACGCGAAGTTTCGATCCGATAAAATGGTTCGAATACACGATTTTGCTGATCTGGCGGAATCCCATTGCCGCTATCTCTGACGCAGATGTGCAACCACTTTTGCCGAGCTTCTGTACTTTGTAATAAGTGGATTTGAGCGCGATGACCATATTTGATTGCATTGTCGATCAAATTATTCAGACAACGACGTAATGCTTGCGGTCTCGCCATGATAGTCACTTTCGACTTGTCAATTAAATTGACCTCATGTCCAGCATCGCTCGCATCAGTGCAAATGCTATCCAACAAAGAATCAATATCTAAGGCTTGCAAGCTCTCATTGCTATCCATGCTGCGTGCCAAGTCGAGACCTTCTTTTACCATCATTTGCATATTCGATAGATCACCAACTAACTTGTCATGTAGCTCATGATCATTGACTTTTTCTAAGCGTAAACGTAGGCGCGTTAGCGGGGTTTGCAAATCATGCGTAATCGCCGCCAGCATTTGTGTTCTTTGCTGGATATGATCACGAATGCGTAGTTGCATGAAATTAAAAGCACTGATCGCCTGACGAATCTCTCTTGCACCAGTTTCGATCAAAGCAGGGCGATTAATGTCTTGCCCCAAATCAGTCGCTGCTTGGGCTAGCTGTTGCAAGGGGCGAATCGTCATGCGAGACACCAATAAGGCGAGGCCAGCGATACATGCCAAAAATAGCGCCAAGTAGTAATAAGTCTCGGCTTGAATCGGTGTTGACGGTGGCTTGGCTGGAAAGATGGTTTGATGTAAGCCTGAGCCATCACTCAAAACAAAAATTAAAGCTTCGCAAGAATCGACCGGTCCACGGTCATCTGGACGAATCAGACAATTTTCTGGTGCAGGTGGCAACGGAATAATTTTAAATGATTTACTCAAACGCTCACTGAGCGCAATCCCGTAAGGTGTACTGGCTTGATATGCTGGTACATTGGTCGGAACAGGAACGACTCTTAAGCCAAAGCGATGAATCGCTTTGAGTAAGCCCTCGCGATTCGCCGCAGGCAAATCATCAATCGCATGAATCAATTGCTCGGCATGTTTAGCACGATCGGCGCGATACGAGCTACGTTCATTACTAATACTATTTTGGCGTTCACCAAAAGCTAACCACCAAGTTAGCGCAGCAGAACAAAGAATGCCCAATAACAGAACAGAAAATATGCGAACCGAAATTGTGTCAAAGCGTTTCATGTGTTGGCTTACAGTTCAGAGTTAACGTTGACAGTAAGAACATAGCCGCCATTACGCACTGTTTTGATAATTTGTGGAGAGCGCGCATCCTCACCCAGTTTTTGTCGTAAGCGACTAATTTGAATATCAATCGAACGATCAAACGGATCTGCATCGCGTCCCTGTGTCATGTTCAACAATTGGTCACGATTGAGCACCGTATTAGGTTGATCCAGGAAGATGTTCAATAATCGATACTCTGAGCCGGATAAGGCAATCACGCGATTGTCAGGACTGATTAAGTGTCGTGCGATTAAATCTAAAGTCCATTCGCCAAACTTTAATTTTTGTGGCTTATTTATATCGCCATGTTCGCCGTTCGCTTGTGTGCGACGTAACACACTACGGATACGGGCTAATAATTCGCGAGGTTCAAATGGTTTGGGCAGATAATCGTCCGCCCCCATTTCTAATCCTAAAATGCGATCGAGTGGTTCGCTACGTGCGGTCAGCATCACAACAGGGATAGCTGATTTTGCGCGCAAATTACGGCATAAGGTTAAGCCATCCTCACCCGGTAAATTGAGATCCAAGACGATCAGATCAACCGTTTGTTTTTCCAAGCACGCCCACATACCCGCGCCATCTCCCGCAGTGAGGGTGGTGTAACCATGCGTTTCTAAGTAATCCGCCAGTAAGCTGCGGATTTCACGATCATCGTCAACGATTAGAAGTGTATTTTGCGTATCCATAGCCATATTATTGATCAAGCTCTCTTGCTGTGCATAGAATTCGATAGAGAGATTTGTATCGACTTGTTATTGCGCGCAAAAATTGAAACAAACTGAAACATGCGGATCGAGAATTGCTAGGTCGGTTACATCGAGAAACACTGTTTGTACACAGTGACATTTACTTCTTACAAATTCAGCGCACTATGTGAATCATGAGCTCGGCGTAGTGAATTGAATCAAACAAATTTTTTAAGCGTCGATGCCATTGAGTAATACCGAAAATTTTAAGTGAAATTTCATTCAAAAAGGATAGATCATCATGAAACTTTTAAAAAATACAATCGCACTTAGTCTCACTGCTGCGACTTTATTGCTTGGTGCTGGAGTCTACGCGCAGCAAAAAAGTGATGTGACGAATGCCGCATCGACTGCGAATGCGCCAAATCGTTCTGCAGAACAAGGCAAGCGCATGCAGCAACGACATCAAGCAATGCAAGCGGGCATGGAAAAACATCGCGCTCGCTTGCATGAGCAATTAAAATTGACGCCACAACAAGAAGGCGCTTGGACCACATTTATGGATGCGACTAAACCACGACAAGCGCCTATGTCGGACGCCGCTAAAGCTGAGCGACAAGCAATGGTGTCGATGAACGCGCCAGAACGTATGGAAAAAATGCTAGGACATGCAAAAGATCGATTGGCGCGCATGCAGCAACATTTGGATGCGTTAAAGACTTTTTATGCAGTATTGACACCAGAACAGCAAAAGATTTTTGATGCTAGTCACCAACGTATGCAGCATCGTATGAAAATGCGTATGCATGAAGGCAAGCAACATCGTATGCAAGGACGAATGCACGAAGCTGGACATATGCCAAGTCACGCAGAATCTATGCCAGCAAAGACGTCGAAATAATCAAACTTGTGTGAAATAGTTGCGTAATCTCGCGGTAGGTAGATGACTATCCGATAAAATGGAGGCTTAGCTGAACTAGCCTCCATTTTTCTTAGCCCTGTTTTGTGTTAGCGCAGAACGGTCGTGATGACATGACTATCCTTAATTTAAATTGCAGTGAGAATCCGATTGTGAATTTGCCAGCATCTGCTGTTGCGGAGGCGGCGGGGCATGTAAAACAAATTGTGCAGACTTGTTTTTCTCATTCATCGCAGCATAAAGCGGTGGTCGTTTATGATTTGCGTAGTGATTTAGCCATCGCGTTGACGGATGCCTATCGACAAGCCTTACCAGAGGCTGAGTTCATCCATTTTGACACGCACAGTGCCGAGCAGGTGATGGCATGTTTAAACGCCCTCGCGGCGGGCGATCTGGTTGTATTAGTACAAACGACAAATTTCCGTATGGATGCTTATCGAGTTCGGGTCGAACTCTTCAAGCGTGATTTGAAAGTGATTGAACATCCGCACTTGGGACGCATGCCAGCAGAGCAAGCATTAATATATATTGATTCCTTGGCTTATGATGCGCAGTATTACCGTGGTGTTGGACGTGGTCTCAAGCAGTTAATTGACCAGGCGCCGTTTGCTGTGATCGATAGCGGTGAGGGCGCAGAGTTGGTGTATGCGAGTCCATTTGAGGATGCCAAACTCAACATCGGTGACTATACCGATATGAAAAACTGGGGCGGACAATTTCCCATAGGTGAGGTATTTACTGAGGCGAAAGATTTAGCTGCCGTCAGCGGTAAAGTCCGTATTTTTGTCTTTGGTGATACCTCATTTTCGGTCAATAAGCCAGAAAGACCGATTACCTTGGTAGTCGAGCGCGGTCAAGTTGTCGAGGTACTTGATTCCACGCCTGAATTTGACGAAGTGATCGCAAAAATCAAACACGATGAACAAGTAGTGTGGGTGCGTGAACTAGGATTCGGTTTAAATCGTAGTTTTAATCGTGAGCGCACGGTGAGTGATATCGGCACCTATGAACGGATGTGTGGGGTTCATTTATCCTTGGGTGCTAAGCATGGTATTTACGGCAAGCCGAACTTTAAGCGCGGCGATGGTAAATACCATGTCGATGTGTTTGCTGTCACAGAGTCTGTTCGTCTAGGTGAGCAGATTGTATTTAAAGACGGTGCGTGGGTGGTGTAGCCTTGTGATTGTTGCGTTGTTCGCGTCAATAATGGGGCGGACGTTCATCGACTGGCATTTGACGTTGGCTGGCAGCGACTGCAACTTCACGCAATCGAGCAGCTAGAGCGTGACAGAGTTTTTCAAGTTCATCGATTTTTTTCTGCTGTTGATAAACCTGAGTATTGAGGGTTTCAACTAAATCATCTTGGCGACTGAGGCGAATTTCTAAGTCTATCAATCTTTCTTCGACGTGCATGCTTTATCCTAATCTGGTGCTGTGATATAAGTGTTCATTCTAGCGCATACCCGCTTATATCTGCTTTAGATCATCGGTATTTCTCGAATTTGAAAGCGACCTTTGCTTTAGCCGAATTAGATATTTCTAACCTTGTTTCAATCTTATCTCTTGATGAAAAAGCTCATTCATAGCCCTGCCTTTCAACAATTTTTACGCTTCGCTTTGGTTGGTTTATCCGGAACTGGGGTGCAGTATTTGAGCATACAAATCGCAGTGGTGACTGAATTTGCGGTGTTGGATAAAGCACCCGCTGTGACTGGCTCGGCCATTGGTTATTTGCTTGGCTCGTTGGTCAATTACATTTTGAATTATTTTTTTACTTTTGATAGTGGTAAGTCGCATGTCGAAGCAGCTAGCAAATACTTTGGTGTGCTTGCTGTGGGCTGGGGCATTAATTTTGGCTTGATGAGCTTGCTGGTTGAGCATTGGCATATCTGGCATTGGTATGCACAGATATTTACTACGGGTTTCGTATTGTGTTGGAACTTTGCTGGTAGCAAGTTGTGGGCATTTAAGGATCGCTAGGGCTTTACTATTGAAGCCGTCACAAATGCAACGAAATGGCAGTATCCAATCCGCAGTAGAATCACTATCAGGTAAAATCGTGATACAGGTTTTTCACCATTCATAGAGATACACAATAGTCATGCGCGGGAGCTTGCGTGTTTAAAAATATTTTTAGTAAGCTGTTCGCGTCATCAAATCCCGCTGTAGCGGAACCGATTCCTGCCGCAGTTGCCGCTGCATCGAGTTCGCCACCATCGGCTGATGTAACTGAACAAAATCAGCAAGCTCAGCAAGATCCTTTATATGCGGTCAAACGTGGAGGAAAAGAGATTTCCTCGAAATTGTTCATGGCAATGTCGACTGAACGAGGCATACATCTCGAGTCTTTATTAAGTGCGCTGGGCGCGCTCGCTGGATACGCCTGTCAAATTAGTGTGCGCGAGATATATGTTCAGCAGCAAGGTCGACCAGTTAAAGAGACTTTTATCGTGGTGCATAGCAAGCAAAATGGCTGCACTTATTATTTTGGCGATTTATTGAATCGTCCTTTGGTTGAAAGTCGTTACTCGGTATGGTCTTTAGCTTCAGGTGCGACACAGAAGCTTGGCTTGCAGCAGCTAATTGATTTGCATGATATTTTTAAACATGTTACCAATACTTTAGGTAGCCCACATTTTGGTATTCCTCGAATCGATACAGAGCATCAAGCGAAGGAAACGCCATGGAATTATGTGAGTTTTTTGTGGCCACAATTATTCCCGCTAGCACAAAGTTTTTGTAAAAATCCGGCAGATTGGCCGATAGTGTTTGGGGTTGCTGTCCAAGAAATTCTGTTTGCTAGTAAGGATTTGATTGCACCAGAACTGGCCTTGCGTATCGTGATGGAAAGTGCGATCCCGATGTCCAAAGTTTACTTACCGGATCAAGCCGGTTTGGTGGCAACTTGAATGTCGACATGAACTGTTGCTTAGGATTTTGGTGTACCTGTACTTTCCGCAAAACAATGTTAAGATAAAGCAATATCAAGTATCTTTAGCTGTCGCCTTCATTCTCTTTTTTGCTGAATAAATTTCTAAATTTAAGGCATCTCTATGGCATACCAGCGCAATCGCATTCTCGTGAAGCTTGTGTTGTTACTCTCGTTGGGCTTAAGTTCTTCAGTCTATGCCGACCTCAAGTCGGATATGGCGCGATTAGAGACGCTTCAATTATTAATCGAAAAAGATAATCAAGCCGCACTTCAGCAGCTCAAAGAGTTTTACGCTCAGTTTAATCAACAAACGGATTATCAAGTTCGTATCGATACATTGAGAGAGCTTTCCTACGCTTACTATGATGCTGGCGATATCCCTGCTAGTGATCAAAGCCGTGCCGAAATTTTGCGTTTGGCCAAACTACAGAATGATCAAGAAACAGTCGCCTTAATGCAGCTTGATGAGGTTTTCAAGTTGCGTGATGCGGGGCAGTTTGATGCCGCAGTTGCCAAATTAGATGATATCGCCAAAGCGATTAAAGGCAGCACCAAACCAGAAAATCTAATGCGCCTTGAGATTTCGTATGGCGCCATTTATCAATCTGCCAGCAAGTTCGAGCAGGCCTTAAGTCATTACTTAGAAGCATTGCGTTTAACTGACCAGCTAAACCAGCGGAAGTCCTTATCGAAAATACGACGCTTATCAGCTTTGGCTAGTTTGTACTTAACCATGCAAAATCCTGAGAAAACTTTGGCAGTGACTAATGAAGCACTTGCATTATCTGGCGAAGTTGACTCCCCACGTTTAATTGCTTCATTAAGGCAAAGTCAAGCGATGGCGCTGGGTGATTTAAAACGTTATCCTGAAGCTTTGGTCGCCTATGAGCGCGCATTGAAGGCGGCGCAGGACGCAAATATTCCAAAGATGGAGGCGCTAATTCTGAGCAATATTGCAGATTTGCATTTGCGCACCCATAGTTTTGTTCAGGCGGAAAATATGGCGCGCAAGGCGCTCAAAAAGGCGGAGTTTATTCAAGATGAAACCTCGATTTTCAACGCTAAAGCAAATATCGGTTTTGCACTTGGTGGACAAGGCAAAATTTCACAAGCGATGGAATACCTCACTCCGGTATTGAAGCAATCAAGAGATCAAGGTGATAAGGCGGATCTTGAGGCGACGGTGGGTGAAATTAGTCGCATGTATGAGCACGCCAAAATGTATAAAGAAGCACTGGAATACACGCGTGAACAGCAAAAGTTGAGCAATGAGTTATTTCGGGCCGATCGATCTAAAACTGTCGCAGCCTTGCAAGAGCAGTTTGATGCCGATCAGCGCAAGAAACAAATTGAACTATTGGCGCGCGAAAATCAGATTAAAGATGCCGATATAAAAAATAGCCGTTTGCAGCAAATTGTGACTTTGTTGGGGGCGATGCTGACTATTATGGGCGGTATTTTCATCTATATGCTGTACCGAAAAGTGAAGCAAACCAACCAGCGCTTAGAAGAAGTGAATCAGCAACTTGAGTTTCATTCGGTGCGAGATCCATTAACCGGACTTTATAATCGTCGCTCCTTCTTGGAAATGATGAAGACGCGATCAGAAGATGTGTCGCCAGAGCGGCGCGAAGAAGATCATGAGGGTCCAGATTGCTTGATTATTATGGACATTGATCATTTCAAGCATATTAATGACACTTGGGGGCATGCCGCTGGTGACGCTGTTTTGATCGAAGTCGCAAAACGTTTGCGTAGTGCAGTGCGTGATACCGACATGACCTTGCGATGGGGCGGAGAAGAATTTCTTATATATGCACCTAAAACCAAACCAGCTTTATTAGCTTCTTTGGTAGAGCGGGTATTAAAAGTAATCGGTTCGACACCCGTTGTGGTGGGGAATAACACCATTCCTGTGACGGTTAGTGCGGGTTATATTTCATTGCCGTTCTCCGGCGTGCCGGAGTCTGCATGTAATTGGGAAAAGGCGATGCAGTTAGCGGATATGGCTTTGTACATGGGCAAAGTGAATGGACGAAATCGTGCCTATGGGCTGTTAAGCCTGTTGGTTCCGTATGAACAAGCCTTGCCCGAACTAGAACGTGATTTCTCTGCTGCGATTAAACAAGGCATGATAGAAATTGCCATAATCACCGGGCCAGTGACGAATTCAAATTGATTTTGATAAAAATGCTGAGACCCACTAGACATATTCTAAAAATGTGCCTATAATCTTGTTTCTGTCGTTGCTGATGACACAGCAAACAACTATTTGAACTAAGCAAGTTATATGGGTGCTTAGCTCAGTTGGTAGAGCGGCGCCCTTACAAGGCGTAGGTCGGGAGTTCGAGCCTCTCAGCACCCACCATCAAATAGTTAAAAAGCAGATTCGTTTCTAAAACGGAGTGGTAGTTCAGTTGGTTAGAATACCGGCCTGTCACGCCGGGGGTCGCGGGTTCGAGCCCCGTCCGCTCCGCCAAGTTGTAGGAAAAAACGCGCTAAGGCGCGTTTTTTTTCGTCTAAAGAAAACTGTCGGATCAAAATTGCTTGATAGTGCTGATTAACGTTTCAGGTAGGATGATAGTGTGTCCGATCGGTAGTGCGTAAAAACTAAAAGCCAGCTTTCGCTGGCTTTTATGTATCAGTCAATTTATCAAGAAGCTGTTTAGGCTGCTAGAGGATCGGCTAATTGGCCGCCTAAAGAGTAGACGATGTCGTCAAGCATCTTGGCGAGTTCAGAAGCCATCAATAAGAAATCAGCATCAAAGCGCTCATTTTCATCTGCTGTGCGCTGGTCTTTATCTTCATTCAAGATATCTAATGGCTTGATGCGTTTCAGCGCCAAGTTTTCAGTTAAAACGAAAGAGATTTTGTCATCCCACGTCATCGCCAACTTGGTACATTGCTTGCCAGCAGCGATGTGGCGTTGCACATCGTCTGGATCGATAGAATGTCTTACATAGCGCACTGTTGCTTTATCTTCGGTGTGAGCGCGCAACTCGGTATCTTGGTCTATGGTGAAACCTTTTGGCGCTTCATTGCCTGCGAGCCAGTCCGTCATCGCTGTTTGTGGTGATACTTTGGTGCGTAAGCTTTCCATAGGAATTTTGTCGCACTTCAATAGCAACTTAATTACTTCGTCCGCCTTGCTCGGACTGGAGCTGTCGATTACTAGCCAGCCATTGACGGGATCAATCCAAACCCAAGTCTGACGCGTGATGGAAAAGGCGCGTGGTAACAGTTCATCTGTCACGCGTTCTTTCAAGTCTTTCATGGCTTTACGACCGGGCGCGAAACCTTGTTGCTCTTCTAATTCCTTCGCGCGCGCTTTAGTGACTTGATTGATGACGGAAGAAGGCAATAATTTCTTCTCAGTTTGCAAAAGCAATAATAATTGTTGATTGACGCTGTGTACTAAGCTGTCATTGTTGCGCGGTGAGGCCCAGCCCTCGCTTTGCATGTCACCAGAGCCAGTATTGGAAAAAGACTGTGATGCTAATTGCATATTTAATTGATCAACATCGACTTTCCATGGCGCTGGAAGGCGGAAAACTTGTAAATTCTTAAACCACATGTGCAGTCCCAAAGAAGAGGAAAAGCGGCTCATTCTACACGTTCGACCGCCTTGTGTAGAAGCTTCTGTGCAGAAAATTCACAGCAAAATTTCAGAAGAGTAGTAGATTGCTATGAATGCTGATTTGCGTGAAATGAAGAAACTGCGGCGTTTTTATTTGGCGTAAGTTGGATTGCCGCAATTTAGCTGGCGTACAAAGGTTATAATGCGGACTAATTTTCTCAAAAATATGGGCGCGTTTTGAGACTCTCGTGCGCCGCAAAAAACTCATCACTTATTATGTTAGCTCAGCAAAAACAAGACATCCTCGAAGCAATCAAAAATACGGTTGCTCCAATTATTGCAGGTACTGAACTTCAGCCAACAATTGCGCTTGAGCGTCCACGCGATCCTTCGCATGGAGACATCGCCTGTAATATCGCGATGCAAATCGCCAAACCTTTAAAGAAAAATCCACGCGAGTTGGCGCAGCAAATTGTCGATGGCTTGTTGGCGCTAAATCATCCTTTGATCGCTAGTGCTGAGTTGGCTGGACCAGGTTTTATTAATTTACGTGTGACAGCCGCCGCGAAACAAGCCGTAGTAAAAACAATTTTGCAGCAACAAGAACAGTTTGGCAAAGGTAGTAAGGGTAGCGGTAAGAAAGTGATCGTTGAATTTGTCTCTGCCAATCCAACCGGTCCGCTACACGTAGGTCATGGACGTCAAGGTGCGCTTGGTGATGCTTTGTCGGCTTTGCTCGAGGCGCAAAGTTACGAAGTTACCCGTGAGTTCTACTATAACGATGCTGGTGTACAGATTGGTAACTTGGCGTTATCGGTACAAGCACGTGCCAAAGGTTTTAAACCAGGTGACGCGGAATGGCCTGAATCTGCTTATAACGGTGAGTATATCGCCGAGATTGCGCAAGATTTCTTGGCGAAGAAAACGGTTTCTGCCAGCGATGGTGCACCTGTGACAGCCAGTGGCGATGTCAATGATATTGATTCTATCCGCCAATTTAGCGTGACTTATCTGCGTAATGAGCAAGATATTGACTTGCTGGCATTTGGCGTTAAGTTTGATAACTACTATCTGGAATCTTCTTTATACACTGACGGTAAAGTTGAAGCTGCGGTTGCTGCTTTGATCGCAGCGGGCAAGACTTACGAACAAGATGGCGCACTATGGCTGCGCACCACAGAATATGGCGATGATAAAGATCGCGTGATGAAGAAATCGGATGGCACTTATACTTATTTCGTCCCAGACGTTGCGTATCACGTAGTGAAATGGCAGCGTGGATTTAGCCAAGCGATTAATGTGCAAGGCAGTGATCATCATGGCACCATAGCGCGCGTTCGCGCTGGCTTGCAGGCAGTGAATCAAGGTATACCACAAGCCTATCCTGATTACGTTCTGCACAAAATGGTGACCGTGATGAAAGATGGCGAGGAGGTGAAAATTTCCAAGCGTGCAGGTTCTTATGTCACTGTGCGAGATTTGATTGAATGGTCGGGCGGTGGTGATGTACAAAAAGGACGCGACGCTGTGCGTTTCTTCTTGATCTCACGTAAGGCAGACACCGAATTTGTATTCGATGTCGATGTGGCTTTAGCGAAATCAGATGAGAATCCTGTGTATTACGTGCATTATGCGCACGCGCGTATTTGTCGGATGTTGGCGCAATACAGTGAAGCAGAAGCCGATTTGGCAGCTTTGAAAGACGTGGATTTGTCGCCATTGACGGCTGCACGCGAGGCTTCTTTATTGCAAAAATTAGCTGAATATCCTGAGATGCTAGAAAAAGCCTTGGAAGAATTGGGCCCGCATCAAGTGGCTTTCTATTTGCGTGATTTAGCGGGTGAATTGCATAGTTATTACAATGCTGAACGTGTGTTAGTCGATGATGAGCCAACCAAATTGGCGCGCTTGGCGTTAATCTTGGCAACGCGTCAGGTATTGCGTAACGGCTTGAGTTTAATTGGCGTATCGGCACCAAACCAAATGTGAGACGTGAAAATTCACGAACACTAGGTTTAATTAGCATCGTTATTCTTCAAAAATAAACGTACAACGAAAATACAATGAAAAGTGCAAATCAATTTGCTCGTCAATCGGGTAATACCTTAACAGGAATCATTATTGGATTAGTGATTGGATTGAGCATCGCGGTGGTCGTTGCTCTAGTGATCAATAAGGCATCGACGCCGTTCACAAACAAAAACGGTAAAAGCGATAAAGCAGATTTGCCCGTTACGCAAATGCAAGATCCAAATAAACCACTCTATGGCAGCAAAGATGCGGTGAGTTTGGCAGCAAAAGAAGTGGCTGCAAGTAAAGCTGCGGAAGCAGCGAAACCAGCCGATGCCTTGGCTGCAGCCGCTAGTGCTGCGACAGCACCAGCGTCAACTGCTGCAACACCAGCCGTACCAGCACCAACCACTGCATCAAAGCCAGAGGCCAGTGACGATAAATACATCTATTTTTTACAGATCGGTGCATTTAAAGAAGTGGCTGACGCTGAAAGTGCGCGTGCCAAATTGGCCTTGGTCGGTGTTGAAGCGGCAGTTTCTGAGAAGGCTGGCGAAAACGGCGTATTACATCGAGTACGCGTCGGTCCTTTTGATAGTTTCGATGCAATGAACAAAATGCGCGCGAAGTTGTCTGAGAATAGTGTAGAGACCGCGATTGTTCGATCTGCTAAGTAAGCTTCCAAGCTATTTTGAATTCAAACCTTAAGAGGAAACCATGCGTTTATTTCGTCAATTACTACTAATTAGTACCGCGTTTTTGTCTTTTTCTGCAGCGGCACAAGAGCCACGCCTTGGTCAAGAATATACGGTTTTAGATCGTCCTCAGCCAACAGATTCAGGTAAGAAAGTAGAAGTGACCGAGTTCTTCGGATATTTCTGCCCGGCTTGTAATGCATTCGAACCCTACCTTGAGGCTTGGATTAAAAAGCAAGGCGATCGCATTGTTGTGAAACGGGTTCACGTGAAATTTAGCGATTTGATGGCATCGCAGCAAAAGTTGTATTTCACCTTGGAAGCAATGGGTAAAGTAGATGAATATCAATTGAAAACCTTTAATGCTTATCATATTGATCGTAATCGTTTGTCTAGCGATGCAGACGTTTTCAGATATGTCGATAAAGTAGGTCTGGATAAAAAGAAATTTACTGACATCTACAATTCCTTCTCCATTCAATCGAAAGTCAATCGTGCCGCACAATTGATGAGTGATTACAAGATTAACGGCGTACCGACAGTCGCGATTGATGGACGCTATATTGTTTCTCCAGCAGATTTGTTTGCAAAGTCAAAAGTGCGTGATGGTTCCCATGCAGGATTGGTGGTCATGGATTGGTTAGTAGACAAAGCCTACAAAGAAAAAAATCCTGCTAGTGCTGCTGCTCCAGCGGTTACGAAAAAGAAGTAATTGAAGAAACAAAAAATCTGTAAAAAGCCAAGCTGTTAATTTGTTCAATATGACAAAAAAATCCGTCGATTTGACGGATTTTTTTTGCCTAGTACAGAGTACTTTTAGTTAGTATTTATTTCTAAGCACAATGATTAATTTCAGATGTTAACTTGACTGAGGGACATCCACTTATGCGAGCAGTTTTTATCACCGGTGCATCTTCGGGTTTGGGGCTAGCACTTGCGCAAGAATATGCGGCAAAGGGCGCGCGTCTTGGCTTGGTTGGGCGACGTTATGAGGCTTTGCAAGCTTTGCGTGATAGTTTGCCAAATGCGGATTTACACCAAGTTTACGCCTTAGACGTGAATGATCATACAGCCCTGCACGCAGCCGCAGCCGATTTTATACAGCAGTCCGGTCAGGTCGATGTGGTGATCGCCAGTGCCGGAATATCCGTGGGAACATTGACTGAACTTAGCGAAGATCTCGCGGTTTTTCGAAGAGTGATGGATACCAATGTCTTAGCTACCGTCGCTACTTTTGCACCATTTATCGAGCATATGAAATCAAGCGCCAATGCGCACAATTGCCGTTTAGTTGGGATTGCAAGTGTGGCGGGCATTCGGGGTTTGCCGGGCGCGAGTGCTTATAGTGCGTCGAAGGCCGCGGTCATCAGTTACTGTGAATCTTTGCGGGTTGAATTGCGTTCGAGTGGTGTCAAAGTCGTGACGATTGCACCTGGGTATATTGATACCCCGATGACGCAAATAAATACCTATGCAATGCCATTTTTGATGCCTGCAGCGGATTTTGCAAAACGCGCTGTGTCAGCGATTCAAGCTGGTGATAGTTATCGTGTAATTCCTTGGCAGATGGGCGTGGTGGCAAAGTTGTTGCGTAGCTTGCCGAATTTTTTATATGACGTATTGTTTGCCAATGCCCCAAGAAAATCACGTTCTAAGTCAAAGTTGAGCGAATGAGTAAATCTCCGATACCAGCACATACGTCGATGTTAATTGATGCGATTGGGACCGTGCATAGTCCAGTGAGCGAACTCGAACAGCCTCGTATTGCCTGTTTGGTGCCGTCAATCACAGAACTATTGTGTGAGCTCGGTTTAGCAAAATTTATGGTGGCAAGAACAGGATTTTGTATCCATCCTAAAGAGCTAGTGTGCGATATTCCTAAAGTTGGTGGCACTAAGGATGTCAATGTGGAAAAGCTGCGCAAGTTGGCGCCAACGCATTTGATAGTGAATATTGATGAGAACGAGAAACCGACTGTCGATCTCTTAGCGCAGTTTATTCCGCATGTCGTGGTGACGCATCCAGTTTGTCCGCAAGATAATTTGGCGATGTATCGTTTGCTGGGAACGATCTTTCATGTATCGCAACGTGCAGAACAATTATGCGCAGCGTTTGAGGTAAATTTGTCGCGGCTTCAGCCCGATCCACAAGGTAAGCGAGTCTTGTATTGCATTTGGAAAGATCCGTGGATGACAGTAAGCCGCGATACTTATATCGCACAAATGCTTGCTTTGCGAGGTTGGCAGCAATGGCAATCGGTCCCAAGTGGAACAGATAAGTCGGAGTTGAAGCGCTATCCAACTTTCGAATGGAGTGATGAGCTCTTAGATACCATCGACATCGTATTACTGTCCACCGAACCGTATAGTTTTACGCAAACGCATGCCACAGAGTTGCAACAGCAAATTCGGAAACCAGTGATCTTAGTCGATGGTGAAATGTTGTCTTGGTATGGTAGTCGGGCGGTTGCTGGGTTATCGTATTTAGCGCAGCTTAAACTATCAATTGTTTAAATGCGGAGTGGCGTTGATGCGTTCAACAATATGCAGGGGTAAAGTAGATAAATTCGCAGAGATAGAAAATAAAAAGACCACGAAATGGTGTTCGTGGTCTTTTTATTTTTGACTGGCACTTAGAAGGTGCCAGTCAGCTTCGGCATACGAGAATTAGAAGCGGTAGTTCAAAGACAGATTGTAAATACGACCCAACTGACTGAAGTGAGAGCCATCATACGTTACCATTGAATAGCGTTGGTTAAATGTGATGTTATCAGACTGGATTTGGGCTGGTGTGCGACCAGAATAGTCGACTGTTTTGCTATCAAGAATTGCTTGGCCTTTGGCTTTATCGCCAGCAGCTTCCAATTTCCATGATGGCGTTACGTTAAACATATTGTTAATCGCAAATGCCAAAGTCATGTTTTTGTTGATTTGATAGTTAACAGAAAAGTCGGTCAATGTTTTGGTTTTGAAAACAACCGCTAAGTTCTGATCTAAGTCTGCATTGCGGAACTTGGTCGGGCCAAAAACCGTATTGTTGACTGAGAAATTGAAATCGCTGATGTCATAGTCAAACCCAATGATCGATTTGTACTTCGGACGTGAAGTGAACATCAAGGCTTCTTGCGTGATATCTAACACCGATTGACCAGCTTTCGCAATCGCTGCAGGATTATTCACCTCGCCATCACGCTCATTTTTCAATGAGTAGTTGCCGGACCAATTGAAGTGCAATTTGCCATCACCCAACTTCATATTGCGATGATTGAACACGTAGTCGATACCAGACGTTTTGCTGTCTAAAGCATTGGCGAAGAAGCTCAATGAAACGATGTTCGCTGCTTTCAGGATTTTATCGAGCTCAGCTGTTGGGACGCCACTTGGTTTAATTTCCTTGCCTAGAATGATGCGATCTTTGAGCGAGATATTGTAGTAATCCAAAGTCATACTCGTATCTTTGCTTGGCTTGTAGCCTATGCCCAAAGTGATACTAGTAGATTTCTCTGCTTTGAGTTTTGGAACGCCCAATGCTGCAGCTTCTGCGGATACGTTGCTAGCCAATCCTGAAACCTGAATTGAACCACCTGAGAAAGAATACTGCGCCTTCTGAGTATAAATTTGGTGCAAGGATGGTGCACGGAAGCCAGAAGATAAAGAACCACGCAAGGTGATTTCATCATTGACTTTGTACTTGGCACTGAGCTTGCCAATGGTTGCATTCCCAAAGTCGCTGTAATGTTCAAAGCGAGCTGTTGCATCTAACACCAATGCATCTGTAACATCAAACATCGTTCCACCATATACGCCATAGTTTGAACGAGTTGATGTAAATGAGTTTGTCGGAGTATTACCTGCATAGGAATCCGCACCTGAATACAACCAAGACGCAGGCTCACCTGCAACGAGAGTGTATTGCTCCGCACGGATCTCGGTACCGAAATAGGCACTTACACCTTTGGCGATGTCTTTGGAAAAGTCTGCATTGAAGACAGTGTGATTAAACTTGGATCCACCTGCATCGAAACGCGTTTGACCATGTGGTGGCAGCGGCGTGATCTTTTTCGCGACTGCATCAAGATAAGCATCTTCCATGCCGCGATTGACTGAATTCGTCACCGTGTAGGTTTGCTCGTTACCGCCAAAAGTCAAACTCACGTCTGACGACCAATTAGCCAAGTCAAACTTGACCCCAACTGTGGCGTTGTAGTCTTTGAGTGCACCTAAGAATCCAGGAACATACCCTTCATATGGAGCACCGCTTGGACGCAACAATCCATAATCGGTAGGGCGCCAGTATGGGGTACGGTAGTTCGCATAGCTATCAATTTTTTTATCGATATAAGCAGCGTTTGCATACATGGATGCACCACCGGCAAAATCGTAACGTGTATTGATCAAAAATTTGGCTGCGCGTGTATCTGGTGAACCATTGATATTACCTGCGTCTGGCTTCTTCGCTAAGAAAGCATTCGCTGCCGCTAAATCAGCCGTAAATGTATCAGGTCCATTACCGAACGTCGCAGCTTCGCCACGTGCACTAACAATGCCAGAGCGAGATGCTAGGTCATTTTTAGAGAAGTCAACGGTCATGTTCACAAAACCACTATCACCTAAGGCTAAACCGTGATTGATGCTGATTGCTTGCATTTTGCCGTCGCCTTCATGGGTGACGCCAGTGCGACCAGTAATCGATGTGCCCTCTGGGTTGTCTTTCAGAATAATGTTGACTACACCAGAAATCGCATCGGAACCATATTGTGCTGATGCACCATCGCGCAGCACTTCGATACGTTTAATCGCATCTTGCGGAATCGCAGAAATATCCGCGCCACTTTCACCGCGCCCTGGTGAGGTTTGTGTGTACACCAAGGAGCTAGCATTTTTGCGTTTGCCGTTAATCAAAATCAATGAGCGACTTGGTCCCATGTTACGGATCTCATACGGATCTAACAGAGAGGTTGCATCGTTGACTGGGGTTTGTACTGTATTGAAGGAGGGGACACGGAAGGCGAGGGCTTTGTCGAGAGAGGCTTGTGCGGTTTTGGTTAATTCTGTTGCGGCTAGCACATCGACTGGTACTGGGGTGTCAATTACGGTTCGGTTGGAGCCTCGTGTACCGGTAGAGGTCACCACAACTTGTTGCACTTCTTGGGTTGCGGCCGCCTTCTCATCTGCTTTGGCGGGGGTAGCAGTTTGTGCTGTTGCTATTCCTCCTGTTGCTAGTAATAAGATTGCCGCCTGTACTGCGTTCTTCACAAAAATTTCTTTATTCGGCGAACGGCCGAAATTGGTAGTTTTATTTTTCAATTCTTGCTCCCATTTGTTTGTAGATGTGAATCAATGCCAATCGAGTGGCGATGAGTTTTTGTGTAACTGGTATGCCTTGCTTACATTCAAAAAATAGGCCAATTCATACTACCTGAGCGAATTGGTACGTGCAATATGATCAAATACCCTGTTGTTTTTTGGGGTTTTTATTGAGAAATTAGATTTGCATTTTGTTTTTTATTGATGTAATTGCATGATCTTTTTGCGCGCAAATATATTAATCAGCATAGTGGTTATGGATTGCATAAATACCTGTTTAGATGGTGGTATTTGAGTGTTTTCTTTTCTATGAAATGTTATATTCGCATCATCAAAAAACAGGAATCTCAATATGACTCAGTTTTCAAAGAAAAGTATCGGCATCGCCTTGGTGAGCGTTGCCCTCGTTGCCGCTGGTGCTGGCGTTTGGTGGACAAAGAAACATAAAACCAGCTTGCCAGTCAGTGGGGATGCAGTTGTAGTGAATCCTGATGCGCCTTTTAATATGGGTTCATGCCTTGCTCGTCTACATGACGACAAGCCTGCATTAGCCGTCATGTTTTCACAAGCGGTGAATCCGGATCAAGCAATCGATAAACTGATTGAAGTGACTGATCTTGGAAGCAGCAAAACAGACTCGCAAAAGAGCACAGCTAACGGCAACACTGCCGCTTCCAACTCGGCAGCATCAAAGCCAAGCGACTTAGTCAAAGGCGGTTGGATCGTCTCTGACAATCCGCATGTGCTGTTATTTCCATTCGTCAAAGCGGGTCATAAATATCGGGTCAATCTAAGTGGTATGCTCGCTGCCAGTTCTGGAAAAAAATTAGAAACACCGGTGACTTGTGAGGTCATTAGTGATGAGATGGCGCCCTCCTATTTTTTCGCGAGCAAAGGCACGGTGTTGCCAGCGGGTCTAAATGGTGGTCTGCCTGTTGTTACCGTCAATATTCCTGAAGTCGATGTGGAATTTTTGCGAGTCTCACCGGAGAAACTTCCTAAATTTATTGACATGGTCGTCGGCAAAAATCGAAGCAATCAAGGTTCTGAAGAAGACGAAGTTGAGAGCGAAGATGGTGAAGGTGATTACTACGATTACTACGGTAATCGAAACAAACTTAAAGGACTGACCTCTGGCTGGCAATTAAATGCCTTACAGGGCATTGCAGATAGTGTTTATCAAAATCGCTTTGTTACCAATGAGATTCCAAATAGTCGCAAAGTCAGCTTTTTACCAGTAGAAAAAATAAACGAACTTAAAGAGCCTGGAATCTATGTCGCAGTGATGCGTCGCCCAGGTCATTATGACTACGATTACCAAGTCACTTACTTCTATGTGAGCGACATAGGTTTGCATGTACGTCGCCAGTTAAAACAAACCGATGTCTTCACCACTTCATTGAAAGATGGAACTGCACAAGGTGGTATCGAACTCGAAGCATTGGGTAACGATGGTAAAGTTTTATTGCGTGGAAAAACCGATGGCGATGGTCATGGAATTTTGCCGGGCTTACCGAATGGCGCAAAATTATTGTTAGCGAAACGTGGCAAAGAAACTTCAATTATCGCCTTGCAAGAGCCGGGATTAGATTTGGCAGAATTTGATATCGGTGGTCACTTGCCGCGTGATGCGAAATTATTCGCTTGGTCAGGTCGTGATTTATATCGACCTGGAGAGAAATTTGTTGCTTCTTTGATGGCACGTTCAGCCGAAGGCATTGCCTTGCCTGCAGCACCCATCAAAGTTGATTTGAAAAAGCCTAGCGGTGACGTGGTGAGTTCGAGTATTTGGCAACCCAATACGAAGACACCCGGCTACTTTCAAAATACCATCGACCTGCCACCTGATGCGGCAACCGGGCGTTGGAGCTTAGAGTTCCGAGCCGATCCTTCTGCCAAGCGACCTGATTCCATTTATAGCTTTCAAGTCGAGGAGTTTTTGCCAGAGCGCATGAAACTGAATTTGAAATCAGAGAGTGCTCCCTTGGCGAATACCAATAGTTTCAGTGTCGAAATCCAAGGCGATTATTTATATGGTGCTCCTGCAGCTGGCAATCGTCTATTG
The DNA here is from genome assembly GCF_014652415.1 of Affinundibacterium macrobrachii. Taxonomy (GTDB): domain Bacteria; phylum Pseudomonadota; class Gammaproteobacteria; order Burkholderiales; family Burkholderiaceae_D; genus Undibacterium; species Undibacterium macrobrachii. Next base: position 53,109 of record NZ_BMYT01000008.1, read on the forward strand.
GGTAGTGTTGCGCAGGAACGTTACAAAAATCCTGTTGCGAAAGAATGGCCAGGTTTCATATTTGGTGATTTTGCAGATGACACCAATAAGAGTCGTTCTGAGTTAGAAGAAAACACCTTAGACGATAATGGCAAAACAGAAGTAGAAGTTGCTTTCGCAGCGAATGCAAAATCACCATTGAAAGTACGCGCAGCGTTCAGCTTATTAGAATCTGGCGGACGCCCTGTAGTGCGTTCGATTGAGCGCGTTTGGTGGCCAGCGCAGCACATGATAGGGATACGTCCATTATTTGAAAAAGATGTCGCGCGCGAAGGCAGCATGGCTGAGTTTGAAATTATTCGGGTCAATACCGCGGGTAAATTTTCTGTACTCAAACAAGCGCCATTCAAATTGGTTCGTGAGGAGCGTGAATACTATTGGCGTTATGAAGCAGGTCGTGGTTGGTATTCTGGTTATACAGAAGGTGAGGAAACCATTTACGCCGGCGCTTTAGAATTGAAGAATCGTGCCAAGTTAACTGTGCCTGTGAAATGGGGACGTTATCGTTTAGAAGTCACTGATCCAGAAACCAATTTGGTTGCTCGTTATTTCTTCTACGCGGGTTGGAATGCGCAAGATAGTGAGAGCGTCGGCAACCGTCCTGATCGCGTGCGTTTGCAGTTAGAGGGTGCGCCAGCCAAACCAGGCAATGATGTCAAACTCAAGATTGTTCCGCCACATGATGGCGAAGCTTTGGTGTTAGTCGAAGCCGATAAAGTTTTATGGAGCAAACGTGTTTCAGTGAGCACGGATGGTACGACCGTGAATATTCCTATCGATAAGACATGGAATCGTTCCGACATGTATATTTCGACGGTGGTATTTCGTCCTGGAAGTCAGGGCGATAAAGTTACTCCTGCGCGCGCTGTTGGCTTAACTTGGTTGCCATTAGCTCGTGAGGTCAGGAAATTAAAAGTGAGTCTCACAACGCCAGCACAAGTCGAGCCAGAAAAACGCATGACTGCCAAAGTAAAAGTCGAGAATGCGGCAGGTAAAAAAGCCATGGTAACGGTGTCTGCAGTCGATGTCGGTATTCTCAATATCACCAGTTTTAAAACACCTGATCCGTTTGACTTCTTCTTCGGCAAACATCGTTTTAGCGCCGAGTTGACTGACATTTACGGCAAGCTGATAGAGCGTATGGATGGTACTCCCGGCAAAATTAAATGGGGCGGTGATGCAGGTAAACGCGATACCAAGAGCATGCCGAAAAAGGTCAAACTGGTCGATATTTTTTCAGGTCCAGTTCAACTCAATGAAAAAGGTGAAGCAGATGTGCCATTGAATATTCCCGACTTCAACGGCAGCTTGCGTGTGATGGTGGTAGCATCGACCGATGACGCCTATGGCAGTACCGATAAAGAAGTCGTGGTCAGCGCGCCTATCGTCGCTGAGATCGCAACACCACGTTTCATTGGTCCTGGCGATACTTCAACCTTTGCACTTGATGTTACTAACATGATGCAAAGTGAGCAAAGCATTCAAATTAAACTCTCTGCCGATAAATTATTAAAGATTGCGGATGGTGAACGTAATATCAAACTGGTGCCGAAACAAAGAACGATTCTGCGTTTTAATGTCGAGCCAACTGAACCATTTGGTTTATCGCGCATTAGTCTTGATCTGAAAACTGCGGGCGCCAAACCAGTTGTGATTCATCGTGAATTTGCACTGCAAATTCAACCGCCTGTGCCGCGTGAACAAGATGCACGTCGCTTCCGTATAGAACCCGGTGCAATACATAAACTAGATGCGAATATGGTGGAACGTTTCTATCGTGGTTCAGCGACTTTGAGTGTCGCTATGTCGAATCGTCCACCATTAAATGTTCGTAGTATCGTCAAGGGTTTGCTGGATTATCCTTATGGCTGCTTGGAGCAGACCACCAGCGCAGCGTATCCGCATGTTTATATTGATGAGGATAGTGCAAAGGCAGTTGGCCTAGCACCGCATACCCGTGAGCAACGTGCGAAGTTTATTGAAGGTGCCATTAGTCGCATCGCTGGTATGCAAGGTGCAGAAGGTGGATTCCGTCTATGGAACGGTAACGACGGTGCTTATGAAATGTGGTTGACACCTTATGTCACAAGTTTCTTGGCAGATGCGCGCGAAGCAGGCTTTAATGTGCCGGAAGAAATGACGAAGCGCGCACAAAAATGGATGACCGATAAATTGAACGGTGCCGCCAATCAGTTCTCTCCATTGCCTGCTGCGGTCAAACCCAATGCCAACGGTCAATATGATTGGCGTGACTATGATTTGATCCGCAATAGTCATCAACGCTTCGCTGAATTAGCGCACATCGGCTATATGTTAGCGCGTGATCAAAAAGCATCCTTAGCATCTTTACGTTTGCTGCACGATAGTTATCGTGTTCGCGCCAAATCACCACTCGCCTTAGTCCATCTTGGATTGGCACTGCAATTGATGGGCGACCAGAAACGTGCTGATGTTGCTTTCAATGATGCGATGACTAAGCCTTATGGCATTCGCACGGATTGGGACTGGGATTATCTTGGTGATTACGGAACTGCGGTGCGTGACCAAGCAATGTCCTATGCGCTGATGTTGCGTCACAAAGTGGTTCATCCTCAGCGTGAAATGATGTTGACGAACTTGGCAGAGCGTTTAGGGAAGCCACGCACTTATTTTTCTACGCAGGAACGTATCGCTTTGTTCTTGGCAGCGCGCGCCGCCGGTGGAACCGTCACCGATCCTTGGGAAGTTGTATTGAAAACTGCGGAAGGTAGTAGCACGATAAGCTCCAAAAATAGTGAGAGTCGTGGTTTTGATCCAGCCTTGGCGATCAAAGGTATTAGTCTAGAAAATAAAGGATCAAATCCAATCTGGATCGAGCTAGAAGCAAGTGGTTATCCATTGAAATTGCCGATTCCTAGCACCGAGAAAATTAACCTAGAACGGAAATGGTTCACTGTTGCTGGCAAACCATGGACTGGCGGCAATCTCAAAGTTGGCGATATGTTGATTGTTCGTGTCACCGCCAAATCCAAACAAATAGTCGAAGATGCCTTGGTGATCGATCATATCCCTGCTGGCTTAGAGGTCGAGAATCTCAATATTTCACAAGGCCCGCAAGCAGGAGAATTTAGTATCGATGGTGTTAATTTGGCCGCAGCAATGGCAGATGAACGTATCAAGCATAAGGAATATCGTGATGATCGATTCGTCGCAGCAGTTAGATTAAGCGGCAGCCCGATTAACCTGTTCTACATGTTGCGCGTAGTGACCCCCGGCCGCTTCCATGTACCAGGAACCTATGCAGAAGATATGTATCGACCAGATATTCGTGCTTACGGCCCATCACCTGAGGCGGTGAATGTGATCGATCCGCGTGGCGGAAAGTGATGCTTTGATTAGCGCGGTTTAAGGTCACGCAATTTCATCGAAATTGCGTGACCTAGCAATTGTTTTCTATTGAAAAAGCACAATCTCGAATGGTCTGACTATCAGGTTTACGATTTTAGCTTTAGCCTCTAAAGCTGCTTTACAACTAAGCAGCCAGCGGTTTTCCTGCGTAGTACGCTACGGCGCAGTATCTTGTTTTCGATTTAGAAGACAAGAATATGTCTTTGATTGACTCAGCGACAGAAAATGTACCAAAGAGCGCCAAAGTGTTTGCCAAGTAAGGTAACGCCTAAGTCGGCACAACGTGCTCTGCATCACCAGATGCTTCCTATACTTTGCCGATTGGCGTTTTTATCGACGCGAATGAATGTGATGGCCTCTATCACAAAAGTAGTATTGAAAAAATATCGCGCAATGAATAGTACAGATGCTGCTAAGGCATCGATAGTAAAAACTCACATAAAGCGACCCAGCTAATCCACCACCTCTTTGTTCAAGGTAAAAATATCCTCAACCGCGACACCAAAGTGTTTTGCCAGTTTGAGCGCAATAATCACTGAAGGTACGAAGCGCATCGTCTCCACCGTACTAATGGTTTTGCGTGAGACACCGATGGCTTCGGCTAATTCTTGTTGCGAAATTTTTTGTTTAGCTCTTAGCTTTGCGATATGATTGTCTAGCGCTTCACTCATCACGCTTCCAGTACGAAGACAAGATTGGTAGCGCATAGGCGCAAGACATGCAGCCTAGAACTATGCGCGAAAAATCACTGATGCTTATCGTGACTAAGACAGCAAAGTAACGATCTTTATCTGTTAAGAAAATGGCGGAAAACAAACAAAACACGCCTATGCTATACGAAGAAACTTTCGCTTTATTTTCCAGGCTAGCGACATATTCATCTTCAAATTGAAACCTAAGAAAAGAACGTTTACGCATCTCTATGCCGCTGTGTATAGATGAGAGAAGTGTAAATATCATGAAGCCAAATAGGGTAATGCCAAAAACTACGATCACACCAATCAAAGGGATATTACTTTGAAATTCTTTGAAAATATTATATCTATCCGTGACTACGTCGAAGATCAGATATAAGCCGACAGTCAGCGCCCCGAGACCGGACGAGCGTAAAAAATTTTCCTCGGCTTCTGCTTGGGTGTAGCGTAAATTTGCCATATTTTTCTGCCTTTCTTTGTTGAAATAGGAAAAAATGTAACCTTTAATACTCATATGATACCTATAGGTATCAATTTTAGGCAAGCTCATTCTTAACTTAGTTTAAGCTTAGATTAAGTTCAGATTATTTTTTGAATACTAACCACGCGCAATCGATTTGCCTTTTTCGTTCTTTTTCCATTGGTAGCATTCGTGGCTATCGTGTTTCCTGTTTCTTGGTTACTCAAGATCGGTTTGATCTGCATTGAAATGTTCCTGATTTCCCTGATCTTGCTAGTGGCGATATTGCCGGTTTTGGGAGCCGCAATAGTTGCGTGTAGTAAGCGCAGGGTCAATCTCTACATTTGACATCGCAATGCAGGAAAGCTGTATGAGCCATCCTCCTAAAACGCTACATCAGCTTACGCCTCGATTTGGCAATGCATTGAGTCCTTCTCAAGCAAAAGAAAATGTCAGCAGAAAACCCTCTAACTCGACTCAAGATTAGCGAAGTACGCTTGAGAATTTCGGTGTGGTCGTTCCTTCTCGAAAATCTGAACGCTATTTCATTCGAGTACAAAAATACGCCTAACTTAAACGCATAAAAGCAGATATGGAATGTATGATAAATAAATTATTAATCTATAATCAATGCTTATTTGATTGAACTCCCTATGACTAATTCTGCTCACTTTTCAAATTAACGTTTGTCTACCGTAATCGCGTGTTTGATCGTGGCGAATATCAGTGGATTCGCCTCAGCCCAAGGGGTTTATAAGTGGGTTGATAAAGATGGAAAGGTGCACTATGGCGATAAGCGCAACGCACCTGATGCCACGAAAGAGAGTGACATCAAAGCGTCAAAAATGCCTGGAACGGTGGGTGTCACGCAAGCGATGATCGAGCGCGGAACAGGTCTGGGGCAAAATCAAAACAATGGCTTACCAAATCCATCGATAGGACGCGGCATGCCAAATTTGCCCATTAGAGCGCCAGATATTTCTCATCCGCGCAGAACAGAAAAATGGCCAGAATATAAAACACGTATGCCCACAGAAAGTGCAGAAAATAAGCACCTATTAGCGCTTGGTGAAGCTGCTCTACAAAAATGTATTACCTTGGCTGTCAACTCGCATAACTTGAGCTTTACACCAGAAGGATCTGCTGCGCATAAGGTGAACATGGCGCATTGTCCTAAAGTTCGAATCGAGTGCAATGCCTTCCGTAGAGAGCCTGAGAACAATCTCTGTGAGCCTAAGCCCACAGATGGAAAAGGGCCGGTATCGATTTTTAATATGAAGAATTGAGTGCAGTCGAATAATCCCGATCTGCACTTTTTCACACCGCTTGGTTGATGTGTTTGATCAATTACTTTTGAAGCTACTTATTTGCCATCGCGATCACGATCGTCAATAACAAAAATGCCAGCAATACCGCACCCGCAATTTTCCAATACGAGTAAGGGCGTTCGCCCTGAACTTCACCTGTCTGTCCGTTGACCAAAAAACGATACGTCTTGTCGCCGTACTTATACGAGGAAAGCCAAATCGGTAGCAAGATGTGTTTGAAGCTGATGTTGGAATAGCGTGGCTGCATAGCCGTGATGCGTTGATGATCACCGCCAATATCGCGGCAAATTGCTTCGCGAATGGCGTCTTCCATAATATCTCTCGCATCGACAAAACCGGGTTCTAGCGGCACTTGATATGCTTCAACTGTGAAGCCTGAAACGTAGTCATCGCGATAGGCTTGCAGCTTGTTGAGATTCCATGGTGCTAGATTGTCGGCGTATTGTTTCGGTAGTGTCTTTGATGCGATGACTAAGACATCGTCGAAACTAACATTGACTTCACCAGCCGCAGGATACCAATTGGTTCTCGTTACTTGTCGTGTTTTTGTTTGACCATCTTGTACGTAAGTCTCGGTAACCAGGTAATCAACACCACGCTGTCCTTGATACGTGGTGTCAGAATCGGCGTCATAGGTCCAGTAGGGTGTGTAGATTCCCTTTAATCCGCGTTCGGCGCGATAGGCGCGTTTGAGTGCATTTGGCGCAAACCATAAGCCATGTACCCAGTCGCTGAATTTTTTGCGTGCATCAGTTTCTTTAATATCAAAAGGAGCAACGGCTTTGGGTTGTATTTGACGCTTGGCATACGCATTGGCTGCGATCATCGGCGCGGCGCAAAACGGGCAGCGATCCGATACGATATGTGGTCCAAATTGTGATTGCGCGCCGCAGGCGGTACACTTCACCGTTTGTTGCTCGATAGTCGCTTCGTTTCCAGCTTGCTTGCTTAAATAGGTTTGATAGTCTAACTCTTCATAAGCAATCGCTTGTTCAGTCGCGTCTGCTTCGATTTGATTTTGATTGCCGCAGTAGGGGCATTTAAGCGCGAATTGACCCGGTGCAAATTCTAGTTTGGCGCCGCATTGCGTGCAGGGATAAGTTTTGGTGGTCACTTGCAAGTCCAAAAAACGATGGTGTTGATGCAGAAATAGGTGTTGATCTCACATCGGTAGAAATCGGCTTGATGTGAGATCTGATTGAGCAAGCCTGAATCAACTTACTGCGGTGGTAGCGGTGGCGGCATCGCTGCAAATAGATCTTGCAAATCTGCCTGATCACTGGCCTTCGCCCAAGCAGCCATACCTTGGCGCCAAACTAGGCTGTCGCGAGTTAAGCTACCGTTCGCAACCTGTGCTTGCAAAGCTGACCGTTCAAACGGACCTGCTTGCGCACCGTTAATTGCGATGAAGTAGGGTGTTGATCCTGGTAGTGGCGGTGGCATCGCGCCAGCAGTTTGAGTTTGGGTCGCATTGGTTTGAAATAAATTGCCCATACTTTGGTTGAGCATGCCGCCCACACCGACTCCCATCATCGCGCCAGCCATGCCGGGATTTTGTGCAGCGTCACGCAATGCTTGCGCGCCTTGATATTGGGCGAATTGTTGCATGTTGCCGATCGCGCGCATCGCACCTTGTTGGTCAATCGCTTTTTCTACCTCTTCAGGTAGACCAATATCTTGCACTTGGACTTCGCATAGTTCTAAACCATATTGTTCAAAATCAGCGGCGATTTTTTCTTGTATGCGTTGTCCGACGACGCTGACTTTACTTTCTAAATCAATCACTGGCACGCCAATTTCTGGCATTACTTCTTTAATGCGCAAACCGATTTTGCCGCGTAGATTTTCTTCGATGTCTTGTACGGTAAAGTCGGCTTGTGTGCCTACCAATTCTAACAACACGGTTTTGGCATCACGAATACGTAAACCATAAATACCGAATGCTGTCACCCGCACAACGCCAAATTCGGGGTCACGCATCGTTGCAGGACCTGCGGTTCCCCATTTTAAATTGGTGAATCGAGTTGTCTTGAAAAAGTAGACCTCAGCTTTAAATGGGCTATCGAATCCATATTTCCATCCCTTAATGGTGCTGAGTATCGGCATGTTTGCTGTACTAAGTTCATACATGCCGGGCATAAAGACATCGGCAACTTGGCCTTTGCCTAGTTGGCCTTCGTTAACCATGACCGCAACTTGACCCTCGCGCACAGTGAGTTTGGCGCCCATTTTGATTTCGTTTTGATAGCGTTCAAAACGATGCACCATCACATTCGGACTATCGTCTAACCATTCGACGATATCGATAAACTCATTGCTTAGCTTGTTCCATAATCCCATGCTGCTCTCCGATCGCTTATTCTTAAGAAGAGAAAAATTGTTGTCGTGGATTTTTGTCCTCAGAGGTGAGGCAAATCCTGAAGGTTTGCTGATAAGTTAGTATTGCCGATTTAATACAGTATCACAAGTCTTGCTACTTTTTACTTTGAGAAAATAGAAAGGTCGATTTCATGAATGCCATTTCGCACCTTGATCGTCATTCTCTAAAAAGCAAGAACTTTTCTTCATTAAACTGATCATAACGCTTGATTACTATATCTCGCTATTTCTTTGATATTGGTTTAGCGATTTGTTTAATCAATTCTTTGAGTGAGCATCGAAAGGTTTGTGTTGATCGTCGTTGATGACGTCAAATGACAATTTTTATGATTGATGAGGAGCTGTAAGATGAAATGGGTGTTTGCAATTTTAGTGTTCGGTTTGTCGTGTATCGTTTCAGCACAGCAAGTTCAAGAGTTATCTGGCAAGCAAGTTGAAGAATTGATCGAAAAAGTCAATCTCGCTCAGAACAAAGTAATGATGCGTAATTCAACGACACAAGATGTTGACGCATTATTCGCGATGTATTCGGATGATTTCACTTATGTCCATGCAGCATATGGTGGTACTTATTCGCGCGAAACATTAATGGGAAATACGCTTCGAATTCAAAAGGCGGGGCGCTATAACTTGGATCAAGGACGTTATAAAGTTTTGCGCATTATTCCGGGTTTAAACGCCGCTGCGGTCGAACGTGTAGAGAATCAATCCGACAAAGTTCATCTGTCTGTGTTTGAGTTTAAAGATGGCAAGGTGTCAAAAATCACTGAATATTGGAAGTAATCAATAATCCGTCAAAATCGTTAGATTTTGAAATTGTTGTTGATGAAAATTAGTTTCCTAAACTTTCTATGTATTGCTTACGCATTTCCGTGACGTTTGATAACTGGGGCTAAAGACATCTGAATTTCTCGAATCATTAGTTGTCCACGCGATAAAAATCTACCAATGAAGCGAAATGTCATTGGTAGATTTTTTTTAGGCTTAATGTTTCCGTGGTGGTGTCCCTCAAGCAAAAAACACTCCGAAATCATGTTTCTGAAGTCCTAAATCGCGGTTTGCCATAGCGAATTTACTGTATTCCAGTAAATTGCATCTAGCGAATTTGGGCGTTGAGTTGATATTCAAAAGTCGTAACAGGCTTTTGGAAAAATTTTACAGCTTGCACTTTTAGATAACTTGCTCCTGCATTCGCATCCGTTAACGATTTGATCTTTGATTTAAGGTGCGTGTATGAAGCTAAGTTGTTTTATTTTTCTTTCTCGTGTTTTTCTTGCAGCTTATTTATTGTTTGGCGTATTTGGGGCTACGCAGGCATCCTCTTCCTCTTCGTTTGACAGTTTGGCGCTTCGTAACAATCAAGCCGGTGTGAAGGAGCAAGCTGGGATCGCTAAGCAAAGTAATCCAAGACGGATTTTGTTTGTTACCTCAAATCAGCATTTTTACGGCAAATCAGATATTCCTGCCGCGAATCACTTTGAAGAAATTGTGATGGCCTACGATGTTTTCGTTAGTCATGGCTACCGTGTGGATATTGTCAGTCCGGAAGGTGGTGCAATTCCGATAGATTATGTAAATACCTCGATCTCACTCCAGAAAAAGTATCTTTACGACGAGAACTTCATGAATAAGCTGGAGCGCACCTACCGACCCGAAGAGCTCAATTTTGCGGATTATGCCGCGGTCTATTACAGCGGTGGCGGTGCGGCGATGTTTGGTGTCGCTGAAAATCGTGCGATTCAAAAATTGGTGGTTAGCATTTATGAGAACAACGGCCTTGTCTCGGCAGTGTGTCACGGAACCGCTGGTTTAGTTTATTTGGCGGGAAATGATGGGAAGTCTTTGCTAGATGGTAAAAATATTACTGGATTTCCTGATGCCTTCGAGCGTAAGGATAGGCCGTACTACGCTACTTTTCCGTTCAAGATGGATCAAGCTGTTCAGGCGGCAGGTGCTCACTTCAAGTATTCCCCCAATTGGGGTGATAAATTCTATATTCGAGATGGGCGTTTGATTACCGGGCAAGATCCTTCCTCATCGAGTTTGGTCGCCAAGGAAATCGTGGAATATTTGAAGGCGCATGGACTAGGCTCTGTAGCGCAAGACGAAAAGGCCGAACTTGATCAAATTAGACTTGTATTGACAGACTACATTGACGGTACAGCGAATGGTGAACCTGATCGTGTGCGCAAGGCTTTTCATGAAGACCTTAATCTTTATTCGATTAAGAATGACAGTCTAGATGTCTGGAAAGGTAAAACCTATATCGCCAATATTGCGGTTGGCAAGAGCAATACACGTCAAGGAAAAATTGTCGCGATCGATTATGAAAAAGATGTCGCCATGGCAAAGATCGAGATATTAGTTCCAGGCTTTCGTGTATTTACCGATTATTTAATGCTGGCAAAAGTAAAAGGTGTTTGGAAAATCATTCACAAGTCATTTACGTCTAGACCTGTTTAATTTAACTAGTGCTAATTTAGACTCATAACATGAAGAAGACCCAATGCTGTTAAGACATTGGGTCTTCTTAAATTAGAGAAAAACAATGTTGATATTGATACCTCGAATTTGTCTTAGTTTTATCTTGATGCTATTGCTGCCTGCGTATAGCTTTGCGGAAGTATCAGCAAAGATTGCAATTGATCGTTACGTACGAGAGATTCAGCAATCACATCGCATTCCCGGTTTAGCATTAGCGATTGTGCGAGATGGTAAGGTGATTCATCGCGCAAATTATGGAACAGCGAATATTGAATTTGATGTGTCGGTTTCTGATGAAACGGTGTTTCCTCTTTTTTCAACGACTAAGATATTTTCTGTCGTCGCAGTACATCAATTGATAGAGCAAAAGAAGATTTCACTTGATAGTAAATTGGCCGAATTATTAGATGATCTTCCGGAAACTTGGCGAGAGGTGAAGATCAAGCATTTATTGAGTCACTCTTCTGGCTTACCTGATATTGTGGTTTACGAAAATCAGGTTGAGAATGAGGCGCAACAAGCGGTATACGCACAAGCTATTCTGTTTAAACCAGGCGAAAAGTTTGATTACAACCAAACCAATTATTGGTTGCTGAATCGTATTTTCCAGAAAATAGCTGGACAAAGTCTAAGCAACTATATTTTGACAACGCAGTTTTTAGGGGCGCAAGAGACGGTCTTTTTTGAGGGTAATCATCTCGCTGTTCATCCTCACTTTAGTGTGGGGTATAACAACGCTGGAAGTAAATTGATGAAGCGAAACTGGCACTTTCCGCAGTATAACTACGGGGCAGCCGGCCTAAATATGAGTATGAATGCTTTTCTCGAATGGCATAAGAAACTGGAGAGCGGTACCTTGTTATCTACGGCGAGCTTAGCGAATCTGCAACAAGCATTTGTGTATGACCAAGCAAGAAGTTTTGCACATGGCTGGGATTTGATAGATATGGACGGCGTCGCCTCCTATGGGTTTACCGGTGGCATGGCGACCGCATTTCGACAAGTGCCGCAGAAAAAAATGACATTGATATTGCTAGCAAATGCGATGTTTATTCCTTCTGCAAAGCAAACGAGTTTGGATGGCTTTGTGAATCGGCTTCTTTTAATGGCAGAAACGCTGCGATGAAGTACCAACGCTGCTTGACTAAAAATACCTTGAAAGAGCGCAGGGCCGTAAATCAATTTTTTAAAGCCATCCATTCATAGCTGAATTACTTCTTGGGTTTGCTATACCAAAGTGCGTTTACAATAATCCATCGGTCACCAAAACGCCCCATGTGAAAATAGTCTACAAACCATGGTGTTTCTAATCTTACCGATGCGGCATTGTCGGTGACATCCAGAATCTTGCATGTTCTGTCCCACTGCTCTTTTGGGGTTTTTAATACACCTTGTTTGGTCAGGCTGACTAACTCTTCTTTTGACATACGGCGCAAACCTAAGCGTTCATCGGGTGTGTCGCCGATGGCAGCGCGTTTTGCCAGATCAGGGTGGAGGGCGCGCGCAACGCGTTGTGGATTGGCCTCTAGTTGACCATCAATATAGTCAAAGCAAGTAGCCTCGATGGCGGCGATAGTTGCTTTATCGGGTTCTGCTGGTGCGGTACTCGAGAATGCTAATAGCGCAAAAAGGGCAGTGATACTCATAGCGGTCCTTATTTGATATTGATCGATGGTTGATCTCAGCTTATGACTGAGTGATTTTGATTTAGTTCTTGAGATTTTACATACGCACACAAATGACTAAATTCTCGGCCTCGATATCTTACCGTAGCTATTGTTTAAACAGCATTACCTTCTTCATAGCGTGATTCTGGTACTTTAGCTTGTGTCGGGATTAGAGTAATATCAGAGCCGCATAAAAAGTGGTTCGGCGCGTGCAATAATCTGCATCCTTGTGATTCGCTGATGTCAGCCGTCGATGGAAAGGGAGCGAGTATGTTTCGGTTTATCTTCTTGCTGGTCAGCTTGTCATTGATGCCGAGCGCGAAAGCTTGCACTTGTCCTTCAACTTTAAGTACGGATCAGCAAGTCGTCGATGGGATGATGCAAGATGCGGTGATGGTGTTTATTGGAAAAGTGACAGCGGCCAATTTGCTCAGATTGAATTCTGCCGAGCGTAGTTTTCAATTTGTGGTGCATGAAAGCTTTAAAGGCGTAAAGAAAAATGTGGTGACCGTGTATTCTGCTTTACGTAGCGCAGATTGTGGAACGACGCTGGCGCTTGGAAAGACTTATTTGGTTGCCGCATACGGCAGAGAAAATATGCCTATTATCCGCTCTTGTGATCGACCCGAAGAGATTGAATTTGTCGCCCAACGCATCGCATTATTGCGTGCAAAATAGGATGGTTTTTAATTGGCACTGCGATTAGGCACAAACTGCATTGCTTTTATTTTCGAGAAATAGTTGAGTTCCATTCATGACCGATTTTATCGTACGCCCGATGCAGGTAGAAGACATGGACGAGATTTTACTCGTGCAGGCCGCCTGCTATAGCGATGATATTCCTGAATCTGTCGAATCTCTGCGAGCGAAATTGTTAGCTTCTCCCTTGAGCTGTTTTGTCGCGATTCGACATGATGAATTGATCGCGTATTTAATTGCTCTTCCTTGGAACTCATCAGCACCGCCAGCACTGAATGCGCCAACTTGCGAGATTCCTGCGCATGTCGATTGTTTGTACTTACATGATTTGTCGGTTCATCCATACGCTCGTGGCACTGGCGTTGCTAGAGCACTCATTGATTGCTTTTTCTCGCGATGTGCACAATGGCAGATGCGACGTAGCTGTTTGGTAGCGGTACAAAACTCCACTAGCTATTGGCAGCGATTTGGTTTTCTACCGACCACAACGACGGCAGAAATGCGTGAGAAGTTATCAAGCTATCCGGGCAACGCTGAATTTCTAATGCGAGAAATTTGGACGCAATCAAGTTGATATAATCCTGTTTGTTAGCGGGACGACCCGTTAGTCTTCCTTGTATTGGGGACGACCCCATCAATTCCGAAGGAATGAAGATGAGCTCTATTACCATCAATTGGTTGATCTTGTTATGTGCAGGTCTGTTTGAAATAGTGTGGGCGATTGGATTGAAATATACCGATGGTTTTTCACGTTTTTGGCCAAGTGTTATTACCGCCGCTGCGATGCTCGCTAGTGTCGTTTTATTGGGCGTTGCGATGAAGTCGCTGCCTGTAGGCACCGCCTACGCTGTTTGGGTTGGCGTTGGTGCTATTGGTACAGCGATTCTTGGCATTATTCTGTTCAATGAACCTGCTAGCTTGGCACGTATTCTTAGTTTGTTTTTGATCTTGTTGGGAATCATAGGATTGAAACTGAGTTCTCCTTAGCAAATTTGGCTTGAAAAAACGCACATTCTTTGACATCTTCATCTTGTGACTTTATGCATTTTTCCTTTCTGACTTTTCCGTTTGGTGCTCGCAATAAGGGGCACACAGTGATCAACACTTTGTGTTTTGGCTTATGCCTCGCGCTAAACGCTAGCCACGCGTATGCCGACAACAAAGTGCAATCGAGTGAATATGGAAAACGCTTAGAGGTCGAAATACAGCTAAGCCCTGAAGATGTCTCGCGATTGGCGAATTTTCAAGCACCTGAAGAAAACAAAAAACTCTCAGGCCCGATGGCCTCGGTCACCGCTACATCGGAACGTTGGCGCGGTGATTCCATCAATGCAGGAAAAGACACTGGTCCTTACACCATGGTGGTCACTTTAAAAGGTCGCGCTAAGACTGCAGGTGATGTGAGTACGATGTGGAATTCCGGTTGGGATTTTAGCGATGATAGTGCGCGCGTGACGGCATTTCCTGGCTTGTCGAAGTTGGGTGTCAAGGCGGGGGAACAAGTGGTGATGGTAAAAGCAACTGCGCCGATACGTTTCAAAGAATCGCGCGCGGTCAGACCTGTGTTGGAATTAGTGAGAGCTGATAATTTTGAGTTTGAATCAATCTTTGTCCAGATATGGTCTGGCGTCGGTGGTAGTTCGTGGCAGGATATTTTGATGTCATTTCGTTGGCTAATTGCAGGCTTGATTTTATTCTTTCTCCGATGGTGGTGGGTGAAGCGTTGAGCGTGATCGACACCATAGTTCGATAGTGAATTTGCGTAAATTAGGAAAATTAAAGTGCAAGAAAAATTGAGGCGAAAAATCATTGCAGTGTGCGAGCAAAAAATTGCACAAAAGGGTGCCAATGTTGGTTTGTCTTTTTATGCTTTTTTCGCGAATAGAAATGACGATCCTGCATTGTTGATGGAAGCGGCAACTTGGTGGATTCAAACACACCAGTTAGATCATTTTGAAAAAGCGGAAAAGATAAAGCAGCTGGTGGAGGCTATTTGATTTGCTGATGATGGTAAGTACATAGGAGAGGAAAAATCGATGAGTGGATTTTCAGAAGATATTAAGAAATTTAATGGTATCTACAAGTTACCAGTGAACACCGCACCGACGCTGGATGTTGGTGTGCCTGCAGCGGAGAGAATGGCGGCTTTCAAAGATATTTTATTGGAGGAAGTGCACGAAATAGATGAGATCATCGCGGCGCAGAAAGCGGGTAAAGATCCGCTAGAAGTTTTGACGATGTTGGCGGACTTATTAGGCGATATCCAAGTCTACTGTGCTTCTGAAATGGCAAAATTTGGACTGCCTTTGGATCAAGTGTTGTCGATCATCATGCAATCCAATTTTTCGAAACTCGGCGCAGATGGGTTGCCGATTTATGATGAGCGCGGCAAGGTAATGAAAGGCCCCAATTACTGGAAACCAGAACCCAAGTTGCAAGCGATGTTGACAGAAATGACGACCACAAATTCTTCGTCAAAATAAACCATGACAAAGAAAATACTGTATGGCTTGATGTTGCTGATGAGTTTTGCGGTTGCTGCCTATGCGACGATTGCTTACGCTGTCTTTCCTTTGGGAAGTTTGGTGCATCCCGATATGAGAATCAATTTTGAAAATCATCGTATCGCCGTTTATTTGCACATCTTTGCATCTAGTTTAGCGCTCCTAATCGGGCCGTTCCAGTTTTCTAAGCGTTTGCGCGCGAGTCGCCCGATGCTGCATCGTCATTTAGGAAAAGTATATTTAGGTTTTGGTGTGGCGCTCGGTGGTTTGTCAGGATTGTTGATGGCGGTATTTGCCTATGGCGGACTTGGCTCGAATTTGGGATTCGGTATTTTGGCTGTTTTATGGTTGTTCACTGGTGCGCGCGCGTATTGGGCGATACGGCGCGGTGATGTGATCGATCACCAACGCTGGATGATACGCAATTTCTCTCTGACTTTAGCTGCGGTTACCTTGCGTATTTATTTACCTTTATCGATGGTTTTTGGCTGGCCATTTGAACTGTGCTATCCCATCATTTCTTGGTTATGTTGGGTGCCGAATTTACTCATCGCCGAATGGATTTTTAATCGTCCTTTATCAGTTTGATTCTTGACCTGCATTTAATTTGAAGGAGAAACTGACATGAACACCGCAATTGAATAAGGAGTTGGAATAAATCTTACCGTTGATTTGTATCGACATCTAACTCCTGATACTGAAAATATCTGATTCTAGAATTCAATTAAGGAGCATGTTTTATGCAACGATTACATCAAAAAATCGCGCTCGTTACTGGCGCGGCGCGCGGGATTGGTGCAGCTATTGCCAAGGCCTTTATTGATCAAGGTGCCACCGTTATTGTGACCGATATCGATCATCAATTAGGAGCCGCCTTTGCAGATTCTTTGGGTGCACGAGCCCGCTATCTACCTTTAGATGTGCGTGATGAAACAGCGTGGCGATCGGTGATGGCTGAAGTTTTACAAAACTACGGTGTTTTGCATGTGTTGGTGAATAACGCAGGCATCACTGGATTTGAGCGAGGCGTCGTTGCACATGATCCAGAAAACGCCAGCCTAGAAGATTAGCAGTCTGTACTTTCTACCAATTTGGACGGTGTTTTTTTAGGATGTAAATATGCGATCCAAACGATGCGAAAGACCAGTGAATCTGAGGCTTTGCGCGGATCAATTATCAATATCTCGTCGCGCTCAGGTTTAGTCGGTATTCCTGCTGCAGCGGCTTATGCAGCATCAAAAGCTGCGGTACGTAATCACACAAAATCAGTAGCACTGTATTGTGCAGAACAAGGACTAGCGATACGTTGTAATTCAATTCATCCGGCAGCGATCCTGACGCCGATGTGGGAACCTATGCTAGGGCAGGGCGATGATAGAGCAGCTCGTATGCACGACTTGGTGCGCGAATGTCCGATGCAAAGATTTGGTTTGCCAGAAGAAGTGGCAGCGCTTGCTGTTTTACTCGCTAGTGATGAAGCTGCGTATATGAATGGTGCTGAACTGAATATCGATGGCGGGATGCTTGCCGGTTCTGTGGTGCGCCCTGTGCCCAAGTCTTAGATAGTTTAGTGGCGTCTGTTTTGCGGTAGTGGTAATCATTCACGTTTGTCAATACCGCTTTTTATTGATGGTTTAGACTTTTTTCAGGTAACAGGCTTTGAGCATAAAGTTGCCAGTATCCATCTTGCAATCGACTTCATGATCGCCACCGACTAAGCGAATGCTCTTCACTTTGCTACCTTGTTTTAAGGTGATCGATGAGCCTTTTACTTTAAGATCTTTGATCAAGACAACGGCATCACCATCGGCTAATACGTTACCGTTGGCATCTTTGACGATACGCTCATCGGACTCTTCTTCGATCGCTTGCATCGGCCACTCATGACCACAATCGGCGCAGACGTAATTGCTGTTATCAGGATAGGTGTTTTCCATGCCACAAACTGGGCAGGCGGGTAATTGAGACATAATTTCTTTCAGTCGGGAGAAACAAGAGGCGTAAGTATAACCGACAGAGGCACTTATTTTGGGCTCACGATGTTTGATGTAGCTCGACAAAGTCGCTTTTTGTCGATAAATAATGCGAAGTTAATGATTTTTGTAAAACAAGAAATGTGCTTAGATAGTCGTATGAGGCTTGCTACATGAATGAAACTGGTGAGCGTGTGGCGTACGCTCACCAGTTTTTGTATCGCTTATTAAGTGACCTGCTGGAGATGCTTGCGTAGCAGCTCCAGCAGTATCGTCAATGGTTTAATTGACGGTAGCTTTTACCGTCAAGCTATTAAACGCTGAATACGCATACACACCAAGGTAGTAACGTCCCGCGCTAGGTGCGTTGACCGTGCAGGTTTCAACCGATGTGGAACCATCTGATTTACATTTGTATGAAGACGTAGTTGGTTTAACCGATAGTTGTGAATAAATATCGGCGTCACCATTTGCACCGTTCACATTAAAGACGATACTTGTTTTACCGGCAGGAACATCAATTGCGTAGTACTTCCACGTGCCAGTTGCAGCACTTTGATTGCTGAGTGCGACTCCGCTGGTGAGCATAATGTCGGCTGGTGGTGTGCTGCCAGTAAGTGTCCCTTTCATGCCGTAGTAGCCGAGCGAGGAATAATTGGAGAATCCATTGGATGGTGTGCCCTCAGCACCGCCCGCGATCACTAAGCGATAATTACCTGCGCTTAAATTTAAGGCGATGAATTCGGCTGAGCGATTCACCGCTTTGTTACTACTGGCGACCAAAGTATTTGCAGAGTTATAGATTTTTGCATCGACATCTAACATCCCGAAATATTCGATAGGATCGATTTTTAAATCTAGTCTTCCGTTGCCAGTGACCGTGAAGTTAAATGTATCGGTATCGCCCGTTCTTTCGATTTGTCCGAAGTTAGCAACAGGATTGATGTTGCCAGCGCTATCAAGGCTGAGATTTTTGCCCGATGGATTATCGTCTGCAACATACGGAATCGATTCGTTCACATTCATGATGCGTAAATCATCTTCAAAGTTAGAGGCTGTGTTGTACTCGCCTTTACTCCAAGTCCAACGACTAGCTGCCCATTGCGAGCCCATCCAGTAATTGCCCATGATTGGTCCCCATTGATAAGCAGCGATGCCTTCGAAATATTCGCCGCCACTTCCTCCTCTGTCGTGATTCATCCCCATTTGATGACCAATCTCGTGTGCGGCGGTCATCCCTATGCCATAGCCGTAATCAAAACCGCTGGATGGATTGCGATATAGAGTACCAGCAGCAGTGGTGCCAAATGAGCTTAACGGAGCGTTAGATCGACCATCTTGATTTACAAAGTTCAAGACACCTGTACGCAAAATATTGGCAGATTTTGCCGCGTTATAAACTGCCGGATTGGTCGTGATATTGATGTTGTACATCGAGTATTGATCAGCAACAATTTGCCATACGCGATACATGTTCTCTTTCGTCACCCCATTTAATGGTGTAGTACCACTCATCACTGCAGAATGATTTAAATAAAATACCCATGGACTGCCAGGCTTGCTTTCTAGCTTGGTTACATCTTCGTTGTTGTACGGACCAATATGACGCGCTTGTCTTAGTGCCATTGGGCTGTATACCGGATGGATTGCACCAGCAAGTGTATTAAAGCTGGTTGCCTTTAACCAGTTCTCATCCAAGTCAGGAACAACTTTGCTAATAGCGACTTCAGTTACACTGACTATCCCTTTGGCATCTGTGCTGTACTCGTAAGCTTTTTTCTCATCATGTCGAACCAAATAGCCGCGTAGATTTTTTTCTGTCCCTTTCAAATAGAAGTGGGAGTTCGCGCTACCACGTGCTTTACCTGATACAGAGACCAAACCATCTTTCAGTTGGTAGTCTGTGATCTCGGTATCGAGATGTTTATTTTTTGCTGTACTCACCTCGCCAGAGCGCATAAAACTAGCATTAGGATTGGCGTGTTGCGCCCCTAAACTACGAATCAATGCTTGTGCGGTTCCAATTTCTTGGCGCGCACCATCTGCTGCCGTCACGTTGAATGCACTTAATAACAATGCACAAAGTAGGCCAGTGTTGAAAGTGCGAGGCTTTGCGTTAAAGGATTTTTTGTAGGTATGGTTTTTCATGTGGGTCTCCCAGATTGGATTACGACTAATTCGCGACTAATTTACTATCACGCCTTTTTCCTTGCATTTGCACCTAGCAAGAGCGCATTTATTGCTGCGAAATTACTTGGCCTGCTGTGTTTGTTGATGGCGCGAACGGGAAGTAGAACAGAAAAAAATGAAATTCAATATACCTTATATATATTGAAAACAAGAGAATTTGTATATACAAATAACATGATTTTTAGATAAATTTTCTTTGCTACTCTGCGCTAGATATAATCGATGCCAATTCCATCTATTCACCAATGAATAATCATTTTTATTCTATTTTTGTTGTAAGTGTATTGATTTAAATTTATTTATTTTAATTACAATTGCATTGTGGTTTTTTGCTTAGTCACTAGTAATGGCTAAGATAATGGCTAAGATTTTTTTCTTATAGAGTGAACTATGACGAACGAGATAATTCACTGTGATCAGCATGGCGATAGAACTGCCGTAATGAGTTGCGCACATATAGGTCATCAACCTTGTCATCGTATTTATATCAATCCCGCTGACGAAGAATATCCGGAGCAGGCTTGGTGCAATATTTGTGAACAGGCGCGAATTAAAGATCAGGGATGGTTTGATTACGCGGATGCAGTAGCAGATTGGCGTTGGATTTGTCATTCTTGCTTGTTGGATGCTAGTGCGCTGGCGGTCGAGTGTGTGCGTGTGAAGAATCCTGGCGTACCTGATGAGCGATGAGCTTATGTGTTTATGCCGATCGCGCTAAATTGATTACGATGAATGCGCTTACTAGGGTACAGCTGGTGAAAGTATAATTCTGTACTTTGCCGGGCTTAAGCATCATTTAGCATTTATCTACGCTTTTCGTTAGCAATTACTTGGCTGTGACATGAATATCGCACGCGACTTTAACTCTATCCTCCAGCAACACCAAGCAGGCCAATTGCAAGAAGCGCTTAGCGCTTACTTGGCCTTACTTGAGTCGTCTCCCAATCATGTGGATGCTTTAGTTTCTCTCGCTACGCTCTACTTACAACTTGGAAAATTAGATGAAAGCGCGCAGTATTTTGAGAAAGCGCTCGCACTGCAACCAAGCAAGCTACTCGCCTTACATAACTACGGTTTGTGTTTGAAACAGCAGAAACTATTTGATCGTGCCTTGACACAATTTGACTTAGCGATCTCGGTGAATCCGCAATATGAGCTCGCTTATAAAAACAAATTCGCTTTGCTTGCTAGCATGGGGCGACATGAAGAGCGCATCGTGGGATTGCGGCAGGCATTGGTTCATCTGCCAGGCTCGTTGGAATTGACTATATTATTGGTGGCTAGCCTTCGTGCTTTGAAACAACATGACGAGGCTTTAACTTATGTCGAAAACTTGTTACGCATCAAACCAGATTCAGAGATCGCGTACAACTTGCGAGGGAATATTCTCTTGGATTTAGATTGTGCTCAAGAGGCAGTTTCTTCATACCAGCAAGCGATTCAATTGCAGCATAACTATGCGAAAGCATACGGTAATCTCGGGATCGCATACCTATCTCTTGCAAAATATAATGATGCACTTACTAGTTTTGATCGCGCATTAGAGCTGGACCTCAATTTGGTGGGTATGCCGAATAATCGTGCGAATGCACTGCAGAATTTGCACCGTTTCGACGAAGCTATTGCTGCCTATGACGAGATTTTGATACAGGCTCCACATGATTTTGTGGCCGCCGCGAATAAGGGGATGCTGTGTTTGCTGTTGGGAAGATTCGCAGAGGGCTGGCCTCTGTATGAAGCACGTTGGCATAACACTGCAATGTCGATTCATAAGGAATTATCAGCCTACCCTATCTGGGATGGCACGGAATCGCTAAATGGGAAAACCATCATCCTGCATCCTGAGCAAGGCTATGGCGATACCATACAATTTAGTCGTTACGCGCGTGTGCTCGCGAAGTCCGCTGAGAAAGTCTATTTAGTCGTTAATCAGCCGCTTTTTCGCCTGATGCAAACTAGTGTTTCGCATTGGCCGGAATGCGAACGGATCGAGGTGATTAGTGACGGCGATCAGGTACCTGCATTTCATTATCAATTGCCCTTGTTGTCCGCACCATGTGTGTTGAAAACTGATTTAAACAACATTCCTAATTTTGGCACTTATTTGTATTGTGATGATGAAAGCCGCGCCAAATGGTCGCAAATTCTGGGGCCAAGACTTCGACCTCGCATCGGTATCGTTTGGTCGGGATCAGACAAGCATAGCAATGATAAAAATCGTAGTCTGAGCCTTGCGGAATTGGCTTCGGTTCTTAGCGCCGAGTTAGCTTGTGATGTCGAATTTCACTCTCTACAAAAAGAAATTAAGTCGGCTGATCTGTCAACAATGGCAATGCTATCGATGAGCGATCATGCAGAAAATTTACAGAACTTCAGTGATACTTCCGCGCTAATTATGCACATGGATTTAGTGGTGAGCGTGGATACGTCGGTCGCACATTTGGCTGCGGGGCTAGGAATGCCGACTTGGATTCTTTTACCGCATGTTCCCGATTTTAGATGGTTGCTAGAACGTTCCGACAGCCCTTGGTATGACAGCGTACGATTGTTCCGGCAAACACAGGCTCGAGATTGGTCTCCAGTGTTACAAAAAGTTGTGCGTGCCTGTAACGCGCAATTTCAGATGCATGCGATTGTCGGCAAAGAGAATTTGCTTAGTCGCATCAATTATGCCAATGAATTGATCTCATCTGGACGATGGCAGGAGGCAGAAGCGATCTTTCGGCAAGAGTTTGATGCACAGAGAGTGAGTGCGAAGCTCTACAATAACTGGGGCGTGGTATTGCAAAAATTGCGCAGATTTGACGAAGCGCTTGCTGCTTTTGATGCATCGATGCAGATGGATTCCGATTATGTCAGCCCACGTCTAAATAAGTCCGTCTGTTTGCTTAGCTTAGGTCGTTTTGATGAAGGATGGCGTTTGTACGAATGGCGCTGGAAAAATGCGCAATGGGACAGCTCTCGAAGAAACTTGGGGCAGCCATTATGGTTGGGGCAAGAATCCTTAGCTGGTAAAAAAATCTTAGTTTATGCAGAACAAGGATTAGGCGACAGTATTCAGTTTTGTCGATTGCTACGCAATTTGCTTGATTTAAGAGCAGTAGTGTTGCTTGAGGTGCCCAAAGCCTTGCTCGCATTGTTCCGATGCCTACCTGTTGCCGTTTATGAGAGTGGAACAGCGCCACAAAATTACGATTATCAATGTCCATTATTAAGCCTGCCACTGGCCTTAAAACTTGGCATGGATAATATTCCACATGAAGTTCCTTATTTGCGAATTGAGCAGGAATTGCAAACTAGATGGCTTGAAAAAGTTTGCGCATATCAAACACCACTTCAGGCAAGGAAAAAAATTGGTGTTGTGTGGGCAGGGTCGTCACGACACAATAATGATGCGCAACGTAGTTTGCCGTTTTCGATGTTGGCCAAAGTCTTGCAGCATGATGCAGATTTTTTCATTTTGCAAAAGGATATCAAGCCCGCTGATCGCGTGGGGTTACGCTTGATGCAAAGCTTTGGTAAGCGCATCTTTATCATGGAAAATGAACTGCATGATTTAATCGATACCGCAGCGCTGATCAATTGTCTCGATTTGATTGTGTCTGTGGACACATCTGTTGCGCATTTAGCTGGAGCACTAGCCAAACCTTTATGTGTATTGCTTCCGTACGAGGCGGATTTTCGCTGGTTGCAAGATCGGTCAGACAGCCCATGGTATCCCACTGCGAGCTTGTATCGACAGCAAGATGTAGGTGATTGGAGTGCTCCATTAAATTTGGTGAACGCACGTATTCATCGCTTGATTTCTGCCGATGTTTCGCAAGAAAACTGAAGTATTGAGCGTTCGGTTAGCTTACTTCGATTTTTCGGCGCCATATAATTTGATTAATGCGTCGTTAATTTTTTTGATATATGCAGCGAGCTCATCTTTACTGCAAACAATGAACGAATCTAATCCCGCAGAGATACTTGATGATGTGGCTTATTTCGCCTAGTAACGAAGATAGTTTGGTAGATGAGATTGTTGTTTAGTTAGCATAAATTGATACTGTATTACTGGTAACAACTTTATCGACGGTGACATCAATCATGATGGATACGAAAAAGCGTGCATACAACGCACGCTTTTTGAGGTTTGATGCCAGCGCTGCAGAACTAAATTGTTCTTCCAGCTTAAGGCGTGAATAGACTGCATTGACGCAATTCACAGCGCGCTTTGATTTCGCGACCATCTTTGCAATTTACGCGATAGACTTCAACTGGTCCTTTTTTGTAAAGTAAACCTGCACCCAAATCCGTTTCGCAACTATTTTGTTTGGCGATACGTTCTACTGTCGCAGATGAGACGCCAATTTCAAAAGGAACTTTTTGAATATTTAAGTTTGCCTCATCGACAGAAGAGTTGGATTGCGGTGCGGATGACGTTGAGCTTGCCTGTTTGGCGTCAGCGATTGCGGCGCTAGTATTGCGGTTAGTGGCGGTTGTAGCCGATGCATTTTTTGGGGCATCCGAGCTAATTTCTAATAGCTTTGATTCTCGCACGCCAGCTTGACCTTGTTCTTGATTGACTAATTGTAATTTCGAACGCGCTGATAAGATGCCCATTTTCACTTCTTGCCAGACAAAGTAATTTTTGCCTGCTTCTGTAATTAGATCGAGGCTAGTATCATTTTCCGCTCTTGAAACGATAGTGTGTTTTCCAGGAGGGACGTCAACTGCAAAATAAGTTTTTGATCCGGTTTTACCGATCTCTTTGCCATTGAGTTCAACTGTCATGCGAATGGCTTGTCCCATAAATTCGTTACGATAGATGTAAAGTTTGGCTTGATTAGGGTTAGTTGTGAATGTCTTTGCCTTTGCGTCTTCGCTCACACTAGCGGTTTTGACTGAGGCACATCCAGTCAGCAAAGTCGCACCCAAAATCGAGATGATGGCAAATAGTTTATGTAAACGCACCATGGTTTTCCTGTCTTAATAATAGCAAATAGGATATTCGTAAAATTCTGCAGCTATTTAAGCAAATTCTTGCTCCGAAGAGAAGAAATAATTGCTGTAAATGTTATGTAATCGGTGCAAGTAGTGGTTTTATGTGAAGCATGTTGAACGATATTGCAATGAATGTGCTTTCTAATCATCCAAATAAAAAAGGCGCGCAAAATGTGCGCGCCATGTTTTAAGATTTGCTAAATCTTCTTTTAGCTCAAATTACGTGCTGGTAGTAATCGTCCTTCCACTTCGCCAAATCCAATTCGAGGCGTTCCCTCTTTTTGTGCCCAGCCACGCAAGATAATGCTGTCACCATCTTCTATGAAGATTCTTTGTTCTCCGTTGCTAAAGACGATAGGCTTTTTACCGCCCTCGGTTAATTCTAATAAGGACCCCGCTTCTTCAGGTGCGGGACCTGATTGGGTACCAGAGCCAAGGAAATCACCTGGGCGCAGATTACAGCCATTGACTGTATGGTGCGTCACCATTTGTGACACTGTCCAGTAGGAATGGCTAAAGTTAGATAGAGATAAGCGTTGCGCAGACATACCATCACGACGCATTTTCTCGGTTTGTAGCAAGACTTCGAGTTGAATATCGAACGCACCAGCATTACGCAAATCAGCGCTATCTAAATACGGCATAGGCTGTGGGTCTGCTGCATCACGAGTCCAGGCTTTGCGATAAGGTGCCAAGGCTTCAAGCGTGACAACCCAAGGTGAAATCGTCGAAGCAAAGTTCTTTGCTAAGAAAGGACCTAAAGGTTGATATTCCCATGCCTGCACATCGCGCGCGGACCAGTCATTTAATAAACACATGCCAAATACATGTTGCTCTGCATGCTCGATATCTATCGCTTCACCGAGTGCATTACCTTGACCGATAAAGATACCGACTTCACATTCGTAATCCAAGCGTTTTGCTGGGCCAAATGATGGCGTCGCCGCATTTGGTGGCATGGTTTGCCCAATTGGACGACGGAATTGTTGTCCTGAGATACCGATTGATGATGAACGGCCGTGGTAACCGATCGGAACCCATTTGTAGTTAGGTAGTAAAGGATTATCTGGACGGAATAATTTGCCTACGGAAGTGGCGTGATGTACGGATGTATAAAAATCGGTGTAGTCACCGATTTGGGCAGGCAGTGCATATTCCGCATCTGCTTGTGCCACCAGCGTACCCACCAATTGCTTTTGTGCGGCCGCGTTTTCACGCAAAGCTTTTGATAATGCTAAACGGACTTGCGAAGAAGTTTGGCTTCCCAAATCCATCAAGGCATTTAGATTGCTTGCGGTCAATGCATGCGCTAGAGCGGCGTTGCTAATGTCAGCAAAGACGCCAGCGTGCAAGGCAATACTGAGATCTAAAATTTGATCTCCGATTGCGACACCGAGACGAAATTGTTCATTGCTTGCAGCGCGGCGAAATACGCCAAATGGCAAGTTTTGAATCGGAAAGTCGGTGTTGCCATCGTTGGCGGAAGTGACCCAGCTACGTAGTGCTGGATTATGTGTTTCATTTAGTTGTACGCTCATTCTTGAACTACCTTCTATAGACTTGAATTCGAGGTTTAGTGATTGTACTTACACTCAAACTCGGATATTCGGATTTTAAGCTTGATTAGGATTGAAATTTTTCTTAATCCCTTGCCAGCATTTGAAATAATCTGGCTGCAATTGTGGAGAGTTCATCGCCGCGCGTGTTGGTTTGATGATGGTACAGGTTTCTATCATGAAGGCCATGGTGTTATCGACTTTCTGCGGTGTGCTGGTGTCGATATTGCTGGCTTTCTCAAAAGTTGGTGCATCTGGGCCGTGACCGCTCATGCAATTATGTAAGCTAGCGCCACCTGGACGGAAGCCGCCCGATTTTGCATCATATTGGCCATGAATTAAGCCCATAAATTCGCTCGCGATATTACGGTGGAACCAAGGTGGGCGGAAGGTGTTTTCGGCGGCTAACCAGCGCGGTGGGAAAATCACAAAATCAATCGTATCAACACCTGGCGTGTTGCTAGGTGATTGCAAAACCAAGAAGATCGATGGATCTGGATGATCGTAGCTGATCGAACCGATGGTGTTGAAGTGGCGCAAATCGTATTTGTAAGGCGCCATATTGCCGTGCCATGCGACCACATCAAGTGGTGAATGCCCAATCGCTGCTTGCCACAGATTGCCACTAAATTTGGCGACCAATTTGAAATCGCCTTCACGATCTTCATACCACGCTGTCGGCGTTAAAAAATCACGTGGATTGGCTAAACCATTCGAACCAATCACACCTAAATCCGGAAGCTTTAACATGACACCAAAATTCTCGCATACATAGCCGCGCGCTTCACCATCTGGGAGCCTTACTTGAAAACGCACACCGCGAGGAATTACTGCGATCTCTTGTGGCTCAATATCGATCAAGCCCATCTCGGTTTTGATATGTAAACGACCTTGCTGTGGAATGATTAATAGTTCTGCGTCGGCATCGTAAAAAAACTTATCTGTCATATCGCGATTCGCTGCATATAAATGAATCGCGCACCCTGTCTGCGCATCCGCTGAACCATTGCCTGCCATCGTCAACCAGCCCTCGATAAAGTCGGTCGCTGTGCTTGGCATCGGTTGCGGATCCCAACGCAATTGATTTGGCGTACTTGGCACCTGCGCAAAATCGTTGGTCATAGTGCCGTTATCAATTTGCACGAATGGTTGATGCATTGCGGCGGGACGAATACGATAAGTCCAAGAGCGACGATTTGAATGGCGTGGTGCAGTAAATGCGGTGCCAGAAATCTGTTCAGCATATAAACCATAGGCGCACTTTTGTGGTGAATTTTGATTTGCTGGCAAAGCGCCAGCTAAGGCTTCTGTCGCAAATTCATTGGCGAAACCACTCATGTATTTTGTTGTCATGATTTTATCCAGAAAGAGTAAAGCGATACGCCAACAGCTTGCAGCAATCTAAGATCCAAATCACTGCCGCCGCGTATAGTCGCAAAAACACGAGAATTCGCTAATGTAGTGCAATCTACCTATTTTTGCGATATAAATACTAAAATGTAGGTCATTCATAAAATCAATAGTGGGGTAAGGTTTGATCGAAGCCAAAGACATTGATCTGAATCTTCTGGTGGTATTTCAAGAAGTATTTCAGGAACGCCAGATTTCTAGCGTTGCACGCAAATTGAACTTGTCGCAACCTGCGGTCAGTAATGCGCTTGCACGTCTGCGTAAGACCTTGAATGACGAGCTATTTGTGCGTACTTCTCTTGGTATGCAGCCGACACCCTTGGCGCAGCAATTGGCCGATCCAGTCGCTGCCGCTTTAGCTAACATCACAAAAGCGCTAAATCAACACGAAGCGTTCGATGCGCCAAGTAGCCAACGGCACTTCACAATTGCGATGACCGATGTGGGCGAAATGTATTTTATGCCGGTATTGATTGAGCAATGCCGTTTGCACGCGCCGCAGGTAAAAATCTCGACGGTGCGTGCGCATAATCTTGATCTCATGGCAGAAATGGAGACTGGTCGCATCGACCTTGCTTTAGGCGCATTTGACGAGGTCTCGGGCGCGCTATATCACCGTCGTTTGTTCCAACAAGATTACGTTTGTATGTATCGACAGCATCATCCCTTGATGAAAGCCAACATGTCGATGAAAGACTTTCTAAAGGCTGAGCAACTATTGGTCTCGACCACTGAAAGTCCGTACGACAAAATTAGTCAAAGCTTAGCGAAGGCAGGTGTGATCGCGAACGCGAGTTTCACGATTCCACACTTCTCTTCAGTTCCCTACATTATTAGTAGCACAGACTTGGTAGTGATCGTCCCCGAAAAGCTGGCGACCAGTGCCGCTGCTCCATTTCGATTGGCATTGATGAAGCCACCCATCAAACTACCAACACTACAAACCAACATTTTCTGGCACCGTCGTTTTGCACAAGATGAAGGGAATCAATGGTTGCGTGCATTACTAGTGTCGTGCTTTTCTGATCGTGATTAGTTGTCGTGATTAGTTGAAATCTTGATGCGACATTCTTGATACCTGATCGCAGCTCCTTGAGAGTTTGAATGACTCTCAAGGAGAAAGGTGTTTACTGCGTTTGTAGTTTAGTTCGTCACGCTCACCATGCGTTTGGTATTCCACAATGGTGTGTGACCTGCATCAGTTCCAACGAAGGCGATTTGATATTGGTCGCCAAGTGCTTTTACTGGCAAATTTAAGGCGACAGTACGCGGGTTTCCATACACGCCAACGTAGTGGCTCTTGAGTAGTACGTTATTCACATAGACTTTGACGTGCTCAGTGTTCGCTACCTCTAAGTTAAAGTTGCGCGTGCTGGCCGGAATACTTAAAATATTGCCGACAGGTGTTAGAAAACGATGCAATGATTTAGGCGCAGGTTTTGCCAACAAAGTGTCCGCGATTTTGTCAAATTGGGTTTGGTCGCCATTGCTCAAATCACTTAATTGACGCGGCACTTGAACCGAAGCATTGCAACCGTGATCTTCAATCATCGTGCCATTGTTGTAGCCACTTCGAATACTTTGACGCCACGACACGCGCATTGATACACCACCTGGTAATGTTGGGAAAACCGCTGGCGCAAAGGCATTAAAGAATGCGTGCTCCAACACGTTTGCTCCACCAGCGCCTGTTTTGGGATCTTCGCCAAACACAGTTGCGGCGCCATTGTCTTGCATAGCGCAAGTGAACAAATCAGTTGCAGAATAACTGCGTGCATTCGCCAATACACCGACTGGTTTGTAGTACATCTGTCCCATGCTATTCGCATCTGCTGCGGTAGTAAATACTCCCGTTTTGCTATATCGATTATTGGTGTTTCTAGCGTCCGTAATTAGTTGAACCCAGTTTGGCCAATACTGCTTAAAGATATCTTGATTTAAGAAGTTAAAGTTCAGCGCGGTATTGAGCAAGCGTGCTGAGTTTGTCGTGGCATTACCCGGCATGAACATCTGTGGCAATTTGTCGGCATAGACAATACTACCCCCGCCATTATTGCGGACATCGACAACTAAGGCATCGGTTGCAGCCAATTGATTGCGCAAGAGATTCGCGATAATCGCTAGTGCGCCATTATCATTGACGCGGCTTGGGACAAATGAGCCGATACTGATATAGCCAAGCTTTTTAGTGCCGCGATTGACGATAGCCCATTTAATAGATGGTTCTGTGGTTGCTTGCTTGGCGAATGCACCTTGATCCTGATTGAGATTCTTTTCAAGGAATTGGTTGTAACGTTCTTGAAATGGCTCATTACTCATCGCTAAAGCTTGAATTGCGGATGCCGCATTTAATGCCTTGCCCGCGTTTGTCGCTGATGCAGTCGGACTTAAATCTGCGTCATCATACTGGCTCATCCAAGGAATGGTGATGCTATATTCTTCGTCAGTTTGTGCAGATTTTAACTTCAAGCTGATACGATCTTTTGCTGGCGGCAGCGACGATGCTTGTGACGTAAATGTCATGGTTTGCAAGGCGCGTGAGAAGCCTGCATATAAGTTCGCGCCATTCCCGTTGATGACTTCTTTATCGACTGCTTGTTTGATTGGCAAACCATCGTACTCTAAGACCAAATCACCGATTTGTGGTTTGCGTTGATCTGGAAAAAACACATCGAAAAACACGCCATAAATACTGCTAATCCGTACTTCATTTTGATTCGTCGGTGAAGCAGTACGGGTAAAGTTAAATGGCAAAAAGCTGATGAATGCAGCATGTGGTAGTGGGAAGTTGTAATTCAAATGTAGATCACGTTGACTGACAAAAATTTGACTCAAATTTTTATGTAAATCAGTCGTGCTCAAGCTATCAATCGAATTAACGACTGCTTGCACTTTAGCCGCTGGATCAACATGTCCGCTAAAGTTGGGGTTGGTGCCGTAGTACTCATTTTTTTGATAGCGATTGACGTACAAGTCGCGCAAGACGAGTTGAGATTGTTGCGCCAACAAAAGCTTTTCACTGCGAGTGAGTTCGTTAAATTTAATCAGCGGGCGAACGTTCGATAAGTAATTTGTTTTGATTTCTGCTTGCGCAAAACCTGTTGCGATCGACAGACTTAATATTGCTAGTTGGAAGTGATGCTTGACTTGCATAAAGAGGCTCCATTGGTTGGGTGCACATTCTTGCTGTGCTATTTTTATATTGAGTAAAGACTGCATGCTTGACGATATGACATCAAGTTGGCGCAGTATGTTGCTCTCAATTTAACAAGTCAATTATGCAAATTTTAATTATAAATAACTAAAAAATCCTTTATTTTGGTGATTATCTAGGCTAGATAAAATTACTTGTCTATACCACTTTGTAGAGGTAGGTATGATCTGATTGGTTTGATGTCAGCGTAGCTCAACATAAAGATGAGCTGGGCGGGAAATTGACCTTAATACCAGTGCCGAAGTGAAACATAAGATCGACTAAAGTCTTTAAGCGATGCACAAAGACTTCAGTCGATCTCATTTAGAAAAATTAGAGGTGCTGTGGGTTTAGCGTCACAGAGAATCGTGCCATGTTTGATTGTCTGTGCCATGGAGATGTCGGAAAGTTGTAGTTGATAATGCCTTGTTCGCTTTACCGCGAGTACAAATCAATAATCGTCGAAATCCCATCCTGACAGACTCGACAGAATTGCTCGCTACGGTCAAACATTAAGCATTGCATTTGTGAACGGTAATAACCTTTTGCTTCATAGTTCGCACCTTCGAATGCGCCTATAGTTTGGTAATTTGGATCTTTGCTAAATAACTGACTCGATTCGTGCAAATCTTTTTTGAACAAGGCACTCATTTCTGATTCTGGGCGATTGTTTTTTCTTAGTTCAGCACGTACTTTTTGGAATTGGCGTGCGGCATTTTCGTAGATTTCCTTTGGCCATGTAGTGGGTAGCTTTGTATCCGCGCTCACATACTGTTTCCACTTCAATTGGGTTTTATCTTTTAAAGCGGTGACATTGGGTTCCCATGGCTCGGTTTGAATTTCATTCCCTGTTTGGTAGGCAACCGGCGAAGTATAGTATTCGTCCGCCAAGCCAGCAAAATGGTGGCCAAACTCATGTACAAACAAATAATTTGCCCAGTCACTGCCCGCCGCGGCGGTTGAGAATTGTCCAAAAATACCGCCGCCGCCATAAGTGTCGTTATTGACCAGAATTTCAATGAATTCATAAGGTGCATGTTGAGCGATCTCGCGTAAGGCGCGATTGTCTAGGGTGAGTACATAGCGCTCACTGCCAAAAATATCATAGCTCGCACCTGTAGTTGAAGCATGAAATTTCCCTGTTGATGGACGTGATACGCCCGCCTGTTTTGTGGGAACTGCCAAGCCCCAAACATTAAAGTCTTTTGCGCGCTCTTTGAAAGGCGATACAGTGAATAGAAATTGGCTTAGTCGTTTAGCGTCTGCGACAAATTTCCCCATTTGTTTTTGCGTATAGCCGTCACCAATAATGAGTAAATCCACTTTATCCGTTGGTGCGCCACTTACATGAATAGGAATGGGTTTGAGTTCGGCACCTGCTTGCTTCCTGATGACATCTGGCGCATCGGTATCGATATCCACATTCCATACCAATTGAAACTGGTTTTGCGCATCACGTTTCAAGATGCGTATGTTGACGGGTTTGGTCGGTTTGGGAAAACGTAAAGATTCTTGAAAGCCGCGATCAATTTTGCTTGCTTCCGCGGTGCTTTGCCATTCCGCGAAGATGGTAGAAAATCCGCGCGAATAAATTAATTCGCCGCTTGCTT
Organism: Affinundibacterium macrobrachii; assembly: GCF_014652415.1. Classification (GTDB taxonomy): domain Bacteria; phylum Pseudomonadota; class Gammaproteobacteria; order Burkholderiales; family Burkholderiaceae_D; genus Undibacterium; species Undibacterium macrobrachii. The sequence continues at coordinate 85,669 of NZ_BMYT01000008.1, forward strand.
TATCTCGCACCTCAAATAAATTCACGCCACGATTTGTTTGATCGATATTCTTATGTAGATTGCCAGGCCAAAGCAGCGGTTCGATTAACACGCGGTCTAAAGCAAAATGCTCGGTCTTCGCATTGCCGCTGTGTAGATAATCAACGCGAACCGTGGCGACTTGGGCAATGCTGACATTAGCAATCCACAGCAAACCAATACCAACTGCTTTGAGTAAAGATTGCATTTATTTCCCCCTTCAATATTTGTGTAAGTATTTTGCAGCACGCACGCAAAATCTTAACAGAGGAATAAACCTCGCTATCGAGAATCGCCATAAAAAAAGCGTGACTGTTGCCAGCCACGCTAGGAGGGGAACTTTAAAACTAAGTTGATTACTTGCAGATCATTATGCAGCCTGTAGTTGATCAGGTGCTGCTACGTTGTTGACCGTGCGTAGTGGTTCGCCATCGATCAAGATACGACGAGGTTTGTGCGCCTCCGGAATTTCGCGTTGCAATTCAATATTGAGTAAGCCGTTGTCTAAGCGCGCGCCAACGACTTTAACGTGATCTGCTAGACGGAAGCTGTGTTCAAAATCGCGTGAGGCGATGCCACGGTGTAAAAAGGTGCCTTGGGTTTCTGGCTTGGCTTTACGACCAACTATTTTCAATACATCACGTTCAGTTTCGATTTCGATTTCACTGCGATCAAAACCGGCGACAGCCATACTGATGCGATATTGATCTTCGTTGACCAATTCGATGTTGTAAGGTGGATAGCTTGGCGTTGCCTCGGCACGTTGTGCTTCGTTGATGAGGTGAGCTAAGCGATCAAAACCGATTGCAGAACGGTAGAGAGGAGAGAAGTCAAAATTACGCATGATATATATCCTTATAAGTTGAAGCGATATGAATTAATTAAATTTGCAGACCTCACTTGAGCATCTGCTGATTCGGATATGTAGATGCCGAAAAGGCTTTTCAAGAGAAAATAATTTATATTTTTGAGGGGCTTGAAAGACTTATTTTTGACCCCATTTCCTTTCGCTTTTTTGAAGATCCTTAGTGATTTCTTTCGCTTTGGAAAGAGAAGATATTTAATTCCCACTCTTTTGGTTTTTCTATATCAGTGAAAAATAACTGCATGAAAAATGACGCAGTAAAAAATGATCTAAATTTTTTAGGCAAAAAAATTTTTAAAAAAATTTGAAATTCGTGTCAACACAAAAAAACTTGAGCCCGTTGTGGATGTACGCAGCAAACACTGCGCAACAGCAAGACAAAATAAAGTTGTACCGGAATACAAAACTCACTTTAATTCATTTGATCTACATAGGAATTCATCATGAAAAAAATCGCATTGACTATCATCGCAACGACATTGTCTATGACTGCTGCATTCGCAAATGCAGAACAAACACCAGCGGCAAGTGCGAGCGCTAAGGCAGCAGTAGCAACGGCTACAGCACCAGCAGCGTCTGCTGCAACGCAAGCCGCTGCGCCAAAAGCAGCCGCAGCAGCGACAGCAGCCTCTAGTGCAGTCGCAAGCGCAACAACTAAAGCGGCTAGTGTTCCAGCAAGTGCGCCAAGCGCTACTGCAGCTAGCGTACCAGCAGCTGCAAAAGCAGCAGCGAGTGCTGATGTGAAAGGTGCACCAGCAAAGCACGCTGATAAAGCAGTGAAAAAAGTAGAAAAAGCAGTTGAGAAAACAACTGAAAAGGCAGCAGCATCGGTACCAGCTGCAAGTAAATAAGTAAGAGAATTTGTCGCTGAGTAAAACAGTGATTTGGTAAGCAAATTCACTCTATGGCAATATCGTAGATCCTCAGCCTCAAGTACAAATAGGCAGTAAAAAATGTAGTGCAAAAGAACGGAAAAGTGTAAACACAAAACGGCGCATCTTTGCGCCGTTTTGCATTGAATGTGAGATGAAACTTGCGCGTTACGATAGCTCAAAATGGTTTTGAAACGCTGCGCAGTTGATCGCGCTTTTTTGCATTCTGCTCCCAAGAACTGACATTTCATCTTTTTTCGCAGACAATTTTAAAAAATACTGGCAGACTCGCATCACTCGATGTAGTTCTTTACTTAATTTTTACTTACGGAGTTCCCCATGCGCAAATTCATCGTCTCTTGTTTCACCGTTGGCTTGGTGCTTGCTAGTTCTTTCGCTGCGGCGGGTGAGCAAGTTCGCAAAGTTTCTCCTTTTAATACGATTCGTACGCAAGGCGCTTTGTCAGTTGAAGTGGTGGTTGGTAGTGTACATTCGATTACTGTCAAAGGCGATGATAAATACATGGATAAAATCATTACCGATATCGCAGGTGACGAGCTGTTGATCAGTTACAAAGAAAAGAAAAATATTCGTATTTCTGATGATTTGAAAGTGATCGTGACGATGCCGACCTTGACCAAATTTAAAATGGAAGGCGCGGGTTTAACCACTGTTAGTAAAATTGCTGGCGAGCGATTTGAATTAAATTACGAAGGCGTTGGATTATTAAAAATGAGCGGAAAAGTACGTGACTTTAAATTGCGTGCACAGGGTGTAGGCTTTGTCGATGCGAAAGGCTTGGTAGCCGAAAATGTTGACGCCACAGTAGAAGGAATTGGCTCGGTTGAAGTCACCGCAACTGAAAAACTGAAAGCGAATGTACAAGGCATAGGCTCATTAAATTATTTTGGTAACCCTAAATCGATCAACAAAACGGTTGATGGTATTGGTGGTGTGAGTGCTGGAAAATAATTCTTCATTTGAATATTTTTGATGCTTGTAGACCGTTCTTTCGGATGACTAGAGTATGCAAGTTTAAAGCAGATTAAATTGGATTAGATGACAACAAAAAAGCCAGCGAAGAATGATATCTTCGCTGGCTTTTTTATTGTTCACCGCAAATTGTATGCATTAAATCAGGTGTAACAAATCACATATAGCAAATCGACCAAGTCCAATTAACTGAGTAGACTTTCTGCCGCCACATATGGATAGCCGAGATCATGTGCAACAGCTGCATAAGTAACTTTGCCTTCGCACACATTTAAGCCATTGCGCAGATGTATATCGTCGCGTAATGCTTGTTTCCAACCTTTGCTAGCGAGAGCGATCGCATGTCCGACCGTTGCATTGTTTAAGGCGAATGTCGAAGTACGAGCAACCGCGCCTGGCATATTCGCTACACAGTAATGAATGACGCCATCAACAACATAAGTCGGCTCAGCATGCGTTGTGGCATGAGAGGTTTCAAAACAACCACCTTGATCAATTGCCACATCAACGACGACCGCCCCTTTTTTCATCCGCGAAATCAAACTACGGCTGACCAACTTAGGCGCAGCAGCGCCCGGAACTAGTACGCCACCAATGACGAGGTCCGCAGACAATACTGCTTCTTCGATTGATTGAGCATTGGAATAAACTGTTGAAATTCTATTGCCATAAACTAAGTCTAATTGACGCAGGCGATCAATACTTTTGTCTAACACGGTGACGCGTGCGCCCGTGCCGACTGCCATTTGCATCGCGTTGGTGCCGACTACACCAGCACCAATAATCACGATATGTGCAGGCGCTACACCCGGTACGCCGCCCAACAACAAGCCCATGCCACCTTTGGATTTTTCTAGATGTGCCGCGCCCGCTTGGATAGACATGCGGCCGGCCACTTCGCTCATTGGCGCAAGCAAAGGCAAGCCACCATTCGCACCAGTAATCGTTTCGTAGGCGATACAAATCGCGCCTGATTTTACTAAGGCTGCGGTTTGTTCTGGATCTGGCGCAAGGTGCAGGTAGGTGTACAAAATTTGTCCAGGGCGCAACATGGCGCACTCAATCGCTTGTGGTTCTTTGACTTTTACAATCATCTCGGCGCGTTCAAAAATCTCTTTGGCTGTCTCGACTAATTCCGCACCGACCGCGACATATTGTTCATCACTTAAGCCAATCTCCCCGCCTGCATTTTTTTGCACGAGCACTTTGTGGCCGCGTGAAGTTAATTCACGTACTGAGGATGGAGTCATGCCCACGCGATATTCGTGGTTTTTAATTTCTTTAGGTACGCCAACAATCATGATGCCTCTTTCTATCTATTTTTGGAGTGTTTAAGTTGGGAGCGATTTACTTGCTGCTTTTAAAACGCATTTCTCGACGATAAGAACGTTGGGAGATTTACTCGCCAACGTTCTGTTTTTTTTGTTGTATTTGACTAGATGGGTAATCAGCCGAGGTCGATTATGGCATTGGAAAAAACTAGCATTTCACTAACAGAAATAAAAATTTAAATTTGCTGATGTGTGGCAATTGTGCGTGCGCACAATGTATTGAATTCCTTACAAATGAGCAGAATTTGTCCGTATTTTCAGACAGTTTGCACTTGCAGCATGCGGCTGTTTGTCTGATTTTCTTCTTGTGGTGCCTAACACGTGACTGCGATAGAGATGGCCTAAGTTGGTGCATGAAGCATTTGCCATATCCAATGCGCTCAAGTTAGCATGCTGCGAATTAAATATTTATTTTTATAGGAATTAAATTATGCAAAATAGAAATTTCCTGCTTACCTTGTTAAAAATAGTGCTGACATTGCCAGTCGCTTATGCACTGGTATATCCGTTTCTACATTCATCACAGAGTGTCGGCATACTGCAAGAACTTGAAACGCTAGGCGTCTACGGTAGTATCGCCTTGGGTTCAGTCTTTTTGATTTTTGTCTTCTTCTATTGCAGAGATTTGTCCCGAACACTGTCTTTAGTAAGCCCAAACGCACGCGTCGCTCAAGCGCGGAGTGTTTGGTTGATGTTTCTTATCCCTTATAACTTTATTGAAGATTTTTTTATCATCGCGAATGTCGCGACTTCTTTGCGAAATGAGGCAGCGCAAAATCCAGCTTTGCAGTCACTCACGCATTTTGGTTTGGCTTCTGGAATAGGCTGGTGTGCCGCGCAGATAGTCTCATTGTGGCCAAGTGAAATCGGTTCATTCGCGAGCTTGATCGCGATTGTTTTGTGGATTGTGCATTGGCGCTTTATACGACAAGTGAATCGTTTGCTAGCAAATTCTTAGTTTTTAATCTTATGTGTTTGTTGAGAAGAGCTAAGCCGGTCTATCCAATTTCGTCGACAACAAAATCGTCGAAAAGGTGTCCACCACACCTTTTATCAAACGGATCTTATCAATAACTGCGTCAAGCTCATGTGTCGATTCTGTGGAGAGCATTGCACATAAGTCATAACGGCCTGACACCGTGTATAACTTGATGATCTCATGTCGTTTGGTCAGTGCTCGCATGATTTCGGGTTCGTGTTGCGATTCAATCGAAATTAACACCATCGCTTGAATGCTAGGTCGCGACCGATTCACCGAAATGTCGACTGTATAACCACTAATAATGCCTCGGTCTTCTAGTGACTTGAGGCGCAGTTGTGCAGTGCTACGAGCGCAACCTAGCGCCTTTGCCATTGCAACGATGGGAAGCCTTGCGTTCACTTTGAGCAGGTCGATAATTTGTTGATCTAGGGCATCTAATACTTGTGACATAGTGAAATTCTTAGTGGTTTCAGGCATTTTGTTTGAATATCATACATTATGACTGATTTTTGCTGTTTCATTAAGTCACTTTGTGCGTTTGTGACGGCACAACTCGTCTTTACACTCTCTCCCTATCGCCCGTAGGGGTATTTATTTCAGCTTGTTTGCATTTTTGCGAACTTTCGCCATATCAACGAGAGAGACATCATGGACCAAAAAGTCGAATTTAATCCTATCAAGAAATTACTGACACGCGAAGAATTAGACGCTTATGATCCAGAGTCAGAATCTTGGCAAAAGCAATTCACGCGTCGTTATTCTCACCATTCTGAATTGATGGGTGTATTGAATAATGTGGAAGACGTGGATAACACCGTCTACAAAAAATTCGCGGTTGCAATTACGCCTTACATGGCGAAATTGATGGACAAAGATGATCCAAATTGCCCTATCCGTTTGCAATACATGCCTTCGCACCATGAGCAAACCATCCCTGGTTTTGCGACTTCTTTGGATCAATTAGGCGAAGAAGGTGACACAATTCCAGGTACTAGCGTGGTGCATCGTTACCCACGTCGCGTGTTGTTCTTGGTTTCGAATACTTGTGCAACTTTGTGCCGTTTCTGCACACGTAAGCGCATGGTGTCGCAGCCGGATGGTTCTGTTGCGAAAGACGAAATCGAAGCATCGATTGACTACATCGCTAGCAATCCAGAAATTGAAGACGTGTTGTTGTCTGGCGGTGATCCATTGACATTTACCGATGAGCGTTTGGACTACATCCTCGGCGAAATTCGTCGTCGCGCACCGCATGTTCGCTTCTTGCGCATGGGTTCCCGCATGGTCGTGCAATTGCCAACACGCGTCACACCAGAGTTGTGTGCGGTATTGGAAAAGCATCGCGTACAGATGATCAATATCCATATCGGACATCCAAAAGAAATCACACCTTTGCTGCGTCAACGCGTCAAGATGATACAAAAAGCCGGCATTATGATGGGCTTGCAAACAGTCTGTTTGAAAGGCGTGAATGATGATGTGATGGTAATGCGTGATCTGTTCATGCAAACCATTGAAATGGGTGTGCGTCCTTACTATGTATACTCTACAGATATGGTCGAAGGTGCAGCGCACTTCATCGTGCCACATCACCGTATGATTGAATTGTATGAAGGTTTGCGCGGTTGGATCAGTGGTCCAGCAGTACCAACCTTCGTGGTAGACGGTTTGGGAGGCTTGGGTAAATTGCCTATCATTCCTACTTATGTACGTGAAGAAGAATTACCAGATGGTAGCGGTACGACAGTTAAGTGCCGTAACTACAAAGGTATGACAATTGATATGCCTGGTTTGGGTCATAACTTTAGTTTGCCTACGCGTAGTAACTAAGGTCCTTCGGTATTAAAGCCCTTCTCCCGCAAGCGGGAGAAGGGTTGGGATGAGGGATGTTCAGAAATGAATGTTGGTCATTATTGGAATGAATTTCGGTATTGCTTTTTTCCAACGATGCAGCTATTTCAATCCCCCTCACCCTAACCCTCTCCCGCTTGCGGGAGAGGGGATATTAGCGGCGATCATCTACCTAACTATCCCATCTTTTCATCATGACATTTACAACACCAAGCTCCCCCTACGGAATTCATCGCGTGATCGAACCACAAGGCGTCTTGCCACAAGGCGCGTGGAAGATCGATAACACGATGGAGATCACCGACAACGAAATCCTGATCGACGTCTCCGCGTTAAATATCGACGCGGCCAGCTTTACGCAAATCAAACAAGAAGCGAATGGCGACGAAGCCAAAGTGGCTGAGATCGTCAAAGGCATCGTTGAAAAGCGCGGTAAACACCACAATCCGGTGACCGGTTCTGGCGGTATGTTAATCGGAACGATCTTGGAAATTGGTTCATCCTTAGCTGGCAAGATCGACTTAAAAGTAGGCGACAAAATTGCTACCTTGGTTTCCTTGTCATTGACACCATTGCGCATTGATGAAATCGTCAAAATTCATATGCAAAAAGATCAGGTCGATATCAAAGGCAAAGCGATTTTGTTTGAAACTGGCTTGTACGCTAAGTTGCCAGATGATATCGATGAAAAAATGGCGTTAGCAATCTTGGATGTCGCTGGCGCACCTGCGCAGACAGCACGTTTGGTGAAAGAAGGCGACACCGTTGTCGTTATCGGCGGTGGTGGCAAGTCTGGTACTTTGTGTGTGTACGAAGCGAAAAAACGCGCTGGTAAAAACGGTTGCGTGATCGGTGTCTCTCCATTTGAAAAAGACTGCAAACGCATGCAAGAATTAGGTTGGGCTGATCATACTTTGCAGGTCGATGCGACCAATGCTTTAGCTTTGATGGAAGCTGTATCCAAAGTCACAAATGGCGCGATGGCGGATTTAGTCATCAATTGCGTGAATATTCAGAACACGGAAATGGGCAGTATTTTATCAACCAAGCAGCACGGTAAAATTTATTTCTTCTCGATGGCAACTAGCTTCACTGCCGCTGCATTAGGCGCAGAAGGTGTCGGTAAAGATGTGGAAATGATCGTTGGTAATGGTTACGCGACGGGTCATGCAGAACACTCTTTAGCCTTATTGCGCGAGAGTGAAAAACTGCGTCAGTTGTTCACAGAACTCTACGTTTAATTTCGCTGTAGAACTTAGAAAGTTGTCGACGATGGAGTTCAAACATCCCACATTAAGTAATATCAAAACCAGTCCGCTATGGCAACGCATCCACGATAGCGGTATGCAAACATTAGCGGTCATGGGCATGACCAAAAACACCGGTAAGACTGTCGCAATGAACCATGTGCTGGCGCAAGCAGCGGCAGCGCAAGTGGACATAGGCTTGACCTCAATCGGTCGTGATGGCGAAGACCGCGATCAAGTTTTTTTTAATCCTAAGCCACCCATCATGGTGTGGCCTGGCAATCTCGTTGCCACCGCACGTGAAACTTTGCAGCGCGCGAAAGTGCGTTGGAAGTTAATTGACTCAACACAAATCGATAGCCCAATGGGTGAGATTTTGGTGGTCAAGGTATTGGAATATGGCGAGATGGAAGTCGCTGGCGCATCGCGTGGCAGTGATCAATTAAAAGTCATCGCGCGCTTGCGCCAATGCGGTGCAAATTTAGTGATTTTGGATGGCGCTTTAGGTCGCAGTCATCATGCGTCTCCAGCGATAGCCGATGGCGTGATTTTAGCGACTGGTGCTGCAATTGGTGGCGGTATTCAAGATGTGATCCGCAAAACACGTGATCGCCTTGGCATTCTTGGTATCAAACAAGCAGATGATCATGTCAAAGCCCAATGTGAGGCCGTGTTTACACAAGGTGGCGTTGGCATTTGGGATCAAGATGGAAAGGTCCTCTTTTTAGAAGAAATCGCGACCCTCAATGCGGGTGCTAAGTTGATGGAATACATCGATGCCAAGGTTGGCACCATCGCCGTTAGCGGTGCAGTTGGGCGCAATTTGTGGCGCGCTTTAAGTAGCTTGGCGGAACGTCATCCAGCATTGAACGTGGTGGTTGCAGATGGCACGAAATTATTTATAGAAAACACCGATTTATTGATCTTTCAAAAACTCGGTGCGAAATTAGTCGGGTATCGTGGCATTAATTTGACTGGGATTACCTTGAATCCATTTTCGCCCATGGGTGGCAGCTTTGAGGCTGCTGAGTTTTTGGACGTGGCAAAGAATGCGTTCGTCGGTTACGACGTATGTGACGTTGTATTAGAAGCGACATCGGACGAAAAAATTAAAGAAACAGGAGAAGTAGCATGAGCCAATTAAAACTAGATCAGGGGCAAATCGACCGCGCACGTGATTCCGCGCGTCGCATTGCACGTCAGGTGTTCGATGAAATGTCACAGTACACGACGACGACGGTAGAGCGCGCCACTTTGCGTTTACTCGGCATCGATGGTATTGATGAAAATTATGTACCTTTGCCCAACGTGTTGGTTGATCATTTACAAGCAAAAAACTTATTGCAACATGGCGCAGCACCGATCGTGGTCGCCGCCATGCAAGAACACAATATGACGGCGCAAGCTGTGGCAGAAGCCGTGTCGAAAGGCACACTGACCTTAGCTTTACCAAAAGATGCAGATGCCGCGCGTAAAGCGACAGAAGCACAAGCTGCGATCATGTGTCAGCATATCGCTGGTCAACGTGCATTCCGCGCGAAGCAAATTGAGACCATGGGCGAAGCACCAACACCTTGGTTATATTTGATTGTTGCGACGGGCAATATTTATGAAGACGTAGTGCAAGCACGCGCCGCAGCAGAACAGGGTGCCGACATCATTGCGGTGATTCGCTCAACTGGTCAAAGTTTGCTCGATTACGTGCCGTATGGCGCAACGACCGAAGGTTTCGGTGGTACTTACGCGACCCAAGAAAACTTCAAACTGATGCGCGCTGCTTTGGATGAAGTTGGCGAAAAACTCGGTCGCTATATTCGCTTGACTAACTATTGCTCAGGTCTGTGTATGCCAGAGATCGCGGCGATGGGCGCGATCGAACGTCTCGATATGATGCTCAATGATTCCATGTACGGCATCATCTTCCGCGACATCAATATGAAGCGTACTTTCATTGATCAATTCTTTTCTCGCATGGTGAATGCCTATGCGGGCATTATCATCAACACGGGTGAAGATAATTATTTGACGACAGCCGATGCTTATGAAGCCGCGCATACGGTCTTGGCATCGCAATTAATCAATGAACAGTTTGCGTATTTGTCTGGGTTGCAGCCAGATCAAATGGGGCTCGGTCATGCATTTGAAATTAATCCTGAATTAGAAAACGGCTTCTTGTGGGAAATGGCGCACGCGCAATTGGTGCGTCAAGTATTTCCAGATGCGTCATTGAAATACATGCCGCCAACCAAACACATGACAGGCAATATTTTTAAAGGTCAGGTTCAGGACACTTTATTTAACATCGTCAGTACCGTAACAAATCAAAATATTCATTTGCTCGGCATGATGACTGAAGCGATTCATACGCCATTTATTCAAGATCGTTTCTTGGCAATCCAAAATGCGAAGTATGTGTTCGGTACGATGAAAGATTTGAACTCAGAAATCGAATTTAAATCCGGTGGAAAGATCGAAACCCGCGCACAAGAAGTGTTGGCAGAGACTGAAAAGATTCTGGCAGAAATTGAAGCAATGGGTTTATCTGCCGCGATTGGCAAGGGCACTTTTGCCGAGATTTCACGCACCCCAACGGGCGGTAAAGGTTTGGCTGGTGTGATCAGCAAAGCAGCGGATTACTACAATCCTTTCCCACAATTGATGTTGCCAACACAGACAGCGTAAGGAGAACAACATGACAACAATGGCAGATATCAAAAAACCAGAACAATGGGTTAAGCCTTACGGCGACACGATGAATGATGGTCGCGTACAAGTTTCTTTCACCTTACCGGTCGCACTCGATGAGACTTCCAAAGAAGGTGCTAAGCGTTTGGCACTGTTGATGGGTTTAGAGGAACCCGCGGTCGTCCACAGCGAAGACATGGGTAAGGGTTTTAGCTTTTACGTCGTGTATGGTCAGTGCAAGCATCAAGTCGATTTATCGAGCTTCCAAGTTGTCAAGCCAGAATATGAAACACTGGATAAAGACGCGATCAATGCCTTGATTGCGGAAAAAATGGGACGTCGTATGGTCGTCATTGGCGCGTGTATCGAAACCGACGCACACACCGTTGGTATTGACGCGATCATGAATATGAAAGGCTATAACGGCCACAAAGGCTTAGAAAGCTATCATGAAGTTCGCGCTATCAATATGGGCGCGCAGGTCGATTCAGAAGAATTGATCGCCCGTGCGATTGAAGAAAAAGCCGACGTGATTTTGGTGTCGCAAGTAGTGACACAAAAAAATATTCACCTCGATAATTTGACCAAATTGTCCGATCTGTTAGAAGCGGAAGGCTTGCGTGATAAAGTGATCTTGGTGGTTGGCGGCCCACGTATTTCGCATGAATTAGCGAAGGAGTTGGGTTACGATGCGGGCTTTGGTACCAAGTCTTACGCAGAAGATGTTGCTTCGTTTGCGATTCATGAGTGGATTAAGCGTCACGCTGCTTAAGTGAATTTAAGTTCCCTCTCCAGCAAGCGGGAGAGGGCTAGGGTGAGGGAAGTTTCGTAGGGCGGGTGCAACCCGCGCTGCTCAGGTGCTCGATGTTTTGGCGGCGCGGGTTGCACCCGCCCTACGATGGAAAATGTCGTTTGTGTTCGCTGAACCACCCTCATCCCCAACCCTTCTCCCGCTTGCGGGAGAAGGGAGCAATGAACCGAATTTAAAAGAGGTAATGATGGAAGATTTATCCAAGTACACGAGTTTGATACGCCTGCGTATGGGTTCGCATGATGCACACTATGCAGGTGACCTAGTCGATGGCGCGAAGATGTTGAATTTGTTTGGCGATGTCGCAACAGAATTGTTGATCCGTAGTGACGGCGATGAAGGTTTGTTTGTGGCCTACGATAATGTGCAATTTATGGCACCGGTGTTCGCTGGTGATTATATTGAAGCGACGGGTCGTATTGTTTCTATGGGCAAGACCTCGCGCAAGATGGAGTTTGAAGCACGTAAGGTGATTTCTCCTGCGAAGATAGCTGGACAAGTTTCTGCTGCGGATGTGTTGGCTGAGCCTGTTGTTGTTTGTAAGGCTTCTGGGACTTGTGTGGTGCCGGCGGATTTTCAGCGTATAAAACGCTGATTTGTTTGTGTTTGGCTTGAGGCTGTTGTGATGTAGTTTCTGTAGGGCGGGTGAAACCCGCGCTGCTTTGTTTTTCGTATTTTGATTTGACGTTCTTGGATGCGTGACTTGTACTTGGTCGGGTGTGGCCCGACGGCCACTTATCTTTTTTGCTTCGCCAAAAAAGGTAAGCCAAAAAAGGCGACCGTAGACTCGCCCTTCGGGTGCTTACGCTACGCTCCAGCATAATTTGTGCGTCACAAAAAATGGGAAAGTGTCGAAACTCGCTTCGCTCAAACAACGACACTTTCTTATCCATTTTCTGTGAAGCACAAATTACATCGTCTCAAACGGAGGTAGGTCAAAGTCAAAAATAAAGTCAAAAACAAAGTCAAAAGCAACGACCTGCAAAGCTAATAGAAAAATGAATGTCCGTCGATATTGATTGTTTTGATTTTGTTGTTGCTTTTGACCTTCATCCACTTCTGACACTGCCAATTGTGCAAGACAGAAAATGGATGAAGAAAGCTTCGTTGTTTGAGCGAAGCGAGTTTCGAAGCTTTCCCATTTTTTGTCTTGCACAATTGGGAACCCGAAGGGCAGTGGCAGCGTGGTCGCCTTTTTTGGGTTACCTTTTTTGGCGAAGCAAAAAAGGTAACTAGCTGTCGGGCTACCCCCGACCAGTGAACGATCAGCAAATGCGAACGCGAGTACGAAGTGTAAAAAAACAGCGCGGGTTGCACCCGCCCTACAAATAAGCCAATGAATTAGTTAGAAAAAACGCCAACTATAAGAGGCAAAACATCATGGAAAAACTCATCATCACCGCCGCCCTAACTGGCGCAGAAGTCACCCGCGAACAACAACCCAACCTCCCCATCACCCCAGACGAAATCGCCGATGCCGCATTCGAATGCGCGAAAGCTGGCGCCTCTATCGTGCACGTACACGGACGTTATGACGACGGCACGCCAACCCAAGATAAAGAAGTCTATCGCCAAATCATCAATAAAGTCCGCGAGCGCTGCGATGTGATCGTACAGGTTTCAACAGGTGGTGCAGTTGGCATGACAGCGCAAGAACGTCTCGCGCCAGTTACGCTGAAACCAGAGATGGCAACCCTGTCGATGGGCTCGGTCAATTTCGGCAATGATGTATTCATGAATCATCCCGATGACATGGATATCTTCGCGACGACGATGAAAGACTTGGGCGTTAAAATTGAATACGAAGTTTTCGACACTGGCATGATCACCACCGTGAATCGTTGGTTGAAAAAAGGCTTAATCACCGCGCCATTGCACGTCGATTTCGTACTCGGCATCCCTGGCGCGATGGCAGGTACGCCAGAGGCTTTGATGTATATGCGTTCGCAATTGCCAGCAGAGGCAAGTTGGACCGTTGCAGGAATCGGTGCGGCACAATTGCCATTGGCGACCATGGCAATTATCCTCGGTGGTCACGTGCGCGTCGGTTTTGAAGACAATGTCTATTACCGTAAGGGTGAACTCGCTACTAGCAATGCTCAGTTGGTCGAGCGCGTTGTGCGCATTAGTCGTGAGCATGATAGAGCAGTGGCGACTCCGGATGAAGCGCGTAAGATTTTGGGAATGCCAGCGCGTACTTAAATAGGTTTCAGGCATAAAACAAAAGCCAACTTAGATGCATTCTCTAAGTTGGCTTTTTTACGCTTTCTACAAATAGCAAATTGGGACTATTTTTTTGATACGGGTTCAGGTTCTGGAAAGTCCCCGACCGCTTTGATATTACTAAGGTCCTCTGATAGCAATTTTTGGAGCGCGGCATTGTTTTCAGGATAGGGATAATCGAGTATTCCTTTTACGCCGATTTCTTGGAGAAATTGTTGAGACGGGAAATATATTGCATCAGCATAGGGATTGTTAATAACAAAAGAAACTTCGGAGTTCTTTTTTAGTGACTTTCGAAGTCTTTTTTCCATAAGCTTCTGGCCTCGATCATCCCAATTGAAAGTATACTTTTTGCCGTCTATGGTAAGTACTACTGTTCGTTTTGCCTTCGGGTCAATCGGATTTTTTTTGTAAAGCTGTGCATTGATCGTGCTTAGCGTATCTAAATTTAGGCCGACTTTCTTGAGCAATTCCCATTCTAAGATCTGTAATCGTTTTAGCCCCTCTTTGCCTGTGTAGTCGTCTTTGTTGAGTTTTCCAAGCTCAAATTGCTCTCTCAGATCAGCACTATTTTTTAAAGAAACCGCACCGTGGAATCCCAAAACGCTATCGACTAGTAAGCTTTTTTTCTGTGCCATCAAGAATAAATAGTTTGCGCAAGACGACATACAATAGCCATCAACAATGAGGCCAAGATTTTGATCGATGATCTGATTGCCGATTAACATCGCTTCTTCGCCATCGCCACCACTAGAGCGAATACGAAGCGTTGTGGTTTCTGGTGTGAGTTGAGCAAGTAATGCATGAAAACTTCCCTTGACGATTCTTCCCTGATAGGAGACGGTAGCGGCGTCCAAGCGTTTGATTTCGTATTCTTCTGCATAGACAGAAAATGAGGCGAGGATAGTTAATACGAGCGCTGTCGCTTTGCAGAACTTAATTAAGTGGTGTTTGGGCATGGCGGATGAAAATCGTAATAGAAAATCAATTATAGTCAAGTATTGATTTTTTAAATACATATTCTTGCTTGTGTTCTTGTTTGTTTTGTTTGCCGAGGTTTCAGCGATGCATGAGTTGAGACTCTGAGTGATGTGATGGATATAAAAAAACGCAGACAGGTTTTGTAGACCTCATCTGCGCTCAATTTTAGTTATCTAAACGATGTCATTCGAACTTAATCATCCCCCAAACTAGCCAACAACTCAGCCTGATGTTCAGCCACCAGCGCATTGGTCAGTTCAGTCAAATCCCCATCCATAATAAAATCGAGTTTATACAAAGTCAGATTGATACGGTGATCCGTCATGCGACCTTGTGGGTAGTTGTAAGTGCGGATACGTTCGCTGCGATCACCTGAGCCGATTAAGCTCTTACGCGTGGCGGCTTCTTCGGCTTGTTTCTTGCGCAGTTGACCGTCCATGATGCGGGTAGCTAACACGCGCATCGCTTGTGCTTTGTTTTGATGTTGACTACGACCATCTTGGCATTCCACCACGATGCCGGTTGGGATGTGGGTTAAACGCACTGCCGAATCCGTTTTATTGATGTGCTGACCACCAGCGCCAGAGGCACGGAAAGTATCGATACGCAAATCGGCATTATTGATCACGACGTCGGTCAATTCATCGGCTTCTGGCATGACTGCAACGGTACAAGCAGAGGTATGAATCCGACCTTGGGTTTCCGTTGCGGGGACGCGTTGTACACGATGGCCGCCGGATTCAAATTTGAGCTTGGAGTACGCGCCAAAACCAGCGATACGAATGATCACCTCTTTATAGCCACCGAGTTCTGATGGTGATTCCGACATGACTTCGATTTGCCAGCGATTGCGTTCAGCGAAGCGGGTGTACATGCGCAGTAAGTCGCCGGCGAATAAGGCCGCTTCATCACCACCCGTTCCTGCGCGGATCTCTAACAAAATATTGCGTTCGTCGTTAGGATCTTTCGGTAGCAACATGGTTTGCAATTCGCGTTGTAACGCTTCGATACGATCTTTGGCTGCTTGGATTTCTTCCTGCGCGAATTCTTTCATGTCGGGGTCGTTCAACATTTCTTGCGCCTCGACGATGTCGCTCTGCGCTTGCTGATAGTTGTGATACAGCGCGACCAAAGGTTCCAGCTCGGCGTGTTCACGATTGAGTTTGCGGTAAGCGTCCATATCATTGGTGACGCCTTCTTGTACCAGCAATTGACCAACTTCCACCAGACGCTCTGAGAGTTGATCGAGTTTATGTAGCATGGATGGTTTCATGATTTTTTCTCTTTATGCTTGCTTGGCTCGTTCGTGAGATATTAAGTCTCGTTGAGCCAGAATGAATTAAATTTGGAAATCGTCGTGATGACGGTAGAGCATGCGCAAAGGCATGCGTAGAATGCTGGGGGCAGCTAACGCTTAGTGCGGAATAATTGTGGCAGCAAACGCACTAGATGCGCGCGTTCTTCGCCATGGGCTTGATGCAAGGCTTGTTGGGGGCCGTGCAGGAATTTTGCGGTAATGCCTTTGGAAAGGGCTTCCAAAACCATTTCGATATCGTCACCACGTGCCAGCATTTTGCGTGCGCGTTCTAATTCATGTTGGCGGACTTGCTCACCGCTTTCGTGCAAATCTTGAATCACAGGAACCACGTGACGGCCATCGACCCAATGCATAAAGGATTGCACGCGGGTTTCAATGATTGCTTCGGCTTGCGCTACTGCGGCATGACGATTTTCTAAACCGCTTTGTACTACGCTGGCGAGATCGTCAACTGTGTACAAAAACACGTCATCCAATTTCGCTACTTCGGATTCGATATCACGCGGTACTGCGAGATCAACCATAAAAATCGGACGGTGTTTGCGTGCCTTAATCGCACGCTCGACCAAGCCAAGGCCGATAATCGGTAAAGAAGAAGCTGTGCAAGAAATAATGATGTCGAATTCATGCAAGCAATTTGGTAATTCGGCTAAGCGAATCGCCTTACCGCCAAAACGATTGGCGAGGGTTTCGCCACGTTCTAAAGTACGATTGGCGATGGTGATAGTCTTAGGATTCTGCGCAGCAAAGTGGGTTGCGCATAGTTCTATCATTTCACCTGCGCCGATAAACAAAACTTTTTGATCGGCGATTTTGTCGAAAATGCGTTGCGACAAGCGTACTGCAGCGGCGGCCATCGATACACTGTGCGCGCCGATTTCGGTCGTACTGCGTACTTCTTTGGCGACTGCAAAAGTGCGTTGGAACAGTTGATGCAGATAAGTACCAAGTCCACCTGCCTCATCAGACTGGCGTACTGCTTCTTTCATCTGTCCTAAAATTTGTGGCTCGCCCAATACCATAGAATCTAAACCAGACGCGACGCGAAACGCGTGACGCACTGCATTGTCTTGCGGCAGCGTGTACAGATGATGCCGCAAATCTGCGTAAGGCAGCTTGTGAAAATCGGCCAAGAAATGCGCAGTCATGTCGATAGGATTATCGACATCAGCAACGGCATACAGTTCGGTACGATTGCAAGTCGACAATACTGCAGTCTCAGAGGCATGTGCTGCACCGTTGCGCGCAAACCATGAGCGCGCACCAACCACCGCCTGAGAAATTTGCTCAGGCGAGAAGGCAACCTTTTCTCGTAGTGAGACAGGTGCAGTCGTGTGATTGAGGCCGACGGCGAGTAATTGCATAGGAATCTTTGGTTTGAGGGCGCCATTATAGCGCGACTCGCTTACTAGTTCACGGCTGGCTTATGCTTCTTGCGTAATATCAATTGATAATTAAATATTATTTGCAGGAATAGTAATCGTAAAACAAGTCCCTTCACCGGGCACACTGGTAAAACTGATATGTGCAAAATGGCGGTCAATGACGGTTTTGACAAAGACCATACCAAGCCCGATGCCGTCGTTCTTGATTTGGTCTGCTCCCTTGCCGTGCCCGAGGCGTTGAAACCGTTGAAATAGACGGCTTTGATCCGAACGTGCGATTCCGTAGCCTTGGTCTTGTATGCTACAAACGATACTGTCATTTAGACTTTCTGACACAAAAGCTAAGCTGCATGTCACGGTGGTATCGCAAGGGCTGTACTTGATGGCATTCGAGAGTAGATTGGTTAATACGCGCGTCATTAAGCTGCGGTCGACGCGCACTGGATATTCACCCTCAGGAATGTCTGTGACGATGCGGATGCGTTTGGATTTTGCCAGCGTCCACATCTCTTCAGTTGCATCGAGCAAGATGTCTTGGAAATCAAGTTCGGTGTATCGATATTCATTGGATTCTGCGTGCGCCAGTTGGACAAAATTATCTGCGAGGCCCAAGGTGGTGTTTGATGCTTTTTCGATTCGACTTAAAAATTCTTCATGTTCGATCGCGGTTTTTGGATTTTTCTGTAACTCGATTAAGGCCAAGATCGAAGCTTGAGGTGCGCGCATATCGTGTGAAATGAAATGCAAAGTTTCATCGCGACGACGTTCTGCTTGCCGAATTTCTGAAATATCCAGAATGCTGATGATCCAACCAATCAAAACGTGTTGACCGGAGTAGCAGGGCGCACTTTTGATAATTAAGTCGCGGTTTTTGGGATCGACGACTTCAACGCCTTTCATCAAGATATCGCTTTGATTTAAATCGAGGATATGCCACCAACTAAAGCTTTCACGCTCGCCTGCATAGAGGGTGTGTGGGTGGCTCATATTTGAGAAAAGATACGGTACAAGCGTATCAATCACATGCGGCATGCCTATGCTCTTGAAATACGCAAGCGCTGCTGGATTGGCTAGTACCACGTTGCCGTCGGTGGTGGTGACCATGGTCGCATCGGGTAAGCTAGTTAAGCTATCGGTGACAAATTGACGCAGATCGCGCACCCGTCGCGCTGCTGCTTGAATAGCGCTGAAATGACGTTCTAATTTATCTTGAATTGCGCGGCGTACCGGCACTTTGGCGCCATGTGCTAATGTTAAATCTGGATTGAATTCTGGCAGCAAATGCGGCTCTTGATCGAGTAAAACAAATTCTTTTCCTAAGAAACTAATAGTTGCTTCTAGCCGACGCCAACTCCACAGTGGATAAGCAATAATCAACATCAAAACACTGACCGCGGGTGGAAACCAAAAGCCCCAATAGATGAGAATCACGCTGGCAGAAATCGTTGCCAGAATCAAACCGAGTACCGTAAAAAACGCAATTCTTGGTGAGAAAAACAGAAAGCTGAGCAAGGCCAAGCTAATCACTAAAACGCTCACCAAAATCACTTGCCATGCTTGTGCTTTAATAATCGAACGCCCATCTAATAGACTCGCCAAAATATTCGCATTGATTTCAATTCCAGATAACACGCCTTGATTCGAGGTGACTGGAGTAGGAAATGCATCGGCCATACCTTGTGCCGTGGTGCCAATTAATACGTATTTGTCCCGGAAGAATTCTGTTGGAACTTCGCCGCGTAGTACGGCCACATAGGGAACGCTGGTAAAGTGCCCGCTGCCACCGTAGTAAGGTATGTGCAATTGAAAATTGCGATGCCAAATACCGGCGGTGGTGTTGCTGGAATTGGTTTGGCGGGTGTTGATAGGTAAATCGGATGGGCTGATCTGTTTAATTGAATTTGCGTCTTTGGCGTTCTTCGTGTTTTTAGTGTTTTCGTTGAGGTTTGCTTCGCGCTCAAATTGTTGACCAATTTCATACAGTGCTAAGGAAAAATGTGGCCACCAAAGTCCTTGCGTTCCTTCTTTTAGAAAAACACTGCGAGCGACACCGTCTTCATCTAATTCAATATGAATATGCCCCATCATAGCGGCCGCTTGTGCCAGCATTGGCGTGGCTTGCACAGCTTGCAATCCACGACCTGCATTGATCGAGACTAATGGTAATACAACGCGTTGACTCGCAGTCAAAGCCTGCGCCAGAAGTTGATCGCCATTTGGGTTGTCTGGACTCGCTGTTTCTGATTCGGCAAATACGATATCAACGCCGATTGCGCGAGGTTTGGCAGTGTTCAATTTTTGAATTAAGTCGGCATGACGCGCGCGTGGCCAGGGCCATTTACCTAATTCAGCTAAACTGAAATCATCAATCGCGACGATAATAATATCGTCGCGAGCTGGCGTACTTTGATTGCGCAATAGCAGATCGTAGGCGGTTTGATCCAATCGCTGCAATCCATTGAACATGCTTAACACGATCGTCAGGATCAATAAAAACAGCGTCAGAATGATCCATTCATGCAGTGCAATTGCTTGCCGCTGTTTGCGACGTCGCCCCAAGTTCGTATTGACGCGATGTTCTGCTTGATGTGCTGATTCGCTCAACATGAACTTGGTCTGCCTTTGTGTTTAGATTTATTTGTTAGTGGCGGGTTTTTGTGGTTGAACCATACCACCGATTGATTCAAGAGGATCGCCGCTGCCGGTAGTCCAGCGCAACAGGATTTCAAATTTCTGTGGCTTGGAGAAGTTACCAATGAAGCGATCAGGATCAGTCGCTTGCACGCGAATATAGTAAATTCCCGGCTCTGGTCGTGCGATACTTAACTTGGCTTGATCGAGATTGCGACTTAAATAGATTTTTTTAAATTCTGGATCTTGCGCAATCTGAACCAAGAATGTCTGCCCCGGTTCGGCTGGCCAGCCAAATTCCATTTGGTTTTGTCCAAGGTCGACCACTTCATTCATTGCTTGCGGTGCTAACAAACGGAACGCTTGTGGTAATGAAAATGGACCTTGATCGGGTTGACCATTTTTCTCAATGATCGAGGCGACGCGCCAGTAATAATTTCCTACTGATAGTTTGTCGGTGTTAGCTTCTACGCCTGCGATATTATTTTGGTCTAGTACGATTTGTTTAAATTCAGCGTCACTTGCCACTTGCAAACGATACGCTTTTACTTCGCCTGCTTGCGTCCAATTAAAACTCACACTGTCGGCGCGTACTTTATGTTTTGGGCTTAATAAAAAAGGTGGCTCTGGGCGCGCTTTTAATCGGAATGCTTGCGTGCTTGGCATGCCTTCCAAGCCATTTTCATCAATCGCTGTCACGCGGATAAAGTAATTACCATCATCTAAGCCTTCGAAGCGGAAGCGCAAGTCTTTATCGTTGGCTTCCGCAATCACATCCTGATTTTGTGCATCTCTAGAAATTTGTGCGTGATAAGCAACGGCTTTAGGTAAAGCTTGAACTGCAAATTGCAAAATAGGACGTTCTTGCAATTGAAATCCAGCCGTCAAACTCGGCGCAGGGAGTAAGGTGATTGCTTTGCCTACGCCAGCCTTGTTGACGATATTTCCTTGGCCTGCAGGCAGAACTAAAGCTTGAGGTTTTTCTTTATTGCCTACTGCCACACCACCTTCTAACACTTCATTTGCCACTTTGTCCTCATCCACGCCAACGCGGAAATGCGTACCACGCACGCCCGCAATCGCCAATGGAGAGCTGACTTCAAAACGTCCTTTATTATTGTTTAAAGGACTGACTTTTGATTCGACTTTACCTTGAACTAATTTGATTAAGGTACGCGGGCTTTTGACAAACTGTGTCATGCGTAGTTTTGATAAACTGACCTGACTATTGGAGGGTACCGATACTCTAGAATTATCTGGTAGCTCAAACGTCACAAAACTGTTTTTCTCAGTTTTTATTTGGCTGCCTTCGAATACCACACTGCCCAAGATGAGTGCGGATGTGCTGCCTTTGAGATTGGTTTCATTGACTTGACCAGCCAAGGCAATCACGGTGGCTTGGCTTGGCTCTTCCAACAGCAGATCCGCTGGAATCAAAATGCCAGAGCCAATCGGGATAGTTCTATCATTACTGATTTTATTTAGCTTGCCTAAGGCTTCCCAATTATTGGGTGTCGGTGTGAAGCGTTTTGCGATCGTCGTTAAAGTATCGCGTTCGAGCGCAAAATAAGTAATCCCTGCGCTATCAATTTGTACCGTACCAGGTTTTCCTTTGATTTTCTCTGCAGCGTGGAGCGGGGCGCCGCTAACTAGATAAACCGCAGTTAGTGCCGCACAGGCGTATTTGGCAAATCGATCAAAGGAAATACGGTGATGCATAGCAATGCTCCAACAAATAGTGAGAAGGATGATGATTTTGCTTGGTGGTCTTGTCGACGCAGAATAATTCGCGCAGGTATTGATTTGAAAAAGAACGACGGCACTACTTCAAGCTATACCAACTCATGAAATCTAAATTTTTATTACAGGCTCAAATTTTATGAGCTCAGCGATTCGCCAATTTAGTCTTTCACGCGTAATTATTTGTTTTGTCTGATGCAAATCATGCTGCGTTTAACCGCAACTTGAAATAGCAATTTTTACTAATTGCTTGGACAGCAAATAATCGAATAATCCAATAGTTTTAGCGCTAAGAATAAATCAGCTAGGCTGCAGAACCTTAGTCTTTTGAGATTTGTTCCAGTCGATAACCGTAGCTGTACACAGGCGCTAGTCGATAGCCATTTTCTGGTCGCAAATCTAATTTACTGCGCACCCGAGAGATGTGGGTATCCATCGTACGTGAAGGAATTTCGATATCGCGTGACCATACTGCTTCCAGAATATATGCGCGAGACAATGGGCGACCTAAGTTTTGAAACAGAACTAAGGCGAGATCAAATTCTTTTTGCGTTAATTCGATCGGGTTGCCATGCAATTTGGCGCGACTGGCGCGCACGTCAAACTCGTAGTGACCGAATGTGATAATTTCATTTGCGGTTTGGCTCGGGTAGGCACGACGCAACAAGGCGTTCACTCGCGCAATCAACTCGGCACGACGAATCGGCTTGATCATGTAATCATCCGCGCCTGCTGCCAGACCTGCCACGATATCATCCTCGCCAGAACGGCTAGTCATGAAAAGCACAGGCAAGGTCGTTGATAATTTTTCGCGTACCCAGTGCAAGATTTCGGTGCCACTTAAGTCAGGAACTTGCCAATCAAGAATAAGCAAGTCATAGCTCTCTCGATGCAATTGATGCAGCATCGCTTTGCCGCTGGAAAACGGATGGCAAATATGACCTACATCCGTCAATGTCGCAACGGTTAGATCGAGTAAATTTTGATCATCATCCAGAATGGCAATTCGCATATTTTATTGAGTAAAAAGCTTGGTTACGAACAAAAAACAGAAAACTTGAACATACCGAATGTATGTTCAAGTTCTGGCGACCGTTAAATGCGTGAATCCGCGTCAGGCAGGATGACGTTGACGTCTAACACTTCTAAATTACCTTGCTTATCCAAAGAGACTTTAATGTCATCTGGATTTACTTTGGTGTATTTAGAAATGACGGCGATCAGTTCTTCACGCAAGGCTGGCAAAAAATCATAGCCATCACGTCCTTCGTTACGTTCACGGGCAATAATGATTTGCAGACGTTCTTTTGCTGCGCTAGCACTTTTCGGCTGTGACTTAAACAAAAAATCAAGCAAAGCCATTTCACTTACCTCCGAAAATACGTTGCAGCAAACCTGGCTTTTCGTAATCGACGAAGCGTAATGGTGGTTGCTCTCCTAAGAAACGTGCGACAACATCGGTGTACGCCTCAGAAACATCACTACCTTTGACATGAATCGCTGGATTACCATGATTCGATGCGTGTAAAACCGCTTCTGATTCAGGAATCACGCCAATCAGCGGAATCCGCAAAATTTCTTGCACGTCGGTGTACGACAGCATTTCGCCTGCATCGACGCGTTTTGGTGAGTAACGCGTAATCAGCAAATGTTCTTTCACTGGCTCGCCACCAGCTTGCGCGCGTTTGGACTTGGCTTGGATGATGCCCAGAATACGATCTGAGTCTCGTACCGAGGAAACCTCTGGATTGGTGACGACGATTGCTTCATCAGCGAACGTCAACGCCATCACGGCTCCACGTTCGATACCTGCTGGCGAATCGCAGACGATGTATTCAAAATCCATTTTAATTAAATCATTCAGCACGCGCTCTACGCCTTCTTCGGTCAGCGCATCTTTATCGCGGGTTTGCGAAGCGGGCAAAATGAATAGATTGTCGCAATGTTTATCTTTAATCAGCGCTTGATTTAATGTCGCCTCGCCACTGATGACATTGACTAGGTCATACACCACACGGCGTTCACAACCCATGATCAAATCGAGATTGCGCAGACCGACGTCGAAATCGAGAACGGCAGTTTTATGTCCACGCAGCGCTAAACCAGAAGCGAAACTAGCGCTTGATGTGGTCTTGCCTACACCGCCTTTACCGGATGTCACAACGATGATTCTTGCCACAGGGTACTCCTTTGTTGAACTTGATAATAACTAAGACGAAAAATGAAGCAATTGTTAAAGCTGTTCTTTTATTAAGCCGATTTTAGTGATGATACTTCAATACTGTCACCGACAAGTTTGATTTGTACGGGTTGATTCGGTGTCAGCTTCGGAAAACCAGCATCAAATGTTTGATAAATACCAGCGATCGAGACTAATTCCGCTTCCATCGCTGTGGTAAAAATTCGCGCATCGGTATTTCCGCGCGCACCCGCCAAAGCGCGACCTCGTAAGGGCGCATAGATGTGGATGCTGCCATCAGCAATTACCTCGGCACCATTATTCACCGATGCCGTAATAATCAAATCACAGCCACGGGCATAAATTCGTTGGCCAGCTCTTACCGGCGTATCAACGATCATGGCGGGGATATGCTCAACCGCCGCTGGCATTGATACGGGAGCTGGTGCAGGTGCCTCAGCCGCTGCTTGCTCGACTTTTGCTGGTGTGTTGGCTTGCTCTGGAATTTCTGGTTTTGCTTTGGTAACGACATCGATGCTTAAGCCATGTGCACGAATTGACGCATGTTGTTCTTCTGCTGCATTTCGCACCGCTACTGCATTCAGGCCACAAGATTTGAAGAGGCTAATAATCGCAGCCCAATCCAAATTTTCATGGGCAATGTTTTCTACATCGATAATCGCGAATTCGTCGTCAAAGAAATCGGGTGTACCGCCGGTCATTTCTTTCAGTGCGATTGCTAACTTTTCTAGTACGGCTTCGTTCAAAAGAACAGCAACTGCCACAACCGTGGATATTTTTATTTCTATAGGTTTGCGGGTCAGGCTATTTTGCATATTGCAGATCAATTGGGATTAAAAAATAAATTAAGCTTGGTGCTTGTTGCAAATATAGATTGTTCATCTGACTTAACAAATTATTTTGAAAATAAAGAAGATTGTTAGCGTCGATAAACTACTATGCTGCAACTCTATCATCTCGATAAAGCAATGATTTTTGCGCAGGCTCCATCCTACCAATTGATTGCCCACTTAGCAAAAAAACTGCGCAAAAAACGCGCAAAAGCAGCAGTTTGCTTGAATTTAGCGCTGCAATCCTTACACAGTTGAAAGAATGCCGAGTCTCAACGCAGATATGCTTCCGCGCAAGATGGTGATGATGGTATTTTCTAGATAAGTAAAAGAGTTAATTTTTGGTGTGCCGACAGCTTGGTTCTTGCTGGAATAAATGATGAAAATTTTGTCGACTTAAAATGGCAAGGCGGTTGCCTGATCGCGAGTACGACGACCAAAACTACGACGTCGACCATTATTTTTCCGTGTGTCGATGTAAGGCTGGCAGTTAATTATACGGCGTTCTTCTACACGTCGATCTACACCACTTCTTCTTTCGATTTGCGGCCAAGTTTTTGTAGGTACTTGCTCCAAAGTTTCTGTTTTAGTTTGACTATTCAATATCTGTTCAGACGACGAGGCTTTGTGTGGTGTCGAGAAACTGTCGAAGATATGAAAAATTCGCATGAAACTCATGCAAGACCTCCATTGTTGATGCCAAATATTTTTTGAATGCATATTGCTAGAGCAGATTTCGTGCCTACTCCATGATGATTTTTTGCGCCTGAATTATAGGAAGCTTGTGAGCCGTCGTGCGGTGTCGACTGTGAACGATGTATAAATCGAGAAAAGTTTTTTAAGTTACGCCGATTTTTTTACATGTAAATGTTTTGCCGTATATGCAAACACATTGCTGTACTTTTGTTTTCGCTTAGTTTTAGTCTGGTAAAGAGACGCAAATCATCAACTTCAAAACTTGAAATTACGTTTTAGCCTTTTAATGAGATCGGGCGATACTTACTTTGAATATCGTCAGCGCGACGTCCGGCAGAACGTCGACGACCTTGCATTTTTCGGGTGTTGAGAAAAGTCGCTTGTTGTTTTTCACGCCGCTCTTGGGCGCGTCGATCTGCTTGTTGACGACGCTCTTCGATGACCTCAAGCCCAGCGTTGCTTGGTGTGGAGTTATTGATCCCGTTATTAACTGCGTTGGTACGTGCAAGCTCGTGCCGGTAGAGTTCGGCAGACGGCTGTTGATAATCAAAGATACGAGTGAGTTGGAGCGGAAACATGATAGGCGTTAGTAAAAAGAACAGCACCTCGCAGTATCGGCAGTCTTCCGACAAACTTTAGAAATATCCTTAATAAACAATAACTTGCATTTTGGAAATGGATTGCACTAATGGATTGAGCTAACAATTGATACGCATGTTAGGCATAAAAAAACGGCATAGCTTGTGTCAGCTATGCCGTTGGAATTTACAAAAACTATCTTAGTAATGATGATTGCTTCACTGCTTATTTCACATCAGTTCCTACGCCATGTGCTTGTTGATCAGCGTGGTAAGACGATCTCACCATAGCGCCAACTGCCGCGTGCGCGAAGCCCATTTTATAAGCTTCTTCTTCGAACATTTTGAACACATCTGGATGAACATAACGACGCACTGGCAAGTGGTGACCGCTTGGTGCGAGATATTGACCGATCGTTAGCATGTCGACATTGTGGGCGCGCATATCGCGCATTACTTGCAGAATTTCTTCGTCCGTTTCACCCAAGCCAACCATGATGCCTGATTTGGTCGGTACATTTGGATGCTGCTCTTTGAAACGCTTGAGTAAGTTCAATGAGTATTCATAATCAGAACCCGGACGTGCTTCTTTGTATAAACGTGGTGCCGTCTCTAAATTATGGTTCATCACATCTGGTGGTGCCATGTTCAAGATTTCTAATGCACGATCCATACGACCACGGAAGTCGGGTGTCAGAATTTCGATGCGCGTCATTGGTGATAGTTCGCGGATTTTAGTGATGCATTCGGCAAAATGCGCGGCGCCGCCATCGCGTAAATCATCGCGATCAACGGAAGTGATGACCACATAGCTTAAGCGTAATTCAGCAATAGTTTTTGCCAGATTGAGCGGCTCATTGACATCGAGTGGATCAGGACGACCATGACCGACGTCGCAGAATGGGCAGCGGCGTGTGCACTTGTCACCCATGATCATGAAAGTCGCAGTGCCTTTGCCGAAACATTCACCGATATTCGGACAAGTTGCTTCTTCGCAAACGGTGACTAATTTATTTGCGCGCAGAATATCTTTGATTTCATAGAAGCGTGTGGTTGGAGAACCCGCTTTAACACGTATCCAATCAGGCTTAGGCAAACGTTCTGCCGGAACGATTTTGATAGGAATACGGGAAGTTTTACTCGCACCCTTTTGTTTTTCAGTTGGGTCGTAGTTGCTGTTATCTTCTGCGAGAGGCGTATTTTCGGTAATCATAGCTGAGTTCTAAGCCCAATTAAGCGGCGGTCAATAAATATTGTAAGCGTGTTGCTAAAGCAGTTTGTACTTGCGCAAGCGGTACTTGTACTTGCAGGGTTTGCATATCGACGGTGGCAAGACCCGCGTAGCCACAAGGATTAATCCAAGAAAATGGCTGTAGATCCATCGCGACATTTAAAGAAACACCATGATAAGTACAACCATTGGCGCGCACTTTTAAGCCTAGCGCGGCAATTTTGGCTCCTTGCCATTGTCCTTCTTTGAGGTAAATTCCAGGCGCGCCAGCAATCCGTTCACCGGCGATATTATACGCCTCCAAGGTATCGATTACCGCCTGTTCAATCTGATGTACAAATTCGCGAGCAAATAAACGGCCTTTTGTGTGGCGTCGCTTGAGATCGATCAAGAGATAAATCACCACTTGACCGGGCCCATGAAAAGTCACCTCACCGCCACGATCTGTTTGAATCACCGGAATATCATGCGGCGCAAGTACATGGGATTGATCCGCACCCAAACCTAAGGTGAAAACAGGAGGGTGTTCAACAATCCATAATTCATCAGGCGTTTCTGCGGTGCGAGCATCAGTGAAAGCGCGCATGGCAGCAAAGCTGTCTTGGTAATTCTCTTGCCCGCGATGTCGAATCAAGATGGTTTGTGTGTCGGCTGTCATGCTTGCTCCAACAAACGTTTGACGGTGACACGTTGTATGAAAAATTGACCATTGACCACTTTGCGAAACGGTATGCCATCCAATACAAAGCCGGGGCCGCCATTGGCGATCCAAGTTTGTGCTAGGCGATCAAATGCGACCAGATCTAAACCAAGCATGGGCGCAGAAATGACAAAGCGCGCGCCTGCTTGTTGTTTGTCGACGATGGTTTTTAAATCTGGCATAGTGAATTTAGGATCGCAGGGGAGCGTATTGTCCCCGCGCGGTGTTCGAAAGAGAAACTGTCCAGCGATTATTTCAGTGTTTATAGAACCATTTTTACCATAGGATGCGACGATAAATCGCGATACAAATTATCGAGTTGCTCGCGATGAACGGCACGTACCGTTACTGTCAACGCTAAGTAATTGCCTTTGCTCGATGGGCGCATCTCTAATTTTCCTGCATGAAAAGTCGGATCGTGAATCATCACCACTTCAACGATGGTTTGAGCAAATGACTCTTGCATGACGCCCATGACTTTGATCGGGAAGTCACAAGGATATTCGATAAGACTGTCTTCAGGTTTGATTTCGCGCATGATAAAACTTCTTTAAAAGGCAAGCTGAGTGAGTGAATTGCAGGTGGTCTCTTGAAAAAACGCTAAATTTAAGAGGATTTAAGTTGATGACTTCTACCTGTTTCTCGTGCCTAAATGGGGACTTTTCCGCCAAAAGCAATAGTTTGAACCCCTATCCTCCAGACTGCAAGCCTTGTTTTGCATGTGAGATGTAAAAGACTTATGACTTTGAATGTGAATAGCACCACTAGTTTAGTTGCGGCTTGCGCACCTTTGGGCCGCAAAACTTGCCACTTTGTCGTTTCTACTCGACTAGTACGATGTTTAGGGTGTTACTATTGTTGCATTGTTTTTTGTGAGAGGGAGGCAGGATGGAACAGCCAACGCAGATATTTGAATGGATTGCGCAAGGCCGAGTAAAGCATGGCAGTGAATTTCAGGCACTCGAATTAGCTGGAATACATCCCAAAGCTAGCCAGTGGCATAGGTTTATTGAACAGATGTTGCTATGGTGTGGCGTGATTTCATTGGGCGCATCGTTGATTTTCTTTTTAGCTTATAACTGGCAATCGATGGGGCGATTTGCAAAATTCGCTTTAGCCGAAGTGGCTGTGCTTGGCGCCATGTTGGCGTGCTGGAAACTGGGTTTGGAGAGTACGGCTGGCAAAGCGAGTTTATTTATCGCTAGTTTGTTCACTGGCGGATTGCTGGCGTTAGTCGGACAGACTTATCAAACTGGCGCTGATACCTATGAATTGTTCCGAGCGTGGGCCATCGCTACCTTGGTATGGGTGCTGTTAGCGCGATTAAGTGCGCTGCATTTGTTTTGGCTGGGCTTGGTGAATTTGAGTGCGCTTCTGTATTTTCAAACTTTTGGTGGCTTTTTTGGTTTGCTATTTAGTTCAAGCAGTCAGTTATGGACATTATTCATACTCAACGCGATCGCCTTGATAGCTTGGGAAACGCTACGTTGGCGTGGTGTTTTGCATTTACAGGAGCGCTGGTCAGCTAGAGTCTTGGCGACCGTAGTTGGTGTGTTAGTAACGATGTTGGTGCTAGACGCGATTTTTAGTCACGACGATGGTTATCGTTTACTGGCAAATTTATCGAATGTTCTTGCAATAGCGACTTATGCAGTTTGGGCTTGGCTAACTATGTGGGTCTATCGCAGAAAAGTGAAAGACTTGTTTGTGCTAGCAGGTTGGGTTTTGAGCTTAATTATTACGACTAATGCTTTCTTGACGCGATTAGTCGTCAATCATATGGAATCGGTAGGCTTTTTAATGGTGAGTCTGATGATCATCGGTTCATCTGCTTTGGGCGGTATGTGGTTGAAGAAGGTGATGAAGGAGATGCAAGCATGAATACCCCACAACCCGCCTCTATCACGTCCGCAACAGTCTGGCAACGCCTATTGGAAGCGAAATTGGTCGAGGGCGAAATGCCTGTAATTGATCAGACACAGAGTCTTACTCAACCTTGGTATATTCGCGTCATGCTTGGTTTCTCTGGTTGGCTTGGCGCTCTGTTTTTGATGGGCTTTGTCGGCATTTTTATGGGACTCGCTGGTGATCACGGGATCGTGACTGTTTGTATCGGTGCTGGCCTATGTACGCTTGCTTACACCTTATTTCGCGTACCGAAAAATACAGATTTCTTGTTGCAGTTTGCGCTGGCTGTGAGTCTTGCTGGACAAGGATTTTTTGTATTTGGTTTGTTTCAATTGTTTCGTAACGATGGTGCCGAAGTTTATCTGGTGATATTGCTGTTTGAAGTCGTTTTGACTGTTTATGTTTCGAACTGGATTCATCGTTTCTTAACAAGTTTGGGTGCAGTGTTCGCGGCTTATTTCTTTTTCCAACAATCCGCAATTTTCGGTCTCATGCATGGCTTGGTGGCATTGGCTGTTTGCGGCTTGTGGTGGTCGCCCTCGCTATTGCGTCGATCTGAATTGTTACGCCCAGTCGCCTATGCCTTAGCCTTTGCTTTGTTGTGTACTGAAGGAGGGCGGTTTGTCACGCGAATTTTGTTTGATGCTAATCATGGTTGGTGGTTATTGCATGGCTGGCGCGTCGGCACCACGCTCGCCAATCTAGCCCTCATCATCTCGACAGTGATGGTGTTGCGACGGCTAAAGTTCGCGTTGAATTCTTTGCCTGCGATACTGGGATTGTCGGCTGCGGTGTTGTTTAGTGGATTCTCGTATGTCGCACCAGGATTAAGTAGTGCGCTGTTATTGATTTTAATTGCGTATAGTTTTTCTGATCGCGTTTTGCTTGGAACAGGTCTGCTCGGTTTGCTGAGTTTTGTCTCGTATTATTACTATCAACTGCAGCATAGCTTGCTCTATAAATCGATCGTGTTGTTCA
This sequence comes from Affinundibacterium macrobrachii, assembly GCF_014652415.1. GTDB lineage: Bacteria > Pseudomonadota > Gammaproteobacteria > Burkholderiales > Burkholderiaceae_D > Undibacterium > Undibacterium macrobrachii. The sequence goes on from NZ_BMYT01000008.1 coordinate 116,723, forward strand.
GCCTGGGCTTGTTGCTGTTGGCAGCGCGCTTGTTATTGTGTCGCCTTTTTCCAGAATCCAGTTTGGCGGATACGCATAATCAGAAGGAGTCTGCACATGATTCAATTTAAGCTCAGAAGCAAAGCCAGAGTGTGGTTGGCAGTGTTGGCCGGTATCTTGGTTTTGATTGCAGTGAATGTATCGATCTATCAACGTGAACAATTGCTTCAGCATGGTCGTTTTGTTTTGCTCGAATTAGCACCGGTGGATCCACGCTCCTTGATGCAAGGCGATTACATGGCATTACGTTTTGAAGTTGCGAACCAAGCTTTTCCCAATTTTGCGTGGAGGCGGGCTGGCAATCATGAAAACCTGAGTACGATGGCGTCGGACGGTGCGATTGTGGTGCGCTTAGATCAACACCAGGTAGGACACTTTCAACGCATCGCGAAGCCACAAGAAACATTGGCAGCGAATGAGGTCTTAATGCGTTATCGGATTCGGAATGATCAAGTGAAATTTGCCACCAATGCTTTTTTCTTTGAGGAAGGACAAGCGCAGCTTTACGAAAAAGCACGTTATGGAGGATTTCGTGTAGCAGCGAATGGCGATATGTTATTGCACTCCATGCATGCGGCTGATTACACGCTGTTGAAAAAGCAAGCGGATGAATAAATAAATCGACAATTCAGGCTGAAAAAAGGAAAGCGAAACGCACGCGCAAATTCTTGTATGATGGCGTAGATTTTATTTGAGGAAAATTTATGCCTAAGAATTTGCAAAGACAATGGTGGTTTATGTTTCCCATCACATTTATCTCCGGTTATGCGGCGTATTTATTGGTGAGCGCGGCAGGAATTGGTGGCTTGGAAACCTTGGCGCAGATGTTGGTGTTTGCATTGTGTTTCGCCGCGCTGCGTACGGGTTTGCAGTTTATTTCGTGGCTTGGGATTGTGGCATTTATGCCGAAGCTGGCGAAGTCCGTTTTAGATCAAGAGACGGCTTCAAAGTGAACATCAGGTGACCACGAGGTAAGTAAAAAAAAGCCCGCGATGACCGACTGTTATGTCGTGTTATCGCGGGCTTTGATTTTTTCTTTTGAATTATTTGAATAAGAGACGGATTGAATCCCAAGCTCGACCAAAAATGCTGGCTTGCGGAACGTCTTCCAAGGCTAACACCGGAAACTCGGCAACGGCTTTTCCATCCAACATCATCTTCATCGTACCGATTCTGCTATTGGCAGCGATTGGCGCTACTAGTGGATCTTTGCGCTCAAGTGCGGGTTTTAATCGTGCGGCACTACCTTTTGGTAAAGTAACGTAGAGGTCTTGTCTAAAACCGACTTTGATTTTGCCTTGACTGCCTTTCCATACGTCTAACGTTTCGATGGCTTGCGCTTTATCGTAGAGTTTGACCGTGTCAAAGTTGAGGTATCCCCAGTTCAATAGTTTTAAACTTTCTTGTGCGCGAATTTGATCGCTCTTCGTTCCCGTTACGATAGAAATTAAGCGACGTTGACCGTTACCGTTTGGACGGTTCGCTGACGAAATCAAGCAATAACCTGCGGCTTCAGTATGACCTGTTTTCATACCATCAACCGTTGGGTCTAACCACAGTAAACGGTTGCGATTTGCTTGCGTAATTTTGTTATAGGTGTAGCTCTTGGTTGAATAATATGTTTTGTAGTATTCAGGATGATCAGCGATTAAACGTGATGCCAAGATCGCTAAATCATATGCCGTTGAAAAATTATCTGGGCTAGGCAATCCATGTGAATTGGCATAACGCGTAGCTTTCATTCCAAGACGCGCAGCTTCACGATTCATCTGGACGACAAATGCTTCCTCACTACCAGCAACGGCTTCTGCTAAGGCAACCGAGGCATCATTCCCTGATTGCACAATCAAGCCAAACAATAAGTCATTGATGCTCACAGGTGTCGCTGGATCAATAAACATTTTCGAACTGCTTGCATCGACTTTCCACGCACGTGTCGAGACAGTGATCTGTTGATTAATATCTAAGCGCTTTTCTTTGAGTGCGTTAAATACTAAATACGCAGTCATGATCTTGGTCAACGAAGCCGGTTCAATTTGCAGAGTGGCATTATCAGAATTGATCACTTGATTGCTGGTGGCATCTAATAGTACCCAAGATTTTGCGTCAATCAAGGGCTTTGGCAGCGTTTGGGCTTGAGCCACAGATATGCTGCTGAGCGTCACGGCTAAAAAAGCTAGTGATGAAAGTAAAGAAGACAAAGTTTTTTTCATTGGAAATCAAATAAGGTAAAAAGAAAAATCGAAGTTGGAAAATTGCGAATTAAAAATCGTGAAAACCATGAATTTAAGTCCACAAGTCACTAATAATTTTTTTTATGTGCGGTAGCCGACGATGAAAAAAGTGATCCGCACCAGGAATCACAATCACCGGAATATCTTGCGGTCGTAACCAGTCAAATACGGCTTGTAAAGGAATCGTATCGTCAAGTTCACCATGAATCAAAATGGTATCGCTAGGAATGTCTGGCATTGCCCATTTACCTGCTGCCGCACCGACTAAAACTAGCCTTTGCACCGCAACACCGGTCGCACTTAAGCGTTGATGTAAACGTGATTGCACAAAGGTGCCAAAAGAGAATCCACTTAACACCAAGGGCAAATCTGGGTAGCGTTGTCGCATATGTTGCAATAGCGTTTCCATATCGTCAGTCTCACCTATGCCAGCATCATGTACACCTTCAGATTGACCAACACCACGGAAATTCATGCGCACGGTGACGTAACCAAGTGAGACAAAAGTACGCGCCAAGGTTTGTGCAACCTTGTTTTCCATGGTGCCACCAAACAAGGGGTGCGGATGGGCTACCAATGCAAGGCCGGTCGGCTTGGGAAATAACTCAGGATCAGGATGATTTACCGCGCATTGCAGTTGCCCAGCATTACCCGGTATCAGAAATTGTTCGGTATGAATATTCATCGCGTTTTATACTTTGAGACGTTCGACTACGCCACCACCGACCAGATCGACATCGATAATTTCGTCAATATCACTTTGGTCTACATAGGTGTACCAAGTGCCTTGTGGATAGACCACTAGTACTGGGCCTTGTTCACAACGATCTAGGCAGCCCGCTTTATTAATACGAATCTTGCCTTCGCCATTCATATCAAGTTGCTTGATGCGACGTTTGGCGTGTTCTTGCGCTGCTTGTGCGCCACTTTTGGCGCAGCATTGACGGCCATCATCACGGTCGTTTAAGCAAAAGAAAACGTGTTTTTTAAAATAGAGATTGTCAGACATGTGTTTTTTCAATTAGGCGAATTTAGCTCTGGTAGAGCCAATTTCGCACGATAGACGAATAGAAGGCGCTATGATACATCGAATTGAAATCACGAATGCGTTGATCACTGTACTTAATAGAGAGGCCGGTGCTCGCTTAGTGAAGTATTTTTATTGATGATTATTCTTTATTGGAGAGCCGCAGATGTTGAATCTAGATTGTCAAATTAATTTGTCTGCCAAGATGATTCCAAACGGTATTAGAGGATCTGAATGGAAACTGAACTGGCTTCTGTTATCGATATTTGTCGTCGTGTTGTGCAGTGGATGCGGCAAATCAGCGAAATCGGCGGCGGCGGTAGAGTCATCCGCGACGACCGCAAGTGCTGCCTCTGCGAGCGCAGTGGAGGAGCCTGCTTTTAAGATTGCTGAAGAACAGCGCAAGGCGTTAGAACAGGCTAAACAATTTGAGCAAGATTTGCAGAACGCTGCTGATAAGCAAAGACGTGAAATTGAGGCTGCAACAAACGGAAATTGAAATGAATAATGTGAAATGTAATTGAGACCTAGGCCGACTTCTGCAAAATCTGTTGCGTCGCTTTTTGATGTTTAAGTAAATACCAAATCGCAATAAATGGCCAAGTCACAGATAAAAACTGTGCTGCACCGTAAAAATTCAACATTTTTCCTTGCACCATGGTTTGTAAGGTATTGAGGAAGTAAGGATTACTAGGAATTAAATTTACCATCAATAAGCTAATCAGCAATAACAGCACTGCCAGTCGGCGTTGTGCGTGGCTTGGGGAAAAAGAAAATCCATACAACATAATGGTGCTGATTAAGATCCCTCCTTTGGCTCCGGGTGCTAACCATAAGAAGGCATTTTCAGGTTGAAACATTAAGGCGCTCGATAAGGCTTTCACTGCTAAACCTGCGATTAATAGTAAGCAAGCCAAAGCGAACTTTGGTGCGTTTCGATTCAACAAAGACAAGCAAATTAAGATCGCGCCCGTACAGGCGCAAGCGGTAATGATGGTTTCTGAAAGCAGATAGGTTTCTGGGCTTAGCTCGATACCGTGCCTGAGGTAAGCGCTGAGATCAATGCTGACATCTAAATATTCTTCGCACCATAATGAAATAATTGGCAAAATTTGCCCGTGACCAAATAAAAACGCTTGCGGAAAAATTTGCGCCAATGGCCATAATCCTAGTACCACTAATTCGGGTGAGGATTCACGTTGTAACCAAAGCGTGCGCAAAGATTGTAGGCGACCACTTTCTAAGATATTCGGTAACAATAATACGCCGCACAAAGCACCGATAAACCCACCGGCGGCATTGGTAATGAGATCGAGCAGCGAGGTGACGCGATTCGGTAAAAAATACTGAATGCTCTCCATCAGTAAACTCATACTCGCAACGGCAACACAAGCGAGCAAAAACGACCAACGTAATTTGATCAAAGGATAGATGGAAAAAACTAACAGCACACCAAACGGGATATAGCCGATGACATTGACGATCGCATCAAACTTCGACCAATAACGTGGCCACTGCGAAATCTGTGCTGAGAAAGCGGCTAGATTTTCGAATTGCCAATCAGAGAATGGATACAAACTCGCGTACACGATCAATACAGCGTAGGCCACTAAACTGGCGCGCGAAAGAGGTGATGCTGTTTGATTGTGTTTGGATGTCATGCGCTTACTAAACAATGCTTAGGTCTCGAATTGATGATTTACTGAGAACGAGGAATATAGAACCAAGCTTACTCATTTCACTTGAGTCTGTAACCATGCAATAAGTTCCGTAATTGTGCGATCGCTTGCTTGAGGCATCGCCTTTGCACCACCTTTTGCGTCAGCGCTATCGCATGTTGTTTGTGCCTGAAAAATTTTTTGCGCGATTAATTGATTTTGCTTGATCAAGCTGGCGCGCCAGCGCAGTTGCACTTGGCTTTGTTGTGGACTGTTAAAGTGCTGCGAGAATTCCTCAAGCTCAATTCGAAGGATAGGCAAATTCTTAACACCGTCAATGCTAGTGAGCACTGCGCCCCCTTGTTGATTAATATGTGTTTTGATTCTTTGCTTGAGTAACTGTGCTGGGGGCATGCTCCAACGACTTTGCGCATAAGGTCGCAATTCTTGCTTATTCTCATAGAGTAGTCGATACAGCATGGATGTGCCTTCTAAGCTATTTGGCACCTGAATTTCTGCCAATAAAATGGCGAGTTTTGGATTGCTCGTCGCGTTGAATGTTTGTTGGCTGTCTTCGGTTTGACTAACGCCAAAATCAAATTGCTGGTGCATGGTGGGACTGGCACAGGCGAATAACAAACTTGTTAAGATGACGAATAAGCTAGAGCGTAGCAGCCAGACGCGGGCAAAGTAGGTCGTGTTCATAAGAGTTTATTGGTCTTAAAAATACAGGAATGGAAGTTAGCGTAGTGATCGCTGTTTAATTGTTTTTGAAGCCGGTTTCGCCAGGTCCTGGAGGGATGGGTTTCGGCCCAAATAACAGACTTTGTGGGCGTTCATTAAAATTCTCGGTGCTTCGATTGATGCTGCGCAAAGTACCCCCTGCGTCGAGAATCACATTGTGCATTGCTGGCAAAGTTTCGAATTGCAGGCTTTGACTGATTTGTTCCAGATTTTTACTTAAACGACCAATGCTGCTTTGCTCGCTTTGTAGGTTGCTTAGCACTTGATTTAGATTGCTACTGGTGTTCTTTGCATTATCAGAGAATTGTTTAAACGCCAGAGCGCTTTCGCGTGCTTGCGCGATCGTTTGCGGTAAATTATTTAATACGGGGTCAAGTTTTGCGGGTAAGGCTTCCCATGCAGCAGCGGTTTTGCCGATTTGTTTGACTGTATTTGTGAGCGATGCGCGATTCTCTTGATCTAACAAGGCATTTAGTCGCTTACTAAGTTCTTCGGTTTGGTTCAAGATGGCGATCCCATGTTTTTCAACTTCTTGCAATAAGCCTGGACGCAGAGGAATTCTTGCGCCCAATTTTGGGTCACGCACAATAGCTGCAGGTTGACTACCATCATCGTCTAGTTCGATAAATGCGATCCCCGTTACGCCTTGATATCCTAGTGTTGCATAAGTCGATTGCGTGATCGGTGTGTCCGACACAATATCTAGACTAAGAAGCAATTGACCGGGTACTTTACTATCAAAATCTATGTCAGTCACTTTGCCCACTTTAATACCTTTATAGCGGACTGCTGCTTGAATGTTTAATCCAGATACTTTGAGTGAGGTCGCAATGGTGTACGGCGTGCGTTGAATTTCATCTTTGCCCAGCCATAGCGCTAGTGCGCCAGCGAGGATTGCTAGGCCAATCGCAAATACGCCAGCGATCAATGCATGTGATTTACTTTCCATAATGTGCTCCTGCTACTGTTTTTGCGTCGACATTCGTTGGTGCTAAAACTTCCATTGCGCGGATACCACGTCCACCACGGAAGTAAGTCTGAATAAATGGATGTTGAACCTGTATTACTTCGTGGGCATTGCCAACCGCAATCATTTTTTTGTCGGCAATCACGCCGATGCGGGATGACAGCGCGAATAAAGTATCAAGATCATGCGTCACCATCACGACGGTGAGTTTAAGTGATTGATGCAGTGATTGAATCAAATTGACGAAGCTATCTGAGCTATCAGGATCTAAGCCCGCGGTTGGCTCATCAAGAAATAATAATTCTGGATCAAGCGCGATGGCACGCGCCAAAGCGATTCGTTTAATCATGCCACCCGATAAATCAGACGGCATTTTTTTCGCATGTTCAAAACCGATGCCGGACATATGTAACTTGAGATAGGCAATATCCATGATCAGCGATTCCGGCAGGCTATTGAGTTCGCGCAGGGGTTGCGCAACATTCTCAATTACATTCAAGGCGGAATATAAAGCGCCGTGCTGAAATAGCATGCCCGAGCGGCGATGCAAATGTTCTAAATGTGGTTGCTTAGGCGCATGGATATCGTCACCAAAAACTTTGATAAGACCACTTTTGGGTGTTTCTAGTCCTAGTATCTGTCGCATCAAAACTGTCTTACCCGAGCCAGATCCACCCACGATGGAAAAAATTTCGCCACGTTGAATTTCTAAGTTCAGGTCATCATGGATCACTGTACGCCCAAATTGTGTACGTAGGTGCGCAATTTGTATGACAGACTCAGCGAGTGAAGAAGTCGTTTGATTTTCCATACACTTAATAAGCGACATTGCGGAACAGCACCGCAAAAAAAGCATCCGCAATAATCACGGAAGTAATCGACACAACGACTGAACTAGTGGTGCCTTGACCTAGGCTTTCTGTGTTGGGCTTGATTCTGAGTCCATAGTGGCAAGCAATAATCGCGATCAGCATTCCAAAAACTACGCCTTTGCCGAGCCCGATCCAATAGTTGCCCAGACTTACCACATCAGGAAGTTTGTGCAAGAAAAATCCCGGTGACATATCGAGGATAAATTGTGCTGAAATTGCGCCGCCGATCAAGGCCATTACGTCCGTCCAAATCACGATCAAGGGCATGGTGATGGCGAGCGCGACGACTTTGGGCATAATCAGACGGAATCCAATCGGAATCCCCATAACCCGCATCGCATCGAGTTCTTCGGTGACTTTCATGACGCCCAATTGCGCTGTGATCGCCGAGCCTGAGCGGCCAGCAATTAAGATCGCCGCTAGCATGGGCCCGAGTTCGCGAATAATGCTGATCCCAAGTAAATTGACGATGAACAGATCGCCACCGTAGTTACGCAATTGTTGCCCAGATAAATACGACAGTACGACACCAATTAGTAATCCGACCAAAGCGGTAATGGCCAATGCCTGAAACCCAGTACGGTAAATATTGGCAGAAATTTCTTTCCATGGACCTCGTGTTGGATGACGTAGAAAACGTCCTAGGTCGAGTACTAATTGTCCGAGTAATTCGATGATTCCAATGACATGTAGTGCAAAGTTTAATGATAGACGCCCTAGTCGCCCGAATGGCGGCACGATGGGTTTGGGTGGGGTGATCAGTGGAATGGTTTGTACTTCGGCTAAGCGATTGAACAAGGTTTGATGATGTTCGTTGACGAGTAGATTTTGGGGAAAACGCTTGCCCCAACTCAGCCATAATAATTGCGCCCCAATATGATCAAGCGCACTGAGTTGGCGTAAATCCCAAATTAGTTCAGGTCTGTTTTGTGTTGCTAACAGGCTGGCATTGATTGTTTGCATTAAGCCTGGTTCAACTAACAAATCCGTGAGCCAAGCACCTTGAATTTGAACAGTCGCCTGTTCATTTTCGATAAGCTGTAAGGAAGGAGTAGTATCGCGGCGCATGGTAGCAGTGTAAGTCACAATATAAAGCTGAGCAATTTATAAAAGGCTTGATCTAGTGAATATCGTTTGTTTTATTGAATGCTTGGTTTTGAACGCCGCATTGAATTCTTCATATAGTCCTTAACTGAATCCTTCCTTACTCTATTTCTCTTGTTTTAAAGGCTGTTTATTATCAATGACCTCGCGACAATCACCTTTTAAATAAGCGTCATCGTAGTGCGTCCAACCGTAGCTATCGACATAGCGGGTATGGTAAGTCCATAGTGGACTAAATACGCTGCGTTCTAATTTCTCATCAGGATAGCGAATGTCGACCATATCAACGATGGAGTGAAACACATTTTCTGTGCTCAATTTGGCATGCTGATGGGCTTTTAGATGTTGAATTTTGTTTGGATGTTGTGCCGCATATTGGTCGGAATACCAAACAAATGCAGGTATATGAAACTCATACTGCGTGTTATGTCCATGAAAAGCGAGGTTGCAACTACCGTCATATAAAGTTTGCCCGTGATCGGAGATATACCACAACGCAGTCATGTGCGGGATTGCTTTTAGTTGAGCTATCATGCGAGACAAAATCCAATCGTTATATAAGATCGAGTTGTCATAGCTATTATTTAAAGCTTCTTTGTTTTTTAAGTTGGTATAGGCGGGCTTTGCAATGCCGAATAAAGAAGGTTTCCACTTATCAAAATTTTGTGGGTAACGATGGCTGTAGTTCCAATGATTGCCTAGACTATGAATCACGATTAATTTGTTTGGCGCACTATCTTGCAACGCTGTTTGCATGGGGGCTAGCAGAACTTCATCGTAGCTAGAATTGTTGGTAAAACCACCAAGATTCAGGAATTGTGTGACGTCAGCCTCTTTGGCGATCACGGAAGTGGGAGTATCGAATTGGCCAAAGCTCATTTGATTAGAAATCCAAAATGTTTTAAAGCCTGCTTCTTTGTAGGCGCTTAAAAATGATTTCTCGGTGAACCCGGGCTTCAAACTTTGCGTGGCAGGTTTGCGCGTAGTAATAATTGGTACGGAAAGGCGCGTGGCAGCAACGGCAGTAATTATGTCGCTAAAGCTGACGAGATTATTTTCTTGGTCGAGGTTTGGTGTAGTTAATCGCTCGTAGCCATTTAGGCTCCAGCGATCAAAACGCGAGGATTCGCCGATGACGACGACGATAGTTTGTTGAAAATCATTGCCTGCCGCTTGGCGCGCGTGAAAACGGAACTGGCGACTTTTTTCATTTAAGCTAGTTAGATAGCGTCGCTCTTGATAGAAATCGCCAAGCCGCGCCCAAATTCCCAGTGGCCAGCTGCGAGAGAAGCTTTCTAGGTCATAGGCACTCTCTAGCCAATTTGGCAAAGCTGGTTGCTGATCTAAGTAGGTTTGTAATTCTTCCCAAGAACGCAGTTGCCAAAATTTTCTCTCAGAAACCTGGGATTGCGAAACGTCTTTTTCTGAAGCACTAGCGACCCCTACCCGAGCGCCATAACTCCATGCGATAAAAAGGCAGCTTATTGTCGCGATACAAAACCAGCGAGACGGATGCTGCCAATCGAGTTCTTTGGTTTTTCTTGCTGAAATAAGTAGTGACCACCACCAAGCTATCGTTATGGCAATGACTAATAGTAAGAGCCAAACTTTATTGCCGAGAAACTCTATCGCCTCCTTCGGACTGGTTTCAGTAATGATGCCTAAATGATGCGTAGAGATTCCTTGTCCGAAATAAATGCGCAAGTAAATTTCTATTGGAATGCCGAGAAAGGCAGGGATCAAAAGATAGTGAAACCAGCGCGGGCTTTTGAAAACGCTCCACAAAATTAACCAAGCGACAAGCTCATAACTTAGTAAGCGCATCGAATGTTCGACGCCTTTACCTAGAAAATAACTTAAAAACGGCAGGCAACTAATTAAAAAGTAACTGAATAATAAATAGACTTTTGATGAGGCTAGGAATTTTGGCATTGCAAACTTGTAAAGTTAAGTCAAGCGGACTCTTGAATCGTATTCAGAGACTTTTGAATCTCGGTGTTGGGCGACGCTGAAAATATGCGCGATCAATTACTCAAGAAAAATTATTTTGTCATTTTAGCCTTGAATTTGTTTGCCTCAGACTTTTATGTCCGCTTGCTTTAGGTAAAGAAGTGGAAGCGGAAAATATTTCGATCTCTAGACTCACCAGTAATGGATTCGAGGAGGCGCGCTAAGTTCTTGTTTCCATTGTTTTTCCTTGACTTTGCTTGAAATAAAGGTGTACACTCGCGAGTTCTCGATTTTATATGGTTTATTCTTACGCACTGCCAATTTGTGGGTGAGCATGAATGGTCGAGGGCTCGTAAGCCTTGTTTGCGAGTGAATATATAGATTTTAAGTGCCCAGGCAACCGTTTCTGGGCGTGTGTTTAACGTTGTATTTTGTTGGATTAAAAACGATGCCAACCATCAATCAACTGATTCGCCAACCACGCGTTTCCGCAGTGGTTAAGAGCAAATCTCCGGCGCTGGAAAACAGCCCGCAAAAACGTGGCGTATGTACCCGCGTTTATACGACAACTCCAAAAAAGCCTAACTCGGCTTTGCGTAAAGTTGCCAAAGTACGCTTGACCAACGGTTTCGAAGTTATTTCGTATATCGGCGGTGAAGGCCATAACTTGCAAGAACACAGCGTAGTTTTGATTCGCGGTGGTCGTGTAAAGGATTTGCCGGGTGTGCGTTATCACATGGTTCGCGGTGCTTTGGATACTCAAGGCGTTAAAGACCGTAAGCAAGCTCGTTCCAAATATGGTTCTAAGCGCGCTAAAGCTGTTAAGAAGTAATCTTTTGGTTTGTTAAGAGATTCTTGTAATTAGCTTGTAAATTTAACTCAGTAAAATCTCCGTAATTCGGAAAGGTGTCGGTCTCGAATGAGCCGAGTAAGTGGTGGCTATGATGGCTTACCGCGAGCGCTGATAAATTGTTATTAGCCGCTCAACTGAAGATTGAAAGGAATTGAAATGCCACGTCGTCGTGAAGTCCCGAAACGGGATATTTTGCCGGATCCAAAGTTCGGTAATGTAGAAGTATCTAAGTTTGTTAACGTGTTGATGTTGTCTGGCAAGAAGTCTGTTGCTGAAGGCATTATCTATGGCGCGTTTGATCATATCCAATCAAAATCTGGTAAAGATCCATTGGAAGTGTTCGCAACTGCGATTAACAATGCAAAGCCATTGGTTGAAGTTAAATCCCGCCGCGTTGGTGGTGCTAACTATCAAGTTCCAGTTGAAGTTCGTCCAGTTCGTCGTTTGGCTTTGTCTATGCGTTGGTTGCGTGAAGCGGCAAATAAGCGTAGCGAAAAATCCATGCCACAACGTTTGGCTGGTGAATTGTTGGAAGCCGCTGAAGGTCGCGGCGGTGCAATGAAGAAACGTGATGAAGTGCATCGTATGGCAGAAGCCAACAAAGCCTTCTCTCACTTCCGCTTCTAAGAGTAATTGTGAGAAACCATTGTATGTGCAATTTGCAATGGTTCTGGTAAGTATTTTGAATCAGACCGGGCGTGATTTTTTGAAGAAAATTGCGCTCGGTTTTGTCCATTAAAAGATTTAGGATTAGCTATGGCCCGTAAGACCCCCATTGAGCGCTACCGCAATATCGGTATTTCTGCTCACATTGATGCAGGTAAAACGACAACGACAGAGCGTGTATTGTTTTACACAGGTGTAAATCACAAAATTGGTGAAGTTCATGATGGTGCTGCGACCATGGACTGGATGGAGCAAGAGCAGGAGCGCGGTATTACTATTACTTCCGCTGCGACAACTTGCCACTGGAAAGGTATGGCGAATAACTTCCCAGAGCACCGTATTAACATCATCGATACGCCAGGTCACGTTGACTTCACTATTGAGGTTGAGCGTTCTATGCGTGTGTTGGACGGCGCTTGCATGGTTTACTGTGCAGTTGGCGGCGTTCAGCCACAATCTGAAACAGTTTGGCGTCAAGCTAATAAGTACAAAGTCCCACGTTTGGCATTCGTCAATAAGATGGATCGTACTGGCGCGAACTTCTTCAAAGTATACGATCAAATGCGTGCACGTTTGAAGGCGAATCCAATCGCGATCCAAATTCCAATTGGTGCGGAAGATAACTTCCAAGGCGTGGTTGACTTGGTCAAAATGAAAGCAATCATCTGGGATGATGCTAGTCAAGGTATGAAATTTGACTACCGTGATATTCCAGCGGAATTGGCTGATCAAGCTGCTGAATGGCGCGAAAAAATGGTTGAAGCAGCTGCTGAAGCTAGTGAAGAATTGATGAATAAATACCTCGAAGAAGGTGATTTGTCTGAAGAAGAAATCAAGAAAGCATTGCGTCAACGTACGATCGCTTCTGAGATCGTTCCAATGATGTGCGGTACTGCGTTTAAAAACAAAGGCGTGCAAGCGATGTTGGACGCGGTTATCGAATACTTGCCATCTCCAGTGGATATTCCACCAGTAGCTGGTACGGATGAAGATGATCAGCCTACAACACGTAAAGCAGCTGACGATGAAAAATTCGCAGCTTTGGCGTTCAAGATCATGACGGATCCGTTCGTTGGTCAATTGATTTTCTTCCGCGTTTACTCCGGTACGATCAATTCTGGCGACACAGTGTACAACCCGATCAAAGGCAAAAAAGAACGCCTTGGCCGTATTTTGCAAATGCATGCTAACCAACGTGAAGAAATCAAGGAAGTTCGCGCTGGTGACATCGCCGCGGCAGTTGGTTTGAAAGATGCGACAACAGGTGAAACATTGTGTGATCCAGCGTCTATCATCACTTTGGAAAAAATGGTTTTCCCTGAGCCAGTTATTCAACAGGCTGTTGAGCCAAAAACAAAAGCTGACCAAGAAAAAATGGGCTTGGCTTTGAACCGTTTGGCGCAAGAAGATCCATCTTTCCGCGTGAAAACTGACGAAGAATCTGGTCAGACTATCATCGGTGGTATGGGTGAGTTGCACTTGGAAATTATCGTTGACCGTATGAAGCGTGAATTCAACGTGGAAGCAACTGTTGGTAAGCCACAAGTTGCGTACCGCGAAACAATTCGCAAAACATGTGAAGAGATCGAAGGTAAGTTCGTTAAGCAATCTGGTGGTCGTGGTCAATACGGTCACGTTGTATTGAAAATTGAACCGCAAGAGCCAGGTAAGGGCTTTGAATTCGTTGACGCGATCAAAGGTGGTACAGTTCCACGCGAATATATCCCTGCGGTTGAAAAAGGTGTTATCGAAACATTGAACTCTGGTGTGTTGGCTGGTTACCCAGTCGTTGACGTTAAAGTCACTTTGTTCTTCGGTTCTTACCATGACGTTGACTCCAACGAAAACGCCTTCCGTATGGCAGCTTCGATGGCGTTCAAAGATGGTTGCCGTAAAGCGAGCCCAGTTATCCTGGAGCCAATGATGGCAGTTGAAGTTGAAACGCCAGAAGATTACGCTGGTACAGTGATGGGTGACTTGTCTTCACGTCGTGGTATGGTTCAAGGTATGGATGAAATACCAGGTGGTGGCGGTAAGATCATTAAAGCAGAAGTGCCGTTGTCTGAAATGTTCGGTTACTCGACTTCGTTGCGTTCTGCAACACAAGGTCGTGCAACTTACACAATGGAATTTAAGCACTACTCCGAAGCGCCGAAGAATGTTATCGACGCAATTGTTTCTGCAAAAGCTAAGTAATTTAAATCGGAAATCCTGCCTTGTTTATGTTGAGTGAGCAAGGTAGGTAATTAATCTAATCGTTCTTTTTGAAGGAAGAATAAAATGGCAAAAGGTAAGTTCGAACGCACCAAGCCGCACGTTAACGTCGGTACAATTGGTCACGTGGATCACGGTAAAACGACATTGACAGCAGCGATTGCGACAGTATTGTCTGCAAAATTCGGC
>NZ_BMYT01000009.1 GCF_014652415.1 Affinundibacterium macrobrachii
CGAGTTGCCGAAGGATAAAGAAATGGTGATGCCAGGTGATAACGTTTCTATCACTGTTAAGTTGATCAACCCGATCGCGATGGAAGAAGGCTTGCGCTTCGCTATTCGTGAAGGTGGTCGTACTGTTGGTGCTGGTGTTGTTGCTAAAATCATCGAGTAATATATTTTGAATTAAGCTCTGAAGTTTAATCTTGAGTAATCACGATAAAATTTAGAGAAATTTGAAATTTGGTGTACACTAGTCGGCTGTCGTGCTTTTTTAGTGCGACAGCCGTTTTGTTTTAGCGGTCGTAATAAGCGCTCTTTGTTAAAAATGCCACATTTACTACATCGTGGCTCGTTCTTTACAGGAAATATCATGTCTACAGCAAATCAAAAAATCCGTATTCGCTTGAAAGCGTTCGATTACAAATTGATCGACCAATCAGCTTTGGAAATCGTAGAAACAGCTAAGCGTACCGGTGCTGTTGTTAAGGGGCCAGTTCCTTTGCCAACACGTATTCAACGTTTCGACGTATTGCGTTCCCCGCACGTCAATAAAACCTCCCGTGATCAATTTGAAATCCGCACGCATCAGCGTTTGATGGATATCGTTGATCCTACAGATAAAACTGTTGACGCATTGATGAAGCTCGACTTGCCAGCAGGTGTCGACGTAGAAATCAAATTGCAATAATTAATAAAGCGATAAATCTCATTGTAGGGCGCAGGCCGTTGTTGCTTGTCCTCGCAATACTTAAGTATTGCTGCGGGAGGCGCCTAGTTCCGCATCCCTGAAATGAAATTTTTCGCATTATTAAGTGTCGTCAGATACATTGGGGTGATTGATTTCAAGTTGTTGAAATTAAATGGCGCCAGTAAAAAAACTGACATACCATAATTTTTTCTATTTTCAAATAAATTTTTCTTGTAAGTGGAAAATATTCGGGTTAAAATCGAAAGCTTAAATTTTGATAGGCTTTGGCTTGTCTATTTTTAAGTTTTAAAAGTAAGTTTCTAAACATCAGCCTCACCCAATCGTAGGTGAGAATGGAGAAAACAATGAGCTTGGGCCTAGTTGGTCGCAAGGTTGGTATGATGCGTATCTTTACTGAAGACGGTGATTCAATTCCAGTCACAGTATTAGATGTATCAAACAACCGCGTGACACAAATCAAAACTCCTGAAACAGACGGTTACTCCGCTGTTCAGGTGACATTCGGTCAGCGCCGTGCATCCCGTGTAACTAAAGCGGCTGCAGGTCACCTCGCAAAAGCGGGCGTGGAAGCTGGTACTGTCTTAAAAGAATTCCGTGTTGACGCTGCTAAAGCTGCTGAACTCAAAGCAGGCGATGTTGTGCCTGTTGGTTTGTTCGAAGCTGGTCAAAAAGTCGACGTGCAAGGTGTGACAATTGGTAAGGGCTATGCCGGTACTATTAAGCGTCACCACTTCGCATCTGGTCGTCAAACGCACGGTAACTCACGTTCACATAACGTACCTGGTTCTATCGGTATGGCGCAAGATCCTGGTCGCGTTTTTCCAGGCAAGCGCATGACTGGTCACTTGGGTGATGTTACTCGTACTGTGCAAAATCTTGTTATCGCTCGTGTAGATGCTGATCGCCAATTGTTGTTGGTGAAAGGTGCTATCCCAGGCGCGAAAAACGGTCAGGTGATTGTATCGCCAGCTGTTAAAGTCAAAGCAAAGAAGGGGGCTTAATCTATGGAACTGAAGCTCCTAAATGCAGACGGTCAATCTGCTTCTAACGTCGCTGCACCAGATACTATTTTTGGTCGCGATTACAATGAAGCCTTGATCCATCAAGTTGTTGTTGCTTACCAAGCGAATGCTCGCAGTGGTAACCGCAAACAATTGGGTCGTGACGAAGTTCACCACACAACTAAGAAGCCATGGCGTCAAAAAGGTACGGGTCGTGCTCGTGCTGGTATGTCATCTTCACCATTGTGGCGTGGAGGCGGTCGTGCTTTCCCTAACTCTCCTGATGAGAACTTCTCTCACAAAGTTAACAAGAAGATGTATCGCGCAGGTATCTGCTCGATCTTATCTCAGTTGGCTCGTGAAGGTCGTTTGAATGTTGTTGACAGTTTGACTGTTGATGCGCCAAAAACTAAGTTGTTGTCTGAAAAATTGAAGACAATGGGTTGCTTGGATTCAGTATTGATTATTACTGAAGACTTCAACGAAAACTTGATGTTGGCTGCTCGCAATCTGGTTAACGTTTTGGTTGTTGAGCCACGTTATGCTGATCCAGTTTCTTTGGTGTTCTACAAGAAAGTGTTGATCACTAAAGCGGCCTTGACAAAGATTGAGGAGATGCTGGCATGAGCGTAATCAAGCATAGTGAAGAACGCCTGATGAAGGTGTTGCTGGCTCCGGTGATCTCTGAAAAAGCAACAATGGTTGCAGAGAAAAACGAGCAAGTTGTTTTCCTGGTGATGCCAGATGCAACTAAGCCAGAAATCAAGGCTGCTGTTGAGTTGCTGTTTAAGGTTCAAGTTGAATCTGTGCAAGTAGCTAACCGCTTGGGCAAACAAAAACGTACTGGTAAATTTAATGGCCGTCGCAATCATACAAAGCGCGCTTTTGTATGTTTGAAGCCAGGTCAAGAAATTAACTTTACCGAGGGGGCATAAGCATGGCACTCGTTAAGATGAAGCCAACCTCACCAGGCCGTCGTGGTATGGTTAAAGTGGTAACAGAAGGCTTGCATAAAGGCCGTCCGTTTGCTGCTTTGTTGGAAAAGAAAAATAAAACTGCTGGTCGTAACAACAACGGTCATATTACTACACGTCATATTGGCGGTGGTCATAAGCAGCATTATCGCGTAGTCGATTTTAAGCGTTCTAAAGATGGTATTCCTGCGAAAGTTGAACGCATTGAATACGATCCTAACCGTACAGCGCACATCGCATTGTTGTGCTATGCGGACGGTGAACGTGCATACATCATTGCATCCAAAGGTATGGCTGCTGGTGATCAGATCATGAATGGCTCTCAAGCGCCAATCAAATCTGGTAACTGCTTGCCAATCCGCAATATCCCAGTTGGTACAACTATGCATTGCGTAGAAATGTTGCCAGGTAAGGGTGCGCAGATTGCTCGTACTGCTGGTGCTGGCGTGGTGTTGATGGCTCGCGAAGGTACATACGCTCAAGTGCGTTTGCGCTCTGGTGAAGTACGTCGTATCCATATCGAATGCCGTGCAACTATCGGTGAAGTCGGTAACGGTGAGCATAACCTCCGTAAGATTGGTAAAGCTGGTGCGATGCGTTGGCGCGGTGTTCGCCCAACAGTTCGCGGTGTTGTCATGAATCCTATCGATCACCCACACGGTGGTGGTGAAGGTAAGACAGCAGCAGGACGTCATCCAGTTTCTCCATGGGGTCAGCAAACTAAGGGTAAGAAGACACGTCGCAATAAGCGTACGACTTCCATGATCGTCTCACGCCGTGGCAAGAAATAAGGGGTAACACATGACACGTTCAGCTAAAAAAGGGCCGTTTTGTGACGCCCATTTGGTAAAGAAAGTCGAAGCTGCGCAAGCAACTAAAGACAAAAAGCCAATCAAAACTTGGTCACGTCGTTCGACTATCATGCCTGATTTCATCGGTCTGACAATCGCTGTGCACAATGGTAAGCAGCACGTACCTGTGTACGTTTCTGAAAACATGGTAGGCCATAAATTGGGCGAATTCGCATTGACTCGCACATTTAAAGGTCATATCGCGGATAAGAAAGCGAAGAGATAATATGGAAACCAAAGCAATATTGAAGGGTGTACGTCTGTCCGAGCAAAAAGGTCGCTTGGTTGCAGACTTGATCCGTGGTAAGAAAGTCGATCAAGCATTAAACATCTTAGCTTTCAGCCCGAAAAAAGGCGCAACTATCATCAAGAAAGTGTTGGAATCCGCAATTGCGAATGCTGAACACAATGATGGCGCTGATATCGATGAATTGAAAGTGACGACGATTTATGTCGAAAAAGGACCAATTTTGAAGCGCTTCACAGCGCGTGCAAAAGGTCGCGGTGATCGTATCTCTAAACAATCCTGTCACATTTATGTGACTGTTGGTAACTAAGGAGTCACGATGGGACAGAAGATACATCCAACCGGTTTCCGTTTGGCGGTAACACGTAATTGGTCTTCTCGCTGGTATGCAGGCAATGGTAACTTTGCCTCCATGTTGAGCGAAGATATCAAAGTACGTGACTACTTGAAAAAGAAACTGAAAAATGCATCAGTAGGTCGTATCACTATTGAGCGTCCAGCTAAAAACGCACGTATTACTATTTACAGCTCCCGTCCAGGCGTTGTGATTGGTAAAAAAGGCGAAGATATCGAATCCTTGAAAGCGGATTTGGGCAAGATCATGGGCGTGCCTGTGCACGTAAATATCGAAGAAATTCGTAAGCCAGAAATCGATGCGCAATTGATCGCTGATTCTATCTCTCAGCAACTTGAAAAACGTATTATGTTCCGTCGCGCGATGAAACGTGCGATGCAAAATGCAATGCGTCTCGGTGCTAAGGGTATCAAGATCATGTCTAGTGGTCGTTTGAATGGTATCGAAATCGCACGTAAAGAATGGTATCGTGAAGGCCGCGTGCCTCTGCATACATTGCGCGCTGATATCGACTACGGTACAAGTGAAGCGTCTACGACATACGGTATTATTGGCGTTAAGGTATGGGTTTACAAAGGCGATCGCTTAGCAAATGGCGATGCACCAGTAATCGAATCCGCACCAGAAGACGACAAAAAACGTCGTGGCCCACGTCGTGAAGATGGCAAGCCAAACAGCCGTCCACGTGCGAAGCGCCCTGAAGGTCAAACTCCAACTGGTGCAGCACCAGCAGCTAAACGTGTTCGCACAAAAGCAGCTGACGGCGCAGTATCAGCTGAGAAAGCGGGAGAATAATCATGCTGCAACCAGCACGCAGAAAATATCGTAAGGAACAAAAAGGCCGCAACAAGGGTATTTCCCATGATCGTGGCACAGCAGTTTCCTTCGGTGAATTTGGTTTGAAGTCAATTGCACGTGGTCGTATTACTGCACGTCAAATTGAAGCTGCACGTCGCGCTATGACTCGTCATATCAAACGTGGTGGCCGTATCTGGATTCGTATTTTCCCAGATAAACCAATTTCTCAGAAGCCAGCTGAAGTTCGTATGGGTAATGGTAAAGGTAATCCAGAGTACTACGTCGCCGAGATTCAACCAGGTAAGATGTTGTACGAAATGGACGGCGTTGATGAAGCGTTGGCGCGCGAAGCTTTCCGCTTAGCAGCTGCTAAATTACCATTGTTGACAACGTTTGTCGTACGTCAAGTCGGCACTTAATAGGGAGTTGTAAATGAAAGTATCTGAACTCCAAGGCAAAGACTCCGCAGCTTTGACGAAAGAATTGAATGATTTGTTGAAGGCACAATTCAGCTTGCGCATGCAAATTGCTACGCAACAATTGAATAACACTTCGCAACTCAAAAAAGTTCGTCGTGACATCGCCCGAGTTAAAACAGTCATGAATCAGAAGGATGCCAAATAATGAACGATCAAGTTAAAGTTGCACTGAAGCGCACATTGATTGGCAAAGTTGTTTCCGACAAAATGGATAAAACAGTGACAGTCTTAGTTGAGCGTCACGTTAAGCATCCTTTGTACGGTAAGATCATTGTACGTACTGCGAAATATCATGCGCACGATGAAGCAAACCAAGCAAAAGCCGGTGACACAGTCGAGATTCAAGAAGGTCGTCCAATCTCCAAAACAAAGGCATGGACATTGACTCGCGTTGTACAAGTTGCGCCAGTTTTATAAAAGTTGTTGCAGTAATCGTTTTTTGATGTAATAATGATGGGCTGTCATTTGCAAAGTATGCGAATGACAGCCTAAATGTCTCTCAGGTCAGCATTTTGAGAGTGGTTAAAAAATCGTCCACCTAATCGGTTGACTCGTATGTTGTTATTTGTGCTTCTAAGGGCGTCTGACAATAAATGGGTTGGCTGGCGGGACCAAGACTGACTACAGATTTGCAATGTGCGGATTGTGTGGATTAAGTTGGGAAAGAGAACAATATGATTCAAACAGAAAGCCGGCTAGAAGTGGCTGACAATACTGGTGCGCGCGAAGTTTTGTGCATTAAAGTGTTGGGCGGTTCTAAGCGTCGTTATGCAGGGATCGGTGACGTTATTAAAGTCACAGTGAAATCCGCTGCTCCACGCGGTCGCGTGAAAAAAGGTGAAATTTACAATGCAGTTGTAGTTCGCACTGCTAAAGGTGTTCGTCGTCAGGATGGCTCTTTGGTGAAGTTCGACGGCAATGCTGCAGTGTTGTTAAATGCAAAGCTCGAGCCAATCGGAACACGTATTTTCGGCCCAGTAACACGCGAACTGCGTACTGAGCGTTTCATGAAGATCGTTTCGCTTGCTCCTGAAGTGCTGTAAGGAGTCGTGATGAATAAGATTCGTAAAAACGACGAAGTCATCGTCTTGACGGGTAAAGACAAAGGTAAGCGCGGTCAAGTGCAGCAATGCTTTGATGCAAATTACGTTGTTGTTGCAGGTGTTAATGTTGCTAAAAAAGCGACTAAGCCTAACCCAATGACTGGAGCAGTTGGTGGCATCGTTGATAAATTGATGCCGATTCATGTTTCCAATGTTGCGTTGTTTAACGCTGCATCTGGTAAGGCAGACCGTGTAGGCTTTAAGGTTGTGGATGGTAAGAAAGTCCGCGTCTATAAGTCCACTGGCGAAGTTGTGAAGGCATAAAGTCATGGCCCGTCTACAAGCATTATATAAAGATAAAATCGTTGCAGATTTGACTGAGAAATTCTCTTACAAGTCTCCAATGGAAGTTCCTCGCATCTTGAAGATCACCCTGAACATGGGTTTGTCCGAAGCGATTGCTGATAAGAAAGTTATCGAGCATGCTGTTGGCGATCTGACGAAGATTGCAGGTCAAAAACCTGTCGTAACTAAAGCACGTAAAGCGATCGCTGGTTTCAAAATCCGCGAAGGCTATCCAATCGGATGTATGGTCACATTGCGTGGCGCACACATGTACGAATTCTTGGATCGTTTCGTGACTGTAGCTTTGCCACGCGTTCGTGACTTCCGCGGCGTTTCTGGTCGCGCATTTGACGGTCGTGGTAACTACAATATCGGTGTTAAGGAACAGATCATTTTTCCTGAGATCGAGTACGACAAGATTGACGCGTTGCGTGGTATGAACATTAGTATTACTACGACAGCTAAGACCGACGAAGAAGCAAAAGCGCTTCTCGCCGCATTTAAATTTCCGTTCAGAAACTGAGGTCGCCATGGCAAAATTGGCACTGATTAATCGTGAGCAAAAGCGTGCAGATTTGGTGAAGAAATTCGCCGGCAAACGCGCCGAATTGAAGGCCATCATTGATGACCAATCAAAAACTGAAGAAGAGCGTTATTTAGCTCGTTTGAAGTTGCAGGCATTGCCGCGTAATTCTAATCCGACTCGTCAGCGCAATCGCTGCACTTTGACAGGTCGTCCACGTGGCACATTCCGTAAGTTTGGTTTGGGCCGTATTAAAGTCCGTGAATTCGCCATGCGTGGTGAAATCCCGGGTATGACTAAAGCTAGCTGGTAATAGGAGAATAAGCAATGAGTATGAGCGATCCTATCGCCGATATGCTGACCCGCATCCGTAACGCGCAAGTTGTTCAAAAGACTGCCGTCGCGATGCCGTCCTCAAAGGTAAAAGTTGCAATTGCAAACGTACTGAAGGACGAAGGCTACATTGAGGATTTCGCAGTAGTAGAAGCTGCTGGTAAATCTGAATTGAAAATCGGTTTGAAATATTATGCAGGACGTCCTGTTATTGAGCGCTTGGAACGTGTTTCACGTCCAGGTCTGCGTATTTACAAAGGTAAAGACGAGATCCCAAGTGTAATGAACGGTTTGGGCGTGGCCATCGTGTCCACACCTAAGGGCGTTATGACTGACCGCAAAGCGCGCGCAACCGGTGTCGGTGGCGAAGTTATTTGCTACGTCGCCTAAGGAGTGCAAGATGTCTCGAGTAGGTAAAATGCCAATCGCGTTGCCAGCAGGTGCAGAAGTTGCCATCTCCGCAGCGGCGATTACAGTAAAAGGCCCTATGGGCGTATTGACACAAGGCTTAAACGGCTTAGTGTCTGTGGCTAACGAAGGTGGTTCGTT
Organism: Affinundibacterium macrobrachii; assembly: GCF_014652415.1. Lineage (GTDB taxonomy): Bacteria > Pseudomonadota > Gammaproteobacteria > Burkholderiales > Burkholderiaceae_D > Undibacterium > Undibacterium macrobrachii. The sequence continues at coordinate 8,196 of NZ_BMYT01000009.1, forward strand.
GAATTTTAGTCCAGCGAACGACAGCCGTGAAGCGAATGCAATGACAGGTACTTTGCGTGCACTGGTCAACAATATGGTGACTGGCGTAACAAAAGGCTTCGAGCGTAAGCTGACATTGGTAGGCGTTGGTTACAAAGCGCAAGCGCAAGGCGATAAGTTAAATCTCTCCTTGGGTTTTTCTCATCCTGTCGTACACGACATGCCTGCTGGCGTGACATGTGCAACGCCAACTCCAACTGAAATCCTCATTAAAGGTGTGGATAAGCAGAAGGTTGGTCAGGTCGCAGCAGAAGTTCGTGCATACCGCAGCCCAGAGCCTTATAAAGGCAAGGGTGTCCGCTACGCGGATGAAGTGGTTGTGATTAAAGAAACCAAGAAGAAGTAATAGGGGTTAGACGATGGATAAGAAACAATCACGTCTGCGCCGCGCGACTCAAACCCGTGCCAAGATCGCAGAGCTCAAGGTCACACGTTTATCTGTGCACCGTACGAACTCTCACATCTACGCTAGCATCATTGATGCAGATTCCAAAGTATTGGCATCTGCTTCTACAGTGGAAGCTGAAGTGCGTGCAGAATTGGCAGCGGCATCTAAGCACGGTGGTAATGCTGCGGCAGCCACTTTGATTGGTAAGCGCGTTGCGGAAAAAGCATTGAAAGCAGGAGTTACCGAAGTCGCGTTTGATCGCTCCGGTTTTCGTTACCACGGTCGTGTGAAGGCGTTGGCGGAAGCTGCGCGTGAAGCCGGCTTGAAGTTCTAAGGAATATTGTCATGGCAAAAATGCAAGCAAAAACAGCAGCCGACAAGCCGGATGATGGCATGCGCGAAAAAATGATCGCGATCAACCGCGTAACCAAAGTGGTTAAGGGTGGTCGTATCATGGGCTTCGCAGCGCTGACAGTTGTTGGTGATGGCGATGGCCGCATCGGTATGGGTAAGGGAAAATCGAAAGAAGTTCCTGTAGCTGTACAAAAAGCGATGGAAGAAGCGCGTCGTAAAATGATCAAAGTGACTTTGAAAAACGGTACTTTGCAACACACCGTTATTGGTAAGCATGGTGCATCTTCGGTCATGATCTCTCCAGCTAAAGAAGGTACTGGTGTGATCGCTGGTGGTCCAATGCGCGCTATTTTCGAAGTGTTGGGTGTTACTAACGTTGTTGCAAAATCTAACGGTTCCACAAATCCATACAACATGGTTCGTGCAACTTTGAACGGTTTGGCAAAAATGAGCACTCCAGCTGAGATCGCAGCGAAACGCGGCAAGTCCGTTGAAGAAATTTTGGGCTAAGGTGATCGCAATGACTAAAACAGTAAAAGTACAATTGGTCAAGGGTTTGATCGGTACGCGCGAGTCACATCGTGCGACAGTGCGTGGCTTAGGTTTGCGTCGTGTTAACTCAGTTTCTGAGTTAGAGGACACACCAGCAGTGCGCGGTATGATCAATAAAGTCTCGTATCTTGTGAAGGTTGTATCGTAAGCCTTCGGGTTTGCGATCGGAGCAAATTATGGAATTAAATACAATCCAACCAGCTGATGGTGCTAAACACGCAAAACGTCGTGTTGGTCGCGGTATCGGTTCTGGTTTAGGTAAAACGTCTGGCCGTGGTCACAAAGGTCAGAAATCTCGTACTGGCGGCTTTCATAAAGTCGGTTTCGAAGGCGGTCAAATGCCTTTGCAACGCCGTTTGCCTAAGCGTGGTTTCAAATCTTTGGCAACACCATACAAAGCAGAAGTTCGTTTGTCTGACTTGGAAAGTTTACCAGTCACAGAAATCGATATCTTGGCTTTGAAGCAAGCTGGTGTCGTTTCTGAATTGGCACGTGTAGTTCGCGTGATTTTGTCAGGTGAGATCACAAAGAAAGTAACTTTGAATGGCTTAATCGCTACCAAAGGTGCGAAGGCTGCGATCGAAGCTGCTGGCGGCTCTGTCGCTTAAGTCAACATTCATTGCGAACTTCTGGAGCAATAATTGGCAACATCTCCTCAACAAACTAAAAGTGCTGCAAGTGGTTTTCCTTGGGGAAGACTGTGGTTTTTGCTAGCAGCACTGGTTGTATATAGGATAGGCGCACATATACCTGTTCCTGGAATTGATCCAAAGGTATTGGAAGATTTATTTAAGCAAAACCAAAATGGTATTTTGGGAATGTTTAATATGTTTTCTGGTGGTGCTTTGTCTCGCTTCACAATTTTGGCGCTGGGAATTACGCCGTACATTTCTGCATCGATCATTATGCAGTTGATGTCAGTAGTTTCCCCGCAGCTAGAAGCCTTGAAGAAAGAAGGCGAGTCTGGTCGTCGTAAGATCACTCAGTACACGCGTTACGGCACTTTAGTATTAGGTATTGTGCAGGCTTTCTTTATTGCTTTTGGCTTAGAGACGCAAGCAGGTTTGGTATTAGATCCTGGTGTGGCGTTTAGATTTACGACTGTCGTTACTCTGGTAACTGGCACGATGTTTCTGATGTGGTTGGGTGAACAAATCACCGAACGAGGTCTTGGGAACGGTATTTCTATTATCATTTTCGCTGGTATCGTGGCAGGTTTGCCCGGAGCGTTAGCTGGTTTATTCGAGTTAGTACGCACTGGTTCTATGCAAGCATTTTCTGCTCTGGTAATTTGCGTGATGGTTGCTGCAGTGACTTATTTGGTCGTGTTCGTAGAGCGCGGTCAACGTAAGATTCTGGTGAATTATGCGAAGCGTCAAGTTGGCAATAAAGTGTATGGTGGTCAAAGCAGTCATTTACCACTCAAGTTAAACATGGCAGGTGTGATTCCTCCGATTTTTGCTTCCTCTATTATTATGCTGCCTGCCACGATTACTGGCATGTTTGCAAAGGGAGCAGAAGATCAGAATTCTGGTTTTGTTCGGTTCTTGCAAGATTTAGCAAGTTCCTTAACAACAGGGGAGCCGGTTCATGCATTGCTATACGCTGTAACGATTATCTTCTTCTGCTTCTTCTACACTGCGTTGGTATTTAACAGCAAAGAAACAGCAGATAATTTGAAGAAGAGTGGTGCGTTTGTTCCAGGGATTCGTCCTGGTGACCAGACTGCGCGTTACATAGACAAGATCTTGATGCGTTTGACTTTGATTGGTGCGGTATATATTGCATTAGTTTGCTTGTTACCGGAGTTGCTGATCGCCCATTGGAAAGTACCATTTTATTTTGGCGGCACTTCGCTGTTGATTATTGTGGTGGTTACGATGGACTTTATGGCTCAAGTGCAGAATTATGTAATGTCACAGCAATACGAATCGCTTCTTCGTAAAGCAAATTTCAAGGGCGGCATGCCTTCACGGTAAGCACCCAGAGGAACAGCAGATCGAATGGCAAAAGACGACGTTATACAGATGCAGGGAGAGATTCTAGAGAATCTTCCGAATGCAACATTTCGAGTTAAGTTGGAAAATGGGCATGTTGTGCTTGGCCATATTTCAGGAAAAATGCGAATGAACTATATTCGCATCCTACCTGGTGATAAGGTAACAGTAGAATTGACGCCTTATGATTTGAGCCGAGCACGTATTGTGTTCAGGACCAAGTAAATTAAATTGAACTAGAAGGGAAGAGGGCAAAAATGAAAGTTCTCGCATCAGTTAAGCGGATTTGCCGCAACTGCAAGATCATCAAGCGCAAAGGTGTTGTTCGTGTTATTTGCACAGAACCACGCCATAAACAGCGCCAAGGTTAATTAACGTTATTGAACGAGGAATAACGAATGGCACGTATAGCAGGGGTTAATATCCCAAATCATCAGCATACCGTAATCGGCTTACAAGCTATCTATGGTATTGGCGGCCCACGCGCAGCAGATATCTGTGCAGCAACGGGTGTTCCGACCACTAAAAAGGTCAAAGATCTGGACGACAACGAGTTAGAAAAGCTTCGTGACAGTATTGCAAAATACGTCGTTGAAGGTGATCTTCGTCGTGAAATCTCGATGAACATCAAGCGTTTGATGGACTTAGGCTGCTACCGCGGTCTGCGTCATCGCAAAGGTTTGCCTGTTCGTGGTCAACGTACACGTACTAACGCACGTACACGTAAAGGCCCACGTAAAGCAGCGCAATCATTGAAGAAATAATCCAGTAAGCTGGATTCAAGGAACCAATTATGGCAAAAGCACAAAATAACGCAGCGGCAGCTCGCGCTCGTAAAAAAGTTAAGAAAAATGTTGCTGAAGGTATCGCACACGTTCACGCATCTTTCAACAACACCATCATCACGATCACTGATCGTCAAGGCAATGCATTGTCTTGGGCAACAGCTGGTGGTCAAGGTTTTAAAGGCTCTCGTAAATCTACACCTTTCGCAGCGCAGGTTGCGGCAGAAGCAGCTGGTAAAGTTGCGGTAGAATGCGGTATCAAAAATCTTGAAGTACGTATCAAAGGCCCAGGCCCAGGTCGTGAGTCCTCTGTGCGTGCTTTGAATAATTTGGGTATCAAGATCTCTTTGATTCAAGACGTTACGCCAGTACCACATAACGGTTGCCGTCCTCCAAAGCGTCGTCGTATCTAATTCATCGCTTAGCTTAGGCTAAGCTTTGGATAATTCTAGCAATCATGTTAGAATGCAGCCCGCCAATTCAATTGGTGGGTTTTGTCTTTCGTATTTTTATACGTTTATCATTCTTATTTACATCTTGTTTAATAAGACCACTGTCTGATAGCAGGTAGATCAGACTAGCGCAGTTTGTTTAACGGCATCTGCGTCATTTTTAAAGGAAATTACTGTGGCACGTTATATCGGACCTAAAGCAAAATTATCCCGTCGCGAAGGCACGGACCTGTTTCTGAAAAGCGCACGTCGCTCTTTGGACTCCAAATGCAAATTAGATGTAAAACCAGGTCAACACGGCGCGAAATCTGGCGCACGTACTTCTGACTTCGGTAATCAATTGCGCGAAAAGCAAAAAGTTAAACGTATGTATGGCGTTTTAGAGCGTCAATTCCGTCGTTATTTCGCTGAAGCGGATCGTCAAAAAGGTAACACTGGCGAAACTTTGTTGAAGTTGTTGGAATCTCGTTTGGACAACGTTGCATACCGTATGGGTTTTGGCTCCACACGCGCAGAAGCACGTCAATTGGTTAGCCATAAAGCATTCACAGTAAACGGTACCGTTGTAAACATCGCTTCTTTCCAAGTGAGAGCTGGTGACGTAGTTGCAGTTCGTGAAAAAGCGAAAAAGCAAACACGTATCGTTGAAGCTTTGTCTTTAGCAGAACAAGTTGGTATGCCATCTTGGGTTTCTGTTGATGCGAAGAAAATGGAAGGTACGTTCAAGTCTATGCCAGATCGTAGCGATATCGCTCACGATGTCAATGAATCTTTGATCGTTGAATTGTACTCACGTTAATATTTAGTTTCACCGCCTGCCCATTTTACGATGGGCAGGCTTTTTTCTTTTTGCCATCAGCCTTATCGGTGTAACGAGCCGAGGGTATTGAAAAGGACAAATCATGCAAAACAATCTGTTTAAGCCTCGTATTATCGACGTTGAAATGTTGGGCCCTGGCTCAGCAAAAGTAGTGATGGAGCCATTTGAACGTGGTTTCGGTCATACGCTCGGTAACTCTTTACGTCGCGTCTTGTTGTCTTCTATGGTTGGTTATGCACCAACTGAAGTGACTATCGCTGGCGTCGTTCATGAATACTCAACTCTCGATGGAGTACAAGAAGACGTCGTTGATATTTTGTTGAACTTGAAAGGCGTGGTCTTCAAGTTGCACGAACGTGATGAAGTTACTTTGACTTTGAAAAAAGAAGGCGAAGGCGCAGTATTGGCTTCCGACATCGATTTGCCACATAACGTAGAACTGATTAATCCAGATCACGTGATCGCGAATTTGACCGCTGGCGGCAAATTGGATATGCAAATCAAAGTAGAAAAAGGTCGTGGCTACGTTCCTGGTAACGTACGTCGTTTGTCCGAAGATGCGAACAAAACTATTGGTCGTATTATTTTGGATGCGTCTTTCTCGCCAGTACGTCGTGTTTCTTACTCTGTTGAATCTGCTCGTGTTGAACAACGTACAGATTTAGACAAGTTGATCATCAACATCGAAACAAACGGTGTGATCACACCAGAAGAAGCGATTCGCCAATCTGCTCGCGTTTTGGTAGATCAGTTGCACGTATTTGCGGCTTTGGAAGGTACAGAAGCGGCTGCAGAAGCACCATCACGTGCACCTGCGGTTGATCCAGTCCTGTTGCGTCCAGTCGATGATTTGGAATTGACAGTGCGTTCAGCAAACTGCTTGAAAGCAGAAAATATTTACTACATTGGTGATTTGATCCAGCGTAGCGAAAACGAATTGTTGAAGACACCAAACTTGGGTCGCAAATCTTTGAACGAAATCAAAGAAGTATTGGCTTCTCGCGGTTTGTCTTTGGGCATGAAGTTAGAAAACTGGCCGCCTGCTGGTTTAGAGAAGTAATCTTGATGTCGGGTCAACTCGTTTGACCCGACGTTTTGTTTGTAGTGCGTAGTAAGAACATTACCGGTCCGCGTCAAATGGTTTGACGATAGAAGAACTGGAATTTTTAAACATATCGAAAGGAAGTACCATGCGTCATCGTCACGGCTTACGTAAGCTAAATCGTACATCATCACACCGTTTAGCAATGTTGCGCAATATGACAGTTTCTCTGTTGCGTCACGAAGCGATCAAAACAACTTTGCCAAAAGCAAAAGAATTGCGCCGCGTTGTCGAGCCAATCTTGACTTTGGGTAAAACAGACACATTGGCAAACAAGCGTTTGGCATTCAACCGTTTGCGCGATCGTGAAATCGTACAAAAATTGTTCGCTGAATTGGGACCACGTTTTGCAAATCGTAACGGTGGTTACCTGCGTATTTTGAAAATGGGTTTCCGTGTTGGCGACAATGCGCCTATGGCCTACGTAGAATTGTTGGATCGTCCAGAAGTCACGGACGCTGCAGATGCACCAACAGTAGAAGAATAAGCTGAACTTTCATCAGTCTGCATACCAAAAAAAAGCCGTTCAGTAAAATGAACGGCTTTTTTTATGTCTACTACGTTTTGTTGTTGAAATTATTCTTTTGCTTGATTTCAGAAAATACGTGCGCAGCATCGAATTGTATATTCCGTTAAGATACTGAAACTTTGCATCTTGTAGCGTGTATCTACCTTGCACCGCAAAACGAGATTGTTGGAATGAAAACGCAATAACTAATAACGAAGATTTTTATGACATTTATTGGAAGCTTTGATTTTCTTCTGCGCATTCGTTTTTTGTTTGAGCGAAGCTATCTGTTAGGCATAAGCTTAGTGCTTTGCCTTATCACTAGTGGAAGTTTGCACGCGGAAGATTTTTTAGCACCTGAGTTAGCGTTTAAAGTGAAAGCGCAGATGGTTTCAGCCAACCAAATGGCGGTGCGCTTTGATATTGCGGATGGCTACTATTTGTATCGGGATCAATTTAAGTTCGAGGCCAAAGGCGCTGAATTGGGCGCCTTTGAGATCCCTCCTGGAAAGGTAAAGTTCGATGAAACATTTCAAAAGGATGTAGAAAGTTACTACCGCGAGTTAACTGTACTGATTCCCGTCGATGCCAAATCAGATTTTCAAGCACTGATTCGACTTCAAGGGTGTGCAGATGCGGGCCTGTGTTATCCGCCTATGGATTTGGTGCTCCCCGTCAGCTTAGCTGAAATTGCGCCGTTGCCCGCTTCAAAAGTTTTACCAATGGATAGCGTGTCAAGTGGCGAGCAATCAAGCATCGCAGAAGCGCTCAAAAGTGGTCGATTGGCATTAATAATTCCTTTGTTCATTTTGTTGGGTCTTGGTTTGTCTTTGACACCATGCGTGTTGCCGATGGTGCCAATTCTGTCCTATATCATTGTTGGAGAAGGTGCGGGAATTAAGCGTAGTCGCGCTTTCTTTTTATCTTTGAGTTATGTATTGGGTATGGCGCTCGTCTACACTGCTTTGGGGGTGGCCGCAGGCTTGCTTGGGGAAGGTCTGTCCGCAAGCTTACAAAACCCTTGGGTGCTCAGTGCCTTTGCATTATTCATGGCGATCCTTTCACTATCGATGTTTGGCATTTATCAATTGCAAATGCCGGTCGCTATACAGACCAAGTTAACTTATTTTTCCGAAGGGCAGCGAAACGGCAAGATGCTTGGCGTGTTCTTGATGGGAGCTGTGTCAGCGTTGATTGTGGGCCCTTGTGTTGCCGCACCGCTTGCTGGCGCCTTAGTCTACATTAGCCAAACTAAAGATGTGGTGGTCGGTGGAGCTGCCCTGTTTGCGATGGCAATTGGCATGGGCGTGCCACTACTCTTGGTGGGTATTTCAGCGGGAAGTTTGTTGCCTCGCGCGGGCGTATGGATGGAGCAGATCAAACGATTTTTTGGTGTGCTTATGTTGGCGATGGCTATTTGGATGGTGTCGCCTGTTATCCCGGCCTTATATCAGATGCTGGCATGGAGTCTTCTTTTGTTGACATATGGCGCCTACCAGTTGTTTGTGTATAAGGGGCGTGTATTCTCAAAATTTTTAGCGATGTTATTTATTTTGGGCGGCGCTGCGCAATTGATTGGCTTGATTACTGGTGGGCGCGATCCACTTTCCCCAGTTGCCCATTTGACTGGGAATGTGGTGCATGTGCAGTTCCAGCGCGTAAAAACGACGGCTGAGTTGGACACGATTCTCGCGCAGTCGAGAGAAAAGCTCGTGATGTTAGATTTCTACGCGGACTGGTGTATTTCGTGTAAAGAAATGGAGAAGTTAACCTTTGTCGAGCCGCGTGTAAAAGCCAAATTAGATCAGATGCTGTTATTGCAGGTGGATGTGACGAAAAATGATTCAGATGATAAAGCGATGCTGAAGCGCTTCGGCTTGTTTGGGCCGCCAGGGATCATCTTCTTTGATCGCGCTGGTCAAGAAATTCTAGGTAAGCGCGTAATCGGCTATCAAAACGCTGAGAAATTTTTGCACTCATTGCAGCAATTAGAAAGCAAAAATTAGAAACCAAAAATGAGAAAACCTTAAGCCTTAATTTAACTGGTCTTACTTGATAGGGCGAATAAACAAAAAGCTGGAATAAATCCAGCTTTTTTGTTTCTATCGAACAGGCACAACGAGCTCAGCGTAGTCGTACAGAGCTCCCAAAATATGCTGCTCTTCCTCATCGGCATTTTCGGATAGTTGATCAATTTCATTGAAATAGGCATCGACCGTGCGAGCATTTGCCTCACCATCTAATATGCGTGCCCGTCGATGTTCTTCCCATACTGCTTGCTCTTCTACATTGAGACTCGTTGGGAAATTACGCGCGCGATAACGAAATACCAGTTCTTCTAAACGATTATCGTTGAAATGTGGATGCATGGATGCCAATTGTTGTGGCGTAAGTTGACGCAAATCGTTCAAGATCTTACGGTCTGCACTGCTGATAAATCCACCATACAAATCTTCATCGACATCAACAGCTTCATAAGTAGGGCGTGAATACACTTGCTGCCAAAGTTGCGGATTCAGTGTCGATTGTAATTGGCGCGCTAATTCAATATTGGTCATTACTTGCTGCATGTCGATATTCCAACGAGCAGCCATGTCATTGCTGAGTGTTTTGAGATTACCAATCACGATAGGTGATTTGTTTAGGTGGATACTTTTTACCGGTAAACGTAAAACGCCTTCAGGCAGCGCATCGGTCTTGCTAAACATGCGTTGTTGAATGGTAGCGACGTCTAAATTTCGCAGCTCGCTAGGATCGAATTGTAGATCCCAAGCGATTACCTCGTTTTTATTGCTTGGGTGAATTGCTAGCGGCCACATCACGGCAAGACAACCGCGCTCGGTACTGAACATGCCAGAAACGTGCAAGAAAGGTTTTGCAAGTATGGGAAGACCGATTTCACTGGCGACCTTTTCTTTCTTGTGTAGTGCAAAACAAAAATCAAATAATTTAGGTTGTTTTTCTTTGATTAATTTTGCTAATGCAATTGTGGCGCGCACATCTGATAGTGCATCATGAGCTGCGTCGTGGGTGATGCCGTTTGCAGCCGTGAGGTGTTCCAGCCTAAAGCTCGGTTTTCCCTCATCATTTAAAGGCCAATTGATTCCTTCTGGTCGTAACGCGTAAGTGGTGCGAACCATGTCCATGATATCCCAGCGCCCACATTGATTTTGCCACTCGCGCGCATAAGGATCGATTAAATTACGCCAAAACATAAAGCGTGTAATTTCATCGTCAAAGCGTATTGTGTTGTAACCGACACCAATCGTGCCCGTCGTCGCTAACTGCTTCTCAATTTGGGCGGCAAACGCGTGTTCAGGCAAGCCTTGTTCAAGGCATTGCTGCGGCGTGATATGCGTGATTAGGCAGGATTGTGGATCGGGTAAAAAGTCGTTGGCTGGTTTGCAAAACAAATTAATCGGCTCACCGATTTCATTTAAGTCAGCATCGGTACGAATTGCCGCAAATTGTGCCGGGCGATCGCGTCGTGCTTGTGCACCGAAGGTTTCGTAGTCGTGCCAGAGAAAGCTATGTGTGGTCATTGTGAATGCGCGTGCTTTGGGAGTCGTGAATTATTCATTGCGCTGTCCGCGACCCTCTAAATAACCTTGCAGCCGCATCGCAATTAAAAAAAGGATGACGGTGAATGCCATCAGTCCAAGTACGAGTTTGAAACCAGTATCTTCATTAATCCACGGCATCTTTGCGAAATTCATGCCGAAAATCCCTGTGATTAAAGTCAGCGGCATAAACAAAGCGGTGATCACCGTCAAGATACGCATAATCTCGCTGGTTTTGTGTGACACGGCCGCGAAGTGAATTTGCACCGACGATTCAAGCGATGCTTCTAGTCGTCGAGTGTGATTGAGCACGCGATTAATATGTTCCATCACATCATTAGTGCGAACCAATAACAAATCTTTAGCGCGACTTTGTTTGTTGCCAGACCCGTCAAACGTGTCAATAAAGTGATCGCGCAGCTCTTGTAAAGCATCATATTGTTCTTCACATAAATGCTCTAGCTTGCGTAGTTCCACCCTTGAGTCGAGTAAAGCAACCCAGTTATTAAATGGTTTGCGCGGATCAAGTAATGCATGCTGCCAGCGATCTAATTGATTGGTTAATGGCTGGCGTAAATCGAGATATTGATCAACCATGGCATTTAACAAACGCAGCATTAAATCCTCTGGTGATGCCGGCAATTTACTGCTCAAGTTATTATTGTCTTTGGGCTTGAAGTTGAGTAAGCGTGCGCGCATGGTTTCCACCGTGCGACTATAGTTTGCGCGTACAGTGATCAGTGCGTTACCAATCAAGAGAAAAGAAACAGGCTGCGTTTGCAGTCGATGTAAAACTGCCGGCATTTTTTTCTTGGCATTATGACCCTCTTGCGGACTTGAATTGGATTCGCCACTCTCCCCATTTAATGCCAGCTTTTGAAAGATCACTAATTCGTAATCTTGTGTCGCATCAAAATTGGAAGGGTGGCTGCGATTGCAGATGTCCTTGAGATGTAAATCAAAGATGCGTATGCCAGTGAGTTTTTCAACTTGATCGCGCCAAGCTTCTGCATCGCGCTCCACTTCATCATGCGTGATGTCTATCCACATAAAGCGATAAGCGTCATCTCCAGTGTCGTTTTCACCATCGCCAATTAAATCGATCGCTCTATTTAATGTGGTCGGGTTCAGAGTGACTTGCGTATCGCTAATGTAGAAAATATCCATGAAATGCAAACTCAATGATCAAAGTGAATTTATTTGCTTTGCTGTAGCAAGCGCGCGATGTCGCGAGCAAAGTAAGTTAGCACACCGTCAGCACCAGCACGTTTAAATGCCATGATTGCTTCCATCATGGTCTTGTCATGATCTAACCAGCCGTTCTGCGCTGCCGCTTTAATCATCGCATATTCACCGCTAACCTGGTAGGCAAACGTCGGCACTTTAAACTCATCTTTTACGCGACGTACGATGTCGAGATAAGGCATACCAGGCTTCACCATGACCATGTCCGCACCTTCCGCCAAATCAAGCGCGACTTCACGCAATGCTTCATTGCTGTTGGCTGGGTCCATTTGATAATTGGCTTTGTTACTTTTTCCTAAGTTGCCAGCAGAGCCAACAGCGTCGCGGAACGGGCCATAAAATGCGGATGCATATTTCGCAGAGTAAGCCATAATCCGAGTGTAGATGAAACCTTGTTCCTCAAGCGCGCTACGAATTGCACCAATTCTGCCATCCATCATATCGCTAGGAGCGACGATATCGGCACCAGCCGCGGCATGGGTGAGCGCTTGCTTGACCAGCATCGCAGTCGTTTCATCATTTAACACATAGCCATCGGCATTAATCAAACCATCTTGTCCGTGACTGGTATAAGGATCTAACGCGATATCGGTCAAAATGCCTAATTCTGGGCAACGCGCTTTCAGTGCACGAATAGCGCGCGGAATTAAACCATCTGGGTTAGTCGCTTCGACACCATCTTCTGTTTTTAAATGATTCTCGATCGATGGAAATAAGGCCAATACGGGGATTCCTAAGGCAACGCAATCATCGGCAACTCCCAATAATTTATCCAAGCTCATGCGTTCGACACCAGGCATGGACGCGACAGGTTCGACTTTGTTTTCACCGTCAACTAAAAACACGGGATAAATTAAATCGGCAGCAGTGACGTGATTTTCACGCATTAAATTACGAGAGAACGTATCTTTGCGCATACGGCGCATACGCAGGTGAGGAAATTGGGCTGAAAAAGTAGTGGACATAAGGATTAAAAAAATTATCGAGGTTAATGAAACTTTTCTTACGAATTTGGCTCTTAGTATTAGGCATTATGCTTACCGCTGGTCCTCCCTAAGCGGGCGCCACTTGTTCCCATTCGATTGGCGTTTTTTTTCCTCGGCACTACAAAGTGCCGGGGTTTTTTTATGCCAAATCAGAATTACTGTCTGCTTGCTTCATGTCTTCAAAGATTGGTGTTGCATCCAAGCCAGTCAATTCACGAATTTTTGCATCCGCTTCTTCGATACCAGTTCGGTTTAATGCTGAAAATAATTGTGCAGTAAATGGATAGGGCGTGCCATTTGCATCCACATAACTGGCCAAAATATTTTGTGCTAAGCGCAGCGCATTGGTTGCGTCATTGCGATTGAGTTTATCGGCTTTTGTTAATAAGCAATGAATTGGGCGACCTGTCGGCGCGAACCACTCTAACATTTGTTTATCTAAATCGGTGAATGGGCGGCGTGAATCCATGATCAAAATCAAAGCCGCTAATTGCTCACGTCTTTGTACGTAGCTGCCGAGTAAGACGTTCCAATGATTCTTAGCTGCACCCGGAACTTCAGCATAGCCGTAACCCGGTAAGTCGACTAGCAAAGCGCGAATTTCATCTTGTCGTGTTTCATCCTTGCGGTGTTGGCCGACATGCGCGCCGCCAATTGAAAAAAAGTTAATGTGCTGCGTGCGCCCGGGCGTCTTAGATGCAAAACAAAGTTTTTTCTGATTACATAGAATATTGATCGCGGTTGACTTGCCAGCATTTGAACGACCAGCAAATGCGACTTCCGGCACTTGTAAGCTCGGCAGATCGCGTAAGTGGTTGACTGTGGTAAAGAACCGGGCTTGCCAGAGGATAGACATAAATCAGGGCCAATCAAAAAGGAGGGGCAAAAATGCAAAAAAAGGGATAAAACGATGCGTTTCATCTTGAAATGTGAGGTTTCTTAACGTCAATTGACTTGGAATAGCTCAACATTTCCACGAAAGCTATTGTACAATAAGGGGTTAGCTACGTGGGCTCCATGGCATCATTGCTTGTCACGTAAGTTTTGCTTCTCAGATGCATCAATAGAACCGATTTCCAATTTTTAGTCTCAAGGTGTTTGAATGAACCGTGCATTTTTATCATTTTCCAAGTCCCTCAGCATCGTTGCTTTAGCGGCATCTTCACTCGTTTCTATTGCCTCTGCAACTGAGCCTGTAGCTAAACCAGTCAAAGCTGATCTGGCAAAAGGTGAAGCTTTGTACAGCAACGGCGATGCAGCTCGCGGTATTGTTGCTTGTGTTTCATGTCATGGTGCTGCAGGAAATTCAACAATCAGTATTAATCCTAAATTGTCAGGTCAGCATGACGCTTACCTCGTAAAGCAATTAATGGATTTCACGACACCAGCGCGTAATAATGCAGTCATGACGACATTCTCTAAGTTAATGACTCCAGAAGACATGAAAAATGTGTCTGCCTATTTGGCAGTGCAAAAGCCGAAGGCTGGCGCTGCAAAAAATAAAGACATCGTGAACTTAGGTCAAACTATTTACCGTGCAGGTATTGCGGAGAAGAATGTTGCTGCTTGTGCTGGTTGTCATAGTCCAAATGGCGCAGGTATCCCCGCGCAATTCCCACGTATCGCTGGTCAACACCAAGATTACACCGTGGCGCAGTTGACAGCGTTCCGCACAGGCGCTCGTAAAAATAGCGCGCAGATGACAACTATTGCAAAACGTATGTCAGATGAAGAAATGAAAGCAGTTGCTGATTATGTTGCTGGTTTGAAGTAAACGCTTCACAACTACAATAACAAGTAAAACGATTAACGGAGGGGGTGGCAAATGCCATCCCCTTTTTGTTTTTGGACATGTATGGAACTTGAAACTAACACCTCAGGCCTAGAAATTAAAACGCAACGTGCTTGGCTCGCCAATAGTGTGGAGCTTTTGTCGTCAATGCGTTTTGCAATCAGCTTACTGACGATTATCGCGATCTCGTCGATTACTGGCACCGTACTGAAACAAAATGAACCTTTGCCGAATTACGTGAATCAGTTTGGCCCATTTTGGTTTGAGGTTTTTCAACATTTGAGTTTGTATTCTGTGTATTCTGCATGGTGGTTTTTGGCCATCATGGGCTTTTTGGTTTTGTCGACGAGTTTATGCTTGATTCGCAATACGCCGAAAATGCTGAAAGATATGCGTAGTTGGCGTGAAAATGTACGCGAGCAATCATTGCGTAATTTTCGTCATAAAGCTGAGTGGCGTGGCACGGTCTCAAGAGAGGCAATGACTCAGCAGATGACACAGCAAATAAAGAATTTAGGGTATCAATTTAAGCTGGTTGAAAAAGAAAATGCGAGTTTGATCGCAGCAAAAAAAGGCGCAGCCAACAAGTGGGGTTACATTTTTGCACATGCTGCCATCGTTGTTATTTGTATTGGTGGCCTATTGGATTCGGATCTAGCGATTCGATTTCAGCAATGGTTTGGTGGCAAAGTCCCCTTTGAGGGCAGTGGGGTATTGATTTCGCAAATTCCAGCGCAGCACAAATTGTCGTTAGCGAATCCAACTTTCCGCGGCAATATTGCTATTCCAGAGGGCAAAAGTGGCGATACGGCGGTCATTCCGCAGGCAAAAGGAGTGTTGTTGCAAGAGTTACCGTTCACCATTCGGTTGAAGAAATTTCATATTGATTTTTATTCGACAGGGATGCCAAAACTATTCGCAAGTGATGTCACCATCGTTGATCATGAAACTGGCAAAACCTTTGATTCGACTATTAAAGTCAATCATCCTTTAATCTATAAAGGAATCGCCATTTTCCAATCCAGTTTTGATGATGGAGGAAGTCTGTTGCAAGTGCAGGCGCACAGTATGACTGGGGCTAATTTAGGAAAATTTCCAATTAGCGCCAAAATGGGTGGCGAGAATAAGCTGACTGCTGAACAGGCAAATGGTCGCGATGAATATACGATCGAATGGAGTGCTTTTAGACCGTTTAATGTCGAAAATTTAGCGCGTGAAGGACAGGACTTACGCGCAGTCCATCCGAATCAAAACTTTGCGCAGAAATTAACTGCTGACTTGGATAAGCATTCCGGTTCTGCCGCCAAAAACGCGAACAATAAAGACTTGAAAAATGTCGGTCCAAGTATGCAATACAAATTGCGCGATAAGACTGGGCAGGCGAGGGAGTTTCACAACTACATGCAGCCCGTTTTGTTGGATGGTAGTTGGGTCTTCTTAGCTGGTGCGCGCGACTCACCAAATGATCAATTCCGTTATTTAAGAATTCCTGCGGATGAAGATGATAAGTTGGATGAATGGATGCGTTTGCGTGCTGCGTTGGCTAATCCAGAATTAAGATCGCGGGCTGCAGAGGTGTATGCCAAACGTGCGTTGCCGAACGCAGGGGCCGAAGCAATGCAAGTGCAGTTGGCCAATTCCGCCAAGAAAGGCTTGAGTATTTTTGCTGGTGAAGGCGATGCGCCAAAACTGGCGGGATTTACGGCGATTGCCGGTTTCTTAGAAAATATTCCTGCAGAAGAACAAACCAAAGCAGCAGATGTGTTTATGAAAATCCTCAACGGAAGTATGTGGGATTTATGGCAGTTGGCTCGTCAGAAAGAAGGGTTGCCAGCATTGGAGTTGACCGAAAAACGCGCTCAGTTTTTGCAATTAGCAACCTCGGCTTTGTCTGACGCTTTCTTCTACGGTGCACCTGTCTATTTACAAATGACTGGTTTTGAAGAAATCAAGGCTTCGGTATTTCAGGTGACGCGAGCACCAGGACAAAATGTGGTGTATCTTGGCGGCTTATTTTTGGTGATCGGTGTGTTCTCAATGTTCTATATTCGCGAACGTCGTTTGTGGATTTGGATTAAACATGATGCGGGTGAAACACACGCATTGATGGCATTGAGTTCTCAGCGCAAGACTTTGGATTTTGAAAAAGAATTTGAGCAATTGAAAAAGCAGCTCGGCGTACCTGAGCAGCCAACTGAATCTGTGACTACTTCAAGTTAACATTTACACTGAAGTGCTTGACTCAATCAACCAAGAATTTAAAAATTATTCTCACGGGATTTGTATGGAAACGAGTTTGACATATCAAAATTATTTTCAGCGCCGCAGCGCTTTCGATTGGATCTATGCGGCATTGCTGTGCGCAGGTGCTTTTTTTGCATTTAATCGCTACGGCGCACATATGGATATATACGAAGAGGCCATTCTGCTCCTGACTGCACCTACCTTCGCTTGGTTGGGATGGCATTGGAAATCGATGCGTCCACTGATGATCGTTTTGGCGGTGTTGTCCTTGTTCGCCATTTCTCAATATGCTGGTTCTTTGGATCTCGCGAATAAGAAATTTTTCTTGAAGTATTTGCTATCAAGTCAGTCCGCTATTTTGTGGATGAGTACTTTCTTTATTCTTTCCACATTATTTTATTGGGGAGGCGTGATTGCCCGCTCTGATTTTGGCGCATCGGTTGGTTCAGCTTTGTGTTGGGCGGCTGTCATCATGGGTTTTACGGGCATGTTGGTACGTTGGTATGAGTCTTATTTGATCGGCCCTGATATTGGGCATATTCCAGTTTCGAATCTGTATGAAGTATTCGTTTTGTTTTGCTTGATTACCGCGCTGTTCTATTTGTATTACGAGGAAAGTTACGGGACTCGTCAATTGGGCGCGTTCGTGTTGTTGGTGATCACCGCCGCGGTTGCATTCTTGTTGTGGTACACAGTAAGTCGTGATGCTGCTGAAATTCAACCCTTGGTGCCTGCATTGCAAAGTTGGTGGATGAAAATCCATGTGCCCGCGAATTTCATAGGCTATGGCACCTTTGCGTTGGCGGCTATGGTAGCTTGGATTTATTTACTTCGCCATGAAAAGCAAATGGTTTTGTGGATGGGGTTTGTTATTGTGCCTTCGTCTATCCTAGCTGCAACTTGGTTAATTGCCTATATTTCAGGAAGTCAGAGCGACTTTTTTGCCGCTCTTTTGAAGGCAACAAAAATGGTCGCGGTATTAGTGGTCATCTTCTCATTTACCATTCTTAAGCGAGAGCTGATTCTGGAGCGCATGCCACCATCGGAAGTGCTAGATGACGTTATGTATAAAGCGATTTCTGTTGGTTTTATTTTCTTTACCATTGCGACAATTTTGGGTGCACTTTGGGCTGCCGAAGCGTGGGGTGGATATTGGTCTTGGGATCCTAAAGAAACTTGGGCACTGATTGTTTGGTTGAATTACGCTGCATGGCTGCACATGCGTTTGATGAAAGGCTTGCGCGGCCAATTGGCATCGTGGTGGGCATTGGTCGGTTTGTTGGTGACGACCTTTGCTTTCTTGGGTGTGAATATGTTTTTGTCAGGTTTGCATTCCTACGGTGAATTGTAATTGATGATGATTTAAGTAAAAGCGGCGTCGACAACAAGTCTGCGCCGCTTTTTTTATCTGTACAGTATTGGCTGTAAGTATCTTTGAACCGACATGCGAGAAACTTTCATGTCTCTGTAAGGTTCTGAGGTGGGTTTCGACTCATTCAGTAGTATGACGATTTATGGATGTTTTTTTTTTAGATAAAGGGATTAACAATGCGTATGCCATTTCAGAAATATGGTGATGAAATTTTGAGCGCCTCAGATATCACTCCACGCAATGTATTTGAATCCCGTCGTGATTTTATACGTCAACTTGCTGTCGGTTCAATCGCCAGTGCGGGCGTGATTGAAATGGCGCAACGTGAAGCGTTCGCACAAAATCCTAGCGCGCAGAAATTAGCCGCCGCCGCGAATCCGAATTATCTGATTCTCGATAAAAGAACGTCGTATAAAGATGCGACGACTTACAATAATTTCTACGAATTCGGAACCGACAAGGCAGACCCAGCGGAGAATGCGGATAGCTTAAAAACGCGACCATGGATGGTGACGATCGAAGGCGAAGTGAAAAAGCCAATAACACTGGACTTGGATAGCTTGTTGAAACTTGCACCACTTGAAGAGCGAGTGTACCGCTTGCGATGTGTAGAAGGTTGGTCAATGGTGATACCGTGGATAGGCTACTCCTTGTCGCAGTTATTGAAGAAAGTAGAGCCAACTGCGAATGCGCGTTATGTTGAATTTATTTCCTTGGCGGATAAGCGCCAAATGCCCGGCGTGAACAGTCGCGTCTTACAGTGGCCTTACACCGAAGGTTTAAGAATGGATGAAGCGATGCATCCATTAAGTCTGCTTGCACTAGGTATGTATGGTGAGGTTTTGCCCAAGCAAAATGGCGCGCCAGTGCGTTTAGTATTGCCGTGGAAGTATGGTTTTAAATCGGCTAAATCCATTGTGAAAATTCGATTGACCAAAGATCAACCGCGTACCTCGTGGAATTTATCGGCTCCAGAAGAATATGGTTTTTATTCAAATGTGAATCCAGAGGTAGATCACCCTCGCTGGTCGCAAGCAAGCGAGCGACGCATCGGTGAAGATGGATTCTTATCGCGCAAACGCAAGACGCTGATGTTCAATGGATATAGTGAAGTCGCCAGTTTGTATACCGGAATGGATCTAAGAAAGTTCTATTAATGCTGACAATTAAATCCTTAAGTCCGCGCCAATTATTCTGGTGCAGAGTGATTGTGTTTGTATTAGCTTTGCTACCGTTTCTGCGCTTGGTTTATGCAGTTTACCAAGATGCACTTGGCGCGAATCCTTTGGAGTTTATTACGCGTAATACGGGTGATTGGGCGCTATATTTTCTTTGTATTAGCTTGGCGATTACGCCACTGCGTAAAATTTTAGAGTGGCATTGGTTGATTCGCTTGCGTCGCATGCTTGGTCTGTATGCCTTCTTTTATGCGTCGCTGCATTTCTTAACCTTTTTGTGGTTTGACCATTTCTTCGACCTGAGTGATATGTGGCGTGATGTGGTAAAGCGTCCTTTTATCACCGTGGGCTTTGTTGCATTCGTGTTGTTGCTGCCTTTGGCTTTGACGAGCAACCAATGGATGATCAGACAGTTGGGTGGCAAACAATGGCAACTACTACACCGATTGGTTTATTTGATTGCCCCCTTAGGCGTACTGCATTATTTCTGGATGAAGGCGGGGAAAAATTTATTACTGCAACCCTTGTTGTTTGCGGCGCTAGTCAGTGGTTTGTTGGGCGTGCGTCTGTATTGGCGTTTGCAGTCACGCATGAAACGCTAGCGGCTTATTTTGATGGCGTTGTCTCAGTTTGTGTCGGCATTGATTGCGTCACATTTGGTGTCGCTGAGCTCGCTTTTTTTTCTGGCATGTAAAGTGGTCCCTTTTGACCGCAAGCACTCAGTAAGAAAGTGCTGAGAAGAATTGTCCCTGCGATACGTGGGGAAATGCGTGTGTGCTTATTCAAAATCTTGTAACCCGTATAGAATGCCGCATGGATATGCAGAATTTCATTGAAAGTGGGAGTGTAACATGACGGAATCGGAATTTTTAGTGCTGGCGGATAGCTGCTTGCAACAAGTGCAGGAAATGTTTGAGACAGCGTTTGAAACGGATGTATGGGATGTGGATACCAAACGCAGCGGCAATGTTTTAGAAATTGAATTTGTTGGTAATGGCTCTAAGATTATTGTGAATAGCCAAGCACCGATGCAAGAAATGTGGGTGGCTGCGCGATCGGGCGGTTTTCACTACAAATATGATGGCGCGTTTTGGCGTAATACACGCGATCAATCAGAGTTATTTGCTGTTCTGCGCGATATTGCAGAATCGCAGAATTGAATCGTTTAGAAAAATAAATTGTAGTCTCAATAAAAAACAAAAAAATAGCGAGAAAATTTCTCGCTATTTTTTATTGATCTACTTATTCAATAATTACTTCGTCTGCATTCAAGGCGCGAGGCACTGAACCCGGTGGGTTTTCTACATAGAAGTAGTCACCCTCAGCTTGAATAATGCCGTTTGGAATAGGTCGTTCCATAATCGGGATATCACGTAAAGCGCGTTGCATGTAACTAATCCAAATAGGTAGGGCGAGGCCGCCACCGGTTTCGCGATTACCTAGATTACGCGGTTGGTCATACCCCATCCAAGCAACGCCAACGATTTTTGCTTGATAACCTGCGAACCAAGCGTCGATCGAGTCATTCGTCGTACCCGTTTTGCCGGCGATATCTGGTCGTTTTAGCGAGAGTGCTTTGGTCGCGGTTCCAAAGCGAACCACATCTCTGAGCATACTATCCATTAAGAAGGCATTGCGTTCATCGATGACGCGATTGGCTTCGTCCGCTGCTGTGTCGGGCTTGGCTTGCGCGATGACTTTTCCTTCGGAATCCGTAATTTTGGAAATCAGGTAAGGATTTACTTTGTAGCCCCCATTTGCAAACACTGCATACGCTCCAGCCATTTGTAATGGCGTAACGGCACCAGCACCCAACGCCAAGGTTAAGTAAGGCGGATTTTTTTCAGGAAGGAAGCCGAAGCGACTGGTGTATTCCTGCCCGTACTTGGCACCAACTTTTTGCAGTATGCGAATCGACACCATGTTTTTGGACTTGGTCAGACCTTTGCGCATCGACATAGGGCCTTCGTACTTTCCATCGTAATTCTTTGGTTCCCAAGCTTGTCCTCCAGTTTGACCAGCATCGAAGCTAATTGGCGAGTCATTAATAATTGTTTGTGGGGACAGCCCTCTTTCTAATGACGAGGAATAAATAAAAGGTTTGAAACTCGATCCAGGTTGGCGCCAGGCTTGTGTCACATGGTTGAATTTGTTTAGGTTGTAATCAAAACCGCCCACCAGTGCGCGAATCGCGCCATCGTGCGTGTCTGCGGCAACAAATGCGGATTGCACTTCAGGCATTTGAATGATGGACCAGTTCTTTCCTTCTAAAATTACTCGAATTACTGCACCACGTTGTATGCGCTTATTGGGTGGGGCATTGGCTTTTAAACCTGAGGCTGCAAAGCTTAAGCCTGCTCCTGTAATTTGAATTTCCTCTCCGTTTGATAAAGTTGCTTTTACCGACGTTGGACTTGCCTCGGTCACCATGGCAGCCAAAATGTCATCACTGTCTGGGTGGTCGGCTAGTTCTTTCTCGATAATTTCATCCGCGACTTCTTTATTTCTAGGTAGTTCAACAATCGCTTCCGGACCGCGGTAGCCATGACGGCGTTCGTAATCAAGTATGCCTTTCCGCAAAGCGGCATAAGCAGTTTCTTGTTCTTCTTTGGTGATTGTTGTATAGACGTTAAATCCGTGCGTGTAGGTATCTTCCTTAAATTGTTCATACACCAACTGGCGAGCCATCTCCGCCACGTATTCCGCGTGAATCGCAAATTCGGCACTATTGGTTTTGATGTGTAATTTCTCTACTTTTGCAACTTCATACTGCGCTTCCGTGATGTAGCCCAGTTGCTTCATGCGTTGCAGAATGTACTGTTGGCGTACCGTCGCGCGTTTTGGGTTAGCAACTGGATTGTAGGCTGACGGTGCTTTTGGTAGGCCTGCGAGCATTGCAGCCTCTGCTACTGTGATGTCTTTTAGGCTTTTTCCGAAATAAATTTGAGCTGCAGAGGAAAAACCATAGGCGCGCTGTCCCAAATAAATTTGGTTCATGTACACCTCGAGAATCTGATCTTTGGTCAGATTTTGTTCTATCTTCCATGCAAGCAAAATTTCATAAATCTTGCGTTTAATGGTTTGCTCGGTTGATAAGAAAAAATTTCTTGCAACTTGCTGGGTGATGGTTGAAGCACCTTGTTTGTTACTAGTTGTTACATTATTGATAGCAGCGCGGGCAATACCGATATAATCGACGCCACCATGTTCATAGAATCGATCATCCTCAATGGCAAGTACCGCTTTTTTCATCACATCGGGAATTTCTGAGAAGTGAACAACATTGCGTCTTTCCTCTCCAAATTCTGCGATCAAAACATTGTCGGCAGAAAACACCCGCATGGGCATTTTGGGGCGGTAACTGGTAATTGCATCAATCTCAGGGAGGTTGGGATAAGCCATTGAGATCGCAAAAACAAGTACCAGGACGCCTGTCAACATCAGACCAAAGACAACTAGCAAGAATTGCAAAAGTATGCGTGCCACCAAATTTGGCTTAGATGCACTAGGGGCTTGAGCTTCGTTGCTTGGTTCGATCGGGGATGTTGATGACATGATGGCATAGTAAAAAACAGGTAGGTCAGCATTATAGCTGGGCTGAATCAACTATAAAAATTGCATTTCGGGCTTTTTATGCTTCAAGTGGAGAATTGACAACGTAAAACCGCCACTTCTACCGGAAAATGCTTTACATTACACTCCCCTTATTGCTAGGATTTAACGTAAGCTAGTATGAGTGTCTGCTAAATCGCGGTTTTTAAAAGAAAAAATGAAATTTGGAGCGGTTTAAATTGTTTTTGCTAGGCAATATCAGCAGCAGATTTTTGGTGTATTTTGCATGAAAAAAATATTTATTTGAGGGGATTTCCTTGGCTTTCGATCTTGCGTCATTGCTTGGACAAAAGAATCCGCCCTTAGTGGGACTGGATATCAGCACGTCCGACGTTAAGCTGGTAGAACTCTCACGTGCCGGCGAAAAGGACTTTAAATTAGAACGTTGTGCTTTCGAGCCTTTGCCGAAGGGGGCGGTGGTCGACGGCAACATTGAAAACTTAGAGCAAGTTTCGGAAGCGGTGTTGCGCGTTTTAAAGCGTAGCGGTACCGGTACTAGAAATGTTGCTTTAGCGATGCCTGCTGCTTCAGTCATTACAAAAAAAATGATTCTGCCTGGAAGCTTGACTGAACAGGCGCTTGAATTTCAAGTTGAGTCGGAGGCAAGTCAATATATTCCATTCTCTATGGATGAAGTTAGTATTGATTTTTGCGTGATGGGGCCGACTGCTAACTCAGAAGAAGATGTGGATGTTTTACTTGCTGCTTCCCGCAAAGAGAAGATTGAAGACCGTGTAGCTGCAGCGCAAGCTGCGGGCCTCCAGGCAAAGGTAATGGATATTGAATCCTTTGCAGCTAGAGCTGCGGTTGAACGCTTGATTGAGCAGCAGCCGAATGGTGGGCAAGATCAAATTTATGCCTTGTTTCAAATTGGTTCAAAAGTGACATATATATCGATCATGCTCAACGGCGAGGTTATCTATGAGCGAGATCAGCAATTTGGTGGTAATCAGTTGACGCAAGATATTGTTCGCAATTACGGATTGTCATTCGATGAAGCGGAGATGAAAAAGCGCCAAGGGGATTTGCCGGATAGTTATGAAATGGAGTTATTGGAACCATTTTTAGAAAATGCCGCTCTAGAAGTTACTCGCGCCATTCAATTCTTCTTCACTTCGACCCCCTATACGCGCATCGATCAAATTTTCCTTGCTGGTGGGTGCTCGATGTTGCCCGGTTTAGTTGAGATTGTTGCTGAGCGAACCAAGTTGTCGACCTCGGTCATTAGCCCATTCAAAGGTATGGAGTTAGGTTCGAATGTGAACGAGAAAACATTGAGAAGTGATGCGCCTGCCTATTTAGTTGCTTGTGGTTTAGCAATGCGGAGGTATGGATAATGATTAGAATTAACCTACTTCCACATCGCGAAGCACGTCGAAAAGAGCTAAAGAGTCAGTTCTATTCTTTAATGATGCTTGCCGGATTGGTTGGCGCAGCAGTTGTTATTTTAGTCGGCTTTGTTTTCTCTACACAGTTATCCGCACAGACGGAACGAAATGCTTTCATCACTCAAGAAAATCTTGAGTTAGATAAAAAGATCAAAGAAGTTGCCAACTTGAAGCAAGAAATCGACGCATTAAAGGCAAGGCAGCAAGCGGTCGAAGATTTGCAAGGCGATCGTAATCAACCTGTCTATATGATGAATGAGCTCGTCAGGCTGGCGCCTGAAGGTTTGTATTTGACGGTCATCGAACAAAAGGGCCAAAGAATTGCAATCAAGGGATATGCGCAGTCACATTCAGTGGTTGGTCTATTCGTTACAGAGTTGAGTGGCTCTCCGTGGATGAGCAAGCCAGAAATTATTCAGAATAAGGCGGTGGGACTTGGTCAGGGACGCGATGCAAAACGTGTCATCGAGTTTGATCTGAGTGTCGATATTCGTCGTCCACGTGAATTAGAAGCTGCAGCCAGTGCCGCTGAAGCTGGTGCAGTTAAGAAAAATCCAGCAGACGCAAAATCGCCTTAACGAAGAGAATACTATGTCAGATTTTAAGGAAAAGTTTGAGTCACTTGCTAGTCAGTTTCGAGACCTCAACGGCTTGCATCCTGGTTTATGGCCACTTGCGCCTCGCATATTGTCAGCAATTGGTTTGTGTGTTTTTGTTCTATTTGTTGGTTGGTGGTTTTATTGGAGTACCCAATTAGAAGAAATTGATCTTGGACAACAAGAAGAACAAAAATTAAAAGATACGTTTAAGGCAAAGGTTCAGCAGTCGATTAGTTTGGATGCCTTGAAAGAACAACGTAAGTTGGTATTGCAATACGTGTCGCGCATGGAGAAACAATTGCCGAGTACAGCAGAATATGCTGCCGTCTTAGCCGATATTAACTCTGCGGCAAATGGGCGTGGTTTGAGTATGGATATTTTCAAACCTGCTGGTGCAACGATCAAGGATTATTACGCGGAGTTGCCGATTGAGATTCAAATGGTTGCGAATTACCACGATATGGCGCAATTTGTCGCAGACGTAGCTAAGTTGCCGCGTATTGTTACCTTAAATAATCTTAGTTTTAAAGTGAGTAAAGACGCGAAAAAGCCGGGTATTGTGATGGACGGCATTGCCAAGACTTATCGTTATCTGGATCCTGAAGAGATTGCTGAGCAAGCTGCTGAACGCAAGAAAAATAAAGAGGCGAAGAAATGAAAATAATGCCTAAGTTTATTATCTTTTTCTTGCCCTTCCTGTTAAGCGCCTGTGGTGATAACGGCCTTGATGAATTAAAGGGATGGATGGACCAAGTTAAAAAAGAGACCCAAGTCAAAGTTGCTCCGATAGCTGAGCCTAAGGTTTTTACCCCTGCATCTTATGATGGCAATGATTTAATTGATCCATTTGATTCTGGTAAATTGTTAGTCGTATTTGCGCGCATGAAAGCAGCGAATGATAATGGTTTAAAACCCGATTTTGATCGACCAAAGGAAGCGCTTGAAGGCTATGCTTTGGAGTCAATGAAAATGGTTGGTACATTTGATAATCATAAGACTTTGCAAGGTCTTATTCAGATTGGAAAAGCGGTATTTCCTGTCGTTGTCGGTGGCTATATCGGGCAAAATTTTGGCAAAGTCATTAGTATCAATGAAACTAGGATTGATCTTGTGGAAGTGGTGCAAGACGCGACCGGTGAATGGACAGAAAGAAAAGCAAGCTTAGAATTGCAAGAGGCGAAAAAATGATGAGATTGATAAAAGCAATTAATAGGAGCATCAAGAGCATGAAGTATTTCTTTCTGGGACTAATGTTTTTGAGTCAGCTCGCTCAAGCGCAAACCGCTAATACGATTGAATCTATTACCGCCAATCAGCAAGGTGCAAATATTATCGTTAAGATAAATTTTAAGTCGCCTTTGGTTAAGCCGCCGGTAGCGTTTTCAATTACTAATCCGGCTAGAATTTCCTTTGATTTCGCAAACACTAGTAATGGTACCGGTAAAAGCACCGTGGATATAGGATTGGGCGAAGTTCGTAGCATCAATTTGATTGAAGTACCAGAGCGTTCTCGAATGGTTTTTAATTTGAACCGCTCGCTGAACTATGCGACTTTCATTGAAGGTAGTTCACTAATTGTAACGATTGATGGTTCAGGTGGATTAGCGACACCAGTTAATGCGATTGGTTTGCCGGTGAACAATAAAGAAATAGCGCAACCAACGAAACAATTATTGCGTGATATCGATTTCCGTCGTGGCGTCGCCGGTGATGGCCGCGTCGTCGTTGAGCTTCCAAGCAATCAAGTAGCGATTGATGCAAAACTTCAAGGTCAAACCATTGTTGTCGACTTTATGAAGGTCGGAATCCCTGATATTTTACGTAAGACTTTGGACGTGTCTGACTACGGTTCTCCTGTGCAGAAAGTGACAACCACTCGGCAAGGCGAAAACGTCAGGATGTTGATCGAGCCAAAAGGTTTGTGGGAGCACAGCATTTATCAAAGCGATAGTCAATTGGTAATTGAGGTTAAGCCGATTAAAGAAGATCCGAATAAGCTGACCCAAGGCACCCAAGGTTACAAAGGTGATCGGTTTGGTATGAATTTCCAAGATGTTGATGTCCGTGCTGTGCTGCAAATTTTGGCAGAGCAAGGTGGTGTCAATATTATTGCAAGTGACTCGGTGACGGGTAATATAACGATCCGTTTAATTGACACGCCTTGGGATCAAGCGCTTGATATTGTGATGCAAATCAAGGGCTTAGATATGCGAAAGAACGGGAATGTTATTTTGATTGGACCTAAAGATGAGTTACTAACGAAGGAAAAACTCGAACTTGAACAGAAGGCCGCTATTGCAGAGCTTGAGCCTCTGAAAACCGAGTCATTCCAGTTGAAGTATCAGAAGGCAGATACTTTCAAGAAGCTTTTTGGTGCAGAAGATACCACAACTAATCGCATTCTTTCCAAGCGCGGTAGTGTGCTAACTGAACCAAGAACGAATCAATTATTTATTACCGATATTGCTTCCAAAATTGAAGAAGTCCGCAAGTTAATTCAAAAGACCGATATTGCAACGAAGCAAGTGGTAATCGAGGCGAGGATCGTTGAAGCGGATAATAAATTTAGTCGCAATTTGGGTGCTAAATTAGGTTTTGCTGATCTACGTGGGCTCAAAGGTGGAGATACAGGCTTCCAGATTTCAGGAAATCAACGTGCTGCTATCACCGGTAATTATTTAGGGGTTGGCGAGCAAACCGGACAAGCTAAGATTACCGAGAAGAGTTATATGCCTAACACACAGTTTGTTAATTTGCCAGCTGCTGGCATCGGTGGTTTGGATGCTGGTAGTCTTGCGGTGAGTTTGTTTTCAGCTGCTGCAAATCGATTCTTAAACTTAGAGTTGTCTGCCTTAGAGGCAGATGGCGATGGTAAAATTATTTCAAGTCCACGTGTAGTGACAGCCGATCAAACACCGGCACACATCGAGCAAGGGCAAGAAATTCCTTATCAGATTGCAACTCTGAGCGGAGCGACAGCAATTTACTTTAGAAAAGCGACTTTGAGCTTAGATGTGACTCCACAAATTACGCCAGATGGTACGATTATTCTTGCCGTTGATGTTCATAAAGATAGTCGCGGTGAAGAAACTCGTGGTGGTCCTGTAATTAATACAAAACAAGTCAAAACCAATGTGTTGGTTGAGAATGGCGGTACTGTCGTATTGGGTGGTATTTACACACAGGAAGAGCGTGCTGACGTGACGAAAGTACCTTTCCTTGGTGATCTGCCACTTTTTGGTAATTTATTTAAGTCAACAGGTAAGACAAATAATAAAACTGAGTTATTGATTTTTATCACACCAAAAGTTCAACTCACTGGAACATTTGCAAATCAGTAAAGCGATTATTAGTAAGATTTTTGATTCAAATGTAGGCTGTCTCTACATTCATTTATATTTAATAGGTGTTACATGACGAAGTTAATTCGCGCATTTTTTGCTATGGCTGTGATTTCGCTGCTTTCTGCTTGTGGCGGTGGTGGTGGGTCTGCCGGGAATACCAGTGGGGTCGCGCTTTTTACTAGCGCTGCTGAGAAAATTACAATCTCACCTGGTGAGGTACAAACTTACAATATCGGCGGCGGTATTCCAGCTTATATCGCGACTAGTAGTTCGAGTGCAGTTAGTGTCCAGGTGAGTGGTAAAACGCTACGAATCACTGGAGGCAATGGAGGATCTGCGGTGGTCGCGATTACCGATGCCGCTGGTGCGAAAGTACTTATTGAAGCAACTGTAGGTTCAGGAATTGATCTGTATACAAGTGCTCCGAGCACGGTTTCGGTTGGAGTGGGCGGCACCTCTGCTATATATCGTATTGGTGGTGGCAGCCAAGTTTATGTCGTTACTACAAGTGATACTCGAATTGCAAGTGTTGGTCAGACTACATCTCGTGAGTTTGTTATAACTGGTCAATCTGGTGGTAAAGCTGTTGTAACAGTCAAAGATACTTTGGGTAAGGAAGTAAAGATTGATGTAGTCGTTGGTACAGTTGATCAGCTTTTTTCTACTGCTGCGAAAGATGTGACAATTGAAGTCGGTGGAGCGAACACCTATAAAGTCGGTGGTGGATCGACCATTTACGCTGCAGATAGCAGCAACATTGCAGTTGCAACAGCAAAGATCACGGGAAACGATCTTGTAATTACAGGTGTTTCGACGGGGAAAGCGACTGTCGTAGTCCGTGATTCTACAAATGGAAGCTTGGAAATTAGTGTTACGGTTGGGAATGGAACACCAACGCCATTGTTTACGACCGCATCACCTAGCATCGTAGTTGCTCCAGCAACATCTCCAAGCTTTACAATCGGTGGTGGACGAGCTCCTTACCGAGTCAGCAGTAGCAATTCAAGTATTGTGACGGCAACCGTATCAGGTACAAATTTGACTTTGAATGGTGTTGCAAAAGGTAGTGGTCAAGTGATTGTTACTGATTCTGCTGGAGCAACAGTCACGATTAATGTCACTGTTGGTACAGGCACGGTTGTTCCTCTGTTTACAACTGCTCCAGGGTCCGTAACAATCGTATCACCAGCATCATCTACATATAGTATCGGTGGAGGAGCATCACCGTACACTGTTACAAGTAGCAATGTTGCTGTGGCCTCAGTTACAAGTAGCGAGTCTGGGTTTAGTGTTAAAGGGGAGAGTTCGGGTAATGCGCAAGTGGTTATTCGCGATTCTCTCGGTGCTTCAGTTACGGTTAATGTGACAGTCACAGCTGCTGCTTCTTTACCAGTTGCAATTGTCCCTGGTGATTCTACTGGTGCTGTCGGTGATACATTGAACTTTAATATTTCAGGTGGTGTTTCACCTTACACGGTTTCAAATAATAATCCAAGTATCGCAACTGTAACGCAAACAGGCAATGCATTTACTGCAAAATTACTAAATGTGGGAGAAACTAAAGTTACCGCTTTTGATTCGTCGGGTAAATCTGTGGAAGTAACTGTGACAGCTACTGCTGCAAGTTCTCAACTTCGTATTTCTCCGGCAACGATCGATGTAGGTGAGGATTTTTCAAACGACATCAGTTTAACTATTTACGGTGGCACTGGACCATATCGTGCTTTTACAAGTAACTTAGTTTTATCTTCTGTGCCCGCTGGATCAATCGCACAAACAGCAGATGGGACAGCATTTGTGATTGGTTTAGGCTCTCAAGGTAACCGTTGCGTACCGTCAAATCGCGCAGTTACGTTCACTATCGTTGATAGTAAGGGGGCCTCAGCTACTTCAATAATGAATATTGTTGCTAATAATGGGGGAGGTTCGGTTTGTCCTTAACCCCAATTACTATTTGACGTAAAGAAATATAGTGACAAGTAATATATTTTTAGTAGGCCTGATGGGCTCTGGCAAAACTACGGTTGGCAGAGCCCTCGCCAAGAAACTGAGCAAACGGTTTATTGATTCTGATCATGAGATAGAGGCGCGCACTGGTGTCGCTATTTCAGTGATTTTTGAAATTGAAGGTGAAGCGAGTTTTCGTCAGCGTGAAGCCGATGTGATTCGCGACCTTTGTCAACAGGAAGACATCGTCCTTGCCACAGGTGGAGGAGCGGTGTTGAATCCCCAAAGTCGAGAATTGCTTCACTCCCGTGGCACGGTCGTTTATTTGAAAGCGAGTATCAGCAATATTTTGCATCGTACTCGACACGATAAGAAGCGCCCATTGTTACGCACACCCGATCCGCGCAAAAAGCTTGAAGAGCTTGAGCAGCAACGAGATCCACTCTATCGTGAAGTCGCGCATATCGTGATCGAAACAGGTCAGCCGCAGTTACAGACCTTGGTTCAAACAATCGTGGACAAACTTCCCGCAGACGCGGGTATCTTGAACCAAACCGTACAGAAAATCACCCAGCAGTTACCAACTGTGGCCCAAAACAAAGTCATTATGGAACAGGAAATACATCAAGCACGAACGCTACAAGTGGATCTTGGTGAGCGAACATATCCGATCACGATTGGTGAGGGTTTGTTGTCTAATCCAGCATTGTTGCAAAGCAGGATTAAAGGTCAGCGTGTTGTAATCGTAACCAACACGATCGTTGCCCCTTTGTACCTAGAGAATCTCGCTACGCAATTGCATGCGATCGGTAAGCAGGTCGAATCCATCATTTTGCCTGATGGCGAGGAATACAAAAATTGGGAAAACTTGATGTTGGTATTCGACGGCTTGCTGGCTAAGAAGTGTGATCGTAAGACTACATTGATCGCTTTGGGCGGCGGCGTTATCGGTGATATGACTGGGTTTGCCGCTTCAGCTTATATGCGTGGCATCCCATTTATACAAATTCCAACCACACTGTTAGCTCAAGTTGACTCCTCAGTGGGTGGCAAGACCGGGATTAATCACCCCTTAGGCAAAAATATGATAGGCGCGTTTTATCAGCCGCAAGCGGTGATTGCCGATATGAGTAGCTTGAAAACTTTACCTGATCGCGAACTGTCTGCCGGTTTGGCCGAGGTGATTAAACATGGTGCAATTATCGATTCCGGTTTTTTCACTTGGATAGAAAACAATGTCGAAAAATTACGCGCGAAAGATATAGAAGCCTTGTCCTATGCGGTATTGCGTTCATGCGAGATCAAAGCCAATGTGGTGCGACAAGACGAACGAGAAGGTGGCTTGCGCGCGATTTTAAATTTTGGCCATACTTTTGGCCATGCGATCGAGTCAGGTTTAGGTTACGGTAACTGGCTACATGGTGAAGCGGTAGGCTGTGGTATGGTGATGGCGGCAGACTTATCTTATCGACTTGGGTATATTGATTTTGTCAGTAAAACACGCATTACTCAATTAGTTGAGGCTGCCGGACTGCCTATCGTCGCCCCAGATTTAGGTGAACAAGTGTGGCTTGATTTGATGGAAGTCGATAAGAAAAATGAGGGCGGCCAAATTAAATTTATTTTGCTCAAGCCATTAGGCAATTGCCTTATTACCGAGGTGCCGAAAGATCTGCTGTTAGCAACTTTAAGAGCTAGCATCCAGTAAATCCCTTGCTGTTTGAAAGTAACTTTATGTTCTCCGATAATCAACTCGCTCCTTATGCTGCACAATCTGCGCAAACCAAGGGGCGGCGATTTTCGGAGCCAACCCCAAGCTCTCGTTCAGAATTTCAAAGAGACCGAGATCGCATCATTCACAGCACGGCTTTTCGTCGCCTCGAATATAAAACACAAGTCTTCGTTAATCATGAAGGTGATTTGTTCCGTACCCGCTTGACGCACAGTATTGAAGTCGCACAAATCGCGCGCTCTATTGCGCGTAATTTGCGCTTGAACGAAGATTTGGTGGAGGCAATTTCGCTTGCGCATGATCTCGGCCACACTCCGTTTGGTCACGCCGGCCAAGATGCTCTCAACGCGTGTATGAAAGACTATGGCGGCTTCGAACATAATATGCAAAGTTTGCGCGTGGTTGATGTATTAGAAGAGCGTTATGCAAGTTTTGAAGGATTGAACTTAAGCTTCGAAGCCCGCGAAGGAATTCTCAAACACTGCTCTTTGAATAACGCGCGCACGCTTGGTGAATTAGGCCTACGCTTTATTGAGAAAAAGCAGCCAAGTTTGGAAGCACAGCTAACCAATTTGGCCGATGAAATTGCTTACAACAATCACGACATCGATGATGGTTTGCGCTCGGGTTTGCTGAGTGAATCACAGTTGATGGAAGTCGACTGTTATGCCCGATTTCGGCGCGAGGTAGATCATACATATCCTGGCATTGCTGGACGGAGAGCGATCTCAGAAACCATTCGTCGTATGATCAATTTGTTGATCACCGATCTGATCCAAACATCGGAGCAGCGCATTGCCGACTATGCGCCTAAGAGTATCGATGATGTACGCGCGCTGCCTGCGATGATCGCTTTTTCCGATCATATGCATCAGGAGGCGAAAGTGCTCAAACAGTTTTTATATGAAAACTTGTATCGGCATTACTTAGTCAATCGTATGAGCAATAAAGCGAAAAATACAGTGCGCGAATTGTTCACACTCATGTTGGCTGAGCCAGGATTAGTACCTCCAGATTATCGCGTCAGCGCGCACGATGATCCGCAACAAACACAAATCGCACGTGCCCGACGAATTGCTGATTACATTGCGGGTATGACTGATCGCTTTGCGATTCGCGAGCATCGTCGCTTGTATCAGATCGAAGAAGTATAAGTTCGAAGTTAATTTACTAGCTCACAAGGAATATTATGCGAACAATGAAATCAATGCACTCTGTAGTCTTAGTCTCAGCACTAATGCTTCCTGCATTCAGCTACGCTGTTGATTTGAGCCAGCTGAGTACGAAGGATGCCAATAGTGGATTGAAAGCGGCTTTGGAACAAGGTGCGAATGCAGCGATTTCCAAGCTTGGTGTTGCCGACGGATTCTTAAACAATGAAAAAGTAAAGATTCCATTGCCATCGATTTTAGAAAAAGCAAAACCTATCCTTAAGTTGAGCGGGCAAAGTAAGCATCTCGATGAATTGGTCGTGGCGATGAATCGTGCGGCAGAAACCGCCGTGCCGATGGCTAAGCCATTGCTATTAGATGCGGTGAAAACAATGTCGGTCACCGATGCGAAAAATATTTTAAGTGGTGGTGAAACTTCCGTCACCGATTTTTTCAGACAAAAAACATCTGCAGCATTGACGACCAAGTTTACGCCGACTGTGAAAGGGGTGACGGATAAAGTAGGACTCGCAAGCAAATACAATTCGGTGATGGCCAAGGCACAAAAGATGGGGGCAGTACCTGAAAAAGAAGCGACGGTCGAATCTTACGTGTCTGGTAAAGCGGTCGATGCCTTATATACGATGATCGCTGAAGAAGAGAAAAAGATACGTCAGGACCCAATCGGCACCGGCAGCAAAATTATTGGTAAAGTTTTTGGTTTGTTGAAATAAGATTTTATTTTGATCGTTTAGTGTTATCAAAATCGAGCACCTCGTCGGCAGCAAGGCCAGTACCAATTGATTGGTACTGGCGTGTGATCAACTCGTTAGATCATTGTTTATTGCAGGTTAGCCAAAGGATGCGCATAACCTGGCCACACCTCAGCAAAGAAGCTTGCGACTAGCGCTGCATCTACTTCCGCGATAGTTGCAGGTGACCATTTGGGCGTGTTGTCTTTGTCCACAACCAAAGCACGCACGCCCTCCAATACTTCGCCATGTTTAAAGCAATGTCGGACCATCGTTCGTTCAATGCGTAGGCAATCTGCAACCGATTTGTTTCGGCAGCGCTGAAGCTGTTCAGCAGTGACTGCCATCATCAGCGGTGAGCGTTTTTGCATGGTGGATAATGTGGCGATTGCAAAGTCACTTGTATCTTTTGCCAGCGATGCCATTACTTCATCAACGCTTGCTGTTTGAAAGTGGTGATCGATAGCACTTCTTTGCTGGGCCAACTTACAGTTGTGAACATCCAAAGCTTGATAAAATTGTGATGAGAAATCGCGAATAGCGATCCGAATATCTGGAACTTTTGATTGCGCAACCAGTAGCAATAAATCGGGAAGGGCAGAAGTTGGTATGAACACATCAGCGAGATTGGCATAGATGGCATCCATACCTAAAATCACTTCACCAGTAAGACCCAGATACCGTCCAATTTCACCTGGTGTTTGATTCAAGAAATAGCCACCACCAACATCGGGAAATAATCCGATATTCACTTCTGGCATTGCCATCTTAGTTCGTTCGGTGACTATACGTAAGCGACTCGCGACACCCGATTGGGCAATTCCCATGCCGCCACCCATTACAACGCCGTTCAGTAAAGCAATGTAAGGTTTGGGGTAAAAATGGATCAAATGATTTAGTGCATATTCTTCGGTGAAGAAGTCTTCTAATAGGGCGCTATCCTGCATCGGTGTTTTCGTACCGACATCGTAGAAGAAGCGAATGTCACCACCAGCACAGAAAGCTTTTTCGCTACTGCTTTGGATAAAAACTGCGGTGACTTCTGGATTGTCGCGCCACGCGAATAAAGTTGTGGTAATCGCGCGTACCATCTCAAGAGATAAAGAGTTAAGTGCTTTTGGGCGATCAAGTGTGATGATGCCAATCTTGTTATTGATTTCGGTTAAGACGTGAGAACTCATAAGCTTGTCGTAGGGTTGGGTAGGGCTCGATTTTAACTCAGAGCGATTGGCTTGAAAAATCAAAGTAGAACAAAATAAAAGGGCGCTGAAAAGCGCCCTAGGATCATCACAGAAAGTGAATCGAAAATGCTATTTAATCTAATTGTGTTGAGGTCGGATCAGGAATATGTTTGATCGCATCATGTTGATGATCTTGAATTTTATCCTTATGTTTAATCACTTGACGATCGAGCTTATCGACTAAAGCATCAATGGCTGCATATAAATCATGTGCCAAACTTTCAACGTGGATGTCTTTTCCACTCAGATGTAAATTAATATCGGCTTTGTGACGTTTGTCCTTTTCGCGGAGCTTATCGACCGTCAAAATGACGGCAATATCAATGACTTGATCGAAGTGTCGTCTTACCCGTTCGAGCTTGGTTTGTACATATTCACGAATTGCAGGAGTTACTTCGACATGGTGTCCACTGATGGTGAGATTCATACTGCGCTCCTTTGGTGATATTACTTTTATTTGCTTCTATACTGCCGTTACTACGATCGCTCATGGGCAGAAATGTGTATTGAGCTAAATCATATATAACGATAGAAAACAGTATTTCAAGAACTGGTTTATAAAGATTTTCGCAGACTGACTGGAGGAATTTTCAGAGCTTCGCGATATTTGGCAACAGTGCGCCGCGCGATGACCATGCCTTGTTCTCCCAATATGTCGGCAATCTTGCTATCCGAAAGGGGTTTCTTCTGGTCTTCTTCTCCTATTAATTGTTTGATCAGTGCCCGTATCGCAGTAGAAGATGCTTCGCCCCCAGTTTCTGTCGCGACGTGACTACCGAAAAAATACTTTAACTCAAACATGCCATGGGGCGTCAGCATAAATTTCTGAGTTGTTACACGTGAAATAGTGCTCTCGTGTAATCCTAGTGTATCAGCTATTTCGCGTAAAACAAGGGGTCTCATCGCAACAGCGCCATGCGTGAAAAAATTGTATTGTCTTTCCACTATAGCTTGTGCAACGCGCAAAATCGTATCGAAACGTTGCCGCATATTTTTGATCAACCAACGTGCCTCTTGCAGTTGCGGATTTAGATTGGTATCGCCGCGTTGCTGTTTCATTAAATTCGCATACATTTGATTGATGCGCAGGCGCGGCATCACATCACGATTAAGCATGACTTGCCATTCGTCACCAATTTTTTTGACTACCACATCAGGTACGACATAATCTGATTTTGCTGCGGCAAAGGCCAGTCCTGGTTTGGGATTGCATTGGCGAATCACGACTTGTGCTTCGCGTAAATCTTCGTCGTCGCATTGCAAAAATTTTCGTAATTTAGTGAAATCTCTTTGTGCAAACAAAGGTAAATAATCCTGCACAATTTGTAGCGCAAGACGTCGTGTGACAAAGGGAATTTTTGGAAAACGCTTGATTTGAATTGCTAGACATTCCGCGGTGGTTCGCGCCCCAACACCTTCTGGCTCGAAACTTTGCAACATATTCAATGCGAATTGGAGTTCTTCAATTTCAACGCATAAATCAATCGGCAAACTCGCATGAATCTCTTCTAAAGACTCACACAGATAACCATTTTCATCAATGGCGTCGATGACCAATTCAATCAGAGCACGATCACGTGGCTCGCGAATCGAGATGCGCATTTGCTCCAATAGATACTCGCGCAATGTAGTCTGTGCCGCTTCTAATTGAGGCCGACCGTCCTCATCATCTTGATTGCTTTTTGGGCCAGAGATAGGAGCTTCATCAAAACTCCAATCATCGCCAGCATTTTGTGCTTCGACTTCAACTTGGTTGTCAGGTGTGTCATTCGCTGGGTTGATCTCAACGCTATCTGTTGTCGTGGTCTCGGGTGATTTGAATTCGCTCTCGTTTTGTACGCTCGCGTTATTGATACAACCGTCAGCTAACAGACGCACTGCATTATCCAACGCATCGTCGACTCTTTCTAACATCGGATTTTCGATGAGCAAGGTCTCTAACTCTTGATGCAGTTCTAACGTCGACAATTGCAGCAAGCGAATAGATTGCTGCAACTGTGGCGTGAGCGCAAGATGTTGTGAGGTGCGTAGTTGTAGGCTTTGCTTCATGGCTTAGACATCATCGTATGGTCTGAGCTACATGCGGAAATGTTCACCCAAGTAGACACGTCTAACGGTCTCGTTGGTGATGATTTCGTCAGGGCGACCACTGGCTAATACTGAGCCTTGATTAATGATATAAGCATGGTCGCATATGCCTAGTGTTTCACGTACATTATGATCAGTAATTAACACGCCGATATCGCGTTCCTTGAGAAAGCGAACGATACGTTGAATTTCGATGACTGCAATTGGATCGACGCCTGCAAACGGTTCATCTAGCAATACAAATCTTGGATTGGTTGCGAGTGCACGCGCGATCTCTACACGGCGTCGTTCGCCACCAGACAAGGCGCGAGCTGGACTCTCGCGCAAGCCATCGATTTGGAGTTCTTCGAGTAGTGTATTTAAGCGTTGCTCGATTTCTGCTTTGCTGAGTGGTTTTCCGTTTGAATCTTTTTGCAATTCTAAGACGGCGCGAACATTATCTTCCACCGATAGTTTTCTAAATACCGAGGCTTCCTGGGGAAGGTAAGACAACCCTAATTGTGCGCGTTGATGAATCGGAAAATTAGAAATATTGACGCCATCGACATCAATTTTGCCAGCATCGGAAGGGACCAAGCCAACAATCATATAGAACGAAGTTGTTTTGCCTGCGCCATTTGGCCCAAGCAAACCAACAACTTCGCCGCTCTTCACTTGCAAAGAAACATCGTGAACAACTTGGCGCATGCCATAGCGTTTTTGTAAGCCTTCGATTACGAGTGTGCTAGTCATAAGATCACTTATTTTCTTTACTGTCCTGCTTGCTATCGGATTTTTTTTCTTTAGGTTCAGACGTGATTGTTACGCGACCGCCACCGGGAACGTGTTTGCCGCTCGCTGAGTTGGTTGCGGTGAAGACGTCGTTCACACTGTCGTAAGACAAAAATTCACCATTTTGTTCTTGCGTGACTTTTTGTTGACTTAAATAGCGAACTTTTGCTTTGCTAATAAAACGAACTACTTCTGATTTCTTATCGTACTCAACACGATCAGCGTAGCCTTCTATCCATAAATCGTCACCGCCATCACGTTTTTGACGAAAGAAAACTTGACTACCAGCGTGACCAGATAAAGTTACGCTACCGCCACCGTCAGCAGTTTCGGTTTCTACGCCATTTTCTGCACGGATCAATAAAGTGCCACGGGTTAATTCAACTTTGCCCTTCAACACTTTAGTATTTGTTTTACCGTCAAACTCGGTGTATTCAGCAGAGATGTTGGTACGTTTTTGGCTATCCGCTTTTTCTGCTCGTACGCTGAGTGGTAGAAGAACCGCCGCACACAAGCTAAGCGCACTAAGGACGCGTATCGTTGGCATCGATTTGAGTGAAATATTTCTTGGCATGCTCATGTATGTTCCTTAATTTTTAATCGTCACCGTGTCCTCAGCGCTCTGTTGAATGGCGCACATTTCTCTCAATGTACACATTTCAACATGACCAGACTGCAATTTACTTTGACGAAGGTGGTGCAATACTAATTTGTACTTTATTGAGTAAGCGGATTTTTTGCGTGCTATTGTCCGCTTCCATTCCGTTCGCTGTGATATTCGCGCGCGCTGTCGTCATTGTGATCTGCTCAGATGTACGCATTCTTTCGCTGTCTGGAAACAGAATCAGGCTATTCGTCGCCATGGTTAAATGATCACCTTGATCGCTTTTGCTGCGCTCGACTAATACATTGCCTTGCATGTGAATTTGGTCTTCCGGTTTACTTTGTGATTTCTCTTGTACTTTTTGTTTCACGATGGCGCGTTCCGCACGGATCGTCATCGGTGTTTTTTCTTGATCGATACCAACGATTCTAGGCTGTACGATTTCGAATTCATCTTCGCGCGGATAATGAATCAGTTTTTCACCTGTAACGCGATAATTAGTTTGTTTTGATTGCGACAATCGCACAAAATTAAAATTCTCAACATAGTAATCGGGTTCGCTGCGATTCTTTGCATTGGCTGCCTCATCTTCACTTTGACGTCGCATCACTTCATAGATCCAAAAGCTACCGAGCATGACTAAGCCAAGCAGGGCGACACCAAGCCAAACTCGGATACGATCAGCAGTCATCGTTACTCACATCTAAAAATGGCGCAATCGCTGCTTGGTATTTATTTTGCGCTTGTAAAATAAAATCGCAGATCTCGCGCGCTGCACCTTTACCGCCATGTGCTTTCGTGATGTACGCTACACGTTGACGTACTTCCTCATGCCCATTCGGAACACTCGCTGCAAAACCAACACGCAATAAGATTGGCAAATCGATGACGTCATCACCAATGAAACCGCATTCCTGATGTGGTATCTGAAGTTCTTTGGTCAGTGTTAAGAATGCGGATTTTTTATTATGAATCCCTTGCATCACATGCGTGATGCCGAGATCGCTTGCACGTTTGCTGACAATGGCTGATTGTCGTGCACTGATAATTGCGGTGGCGATGCCTGCATTTTGCAATAGTTTGATGCCCTGACCATCAAGAACATTAAAGGTTTTCATCATTTCGCCATCAGCGCCAAAATGTAAGCTGCCATCAGTCAAAATGCCGTCAACGTCAAAGATCATCAGGCGTACTTGTGCCGCCTGTTGTATCGCGCTCGATGCTGAAATGGTCGAAGCATTTGTGATCTGTGAATTCATTAAATTACCTTAGCTCGTGTCAAATCATGGATGTGTAATGCACCAACGAGTTTGCCGTCGGCGTCTGCCACCAATAATTGATTGATTCGATGTTGCTCCATAATTTCCACTGCTTCCACTGCCAATTGTTCAGGACCGATGCGATGCGGATTTTTGCGCATAATATCGGCAATCATCAGTTCAGAAAAATTGAGCGGTTTATCCATTAAGCGACGTAAATCACCGTCGGTAAAAACGCCGACAATCCGTTGGTCTTGATCGACGATCGCCGTCATCGCCATACCTTTCTGGGTAATTTCCATCAATGCACTACTGAGTTTGGTATCTGGTTTGACTTGTGGAATCGCATTACCGGTTCGCATTACGTCTTTTACATGCGTGAGCAAGCGTCGACCAAGTGCTCCACCAGGATGTGAACGCGCAAAATCTTCTTCTTTGAATCCTCGTGCATCAAGCACCGCGACAGCAAGCGCATCACCGAGCGCTAAAGTGACCGTCGTGCTCGCGGTTGGTGCCAGATTAAGAGGGCAGGCTTCTTTATCGACATGCACACTTAAATGCAAGTCAGCTAGTTTGGCTAGGGTGGAATGCGGGTTACCAGTGAAGGCAATCAACTTGACGCCGAGACGTTTTAAGATCGGCAAAATAGCAATCAATTCGCCTGCTTCACCAGAGTAGGAAATAGCGATGAAAACATCTTGTGAGGTGACCATGCCGAGATCGCCATGCGCAGCTTCAGCTGGATGCAAGAAAAAAGATGGTGTACCGGTTGAGGCAAAAGTAGCGGCAATCTTGCGAGCGATGTGTCCAGATTTGCCAATGCCAGAGATGACTAGTCGCCCTTTGCAATGTAAAACCAAATGGATCGCATCGATAAATGCGGAAGAGTCATCGCCACTCAAGCGTTGCTTGAGACTGGAA
Source organism: Affinundibacterium macrobrachii (assembly GCF_014652415.1). Lineage (GTDB taxonomy): Bacteria > Pseudomonadota > Gammaproteobacteria > Burkholderiales > Burkholderiaceae_D > Undibacterium > Undibacterium macrobrachii. Next base: position 48,979 of record NZ_BMYT01000009.1, read on the forward strand.
ATAGCATCCGCTTCGATTTGCAAAGTTTCGCAAGCCAGTTGTAAGGCGTGTTCAGCCTTCGCGTCCCTTGAAGGCGCTAGGCTTTTTTCTGAAGAGGTATTTAATGTGCTCATGCGTGGAGTATAAACTAAATATGATTAAGCAAGAACTCTGCCAGATGTGAATTTGTTATCAAGGACTTCGACAAGTGTCTTGCAATCTGTTGGTTAAACGTAGCAAAGATCGAGAAAATGAAGAGAAATGGAAGTTTGGCGATCTAGAAATGAGACGAAAGCTTGTCAATTAATTTTTATTCAAGGATACTTTTGCTGCTACGAAATTGCGCGAATGTACTATTGGTACGATTTTCTTCTAACACTTTTTAGAAAGCCTCAATATGAATGTGAACCCTGATCAGCCAGAAAGTAATTTCCCAAACATGAGTAACCTCGTGTCGGAAGTTCCGCCGCAAGCAAAATACAATCCTGAAGGTAATGTCATTGATGCGGGCAAGGCCACATCTTGGTATGGCTATGGCTTCGATCAGTTTAAGGCGAATGCCGGTGTGTGGATAGGCATGGTGGTCGTGTTGTTTGTAATCATGCTTGTGCTGAATGTGATTCCCGGTATTGGCACCTTTATTTTTAATTTGTTGATGCCTGCCTTTTTCGGCGGCTTGATGTTGGCTTGCCAAGCGTATCGTGAGTCGAAACCCGTTACCTTTGAGTTCTTGTTTGCTGGGTTTAAAGATAAATTTGGTTCATTAGCATTGCTTGGCTTGATTTGGATGATTGGCGTCTTTGTGGTGTCGATGATCGCCGGTGTTTTTGCGGTGGCTGTGTTTGGTGGCGCTATTGCGACAGGTGCAGCATTTGGTAGCGCGGGATTGATGGGCGTGGGTTTTAGTGCATTACTTGGCTTTGTTGTGTTAGCGATGTTAATTGCGATCCCATTGGCGATGGCGATTTGGTTCGCGCCAGCCTTAGTGGTGTTTCATAACGTCGCACCGATCGATGCCTTGTTAATGAGCTTGAAAGTCAGTTTGAAGAATTGGGCTGCATTCTTGTTATTCTTTGTGCTGTATATTGTTTTCGCTATTTTGGCGTCGATTCCATTAGGGCTAGGATGGTTGGTTTTGGGGCCAGTATTAATTGGCGCAATTTATGCAGCTTATCGTGATATCTTTCTTGCTTAATTTTGGTGAATCTTCGGTTTGTGCGGAAAGTGGCATGAACATCTAAAGTAATAGCATCAATAGCATCAATAGCATCAATAGCGACATGCTGAGGCTGTAGCAAGACAAATAAAAAACGCGGTAACGATTTTGGGGCAGCTCAATTCGTTCCGCGTTTTTTTATTTACTGCGTTTTTCTCTATCGATGATTCAAGTACTTTCGTCGTTTTCTCTCCATCTAGGCTGTGTCTGGTGTGAATAATCGGTAATAATAAGCAGCATGAATGCTCTTGATACAACTTTACTTTTGTTAAGCAGCGCCGTGTTAGGCGTGGTTGCTTTGCGCTTATTGAATTTGCCACCGATGCTCGGTTATTTGGCCGTTGGGATTGTGATTGGACCGCATGCATTTGGTTGGGCGCAAGAAAGTTCAACCACACATTTACTGGCTGAGTTCGGTGTCGTGTTTTTGATGTTTTCGATTGGGCTTGAATTCTCTTTACCGAAATTGATTTCTATGCGAAGAGCGGTGTTTGGTCTTGGCATGGCACAAGTGGTGAGTACGATAGGCTTGGCGATGCTGATGTGCTTTGGTGCTGCGATGGTATTGCCAGAATATTTCGCAATTAGCTGGGAGGCAGCATTTGCTATTGGTGGTGCTTTATCGATGTCCTCGACGGCGATTGTGTCAAAAATGTTGACTGAGAAGTTGGAATTAGAAAGTCCGCACGGTCGGCAAATCATCAGTGTGCTGTTATTTCAAGATCTCGCTGTCGTACCTTTATTAATTTTGGTACCAGCCTTGGCTGCTGATTCGGACAACCTCAGCATGAGTTTGTTGACTGCGGCTGGCAAGGCAACGGTGGTCTTGTTTCTACTGTTTTTTGTTGGTAAAAGAGTAGTGCGAGAATGGTTTGCGATTGTTGTGCGCCGTCGCTCGCAAGAATTATTCATGCTGAACTTGTTGCTGTTCACTTTGGGGGCTGCATGGCTAACCGAAAAAGCTGGCTTGTCATTGGCCCTTGGTGCATTTGTCGCGGGAATGTTGATTTCTGAAACCGAATACAAGCATCAAGTTGAAGAAGATATCAAATCGTTCCGTGATGTTTTATTAGGCTTGTTTTTCATTACGGTTGGCATGTTACTCAATTTGCAGCTATTGCTCGACTATGGATGGTTAATCTTGCTGTTATTGATTGGGCCGGTTGTATTTAAATTTGGATTAATCTTTTTACTGGCTCGCTTATTTTCATGCCCCACTAGCGTCGCTCTGCGTACCGGCCTTGGCCTAGCACAGGCAGGTGAGTTTGGTTTCGTTTTATTAAATCAAGCTGGCGGTTTGAATTTGATTGACCCCATGTTATTGCAGTTGATCTTGGCGTCGATGGTGTTGTCGATGTTGATCTCACCATTTATTTTGGCGAAATCAGATTGGATCGTTCTGAAGCTATCGTCAAACGAATGGATGATGCAATCCCTGGCATTGACACAAATCGCAGCGCGTACCATGAAAGTGAAGAAGCACGTGATTATTGCTGGCTTTGGTCGTAGTGGCCAAAATTTGGCGAAATTATTAACCGATGAACATATCGATTATCACGCTTTAGACTTAGATCCAGATCGCATTAATGAGGCGCAAAATGCGGGTGCGAACGTGTCCTATGGCGATGCGGGACGCAGAGAGAGCTTGACGGCGGCCGGGATTAATCGTGCCGCCGCATTGGTGATCACTTATACCAACACATCATCTGCGATGAAGATTCTACATTTGGTGCATGAGCTCAATCCAAGTTTACCGGTGGTGGTGCGTAGTCACGATGATACCGATTTAGAGAAATTGCGCGCAGCAGGTGCGACTGAAGTGGTTCCTGATCTGATGGAAGGCAGTTTGATGTTGGCGTCACACGCCTTGGTATTGTTGGGTGTACCTTTACGGCGTGTGGTACATACAGTTCAAATGGCACGCGATGCGCGTTATGAATCCTTACGTGGATTCTTTCATGGCGCCAGCGATGTGGTTGATGATGCCGAGAATTTACAGCTACGTTTGCATACCGTGGTCTTGAGTGAACGCAGTAAAATGATAGGTAAGCGAATTCAAGAATTATCATTGAATGAATTGGCAGTTGATGTAACAGGCGTGCGACGCGGTAAAAATCGCTTATCTGCTGAGAGCGATTTGGTGTTGCAAGCGAGCGATGTTATCGTCTTGCGTGGTACTGCTGAAGGCGTGGCCCGTGCAGAACAGAAATTATTAAAATAGGAAAAACAGATGATTAATCCCAGCGAATTTATTAAGCAACATATCCGTACCGTGCCAGATTGGCCGCAAGCGGGTGTGCAGTTTCGCGATATCACCACCTTATTGCAAGATCCAAAAATCTTTCGTGTTTTGATTGATATTTTTTTAGCGCGCTACGCGGATGCCAAGTTGGATTTAGTTGCAGGCATGGATGCGCGTGGTTTTATTCTCGGTTCGGTGGTTGCTTATGAATTAAACATTGGCTTTGTCCCGATTCGCAAAAAAGGTAAGTTGCCTTTTACTACGGTTTCTGAAAGCTACGAGTTGGAGTATGGTAGCGCAACCGTTGAGCTACATACCGATGCTTGCAAAGCGGGTGATCGTGTTTTGCTGATCGATGATTTGATCGCTACCGGCGGCACGATGATGGCAGGTAAAAAACTGTTAGAGCGTCTTGGTGCGACCGTGGTTGAGGGCGCAGTCATCGTTGATTTGCCTGAATTGGGCGGATCAAAATTGATTCAAGAGAACGGTTTGTCCTTATTTAAAGTATGTGATTTTGCTGGGCATTAATGGCCAAATTAAAAATTTTGCATGTGTTTTTGCTTAAGTGACTGCTTAAATTTTGAGCATAAATTTTTTTGCGTGATCACAAAAGCGCCTATTTTGCGTTATACTTCGTGTCCTCCAAGGAGCGCTGCGACAAGTTTCGATAAGTGATCTACGATCAAATCAAACTGCCAGGCTTGGATCAGACGAGTTCACTGCATTCAATATTGATACTCAGTAAGCTCACAGCAACCGCGCTCACGTATCTTTTTTCTTGATCATTTTTAGAAAGGAGGGCGTGAGAACGCCACCATCATGACATCCCAAACCGTAACTGCAACAACGCAAGATTTCTATGTCGCTGATTTAAGCTTGGCTGACTGGGGTCGTAAAGAAATTCAAATCGCAGAAACAGAAATGCCGGGCTTGATGGCGATTCGTGAAGAATTCGCTGCTAGCCAACCTCTGAAAGGCGCGCGCATTACTGGCTCATTGCACATGACGATTCAAACTGCGGTGCTGATCGAAACCTTGAACGCACTCGGCGCGCAAGTGCGCTGGGCATCGTGCAATATCTACTCAACGCAAGATCACGCTGCTGCGGCAATTGCTGCTGGCGGTACACCGGTGTTTGCATTCAAAGGCGAGAACTTGGATGAATACTGGGAATTCACACACCGTATTTTCGACTGGAAAGATGGCGGCTACTCCAACATGATTTTGGATGACGGTGGCGATGCAACTTTGTTGTTACACCTCGGTACCCGAGCAGAATCTGATATTTCTGTTTTGAACAATCCAGGTTCAGAAGAAGAAACATGCTTGTTTAATTCCATCAAAAAGCACTTAGCGATTGATGCGACGTGGTATTCCAAACGTCTAGCTGCAATCAAAGGCGTGACCGAAGAAACGACAACTGGCGTGCATCGTTTGTACCAAATGCACAAAGAAGGCAAGCTTGCTTTCCCAGCGATCAATGTCAATGATTCTGTCACTAAATCCAAATTCGATAACTTGTATGGCTGCCGCGAATCTTTAGTCGATGGCATCAAGCGCGCAACCGACGTCATGATCGCCGGTAAAGTTGCTGTGATCGCTGGTTATGGTGATGTAGGTAAAGGTTCAGCGCAAGCGATGCGTGCATTATCTGCACAAGTGTGGGTCACAGAAATCGATCCTATCTGCGCCTTGCAAGCAGCGATGGAAGGCTATCGCGTAGTGACTATGGATTACGCTTGTGAACATGGTGATATTTTCGTGACGACCACCGGTAACTACCATGTGATTTCACACGAACATATGTTGAAGATGAAGGATCAAGCGATTGTTTGCAACATCGGTCACTTCGATAATGAAATCGACGTTGCTGCGCTCAAGCAATACAAATGGGAAAACATCAAGCCACAGGTAGATCACGTGATTTTCCCAAGTGGTCGCCGCATTATTTTGTTGGCCGAAGGACGTCTGGTCAATCTAGGTTGTGGTACTGGTCATCCATCGTATGTGATGAGCTCTTCATTCGCGAATCAAACGATTGCGCAAATCGAATTGTTCTGCAATACCGATAAATACCCAGTTGGTGTTTATACTTTGCCGAAACATCTCGACGAAAAAGTCGCACGTTTGCAATTGAAAAAACTCAACGCGCAATTAAGCGTGTTGACGGATGAACAGGCGAATTATATCGGTGTGAAAAAAGAAGGCCCGTATAAGCCAGAGCACTATCGCTACTAAGACGCGCCATAAATCCAATTACTGGACGCATACCTTTGTCGTGAATACTCGCAATATCGACATATTGCTGTGTTTCACTTCGCGGTCTGCATCCCAGTAATTGAATTTCTGCCGATCTTAGCTTTTCAAATTTGTAAAACTTTGGAGATGCCATGCGCTTACTCGCTACCTGGCTAATCAACGCGTTGGCATTATTAGCCCTGCCGTATTTACTCAGTTCCATTACGATAGATAGTTTCACAACTGCACTATTAGTCGCGGTAGTTTTAGGCTTTGTGAACACCGTAATCCGCCCTATCTTATTAATTCTGACTTTGCCAGTGACTGTCTTAAGTTTGGGTTTGTTTATTCTAGTGATTAATGGACTGATGTTTTGGGCGGTTGCCAGCATGTTTGATGGTTTTCATGTGGCAGGTTTTTGGTCGGCAGTTTTTGGCGCTTTGTTGTACAGCGTGATCTCATGGACGCTCTCCACCTTACTTCTACAAAAAAATGAATCCACATAATTTTAGTATTGAATTCTTTCCGCCTAAGACGGAAGAAGGAACCGAGAAATTACGGGTGACACGTGCCAAACTGGCAGAGCTGAATCCTAAATATTTTTCCGTCACCTTTGGTGCAGGTGGCACCACGCAACAAGGCACTTTAGATACGGTTGTCGAAATCCGTAAAGAAGGCTTTGATGCTGCCCCACATCTCTCATGTGTTGGTGGTACGCGCGACTCGATTCGTCAAATTCTCAAGACTTATCAAGAGCAAGACATTCATCGTTTAGTCGCACTTCGTGGCGATTTACCGAGTGGTTACGGTATGGGCGGCGAGTTCCGTTATGCGAATGAATTGGTTGAATTTATTCGCGCCGAAACAGGCGATTGGTTCCACATCGAAGTGGCTGCGTATCCAGAAATGCATCCACAGGCAAAATCACCACAAGATGATTTGCAGAATTTTGTGCGCAAAGTGCAAGCAGGAGCGAATGCTGCGATCACACAGTATTTTTATAACGCAGATGCGTATTTTCAGTTCGTTGATAATGCGCAAAAAGCCGGTGTGAATGTGCCTATCGTTGCAGGTATTATGCCGATCACCAATAGTAGTCAACTCATGCGTTTTTCAGAAATGTGTGGCGCAGAAATTCCACGTTGGGTGCGTCTGAAGCTGGCAAGTTATGGCGACGACAGTGCATCGATTAAAGCTTTCGGTTTAGATGTGGTGACGCAAATGTGTGAACGCTTGTTGGCTGGAGGCGCTCCGGGTTTGCATTTCTATTCGCTAAATCAAGCGGCAGCGACTACGGCGATTTGGCAGCGCTTAGTATAAAAAGTAGCAAGTTAATTCAGTAGTTTCAAGTACACTGTGACCACGGCAATTCATATTGTCGTGGTTTTTTTATACGCTTGAGACTTGTTATGTTGAAATCAAACTACAAAAGAATAATACTTGTATTGCTAGTCATCTTGCTTTTCTATGGAATTTTTTTTCATGGTCAAACTGAAAATAGCCATACTGCACCCGCGATCTTAAAAACAAGTAATTCGCACGGCAGTAAGCAACAGATCGATATACCTACTGAGATCAAGAACGAGAAGAGTACCCCTTTAATTGGCGCATCCGAGGTCGTTTCCTCCTCTAAAAAAATCAATGACGCTTCTGAACTTTGTGAAGAGCTACTAAGCAATTCAAATGATCGAATCTCATATGAGCAACTAATGAGACAAATTCAGCAGAGTTTGAAGCGCGCTGATCCCGATGTTACGCTCATTCTTCAACGGTGGGCGAACAATAGTGATTCACGTCGGCGCGCTGCTGCGCTCAGCTTGTTGGCGACTAAAAAGTACGAGGATTTCAGGCAAAATTTTTTAAACACGCACGCTAGTTGTGAATCTAGTCGTGAATGTGAACTTCAAATGCTCAAGTTAAGTAACAATGCTGTTCGTTCAGAGCTTGCCTTCATAGCAAAAATGGCGATTTATTCTTCTGATCCCATCGTCTATGGAATGGCATTTAATGCTTGCAATGCTTGGTCTGATATGACGATTGATTTTTGCGCGCAGATTAGTGCGGCACAATGGGCGCACCTTGATCCCGATAACGGAATCGCATGGATGCGAACCTTAGAGCAACTGGGCGCTGCAAGCGGGAAAAATCAAAGTGCAATTGAGAATGCTTTGTACCGAATTTCCCAAGTGAATCGTTTTGATGCGCACTTTGACATACTGAGTAGTTTGCCAGAAGACGAATTAACTCGATACGATTATGTAACACGTACAAGTATAGAAAACTTGGTGACGCTTTATTGGGCAAATTCTCCACTGCCAGCGTATTCACCTATTGTAAATGCATGCAAAGGCGCTGTTCTGAATGACGCAAATCGTCGCTACATGTGTGAACAAATTGCAGGTAAATTGCAACGTGAAAATAGCTTTCTAATTGATCACGGGATCTCTAGAAGAATTGGTGAGAACTTGGGATGGAATAAATCGAAAATTCAGACAATGTTTGATGAGTTTGACGCGATTAGAGGGATGATGATTGATCGAGATCGGCGTAGCAAAGCCGCACTAGTTTCCCATGAAGGTGTAAGACAAGCATGTACAACTGAGCTCAACTGGTTTGGTCTGATACGCACGCAAATGAAAGTCGGAGAATTTAAATCATTACGTGCTGAACTTGCAAAATATGATGTACCTCGGGAAACGCTAATTCGACTTGTCCGTGAGCCTCTTAAGAAGTAGTCTCTATTTACATGTTCTGTGCAGGATACAGCTGGACATACTTGTGGAACAAGATGCCCGCTGAGCCTCTATTTAATCGATAGCCTTTTTTATTCGCTGAAAAAGAGTTTATCAAGCTCCACCCCAGGTTCATCGGCTCGCATAAAAGCTTCACCCACCAAGAAACCATGCACATTCGCATCTCGCATACGTTGTACGTCCGTCTTGTTCATAATGCCGGATTCCGTAATCACAAGTTTGCCATCGGGAATGCGTGGTAACAAACCAAGTGTAGTATCGAGTGTCACGTCGAAGGTACGTAGATTACGATTATTGATACCGAGTAAATTGGTTTTGAGTTTCAATGCAGCGTCGAGTTCTTCCCCGTTATGCACTTCAACCAATACGCCCATGCCGAGTTCGTGGGCGCAGGCTTCGAGTTCTGCCATCAGACCATGATCTAATGCAGCCACGATCAGTAAAATACAATCTGCACCCCAGCTTCTTGCCTGATAAACCTGATATGGGTCAATCATGAAATCTTTACGTAAGACTGGCAAAGCGCACGCAGCGCGTGCTTGCTGCAAGTAGATCGGTGCACCTTGAAAAAACACTTCATCAGTTAATACGGATAAACATGCAGCACCATGTTGTGCATAACTGGCTGCGATTTCTGCTGGTTGAAAGTTTTCACGAATCACGCCTTTTGAAGGCGACGCTTTTTTAATTTCGGCGATCACAGCAGCTTGGCCTAGCGTGATCTTATTGCGTAGACTGGCCTCAAATCCACGCAAATTATGTTGCGCTTCTTTGTTGCTTTCGACTTCAGCACGCAAGCTGGTATAGCTCTGTACTTTTTTGTCGCGCGCGACTTCTTCAGCTTTGACTTCGAGAATTTTATTGAGTATGTCTGACATGCTTATTTACCTAACTGATGCGTGACTTCGATAAGTTGATGCAGCTTGTTAAGTGCTGCTCCCGAGGCGATAGCCGCTTGCGCTTTCTTTACGCCATCAGCGATCGAATCAGCAATTCCCGCACCGTACAAGGCAGTACCTGCGTTCAAGCTAACGATGTCGGTTGCTGGGCCAGCGACATTGTTGAGTACATCTAAAATACGTGCTTTGGATTCGTCAGCGCCCGACACTTTCAAGCTACGGTTAGACACCATTTGCAAACCAAAATCTTCAGGATGAATATCGTATTCGCGAATTTCACCGTTCACCAATTCGCCAACCATGGTAGGTGCGCCGAGTGAAACTTCATCCATATTGTCGCGACCCCAAACAACAATCGCATGTTGCGCGCCTAAGCGTTGCAAGACACGTACTTGAATACCAACCAGATCAGGATGAAATACTCCCATTAAAATATTTGGCGCACCAGCGGGGTTTGTGAGCGGTCCCAAAATATTAAAAATCGTACGGACGCCAAGCTCACGTCGCACCGGTGCTGCATGTTTCATTGCCGCGTGGTGATTCGGGGCGAACATGAAACCGATATTCGTTTGCGCAATCGATTGTGCGATTTGTTCAGGTTGTAAATTGATATTTACGCCTAGGGATTCGAGTACATCTGCGCTGCCCGATGATGATGACACGCTACGACCACCATGCTTAGCAACACGTGCGCCTGATGCTGCGGTGACGAACATCGATGCGGTAGAAATATTAAAGGTGTGTGCACCATCGCCGCCGGTGCCGACGATATCAATTAAGTTCTTGGTGTTCGCCATCGGTACCTTGGTTGAAAACTCGCGCATCACTTGTGCTGCGGCGGTGATTTCACCTATGCTTTCTTTCTTGACGCGTAGACCCATGGTGAGTGCCGCGATCATGATCGGCGACATTTCACCCCCCATGATTTTGCGGAACAGCGACAACATCTCATCATGGAAAATTTCGCGATGTTCGATGAGGCGGGTTAAAGCTTCTTGCTGTGAGATCGTCATTTTATTTTCCCAATAAAAAATTCTTCAACAATGCATGACCGTGTTCTGACAAAATCGATTCAGGGTGAAATTGCACGCCCTGCAAATCAAAAGTCTTGTGACGCACACCCATGATTTCACCGTCTTCGGTCCATGCCGTGACTTCCAAACAATCTGGCAAGCTAGAGCGTTCAATTGCCAATGAGTGATAACGCGTCACCGTATAAGGGCTAGGCAAGTCGCTGAATACGCCAACGCCAGTGTGGGCAATTGGTGACGTCTTACCATGCATGACTTCTTTAGCGCGAATGACTTTGCCACCGAAGGCTTCGGCGATACTTTGATGGCCAAGGCAAACACCGAGAATAGGGATTTCGCCAGCAAAGCGCTTTAGCACAGGCACAGAAATTCCCGCTTCCAAAGGTGTGCAAGGACCAGGTGAAATACAAATGCGATCAGGCTTCATCGCCTCGATTTCTTCTAGCGTAATTTCGTCATTGCGATACGTGCGAACATCTTCACCCAGCTCCGCAAAATATTGCACGAGGTTGTAAGTGAAGGAATCGTAGTTGTCTATCATTAGTAGCATTTATATTTCTCCGTCTAAACCATCTTGTACTTGTTCAGCTGCACGTAACATGGCGCGTGCTTTGTTTTCTGTTTCTTGCCATTCCATTTCAGGCACGGAATCGGCAACTACGCCAGCTGCGGCTTGTACGTAGAGCATTCCATCTTTAAGCACGCCAGTGCGGATCGCAATTGCTAAATCCATTTCGCCACCAAACGATAAGTAGCCGCAAGCGCCGCCGTAGATGCCGCGTTTGACGGGTTCGAGTTCATCGATGAGTTCCATCGCGCGAACTTTTGGCGCGCCAGATAAGGTACCCGCAGGGAAGGTGGCTTTGAGTACATCCAGATTCGACATATTTGGCTGCAATATGCCTTCCACATTGGAGACGATGTGTTGCACGTGAGAATACTTTTCAATCACCATTTTTTCGGTGAGCTTGACGCTGCCAGTTTGGGCGATACGACCGATGTCGTTGCGGGCGAGATCGATCAGCATGACGTGTTCAGCGATCTCTTTAGGATCGGCTAATAATTCCACTGCGAGTTCTTCATCACGCTCTGGCGTTGCGCCGCGTGGACGTGTTCCTGCTAATGGACGTATCGTAACTTTTTTGTTGCCATCGCTGAGCTGCTCGTTACGCACGAGAATTTCTGGCGATGCGCCGATGATGTGCATATCACCGAAGTTGTAGAAGTACATGTAGGGTGAAGGATTAATCGAGCGCAAAGCACGATATAAAGACAGTGGAGAGTCAACATATGGCTTCTTAATCCGCTGTCCAATTTGTACCTGCATCAAATCGCCCGCCATGATGTATTCCTTGGCTTTGATCACCGCTTTCAAATAATCTTCTTTGGCGAAATCGCGGATGGCTTCGGTGCGTACCGATGCGGATGTGACTGGCACATCGACGCTGCGGCGTAACATTGCACGCAAATCTTTCAAGCGTTGACGTGCTTTGCTCCACGCTTCAGCTTGCGTCGGGTCGGCATACACGATCAAATACAATTTGCCAGAGACATTGTCGATGACGGCAAGCTCTTCTGTCAGCAAGAGTTGGATATCAGGCAATCTAAGATCATCTTTTGGTGCAGTTTTTTCTAAGCGCTTTTCTACATAGCGCACGGCATCATAGCCAAAGTAACCGGCTAAACCACCGCAGAAACGTGGCAGACCAGGGCGCAATGCGACGCGGAAACGCGACTGATATTCGGCGATGAAATCCAAAGGATTGCCTTCGTGCGTTTCTATCACTTGTGCGTTTTTGATGACTTCAGTGTGAAATCCAGTGGAGCGTACCACGGTGGAGGCAGGCAAGCCGATGAAGGAATAGCGACCAAAGCGTTCACCGCCTTTGACCGATTCCAGCAAAAAGCTATTTTTTCCACCATTGGTCGCTTGTGCAAGTTTGAGGTAGAGCGTGAGGGGCGTTTCCAGATCGGCGAAAGCTTCGGCGATCATCGGGATACGATTGTAGCCTTGTGCGGCCAAGGATTTAAATTCGAGTTCAGTCATGATGGTTGTGCGTTAAATGTGTCTTTACCGCAGCTTTCTTATTCGATCAGCGCTAGGCGTCGGAAATATGGACGCGGCGAATGACAAAATGTGAAAGCTAAGGTAGAAACGGTACAGCGAAAACTTACAAAAACTTGTCAAAGATGACGAGAGATGAAAAAACGTCGTTGGCGCGGATCAGGGTTTGGATAAAACTCAGACACACAGACGAAAGCGCCCACGCTGGTCAGTTAGATTGCCAGCGTCGCCATAGCCAGGCCTCAAAGGTGCCTGGAATTGTGGAAGGACGTTTCTTATCGAGGAACATTCTAATTGTGTTAGAAGCTTGATGAAATTATTAGGTTTTTTCTACTGAGTAAGAATTGTGCAGCACTCAGTAAGGTTTCGACTATACCATCACTTTCAATAGTTTGTACAGCCTCGCCGTGATTGTAGCCATATGGCACCGTCAGCACGGGACAACCGGCTGCACGAGCAGCTTTCGCATCATTCGATGAATCGCCAATCGCCACAACCTGCGTTGGTGCCAAGTGAAAATCGAGGCAAACTTGTAACAGCGGTAAAGGATCAGGCTTTTTGCGCGCCAAAGAATCTCCGCCATACACCACACTAAAAAATTCGCTTAAGCCCATCTTTGCCAGCAAAGGCGTGGTGAACGCGATTGGTTTATTCGTCACGCAGGCCAGACGTAATCCTTGTGCTTTGAGTGCTTGTAGTCCTTCGATCACCTCTGGATACAAAGTGCTGTAATTACCATTGATCGCTAGATAGTGCTTTTGATAGCTTGCCATCGCTTGGGCGAAATGTTGTGTGACTTCGGCTTCATTAAAGTCCGTTGCTAACACGCGCTGGATTAAATTTTCTGAGCCTTTACCCACGAAATGCGTGATGGTCGTGAGGTCTAAAGGCGCGAGTAAAAACTCTTCACGCATGCGATTGATCGCGACTAAAAAATCCGGCGCGGTGTTGAGCATGGTGCCGTCTAGGTCGATGATGGCGGCTTGGATGTTTTGGAATTTTTGTTTAATCATGGAGCGCAATTTCTTCGTCAGTCATCTTACGAGCATTTAGAACTGGGCTGACTACTACCCCATTAACGTAGACTTTATGCAGAAATAAGAGCACTCGTCGGCTTGCTTTAAAAATTATATGATGTTGATTGTCGATCATTTGAAAATGCCAGTAACCAACCGTTACTTCTTTTCCTGCAATATTTACCTTTAGGCTGCCATAGCTAGGTCGTTCATCTAAATCAGCAAAAGACGAGCCTACTAGCTGGAGCGCTAGTTTATCTACTGCTTCTTGATATGCATTGTTGAGACTCGTCATTTCGTGTAACGATGTTGTTTGAATTACGCCAGCGCCAACTCACCCCGCATAGCATCAATCACCGCCTTATAATCAGGCTTACCAAAAATCGCAGAACCCGCCACAAAAGTATCTGCGCCCGCAGCTGCAATCTCACGAATGTTGTCAACTTTCACACCGCCATCGACTTGCAACATAATGTCGCTACCCGATTCGTCAATCATGCGACGCACGGCAGCGATCTTTTTCAATGTATGAGGGATGAAGGATTGCCCGCCAAAGCCGGGGTTGACTGACATCAGCAAGATTAGATCCAGTTTGTCCATCACATGTTCTAAGACATGCAAAGGCGTAGCGGGATTAAACACCAAACCTGCTTTGCAGCCGTGATCGCGAATTAATTGCAAGCTACGATCAATGTGTTCTGAGCCTTCTGGATGAAAACTGATGATGTTCGCGCCCGCTTTGGCAAAATCAGGAATGATGCGATCGACAGGCTTTACCATCAGATGCACATCAATCGGCACCTGCACGTGTGGACGAATCGCTTCGCATACCAAAGGGCCGATGGTTAAGTTAGGGACGTAATGATTATCCATCACGTCAAAGTGGATCATATCCGCGCCAGCAGCGACGACATTCCGAACTTCCTCTCCCAAGCGGGCGAAGTCGGCAGAGAGAATACTGGGAGCGATGCGATAAGTTGTCATATTAAAATCTCGAAGAAATGCACAAAATGGAAGTCCTGACCGCAAAATGTCAGCGAATGCCGTATTTTACTCCTGCGAAGTTTGGCGTGCTCTTGTAATATGCGGGTTTTGTAAGCATTTCCTTACCTTCTTAACTTGCTGAAGATGTTGCGAATGCGTGTTAAGCGGAGAGGTCTCTGGCCTTATTACTGAATTTCTAGCTGATTTTTCTGGGGTTTTATGACGAAATACGATTTTACAGTGTCAGTCGTGACGCAATATCTGGAGGAGCAATCTCATCCTGATCAGGCGCATTTTGTTTTTGCCTATACGATTACGATCAAAAACACGGGGGATATTCCAGCGCAATTAATTTCTCGGCATTGGATTATTACCGATGCTAAAGACAAGGTGCACGAGGTTCAAGGTTTGGGCGTCGTTGGTCATCAGCCTTTACTCAAACCGGGTGAAGCTTTTGAATACACCAGTGGAAGTTCTTTAGAAACCCCGCATGGAACAATGAAGGGAAGTTATTTTTGTGTCGCCGAGGATGGTCACAAATTTGATGTAGCGATTCCGGAATTTGTTTTATCTTTGCCACGCACTTTGCATTGATTGTATTGATAAATTTTCTTTGATTGTTTCGCTAAGAAAACACCTAGCATTTACCGATCTTGATCTTGGTTCTGATCTTTGCTTGTTTTACTTTTGTTCGGTGGTTTTTTTCCTGAAAACATGGTCCACCACACAATAAAGACAAAAAGAAAAAAAGCACCTAATGCTTCGACAGCTAATAACCACATAGTTAAGCCTTTATGAAATTTTTGTTCGAACAAAGACGTATTTTAGCAGTATCACTGCTGTTGACATTGGCGGCATGTACAACGCCACCTAAGGTGTCGCCTACAGAGCCCGTGCCAGTGACACCACCCGCCACGCCACCTGTGACGACGGTGCCAGCGACGCCGCCTGTGCCACCTCCAAAATTGGCGCCGATCACAAATTACACACAAGCCTATAAGTTAGGTTCTTACGCTGACCTGCCAGGTTGGGCGAATGATGATCTGAGAGAGGCTTGGCCTGCTTTTGTTAATTCATGTTCCGCTTTACGCAACAAAGCGGAGTGGCGCGAGGTCTGTGCCAATTTGAAAAACGTTGATGCAAAAGAATCGTCGGCTATCCGCGCTTTCTTTGAATCGAATTTTTTACCTTATCAGGTTGCGCATCTTGATGGTAAAACAGAGGGCTTGGTAACAGGTTATTATGAACCATTGCTAAAAGGTTCGCGCAATAAGGGCGGTATTTATCAAACGGCGTTATATGCTGTACCCAATGATTTGTTGACGATTGATCTTGGAAGCGTCTATCCGGATTTGAAAAACATGCGCCTACGCGGTCGTTTAGTTGGCAATAAAGTAGTTCCCTATGCTTCGCGCGCAGATATTTTGCCATTTTTATCTGGGAAAGAATTGGTTTGGGTTGATGATCCAGTTGACGCATTTTTTCTGCAAATACAGGGGTCCGGTAGAGTGCAGTTAGAAGGTTCTGGTGAAACCATACGCCTAGCCTATGCGGACCAGAATGGGCATCCGTACAAATCCATAGGGCGTTATTTGGTCGATAAAGGCGAGTTAACTTTAGATCAGGCATCAGCGCAAGGCATTAAGGCTTGGATTGCAAAGAATCCAAGTCGCCAAGACGAGTTATTAAACGCTAACCCTAGTATGGTATTTTTTAAGGAAGAGAAATTGCTCGATCCCAGTATTGGGCCTAAGGGCGCATTGGGCGTTCCCTTGGTGCCACAAAGATCAATTGCAGTTGATCCAACGCAATTGCCATTGGGGGCGCCGGTATTTTTATCAACTACAATGCCACTCAGCAGCAGCCCCTTGCAAAGATTGATGATGGCGCAAGATACCGGTGGCGCGATTCGTGGCGCTGTGCGAGCGGATTTCTTTTGGGGCTTTGGCCGTGAGCCGGGAGACTTAGCGGGCCGAATGAAGCAGCGTGGCGCAATGTGGTTACTCTTGCCCAAGACATTTGAAATGAAAAATAACTAGTTACTTTTGCGGAGAAGATGATGGAATACCAAAACATTATTGTAGAAACCAAGGATAAAGTGGGCGTGATCACTTTAAATCGCCCTAAAGCCTTAAATGCATTAAATGATCAGCTGATGGACGAATTGGGTCATGCCTTATTGGCTTTTGATCAGAACGATGAGATTGGCTGCATGATTATTACCGGCAGTGAAAAAGCGTTTGCTGCTGGAGCAGATATTGCTGCGATGGCTGACTACAATTATATGGATGCTTATAAAGGCAATTATGTTACTAAGAACTGGGAACACATCCTTCGTGTGAGAAAACCAGTGATTGCAGCGGTGGCAGGTTATGCACTGGGTGGTGGCTGTGAACTCACGATGATGTGTGATTTTATTATTGCTGCTGATAATGCTAAATTTGGTCAGCCAGAGATTAAGTTAGCAACTCTGCCCGGCTGTGGCGGTACACAGCGCTTGCCACGTGCTATTTCTAAATCAAAAGCGATGGATTTGTGTTTAACCGCGCGTTTAATGGATGCCAATGAAGCTGAGCGCGCTGGTTTGGTGTCACGTGTGGTGCCATTGGATAAATTGATGGAAGAAACTTTGGCGGCTGCGACGACGATTGCGTCGATGTCATTGCCAGTTGTAATGATGATTAAAGATGCCGTGAATCGTTCGTTTGAATCTGGTTTAACTGAAGGCGTGCATTATGAGCGCCGTTTATTCCATGCGAGCTTTGGTACTCATGATCAACGTGAAGGTATGAAGGCCTTCTTGGAAAAACGACCAGCTAATTTTCAGAATAAATAATAGTTGAATCACCTATTATTCTGGGATCTTCTAAATAAAGCGCTCCGCTTGCGGAGCGCTTTATTTTTTGTGAAGGGAAGTTTGAAACGATTTATTTGATTTATTTGGTTTAGCGAAATAAGCCTTGCCAAGGAGGTGATGGGTTTGCTATAGTTCGCCTCCCGCAGAAATGCGTGGTTGAAATAAGAGTAATGCAGGCAGTAAGACGTTGATATTCCTGGTGTTTGAATCGAGTAGCAAGAAACGATTTAAATCAAAACTAAAAACAGGGGGTTGACGAGAAGTTAGAAGTGCTGCATAATCTCGTTTCTCTGCTGCTGACGAACA
>NZ_BMYT01000010.1 GCF_014652415.1 Affinundibacterium macrobrachii
TGCGAGCACCGAGTTCCAGCAAAAATATAGTGCTATCGACAATGCTCAGTTCATCGATCTGGTCTATCAGAATGTCTTACACCGTCCTGCGGATGCTGCTGGTAAAACCTATTGGGTCAATCAACTCTCTAACGGTGTTAATCGTGGTGATCTGCTCGCTAGCTTTACCGAATCGACCGAGTTCAAAGCCGCTTCACAAGCAAAGGTTGCGCTCACCCTCGACTTCGTCGGTCTGCTTGGGCGTGCTCCTGATCCCGCTACTTTTAATGAATTGCTCAATCAACCTAACACCGACTCTGTTACCCTCATTGGACAGTTTATTAGTTCTGATGAGTATATTGGGCGGTTTTTAGAGTAAAGCAGAACTTTGTCACTCACTACAGAGGGCTACTTGTGCACTTTTTATTAGCTCTCTGTATTTTTTAATGCAGGTTAATAATGTACTTTCATTTATTGTAGTCATAGGGCATATCGATTACTCGGCATCAATCAAAACATTCATACAATCAGGCCACGCGTCATTTCAGTTCTTGTTCGTCTTTCCTCCCACCATGCAAACTGATGCACATAACTAGTCTAAATAGACTATAGACAATGTCATTCTCAAAAAGTATCGTCTCCAGCTATTTGTCGTAGAAATTTTTATCGCGCATTGAATTATTTGCTCATCAATTTCGTACTCTTCATTTGAACTGCTGACATGCTTCTCAATACGCAACGACACTTTCGTCATAGGTAGCAAGCTTTAGTTCGTGTGACCAATTTGAATTTAGCGTGAATGCCTATCTCACAAAGTAATTTCTAAAACATTGGCTTCGCAATTACTGGCGCACTATTTAATGATCACTAGAAAAATAATTTGGCGCTAATGAATCACTAAAAAATACAAAATTCATTTCCACATGGAAAGTAACGTAAACTTAACTATTTATCTTTAATTCATTTTCGAAATAAAATTTTCGCGATTCAAATTTACCCTTTAAAAACATAGACTTACCCTTGACTACATGTCTAGTTCACAATAAGATTGCGGCAATTTATTTTTTTAATAATTCAATGAACCTACCTTCTCATCAGACTTTTTGCGACCACCTCAATGACAGCTTCCGCGTACAAGTCGACGGTAGTTCTGACGAAACTTTTGTACTCACGTCAATTTCCAATTTACTCGAAAGTGCGGTCAGTACACCAGCGAATCCGAAAGAACATTTTTCGATTATTTTTGAGTGTGAAAATCAAATCTACTTGCCTCAGCAAATTTACAAATTTACACATCCGGTAATTGGTGAATTCGAATTATTCATCGTACCAATCGGCCCAGACCGGGTCAGTAAGAATATGTGCTATCAAGCTATTTTTAGTTAAATTTAAATTGAACGGAGCTTCAAGATGTTGGGTAAGCAAAATTTGGCACGGCGCGGTTTTATGCTATTTGGTGGTGCGGTTGCGTTAACTTCGGTATCAGCCCCTACTTCATTAGCAAACGCACTAATGGAATACGAGATGCTGCCAAGTTGCTCTGCTAATTTGAGCAATACTGATCACCTGTGTTTACGTGAGTTGGCGTTAGTAGATTTTCTGCCGCTAGTAGGACAAAATTTTTTACTTGGATCCAGCATACATAAAGTACGCATGCAATTAGTAGCGGCTATTTCGCATGGTCGTGCCCTTGATGCGCGACCAGAATCTGTGCGCCGTGAGCCATTCAGTCTGCAATTTTCAGCGCCACAAGGTATGCAACTGCCCGCAGAAATCTACGATCTAAAACATCCTAAAATCGCGAGTATGAAAGTGTTTATGACGCAAATTGGTAGCCAAAATATACGCTTACCGCGATACGAAGTTGTCTTCGGTTAATCAAGCAGGTCGCATCAAGTTATAACCTTTGATTACATTCATGACTACCGCTCGCCCTTCTGCAATTTATAGCCTGCGTCCAATCAAGGACGCGGACATGCCTATTTTGCGTGAGATTTATTACGCATCACGTGCGGACGAAATGCGTTTTTTCCCTTTTTCAGATGAAGAGAAGCAACAGTTTTTGGCAATGCAATTCGACGCACAACATCAACACTATCAAACCTATTTTCAACAAGCCCAGTTTAGTTGTGTACTTCAAAACGATGTAGTCATTGGTCGCCTCTACGTGTTTCGCGGCCAAGAAGATATGCGTATTGTTGACATCAATTTGCTACCAAATTATTGCAACCAAGGAATTGGAAGCATGCTATTGAATCAGTTACTTGCGGAAGCAGATGATCGACAACTGCGCGTGAGTGCACATGTGGAATATAACAATCCAGCCCGCCGTTTGTATGCACGTCTGGGCTTTATCGAAGTTGAAGAGCGCGGTGCATATATTTTCGTCGTACGACCTGCTGCATCTGAGAAAACAAATCCAGAAGTTAATCGGACGTCTCCCGTAGAGGCATTCAAAGAGAGCGCTATTTAAGAGGACATCATGGCAGAACCATTTTTATCAGAAACTCGACTATTCAGCTTTAATTTTGCACCCAAAGGATGGGCGTTGTGCAATGGACAATTGCTGCCCATCAATCAGAATCAAGCGCTATTCTCTTTACTCGGAACCACCTTCGGCGGAGATGGTAGGGTCAATTTCGCACTTCCGGATCTCAGAGGTAGAACACCAATTCACGTTGGCAATGGTCACACACTTGGTGAACGATCAGGCGCAGCAACACATACCATCAACCAATCTGAAATGCCAACTCATACCCATGCAGTGAACGTATCAGCCAAACGGGCTAATTTAGTTAGCGCGGCAAGTGCAACTCTTGGACAAACAGTGGATCCAATGTATTCAGATGGTAGCCCCGGCGCCACTTACGAAACTTTAGTGGTCGGCGGCCCCACACTCGCCAGCGTTGGTGGCAATCAAGCACACAATAATATGCAGCCTTACTTAACAATCAGTTTTTGTATTGCGCTACAAGGCATTTTCCCTTCAGCTAACTAAGAGGAACAAAAATGGCACTACCTTATGTTGGTGAGATCCGCATTTTTGCAGGTAACTTCGCCCCAGCGGGCTGGATGTTTTGTCATGGTCAGACAGTCCTAATTTCTACATATGAAACATTATTTCAGGTCATCGGTACGACCTATGGCGGCGATGGACAAAGCACATTTGCGCTGCCGGATTTGCGCGGTCGAATTCCGATTCATCAAGGCAGCAACGGAGGAAATACTTACACATTAGCCGAAGCGAGTGGAACCGAGAACGTCACCTTGAGCGTGAACCAAATTCCAGCGCATACGCACCCTGTTCTAGTACGCGCACCAACCGCATCAGCACCAACTGGAAATGCAACGCATACCAACCCTTTAAGCAATATGCTGGCAGGAGGAAATATAAAGGCTTACTCAAGCTCAGCACCAGGTTCTATGTTGAATATGAACCCTGCGGTGATAACCTCGATTGGCGGTAGCCAACCCCACGAAAACTTGATGCCATATCTATGCGTCAACTACATTATTTCATTGTTCGGGATATTCCCGAGTATTAACTGAGGCTCAAACATGGCTGATCCCTTTGTCGCTGAAATCCGAATTTTCCCTTTTAACTTTGCCCCAAAAGGCTGGGCGTGGTGCGATGGACAACTCCTGCCCCTTTCACAAAATACTGCCTTATTTTCATTACTCGGCACGACCTACGGTGGAAACGGTCAGTCTAACTTTGCTCTACCAGATCTACAAGGTCGCGCTGCGATGCAACCCGACCAGGGGCCCGGCCTATCTTTATATAATCTGGGGCAAAGCGGTGGAGCTGAAAGCGTCACCTTACTACAAACAGAAATTCCTACTCATAACCACACCATGCAGGTAAGTGATATAGCGGGTAATTCCACGACCCCTGCTGCGAATGCAATGGCGATTGGTGCCAAAGGCACCCCAATGTATGCCCCCATTAGTGGCGCGACTGGTACTCTGAGCAACAACACGATCACACAGAATGGTGGAAGCATGCCACACAACAATATGCAACCGTATTTGACGATGTATTTTGCGATTGCCATGCAGGGAGTTTTTCCACCTCGCACTTGACGAGGTGTGCTTTTCCTACCCAATCGTTTGAGTTACCTGTAGTTATCTTCATCTAAAAAGAATGGTGCATTAGTATGGCTCGTTTTAATTTAAGAATTTCGTTGCGCAATTTTGCGTACCTGGGGCCCTTAACATTGTTGGCTCTGAGTGCATGCGGCGGCGGTGGCTCACCAAGTTCCACTACCAACAATGGCGCTGTACAGGCGACATCTAGTTTCGTTTGCAGCGGAACAGTAAAAGAATTATTCACGGCTGCGCAAGGCACTTACGACGGCACCGTCGACCCTGCTTTTTTACCTGGAGCGGGCGCGCCTTTGTCGGTGGGTGCAGTTTACCCGGTAAGCATTTCTGGACAAGATTGTTCGATCCGTTTTACTGGTGCTAGAGATATTAAATACGTATTTGCATTTGGCGATACCAACAATACAGTCCCGAGTAATTTCGTTGGCTTTAGCGCGACAAAAATTCTTCAAAACCCAAATGAACTTGACCTCAAAAATGTGCAATACAACATTAGCATTAGTACCAGCAACAACATCATTGAATTAGAACGAAGGATCGCAAAAAACTCAGCAGGAACAGGTTCAGTTGACGGCGATTTGCATCTTTATTCCATACCTGGCGACAACTCCTTTGGTGGCATGCACTTAAAAGTCGCAAGTAAACGCAGTCTCAATTAACAGGACAGAATTGGCGGCTTGCTCTCGGTAATTCACATCATCTAAATAATACAAATTAGTGCATCTATCACGGTTAGAACATGAAACTAGAATCTCAAGCGACATCAGAAATTAGGTTAACTACTGGCGTACAAATTGCAATGATCGATACCCGCCTTGCGGACTACCAACAGATCATCACCGCCTTATCACCTAGCATGCAAATCGTCTTGTTAGATCCTACTAGTGATGGTTTGACTGTGATTGCCGATGCGCTAGCCAACTACCCCGCAGTGTCGGCATTACACCTATTTTCTCATGCCAGTCCGGGTAGCCTACAGCTTGGCGCTAGCTACTTAAACACCAGCACGATAAATAACATCGCCGCGCAGTCGGCGCTTGCAAGTATTGGCAGTAGTTTGCTACCAGACAGCATGATTTTGTTATATGGATGCGACCTTGCGGATGACAGAATTGGTCTACAGTTTGTCAGTCAATTTGCTGCCTCAACCGGAGTCGCCGTAGGCGCTTCGAACAACACCACTGGCGCTGCTGCATTAGGTGGCGATTGGCAGATGGAAGTTATTGCCTCATCAAACGGTCAATTGCTACAAACGCATACTGGAATACAAGAAACAACCTACGCGGTAGGTTTAAGTTTAAGCAATTATCAGCAAAGTTTGGCAGGACTCATCACCGCGAGCAACCCAGTTAGTATTGCTACTGGCAACGACTATATCAACACAACTCCTGGCACGACGCCACTTGCAATGCTCGGCGCGGTTGAGTTGAGCAACGGTAGTCGCGTCTTATTGCAAGCCAATAACAAAGCCGATTACTACGGCATGGCGAACTTAGACTATTTGAGTGTTGTATTAATCGACAACTTAGGCAATACGACGCCAATTAGTTTAACGGGAACCGTCGCCAATGTGATCAACAACAACAGTGGCGTCAACAATAATAGCAATAGCATCCAAACCAACGATGCCGCGTCTATAGTGGCTTTGAATAATGGTGGCTTTGTAGTTTCGTCATATTCAAATGATGGTTATGGCATTCAAATGTATAGCAATACTGGTGTATCGCAGGCCATCAGTGCGCCTGCGACATACAGCAGCTCGGTCAATCCATCAGCCAAAGTTTTAGCCAGTCAAGATGGCGGCTTTGTCTTGCTTTGGACTACCACCAACACCACAACCAACGCGATTACTGTTAGCTACCAGCGCTATAGCGCTATCGGTACATTAAGTGGAGCAACCTACTCTAAAGAGTTCGCTAGCAACACGCCAATTGTCCAAAATGCTGCTATCGACATGCATGGCAATATCGCGATTCCCATCAGTAGTAACGATGTCTACACACACAGCCAAGTTCTCTTGTGGAGTACAAGCAATGTTGAGGTGGGGCTTTACGACACGGCTTATTATCAAGCAGCTGCAGTAGTCGCACCGATGTATGGTGGGGGATTCGATTTATTCGGCAACGATATAAGCTCTGGGGTTGGAAACACAGCTTCCTCATATTACGTACAAACCTTAGGAGCTGACGGCAGCCTAGGATTGACAGTTGCCAGCGCGATTCCAGTCACAAATCTACGCTCGGTTGAATTATCTTTGTCCGGTGATTATCTCGCAATCGGTGGCGCTAGCGATTCTGCTAAGCTCGGTTATTTTGTTGATGGCTTCAATCCTAGCGCGGGCACCACCAGTCAGTCTATTGCTGATGCCGACAAAGTTGCCGCCACACCTAGCCTAGCCAAAGACGGCGATGTCACGAGTGCATGGATTAGCAATCCTGTCACCAATGCTAACGGTCTTGTCACTAGTGGCGCAGTTTCTGTCGTCACCTACGGCGCTGCGTTTACTACTCCAGTGGACTTTCCCCCGACACTTGCAGGCACTTTCACAACAAATGGTGCACTAACAGATAAAAGCAACATCCTACCTTTCGCCAACTTGACCGTCAGTGATGTCGACTCTACATCCGGTAAAGTCACCATTACTTACCCCGCCGCAAACGGTAGCTTAGTTGGAACGGGTTTAAGCGGCACACCTGGCAATTATGTCCTAGAGACTTCAACAACGTCTTTATCGACCTTGAATACTGAACTACGCGCACTAGTTTTTGTGCCGACTGAGAACCAAATCGTCCCAAATAGCACAGTGCGAACGACCTTCACATTGACACCAGGTGATGGGATTCGAGATGGCCGAGCAAACACTGCGACCAATACCACCGCTACGTCAATTAACGATGCTCCAGTCATCGATAACAACAGTAGTGCAGCTAGCGCAGCTGTCAATGCAGCGGAGAATCAAACAGCAGTAATGACGTTCACAACGACCGATCCTGATGTTGGTCAATCCATTACTTACTCAAAATCTGGCACCGATGCAGCTCTATTCACAATTCATCCAACAACCGGTGTATTGACGTTCACCACCGCTCCAAATTTTGAAGCACCGACCGATGCAGGCGGTGACAATATCTACGATGTCATCATCACTGTGTCCGATGGTATAGCTTCGGATAGTCAAGCAATTGCCGTGACTGTGACCAATGTTAACGAACACCCGGTGATTACCAGTAATGGTGGAGGGGCAAGTGCTGGAATCACTATATCGGAAAACCAAACAGCAATCACCACCGTACAAGCCAGCGATGTTGATGCAACTACCTCCATCGTCTATAGCGTTTCCGGTACGGACGCTGCTCTGTTTGACATTAACAACGCGACAGGCGCACTAACGTTTAAAAACGCCCCCAATTTTGAGGCCCCAGCAGATTCTGGCGCAAATAACGTCTACGATATTGTCGTGTCTGCATCAGATGGCACGTTGAGTGACACCCAAGCTATATCCATCACGGTTACAGATTCCAATGATGCACCTATCGTCAGTGGACTTTCCAGTACAGATAATCAGACCGTCTCTGCCAGCGCAAATGCGGCATTAATTGATCTGGGGACACCTGCCACAGTAAGCGATGCAGACAATGCTAATTTCAACAATGGCAGCCTAACTATTGCATTCAGCTCGGGACGCGCCAGTGGTGATGTACTTTCAATTTTTGTGGGTGGAAGTGTTTCACTCTCAAACGGCAGCAATGTCGGAAGTAACGTCTCGGTAGGCGGGCAAAATATCGGTTCAATTGCAAACAATGGTACTGGCATTGGTGGTGATAATTTAGTTATTAATTTAAATTCCGCAGCAACCGCAGCACGTGTCTCAACGCTCTTACAAAACATCACTTTTGACGCCACAGGCACCCAAGGGGACAGGGTTATCAGTGCGACACTCAACGATGGCCAACTCAATTCAAATAGTGCCAGTACTACTATCACTGTGAATACCAATCCTACGGTGGCGATCACTAGCAATAGCAATGTACTTAAAGCCGGAGAAAGCGCTCTCATTACCTTCACATTCAATGAAGCGCCAGTTGGATTTACTGATACAGACATAACGGTCAATGGAGGAACGCTGAGTGCGGTGACGGTTGATGCGATTGACAACAAAATCTATACTGCAAATTTCACTCCCACCGCTGCAACTCAAAGCTTGAATGCATCAATCAGCGTGGCTGCCAATACCTTTAAAAATGCAGCCAACGAAGACAATTTGGCGAGCATAGCTAACGTTTCGATTACTGGTGACACGCTCACGCCATCGATTACCAGCATTGTTCGCCAATCACCCGCTACTGCAACCACCAACGCTAGTAGCGTCACCTATGCGGTGAGCTTTAACGAGAGCGTTTCTGGTGTTGACATCAGTGATTTCTCCTTAACTAAAACGGGAGCAACAGTTGGAAATATTTCTGCCATCAGCGGTAGCGGAAGTAGTTATATTGTTACCATCAACGGCATCAGCGGTGACGGTACTTTACGCTTAGATTTAAATGCGAGCGGCACCAATATCTCGGATGCTGCGTCAAATACGATTAATACAGGATTTATCTCTGGACAGACTTACACCATAGATCAGCCTGCCATTATCAGTGCAAACTATGACGCCAATTCGGGATCACTTGTTGTGACAGGCAAAAGTTTTGTTTTGGGCGACACGATTGATGTCTCCAAACTCAGCCTCATCGGTCAAGGAGGTGATTCTTATACGCTGACTTCACCGAACGTCACCGCTAGCAGTGCCACGACATTCTCTGTCACCTTAAATGCCGCAGACAAGCTCGCCGTCAATGGCTTGCTCAATAAAAATGGCACAACAGCGGTGGATGCCACTAGCTTCAACCTTGCTGCTGCAACGAACTGGAATTCAACAACCACCTCAGCAGCCGATCAAATCGGCAACACGGTAACTGTTTCTAATGTCACCGCGCCAACGATTACATCAGCTGCTTACGACTATGCCACTCACACGCTAACAGTTACTGGCAATAATTTAGTAAAAACAACTGGCGCCAATAATGACATTACCGTTTCGAAGTTCACAATAGCGGGTGTAGGGGGAAACACATACACTCTATCAACGACGAATGCTGTTGAAGTCAACTCAGATACTAGCTTCGCGATCACTTTAACAGGTGCAGATATCAATGCTACGGAGGCATTATTTGATAGAAATGGGACTATTTCTTCAACAGGTTACGCCTTCCATCTAGTCGCCGCTGATGATTGGGATAGCCAAGTTACTGGTGCGGATACAAGCGTATCAGTCCCTAAGTCCATTAATGTATTCAATATGCCTGCAAGAATCCATTCTGCGACTTATAACCAGTCCTTAGGTCAGTTAACAATAAGTGCACCAAATGTGTTGACGAATGACGCAATTGATCTTTCAAAATTTAGCGTCACTGGTCAAGGTGGTACATACACGTTACAGCCAAGAATAATTGCAGCAAATTCAGATCACATATTTACAATCACATTTGATCCAAACGAAAAGTCAATCATTAATGGGATTCTAAATAGCAATGGAAACTCATCAACCAATGGCGATGTTTTTAATATTGCTGTAGCTACCGGATGGAATCAAACAAGGGCATCAGTTACCGACAATACAAATGCGATTGAGACTTATTGGGGGGTGCCAAGTATTAGTCCCAAGCTCACATCTGCCACCTATGATGTAGCAACACATACCCTAGTCGTAAGTGGTACAGATTTAATTCAGACTTTAGGTGCCAATAACGACATTACAACGTCCAAATTATCAATTCATGGGGAAGGCCATAACAGCTATACCTTAACTTCAGGCAATGTAGATCTTCTATCCCCAACGAGTTTCTCCATAGTATTAAATAGTGTCGATCAAGCTGCAGTAGAAGCACTATTTAACCGTAACGGAACGCTTTCGACGTCACTCTCCCCATACATAATAACCGCGCTTGATGATTGGAACAGTTCATTCGGTCCATTTGATATTACTCAGTATAATTTTAATGCCATTAGTATTGCAGTCAGTAACGTTCAAGTGCCCACAATCACCTCTGCGATTTATGATGCTAGTTTAGGTATTTTAACCGTCACGGGTACCAACTTTAAAAGTAAGGCTGGCATAGCCAATGATATCGCTATAGAGAAACTCTCTTTACAAGGTGAAGGTGGGATTGCGTATTCTTTAACGAATGAGCCGAACGTTGAAATAATCAATCCAACTACTTTCGCACTGACGTTAAGTGAATTTGGTCGCATCAAGCTAAACACCCTAATGAACAAGGCTGGCCTTACTTCAACGAGTGGCAATAGCTTTAATTTGATAGCAGGAGAGGATTGGGCTAATGGTACAGACCCAAGTTTAAATATTGCTGATTTGACAGGTAATAACGTCACGGTGGTAAACGTTCCCAATCCGACTATATTTTCTGCAAGTTACAACGTATCGTCAGGTGTATTAACAGTACACGGACACAACTTAGTCTCACTTTCAGGCTTATCCAACGACATTATCGCAAACCGTATAAGCTTCTTTGGTCAAGGTGCAACTGGCTACACATTAACAGATAGTCCGAATGTCGAATTAGCAGCCAATCCCTTTGGTACTACTTTTACGATTACTTTGAGTCCAACCGACAAGGCGGCAGTAGCTCTTAGAATGAATAAGGATGGGAATTCTGCTTCTGATGGTACTACTTACAATTTAAGTATGCTGGAAGACTGGAATGCCGGTGCCGATGGTGCACTAACGATTGCCGATTTGTTTAACAACTCTATTTCCGTTGATGGTAATAACGTCGCTCCAGTGATCACAGGTGCAGTAGCAGGTCAATCCATCAATCAGTCCATGACGATTGCGCCTTTTGCTAATATCGTCATCACCGATCCTGATGTTGGTGCCTCTGAAACTGTCTCCATTACGCTCGATA
>NZ_BMYT01000011.1 GCF_014652415.1 Affinundibacterium macrobrachii
ATAATTACTCTGTTCACCGGTGTTCTCAAAAGCATAGGTATGGGTATCGCCTGGATTACTATCGGTACTAGAGAAGTTCCCGATGACGGTGTTATTGGTTGCGGTTTCAGGCAAAGAATCACCACTTAACGCAATCGCAGTAGGAGCGACATTGACGCCATTGATAGTGACGGTAGTAGCATTATTCAACACAGCAGGGGCGATACCATCAGAGACAGAGAGCGAGAATGTTGCGGTCTCAGAAGAACCGATGGTAAGACGACCTGCAGTCGGTTGAAACACCAGCGCACGCAGAGCAGCTTGGATGACAGCAGGAGAGGCTGCGGCATGGGTATAAGTTGTACCGCCATCGGCGGTGGAGAAGCCACTAGCGGAGAGTGAGGCGGCGGTAAAAGCGCCCTTGGCCGCGTTATCGAGCGTAATGGAGACGGTTTCAGACGCACCAACATCAGGATCGGTGATGACGATATTAGCAAAAGGCGCAATCGTCATGGACTGATTGATGGATTGACCTGCTACTGCACCTGTGATCACTGGAGCGACGTTAGTCGCGACTACGATTGCTTTGTTATTACTTAAGGAGTTGAGACTTCCAGGTGTAGGCAGGGTAATTAAGGCATTATTGCCTAACAAGTCTTTGATACCGCCTGCGTTTAAGTTGAGAGCCGTACTGCTTAGATAATCTAGGCCAGTCGAATTGTCGCCGAGCTGCACGGTGTAGTTGAAAGTAATTGTCGACGAACCTGAGCCCGTGGCGTAATTTACCGTGCGATCAATATTTCCCGTCTCAAGAGTGAGTTGTGGCGTGCCAGTAATATAGACATTCTCATTAAATGTAATATTGATAGGGATCACTGCACCGACGTCGTAGGTGGCGTTAATTACAGATGAAGTGACGCTGTTGATTAATGGACCTGCGTTGTCGATCGTATAGCTTTGTCCACCAGTAAAGCCCCCAGCAATCGCATTGCCAGCAATGTCAGTAATCCCTGTGCCAGTGTTTTTTAAATCTAATCGTAGCGTGCCGTTCCCGCTGACATTGTCAATGCGAACGGTCCATAGATTGTTCGAACCAGAAACGCTTGCGATACTGCCATTTACCATTCCAGTGGTGGATAGTGAGAAGTCACCAATATCGACAACATTGTTCGCCACATTCTCAGAGAAGCTCACTTGGAAATCGAGCGTACCTGTATTTGTTGGTGTGGACGACACACGATTGATACTAATGATCGTTGGGGCAATGCCATCAACTAAGACGCCGGCAGTGCTGGCTACGCTGTTCAATGTTAGTGATGCATTATTACCGCCCGCATCCTTGATGCTGCCGCCATTGCTAATGATATTTGTGCCAAGTGTCACACCGTTAGCATCCGCATTGCCATTAGCGACGGTGTAGCGAAAAACTAATGCAGAGGAACCGCTACCGCTAAAGTACGTTGCATCAACTGTCCCGCCTGAATCGAGTGTGAGTGGAATAGATGGCGTCCCCGTAACGATGACGTTTTCATCAAAATTGACAATGAAGTCTAGATGCTGACCTGCTGTATGCGTTGTATTTGCCGGTGCTGTGACGCTCGAGATCGCTGGTGTATTGGTATCAAAGCTAAGCGTAAGACTACTATTGGCCGCACTGCTATTTCCTACCGCATCGGTGTAAGAGCCAGCGGCAACGCTGATTGTGGATGAACCTTGATTAGTTGCTGTGGTTGGCGTAAAGAGCGCGGTCCATGTTGTACCGGATCCATTGAAATTACTTAAAATACCGCCGCTGGCCGAGATATCGCCCGCGTTAAATCCAAGCGGCGCTTCGCTGAAGTTGAAGCTGATGGCAGCTGATTCGCCTGTCTTTAATGCCGTGTTGTCACTACTGATAGTGAGCGTAGGTCGTTTCGTATCTATAACAAAATTACTGCTATTCGTTGTACCTACGCCTGGCGTATTGGTTGAATTATAGGTACCCGCAAGATTGACAGAGATTTTATTGTTGGCGCTATCGACATTCGCATTTGGCGTAAAAATGGCTGTGTAAGTGATATTGTCGCTGGTTTGTAAGCCAGATAAAGTGCCATTCGCAATCGAGATGTCTGCAATGTTGAAATTGGTGACAGCTTCGGAAAATGTGAATGTCACATTTTGTGTATCACCAGCTTTAAGTGTTGCATGTGATAGACCGATGTTTAATGTCGCGGGAGGGCTATACAGCGTGATCGTACCTAAGTGAGCATCATTGCTACTGCCATTACTACCTGTGAAATTGCCTGTCCCCGTGGCGGTTCCACCGAAGCCGCCTACACCTTTATTTCCAATCGTCAGCGAAGTTTGAGATGCGGCATCCATACGTAGAGTGCCTGTCGACCAAATTCCCCCAACACCGTTGCCACCAACGCCACCATTTCCTTTGCCTGCATAATTGGAGGCAGCACCGCCACCGCCACCACCGCCAGCAGCAATATTATTGGTAATACTACTGTTCGTAACCGTTAGCGTGCCGCTGTTAAAAATCCCTCCAACAGCGCTACCTCCTGCACCACCAACAAAGTAGCCACCACCGCCACCGCCACCGCCACCGATCGATATGCTTCCGTTACTGGCTGTCGCACCCGCACCGCCAATACTATAACCAGAACCAACGTATGGAATACCTGCGCCACCTCCTGCGCCGCCGACCGTGCTACCACCATATCCACCACGTTGACCACCTGATGTGCCTGACCCATTGCCACCGATGCCAGCACTGGGAGCTGTTGGCACTTCACCTGCCCGATCAAAGCCACCAGTGCCACCCAAGCCTGCACCAAAGCCACCACCACCGCCACCGCCACCGCCTTTGGCGAAGCCGCCGCCTGTACCGCCACCACCAGATGCCTTGTTTTCCGTGATCGTACTGTTATGTATGCTGAGCGTGCCTGCGTTGCGAATTCCTCCACCAGCACCATCGGTTCCAGCTCGGCCAGGGCCAATAGTGTTACCCATATTGTCTCCGCCATTGCCTGCAGCTAAACCGTTTTTGATAATTAGGTTTTCTATGCTTGCGTTGGCTCCCGAGGCAACATCAATGACGCGGGTTAAATTGCCTGCATCGATGGTTACCGCGCCACCGGCATTATTTTTGCTGCCGATAATCGTTATTGAGTGACCTGAATCGGCGCTTATTGTGATGGTGTTTCCACTCGATACAAAGAGAATGTCATCGGTGAGGGTGAGCGTGTCATTTACACCATTTGAATTGGCAGTAGCCATCGCCGCTTGCAAACTCGCCAAATCAGATGCTGTTAAGGTTGCTGCAAGGTGAGACCAGTTCGCTAGTTTTAATTGATCGATTGCTGTCGAGTGATTATTGATGCTCCCAGTACTGATCTCTAAAACCCAATCACCTTCACGATTAGCATCGCCAGTATCATTGTTTGATGCGGCGATATCTGCCTTGGTGGCGAGTGCGAGTTGGTTGACAAAGTTTTGTCCTTTCTCCGTCGCCGCAAGATCGCAACCATACAATAGTAAGTCACCATCAGATTTGAGCGCATCACCAATAATTTGGAGCTCATTTTGATAGTTGCTTAAACTACCTTGATGTAAGGCGGTGTTCCCAAGCAAAAGCAAACCATCGGCACCATGTGAAATGATCGAGATCGCGTCGAGATTCTTATATTGTTGCAAGGTATCAGCAATTTGTTTGACGCCATCTTTTGTTTTATCGAGCACAACGACAGTCGCCCCAGCTTTTACCGCATCTATTAGTTGTTCGAAATCTGGTAGACGGCTATCAATAAAAACGATGGAATTGGTGTTGAGATGATTCAGTGATCCGATGCTAGATGTTGTGGCGCTAATTGATGCCTTATCGTCCATTACTTTCTCGGGCGATGTATTCATATTTTGTGCGGAATATGATGATGCAAGGTGTAACGTAGTCATAGGTTCTTACTTAATGCAAACTAAATGCGAAGCTAGATTGTGATTTTTCTCTGTTGATGTCAGACATGTTTACATTTCACATGCGGAGAGAATCGTTAATTTGTGTAGTGACACCAATGTTTTAGTAAGTTTTATTTTGACAGCGTGGAAAGCGTATTTATTGTTCAAAAATACTTACCTAAGATGGTAACGAATCATCGTGCCTGAGGAGGGGAATGTCTATAGTCTGATCAGACTATAGAGGGGTGGATTTTGTATTCGACAGCTTAGGGAAATTCGATATCTGCGATGATGATTTTAAATATCGCAGTCTTTCTAAGTCTTAAAAATAAGTATCGTATTTTCAGTGTGTTGCTGATGTTGCGGTCAATATAAGAGAAAGTTGAGTATGCAATTGCGATGGTGAAACTGGTTTGTGTAGTAACGGTAATGCTGAAGCACTTGCTTCTCTTAATCGCACTGGTGCGGTATCCCCTGTGACTAAAATGGCGGGAATACTAGTTCCACAAATTGCACGCACTGCGTCGATGACTTCTGTCCCTTTGCAGTGATCTCTGAGACGATAGTCGCTAATAATTAGGTCAGGCGTATGCGACCTAGCAATCGAATTGGCTTCTTGCATTGATGCGGCAAGATCGCAAGTACAGCCCCACTGTGTCAACAAGCTGGCCATTGCATGGCGAACGCTCGTATCATCGTCGATCACGAGAATTCTTGCATGTAGATGGAGTACTTCCGCGGGTGTATCTTTCGGTTCGTCTTCGAGCACGTTGACGTGCGCTAAGGGTAACTGTATTTTGAATACACTTCCTTTGCCTAAGCGCGATGCTAATTGAAGCTTTAGGCCTAAGATTTGCACCATTTTTTGTACAATAGAGAGACCTAAACCCAGTCCTTTTTGTCGATCACGCTCACTGTTTCCGAGTTGTTGAAATTCTTTGAAGATATCGTCAAAAGATGTGCTTGCTATACCAATCCCAGTATCCCAAACTTCTAGACTTAATTGTCCTTGTTTTTTCCTCGCAGAGATGAGGACGCCACCTTCATTTGTATAACGAATCGCGTTGCTCACGAGGTTGCGGATAATCATTTCAACCAAGGTCGGGTCAGAAAAAACAACATGATGTGTTTCTGGAGAACGATAAACGAGGCCTTTGATATTGGCTTGCGGTGCTAGCTCATTCTCAATCTTATTTAGGATATGTTGCAATCGAAATGCTCTAACCTGAGTCTCTACTACGCCAGCTTCGATACGCGAGTAGTCAAGTAATGTGTGTAGCATTTCAGTTGTTGCATTTGCTGCGGAACAGATACTCTCTACAAGTTGTTTTTGTTCGGTAGATAAATTCGTTGATTGTAAAACTTCCAAAAACAGACCTTGTGCATGAATCGGTTGGCGTAAATCATGGCTCGCTGCGGCTAAAAAATGTGACTTTTCGGCGTTGGCTTTTTCTGCTGCAACTAAAGCTTGTTCTGCTTTTTTCGTCGCAGAACTCAGCTGTTCAATCAAATCAAGATTTTCGAAGCGTAGTTGAATCGAGGCGCGTGCGGTGCGTGAGGTGTTATAGGCTTGACCCATCAAAGTAATGGCATACATACCAACGGCAATACCGATTGCCCAATACGCAGGATCATTTAAGCTGATAACAGCATAGACCATAGAGCCAAGTTCAAACAATAGGAAGAGCGCGAATGCTGGCAAGACGGGCGATAAAATTGACATTGAGTTTGCTGCAATGCCTGCGAGTACGGCTAAGATCAAAACGCTGCCAGCGGTACTTGCCGTTTGTAGGCCTATCCAAGCAAGTGCCCCCCAAACTGCACCATCGATAGCGTGCAATAACATGAGGCGTTTTTGTACATGGTCGACTTGATCAGCTTGTATACCGTGTTGAATAAATTTTCTCGCATCATAAACATCGATTAGTTTTGATAGCGTGACAGCGGCACACCAAATACCTAATGCAACACGATTGTGCTCATTTTTTAAAGTGAAGAAGAGTACCAGCGCGACCAGTATTCCCGGTAGCATAGAGCTACCGAGATTACGCATCAATAGAAGTTGTAACTCGATACGAATATTTTTTTCGACAGATATTGATGCGTGTAACATTCAGGCGACTAATCCCATACGGCGAGCAGTAAATGCGGCTTCAGCGCGGTTCGATGCGTTGAAAGTTGCCAGTAATACTTGCACATGACAGCGAACCGTGTTCTCGGATAGATCTAATTGGCGGCCAATCATTTTATTTGATAAGCCTTTGCATAGCAGATCTAAGACTTCGTACTGTCGCGGTGTCAGTAGAGGTTTACTATTTGTTGGAGATAATCCCGATTCATTTTGTGTAAATTCCTTGGCTCTTTTTCCCTGATCTAAGGCAAGTTTAATGGCACGTAAAATCTCTTCGGCTGAGTTTCCTTTAGAAATAAAATGATGCGCACCTCGCTCTTGTGCTAAACGAATGGTGTCGGATGAGTCGTCTGCCGAAATAACAATAATTGGACAGCCTGGCCATTTTCGTTTCAGTAATGCGGCTCCGTCTAAGCCATTTAAACCCTGCAACTTAATGTCTAATAAAAGTAAATCTAGCGTTGTATTGGCTAAACGCATAGCTTCTTCTAGTGAGGCTGATTCAATAATGTCGATGTCGGCCAGACTATTTAAAATTAAGGTCCGCAAGCCACTACGAAACAAACTGTGGTCATCAATGAGAAGTATGGTTTTAGTTGCCATGGGAGTTCGTTTAACTACAAAAAGTAGAATCTTTGGCGTTAAATTAGTTTGCGCGAATCTCTGAAGTAAATTCACCATATATTATGGCATCAATTTAGATGGATTCACTCAGTTTGCTTAGTTGTGTAAATCAGCGCAATTAATAGAAGGCTAAGGAATAAATCAAAAAGACTGCTAACGCAGTCTTTTTGATGGAGAGAGACACTAGCCTTATTCTAAAAAACGCCCAATATACTCATCCGAACTAATAAACTGACCAATGAGGGTAACAGAGTCGGAATTTGGTTGATTGAGTAATTCATTAAAAGTAGCGGGATCAGGAGCACGCCCAAGCAGGCCGACGAAGTCGAGGGTGAGCGCAACCTTGGCTTGAGAAGCGGCTTTGAACTCAGTCGATTCGGTAAAGCTAGCGAGCAGATCACCGCGGTTAACACCGCTAGAGAGTTGATTGACCCAATAGGTCTTACCAGCAGCATCCGCAGGACGGTGTAAGACATTCTGATAGACCAGATCGATGAACTGAGCATTGTCGATAGCACTATATTTTTGCTGAAATTCAGTGCTCGCAACAAAGGCATTACTGATCGAAGACAAAGACATGCCCGCGTTATATTGTTTGATCCAATAATCGAGACCATCACGATCAGGAATACGATCAAAAGCACCAAAGTAAAGACGGGCTAAACTACCAACACCCTGTTGGAACTCGTTTGAGGCCAAGAAAGAAGCAGCGACTTTGGCACGACTCATCCCCGCTTGTTCAATTTGCTGTACCCAATAATTGAGTCCAGCAGTATCGGCTTCACGGAACAAGAAATCACGATACATCTGCATCGCAAATTTCTCAGCACTTTGTAAGACGTTATTATCTTTGACGAGAGGATTGGTGCCCATCTTGGTTTCAATCGCATCAGGAATACCGTCACCATCCCAATCAGCGGTAATATTACTAAAAGCAGAAGCCGACTGTTTCCAACCAAGCCCACCCTGAACATGGATATGCCCATCACCCTTAGCAGAAAGATCGAATGGACTACCATCGGTGATCTGCAAATCGACGCGGTATTTACCATCAATCAAGGAGATATTGCTGGCTAAATTAACCCACGTACCAGTTTTATCCTGTACCCAGAAGCCATTGATCGGCGCATTCGCATCGGTAAAGAAAGAGAATTTAACAGACTGATTCAAAGGCGCCTTTTGCACATCAAAATCGACTAAGCCAAACGGCAAAGACAAATCATTACCACTCAAGAATGGCGTAGGCAAAGGATTGACAGCGACATGCTCAATACCTGCCT
>NZ_BMYT01000012.1 GCF_014652415.1 Affinundibacterium macrobrachii
AGACCAGGACGTTGATAGGCTGGGTGTGGAAGTGCAGTAATGCATTAAGCTAACCAGTACTAATTGCCCGTACGGCTTGTCCCTATAACTTTGGTCAGTTATAGAACCTTTACAAAAAAGTACAAACCTACTTTTTTGTAGCTTGAAGTGATAAAAATCACTGGCAAAGCCAGATGATTTTTAGGAACAAAAGCAAGGTAACTACGACAGGTATTACAATAGTGTGTGCTAAACGTAAGTTTGAGCAATCACAACCGATTATTTGCGACCGTCTTGATCGACGGTAACGCGTGGGCTTAGCCCACCCTACAAGCTTCTTCTTAATTGGATTTGTTGTTCATGAGAACAGCAAATCAACAAGTTATGCCTGATGACTATAGCAAGTTGGTACCACACCTTCCCATCCCGAACAGGNTCCAGAAAGCCCCTGATTCTTCCGAATCAGGGGCTTTTGCTTTTTACCTTCTCACTTTTTACTTCTTACCCTTTACTCTATCCTTACCTTCCACCTTTCCTCTTATCTTGCTGTGTCGATTTTTGTCCGAGCACTATTTACCTACCTGTTCTCATTGCTGCGTTTCCTTTTACCACTATAGCTCACGTACTCTTTAACTTTCCCTCTTTTTAAATACCCCTGATCTAGATATTTAATTTTCGCATCCTGATTTCCTTTTTTGTTTCGCTATCGTTTTAATTCCTCGCTAATACCCCTTGCATCACGAATTGATTTGCGTATTAGAAGAGTGAATTTTTTTGTGGTTGTTTTTGAATTATTTAATAGTTTGATTTCGCTTGATGCCTAATTAGTTCGATTTGCTTTAGATTTGAACCTAGTTTCATAAATGAAGTCTGAGCTTCTGTTTGTATAATGCTGCTTAGGCAGTATTTTCACGCTTTATTCATATTGATAAAAAGAGAGGGCGGTTTATGAGTAATTTTGTTGCTCGACTATTTTTGGGATTCATGGTGCTAGCTTCAGCCGAGGTTCTCGCCTCAGATGCAGCTAAAAAGAAATGGGATGTCAATAGCGTACCAGGCCAAGGAAAAACCATAAATTTGGATACGAAGACGGGTACGTGGATGACAGTGGATGTTAGTCCCGACGGTCAAACCATTGTATTTGATTTGCTTGGTGATTTGTATGTAATGCCTGTCACAGGAGGTGTCGCTAAAGCTTTAACACATACTATGGCTTGGGAGATGCAAGCAAGATTTTCGCCAGATGGTAAACAAATCGCCTATATGTCAGATGCCGGAGGCGGTGACAATATTTGGATAATGAACGTGGATGGTAGTAATGCTAGGGCGGTAACGAAAGAAGATTTTCGTCTGTTAAATAATCCAGTGTGGCATCCAAATGGGCAGTATATTGCAGCTCGTAAACACTATTCTGGAACGCGTTCTTTAGGATCTGGTGAAATCTGGATGTATCACGTCAGTGGTGGTTCAGGTGTACAAATTAACGAAAAACCAAATTGGCAGAAAGATCTTGGCGAACCTGCATTTTCGCCTGACGGTCGCTATATCTATTATTCACAAGATACGACAGGCGGCTCTACATTTGAATACAACAAAAATTCAAATGCGCAAATTTATCAAATATTTAGAAAAGATTTGAAAGATGGTAAGACGATTTCGTTTGTGAACGGGCCTGGAGGCGCCGTGCGTCCGACTCCATCACCAGACGGAAAATACTTGGCTTTTGTTCGTCGCGTTAGAAATCAAAGCACTTTATTTCTCAAAGACTTGAAGAGCGGTGAAGAGTTTCCTGTGTGGGATAAACTCGAGCGTGATATGCAAGAAGCTTGGGCGATACATGGAGTTTATCCAGCATTTTCTTGGATGCCTGATGCGAAGAAACTTGTACTTTGGGCGCAAGGGAAAATTTGGCAAATTGATCCGTTTAACAAGACGGAGCGAGAAATCGCCTTTCATGTCAAAGATAGTCGTGAAATTCGTGATGCTGTGAGATTTGAGACACCAGTTGCAAAAGATGAGTTCGATGTGAAGCAGTTACGATGGGTGAATGTATCGCCAAAGGGGGATCGCGTAATCTACTCCGCACTTGGCCAACTTTATATCCGAGAGTTACCAAACGGAGTAGCGCGTCGTTTGACCAAGCAGAATGAGCACTTTGAATATTTCCCGCAATTCTCACGTGATGGGCAAAGTATCGTTTTTGCGACTTGGGATGATGTGAAACTAGGTTCTGTACGCACGATGGATTTGCGTACAGGACAGGAGACCGTTCTCACAAAAGAGCCTGGTAAGTATTCTGATGTAACCATGTCTCCGGATGGCAAGCAAGTTGTGTTTGTGAAATCTCGCGGCGGTTACTTAACGTCGCCTTGGCATAGCATGGAAACTGGCGTTTTTGTGGTTTCAACTGATGCAAAAGCAGCCCCAAGAAAAATCGCTGAAGATGGTAACGCACCACAATTCGCCAATGAAAATGATGTTGTTTATCTGACCCGAACACGATATACGGGAGAAGTTGATTGGTCCACTTCTTTGTTTAGACTTAAGTTAGATAAGAGTGAGGATGTGGCTGTTGCAAAAGGCGATTTTGTATCAGCGTTTTCAGTATCACGTGATGGTAAGTGGCTTGCCTTCAATGAGCGGTTTCATGCTTATGTGATGCCTATGCCTTTGGTTGGCAAGGCATTGAACGTGGGGGCGAAAGGCGATGCACTGCCAGTGAAACAATTAGATGTGAATGCAGGTGATTATTTGCATTGGTCAGGTGATAGCCAAAAGATTCATTTTGCGCTTGGGGATGAATTATTCACGACTGCGTTGAGCGATACTTTTGCTTTTGTAGCAGGGGCGCCGAAAGAGTTGCCGAAAACGGCCGCAAATGGAGTGAAAATTGGATTTCGTGAATCTGCGGATAAGCCCAATGGAATTACTGTGCTGTCGGGTGCTCGCGTCGTGACAATGAAGGGCGATGAGGTCATCGAGAATGCGCGAATTGTTATTAAGGATAATCGGATTACCGAAATTGGATCAGTAAGCAGTGTTGTGGTGCCTGCCGGAGCGAAAGTAATTGATGTCAGTGGTAAGACGATTATCCCAGGATTAGTGGATGTGCATTGGCATGGTGGCATGGGAGAAAGTGAAATCATTCCGCAGCAAAGTTGGGTAAATTATGCCTCGCTCGCTTTTGGCGTGACGACGATCCATGATCCATCGAATGATACAAGTGAAATCTTTACACATAGTGAAATGCAAAAGGCCGGTAAGGTTGTTGCGCCACGAATTTTTTCAACTGGAACAATTTTGTATGGCGCAAAAGCGAATTTTAGTGCAGTGGTAAACAGCTTAGATGACGCATTAACGCATATGAGACGACTGAAGGCGGCTGGTGCGATTTCTGTGAAAAGCTATAACCAACCACGTCGTGAGCAACGTCAGCAAATTTTAGAGGCAGCAAGACAAACTGGCATGACGGTGGTGCCAGAAGGGGGCTCACTTTTTCAGCACAATATGACTATGGTGATAGATGGTCATACAGGTGTTGAGCATTCAATTCCAGTTGCAAACGCTTACGACGACGTGAAACAACTTTGGTCGCAGACTCAAGTCGGGTACACCCCAACTTTGATCGTCGGTTATGGTGGACTGGATGGTGAACACTACTGGTATGCGCGCACTGATGTATGGAAGCATCCAATTTTGTCTAAGTACGTACCACGCTCTGTATTAGAGCCACGTAGCGTCAGAAGATTAACCGCACCCGAAGAGGATTTCAATGTTTTCAAGGTTGCACGTACAGCTACTGAATTGCAACGCGCTGGCGTTCCAGTTAACTTAGGCGCACACGGACAGCGTGAAGGATTAGGCGCACATTGGGAAATGTGGACACTCGGACGCGGTGGTATGACATCATTGGAAGTCATTCGCGCATCGACTTTGAATGGGGCTAAATATCTCGGAATGGATAAGGATATCGGTTCTTTAGAAGTGGGTAAATTGGCTGATTTGGTGATTCTGAATGGAGATATTTTGAAAGATATTCGTCAGTCTGACCAAATCGCTCAAGTGATGATTAACGGGCGCCTCTATGATGCTGACACCATGAATGAAGTCGGTTTGCGAAACAAACCAAGGAAAGCTTTTTTCTTCGAGGGTAAAAACAGCGCTACTGTTCCTGTTAACGTAGAAACTTATGGTGATGGTCACGGCCATTAAGCGAGTTTTATATTGTTGTTAGAACTTACTTGATTAAAAATGCCGCTTTTTAAGCGGCATTTTTATTTGTTTTACGATGTTTTTCATTTAATGATCGAGTTTTTTCAATTTGTGCAAGTTGCCGCGCATAATTTGGTGTTACTTGTTTAAGTATTGTTTCTAAATCCCTGATAAAGATAATGCCTCTTATCTGTTTTTAGGTGCAAATACTTTAGAATAGAGGGTTAGCGTAAAACGATGTGCACAAGCGCATCAATGCCGTCATTTAAGCGAGAAAAACAGATGAAATTATCAAACACTCAAGAAATTATCGAAGAGTTACGTGCGGGGCGCATGGTAATCTTAGTTGATGAAGAAGATCGTGAAAATGAAGGCGATTTGGTTTTGGCAGCAGAATTCGTCACACCGGAAGCGATTAATTTCATGGCGAAATTTGGCCGCGGATTAATATGTTTAACATTAACCGAAGAACGTTGCGAAGAGCTTAATTTGCCGATGATGGCAACCCGAAATGGCACTGCTTATGGAACAAACTTTACAGTTTCCATTGAAGCTGCAGAGGGTGTGACAACTGGGATCTCCGCAGCGGATCGTGCGCGTACAATTCAAGTGGCTGTTGATCCTAAAATGACCGCGGAAGATATCGTGCAACCAGGACATATTTTCCCCTTAAAAGCGCAAAAAGGTGGAGTGTTAATGCGCGCAGGTCATACTGAAGCGGGTTGTGATTTAGCCGAACTTGCAGGCCTTAATCCATCCGCAGTGATTTGTGAAATCATGAAAGATGATGGAACAATGGCTCGCCTGCCAGATTTGATGGTTTTTGCCGAGACCCATGGTTTGAAGATTGGTACGATTGCCGATCTGATTCGATATCGTAGTCAAAATGAAAGCATGGTACAGCGCATTGCAGAGCGCGAAATGCATACAGCGCACGGTAGCTTTCAAGCAATTGTGTACAGAGATATTCCTAGTAAATCAGCTCATCTAGCTTTAGTGCATGGACAAATTCAGAGTGCAAAAGAGTCTTTGGTACGCGTGCATCAACCAGTCTCGATTTTGGACTTATTAGAATCCGAGGTGTCCACCCATTCTTGGAGTATTGCGAATGCCTTAGCTGCAATCAAGCAAGCTGACAATGGGGTGATGGTACTGCTAAATTGTGAGGAAACAGCTGAGCAGCTATTTGCGCAATTTAATGCCTTGAAGTCGCCTGAAGTTAAGCCGCAAGGTCGCGCCGCAAGAATGGATTTAAGAACGTATGGAATCGGAGCACAAATCCTGAGGGATGTTGGCGTTGGGCAAATGAAATTACTGGCAAATCCTCGCAAGATGCCATCGATGACAGGATTTAATTTAGAAGTCACTGGCTATATGGATAGCCCAGTAGCTAAGTCATAAGTTGTGCAATCTGCATGTTGATTGCTTTATAAATATCGAATAGCTGAAAGTTACAGCGCTTAATTATAGAATTTGTTATAGCCAAAATGGCTTAAGAGGGAAAAAATATGACAGTCGGACACTATGAATCAAATCTGGATGGCGCGGGAGTGCGAGTAGGTATTGTACAGGCACGATTTAACGAAAATGTCGGTGCTGGTTTGCTCGATGCTTGTTTGACAGAATTAAGCAAATTGGGCGTATTAGATGAAGATATCCTCCACGTGACGGTTCCAGGTGCTTTAGAAGTACCATTGGCTTTGCAAAAACTGGCTGCGACACATCAATTTGATGCTTTAATTGCGTTGGGGGCAGTGATACGAGGCGAGACTTACCATTTTGAACTTGTTTCGAATGAATCTGGTGCTGGGATTACTCGTGTTGGATTGGATACCGGTATTCCAATCGCTAATGCAATTTTGACGACGGAAAATGATGAACAAGCGGAAGTTCGTATGCGTGAAAAGGGGGCAGACGCAGCGCGAGTTGCCGTAGAAATGGCGAATTTGACTTTGGCATTAGAAGAGCTTGCTGAGGCGACTGAAGGTATCGAGTTTGATCAAGAATAAATTTGATTGCTACTTGAATTGAATCACAAGAAGCAAGCAACAGTGAACAAAGGCGGATAATGGTCAGCAACAGCAAGTGACCGTACGTCAATAAAAGAAAATATAGGAAATACAATGACAGTTAATTCTCAACATGCGAATCCAAATAAAACTCGCTCACCGCGTCATCGCGCGCGCGAGTTTGCGCTACAAGGAATCTATCAATGGCTTCTAAATAATGAAGATTCTGGTGTAATCGACGCCCATATTCGCGAGGCTCATGGCTTTGATAAAGCAGACCGTGAACATTTCGACGCTTTGTTACATGGTGCGATAAATCAATCCATTCAACTGCGTGAAGAATTTGTTCCGTTTATTGATCGCGGAATCGCTGAGTTGTCACCAATTGAGCATGCGGCTTTGCTCATTGGCGCGTATGAAATGAAAAATCATATCGAAATTCCCTATCGCGTTATCATCAATGAAGCGGTTGAACTGACCAAATCATTTGGTGGTCAAGATGGGCACAAATATGTCAACGGCGTGCTGGATAAATTAGCCGCACGTCTGCGGACGGTAGAAGTGGAAAATAAGAAGTGATATTGAGGTGTTGCTCACAGGCTAAAATTAGTGTGCGCAAGCAAGCCTCATTAGTATAAAAAAACCGCTCATTTTGAACTGAACCCCAATAGTTGGACACCAACTATTGGGGTTTTTTAATGACTAAAAATACAGATGAGTTCAAATACCAAGTAGTGCAAGAGTACTTGGGTGGGGCG
>NZ_BMYT01000013.1 GCF_014652415.1 Affinundibacterium macrobrachii
TCACCAACGGGGGTAGAGCACTGTTATGGCTAGGGGGTCATCGCGACTTACCAAACCATTGCAAACTCCGAATACCGTTGAGTGCGAGCTTGGGAGACAGACATCGGGTGCTAACGTCCGGTGTCAAGAGGGAAACAACCCAGACCGCCAGCTAAGGTCCCAAAGTACAGCTAAGTGGAAAACGAAGTGGGAAGGCTAAAACAGTCAGGAGGTTGGCTTAGAAGCAGCCACCCTTTAAAGAAAGCGTAATAGCTCACTGATCGAGTCGTCCTGCGCGGAAGATGTAACGGGGCTAAGCTGTACACCGAAGCTGCGGATATCTAGCAATAGATATGGTAGGAGAGCGTTCTGTAAGCCTGCGAAGGTGTCTTGTAAAGGATGCTGGAGGTATCAGAAGTGCGAATGCTGACATGAGTAGCGATAATGGGAGTGAAAAGCTCCCACGCCGTAAGCCCAAGGTTTCCTGTTCAACGTTCATCGGAGCAGGGTGAGTCGGCCCCTAAGGCGAGGCAGAGATGCGTAGCTGATGGGAAGCAGGTTA
Organism: Affinundibacterium macrobrachii; assembly: GCF_014652415.1. Lineage (GTDB taxonomy): Bacteria > Pseudomonadota > Gammaproteobacteria > Burkholderiales > Burkholderiaceae_D > Undibacterium > Undibacterium macrobrachii. The sequence continues at coordinate 542 of NZ_BMYT01000013.1, forward strand.
ATATTCCTGCACCGTCGTATGATGCGATGGGGGGACGGATCGCGGAAGGTTGTCAGGCGGTTGGAAGAGCCTGTTCTTGACTTGTAGAAGGTGCTTAGGCAAATCCGGGCACGTAATTCAAGGGGTTGAGACGAGTGAATTTATTCACGAAGCAATCGGAAGTGGTTCCAAGAAAAGCCTCTAAGCTTCAGTCATACGAGACCGTACCGCAAACCGACACAGGTGGGCGAGATGAGTATTCTAAGGCGCTTGAGAGAACTCGGGAGAAGGAACTCGGCAAATTGGTACCGTAACTTCGGGATAAGGTACGCCCTTGTAGTTTGACCCCCCTGCGGGGGAAGGATGAAAGGGTTGCAATAAACTGGTGGCTGCAACTGTTTAATAAAAACACAGCACTCTGCAAACACGAAAGTGGACGTATAGGGTGTGACTCCTGCCCGGTGCTGGAAGATTAAATGATGGGGTGCAAGCTCTTGATTGAAGTCCCAGTAAACGGCGGCCGTAACTATAACGGTCCTAAGGTAGCGAAATTCCTTGTCGGGTAAGTTCCGACCTGCACGAATGGAGTAATGATGGCCACACTGTCTCCTCCCGAGACTCAGCGAAGTTGAAATGTTTGTGATGATGCAATCTACCCGCGGCTAGACGGAAAGACCCCATGAACCTTTACTGTAGCTTTGCATTGGACTTTGAACCAATCTGTGTAGGATAGGTGGGAGGCTTTGAAGCGGGGACGCCAGTTCTCGTGGAGCCATCCTTGAAATACCACCCTGGTTTGTTTGAGGTTCTAACCTTGGCCCGTTATCCGGGTCGGGGACAGTGCATGGTAGGCAGTTTGACTGGGGCGGTCTCCTCCCAAAGTGTAACGGAGGAGTTCGAAGGTACGCTAGTTACGGTCGGACATCGTGACGATAGTGCAATGGCATAAGCGTGCTTAACTGCGAGACTGACAAGTCGAGCAGGTACGAAAGTAGGACATAGTGATCCGGTGGTTCTGTATGGAAGGGCCATCGCTCAACGGATAAAAGGTACTCTGGGGATAACAGGCTGATTCCTCCCAAGAGTTCATATCGACGGGGGAGTTTGGCACCTCGATGTCGGCTCATCACATCCTGGGGCTGTAGCCGGTCCCAAGGGTATGGCTGTTCGCCATTTAAAGTGGTACGTGAGCTGGGTTTAAAACGTCGTGAGACAGTTTGGTCCCTATCTGCCGTGGGCGTTGGATATTTGAAGGGGGCTGCTCCTAGTACGAGAGGACCGGAGTGGACGAACCTCTGGTGTATCGGTTGTCACGCCAGTGGCATTGCCGAGTAGCTATGTTCGGAAGAGATAACCGCTGAAAGCATCTAAGCGGGAAACTCGCCTTAAGATGAGATATCCCAGAGCCTTGAGCTCTTTAAAGGGTCGTTCGAGACCAGGACGTTGATAGGCTGGGTGTGGAAGTGCAGTAATGCATTAAGCTAACCAGTACTAATTGCCCGTACGGCTTGTCCCTATAACTTTGGTCAGTTATAGA
>NZ_BMYT01000014.1 GCF_014652415.1 Affinundibacterium macrobrachii
CACTTCGCCGACGAGGCGTCGGAGGCGGTGATGGCAGGGCAGCCGGGTTTCTTTGATCTTTCGGACCGGTACGAGGCGCTGAGCGCGGCGGGCGATCCGCTGGAGCGCTTGGGTTCGGTGGTTGATTTTGAGGTGTTCCGCGGTCCATTGATTGCCGCCTTGCGCCGGAGCGTCCGAGGTAAGGGCGGGCGCCCCCCGTTCGATCCGGTCCTGATGTTCAAGATTCTTGTGCTGCAGGCGCTTTATTCGCTGTCGGACGAAGCGACGGAATTTCAGATCAAGGATCGGCTGTCGTTCCAGCGGTTTCTCGGCCTTGGGCTCGATGGCACCGTGCCGGATGCGACGACGGTGTGGTTGTTCCGGGAGCGTCTGGTCCAGGCCAAGGCGATCGACCGATTGTTTGCCCGCTTCGACGCTGCGCTGAAGGATCGGGGGTATCTCGCCATGGGCGGCCAGATCATCGATGCTACGGTGGTGCCGGCGCCCAAACAGCGCAACACTGAAGCAGAGAAGGCAGCCATCAAGGAAGGCCGTGTGCCCGAGGACTGGAAGCCGGCCAAGACCCGACAAAAGGACCGCGATGCGCGTTGGTCGATCAAGTACAGCAAGGCCAAGGTCCGGGAAGGCGCTGACCCGAAGGCGGCAAAGCCCGTCGATCTCGCCATCCCGATGTTCGGCTACAAGAACCACATCGGCATCGACAAAGCCCATGGGCTGATCCGCACCTGGGATGCCAGCGCCGCCAATGCCCATGACGGTGCACGACTGCCGGACTTGGTCAGCAAGGCCAATACCGGTTCGGGCGTCTGGGCAGACACGGCCTACCGGTCGAAGAAAAACGAGGCTTTCCTGGCGGCAGGCATGTTCAAGAGCCACGTCCACCAGAAGCGCAAGCCGAGGCAGCCGCTGCCCGAGCGGATCGCCAGGGCCAATACCAGACGATCCAAGATCCGCGCCCATGTCGAGCATGTGTTCGCGGGACAGAAACACCGGATGGGGCTCGTCGTGCGCACCATCGGCATCGCCCGCGCCACCATCAAGATCGGCATGGCCAACCTCGTCTATAACTTCCAGCGCCTCGCTTGGCTCGAAGGGCGAGGTGCGCCCGCATAGCGCGAAAACATGGCGCTGAACGGCGCTCCGGACCAGAAAACC
>NZ_BMYT01000015.1 GCF_014652415.1 Affinundibacterium macrobrachii
AGTTATAGTTCTTTACTACTATATGAGTATTACTTTAGCGTTGCCGTAGCTCAAGTGAGTTATTTTCTTCGTCAATTACTTGACGACGACTTGGATCACTTTTACTACTTTGTTTGTTCGATACAATCACAACCCTTCCATAAATTTGTTAGTAGCTTCCGCCACCAACTCCTCTACGAAATAATTTTGATTATTTCTACTTTACTTCTTCTCAATTGTTAAAGAACGATACTACTTAATACTTTTTGCTTTCGCTTTGAAAGAACAAATCTCAACAGCGCACGCGCCACTCACATTTGTTATTTCTCACAGCTTTTCTACTTGCTTCGATTTGGTAGGGCTGGTTGGGCTCGAACCAACGACCCCCGCGTTATCAACACGGTGCTCTAACCAGCTGAGCTACAGCCCCAGTCAATTACCACTAGTCTTACTTAACTTGGTGGAGGTTACCGGGCTCGAACCGATCACCCCCTGCTTGCAAAGCAGGTGCTCTACCAGATGAGCTAAACCCCCATTCGTTTTACAACTTAACCGGGCAAATCTCGAAGTCGCTGCTATCGCTAGCGTCTTCTGCGTTCTCTATCATTAACAGTCAATAAGTGTGGACACTTAACATTCAAGCGCACTCTAGAAAGGAGGTGATCCAGCCGCACCTTCCGATACGGCTACCTTGTTACGACTTCACCCCAGTCACGAACCCCGCCGTGGTAAGCGCCCTCCTTACGGTTAAGCTACCTACTTCTGGCGAAACCCGCTCCCATGGTGTGACGGGCGGTGTGTACAAGACCCGGGAACGTATTCACCGCGACATGCTGATCCGCGATTACTAGCGATTCCAACTTCATGTAGTCGAGTTGCAGACTACAATCCGGACTACGATACACTTTCTGGGATTAGCTCCACCTCGCGGTTTGGCAGCCCTCTGTATGTACCATTGTATGACGTGTGAAGCCCTACCCATAAGGGCCATGAGGACTTGACGTCATCCCCACCTTCCTCCGGTTTGTCACCGGCAGTCTCATTAGAGTGCTCAACT
>NZ_BMYT01000016.1 GCF_014652415.1 Affinundibacterium macrobrachii
AGCAATATCCGATCACACAGGTTCTCAAGGTAGTTGGTATGGCACGCAGTACGTTTTACTACCAACGCAAACAATCGCGTCTCGACGACAAGTATGACGCGATCAAACTACGCATTCGCACCATCTATGACAAGCATCATGGTCGCTACGGCTATCGTCGCGTGACGGCTGCAATACGACAATTGGGAGAATTGATTAACCATAAAACGGTGCAACGATTGATGAAGCTGTTGGGATTAAAATCTTTGGTTCGCCCAAAGAAATATCGTTCATTCCAAGGCAATGTTGGCTTGGCAGCAGCCAATCTATTGCAACGAGATTTTAAAGCTACTGAAGCAAATCAGAAGTGGGCAACCGATGTGACGGAGTTTAATGTCGCGGGAGAGAAGCTTTATTTATCACCGATTTTAGATCTGTTTAATGGCGAAATCATTGCCTTTGAAACGGCAAGAAGACCCGTTTATAGAATGATTGATGCGATGCTTACTAAAGCTTTTGACCGACTCTCGCCAAAGGATAGACCAATCTTACATTCTGACCAAGGCTGGCAATACCGCATGCCCGCTTACCAAGATTCATTGCAGTCAAAGGGCCTTGCACAAAGCATGTCACGCAAAGGAAATTGCCTCGATAATGCCGCGATGGAAAGTTTCTTCGCTGTCTTGAAGACAGAATTCTTTTACTTAAATAAATTCACCAGCGTTGAACAACTTGAACATGGCATCAAAGAATACATTCAATACTACAATCACGACAGAATCAAACTGAAACTAAAAGGGCTGAGTCCTGTGCAATACAGAAATCAGCCCTTGCATGCCTAACTAACAAACTGTCCAACTTTTTGGGGTCAGATCA
>NZ_BMYT01000017.1 GCF_014652415.1 Affinundibacterium macrobrachii
AAAGTTATAGGGACAAGTGACTAAGTGCACATGGTGGATGCCTTGGCGATATCAGGCGATGAAGGACGTAGTAGCTTGCGATAAGCTGCGGGGAGTGAGCAAACACACATTGATCCGCAGATTTCCGAATGGGGAAACCCGGCCGTAAGGTCATTGCAATCTGAATACATAGGATTGCAAAGCGAACGTGGCGAACTGAAACATCTAAGTAGCTACAGGAAAAGAAATCAACCGAGATTCCCAAAGTAGTGGCGAGCGAAATGGGAAGAGCCTGCATGATTTAGCATCTTTGATAATAGAACAGATTGGAAACTCTGGCCATAGAGGGTGATAGCCCCGTATATGAAATCATCGGTGTGGAACTAAGTATGCGACAAGTAGGGCGGGACACGTGAAATCCTGTCTGAACATGGGGGGACCATCCTCCAAGGCTAAATACTCGATATCGACCGATAGTGAACCAGTACCGTGAGGGAAAGGCGAAAAGAACCCCGGGAGGGGAGTGAAATAGAACCTGAAACCGTGTGCATACAAACAGTCGGAGCGGACTTGTTCCGTGACGGCGTACCTTTTGTATAATGGGTCAGCGACTTACATTCAGTGGCGAGCTTAACCGCATAGGGAAGGCGCAGAGAAATCGAGTCCGAATAGGGCGACAGTCGCTGGGTGTAGACCCGAAACCAGATGATCTACTCATGGCCAGGATGAAGGTGCCGTAACAGGTACTGGAGGTCCGAACCCACTAATGTTGAAAAATTAGGGGATGAGCTGTGGGTAGGGGTGAAAGGCTAAACAAATCTGGAAATAGCTGGTTCTCTCCGAAAACTATTTAGGTAGTGCCTCAAGT
>NZ_BMYT01000018.1 GCF_014652415.1 Affinundibacterium macrobrachii
AACACCGCTAGAGAGTTGATTGACCCAATAGGTCTTACCAGCAGCATCCGCAGGACGGTGTAAGACATTCTGATAGACCAGATCGATGAACTGAGCATTGTCGATGGCACTATATTTTTGCTGGAACTCGGTGCTCGCAACAAAGGCATTACTGATCGAAGACAAAGACATCCCCGCGTTATATTGTTTGATCCAATAATCGAGACCATCACGATCAGGAATACGATCAAAAGCACCAAAGTAAAGACGGGCTAAACTACCAACACCCTGTTGGAACTCGTTTGAGGCCAAGAAAGAAGCAGCGACTTTGGCACGACTCATCCCCGCTTGTTCAATTTGCTGTACCCAATAATTGAGTCCAGCAGTATCGGNCCCCTTAGCAGAAAGATCGAATGGACTACCATCAGTGATCTGCAAATCGACGCGGTATTTACCATCAATTAACGAGATATTGCTGGCTAAATTAACCCACGTACCAGTTTTATCCTGTACCCAGAAGCCATTGATCGGCGCATTCGCATCGGTAAAGAAAGAGAATTTAACAGACTGACTCAAAGGCACCTTTTGCACATCAAAATCGACTAAGCCAAACGGCAAAGACAAATCATTACCACTCAAGAATGGCGTAGGCAAAGGATTGACAGCGACATGCTCAATACCTGCCT
>NZ_BMYT01000019.1 GCF_014652415.1 Affinundibacterium macrobrachii
ATCCCAGGGGGCTGCCTTCGCCATCGGTATTCCTCCACATATCTACGCATTTCACTGCTACACGTGGAATTCTACCCCCCTCTGACACACTCTAGCCTTACAGTCACAAAGGCAGTTCCCAGGTTGAGCCCGGGGATTTCACCTCTGTCTTATAAAACCGCCTGCGCACGCTTTACGCCCAGTAATTCCGATTAACGCTTGCACCCTACGTATTACCGCGGCTGCTGGCACGTAGTTAGCCGGTGCTTATTCTTCAGGTACCGTCATTAGCCATGGATATTAGCCACAACCGTTTCTTCCCTGACAAAAGAGCTTTACAACCCGAAGGCCTTCTTCACTCACGCGGCATTGCTGGATCAGGGTTGCCCCCATTGTCCAAAATTCCCCACTGCTGCCTCCCGTAGGAGTCTGGACCGTGTCTCAGTTCCAGTGTGGCTGGTCGTCCTCTCAGACCAGCTACTGATCGTCGCCTTGGTGAGCCTTTACCTCACCAACTAGCTAATCAGATATCGGCCACTCTTATAGCACGAGGTCTTACGATCCCCCGCTTTCCTCC
>NZ_BMYT01000020.1 GCF_014652415.1 Affinundibacterium macrobrachii
ATAGCGAAGCGCAAGCCTTCTTCCATCGCGATCGGGTTGATCAACTTAACAGTGATAGAAACGTTATCACCTGGCATCACCATTTCTTTATCCTTCGGCAACTCGATCGAACCAGTTACGTCCGTTGTACGGAAGTAGAACTGTGGACGGTAGTTGTTGAAGAATGGTGTGTGACGACCGCCTTCATCTTTAGACAATACGTAGATCTCGCCTGTGAAATGGCTATGTGGCTTGATTGAACCTGGCTTCGCCAAAACTTGACCACGTTGAATATCTTCACGCTTAGTACCGCGCAACAATACACCGACGTTGTCACCTGCTTGACCTTGGTCGAGCAATTTACGGAACATTTCAACACCAGTACATGTTGTTTTTACTGTGTCTTTAATACCAACGATTTCGATCTCTTCGCCGACTTTGATGATACCGCGCTCAACACGACCAGTAACAACTGTGCCACGACCAGAAATAGAGAATACGTCTTCAACTGGCAGCAGGAAAGAACCATCAACTGCGCGCTCTGGAGTTGGGATGTAAGAATC